>NZ_CP063145.1:0-2120336 GCF_014961145.1 Cruoricaptor ignavus
TGAGTTCCCGGGTGATCCTTCGGATGCCAAAACTGGGATATTTCAGGTGGATTTTATCGATTTCCGTCATCAAGATTAAATTCGCATCGCGTTCTCTTTGCGGACTATAATACAAATTACTCCTGTTGATGCATAGTAAATCGCACTGTTTGCGGATGCTCAGCCGGTGCTTCCTGTCTATCATTTCCTGTCTTTCCTTTATTCCTCGAGCATCCCTAAGTTTTTTTTTAGAAAATCGATTTCTATCTGCAGCTGCCCGATTTTCTGATAGAGCTTTTCCTCTTTCCCGGCGGAGTGTTCTTTTTTCTTTTCTAAAGCAAAAACCTGCTCGGACTTGCTTAAAAATTCCTTCTTCCAGTTTTGGATTTGCTGGGGATGGACTTCGAACCGGGAGGCTAATTCTGCCAACGTTTGCCTTTCTTTCAGTGCTTCGAGGGCAACCTGTGCCTTGAAGCTTGGAGTAAATTTTCGTCTTTGTTTTTTCATCTTTTTACGAGTTAAAATTAATTCTTTTTTTTAAACTTAACTCGTGGTCTGAGTTTAGGGGTACATTATATTCTAAAAAAGGTTCGGATGCCTATCAAAAAAATAAAATCATTTACCATATTGGCGTCGTAAAAAGTTATCTAGGTTATTATGAAGAAGCTATAAAGCACTTTGAAGAATGTATTGATTATTTTGAACCAAAAGCCAAAGGAAATTTTCATCCTAACGAAATTTATAATAACAGCAAAGGGTATCTTAACAGCCTACACCAGCTTGCCATTTGCTACAGGCATGAAAAGAATTACAAAAAGGCAGATTCTTTATTGAATGCCGGGATTGCATTTATCGGAATATCAAAAGAATTCCCATTGGAACTGGCATACTTCCATAAATGTAAAGGCATTATTGCCTACCATGGCCGAAATTATAGCGAGGCTATTACCCAGCTTAAACGCGCCCTTCCCGAACTTAAGAAGAATAATGACTTGGCATGGATTTCCGTGGCTGATTTCTATATTGGGAAGAGTTATTTGGCCACCGGAAAACAGGAAGATGCCATAATTCAATTTAGGAAAGTAGATTCTATTTTTCAAAAGCATAGTTTTATTATGCCGGAGCTGAGAGAAAACTATGACCTGCTTATAAAGTTAGCCAAAGAGAAACAAGATGAGAAGCAGGAATTGTATTATTCCAAAAACCTGCTAAAAGCCGACAGTATTTTAGCGAGAGAATTTCCCTTTCTTTCTGCCAAGGTACATAAGGAGTATGACACTCAAATTTTAGAGGATGCGAAGGGTAAACTTGAAACCCAAAACCACTGGAGCTTAGGTGCAATAGTATTGTTGATAATCGCTGTCATAGGATTAATTTTTACTGCGTGGAAGCTGTATCAAAAAGAAAAGGACATTAGAAAGAAATATGCAGAATTAGAAGAAAGGTTACAAACCCACCAAAGAACACCCACAGTTTCTTACGAAAATATACCACAACAAAGTAAAGCCGTAATAAGTAGAGAAATTTTTACTGATTTGGCTGAAAAACTAAAAGAATTTGAAGATTCAAGAAAGTTTAAAGAAAAAGGAATTACCCTGCCACAACTTGCGGAAACCTTTCAAACTAATACCACTTATCTCTCACAATATATTAATGATGTGATGGGCGTGAACTTTAATAAATATCTTTCTGCTTTAAGAATTAATTACATTACAGAACTGATGTATAATGATTCTAAAGTTTTGGAATACTCGGTGCAGGGTTTGGCAGATGAATGTGGTATATCTTCGCGACAAAATTTTTCAGATTTGTTTTTGGAAATTAATGGTATTCGTCCTACAGATTTTATAAAACAACGGAAAAAGGAGATTATTCAAAACAAAAGTTAAAATTAATTAAGATTCTAAATTAGAAGAATTAATTTTAAAAAAAATCTTCGCTGTCGTCGCATTTTGTTGAAAGGGAGAAAACTAAGAGAAGTAAGGCTAGGGAAGTTTTCCTCTTTCAATAAAATAGGCTTTTATGTTTTAAAATTATGCCATGAAATGAGTGCAAAAAGTACGCAAAGTTTACCATAAGCGTCCGCAAATGGGAACTTTCCACTTTTTGGTTTCTCCTACCGTCGAAACTTTGGATTCATTTATAAAATTTGAGGATATTTTTTGCTTCGGGTAAAAAAAATCTCTACTTTTTTGGTAGAGATTTTTAGTAAAAATTCTAAAGTTAAAGTATAGTTGTAGTATAATAATTTGAGATTACAACCAATTCCTTACGCAAATTTCTTTTGTTTTTCTTTCTTTTTCAAAATGGTTTTTAATTGTTCCATATCTTGGCTGACTTTGGAATCTAAAATCTTGGCATAATGCTGTGTAGTTTTAATGTTCTTATGCCCCAACATTTTGCTCACACTTTCTATGGAAACACCATTGGATAAGGTAACCGTTGTGGCAAAAGTATGCCTTGCGATATGGTAGGTCAATTCTTTGTTGATACCGCACAAATCCGCAATTTCTTTTAAGTACGCGTTCATCTTCTGGTTGCTCAGCATCGGTAAGAGTTTGCCTGTATTCAAGCACATGGGATTATTTTTGTATTTCTCAATGATAGTTTCCGTTTGTGGCAGTAATGGAATATTGGATGTGGTTTTGGTTTTTTGCCGTTTCGTGAAAATCCATCTATTGCCGTCTAATCCTATATTGATATTGCTATGAGTGAGTTGTTGTGTATCAATATAAGCCAAGCCTGTATAACAACTGAACAGGAATATATCCCTTACCAAGGACAATCTTTCGTTTTTGAAATCTTTATCGGATAAGCGTTGAAGTTCTTCTTCATTCAGAAATACTCTTGTGACTTCATTAAATTTGGATGTATAGTTAAGGTAAGGATCTTTATCAATCCAACCGTTAGCTAAACAAATTCTGATGATTTTTCCGAAGTTTTTTAAATATTTTACTGCTGAATTATTATTGCAGTCTTTCTCTGTTCTCAAATAAAACTCAAAATCATTCAAAAAGGCATAATCTATCTTTTTGATGTCAATGTCCGAAGTGTTGAATTTCCATTTTAGAAACTCCTGAACATGGCTTAAACAGGTTTTATAACGCCCTAATGTTCCCTTTGCATATTCTTTCCCTACCAATTGCTCCATCTTTTTATTATGGTCGTTGAAAATTGGAATGAGCATACGCTTTTTTTCTTCTTTACCAAGCAACTTATTTTTTAGAGTTTCCAAAGTGACCAGTTCAGATTCTTGAACGATTTCTTTTTGAACATCATAAACTTTTGCCTTTAGAATATCGAGATAACTGTTGATAGATCTGGCTTCTTCCGAATTGCCTTTCATTTTTCCTTGTACCTGATTCCATTTTTCTGGCAGAATAAAGCGTTTAGAACTTATTTCTAGGCGTTTGCCATCAATTGTTATGCGCATATAAATCGGCACTAAGCCGTTGATGCTGGTTTGCTCTCTTAGCATAAAAGAGAATTGAAATTTTTGCATTCATATCGTATTTTTAAAGGGTTAAAATTATTTCTATTTTTAACCGGAGACAAGATGTTCATTTTCTGTAAATGCCTTTGGACAGGCTTTTTACAAAAAATTCGGTTACCCTGAATCACCACTTTTTTGGGTACCCGAATTTGCCCCCTACGATTTGAGAAAATCTGCAAATTTTGAAATTTGATAAAAACATAAAACCCTCTAAATCGTATGATTTAGAGGGCTTTGTTTGGTTTTGAACCTTAATTTGCGATCCGGACGGGACTCGAACCCGCGACCTCCGCCGTGACAGGGCGGCATTCTAACCAGCTGAACTACCGGATCAATTTTTTTAAGAAAAAGAAAATTGAAAAACTTCTGCGATCCGGACGGGACTCGAACCCGCGACCTCCGCCGTGACAGGGCGGCATTCTAACCAGCTGAACTACCGGATCTGGATAGAAAGGCACTATGCCTTTCTTTTTTGTGAGTGCAAAGATAGATATTCAGCGGGAACCGACAAATTTTTTTATAATTTTTTTGAAATATTATTTCGACAAGTCCTGAACCCTGTTAAGAAAACTTAACATAACGATTCTCAATAATTAGTTTGAATTCAAACTAAAATTGTATTTTTGCGCCGTGAAAAATGCATCCGGGGAATTGGTTCAGGTTCTGGAAATGATGGAGGCCATCAATCAGCTGCGGCTGGCAGCCCGTTCCAGGTTTCAGAAACTGATGCGAGACAATGATATAGACCTTACCATAGAGATGCTGGAGGTAATGAAGATCCTCTGGCGGATGGATGGACTGAATCAGCAGGACATCGTGGAGAAAACGGTGAGGAACAAAGCGAGCGTGACCTCCATCATCACCAATCTCGAAAGCAGAAACATTATCAGCAGGAGGCAGCACTATGGGGATAAGCGGTGCAACTTGATCTTTTTAACGAAGGAAGGCGCAGCTTATCGGGAAAAATTGCTGCCGCTTGTGCAAAGTATGTACAAAGATGTTTTGGAAAATATACCGACAGCGGATGTATCCGCAGTATCTGCTGTAATGCAAAGGATGCAAGCCATCTTATCCAGTGAAATTTATCAGGAAACTGAATGAAGAATATTACAAAAAAACTGATGCTCCTGGCGATCGGTCTCTCCGCAGGGGCGCTTACTTCGCAAACCACTGAGCGAATGCTATCCGTGCCGGAGCTGTTCCGCCTTACGAAGGAAAACCACCCCACGCTGCGGGTGGCACGCTACGATGTGGCGGTGGAAAGGCAGAAAACCGAAGTCGCGAAAAACGCCATGCTCCCGAAGATTGATCTGGCAGTGCAGGCCTATTACCTGGGAGATGCCTACCTGATCGACAGGGATTTCTCGGACTCAAAAAAACTGGAAATGCCGCATTTCGGAAACAATTACTCCCTGGAAGCCACGGAACTGCTGTGGAAGGGTGGCAAGGTACGAAACAGCATACAGGCGCAGACCCTGAAGGAGCAGCTCGCCGGCCTAAGCTATGAGGCGAGCGAGCAGAATATTAAGCTGCTTGTGCTCGGCTATTATCTTGATATTTCCAAAATCCTCAACCAGATAGATGTTTACAAAAAAAACATAGAGCTTGCCGAGCAGCGGCTGAGAAATATCAATAAATTTTATAAACAAGGGATGGTGACCCGGAACGACATCATCCGCGCGGAACTCCAGCTCTCCAACCTGCAACTGGCACTGAATGTCGCCGAAAACAACCGCCTAGTGCTGAATAATCAGCTAACGGAAGCACTAGGCTTAAGTAATGAAATAATGATTCTGCCGGATAGAACGCTGGAAGAACGCGTGCCGGATGCAGTGCTGCTGGAGCCGTACATAGCCAGCATACAAAACCACCCGTCCCTGGACGCGCGGCGCAAGCTGGTGGAACTACAGGATAAGGCTATCGAAATCGCTAAAGCGGACAAGGTGCCGGCTGTCTCTGCCTTCGCGGGCGGCAGGATGGCAAAGCCCATCATCAGCACAATACCCCCGCACGATATGTACAATGCCGGCTACCAGGTGGGGCTATCGCTGAATTTTAATGTCGATGAGCTCTACAAATCTCCCAAAAGGGAAAAGCAGCTGGAGCTGGAAAGGGAAAGGGCCGAAGCGCAGCGCGACGAAACCGAGCGGCTGCTGAATGTGGCGGTAAATGCAGCGTTCATCAAATACAACGAAGCCATTACCCAAAGAAATACTCTTGAAAAAAATATGCAGCTGGCAGAGGAAAATTACCGTATAATACAAAGTAAATATAACAACCAGCTGGCTATAATCCTGGATGTAATAGATGCCAGCAATGCCAAATTGGATGCCGAGCTGCAGCACGCCAATGCAGAGATAAATGTGGTAAACCAATACTACAGACTTCTGAAAGAAAGCGGAACATTGAACAATTAAAAAAAAATAAAAAATGGAAGAAAATATACAAAACCAGTCGGCTGCGGAAGAAAATCAGCCGGTGAGGGAGGTGCCTGTGGCAGAGCCCATCGCTTCAAAACCTAAAAAGAAAAACACCAACAAATCTGCCTCCGCGAAGAAGGCTATCGTCAACGCCGTTATTCTCACCCTGATAGGTGTGGGGCTGTACTACACCATCCGGGCATTCCGCGGGGTGGATAACGGGCGCTACACAAATGCCGCGCAGGTGGAGGCGTTCATCAATCCGGTAAATACAAGGGTTTCCGCATACATCAAAGACATCCGCTTTAATGAGCATCAGCAGGTAAAGGCGGGCGATACGCTTATCATCCTGGATGACAGGGAGATACAGACGCAGGTGGGGCAGGCGGAAGCCGCGCTGATGGCAGCAAATGCGGCGCGGAACTCTACCAGTGCCTCGGTGCGTACGGCGTCCAACAATGTCAACACCGTCGGGATGAATGCCGAATCTGCAAGGGCAAACATCCAGGCGGCGAAGGCGAGGTTGTGGAATGCGGAGCAGAATTACAAACGCTACCAGAATCTTCTGCAGGATGAAGCAGTTACCCGGCAGCAGTTTGACCAGGTAAAATCCGATTACGAAGCGCAGCGCGCTCAGCTCGAGGCTCAGATATCTCAGTATCAGTCAGTAATAAATTCCCAGGCGAGCAGCCGTCTTCAGGTAAACGAGGTGGAATCTAAAATCGGGCTGAACGATGCAGAAATCAAGCGCGCGCAAAATGCCCTGGATATGGCAAAGCTTAACCTGTCTTATACGGTAATCACCGCGCCCCACGACGGCGTGATGGGGCGCCGCACCGTGAATGTAGGGCAGCTCCTGAGCCCTGGGCAGCAGGTGGCCACCATAGTGGACAACCGCAATATGTGGGTAACGGCGAACTACCGGGAAAAGCAGATGGAGAATGTAAAAATCGGCGGGCTGGCAGAGATCTCTGTTGATGCCCTCGGCGGGAAGGTATTTGAGGGAAAGGTAACGGCAATCTCCGGGGCTACCGGGGCGAAGTACTCCAACATCCCGGTGGATAATTCCACAGGAAACTTCGTAAAGGTGCAGCAGAGAATACCGGTACGCATAGAATTTACCAACAAAAATAAACAGGAAGACCTGCGCGAGCTCCGTGCAGGGATGAATGTAGGAGTAACGCTAAAGCAATAATAAATGCTCTACGAAAAAGGTCCCTTTGCCAGCTGGGTGCCAAAGCCGGTGATGCTTCTGCTCATCCTGGTGTATATGCTTGTAATTTCCTGTGCCTCATCCATTTATCTTGGTAATTATCTGGATATCGTAGGCGCGCAGGCTACCTACACAGAGGTGGCGATGATGGCAAACAATGCAATGACTGTGGGTATGGGGGTAAGTATGCTGCTTGGTTTCCGTATAAAATTGCGCTTTAAATCCCGGCAGATTTTATCTGTGAGCCTCATCATCCTCGCGGCGCTCTCCTACATTTGCGGCACTACGGACAGCAGTGCCGTGCTGATACTCTGCAGCCTGCTGATTGGCTTTTTTAAAATGGCTGCAAACCTGGAGATGTTCCTGCCGCTGATGTTCGTGATCTCGCCCTCGGGAGATCGCGGGAAGTCTTATGCCGTCATCTATCCTTACCTCATCGGCATCAGCCAGGCGGTTATTTACTGGTTTGCCGTCATCGCGGAGAACGGCAGCTGGCAGTCGCCGTATTTTTTAATGTCGTTTCTTCTGCTGGTTCTCGCGGCGCTTTCAAGGATCGTTCAGCATGACAAGCGCTTCGCCTTCAAACTCCCGCTTTATCAGATCGACTGGCTCTCGGTGCTGATGTTTACGGCTTCGTTTATGAGCATCAATTTTGGTCTCTGCTTTATGCAGCAGCAAAACTGGTTTAATTCTCCTTACATTTTAATATCGCTCATCGGCGGGATTCTGCTTTTCGTCGCGGTCATTTTGAGGCAGGGCAGGCAGAAACGCAAGCTGATAGATTTCAGCACATTTAAGCAATGGAATGTCATCCACGCATCGGTTCTGTTTATTTTTTTTGGAATTTATCTTTCTACCTCCAGCATCTATTCGCAGTACGCGCTGAGTGTGCTGAGGTACCCCAATGTTGTGAATGCGGAGGTGCAATCTTGGACGGTGCCCGGGGTCCTATTTTCCGGAGTACTGGCGCTGATTGGTTTTAATAAAAAATGGCCTCTGAAATACTTCATTCTCCTCGGCTTTTTTTTCATGTTCCTGCACACCTTCATGCTGTATCTCCTCATTTCCCCGGAGATGGACATCCGCTATCTGAAAGCGGCCATGATGGTGAAGGGCGTTGGTATGGGCATCCTGTTCATAGGGCCGTGGTACCTTGCCTCTATCCGCCTTACGCTGGATCAGATAATGGGCGTCTTCGCGGTACTGATAGTCATCCGTACCTGCATCTCCACGGCATTCGGGCAAGCAGTCATCAGCTATGCGCTCTACTCGGCGCAGCTGCAGAGCCTCAGCGATATGGCTTCGGTGCTGGATGCTGGCACGGTACCGGGGGCAGGAGCGGCGTACCGCACCTATGCCCAGAGTGCGCTGATGAATTCTGCGAAGATAGTACTGGGAGCAGCGTGCTGGCTATTCGTGCCGGTAGCGGTATTCATCCTGACCAATAGCTACGGCAGTATGACGAACCGGCGGCTAGTAATCCTGCGGAGGGCATTTCGGAACAGGTCTTTTAGAGGCTATAAAATAAAGCAGGAGCAGCAGGCTTGAATATGATAAATGTCAGAGTAAGGAGAAAAACGACTGAAGTTTTATAATTTTAAAGTAATTTTGAGGACCACCTTCTTATGGAAAAAATTCTGTTTCTCACGGATTTTTCTCAGCTGGCTCGCAATGCCTATAGCTACGCCCTGAATCTGGCAGAAAATTTTGGAGCGGAGCTTCACATTCTGCATATCGCGCCCATCTCCCACGCCGCCACCCGTGAGGAGCAGGAGCGAGTACACCCCGTGGCGCAAGCCCTGATAGAAAGGGATGAGAGAAGCAGCTGGGCAAAGTTTCAGGCAGAGGCGCAGGAGCTGGAGAAGATTGCAAAAAACTTCGGACAGCAGAAATCCTTGCTAATTTTCCATTTTGAAGAGGGAGATTTTATCGATGTTCTGGGCGAGTTTTCGGATCAGGTCCAGCCAGGGCTCCTCGTGGTGGGTACCGCGGGAAATAATAATTTGGATAAAAAAATCTTCGGCTCCCACGCAGAGCAGATTTCCGAGAACCTCCGCATTCCTCTGCTTGCTGTGCCAGCGGAAGCGCGGTATGCTTCTGTGCGAAACTTCGGTATGGGCGTAATGCTCGATCAGCTAGAAGTTCCCACTGTGCGTCAGGTTGCGAAAAGGGTTTTAGGCCAAAATACCAAAAAACTACAGTGCGTACATATCGCAAAAAACGAAAGGGAAGCGGGCAGGCTCTCTGCGAAAATGAATGACTGGGTACAAAGTGTGGGAGCAGATTTAATTGAAGCAGAAATAAGAGTCGATCCGGAAGTGGAGCACGGGCTGGCAAAGTATGCCACAGAAAAACAAATCGATGTGCTTTGCATACTGCACCGCTCCCACAGCTACCTGGACAGGCTCTTCCGCGGAACCTACAGCAACAGGCTGGTGGAGAGATCCCGTACTGCACTGATGATTTTTAATTTGAAAAAATAAACTGATGGATAAAGTAATGAACAGACCGGTCTATACCAAGGTCAAGGATGACAATCAACTCTTCAATGAGCTGAGGCAGAAGGTAAATGCGCGTATGAAAACCCTCGACGAGCGGCGAGATATGAATGTGGTAATCAAAACTTTCCTGCTGCCGGCGCTTTATTTCGGCGCTTATTTCGCGGCGATTTTCAACGGGGACAATCCCTCGCTGTACATCGGCAGCTTCGTATTTATGGGGATTATCCTGGTGCTTATTTACCTTAATATCATCCACGAAGCAGCGCACAACAATATTTTTAAAACGAAAAAATACAACCGCTGGGCTCTGAGGATCTTCGACTTGATAGGTGCCAACAGCTACATCTGGGAGCGACGCCACATCCTGAGCCACCACTCTTATCCTAATGTGGATGGCTGGGATACCGATGTGGAGCAGAGCGGCCCTATCCTGATATATCCGCACGCCCAGGCAAAGGGGGTACAAAAGTATCAGCACAGATTTTTCTTTATGGTGTATCCGCTGTATCTTTTCAACTGGATGTTCGTGAGAGATTTCCGGGATTTCTTCGATCCGAACAGGATTATCCAAAAAACTCAGGCAAAAATCCCAGCATCCCGCAAGGTGGAGATGCTGGCGTTCAAGGCGTTCTACTTCTTCTACCAGCTGGTAATTCCGATTGCTTTTCTCGGCATAAGCTGGAAACTTGCCTTAGGCGCGTGGTTCCTGCAAATAATCTCCGCCAGCTGCCTGGCGCTCTTTGTGCTGCTCCCGCTCCACGCTACGGACCACAACGAGTTCCCAGAGCCAGACGATACCGGGAAGCTGCCGCATACCTGGCTGCGCCACCAGTTCGCGGTGACCAATGACCTTACCAACCACAATGCTTTTATACACCAGGTGCTGGGGAATTTCAATTACCATGTGGCGCACCACCTCTTCCCGAACATCAGCTACGAGTACTACCACGAGGTTACGGAGGAAATAAAAGAATTTGCAAAAGAAAACGACATCAATTACAAGCAGTATCCTCTTTTCACGGCGCTGGGTATGCACTATGATCTGCTAAAATCCAACGCGACAAGCATCCGCGAAGTGATGGATGAATCGATGTAAAATTATTTGGTATGCCAAAAAAATTCCGCCACTGAGTGCGGAATTTTTTTTTTTGGAAAAATTTCTAGGAAAATCTGTATACAGCCGCATTGATGTTCATACCGGCGCCCACGGATGCCATCACGATATTGGCACCGGGTTCGAAGGTATGGCCAACCATCTCTCCGCGTTTTATAAGATCGAACATAGTGGGTATGGTGGCAGTGGAGGAATTCCCAAACTGCTGGATGGTCATCGGGGCTATGCCGTGGTCGCCGTTTTTTATGCCAAACAGCCTGTACACGCGGTCTACCATCGCGTAGTCCATCTTCGCATTCGCCTGGTGGATCAGGATTTTGCTGATGTCACTGATGCCTAGCCCGGCATCTTCGATGGTTTCTTTAATCAAATCCGGGACATTTTTCAGGGCAAACTCATAAATCTTCCGTCCGCGCATCCTGATGTACAGCCGCTTTTTATCCGCCTCCGGGTTCAGAGAAGAAGAGTTTTCCAGAAAATCCAGCTCCTCCGCGGTGTAGGAGCGTGTGTTGGCAGCCAGGATTCCCCCACGCTCATCGTCCGAGGCGCTTGCCACTACGGCACCCGCGCCGTCTGCAAAAATCATCTTATTCCGGTCGTACGGGTCGGTCTGGTTGTGCAGTTTTTCGGAGCCTACGACGAGTATTTTTTTTGCCCTCCGGGATTTAATCAGGTCATCTGCTAGGATCAGCCCCTCCAGCCAGCCCGGGCAGCCGAAGATCATATCGTAGGGGCGCGTCTTTGTATTTGTAATGCCAAGCCGGTGCTTCACCAGCGCAGAAAAAGAGGGCATAAAATTCGAATTTCCGAACTCATCCACCTCGCCGAAATTCGTAGCTGCGATGATGTAATCCAGCTCGTTCCGTTCAATATTGGCGTCCTGTATCGCTTTCTCCGCCGCGATTGCTGCCATTTCGGAGTTCTTCATATCCTCCGCCGCGTAGCGCCGCTCCGCGATTTCGGTGATTTCTACAAATTTGGCAATGATTTCCTCATTGGTTTTATCCAGTTTTTGAGAATTATCATCAAAAAATTCAGAGTTCAAAAAATAGGAGGCGCCCACCACGCGTTCCGGTATATAGCAGCCTGAGCCTGAGATTATAGTATTTGGCATAAACAAATTAATATGCAAAGTTACAACAAATCAGATACTCGGGGTCGGGTTTTGCAAGCACAATTTTTATTACTTTTGCCAGGAATCTCATTCCTGATGAAGAAAAACCCTGCACTTATAGGTTTCCTGATCGCGCTGGCGGCTACTCTGGCGGCATTCGGGATCTATGCACTTTTTTTGGCAAAGAGAAATTACTACCTGGTGGATAATCCCACACCTCGCACTTACTATTTTAAAATTAATGGAGGGCAGGAAAAGGTGATTTCTGCGGGGCAGTTTGTGAAGGTTGATTTAAAAAAAGGAAAGAACGAGATAAAAGTTTTTGACCAAAATAAAAAGCTAATGTACGATTCCGCCTTTACTGTGAATAAAATTCGCGGACTCGTAAATATCACTAATTCAGATTATTACATCCACACTCAGTACTATGGGTATAATTTAAACAAAGATTCCCTTCTGCTGAATTTGGGCACTACGGAAATAGACGGGAAAAACTACTACGGTGGAGCAAAGCGCTTCAGCAAGCTCTATACGGAGGATTTTTACTATAATGTCGATGAAAAATATGATCCTCTGATTAAGAATATCGCCAAAGTAGAGTCCCGGAGTAAAATATTCCGCAAGCAGGATTTTTTAAATTATTACAGCGAAACTTATAAATTTTAAAAAATTTGAACCAGGTAAAACCATACAGCAGCGCCGGAAGCAAAAAATCGCAGGTGGAGGATATGTTTGATAACATCGCCCCGAGATATGATCTGCTGAACCATGTATTGTCCCTAAAGATAGATGTACTGTGGCGCCGCCTTCTGGTCCATATGATGGCAGCCGGCAGGCCGCAGCGCGTACTGGATGTAGCCACAGGCACGGGCGACCTCGCTATAGCTATCCACCGTGGCACCGGGGCGCAGGTTACCGGCCTGGATCTGTCTCAGCAAATGCTGAATGTAGGAACGGAAAAAATCAAAAATGCGGGGCTCTCTACCGGGATAAGGATGATGAAGGGCGATGCGGAAAATCTCCCGTTTCAGGATGACACCTTCGATGCGGTATCCGTAGCCTTCGGCGTACGGAATTTTGAAAATCTAGAAATGGGGCTGCGCGAGATGCGCCGCGTAGTGAAGCCGGGCGGCAGCGTTTTCATCCTAGAGTTTTCCCAAGTGGAGGGTATATTAAGACCGCTGTATCAGTTTTATTTTAAAAATATTCTGCCGCGCATCGGCAGGCTGGTGTCCCGGGACAACCGCGCGTACACCTACCTTCCGGACTCGGTAAATGCCTTCCCATACGGGGATGCGATGAAGAAAATTCTTCTCGCCCAGGGCTACTCCAAAGTGGATTACAAGAAACTTAGCCTGGGCATCGCGACCATATATAAAGCCACAAAGTAATCATAATGCTGAAAAAGTTCATATTTGCCGCAGCGCTCGCGCTTTCCTCACAGCCACTCTTCGCGCAGCTGGATATGTTCCCGTCCAGGGAGCGCCTCGATCATCTGGAAGGTTTTGATGACAAAAGATTTGGCTGGGGATTCTTCCTGGCAGGCAACACTTTTAACTATCATATGAAGCTGGATCCCCGCTATGGCATGAAGGGGAAAAAGCAAAATGCCGTTCTTTCAAAAGGCTCTGCCGGCTTCGGAGCAGGCATTATGGGGCGCGTACGCCTCACGGATCATTTTGATCTACGCCTTGAGCCCGGTCTGCATTTTGTGGAGCGCACCCTCACATTCAACACTCAGGACAATTTTTCTTACCCGGAGGTGGCTGCCACCGGCATTCCCTACCTTGGCGATGTGGAGCGCACGGTGAAGTCCACCTACCTGGATATCCCGCTGTTAGTGGAATATCACGGGGATAGATGGTTTAATTCCCGGCCGTACGCTGCCGCAGGCTTCAGCTATTTGATGAATATGCAATCCAACGAGAATTCTTCGGATGACAATATGCAGGATGTTTTCCGCACCACTACGCACAATTACGGGCCAGCTGCAGAGCTAGGGCTGCAGTTTTATTTCAGTAAATTTAAATTTACCACCGGAGTCCGCGGAACTTTTTTCCTGAACAACGAACTTATAAAAGACAACCCGGCTGATCCCACCACCAGCCCGCCCACTCCCGCTACGCCGCCCTACTGGGCAGGAGCGATGAAGGAAGCGAAATCCCACGCCTTCATGCTCGTACTGAAATTTGAATAATGGCATAGCGCCAATAAATATTCTCCGCCCTGGTGGCGGTTTTTTTTTATGATATATTGTCACAATCGGGATTTTTACGGTTTAAATTCTGTACTTTTGCAAATGTTAGAATTTTGACCTGATGCCATTGCGGGATTTGGAGGAGAGTTTTTCCTTACTGGAGATGCGGATTATCAATATCAAGGAAGAGTACCGGCAACTGCTGGTTCAGTTTGAAAAGCTTACCGAAGAATACAAAATACTGGAGGGAAAATATGATGCAGAAAGAAAACGCAGCCAGGTCTTAATAGAAGAGTCGAAAAATATAAAACTGCAGGCGGCAATTTCCGGCAACCCCGACTACAACCGGCTGATGAAAAACCACATCACCAGGCTGATAAAGGAGGTGGATGACTGTATTGCCCAGCTTCAAAATACCGGATTATGACCGAACCGAGGCGCATTACCATAAACATAGCGGGCAGGACATATCCGCTGAGCGTGATGCCTCAGGAGGAGGAAACGCTGCGGCGCGTAGGCAAGCAGATAGAGGGAATGATTAAGGATTTCGAGGCGAGTTTTGAAATCCGGGACAAGCAGGATGCACTCGCTATGTGCGCGCTGCGGCTGGGTACCAAAGCGGATAATGCTGCGGTGCAGATGGAGAAGATTACAAATGCCTCCGTGGAGAAAGTTCAGATGCTGAGCCGGCTCCTGGAAGGCGCGGGGGACTAGCTCCCGACAGACTGCCTATAACAGTTCTAACACATTAAGGTAAACTCAACGCTAAACTGAAACCGGACGAAAGTCCATCCAATGGCGTGCCGCCAAGCCGCGGATTACAGAGGGTGGAAATCAGTCCAAATCGTGTGGATTGGGAGTTTACTCTAATCACTGAACTGTTGTAGGCTTTTTTTATTTGGAGTAGATAAATGGAGTTAAAAATTAAACAAAAGAAAATTTAACATAAAATGATTGAAGTTATAATAGGTTTGGTGGCGCTGATAATTGGGGCAGCAGCAGGAATGTTTTATTCCAAAAGTAACCTCAACCGGCAGGGACAGCAATTGTTGGAAGACGCGAAAAGAAATGCTGATCAGCTTCTTGACAAGGCAACCCAGCAGGCAGAGGCTGTGAAGAAAGAAAAACAACTCCAGGCGAAAGAAAAATTTCTGGAACTGAAAACTCAGCACGATGCCGAGATTCAAAACCGAGAAAAGAAAATTCAGGATGCCGAGAAAAGAGTGAAGGAAAAAGAGCAGAAACTGAATGAGGAGCTGAACAAAACCGGCAGGCTGGAGAAAGATCTGGAAAGGCAAAACGCCGACCTTCAGCGGAAAAACGAGGCGATTGCGAAAAAACAGCAGCAGCTGGAAGATGCAACTGCACAGAAGATTGAGATGCTGGAAAAAATTTCCAACTATACCGCTGAAGAGGCGAGGGAAGAATTGGTGGAATCGCTGAAATCTGAGGCCAAATCCAAAGCGCAATCACAGGTTCAGGCTATCATCGAAGAAGCCCAGCTGAATGCGAAGAACGAGGCGAAGAAAATCGTGATACAAACGATTCAGCGCATCGGAACGGAGCAGGCTGTGGAAAATGCCGTTTCGGTTTTCAACATCGAATCTGATGAGGTGAAAGGCCGGATTATCGGTAGGGAAGGGCGGAACATCCGTGCGCTGGAAGCGGCAACAGGCGTGGAAATCATCGTGGATGATACGCCGGAAGCCATCCTGCTTTCGTGCTTCGATCCGGTGAGAAGGGAAATCGCGAGGCTTTCCCTTCACAGATTGGTGACCGACGGCAGAATTCACCCTGCGAGAATTGAGGAAGTGGTGGAGAAAACCCGCAAGAATATTGAGGAGGAAATCATTGAAGTAGGCAAGCGAACGATTATCGATTTGGGAATCCACGGGCTTCATCCGGAGCTTGTAAAAATTGTTGGCCGGATGAAATACCGCTCATCTTACGGGCAAAATCTTCTGCAACACTCGAGAGAAACGGCGCACATTGCAGCAACGATGGCGGCGGAACTTGGCCTGAATGTTAAGCTCGCCAAAAGAGCCGGTCTGCTTCACGATATTGGGAAAGTTCCGGAGCAGGAGTCGGAGCTTCCGCACGCTTTGCTCGGTATGCAGTGGGCGGAGCGCTATGGCGAGCATCCGGAAGTTGTAAACGCGATTGGTGCGCACCACGATGAAATCGAAATGACCTCGCTGCTTTCGCCGATTGTTCAGGTAGCCGACGGAATTTCCGGTGCAAGGCCTGGCGCAAGAAGGCAGGTGCTGGAATCGTACATCCAAAGGCTGAAAGATTTAGAAGCGGCGGCGCTAAGTTTCGACGGCGTTTCAAGTGCGTATGCCATTCAGGCCGGCCGCGAACTTCGCGTGATGGTGGAGAGCGGAAAAGTGAATGATGAAAAAGCTGGGCAGCTTTCGTATGATATTTCAGAGAAAATTCAGAACGAACTGACTTATCCTGGGCAAGTTCGCGTAACCGTAATCCGAGAAACAAGGGCGGTGAATATAGCAAGGTAAACAGTCGTAAAATCTGCCAATGAAAAAAGTTTTTCACCTGAAAAAATGCGGCACTTGCCAAAAGATTCTGCAACGGTACGATTTGGGCGGTTGGGAAATCCGCGAAATAAAATCGAAACCGCTAAGTGCGCAGGAACTGGAGCAAATGTGTGAACTGGCGGGAAGCTATGAAGCGCTTTTCAGCAAACGCAGTACGCAGATTAGGGCAAGGAATATCGAGACCCAAACATTGTCGGAAGATGAATTCCGAGATTTACTTCTGGACCACTATTCATTTCTGAAACGCCCAGTTTTCATTACAGGTGATAAAATTTTCATTGGCAATGATAAAAAGAGCATTGCAGCATTGGATGAGTTTTTTGGAATTGAATAAAAAAATCCGCACCAAATGGCGCGGATTTTTTATTTGAATTTCTTATCTCTTAATTTCCTAATCTTTCAATTTTCAAACAAACGGCACTTTTATCACCTCTGCCGCCACATCTTTATTCCGGATTCTGATAAAGATCTCTGAGCCGGTTTTAAAATGCGGTTTATCCAGGTAGGCCAGGCCGATGCCAATTTTTTTCATCGGGCTCATCGTGCCAGAAGTTACTTTGCCAATAACATTTCCGTCCGCATCCACCACTTCGTAGCCCTGCCTTGGTATCGCCTTTTCCTGCATTTCAAAGCCAGCCAGTTTCCGCGAAACGCCCTCTTCCTTTTGCTTCGCAAGAAAATCTCTGTCCACAAAATCCGTGTCCAGCTTCGTAATCCAGCCCAATCCTGCTTCCAGCGGAGAAGTCGTATCATCAATGTCGTTTCCGTAAAGGCAGAAACCTTTTTCCAGCCTCAGGGTATCGCGCGATGCCAGTCCGCAGGGCATTATGCCGAATTCTTCGCCGGCTTTTGCCAATTCGTCCCAAAGTTTTTCCGCTGCTTCATTTTTAAAATAAATCTCAAAACCACCACTTCCAGTGTATCCTGTGTTGGAAATCATTACATCCTGAACACCGCCAACTTCACCCACTGCAAAATGATAGTACGGAATTTCATCCAGCTTTACGGAAGTCAGCTTCTGAAGCGTATCCGCAGCCTTCGGTCCCTGTACTGCAATCAGCGAAATCTCGTCCGACTGATTCGTTATTTTCGCACCGAATTTCTCATTATGCTTTGAAATATGCTCCCAGTCTTTGTCAATATTCGACGCATTTACCACCAGGAAAAACTTCTCATCATCCATTTTATAGATGATCAGATCGTCCACAATTCCGCCGTTTCCGTTCGGCAGGCAGCTGTATTGCGCCTTCCCAACTTCCAGCGCCGTCACATCATTCGTCGTCACAAACTGCAGTAGCGCCTCTGCATTTTCGCCCTCAATCAAGAACTGGCCCATATGCGAAACATCGAACATTCCGACTTTTTCGCGCACCGCAAAATGCTCCTCCGTAACTCCGGAATACTGCACCGGCATTTCAAATCCGGCAAAGGGCACCATCTTGGCACCCAGCGATTTATGTTTTTCAAAAAGCGCCGTTCTCTTTTCCATAATTCAAAATTTAATATTTTTTTTTGGAGCTATTTCCCGCTGTCCGCTATTACTCCTCGCTTTGCCGCTCCGCTTCGCTCCGCGGCTTCGCTGCGGGGTAGCCGCTTCCATCGGGGCTAATAGCGCAGTCTTCCCCGGAATTCCCGCAGAATAATCTTAAACCATTCCGTAAAATTCTCTGGATTTTTTCTCATTTCTTCATCCAAATCTTCGAGCGAGATATATCGTATTTCCGAAACCTCTTCCGGATTTAATTTGAATTCACCGTCAAACTTCCCGGTAAAAACCCTGTCCAGTTCGTGCTCCCAAAGTCCTCCGCCTACATCCGCTTTGTAAATAAAATGAAAGCGCTCCTCAATCTCAGTTTCGATACCCAGCTCTTCCTTCATCCTGCGCAAAGCCGCATCCTTAAAGCTTTCGTTCTCCCTTGGGTGAGAGCACGCCGCATTAGTCCATTGGTTCGGCGAATGGTATTTGGAAGCCGCGCGTTTCTGCAGCAGCATTTCCCCGTTTTCATTAAACAAAAAAACCGAAAAAGCCCGGTGCAGAAGCCCTTCCCTATGAGCCTGCATTTTTTCCATCAGGCCGATAACTTCGTCATTCTCATTCACTAAAACTACCTGCTCCTGCATAATTTTTAAAGAAAACCAAAGTTACGGATTTTTCGAAAATTTTCACGATTTCTTGAGGATAAAAAAAAGCTGCCAGAAAGGCAGCCTTTGTTTTTCAAAATAGCCAGCAATTAAAGCGGACGCTTTCTCAGTTCGTCGCGGATCTCCATCAGCAGAGATTCTTCGTTGCTTGGTGCGGGAGTTTCTTCTGTAGGCTTTGCGATTTTGTTCGCAGCCTTAATCAGCCAGAAAAGTACCAGCGCTATCATCAGGAAGCTAATCACCGCAGCGATGAATTTCCCCCAGTATACACCGTTTACCTGCCATTGTTCAATGTTTGCAACGCCCGCTGTTTCAAGCACCGGATTCAGCAAAAGTGGCGTGATTACATCTTCTACCAAAGAATTCACAATGCTTCCGAAAGCACCACCGATGATGACACCTACTGCCAAATCAATTGCGTTGCCCTTGAACGCAAATTCCTTAAATTCCTGAATAAATCCCATAGTTTTATTGTTTAATGTTGCGGCAAATATAAAAATTTAGAATGAATTGGAATTATTCCCAATTAACATTCAAATCGCGGTATTTAAAAAATCTTAGCCGATTTCCATGCCGTTTTCCACTTTTTCGTCGGGCGTTACGAAGCTGAGCTTGCCGTCCGGTTTTGTGGTGAGCAGCAGCATTCCCTGAGATTCTATGCCTCGGATTTTTCGTGGTGCCAGGTTCAGCAGTATCATCACCTGCTTTCCGATGATTTCTCCCGGCGAAAAACTTTCGGCAATGCCGGAAACTACGGTGCGCACATCAATGCCCGTATCCACTTTCAGCTTCAGCAGTTTGTCCGCCTTTTCCACTTTTTCCGCTTCCAAAATTGTGGCGATTCTCAGATCAATTTTTGTGAAATCTTCAAAATTTATCTCGTCTTTCATAGCCTTTGCATTTGGATTGGTCTTTTTATTGTTGATTTTCGTATTTTCAAGTTTCTGAATTTGGGCGTCAATCTGCTCATCTTCAATCTTTTGGAAAAGCAATTCCGCAGGGTTAATCTGGTGTTTTGGAGGAATTAAAATCCCGGAAATTTCATCCCAGTTTTTCTTTTCCGTGTTAAACATTTTTAGAAGTTTTTCAGAAGTGAACGGCATAAACGGTTCGCACATCTGTGCCAGTGCAACGGCAATCTGAGCGCTGATGAACAGGGACTTTGCCGCCTTATCGGGTTGGTCTTTTATCGTCTTCCAAGGTTCTTCGGTTTGCAGATATTGGTTCCCAAATCGTGCCAAATTCATCAGCGCAGAAAGCGCATTACGGAATTCGAAATTTTCCAGCGCATTTTTTATCTCATCCGCAATTTTCCTTATTTCGTCTAATTCGCTAAAATCCGCATTCAAATCTGGCAGAATTCCGTCATAATATTTATGCAGTAAAACCGCCACACGATTGATAAAATTACCGAAAATCCCCACCAGTTCAGAATTGTTTTTAAGCTGAAATTCCTTCCAGGTAAAGTTGTTGTCCTTGGTTTCCGGCGCAGAACTCAGCAAAGCGTAGCGCAGCACATCCTGCTGATTTGGGAAGTCCTGCACAAATTCGTGCGCCCAAACTGCCCAGTTTCTCGAAGTCGAAATCTTGTCGTTTTCCAGGTTTAGGAATTCAAACGCCGGCACATTTTTCGGCAGGATGTAGTTGCCGTGCGCCTTTAGCATTGCAGGGAAAATAATGCAGTGGAAAACGATGTTGTCCTTCCCGATGAAATGCACGAGTTCTGCATTATCATTTTGCCAAAAATCCTGCCATTTTTTTCCATTTTTCTCAGCCCATTCCTGCGTGAAGGAAATGTAGCCAATAGGCGCATCAAACCATACATAAAGCACTTTTCCCGCTGCATCTTCCAAAGGAACCGGAACGCCCCAGTTCAAATCGCGCGTCATCGCCCTTGGTTTCAGGCCGTCGTTCAGCCAGGATTTTACCTGACCGTAAACATTTGGTTTCCAGTCGTTTTTGTGGCCTTCTATAATCCATTCTTTCAGGAAATCTTCGTACTCATTCAAAGGCAGGTACCAATTTTTCGTTTCCTTCAGCACGGGCACATTTCCGCTGAGCGCAGATTTTGGGTTGATGAGCTCCGAAGGCGAAAGCGTGGAGCCGCACTTTTCGCACTGATCACCGTAGGCACCGTCGTTCCCGCACTTTGGGCAGGTTCCCGTGATGTACCTGTCGGCAAGAAATTCGCCGGCCTGCTCATCGAAATACTGCTCGGAAACTTCCTCCGTGAATTTGCCCTTGTTATATAGCGTCCTGAAAAAATCTTGGCTAACTTCGTAATGCTTCGGCGATGTTGTTCGGGAATATTCATCGAATGAAATGCCTAAGTCTTCAAAAGATTTTTTGATGATTTCGTGGTATTTATCCACAATATCCTGCGGCGAAACACCCTCCTTTTTCGCACGGATGGTGATGGGAATGCCGTGCTCATCGCTGCCGCAGATGAAGGCCACATCCTTTCCCAACCGCCGCTGAAAGCGCGCATAAACATCGCCGGGGATGTAAACGCCCGCCAAATGCCCGATGTGCACAGGGCCGTTGGCATAAGGCAATGCCGCTGTAATCAAAACTTTTTTATCGCTCATTTTTATGTCTCAAAATTTGCGCAAAGGTAAGTATTTTAGTTGCCTAGACACTGGAGCATTTTCCGTTATTAATTTGTGTAAAATTCAATATTTTTAACTTTTGAGCCGTTCCCGTTTGGCAACTGATTAAAATCATAGAGAGAAACGAAAATAGCCTAAAGCCCTGTGTTGTAAGT
The DNA here is from genome assembly GCF_014961145.1 of Cruoricaptor ignavus. Lineage (NCBI taxonomy): Bacteria > Pseudomonadati > Bacteroidota > Flavobacteriia > Flavobacteriales > Weeksellaceae > Cruoricaptor > Cruoricaptor ignavus. The sequence continues at coordinate 21,493 of NZ_CP063145.1, forward strand.
TTTTAGCGTTATTTAGAATTAATATAAAATTTAATATTTGCTTAACATACGATTTAAAATTATTAATTTAGTGACCTCTATTTTAGGAAGTTCTAAATTTAAAATTTCGATGAGATATTTACAGGTTCTAAAAGTTGCCCCGGCATTTTTCTTCGCAGGCGCAATGATGAATGCCCAGCAGACCGACTCTCTCGCGCAGGAAAAGCGAATTGAAGAGGTGGTGCTGATTGGCTACGGGAAGCAAAAAAAGCAGGATCTTACCGGCTCTGTAGTTTCCGTAAGTTCCAAAGATTTTAATGGCGGCTCTACCTCCCCGGATCAGCTGATTCAGGGTAAGGCACCCGGCGTTACGATTACGGGGAACGGTGGTAATCCCGGCTCCGGGGCTACTATCCGCATCCGCGGGGGTGCTTCTCTGGCAGGCTCCAACGATCCTCTGATAGTGGTGGACGGTGTGCCGATGGACTTCCAGGGAGTGTCCGGCGCATCCAACGCATTGGCACTGATTAACCCAAATGACATTGAATCTTTTGACATACTTAAAGATGCCTCCGCTGCGGCGATCTACGGTAACAGGGCCTCCAACGGGGTAATCCTCATTACCACGAAAAAAGGCTCCGCGGGCAAGCTGAAGGTGAATTTCAGCACGGTGGCTTCCGCATCCACGAAGATGGGTACGCAGTCCGTGCTTTCCGGTGATGAATTCCGCGAGTATGTGCGCAATAACGCTACTCAGCAGAAGTACATAGATATGCTGGGGACTGCCAATACCGACTGGCAGGAGCAGATTTATCAGACGGCGTGGGGTACGGATAATAACCTTGCATTCTCCGGAGGGATCAAGGGGCTTCCGTACCGGCTATCGCTCGGGTATACAGACCAGAACGGCATCGTGCGCACCAATGAATTCCGCAGGACTTCTGCATCCCTCAACCTTTCGCCGAAATTCCTGGATAATCATTTGACTGTGAATGTAAACCTGAAAGGCTCCTTTACGGAAAACCGCTTCCCGGCGGGCGTCATCGGGGCGGCACAGCTCTTTGACCCGACTCAGCCTGTGAAGGATGATTCTGACAACGGGCAGCGTGTCGGCGGATATTGGGAATGGTGGCTACCGAAAAATGATAAGGGCGAGACCAACCAGAATGTAAACGCTACCAGCAACCCGGTGGCGATGCTTGCCGCAAGGCGCGATATCTCCAGCGTGTGGCGCGGAATTGCAAATACCCAGATTGATTATAAATTTCATTTCTTGCCGGACCTGCACTGGAATGTGAATTTAGGCTATGACTATCAGAAGGGTACTGGCGCTACCACCGAGTATCCAGGCTACCGTTCTACATTCTTTACCCTGGGCAGCAGGACAGATTATGAGCAGGAGAAATCCAACAAGCTCCTCGAAACTTTCCTGAATTATGTTAAAACCATTGAGCCTATCAATACAAAGCTCGATTTGATCGCTGGATATTCTTACCAGAAATTTAACAATAAGGCGCCCGGTGCGATGACTTACCACGGCAATCCTGCGTACGATGCTCTGGAAAAGCCTAGGGATTATGAGGGAAATCTGGTACTTCTCAGCTTCTACGGGCGGGGGATATTCACCATTGCGGATAAGTATATCATCAATGCTTCTATCCGCCGCGACGGCTCCTCCAGGTTTTACAACGGGGAGGATTTGAAAAACAACTGGGGAACCTTCGGGGCGGCTTCCATCGCCTGGAAGATTAAAAATGAAAATTTCCTGAAAGATTCCCAGACATTTTCTGATTTGAAACTCCGCGCCGGATGGGGGCAGACTGGCCAGCAGGAGGTGGGCAGTTGGTACAATTCCTTCCCGGCATATGGCATCTCCAACAGCTCCGCGCAATACGGCTTCGGCGATCAGTTCTACAATATGTACCGCCCGTCTCAATACAACCCGAACCTGACCTGGGAAACCACGGAAACAGTAAATGCCGGGCTGGATTTTGGGTTTGTTAACAACCGCATTACCGCATCGGTAGACTGGTTTAGCAAAAAAACCAAAGACCTGCTCTACGATGTGCAGGTGCCAGCAGGAGAGTTCAGCAACCGGAACATAAAAAATGTAGGAGAGATGGAGACCGACGGTATAGAGGTCGCGCTGAATGTGGCTCCGGTAAAAACTGCAGATTTCGATTGGAATTTTAATTTCAACTTCACGCATTACAATCCTGAAATCAAAAAGTTTAATGATGTGAAGGAGGATATCCGCTTCGCTATGGGCGGCATCAGCGGCGGTACAGGGAACACTGTGCAGGCACACGCGGTGGGGCAGAAGCCATCTTCCTTCTATGTGTATCAGCAGATTTATGACACCAGCGGCAAGCCGATTGAGGGTGCCTATGTGGACCAAAACGGAGATGGGGTGATAGACGCTAAGGACAAATACTTCTACAAATCTACCACGCCCGATGCCACATTTGGTTTCTCTACCAACTTCCGGTATAGAAATTTCGACCTTTCCACTACGCTCCGCGCGGTACTGGGTAATTATGTTTACAACAACTTCGCCTCCCAGTCCAATGTTCAGAACATAGCTACCAACGATTTCCTGCAGAACATCTCCAGCGTCGCAAAAGATTACGGCTTTAAAAATGTACAGTTCTGGAGTGATATCTTCGTAGAAGATGCCTCATTCCTCAGGATGGATAACCTGACGCTGGGCTACACCTTCCGCGATATTTTCAGAGGAACGGGCAGCCTCCGCGTATACGGTATGGCGCAAAATGTTTTCGTAATTACCGATTATTCCGGTGTGGATCCGGAGATTTTCGGAAACATCGATAATGGCTTTTATCAAAGGCCGCGGGTGTATTCTCTTGGGCTAAATTTCCAATTTTAAATTTTCGAGACAATGAATTTCAGAATAAAAAAACTTTCAGCAGCAGCCATCGCGCTCAGTGCGGCACTCAGCCTGGGCTCCTGCACGGATGACCTTCGCCAGGAACCGGTGACGGATGTAACCGCGGCGAGCCTTTATAAAGACTTCAGCAAATATCCGAATCTCCTGGCTAAGCTTTACGGCGGCCTGGCAGTAGGCGGCCAGCAGGGCGGAGACGGAGCGGGAGACATCGCGGATATCGACGGCGGATTTTCCAACTATGCGCGCCTGCTGTTCATTATGCAGGAGATCACCACGGATGAAGCGGTGATCGGCTGGAACGACGGTACCCTGCACGAGTTCCATAAAATGATATGGACCCCTGCAAATGAGTTCAACAATGCGATGTACTACCGCATCTACACGGAGATTGCTTTCTGCAACGAGTTTCTGAGAAACACCACCGATGAGAAACTCAGCAGCAACGGCATCAGCGGTGCAGATCTGGAGGAAGCGAAAACGATGCGCGCAGAGGCGAGATTCCTACGGGCGCAGTCCTATTATCACCTTCTCGATATGTACGGAAATGTACCATTCGTAGATGAAACTACCCTGGGCACCGTACCGAAGCAGATGCCTAGGGCAGAACTCTTCACCTTTGTAGAGAATGAACTAAAACTGGCGGAGGCAGACCTGAAAGCCCCGCGCACCCAAGCCTATGGCAGGGTAGATAAGGCAGCGGCGTGGGCATTGCTGGCTAGGCTTTATCTCAATGCAAAAGTGTACAACGGCCAGGAGCGCTACGCAGAAGTGATTGAATATTGCAACAGGATCATCCAGTCCGGCTATGCCCTGAAGCCAAATTACAGCGATTTGTTCCTTGCGGACAACCACATCGGCAATCCTGAAAACATTTTTTCACTTGTTTATGACGGGCAGCGCACGCAGACCAACGGGGGCACCACCTTCCTTGTACACGCTGCCATCGGCGGAAAGATGGACCCAAAAGAATTTGGTGTAAATGGCGGCTGGGGCGGCCTCCGTACCACGAAAGCCTTCGTGAACCGTTTTGATAAAAACGATAAAAGAGGCCGTTTCTTTACGGACGGGCAGTCCCTGGAGATTGAGGATTTAGGCAATTTTAATGACGGCTATGCATTTATAAAATATAAAAATGTAAAATCCAATGGGCAGCCGGGCATCCACGACAACTGGGTGGAAACCGACCTGCCGCTATACCGCCTTGGCGATGTGTACCTGATGTACGCGGAGGCTGTACTGCGCGGCGGCGGAGGAAATATGTCAACAGCATTGCAATATGTAAATGCCCTTCGCAAGCGCGCCGGAGCACCAGAGGTGAGCTCTATTTCTCTTGATTTTATCCTCGATGAAAGATCGCGCGAGCTGTCTTGGGAGCTTACCCGCAGAACTGACCTGATCCGCTTTGGCAAATTCACCAGCGGCGCTTATCTTTGGCCTTGGAAGGGTAATGCCAAAGAGGGTACAGCGGTAGGAAACCACCGCACGGTTTTCCCGATTCCGAACAATGATATTGCCGTAAATCCAAACCTGGTGCAGAACCCGGGCTATTAATTCTAAATTCCTATTAAAATGAAAAAGTTTTTTCAGATATCAATTCTCGCGATACTCGCCTTGCTCATTTTTTCTTGTGAAGATGATGACGATCGTGCTGTGGCATCGCTGGTTTCAAATCCTACGCTTGCCGCGAGCGCAACGCAGCTGAAGTTGGAAGGTTCAAAATCTTCGGACGAGGCTGTGGCTTTCACCGTGGGTCAGGCGGATTTCGGGGTGCCTACGGGGATTACCTCAATTGTTGAATTTGCAAAAAAAGGGGATAATTTTAAAAATTCCAAAACTGCACAGTTGCCTGCCGGCGAGGGTAAACTTAGCTTCACACATCAGGAATTTAATGCCCTTGTCCGCAGCCTCGGGCTGGAGGCGGGAAAAGCTCAGGCTGTGGAAGCCCGCGTAAAATCCACCATAGGAAGCGGCTTTACTCCGGCGTACTCCAATGTGGTTACGCTAGAAGTTACTCCTTACAACCTGACATCTTATCTCTACGCGCCGGGTGATTATCAGGGATGGAATCCGGCGGCGGCAAACCGGTTGGTTTCTGAGACAGGAAATGGTATTTACGAAGGATTAATTTCCTTCCAAACAGGCAGCAGCACTGAGTTTAAAATTACCAAAGATAAAAACTGGGATGTAAACTACGGCAGCAATGACGGCAAAACACTCGTGGAAAACGGTGACAACATCAAAGGTCCTGCAAAAGACACTTACAAACTTACCGTAAACCTGAACGATATGAGCTTTAAGTTTGCTAAAAACTCTTGGGGACTCATAGGTTCTGCAACGCCTGGCGGATGGGATGCGGATACCAATATGGTATGGAATGATGCGAAGCAGGTTTGGGAACTGACCCTCCCGCTTTCCGAAGGCGAAGCGAAGTTCCGTTTCAATGACGATTGGGCGCAGAACTACGGAGGCAGCGGGCTTTCGGGAGCGGCTGTTGCTGGCGGAGATAATATTGCCATCACTTCAGCAGGTACATATAAAGTAACGCTGGATGAGGCGAATAAGAAGTATTCTTTCGAAAAAAAGTAAATTTGTAGACTTACTGATCTGCCGCTTATTTGGCGGCAGTTTCTTTTTAACCTGATTAGTATTAAATGTTGATGGTAGTGAGAAAAACAGCAATTTTTTACCTGATTTTCGGTGCAGCGGCATTGCAAGCACAAAGCCTAAAATCTCCGGATGGAAAATTTGAGATGAATTTTCAGCTGAAAAACGGCATGCCTTTCTACAACCTGAAATACCAGGGAAGGCCTGTGGTGGAAGATTCCAAGCTTGGCATCAGGATTTTTCGGGATGGTGAATTGCAGTTTGGTTCCGAAATTGAAAATAAGGACAATAAGGCGACGAACCTGGACGGCAACTTCGTGAAAACCGATGAAAAGCGCGATACGAGGAACGAAACCTGGAACCCTGTTTTGGGCGAGAAGAAATCTTATGTCAACCACTACAATGAGCTGGCAGTAACGCTGAACCAAACTTCTACGGATAGGCATATCGTGCTGAAATTCAGGCTGTTCAACGATGGGCTGGGTTTCCGCTATGAATTTCCTGAGCAGGAAAATCTCAACTATTTCATCATCAAAGAAGAAGATTCCGAGATTGATTTGCCGTGGGATACGAAAGCCTGGTGGATAACCGGCGATTACGATTCCCAGGAATATCAGCCGCAAACTACGATGCTCTCGGAAATTCCGGCAAAATGGGCAACATCCTTTGATGGCAATGCTTCGCAAACACCTGTGAAAAACGCGGTGCAGACGCCATTAATGCTGAAAAAGGAAGGCAAAGAGCCGCTATATATTAACATTGCTGAAGCTGCGGTCATCAATTATCCAGTTTCCAACCTGGAAGTGGATGCCGCGAATTTCAAATTCAAAACGCACCTGACGCCCGATGCACAGGGTGCGAAGGGCTACATTCAGACGCCGGCAGTTTCACCGTGGCGCACCATCATCGTTTCACCAATGGCGGAAGAAGTGCTGGCTTCCAAAATGATTTTCAACCTGAACGAGCCTACGCACTATGCCGATACATCCTGGATAAAGCCCGTGAAATATATGGGTATATGGTGGGAAATGATTATCGGGAAATCTCAATGGGCATACTCTACGGCGAAAAATGTGCACATCGGGAAAACGGATTTTGCCAAGCTAACGCCGAACGTAAACCACGCTGCAAATAATGAGAAAGTGAAATCTTACATCGATTTCGCGGCGAAGCACGGTTTTGATGCACTTTTGGTGGAAGGCTGGAACATCGGCTGGGAAGATTGGTTCGGGCATTCCAAGGAATTCGTGTTCGATTTCATCACCCCTTATCCGGATTTTAATTTGAAAATGCTCAATGATTATGCGCATTCCAAAGGCATCAGGCTGATGATGCACCACGAAACTTCCGGCTCGGCAACCAACTATGAACGCTGGCTGAAACCGGCTTTTGAGATGATGAACAAGCATGGCTACAATTCCGTGAAAACGGGCTATGTAGGCCGCATCATTCCGCGCGGCGAGCATCATTATTCCCAATGGACGGTGAACCACTATTACAGGGTGGCGGAAGAAGCGGCGAAGCACAAGATTATGGTGAATTCCCACGAATCGATGCGGCCTTCCGGACAAAGTAGAACTTACCCAAACTGGATTGCGGCAGAAGCAGCGCGCGGAACAGAATTTGAGGCGTTCGGCGGGAATAATCCTGAGCATCAGACGATTCTGCCGTTCACAAGATGGATGGGCGGACCTATGGACTACACACCCGGAATTTTTCAGACTAAGCTGGATTACTATTTCCCTGGTGACAAAAGATTCGTGAAAACCACGCTGGCAAAGCAGCTGGCACTGTATGTGGTAATGTATTCGCCACTGCAAATGGCGGCAGATTTGCCGGAAAATTATGCACGGCATCTGGATGCGTTTCAGTTCATCAAGGATGTAGCTCTGGATTGGGATGATACGAAGATTCTGGCGGCAGAGCCTGGGGATTTCATCCACACCGCAAGGAAGACCAAAGGTAAGGATGAATGGTTCGTAGGTGGCATCACGGATGAAAATGCACGAGATTTCACTGTGGATTTTTCCTTCCTGCCAAAGGGAAAAACTTACGAGGCCACGGTTTATGCAGATGGCGACGATGCCGATTACATCAGCAATCCGCAGTCTTACAAAATTTACAAGAAAACGGTGACGAGCCGAAGCCAACTACCAGTGAAGCTGGCAAGAAGCGGCGGCTATGCGATTTCTTTGAAGCCGGTGAAGAAATAGAAAATTAGTGATTAGCATTTAAAAAAGTAAAATTTTGAACAGGAAAATTTTTCTCGCAGTTTTAGTTTTGATTTCAGCGATGGCTTTTGCGCAAAAGCCGCTGGAAAGAGTGGAGCCACCTAACTGGTGGACAGGTTTTAAGGACAATGGTTTGCAGCTGATGCTCTACGGAAAGGATATTTCCAAATATGAGGTTGCTGTGGATGCAAAAGCCTTCGTGCTGGAAAAATCTCACCGAACCGACAACCCGAATTACCAGTTTGTGGATTTGCTCGTGAAGCCGGAAGCAAAACCGGGAACTTATCCCATTTGGTTTTCGCAGAATGGCAAGCGCAAATTCAAATATGACTTTGTTTTAGGCGAAAAAACGGCGCAGCCCAAAGGCATCAGTCAAAAGGATTTAATCTACCTGATAATGCCGGACCGCTTTGCCAACGGTGATTATTCCAACGACATCGTAAAATCTTTGCGGGAAAAAACCATCAATCGAGATTCAATGTATTACCGTCACGGCGGCGATTTGCAGGGCATCATCAAAAAGATGGATTACCTGAAAGACCTGGGCATCACGGCAATCTGGAATACGCCGGAACTTGAAAACGATATGGCGAAGGAATCTTACCACGGCTACGCAGCGACGGATTTGTACAAAATAGATCCAAGGTACGGCACGAATGAACTGTACCGCAAATATGTGGAAACAGCGCACAGCAAAGGCCTGAAGATTATAAAGGATGTGGTGCCGAACCATATCGGAAGTTTCCACTGGTGGATGCAGGATTTGCCGATGAAAAACTGGGTACACCAGTTCCCGCAATATACGAACACCACCTACCGTTTTGAGCCGGTTCAGGATCCCTACGCATCGAAATTCGATTACGATATTGCAGAAAAAGGCTGGTTTGTGCCTACGATGCCGGATATGAACCACGACAATCCTTTCGTTGCTAAGTATTTGATTCAGAATTACTTGTGGTGGATTGAGTATGCCAAGGTTGACGGATTCAGGATTGATACATTTTCTTACAACGATTTAAAATTTAATGCGGAATGGCTGGCAAGAATCCGTTCGGAATATCCATCGCTTGGGATTTTCGGCGAAACGCTGATGTATCAGCCATCCAATCAGGCTTATTTTACGGAAGGAAAAAAGCTGGGGCAGGAAATTGATTCTAATCTTCCCGGCATCACGGATTCTGCGTGGAAGGAAGCTGTGTATGAGGCACTTAACGGAAAATTCGGCTGGTATGATGGCGTGAACCGGCTGTATAACCTTACGGCTCAGGATTTCCTTTACCCAAATCCGGAAAAGAATGTTATCTTCCTGGACAATCACGATATGAGTCGTTTCTTTTCGGTGGTTGGCGAAGATTTCGAGAAGTTCAAAAGCGGGATTATTTTGCTGCTCACTTCTAACAAAATTCCGCAGCTTTATTACGGCACGGAAATTCTGATGAAAAACTTTTCAAATCCGGATGGCCTCGTTCGTTCTGATATGAAGGGTGGCTGGAAGGAAGATAGGGTGGACCAGTTTTCTAAATCTGGAAGAACAGCCCAGGAAAATCTTGCGTTCGATTTCATCAAAAAACTGGCTAATTTCCGCAAAAATTCCCCGGCACTTACCGAAGGGAAAATGGTGCAGTTTTTTCCGCAGCACGGCGTTTATGTGTATTCACGCACTGCAGCATCGCAAAAAATTCTCGTAGTTTACAATTCACAGGAAAAGGAAATGCCGGTGGAAGCTTTCCGCTACAAAGAAATTACAGACGGCTTTTCCAAATTCCGTGATGTGATGACCGGTGAGACTTTCACAGATTTAAACAACCTAAAACTTAGACCAAAAGAATCCCGTGTTCTTGAGCTTATTCGCTAATTTTTAATTTAAACATCAAAACTTTGAACGCAGTACAAAAGCCAAAACTTTCACTGGCGCAAATCATCAATATGAGTATGGGCTTTCTGGGCATACAGATGGCCTTCGGCCTGCAGAACGGTAATGCAAGCCGCATACTTGCCAACTTTGGTGCGGAAGTCGATAAACTCTCGTGGTTCTGGCTTGTAGCACCGATTACTGGCCTAATCGTACAGCCGATCATCGGGCATCTTGGCGATAATACCTGGGGGAAATTCGGCAGAAGGAAACCATATTTCCTGATTGGTTCCGTGCTTTGTGCGGTGGGTTTGGTAGCGCTGCCAAATTCCGCGTCTGTAACGCAGATGATGGGTGCCAATGTTTTGCTGCTTGCCGTGATTTTCCTTGCAATGATGGACGCTTCCATCAATGTGGCGATGGAACCTTTCCGCGCTTTGGTTGGCGATATGCTGCCGAAAAGTCAGGGAACGGTGGGCTTTTCCGTGCAGACGATTCTCATCGGAATAGGTGCTGTCATCGGTTCGAATTTGCCGACCTGGCTTTCAAATGCTGGTGTTTCAGGCGTTGCACCGGAAGGCTTCGTGCCAGATAATGTCATTTACTCATTCTACATCGGTGCTGCGGTTTTGGTGCTTTCGATTCTCTACACGATTTTCACAACGAAAGAATACAGCCCGAAAGAACTAGCAGCATTCTCTGAACAGAAAGTTGAGATTGAAGAAAATTCAAAATTTACGGATATTTTTAAGGATTTTAAAAATATGCCCTCACTAATGAAAAAGCTGGGCGCCGTGCAGTTTTTCTCGTGGTTTGCGCTGTTCACAATGTGGGTTTTCACCACAAGTTCTTTGGCAACGCATCATTTCGGTTTGTCGCCAGAAGATACTCGCTCTCAGCAATTTAACGATGCCGGAAATTTAACCGGCGTACTCTTCGGTTATTATAATTTATTTGCAATTCCGTTCGCATTTCTGCTGATACCTATTGCCAATAAAATCGGGAAAAACAGGACGCACGCCTTGGCTTTGCTTTTCGGTGGACTCGGTTTGCTGTCGATGTATTTCCTTGACAGAGAGCATCTTTGGATATCAATGTTGGGGCTTGGTTTTGCGTGGGCAAGTATTTTGGCAATGCCATACGCAATGCTGATAGATGCGATTCCTGCAAATAAAATGGGAATTTATATGGGAATCTTCAATTTCTTCATCGTTTTACCGCAGATTTTAAACGGGATAATTGGCGGACCGCTCGTAAAATTCCTTTTCCAAAACCACGCCATATATTATGTGAGTCTTGGCGGAATCTGCCTAATCATCGCTGCAGTGCTCGTTTTGATGTTACCGCAACCAAAACCGAACACCGGTAAAGAAATTAAACAGGTGCATTTTTAAGGTTTTTCCGCGGCAACTTTCTTTTTCTCAAAAATTTTCTCTGCTAAGAATCCAATCGGAAGCATTAGAATTCCAGCAGCGATCCCGAAGAGAAATTGCCGTGGCAAAGCATTCCAGTTCGCTAAAATGTTGTGAAGAAAATCAAGGTTGTGCTCGAAAATTCCGCCTGCCACCAAAATTAAAGCGATGGTTCCGATGACGCCTAAAGCCTTGATAATCAATGGTAAAGCGCGCACTAAAGTTTTGCCGACTCTTGCACGGAAAGATTTGTAATTTTTGGATGTGCGGATGAGTTTGAAACCGGCATCATCCATCCTCACAATCAGCGCTACGATTCCGTAAACGCCTACGGTTGCGATGATTGAGACGATGCTCACCGTGATAATCTGTGTGGGCAAAGGCTCTTTCAGCACCGTTCCCAAAGCGATAATCACAATCTCGATGGAGAGGATAAAATCCGTCATCACGGCAGATTTTACTTTTTCGTCTTCGGAAATATTCGGTTCTTCCGCAATTTCCAAAACGGTTTTTCCGATGCGTTTCTGATTTCTAAGATGGATGAATTCGATGATTTTCTCCACGCCTTCAAACGCCAGATACAACCCGCCCAAAACCAAGATCACATTGATTGCCGGTGGATACAAAACCTGCAGCACAAATGCTATCGGTATGATAATCAGCTTGTTAATGAAGCTGCCCCTCATTATTTTCATCAAAACCAGTACTTCCCTGGAAGAATGAAACCCGGTGGCTTTTTGGGCATTCACCGCCAAATCATCGCCCAAAATCCCGGCGGTTTGCTTGGTTGCCACTTTTGCAGTTATCGCCACATCGTCCATCAGGGCTGCAATATCGTCAAGCAATGCCAAAAATCCTGCTGCCATAAAGCTTTTTAATTTTGGCAAATTTAGCATTATAATTCAGCCCTGAAATTTTTATCGCAAAAAAATTTACAGAAAATTCTTTAGTTTTTCGTAAATTAGCCATCCGCATTTTAGGCAGAGTTTTGCTAAAATTAAAATTAACAAATCAGCAGAAAATTTGCGGAAAATTATTATTTTGATAAAATGAATAATACCTATAAATCTGCAGGCGTAGATAAGGAGGAGGGCTACAGAACGGTGGAAAAAATAAAGGCTGCGGTGGAAGAAACGCACAATAAAAATGTGCTGAAAGGCATTGGAAGTTTCGGTGCGTTTTACGAGATCGGCGGCTACAAAAATCCGGTTTTGGTTTCCGGAACTGATGGCGTAGGCACAAAGTTGAAAATTGCGATTGACACTGGGAAGTTCGATACCATCGGCATTGACTGCTTTGCAATGTGTGCCAACGATATTATTTGTCACGGTGCAAAACCGCTTTTTTTCCTGGATTATTTGGCCTGCGGAAAGCTGGATGCTGATGTAGCGGCGCAGATTGTGATGGGCATCGTGGAAGCGTGCAAGGACAACCAATGTGCGCTGATTGGCGGCGAAACTGCGGAAATGCCAGGGATGTACAAACCCGGCGATTACGATGTGGCTGGCTTTTGTGTGGGCATCGTGGAAAAGGAGCAGATTATTGATGGCTCGAAAATTCGGGAAGGCGATAGGATTATTGCGCTGCCAAGTTCCGGATTTCACAGCAATGGCTATTCATTAGTTCGGAAAATTTTCTCGGATTTTCACGAAGAGTTCGATGGGAAGCCGCTTTACGAGATTTTGCTTGAGCCAACGAAATTGTACTGGCGCATAATCCATCAAATAATGGATGAATCCAAAATCAACGGCATAGCGCACATTACGGGTGGCGGTTTGATAGAGAATGTGCCGAGAATCATTCCGGACGGACTTTGCGCGGTGATTGATACGGCGAAAATCCGTGTGCCGAAAATTATGCAGGAACTGGAAAAACGCGGCGGAATCAGGCGTGAAGAAATGTTCGGCACCTTTAATATGGGTGTGGGAATGGTGGTGGTTCTGGACGAAAGCCACTCTCAGAAAGTGCTGGATTTGATTGATGACGCCTACGAAATCGGCGAAGTTGTGAAGAGTGCCGACGAAAAAATTATACTGAATTTCTGATGAAAAATCTCGTGGTTTTGGTTTCTGGCAGCGGCACGAATTTGCAGCGGATTATCGATTGCTGTGAATCCGGCGAAATTCCTGATGCAAAAGTGAATATGGTAATTGCCGACAGAGATTGCTACGCTTTGCAACGCGCTGAAAATCATCAGATTAAATCGAAGCTAATTCCGCGCGGAAAAGATTTTAGCGAAAAACTTTTGAGCGAAATTCCTGAAAATACGGATTTGATAATTTTAGCGGGCTTTCTTTCAATTTTAGATAAATCGGTAATCGAACAATTTGAAGGGAAAATCATCAATATTCATCCGGCACTATTACCGAAATTCGGAGGAAAAGGAATGTGGGGGATGAATGTGCACAATGCCGTTCTGCAAGCCGGTGAAAAGGAAAGCGGAGCCACAGTGCATTTCGTGACTGCAGGCATCGATGAGGGCGAGATAATCCTTCAGAAATCTGTTAAAATCGAAGAAAATGAAACCGCCGAAACCTTGGCTGAAAAAGTGCATCAGCTAGAGTACGAGATTTTTCCGAAGGCGATAAATGAGGTTTTGAAAAGTTAAAAATTAATCATGAAAAAAAGAGCACTGATTTCTGTTTCGGATAAAACCGGACTTGCGGATTTTGCAAAATTTTTGGAAAATAATGATTATCTGCTAATTTCAACTGGGGGAACTTTTAAGCATTTGAAAGATGCTGGGCTAAATCCTGTGCAGATTGAGGAAGTGACCGAATTTCCAGAAATGCTGGACGGAAGAGTGAAAACCCTGCACCCGAAAGTTCACGGCGGATTGCTTGCCGTTCGCTCAAATGAAGAGCATATGAACACCGTGGAACAGCATAATATCGGGCTGATTGATATGGTGGTTGTAAATCTTTATCCGTTTTTTGAAAATGTGAACAAGGAAATTTCGCTGGAAGAAAAAGTTGAATTCATCGATATCGGCGGACCTTCAATGCTGAGATCTGCCGCGAAAAATTTCGAGTCTGTCACGGTAATTACCGATGTTGCGGATTATGCAAAAATCCAGCAGGAAATTTCCGAAAATGGAAATTCGGACTTAGGCACGAGAAAATATTTGGCGGGTAAAGTTTTCAACCTGACTTCCGCTTATGATGCGGCGATTTCCAAAATGCTTTTGGATGATGAGTTTCCACCATATCTGAACGCATCTTACCAAAAAGTTTCTGACTTAAGATACGGCGAAAATCCGCATCAGAAGGCGGCTTATTATGTCTCAACCTTTGAGAACGGGGCGATGAAGGATTTTGAAATTTTGGGAGGTAAAGAACTGTCTTTCAATAATTTACGGGATATGGATTTATGCTGGAAGGTTGTGAATGAATTTAAAAATGAAATGGCTTGCTGCGCTGTGAAGCATTCCACGCCGTGCGGTGTTGCGGTGGGAAATTCAGCGGCAGAAACTTACCGAAAAACCTTTGAGTGCGATCCGGTTTCGATTTTCGGCGGAATTATCGGGATGAATTTTAAAGTGGATGCAGAAACTGCTGCGGAACTCGGCAAAACTTTTCTGGAAATCGTGATGGCTACGGATTTTGATGACGACGCTCTCGAAATTTTAAAACAGAAGAAAAACCTGCGCATCATTAGGATAAAAAATCCGGTTACAGACCGGCAAACCTGGGTGAAAATTGATGGCGGAATGCTGGTGCAGGATTGCGATAATGCGTTTTCCGACGACCTAAGAACCGTAACGGAATCTTCGCCGAATGATGAACAGAAGGCTGCGCTGATTTTTGCGCAAAGAGTGGTGAAGTATGTGAAATCCAATGCGATAGTGGTTTCCAATGGCAAGCAGGCTTTGGGAATTGGCGGCGGACAGGTGAACAGGATTTGGGCGGCTCAGCAAGCTGTGGAAAGGGCGAAGGAAAAATTTAGCGGCGATTTAGTTCTGGCTTCCGATGCTTTTTTTCCGTTCCGGGATGTGGTGGATTTCTGCGCAGAAAACGGCATCAAGGCCATCATTCAGCCTGGCGGAAGCGTGAAAGATCAGGAGTCGATAGATGCGGCAAATGAGCACGGCATCCCAATGATGTTCACGGGAATGAGGCATTTTTTACATTAAAATTACTCCAGAAAACTTATTTTTGCGTTTATCAAAAAAATTTCATTAATGAAAATTTTAATCGTAGGTGAAGGGGGCAGGGAATCTGCCATTGGTACTAAAATTAAAAAAGACAATGCACAGGCAAAACTTTTTTTTGCGAAAGGCAATGCCACCACGGAGCAGCTGGGGACGAATCTGCCCTATAATTCCATTAAGGAGCTGCGCGATTTCGCACTAAAGGAGCAAATAGACCTCACCATCGTAGGTCCAGAAGCGCCTTTGGTGGCGGGGATTGTTGATGACTTCCGCGAGCACGGGCTGAAAATTTTCGGAGCGAAGGCACGCGCGGCGAGGCTGGAGGGCAGCAAGGCCTTTTCCAAAAAATTTATGCAGACCTACGATGTAAAGACTGCTCAGGCAGTAGTCTTTGATTCCTACGAGAACGCCGAACGCTATATTGCTACGAAAAATTACCCCCTGGTTATTAAGGCGAGCGGGCTGGCGGGCGGAAAAGGTGTGGTAATTTGCCAAAACCATAATGAAGCGGAAGCCACGCTTCACGATTTTATGATACGGAAAATCCACGGAGATTCCGGCATTCAGGTGATTATTGAAGATTATTTGGCAGGGTTTGAGGCATCAGTGATAGCATTTTCAAACGGCGAACAGCTCTTCCCGTGCATACCCGTGAAAGATTACAAAAAAGTAGGAACAGGAAATACAGGCCCAAACACAGGCGGAATGGGCACTGCAGCGCCAAGTCCTGAATTCACGAGAGATCATTATATTGATTTTGAAAAAAATATCCTCGAGCCAACATTGAAAGGGCTAAAGTCCGAGCGCCTTGATTTTCAGGGTTTTATATTTTTTGGTTTGATGGTTACAGCAAGTGGCTGCCATTTGCTGGAATACAATATGCGCCTTGGCGATCCGGAAACCCAGGTGCTACTGGCGCTGATGGAGAACAATCTGCTGGATGTAATAGAGGATTGCCTCGCTGGTAAAGATCCTGGGCTAAGGTTTTCAAATGAGAAAGCTGTGTGCCTGGTAATGTGCTCCGGAGGATATCCGCAAACCATCGAGACGGGCTTTGAAATCACCGGACTGGAGAAAGTGCAGCACAGCCAGGTTCTTTTCGCAGGGGCAGAGTCTGTGCTTGGGCGTCAGTATACTACCGGCGGCCGCGTGCTCAACTTGGTAGCCACCGCTGAAAACTTTGATGAGGCAAGAAAGAAAGTCTATGCTGATGCGCTGCCAGTGCATTTTGATTATGCATTTTACCGTGAGGATATAGCTAAATTTTAACCCATCAAAAATTTATAAAAAAATATCGAAAATGACCGGCGGAATTATCATTCTGGATTTTGGCTCGCAGTATAACCAATTGATTGGCAGGAGGATACGCGAAATGCAGGTGTATGCGGAAATCTTGCCGTTCAGTACGCCACTTCCTGAAATCCTTGCCAAAAAACCTGCCGGCATCATACTTTCCGGCGGACCGAGTTCGGTGAATTCTGCGGAAGCCCATTTAATTGAAAAAGAAATTTTCGAAACCGGAATTCCCGTACTTGGAATTTGCTACGGTATGCAGCTGACCGCCCATTTATTCGGCGGAAAGGTGGCAAAAGGTGTGAAGGGGGAATACGGCCGCTCAACTTTGATCATCGAAAAATACTGCAGAATTTTTGAAGGATTGCCGGAAAATCCTACCGTTTGGATGAGCCATTTTGACGAGGTGGAAAGCGTGCCGGAAGGTTTTGAAGTGAATGCAAAATCCGGCGTGATTGCCGCGATTTCCAACGAGGCAAAGAAAATTTACGCCATACAGTTTCATCCGGAAGTTACGCACACAGAGTTTGGTGATAAGATACTTGCCAATTTTGTCTTCGGCGTTTGCGATGCGGAAAGGAATTGGCAGTTAACGAATTACATCGAAAAAACCATCGAGGAAATCCGTGAGAAAGTTGGAGAGAACAAGGTAATTCTCGGCCTTTCCGGCGGAGTGGATTCTTCGGTTGCTGCGGTGCTCATCCACCGCGCCATCGGCAATCAGCTGCAGTGCATCTTCGTGGATACCGGGCTTTTGCGGAAAGACGAGGCGAAGAAAGTGATGGAAAATTACGGCAGCCATTTCGATATGAATATCGATTTGGTGGATGCTAAGGAAAGATTTTTAGGAAAATTAAAAGGAGTTTCTGAGCCAGAAGAAAAACGCAAAATCATAGGGCGGGAATTTGTTGCCGTTTTTGATGAGGAAGCCAAAAAATTCAGCGATGCCAAATTTTTAGCGCAGGGCACAATTTACCCAGATGTCATTGAATCTCAATCGGTTAAAGGGCCGTCTGCAGTCATTAAATCACATCACAATGTCGGTGGTTTGCCGGAGGAAATGAATCTCCAGTTGCTGGAGCCTTTGCGCGAACTCTTCAAGGATGAGGTGCGAAAAGTGGGGGAGGAGCTCGGCATTCCACATCACCTGGTTTACCGTCATCCTTTTCCTGGCCCTGGTTTAGGCATCCGGATTTTGGGCGAGGTGGATGCCGAAAAGGTGCGAATTCTTCAGGAGGCGGACGATATTTTCATCGAAGAACTTTACTGCGACGAACTTTATGAAAAAGTTTCGCAGGCTTTCGTGGTGCTGCTTCCCGTGAAATCTGTAGGTGTGATGGGCGATGAACGCACTTACGAATACACCGCCGTTCTTCGCGCTGCCAACACGATTGACTTTATGACGGCAACCTGGAGCCATCTGCCTTATGAATTTCTCGAGAAAGTTTCAAGTAGAATTATCAACGAAGTGAAGGGCATCAACCGTGTGGCTTACGATATTTCGAGCAAGCCACCTGCAACAATTGAGTGGGAATAAATTTTCGCATAAGCCTTTCACAAAGCCTTTTTTGGTATCATTCTTGCCATTAATCCGAAAAATTTTACAATGATTTTAAGGAAAAATGTTTTGACGGTTGCTCTGATGGCAGCCGCAGTTTTCAGTACGGTTCAGTGTAAGAAAGACGGGGTAAATTCTGACGGAAAATCGCAGGCCGAAAATATTGATAAAGGCGAAGATTTCAGCAGTTTGGAAAAAGCGAGGGAGGGAATGCAGTATTCAATTTTCGTTTTTCCTGATGGGAAAAAGGATTCTGCTATGAAGGCTTTCCAGGCGCAATTTGATACGCTTCAGCAATATAACATCTTGGCTATCAATAGGTTGGATAAAAAGCATATTTCCAATGCTGATACTTTGGTGGTGCCCAATAAATTCGAACAAGATTTCCGCGCATATTCACCGTTTCCGTTTAAAATGGAAATTCTTCGGGATGTTCCGAAATTCGTGGTTTTCTCTTATCCTGTGCAGGCTTTCGCCGTTTACGAAAAGGGCGATTTGAAAAAATGGGGGCCTACAAGTTTGGGCCGGAAAGATAAGCCGACGACTGCAGGGATGCATTTTACCAACTGGAAAAAGGAGCTGCACCAATCCACGGTGAAGGATGAGTGGATGCTGCCGTACAATTTTAACATTGAGAATGAGGAGGGCATCGGTTGGCACGAATACGATTTGCCGGGCTACCCAGCATCGCATTCCTGCCTGAGATTGTTGCACAATGATGCGGTTTGGATGTACGATTTCGCGGAACAGTGGATTTTGGATAAGGATGGCAATACGCCGATTGCAAAAGGCACACCGGTTTTGGTTTACGGCGATTACAATTGGGACGGCCCGAAAATCTGGAAACAACTTGCGAAAGATCCGAAGATTACGAATATTTCTGAGCAGGATTTAGCGGCGCAGATCCAGCCGTACAAAGCGGAAATTCTGAAGGAGCAGGAGAATAGGGCAACCGTCATCAAAACCACGCCGGAAAGCGAAATTGAAGGCAAGATGCCGACGAAGTAATTAGATTTTTTCCACCGATTTTAATGCGAAACTGCGGAGCAAGTCCATCTGCGGTTTTGCTTTTTTCTGTCGTGATGAACACCATCCAAAGCACTGTAAAGGCAAAATACAAAAACATAAAGAAAGTCCACACTGCAGCGCTTGGCCCGAAAATTCCGCGGATTATCGTTCTGTCTTCTGCAGACTCAATTCTCATCGTCAATTTAGGATTGTAGTAAGAAGGCTGGGCGGTTTTCACGAAAAATTCCGCAACTTCCGCATTGATATTTCCCGCAATGCTGGCATCGCTTTTCAGGTGTTCCCTTAAGATTTGCTCATAAACTTTCGGCGCTATATCAGTTTCAATCGTAAATCTTGGCCTTGTTCTGATGCGGTCAATATTCGTTTCGCGGATTGAATTTTCCATAAGCCTCTGGTTTTCAACAAATTTAAAATAAAAGTTGCCGGCTTTTTCAGGCGGCAACTTATTTGTTTTCGTTCAAATTAAGGCTTGGTTAATACCTATAATACTCAGGTTTGAAAGGCCCTTCCACTTCCACGCCAATGTATTTTGCCTGCTCAGGTGAAAGCGTTTCCAGCTCCACACCTATTTTGTTTAGGTGCAGCATCGCCACTTTTTCATCCAGTTTTTTCGGCAGCACATATACTTTGTTTTCGTAGGCTTCGGAATTTGTCCAAAGTTCAATCTGCGCCAGAGTTTGGTTCGAGAAGGAATTACTCATCACAAAACTTGGGTGCCCGGTTGCACAGCCCAAATTCACAAGGCGGCCTTCAGCCAGGATGATGATGTCGTTGCCTTCCACATTATAGATGTCAACCTGCGGTTTTACTTCGGTTTTTGTGTGGCCGTAGTTGTCATTCAGCCACTTCATATCGATTTCATTATCAAAGTGCCCGATGTTGCACACAATCGTTTTATCTTTCATTCTTTGGAAATGCTCACCACGAACGATGTTGAAATTTCCAGTGGTTGTAATTACGATATCCGCATTATCCACCACGGTTTCCAGGCGTTTCACTTCGTAACCTTCCATTGCAGCCTGCAGCGCACAGATTGGGTCAATTTCAGTAACAGTTACTATTGAGCCTGCACCACGGAAAGATGCTGCCGTACCTTTGCCCACATCACCGTAGCCGCAAACTACCACGCGTTTTCCGGCGAGCATCACATCGGTAGCACGGCGGATTGCATCCACTGCAGATTCGCGGCAACCGTATTTGTTGTCGAACTTCGATTTCGTTACCGAATCATTTACATTAATCGCCGGCACAAGCAGCGTTCCGTTCTGCATTCTTTCGTAAAGCCTGTGCACACCAGTAGTCGTCTCTTCAGAAAGCCCGCGGATTTCCTTTGCCAGTTCAGGATATCGGTCGAAAACCATATTCGTCAAATCGCCGCCGTCATCCAAAATCATATTCAGCGGTTTGCGTTCTTCGCCGAAAAACAGCGTCTGCTCTATGCACCAGTCGAACTCTTCTTCGGTCATACCTTTCCAGGCGTACACCGGGATTCCTGCCGCTGCAATGGCTGCCGCAGCGTGATCCTGCGTGGAAAAAATGTTGCAGGAAGACCAGGTAACTTCCGCACCCAGAGCCACTAGCGTTTCGATGAGCACTGCGGTTTGGATGGTCATATGCAGGCAGCCTGCGATTCTGGCGCCTTTCAGCGGCTGCTGTGGCCCGTATTCTTCACGGATGGCCATTAGCCCTGGCATTTCCGCTTCTGCCAGTTCGATTTCCTTCCGGCCCCATTCTGCCAGCGAAATATCCTTCACTTTGTAAGGGATGTATTGCGTAAGTGTTTCCATTTTAGTTTGTATAATGTCCTTTTATTGATAAAATTTCAATCGTATCGTTTTTTATTTTGTAAACAATCCGGTGTTCCTTATTAATTCTTCTCGACCAAAATCCTGACAGATTATTTTTCAAGGGCTCGGGTTTTCCTATTCCGGAGAAAGGCGTTTCGGAAATGCTTGATATTAAATCAAAAATTTTTTTGTAAAGTTTTTTATTGCCCGAATCTTTATAGAATTTCAGCTCATCAAGAGCTTCTTGTGAGAATTCAATATGAAAACTCATAATTCCAGAAATTCCTTTAATTCATCCAGCGTCATTTTCACGCCTTTTCCTTCACGAATTTCCTTTTCGCCCTGAAGAATTTTCTCAGCAAATTCCTTGGAATACTCCACCGAATCTTCTGCAACCACGGTTTCGTTACCGTTTTTGCTGAAGCGGATGTTCATCCTGTTCAGGAATTCTTCCAGAAAAGTTTCGTCCTTTTTATCGATATTGATGTGGTAAACCGTTTTCATTTCCACAGATTTTTGCAAATTTACAACTTATTTTCCGCAGATTAAAAATGCCGTTTTTTAAAGAGTTCACGCACCATCATTCCAGAATTTTTGTCTGGAAGTTTGATGAGATTGATACATTGCCGCCTGATTTAATTGAGCCGGAAAATTTTTCCCGCTTTGAAAATTATAAGGAAAAAAAACTTTCCGAAGTTCTGATGGTGCGCCAGCTTCTGCAAAATTTTCTGCCCGGCGAAAAAATTTTATATCAAAATGATGAGCCCTTTCTTCAAAGCAGAAAGTTTCAGATTTCCATCAGCCATTCTTTCCCGTTCGCTGCTTTGGCTTTTTCAGAGCAGAGAATCGGGATAGATTTGGAAAGCTTTAAACCAAAAATCATCAGGGTGAAGGATAAGTTCATCCAGCCGGAAGAACAACATTTTATCCCTGAAAATCAATCAGTTGAATACCTTACCGTGGTTTGGTCTGTGAAGGAAAGCCTGTACAAAATGCACCATTCCAAATATTGGTCTTTGAAGAAGCACTACGAAGTTCGGCCGTTTGCTTTTTCGGATGAAATGCAGATTTCTTGCCGTGTACACGATGCGGATTTTTCCGATGAATATTCCGCCAAGGTTTGGGTTTTTGATAATGTGGTTTTAAGCCTAACCTTTTGATTCATAGTAAGTTTTCAACACTTTTCGCTGTTCTTTCGCCGTGTTGTATATCAGCGTGAGCACTTCACGGATGTGTTTCAGCCGTGTAAGTTTCGTGGTGCGGTGGATGTTCCTATGGTCATCAATATCGTTCTCCGCAATTTCCGTTTTGCGCTTTTTCAGCAGCATTTCCACTTCATCTTCAGGCTCAGAAATTACCATTTGTTCATCCTCAAAACCTTGATTTTCAATGAGTTGGATTGTCCGGTTCAGTTCCGCTGAAATTTTTCTGTTCCAGCCTTCCGCATCAATTTCCTGATAATCTTCCGGATTTTCATACTGCGAAAGCGAAGCGATGTAAGCCGTGAGAAGGTGTGCCGTGGTTACAAACTGGTGCAGCGTTTCCATTTTTTTCTGCCGATTTTTCGGCTCGGAAATCATCCCGCGAAAACTGTCCGATAGGTTTGCCAAATCTATCACCGCATTTTTCCGCTTCATCCGGAAATCCTGTTCTGCAGGCTTGTTCCCGAGAAATCTGCCAATTACGATTTGGAAATAATCGCGGTTGCTTTTCGCGGCGTTCAGCATCAAATCCGTGCTTCGCCCGGCTTCCCAAATCGGCAGAACGAAGTACGAAACCGCCGCTGCAATGGCTGCGCCGATTGCCGTATCAAAAATCCTGTCGGAGAAAATGGCATTCACATTTCCAGGGTTGAGAAAATCAAACGACATAAAGACATACACCGTCATAAAAAAAACCGCCCAGTCGTACCTTGTGCGCAAAAGCGTGTAGCAGAGGATCATCGCGAAAAATAAGATGCCGAGCCGAACTTCCGTGCCGAAAGGCATCATCAGAAAAATGTAGGCTGCCAGCGCACCAAGCACCGTGCCGAAAAGCCGTTTGAAATTCCGTTGTTTCGTGGTGGCAAAGTTTGGACGCATAATGGCAATCACCGTAATCATAATCCAGTAGGCGTGGCCAAGCGGAAAAAAGCTGAGCTGCGAAATGAAGTACGCAATCAAAAGTGCGGTGGTGAGCCTTACAGCGTGGCGGAAGTTCTTGGATTTCAGCGAGATATTGGTCCGTAAAACTTTCGTGTTCAGCTTTTCCTGCTGTGGTAAAAATTTCTCATAATCCAGGCCTGTGGAAAGCGTTTTTGCCGAAGATAAATCCTGGGTGTAAATCGTGTAAATATTGCTTACCGATTCCGTTAACTCATTGATTCTCTGCAAGATTTGGCGAAGAACCATAAAGTTTTCTAGGTTTTCAGAATTCATCTCCTGGCTTCGGATTTCGAAATATTCTTCGTACAGCAGCTGCAGTTCGTCATCCAGGTTTGTGCGGCGGTGCGCCTTGTTTCCGCTCTGCAAAGCCAGCCCAATATTGCTGATTTCATCGGCAAGCATCAGCAGAAATGAATGAATCTGGTTCAGAATGGGTTTATTGCCGAAATATTCGTGAATTTGCCGGTAATCGTTTTCTGAAGTGATGAGTTTCTCGTGCAGGTCGATGGAATTTAGGAAAAGCATCATCAGCTGGCGGCTTGTGGTAGTAGCTTCCCGCACGATTTGCCGCGTTTTATACACGGTTTCGCGCGTATCTTCCTGATGATTTTTTATCCTGATGCTTCGCTGAATCGTCTCATCTGTCAATTTTTTTATGTCGGCATTTTTTCGGTAGAATTGAGCCTTAAGTCTCAGGTAATCAGCAAGTTCCGTGTAATTTTCCCCAATCATCTGATAAATCAGTTTGTAAGGCTGAACCCTCATCAAAATCAAAAAAATGATGAGAAACCAGATGCCGCCAAGAATGAAGATAATGAGGTTTTTGCTGACCGGATCTGTGAGGAAATGCCCATCGATAAAGATGCTCATCACAACCAGGGACATTCCGCCAACTGCAGAAAAACGGTTGCCGTAAATTCCCAGAATGCCGAAGAACAAGCCGAATACGATGATTTCCAGCGTTACCAAAATGGGATACGGCCGGAAAACCGTAGTGATGGAGGCTACGATGGCGAAGCAGAAAATAGCCATTATCAGCATATTTCTGCGGCGGATGAACGGCCCAGGCTGATCCACATTGGCTACGAAACTTGTGGCCAAAGGGAAGAGAAACCACGCTTTCAGCAGGCCTACCTGATACAAAAAAATGGCGGGAAGCAGCACTGCAAAGGCAATGCGTACGCCACTGTACAAATATTGGCTTGTGAGAAATTTACGAAATTCCGACTGATAATTCAAGCGCGGTTTTTCCTGCAAATTTAATCTTTCGGAAAGAAAGCGATGGAGCTGCCCGTCCAGATTTCCGGTTTACGGTTGAAATCCACATTTGCAAATTCCGACTTGGTCATCCGCACAAGATTCGTCATAAAAGTTGGCTCTTCGACATCCTTCCAGATGTACAGCATCCGGATTTCCGCCTTGGAAAATTCGCCATTTACATCTTCGAAAACCGGCTCAAACTGCACCTTCCGCTGCATTATCCAGCTGGTCTTGTCGCTGATCTTTTCCAGGTCGTTTTTCGTAGGGTGAAGGTTTACGCCCTGCCCAGCAAACGAAAACAGTGGCTTCAGAACGAAATTGTTAAGTTCTTCATTTTCAGGGAAATCCGAAAGGTAGAAACTTTGCGGGATGTACTGGTGCCGCAGTTTTGGCAGGATGAACTTCGAAATCTTGAAAAACCAGTTAGGGTGCGTAATCCACTCTGCATCCACATCGTCGCAGAAATTGAATTCCGTTTCTAAGTCCTTGATTTTCAGCAGCTCATCGAAAATTATGCGGTTATAAATCCGCTTGATTTTCACGAGTTCGCCGCGCTCGTTTTCATAGAAAATTTCCTTGCCGCGCTTTTTCACCCTGGTAAGGCACACGGTTTTTATGCCCAGGATTTTTTCGGTGAAAACGAAGTCTATCAGCGTTTTCTGCTTTTCCGGGAAAATTTCCAGCAGCACCACATTTTCAGGATTTTCATTGCCGATGATGAGTTCCCGCAAAACTTCGCGGTATTCTTCCGGCGTCCAGAATTTGTGGAAATCATTGGTGAAGGGATACACCTCATTCATCGCCAAACGGTAAAAATACTGATAACCGAAAAGCGACGGAAAAGCCTGAAGCTCAATAAGTTGCGGTACCAATTCGCCGCCTTCGTTTTTGCAGATTCCAAAATCTATGGCGATAAAATGCGGCTGCGTGCCATCGTTCGGTACTCTGCAATTTTCCGGGATGGCCTTCTGCAGTTCGCTTTCCGGAATTTCACGGATTTGTGCGATGATGCTTTCGCAGGCTTCCGTTAGTTTCCCGAAAAATTCCTTTGGCAGGAAAACCGGCGTTTCCGAAATTTTAAATTCTGGCGAAAAGCCTGCATTTTCCTGGATGATGCCCATCATTTCCTGAAACTTTTGCGGCGAATATTCCGAGTTGAAGCGCGCTCTGTATTCTTTAATCATCGGTCCAAATTAAATCGTAAATTCTCATCTGGTGCGCTGCCATCCACAAAAATGCCGGCAGTATTTGGCTCCTGGTCAGCGAAATTTTATCTTCGTCAGCCAGCTGCTTTATTGTATCTATGTACTTCTGTTCGCCATAATCGCGAATCATCGCCTCGCGGTTTTTCTCTTCTTCCAGATTGCGCAGCATCCCATCAGGATTGGCCTCCGGATGAAACTGCGTGCCGAATATTTCCGGTGAATAGCGTATCGCCATTACTGCTCTTTCCAGCTCAATGTGCGGCCTATCCTTTTCTATCGCCACTATTTTCATCCCGAGTTTTTCAAGCCTTTCATAATCTGGCTGGATGAATTGGTACTGCCTGGAATCCACGCCATAGAACGGCTCGTTCAGCTTGTGGAAAAGGAATTCCTTTTCGCCGGCCTCCGTTTTGTGAATGGGCATCACGCCGAAGGAGTAAGATTTCCGGCGGTTTACCGTGCCCAGCTTCCAATGGATGGCCGCCAGCTGAAAAGAGTGGCATATCAGAAAGAGGTATTTCTTGTCGCAGTTTTTTTCGTTAAAATTCCAGACGCCGTCCAGAAAATCCGTCCATTTCTGTTCCCAGCTATGGCCTTCTCTTTCTGGTGTTCCCGGTCCGCCGGAAGATATGAAGATGTCGTAATCTTCAACCTTCGGCACCTCGTCCTTCTGCCTTACATCGAAGGTCTCTATGCTTACGCTGCCAGCATTGTTCCGGAAATTTTCACATATTTCTAAGATGTTTGGGAAGCCCTGGTTTTCCTTCCCGTTGTTCATATCGAGTACAGCGATTCGAATCTCTTTCATTCTGCAAAATCGTAAGTGTTCGTGTGCGTAATGCCGTATTCCGTTTCCGCAATCATATAGTCCACAACCTTGGCAAGGTCGCCAGTTTCTTCGTAGATTTTCAGCTGCCTATCTGCACCGGTGCCGTTCTTCATTATTTCCCACACATACTCCACGGCTTCGCGGCTTCCCAGCTCATCCAGCTGATCGTCTATCAGTCTCAGCAATTCCTCCAGGTGCTTTTCCAGCGGGTAGATTTCCTTGGTTTCAAAGTTAATGAATTCCGCTTCGGCGCCCATTTTTGCAGCCCGCCATTTATTTTCCGTGATGTTCATCTTGCGGATTATCGGCAAGGATTTTCCTTCGGCGTGAAGCTGGCAGGTTTTGGCAACCAGTGCCTGCATTATTGCGGCGATGCACACCGTTTCCTCTATTTTCAGCGGCATATCGCAGATGCGGAATTCTATGGTAGGGTAGAAGGGATGCACCCTGAGGTCCCACCAGATTTTCTTCGCATTGTCTATCGTGCCGGCCTTTACCAGCAGGTCTATGTATTCCAGGTAATCTTCGTTGGTTTCGAAATGTTCCGGAATTCCGGTTCGTGGGAATTTCGTGAAGATGTGGTGGCGGTAAGATTTGAAGCCGGTTTTCCGCCCGATCCAAAACGGTGAGTTGGTGGAAAGTGCGTAGATTAGCGGCAGAAATGTGCGTATTTCATTTTGGATTTTAATGCCGTCTTTTGGGTTCGGTAACCCGATGTGGACATGCAGCCCGAAAATCAGGTTGGAGCGAGCCACATCGCCAAGGTCGTTCACAATTTTCGTGTAGCGTTCCCCAGCCGTTATTTTGATTTCACGCCAGTGCGAAAACGGATGCGTGCCTCCGCCGGAAACTCTCAGGCCTTGCTCGTGCGCTGTGTGCACCAGCTTTGCGCGCAGGTCTGTAAGCTCCTGTCTTGCGTGCGAAATGTCATTGCAGATGCAGGTTTCCATTTCGATTACGGATTCGTGCATCTCGTTTTTCAGGTTTTCCTTGATGACGCAGCTTCCGCTGTCCAAAATCTTCGAAACATGCGATACCAAATCACGGGTTTCTTTGTCGATGATTTGGTATTCTTCTTCGATACCGATGGTAAATTTGCTCATCGCACAATGTTTTTGGGATTAGATAAAATAATGATAATCAGTAGCTTACCGCTTGCTGAAAATGCTAAGCATTTCGTAAACTCAGCTATTTCCTCTGTGTTCCTGGCTTTGGTTTCGCCTTCGTCTCATCTGTTGTCTCAGTGGTTTTCATAGAATTTCGCACAAATTCTCCCCAGTCGATTTTTATTTTCCCAGGCTCAAATTCCCTCGCCTTTTCGATGGCAAGCTTTGCGGCGTGCTCCACAATCCACTGGAAATTTTCTTCGCCCACGGAATTCCGGTCTGCATCTGGTGCAGGATTGCAGAAATCGATGGCGTACGGTATGCCCTCCCTTACCGCAAATTCCACCGTGTTGAAATCGTATCCCAATGCCTTGTTGATTTTCAGCGTATAATCCTCGATGGTTTTCAGCAGCTTCTCCCTTGCTTCGCCCTCGGTTTTGTGCGTGGTGGCATACCTAAGATGGTGCGGGTTTCTCGGCTCGTACGGCATTATGTGCACATATTTTCTGCCGAGGCAGTACACGCGGTAATAATCTTCAAAATCAATATTTTCCTGAAGCATCATCACCAAGGTATGAGATTTCGAGTGCGCATCGAAAAGCTCCTCCGCATTATGAACTTTGTACACATCACGCCAGCCACCGCCATCGTGCGGCTTCATAAATGCCGGGAAGCCCACATAATCGAAGATGTAATCCCAATCGTGCGGGAAGTACATATTGCGGAACGAGGTTTCCTTCGTATTCGCCGGCCTTTCGTAGGTTGGCAGGATTACGGTTTTCGGCAATGGAATCCCGATTTTGGTCATCAAGGCATTGTTTAAAAACTTCTCATCTGCAGACCACCAGAAAGGATTGTTGATGATGCAGGTGCCGTTCATTGCTGCGTTTTTCAGGTAGGCACGGTAGAAGGGCACATCCTGAGAAATTCTGTCGATAATTACGGCGTAATCCGTTGCAGCACCCTGTTCCACGCGGTGTATCATCACAGGCTCAGCCACAAATTCACCGTTGCCCAGCTCGTTTACTTTGTCGATAAATGCCCATGGAAAGGTGTCTTCCATTCCGAAAAGGATGCCGATTTTTTTCATATCATTTGGTTTTTGTTTAATTTGTTTAAAAAAGCGCCGCCACATATTCCGGCAAAGCCATTCGCCAAAGAGGCCAGTCGTGCCTTATCCATTTTTTCTCGTCATACCAATGGTTGATGCCTTTGCTGCGGAGGATTCCCGCCATTTCCCTTGTTGGTTCCCGGCAGATGTCCCAATCTGATGTGGAAAGCACGATGTGCATATGCTTGTACTTCCAAGCTTCATCGTTTTTCACGAATTCATTGGGGCAGTTCATATAAACCAACGCATCATCGTAGCCATCCATAAAACTTCGAATGTTGAACGCGCCGGAAAGGCAGAACAGGTGCGAAACCATACCGGGAAAACGGAAGGCGAAATCCGCAGCGTGATACCCGCCGAAACTTGCGCCAGCAACTGCAATGCGCGAAACACCGTGGGTATGCATCAGGTAAGGCACATACTCTTGAGCGAGGAACTGTATCCACAGCTCGTGGTTCCGGATTTTCTTCCAGGCAGGAATTGTGCGGTCGTAAAAGCTCAGTTTGTCAATGGTTTGCACATTGAAGAGTTTCAGCCGCCCGTTTTCCGTCCAGTGATGCAGGCTTCCGTTCAGCCCGAAATCCCTATTCTGCAAAAACGAACCCTGAGAAGTTGGGAACATCAATACCGGAAAACCGTAATGGCCCGTGATTTCCACCTGAACATTTAGCCCAAGCTTGTGAGAGTAATAATCTGTGAATTCTATTTTTGGCATTCCTGATTTTTAGGGTTAAGTTCTTCCACCGGTTTTCGCCGGCATCACGCTAAGTGTGGATTGCGAAATTTTCGCCGCGGCATCATCCATTGATTTTGCCAAATCTTCATCATTTTCCGCCTGATGAACTATAACGAAATGATAATCAAGCTCAATAGTCTTCAAAATATTATCTGGAGAAAACTGGGAATAATCCTGCTTCTGCTGCGATGAAAGCGCCACGGTAAGCCCTGCTGGTTTTGGTTTTGGCTTCCTCAGCCTGTACCGTTCGCCGTGCAGCACGGCATGCTCGATCCGTGCCCATTCTGCCCAGATGTTCACTTCCGTAGCCGCTTCCACCACATCGGCAATGTGTGCGCCGCCAACTCTTGACGAGGTTTCCAGGAAATACCACTCGCCGTTTTCATTATTCCGGATGAACTCCGTGTGTGCGGCGCCGTGCTTCAGCCCGAAGGCTTTCAGAACTTTGGCGTTCAGCTTTTCCAGCGCCTTGTATTCATCGGTTTTTTTGTCTAAAGTCCTCGTCTGGAAGATTCCGCCGTTGTGCGATACCTGCATTGGTGGCTCGCCGTATTGCGAAGCGCACAGGAAAGCCACGCGGTTTTTGTAAACCAGGGAATCCGTATGGAAAACATCGCCCGGCTTGAAGGCTTCCAGCAGGAAGAGGTGCCTCTGGTTGCCCAGCTCGTTGATTGCCTGCCAAAGTTCCTCTTTGGAATGGATTTTCCGGATGCCCATGGCAGAAGCTTCTGAGCGTGGTTTCAGTACCCAGGGTGCAGGGATTTTCTCGGCAAAATCATTCACTGCATCATCGTTGAAAACGGCGGTAAATTCTGGCACAGGTATGCCTTCGTCCAGCGCCTTCATCCGCATTGCCAGTTTATCGCGGAAGTTCCGGTGCGTGCTCTGTCCCATCCCAGAAATGCGGAAAACTTCCCGAAGTTTCGCGGCTTTTTCCACATCATAATCATCCAGCGCAATGATGGCATCCACCTTTTCCCGCCGAAGCAAATGTGCAAAACCTTCCACCAAATGCTGAAGATTCCACTTCCACGGCTCGGTTTCTTCCATATAAAATACATCGGCAATGGCGTGCCAAGGCCACGGCTTTTCGCGCAAATGTGCGGAAGTGATGAGCAAAATCCTGTCGCCATTTTTGGCGAATTCGGTGATGAAATCACTGCCTTTGAAGGAACAGGCCAAGCAGACGATAGTTTTTGTTTCCATTGCACTGATTTTAATTTTTTGTTCAAATTTCAGCAAGAAATAAAGTTTTAAATTAATTTTCATTAAACAAAAACTTTCATTCTATGAAAATGCCGAAATATCCGTCAATGTTAAGAAATTAAAATCAGATAGAAAAATATTTTTTAAGGTTTTTTAAGAAAATTTAACAGAAGCTGCACGCCGTAGCCTGTAGCCGCTTTTTCTTTGGCGTAGTCCGTTTTGCCAAAGGCCATCCCTGCAATATCGAGATGTGCCCACTTAGCGCCATTTTCCACGAAATGCTGCAGGAATTTCCCGGCAACTATGGCATCGCCAATCGGTTTCATCGAGATGTTCCGAAGGTCTGCCACATCAGATTTTATTTCCTCGTCCCAAATTTCCCAAAGCGGTAGCTGCCAAAGCCTTTGCCCGGTTTCTTCGCCGCTTTGCATCAGGCTTTTTATCAAATCCTCATCGTTGCCCATTATTGCGCCACAAGTTTCGCCGAACATTCTCACGGTGCTTCCCGTCAAAGTTGCCACATCGATGATGCAGTCGGTTTCATAGTTTTTGGTTAGGTAGGCCAGTCCGTCAGCCAGCGTCATTCTGCCTTCAGCATCGGTGTTCAGCACCTCTATCGTTTTGCCGTTGTACGCCGCCACAACATCGGATGGAAGGTAGGCGTTTTCCGAAATCGCATTGTCCGTGATGGGTAAGATGGCGATGATTTTTACCGGAAGTTTCATTTCTGCGGCAGCGATCAGGGTGCCGAGAACTGCGGTGGCACCGCCCAAATCACTTTTCATATAGTGCATATTTTCCGGGTTTTTCAGCGAGATTCCGCCGGTATCGAAAAGCACGCATTTTCCCACAAGTCCCACGGTTTTTTCCGGATTTTCGCCCTGATATTCCAGAATCGTGAAGGCGCCCTCTTCCTTGCTTCCCTGATTGACCGCCAAAAATGCGCCAAGGCCTTTGGCTGCGCAGGTTTCGGCATTGTATGCCGTGTACTTTATGCCATATTTTTTTGAAATATTTTTAATGAATTCGGAAATTTGCGGCACCTTTTTAAAATTCGCAGGCTTGTTCAGCCAATCCATCGCTGCAAACTGGCCTTCGCAAATTGCATTGATTTCCGTGGATATTTCAGCAATTTTTTCGTCGGAAAAATTTTTCAGATTTAATGAAAAACCTTCCTTCCAGAATGGATGGCTTCTCTCAAATGGATAATGATAGGTTCCCAGGAAAAGCCCTCTGGCAAAGGATTTCAGGTTTTCTTCGGTAAAATTTTTTGCCTGAATTTCCGTTGGTTTTTCAGCGAATTTTTTCCTGTTTTGCCAGGAAAATATTTGCGCTAATTTCTGCAAATCTGCATCGTGCGGAATGTTTTCGCCAAAGCCTAAGAGAAAAACCGTTTGCCCGTTTTCATTGATGAAAATAAATTCTTCGCCCTTTTTTCCGCAGAAGAATTGTTCCGATAAATTAGGGTAATCTGCCTGAAATTCCTGCCAGTTTTTTTCGGTGAATAGCTTTATAATCTGCTGATAATCAGTGTTTTGGGAATTGGTAATTTTTATCATACTATTTATTTTTGGTGTTCTGTTGCTGCGCTTTCTGCTAAATCTTTCGGGTCCTCCAGGGAATCGAAGTAGAGCCATTCCACCGCTGCAGGAAATTCCTGAGACCAGTAAAATTCGTTGTGCTCGCCCTCCGGGTTGATGCTTACCTTCACATCCATTTTGAAGAAATTTTTGTATTCCCACCGCTGCATCGTTTTCACGAAACGCTTTATCCTTGCCACCATTCTGCTGCCTTCCCTTTCGCCGCCGTAGATGTACATTTTTAAATCAAACGGCTTGCGGAAGCCAACCATCGGGAAATTGTTGCGTGGCTCCACCCATAATGACGGCGAGAAGATCATCAGCTTGCTGTAAACTTCCGGGTACAGGAAGCCGCTGTAAATGCTGATGAGGCCGCCCAGCGAACTGCCGCCAATTCCCGTGAATTCCCGCTCTTTCAATGTGCGGAAGTTGGCATCTACAAAGGGTTTAAGCGTATCAGTAATGAAGCGGATGTAGCGCTTGCCTTCCGAGCCATTGCTCACCGCATCGTTATCGAAAATATACTCGCTGATTCTCGCTTCCTTGCCGTGGTCCACCGCTATCACGATGATATCGCCGCGGCCATATTCCGCCAGGATGGAAAGTTTCTTATCAATTTCCCAGTTGCCATATGGCGAGCCTTCGTTGAAAAGGTTCTGCGCATCGTGCAGGTAAAGCACCGGGTACCTTTTCTCGGTTTCGTAATAATTGTGCGGAAGCAGCGCCCAAACTTTCCGCGTCCTATCAAGCTGCGGCATATAAAATTCTTCGGAAATCACTTCGCATATCGGGAAAAATTCCTGCTTGAAAGGGCCCCAGTTGTACCGCCAGTTTTCCACCAAATCCTGCCGGGAACCCTCTGCTTTCCGGCATTTTCGGTTGGAGGTTATTTTTCCTTCGGCATCCAGTTCCACATTTTCCCAGCCACCTCTGGAATATTTGTACTCTATTTTTTCAGGTAGGTTTTCGTCTGGGATTTCAATTTTATAGCGGTCATCTGCAATTTGCAAAAGCTGGTTTGCCGGCAATCTTGGATGCCAATCGCAGAAATTTCCGGTGAGGAAAACCGGCCTGCTATCACCAGGCAAAGTCGTCAGTTCAAAAATCATAAAAGCAAAAGTAAAAAGGCAAAAGTAACAAGAGCCAAGTAAAACGGCAAAAGTAAAAAATGCAGATTCCTGCCACGCTTAGCCTGTTCAAGCGCGCAAGAGTTTTAAAGTTTTCCCTAACTTTGAAAACAAAATTTTATGCCCGAAATCTCCCGATTTTACGGAATTATCATTCAGATGTTTTTTAAGGACCACAATCCGCCGCATTTCCACGTATCTTATGGTGAGTACCGTGCAATAGTTTCCATAGAAACAGGTTTGGTGGAAGGGAAAATGCCTGCAAGAGCTTTGAAAATGGTTTTCGAATGGCTCGAAATTCATAAAGATGAACTACTGCAAAATTGGGAACTTGCACAGAATGGCCAGCTTCCGAACTCGATTGAACCCTTAAATTAATGAGAAATGCTTTGGATTACAGCAGCCGATTACCGAAATGATTTTAAAATCAATCTCACTTTTTCGGATGGCAAAAGCGGAACTGTGGATTTTGAAAATCTTTTGGACGAGAAGATTTTCCTCCCTTTGAAAAATCGTGATGAATTTAAAAACTTTCGCCTGAACTCTTGGACTTTGGAATGGGAAAACGGCGCCGATTTTTCTCCGGAATTTCTCTATTCGAAAATGATTGAAAATCATTAATTTATCAATCTATAATGCTGAACATCCTCAAGCGTTCTTTAATCTTTTGTCAAAAATTTCAAACTTTAATAAAGTCAAACTTTGCGGATTTAAACAAAAAGTTTTTGCGCTATTGCGTGAAATTTCTGTTTTTTAACCTCAATCTAAACCTTAACCTCAGCTCATCTTCTTAACCCTTTTTTATGAAATTTTTCAGATTTCCTTAAGGAAGTTTTGCGCAGTCTTTGCATTCATTCTGGTAAATATTTTAATATGAAAACACACAATGTGGATTTCCTGGTAGCAGGATCTGGTGGCGGCGGAATGACTGCCGCACTGAAAGCGCACAGCCTTGGGCTGGATGTGCTTATCGTGGAAAAGGCGCCGCACTACGGCGGTTCTACGGCGATGAGCGGTGGCGGAATTTGGGCGCCGAACAACTATGTGCTAAGGGAGCACGGCATATACGATGAGCCGGAAAGCGTGGTAACCTATATGAAGGAAGTGACAGAAGGAAAGGTGGCGGAGCCGAAAATCCGTGCCTATGTGCAGAAAGGCCCTGAAATGTTCGATTTTTTCCGGAAGGCCTCCACGCACCTCCGCTGGATTTATTCCGAAGGCTATAGCGATTACCACCCAGAATTTCCAGGCGGTCGCCCTGAAGGCCGCTCCATAGAAGCCGAGCCGCTGGATTTTAACGAACTTGGCGAAGATAAATATCTGGTACAGCCATCGGACATCACGATGCCTGGCGGAATCTACCTTACCGCGCTGGAATTCAAAAATATGACGATGGCGCTGCGCACTAGAAAAGGCCTGCAGACAAGTTTTAAGGCGATGGGCAGAACGATAGCCGATGCCGTAACCAAAAAGGATATGAGAGCGCTGGGCTATTCTGTAATCGGGCGGCTGAAACTGGCGCTGAATGAAAGGAATATTCCGCTTTGGCTAAATTCTCCTGTGAAGGAACTTGTAGTTGAAAATGACAGAGTTGTAGGCGCCATCGTGGAAAAAGACGGCGAAGAAGTAAAAGTTCTAGCCAAAAACGGCGTGCTTTTCGCAACGGGCGGTTTTGACCACAACAGAAAAATGCGCCGCGAAAACTTCCCGCAAGAAGCGCAGCGAGACTTTAGCCTTGGTTCAAAACATAATACTGGTGACGGTATTCAAATTGGGCAGAAACTTGGCGCAAAGCTCGGCTTTATGGATGATGCGTGGTGGATGCCTGCCATTCAGCTGCCGAACGGAACGCTGTTCACGCTGGTTTCCGAAAGGGCGATACCACGAAGCATCATCGTTGGTAAAAATGGTAAGCGTTTCACGAACGAAGCCTCGCCGTATGTGAATTTCGTTCACGATCAGATTGAATCCGGAAACGAAGTGGCTTACCAAATCCTCGACCAAACCGCCGTGAACCGCTATATGTACGGCGCAAAACCACCGCTGCTGCCATTCTCTGAAGACTGGTACAAAACCGGACTGGTGACGAAAGCTGATACGCTGGCTGAATTGGCAGAAAAAATCGGCATCGATAGAGATGGTTTCGTGCAGGAGGTGCAGGATTATAACCGCGATGCAGAAACTGGCAAAGATACGAAGTTTGGCAAGGGTGAAAGCGCTTATGACCGCTATTATGGTGACCCTACCTTGCAGAATCCTGTGATGGATGAAATCAGCAAGGCGCCTTTCTACGCGGTGAAAGTGGTGATCGGTGACCTTGGTACGAAGGGTGGCTTGGATACCAATGAATTTGCGCAGGTCATTAAGGAAAACGGCGAGGTAATCCCTGGCTTTTACGCTACCGGAAACACGATGGCAAGTGTGATGGGATACGATTATGCAGGTGCCGGTGCTACGATTGGCCCTTCTATGATATTCGGTTATATCGCCGCAGAGCACGCCGCAAAGCAGAACTAAAGTTTTAGTTAAAAAGTTTATTTGCCCTGTGTCACGGTTTTGAAACTGTGACACAGTTTTTTTAGCTAAAAGTTGGAAGTAAAAATTAATTTTAAAACGGTGACATTAAGAAAGACAACTCTGTGTCGCAGTGTTTTTTTTTACTATTTTAGAAATAAACTTCCGTGTCTCTGGGTTTAATTAAATTTTTGCAATTAAAAATTTCACAAAAAAACAACGCGCCGCATTGCCCATCAAAGCACAATATTTCTTAATTTTATCCAAAATTCCGCTATGCCTACCGTTCTGCCTTTCACGCGATTTTCTGAGCTGGATGTGTTCCTTTTTCGGCAGGGCAGGCACTACAGGCTTTACGACAAATTTGGCTCCCACGATGCCGAAATCGATGGGCAGAAAGGCACATACTTCGCAGTTTGGGCGCCCAATGCAAAGGAAGTTTCCGTGATTGGAGATTTCAACGGGTGGCATTCTGAGATGCACAAGCTTTCTCCGCGGTGGGACGGTTCCGGAATCTGGGAGGGCTTCATACCAAATCTTTCCTGGGGCGAAAAGTACAAATACGCTGTGCGTGCGCAGAACGGCGTGCTGCTGGAAAAGAGCGACCCATATGCCGTAAGTTTTGAGCAGGGCGTTCAGGCGGCATCGCTTATTTCTACAACTTATTTTGACTGGGGTGATGATGAGTGGATGAATAACCGTCATCACCGAAATTCTCTCGGCGCACCTATTTCCGTTTACGAAGTGCACCTCGGTTCGTGGATGCGCGGAACAGACGACCCTGAGCGGTTTTTCAGTTATCGGGAAATTGCCGAAAGGCTGGTGCCATATGTGAAGAAAATGGGCTTCACGCACATTGAGCTGATGCCCGTGATGGAGCACCCGTACGAACCAAGCTGGGGCTACCAGATTACCGGTTTCTTCGCCGCCAATTCGCGCTTTGGTTCCCCGCAGGATTTGATGTTCTTGATTAATGAATTCCACAAAAACGGAATCGGCGTGATACTGGATTGGGTGCCGTCGCACTTTCCGGGCGATGCCAATGGGCTGCACTTTTTCGATGGCTCTTACCTTTACGAACATCCGGATAAGCGGCGCGGCTTCCATCCGGAATGGAATTCCCACATCTTTGATTACGGCAGGAATGAAGTGAAATCCTTCCTGATTTCCAACGCGTTTTTCTGGCTGGAACGCTACCACGCTGACGGACTAAGGGTGGATGCAGTAACATCGATGCTGTACCTGGACTACGCAAGGAACGATGGTGAGTGGGAAGCGAACATCTTCGGCGGGAATGTCAATCTGGAAGCCGAACGCTTCCTGCAAGAATTCAACACTGCGGTTTACAAAGATTTTCCCGATACGATGACGATAGCGGAAGAAAGTTCGGATTTCCCGAAATTAACAAAACCTGTGCACGATGGAGGCGTAGGTTTCGGGATGAAATGGATGATGGGCTGGATGCACGACACGCTGAAATACTTCAAGCTGGACCCGCTTTTCCGAAAGGACCACCATCACAAGCTGACCTTCCCCACGATGTATGTGTACAACGAAAACTATATGATGCCGCTGAGCCACGATGAGGTGGTGCACGGCAAGGCAAGCCTGATATACAAAATGCCGGGCGATGAATGGCAGAAATTCGCCAACCTGAGGGCGCTCTTCGTATATATGTACACAATGCCCGGCGCAAAGCTGCTGTTTATGGGCGATGAATTTGCGCAGACTTCGGAGTGGAAATTTGCAAGCAGCCTGGATTGGCACCTGTTGCAATACCCGATCCACAGGCACTTGCAGCAATTTGTAAAGAGGCTGAACCACCTTTATTCTGATGAAACGGCGCTGTATGAAAACCAGTTTAACCATTTCGGATTCGAATGGGTGGAAGCAGATGATGCGGCGAACTCAATTTACATTTACCTGAGAAAAGGCAGGCGGAAAGCCGATGAAATGATGGTGGTGCTGAATTTAACACCGAGAACATTCGATTACAAAATCGGGATGGATAGGCTGAGGAAATGGAAGGTAATCCTGAACAGCGATGATGCGGAATTTTCCGGAAGCAGCGTGAAGGCTGAGATTAAGGAAATTAAACACGAAGGATGGATGCGCCGAAAAAAATCTATGCTGATGACTTTACCGCCTTTATCAGGGTTGATTTTGAAGCAGGTTTTTAGTTTGAAAAAATTTAAACAAAAAAGATTGCGCCAACTGAAAAATATAATTAAACCAAAAAACACAAAATAAAGCGATGAGAATTTTTCACCTTTCGATGGAATGCTATCCCGTAGCGAAAGTGGGCGGCTTAGCCGATGTGGTGGGCGCTCTACCGAAATATCAGAACAAGAAGGATGGCGTGGAAGCCAGCGTGGTGATGCCGTGGTACAACAGGCCTTTCGTTTGGGAAAACGAGTTTGATGTGGTGTTCGATGGCTTCATCCATCAAAGCCACAATATGTACCAGGTGCAGGTTTTCAAGGAAAGGCATCGCACCTTAGGCTTCGACCTTTATCTCGTGAAAATTCCCGGGCTTCTGGACAGGGAGAAACCTTATGGCTACTGGGATGAGCAGCAGCAGTTTCTGGCGTTTCAGCACGGCACATTGCACTGGCTTTCTGCGATGCAGATTCGGCCGGATGTTCTGCATTGCCACGATTATCACACAGGCCTTGTACCTTTTATGATTGAATATTGCGGAGAATTTTCCTTCCTGAAAGGCGTGAAAACCATTGGCACAATTCACAATGGTGAGTATCAGGGCTGGATGGATTGGAGAATGGCGAACTTTATGCCGTGGTTTGACGGGTATAAATGGGGCCTGCTGGATTGGCACGGGAAGATAAATCCGCTGGCTGCCATGATCAAGTGCTGCAACGCTTTCAACGCGGTTTCTGGCGGCTATATGCAGGAGCTTTACCACAGCTTCCAAAGCCTGGAGCCTTTGGTATGGCAGGAATCTCAGAAGGCTTTCGGGATTATCAATGGGATTGATACGGAGGTCTGGAACACTGAAACCGACGGCTTTCTGGAATTTAATTTCAGCAAGGAAAATTTCAAGGAGGGCAAAAGGCTGAACAAGCAGGCACTTTGCAAGGAATATAACCTTCGTGAAGATTTACCCCTGATTGCCTTCATTGGAAGATTCGCCGGAGAAAAAGGTGCCGACCTTCTGCCAGAGATTACGAAGCGCATCATCCGGGAAACGGAAGGCGGCGTAAATGTGATGATACTGGGTTCCGGAAATGCGGAGATTGAAAACCACCTGAGATGGATGGACGGCGTTTTTGTGAATTTCGCTGTGGACCTGGGCTACAAGGAATTCCTCTCGCATCGCATTTACGCTTCGGCAGATTTCCTGCTGATGCCTTCCAGGGTGGAGCCTTGCGGCTTGAACCAAATGTATGCGATGCGCTACGGCACAATTCCGGTGGTATCTTACACCGGCGGTTTGCGCGATACGGTGCAGGATGTAACTTCCGGCGGTGCAGGTATCAATTTCACTAATGCTGGGGTGGATGATGCGGTGCACGCTTTGCACAGGGCGCGCGAAATTTACTACCACCACGATTATATGGACAGCCTGATCCGCACGAATATGAATTTTGATTTTTCCTGGGATAAATCTGCGGAAAATTACCTATCTTTATACCAATATTAATAACAACCAAATCTTACGAATATGAGCTATAAAGTTATATCTATTGTGCTGGGTGGCGGCCGGGGCACCCGCCTTTCGCCGCTTACCTATACCCGCTCCAAGCCTGCAGTACCGATTGCAGGGAAATATAGACTGGTGGACATCCCGATTTCCAACTGCCTGAATTCCGGCTTCAATAAGATACTTGTTCTCACACAGTTCAACTCCGCTTCGCTGAATTCGCACATCAAAAATTCTTATCATTTTGATATTTTCAGCAAAGGCTTTGTGGACATCCTTGCCGCAGAGCAGAATATGGAGAGCGACCAGTGGTACCAAGGCACTGCCGATGCCGTGCGCCAGAGCATGAAGCACCTGCAGAAATATGACTATGATTACATTCTGATCCTCTCCGGAGACCAGCTTTACCAGATGGATTTTTGCAAGATGGTGGATTTCCATGTGAAAAACAATGCGGATATCTCCATCGCCACCATACCCGTAAATGCAAAAGACGCCACAGGCTTCGGAATATTGAAATCCGATGAGGAAAGCCGCATCACCTCATTTACGGAAAAACCTTCCGCTGAAATTCTCGGCGATTGGTCCTCGGATGTTCCACCTGCGATGAAGCAGCAGGGCAGGGAATATCTTGCTTCTATGGGCATCTATGTCTTCAGCAAAGATGTGCTGAAAAGGCTATTTTCGGAAGATCCGGGCGATGATTTTGGTAAAGACCTGATCCCCAACGCCATTGAAAACGACTATAATGTGGTAAGCTTTCAGTATGATGGCTACTGGACGGATATCGGTACTATTGAATCCTTTTTTGAGGCGAATATGGATCTCACCACGGAGCTCCCGAAATTCAATCTGTTCTCCACCAATCCTATCTACACCCGTTCGAGGATGCTGCCGCCTTCCAAGATCAACGGTTCGTATGTAAGCAAGGCAGTAATCGCTGACGGATGCATCATCCTTGCCGATAAGATCGAAAATTCCGTGATCGGAAACCGCGCCCGCGTCGACAAGGGCAGCACAGTCATCAACTCTTATATGATGGGCTCCGATTTTTATGAAGACGCCCGGCAGCTTGCCGAAAATGAGATGCAGGGCACCCATAACATCGGCATTGGCAAATACTGCTATATAGAGCGCGCAATTCTTGATAAAAACTGCCGAATTGGCAACAATGTACGCATTATTGGCGGCAGGCACCTTGCGGATGGTGATTTTGAAACCCATTCTATAAAGGACGGCATCGTGGTGGTGAAGAAAAATGCAATAATTCCTGACGGTACGCATATCGGTTAAAATCAACATTCAAACCGCAGGCCCAGGTGGCCTGCGCTTTTTTTATGTAAATTTGCCGCATGCGCTGGTTTCGCTTTTTCCTGCTGCTCGCTGGCCTGCTTGTCGGTCTTTACGCGCTGTCAATGTATTATTTCGTGGACGATAGTACGACTTTTGAGGTGGATTCCGATGTGAGATACGCCCCCGAAAAAGTTTTCCCCCAGTTCAGCAATCTGCAGAACTTCGCCGTATGGAATGAGGCCTTTTTCGGCAAGGAAAATCAATCCCTGGAATTCTACTACCCGTATGCCGGCAAGGATGCCTCTATGAGCTGGCAAGGAAGAAACGGCGGGGGGGGAGAGATCTTTATCCGAAATCTCCGCCGGGATACGATGATCAGCTATCAACTATATAAAAATGGGGATAAATTCCCTTATCTGATAAACCTGCGCTTTAAGAATGCGGCAGAAAATTCAACCAAAATCCACTGGACGATACACACCCCGCATAAACCCCTGATGTTCCGCGCAGCCAACCTTTTCCCTGAAGATGAAATAGCAGAAGGCATCCGCAGCAGCGTGGCGAAACTTGAAAATATATTGGGCAACAAGGTGGACAGGGAGGCGCAGCTGGAAACTATAAAATACGACTCGCTGATGATTGAGGATGCCCGCGCCCAGCTGCTGGTGGGCGTAAATGTGACCAGCGTAAACCGCGGAGACGCCCTTCAGAAAAACCTGGTCGTTACGCACGGAAAGGTTCAGAACTTTGTCACCGGTGATCTGCGGAAGGGGAATGACGAGTTTGGCTACCCGGTGATGATCACCGACCCGGAAAGCTACAGGGAGCGGGAGGTATCCTACTACTACGGCATTCCGGTTTCTAAAAAGCAGAATATCACGGATAATAATTTCAGCTACCGGAAAGTGGCGCAAGGGAGGGTGTATGCCATTTTTTACGAGGGGAAATTTTCCGGAAGAAGCGCGCCCATCCGCAAGCTCCTTGAAAGAGCCAGGAAAGATTCCATGCGCGCGGTCAGCCTTAGGACGACCTTCCTGCAGCCCCCCGCGGAAGGCGCACCTGTAAGAATAAAATTAGAGCTGGAGGCGGCCCGCTGAGGTATATAGAAAGCAAAAGTTTTTTATGGTTTTATATGCGGCATCAGCTTATTTTTGTTAAATTTGTGAAATTTCATTTACCACTTAAAAGATAATGGACAAGTATTCATTTCTGAATGCAGCGCATTCCCAGCTGATCGCCGATTTGTATGATCAGTACTTAAAATATCCGGATTCCGTAGAGCCTTCCTGGAAGGCATTTTTCCAGGGCTTTGATTTTGCGAGAGAAAACTACGGTGGAAATTTTTTCGACGAAGAAACAACCCATCCTCAGGCTGAAGCACCGGCTAAGGCCCAGCAGGTGCAGCAAATGGCGCAGGCGGTGCAGAGCGGGGAAGTGCCAGAAGATATCCGCAAGGAATTTAATGTAATGAACCTCATCGATGCCTACAGGAGGCGCGGGCATCTCTTTACCAAGACAAACCCCGTACGCGAGCGGCGCAGCTACGAGCCTACCCTGGATGTTGAAAATTTCGGGCTTAGCCAGCAGGATTTGAACAAAAAATTCT
Source organism: Cruoricaptor ignavus (assembly GCF_014961145.1). Classification (NCBI taxonomy): domain Bacteria; kingdom Pseudomonadati; phylum Bacteroidota; class Flavobacteriia; order Flavobacteriales; family Weeksellaceae; genus Cruoricaptor; species Cruoricaptor ignavus. The sequence continues at coordinate 63,674 of NZ_CP063145.1, forward strand.
CCTGCGCTACAGAAACCGGCATGCCCGGCCCGGCTACGCTTCAGGAAATCATTAACCATCTTCAGGAGATCTATTGCGACTCCATCGGTGTGGAGTATATGCACATCCGCCATGTGGAGGAGATTGAATTCATCCGCCAGTGGCTGCAGCAAAACGAAAACCACCCGGAACTTTCTGCGGAGGAGAAAACAGATATCCTCCACAAGCTCAACCAGGCGGTGGCATTTGAAAACTTCCTTCATACAAAGTTCGTAGGCCAGAAACGCTTCTCCCTGGAGGGAGGCGAAACCCTGATCCCCGCGCTGGACCAGCTGATCACGAGAAGCTCCCAGCACGGCGTGGATGAGGTGGTGCTCGGTATGGCACACCGCGGCCGCCTGAATGTGCTTGCCAATATTTTTGGTAAATCTTACAAACAGATTTTCTCAGAATTTGAAGGTAAAGAATTTGAAGAGGATGTATTCTCCGGCGATGTGAAATACCACCTGGGCTCCAGCCGCATCGTGGAGATGGCATCCGGCGAAGAGGTGGCTATTAACCTTACCCCAAACCCGTCTCACCTGGAGACAGTGGCGTCTTTGGTGGAAGGCATCAGCCGCGCGAAGGTGGATCATAAATATCACGATTTCTCAAAAGTCCTGCCCGTGATCATCCACGGGGACGGTGCCGCAGCAGCCCAGGGCATCGTGTATGAGGTTGCGCAGATGATGACGCTGGAAGGCTACAAAACGGGCGGCAGCATCCATATCGTGATTAATAACCAGGTGTCTTTTACCACAAATTATTTGGACGCACGCTCCTCCACCTATTGCACGGATGTGGCAAAGGTGACGGATTCTCCCATTATGCATGTGAATGCGGACGATGTGGAGGCAGTGGTGCACGCGATGCATTTCGCGGCAGATTTCCGTGCCAAGTTCGGAAAGGATGTCTACATCGACCTTCTTGGCTACAGAAAGTACGGACATAACGAGGGTGATGAGCCGAGATTCACGCAGCCACATCTCTACAAAATCATAGCGAAGCACCCCAATCCGAGGGAAATTTATAAGGAAAAACTCCTGAAGGACGAGATCGTTTCCAACGAAGTTCTAAAGAAGATGGAGGGCGATTTTAAAGCCTTGCTGGATGAAGATTTTGATGCCTCCAAAGAAATTGAGAGAAACAGGATTGACACCTTTATGGGAGATGACTGGAAGGATTTCGTCTATTCAAAATCTGGCGATGTTTTGAAAAAAGTGGACACCGGCTACGATCTTGAAAAGCTAAAAGAACTCGCCGTGGAGATGTCCACACTACCGTCCGATAAAAAATTTATCAATAAAATCACCCGCCTGTTCGACAACCGCTTGAAGATGATACAGGAAAATACCCTCGACTGGGCGCTGGGCGAGTGGCTTGCTTATGCAACGCTTTTGAAAGAAAACCACGGGGTAAGGATTTCCGGTGAAGATGTAGAGCGCGGAACATTCTCCCACCGCCACGCCGTACTAAAAACCGAGGATGCAGAGGAGGAATACATCCCGCTGCGCCATATTTCCGACAGCCAGTTCGATATCTACAACTCCCTGCTTTCTGAATATGGCGTTCTCGGTTTCGATTATGGCTATGCTATGGCATCGCCGAATACGCTCACGATTTGGGAGGCGCAGTTCGGGGATTTTGCCAATGGCGCACAAATCATCATAGACCAGTATCTCGTAGCCGCAGAAGAAAAGTGGCGCGTGCAGAACGGCATCGTGTTGCTGCTGCCTCACGGTGCGGAAGGGCAAGGGGCGGAACACTCCTCCGCAAGGCTGGAGCGTTTCCTAACGCTGTGTGCGAATGACAACATTATCGTAGGAAACTTCACGACGCCGGCGAACCTTTTCCACGCCTTCCGGCGCCAGCTGAAGTGGGGCTTCAGGAAGCCGCTGGTAGTAATGTCTCCAAAATCTTTGCTGAGACACCCGCGCGTGATTTCTACTTTCGAAGATCTCGCCAACGGAGAATTCCAGACCATTATTGATGATGAAAATGCCAATTCAGATAAAGTTGAAAAGCTGGTTTTCTGCTCTGGGAAGCTTTATTATGAACTCCTTGCCAAAAAAGAGGAGCTTGGTGCAGAGAATGTTGCCCTTGTGAGAATGGAGCAGCTTTATCCGCTGGATATGGAGAAAATTCAGCAGATTTTTGATAAATATTCATCAAGAAAAGAGCTCATCTGGGCTCAGGAAGAACCAGAAAATATGGGTGCGTGGAGCTATATCCTGCGCAACTTCCGCGACGCCGGCTTCAAGGTATTTGCAGCGCCGGACAGCGGGGTTCCGGCTCCGGGCAGCCACAAGCGGTTTGAATTTAATCAAAAAAATATCATTAACGGAGTTTTCGGCGAGGCTGGAGATTCTGATACAGAAATCATTGAAAAATAAAATCCAACCAAAAAAATAATTCGAAAGATATGGCAGTTTTAGAAATGAAAGTTCCTTCGCCGGGTGAATCCATCACGGAGGTGGAGATTGCTACCTGGCTCGTGCAGGATGGCGATTATGTAGAAAAAGATCAACCGATAGCGGAGGTAGATTCCGATAAAGCGACCCTGGAGCTCCCGGCTGAGGAGAGCGGGGTGATTACACTGAAGGCAGAAGAGGGGGACACCGTAGCCGTAGGCCAGGTGGTGTGCCTCATCGATATGGATGCGGCAAAGCCTTCCGGGGGCTCTGAACCGGAAAAAGAAGAGCCTAAGGCGGATGAAAAACCGGCCGAGCAGCCAAAAACTGAATCTCCTAAGCAAGGAGAAAAGCCTGCGCCGGCAGAGCAGCCTACCCCTGCAACCTATGCCACCGGTACACCTTCGCCGGCAGCTAAGAAAATCCTGGATGAAAAGGGCATCGATCCTGCGAGCGTATCCGGGACGGGCCGGGATGGCAGAATTACGAAGGCTGATGCTACAGAGGCCTCTGTACCAGCTATGGGCTCTGTATCTTCTACCTCAGGATCGCGGAGTGTGCAGACAAAAAAACTTTCAGTGCTGCGCCGCAAACTTGCGGAACGCCTAGTTTCTGTAAAGAATGAAACTGCGATGCTTACCACTTTCAACGAGGTGGATATGTCTGAAATTTTCCGTCTAAGAAAGGAATTTAAAGATGAATTCTCTGCAAAACACGGGGTAGGCCTCGGCTTTATGTCCTTTTTCACCAAGGCAGTAACCAGGGCACTTGAGCTTTTCCCTGATGTAAATGCTTCCATTGATGGAGATTATAAAACTAACTACGATTTTGCGGACATTTCCATCGCGGTATCCGGCCCGAAGGGGCTAATGGTGCCGGTTCTTCGCAACGCTGAAAATATGACATTCCGCGGAGTGGAGGCAACGATAAAGGAGCTTTCCACGAAAGTTCGCGACGGGAAGATAACAGTGGATGAAATGACAGGCGGTACTTTTACTATCACCAACGGCGGCGTGTTTGGCTCAATGATGTCCACACCGATTATTAACCCGCCACAGTCTGCCATCCTCGGTATGCACAACATCATCCAGCGCCCTGTAGCCGTAGATGGCAAGGTGGAAATTCGCCCGATGATGTATGTGGCACTCTCTTACGACCACAGGATCATCGATGGTAAGGAGTCGGTAGGCTTCCTCGTGGCAGTGAAAGAAGCTGTAGAAAATCCGGTGGAGCACCTGATGAACGGCGATGCCAGAAGAGCTCTGGAGCTTTAAATATCTCTATCGGCAAATGATGAATCCCGCAAAACGCGGGATTTTTTGTTTAAACTAATCTCGGGAGTTGTGAAGTACCAAATATTCCCAGGGAGCCAATTTTAGTTGGAAACTTGAGGGTAGGGCAACTATTTTGTTTGTAAATAAATTGGTATAAGTTCCCTTATCAAAATCAGTTTCAAAAATGAAATCCTGAGGTTTATCGCTGAAATTGATGAAAACCAGCACCTTGTCACCATATTTTTCACGAACAAATGCAACCGACTGCTCCATATGATTGCTTTTTATCCGCTCCATTTTTCCGCCAAAGCTCCCATTCCAAAGCGCCCGGTTTTTATGTTTGAGTGCGAAAAGTTTAGTATAAATCTCCTCAAATCTATGCTTTTTCCAATCGATTGGGTCCTTTTCAAAAAACTTCAGCGATCGGCTCAGCCCGGCTTCCTGACCGCTGTACACCATCGGGATGCCGTCAAAAGTGGCTGCCAAAACTATAGCAGCCTCCAGCCCATTACCGAAATTAGACTGCATTGTGCCTTCCCAGGAGTTCTTGTCGTGGTTGTCAGTAAATGTCATCCGCATGCCTTCTTTCGGAAAAATCGCAAGATGCTCAGCGAAATAGCCCTCCGTCATCGGCGTCACAGATGATTTGTTTTTAATAACCTGGTGCATCTTGTCGTAAAGTTCCCAGGCGTAGGTAGCATCGAAAGCCTTGCGGTGCAGGTCGCGGTCTGAAGCTTCAGCCAGCATAAAGACCGGCTTGATCTCTTCCAGCTCAGCGCGGGCATTTTCCCAGAAATCCAGCGGAACGAATGCCGCCACATCGCAGCGGAAGCCGTCGATATCATAATTTTTAACCCAAAACTTCATCGCGTCGGTCATATATCGGCGCAGTTCCGGATTTGAATAATCAAACTCAATAATATCATCGTAGTCCCGCCACGGCGTTGGCTGAAAGTTTCCCTCCCGGTTTTTATGGTACCACTCGGGATGCGCCTTTACCAGCGGGTTGTCCCACGCGCTGTGGTTGGCTACCCAGTCTATAATCACGAACATGCCCTGCTGGTGGATTGCCTTTACCAAATCTCTGAAGTCTTTTTCAGTACCAAACTCAGGATTGATTTCGAGATAATTTTTTACGGAATAATAACTGCCGAGCGAGCCTTTTCGGTTGACCTCCCCAATGGGATTTACGGGCATCAGCCAAATGATATCAATGCCCATTTTCTTTAGCCGGGGCAGTTCTTTTTCTACAGCTTTAAAATTTCCTTCCTTGGAAAACTGCCTCACATTCAGTTCATATATCGTGGCATTTTTAGTCCAATCCGCATTTTTTATTGTCACATAATCTTGCGGCGTGTACCGCGATTGTGTATCTTGCGCAGAAAAACTGGTGGCTGCCATCATTAAAACAGATAAAATCACGGTTCTCATCGTGAATAGTTTTTACCAAAAGTAAGGAAAAGCCCGCCGCTGAGCAAATTTAATAATACCAAATGATACCAAAAAAAATTCACTACTGCTGGTTTGGGAAAAACCCGAAAACCGAAATGGCAGAGCACTGCATCGCTTCCTGGAGGCGCATCCACCCGGATTTTGAAATTATTGAATGGAATGAAGACAATTCCCCGCTGGAGGATAATGCCTATGTGCGGGATGCCTTCGGGCAGGGCAAGTGGGCCTTTGTGTCGGACTATGTGCGAAGCGCGGTGATGTACGAGCACGGCGGCGTCTATATGGATACCGATATGGAGCTGAAGATGCCTCTGGATGAATTTCTGAACGAGGAGGCGGTGTGCGGTTTCGAGGTGAAGGGCGTGCCTTATTCCGCGTTCTGGATGGCGGAGCCGGGGCACAAGCTTGCCAAGGATTTTAAAGAATACTACGACCGACAGGAAGGTTTTGAGGAAAGAATCAATACCGATATTTTTTCAGAAATGCTTGAGAATGAATATGGAGCGGACCGGATGAAGGATGAGATTCAGCACCTGAAGCACGGTGTTACGCTGTATCCGTCCGTTTATTTTTCCCAGGACTTACCGAAAAATTATGTAAGCCATTATTTCAGCGGCTCGTGGTTTGGAGGCGATGAGTCGAACACGCACAAGAATATGGTGAATGTATATGGCTTGCTCGATCGGCTTACAAAGCATCCCGGTGCGAAAAAGGCGGCAGAGGCTGTATTTAATGAGCACAAAATTATTGATCCTAAGGAAGTGCTGGCTCTTTTTCCACGGGGTGTAATTGAGGATTATCTAAAAGAATCAGCTGTTTAAAGGATTTTTTTTAAAATTATTTTTTCCTCATAATAATTTTTAATCTGATGCTTTCCGCGTCGGCGCCAAGTTTCTGGCGCTGCTGCGTAGAAAGCGAGGTGCGCGCGCACGATAGCCAAGGTATGAGCAAATCCCAAGGTAAATAAAAAGAAGATGCCTGCCATCCCATCTAGGCATAACCTTATGAAAATCAGTGGTATAAGCTGCGGAAAGGCTAGGTTTTTGAGCATCATTGAGAGATTGTTCCTGAAATTCAGAAAAGTTTTCTGCGGATTTTGCTTGGATAGCGTGCCTGCCCCAAGGTGATACACTGTGGAATGACCGCAGTAGAATATTTTTCTGCCGGAATTTTTCAAACGCCAGCATAGATCTATTTCTTCCTGATGAGCAAAAAACCGCTCATCAAAGCCTTCCTGCTCAAAAAAATCTTTGCTGCGGACGAACATTGCGCAGCCCGATGCCCAGAAAATTTCGGCATCATCATCGTATTGTCCGCGGTCTGTTTCAGTTTTATTAAATATCCTGCCCCGGCAATACGGATAAGCAAATTTATCTATAAACCCGCCAGCCGCTCCAGCAAATTCAAATTTTTTACGATTATTGAAATCTAAAATTTTTGGCTGAATTGCTGCGATTTTCTCATTTTGTTTAAATAAATTCAATACTGGCTCTACCCATCCAGGAGTTACTTCTACATCATTGTTTAGAAGGCAGAAGATTTCGGCGTCAATTTGTTTCAGCCCTAAATTGTATCCTTCCGCAAAGCCATAATTCTTGTCGAGTTGAATATGGCGGATACCAGGAAAATTTTTTTCTAAAAACTTGGCAGTGCCATCGTCCGAGGCATTGTCGATCACACAGACTTCCGCTCCGGATGAGTGTTCAATCACGCCTGGCAGAAATTTTTCGAGATAATGTTTTCCGTTCCAACTGAGAATTGCGATGGCTAGTTTCATTCTTCGTAGATTTTTATCGCGTCTGCATATTTCCATTTTCTGTGGGACCAAAGGTAATTTTCCGGCCTTTTTCGGATGGTATTTTCCAGAAGCTTATGGAATTTCCGTACGACTTCCATTGGCATAAACTGCTCATTTTCAGGATATATTCTGTAATAATTCACCTGATAGTAGCCGCGTTTTACTTTTTTTACATCACAATAAATGAAGGCAAGATCCCGCCTCGTCGCCAGTTTATCATAACCCGTGAAAACCGGCGTTTTTTGATTGAGAAATTTCAGTCCGTACCTTACATCGTCCACATAGGGCGACTGATCCGCCACGAACATATAGGCGCTGTTGCCGTCATTCGGGGCGGAGAGCATCTGCCTGATAACCTCTTTAGCCTCCAAGGCCTTGTTATTGAATCTGTTACGGATTTTCTTTATTTCATCTTCCCAAAAATCGCTTTGCATTTTGCGGTATACAGGGTGGCAGTTTTGCTGAGGGATGATGGTCGCCAACGCGTTCAGCCACTCCCAATTGAAAAGGTGGCCGCAGAGCAGCACTACATTTTTCCCCTCAGTCTTCGCTTCGTGGAAAAGATCCCGGTTGAGATGCTGAACCCTTACCCGAAGCTCACGGTCGCTTACAGTTAATGCCTTTGCGGTTTCCACAATATAATCAGCAAAATTTTTGTAAAATGCTTTGGAAATAGCGCTTATCTCCTCATCTGATTTATTAGGGAATGAATTTCTTAAATTTTCATAAACCACCTTTTTGCGGTAGCCAACCACGCGATACATTAGCCAATAGATGATATCCGAAAAACGGTAAAGAATCATCATCGGCAATTTCGAAAGCTGATAAAGCAGTGCGAGCAAAATTTTCATAAAAAACAAAATTACCAAAATTACTGCACGGTTTTTGCCCTAAATTATTTTTTTAAAAATATATGAAAAAGACAATTTTGAATCTTGCTTTTTTTGGGGCGCTAAGCTTCACATCACTTGCGTGCAGCCAGACAAACGGAGCCAAGGAAAACGAAACAAAAAGCCCGCAGGTGGAGGATTCTGCTGCAATAAAGGCTGAGCGGAAAAGGAAACTCCAGGAAGAGAAAGCGGTGCTGCCCAAGCCTTATAACCCTGATGAAAATGCTGAACAGCGCATCGCCGAGCTTATAGCGCAGGCGAAAAAGGAAAACAAAAATATTATGATTCAAGCCGGAGGCAACTGGTGCATCTGGTGCCTTCGTTTTAATAATTTTTTGCAAACCACGCCGGATCTCAAACAGATTGTGGATGAAAATTACCTGTATTATCACCTCAACTATTCTCCGGAAAATAAAAACGAGAAAATTTTTGAAAAATATGGCGACCCCGGGAAGAAATTCGGCTACCCTGTATTTGTGGTTTTGGACAAAAACGGAAAGCAAATTCACACCCAAAGCAGCGAAGCCTTCGAGGAGGGAGACGGCTACAGCGTGGGGAAAGTCAAAGAATTTTTAGAGGTATGGAAACCTCGGGATTGAGTTAACATCACTTCAAAAACCTTTGTATCTGCAGAGGTTTTTTTTATTTCAAAACTTCTTTCGGCGCAGGTAAATATTGGTAACGATTACGATAAGCAGCATAAGGCCGAGAGCATAAAAATATCCGTATTTGAGGTGAAGCTCTGGCATAAAATCAAAATTCATCCCATAGACGCCAGCGATGAAAGTAAGCGGAAGGAAGTATGCGGAGTATATCGCCAGTACCTTCATCACCTGGTTCGCCTTCTGGTCTGTAAGGGCGAGGAACATCGAAATAAGGTTCGTTACCTGCGCATTGAGATGGTCAAAATCTGTTACCACATCTTTGTATTTGTCCCTCAGGTCTGTGTACTGGCCTTTGGTAATATTCAGTTTTCTAAAGTTCACCATCCATTCGGAGGAGGCGTTCAGCACCCGGGCATTAAGGGAAGCGCGCCGCTTAGCCTTGTAAAGTTTACGAATTTGTTTAGAAGAATCAGGATTTTTTGTGAAAATCTCATTTTCCATTTTATCCAGCTGTGCAGTCAGTCTTTTGGATTCTTGGTCAAAAGTATCCAGAATTTCGAGCGCCAGCGCCAGAGCAACTTCATCAGCGGATTTCAGGCCCTCTTTTTTTATTAATTTTTTAACCTTTGGAATGGTGGGCGTGTGCAGCCGATGGATGGTGATCATCGTATCTTCCAAAAGGAAAATCCCCAGCTTTGTGCTTACATCCCCAATGGTGTTCAGGGAGTTGCGCTCTTCTGTGGTGTTTTCTCTGGTAAGGAAAAATTTCACTTTGCCGGACTCCTCGAATTTCGGGAGGTGCGTAGGGTCGGTGGTATCCTCCAGAAGCAGCTCATCAATCCCGAAAGTTTTAGAAAGATGATCCAAATCTTCCTGCAGCGGTGCTTCCACATCAAACCAGTGAAAATTATCGCCTTCAAAAATTTTTTGTATCGCCATTTTTTTTCTCAAAAATTTCTCAAAAATAAAAAATGATGAGGCATAAAAAATGCCTGCTCCAGTGGCAGGCAAATTTACATTTCTAAAATATTACTGCTGGGCAGCCTCGTGCACAGTAGCGCTGTCGCTAGCGGCAGGCGCCGTAGTACCGCCGGATACAGCAGCATCATCCAGCGGAGTATTCCGCATATGATCGGCGCTGAGATCGCGTTTTTCCTCGTTGCGTTCTTCCTTCGTGCCGGTGCAGCTCACTGCAGAGAGCGTAAGCACGGCCATTGCAAAAATCAGTTTTTTCATCGTTTTAATTTTAATTTAGCCTAAATATGGATATTTATAATTTCTCGCAGGAACGAAGGTTTCCTTTATGGAACGCACTGAAACCCAGCGCATTAGGTTCATTTTGGAACCGGCCTTGTCATTCGTTCCGGATGCTCTTGCTCCGCCGAAAGGCTGCTGCCCAACCACTGCACCAGTCGGTTTATCGTTGATGTAGAAGTTGCCCGCCGCATTTTCCAGTGCCTTGTAAGCCTCATCGATGATGTACCTATCTTGTGCGAAAATTGAGCCGGTCAAAGAATACGGCGAAGTTTCGTCCACAAGTTTCAGCGTTTCTTCCCACTTTTCATCGTCGAAAATGTAGATGGAAAGGATAGGGCCAAAGATTTCTTCGCAGAAGGATTCGTACTTCGGATTTTCGGTGAGAATCACGGTAGGCTCTACAAACCAGCCCTTGGAGTCATCGCAGTTTCCGCCGAAAAGAATTTCCGCATCGCTGCCTTCCTTCGCCCTTTCGATGTAGCCCTTACACTTGTTGAAAGAATTTTTGTCGATTACCGCATTTACGAAATTGCTCGGATCTTCCGGCGAACCCATTTTCAAGGTTTTCAGCTGGGCCTCCATCGAAGCCTTCACTTCATCCCAAATCGATTTCGAGATGTAAGCCCGGGAAGCCGCGGAACATTTCTGCCCCTGATATTCAAAAGCGCCACGCACCAAGTTGGCTGCCACAGCTTCAGGAATTGCAGTTTTGTGCGCCACTACGAAATCTTTTCCGCCGGTTTCACCCACAATTCTCGGATAAGTTTTGTAGTTGTGGATATTATCGCCAATCAGCTTCCACATCCCTTGGAAAACGCTTGTAGAGCCGGTGAAGTGCAGCCCTGCAAAATCTGGATGGGCAAGGATTTTCTCGGAAGTTTCTTTTCCGCTGGTGAAAATCATATTGATAACGCCGTCCGGCAAGCCGGCTTCACGGAAAAGTTGCATAATGATGTGCGCAGAGTAAATTTGCTTCTCGCTGGGTTTCCACACCACCACATTTCCCATCATAGCCATACAGCTAGGCAGGTTTCCGGAAATCGCGGTAAAGTTAAACGGCGTTACTGCGAAGCAGAAACCTTCCAAAGGCCGGTATTCTACACGGTTCCATATGCCGTGGTCTGATACGGGCTGCTCGCTGTACATTTCCGTCATAAATTCCACATTGTAGCGCAGGAAGTCGATGAATTCACAAGCCGAATCAATTTCCGCCTGATGCACATTTTTGGATTGGCCAATCATCGTGGCGGCGTTCAGCCTGTCTCTGTAAGGGCCTGCCGCCAATTCTGCCGCCTTCAGGAAGATGGAGGCTCTCTGCTCCCACGGCAGCGCGTTCCATTTCGGTTTTGCGGCAAGTGCTGCTTCTATCGCTGCATCCACATCGCTCATATCGCCTTTGAAATAGGAACCGAAATCGTGCTGGTGATCCTGCGGAGATTGCAGCCGCACCTTGTTTGCCGTGGATACATCTTTTCCGCCGATTACCATCGGAATTTCCGGCTTTTCGTTCCACATTTTGCGGTAGGTAGCCAGCAGGCTTTCCACTTCTGCAGAGCCAGGCTCGTAAGAACGAACAGGCTCGTTATAAGCATAAGGAACCTGCGAAATCGCTTTTGTCATATCTTGAAAATTTTATTGCTAAATGATTTTCACAAATTTAATGATTTGCCGCCAACTTTCAAACCGCGCCTTCAATTTGCCATACGAAAATTTTCCAGGAAAAGCGAAAAAGTCCACGCCGCTCTTTCCCTATGCTCCTCAGAAGTTACGATTACAGGGTTCGGCAGGTTTTTCTTCTTGATGATTTTTGATGAATAATGCGCATTGCCAAATGTGCTTTTCGCGCTGGTTTCCGCAAATATTTTTTCAGCGGGAATGCCTTTCTGCACGAGGTAATTCTTCATTACCACCGCTTCTTCGAACTTATTCTGCACGGCACCGCCAGTGGTGATGATGGCCACGGTTTTTTCCGGGTTGTAAATTTTCAGCGCTTTATCCAGCCGGTATTTCATCAGTACGGATGGCGTTCCATCTGCATTGGCAGGGAAGCCCAAGATTATCAGCGTTTCCTTATCGGTCTCGCTTTGCTCGTCCGGAATTCCGCCCCTGCAATTCAGCGTGGCGAAAATCAGCAAAGAGATAAGCGCGGTTTTCAGTATGAAATTTTTCATCCGCTAAATTTAACAAAAGTCCGGCAGATTTTTTTCAGGGAAAAATTTTGTCATTATTTTTGGCTGATGAAAATCGCGACTTACAATGTAAACGGTGTGAACGGAAGATTGCCCGTTTTGCTGAAATGGCTCGCCGAAACGCAGCCAGATGTAGCGTGCCTTCAGGAACTGAAAGCGCCGCAGGAAAAATTTCCGCTTTTGGCGATAAATGAAGCGGGGTACGATGCCATTTGGCACGGCCAAAAATCCTGGAATGGCGTGGCAGTTTTGGCGAAGCAAGGCATTGGGATGGAAGAGCGAAGGCGCGGCTTGGACGGCGATGACGACGATTTGCAGAGCCGGTATCTGGAAGTGATGGTGCGGGAAACAGTCATCGGCTGCATTTATCTTCCGAACGGAAACCCTGCACCCGGACCAAAATTCGATTATAAAATGCGATGGTTCGAGCGGCTTGCCGCACATTCCGAAATGCTCATCACATCAGGGAAACCTGCAATGCTCGTTGGCGATTTCAATGTGATGCCCACGGAAAAAGATGTTTACAAACCGGAAAAATGGGTGGATGATGCGCTGTTTCGCCCGGAAGTTCGCGCCGCTTTTTTTGATTTAATTAATCAGGGTTGGACGGATGCTTTGCGGCACCTTTATCCGGACGAAACCATCTACACTTTTTGGGATTATTTCCGGCAGGCCTTTCAACGGAATGCAGGTTTACGCATCGACCATTTTTTGCTCAGTGAAGATCTGGTGCCGAAATTAAGAGAAGCTCAGGTGGATAAATTCGTGAGAGGGTGGGAGAAAACCAGCGATCACGCACCGGTTTGGATTGAGTTGGAGGATTAATTCACTTTCCGCAAGCTCAGCACTTTCACGCTTTCCTTACATTTTTCGAAAGTTATCTGCAGGCGTGGATTTTTTTTTGGATAAGTAAGGAAGTAATCCGGGCACGGCTCTTTCTGCGCATTGCTTTTCGCAAAATCTACCGAGCCTTTCGTGATGATGCTGTCCTTCAGGAATTTCTCATCAATTTGCATCTTCTGCATTGCGTTTTTTGCCTCATCTGAGTAGTGAAAGTTTTTTTTGCTCAAAGTTTCCGCAATCACACGGCTTTCCGGCAGGTATCCAGAGCATTTTGCCCCCTTCTGATTCAAAATGAAAAATACGATGATAAGGCCGGGGATGAAGCCCATTAAAAAAAATCTTAACTTTCTCACAATTAAAACAGTAGCAGGTGGATATCGTGGTAGGGCAGCCCAAATTTATCGCAAATCATCTTCTTTACATGCCTGCCCTTGTACATATATAGGCTCTGCTTCATCTCATTGCTTTTCAGCAAATAGTTTTCGAAACCGCCTTCCTCGTCGTAATTGAGAATGTAGGAAAGGAAAAAGTTTGAAATAGCCTTCGTGGTGGTTCTCGGGATTCTCGAAGTGAGGTTCGGCACCGCGCAGTGGATTATGCCGTGTTTTACAACATACGGATCCTCCAGCGTTGTGAGTTCGGAGGTTTCAATTACCTTTCCGTTGTCAATCGTAAGGTCAATGATTACGCTGCCCTTTTTCATCTTAAGCACCATATCCTCGGTTACCAAAGGGGCAGCGCAGAATCTCGGCAGGCAGCCAATCACTACATCAGCGCGGCGCAGGCTTTTCTGAAGTTCTTTCGGGTCGATGATGGATGTCGGCACCCTGCTGTCTACAAGTGTGTGCAGCCGGCGAAGTTTGGAGAGTGAATTATCAAAAATCCTCACGCTTGCCCCAAGGCCGATAGCTGCTTTTGTGGCAAATTTCCCCACAATTCCAGCCCCTATGATCACGACCTCCGTAGGACGAACGCCCGTGATTCCGCTGAGCATCAGGCCGTTCGACAAGGCTAAAAGTTCGGCGGCGTAGAGCACCGATGCTGTGCCCGCAATTTCGCCGATGAGCCTCACGAGCGAGCGCTGGCCGTACTCATCCAAAATGAATTCAAAGGCAATGGCATTTACCTTTTTCTCCGCGAGTTTTTGAAAATAATACTGGTCCCGCAAATTTACCTGCAGCGCGGAAAGCAGGTAGCTGTGCGGCTTCAGCAAATCAATCTCTTCTTCAGTTGGCGGATTTATTTTTAAAACCAAATCCTGAGCGAAGGCTTCCGCAGCGTCTTTCGTGATTTTTGCGCCGGCTTCTGCATACTGCAAATCCGTGAAAAATGAGCCCTTTCCTGCGCCGCTTTCTATGATGATATCGTGGCCTGCATCCGTCAGTACCTGCACGGCATCCGGCGTGATACAGGTTCTGCGCTCGTTCAGGCAGGTTTCCTTCGGGATGCCGATGCTGAATTTTTTCGATTTCCGCACTACTTCCAGAACTTCCTCCTTCGGAAGCAAATCCTGCTCGGAAAATGGCGTGAATATCGTTTGAGTCATTTTTTATTGTTGATGATTGATAAGTGATAAGAGATTTTTCCCAATAAAATTTAAGCAGCAAAATTAGTGTTATTCGATCAATGCTCGGTTATCTTTTATCAATTATTTAAAAGTGATTTTCCTAAGGCTTCCATCATTATCGATCGTCATTTCGTGGCGGGGATAATTTTCGAGTTCGCCCTCGAAAACTTCTGGCCATTCAATGATGCAGAGCGCGCCGCTTTCCAAGTATTCTTCAATGCCAATGTCGAAAACTTCGGCCGCGTTTTTCAGGCGGTAAAGGTCGAAATGAAAAACCTTGCCCTGTGGCGTTTCGTATTCGTTCACGATAGAGTAGGTGGGCGATGTTACTTCATCCGTGCTGCCCAGCGCCTTCAGCAGATTTTGCGTGAAGGTGGTTTTGCCGGCACCCAGGTTTCCTTTCAGAAGCAGCAGTGGATGCTTTATTTTTGCCGCTACTTCTCGGGAGATCTTCTCCCAATCGGCCTGGTGCTGTGTCTTAAACTCCATTCGGCTCATCCTTTTTACCAAAGAAAAATTTGACAATCACGGGTAGGGTAGTAATGGCTACGATGATGATGATGATCATCTCCAGGTGAGACTTCAGGTCGATCCCGAATTGAGTTAGGAAAAGTTTATCAAGGTAGTGCCCTGCAAAAACCATTGTGAATGACCACAGAATGGCACCTATCAGGTTATCACGGAGGAATTTGTTTTTATCCATCTGGACAATCCCGGCTACCACTGGCACGAAAGTCCGGATGATGGGGAGGAAGCGGGCGGCAATTACTGCAAGCGCTCCGTTTTTATCAAAGAAATCTTGTGCCTGGTAGAGGTGCTTTTTTTTGAAAAGGAATGTGTCTTCCTTTTTGAAAAGCGCCGGTCCTGTTTTGCGGCCGAACCAATAGCCCAGTTCGTTGCCTACAAAGGCTGCAAATGCTACACAGCTGGCAAAGATCGAAGTATCGAGGAGGTCGTTGCCGGTGCTCCCGAAGGTTGCGTCAATCATTTCGTGCGCATAGATTCCCGCTACAAACAGTAGTGAATCTCCGGGGAGGAAAAAGCCTACCAGCAAGCCGGTTTCGGCAAAAATGATGAAAAGCACCATCCAAAAGCCGCCCAGCTTTATGTAAAATTCCGGATTCAGCAGGTCTCTCCAGCTCTCAAAATGCTCCATAAAATTCAAATTCCGACAAAAATAAGTAAATAGTTAAAAAATGAAAGCCAAAATATCAAATTATTTCCTACTTTTAATTTTTCCCGCCCCTCTTTTGGTTATAAATCGATGTCGTCCTCACTTACCGCAGTTCCATCTGCCATTAGAAATGCTTTCAGGAAGGGCGTAATGTTCCCGTTCATCACCGCATCCACATCGCTTGTTTCGTGGCCGCTCCGCACATCTTTCACCAACTTGTATGGGTGCATCACATAGTTTCGGATTTGGCTGCCCCATTCTATTTTCATCTTATTCGCCTCTATTTCGTTGCGCGCCTTCATCCGCTCTTCCAGCTCCATTTCGTAAAGCCGCGATTTTAAAAGCTGCAATGCCTTTTCCTTGTTCTGAAGCTGCGAACGCGATTCCGAATTTTCGATGATGATGCCAGTAGGTGCGTGGCGTAGCCTTACCGCAGTTTCCACCTTGTTCACATTCTGCCCACCGGCTCCTGAAGAGCGCATTGTTTCAAAGGAAATATCCGCTGGATTGATGGTGATTTCAATCGTGTCGTCCACCAAAGGATAAACATAAACGGAAACGAAACTTGTGTGGCGCTTCGCATTTGAATCGAAGGGCGAAATGCGCACCAGCCTGTGCACGCCGTTTTCACCTTTCAGGTATCCGAAGGCATATTCACCCTCGATTTCCAGCGTTACGGTTTTCACGCCTGCCACATCGCCTTCCTGAAAGTTCAGCTCGCGCACTTTGTAGCCCTGTTTATCGGCCCACATTGTGTACATCCGCATCAGCATTCCTGCCCAGTCGCAGCTTTCCGTTCCGCCGGCACCAGCAGTGATCTGCAGCACCGCCGAAAGCTCGTCGCCTTCGTTGGAGAGCATATTTTTGAACTCCAGATTTTCGATTTTTTCGATGAGTTCCGGAAACTGGGTTTCCAGTTCTGCCGCAGAATCTTCATCTTCTTTTGCAAATTCCGCAAGGACCTGCAAATCTTCAAACATTGTGTGGATTTCGCTGTAATCTTCCACCCATTTCTTTTTGGAACGCAGCTGTTTCAGGAAAACCTCCGCTTCCTTGGCATTGTCCCAAAAACCAGGCGCTGCCGTTTTTTCGTCATCGTTGGCAATCTCAATCGTCTTGCGCTCAATCTGCAAAAATTTATGTAAATCTTCGATGCGCGATTTCGCATCCTTCAGTTGCTCCGCCGTAATCATTCGGCAAAAATAACAATTTGCAGATGAGCCAGGAAAAATGTAATAGAAACCAGGTGAAAATGAACTCTGAAGGAACTGAACAGCGCTAATCAGCCTGCAGGTTTTCCACCTGAAATTCGTGCCACATCTGCTCGAAGTAGGATTTAAAATGTGCTGGCGCATTTTGCAGCGCAGCATTCATTTTGAAACCTTCATTCCGCCCGTCTTCGCTGAGTGCCGTTTTGCCGGAAAGCTCGTATTTCACGCCGTTTTCAAACATCAGGATTTTCAGATCCACCGGATCCATACCTCCACGGCAACCGTTTTTGTAGGCAAACCAAACTTCCGTTTCGTTGTTTTTATCGAAATCGGAAAACTGAAAAGATTCCGGCAGAAATTCCAGCGCTTTTGCCAATGAGCAATTCGTAACTTCATCCTGAACGCTCCACAATTGCTGCACTTTATCGCCGTTTTTCAAAAATTCATAAGCGAAAATATCGCCGCTTTCTTCCGTATATCGGGAGGAAAAAATCACGAAATGCTCACCGTCCGAAGATTGCCAGGTTCTTGCTTCCACTAGATCCCCTTCAAATTTTATCTCTGCCGGGATTTGCTCTTTCGCAATTTTTTCTACCTTGCTTGTTTCCGCATCAGTCTGCGCCGGAAGTTCGTCGGCATTATCCGTCTGATTTACATTCGGTTTCTCGTTTTGGCACGCCATCAATCCAAAAATTATCAGCAGGCTCAGAAGTTTTTTCATAATTAAAATTTTGGCTAAAGTTATTCAATTTCGATGACTCGGTTTTTCGGAAATCATCATTCAAAATCCAAAGATTTTTACGATATTTGCTAATCTTTTTGGCGAAAAAAATCAAAATTCGCCCAAAAAATTTGATATGAGCGAAAAGAAATATACGGCAAGCAGCATACAATCGCTGGAAGGCATGGAGCATGTGAGGATGCGCCCTTCGATGTACATTGGTGATGTGGGTGCCCGCGGTTTGCACCACCTGGTTTACGAAGTGGTGGACAACTCGATAGACGAGGCCTTGGCTGGCTACTGCGATGAAATTACGGTAACGATAAAGGAAGGCAACGGCATTGAGGTGACGGATAATGGCCGCGGAATTCCGGTGGATTATCACGAGAAAGAGCAGAAATCTGCGCTGGAAGTGGTGATGACGAAGATTGGTGCCGGCGGAAAATTCGACAAAGATTCTTACAAGGTTTCCGGCGGCTTGCACGGTGTGGGCGTTTCCTGCGTGAATGCGCTTTCTACCGAGATGGTTACCACCGTTTACCGAGACGGGAAAATTTACCAGCAAAGCTATTCCGAAGGCAAGGCTAAAACCGATGTAAAGGAAATTGGGCATAGCGAAAAGCGCGGCACAATGCAGTTTTTTCAGCCGGATGAAAAAATCTTCACCGAGCTGGAATACAACTATGATACCTTGGCAAACAGGCTCCGCGAACTTTCGTACCTGAACAAGGGCATCAAAATCTTGCTGACGGATGAGCGCACGAAAAATGAGGACGGCAGCTTCCGCCACGATGAATTCTATTCGGAAGGCGGCCTGAAGGAATTCGTGGAATACATCGACGGGAACCGCGAAAGCATTATGCAGAATGTCATCTTTATGGAAGGCGAGCGCGATAACATCCCTGTGGAAGTGGCAATGCGCTACAACACTTCTTTTAACGAGAACCTGCACTCTTATGTAAACAACATCAATACGCACGAAGGCGGAACGCATCTGGCAGGCTTCCGCAGGGCTTTGACGAGAACGCTGAAAAGGTATGCCGATGAAAAGGGCATCCCGCAGAAAGAAAAAGTTGAGATTACGGGTGATGATTTCCGCGAAGGATTAACGGCGGTGATTTCCGTGAAGGTGATGGAGCCGCAGTTTGAAGGCCAAACGAAAACGAAGCTGGGCAACTCGGAAGTTTCCGGCGCTGTGGATAAAATCGTGGGCGAAATGCTGAGCAACTTCCTGGAAGAAAATCCTGGCGAAGCCAACCAGATCGTGCAGAAAGTGGTGCTGGCAGCCAAAGCAAGACAGGCCGCGAAAAAAGCAAGGGAGCTGGTGCAGAGAAAATCGCCGATGGGTGGTGCAGGTTTGCCGGGCAAACTTTCGGACTGCTCTTCCAAAGATCCTGAAATTTCGGAAATATTCCTTGTGGAAGGTGATTCTGCAGGTGGAACTGCAAAGCAGGGCAGAGACCGGCATTTTCAGGCAATACTTCCACTTCGCGGAAAAATTCTGAATGTGGAAAAATCTATGTTACATAAGGTTTACGAAAACGACGAGATAAAAAATATCTACACAGCGCTGGGTGTATCCGTTGGAACCGAAGAAGATTCTAAAGCATTGAACCTGAGCAAGTTGCGCTATCATAAAATCGTAATTATGACGGATGCTGATATTGATGGCTCGCATATTTCCACCCTGATTCTTACCTTTTTCTTCCGCTATATGAAGGAGCTCATCGAGCAGGGCTATGTTTACATCGCTCAGCCGCCGCTTTACCTTCTGAAGAAGGGCAACAGAAAAGTATATGCCTACAACGAAAAAGAGCGCGAGGAAAAAACCTTGGAAATGGCTGATGATGGGAAAGGCGTGGAAGTGCAGCGATACAAGGGTCTTGGTGAGATGAACCCTGAGCAGCTTTGGGAAACTACGCTGAATCCGGAGAACAGAATTCTAAAACAGGTGACTATTGAAAGCCTGGCAGAAGCAGACAATATCTTCTCAATGCTGATGGGCGATGAGGTGCCGCCAAGACGGGAATTCATCGAGCGCAATGCGGTGTATGCCAACATTGACGCGTAAGGATTTAACGATAATTTAACAAAAGCTGCCGTTCTCAATTGGCGGCTTTTTTTAATTTTGAGCACTACCAATTAAATCACAAAATTATGTTGACACTACTTCAGTACTCATCGCCCAATTACTATGGGGATGGTCCGGGCGCAATGTTTGGCGTTGGCGGTATGCTTTTCGGAATTCTGAGCTATCTGCTGTGCGCTTACTCGCTGTACAAGCTGTACAAGCAGGCTGGCGAAGAAAATGCCTGGTTTGCATTTATCCCGATTCTAATGTTCATCCCGCTTATTAAAATTGCGAAAAAACCATTGTGGTGGATTTTGCTAACGCTGATACCGCTTGTGAATATTGTAATCACAGTAATCCTGTATATGCGCTTGTCTCAGGCTTTCGGCAAATCTTCGGCCTACGCTATCGGCATTATTTTGCTGCCTTTCATCTTTTTGCCGATGCTGGCCTTCGGAAACCCGGTTTACAATCCTGCCGCTGTTCCGGATGAAACCGGAAGTTCATTCTAAAATTTTTTTGAAAAAATAATTTGACCGTCCTGAAATGGACGGTTTTTTGTTTTAAGAAAAAAAAATTGCAACAGAATGAAAAAAATGTATTTGTGGAGCGCTATTTTGGTAATGCTAATTTCTTGTGAAAATAAAGGCAGCTCAAAGATTCATAATGAAAATCTCACTAAAAATGTTGCCGATATTATTTACGACTCCGTGCGTTTTCAGAAAAATGAAAATGTTGGCGACATCAAAACGGAATTCAATCATAAGCTTTTGGTTTTCAAAGATTTAGATGAAAGTGTTTTGGAAGAAATATACGGGACTTCGGAAGGATATACCAAGGAAGAGCTTGAGAAAAAGCTGGCGGGAATGCAGCGTAGATTCGTGCAGGAAATGGAAAATTATGAAAGTCCTGCCGGGCAAACATTCTCTAGCATCAAAGAAATGGATTTAGTGAACGAAATTAATAACTACTTGATTATCAGGCAGAAATCTTATACTTATGAAGGAGGTGCCCACGGGATGTCATTTATAGAATATAAAGTTATAGATTCACAGAAAAATTCCATTCTGAAGCTGCACGATGCTGTGGACGAAAACGATGAAAACTGGAATAAAATTCTTCTTAAAATGCTGGATGGCAGAGCATCGGAGCTTTTTGATCCAGAGGATTTGAAACCAAGTGAGAATTTTTATTTTGACAAAGATAGGATCATTTTCGTTTATAATCAGTATGAGATCGCGCCATATTCTTCAGGAATCATAGAAATTTCAGTACCATTTTCAGAGATTTCTGATAAACTGAGACCGCAGTTTAAACGGCGTCTTGGGATTGATTAAAAAAATGCCGCAACTATGCGGCATTCTATTTTTATTCAGTGGTATCGCCTTCGAAATCGTCGTCTTCGTCGCGCTCTGCATCGGCCTTCGTAGTGTGCACCACCTTATCCTTATGGTGTGGCGGCGAATAAATCGTGTACATTTTCAGCTCATCATCGCCGGTGTTAATCACATTGTGCTGAGAACCAGCAGGAATGATAATCGCCGAGCCGTCCTTCACCTCGTACTCATTACCGTCGATAATGCATTTACCAGTACCAGCTTCAAAGCGGAAAAACTGGTCATTCTCAGGGTGCGTTTCCATCCCGATTTCCTCGCCCTTTTTCAGCGTCATCAGCACAAGCTGAGAATGCTTCGCAGTGTAGATTACTTTTCTAAAATTCTCATTATCAAGCGTTTGCTGCTCGATGTTTCCGTGAAATCCTTTCATATCGTTCAATTTTTTACGAGTATAAAGTTACGGATTAAATGTCTCAGTTCAAATTTTCAAGGCGAAATTCTAAAAAATTAGAAATAGAATAAATTAAGGTTCCACCGCCACGGAGTCGTCGCCTCGCCCATCAGCTACCGCAGTAATGTTGCCCCCTTCATCCAGCACAATCAGCTCCACTCTTCCAATATTTTCCCTTGTCTGAAATATGTAGCCTTTTGCTTTCAGTGAATCGGCAACGATCTTGGGGAAATTCTTTTCCACGGAGACCTCTTCCGGAAGCCACTGATGGTGAAATTTAGGCTGATTCACCGCCTGATTTGGAGACAGTTTAAAATCAATCACATTCACAATCGTTTGGAAAACAGAGGTCGGTATCGTGGTTCCGCCTGGCGTGCCTACCACCATATACGGTTTTTCATTTTTCAGGATTACGGTAGGCGCCATCGAAGAGAGCATCCGTTTCCCTGGCGCTATTTTGTTCGCCTCCCCGCCCACCGCACCGAACATATTCGGCACGCCCGGCTTTATCGAGAAATCATCCATCTCATTGTTCAAGAAAAATCCTGCCCCGCGCACCACTACTTTACTCCCATAGAGCCCGTTTAGCGTGGTGGTGATGGATGCCGCATTACCTTCCTTATCAAGAATGGAAATATGCGTAGTTTCTTTGGATTCCTTTACCGGCTGAATGATTTTTCCCACGGTGGCGCTGGCCGTCGCGTGGCTGGCATCAAAACTTTTCCAACGGTTTCTCAGGTATTCTTCCGAAATCAGGTATTCCGTTTTATCAGTGATGAATTTCGGGTCCCCCATATATTCCGCGCGGTCGGCATAGGCACGCCGCTCCGCCTCCACCATAATCTGAACCGCCTCGGGGGAATTAGCCTGATAATTTTCTAAATTTTCAAACGAAGCCATACCGAGCATCTGCGCCAGCAGCGGCCCCCCACTGGATGGGAGCGGCATCGATACTATCTGATGACCTTTATAATTGAATTCCAAAGGTTTACGCTCTTCCACTATGTAATTCCGCAAATCTTTCATCGTGAGGATGCCTTTGCCGCGCTGCATCTCCAGAGCGATGAGCTTGGCGGTTTCACCCTCATAGAAGCCTTTCTCACCGTCGCGCTGGATTCTCTTCAGTGTTTCCGCCAATTCTTTCTGAATTAATAAATCGCCAGCCTTCCAATCTTCTTCCTTCAGGAAGGCCATCGGCTTTTCCTTGTTATATTTTTGAAATTCCGGTTTCAGCGCGTTCAGCAATCCTGCCTCCTGTTTTGTGATGGCAAATCCCTGTTCTGCCAAATCAATCGCCGGCTGAATCAGCGTTTCCATCGGAAGTTTGCAGTGCTTCATCGTAGCGAAAAAACCAGCCACAGAACCTGGAACCCCCACAGCCAGATGTCCGTTCTGAGACTTTTCCGTGTTGGCATTTCCCTTTCTGTCGAGGTACATATCGCGAGATGCTTTGGCCGGCGCTGTTTCCCGGAAATCGAGGGCGAATTTTTCACCGTTGTTTTTCACGCCGACTAAAAAACCGCCGCCACCGATATTTCCAGCCTGAGGGTAAACCACCGCCAAAGCATATTGCGTGGCAACCGCCGCATCAAAAGCGTTTCCACCCATTGCCAAAATTTTTGCACCGGCTTCGCTTGCCAAAGGATGCGCAGAAACTACCACGCCTTTGTTCTGAACGCGAATTTCCTTCTGGAAGGAATAATCTGTAAACTGTGCCTTTATAGAAACTGCCGCGAGGACGGCGGCGAAATATAGCCTTTTCATAAAATTCTTTTGGTAAAAATAATAAAACCTATTCAACCGCGGCTAAATACCTTGATAAGGCTTAAATTTGCAATCATTTATATTAAATGTCGAAAGAGAAAAAGATACTCCCGTTTGTAAGTTTACTCGTGGTGATACTCATCTCGGCAAACCTTCGCGCGCCCATTACCTGCGTAGGTCCGGTGTTGGACGATATCAGTACCTCGCTAGGGCTTTCCGCTTTTCAGGGGAGCTTGCTTACCTCCATCCCGCTGCTGATGTTTGCGGCATTTTCCATCCCTGTGAGCCGGGTTTCTGCAGGTAGCGCGCTACGGCTGATGCTTCTTTTCTCCGTATTGCTGATGATTTTCGGTCTGCTGCTAAGGGTGCAGGGGACCACAGCCGCTCTTTTTGCGGGGTCCGTGCTGGTGGGGTTCGGCATATGCGTGGGCAATGTACTGCTGCCGCCCTATATCCGGAATAATTTTCAGAATAAAGTAGGGCTACTCACGGGAGTATTCTCTGTCTCTATGGCAATATTCGCAGCTGCCGGGGCGGGCTTCAGTAGGGCGATAGGGGAGAAGACGGGCTACGGCTGGCGTGGCGCGCTAGGTTTTTGGGCGGTGATTTCTGTTTTTGCCGCAGCCGTTGTCATCACCGACTTTATAGTCAATAAAAAAACGGCAGATTCGGGAAAGCCAGGCTTCATTTCTCAAAAAATTAATGTTTACCAATCCCCCACCGCGTGGTACATCAGCGTGTTTATGGGTTTGCAGTCTTTGGTTTACTACTGCGCGGTTGCCTACTTCCCGAAGATTTCCATAGGCTACGGTATACCTCCGGAACATTCGGGTTATCTTGTAGCGGTTATGCAGGTGATTTCTTTGCCCTTCACTTTTTATGCACCGATCCTGGCGGGGAAAGCAAGGAATCTTAAACCGATGATATTCTTCGTAAGTATTTTTATGGCTGCGGGCGTCTTATTGCTGCTGCTATTTCAGGGGCGCTTTATCTTTCTGGCGGCTGCGTTCATCGGGCTAAGCACTGGCACATCCTTCAGCCTCGCCATTCTATTGTTTTCGCTGAAGAGCCGCAGTATGGCGGCTACCATCCGTATGTCCGGGATGGCACAATCGCTGGGGTACCTGGTAGCCTCTGCCGGGCCGCCGCTTTTTGCAGCATTCCGCAACGGGCAGAGCTGGCTCTATTCTTATCTTTTCCTCCTTTTCACCATTGGCCTTATCGCTTTTTTTGGCTTTAAAGCTGCCAGCGGTAAGTTTATAGATGACGAAGCGTTAAAGAAATAATTTCCATTTTGCTTATTTTTGTTAAAAATTCATTATTTCAGGAAGTAAATGTCAGAAGAAAAAATTCTCATCACAGGTGCATTAGGACAAATTGGAACGGAACTCACGGAAAAACTCGTCGAGATTTACGGCCGGGAGAATGTGATTGCTTCAGATTTGGCAGAGCCCGCAGAAAACATTTCTTCCGCTGGATTTTATCAAAAACTGGATGTAACGGATTTTCAATTTTTAGAGCAATTTATTAAAAATAATGCAATTACCACGGTTTATCATTTGGCATCGCTGCTTTCTGGCACATCGGAAATGCGGCCCCTTTTTGCGTGGAAGTTGAATTTGGAGCCCCTGCTTCATCTTTGCGAAATGGCTAAGGATGGGCATTTGCAGAAAATCTTCTGGCCATCGTCCATCGCAGTTTTTGGCAAAGGTTTGCCGAAGGAAAATGTAGGGCAGGATGTGATTTTAAATCCGTCCACAGTTTACGGAATTTCTAAGCTTGCTGGCGAAAAATGGTGCGAATATTATTTTGAGAAATTCGGTGTGGATGTACGTTCCATCCGTTATCCTGGCCTAATTTCGTGGAAAACGCCAGCAGGCGGCGGAACTACAGATTATGCCGTGGAAATTTTTTACGAAGCCGTAAAAAACGGCCGCTACACAAGCTTCATCGCAGAAGATACCGCAATGCCGATGCTGTATATGGACGACGCAATAAATGCCACCGTGAAGCTGATGCAAGCACCGAAGGAAAGCCTGAGCGTGCGCACTTCCTACAACTTGGGCGGCCTATCTTTTACGCCGAAACAACTTGCAGAAGAAATTCGAAGGGAAATCCCTGATTTTCAGATTAGTTACGAGCCGGATTTCCGTCAGCAGATTGCGGAATCCTGGCCTGCATCCATTGATGATTCCATTGCGAAGAAAGACTGGAACTTGTCGTATGATTACGATATTTCTTCAATGACGAAAGATATGCTAAAAAATCTTCGGGTAAAATTAGGTAAAAATTAATTTTCGATAAAATCCATTTTGTGACTTTCGCTGATTTTGATTTGCCGGTTAAAATCCTGGATGCCCTCGCTGATTTGGAACTTTTCGAGCCTACGCCAATTCAGCAGAAAAGTTTCAAGCCCATCCTTTCCGGAAGGGATGTGATGGGCATTGCGCAAACGGGTACCGGTAAAACTTTGGCGTATCTTCTGCCGATTTTAAAGCAGTGGAAATTCAGCAAAAGCGGAAATCCTACGGTTTTAATTCTTGCGCCAACCCGTGAATTGGCGGTGCAGATTGAAGATGTGCTGAAATCTTTGGCGGTGAACCTAACTGCCAGGATTACAGCTGTTTACGGCGGGAAAAATATCAACACGCAAAAATTACTTTTCGACGAAGGCTGCGATATTTTGATCGGAACACCGGGCAGGGTGATGGATTTAGCGATTGACAATGCCGTTTCGCTGAAGGAAGTGCAGAAACTCATCATCGATGAATTTGACGAAATGCTGAACCTTGGCTTCAGGCCGCAGCTTACGCATATTTTTGAGATGCTGAAAACGCGGCGGCAAAACATCCTGTTTTCAGCGACGATGACGGAAGCTGTGGATGAAATGCTGGGCGAGTATTTCGCATCGCCGGTTGAAATTTCCCTGGCTAAATCCGGAACCCCGCTGGAAAAAATTGAGCAAAAGGCAATTCCTGCTGAAAATTTTAACACGAAGATTAATCTGCTGAAATTTCTTCTGGATGAAAATCCTGAGATGAAAAAGGTGCTAATTTTTGCGAATAATAAGAAGCACGCCGATCTGCTTTTTACAAAAATGAATGAATGGCAGCCAGGGCAGTTCGATGTAATTCATTCCAATAAATCTCAGAACTACAGGCTTCGTGCATTGCAAAAGTTTCAGAATCAGGAGGTTAGGGTTTTAATCACGACGGATGTGATGGCCCGAGGATTGGATATTTCGGAAATCTCTGATGTCATAAATTTTGAAGTGCCGGAAATCCCTGAGCAGTACATCCATCGTATCGGAAGAACGGGCCGTGCCGATAAGGATGGCAGGGCGCTGACCTTCTTCACCAAGAAAGAAGAGCTACCGCTGCTGGAAATTGAAATGCTGATGAACAGGGAAATTGAGAAATCGGCATTTCCTGCTGGGGTGAAAATTGACCCGAAAAAAATCGAAAGCGAGAAGGATGAGGTACGGATGAAAATTCCGAACCGTGTGGAGCTTCAGGAAAACAGCGGTGCCTTCCACGAAAAAAAGGCAAAAAACCTGAAGGTGAATTTAGGTGGGCCATCGAAAAGGATGCCAAAATATAACGGATCCAACCGTGCCCAGCGGAAAGCAAAATCACGAAGAAAAGGCAAATAAAAAATCCCGAAATTTTCGGGATTAAAAACTGTTAATGAGTACGGCTTAGCCCAGCATACCTTCAGCCTTGCCTTTGATATCCGTACCTAGCTTGGTTATATTATCTTTTGCCGTATTTAGGGTATCGGTGACTTGTTTCTTCTTCTCTGGGGAAGATTTTTTGTACTGATAGTAAGCCAATGCACCCATACCAATTAGCGCGAGAAGTCCATTTCTTTTGTTGCCCATAATTTTTAAATTTAAGTTAATTGTAGTTTTCTGATAGAAAATTCTATGCCAAAAATCTATTCTGCAATTCTAAAAATATGTTAAAAAAAGCCAGGCTTACCTGGCTTTCAATATTAAAATATTAGTTCGTAGCTTTGTTGATCTCAGCCTCCGCATCTATAGCCGCTTTTTTCGTATCAGCTTTTGCATCTTCTGCCCAGTCTTTGGTTTTTTCCCAAGCGTCGGAAACCGCATCCTTAGTATCCTCCCACGCATCGCCTATTGCTTTCTTCGCACGCTCAAACCAATCTTCCTGATTCGGTTCCTCGTTTCTGGCTCTTTTTTCGCGGATATAATCTTTAGCTCTTTCAGAGTACTCCTCAGCGGTCCATTTTACATCATTTGCAGTATTTCTCACTGCATTCTCTGCGTTGTTTACTCCCCTTTCCAATTCATTGTTAAGATTCGTGTTGTCCATAATAATTTATTTAATTGGTTTTATATTATTTTGAATACAAATTTCGAGCCTAAATATGTTCATCCGCCTACTCTTTTCGTTTTATAGCCCATTTCCTGGAGAATCGCCATAATTTTATCGCGGTTATCACCCTGGATGATGATGCTGCCATCCTTTTCAGAGCCGCCGATTCCCAGCTTGGTTTTAATGCTTTTCGAAATTTTCTTCAGTTCATCATCCGGCCCTTCAAATCCTTCGATGATGGTCACCGGTTTTCCGTTCCTGCCCTTTTTTTCGTAGCGGCAAACCAGCGGCTCCTTCTGCGCAAATTTTTCTTCGGGCATTTCAAAATCCTGCTCAATGTGGTCAGGGAAAAGGTTCTTCAGTTGGTCCCGTAAATCCATTTTCGGTTAAAAATGTAAATTTAGCAACTTTCATTTTATTGCCGAATTTTTGAAAATTTCCGCAGAACGGCGTAAATTTGTAGAAAACTAATCTTATGTCAAAAAAAGCACTGCTGGCCATTCTGGATGGCTGGGGCCTTGGCACGGTTCCGGAAGTTTCTGCAATCGCTCAGGCCAAAACACCCTTCATCGATTCCTGCCTGGAAAAATTCCCGAACTCCAAACTGCAGGCAAGCGGAATAGCCGTAGGCTTGCCGGAAGGACAGATGGGAAATTCCGAGGTTGGGCATATGAACCTTGGTGCAGGCAGGGTAGTTTACCAAAATCTTGTCAAGCTGAATATGGCCGTTCAGGATGGAACGCTGGGCAATGAGCCGGTAATCCGCAACGCTTTTGAGCGGGCTAAAAATGGCGGCGCAAAGCTGCATTTCATCGGCTTGGTTTCTGATGGCGGTGTGCATTCCCACATCAATCATTTGAAAGGTTTGCTTTCCGCCGCCGCAGAATTTGGTCTGAAAGACAATGTTTTCGTGCACGCCTTTACGGACGGCAGAGATTGCGATCCGCTTTCTGGAAAGGCTTTCATCGAAGATTTGCAAAATCACTGTGCGGCAACCACAGGGAAAATTGCGAGCATTGTGGGAAGGTATTATGCGATGGACCGGGACAGAAGGTGGGAGCGCGTGAAGCTGGCGTACGATGCCATGGTAAATGCGGTGGGCGAATTTTCAGATAATGCTTTGCAGGCTATGCAAAACTCTTACAATCAGGAAGTTACGGATGAATTCATAAAACCGATAGTTTTAACGGAAAATAATCTGCCGGTTGCAAAAATTGAAAACGGCGATGTGGTGATTTGCTTTAATTTCCGCACAGACCGTGGCAGAGAAATTACGGAAGCCCTTACACAGCGGGATTTTCCTGAATTTGGTATGCATACATTGCAGCTTCATTATGTGACGCTAACCAATTATGACAAGGATTTCCACGATGTTCAGGTGGTTTTCGATGATGAAATTCTGCCAGAAACTCTGGGCGAAGTGCTGGAAGGTGCTGGCAGAACGCAAATCCGTGTGGCTGAGACGGAGAAGTATCCACATGTTACTTTCTTCTTTTCCGGCGGAAGAGAAAATGAGTTTACAGGCGAGAAAAGAATCCTTTGCCCAAGCCCTAAAGATGTGCCAACCTACGATTTCAAACCGGAAATGTCGGCATACGATATCACCGAAAAAATTATTCCGGAAATTGAAAATGAAACCGCGGATTTCATCTGCCTGAATTTTGCAAATACCGATATGGTAGGGCATACCGGCGTTTTTGAAGCGGCGGTAAAAGCGGCGGAAACCGTGGATAGCTGCATCGAAAAAGTGGCAACGGCTGCCTACAATCACGGCTATGCGGTGTTCATCCTGGCAGACCACGGCAATTCTGATGTGATGATAAATCCCGATGGCACGCCCAATACGCAGCACTCCACAAACCTGGTGCCGCTGATTGTGATGGATAAAGACCGCACCTGGAAAGTGCAGGACGGAAAACTGGGCGATATGGCGCCAACCATCCTTACTGCTATGGGCATCGAAATTCCGGAAATAATGACGGGCGATGTGCTGATAAGTTGAGTTTAAATAGTTCAAGGTTTAAGGTTCAATACTGTTCAGATTGCTCAGGTTGTTTGATTTGTTTAAGTTGTTTAAACTTTAAACCTTAAACCTTGAATTTTAACCGTTTGCTTATCTTTGCAGATAATTTTCAGAAATGAGAAGCAATAAAAAGCTGGCGATTGATTTTGACGGAACGATTGTGGAAGATGCCTATCCAGGAATTGGCAAGGTGAAAACCTTCGCTTTCGAAACCCTGAAAAAGCTGCAGAGCGAAGGCTATAGGCTTATTCTCTGGACTTTCCGTGAAGGCAAAACTTTGGAGGAAGCCGTGGAATTCTGCCGTAAAAACGGTGTGGAATTCTACGCCGTGAATTCAAGTTTTGAAGGTGAGGTTTTCGACCACAGCTGCCAGAGCCGAAAAATTGATGCAGACCTTTTCATAGACGACAGAAACCTGGGCGGTTTTCCTGGCTGGGGCGAAGTTTACAACATCATTAATGAACGCATCGAATTTCGTGTGGAAGGCCGCGAAGTGCTGCCTTATTCCAAAATGAAAAAGGAAAAAAAGCGCGGACTTTTCTGGTAAATTTGTCTCTAAAATCTTTCAGTTCAGGCTCGGAAATCGAGTCTGAAATTTTTATATTACAGCCGAATGATTATATTAAAAACCCTCGACGAACTTCGATTAATGCGGGAATCTGCACAGCTGGTTTCCAAAACTTTAGGGGTGATTGCCAAGGAAATAAAGCCTGGCGTTACCACCAATCATCTCGATAAAATAGGTGCGGAATTTATTTACGATAATGGCGGTGTCCCGGGATTTCTCGGGCTATACGGCTTCCCGAAAAACCTTTGCATCTCGCCAAATGCAGAAGTGGTGCACGGCATCCCGAATGATAAACCGCTGGAAGAAGGCGATATACTTTCGGTAGATTGCGGCGTTCTGATGAACGGCTATTATGGCGACCACGCTTATTCCTTTGAAGTAGGCGAAGTAAAACCGGAAGTAAAGCAGCTGCTGAAAATCACGAAAGAATCCCTGTACAAAGGCATTGAGCAATGTGTGCGCGGAAAAAGGGTGGGGGATATTTCCCACGCCATCCAGACTTACTGCGAAGCGCACGGTTACGGCGTTGTGCGGGAACTGGTAGGCCACGGTCTCGGAAAGAAGATGCACGAAGATCCGCAGGTTCCGAACTATGGCAGGAGGGGCAGCGGAAAGGTGCTGAAAGATGGCGTTGCGCTGGCGATAGAGCCGATGATAAACCTTGGCACACACCGCGTGAAATGGCATAAGGACGGCTGGACGGTGACTTCTGCGGACAACAGTCCTTCGGCGCATTTTGAGCACAATGTGTGCATCATTCAGGGCAGGCCGGTTTTGCTTTCCACCTTCAAATATGTGCACGAAGCGCTCGGCATTGAAAGCGATGAAGAGGCGCCGTACACGATGGAGTTTTGATGGAAACTTCCAATTCTGTAGGGACATTTTCTCAGGTTTATCTGCATTTTATTTTTGCGGTAAAATTCCGTGACGGTTTATTGTTGAAAACTTTTCAGGATGAAGTTTACAGGTATATTGCTGGAATTGTTCAGAACAACGGTCACAAACTGATTTCTGTAGGTGGAATGCCTGATCATATACATATTTTAGTTGGGATGAAACCTAATCAATCGGTTGCAGATTTAGTGAATAAAATCAAATCAAATTCGTCAAAATTCATCAATGAGAAGAGGTTTTTGCCGGTAAGATTTGAATGGCAGAGAGGGTATGGCGTATTCTCTTACAGCCGTTCGCAATTGAATCAAGTTGTTCATTACATTCAAAATCAGGAAGCGCACCACAAGAAAAAATCATTTCGTGCAGAGTATGTGGAATTTTTAGAAAAATTTCAAGTGGAATTCGATGAGAGGTTTTTGTTTAATGAGTTAGTTTGACGCAGAGCCGAAGGCTCGAAATATATGTAGAAATTGTGCGGAATTTTTAGTGAGCGCTGAAAGCGCGACATTTTAAACTATACCAGTGCTTCGCACCTTTTTCTTTCAGGGCTTGTCCATTCTACAAATATTTCAGCGCTTCGCGCTTTTTATTTAAACAAAATCCCTGCAATTTCCGATTTTTGCAGAATGAATTTCACCAAATTTCTGCTAAACAAAATTCCGAGACCGTGGCTCATACGGATCAGTGTGTGGCTGAGGCCTTTGGTTTATCAGTTTTTCAAAGGCGATAAATTTTTTGACCCTATTGACGGCAGAAGTTACCGCAAGTTTCTTCCTTATGGCTACGGTAAGCAGCGCCAAAATGCGCTTTCGCCCGGAACTTTGTCGCTGGAAAGGCATCGACAAATGTGGCTGTATCTGCAGAATGAGACAGATTTTTTTACCCAAAATTACAAAGTGCTGCACATCGCACCGGAGCAGGAATTTCTGCGGCGGTTCAGGAGAATGAAAAACCTGGATTACATCTCGGCAGACCTTTACTCACCAATTGTGGATGTGAAGGCAGATATACTAAATCTACCCTTCGAAAACAACACATTTGATGTGATTTTCTGCAACCATGTGCTGGAACATATTGAAGATGATGCGAAGGCTATGCAGGAACTTTTCCGCGTGATGAAGCCCGATGGCTGGGGAATTTTTCAGGTGCCGATGAAAAATTCACTGGAAAAAACTTACGAAGATTTCACAATCACCGAGCCGAAAGAGCGGCAGAAGCATTTCGGGCAGTACGATCATGTGCGGTGGTACGGTGCGGATTATTTCGAAAGGCTGAGGAATGCAGGCTTTGAAGCGGATGCCGTTTATTATTCACAAAAATTTTCTGATGAAGACATCCGAAGGTTCGGGCTTATGAAAAATGAAATTTTGCCCGTGGTGAAAAAGCCTGTGGAAAGTTTGTAATATCTTTGCAGAACTGAAAAAATGCCGATGCATAAAGCTGGATTTGTAAACATCGTAGGGAAACCGAATGCCGGAAAATCGACGCTGCTGAACAGACTGATGGGCGAAAAGCTGGCCATTGTAACGCAGAAAGCGCAGACAACCAGGCACAGAATTTTCGGAATCTACAACGAAGATGATGTGCAGATTGTGTTTTCGGATACGCCTGGCGTTCTGAACCCGAAATATGAGCTGCAGGAAAGGATGATGGATTTCGTGAAGGATTCTCTGCAGGATGCCGATGTTTTCCTTTTCATCGTAGATATTTCGGACAAAGCGGAACCCTCGCAGTTTCTCATCGAAAAACTCAACAAAATTCCTGTGCCGGTCTTGATTTTAATCAACAAAATCGACCTTTCCAATCAGGAAAATCTGGAAAAGGCGATGGAATTCTGGCACGCACAAATCCCGAAAGCTGAAATCCTGCCGATTTCTGCCACGGAAGGTTTCAACACGGATGTTATTTTGCCGAAACTTATTTCCTTAATGCCGGAAAATCCGCCGTATTACGACAAAGATCAATTTACAGACAAGCCGGAAAGATTTTTCGTAAATGAAACAATCCGGGAAAAAATCTTGCTGAATTACGAGAAAGAAATTCCGTATTCTGTGGAAGTGGTGACGGAACAATTCAAAGAGCAGGAGAATGTAATTGTCATAGAATCAATCATTTATGTAGAGCGGGAATCTCAGAAGGGAATTTTAATCGGGCATAAAGGCGAAGCCATAAAAAAAGTGGGAACGGAAGCGCGTGAAGATTTGGAAAAATTTTTCGCCAAAAAAATTCACCTGAATCTTTTTGTAAAAGTGAAAAAAGACTGGCGCAAGAA
Organism: Cruoricaptor ignavus; assembly: GCF_014961145.1. NCBI lineage: Bacteria > Pseudomonadati > Bacteroidota > Flavobacteriia > Flavobacteriales > Weeksellaceae > Cruoricaptor > Cruoricaptor ignavus. Next base: position 96,804 of record NZ_CP063145.1, read on the forward strand.
CGAGCGCGATCTGAAGAACTTTGGGTACAGATAAAAGAAGTAAAAAGGCGAAAGTAAAAAGTTAGGCTGACCACAAATCACAAAATATGAACGAGTTTTTAGAATCCGAATTTCTTAGGGCAGATCAGCTGATTGCGCAGGATTTGATTGAGGAAGCGAAGTCTGTGCTGATAAATATTTTGGCGGAAGACCCGAATTTTGGCAAGGCGCATAATCACCTGGGCTGGATTTTCGAGCGAAAGGAAAATAATCCGCAAAAAGCGGAAATGCATTACAAAATTGCGATTGAAACGGCGCCGGACTATGGTGCGGGCTACATCAATTACGCAATTTTGCTTAGCGGACAAAAGCGCACTCAGGAATTGCGCGATTTGCTGCAACGCGCTGAAAATATACCGGGTGTGAACCGCAGCAGTTTGGCGAGAGAGTGGGCGTATTTTTATGAAGAAACTCAGGATTTTGACAATGCGATTGCGAAGTACAAAGAGTACGCATTAACGCTTTACAACAACGCCGAAATCGAAAAAGCTAAGGCTGCCATCGAGCGCTGCAAAACGAAAAAAGAAATTTTAGGGCTGTGAAAAAGTTCCATTACAGTTGTTTCAAACTTTCACTCACTTTGTAAATTTCATTATTTTTGGATGAAAATCTGTGGGTATGAACTTTTTATTTTCCACGAACCGTAATGCCACGGCTGTTGATATGGTGCTGCTATTGCTGCGCCTGTTCATCGGCGTTGCAATGATGACGCACGGTTTGCCAAAACTCGAGCAACTGATGGCAGGAAATACAGCCAATTTCCCTTCAATTTTCGGTTTGAGCATTCAGGTTAGCATGATTCTCGCCATTCTTGCGGAAGTAGGCTGCTCACTTTTCCTGATTTTAGGCCTGTTTTCGCGGCCTTCTGCCTTCATCCTGCTTTTCACAATGGCTGTGGCAGCGTTCGCCATTCACAGCGCCGATTCGTTTGACATCAAGGAAAAAGCCCTGCTTTATCTCGCAATTTACGCCGTGTTGCTGTGTCTTGGGCCCGGAAGATTTTCCATAGATCAGCTTATTTCAGGCAGAAAAAAATCCGGCTGGTAAAGCCAAAAATTTACAATATGAGAAAAATAAAAATCGCGGCGCTGTTTCTGGCGTTCGCTGCGAACGCTATTGCGCAGGAAAACATTACCTACCAAAAACCCTCTGAACCCATTCTGCAACTTGCTGATTATCAGAGACCACCTTCCGTAATGATGGACAGCAAACGGGAATGGATGGTGCTTTCTTACCGCGATACTTACAAAAGCATGGCAGATTTGAGCGGAGAAGAAGTGAAGCTGGCAGGCATCAGAGTAAATCAAGTGACGAATATTTCAAGCACGATGACCTATATTAACAATCTGAAAATCAAAAGGTTATCGGATAGGAATGAAATGCAGCTGGAAGGTTTGCCGCAGAATGCAAAAATCACTTATCTCTCATTTTCACCGGATGATTCTAAGCTGGCTTTTACTAATACCACGGAAAAAGGCGTGGAACTTTGGATTGCAGATCTGAAAACAAAGCGGGCGAAAAAATTAACGGATGATAATCTGAGTGCGGTTTTCGGCCAGCCATTCATTTGGTACCGCGATTCTCAAAGCCTGCTCGTGAAGAAAATTCCGGCTGGCCGTGCGCCATTGATTAATCAGGACAAAGAATTGCCCAAAGGCCCGATAGTTTCGGTTTCGGACGGTAAAGTTTCGCAGAACAGAACTTATGCAGACCTGCTGAAAAATCCGCAGGATGAGGCGAATTTTGAAAATTTGGCAAAATCTGAAATTCATAAAGTAGATTTGAACGGTAATTCTTCACTGCTGAAAAATGCCGATTTGTATCTCGGCACAAGTTTTTCTCCGGATGGTAATTACTTGATGCTCACCACTTTACAGCGGCCGTTTTCTTACATCGTGCCTTATTCAAGATTTCCGATGACAAGTACGGTGTACGATGCGAAGGGCAACTTGGTGAAGGTGGTGAACGAAGTGCCGCTGAACGAAACGATGCCGAAAGGTTTTTCTTCTGTACGAACCGGGAAGCGCAGTTTTTCCTGGCGTGATGATGTGCCGGCCACTTTAGTTTTAGCGGAAGCTTTGGATGGCGGCGATCAGAATAAGCCTGCGGAATTTCGCGATGAAATTTTCCTGTGGGAAGCACCGTTCAGCAATGCGCCGAAATCGTTTTTCAAAACCAAGCAGAGATTTAGCGGCGTAGATTGGTCGAATGCTGAGTATGCCGTGGTTTCCGAAAGCTGGTACGATACGAGGAACACGAAATCATTTTTGGTAAACCTGAAAAACGGTACTTCACGAATCATCCAAGACCGCAATTATCAGGACATTTACAGCGATCCGGGAAGATTTAACGAGACCAAAAATCATTTTGGCAGAAGTGTTGTTGACATTAAAAACGGCAAAGCGCATTTGATAGGGCAGGGCTATAAAAAAGACGGGCAGGAACCTTTCATCGATGAAGTGGATGTGGCAAGCTTGCAGAAAAAGCGGCTGTACACTTCCAAAATGGAGAATGCGAAAGAGTCAATTATTGACATACTGGATATTCACAAGGGTGATATCCTCGTTTCGCAACAATCTTCAACGCAATACCCGAACACTTTTAGGAAAAATATCAAAACTGGAAAAGTGGCGGCTGTTACCAATTTTGCCAATCCTTTCGAAAGCCTGAACAAAGTGCATAAGGAAGTGATAAAATATAAGCGGAGCGATGGCGTAGAGCTTTCGGGAACGCTTTATCTGCCAGCAAACTACGACAGAAAAAATAAGCGCGAAAAACTGCCGCTCTTAATCTGGGCGTACCCTACGGAATTTAAGGATAAAAATACAGCGGGACAAAGCCGCAAGAACGCGAACGATTTTACATTCCCGTCCTACGGTTCCTTTATCTACTGGGTTTCCAAGGGCTACGCTGTGCTGGATGATGCGTCTTTCCCCATCATCGGTGAAGGCAATGCTGAGCCGAACGATACCTTCCTTCCACAGCTGATTGCCAACGGAAGAGCGGCGATAGATGCGGTGGACAAATTAGGCTATATCGACAGAAATCGCGTGGCTGTGGGTGGGCATTCGTACGGTGCTTTTATGACGGCTAACCTCCTTACGCACTCCGATGACTATGCCTGCGGAATTGCAAGAAGCGGCGCCTACAATAGAACGCTTACGCCGTTCGGTTTCCAGAGTGAGCAGCGCAATTATTGGGATGTTCCGCAGGTTTACAATACGATGTCGCCGTTTATGAACGCCGAGAAAATGAAGAAGCCTATGCTGCTAATTCACGGCGATGCGGATAATAATTCGGGAACTTTCACGATGCAGACGGAACGCTATTTTCAGGCGCTGAAAAATTTGGGTGCGCCGGTCAGAATGGTTCTTCTGCCGAAGGAATCCCACGGTTATCAGGCAAAGGAAAGCATCCTGCACACACTTTGGGAACAAGAGCAGTTTTTGGATAAATGCCTGAAGAAGAAGTAATTACTTCAAAGTTTCGAGATAGTTTTCAAGCGCGTTAAGGTCCGTGATTAAAACTTCACGGGCTTTTGCGCCGTTGAAACTTCCTACAATTCCGCTGGCTTCAAGCTGATCAATGATTCGGCCAGCACGGTTGTATCCCAATTTCAGCTGGCGCTGCAGCATAGATGTGGAACCTTGCTGCGTACCCACGATAATTCGCGCTGCTTCCTCGAAAAGCGCATCCCTTTCGTTCGGGTCAAAACTTCCTGCCGTAGTTTCTTCTCCTGGAACTTCTGGAAGAATGAACGCCGAAGGATAGCCTTTCTGCGCACCGATGAAATCCACGATGCGTTCCACTTCAGGCGTATCCACGAAAGCGCACTGCAGCCTCGTAATTTCGTTGCCGTTGAAATACAGCATATCGCCTTTTCCGATGAGCTGGTCTGCACCTGGTGAATCGATAATCGTTCTGGAATCCACGCTGGAAATTACGCGGAAAGCCGCTCTGGCAGGGAAGTTAGCCTTGATCATCCCGGTAATCACATTTACCGAAGGCCGCTGCGTTGCCACGATTAAGTGAATTCCCACAGCCCTTGCCAATTGTGCCAAACGAGCAATCGGGTGCTCTACTTCTTTGCCCGCCGTCATTATCAAATCGGCAAATTCATCCACCACCAAAACGATGTAAGGCAAGTAGCGGTGGCCGTTTTCCGGATTGAGTTTGCGCTCGGTGAATTTTCGGTTATATTCCTTCAGGTTTCGGCAGAAGGCGTTTTTCAGCAGTTCGTAGCGCTGGTCCATTTCCACACAAAGTGAATTCAGCGTGTTTATAACTTTCTGATTATCAGTGATTATCGCATCTTCAGCATCAGGAAGTTTCGCAAGATAGTGCCGCTCGATTTTTGAATAAAGCGTAAGTTCCACTTTTTTCGGATCAATCATTACGAATTTCAGTTCGCTTGGATGTTTTTTGTACAGCAGGGAAGTGAGTATCGCATTGATTCCCACAGATTTACCCATACCTGTAGCACCAGCCATCAGAAGGTGCGGCATCTTGGCAAGGTCTGCCATAAAGATGTCGTTTGAAATCGTTTTCCCGAAAACTACCGGCAAATCCATTTCGGTATTTTGGAATTTTTGCGAAGAAATCACAGAGCGCATCGAAACCATCGTAGGATTTTGGCGCGGCACTTCAATCCCGATGGTTCCTTTTCCTGGCATCGGTGCGATGATTCTGATGCCTAATGCCGAAAGGTTTAGCGCAATATCATCCTGCAATTTCTTGATGGCCGAAACACGAATTCCTGCCTCTGGAACGATTTCGTAAAGCGTAACGGTAGGCCCGATGGTTGCCTTGATTTGTGCGATGCCCACATTGAAATTCTTCAGCAGGCTGATAATCCGCGCCTTATTTTCTTCAAGTTCGTCCTTATTGATGTGGATTTCTTCGTTGCCGTAATCTTTCAGCAAATCAATCGGCGGCATTTGGAAATTTCCGAGTTCCAAAGTATGGTCGTAAAGCCCGTGCTTTTCCACAAGCTCTTTCGATTTTATGTCGATTTCATCGGCATCATCCTTGGTTTCCGCCACTTCTACATTGATTTCAATGTCGTCCAGATTGTTTTTTGGTGAAGAATTTCCGGAAGAAACCGCCGGCTTTTCCTCATCGACAAAACCGTTGAGGTTCAGTGTAATGGCAGCGCTATCGCTTTCATTTTCAGTAAATTCTGCAGAAAAATCATCGGAAGAATTTCCTGTGGCAAAGGAAGTTCTGTTCGGTGTTTGTATCGTCTCAAAACCTTGCGGTTTTTCATCGTTGGAAATTTCCTGCTTAGAATTTAGGCTAATTTCAATTTGCTCGAAAGTTGGATTTTCTTTCTTAACTTCTTGATTTTCAGTTTTTTCCAAGTGTTGAATTTCGTTGCCATCGTGAAGCATATCCTTCATTTCTTCATCCGAAATGAAATCTTCTTCGGAATCCGGCTTTTGCCTCTGTATTCTTTGCGAGATGCCCTGCCACCTAGCTTTAATCGCAGATGGTCTCATATTGAATTCCAAAATAAAATACAGCGCGATGCTTGCCAAAAGTACCATCCACAAACCAAACCAGCCAATTGCAGAGCGCAGGAAATCCATAATCTGAAAACCATAAACGCCGCTGAGAACGCCTTCGCCTTTGGTGATGGCACCCATAAAAATCGGCAGCCAGCAAAAGAAAAACAGCGAATGGCCTATGGTTTTCCACGGCTTGAAATACCGCTTTTTCAGCACTATGGTTCCTACCATAATAAATAGGAAAGGGATGATGTACGCTGCGATGCCCAGGCTTTCGAAGATAAAAACATTGCCAAGCCAATCGCCAACTTTCCCGAAAAGGTTGCTGGATTTTACGCTTTTATCCAAGATTCTTCCTGCCTGGCTTTGGTCAGCACGCCAGGACAAAAGGTAGGAAGTGAAGGCAATCACCAGCACCGCCGAAAGGAAGAGCAGGAAAAGGCCAAGGCTGATACGCCATTTGCTAAGAGATTTGGTGGTTTTCGGGTTTTTTATCTGTTGTTCAGTATTTGTCATTCTCACAAAATGCTTTAGCGCAGTAATGCCAACGCCTCTAATAACCTAAAAATTTCAATTTGAACTGCACGGCAAAGTTCTCGGAAAATTTATCCGTTTGATAATGACCAAGCCTGTAGAAAAAGCCCAGATTAAACCGTGTGCTGAGGAAGCCCACCCATTCCAAGCCAACTTCCTGATACAGCTTGTTCATTTGTTCAAATTCAAAATCGTGATATTCCGGGTGCTTCATATCGCCGATTGTTCCGCGGTAGATCAGGTTGAAATTGGAAGTATTTCTGCCGAAACTTTTGAAATACCACGGAATCTCGTGCTGAAAATAGTAGCCGGCAAGCTTATCGTTGTAATATTTCCCAGATTCCATCGTCGCAAAACCAAGGTAGGAAGTGAGGTTGAACTTAAATTTGTCTGGCTTTCCGGAACCAAGGCCATTCATTTGGAAATTATGCCAAATCGGCACATCGCCGGTAGACATCCCGCCAAAAAGTCTTATGCCCGTAGTCCCGATCTTAGTCTTGAAACTATGGTTGGTCATCAGGTCGATTCTTGTATAGCTCAAATCGCCGCCCAAGATTTTCTGCCCGGTTTCAATGTTGAAATAATATTCCGGATTGTCCGATGAATAGGTGTATTTTCCGGAAGGCGTCATGATGTTCTTGGAGTTTGGCGCGTATTTCAGCGTGAATTTCAGCGCGGTGTTATCAAATTTATTTCCAAGATTGTTGAATTCATACGGAAATTCCGCGCGCTCTTTATCGTGGCGCACCGCAATTCTAGCCGAAAGGCTGTTCAGTAAATCGTTTTCGTACGAAATCTTGAAACCGCGGTAGTTGTAAAATCTGTCGTTGTTAAAGGAAATTCCGCCATTTAAAAGCTGCATCCGGAAATTCCAGAATTCCTCGCTGAATTTTCCCGCCGTAGAAACATCGTCGTAAATTTCCGCGCGGAAAATCGAGTTTTTTTCCAGCGTAGTACGGAAATCTGCTCCCACACCATATTTAAAGCCGCGGTCTTTGAAGCCGTAGGCTATGTACGCATCCGGCGAAATGTAGCGGTGGAATTTCTCGTTGAGTTTAGCGCCAATGCCAAGCCTGAAGCCTTCGTAAAGATTGTAGCCGGCAAGTTTCGCCAAATCAAAATCCACGATGCCAAGCCTGTATCTTCCGCGAAGCAAATCCGTAAGAATCCGGCTTCTCGATTCTATTTTATATTGCTTGCTCAGTGTTTCTGCAGCATCGTAAGCCATTGATTCTCTTTCAGTTAAAGGCTCCGTTCTGTATTGCTCCAGCAGGGTGCCGTCGGAGTTTTTAACTTCCACCGTGTAGCCTTTGAATTCGTTTTCCCTTTCCGCAGGAATTGGCGTTTCAAAGTCGTAATTCTTAACCGTGAGATAAGCGTAAACGCCGAATTTCTTGTTCGGATTATTGTATTTTTTTTCATCGTTCAGGTCAATGCCAAATGCTCGCATTTTAGCGTATTCCTGTTCTAGAAACCATTTCCCGTTAATTGGTTTCCAAATGCTCACCATCGTTCCTTCGCTTTTTACTTTGGAATTGGTCTCGATTTTTTTCAGCGCCAAGGTTTCCGCATCCACATAAATGTAGCCGTTAAACCGACGGCTTTCTCTCGCTTCCTTATAATCTGTGTGGCGGAATCTTATCACGAAATTTTTCCTGCCGTCTATTTCAATCGAATCCGTCAGGAAAAATCTGTAAAGGCTGCGGTTTTCTTCGCGAATTTCCTTGGGCTGCTCTGTTCTATTGCTTCGCGCCATTATCAGTTCGTAAATCGGCTCCTGAAAGCCGGCCACCTTATTATCAAGGATGTTGATTTTTTCGCCGCGCTTTTTCGAGTAAAGATATTCCTTCGCCCTTTCCCAAATGAAGAGCTGGCTTTCTGCCGACATCTTCATAATCTGCACGGAATCAAAGCGGTTCGCTTTTTTCGGCTCAGGTTTTTTCGGCAAATCTTTCAGCGAATCCAGTTTAATGTCCACCTGTTTTTGGTAAGCCCTGATGCTGTCCTCATCATAATCAAAGCTGAGTTTTTCGTAAGATTTAAAGGTGTAAGAATCCAGGCTGTTCGGCGAATTCTGCGCATAGTTCTCGTTCACTTTTTTCAGGATTGCCAAAGCCCTCGGGTCGCTTTTATCCTGCAGCACAATGCCCTTGATGCCCTTGGTTCCTTCGCTCGTTCTTGCCAGCGCAATTTCCATCATCTTATCCGTCAGGGCTTCATCCTCATCGTAGCCTTTCGCGGAAATATCCACCTTTTTGCACTTCGTGCGGAAGTTCGCCACGCCGTTTTCATCGGTGGTTGCCAGCAGCGTTCTGCCGCATTTTATCTGTGCGCCAGCTATCGGATTAGCCGTGCCGGTTTCCCTCACCACGATTTTCGATTGTGCGGAAATTGCCGCGAAAATCAGCAGGCAAAGGATGGTGCTTATTTTTTTCATATTTGTCGAAAGTTCTTTTGTTAAATGTTCTGCGCCTTTTTAACCGCCGCATCTATGCCCTGCAGATTTTTTCCGCCAGCAGTTGCAAAACCGGGATTTCCACCGCCACCACCATTAATTTCCTTTGCCAAATCTTTCACGATGCTGCCTGCATTGAATTGATTTTCAATGTCTTGCGAAACACCCACAGTTATCATCGGCTTATCATTGGCATCAGAAATTATCACGATTACAGATTTCGGAATTTCCTTTTTCAGCTGGAAAACTATGTCCTTCACGCTTGCTGCATCCAGCGAAGTTTTTTTCACTAGAAGCTGGTGCGAATTTTTTTCGGTAAATTCATTCTTCCAGTTTTCGGTTTCACCTTTTGCCGAAGCCTTTTTCAGCGTTTCTATCTCAGCTTTCAGCGCAGCATTTTCGCTGATTAATTTCTCGATAGATCTTGCCAAATCTTTTGATTTCAAAAGTTGCGAAAGCCCGGCAAACTGACTTTCAAGATTTTTAAAATATTCTATGGATTTATCGCCGGAAATTGCTTCAATCCTGCGGATTCCTGCCGCCGCAGAAGATTCCGAAGAAATCCTGAAATGCCCGATTTCACCGGTGCTTTTGGCGTGCGTACCGCCGCAAAGTTCGCGCGAAGTTCCGAACTGGATCATCCTGACATTATCGCCGTACTTCTCGCCGAAAAGTGCCATCGCACCTTTGTCCAGCGCTTCCTGAATCGGTATATTTCTGAATTCTTCCAGCGGAATATCCTGCCGGATTTTCTCGTTCACTTTCTGCTCCACCAAGGCAAGTTCTTCATCCGTCATTTTCGCAAAATGCGAGAAATCGAAACGAAGATAATCCGGCCCAACGAATGAGCCCTTCTGTTCCACATGTGTTCCCAAAACTTCGCGCAAAGCTTCGTGCAGAAGGTGCGTCACAGAGTGGTTGCCCTGCGTATTGCGCCGTTCATCGGCATTTACCTTGGCGTAGAAAACTGCGCCAGCATCTTTCGGCAGCTCATTTATCAGGGAATATATCAGGTTGTTTTCCTTTTTTGTATCCAGGATTTCCAGCACTTCGTCAGAATTTTCCCAATTGAAAATTTCCGGGTTGGAAATGTCAAAACCTTTGGCATAGCTTGGAATCAGCACGCCTTTATCGCCGATTTGACCGCCGCCTTCAGCATAAAACGGCGTTTCGCTCAGCACGATTTGGAAAAACTCACCGTCCTTATTTTCAATTTTCCGGTATCTGGTGATGTAGGTTGGCGTCGCCGTTTTATCGTAGCCTACAAAGCTTTCCGGCTTTTCTTCCAGAACCACCCAATCGTAAATTTTCTGCGCGGAAGATTTCTTCGAGCGGTTTTTCTGCTTCTGCATTTCCTCCTCAAATCCTGCTTCATCCACGCTTAGATTTTTTTCTTCAGCGATGATTCTCGACAAATCCGCTGGGAAACCATAGGTGTCGTAAAGCTCGAAAACTTCTGCACCTGCCAATGTTTTTTCGTTTCGGGAAATCGTGTCGTTTATAATGGCATCCAATCGGGAAAGCCCGTGTTCAATTGTGCGAAGGAACGCATTTTCTTCTTCCCTGATGACTTCCGTTACCAAATTTTCCTGCTTGAAAATTTCTGGGAAAAATTCTCCCATCTGATTTTTCAGAACGCTAACTAATTGATGCAGAAAGGCTTCCTTCATCCCGAGGAAACGGTAGGCGTAGGAAATAGCGCGGCGAAGAATCCTGCGGATTACATAGCCTGCACCGCTGTTGGAAGGCAGCTGTCCATCGGCAATTGCGAAGGAAACCGCCCTGATGTGATCCACCACCACACGGATTGCAATGTCCTTCTCATCATCCATTTTGCCTTCGTATTTCCTGCCGGAAATTTCTTCCACTTTGGCAATTAGCGGCGTGAAAACATCGGTATCATAGTTGGAGGATTTCTGCTGAAGCGCCATACAGAGCCGCTCAAAGCCCATCCCTGTATCCACATTCTGCTTCGGCAGTTTTTCCAGCGAGCCATCAGCCTTCCGGTTGAATTCCATAAAAACCAGGTTCCAGATTTCCACAACCTGCGGATGATCCTGGTTCACCAAATCTTTGCCGGGGATTTGCGCTTTCTCCGCATCAGAACGAAGGTCAATGTGAATTTCTGAGCACGGTCCGCACGGTCCGCTTTCACCCATTTCCCAAAAATTATCCTTCTTATTCCCATTCAAAATCCGGTCTTCCGAAATGTGCTTTTTCCAGAAATTATACGCATCATTATCTCTTTCCAAATTTTCCGAGGCATCGCCTTCAAAAATCGTAACGAACAGATTTTCAGGCTTTAAGCCGTAAACTTCCGTCAAAAGTTCCCACGCAAAAGCGATGGCCTCTTCCTTAAAATAATCGCCGAAGGACCAGTTGCCCAGCATTTCAAACATTGTGTGGTGGTAGGTATCCCTGCCCACATCATCCAGGTCGTTATGCTTTCCGGAAACGCGAAGGCATTTCTGCGTATCGGCAATCCTCGGCGATTTCGGTTCACGGTAGCCAAGGAAGTAATCCTTAAACTGCGTCATCCCGGAATTTGAGAACATCAAAGTTGGGTCGTCCTTCAGCACAATGGGAGCGGAAGGCACTATCAGGTGCTGCTTGCTCTCGAAGAATTCTAAAAACTTTCGGCGTATTTCGTTTGAAGTCATTATGGTATGCTAATCCGCAAATTTAATGAATTGAACTTTATTTTGCTGTCAATTTTTACTCAACAATTTTTATTTATAAATAAATGCTTTTTTTGTTCTGGAAAAAATATAATTGTGTAGCTTTGCACTAATTATAATTAATCTAAATAAAATGAAACTATGGTTTCGGGCAGCTTTCTTGATGTTTGCTTCATCAGTAGGGGCTCAGAATAAGCTTTTAGACCAAAATTTCTGGAAGTCTAATCCAGATTTAGCTTCAGTAAAGGCAGTTATTAATGAAGGCAATTCGCCCTCGGAGTTATCAGATAACGGCTTCGATCCGGTAGCGGTTTCCGCGATGAATGGTGCAGCACCGGAGGTTGTGATTTTTCTGATGAGCCAGCCCGGCAACTCTGTGGATAAGATCCTGCATCATAATGCAAACTACCTACATTGGCTCGCATTCTCCGGAAACACGCCTGCGGTGGAAGAAGCAATCCGCAAGGGTGCGGATATCCGCCTTGTAGATTCGCACGGGCTTACCCCGCTTGGCTTTGGGCTTACGGGCAGGGCAGAGGAAGCCATTGCCGAAGCCTTCTTCAAAGCTGGATACAAGCCTGTGGAAACGGAGGAAAACGGAGCCACACTATTGATGCTGGCGGTAGCCCATGATAAAAATTTTAAGAAAACCGATTACCTGCTTTCAAAAGGCTTGAGCCTCAATGATAAAGACCATAGCGGAGCCACGGTGTTTGATTATGCAGCGCGGAGCGGTGATGTAGAATTTTTAAAAAAATTGCTGCAGAAAGGTGCAAAGCCAACAGAACACGCCATACTTTATGCAGCCGCAGGGACAAGGGCTGCGCCTGTGTCTGAAGAAGTTTTTAAGTTTTTGATTAATGATCTCAAACTTAATCCGAAAATGGCCGATAGCGATGGTAATACCGCTCTCCATTTGATTGCTTCAAAAAAAGGATCTCTGGATGCTGTGAAGTTCCTCGTTTCCAAAGGTCTAAGCCTTGATTTGCCAAATACCGCCGGAGATACGCCCGTGATATTGGCAGGCCGTGCAACCGATGCATCCGTCGCCGGGTATTTTTTTGATAATACCCAAAACATCAATACCAAGAGTAAAAATGGCACAACGGTGCTGCTGAATGCCGCAGCCAAAGGTTCTCCCGAAGTTCTTGAGCTTGCCCTCAATAAAGGTGCCGATGTAAAGGCAGCCGACAACCAGGGGAAAAACGCGCTCTATTATCTTATCAATTCTTACAGCGGCAAAACTGCCGAGGATTTTGACAAGAAATTAAAAATACTTCAAAAAGCGGGACTGAACTTGGCCGCGGTACAAGGAGATGGAAGTAATGCATACCACATCGCCATCGCGAAGAATGACACTGCACTTTTGGAAAAAGTCAGCACTTTCGGGGCGGATATTAACCAAAAAAATAAGGAAGGTTATACGCCGCTACACCGTGCTGCAATGCTTTCCGCGGATGATACACTGATGAAATCTCTCCTGACAATGGGCGCCGATAAGTCCGCCCAGACAGAATTCGGAGAAACTGCTTACGAACTCGCTGCCGAGAACGAATCTCTTAAAAAAAACAATGTTAATCTGAATTTTTTAAAATAAATGAAGCATTTAGGAAGAATTAGCTTACTTTTTTTGTTAATTTCGGGTATCTCGGTATCCGCCCAAAAATACCGCTGCCTCATCCAGATGACGAACTACAGCGGCGAAGGCGCGTATATTGTGGCGTCTGTGGTGGATGCTAAAGGCAATTACCGCAAAACACTCGCCGTGCTGGGACCTGAAAAAAAATGGTATAAAAACCTGAAAGAGTGGAATAAGGCGCAGAAGGTGAAACCTGAGCAGCTGAGCGCGATCACAGGCGCATCGGTATCAGGCGGGGACCGCGCGGTGAAAACTTTTGACATCCCGGATTCCTGGCTGAACAAGGGCTACAGGCTGCGTTTTGAAACCGCTGTGGAAGACCGGGAATACCACGCCATAGATGCTGAGATCCCGCTGGCTACCGAGGCCATAAGTACGAAAACGGATGGCAAGGGCTACATCCGTTATGTGAAACTTTCCCGAATTCAGTAGGTGGCGAAGAAAATCTGGCGCATCTCGCATCTACTGCTGGCGGTATTTTCGTCAGCTTTTTTGCTCGTGATTTCCGTGACCGGGGCAATACTTGCTGCAGATTCAGCTTGGCAGCGGCTTAGGAGCGGCGCGGAAAGTTCTTCAGAGGAGCCGCTTTCAGAAGTAATAGTACGGCTTCAGGAAAAATATCCCGACATTCTGGAGCTGAAAAGAAGTGATGCTGGATATACTGAGCTGCAGATTTTCGATGAGGAGGGAAATGAAGAGCGCTTTAATATAAACCCGAAAACAGGAGAAAAAATATCAGAATCCGGAGGAGAGACGCATTTCATTAGCCAAGTAAAAACGCTGCACCGATCCTTCTTCCTCCACGAAACCGGCAGGGCCATCGCCGGTATTTTTGCGTTCTTGCTGGTGCTTATAATCATCTCCGGCAGTGTACTTTTGGCGAAGCGCAATGGCGGTTGGCTGAAACCTATTTCCAAAATAAGGACAGAATTCCCTGCGCAGTTTTTACACATTCTTGCTTCCCGTATTTTTAGTATCCCACTGCTTATTTCCGCAGTTTCCGGCACTGTTCTCTGCCTATTCCGCTTTAACCTGATTCCCGAATCGGAGGTGCGGGTATCAAAAAAACCTGAAGCTGGCTCACCTGTTTCCGTAGCCGAATTTCCGGTTTTGAGAAAAATAAAACTAGGGGAGGTGCAGAAAATCCAGTTCCCGCTGGACGCGGAGGATCCCGAGGAGCATTTTAAAATCATACTCCCGGAGAAGATGTTGCTGCTCAGCCCGCGCACGGGCACCGTCCTTGAAGAGCACAGGGAGCCATTCCGCAAAAATGTTGAGGTTTTTCTAAAGATGCTGCATACCGGCAATAGCAGCGCAGCCTGGTCTGTAGTCTTAGGCCTGGCATCACTTGGAATTCCAATTTTCATTTGGTCCGGTTTTGCAATTTGGTACCGGCGCAGCTGGAAGAAAATTAAAAACGAGTTTGAGCCGTCCGTGGCGGAAATTATAATTTTAGTGGGATCTGAAAACGGGACCACATTTCAGTTTGCCCAAAAAATACATCAGCAGTTTGCCTCTAAAAAAATTAAATCAACAGTTTTAAATCTGGATGATTATGCAGAGTTCCCAGCTGCGAAACATCTACTTATTTTCACAGCCACTTCCGGCGACGGCGAGGCCCCACAGAATGCGCTAAAGTTTAAAGACCGGCTGGGGCAAATCAACCAAAACCATAAAATTTTAGTTTCCGTGGTAGGCTTCGGCTCTGCATCTTACCCAAAATTTTGCGGATATGCTGAGAGCGTTTTTGGTTGGATTAAAAGCGCACATTGGGCCCAGCTGCTTCCGTTGTACAAAATTAATGAGAAAAACTATACGGAATTTTCAAAATGGGCGCAATATTGGGCTGAGCAGTCCGGTATTCCGCTTGCCCATGCCGCAGAGTATTATCAATCTGAAAATCAGAAAGTTGAGAGCTTTATGATTACAGAAAATATCCTTATTGACGAAAAGAATTCTACACATTGCATACGCTTCAAGCCTACTGCAGCATTCCGCTCTGGAGATTTGCTAGGCATTTACCCTCAGGGCAAAGAGCGGTTCTACTCCATAGGAAGAAGCCAATCCGGGGATGCGCAGATTTTGGTAAAACTTTACAAAGATGGTATAGGTTCCGGCTTACTTTGCAGCCTCCGTGCCGGTGATTATTTTTCAGGGAAAATTCTGGAAAACAAGAATTTCCGCCTCGATCCCGCCGTACCGGAAGTGGTGATGATTGCCAACGGCACGGGAGCAGCCCCTTTCCTTGGTATGTTGAATGAATCTAGCCCCCATCAAGAAATAAGCATCCTATGCGGTTTTCGTTTTGAAAGCGAGCTTTCCGAATTAATAAAAAGCCTGCCGCGTAGATTTTCAAATGTCAAAATGTCCGAAGTGGCAATATCTCGGGGCGGCAATCCGCGCCGCGTTACCGACCTGATGAATCAAAATTCTTTGATGCTTAGGCGGGTTCTTGAATCTGGCGGCGTCGTAATGCTTTGTGGCAGCCTTGCTATGTACCGCGATTCCGTGGAAGTCATCAAAGGAATATTGGGAAGTACGGGAAAAGATTTTGAATTTTATAAAAATGCTGGCCAAATTGTTTCCGACTGCTATTAAATTTAAGCTGATTTTTCTCCTCGGGCTTATGATAAAAGTCCAGTTTGCTTTCGCTCAGGTTGTTTCCAAAGAAACATTGCAGCTTATGGGCAGCCATTTTGAAATTACGGTGGCTGAAAAAGATACTTCGGCGGCCAACTTGGCAATAGCCACTGCAATAGCAGAGATCGCCCGCATCGAAAACCAAATTTCTGAATGGCGGCAGGGCACGGAAATCTCTGAGGTCAACCGTATGGCAGGCATCGCTCCGGTGCGGGTTTCGCAGGAGGTTTTTGAACTGACAAAAAGGGCGGTTTTTTTCTCACAAATTTCGGATGGAGCCTTTGATATCAGCACTGCTGCAATGGATAAGGTTTGGAAATTTGACGGGAGCATGGAGAAACTCCCCGACGCGCACACGATTAAAAATTCCGTAAAGAATGTGGATTATAGAAATATCATTCTGGATAGTGCTAATTCTACAATTTTCTTAAAAAAAATTGGGATGAAAATCGGTTTCGGCGCTACCGGAAAATCTTACGCTGCAGACCGTGCCCGAAATCTACTGAAGCGGATGGGCGTACCTGGAGGAATTATAAATGCCTCTGGCGATATAGCGGCGTGGGGCTCCCAGCCGAATGGTTCTCCGTGGAGCATAGGACTCCAGAATCCTGCAAAGAACCGAAAGGTCATCAGGGTTTTCAGAGCGAATGATCTGTCCATCGTTACTTCCGGAGATTATGAAAAATTCGTAGAGTTTTCCGGGGTAAGGTATTCTCATATCATCAATCCAAAGACAGGCTGGCCAGCGAGGGGTATGGTGAGCGTTACGATTGTAGGCCCCAGTACGGAATTTGC
This sequence comes from Cruoricaptor ignavus, assembly GCF_014961145.1. NCBI lineage: Bacteria > Pseudomonadati > Bacteroidota > Flavobacteriia > Flavobacteriales > Weeksellaceae > Cruoricaptor > Cruoricaptor ignavus. The sequence goes on from NZ_CP063145.1 coordinate 113,091, forward strand.
TAACGGCCTTTCCACTTCAGCGATGGTGCTGGGTAAGAAGGCCGGCAGCAGTTTGATCCGAAAGTATCCGGAATATTCCGCAATTCTGATTGACGAAAAAGGCAGAATTTCCAGCGTAAATAGGAAAAAAAAGGAAAAACTTAGATAAGTTTTTCCACGCTGTTCACACTTTTATTCTTCTGATACTCTTCTAGTTTGTCCAGAAGCACCTTGGCGATTTTCGGGCCGAAGTATACCAGTATGATGCCCATTATCCGGTTTTTAAAGCCTCTGCTTTTAATGATTTTCTTCGTGGCAAAACCCGCGATTGCCAGTGCTCCAAGTTTTAGTAGATTCTGTTTTGTCACTTCTTTAGTACCTGTGTTATCAAATTTAATTATCGAATTGGCCTGCGCCTTGCCTGTCACCGTATCCCCGATATGCTGCATAAGCGGCTTGGTCTGTACAGTCAGTTTTTCACCTTCCGGCGTCATCTCCTTCGTAAGGTACTGATCAGAAGCACCTTTCGTCATCACGCTGAGGCTCTGCTTGGTGTCTTTAAAGGTTATAAGATCCTGAAGATCGTCAATTTCCTTTTTCAGGAGGGCTTTTTTCTGGCGTAGTTCCTTTATGTTATTATATTTCACTGCCATAGCGTTTAATTTATAGCTTTAATGATTTTATTCGCAACCGCATTTCGGATGGCTTTATTCAGTGCGAATAGCAGAAGAATGATGAGCAGATAAATTCCGGCAAGTATTAGAAAACCATATGCAAAATTGCCTACCCAATAGCCCAGCGCAAAGCCGAGGCCTATGTTTAGGATAATGATAAAAAACAACCCGAAAAACGCAGCCGTAGCCAAAATGAGTGCCCAGCCGGCCACGGAAGACCCTTTGTCGATGCCTTCCATTTTCAAAAGTTCAAGCCTTTTGGAACCGTACTGCTTCAATAAATCCAGCATAGTTTCAAATTTTTGTAAAGTTATAAAAAAAGGAACTTATGAACTAAGTTCCTTTAAAAATATTTGGAAGAAAAATTTTAGAAGTTGTTTTTCACATCATCTTTCGCATCCTTAGCAGCATCCGCAAGTGCGTTGCCAGCCTCCTGTGCTTCGCGTTTTGCGTCAGCAAATTTATCTTCAGCTTTATCTTTCACATCCTCAGCCGCATTTTTTACATCATCTTTTACATTGCCGTATGCGTCTTTCGCTCTGTCTGCAAGGCCCTCAGCTTTATCCTTAGCCTCTCCGTAAGCGTTCTCAGCTCTGTCTTTCAGGTTGTCCGCGGCATCTTCCACCTTATCTTTAGCGTTTTCGTAGCTTTCTTTTACATTTCCAGCAAAATCGTTGTACTTATCGGCCGCTTGGTCTGCAAGATCCTCAGCCTTGTCGGCGATTTTTCTTCTTGTTTCAGAACCTTCTTCCGGAGCATAAAGAATTCCAAGAATTACACCTGCTGCAGCACCTGTAAGAAGTCCCGCAAGAAATCCTCCTGCCTTGTTGTTTTTTTGATGTCTCATTGTTCTATAATTTTAGGTTGTTATTGATGAATCAATTGCAATGATGATGCCATTTTAATTGATATTGTGTTAAATTTACTTTAAAAATTCTTTTAAACCAAATGTGAAATGATAAGCTCTGCCGTCTCCTCGCGCGTCAGTCCGGTATTATCTATTTCGATGGCATCCGGGGCTTTTATCAATGGCGCTGTATTGCGCTCGCTGTCCAGCTTATCACGAAGGAGGAGATTTTGCTGTACTTCCTCTAGGGTTACATCGGCGCCGCCCGCCTGCAGCTCCAGATAGCGCCTCCTGGTACGCTCGGGGATGCTTGCCGTCATAAAAAATTTGTAGTCTGCATCTGGCAGCACCACGGTTCCGATGTCTCTGCCGTCCAGTATCACGCCGCCACCTTCAGCGATTTCGCGCTGAAGACCCAAAAGGAAACTGCGGATCGCGGGTTCTTTGGCCACAAGGCTTACCCAAGCTGATATTCGCGGCTCCCGGATCTCTCTGCTTACATCCCGCCCGTTGAGGTATAGATGCAGACCATCCCCAATTTTTGTAAGTTTTAAATGTATTTGAGCTAAATTTTCCGTTAATGCCAAAATATCCAGCTCGCCATTAGCAAGGTGCTGCTGCAATCCATACAGCGTAATGCCGCGGTAGAGCGCGCCGGTATCCAGGTGGAGCAGCCCGAGCCGCTGGGCTACAATTTTTGAAATGGAGCTTTTCCCGGTGGAGGAGTAGCCGTCTATGGCGATGACAGGTTTCTTTTTCATTGTTAATAATGTCTGCTGCCGGAGACATCCAGCATTAAACCAAAAAAGTTCATATTCGCAGCGTTGTGGTAGCGGACATGGGCATAGTCGAACCTGAAGCCGGCGATACGCACCCCGAACCCCGCAGAGATGCCCGCAAATGAGCGCTGGTCCTCCACCGCAAGTTCATTTCCGCGCTTAGGATTATATCCGAAGCGCATATTGAAGCCTGATTTCGGGAAGAGTTCTGCTCCAATGGAGAAATGATCTGCCAGCTTTCTGCCGAAACCTACTTTTTTCCCGTTTACATCGTACTCCGAGGAGGTATCGAATTTCTGTAAATCGTGCGCGGTAACGGTGATTGCCGCAGGAAACTCCGGGAGAATTTGCGTATACCCAAGATCCACACGCAGGGGGAGGCGCTCCCGCTTCCCGTCATAAGTTTTAAACTGATAGCCAAAATTCCTCGCTACAAGGGATATGGAGGATTGCCATTCCTTCACGCTGTAGGTGATGGCGCCGGTGCCCGCCACCGCCATAGATGTGTAGTTGTCGATTTTTGAAGTTATAAAATTTACGCTTCCGCCAATCGTCCAATCCTCCTCAAACTGATAAGCGTAGCCGATACCAGCCAGGGCATCACTGGCGGAAAATTCTCCCAGGCTATTGCCAAATTCGTCCGTGCGGGCCATCCGGCCGTAGTCCAGATAGCGCACCTGTGCAGAGATCAGGTGGCCCTGCTCCAGATCTCGCACGAAGGCTGCTGTACCATAGCTGGAACCGGCGAGGTAGGAGCCGTAGTTCATCGAGACTCTGCCGTGCATTTCCAGGTTCATCAGCGAGGGATTTACTGCTGCAAAATTCACATCGTAATCCCTAACCGAGACCGCGTCCCCGCCCAGCGCAGCCTGCCTCGGAGAAACCGCGATGCCAAGGAAGGGGAATACGCGCTCGCCGGACTGAGCAAGCAGCAGGGCAGGCATTAAGACTGAGAAAAGCAGAAACGCGTTTCTGATCATTTTAAATATTCCAGGGCTACAAAATTAATTTTTTTAAACTTAAACAGCAGAACGGAATTGCTTAGATTTTTTACCTTAAATCATTATATTTGCACGAAAATCTGGAGCGATGAAATACAAACGGATCCTTCTGAAACTTAGTGGTGAGGCCCTAATGGGCGAGCAGCAGTACGGCATCGATGATGCCAGGCTGAACGAGTATGCCCAGGAAATAAAGGCGGTGGTGGATGAGGGATGCGAGGTGGCAATCGTCATCGGCGGAGGGAATATTTTCCGCGGGCTTGCAGCTGCTGCCAGAGGTATGGACAGGGTGCAGGGCGACTATATGGGGATGCTGGCAACGGTAATAAACAGTATGGCGCTGCAGGGTGCGCTGGAAGATTTAGGCGTAAAAACCAGGCTGCAGTCCGCCATAGAGATGGATAAGGTGGCAGAACCCTTCATCAAAAGAAGGGCCGTGCGCCACCTGGAGAAGGGCAGGGTGGTGATCTTCGGCGCAGGCACCGGGAATCCCTATTTTACCACTGATACCGCGGCTACGCTCCGCGCCATAGAGATAGGTGCGGATGTGATCCTGAAGGGTACGCGTGTGGACGGCATCTACGACAGCGATCCGGAGAAGAATGCCTCCGCGATACGCTACCAGCTCCTGAAGTTCAGCGAGGTTTTTGAAAAGAATCTGAAAGTAATGGATATGACGGCCTTTACGCTCAGCCACGAAAATAACCTGCCGATCATCGTTTTCGATATGAACAAAAAAGGCAATCTTCTCCGTGTGGTGCAGGGCGAGGATGTGGGAACTTTGGTTAACGGCTGAGGTGATTTTTGATCGGGAATCATCGATTTTTATCAATTGTCAGTACTTTTGGTCTTTTTAGCCGAAATCATTTATCAGTAATCATTTATCAATAATAGCAATGGAAGATTTAGAACTTATAACGGACAGCGTGAAGCAGGAGATGGAAGCAGCGATGAAGCACTTGGATCACGCATTCCAGAAGATACGCGCAGGCAGGGCTTCCTCCGCAATGGTGCAGGATGTGATGGTGGAATACTACGGCGCGCCGACCCCGCTGAACCAGGTTGCGAATGTATCCGTACCGGATGCGATGACGCTATCCATACAGCCGTGGGACAGATCGGCGATCAACGCGATCGAGAAGGCGATTATCATTTCGAATCTAGGATTTGCACCGAGCAACAACGGCGATACCATTATCCTGAATGTGCCGCCTTTGACGGAAGAACGCAGGCGGGAGCTGGCTAAACAGGCAAAAGCAGAAACGGAGCAAACGAAGGTGACGGTACGCAACGCCCGCCAGGAAGGTATGAAGGAACTGAAAAAGCTGGATGGCGTGTCCGAAGACACAATAAAGGATGTAGAGGCTGAAATTCAGGAGCTTACGGATAAATATGTGAAACTTGCCGACGATCAGTATAAGGTAAAGGAGGCAGAAATTATGAAAGTCTGATTTAGGACAAAAACAATTTTCAATCCCGGGGCTGCCGGGATTTTTTATTTTACTGATATCTTTCGTGCTCGGGCTTCTTCCGGAATCTGCTCACCAATGGCTTGAAAACATCTTTGTATTTTTCTGCATCGAACAGTGGGGAATCTGCAAGAGCATTCCGCATCAGCCACACGGCAAATGGGAAAAGCACGAGGTTCGGCAGCCACGCCGCCAGATACGGATCCATCCTGCCCTTCCAGGAGAGGTTTTCAATCGTTAAATTCATCACATAAAAAATGATGAAGATAATGATGGCGATGACCACGGGAAGCCCCATTCCGCCCTTGCGGATGATGCTGCCAAGGCTGGAACCGATGATGAAAAAAATAATACAGGTGAGGGAATAGGCAATGATCCTCTGCTGATAAATAATGATTCTGTTGCGGCTTTTTGTAAGATCATAAATCTGCTGGCTCTGGGCTTTATGCTCGTTTTTCAGGTTTTCTATTTTCCGGTACGCGGAGAGGAGCGCGTCCAGCCTTTGCTGCCCCGTTATTTTTTGGAGATCAAACTGAGCTTTTGCAGGTTTTCCTTCATTGGCTGAGTCGGCAGGCACAGTGTAGATGCCGGTGTAGGACGCCAGATTATTGTTGAGGGAATTAAAAACCTGCTGGTTTTCTTTATTTTTTTCCGCCACAGTTCCAGAAATTTCGCGATAGGTCTGGAAACGGTAATCATTGGTGATTTGTTCCTTTTCCAAAGCCTTGTCCAGCAGTGCGCTTACATCAAAATAATAAATCAGCGTATCAAATTTCACTGCCTGGTTGGGCTGGCGGGTCCGCTGGCTGAAATTCAGATTTTTTTGCTGATCTTCGTAAACATAGCCGCTGAAGAGCAGTAATTTGAGAAAGTTAGGATTTTCTGCGGGCACAAACTTTCCGTTCCTGGCAATGATGGTCTGCTGATCCTCGTAGCTTGGCGCGCTCTTGTGAAGAAAAATCCCGTCAATGTTCTCTCCGTTGTCCCCGGAGATTTTATCAAATCTGATCATAGAGCCGGGAATCTGGCCGATGAACTGCCCCGGCGAAAAATTCAGTGCCGGTTTGGTAGCCGCAATGTTGTAGAGCATATTCCTCGCCTTGCGCTGAAAATCCGGGGTTACATTATTTTGGAAATAAAACAGCAACCCCGCAAGCATTATTGATACAAAAAAAAGCGGTGCCATCACCCTTGCGAGGGAAACCCCGGCCGCCTTCATTGCTGCAAGCTCGTAGCGCTCACCGAAATCTCCGAATGCCATAATGGAAGCCAGCAAGATGGTAAGCGGCAATACCATGGATACCACGCTGGCGCTGAGGTAATAGAAAAGGCGAACCAGCTCCCAGGTCGTGAGCCCCTTGCCGGTAAGCGCAGCCATCTGCGTCCAGATAATATTCACAATGAAGATGAAAAAAAGGACGCTGAAAATAAAAAGAAACGGCCCGAAAAAGGTCTTGATGATGTAGCGGTCCAGAATTTTCATAAAGGCAAAAATAATCAAAAAATGCCGCAAAACGCTGCGGCAGTGGGTAGTGATATTTTTTTAATATTTAAAGCTCAGTAATGATATAATTTTTGTACTTACTCTTGTCAAAACTAAAGGTGCCGGCAGGCGCTGTAAAATTCGCCTTATACTCCTTCACCGCCAGCGTATGCACCTGATTATCAGAAGAAAATTGTTCAATTTTAATAAGCAGGTTGGTGCGGGGGTTTACGAAGAGATCCACATAGCTTATCCCGTTATTCTTTACGGGCGTTAGGCGGATGAGTTCCGTATCTTGCCCATTTACCGGCAGGCTGCCCAGGTATTTGGTATTGTAATCCTTTTTATAAGATTTCAAGTATTTGGTAGGGTTCAGTGTTTGCTCCTTCCCATCGGCCTTTGCTATCGTTATTTCTTTATCCTCCGCGCTGATGTTGTAGATCTTGCTCCCGTCATATATCTGCTCCACGCCGGCAATTTTTAGCCGGTACTTATCTGGAGCCGAAATAAATGTCCCCTCCTGGCTACGCGTCACTTTTTTTCCCTCGCCGCTGCCATAAACAAATCTGAAGTAAGAATTTTTACTGCTGTCGTAGTTTCTCGCAACGGATTCCAGCAGCGATTTCGACTTGCTGTCTGCCTTCTGAGCCTGTGCCACCATTGGGGAAGCAACTATACTCAGCACTAAAAGATTCTTTGTAAAAGCTATTCTCATTTCAGGTAGATTTTTAAATCATTGTTTAACAAATAATATGCCCCGCTTGGTTTTCTTGCAAAAATCCGATAATTTTGTAAAATGCGAGATTCGTTTGTGCATAAAGGGAAGCGGAAGATTCTCACAGAATACCTGAGGGATAAGGTGGGGATTACCGATGAGGGCGTACTTTCCGCTATTAATGCCGTGCCCCGCCATCTCTTTATGGAAAGCATTTTCGAGGATTTTGCCTATGAAGACCGCGCTTTCCCCATCGCGGCTCATCAGACAATTTCGCACCCGTCCACAGTGGCGGAGCAAACGGAGCTGCTGGAGGTGTCCCCGCAGGAGAAGGTGCTGGAAATCGGCACAGGCAGCGGGTACCAGACGGCTGTGCTGGTGGCGATGAATGCCAATGTATTCACGGTAGAAAGGCAGAAGGCACTCTTCGATTTCTCCCACCTCAAGCTGAGGGAAATAAATTTAAGGCCAAAATTCCAGGCGTTCGGAGATGGATTTGCAGGCCTTCCCACATTTGCACCTTTTGATAAAATTCTCGTGACCTGCGGTGCGGAAGTCCTGCCCACAGAACTCATCAAACAGCTGAAAATTGGTGGGAAAATGGTAATCCCCATCGGGAAAGCAGAGGAGCAGATCCTGTGCAGATTCAGCAAAATCTCCGAGAAAGAGCTGGTGCGGGAGGAGTTTGGCGCCTACAAATTCGTGCCGATGCTCAGTGATACCAACCAGTAAATTTAAATCACCCTGAGGAAATTCAGCGCTTTTTCTACCTGAGCATCGTCTGCCGTTACATCGTATCTGCAGCTGCCTATGCCGTCAATCAGCGAGAAACTGATTCGTCTGTCCCTGTTCTTTTTGTCATTCTGCATCAGGCGGATGAGGTCGGAGTTTTCACAGAGGGACAGATCCGGAACCGGGAAAAATTTAAGGATATTTTCAGAAACTTCATCCATCTCCGGAGTGTTGATCAGCCCTAAGTTTTCCGCCAGTTTTGCCTCTGCCATCATCCCTGCCGCCACCGCCTCGCCGTGCGCCAGCGGCGTGCCGGCTGCCAGGAAAACGCTCTCCACCGCGTGCCCGATGGTGTGGCCGAAGTTCAGAATTTTCCGGATGTTTTTTTCCTGAAAATCCTGCGCTGCGATAGAGTTTTTTATCTCCATCGATCGCCTGATCAGTGGCGAAAGCGTTTCAGAATTTATGGTTTTTATTTCAATGAGCTCCTGCCAGTGGCATCGGTCGGCGATCAACCCGTGCTTCAGCATTTCTGCAAAACCGCTGCGCAGCTCGCGAAATTCCAGAGTTTTAAGAAATTCAGGATATAAAAAAACGGCTTTCGGGAGTGCGAATGTGCCAACCAGGTTTTTTACCGACCAATGATCGATGCCCGTTTTGCCGCCCAGTGCCGCATCGCACATCGCAAGCAGGGTGGTAGGTATGTGGATAAACGGGATGCCGCGCTTGTACACCGATGCCGCGAAGCCTCCCAGATCCGTAATCACCCCGCCCCCGAGATTGACGAGTAGTGAGTGCCTATCCGCCCGAAATTCCGTAAGAATTTCCCAGAGCTGTATGGCGGTGCCTATGTTTTTTGATCCCTCTCCGCTTTCAATTTCTATAATCTCGTACGGCGTGTCTGTCTCCAGACTGGCAAGAAGCAGCGGCAGGCAGTGCTGGTGCGTGTTTTCGTCCGTGAGGAAAAAAAGTTTTGTAAATTTTTTTTCTGAAAGAAATTCATTCAGGGCACGGAAATCTTTGTCCAGCTTCTGCAGCATCGCTTTTTTGTGCAAAATTAAACCAAAAAGCCTTTCACTATCCCGCCCAGTTGCGTAAATTTGTGAATTATTTTTTAAAATTATGTCCGTTTTTACTGATACTGAGATTGCATTCAAAAATAAATCTACCGCGGAACTAAGGAAATCGCAGCTGCTATTTGGCTCGCTAAAGTCGCCGTTTCTCGCCTATGCAGGTTCCCGTTTTCTGAATTTTGCAGTAGAAAAAAATCTGCCTTTTGCCGAAGAACTTGTTAAAAATACACTTTTTGCCCAGTTTGTGGGCGGTGTAGATAGGGAGGAAAGCCGCGAGGTGGTGAAGGAACTCTTCCGCAACCATATCGGAAGTATTTTCGATTATTCCAAAGAAGGCATAGAAAAGGAGGAGGATTTTGATGAAACCCTTGCAGAAATTATCCAAAATATAAAATTTGCGGAGGGGAATCCTGCGGTACCCTTTGTGGTTTTTAAGCCGAGCGGCTTCGGCAGGATAGAAATTTTTGATAAAACTGCCCACAGCCCTGAAAAACTTTCCGCGGAAGAGAAAGCAGAGTGGGAGCGCGTAGTGCACCGTTTCGATAAAGCCTGCGCGGAGGCTCAGCAGCGCGATGTGCGCATAATGGTGGATGCGGAAGAAACCTGGCTTCAGGATGCTGCCGACGACCTTACCAATGAGATGATGGCGAAATACAACCGTGAAAAGGCTATCGTATGGAATACCGTGCAGATGTACCGCACCGGCAGGCAGGAATATCTGGAGGAAGATCTGCAAAGAGCGAAGGAGAAAAATTATTTCCTCGGCTATAAATTTGTCCGTGGCGCCTACATGGAAAAGGAGCGCGCGAGGGCTGCCGCGCTGGGTTATCCGGATCCTATTCAGCCGGATAAAGCCGCCACGGATGCGAATTATAACTCAGCAATTGATTTTGTGCTGAGAAATTTGGACAGGGTGTCGGCCTTCTTCGGCTCCCATAATGAGTATTCTATGGAGCTGGTTATGCGGAAAATGACAGAGGCAGGCCTAGCCAATGATGACGAGCGGATACATTTCGGGCAGCTTTACGGGATGAGCGATAATATCACATATTTCCTCGGAGCTAAAAATTACAATGCGGCAAAATATCTACCTTATGGCAGCGTAAAGGAAGTGGTACCGTATCTGGTGCGCCGCGCCATGGAAAACACTTCCGTAGCAGGGCAGACGGGGCGAGAGCTGAGCCTAATCCGCAAGGAGCTGAAACGCCGCGGCGCAGGAGACTACCGCAAAAAGATAGCCCTCGGTATTGCCGGGATCGCAGCTCTCTCGCTGCTGGTAAGCGACCGGAAAAAGAATTCCTGACCATCTGGAATCTGATAAAAATTGAATTTTGCTGAAATCATCCTGCCGCTGAATCTCGAGGGCACATTTACCTACGAAATTCCATCTGCGCTAAAGGCTGCGGTTTTGCCGGGAATGCGCGTTCTGGTGCCATTTCGGGGCAGAAAGGTGTACACAGGGGTGGTTTTCAGCGTGCACGAAAATTCTCCCGAAAATTTCAAACCGAAGGAAATCATCAGCGTTCTGGATTCCGCGCCGATCCTGCCGCCGGAGCAACTGAAATTCTGGGAGTGGCTGGCAGATTATTATCTGAGCAATCTGGGGGAAATCTATCGGTTTGCATTTCCCGCCTCTCTAAAGCTGGAAAGCGAAACTTACCTGAAACTGAAGCCTGGTGCTGAAATTGATTATGCACTTCTAGATAGCAATGAAATCTATCTCCTCCAGGCACTGGAAGTAAGGCAAATGGTGAATCTTTCTGATATTGAGGCTTTTATCCCGAAGAAAGAAATCATTAAAACCATCAATTCCCTTATTGACCTGGAATATATCGAGGTGGATGAGAAGATTGCTGAGCGTTACCAGCCGAAGGAAGTGGCTTTTATCGGTATTAGAAATTTACACGAAATAAAATCCCAAATCCCCGAGATCCTGCTCAGCCTAAAGCGTTCGCCCAGGCAGCAGGATTTATTCTTAAAAATCCTTGAATTCCAGACTGCTACCGACGCGCCAGCAAGGAAATCAGAAATTTTTGCAGAAGGAAATTTTGGCAATGCCCATCTTAAGGGCTTGATAGACAAAGGCTTGGCTGAGGAGTTTTACCTGGTGCAAGACAGAATAAATTCATATACCGGCGAGCTGGAGGCAGCGGAAATGCTGAGTGCCGCCCAGCAGGAAGTTTTAGTGAAAATTGATGAATCATTTTCTTTGGGTAAAAATGTATTGCTTCACGGGGTGACTTCTTCAGGGAAAACACATTTATACCTAAAAAAAATTGAAGATTGCATCCATAGCGGCAAAACAGCATTACTCCTGGTTCCGGAAATCAGTCTTACCAAGCAAATATCGTCTCGCCTAGAGAAGAAATTCGGGAGCGCCCTGGCGTACTATCACTCGAAACTCTCCGATTTTGAGAAAATTGAAATTTGGAAAAAAATAAGGCATAATGATGTAAAATTGTTAATCGGAACTAGGCAATCATTATTTCTTCCTTTTCAAAATTTAGGGCTTATTATTGTAGATGAAGAACACGACGCAAGCTACCGCCCCAGGGATGTTTCTCCAAACTTTCACGCGCGGGATGCCGCGCTTGTATTGGCAGATTTGTATCGCGCTAGGGCAATTCTCGGAAGTGCTACACCTTCTGTGGAAAGCTATTATGCAGCGCAGATGGGGAAGCTGGAATATATTTTTCTCGGACAAAGATTTGGAGGTACGGCGGAGCCGAAGGTTCAGCTTATTGATTTTAAACAAGCGCTGGATACCAAGGCCGTAAGGGGAGATTTTTCCGAAAAATTGCTGGGCGCATTAGCGGAGAAAATTTCCGAGAAGAAGCAAAGCATCGTACTGCACAACCGCCGCGGCTTCGCCACTGTGGTGGAGTGTGCGCAATGCGGCTATGTGGCCTATTGCAGTAATTGCGATGTGGTGATGGCGTACCACAAAGAGGCGAACGAAATGAAATGCCACTACTGCGGACAGCGGGCGGCTAAGCCGGTGCAGTGCCCGAAATGCCTTTCTGAACAGCTTTTGGCGCGTGGAGTAGGCGTGGAGCAGATTCAGGAGGAACTCATAAAAATATTTCCCGAAGCAGGCGTGGAGCGAATGGATGTGGACAGTATGCGAAGGAAATTTGCCTACGAAAAACTTTACGAGAAAATCAGTACGGGCGAGGCGGATATTATCGTAGGCACACAGATGATAACCAAGGGACTGGATTTCGCCAATATCGACCTGGTGGGCATTCCCAGGGCAGATCACCTGCTGTATGTGCAGAACTTCCGAGCGGAGGAGCGCGCCTACCAGCTCATAACTCAGGCGGCGGGCAGGGCAGGCAGAAAGTCCGGGAATGGGGAGGTTTTGATACAGACCTACAACCCCCAGCATTCGGTTTTCCGGCTGATTATGGAAAATAATTATTCAGAGATTTATAATTATTTCCTGACCGAACGGAAGAATTATCATTATCCTCCTTTTACGAAAATGATAATGATAGAACTGAAACACAGAAAGGAAGAAAAAAATGACCGTGCTGCTAAATTTCTTGGCTCAGTGCTAAGGAATTATCTGCCGGATGAAAGCGTTCTCGGCCCGGAGAAGGCACCGATTCCAAAAATCAATACGCTTTACCATAATCAAATCTTGCTGAAGCTGCCGCGCGGGAGAAGGTTTCATATGTACAGAAAAATGCTGCGGCGGGCTTTGGCAGAATTTCGGGAAGTTACTGCCTATCAGAGTATAAAGCTTTCACTTACTGTGGATTATTAACAAAATTTAACGCATTTTTAAAAAATCTTACCATATCCTTGAAAGATGTTTTAAACATTTGTTTATAATTTTGCTTCGTAAAAAGTCGCAGATGCGGTTACTTTAAATAAAATGAATTTTAAAAATAAATTACTCGGCGCGGCGGTGGCATTCTGCAATTTTGCCATTGCGCAAACCTCTGCGCCTACCGCGGTTTTTTACCCGCAAATGTACGCGAACCAGTCAGTAACAACTTCTGAGAAAACATCTTCTGATTTTTCCGCAAAGCAAAGGCTTGACCAGGTGATAGACAGGATGATGACCGATCCCGTACTTCGCAATGCAGACTGGGGCTATGTGGTTTATAATCCGAAGACTAAAAAAATAATATCTTCCTTCAATGAAAATGCTGCCTTCATCCCTGCATCTACTACTAAGCTCCTTACCACGGATGCGGCAATGGCGCTCCTGGGGCCAAAATTTTCCTGGACCACCCAGCTGGAGTATTCCGGGGAGATAGACGAGCAAGGAGTACTGAACGGAAATCTCTACATCGTGGGCAGCGGGGATCCTTCGCTGGGCACCGGCAAGGCGGGGGCATCCACATATGGCTCCGTGGCTTCAGATTTTAAATATGCCATCCAGGAACGCGGCATACGGCGGGTGAATGGCGATATCATTATGCAAACGGCGGTATATAAGGACAGCAAACTTTCCACACTCCCGGAAAACATCGTGTGGAGAGAGCTGCCGAAATATTACCTTCCTGCCGGAAGCACGAAAGATGTAAATCCACAAAGCGAGCGCTTGGTAGCTACAAAGGCTCTGGGGCAAAGTAAGCAGCGCTATTTTTATGTTTCGCCGTACACCGGCAAGATGGCATTTACGGATGAATATTCGGGGGGTAGCCTTTCTACCAATATAGCGCAGCCGCCTGCTTACCTTGGCAATTCGCTGAAGACCTCCCTTGTGAAGAGCGGCATCCCTGTCTCTGGGGCGGTAAGCGTTAAAATAATTGACGCATCGCCGGAGCCTCGGAAAATTATCACGGCATACCGGTCGCCGCTTCTTGCAGATATCGTATACGACACCAATCAGCGTAGCGACAATGCCCTCGCCGAGGCCCTGATGCGGATGGTGGGCTTCCAGAAATATGGTGACCATACCTCGGAAAGCGGCAGAGCGGCAGTGGACAAGCACCTGCAGGAAGTGAATTTTGATAAAAACGGCTTCAATTATGCTGACGGCAGCGGGCTTTCCCGCAGCAATTATGTAACGCCGATGGCGCAGGTGAAATTCCTCACCGAAATTATGGAGAAGCCATATTACCAAGATTTCTACGCCTCACTACCCATTGGCGGGCAGACAGGTACTTTGAAAAGCTGGTTTAAAGATTACAACAATGGAAGGATTTTCGCCAAAACCGGCACGCTGAACAGGGTAAAAGCACTGGCAGGCTACATTCAGACATACCAGAACGAGACTTTAGTATTTTCTATGCTGATAAATAATTATTCAGGATCGGTGGATCAACTGAAAATCAGGATGCAGCAGCTGCTGGAGCCAGCCACAGAATTATAAAATATCGTCATAAATTTCAAAGCCTTTTCGGATTTTCCGGAAAGGTTTTTTATTTTTGGATGAATATTTTAAAGATGATGAAAAATAGATCATTTGCGCTTCTCGCCCTATTGCACTCTGCATTTCTACTGTCTCAAAACTCTTATCAGGTGCGCTCAGCGCTCAATAATATTAACCCTAATACGGAAAACTACGACCTAACCTACCAGCGGCTGGAGCTCGAGCTAGATCCTGAAATTCAAAAGGTGGCAGGGATGGTTACCACGCATTTTGTGCCAAATCAGGAAACGGCTTCGATATATTTCGACCTTGCTGATAGGCTCAAGGTTTCCCGGGTGAGCTATCACGGGCAGGCCTTGGAGTTTGCCCAGCTAAGCAGCAAGGAACTTAAAATCACCCTTCCGCAAACTCTGAAGGCTGGGGTGCAGGATTCTCTTTCGGTGGAATATTCCGGCGCGCCGGATAGCCGCAGCCGCGCCTTTGTAACTACCAGAACGCCCGCCGGAGCCCCCGTGCTTTACACCCTTTCGGAGCCGTACGGAGCGAGGGAATGGTTCCCCACCAAGCAAAGTATGAATGACAAGATAGACAGGTTTGATATAAAAATAATCACCGATGCAAAATACAGCGTAGCCTCCAACGGCAGGCTGGTTTCGGAAAATATCCTGCCTGATGGGAAAAAACTGACATTCTGGCGCACGGAATATCCTACTGCTGCATACCTCATAGCCCTCGGCATCAGCAATTATGAGAAATTTTACGATAGCATCGGGCTCCAGCCAGCATTTCCATTTGTAAATTACCTCTATCCGCATACGGCGCAGAACTCCAGCGTACTTGCTTCCATAGCCTGGACGAAACCTGCTATGGTCTTATTTGAAAATCACTTCGGGCTGTACCCCTTCCGAAAGGAAAAATACGGCCATATGCAGTTCAGCGAACGCGGCACCTGTATGGAGCACCAGACGATGTCCTCCATGAGCAGCTGGGAACTGACCACCATAGCCCACGAGCTTGCCCACCAGTGGTTTGGCGACAAAATTACTTGTGCCAGCTGGAATGACATCTGGCTGAACGAGGGCTTCGCAACCTTTGGCGAACACCTGGTGAATGAAAAGCTCCTTATGTCGCCTGCTGATTTTAAGGTTTACCTTAAGAACCGGATCAGCTACATTACGGCGTACCCGGGGGGCAGCGTGTATGTTGCAGACGAGAATCTTAACAATGAGGGCGCGATATTCAGCGGGCGGCTGAGCTATGCAAAAGGCGGCTTTGTAGTAAGGATGCTAAAGTGGGTGTTGGGTGAGGATGAATTTTACAGAGCAATAAAAAATTATCTGGAGGATCCCGATCTTGCTTACAGCTACGCGAAAACCTCCGATCTTGCAGCTTCCCTGAAAAATTCTACTGGGCAGGATTTTACCGAGTTTTTCAATGACTGGATCTACGGCGAAGGCTACCCGATGTACAACATTAGCTGGAATCAGGTGCAGAATAAATTTTTCCTGAATGTGAAGCAGGCACAGAGCCATCCGTCGGTTTCTTTCTTCGAAATGCCGCTGCCCGTGCGCGTTGCCGGAGCAAATGGTGAGGTGGTAGATTTGGTATTGGACAATAAAATGAACGATGAAACCTTCATCCGCGACATTGATTTTCCTATACAGTCAGTTACATTTAATTATGATTATCAAATACTTGAAAAAAATTCTGTAGTGAAGAAGGATGCGCAGCTACAGGCAGATGCGGCACGGATCCCTCAACTGAAAATTTACCCAAATCCTGCAGTTTCTAAAATATCTGTGAGCGGGATTTCTGGTTGGGAATTTTATCAGATTTTAAATACAGAAGGGAAGGTTTTAAAAAGCGGCAAAGTATCTACTGATCAGCCGATAAGCGTTACGGAACTTTCTCCTGGGCTATACTTTTTAAATGTAAACGGGCAGATTTTTAAATTTATAAAAAAATAGAAATGTCCGCAGCGCTAATTGAAAAATACTTCCCGGAACTTACTCCGCAGCAGAAGCTGCAATACGAGCAGCTACAGCCTCTTTACTTTGAATGGAATGAAAAAATTAATGTAATCTCGCGGAAGGACACCGATTCGCTTTACGAAAAACACATTCTGCACTCGCTCGGCATCGCAAAAGTGCTGCAGTTTGAGCCGGGCACCCATGTACTGGATGTGGGTACGGGCGGCGGTTTCCCGGGCATTCCCCTCGCGATTTTATTTCCTGAATCACACTTTACGCTCATTGACTCTATCGGAAAAAAGATTTCAGTAGTAAATGCTGTAGCGGAAGCTATTGGTCTTCAGAATGTAACGGCAATACACGGCCGTGCAGAAAAGTTGCAGGGAAAATTTCATTTCGTAGTGAGCCGAGCGGTCACCCAGATGCCGGAGTTTCTACGGTGGCTTCGGGGAAAGTTTGAAAAGGAACACTTTAATGCGAAGCAAAACGGCGTGCTGTACCTGAAGGGGGGCGATCTGGCGGAGGAGCTTGCTGGTCTACGCTGCGAGATCTACAGCTTGAAAAGCTTTTTTGAGGAAGATTTTTTTGAAACGAAAAAAGTAGTTTACCTCTCGAAAGACAATTTTAAATCTTAATATTTCCGGCTTTTTTAGCCCGACAGCCCCTTATCTCAAATGAAATTTCTGAATAAAATTATAGATACACTTCTCGCTGAAGCTACTGATCTATCTAGCCTCAGCATCGTCCTGCCAGGGAAAAGACCGGTGATTTTCATAAAAAAAATCCTGGCAGAGAAGGAATATTCCGGTATTCTTCCAGATTTTTATACCATTTCTGAACTGGTGCTGCAGATGTCCGGATTGCAGGAAATCAGCGGGGCGCCGCTTTGGCTTTACGCTTACCGTGTGTACAGCTCCCTTTTTTCTGATGAAGAATTCGGGGATTTTATCAAATGGTTTCCCACGCTGCAGAAGGATTGGGACGATATGATGAAATTTTACGGTAATGACGAGGCGGTTCTCGCGCGGATGCTGGATGAGGAACGCATAAAAAACTGGGGAGAGAATCTGGGCGATGAAAACTCCCCGCGGCGGCGCAATCTTGATTTCTGGAAACGGATGTCTTTGTTTCTCCCAGAGCTGAAAAAACGGCTTCTCCTCGATAGTCTCGCCACGGCGGGTATGCAGAGTGTGGCGGCAAAAGAAAACATTCCGGAATTTCTTGAAAATTCTGATAAAAAATTTATATTCTGCGGTTTTAATGCGCTTACGCCATTTGAGGAAAAACTGATCAGGGGAGTGCTGCAGCGAGACCGCGGAAAATGTTTCTTCCAGGGCGACCGCTACTATCTGGATGATGAGCGGCAGGAGGCGGGTGCCTTTCTGCGGGAGTACCGCGGGTGGAGCGAGTTTAATACCCACCGCCCCTTCAGGTGGGCTGAGGATGATTTCCGGAGGGAAAAAAGCATTAAAACTTTTGAAGTTTCCGGAAGTGTTCCACAAACGAAAATCCTGCCGGATATTTTCAAAGAAATTCCAGCGGATGAGCATTCTCAGACCGCGGTGGTACTGCTGGACGAAAACCTTCTGCCTGCGTGCCTGGACGCCCTGAACGCACAGCCCGCAGTAAACATAACGATGGGGTTCCCGGTGAAAAATCTAGCATTCAGCATAGGGATTAAAAAATTATTCTACATCCAGAAGCAGCTGGCAAAAGGGAAAGGGAATTATTATTATTCCGATGTGCTTTCGGTGCTTGAAATTATGCCTAAATCTATTGAAGATCAGCAGATTATCTCAAAGTTTCAGGCAGAAATCAAGGAAAAAAACATAGTCTATCTCTCGCCATCAAAAATGTCGGGGATGCTTTCCGGGCTGTCATATTACCAATTATTCCTCCCTCCGGAGAGTGTCGCAAATTATCTGGAAGAGCTTCTGAACTTCTGTACTGTGGCAAAAGAAAGTGCTGCAGATGATGTGATTTATGAAAATATTTCGCACTTCGAGAAAGCTTTCCGCACCATAGGCAATCAGCTGAAAGTTTTTGGTATTTCTCTGGATATCAGTACATTAGAAGTTGTTGTAAATCAGATAATTAACACGGAAACTATCGACTTTGAGGGGGAGCCGCTGGATGGACTTCAGATAATGGGGCTGCTGGAGACGCGACTTTTGAACTTCAAGAATATCATCCTGCTTTCGGTGAACGAAGGCAAGCTCCCTCTAGGGAATACGCAGAATACCTATCTTCCGTTTGATGTCCGGAAGAGCTTCAATTTGCACACTTTCCTGGAAAACGACAGCATCTATGCTTATCATTTTTACAGATTGCTGCAGGATTCTGAGCGCGTTTTCCTGCTTTACAACGGGCTTTCATCCGGTTTGAATACAGGCGAGAAAAGCCGATTTATAACTCAACTTGAGCTGGAAAGCCCACATAAAATTGAGCATATTGTGATCGACAACCCTACGGAGCCTTCTGCGGATGAAGTTATTTCAATTCATAAAACCCCGGCAGTTCTCGCGCAGCTTGACCTTTGGAAAGAGAGAATCTCGTCATCCCACATCAGCCAATACCTCTACGACCCTGTCCAGTTTTATTTGGAACAAATTCTTGGCGCGAAGGAGCCGGAGGAAATCGAGGAAGAAGTTTCACAAAAAAATTACGGTAATCTCGTACATTATTCGCTCGAGTTTCTTTACAAAGTAATGTTGAACAAAGTGCTGAGTGCTGCAGATTTTGAAGCCGCCCTAGCAGCAGTTCCAGAAGCATTGGACCATGCTATGAAAAGGCTGAAGCATCAGCAGGAATATTATGAAACAGGCATCAACTACATTCATATGCAGATCGCGCGGGAGGTAGTTCTGTCGATACTGCATTATGATAAATCGCTGGTTGAAAATGGCCACTCGCTGGAAATCTTAGATGTAGAAAAGGCTTTCAGTAATCTTCCGTATGTACTGCCCGGTGGTACAGATGTGAAATTTAAAGGTTTCATCGATCGCATCGACCGGCTGGACGGGCAACTGAGAATCATTGACTATAAAACTGCGCCTGCATCCGAATTGACAATAAATGTAAAAGATAATTCTCTCCAAAAATACAAACACAGGCAGGCAATTCAGCTTTCTATTTACCTCTATTTCGCTGAACAATCGCTAGAGTTCGCAGGGAAAGATGTGCAGGCAGGTATCTGGAGTTTTGCGCAGATAAAGCGCGGAATGCAGCCACTGTGCCTTTCCGTTTCAAATTCAGAAGCGATGAGGCTGATTGCTGCGGTAATTGAGGAAATTCTGAATCCTGAAGTAGTTTTTGGTGAAACGGTAAAAGAAGAAATGGAAACAGAATAAAAAAGTCCGCAATTTTGCGGACTTTTCATTTTCAATTATCAGCTTACTGCTTATCGATGCTTCCCATCACTTTTTGGGCAAAGCCGTTCAGCGCATCCTTTTCGGCAACGCCGTTGGCAACGCTGCCGTGCACTTCCAGCGCACCACAGATGTTGGTAATCATCTCGCCAACTACTGTCAAATCTTCGTCGCTCGTTCCGCGAAATTCGCAGAAAGATTCCAAAACTTCCAGCGTTTTTTCCAAATCTTCTGCAGAATGATTTTGGTAAAACTGTCGTATTTGCGGTAGCTTCATCTTTACTTTATTTTTTCAAAAAGTTCGTTCAGGCTTGCCTGCTGGTTCGTCTGCACCTGATCCACCAGCTGCCCGTTCGTAAAGGCAGCAAAAGTAGGCAGGTTATCCACGGTTGCAAGCTTGCGGCTTTCCGGCATTTTCTCGGCATCCACATAGTAGAACGCCACGCCTTCGTTTTCGCTCGCCAGTTTTTTGAACTTCGGTTTCATAATTCTGCAGTTGCCACACCACGAAGCGCCGTACTGAACCATCACTTTATCGTGCTGATTTACAAGCTCTTGCAGATTGTCTTCGCTTAATTCGGTAAACATAATCTTAGTGTTTTGAAAGGTATTCCGCCGTAGAAGTTCTGTTGGCGCTCATTGCATCCTTGCCTTCTTCCCAGTTTGCCGGGCAAACTTCGCCGTGCTTTTGTACGTGAGTGTAAGCGTCGATGAGGCGTAGATATTCCTGAACATTTCTTCCAAGCGGCATATCGTTTACAGATTCGTGGAAAATTTTTCCATCCTCATCCACAAGGTAAGTTGCTCTGTAGGCTACATTTCCACCGGTAAAGATTTCGTTGCCATCATCATCATATTCAAAATCTTGATCCAGAATGCCCAGGATTCCGGCAAGTTGGCGGTGCGTATCAGCAAGGATAGGGTAGGTTACGCCCTCAATTCCGCCGTTGTCTTTAGGCGTGTTTAGCCACGCAAAGTGCACTTCGTTCGTATCACAGGATGCGCCGATTACCTTGGTATTTCTCTTCTCAAATTCGCCCAAGGCTTCCTGAAAAGCGTGAAGCTCCGTAGGGCAAACGAAGGTAAAATCCTTAGGATACCAGAACAGGAGCACCTTTTGCTTGTTCTTCGTAGCTTCTTCGAAAATGTTGATTCTCAGATCATCACCCATTTCGGACATTGCGTCCACAGTAACATTGGGAAACTGTCTTCCAACTAATGACATAATATATTGTTTAAAAATTTTCCTCTACAAATTTACGGCATTTCGATGAAAAATGCTAATTTAAATTAATTAAAAATAATGGAGCAGAAATTAACCTGCTTTAATTTTTTTAATTTTCTGAATGTCAATAATTTAGCAGAGTAATATTAATGCTTTTATTTTGGATGAGCGTAAATTTTGTTTGAGTGAATGTTGGCGGGCTCAATTTTGGTTTTACATTATTCGAAAAACCGAAGCCCTCTTTCGGGATTCCTATCATATTTGTATCCGCCTTGCCATTGCTGTTTTCGTCCTGGTAAACGGCAACTGCATAATCTCCCGCCGGCAGGTCGCGGAATGTATAGGAAAGCGTGGAGGCGCCCCCTACTTTTACCTTTTCCCCGATATAGACTTTATCCGGCTTCAGGAATCCTTCCGCCTTATTATAAATACCAATTTCCACCTTGCCTTTGCCTGCCTTCAGGTTGGAAATATTTACAGTGAGAGAATGTTGAGCAGCCGCGGTACCTGCTATCAATATCGGAGCTGAAAAAATTAACTTCTTAAAAATATTCATCGGATCTAAAATTTTTCCCCAATGAATTTCAATATTCACGCCAAAATTAATTTTCCCCCGTGTATCGGTCGATAACTTTTTGCGAGACACCCATTGCGCTGAAACCTCCGTCGTGATAGAGGTTTTGCATAGTGATTTTCCTTGTAAGATCACTGAACATCGCAACGCAGAAATCTGCGCACTCATCCGCAGTGGCATTGCCGAGCGGCGACATATCCTCCGCAAAGCTGATAAAACCGCCGAATCCTTTCACACCCGTCCCGGCCGTAGTAGGCGTAGGCGACTGAGAGATGGTATTCACACGCACTTTTCTTTCACCAAAATACACGCCGAAGGATCTCGCGATGCTCTCCAGATAGGCCTTGTTGTCCGCCATATCGTTATAATCTGGGAAGTTGCGCTGCGCAGCGATGTAGGTGAGCGCAAGAATGGATGCCCACTCATTCATAAGGTCTTTTTTCCATACGGTCTGTAGGATTTTGTGGAAGCTCCCGGCAGAAATATCCCAGCCCTTCGCAGTCCAGTCGTAATTCATGTCCGTATAGTGCCTACCCTTCCGCACATTTACGGACATCCCGATGGAATGAAGAATGAAATCCAGCTTGCCGTATTTCTCTTCGGCGGCATCAAAAAGTTTTTCAAGATCCTCCACAGAGGTAGCATCTGCGCCGATGATTTCCGAGCCGGTTTTCTCCGCAAGCTCGTTCAGCTCGCCCATTCTGAGGCCTATGGGCGCATTGGAGAGGATGAATTCCGCCCCCTCTTCGTGGCAGCGCTCTGCAACTTTCCACGCGATGGATTGATTGTTCAGCGCACCGAATATAATTCCCTTCTTTCCTTCTAGAAGACCGTAAGACATTTTTTTCTGTTTAAAGATTTTAGCAAAAATAGCTAATTTTCTGAGAATTCGCTAATTGAAAATTTCCAAATTTTCCCCGTCGTATGTTGCGAAAACCATCGTAGGGTGAGAATCCAGATGAAAAAGCTGCCCGTTTCTGTCCACACCTATAGCGCCTGCAAATCCACCGATATCCTTCAGTTCGTCAAAAGTTTTGGCGAAGGCTTCCCGCAAAGAAAATCCGTCCGAAACTCTCGTTACAATCTTTGCAGCAGTGGCGTTGCTCACGATGTCTTCACCAACACCCGTGCAGCTGACTGCGCAAAACTTATTGGCGAAGTTCCCCGCAACCGTTGCGGAATCAGAGATCCGCCCGGGAATTTCGAAACCCTTTCCGCCGGTGGATGTAGCAGCGGCAAGGTTTCCGTGCTTATCGAGAGCCACGCATCCCACAGTGCCCTTCCCGCCGTTTTTCAGTTTTTGCTCAAATTCCGCGCGGCGCTGCGGAATTTCCGGCGAGTAATTTTCAAAACCGTTTTTCTCGGCGAAAATATTGGCGCCTTCACCGCCTAAAATCCTGTCGTCTTCCTGCATTAATTTTTCTGCAACAAAAATGGGATTTTTTACATTTTCAATATTAATGACGCCACTCATTTTCTGCGAAGTACCATCCATTATTGAAGCGCTCATCCTTATGATGCCGTCGCTTTGAATCTGAGAACCTGTGCCTGCGTTAAAGAGTTCGTCATTTTCCAAAAGTGAAACAGCAAATGCTACAGTTTCCGCTGCAGAATGGTTTTGCAGAAAATTATAAGCTTCGGTGATGATTCTTTTCAAAGATTCCTGCTTGGCTTTTTTCGTCTCGATGCTTTGGTCGCTTTCCGAGAAGAAGCCCCCGTGGACGGCTATTTTCATTTTTTTAAATGGAATTCAGGCTATATTGTGAATTTTCAATTTTAAGATTCTTGCTCCGGAGATCGAACACATCGTTCATACTCATCACATGCACAATCATATGGTCTATGGAGATCGGCTGCCCCAGCTCAATCATCGTTAAATTTGTATCCTTTATACCGGAACCGTCTACGATAATCACCAGCCCGGAGCCCACCGCCGTCATTTTACCTTCGTGGATGAAGAGCCCGGTGTCTTCCCCAAGCCCAATGCCCAAAGTGCGCGGGTTGGTCACTACCGCCTGGAAAAGCCTGCCTATCCTGCCGCGCTGTACGAAATGTGTATCCACAATCACATCGTCGATAAAGCCGAGCCCCTGGGTTGTTTTTATTTCACCTTTCAGCAGTGCCTCCGAGCTGCTTCCCTGATAAATCATCACCTCCGATGCCGCCGCAGCCCCTGCAGAAGTGCCTGCATAGAGGAACTGCTCGTTGCGGTATTTGGTGAGCAGCGCATCGTGGAAGCGCGTACCGCCAAGTATGGAGGTCAGGCGGAGCTGGTCCCCGCCGGTGAACATCACGGCATCAGCTGCGTTGATCCTCGCGGCTACAGCGTCGGAATTTGCCTGTTCCCGGGAGGTTATTTCCAGGATGTTTACATTTTTTGCCCCCAGATATTCAAACGCATTTTTATACTCAGGCCCTACGATCTGCGGGATTTGCGATGCGGTGGGTACAATTTCTATTACCGAATCCTCTCCATATTTGGTTTCGGTAATAATTTTGCGCATAATCCCGTGCTCAAAGAAATTGAGATTTCTCTCCACATCGGCATCGTAGCTTATCTCAGTGAAGCTGCCTTTGTTTACCGCGCCGCCGATGATTATCAGTTTACCTTTCGCATCCATAAGCTGCAAAAGTAAGAAATCTATAGTCATTTCTTTTCAAAACAGCTTTTAGGTTTCAGTATGTTAAAGAAATAAATTTTGATTAAAAATAAATAACTAAAAGCCGATGCTAATGTTTGTTCACAAGCATTGCATATTCCCAGAAAATAATTAATTATGCATCCTGGATACTTTCCGCTTTTTTTTAACGCAAATACAAAATGAAAATAGAAAAAATACAGGTGCTGCGCGGCCCGAATATCTGGAGCATCCGCCGGCATAAACTGATACAGATGCGCCTAGACCTGGAGGAGGTGGAGCAGATGCCCACCAATAAAATTCCTGGATTCCGGGAGCGCATAGAGGCGCTGATGCCTACGCTGTACACTCATCGCTGCTCCGAGGGCGAGCCGGGCGGGCTATTCTACCGCATAGATCACGGCACCTGGATGGGGCATGTGATAGAGCACATAGCGCTGGAACTGCAGACGCTTGCCGGTATGGAAGTAGGCTTTGGGCGCACGCGCGAAACCAAGACTCCCGGGGTGTACAATGTCGTGTTTGCCTATCTTGAGGAGACTGCCGGTGTCTTTGCCGCGGAGCAGGCGGTAGAAATAGCCCAGGCGCTCATCGACGGAGATGAGTATGATATCGATGCCTGCATCTTTCAGCTGAAGGAGATCCGGGAGAAAAACATGCTCGGGCCTTCCACCAGCAGCATCGTGAAAGAAGCGGAGGCACGCAAAATCCCGTGGCTTCGGCTTGGCAGCAATTCCCTAGTGCAGCTGGGCTATGGGGTCAATCAGCAGCGCTTCCAGGCTACGGTTACCGGCGGTACCAGCCACATCGCCGTAGATATTGCCGGAAATAAGAACACCACAAAAAAAATACTCTCGGATGCCGCCATCCCCGTGCCAGAGGGGGTCCTGGTATCCTCCGAAGATGAACTGAGGGCAGCGGTGGAGAGGCTCGGCTTCCCGCTGGTGATAAAGCCGCTGAACGGAAACCACGGCAGGGGGCAGACCATCAATGCTGAAGACTGGGTGACTGTGCTGAACGGTTTTGAAGAAGCGCAGAAAATTTCACAAAAAGTAATAGTAGAAAAATACATCAAAGGTTTTGATTTCCGCCTGCTGGTCATCAGCCATAAGCTTGTAGCCGCAGCACGCCGCGTACCGGCACATGTGGTGGGCGACGGGGAATGCAGCATCCGGCAGCTTATTGAAACCGAAAATGCTGACCCGAGGCGCGGCTACGGGCACGAGAATGTACTTACGGAAATCTCCGTGGATGCAGATACCGAAGCGCTGCTGGACAAACTAAACTACACGATGGAAACCGTGCCGCTGAAGGGCGAAATTGTATACCTGAAATCCACCGCAAACCTTTCTACAGGAGGCACCTCCATAGATGTAACGGAGATGGTGCATCCCGAGAATATCGCGATGGCGGAGCGCATCTCGCGCATCATCGGGCTGGATATATGCGGCATAGATGTAATGGCAGACAACCTTACGCAACCGCTGAAAGAAAGCGGCGGCGCAATTCTGGAGGTAAATGCCGCGCCGGGCTTCCGCATGCACCTTTCCCCAAGCGAAGGCCTGCCGAGGAATGTAGCCGCGCCCGTGCTGGATATGCTGTACCCGCAGGATAAAGAATTCCGCATCCCAATCATTGCAGTTACCGGTACCAATGGTAAAACCACTACCACGAGGCTCATTGCGCACATTGTAAAGAACAACGGATATCGCGTGGGCTTCACGACCTCGGATGGCATCTACATACAAAACACGATGCTCACAAAAGGCGACACCACCGGCCCTGCTTCCGCAGAATTCATTTTGAAAGACCCTACCGTGGAGTTCGCCGTGCTGGAGACCGCGCGCGGCGGGATCCTCCGCAGTGGCCTGGGCTTCGGCCAGTGCGACATTGGGGTGCTTACGAATATAACCGAAGACCATCTCGGGCTGAGCGACATTCATACCCTCAAGGATTTAACCAGGGTAAAAAGAGTGGTGATAGATAGTGTAAGGAAGGACGGCTGGGCGGTGCTGAACGCGGAGGATGAGTATTCAATGAAGCTCCTCGGCGATCTGGACTGCAAGGTTGCTCTCTTCAGCCTGGATGAGAACAACCCACACATCCAGAGGTTTGCGCGGCTGGGGCGTGTATGCTGTGTGTACGAGGAGGGCTACATTACCATAAAAAAGGGGGAGTGGAAGATCCGCATCACCAAGGCAAGCCAGGTGCCGGTAACGATGGAAGGCAAGGCAAAGTTTATGATTGCCAATGCGCTGGCAGCAAGCCTGGCGGCGTACCTGCACGGCTTCGCCATTGAGGATATTGCCAACTCGCTGCGCACCTTCATCCCGAGCGCGCACCAGACGCCTGGCAGGCTAAACATTTTTAAGTTTAAAAATTTCCAGGTGATGATAGATTTTGCCCACAACCCATCCGGCTACCGCGCGATAGAGGATTTCCTGGAAAATGTACAGGCAACCAAGAAAATCGGCATCATCTCAGGGGTGGGAGACCGCCGCGATGAGGACATTCGCGAATGCGGGAGAATCGCCGGCAGAATGTTCGACCATATCATCATCCGAAACGAGAAACACCTGCGGGGCAGAACGGAGGAGAATATCAACGGGCTGCTGCTGGACGGTATGCACTCCACCGGCAGGGATATTACTTATGAAATCATTCCCAAAGAGATTGAGGCGCTGAAACACGCGATGAGCATGGCGGAGGATGGTACATTTATCGTAGCGCTGAGCGATGTCATCAGCAATGCAATCGACCTTGTGCAAGAGTATCAGGCGAAAGAGCAGGCGGAGGAGAAGCTGAACTAAAGAGCCGAGAGCCAAGTAATAAGGCAAAAGTTTGCGAGAGAAATCAGTGTGGCAAGAGAGAAAACATCCGTGCCGATATTTTGAAATCTCGAATACTGGCTCTTGGTTCCTTTCGTTTTTAGTCGTAATTTCGTATTTTTACCAAAAACATTTTTATGAGGAAGATCCAGATGGTGGACCTCCAGAGCCAGTATTACCGCATAAAGTCAGAGGTCGATAATGCAGTGACCAATGTGATGGATTCCGCGGCGTTTATCAACGGGCCTGAGGTAAAGAAATTTCAGGAAGAACTCGAAGGCTATCTCGGGGTAAAACATATGATCCCCTGCGCCAACGGTACCGACGCGCTTCAGATTGCCCTGATGGCGCTGGGGCTGGAGGAGGGCGATGAAGTAATCACAGCGGATTTTACTTTCGCCGCCACGGTGGAGGTGATTCATTTGCTGAAACTAAAGGCAGTACTTGTGGATGTAAATTATGACACATTTACCATCGACCCGGAGAAAATCCGCAAAGCCATTACGCCGAAAACCAAGGCGATAATCCCGGTGCATCTCTTCGGGCAATGTGCGGATATGGGGCAGATTCTGGAAATTGCTCGCGAGCACAATCTTTTTGTGATTGAGGATAATGCGCAGGCTATCGGCGCGGAATTTACTTTACCGGACGGTAGTGTAAAAAAATCTGGAACGATGGGGCATATCGGGACTACTTCCTTCTTCCCATCCAAGAACCTTGGCTGCTACGGGGACGGGGGCGCGATTTTCACCAATGATGACGATTTAGCCTATAAAATGAGGGGCATCTGCAACCACGGTATGTACGAGCGCTACTACCACGATGAGGTGGGGGTAAATTCTCGGCTGGACAGCATACAGGCGGCGGTGCTCCGTAAGAAACTCCCACACCTGGATGGGTACAACGAGGCACGGCAGTGGGCGGCGGACTTCTACGATGATGCCTTCAGGGATTGCTCCGATATTCTGACGCCTACGCGCGCGGGAAACAGCAGCCATGTATTCCACCAGTACACGCTAAGGATTAAAAACGGAAAGAGGGATGATCTGAAGAAATTTCTTGATGAAAAGGAAATCCCTGCGATGATCTATTATCCCGTGCCGCTTAGAAAACAAAAAGCATATTTCCAAGAAAGTAATGATGCCGATTTTGTAAATACCGACAAATTGACGAAAGAAGTGCTGTCCCTGCCCATGCATACGGAGCTTGATGAGGAGCAGCTGCGCTACATTTCTGATGCGGTGCTGGAGTTTTTCTCCTGATTTCAGGGTTTTATTAATTTTAAAAATAACAGATGACCATACTTGTAACCGGAGGTCTCGGCTACATAGGCTCGCACACCGTGGTGGAGCTGCATGCCAATGACTTCGATGTCGTAATAGTGGACGATCTCTCCAATACCGAGAAATTTATTTTAGAAAATATAAAAGAGGTTTCTGGCAAAGAGCCGGCCTTCTACCCGTTCGATCTGAAGCGGCGGGAGCTTCTCAAGCAGGTTCTGGACGCCCATAAGATAGAGGGCTGCATTAATTTTGCCGCATTCAAGGCAGTGGGGGAAAGCCAGGTAATACCGCTGGATTATTATGAAAACAATCTCTTTTCGCTGATCAATATCCTGCAAGAATTCAAGGAAAGAAATATTTCTAACTTCATTTTCAGCTCATCCTGCACGGTGTACGGACAGGCTGAAGAAATGCCGATTGACGAAAATACACAGCTGAAAACGCCGGAATCTTCCTACGGAAAAACGAAGCAGATGGGCGAAGAAATTCTGATGGATTTCGCTAAAGCGCACCATAAGAAAATTTCGCTGTTGCGGTACTTCAACCCGATTGGTGCGCATCCATCTGCAAAACTCGGCGAGCTGCCGATTGGAATTCCCAACAACCTGATTCCGTATGTTACTCAAACTGCCGCAGGAATTCGCGAGCATCTGAACATCTGGGGCAACGATTATCCCACGCCGGACGGCACGGCGATCCGCGATTATATTTATGTGGGGGATTTGGCGAAAGCCCATGTAGCCGCACTGAAGAAACTTATTAACGAGAATAAAGATACGGTGATTGATATTTACAATCTCGGGACTGGCAAGGGTACCTCCGTTCTTGAAATAGTTCAGGCCTACGAAAAGGCAAATTCCGTAGCGGTGCCGTATAAAATCTGCGACAGAAGAGCTGGCGACATCACTATTGCCTATGCTAATGCTGATAAAGCTGAGCGGGAACTAGGCTGGAAAGCCGATACACCGCTGGAAGAAGCGCTGCGCACCACCTGGGAATGGCAGAAATATCTGGAAAGCCGAAAATAATATCAAAAAAACTGCACTTCATCGGTGCAGTTTTTATTTTTGGTCAAGATTACATTCCCATTTCATCGTCCTGGAAGCTGGCTTCTTGTCTTGGGCGCCGTCTCGTATCCACCTTTTCGCCTTCTCTGAAGCGGTAAGTGAGCGAGATGCTGAAATTCCGCGGGCTATACTTCATATAATTCCTGCTGTCGAACTCTTCCGTGAAGCTGTAGTTCGTGCGGTTTCTGCTGTTGAACACATCCTGCACGCTGAAATTAATGTTGCCATCGCCCTTCCAAATCGTCTTTGAAATTCCCAAATCCATTCCATACATCGGGTCACTTTTGGAAGTTGCCGTCTTTCTTCCGCCTCGGTAGAAGCCCATCAGCTGCAGGCTCAGCGTCTTGTCAAAGCGGAAAGTCGTATTCAGCCTTGCTCTCGTATTAAAGCCGTCGCCTTCGAAATTCCGCACCGCATTCTGCACCATTCCGTTCGCATCGATGTATTCATAGTTCGCAATTCCCGTCGTTCTGTAGCCGTACAGATCCACGCTTCCCATCAGCCTCAGCCAGGATAATGGGTCTAAGCTGAAGTTCAAATCAAGGCCGTAGCGCTCCTCATCCCCAAGGTTAATCGGCTTTGCATAAAGAGTTTGCGGGTCGTTATCCGATGTATCACGCAAATCTTTCCGGTAAGAAAGCACCTTCACATCGTCCAGCGTTTTCTTATAGTACAGCGTAGGGTTTAGGGTGATTTTCCTTTTGCTGAAATTGTAGCCCAGCTCGAAAGAATTCACGAAAGACGGATCCAAATCGATATTTCCTTCAAAAATGTTCAGCGGGTTGCTGTACCTGCCGTTTGGAATCATAAAAAAACCGCGCGGCCTATCTATCCTTCGGGAAAAATTTAGTAAAAACTCATTGCCTTTCGACAGTTCATAGCTCAGGTAAACGCTCGGGAAAAGGCTGTTGTAATTTTTCTTTTTGATGATGTTTTCGTTCGCCAGGTTTCGGTAATCTATGTCCACCGAAGAATGCTCATTCCGCAGACCAAGCTGATAGCCGAACTTCTCACCGATCTTACTTTTGAATTGAAGGTACGCCGCATTGAAGGTTTCGGTGTAATCCGTTTTGTTAGTAAATCTCGGCAGCTGAAAAACAGGTGAGCCCATTTCGCTTCGGCTGATGTCGTTATCGTAATTGAAATCGTTGATGTCAATCCTGTATCCAGCCTCCAGCTTGGATTTTTCGCCAATTGGCAATTCATAATCCGCCTTACCAATTAGGTTTTTAGTCTCGTTAATCTGGTTTACGAAATCTTCAAACAGGCTTTGCGTGCCATGGAATTCACCAGCTGTGGAAGGCGATTCGCTCTTGCGTTTCTGCGCACTCAGGGAAACGGAAATGTTGTGCCCATTGTTGTTAAATTTATGGTCTGCGCCAATGTCCGCCTGGAAGGCGTAGCTCTCCGTTCTTCCCACGGTGTTCCTTCTGTCCGCAGTTTCCGGCGCATTCAGCCATTGGTAAGTTCTGTCCACCGTTCCGGAATTATCCGCAAGGAAAGTTCTCGCCGAGCCGGAAAGATTCACCGAAGTACGCTCGTTAAAATCATAAACAATACCGCTGCTGATGTTGTAGAAATCCATATTGGATTCGCTTGTTCCCCTTTCATAGCGGGCTTTCAGCGAAGTCGGCACTTTGTATATCAGGTCGTTTTCAGTTGTAAATTCGCCCTCCCTGTATCCGCCGCCTCCGTTCAGGAACCAGGAAAGGTTGCCCTTCTTCCAGCCAAGGTTGGCGTTCAGCGAAGTTTGCGGCAGGTAGCCCAGGCTTCCCGTCACGCTGCCGTTGAAGCCGGTTCTCTTATTTTTTTTCAGGATGATGTTCAGGATGCCAGAAGTTCCGCCGGCTTCAAATTTCGATGAAGGATTGGTAATTACCTCGATGCGCTCAATCTGCTCCGCAGAAATGGATTTCAGCGCATCTGCACCATCATCTATGCCCAGCAGGGAAGATGGTTTCCCGTTTATCAGGAATTTCACATTGGAATTTCCTCGCATCGAAACCGTACCATCCGTTTCCACATTTACCGAAGGCACATTCTGCAGTACATCCTGCAAATTTCCGCCCTTGCTGATGACATCCTGGCTAGGATCGTAAACTTTCTTGTCGATTTCCACCCTCATCGGTTTGGCTGTGGCGGTAATCGTTACGGATTCTATCTCGGTGGTTTTGGCATTGGTGCCGATGCTTTCGCGCTCGATTTTTATCGTGCCGATGTTTCCGCGTGAAATCTGTTTTTGAATTTTAACTTTTTTATGATCGAAGGCTTCCACCGTCACGCTGTAATTTCCCGGCACAAGCTGCACGGTGAAGTTCCCTTTGTCATCCGCCAAGGCAGCATCGTTATTCGCTTTGTTCGCGCTCTCGAAAGTTACCGCTGCATAAGGCACCGGCTGATTTTGGTTGTTCACGATTCTCCCTGTTACCGTGCTTTTTTCCTGCGCAAAAGCCAGCGCTGCAGCCCCCATCGTAAAGGCCAGCCCCAGCGTTTTCCTTCGGAAGATGGCCACCGCTTCAAATTTCTCGATCATAAAAATAGTTTTATTTCCTTTGTAGATGCTATTTTCAGGATTGAGTTAAAATTTTTGGGCTTATTTGTAAATGTTAAAAATTATGCTAAAAATTTTGCGAAATCTCAAAAATTCATTATGAGGTAGAATCCTCACAAGTCGCATTCAATCGGAAAAGATTTTAGCAATATGGCAAACGGCGCTTCCCGGAAAATTTACTTTTGTCTTTGCTGTATTGAAATCCATTCTTGGTAAACCTTCGCATTTTTCGAGTGCTCTGCACCGCTTGCCGTGAAATTGTGGTAGCCTTTTCGGTTTGGGTCTGCCGCCATAAAAATATAATTGTGCTGCTCAGGATTCAGCACGGCATCTACCGAATTTTTATCCACCACACAAATCGGTCCCGGTGGAATTCCTGCATTGGCATAGGTGTTATACGGCGAAGGCATCGCCAAATGCCGGTACAGAACGCGTTTCAGCGCAGGCTTTCTGAAATCTTCCGAAAGCAGAACGGTGTAAATTACGGTAGGGTCGCTCTGCAGCTTCATCCCTTTTCGGTAGCGGTTCAGGTACAGGCCTGCAATCGTCCTCATTTCGTCGGGCATTCCGCCAGATTCCTTGTACACGATGGATGCCAGCGCATAAATCTGATCTCTCGTAAGTCTGCTAAGTCGTTCTTTTTCAGTGCGTTCCGCATTCCAAAAGGCATTGTACTGGTCTTCGAATTTTTTGAAAAATTCCTCCGGCGTTACCGTCCAGAAAAACTGATAGGTATCGATGAAAAAGTATTTTTTCAAATCTTCGGCGTTGCGCAGGCCTTTCTCCGCCGCAATTTTATCGAGGCCGTTGCAGAATTGCAGCGAATCCATCTCGGTTTTCCGGCTCACCCTGCCGGCAAGATGATACACATTGTAAAAATCGCCGATGCGGAAATTCAGCGGACTTTGCTCGCCAAGTTTTATCATCTGCACAATTTCCTTGTTCGTTTTTCCGGGTTTAATTTCGTAGCGCCCAGTGTGAAAATATTTGTCAAGATTTTCAGCTTTCGCCATTTTCTCAAATGAGTTTGGCTCAATTAAAAATTGTGAAATAGAATCTTTAATCATTGAAAAATCCGCATTCTTCGGAATGAGTAAAATTCCTTCCTTTGCCACATTGTTAGCGTAGTTATTTTTGTAATACCTGTAGCCAAAGAATCCGCCGAGAATTAGCAGAAGTAAAATGATTGGGATGATTATTTTAGATGCGTTGGTTTTCATTTTTTAAAAATTGTTTAAATCAATAGTGCCGGAAAAAACCTGTGTTGCTGAACCTTCTAACCAAATGTTTTTGAATGAGTTATGATTTTTCTCAGCATAAATTTTTAGGTTTCCGCCAAGAACATTTACATTTACTTCCGATAAATTTTTATCTTTGATAAAAGCCAGTGCAGAAGCCGTAGCACCGGTACCACAGCTTAAAGTTTCGTCTTCCACACCACGCTCATAAGTTCGTACGAAAATAGAATTTTTATCGAGAATTTCTACAAAATTTACATTTATTCCATTTTCACGAAATGCTAATGAATTACGGATTTCTTTGCCTTTTTCGTAAACTGGATAATCGTTTAGATTTTCCACAAATTTCACAAAATGCGGTGAGCCTGTATCCAAAACGAAATTGCCATTATTTTCGGTAATTTCATCTACATCGCTCATTTTTAGTTTTACATTATTTCCACTTATTTCCGCTTCGTGCAGTCCGTCTATTGCTATAAATTTACAATAATCTTCAAAAATACTCAGAAAATTTGCGAATGCCACAATGCATCTTCCGCCATTTCCACACATTGTAGATTCATTGCCGTCCGAATTAAAATAAACCATTTTAAAATCGGCTTCTTCCGCATTTTCCAGCAATATTAATCCATCCCCACCAATTCCCAATCTGCGGTCGCAAAGTTTCTTAATTAATTGATTGTCAACAGGAAAAGTTTTATTTCGGTTATCCACCATCACAAAATCATTTCCTGTGCCCTGGTATTTGTAGAAGTTCATAATTGCAAAATTAAGGGATTGGAACATTTTCCCTCGGTTTCAGTGTTTTCTGCCATTCTTTCCAGCCGGCGAAAGCCATTAGCGAAAACACGAAATATTGGAAGGATGAAATCACCAAGCCTTTGTAAATCATCATCGGAATGCAGATGATGTTACCGATTGTCCAGAGAATCCAGCATTCAATCCGCCGTTTTGCCTGCAGCCACATCGCAATCAGGAAAATAGAGGTGGTGAACATATCCATCCAGTTTGCCCAGTCTAAGTGGTTGATTCCCAAATTTATACCCTTCATCGAAAAGCCATTGTCAATGGCTGGTTTGAAATAATAAACCAATAGAACCAATAGGAAACTTGCGCAGAAAAGCATCGCCGAAATCTTCCATTCCCGTTTTGTGGCGCGGCTTGCTTCGATGTGGAAATTATCCGTGGTATGCCGTGACCAAAGCCCCCAACCATAAATGCTCATCACCGTATAATAAAAATTGATGAGCATATCGCCCAGCAAACCGAAACGGTAGAGCAGCACCACATAAATGCTCGTGGAAACGATGCCGATGGGATAGTACAGGATGTTTTTGCGGATGGAGAAAAAAACGCTGACGATGCCGAAAAGCGTGCCGATAACTTCCAGCGCAATCTGCCAGTTTTCGTAGGTTTTGTAAGGCTCTGCAAGCAGCTCTATAAAATTCATCGTGCAAAAATAAAAATAAGGCGGCGAAGTTCTGCAGTGGGTAATTTTAGCAGAAATCTTAAAAAAATCTTAAACTTTCAGAAAAAATATTATTTTCGTGAAAAGAAAAACTGAAAATATGTCGCAGCTTTGGAAAACGAAACCGCTTGAAAGACTTTTGGATGAAGCCTCAGAAAGCGAAAAAGGCCTGAAAAGAACGCTCTCTTCCGGCGGGCTTATCGCGCTGGGGATTGGCGCCATCATTGGTGCCGGTCTGTTCTCGATTACTGGGATGGCCGCTGCCAATAATGCAGGCCCAGGCATTATGATTTCCTTCATTATTGCGGCTCTTGGCTGCGCTTTCGCAGGGCTTTGCTATGCGGAATTTGCTTCGATGATTCCTGTGGCAGGCAGTGCCTACACCTATACCTACGCTACTTTGGGCGAATTTATCGCGTGGGTTATCGGCTGGGATCTGGTGCTGGAGTATGCTGTAGCTGCGGCTACGGTAGCTTCCAGCTGGTCGGGCTATCTCGTCAAACTTTTCAGCAACTACGGCGTTGCGCTGCCGCTAGAACTGATGACCACGCCTTTCGACGGCGGCATTGTTAATCTCCCGGCGGTGTTCATCGTTATTTTAATGTCCTTAGTTTTGATAAAGGGCACTTCGGAATCTTCCAGGCTGAACGCAATTATCGTTGTAATGAAAGTTGCCGTAGTGCTGATATTCATTTTCGTTGGTTTCAAATATGTGCGGCCAGAAAACCTGACACCTTTCATCCCCGAAAACACGGGAGAATTTGGCGAGTTTGGTTGGAGCGGTGTCATCCGTGCGGCGGCAATTGTGTTCTTCGCTTATGTTGGTTTTGATGCGGTTTCCACGGCAGCGCAAGAAACGAAAAACCCGAAAAAAGCAATGCCCATCGGCATTATGGGCTCGCTGCTGATTTGCACGGTGCTGTATGTGCTTTTCGCCTATGTGATGGTGGGCGTGGCGCATTACAGCGAATTTGCGGGCGGTAATGCGAGCGACCATTTAGCGCCGGTTGCCATCGCCATAGATCATATGGGTGATATCGTGAACGGAAGGCCTGTTCCTGCCTATCCCTGGCTGAACAACACCATCATCATCGCCATTCTGCTTGGCTACGCATCGGTAATTTTGGTTTTGCTGATGGGGCAAAGCCGCGTTTTCTACTCGATGAGTAAGGATGGGCTTCTACCGAAAGCCTTCTCGGAAATTCACCCGAAATTCCGCACCCCTTTCAAATCCAATTTCTTCTTTATGATTCTGGTGAGCATTTTTGCCGCCTTTATTCCTGGAAGAGTAGTGGGCGAAATGACTTCCATCGGAACTCTATTTGCGTTCATCCTCGTATGCATCGGCGTTTTGGTAATGCGCAAGACACAGCCTAATGCACCTAGAGCTTTCAAAACGCCATTGGTGCCGCTGGTTCCGGTTCTTGGGATTCTCGTTTGTTTCGGGATGATGGCGTTCCTGCCATTCGACACCTGGATTCGGCTGATAGCCTGGATGATGATAGGGCTGGATATCTACTTGTTCCGCGGCATAAAA
Organism: Cruoricaptor ignavus; assembly: GCF_014961145.1. NCBI lineage: Bacteria > Pseudomonadati > Bacteroidota > Flavobacteriia > Flavobacteriales > Weeksellaceae > Cruoricaptor > Cruoricaptor ignavus. Next base: position 148,920 of record NZ_CP063145.1, read on the forward strand.
AATTCATTCTTGGCGATTGAAAGCGGCAATGTTTCCGATGCGAAATCTTACCGCGGTGTTGCACTCTCAGGCTTTGGTCTTACGCTGTTGCTGGGCATCCTCACCTTCTTCCACCACCAAAATCCAAATGTAGATGATACCGGCCTTGTCATTCTGGCGGCGGTTTTAGCGGTGTTCCACATTTTCTATTACGGCTATTATTTTATGAAGGGCAAAAATTAGTTCGGCTGATGGCTTTTGGCCGCCGGCTATTAGACCTTCTTACAAATGCATATTCAAATCACTTATTAAACTTTGTTAAGGTTCCGAACTTTGACAAAGTTTTTTTTTCCAGCCTTAAGTCTTGAGGGTCGTGTCTTGCATCTTGCCTCTCGGTTCTAAAATCTTCTCTATTTTTGCAAAATGATTTCGCTGATTGATAAGTACAACATTCCAGGCCCACGATACACATCCTATCCCACCGTTCCGTTTTGGGACTTGCATAGCTTCTCGCCCAATTTGTGGAAAACATCCGTGGTGAAGTCCTTCAGCGAAAGCAATTCCACCGAAGGCATTTCCATCTACATACACCTGCCATTCTGCGAATCGCTGTGCACATTCTGCGCCTGTCATAAGCGCATCACGAAAAAGCACAGCGTGGAAAACCCTTACATTCAGGCGGTTTTGCAGGAATGGCAGCTTTACCTGGATTTGTTTAAGCAAAACGGAAACACTGAAAAGCCGGTAATCCGCGAACTGCATTTAGGCGGCGGAACGCCAACTTTCTTCTCGCCGGAAAATCTGAAAATTTTGCTGGAAGGCATCTTTTCCACCGCTGAAATTCCCGATGAACACGAGTTTTCCTTCGAAGGCCATCCGAATAATACGACTAAGGAACATCTGCAAACGCTGTACGATTTGGGCTTCCGAAGATGCAGTTTTGGCGTGCAGGATTATGATTTGAAAGTGCAGAAAGCCATCAACCGCGTTCAGCCTTTTGAAAATGTAAAATATGTGACGGAAGTTGCACGGGAAATAGGCTACAGCAGCATTTCGCACGATTTGGTTTTCGGGTTGCCGCATCAGGATTGGGAAAAAACCGAGAGCACCATCCGCAAAACGATGCAGCTGAAGCCGGACAGAATTGCCTTCTACTCTTACGCCCATGTTCCCTGGATAAAGGGCAACGGGCAGCGCGGCTTCGATGAGAACGACCTTCCTTCCGGCGAAGAAAAGCGCAGGCTTTATGAAAACGGCAAAACACTTTTGGAGGATTTAGGCTATAAAGAAGTTGGGATGGACCATTTCTCGCTGGAAACCGACGAGCTTTATAAAAGCCTGATTAGCGGGAAGATACACCGGAACTTTATGGGCTACTCTTCCAGCAAAACGCAGCTGATGATTGGCTTGGGCGCATCGTCGATTTCGGATTCCTGGTATGCTTTTGCGCAAAATGAAAAATCGGTGGAGGAGTACCAAAAACTTGTGGCAAACGGCGAGATTCCCGTGGTGAAGGGCCATATTTTAAATGGAGAAGACTTGGTAATACGGCAGCATATTCTCAACCTGATGTGCAGGCTGGAAACTTCGTGGGATATTCAGACGGCCTTCCCTGAACTGGAAGCTTCGCTGCAGCAGCTTCGCGAAATGGAAGCCGACGGCCTTGTGGAAATTTATGATAATCAATTGAAAATCACCGAGAAAGGCAGGGCATTCACAAGGAATGTGGCGATGACCTTCGATCTGCGAATGCTACGCAACAAGCCGGAAACACGGATTTTTTCGATGACGGTTTAAGCCAAGAGCCAAGTAAAAAGGCAAAAGGAAAAAGTAAAAAGTAAGAAGGCAGAAGGAGGCTTAGGTTAAGGTTTTTAAGTGACGATGTTTAACAGTCAGCCGACCCTACATTAACAAATTACCAAATTTTAAATTCCCAAATCCTGATTCTTGTATCTTGTGTCTTGGCTCTTTTTCGCTATCTTTGCCGACTAAATTTTTAATGCTTTTTTACAATGCAAGGAAAAGGGCTGGTGAAAATCGTCGCTATCGTACTGGCGCTGATTTGTATCAATGAACTGCTTCCCACCTGGTACAGCTCGAGGGTTGAGCGGCAGGCGGAGGCAATCTCTTACGGCGACCCGCAGAAGTATCAAAAAGAAATCGAGCGGCTGAAGAAAGACACGCTGAACCTGGGCTTCACGAAGCTATATTACACCAGAGCGAAAGAGCGCGAAATGAAGCTAGGCCTGGATTTGAAGGGCGGCATCAATGTTTTGCTGGAAATCAACCAGCGGGATCTGGTGAACAACCTTACCAACAATTCCACCAATGGAATGCTGCAGGAGGTGCTGAACAGAACCGATAAAATCGCGGGAAATTCTGGCAGGGCATACATCGAAATCTTCTTCGACGAGTTCGACAAGATGAACAGGCAGGAAGGCCTGAATATGAAGCTTGCCGACCCTGAAGTTTTCGGCAATGCCAATTTTTCCGAGATAAAATACAACACAACGGACGCTGAGGTAAAGGAAATCGTGCGCCGCAAGATTGAGCAGGCCACAGGGGCAGCCTACGAAGTCATCCGCACGAGGATTGACAAAATGGGCGTTACGCAGCCGAATGTTCAGCGTGTGCCAGGCACAGGAAGGATTTCCGTGGAAATGCCCGGCATTAAAGATATCGACAGGGTAAAGCAAATGCTGCAGACTTCGGCGAAGCTTCAATTCTGGGAAGTGCAGCAGCTGGAGGAAGTTTATCCTTATTTCGAAACCCTGAATGCCATCATCAGCACGAAAGGCGATTCCATCGGCGTTGCCAAGAACTCCAATCTTATTAATATGATGCAGCTGAACACGCTGCGTTCCAACGGCGTTGCCAATGTGAAACTTTCTGACACGGCGGCTATTAACAATATATTGCGCAGCGAATTTGCGAAAAACGCTAGGCCGGCCAATATGAAGTACACCCAGTTTATGTGGGGCTACAAGCCGGAAAGCGGGGACCCGGATAACCTGGTGCTGTATGCCATCCGAGGCAATATCGCTCAGAAAGCTCCGGTGGATGGTGCGGTGGAATCTTCCCGCATAAACTACGACGAACTAGGTAGGGTAGTGGTGGATATGCAGATGGACAGCAAAGGCGCGAAGGAATGGAAAACGCTTACCGAGAAAAATGTTGGCAAGCCTGTGGCGGTAACCTTGGACGACAGGGTGTACACCGCGCCAATTGTGGTGAACGCCATCCTAAACGGCAGAACGCAAATTTCCGGAAACTTCACGCAGGAAGAAGCCAAGGACTTAGTGGATGTATTGGCAGCAGGGAAATTGCCGGCAAGCGCGAAAATTGTGCAGGCAGATGTGGTAGGGCCGTCTCTTGGTAAGGAATCCATCCGTGCCGGTATCATTTCCTTCCTTGTGGCCTTCGCCATCATCATCGCCTATATGATTTTCTACTACGGCGGTGCAGGTATCTACGCCGTAATCTCAATGATTTTCAACCTGTTCTTCATTTTTGGGATAATGGACTCCCTGGATGCCACGCTTACGCTGCCAGGCATTGCAGGTATTGTGCTTACGATGGGTATGGCCATTGATGCCAATGTGATTATCTACGAAAGAACGCGCGAAGAACTCTTCGCCGGCAAGCCCATCAAGCAGGCCTATGAAGATGGTTTCCGCCGCGCGCTTTCCGCAATTATCGATGGGCAGCTTACCACGGTGCTTACCGCCATTGTTCTCTACATCTTCGGCACGGGGCCTATCCAAGGCTTTGCCGTTACGCTTATCATCGGTCTGGTAATGACTTTCTTCACATCCGTGCTTCTTTCAAGGGTGATGATTTTCAGCAGGCTGGATAAGGGCAAGCCGATTTCCGTTTGGACGAAGCCTACCAAGAATCTCTTCCGGAATGTGTGGTTCGATTTCATTTGGAGAAGAAAAGTTTTCTACATCATCTCGGCAATTTTGATGGTGGGTAGCTTGATTTCGATTTTCACGCAAGGCTTCAAGTACGGCATTGATTTCAAGGGCGGCAGAAGTTTCGTGGTAAGGTTTGAAAATCCGGTAAGTTCTCAGCAGGCGAAGGCTTCTTTGCAGAAAGTCTTCAAGACGGAAGATAACACGGGCAGCTCTCTGGATATCAAGACTTTCGGTAATGCAGACCAGCTGAAAATCACCACCGATTATAAAATTGATGATGCCTCTCTGAAGGCCGATCAGGAAGTGGAAACCAAGCTTTTCGAAGGGCTGAAACCATTCCTTCCGCAGAATGCCACGGTGCAGAATTTCCGATCGTCGGGTAATGTGAATTACGGCATTGTTTCGTCCTCGAAAGTTGGGCCGAGCGTTGCAGACGATATTAAGAAAGGCGGAATGTTCGCCGTGCTGGCAGCACTTTGCGGAATTTTCATCTACATCTTGTTCAGGTTTAATAAGTGGCAGTTCTCGCTTGGCGCTATTGCAGGCCTTGCGCACGATTCCATCATCATCCTCGGCGCTTATTCATTGCTGAAAAATGTGATGCCGTTCAATATGGAAATCAACCAGGATTTTATCGCGGCAATCCTTACCGTGCTCGGTTATTCCATCAATGATACGGTGATTGTTTTCGACAGAATTCGGGAATTTTTGCGCGCAAGAAAATCTACAACTTTGGCAGGCCTGTTCGATGATGCGATAAGCAGCACGCTGGGCAGAACCTTCAATACATCGATGACTACGCTACTTGTAATCTTGGCGATTTTCATCTTCGGCGGAGAGAATTTGCGTGGCTTTATGTTTGCGCTGTTGCTGGGCATTGGTTTCGGTACTTACTCGTCTATTTTCATTTCCTCGGCAATTTCCTACGATTTGCTGAGAGGTGGCAGAAAGGATGATGTAAAGCTGGAGGAAGTGAGCCCGCAGCCTCAGAGGAAAAAGAGAAAATAAGATTTCATCAACGCCTGGTTTTTTAGCCGGGCTTTTTTATATCTCATCGGTCAATTATCAATTTTCTATATTTGTTGAATGGATTACAAAAGACTCAGAATTCGCGGCATTTCCTACAGCCAAACGCAATCCGGTGCCTATGCACTTTTGCTGGAAGATGAAGAATCTCGGATGAAACTTCCGGTGGTCATCGGAAATTACGAGGCGCAATCAATTTCTCTCGGTTTGGAGAAAGACATTCATCCGCCTAGGCCGCTAACGCACGATCTCTTTACGAGTTTCGTCTCTGCCGTAAATTTTACTCTTGAGTCGGTGGTAATTTATCAGATTGTGGACGGTGTTTTCTACTCCAATATTAATTTCAGAGACAACGAATCCGGAGAGGAGCTGATTTTGGATGCCCGTACCTCCGATGCGGTGGCGATGGCGGTACGAAGCGGAGCGCCAATCTATACCACAAAAGAGGTCTTAAACGAGACGGGCATCATCCTGGATATTGAAGAAATCCCTGCAGAGCAGGACAAAGCGGAAGATGGTGACTATCAGGGAGTAACAAAAGAGGCGCTTCAGGATCTTCTGGATAAGGCCGTTCAGGAAGAGGATTTCGATACTGCCCTGGAAATTCAGGAGGAACTAAAAAAGCGCGATAAAAAAATAGACTAATGAGCATAAAACTAAGGCTCAGCATCCTCAATTTCCTTGAGTACGCAGTGTGGGGTGCCTATCTCACCTCGATGGGCAGCTGGCTGGCAAGCATCGGCTTGGGTGATAAGATTGGCTGGTTCTACGCGATGCAGGGTTTCGTCTCGATATTCATCCCCCCGCTGATGGGTATGGTGGCAGACCGCTGGATCCCCGCGCAGCGCCTGCTCGGGATCTGCCACGCATTGGCGGCAGCCTTCCTGGCGCTTGCAGGCTATGTAGGCATGCAGTCGGGCAGCAGTGTAGATTTTGCAACCCTATTCTCCCTTTACAGCTTGAGTATGGCGTTTTATATGCCTACCATTGCGCTTTCCAACTCCGTGGCATACAGCATTTTATTGAAAAACGGCGAAGACACTGTGACTGCCTTCCCACCCATCCGCACCATAGGAACGATAGGCTTTATCCTCGCTATGCTCTTTGTAGATTTCACTGGCTTTCAAAATACTTACGCCCAGTTCTTCACCTCGGCAGCCTTGGGCATCCTGATGTTTTTCTACACATTTACCCTGCCCACGGTACCAATCTCCTCATCTCCGGACAAAGCATCACTTTCTAAAGCCTTTAATATCGAAGCCTTCAGCCTCTTCCGAAACAGCCGAATGGCGGTATTCTTCATATTCTCAATGCTGCTCGGTGTTTCCCTTCAGATAACCAACGGATATGCCAACCCATTCATCACTTCATTTAAGGAAATTCCCGAATTTGCCGATACTTGGGGGGCCAACCACGCCAACGCGCTCATCTCGCTGTCGCAGATTTCCGAAACACTTTGCATCCTCCTGATACCATTTTTTCTGAAAAGATTCGGAATAAAAATAGTGATGCTCATCGCGATGTTCGCCTGGTTCCTCCGTTTTGCGCTCTTTGCCGCAGGAGATCCCGGTCCGGGGCTGCCATTTTTTATCCTATCAATGCTAGTGTACGGTGTAGCTTTCGATTTCTTTAATGTATCCGGTTCGCTCTATGTGGACAGGGAAACGCCGGCGAATCTACGCTCCGGTGCGCAGGGCATTTTTATGATGATGACCAACGGCTTCGGAGCCACTCTCGGTATGCTCGGGGCGCAGCTCGTGGTCAATCATTTCGTTTACTCCCAAGAAACACCGGCAGATCAGCTGGGCGGATGGCGGATCTCCTGGCTGATTTTTGCATCCTATGCTTTTGCCGTAGGGCTCCTTTTCCTGCTGGTATTTAAGGATAAGCCCCAAGTATCGTAGCAGGTTAATACTTTTTTTGTAATTTGCCAAAGGTTTAGCGTAAACAAAAAAATTACAATAATTATGAAAGAAGTATTCATCGTTTCTGCGGCGAGAACGCCGATGGGAAGTTTTATGGGAAGCCTTTCCACAGTGCCTGCCACACAACTTGGCGCTGCGGCAGTGAAGGGCGCTTTGGAAAAAATCAATCTAGATCCTGAACTCGTAGAAGAAATTTATATGGGAAATGTGCTGCAGGCAGGCGAGGGGCAGGCCCCGGCGCGGCAGGTAGCGATAGCGGCGGGGTTGAAAAATACCACGCCGGCTACTACGATTAACAAAGTCTGCGCATCAGGGATGAAGGCAATTACGATGGCGGCTCAGGCAATTAAAGCAGGGGATGCGGACATCATAGTGGCCGGCGGGATGGAAAATATGAGTATGGTGCCGCATTATTTCCACGCGCGCTTGGCTACTAAATTTGGCGATGCGAAGCTGGTGGATGGGATGACGAAAGACGGGCTAACGGATGTGTACGACCAGGTGCCGATGGGTATCTGCGCGGAAGCCTGCGCAGCGGAGTACGGATTCAGCAGAGAGGATCAGGATAATTTTGCTGTGCAGTCTTATAGACGATCGGCCAAGGCTTGGGAGGAAGGGAAGTTTGCCGATGAAGTGGTGCCAGTTTCTGTGCCGCAAAGAAAGGGCGAGCCAGTGGTAATTTCTGAGGATGAAGAATTTAAGGCAGTAAATTTTGACAAAATACCTTCGCTGCCGCCGGCATTCCAGAAGGAGAACGGTACTGTGACAGCTGCCAATGCATCCACAATTAATGACGGAGCATCGGCAATCATCCTGATGTCCGGCGAGAAAGTGCAGGAGCTTGGCATAAAGCCCATGGCGAAAATAATCGCTTATGCAGATGCGGCACACGAGCCGAAATGGTTTACCACTGCGCCAGCAAAAGCTCTTCCGAAAGCACTTGAAAAAGCCGGTCTTCAGATCTCGGATATCGATTTTTTCGAGTTTAACGAAGCCTTTGCCGTAGTGGGTCTTGCCAATACCAAAATTCTTGGCCTGGATGATGAGAAAGTCAATGTAAACGGTGGCGCCGTATCGCTCGGGCATCCGCTTGGCAGTTCGGGATCGAGGATCGTGGTAACTCTTGCGCACATACTGCAGCAGCGCGGCGGAAAATTTGGCGCTGCGGCTATTTGCAACGGCGGTGGCGGCGCAACGGCAATCATCATTGAAAATCTTACGAATTAATTTTAAGTTTTTATCAGAATAACCTTTCGGATCTTCTGGAAGGTTTTTTCGTGTGTGCCATTAGCCTGAAAATTTTACTTTTGCCAAAAAATCAGATGGCAGACGAAGCGGGTTTCCAAAAGAATCAGCCAAAAGTGCTGAAAGCCTGGGCATTCTACGACTGGGCGAATTCAGTTTACTCCCTGGTAATAACTACCACGATTTTCCCGATTTATTACTCAGCGATGACTACCCTTTCGGATGGCGAGCGCATCCCCGTACGCCTTTTCGGTAGGGATTTTAATGCTGATGCGGTGTACGGGTATTCCCTTACGCTGTCCTTCCTCATCGTCGTTTTCCTCTCGCCAGTGCTTTCCGCAGTGGCAGACGGGATAGGCAATAAAAAGTTTTTTATGAAACTTTTCTGCTACCTTGGGTCGTTGTCCTGTATGGGGTTGGCGCTGTTTTCCGCCCCGGAGAATGTGCTGCTTGGGCTGTTTTTCAGTGTTCTGGCAAGCGTAGGTTTTTGGGGAAGCCTGGTTTTTTACAACTCATTTCTCCCGGATATCGCCACGCACGATAGGCAAGATAGGCTCTCCGCCCGTGGCTATGTGTTGGGCTATATAGGCTCCGTAATCCTTGTAATAATCTGTATGTTCCTGATTCAGTTTGTGGCAAAGGGATCTGGGCAAACGCAGCTATTTACGAGGCTAAGCTTCGTACTGACCGGTCTTTGGTGGATGGGTTTTGCGCAGTACAGCTTCCGCCACCTTCCAAACCTGAGCAAAGAAAATGTGAATAAAAATGAGCAGTTTTCCGGAAGATTATTCTCAAAAAGCTTCCGCGAAGTGCTGCGGGTTGGAAGGGAGCTATTCGCCGACCGGAATCTTAAATTTTTCCTTTCAAGTTTTTTCTTTTACAGCGTGGGTATGCAGACGGTTTTTTTAATGTCGACGCTTTTTGGAAAAAATGAAGTTCGGCTGGATGATGGCAAACTGATGCTCACGCTGCTGCTGATACAGCTAGAGGCAATTCTGGGAGCGCTGTTTTTCTCCTGGCTATCCAAAAAAATCGGAAATAAAAATGTAATAACAATTGCGGTGGCGCTATGGATCGTGGCGTGCGTTGCCGCTTATGCTCTGGACACGGATAGCCCCGGTGCGGAGCTGTATTTCTATGCCATTGCCGGCATCATCGGCCTGGTGATGGGGGGGCTGCAGTCTATGTCCCGCTCCACTTACTCCAAGTTGCTCCCGGCAGATTCTTCCGAAACTACCACTTTTTTCAGCTTCTACGATGTTCTGGAAAAAATTGCAATCGTATTAGGGACATTTGTTTTTTCGACATTAATTGAAAAGTTCAGCCATATGAGATACGCAGCGCTGTCCATGTCGGTCTTTTTCCTCGCTGGACTAGTGCTCATTCGCTTTGTGAATGCCGATGTCCTTCGGCCGAAACCGCAGGCGTAGACGGCTTAATTTTTGCTATTATTTTTGAAATTTTATCTTTGCAAAAATTGTGTAATGGCAAACCCTTTATTCTACGCAAAAATTCTGCTTTTTGGTGAGTATGGGATTATTGAAGATTCTCAGGGGCTTACACTGCCGTACAGTTTTTATAAGGGAACTTTAAAGTTTTCTGAACTTTCTTCGGAATTTGAAAAAAAATCAAACGAAAGTTTAAAAAGCTTTTCGGATTACCTCGAAACTTTAGAACTGCCTGAAAATTTCAGACTGGATGTTGGTGAGTTAAAGGCCGATATTTCCAACGGACTTTATTTCGATTCCAACATTCCGCAAGGCTATGGTGTGGGAAGTTCCGGAGCTTTGGTTGCCGCGATTTTTGAAAAATATTCAATAATCAAGCGAAATCCTGAGAATGTTTCAAAAGAAGAGCTGAAGGATTTGAAGAAAGTTTTCGGTCAGCTGGAAAGTTATTTCCACGGTAAAAGTTCCGGTATTGATCCGCTGATTTGCTATATGAATCTGCCGATTCTTATCGAGAATAAGGAAAATGTGGACAAAGTGGCACTTCCTGCCAATGAAGGAAAGGGCGCGATTTTCCTGATTGATTCCGGAATGACGGGTGAAACTGGCCCGATGATTCAGATTTTCTTTGAAAAAATGAAGACCGAAGGTTTCCGGAAAACGCTGAAGGAAGAGTTCATCCGCTACAATAATGCGTGCATCGATACTTTTTTGAAAAAGGATCTGAACCCGTTTTTCCGAAATTTAAAAAAACTTTCGCTTTGGGCGTATGAGCATTTCAAACCGATGATTCCAGAAAGTTTTTACAATGTCTGGAAGAAGGGACTGGAAACAAATGCGTATTACCTGAAGCTTTGCGGAAGCGGTGGTGGTGGCTATATTCTTGGTTTTGCGCCGGATTATGAGCTGGCGAGCGAAATGCTCAGCGATTTTAACAAGGAAGTGATTTACAGGTTTTAGCGCTGCCGGTTTTTTGTCGGCAAATTTTTATGATGACCCGCCAAAACCCCCTTAAATACAGGCTCTCGCAGCTTCTCGGTTTTTTGCTTGGCGCAAGGATATTCCTGCTGGTTTTCTACACTTTTGCGCTTTATGTTTCCACTTTCTTTGTGTTCAGCAGTGATGAAAGCCTGCGCGAAACCGTATTTTCCGTAAAGGTACACGGCCTGATTTGGTGCTGCATCCTGAGCATAGCGGCCGGTGGAATTATCAACCAGTTTTACGATGCAGAAAAAGACCGCCTGCAAAAGCCTTTCCGCTTTTATCTGCAGAGTTTCCTGAAGCAGAAATATTTCCTGTATTCCTATATTTTGCTGTGCGCATTATCGCTCTTCATCGCAGTTTTGCTTTCGCCGCGCATTTTCATCTTCATTCTTGCTTACCAGTTTTTCATCTGGCTTTACAGTCATAAGCTTAGTAAAATTTTGATAATCAATAATTTATCCTATGTCATCATTTCGCTGTATCCGTTCTTCGGAATGCTGATTTACTTCGAGCATTTTTCCAAAACGCTTTTCGTGATGGCAGACTATCTGTTCTGCGTTGTCCTGCTCATCGATGTTTTGAAGGACATTCTCACGATAAAACCTGACCACCTTTTCGGCTACAAAACTTTGGCAACAGAATTCGGAATCAAATCCGCGAAAATTGTGGGCGCTGTTCTGCTACTGGTTTGCGCCGCAGTTTCCGCACTCACAGCCTTTGCACTTTGGGAAACCGGCCTTCTCAGTTGGTATTACATTTTTTCGGTGCTGGTTTTTCTCGGCTGCTTTTTCATTTTAAAATCGGCAAAATTATCGCAGATTGCCTGGCTCAGAAATGTGCTTCGCCTATGGATTTTAGTAGGGGTATTTTTTATGCTGATGAACGGCCTCGTGGAAAGATTTTAAACCAAAAAACTTTTATTTTTGCCGGATGAAAAAGGAACGAAAAGCCGGCGCACTCACCTTTATTTTCATCACGCTGCTTTTGGACATCATCGGTTTTGGCATCATCATTCCGGTAATGCCCCAGCTAATTTCCGAGCTGATAAATGGCGATGTGGTGGATGCCGCGAAATACGGCGGCTGGCTCAGTATGTCTTACGCAGTGATGCAGTTTCTTTTCGCATCGCTTCTTGGTGGTTTGAGCGACCGTTTCGGCAGAAGGCCTGTGCTGCTTTTCTCAATGCTGGGTTTTGCCGGCAATCTTCTGATTCAGGGTTTCGCGCCGAACATCACCTGGCTTTTTCTCGGCAGGATGCTCAGCGGTGCTACAGGTGCCAGCATTACCACGGCAAGTGCCTACATTGCCGATGTTTCCACGGATGAGGACCGCGCTAAAAATTTTGGGTTAATCGGTGCGGCCTTTGGCATCGGCTTTGTCATCGGGCCGCTTCTTGGCGGCGTGCTCGGCGGCTTTGGCACCAGGGTTCCGTTTTTCGTGGCTGCCGTGCTCTGCATTCTGAATGTGATTTACGGTTTCTATGCATTGCCCGAATCGCTGAAGCCGGAAAACCGCCGGCCGTTCGATTGGAAAAGGGCAAATCCTGTAGGCTCACTGCTGCAGCTAAGGCAGTACCCGAAAATTCACGGCCTGGTGGCAGCTATGGTTTTGGTAAACATCGGGCTTCATGCCACACAAACCAACTGGACTTTTTTCACGATGTATAAATTCGGTTGGGATGAAAGGATGATTGGCATTTCGCTGGGTGTAGTGGGCCTCATCGCAGCATTTGTGCAGGGCTTCCTCATCAGAATTATCGAACCGAAAATCGGTGCGGAGCGAAGCATCGTTTACGGTTTAATTCTCAGTTCTCTGGCAATGCTGCTTTACGCCTTTGCCGGAAAAGAATGGATGTTTTTCGCGATAATGCTGATTGGTGGGCTTGGTGGAATTGCCGGGCCTGCGCTGCAATCTGTAGTCACATCTCAGGTTCCACGGGATGCTCAGGGTGAGTTGCAGGGTGCGCTCACAAGCCTTTCCAGTTTGACGGCTGTCGTCGGTCCACCTTTGATGACCAACACATTCTACTATTTCACGCACGATCGTGCGCCGTTCATCTTTCCCGGTGCAGCGTTTTTCCTAGGCTTCATCCTGATTTTCATTTCCGCAATCCTGGCTTATCTGAATTTTCGGAAGGATAGCAGGGCTACGCCGTGAAGACTTTGCGCCATCTTTTGTAATTTTGCAGTATGGAACTTAGTATCGGTGAATTGCTGATGGTTGCGCTGGTTATCGTGGTGCTTTTCGGGCCAGATAAATTGCCGTCCATTGCCCGAGATTTAGGGCAGGGCGTGCGCAAAATGCGTGGTGCGATGGAGGATATTAAAACCGAGATTCTGAAGGAAACCGATAATCCGGTGTCGGAAATCAAGCGCGAAATTCAGCAGGTGAAAAAGGCGGCGGAAGAAAACTTAAACCCGCTGAACGATTTTTACAATAATGATCCTTTGGCGGAAAACTCCAATGCAACACCTGAAAAACCTGCGGTAAAACCGGTGGATGATGAGAATTTTTCCGGGCCGGTAAGCCGGTAATTTTATGGAAGAAATTATCCGAACCGACAGAGAATTTTTTCTCTACCTGAACAATCTTGGCAGCACGCCGTTCGATTCCTTCTGGCTGATGGTTTCAGAAAAATGGGTTTGGGTGCCGCTTTATGTCATCTTCCTTTACCTTCTCGTGAAAAATTTCGGCTGGCGGAATGTGGCTTTTTTCCTGATATTCATTGCGCTTGGCGTTACCATTTCAGATCAATTGGCTGGATTGTATAAGATTGGTATTCAGAGGCTTAGGCCTTGCCACGATTTAGGGTTGCAGAAAATAATGCGCAGCTTGAAGTGCGGCGGGCAGTTCGGTTTCTACAGCAGCCACGCTTCCAATTCCTTTTTCATCGCCAATTATATGGCTGTGCTTCTCAGGAAAAAATACCGCTTTTTCCCGTTCCTGCTATTCCTCTGGGCAGCTATGGTTTCGTACAGCAGAATTTATATCGGCGTACATTTCCCTCTGGATTTGCTGATGGGTTCAGCCGCAGGCTTTTTGCTCGGCGGATTTTTTGCCACGCTTTCAAGAATCGTGGTGCAGAAGAGAATTTCGGTTTAAAATAAAATCTTATTTTTATGCCGATGAAAATCCGCAACTTCCTCCTCATACTCAGCTTCGCTGCCTTCCTTGCTTCCTGTGCCTCGCAGAAAAATGCGCACAATCAGAAAAACTGGAAGCCTGTGGAGCGCACCGTTCCCACGAAAACTGTAGGGCGCACCGCCGATTTACGCAATCTGGATTCTAAATTCAGTGGAAAAAATTCTGCGGCTATTGAGAAAATTTTACGCGATGCGGAAAAATATCTGGGTGCACCTTATAAATTTGGTGGTAATGATTCCAAGGGATTCGATTGTTCCGGCTACACGGTGAAAGTCTTTGAAGAAAATGAATACAGGTTGCCGCGGCGTTCCGCTGATCAGGCTGAAACAGGGAATAGGATTGACATTGCGAAGGTTCGCCCCGGCGATTTACTTTTTTTTGCCACCAGCTCTTCTGGGCAAGTTTCACATGTGGGCATCGTGCACGATATTGGCAGTGATGGCGAAGTGAAATTCATCCACGCTTCCACATCGAAAGGCGTTATCATTTCTTCATTGAATGAGAAATATTGGAATAAATCTTTCCTGCACGCACAAAGAATTTTTTAGATTTTAAAATTTTTAACTGAATTTTTGTAGAAAATGAATTTACAGCAAACCATTGAAAATATTTGGGAAAACCGTGAACTACTTCAAAATGAGGACAGCCAGAAAGCCATCCGTGATGTAATTGCAAAACTGGATTCCGGCGAACTTCGCGTGGCAGAGCCTACGGAAAATGGCTGGCAAGTGAATGAGTGGGTGAAGAAAGCGGTGGTGATGTACTTCCCGATTCAGAAGATGGAAACCGTGGAGGTTGGCCCGTTTGAATTTCACGACAAAATGCCGCTCAAGAAAAATTACGCGGAAAAAGGCGTTCGCGTTGTACCGCACGCTGTGGCAAGGGAGGGTGCGTACATTGCAAGCGGCGTGATTATGATGCCGAGCTATGTGAACATCGGGGCCTTTGTGGATTCTGGAACGATGGTGGATACTTGGGCTACGGTGGGAAGCTGCGCGCAAATCGGGAAAAATGTGCATTTAAGCGGCGGCGTTGGAATTGGCGGTGTTTTGGAACCGCTTCAGGCAGCACCTGTCATCATCGAAGACGATTGCTTCATAGGCTCAAGGTGCATCGTGGTAGAAGGCGTTTTGGTGGAAAGGGAAGCGGTGCTGGGTGCAAATGTTGTTTTAACGGCATCAACCAAAATCATCGATGTAACGGGCGATAAACCCGTGGAGCTGAGAGGTAGGGTGCCGGCAAGATCAGTGGTGATTCCCGGAAGCTACACGAAGAAATTCCCTGCTGGAGAATTTCAGGTGCCTTGCGCTCTGATTATCGGCAAAAGGAAGGAATCTACCGATAAGAAAACTTCCCTGAACGATGCGCTTCGCGAAAATAATGTGGCAGTTTGATGGAATAGCCGCACCAATGCAAAGCCACCAGCTCTCACAAGACATCATCAAAACGGACGACTAATGAAAATCGCCTTTGATGCCAAGCGCTTTTTCAGCAACTCATCAGGTTTGGGAAATTATTCCAGGGATTTGGTGCGGATTTTAGCGGAGTATTATCCTGAAAATCAATACTTTCTACTGAATAAAAAGCTGACTGAAAAGGGTGCGGAAATTCTTGCGGGGGAGAATGTGCATTACCAAAAAACTTCTAGCGGAATTTTTTCGCGCCAACTAAAAATGGGAAGGGATGCGCAGAAAATGGATGCGGAAATTTTCCACGGACTTTCCGGAGAACTGCCGTTGAAGTGGACGAATAAACGGGTAAAAAAAATTGTAAGCATTCACGATCTTATTTTTTTGAGGTATCCCAAATATTATTCGTGGTTGGATAGGAAGATTCATCTCTGGAAGTTCAAAAAAGCGGCGGAAAATGCAAATTTAATCATCGCAATTTCCGAACAGACAAAGCGGGATATCGTTGATTTCCTTAAGGTTTCGGAAGAAAAAGTTCGGGTGGTTTATCAGGGCTGCCATCCTGCTTTCAAGGAAAATTTCTCGGAAGAATATCTCGAAAAAATCAGGGCGAAATACGCCTTGCCAAAGAGATTTATCCTGAATGTCGGAACGATTGAAGAGCGCAAAAATCTACTGAAAATTCTGAAGGCGGTGGAAGGTTTGGAAATTCCTGTGGTAGCCATCGGAAAAAAGAAGAAGAAATATTTTGCCCGGATTGAAAATTTTTTGCGGAAAAGCAAGACAGAAATTCACTTTCCGAAAAATGTTTCGATGCAGGAATTGGCGGCGGTTTACAGGCTTGCAGACATTTTCGTTTATCCCTCAGAATTTGAAGGTTTCGGCATACCGATAATTGAAGCCCTATTTTCTAAAACACCGGTGATTACAAGCAATGTCAGTTCGCTTCCTGAAGCCGGCGGTCCTGATTCACTTTTTGTAAATCCCAATTCTGTAGAAGATTTACGCTCGAAAATTCTCTTTCTCTGGAACAACGAAGCAGAACGGAAACGCCGTGCAGAAAAGGGTTTTGAATATGTGCAAAAATTTCAGGATGAAAAAATTGCAGAGGGTTTGATGGGTGTGTATCACTCAGTAATTGAATAAAAATCCCTGACTTCTGCCAGGGATTTCTCAGTACTGATAACGGTTTAAAATTATTTTACTTTGTCCACCACCGCTTTGAACGCATCAGGATGGTTCATTGCAAGGTCGGCAAGCACTTTTCTGTTCAGTTCGATGTTGTTCTTTTTCAGAAGGCCCATAAATTGGGAGTAGGAAAGCCCGTGCTCGCGGCAGCCAGCGTTGATACGCATAATCCACAGCGCGCGGAAGTTTCTCTTCTTTTCCTTTCTGCCACGGTAGGAATACAGCATCGCCTTTTCCACCGCGTTTTTCGCTACAGTCCAAACATTCTTCCTTCTTCCGAAGTAGCCTTTGGCCTGCTTCATCACTTTTTTTCTGCGGGCTCTGCTGGCAACCGCATTTACTGATCTTGGCATAGTTAATTCTGTTTTTTTTGAATGCAGCGCTGCTTATTTCATCAGACTTCCGGTGCTGAATTCAGGGTTAAAATATTGAATTTCAAATTCTTATAAACCGCTCGATTTATAAATTACTTCAGCGCAAGCTGCTTCAGCACGCTTTTCTCATCCGATGTATGCACATAGGAAGTCTGCGTCAGGTTGCGCTTTTGCTTCGTTTCCTTTTTCGTCAGGATGTGGCTTTTGTAGGCGTTTTTCCTTTTAATCTTGCCGGTTCCGGTAAGTGCAAAACGCTTCTTAGCCCCTGATTTAGTTTTCAATTTTGGCATTGTTCTGCTGTTTTTCGTTATCAGTGAATTGAGTTTGCAAAAATAAGAATTTTCTTCAAAACTGAAAAATACTTTAAACAAATAAAGAGCCTTCAAAATTGAAAGCTCTTCAAAATTTTATTCGTGAAGATTACTTCGCTGGTTTCTTCGGGCTCATCATCATAATCATCCGCTTGCCTTCCAGCTTTGGCAGCTGATCCACTTTGCCCACATGCTCTAAATCTTGAGCCAGCTTCAGCAGAAGTATTTCGCCCTGATCTTTGAATACGATGGAGCGCCCCTTGAAGAATACATAAGTCTTCAGTTTTGAACCTTCTTCAAGGAATTTCTCGGCGTGCTTCTTTTTGAATTCGTAATCGTGCTCGTCAGTTTGCGGCCCGAAACGAATTTCCTTCACCACCACCTTTACCTGCTTGGCTTTCAGCTCCTTCTGCTTTTTCTTCTGCTCGTAAAGGAATTTCTTGTAATCCAGAATGCGCGCAATGTACGGTTCCTGCTTATCGGAAATCACCACCAGGTCAAGTTCCTGTGATCTGGCAATTTCTTGTGCTTTCGCCAATGGATAAACGCCGTTTTCCACATTGTCGCCAACCAGGCGAACTTCCTTCGCCTTGATTTTCTCGTTGATCTGATGCAGATCTTCCTGTACAGGGCGGCGCATTGGTCCGCGTCCTTTGTTAAATCTCTGTGCTATTGTATTAAAATTTTAAATTTCTCAGCTCCCAAATTCCGCATTGAATTCTGCGGCATTTTTAAAATATGCTATAAAATCGTCCAGTGGCATCGTTCCCAAATCGCCTTCACCACGCCTTCTCACGGAAACTGTGCCGCTGCTTTCTTCATTTTCACCCACAATCAGCATAAACGGATATTTCGCCAGTTCAGCATCGCGAATCTTCTTGCCGGTCTTTTCGTTGCGCTCGTCAATCAGGCCGCTAATATCGTGATTTTCCAACAATTGTGAAACTTTTTTCGCATAGTCCACATATTTTTCGGAAATCGGCAGCAGGATGTATTGGTCCGGTGCCAGCCACAGCGGAAAATCACCGGCGGTGTTTTCTAGAAGGATGGCGATGAACCTTTCCATCGAACCGAACGGTGCCCGGTGAATCATCACAGGCCTGTGCTTTTCGCCGTCGCTTCCGATGTAGCTCAGGTCAAATCTTTCAGGCAAATTGTAATCCACCTGTATTGTGCCGAGTTGCCACTTTCTGCCCAGGGCATCCTTTACCATAAAATCAAGCTTCGGCCCATAGAATGCAGCCTCACCGTATTCCACCACGGTTTTCAGGCCTTTGTTTTTCGCAGCCGTAATAATCGCATTTTCAGCCTTTTCCCAATTTTCATCTGTGCCAATGTACTTCTCGCTGTTTTTCGGATCACGAAGCGAAACCTGCGTCACGAAATCTTCAAAACCAAGATTGCGGAACACATACAACACCAAATCAATCACGCCTTCAAACTCCGACAAAAGCTGATCCGGTGTGCAGAAAAGGTGGGCATCATCCTGCGTAAAGCAGCGCACCCTCGTCAAGCCGTGCAGTTCGCCGCTCTGCTCGTAGCGGTAAACGGTGCCAAATTCCGCGAAGCGCTTCGGCAAATCGCGGTAAGACCATTGCCCAACCTTGTAAATTTCGCAGTGATGCGGGCAGTTCATCGGCTTCAGGAAATATTCTTCGCCTTCGTTCGGCGTTTTGATCGGCTGAAAACTGTCGGCACCATATTTTTCGTAATGGCCAGAAGTTTTGTAAAGCTCGATGTTCCCAATATGCGGCGTCATCACGAATTCATAGCCCGCTTTCTTTTGCGCTTCCGAAAGGAAATTTTCCAATTTTTTGCGAAGTGCCGCACCTTTCGGCAACCAAAGCGGAAGACCCTGCCCAACTTTTTCTGAAAAGGTAAAAATGCCAAGTTCTTTGCCAAGTTTTCGGTGATCCCGGCGTTTTGCCTCTTCCAGCTTTTCAATATATTCGGCGAGGTCTTTTTGCTTTGGGAAGGAGATGCCGTAAACCCTTGTCAGCTGTGGATTTTTCTCGTCGCCACGCCAATATGCGCCCGCAGCATTAAGGATTTTCACGGCTTTCACGATGCCAGTGGAAGGAATGTGGCCGCCACGGCAAAGATCCGTAAAATTATCGTGGGTGCAGAAGGTGATATCGCCGTCGTTCAGGTTTTCGATGAGCTCGGTTTTGAAGGGGTTGCCCTCATATTCCTTCAGCGCATCGGCTTTGGAAACAGGGTAAAGTCTGAAATGCGAATCCTTCTTGGCGTTTTCCAGCATCTTCTTTTCGATTTTCTCGAAATCTTTCTCGCTGAGCGATTCGTCGCCAAAATCCACATCGTAATAAAAACCATTCTCAATTGCCGGGCCGATGGTCAATTTTGCATCAGGATAAAATTCCAAAATGGCTTGCGCCAGAAGGTGTGCCGACGAATGCCAGAACGCCTTCTTGCCCAGATCATCATTCCAGGTCAGCAGCTGCACCGTGGCATCTTCCGTAATCGGCGTTGCGGTTTCCACCTGTTTGCCATTTACGATTGCAGAAATCGTGTTCCGCGCAAGACCTTCGCTGATTGATTTTGCGACATCCAGCGCAGAAATGCCCGCTTCAAATTCACGGGTGCTGCCGTCCGGAAGAGTGATTTTTATCATAAAAAAACCGTTATTTGTTTGCAAAAATAAAACTTTGTGGCATTATCTGCTAAGAAAATTTTTTAAAGTACCCCAACTTACTTCTTCGATTTCTTTTTCTTCTTGGTTTTGGATTTTTTTCCGGAGGTAAGTTCCTCCAGAAAATTTGATACGGCGCTGTTTTCCGTTTTTGCCAGCGGCCTTTGGTGCTGGCTGTAGCTCATCTGGATCAGGTCGAAATCTCCTCCAAAATAATTTTTTATCAGATGATCCAGCAGCTCGTTTGCGTAAATTTCGCGTGGTTTTGCCGTGGTGTATCTCATCAGTCTGCCTTCCTTTTCAGCGTGAAGGAAGCCTTTTTTCGTTAGGATTTTCAGGTAGGTGGAGACGGTATTCTGGTGGAGTTTGGGCTCGGGCAGTGCCGCCATCGCATCCTTCAGGTAGAATTCGCCTAGTTCCCAGAATAGCAGCATCAGATGTTCTTCGGCAGGGGTAAGCTTCTCCATCCTTTAGTAATTGGCATTTATATTTACAAAAAGATACATAGCGGATACCGCCAGCCCGATTGCCGCGCCGGAGAAAACCTCTGCAGGCGTATGCCTTTTCAGGATGACCCGAGATACGGCAACGAACAAGGAAATCATAAGCCAGGCTAAGCCTGCCTGCCAGAATTCTGCAAAAAACATTGCTGCCACAAAAATATTAAACGCCGTATGCATCGAGCTTTTTATGAAATAATTGCTGATGTGCATCGCCACAAGGAGGATCATTAAAAAAAAGAATTGTATATCCGGACTTTGCCCGGAAAAATTTAAATAAAGCTGGTAAACCAGCAGCATGGCTTCCGTGAAAAAATAAAGGCTCACGCGCTGCCTGCGGTTGGACACATCCATATTAGAATACCTTCCGCGGCGCACATTCCACAAAATCCAGAATACGCAGGGCAGCAACACGATCAGCAGCACGGGCAGCAATCGCTGGGCTTCTTGGCCCGGGTAATATTTTACGGTGTGGTAAATATAAAAAAGCAGAACGGCAAGGAGCGGATTGAAAACATTGGAGATAATGCCCGCCAACCTGTGGAGTAAACTTTGATGCATCAAATCTATTTAAACAAAAATAGGAAAAAAATCATAAAAAATACTGTGTCTTTTCGAATTACGCAGGCCTTGAACTCGCAAATATTTTGCTAAATTTGCTCAGTAAATAGCTAAGAGATGAAAGAATTTTCCAAGGAAGTCTATATGGACTGGTATCAGCAAATGACGATGTGGCGCAGGTTTGAGGACAAATGCCGCTCGCTTTATCTGAAACAGAAAATCCGCGGCTTTCTACACCTCTATAATGGGCAGGAAGCCATACCAGCAGGCTTCGTGCACGCTATGGATATGTCCAAAGATAGTATGATAACGGCGTACCGCTGCCACATCCATCCGATGGCGATGGGCGTAGATCCGCGCAGAATAATGGCGGAGCTTTGCGGAAAGGCTACGGGAACTTCCGGTGGTATGGGTGGCTCTATGCACATTTTCTCGCGGGAGCACCGTTTCTTCGGCGGCCACGGAATTGTGGGCGGGCAGATTCCGCTGGGTGCAGGGATTGCCTTTGCCGATAAATATTTCGACAGAGGCGCGGTGAACATTACCTTCTTTGGTGATGGCGCTGCAAGGCAAGGCTCATTGCACGAGACTTTCAATATGGCGATGAACTGGAAACTTCCGGTGGTTTTCGTGGTAGAAAATAATCAGTATGCGATGGGAACTTCCGTGAAGCGCACCGCAAACCACGAGGATGTTTACAAACTGGGCCTTGGCTACGAAATGCCTTGTATGCCTGTGGATGCGATGGATCCGGAGAAAGTGGCGGAGGTTGCCTACGAAGCGATTGAGCGGGCAAGACGAGGCGACGGCCCGACTTTCATCGAGGCGAGAACTTACCGCTACAGAGGGCACTCAATGTCTGACGCGGAGCCGTACAGAACGAAGGAGGAAGTGGAGCTGAACAAGCAGCACGACCCGATTCTACTGGTGAAGCACCGCATCTTGGAAAACGGCTGGGCAACCGAGGAAGAGCTGGAAGCCATGGACAGCAAGTCGAAAGAGCAGGTGGAGGAGTGCGTGGATTTTATGGAAAATTCGCCTTTTCCAGACAAAGAGAAAATCTACGATTATGTGTACGCCCAAGAAGACTATCCGTTTTTGGATAAATATGAGAATGGGTAGGAATTGAGAACCTAGATGCAAGATTTAAGACATAAGATTCAAGAGCATTGAACTTTAAATCTTAAAATTTGAACTTTAATCTCAACCTTAACCTCAACCTCAATCTTAAAAATTTTTAAACCTTTGAACCAATTATAATGGCTGAAATTATTACAATGCCCCGACTTTCCGACACGATGACGGACGGAAAAGTTGCCAAATGGCATAAAAATGTCGGAGATAAAGTGAGCGAAGGCGACCTGATTGCCGAGATAGAAACCGATAAGGCTGTGCAGGATTTCGAATCAGAATTCGATGGTGTGCTACTTCACCAGGGCGTGCAGGAGGGCGGTTCTGCGCCTGTGGATGCCATCCTTGCCGTGATAGGCGAGCAGGGCGAGGATATCTCCGGGATTCTCGATGGAAATTCCGGTGCAAACCCGGGCGGCAATACGGAAGAAAATCTGGATGAAGGTGCAGCCCCGGAGCCGGAGAAAAGCATTGACCTAAAAAATGAGGGCGTGCGGGAGGATTTTAAAACCGGTGCTGATACGCCGGTGGAAAATTCCGAACCAGTAGAATCCGATGAAGCACAGACAGGGGAAATGCCTGATAATGTGGAGGTTATCAATATGCCGAGGCTTTCTGACACGATGACTGAAGGGAAGGTGGCAAAGTGGCATAAAAATGTGGGAGATAAAGTGAAGGAGGGCGATTTGCTCGCGGAAATCGAGACCGATAAAGCCGTTCAGGATTTTGAATCGGAGTTTGATGGCGTGCTGCTACATCAGGGCGTGGCAGAGGGTGAGCAAACCGCGGTGGATAACATTCTGGCGATTATCGGTCCGGAAGGTACGGATGTTTCTGCGCTGCTTTCCGGCGGAAAACCTGCAGCAAAAACTGAGGCTAAAAATCAGCCTGAGGAAAAATCTGAGGAGAAAGAAGAGGAGCCGGCTTCCACTGAGAAAGATTCTCCAACATCTAACGATAGAATTGCGGTTTCCCCTCTCGCAAGGAAAATGGCCGAAGATAAGGGCATCGACCTCCAAGAGCTGAAAGGCAGCGGAGAAAATGGAAGAATTGTAAAGAAAGATATTGAGAATTACGAACCGTCTCAGCAACAGGCTCAGGCTGCAGCATCTAAACCTGAACAGAAAGCGGCTAAACCTGCAACACCAACATTTAAAGGAATCGCGCAGGCGGATGATACGGAAACTCCAAACTCTCAGGTACGGAATGTAATCGCAAAACGCCTTTCTGAAAGCAAATTTACTGCGCCGCACTACTACCTCGTGGTTGAAATTAATATGGATAAGGCGAAGTCGCTGCGTGAGGAAATCAACGCTCTGCCGGATACCAAGGTTTCTTACAACGATATGGTAATTAAGGCTACTGCCCTGGCGCTGCGCAAGCATCCTCAGGTGAATTCTTCCTGGGCGGGTGATAAAATTGTTCACCACGGCAACATTCATGTGGGCGTGGCGGTAGCAATACCCGACGGCCTGGTGGTGCCGGTGCTGAAGAACACCGACTATATGAGCTTTACACAAATCTCGGCAGGCGTGAAAGATATGGCGAAGCGTGCCAAGGAAAAAGGCCTGAAAGCCAACGAGATGGAGGGCTCAACATTCAGTGTATCAAACCTCGGGATGTACGGTATCGAGTTTTTCACATCCATTATTAACCAGCCGAATTCCGCGATTCTCTCTGTAGGTGCCATTGTAGAAAAGCCTATCGTAAAAGAAGGAAAAGTAAAAGTTGGTAATATGATGACTGTTTCCATGGCGTGCGACCACCGGGTGGTGGATGGAGCTACGGGAGCGGAATTCCTGCAAACACTGAAAACTTATCTGGAAAATCCAATGACTATGCTGGTTTAAGGTCTCCAAGCTTGAAGTGTAAAATTTTTATGTAACTTAAAATGCCGCAGATTATCTGCGGTTTTTTTTCATTAGCAGTTTCGAAAATTCCCCGTATTTTCGCAGCTATGATCCGAGCGAAAAATATTCATAAAAGCTATGGCGATGTGGAGGTACTGAAGGGTGTGGACATCCACATCCGAGAGGCGGAGGTGGTCTCCATCGTTGGCGAATCGGGCGCCGGGAAATCCACGCTGCTACAAATTCTTGGTACGCTAGATCTGCCCTCTGATCCTGCGAAGTACGGCACGGAAATCACCCTCGCGGGAATGCCTTTTCTCGGGATGAAGGATGCGGAACTTTCTGCCTTCCGGAACCGGAATATTGGATTCGTTTTTCAGTTCCACCAGCTTCTGCCGGAGTTCACCGCCCTCGAAAATGTGCTGCTACCTTCTAAAATAGCGGGAGTGCCGGAGAAGCAGGTGATCGATAAGGCTATTCACCTCTTCGAAGATCTCAACATCGCTCACAGGCTGCACCACAAGCCTACACAAATGTCCGGCGGAGAGGCTCAGCGTGCGGCAGTGGCGCGTGCGCTGATCAATTCCCCCAAAATCATCTATGCCGATGAGCCTACGGGCAACCTGGATTCTAAAAATGCCGATGACCTCCACCAGCTTTTTTTTGATTTGAGGGATAAGTATCAGCAGACTTTCGTGATCGTGACCCACAACCCGAAGCTCGCAGAAATCACCGACAGGAAACTGGTGATGAAGGATGGGCTGATAATCTGATGTCGAAATGCTTATAAAACAATTAGCTGAGGACGACAGGCCGCGCGAGAAATTCCTGATGAAGGGGAGGGCTGCGCTCTCCGATGCGGAGCTGCTCGCCATCATCCTGAAAATTGGGCACCGCGAAGCATCTGCCGTAGAGCTGGCGCGGAGAATCCTGAAAACTGTGGACGGCAGCTGGCACGAACTCTCCAAAATGTCTGTGAAGGATTTAACCAAATTCAAAGGCATCGGCGAAGTAAAAGCCATAGAAATCCTTACCGCATTGGAAATTGGCCGCCGCCGGGCATCGCAGGAAATCCCGGATAAACCGGTAATCACAGGGAGCAGGATGGCTTATGAAATCTTCAAGCCACACCTGGCAGATTTGCAAAGGGAAGAGTTCTGGGCAGTTTTTCTTAACCAAAGAAACCGCGTACTGCACCTTGACTGCCTTACGCGGGGGGGCATCGTAGCTTCTGTGGTGGATGTGCGCGTGCTTTTTAGGATGGCGCTGGAGCACTATGCCACGGGGATAATAGTGGCACACAACCACCCCACGGGCGTGCTGGCGCCCAGTACGCAGGATGTAGAGATCACAAGGCAGATAAAGGCGGCGGGAAGCACGCTGCAGATCCAGCTGCTGGATCACCTGATAATAGGGCAGGGCGGCTTTTACAGCTTCGCAGAAGAAGGAGCGTTATGATAAGGTATCTGCGGCACAGCGATATAGATTTTGATGCTTACCGAAGGAGTTTGAATTCTTCAGACAATTACCGTATTTATGCGGAGCCCTGGTATCTGGATGCCGTGACGGGCGGCTGCTGGGACTGCCTTGCGGATGAGGGCTACAGCAGAATTATGCCGCTGCCGTATGCGAGGAAGTTGGGTGTAAAGATCATCGTACAGCCATTGTTCTGCCAGCAGCTGGGGGTATTCGGTATCGGGAAAAACTCGGGTTCGGTTAATGATTTTTACAAAAAAATAAAGCATCTGCCTCTGCGTTCGTATGCTTTCAATGAAGAAAATACGGCTGGTAATGGCAAGTTTATCACCCGGAAAAATTTTGTATTAAGCCTAAACGAGAGCTATGAAGCTCTGCGGATAAATTTTAACAAAAACAGAAAGCGCGACATCAACCGCATCGGGAGGTTAAAAACGCAAGTCAGTACAGACTTCGTCGTCCAAGATTTTGTAAATGCCGTGCAGCAGGAATATCCTGATTTGCCCTATTATCGCAGCCCGGTATTCTTCAGGCTTCTGGAGGAAATTAAAAACCGCGGGCTTTACGACTTCCGTGGATTGATCTCCGATGGTAAAGAAATTGCCTCGGTTCTTTTCCTGGTTTCCGGCAGGCGGCGCATTCTTCTAATGTCGGTAAAAAGTACCTTCGATGCTTACCGCGGCGCAGCGGCATTCCTCATAAGTCGCTACATTCAGGAAAATGCCCAACAGGATTTACTGCTGGATTTCGAGGGTTCGATGATCCCCGGTATTGCCCGGTTTTACGGAAGTTTCGGCGCTTCGCCAAAAAATTATCCTGTCCTCAGCCGGCCATATTTGTTTTTCTAAAATTCTCCATCCATTTTCTTACTTTTGTGCCACGAAATGAACTTAGAGGATCTTCTACCATACGCAGCCGCGCTGATAATAGCCGCGCCATTCCTGGTATATTTCAGGCAATTTCTTAAAGATTTTGTCCGTCTGAAGGAGCAGGAACTCAGGTTGCTCGGCGCCGGTGTTTCTTCGCAGAGCCGCGCCGTGGCCTATGAGAAAATGACGATATTTCTGGACAGGCTCCGGCCTTCAAATCTTGTCCAGAATTTCAGTGCAGATCTCAAGCCGCACGAATTTATCTACCTTTCGGAGAAAAGCATTAATGAAGAATTCAGCTACAATGCACCGCAGCAGCTGTATTTGTCAAAAAAATTGTGGAAGGAGATTACCCTTGTGAAAAATGAAATCATAAATTTGAGCCATAAAACCTACGAAGGCCTGGGGGAGAATGCGACACTCGATGATTTTAAAACCATATTTCTTATGAACTATGCCACCGGGGGTGATTTCGTGGGAGAAACGATGGACAGCCTGAAACGAGAGGCTTTGTATTTTGCAAAACAATCAAATAATTTATAAATGAAACCAGAATTTAGAGCGCACCCGTGGCACGGTATTTCCACGGGGGAGAAGGCGCCGGAGGTAGTAAATGTCTTTGTGGAAATCGTACCGTCTGATACGATTAAGTATGAAATTGATAAAGAAACCGGGCACCTGAAGGTGGACAGACCCCAGAAATTTTCAAACATCATCCCAGCGCTTTACGGCTTTATCCCAAGAACTTATTGTGCGGATGAAGTACTCCGGGTGGCTCAGGAAAATGGAAGCGAGGATGTTACAGAAGGCGACCTGGATCCGCTGGATATCCTCGTGCTGAGCTCTCATAATGTAAACCACGGCAATATAATGCTCGAGGCGAAGCCGATAGGCGGGTTTAAAATGATAGACGGAGGGGAAGCTGATGATAAAATAATCGCGGTGATGGCTGGTGATCAGGCATTTGGAGATGTAACGGATATCGAAGATCTGCCGCCTGGTATGGTGATAAGGCTGAAGCACTATTTCCTTACCTACAAAAATATGCCTGGGGAGGAGCTGCAGTGCCGCATCGATTCCATCTATGGTAGGGAGCACGCGTATGATGTAATCCGCGCTTCGCAGAAGGACTACGAAGCTCTCGGATAGCCATTTTTTTGCTAAAATCTTAACGGCAGTCTTCGGGCTGCCCTTTCTTTTTCTTCGTTATAGGAATTTTATTTAATTTTGAAGAATGGAAAATTTCGTGGTTTCGGCGAGGAAGTATCGTCCACAGGAATTTGATACTGTGGTTGGTCAGTCGCACATTACCGATACTTTAGAGCACGCCATCGAAAGCAATCAGCTGGCGCAGGCGATGCTTTTCTGCGGACCGAGAGGTGTCGGCAAAACCACTTGTGCAAGGATTCTCGCAAGAAAAATTAACGAGAAGGACGGCTCTACTTCGGAAGATGGCTTCGCTTACAACATCTATGAGCTGGATGCTGCGAGCAACAATTCCGTGGATGATATTCGCGAACTTGTGGACCAGGTGCGTTTCGCGCCGCAAGTTGGCAAGTACAAAGTCTATATCATCGATGAGGTGCATATGCTTTCTCAGTCGGCATTTAATGCCTTTCTGAAAACGCTGGAGGAGCCGCCGTCTCACGCCATTTTCATTTTGGCAACCACGGAAAAACACAAGATTATCCCGACGATTCTTTCGCGCTGCCAAATCTTTGATTTTAAGCGGATTACGATTGAGCATATTCAGCACCACCTGAGAAAAATCGCAGAAAAAGAAGGCGTAAATTATGAGGACGATGCGCTGTACTTGGTGGCGCAAAAAGCGGATGGTGCCTTGCGTGACGCCCTGTCAATTTTTGACCGGCTGGCCACCTTCACGCAGAAAAACATCACGCTGGAAAAAGCGGCGGAAGTTCTCAACATCCTGGATTACGACCAATATCTGAAAATCGCTGATTTGGCGAAAGCAGAGGATATTCCGGGAATTTTATCAGCGTTCAATGAGATTGTGCAAAAAGGCTTTGACCCGCAGATTTTCATCGCAGGCTTGGGCAATCATTTCCGTGATTTGATGATGGCGCAAAATCCGCAGACTTTAGGTTTGATAGAAGTTGGCGAGCAAACCAAGCTGAAATACGGCGAGCAAAGCAAAAACTGGTCGGCGCAGCAATTGATTGATGCGATTGAAATTTGCAATCACGCCGATATTAATTACAAAAATTCCAAAAACCCGAGGCTTACCGTGGAAATTGCGCTGATGCAGTTGGCGAGCCTACAATCTTCGCAAAATCTTAAAAAAAAAAGTTCCTGATTTTAGCACCCCACGCTGAGAGCAGTGAATTTATATCTAAATCTTCAGAGCCTAGCGCTCTCTTATCAAAGCCTGCCAAGCAAGAAACGGCGGAAATTCCGGAACGGATTTCCCGGCAAATCACTACTGAAAAGCCAACCGGAGTATTGCCATCTTCAAAAAAATTCAGTATAGAAGATGCGCTCTCGGAAGCACCAGCAATGAAACAAGAGATTGAGAGTGCTTCGCAGGAATTGCCGGCACAGCATTTTTCAGACACTGACTTGCAAAATGAGTGGGCGGTATTTCTTTCCGAATTAAAGACTGAAGATGTGGTGATTTTCAGCGCGATACAGAATTTCAGACTCAGCAAAAAGGACGAGGAAACGATAGAAGTCCTCTACCCCTCGGAAGCGGCAAGGTCGGAATTCGAGAAAGTTCAAAATAGATTTTTTAATCATTTCAAAACTAAAGTAAACAATCAGAAAATAAAAACGGAATTCCGGATGGAAGCCGCGCTGCGCAAAGAGGTAGTGACTACGAGAAAAAAATTTGAAAAATTTGCAGAAATCAACCCCCTGCTGAAGGATTTGCACGAGCTGATGCAGTTTGATTTGAGTTGATTATTTTTGCCGGAATGAATTTACATCAAATCCATAACAGCTGGATTGCTGATTTTCCCCAGCCGCTCATTATCGCAGGGCCCTGCAGCGCCGAGTACGAGGAGCAAGTGCTGCAA
This sequence comes from Cruoricaptor ignavus, assembly GCF_014961145.1. Lineage (NCBI taxonomy): Bacteria > Pseudomonadati > Bacteroidota > Flavobacteriia > Flavobacteriales > Weeksellaceae > Cruoricaptor > Cruoricaptor ignavus. The sequence continues at coordinate 177,942 of NZ_CP063145.1, forward strand.
ACAGCAGCCGGAATCCGGCAGAGCGGAGCCGCAGTGCCGGTGTTCCGCGCAGGGATCTGGAAGCCGCGTACCAAGCCCAACGGTTTTGAGGGAGTGGGCGCCATAGGATTGGAATGGCTAAAAAAGGCTAAGGAAGAATTCGGTTTCCGCACGGCAACGGAGGTGGCTACCGCCCGGCATGCGGAGGCTGCACTTGCTGCGGATATTGATTTCTTATGGATAGGCGCACGCTCGGCGGCGAATCCCTTCACAGTGCAGGAAATCGCTGACGCTCTGGCAGATACGGGAAAAATCATCCTTGTAAAAAATCCTGTGAATCCCGATCTAGCGTTGTGGATTGGCGCTTTCGAACGCCTATCGGGTAGGGGGATCACGAAGCTCGGGGCCATCCACCGCGGATTTTCTACCTACCAAAAGGTAAAATACAGGAACAATCCCAACTGGCAGATTGCGCTGGATTTCAAAAATGAATTCCCAAACATCCCGCTTTTAATAGATCCTTCGCACATTTGCGGAAACCGGGAGGGTATTGCGGAAATCACACAATCGGCAATGAACCTGGGCTATCAGGGTGCGATGATCGAGACGCATTTTCAGCCAGAGAAGGCTTGGAGCGACGCAGCGCAGCAGATAACTCCCCATGCTTTGGCGGAGATCCTGGCCAACCTGCAGCTGAGAAACTCGGCTTGCGTCGGTGCCCCGGAAAGGCTGGATCAGTACCGCGCGATGATCTCCGATCTGGATTTGCAGCTTATCAACCTTTTGTCTCAAAGGTTTGATATGGTGAAAAATATAGGCGTGATAAAGCAGGAGCAAAATCTGGCAGTGTTCCAGCCAGAGCGCTGGAAAATAGTTTCTGAGTACGCTGCCCGCCGAGCAGAAGAAGCCAGGCTTTCGCCCGAGTTTGTGCAGAAGATTTTTAAAACCATCCACGAAGAGGCAGTGGATGTACAGAACAGGCTTATGAAAACCCACTGATTTGAAGGGCTTAGTCACAAAATCTACCGGCAGCTGGTACCAGGTGATGGAAGAGTCTTCCCGGGAATTTTTCGAAGCGAGGATTCGGGGGAAATTTAAACTTCAGAAAATTCGCCTCACCAACCCGCTTGCCGTGGGAGACCGTGTGGAATTTCAGATTGGGGAAGACGGTGTGGCGTGGATCACCAAAATCGAGCCGCGGGAAAACTATCTCATCCGGAAATCTGTAAATCTCTCGAAGGAGTTCCACATTATCGCTGCCAACCTGGATATAGCCTGCTTTCTTTTTACCCTGAAAAATCCGGAAACATCCACAGGCTTTCTCGACCGGTTTTTGGTTTGCTGCGAGGCATACAGCATCCCCCCCCTTATACTTTTCAATAAATGGGATCTGCTGGATGAGCAGGACATCCCTCTCGCGGAAAGCCTGATGGAGGTTTATCAAAATATTGGGTATGAGGCAATTAGCTTGTCCTCAGTTTCAAATTTAAATCTTGAATCAATAAAAGCCAAGATACAGGATAAAACTTCGGTATTTTTCGGGCACTCCGGCAGCGGAAAATCCACCCTTGTAAACAGCCTTCAGCCCGGGCTCAACCTGAAAACCGGAGAGGTTTCCGCAGCCCACCTGAAGGGCAGGCACACTACCACCTTTGCCCAGATGCACTTCTGGGATTTCGGCGGCGCGGTGATAGATACGCCTGGCGTGCGAGAATTCGCACTGACCGAAGTGGAGCCGGATGAAGTCCAGCATTATTTTCCTGAAATACTGTCGGCAGCGGAGGGATGCAAATATTACAATTGTATGCATATTTCCGAGCCTCATTGTGCCGTGGCAGCAAAGGTGGAAGCTGGGGAAATTGCGGAATTCCGTTTTGCTGATTATCTTAAACTCTTGGCTGAAGCTCAGGAAGCCCAGATTAAATAAAAACCTCCGCCATTACTGGCAGAGGTAAAAACTAATAACCATGAAAACTCAAATTAAAACATGAGAATCATTTTGTGATTATCAATTTTTATGCCAATGATTTTATTTCGGTATGGAAACCTAAAAATGCTTTTTTCGTAAATTTGCCAGAAATTTTATAAAATGGCAGGAAATATCACCTTTACGATGATCAAGCCCGATGCCGTAGCCGGCGGGCATATCGGAGCGATTCTTGGCAAAATTGCCGAGGCTGGGTTTAAATTTAAAGCGATGAAACTCACGCGCCTTACAGAAGAGGATGCAAAGAAGTTCTACGAAGTCCACTCTGAAAGGCCGTTCTACGGCGAGTTGGTGGAATTTATGTCCTCAGGCCCTATCGTGGCGGCAGTATTGGAAAAGGAAAATGCTGTGGAAGATTTCCGCAAACTTATTGGCGCTACCAACCCCGCAGAAGCGGAGGAGGGAACAATCCGCAAGCTGTACGCTAAAAATGTTGGCGAAAATGCTGTGCACGGCTCCGACTCTGATGAGAATGCTAAGATCGAGTCAGCATTTCATTTTGCAGGCCGTGAAATTTTTTAGACTAAGTATTGTAAACATAAAGCCGGGAACTCAGCCCGGCTTTTATAATTCCTAGTATTCAGCCTAATAGTTCGCGGATCGTGTTTTCCGGATTTTCTGTGGAAAATACTGCATTACCCGCTACCAGAACATCGGCACCAGCTTCGAAAAGTTTTGAAGCGTTCTCCAAATTTACTCCGCCATCTACTTCAATCAGCGCGGATGAATTGTTTTTTTCGATAAGATTTTTTGTCTCTACCAGTTTCCTGTAAGTATTTTCAATAAATTTCTGCCCGCCGAATCCCGGATTTACACTCATAAGCAAAACCAAATCTACCTCGGCAATTATATCCTCCAGCATCATCACCGGCGTAGCGGGGTTCAGCACCACGCCCGCCTTCGCGCCTGCCTCCTGAATCTGCTTTACGGTACGGTGCAGATGTGTGCAGGCCTCCACCTGTACGGAGACAAGATCCGCGCCAGCCTGCACGAATTGCGAAGCATACTTTTCCGGTTCCACTATCATCAGATGCACATCTACAAATTTCTCCGAGTGCTGCTTTACCGCCTTCATCACTGGGAAGCCGAAGGAAATGTTCGGGACGAATCTGCCGTCCATTACATCAATGTGAATCCACTCAGCGGCAGAACGGTTCAGCATTTCGATGTCCCGCTGCAGGTTGCCGAAATCCGCCGACAGCAGCGAGGGTGCTAAGATTTTCCTTTTCATCGGTCGTGGTATTTCAGGTTAAAATCCGGTGTTATACGCATCAGAGTTTCGTAAATCAGGCGGATCACATTAGCAACATCTTCTTTTGCCACCATCTCCACCGTGGTGTGCATATAGCGCAGCGGCAGGGAGATCAGCGCGCTCGGTATGCCGCCGTTGGCGTGTGCAAATGCATCCGTGTCCGTGCCGGTAGCCCGGCTAGAGGCCGCCCGCTGGAAGGGAATTTCTTTAGATTTTGCAGTGTCGATGATGAGCTCCCGCAAGTTGTGATGAACGGCAGGCGCAAAATATACCACCGGCCCGCCGCCGCATTTCTGGTCGCCCTCCTTCTTTTTCTCCATCATTGGTGTAGTGGTGTCGTGCGTCACATCGGTGACAATGGCGAGATTCGGTTTAATGCGCTCCGCAATCATCTGTGCGCCATATAGCCCAACTTCTTCTTGCACAGAATTTGTGATATACAAACCAAAAGGCAATTTATTTGCATTTTCCTTAATTAGCCTGGCGACCTCTGCAATCATAAACCCGCCGATACGGTTGTCCAGAGCGCGGCAGACGAAATAGCGGTCATTCAATTCAAAAAACTCGTCAGGATAAGTAATGATGCAGCCTACAGATATCCCGAGCTCTTCCGCTTCGGCTTTGGAAGTAGCGCCGCAGTCTATGAAGATATTTTCAATTTTAGGTTTTATATCTTCATCCTTACCGATTCTTGTATGAATGGCGGGCCAGCCGAAAACGCCTTTTACTACGCCCTTTTCTCCGTGGATAAGAACCGTTTTTGAAGGTGCAATTGCCTCATCTGAGCCGCCGTTGCGGATTACATAAATTAATCCGTCGTCTGTTATATAATTCACATACCAGGAAATTTCGTCGGCGTGGGCTTCTATTACCACTTTGAATTCTGCTTCGGGATTGATGATTCCGTAGGCTGTGCCGTAGAAATCTGTACGCACTTCATCCACAAACTCCGAAATATAATCTATCCAGAGCTGCTGCCCGGCGCGCTCGTAGCCCGTAGGGGATGGGGTATTAAGGTATTTTTCGAGAAAATTTAAAGATTGCTCTTTGAACATTTTTTGATTTTAAAATTAAAGGTTGCGCAAAAAATTGGTCATTTCGTCAGAAAAACTTATGCTGCGTTCCATTTTGTTTCTGCTGATTTTCTGATATGAGCCAAGTGCCCAGAGGATCATCTCCGCAAGGAAATATCTTTCCTCTGCAGGTAGGCCCGGCTGGTAGTCGCTGATTAATTTCCACAGCGGTTTCGCCCGGTCGAGTTCCTGGCGATATTGGTCGTCTGTAAGTTCATTGGAAAGTTCCAGCTCATTACCGTCAGCGAACCACGCGATCAGTGGATCATACGGCGTTGTGCTGGTTTTTTTCTGAAGTTTTTCAATTTTTGGGAAACGCTCATCGAACAAGGTCTTCACTGCGTTCTCTATCAGATTTTCCGCTACAAATGCCGCACCCTCCAGCTCGCCCTCGTATACCAGCTCTACCTTTCCGGTGATTGCCGGCACCACTCCGAGAAAATCGGATAATCTTATGGTGGTCTGGTTTTCATTGCTTTTCAGGAGGCGGCGCTCTGCCGTACTCATCAGGTTTTGATAGGCGGTAATGCTCATCCTGGCACTCACGCCGGATTTCTCGTCGATATATTCATTATTCCTTGCCTCGAAGCTGATTTGCTCCAAGACATCTTTCGCAAGTTCCGGCACGGTGATTTTTTCAGAAAGCTCGGGCTCGAATTTTGCTTCCTGCGCTGTGATTTTTTTCGCAGTCTCCAAGTCGGCAGGGTAGTGCGTGAGGATCTGCGAGCCGATCCGGTCTTTCAGTGGCGTCACGATGCTCCCCCTGTTGGTATAATCTTCCGGGTTTGCGGTAAAAACGAATTGAATATCCAGCGGCATCCTCAGCTTGAAGCCCCGTATCTGTACATCGCCTTCCTGCAGAATATTGAAGAGAGATACCTGGATTTTTGCCTGCAGATCCGGCAGCTCGTTTATCACGAAAATGCATCGGTTGGCGCGGGGGATCATGCCGTAGTGTAGCACGCGGTCGTCGGCATAGCTGAGTTTCAGGTTGGCTGCCTTTATCGGGTCCACATCGCCGATGAGGTCGGCCACCGTGGTATCCGGCGTGGCAAGTTTTTCTGAAAATCTCTCGCTGCGGTGCATCCAGCGGATCGGCGTGCCGTCGCCCATTTCCTCCATCAGCTCCTTTGCGAAGCGCGAAATCGGGCTGTACGGATCATCATTTATTTCGGAGCCGTCCACCACCGGGATGTACTCATCGAGGAGGTTCACCATCTGGCGTGCCATCCTGGTTTTTGCCTGCCCGCGAAGCCCCAGGAGATTAATGTTATGCCGGGAGAGTATCGCCCGCTCCAGTTCCGGGATTACGGTGTCCTCGTACCCGTATACGCCGGGGAAGGCATTTTCATTTTTCTTAATTTTTTGTATTAAATTTTCACGAAGTTCGTCTTTAATGCCTTTCGGCCTGTAGCCCGAAGCTTTCAGATCGCCGAAAGTTTTTATATTGGTAATGCTCATTTTAGGTATTGTTTCTGTTAATTATCTCGATTTCCTGCCGCGGTTTTGCTCATAATCCTGGAAAATCATTTCCCCCAAATTCCCCAGGCTGCTGTATATCGCCTTTCCTTGATTAGATTCTGTAAATTTTTCTATAAACTGCTCCAGCTCAGGATCTTGCGTGATCATAAAGGTGGTGATGGAAATGCCGAGCTTCCTCGCCTGCGCCGCGATGGTGTAGCACTGCCCGGTGATGAAGTCATCCAGCCCGAAGTGGTTGCGGTAGTAGTGCCCGTCCGGCAGGCGTATGCAGGTAGGCTTGCCGTCTGTGATCATAAAAATCTGCTTGTTGGAATTTTTTTTCCTCCGGAGGATGTCCATCGCCAGCTGCACCCCCGCCACCGTGTTGGTGTGGAAGGGCCCCACCTGGAGGTAAGGGATCTCCTGGATGCTTATCGGCCAGGCATCATCTCCGAAAACGATTACATCGAGGCTGTCCTTAGGGTATCGCGTCATTATCAGTTCGGAGAGCGCCATTGCCACTTTTTTTGCCGGCGTAATGCGGTCTTCGCCATAGAGGATCATGCTGTGGCTTATGTCGATCATCAGCACGGTGCTCATCTGCGTTTTCAGCTGCGTGTCCTTCACCACCAGATCGCTTTCTTCGAGGTAGAAATCCCCGATGCCGTGGTTGATTTGCGCATTCCTTAGGCTTTCCGTCATCGCGATGTGCTCCGGGCTATCTCCGAACTGAAATTCGCGGAGCTCGCCGCTGGTCTCATCGCCGGTGCCGCTTTTTCTGGTTTTGTGGTTGCCGGCACTGCTTTTCTTTAAATCGCCAAAAATCTGGTTGAGTGCGCGCTGCCGCAGCAGCTGCTCGGTTTTGGAGGTCAGGTTATAATCTCCGCCGTCGCCATCCTTGCCGGGCTTTGTACGCTGCTGGATGTATCCCTTTTGCAGCAGATCGTTTATGAAATCATCTATTGTGTATTCCGGCGTGGTCAGCTCATATTCCTCGTCCAGCTGCCGCAGCCAGTCTATCGCCTCATCAAAATCGCCCGAGGTATAGGTGATGAGTTCCTGAAAGATATCGAAAAGCTTTTCAAAAGGAGTCTGGGATTTCGGCTCATAGTTTTTAAAAATGAAGCCGGCAGAACTTTTTTTCATACCGTCAAAATTACAAAAATCATTTTCAGCATATTGTACAGCAGCGCCCGGGAAGAAAGCGGTATAGAATTTGAAACCCGAGATATTTGAAATGATGAGTTTTTTCCCAAAATTGAAGGGCATTTTGCTGATGCAGATTTTCCTAGTCTCAGGGGGTTTTGCGAATTCGCAAACTGTGGACAGCATAACGGTTACGCCGCTTAGCCAATATCCGAAGGACCAGATAAAGACAGATGAATTTGGCCAAAAATATTATTATGATGCCGCCCAGCGGGCAAAAATTTATGAGATAGAAGGGGAGGCAGTAGTGGTGCTGGATGAAGTTTTCCTTCGGGCAAAGCCTCATTTCAATAACCAGCTGGATAGGAATTTTTACTATTTCCTTAATAAGAAGCTCAACCGCGTGTACCCGCTATTCCTCACTGCATTGGTACAGTACAGGGCCCTTGAGGAGGAGCTGGCCTCGATGAACCCTTCCGACAGGCGAAAGTACACAAGGCAGAAACAGGCCGAGCTTGCCGAGCAATACGAAAAACAGCTTCGCGGTCTTACCACCACCGAGGGGCGGGTTTTTGCCAAATTAATGAACCGGGCCACGGGGAAAACCGTGTATGAAATCATCAGGGATTTTCGCGGAGGGTGGAGCGCCTTCTGGTGGAATGTGAAGGGAAATGCCGCCGATGTTGATTTAAAAACGCCCTATAGTCCGCGCCTACACCGCGAGGACGAGTATCTGGAATCTCTGCTACAGACGGGCTGGGCGCTTGGCTATCTGCAGCCGTACGAAGGCTATCAGGATTTTAAAATTAAATAAAATTCTGGCTCATATTCTGCCCTCGGAAGATTCAGTTTTAAGTTTTTCGAAAACGAGGCTGTCCACCGGCAGCGGGAAAGGGTTGCCCGTGGAATGCAGCGGGACCCAGCGCGCTTCGGAAATGCACGGATCCCGAAGGATCAGATCAGTATCATCGATATCTGCGAGATAATAAATCGTCAGCAGTTGCTCGTTCTCCCTGAATCGGGATTTTACAAAATCCTCCTGCGTGTAGAAATGCCGGAAATTTTCCGGAGTAAGATTCAGCTCTTCGCCCAGCTCGCGCCTTAGGCACTCCAGCGTGCCCTCGCCATACTCCAGTCCTCCGCCGGGGAATTTCAGAAGGCGGGTGCCGGCGTACTCCTCTGCAAGCGCGAGCACGGCGTGGTTTTTAATGCAGAGAGCATAAACACGGATGTTGAACATAATTGTTGTTTTGATTAGTTGAGCGTTAGCAGTAGGAATAAGCAGTGAGCAATATAGGAAAATTATCTTCAGCCATCATTCATCTAATAATCTTGCGGTGCACATTTCGCGTTTGCCTGGCGGCCCGGGGCGTTTTTGCACTTCAAAACCCAAAGATCGGAGGTTTCTCCGAAGGCTTCCTTTGGAAGCATAGGTGGTGAAGAGCCCTCCCGGACGCATTTTACCCCGAACCATTTTCAGCAGGGGTGTTTCCCAAAGATCTGGCTGAACCCGCGCCCCGAAACAATCGAAATAGACTAAATCTGCAGGAGGAATGTCCAGATTTTCAAGGTTGAAAAAATCGCACTGGAATTTTTTTAAATTTATCTCAGGTAAAATCACTACAGTTTCCTCCCAATCGCATGCGTGGATTTTATATAAAGTTTCCTCAAAATCTCCCTGGAATAATTGATGATAATTCAGCGATTGTGCCTCTTCTATAGTCACCGGATATTTTTCCAAAGAAAAATAGTTTATCTTCCTGATACCTTCATTTTGCAAAAATTCTTCGGCCGTTACCAAGAAGTTCAGCCCCGTACCAAAGCCCAGCTCAAGAATATTTATTTCCTCCTGAACCGTAAGTTTCAGCCCGTTTTCGATAAAAACATGCCTCGCCTCCTGAAGCGCCCCGTGTCCTGAATGGTAGTTTTCATTTAATTCATTGATATGCAGCGTGCTGCTGCCGTCCGCTGTGGTGCGGATCTCCCTGTGTAGTGCCATTTTTCAAATGTAAATGAATTATTCGTAAATTAGCATTTTATAGCTGAAAAATTATGAAAATTACAAAAACAGAAAATTCCCGCATCGGCAGTCTTGATGTTGGCAACATTACATTTGGTGAGGTATTTGGCGACCATATGCTGATAGCCAATTGGGAAAATGGAGAGTGGAGCGAGCCGCAAATAATGCCTTACGGGCCGCTGCAAATTTCGCCAGCCATCATGGTGGCGCACTACGGCCAGGCAGCATTTGAAGGTATGAAAGCCTATAAAGATGCAGATGGGCAGGTGTTTCTCTTCCGTCCCGACAAGAATTTTGAAAGATTGAACAAATCTGCGGAGCGCCTCGCGATGCCGCAGATTTCTGAGGAAATGTTCATCGGCGGGTTGAAGGCCCTTGTAGATCTCGACCGCGAATGGGTGCCGCACGGGGAAGGGCTATCGCTCTATCTGAGACCTGTACTTTTCGCATCTGAAGAAGCCCTGAAGGCGCGGATTTCAGAGAAATATATCTTCGCAATCCTTACTACGCCGGCAAAAGCCTACTACACGGCGCCGGTGTCTGTGAAGGTTTCCAAGTACTATTCCCGGGCGGCGAACGGCGGGGTAGGCTACGCAAAAGCTGCGGGAAATTACGGCGGCTCGTTCTACCCAACAATGATGGCTCAGGAAGAAGGCTACGACCAGATCATCTGGACCGATGATGCTACGCATACGCTGTTTGAAGAATGCGGCACCATGAATGTTTTTGTGCGGATAAACGACACGGTTTACACGCCGAAGACTTCCGAGCGGATTTTGGACGGTGTAACGAGAGACAGCTTCATACAGCTGGCAAAGCATAAGGGAATCGAGGTAATCATCGGAGATTTGAAGGTGGAAGATGTATATAAGGCGCATAAGGACGGTAGCCTGAAAGAAGCCTGGGGTGTAGGAACTGCGGTGGTTACCACGCAGTTTAAGGCGATTGGCTATGGTGATGAAAGGCTGGCCTTGCCTCAGCTTGATGCTGAAGATAGCTACGCGCTGCAACTGAAAAAGGCATTGGTGGATATTCAGACAAATCAGGCGGAAGATCCTTTTGGGTGGAGAGTTTTGGTAGAGAGAAAAAATTGATTTTGAGAAACTTTATATAAATAATAATCGGAAGTTTAACCTTCCGATTCTTTTTACCTTTACGGAAGCTTTCGCAAAAGTTCGGATTTTAAGTTCCAGAATTTTGTTTTAAGAAAAATCATTATTTTCGCAAATCTTAATTTGAAGATAATGATTAAGAAACTAATGCTCTCTGCAGCTGCTGCAGCGATTCTCACAAGTTGTACACCAATTTATAAAAAAATGAATGTTGATAAGCAAACTTACGAAGGGCTGAACGACGGCCTTTATGCAAATCTGCAAACTTCCCAGGGCAATATGCTGGTGAAATTTGAGGAGGAAAAATCACCGGTTACCGTGGCCAATTTCATCGGGCTTGCCGAAGGAAAAATCGATAATAATAAAAAACCGAAGGGCGTTCCGTTTTACGACGGCACCATTTTTCACCGTGTCATCCAGGATTTTATGATTCAGGGTGGCGATGCCCAGGGAACTGGAATGGGTGACCCAGGTTATAAATTTGAAGACGAGAAAAACGACCTGAAACACACCGGAAAAGGCATTCTTTCTATGGCGAATTCCGGACCGAATACCAATGGCTCGCAGTTTTTCATCACGCAGGTTCCTACACCGTGGCTTGATGGGAAGCACACGGTTTTTGGCAAAGTAGTAGAAGGCGAGCAAGTTATCGACAAAATTGCAGCCGTAGAAAAAGGGCCGCAGGACAAACCGAAAACCGATGTGGTTCTGGAAAAAGTTTCCGTTTTCAGCAAAGGAAATCAATATAAGGATTACGATGCGGCGAAGGTTTTTAACGAAGGCAAGGGAAAAATTCAGGAGAGCAATCGTGAATTTTTGAGAAAGCAGGAAGCTGAGGCAGCAAAGCAGCTGGAGGAGCTGAAGCAGGGTATGGAAACCACAACTTCCGGGCTGATGTATAAAATTACGAAGAAAGGCACCGGCCCGAAAGTTGAACAGGGGCAGATGGTTTCTGTGCACTATGCAGGCAGGCTGACGAACGGAATGGAATTCGATAATTCCTTCAAAAGAGGTGAGCCGATTGAGTTTCCTGTGGGAACAGGCCGAGTAATAAGAGGCTGGGATGAAGGCCTGCTGCTTTTGAATGTGGGCGATGAGGCTACGCTTTTAATCCCGTCCAACTTAGGCTACGGTGAAAGAGGTGCAGGCGGAATTATCCCGCCAAATGCCTGGCTGATTTTCGATGTTCAGGTAATGGGCGCGAAGTAAAAGCTATCACACCAAAACAAAAACGGCAACTGAGAAAGTTGCCGTTTCTTTTTTGAAAATCAGAGAGTTACTTCATATCGTACATAACCAGGGCGCTGATGACTTTCGGCTCAATCAGTGTGCATTTCGGCGGCATTTCGATTGAGTTTTCCGAGATTTTCACCAAATCATTATAGCTGATAGGGTGTACTCCGAAGCCTACTTCGTACTCGCCGGAATCCACCATATCTTTCAGCTGTAGAATACCATCCAGGGTAGAATTTCCTCGAACATAATTAATTCTGTCCGTTGTGCGGAAGTCTTCGATGTTCAGGATTTCATCAATCACATACTTTTCCAGCAGATAGTGGTCGAAATCACGCAGATTTTCCATCTCCGCCTGCCGCAGCTCGTGCTTTACATGTAGGCTATAAAATTTGCCGCCTAGGTACATGCTGATGTGGAATTTTTTTGATGGAAAATAAGGTTCGCTGCCCTTTTCATTTATCAGGAAGGATTTTTCCAGCTTCTTCAGAAATTCCTCCTCTGTAAGGCCGTTGAGGTCTTTGATGAGTCGGTTGTAATCGTGGATTTTAATGCTGTCTTTGGAAACGATGTAAGACAGGACAAAGTTGTGGGGCTCCGAGCCGAAGGTTTTTTTTGCCTTTTCGTTCCGGCTTTGCGCCAAAAGTGCCGTGGAACCCATGCGGTGATGCCCATCCGCAATATAAAATGACTCGATAGGGTCTAATGCCTCCTTCAGCTGCTGAATTTTCAGGCGGTTGTCTATCCTCCAGAGTTTGTGCCGAATTCCGTTGGGAGATGTGTAGTTCATTACAGGCACTGTTTTCTCCTCATTATTCATTATCAGCTCCACCTTTGGGTTAGAGTTGTAAGTCAGCAATACAGGTTCCGCCTGAATATTTACTCGGTCCAGATATTTAGCCAGCTGTTGCTTCCTCTCCGTAAGCGTAGATTCGTGTTTTTTTATTTTCCCGTTAATAAAATCCTCCACACTTATCAGCCCGAGAAGCCCGCGGTACACCGTTTTATTCGGGAGGATCTGCTCATAGAGATAATACGCAGAAACATCCTGCATAAGTACCTTATTTTCAATGAGATCCTCAAAATTTGTGCGTACTTTTTTTAGACTTTTATCCAAATCGGCAGCCTTGCCCTTTTCCGCGGGGCTCACCATATTTACATAAGTAGTCTTGTCTTCGGAAAGTGTAAGGTAATCCTGATCCGATAGGGATTCAATAGGTAGGGATGGAAAATTTCCCACATATTCTTCGCTTGGGCGTATGCCCCGGAAAGGTCTGAAAGTTGGCATTTTTTTATTTATAACTTTTGCTAAGTTCAATGATTTGCTCGGCGAGCTCTGTGCCGATTTTTTCCTGGGCATCCACCGTGTTTCCGCCAAGGTGCGGCGAAAGTGAAAGCGCAGGGTTCATCAGCAGCGAGAGCGCAGGCGTAGGTTCCTCTTCGAAAACATCCAGCGCTGCACCGGCTACCTTTCCGGACTCAATCGCATCGATGAGAGATTTTTCGTTGATCACGCCGCCTCTTGCCGTATTTACGATGAAGATACCGTCCTTCATCAGTTTAAATTGTTCATTATCAATAAGATAGCCATCGGTTTTCGGCGTATTAATCGTAAGGAAATCCAAATCTTTCAGGAATTCTTCCATATCATCCGTGGTTTCAATTTGGAAGTCCACGCTTTGCCCGTCGAAAAATTTCAGGCTAATGCTTTCCGTTCTTGCTTTGGTCGTCAGCACCTTTACCTGCATTCCGAAGGCTATTGCCATTTTCACCACCTCTTTCCCGATGCCGCCGAAACCAATCACACCCAGCGTTTTCCCGTTAAGTTCCACGGCTTTGGAATAAGATTTCTTCAAATCATTGAACTTCGATTCGCCTTCCAAAGGCATCATCCGGTTCGATTCGTGCAGGAATCTTGCGAGAGAAAGGAAGTGCGCGAAAACCATTTCTGCTACCGAGCGTGAGGAAGCGGAAGGCGTATTAATCACCTTGATGCCTTTGCTTCTCGCATATTCCACATCAATGTTGTCCATACCTACACCGCCACGCCCAATGATTTTCAGCGAAGGGCAGGCATCTATCAAATCCTGCCGAACCTTCGTTGCACTGCGTACCAGCAGCACTTCCACATTATTTTGATTGATGAAATCTGCAAGCTCTTCCTGCGGAATTTTATTTTCGAGCAATTCCTGCTCGCCTTCTTCCAGCGCCTTTTTTCCAGCTTTGGAAATACCGTCGTTTGCTAAAATTTTCATAGTTTCAATTTTTAGGATTTCGCAAAAATTCAGGCTTTAATCTAAAGATTTCATAACATCCACCAAAACCTGAACGCTTTCCAAAGGAAGTGCGTTGTAAATGCTCGCCCTATATCCACCGATGCTTCTGTGGCCATTCAGCCCGTTAATTCCGGCATCCTTCCAGAGTTTGTCAAAGGCTTCCTTCTTGGATTGGTCAGTCAAATCAAAGCACACATTCATTAAGGAACGGTCTTCCTTCGCCGCCATTCCGAAGAAGTTTTCATTATTGTCAATTTCATCGTACAGCAGTTTCGCTTTCTGCTTGTTGCGCTCTTGCGCCGCTTCTATGCCACCGTTGTTTTCCAAATGCTGAAGCGTAAGCAAGGTGGTATAGATTGGGAAAACAGGCGGCGTGTTGTACATCGAATCTTTGTCGATATGCTTCTGATAATCCAGCATTGATGGAATGTCCCGTCCGCTTTTCCCGAGAATTTCCTTTTTCACGACTACCACGGTTACGCCGGCAGGTCCCATGTTTTTTTGCGCACCGGCATACATCAGGTCAAATTTCGTGTAATCCCTATCATTACTGAAAATATCGGACGACATATCGCATACCATCAGGCAATCCACTTCTGGAAACTCGTGCATTTCCGTACCGTAAATCGTGTTGTTGGATGTGCAGTGGAAGTAATCATATTCGCTGCCCACTTTGTAATCTTTCGGGATGAATTTATAATTGTCATCCTTGGAAGAGCCCACCACATCTACAGTTCCAAACTTCTTGGCTTCCTTTATCGCGTTGTTCGCCCAGGTTCCCGTATCCAGGTAGGCCGCCTTTCCGCCATCCTTTTTCATCAGGTTGAAGGGCACCATACAAAATTGCATACTTGCACCGCCACCAAGGTAAAGCACCTCGTAATCATCGCCCAGCTTCATCAGGCGTTTCACGATGGCCCTCGCTTCTTCCATCACCGGTAGGAAATCTTTGCTTCGGTGAGAGATTTCCAGCAGGGATAGCCCGATGCCGTGGAAATCCAGGATGGCTTCCGCCGATTTTTGGAAAACTTCTTGCGGCAGGATGCAGGGCCCTGCGCTGAAATTGTGTTTTTTCATAATATTGTAGTGTTTGGTTTTTCTTTTTGTAAAGATAATAAAAATGCCCGACGAATTTGCCGGGCAATGTAAATTATTCTGCGTGAAGGAACGCTTTTTTCTGCAGCAGTGCGTCTTCGCTCTCGATATGATTTTCGTCAGGCACGCAGCAATCCACAGGGCATACCGCCGCACATTGCGGTTCCTCGTGGAAGCCTTTGCATTCGGTGCACTTATCCGTCACGATGAAGTAGAAATCATCGCTCACCGGTTCCTGCGGAGCATCGGCATCTATCGTTTTTCCCGAAGGCATCGTCACTGTTCCGCGAAGGCTCGTGCCTTCCGAAGCCTTCCAATCCACGGCACCTTCATAGATGGCGTTGTTCGGGCATTCCGGTTCGCAGGCACCGCAATTTATGCATTCGTCAGTGATTTTAATGGCCATATTTGATTAGGATTGTTTTAAATTTGCGCAAAATTACGAAAAAATAGGCAATTTTTAAGCAATGGAAATGCAGGGGAAAGTTTCAGCCTTGGCAAAGGTCGGCGATTTTTTGGGTAATTTTTTATTGACGGATGAAGTAGCTTACGGCGATCAGCAGAGAAATTTTGCAGGAATTCTCCAGCGTTCGGAGATTGAAAATCCGTGGTTTACTCAGCAGAATCTAAGATTTGCGCTAAATTCCTGGGCAGAACTATTGAATGAAGAAAATTTAAACAATTGGCTTGAAAATTATGACTTTCGTAATCAAGGAAAAAGGGTAGGGCTCATTCTTGCCGGAAATATTCCAATGGTTGGTTTTCACGATGTAATCTGCGTCATTCTTTCGGGAAATTTTCCGCTCATAAAATTATCGTCGAAAGACCGGCTTCTGATACCCTTCCTGCTGAAGCTTTGGCGGGAATTTTCCGAAGATGATGTTCAGTTCGAAATCGTGGAAAAGCTGCAGGATTTTGATGCGGTAATTGTTACTGGAAGCAATAATACGGCACGCTATCTGGAATTTTATTTCAAGGATAAGCCGAGAATTATCCGCAAAAACCGCACTTCCGTTGCCATACTTTCCGGCGAAGAAACCGATGCCGATTTGCAGAATTTAGCGGGGGATATTTTCCAATATTTTGGTATGGGCTGCAGGAATGTTACGCGGCTATTCATTCCTAAGTCATTCGAAATCAATAGGTTGTTCGAGAATTTTATCTCTTTTGGCAACATCATCTACCATCATAAATATGCCAATAATTACGATTACAACAAGGCGATTTTCCTACTGAACCGTGATGATTTTTGGGATAATAATTTCGTGATGCTGCGTGAAGAGGCGAGCCTTTTCAGCCCGATTTCAGTTTTGAACTTTTCCCGCTACGAAAATTTGCAGGAAGTGGCAGAGTTCATTGCAGAAAATGAAGCGGATATTCAGGCCGTGGTTTCCAATTTCCAGCTAACAATCCCAATGGTAAAATTCGGCGAAGCCCAGCAACCATCGCTCGAAACCTATGCCGATAATGTAGATACGATGAGGTTTTTGTCTGGATTATAAATAACTTTGTGAGATGCAATTTAATGATTTAGATTTAAGTGATTGGATGAGTATTGACATTGATGTTAACTCATTATGGATTATTAGTGAAAGGGATAAAAACGGAAAGCATAGTAATGTGTACCACGGCAATTTCATTCCGCAAATTCCAAATCAATTAATAAGAAGATTTACCAAAGAGAAAGATGTGGTTTTGGATGCTTTTTTAGGTAGTGGAACCACGCTGTATGAATGTGAAAGGTTGAACAGGAAGTTCATAGGACTCGATATAAATGACGTTGTAATCGATTATGTAAAAAAGCAAATGTCCGATGCTGAATATAAGGATTTCTCTATTCATAATTGCGATTTAACGGATGCGTTTCAAACAGAAAATAGTATAAAAGTTGGTTTAGATAAGATAAACGCTAACAATGTACAATTTGTAATCTTCCATCCACCTTATATGGATATAATTCGATTTACGGAACATTTCAATGATTTGTCACATATTACGGAATTGAAAACTTTCGTCAAAACTTTTATACATTGTTGCAATAATACGCTAAAGTTTCTTGAAAAAGGTAGATATTTTGCGATTATTTGTGGTGACGTTTATAAAAACAGCGAGGTTGTTCCGTTAGCTTTTTATTTGATGGATGCTGTTAGGAGACATTTCAACACAAAATTGAAAGGCATCATTGTAAAAAATATCGAGGGTAATAAGGGTAAACTTGGAAAAAATGGTTTATGGACTTATCGTGCAATCAAAAGTGATTATTATATTTTTAAGCACGAATATATTTTTGTTTTTAAATTAATATGACGAAAACGGATTTATTTATAGAGTTGGCAAATCCTGATGAAAAAGGTTTTAGTAGATGGGTCTATGTAGATGAATTTACGGGGAAATATTTTGCTCTAAAATTGGGAAACGGCGGAAGTTGGTGTCGTGCAAGCTCTACATTGGCGAAAATTTACAATATTGAATTTGATAAATCTAAAACTAATGGGAATTCCATAGATGCCATTCGTTTAGCAGGACTGAATAAGACGAAGGTTTTCAATCAAAATATCAGGAAAGATATTAGGGATTTTTATAAAACTCAAAATTGTGTGATGCTCGGCATAAATGGCACCTCCATAAATACAAAGGTCGAGGTTGACCATAAAGATGGCAGAAAAGATAATTTGAGAGTTTCGGAGATGACAACTCAAAAGTTCAATGATTTTCAGTCACTTAGCAAAGCCGCAAATGATGCAAAGCGTCAGATTTGCAAAAGGTGCAAGGAAACCAATATTAGATGGGATGCAAAAAACCTTAAAGGTAACCCCTATTCGTATTACGCAGGTACGGAAGAATATACGGTAGAGCTTGGCTGCATTGGCTGCTATCAGTATGATCCGGTGGAATACCGAAAAACCGCGGTGAGGAAGATTAGCCAGGAGGTTTGTGACGATATAATAAAAAAGCTTTATCCCGAAGATAAATGAATTATATAGGTTCTAAACATAAACTTTCTCGTTTTATAAAGCAGGCTATTTACGATGTTGCTGGAACGGATTTAAAGGGAAAGGTTTTTTGCGACATCTTCGCTGGGACAGGTATTATAGGAAGGAACTTTAAAGCCGAGGTGAAACATGTTATCGCTAATGATTTAGAGTATTATAGCTATGTGCTTCTAAAAAACTATATAGGCAACCATAAGCCTATTGACGCTCAACATCTTATTGACGAATTAAATTCACTTGAAGGATTGAGGGGATTTGTTTTTAATGAGTATTCAGAAAACGGAATGTCAGGGCGTCAGTATTTTAACGAGAGCAATGGGTGTAAAATTGATGCGATGAGAACTTATATTGAAAAGTGGAAGATTGAAGGAAGGATTTGTTCAGAGGAATACTATTTCCTATTAGCATCACTTTTAGAAAGCGCTGATAAGGTAGCAAATACAGCATCTGTTTACGGGGCGTATTTAAAGCACATTAAGAAATCGGCTCAGAAGGATTTAATCCTTCAGCCAGCTGAATTTATCGCCACTGAAAACAATAATTTCGTCTTTAATGAAGACAGCAACGTATTGATAAATCATATTGAGGGGGATATTTTGTATTTAGACCCGCCATATAACACAAGGCACTACGGAGCAAATTACCACTTGCTGAATACTATCGCCAAATATGATGGTTTTAACCCTAAAGGAAAAACAGGGCTTAGAGAGTATGTTAAATCACAATTTTGCAGAAAGACTTCAGCGTTACAAGCGCTTGATTATTTGGTGAAAAACGCACGTTTTAAGTACATATTCCTAAGTTACAACAACGAAGGCTTGATACCTGCCGAGCAGATTAAAAAAACACTTTCTGCTTACGGGAATTATGATGTCGTTAGTGTGGATTATCCACGATTTCGGTCTGACAACGAAAACCGAAGGATGTTTAAGGCGACTTCTACGAGTGAATATCTACATATACTTGTGAAAAACAGCTAAACCCGCATTTTCATAGCGTTCAGGAAAGTCTTGAAAATCAGCACCTGGTCGCCAAATTTGGATTCGATGCGTTCCCTGATGTTTTCAAATTCGTTCAGCATAAAATCTTCGCGCTTCTCATCGTTGGCAAACATTAGAAGCAGGTTGGTATTGCTGCCCTCGTTTATCATTGCGCTATCCACTTCGGAAAGTATGTAGCGCTCTGCATCGTACAGGTTTTCAGCGAGTTGTATCAGGGTTGTCTGCACATAATCTTTCCATTCGGCTTCTATCGATGGTATGCTGTGGAAGGTAAGGCTGATGATGGACATTATTCAGGGTAAAAGTTTCAAATTAAAGTTTAAGGCTCAAATGTACAAATATTGAATCTCAAACTTCAAATCCCGAGCTTCAAATTTTTAGAATTAATCCCACAATTTTCGTATTTTAGCGCATTAATTTGGTGAGATTTTAATCAGCAGTATAAAGTGCTGACTCTCACTTATTTACAGGATTTATGCAGAAAGAAGGAGAAAGGCTGATACCCATCAGCATTGTAGATGAAATGAAATCGTCCTACATTGATTATTCAATGTCGGTCATTGTATCTCGGGCACTTCCCGATGTGAGGGACGGCCTGAAACCGGTGCATCGCCGCGTTTTGTACGGCATGTATGGCCTTGGCGTATTTTCCAACAGGAAATATCTGAAATCGGCGAGAATCGTGGGCGATGTGCTCGGTAAGTACCATCCTCACGGAGATTCTTCTGTCTATGATGCTATGGTGCGTATGGCCCAGCCGTGGAGCCTTCGTTATCCGCAAGTTGACGGCCAGGGTAACTTTGGCTCGATGGACGGCGATCCGCCAGCTGCAATGCGCTACACCGAGGCAAGGCTCAAGAAGATTTCCGATGAAATCCTTGCCGATCTGGATAAGGAAACGGTGGATTTCCAGAATAATTTTGACGATTCCCTTACGGAGCCTAGTGTTCTTCCCACAAAAATCCCGAACCTTCTTGTGAACGGAACTTCAGGAATTGCGGTAGGTATGGCTACCAATATGGCGCCGCACAACCTTTCGGAATCCATAGATGCCATTTGCGCATACATCGATGATCGCGAAATTTCCATCGATGATTTGATGAAGCACATCATCGCACCGGATTTCCCAACCGGCGGAATCATCTACGGTTACGATGGTGTGAGGGATGCCTTCCACACAGGGCGCGGAAGAATTGTGCTGCGCGCCAAAGTAAACTTCGAGGAAGTGCACGGCAGAAATGCCATCATCGTTACCGAAGTGCCTTACCAGGTGAACAAGGCAGAAATGATTGAGCGCACTTCCAATTTGGTGAAGGAGGAAAAAATCCCGGGCATTCACGAAATCCGTGATGAATCGGACAGGATGGGCCTTAGAATCGTGTACGAACTGAAGCACGATGCCATCCCAAATGTTGTGCTGAATCTTCTCTTCAAATACACCGCGCTGCAAACTTCCTTCAGCGTGAATAATATTGCCCTGGTAAAAGGCAGGCCACAGCAGCTGAACCTGAAGGACATTATCCATCACTTCGTGGAACACCGCCACGAAGTTGTGACGAGAAGGACGGAATTTGAACTGAAAAAGGCCAAAGAAAGAGCCCACATCCTCGAAGGATTTATGCGGGTAATAGCCACGCAGGATACATTGGATAGGGCCATCCACATCATACGCCATTCCGCAACGCCGCAGGAAGCGAAGGAAGGCCTGATGGCGGAGTTTGAACTTTCCGACATTCAGGCTCAGGCCATTCTGGATCTTCGCCTGGCAAGATTAACCGGAATGGAACTTGATAAAATCCGGGCGGAATATGAGGAGATTATGGCGCTCATCAAAGATCTGGAGGACATCCTGAGCAGCGAAGCAAGGCGCTACCAAATCATCAAGGATGAACTTCTGGAAATCAAGGAGAAGTATGGCGACGAAAGAAGAACGGATATTGATTTTTCCGGCGGAGATATGTCCATCGAGGATTTCATCCCGAATGAAACCGTGGTGCTCACGATTTCTCACGCAGGCTACATCAAGCGCACATCGCTTTCGGAATACAAAATCCAGAGCAGAGGTGGCGTAGGAAACCGCGCCGCAACAACGCGGGACGAAGATTTCCTGGAATACATCGTTTCCGCGACGAACCACCAGTATATGCTGTTCTTCACAGAGAAAGGAAAATGCTACTGGCTGAGGGTTTTCGAAATTCCTGAAGGCTCGAAAACATCGAAGGGGCGGGCCATTCAGAACCTTATCAACATTGAGGCTGGCGATAAAATCAAGGCCTATATAAGGACGGACGATCTCACCAATTCAGAATATGTGAACCAAATGAATGTGGTGATGATTACGAAGAACGGCACCATCAAGAAAACTTCGCTGGAAGCCTATTCCAGACCGAGAACGAACGGAATTAACGCGATTGAAATCCGTGAGGGCGATGAACTGCTTGGCGCAAGGCTTACCAACGGAGAATCCGAAATAATGATAGCCACCAGGAAAGGAAAATGCATCCGCTTCCCTGAGGAAAAGGTGCGAGAAGTTGGCCGAGGTTCCATCGGTGTTCGCGGAATTTCGTTGGAAGATGATGATGCTGTGGTTGGTATGATTGTTGTGAAAGATGTTGAAAATGAAACCGTTCTTGTGGTTTCGGAAAAAGGCTACGGCAAGCGAACTGCGGTGGAAGACTACCGCATTACGAACCGTGGTGGAAAGGGCGTCATCACGCTGAATATTACCGATAAAACCGGCGACCTTATCGCTATCCAAAATGTGATGGATGATGATGGGCTGATGATTATCAACAAATCTGGCGTGGCAATAAGGATGGGCGTGGAAGAACTTCGCGTGATGGGCAGAAACACCCAGGGCGTGAGGCTCATCAACCTGAAGGGTGACGATGAAATTGCAGCAATTGCCAAAGTGGAAATGGATAAGGAAGTGGAAGAAGATGCGGAGGAAACAAATGCGGACGGCATCAGCAATGTGGATTCTTCCCACCCGGAATTTTCGGATTTGCCTATGACTGGGGATAATTCGATGACGAACATAGGCACCGAAAGAGAACTTCGCAAGGCGGAAAAAGAGGAGGAGGAGGAACTGAAACGCCTTGAAAATGAACAGGATAGCGACGAAGAAAATTAACAACCAAAATATTAAACAATGAAAAAAACATTTTTAAGCCTCGCAGTTCTGGCTGCAACAACGGCTTTCGGACAAAAGAAAGAGATTCAGGCAGCTGCCAAAAGTGTGGACAGCAAAGATTTTGCTGGTGCCCGCGCGCAGATCTCCGCTGCTGAAGGATTAATGGGGGACAGGATCTATATGCTAGAACCGGCTGTACAGGAGCAGTACTACTACGCAAAGGGCTCCGCGCTGATGAATGAAGGTAAAACAGCAGAAGGTGCAAAGTACCTTTCAAAAATCAACGATTTGAGAACGAACAAAATATACGCCGGGAAATCCGGGAAGGATAGGGTGTATTTTGTGGGAAAAGATGCTGCGGACAGAGCCGGAATTTCCGGGCTGAAAGAAGAAACCTACGAGCCGAAAATGAATGTAGCACCGCTAATAAACGATGCGCTCAACAAATCCAACCAGGCTGCAGTGGATGCTTACAACAATAAAAGCTATGCTGTAGCAGGAGATAAATTTAAGGAAACCTACTACTTGCTAAAAGCGGCGGGCTCCGATGATAAAACTTATCTGATGAATGCAGCAGTTTCTTACAACGCGGCGGGGAACAATAATGCAGCCATAGAGATCTACGACGACCTCATCGCGTCTGGATATACAGGAGAAAACACAATTTATACTGCAAAGAATAAAAAATCTGGGAAGGTAGAGAGCTTTGATAAGACGAATTTTGAGCTACAGAAAAAACTTGCCGACAAGAGTGATTATACAGAATTTAAAGTTGAAAAAACTCCAAACATCCAGAAAGAACTTTATCAGGCTAATGTGAAAAATCTTTACGATGCACAGCGCTTTGATGAAGCTGCAAAGCTTGCCGATGCAGGGCTACAAAAGTTCCCGAATGACAGTGTTCTGCTGAATCTACAGGGGCTTTCCTATTACAAGAGCGGCAGATCCAACGAGTTTATTCAAAGCCTAAAAACGCAGCTTCAGGCGGATCCGAACGATCCTGAAAAATGGTACAATCTTGGCGTGATGCAAAGCAACGATCCGGCGATGAAAAACGATGCTGAGCAGTCTTTCCAGAAGGCGTTGCAGATTAATCCGAACTATCTTCCCGCTCTGCAGAGTATGACTTTTCTTGCAATGGGCGATGACGAGAAAGCAGTAAATAATTACAACGCGCTTAAGAAAGCCGGTAAAACTGACGCGGCGAATAAGGTTTTAGACCAAAGACGGGAAAACTTTAGAAAGGCAATTCCTTATGCGGAGAAATGGTATCAGCTGGAGCCGGACAACCTGGATGTTGTAACTACACTAAAAGGCCTGTATCAATCAACGCGGAATGAGGCGAAGTTTGAAGAATTTAAGAAAAAAGAGGCAGCGCTAAAGAAGTAGTCCCACCAATTAAAAACATTAAAGCCGCAGAAAATCCTGCGGTTTTTTTTGTAATTAAATTATCCTTTAGATAGAGCTTAATAATTAAAAATCGCTGTAAATGCTTTATTTACAGCGATTTGGTAATTTTTAGTACTCGTTTGTTACTTTCCCTACTTGACCTCCTCGAAAATGAACATGTATAGTAGTCAAGTAGTTACAATTTTTATGGTACAAATAAGATTGATAAAAATCGGTCAAAATATCCTGTCCCCCAAATTTCGACCACGGTTAAGCAGATTTAAGTTTGTTGGTTGGTTCAAAAATAAACAAATCTTTTGGTTTTTGATGATTAATTCCTTGGTGTCTTCTTTGGTTATATTCATCAATAAAATCTCTAATACCATCTCTCAATTCCCATGCTGATTCTATTGCATACAAGTAAATGTAATCATATTTTATCGTTCTAAAAAAGCGTTCAATATAAATATTGTCCGTAGCTCTACCTTTTCCGTCCATGCTGATTTTTATGCCATGTCCTTCCATGCAATCTAGCCAGTTTGATGAAGTATACTGGCTCCCTTGGTCGGAGTTAACGATTTCAGGCTTGCCATATTTCTTTATCGCCTCATTCATCGCCGAAGTCTGGGTTTCCATCTCCAAAGTGTTGGAAAGTTGCCAGCCCACAATATAGCGGCTATACACATCGATAATCGCCGTAAGGTACATAAAGCCCCTTTTCATCGGGATGTAGCTGATGTCTATCTGCCAAACCTGGTTGGGTCTTTCTATTTTTAAACCCCTCAAAAGATACGGTCGAATATAGCTTGTCTTGCCCAATTTACTCAAATTTCTTTTAGGGTAAATGGTGGCGATGCCCATCACCTGCATCAGGCGGCGAACCCTCTTCCGGTTCACGCTAAAGCCCATTTCCTTGAGTTCCCGGGTGATCCTTCGGATGCCAAAACTGGGATATTTCAGGTGGATTTTATCGATTTCCGTCATCAATATTAAATTTGCATCGCGTTCTCTTTGCGGACTATAATACAAATTACTCCTGTTGATGCATAGTAAATCGCACTGTTTGCGGATGCTCAGCCGGTGCTTCCTGTCTATCATTTCCTGTCTTTCCTTTATTCCTCGAGCATCCCTAAGTTTTTTTTTAGAAAATCGATTTCTATCTGCAGCTGCCCGATTTTCTGATAGAGCTTTTCCTCTTTCCCGGCGGAGTGTTCTTTTTTCTTTTCTAAAGCAAAAACCTGCTCGGACTTGCTTAAAAATTCCTTCTTCCAGTTTTGGATTTGCTGGGGATGGACTTCGAACCGGGAGGCTAATTCTGCCAACGTTTGCCTTTCTTTCAGTGCTTCGAGGGCAACCTGTGCCTTGAAGCTTGGAGTAAATTTTCGTCTTTGTTTTTTCATCTTTTTACGAGTTAAAATTAATTCTTTTTTTTAAACTTAACTCGTGGTCTGAGTTTAGGGGTACATTATAAAAATTTTGCAATTTGTGAAGTAACACACTATACATCATCCGTTTACGACCAAAAATAATAAAATTTATTCATTTTATCAAAAAACAGGGTTTTGTTCAATAAAAATGGATGTTCATTGACATTAAACGGGAGAAATTATTGAACATTTTGGTTGTTTTAATTGCTCTAATCATAAATATGCAATCCTCGTCAAAATAAAAAAATTAATTTCACAACTCCTTTGTTAATTACTCGCAATCTTCACCCTACTTCCATCTATCTCTGCCACTTTTTTTTCTACGGCAAATTTGATTGCATTATCCATCAAGGTTTCAATCTGCATACCCATTTTAGAGTAGCCAAATGTTCGAGTGAGATATCGCATTAAATCGGTTTTTTCAATACTCAAATTATTGATTAATACTTCTTCTAATGCTACTAAAACCTCTTCGGGTGCAATGTCTTCTACTGACCGCTTTTCAATATCATTATTTCGGTAAAATGTGCAGTAAAAATCGGAATTATCTATCCAATAAAAATCTTGATGATGAGTACTTTTTTTGATATTAGTTTCATCAATAATTTCTTGTAAATGTCTGTCCAATTTTGCTCCTACTCTGCTTGTATTCCACACATTTAATAATCTTCTGTAAAGTAAATTTTTACTAATCGGGGATTCCGTATTTACAATTTGGTTAATCTGTGAGCGAAGTAAGTTTCTGTTTCCAAAATCGTAAATGGTCTCACTATTTGCATTGGGAACAAGATCTAAAACCGTTGCGACATACTCTTGTTTTTTGTTTGCGTGAACCTCTTCTGCACCATGAGAAGTATTTTGAACTGCGGCTTCTTCAACTTCGAAATGTTCAATATCAGATGGGATTATTTCTTCCTCCTTAAAATTGTCTTCTGAAATCGACTGGACTTTTTCTTTGATTTCGTTCAAAATCCTATCACTGTTTTCGTACCAATCCATTGTCCAAATCCTATGGATTTTCCAACCCAATGCAGACAATACGGATGGCATTACCATTTCCCTGTCGTTGCTGGTTTTCGCTTCAAGATAATAATATCCGTCTATTAAAATTGCAAGTATATATTGTGCGGGATTTTTGGGGTTTACAATTCCAATATCCACCTTAAAGTCGGAAGTTCCAATATTAGTCTTTGCTTCTAAACCAATGTCATTGAGTTTTGTCGCAATACTGTTTGCCAATGATTTTCTATTTGAGACACTCTGTTCATCAGCATTTATTGGTAAATGTCCTTTTTCAGCAAAATTCAGGAAAGCCTTTAAGCCGGCAACACCTTCTGCAGATGTTCTTGCCAAATCAATTTGTTCGGATTTCAAAGTAGAAAAAACGTGCATTTCATAACGCGAGCGTGTAACCGCAACATTCAGCCTGCGCCAACCTCCATTTCTGTTTAACGGACCAAAATTCATACTTACTTTTCCATTTTCATCGGCACCGTAACCGATGGAAAAAAGGATAAAATCCCGTTCATCACCTTGTACATTTTCAAGGTTTTTCACAAAAAGTGGTTCTTCAGATTCGGTTGCCCATCGTTCCAATTCCGTATTTTTTGAATAAACCTCTAGCAATTTTTCTTCAATAAGGTTTTGCTGGGTTTGGCTAAATGTTACGATTCCGATACTTCTTTTTCTATTTTCTGGATTGGAGTGATGTGCTTCGACAAATTTCACGATTGCATCTGCCTCAAAACGGTTGGTTCTGGTTTTGCCTTTATCGTAAAATCCAGAAATCTCGTGGAATTTCACTTGTTTATCTAAATCATCGTGTGAAGGGAAAGTTAATAGTTTATTTTCGTAATAATTGGAATTACTAAAGGCAATCAAACTTTCGTGCTTACTGCGGTAATGTCTCAATAAATATTTGGACGGAATGGATAGCGACAGCGCATCATCAAGAATGCTTTCCATATCCTCAATATCTATATTTTCTTCATCAATTTTTATCGTACTGAAGAAAGAAGTTGGCGGCATTTGCTTTGGATCTCCCACAATAATTGCCTGTTTGGCTCTGGCTAACGAACTTACCGCCTCAAATGTTGGCAACTGTGATGCTTCATCAAAAATGAGCAAATCAAATAACTCGTGATTTACATCAAAATATTGTGCAACCGAAATCGGGCTCATCAACATACAGGGTACAAGTCTTGGCAGCAATGTCGGAATCTGATCAAACAGTTTTCTGATGCTGGTTCCTCTTCCTCGGTTTTTGATATTCCGCTGCAATATTCCAATTTCCGAACTTTGTATCGCTTCTAAAGTGGGATTGGGCAATCTTGCGGAAAGGTCTGCTTTCAAATCGTTTAATGTAAGCACCCGATAATTAGTGGCTATTTTTTTGTATTGCTCTATTTTCGAATTAAACAGTGATGCATTGAATAAATTCAAAGACTCGTGTGCAGAAATAACCTCTTTGGCAACAGAACGATTTACTGTATAATGAAAATAATCCAAACAATTTCTTTTGGTAAATTTATTTTGAAGGTAAGCATCTGTAAACCAATTCAATTGAAGTTCATTACCTTTTTCCACCAACTGCACATATAAAATCCAATCTTTAAGATTGGGCAAATGGAGATTAATTTCATTTAATTGCTGTTGAACTCCTTTAATCCAGTTTTCACTTTCTACAAAATTGATTTTCGAAATTTCATATAAATTCCTTGCTTCATTTTGATATTCAACAACCGACTGTTTAAATGAAAGATAAATTTCACGGTTTTTATCTTTCAGTTCGGACAAGTTTGCAATTTGATTTTCCGAAAGAAATTTGCACCATTGATGAATCATTTCCACTCCCCAAGTATTGCAGAGTTGGATGATTTTTGAAGACTGATGGCTTATTCTACTAATTAATCTTATATCAGTTTGCTCATCTTTATACAAGTTTTTCAAAGTTGATTTCACAATAGAAAATCTATCTTGCTGCACCAAACGAATATTTTCTGAATATTGATGATAGTCCCTAAAAAGATTTAACACTTCTCTATTATCTTTTACAGGATTTTTTCGATAAAGTGAAATCGTTTTCTTGAGTTTGTTTTTTTGTAGCCATTTTGGAAGAAACCAAGTTTGTTCTGCTTTTTTCCATAGCATTTCCCACTCGAAGATATTTTGGTCTAAAACATTTCGTTGGTAATTGTTTAGAACTGAATTTAATGATTTCTGATAGTCTTCAAATACGCTTTTCCATTCATCAAAAACATCTGCATTTTCTTTTTTGGAAAGGAACTGGAGCAATTCCAACGGAACATCTTCAGCAACTTCAACCTCAGCAATAAGTTTCACAAAATTTGTCCAGTTTTCTTTTTCTAAAACCGATGCAGGGTAATAACTACTAAAAACTGCAGATTCTGTTGCTGTTTGCAATTTGGAAAGTATCTGAGAAAGTGAAGTAGACTTTGCTGCAATTTTCTCTGTTAAATCATAAGAATACTCCTTAATGTCCAGATTTCGCAGCGGATTTTCGTTAGGATGAATTAGTATATTTATCAACGAATGATACTGATGCAACCAATCTTTCCACTGTAGCCATTTTTCTTCATCTACATTTTTTAGGACATCTTCAGGCACTGCATCTTTTGAAAGATTCTGACCATCAAAAAGTTCAATATTCACGATACTTTCATACAAAGACCAGCCAATTTTTTGCTTTTGATGTAAAACTGAAACATAGCCATTCAAATCTTTTTTAGCGACATCAAGTCGCATAGATTCTCTGGAAAATTGAGTATCGGGCAAAGTTCGTTGCGCTTGAAGAGACCGTTCTAACTGCGCAAGAATGTCTGATTTTTTTGCTTTGTTGGAGTGTAATTCTAATGTAAAATTTCCAAGCCCAATTTGTTCCAGTCTACGGTGTACTACATCCAATGCTGCTTTTTTGGCAGCAACGAACAGAACTCGCTTTCCACGGTGCAATGCATCTGCAATGATATTGGTAATCGTCTGCGATTTTCCTGTTCCAGGAGGACCGTGCAAGATAAATGTATTTCCTTTTTGTGCAGAAAGTACCGCTTCCATTTGCGATACATCTGTTGGAATTGGTAGCGTGATGCTTTCTGCTGGAATATCGTCGTATTCCTGATCCTCATTTTCTAACTTAGGCGTAAACGCAAGTTTTCCGTCCACAAGACTCTTCACTATATCGCTTTTCAACAACTTTTCCTGATTGGACACAATGTCTTTCCATAAAATAAGTTTGCTAAAGGAAAAATTCCCTAAAACCACCTGCTCTTCAACATCCCAACCTTCCATCTGCATAATTGCTCGGCGTAAAATCCCCATAACTTTTGCTACATCAACACCTTTTTCATCATAAGGCAAGTTTTCCAGCGATTGTATGTTGAGTTCGTACTCTTGCCGAAGAAATTCAAGCAAGGTAATGTTGATCATCGTTTCTTCTTCCCTGCTTCTTAAAGTAAAATTACTGTTTACGGATCTACGGCTTATCTCAACCGGCATCAGGAGAATAGGAGCAAATCTTGGCTGTGTTGGTGTTTTTCGGTCATACCATTTCAATAAACCAACAGCGAGATAAAGTGTACTGGAACCGTTTTCATCAATGGCCTGTTTCGCATTCTTGTGTATATAAGACAAAATACTTTCTAAATCCTGACGGTGATAATGTGTATGTAGTTTGAAGTATTTCAAATCTTCATTTGCCATCTGATAAAGAGGCGACGACTGATGTAATGGTTGTGTAAAAAGATTGTATTTTCTTAATATTTCTGCTTTAGGATTAGGCTGAATTGTGAATGTTTTTCCCTCCCACAATACATCCTCCAAATCGTTGATATTAATATCAACCAATTGCAGCATATTTCTTGTTATCCGAAGATTGAGCAAATTGTTCCGTAGGGATAAATCAAGAAGTTTTCGCTCCCAAATTTTCTGCTTGGTCGTTACTACCGTACCACTCTGCAACTCATCCGCATAAATTTTTCCAATTTCAAAATCGGTTTGCATGCGTTCTGCCTCCAACTGTTCAATTTTTTCTTCATCAATCTCAATCCTGTTAGATTCCGCAACCAGTGGCAAAGGTCGAATCCGGAAAGTTCTAGCCCTTTTCAAATCAATCGAAACAAGAAAATCTTCCTTCTCAACCAACTGAGATTCCCCCAAATTCAACGCTTCTCCAAATACAATATTATTTCCTTTGCAAATACTCGTTGCTTCCCAAGCGGCAATTTCTCGAATTCCTTTCGAAATTCTTTTTGTAATTGCAGATTTATCATCGTTTATTGTTTCCGAAAACCGGTCGTCATTCAGCCAACAACCTACAAAAGCATGTCCACGAACGATTATGACAATCGGATTTAAATCAACCGCCTCCAAACACGCAGCAAAAAGTAAACTTAAATCGATGCAGTTTCCAAATTTTTCGTTTTGCAAAGTATTGAGCAACCGTAATCTTTGCCCCGTGATTTCATAACCTGGAGGTAGTGAACTATAGACAATTTGCTCATTTTGAACCGCAGTATAAATTGCCGAAACTATTTGCAATACTCGCTCCGGATCGTTGCTTTGATATCCTTCAAAAGCTGTCGACAAACCTTCTTTTTCAAGAATTTCTATGGCTTTTCTTTTTATTTTATAAACATAAGGATGGTTTGGCGTGATATAAGATGCTATCAGTTCCGGCAAAATTTCAAAACCTCCAAAATACTCAATAGGATGAACATCTAAATTCCAGTTTTCAGAGAAAATTATTTCTTCATTTTGGACAATTTCTATTTTTATAATCGCTGTTTCCGTTTCGGAAATGGTATTAAAAAAATCTCTGTTTATCTTAAGTTGCTCCAACGGAATTTTCACTTCTGAATTGGCAGGAATTTCATTTACCTTAAAACAGAACCGCTCCATTACAGGAAGATCCGAAGTGATATTCAATTCCAAGTTTTCCTTGGGCTCATCTGATGAATTTAGGACAAAAATCGAGCGAATCGGCTTGATTTGATTGAGATAAAGAGAAATGTTGAGAAAGGGAAAAACCTCTTTCCTAATACTAATTTGAGTCATAGTTTTGCGGGAAAAATTAGTTTTTGAAGTTAGTGTTTTTTTGCGGAATGAGAAAGTTATTGAAGAGCTGGAATACGAAATTACTTAAACCATTTCAATCAAACTTCCTCGTTCTGCATCTTTGGTAATGGAAAGCGAAACAGGAATTTTTTCCTTCAGTTCTTCCACATGAGAAATGATGCCGACAATTCGATTTTCTTTCTGTAAGTTCATTAATGTCTCGAAAACAATATTCACAGATTCCTGATCTTGGGTTCCGAAACCTTCGTCTATAAAAAAGAAATTTCGGTCGGCTTTTGCATGACTCTGCACACTTTCAGCCAAAGCCAAGGCAAGCGAAAGCGAAACCTGAAAAGATTGCCCTCCCGACAAAGTTTTTACACTGCGCGATTTACCGTCGTTTAAGTAATCTATAATTTCGAAATCGTTGCTTTCGTTGACACGCAAACTGAGTTGATTTCTCGTCATTTTGTGAAAGCGTTCATTGGCGTTGTCGCACAAATTGCCGAGGTAAATGGAAGAAACATATTCTACAAATCCAGAACCTTTGAAGAGATTAATCATTTTGGATAAGTTTAATGCCCGTTTTTCCAGCGCCTCTTTTTTATCCAGATGTTCTTTCATTTTTTGCAACTCGCCTTTTTGACGGCTCAATTCGGCTTCTTTTTGAATGACTACTCTATTTGCCTCATCTACATTTTTACTTGCTTCGTTGAATTTCGTTTCTGATGCGGAAAACTCTTCTTCGCTGAATGACAAATCTTTCAACTTCTTCTCTAACTCAGCGATAGATGACTTCAAAATACCATATGCGATATTGAAATTTTTTATTGTTTCGTTATTGGCAATTACATCTATTCCTTCGGCCAAAACACTTGAAATAAATTCTTCACTTTCAATTTGATGATCACTTATTAATTGCAAAATTTGATCTTGAACTGATGTTTTCTCTCCATCCAATCTTTTTACATCATCTTCCAAAGTGTTTTTCCTTGTTTCGGAAGCCGTTATTTTGGGTAGAATTTCCTTTTTGGAGTTTTCAAGTTCGAGCAAATCTTTTTCTAATTGATTGTTTTTAGCAAGATTTTGATTGAATAAATCTTGGACTTCCACCAAAGTTTTTTCTTTGAAGTCTTGAAGTTTAAGAAGTTGAATTTGAGAACTATTTTGTGCAATCTGTCCTTGAATTCGACCAATTTTAATGTCAATATCTTTAATAGCATCGGTAATTTCCTGAAGTTTTATGTCTGTATCTTTCAGGTCTTCTCTGTTTTTTTTGATTGCTTTTTGTCGGGTTGAAATTTCCTTTTGATTATTGTTTGATAAATCTCTCGCAGCCATAAAATTGTCTTCGTTTTCAGCATCAAACTGTTTCCATATAAAGGTTTCTTTATGTTTATTCAGTTCCTTTTCCGTTTCGCCATATTTTTCTTTGGCAATATTGAACTGCTCCTGATAAAACCTGCGGTCATGAAAAATCTTGTCCACTTTCTTTTCCAAATCTGCCAATTTTGTTTCATCATTTTCCAGATTTTCAAAATCCCTTTTCAAAGATGCTTTTTCTGCCGTTAAATCTTCTATTTCGATAATTTTCGGGTGTTCATCGGATCCGCAAAGTGGACACGCTTCGCCATTGTGCAAGTGCTCAGCGTATTTTGAAAGTTGAGTTCGCAAATCAAAATTTGATTTGCGAAGATTCATCGTTTCCCGACGTTCCTTTAG
The DNA here is from genome assembly GCF_014961145.1 of Cruoricaptor ignavus. Lineage (NCBI taxonomy): Bacteria > Pseudomonadati > Bacteroidota > Flavobacteriia > Flavobacteriales > Weeksellaceae > Cruoricaptor > Cruoricaptor ignavus. The sequence goes on from NZ_CP063145.1 coordinate 210,313, forward strand.
TTTATCTTTTTCCAAATCGAAATTTATTTCCACTTTTTTGGGATCAATTCCAAGAATTTCGAGTTCTCTGTTAAGCCGAAGAATTTCATCTTTGCGCGATTTTCCATCGTTTTTAAGTTTAATCAAATCATCCTGAAAGTTCTTTCGTGCGCTGAACCAGTTGTTTATCACCAGCAAAAGTTCGGCATCCAGAATATTTTTGTTTAATTCATTGATTTCGCTTTCTGTTTTTTCAATGTTTTTTTCTAAATCTACTTTCTTTTTAAGTAAATCAGGTTGATTTTCCAGTTTTGCTTTTTTGTCGGACTCTAAATCACTTTCCTCTTTTTCCAATCTTTTAATTTCGATGATTTTCTGCAAATCAATTTCTTCTTTTCTTTTCGTGGGAAGGTTTTCGAAATCTTCTTTTAATTCATCAATTTTCTTGGTTATTTTTTCCAGTTCTTTGTTTAAATTCCCCAAATTTTCCGTTTCCGAAGTCAGCAAAGCATTTTTTCCATCATATTCTTTTTCAGTCCGCTTTCTGTCTTCAAACTTTTGAAAAAATATTTGGTGGATTTTTTCATATTCGGCAGTTTCTTTTGCGAGTTCATCGATTGCAATTTTTTCTTCGTTCTTAACATCCAATTCGTTTTGCTTTGTTTCAAGATTATTAAAATCGTCTTTCAAAGTTTTAAGTTTATTAAAATGCTCTGAAATGGGTGTAAAAACATCGCGCAAAGTTTTCAGACTGTCTTTTTCTTTACCTAAATCTTCTTCTAAAAGATTAATATTTTCCTGACTAATTCCTTCAAAACCTGCCAATGTTCCCATCAATACATCAAGAGCAGATTTGTTCTCATCGTTTAATTTACTTGCTTTGTGATAGAGGTCGAATTTTTCGAGTTCGGGATAAATTTCCTTCATCATTTTGGTTCGGTCCGTTGCGCCCAATTCTATAAATTCTTTAAACTGACCTTGCGGAATAATGATGGTTCTTTTGAAATTCGTATAACTTAAATTGATGATTCTGGCAGCGTCGGTATGAGCCAAAGGAATGAAATTACCATCTATTTTTTCATAAAAAGTGGGGGTTTGGGTTTTTACATCGTCAAATTTTTTGCTGTTTCTTCTAAAATCTCTGATAATTCTAAAAATTCTGTTTTCAAAATTGATGAAATCAAATTCAATAAAAGATTTCGATGATTTCAGGTTCATCATATTGTAGGCTCTATTATCTCTTTTGTTCATGCGTTCGGTTTCGCCATAAAGTGCAAAAGTAATCGCTTCTAAAATCGACGATTTTCCAGAGCCAACAGAGCCAAAAACACCGAAAAGACCTGCATCTGTGAGTGATGTGAAATCGATAGTCTGCTTTTCCTGATAAGAATACAGACCTTCCATGGTTAATTTTAATGGAATCATAATTAGTTTTTTTGGATTTCCTTGAACAGTTCTATGATTTCTTCGTTCGGTTCCTGTCCTGCATTTTTTGATTTGAAATAATCGGAAAAAAGTTCCATGATATCCGCAGTGACATCAATAGATTTCGATGCAGAATTTTGCGACATACTTTGTGTCTTAACCTTAGGAATTAAATGAACGATACCGTTATGCGCCTGAAAAATGCGTTTATTATCGTCTGCTTTCAAATAAGTATCGCTTTCCATTGTAAGTTCAACCAAGCAATTTGGATTTTCGCGCAACCATTGTTCAGCTTCATGAATTACAGAAAAAGTTTTGCGAAACAATCGCTTTCCATTTTTGAGTTCCATGTTTTTAAAACTCACTTTTTCATTGGGAAATGCTTCTATAATAGTGACTACTTTTTGTTGTCCACATTCGCTAAAACTGTATGCCAAAGGCGATGACGAGTATATGACAGGACAATTTTCCGTTCCTATATTTTGATGACCGTGAAGATGTCCCAAAGCAACATACTGAATTTGCGGCGGAATTGCATCCGAGAAAATCAAATCTGCATTTCCTATTTTGATTGGTTTTTCACCTTCGGGTTCTTCCAAAAGAACAGCACCTCGCTTGTTCATATAGAGATGTGTCATAAGTATATTCACACCATTTTCATCACAGTATTTTTCTGCGGTCTTTTTCCAACTGTTTTTCAAAGACAGATTCAGTTCATCTTCTTTATTCTCGCCAAAATATTCTTTCAATCTCACTTCGTTGGCAAATGCGGTATGAATAATTCTGATTGGAAAGTCATGCTCTTCGAGTTCCAGTTCCAGAAAACCTTCATCGGATTTCGAAATTCTGAAATCTTCCAAAATCAAAGGAGCGACAACTGCTTTAGGCTGCCCAATCAAGATAATTCCACACTCCCTTGCCAAAGGATCCGGTGCGTCAATCAAGGACGGAGAATCGTGATTTCCCGCAATGGCGATTACAGGACGCTTTCCGTTTTTGGAAAGGCGTTTCAATGTTTTATAGAACAAATCTACTGCTTCTGTCGGTGGATGAAAAGTATCGAAAAGGTCTCCTGCAATCAGCACCAAATCCACATTTTCCGATTCGGCAATTTCCACGATTTCATTCATTAAGTCGATCTGTTCCTCAATTCGGGAAAACCGGTCTAATTTTTTTCCGAGATGCCAATCGGCGGTGTGAAGAATTTTCATTTTTTAATTTTAGTTTTTTAAAGTGTTTTTTTGAAATCAAGCCAAAATCATCTCCAATCTCTCTTTCCATCTCTCCCAATCAGGCAATATTTTAGATTGCAAATCGTAAAAATTACGAGTGTGATTGTGATGCACCAAATGGCATAATTCGTGTACCATCACATATTCAATACAGGCTTTTGGTGCTTTAATCATTTCCGGATTAAGAGTTATTTTTCCGTTCCTGGTGCAACTTCCCCAACGCTTTTCCATCCACCTTACTACAATTTCCGGTTTGATTATTTCATATTTACTGAATAACGGCAGTTTATTTTCTAAGACGATGTCAAATAAAGATATGGCTTTCTCACGATACCAGTTTTTAACTATTTTTTCAACAGTTTCTGAACTCGTTTTCGGGGTGTACACCATCATTTTTCCACGATAAAGTTTTACAGCAACTACATCTGCTTTTTCAATTTTTAAAAGATATTGCCTTCCAAGGTATAAGTGTGTTTCACCATTTTTATAGATTCTTGCTGGAATGCCCGGCTGAAAACTTTCATATTTTTTCTGCTGTTTCAGTATCCATTTTGCCTTTGACTTGACTTTTTCAACAACTTCTTCTTTTTTCGTTTCCAAAGGAGCAATAACTTTTACTGACGCATCAGGATACACCTTTATACCCAAAGTTTTTCTATCAGCAAACTCCAGATTAAAGTTTATTTCAATTTTACCATAATCCACCGTCATCACCTGCATTTCCTTTATTTGTATCTGTTTTTAGCGATTTTGATTACTTCTTCTATGATTTCATCCATCTTATCAAAAGGAATTGAAAGATCGTACCTTTGTTGGGATTCGAAAAGAAAATCATCCAATTTGATTTTTAATTCATTCTCCAGTTCGGTATTGGTCTGCCAGTCTACGATTAGTGCATCATCCTCGTATATAACTTCTTTAATTTCTGCTTCAAGTTCTACTGCCAAATCTGCTTCAACATCCTTATGATTTTCCAAATTTTCAAAAACTTCTTTAGCAACCACATCCAACACATTATAATACGCGGTTGCTACAGGCTTATGTTCCAGAACCTCAGGAATCCCTAACTGTTTGCCGGTTAAAAACTGATTTTCATAGTCTTTTACTTTATTCAGATATTCTGCTTCGTCAATACGGTGCTGACGGTAATCTTCAATTGCCTGCTTAATAAGTTCGGAGAGTTTTTTATAGAACACAGAATCATCATTCATTTTGACATTTATGGCACTAATCGTCCGGGAAGCAATATGGTCTGCTTTTGCGGCTTTACCTGTAATTTTCTCAACTTCCGTTTCGCGCTCTTCTTTATCAAAAATATTAACCAACTGGGTGATTTTCAAAACATCGCCTTCCGTTGTTATATGCTTGTCAATAAGTTTCTGCACCTGTGGTTCGTATTCTCTATAGTCGATATCATCATAATATCTTCTGGTAACATCAACTCTTAATTTCAAGAAGAAATGAGCGTCTTTTTTGTAACGGTCTATCAGTTTTTCATTAGATGCATCGTTGAATTCCACTGTGGACATCGCCATTTTGAACAAACGAACAAAGAAGGACAACTTTTCATAAAAACTGTGGCGAATGCTTTCATCACCCAATAATGTAGAATAGTCTTCTACATCATATTTGTTTTTAATGGTCTTAAATAAATCCCATAGGTCGGAATGTGCCTGAGGAAGTTTTGCAATTTCTTTCTGAATATTGATCAGTGTCCCCTCCAGTTCTTCTTCATCAAACCCTTCCAAACCACTGTAGGTATTTAAAGCACTGTCCAGGTTTTCAAGATTGCCAAAATAATCAATGATATAGCCATAATCTTTTCCGGGAGCCACACGATTTACTCTTGCAATTGCCTGTAATAGAGTGTGCTCTTTTAGACCTCTGGTTAGATACAGAACCTGAGCCACTGGTGCATCAAAACCCGTCAACAATTTATCCACTACAATAATGATTTCCGGAGTTTCTTTCTTTTTAAATGAATTAATTATGGCTTTTTCATATTTCTGAGATGTTCCATATTTATCCATCATAGATTTGTAGAACCTTTTTACCACCTCTTCCTTTTCCTCGTAGGCGTCATCATTTCCTTCTCGTGTATCATCAGGAGAAATCAAAACTTCGCAGGAAACTTTTCCTATTTCCTTTAAGTATTCTCGGTATCTTATTGCGCTGGTCTTATTGGGTGCAACCAACATCCCTTTAAAACCTGTATTCTGAAAATTAGAAACAAAATGGTCCGAAATATCCCAGGCACGAGCATAAATTACCTGATCAGCCTTATTCAACTGGCTTGTGGTGCTGTATTTCTTTTTCAATTTTGCCTTACCGTAAGGCGTTAAAGGTTCGGAAACTTTATCAAAAAAAGTGTCCAGTGGTTTTTCGTTGACTTCGATCAGATTATGACGGCCTTCGTACAGAATCGGAACAACCGCCTTATCTTCTACCGCATCCATTATGGTGTACGGATCGCCGATAATTCCACCAAATTTACTTGCAGTGCTTTTCTCCTTTTTCATTAAAGGTGTTCCGGTAAAGGCAATAAAGCAGGCATTCGGAAATGTCTTTTGCATTTTTACATTGAAAGCTCCATACTGACTTCTGTGACCTTCGTCTATCAGTACGAAAATTTCAGAAGATGGAAATCCCTCCTTCTGCTGGCGAACTGCCGCTTCAAACTTGTTGATAATCGTCGTAATGACCGCATCAGAAGGATCTTTTATTAATTCTACCAAATGTTTTCCTGTTTGAGCATTTTCCACCGGAACCTGGCATTTTTGGAATGTTTTGGTAATCTGATCATCCAAATCAATACGGTCTGTAACCAAAATAATTTTGTGATTTTTTACTGATTTTAAAGACGCTATCAACTGTGCCAACATTACCATTGTCAGTGATTTTCCGCTTCCTTGAGTGTGCCATATTACACCGCCCGTCCTTTTTCCGGAAGCGTCCTGTACACTGATTTTTTTCAAAGTTTCTTTAATAGCGAAAAATTGTTGGTAGCGGCTGATTTTCTTAATACCGTCATCATACACAATGAAATTAAAAATAAGGTCTAAAAGACGGTTTTTCTGACATAAACTGAACAATAACTTGTCCTGTTCCGTTACCAAAATATCTTCCTGCTCTAGGTTGTTAAAGTGTTGCAGAACGCTGAAATATCTTTGTTTAAAAATTTGTGTTCTTTCGTCTTCAGGAAGTGGACTGTCCTTAAGTAACTTCAAAGCATCAGCATAAGCCACACCCTGATCTTTTGTTCGGAAAATTTCTTTCCAGACATTCCAGAATTCTTTGGAACTTCCTGTAGTTGCGTAACTTGCTTCGTTTACCGCCAATGACATCAGCACATTGGAATAAAGGTATAAATCGCGAATACCGTCTTCCTGCTGATTGCGAATATGCTGGGAAACTGCCTCTTCCAAAGGTTTTTTAATTGCAGGTGATTTACATTCAATCACCAACATTGGAATACCATTCACAAACAGGACAATATCCGGACGATAATGGTCATTTCTGCCGGAACGCAACACGGAATATTCTTCGGTAATGTGGTAGGCATTATTTTCGGGGTTCTTCCAGTCAATATACTTAAAGGAAAAGCTTTTTTTGTCGCCCAAAATATTTTGCTCCAAACTTTTCCCTAATGTGATTAAATCATAAAATGCTTCATTGGCACTGATATATCCATCCTGAACAGGCAAATCCCTTAATTCGTTTATAGCTAAAGATATATTGGCATCTGAAAATTCAAAAGTCTTTTCCTTATACTCAATACTGTTGATTTTTTGCAACTGATCACGCAGAATAGGTTCCAGCAATACATTGCCGGTTCTTTCGCTACGCAAAACCATTGCTTCATCCGGCGACAGGTAAGTATATCCCATTTTCATAAGCAACTGCAAAGCGGGAATCTGGCTAATATGATCTTCAATGTATGACGGTGTGGACATCTTTATTATTTTATCTATTTACTATTTTGTCGTTTAACAATTGCTCTAAGAGAAGTCTAACAAAACTCTAGCACATTTCAATTAATATATTTATAATTTAGTAGAGCAATAATCCCTTGTAAAACAAAACGTTACATTACTTCCTCTAATAAATTCTCTCTTAAACTCTCTTGAAATCTCTCTTAAGATCTCTCTTAAAATTTACTTTTTAAGAGACCATTTCGGATTACCAAAAGTTCCTTTGTTTTCAATAATTTCTTTAATCCTCAGCTCAGACAACAAGTTCCCAATCTTATTCTTCTTCTGTCGTTCCTCCATCCATTCTGGTAATTTGTTCCACAACAATGCATCCACATCTCTCCTTGTCAGTTCCTTGTGCTCCTTTATTGATTTCACAATTAAATCCAAATAATACTTCTTATCAAACCCTTTATTCTTAGAATATTCTGCTTTCTGACCGGTATTTTGCGCTACCTTCAGACCGATAAAATAGTTCGGTTTTCTGCCTTCTATCAATTTTTTGCTTTTCAGGTGTTTTTCTTCGAAGGCGGTTAAAGGATTTTTTTTCTGCACTTTATCCAGCATCATAATTTCTTCCAGGGACAGGTCTTTGTTCTGTGCCAATAAACGCGCATAATCCATATCCAGAATTTTTCCGGAAATGGACATTTTTACTTTCTCTTCCGATAGATCATAATCGGGCATCGGGAAATATCTTGCACGCTGGAAGTTGAAAATTTTCTTTATTCCGCCGCCGGCCGTATCCACCATTTTCAGGTTGAACATTGCTGTAGCCAAAAATTTATTTCGGTAGAATTCTTCCGGTGCATCCTCAATTACTACTTTTTCCACACTTCCGGGAATGAAAGTGCCGTGATTGGTAAACACCAACTGATCTTCCATTTCTATCACATTAATTCTGGCTCCTTTGGTGTAATCCTGGTGCGCAATACAGTTGTTTATGGCTTCACGAATTGAGAAAGGTTCGTATTTTGCCACTTCATCCGGAAAGATCGTTCCTTCCTTCATATAGCGGTATTTGATATTTCTAATCTTCGCAAAAACCTTTTCTACAGAAAGAATGAGCGGTAAACTGAAAATCTCATAATCAATATCGTTATTGTTTTCATCTACCAACTTCCAGCGGATTTTTACTTCGGCAGGATTCAGAAAGTGTTCGGATTCGTCTTTGCCTAAAAGAATGAGTGCCGTTCTTGTAATTTTACCCTTAATGGTAACCTTGGCCTTGTTCAGGAATTTGACGTCATCCCAAGTGTCCACTTCTGCTGCTTTCTCCGGGAATTTACTTTTATAGTTTTTTCTTGCCAGATCAATAGCGTCCTGGTCCAAATCTTCAAAAGCAGCATCGGGAACTATTGTAGCGCTCCAGTCTTCTGTGGTTGCCTGTGCACGGATTCTTTCAATTTTCTCCAAATTAAGAGGCACCAGTTCTTCACCATCTCTTGCATAATAATGACCGTCAAAACTTACCGGAATTCCTTTGGGTGCAGCAGGAATTTTGAACATTACCACACGACCTTCCGGTTCCTGAAGTTCGTAAATTTCTATAAAAGAAATGCGGTTGGTGGTTTTATTGGCCAATTCGCCTTTCAGACTGTCCAAGTCTTTTCTATTCGGGCGGAACTGCGAACCGACAATGGTGTGTTTTTTATCTTCCACACCGAAAATAAGCCAGGCATTGGGTTTGCCGCAAAGATTGGCTTCGTTGCTTAATGCCGAAAAATATTTCCCCAGTTTGGTAAAATCGTAGGTGTTTTTGGCTTCTTTGAACTCTACCACTTCATTTTCCGCAGAAAGACTGCGAAGGCTGCATAATATATCAAGTAGTTGTTTTGGTGTCATAATTTTCAAATTTTTAGATATTTCTTAATACAGCGTCGCAACAGCAATTTTAAAATCTAGAGCAAATACATAAAATCACATAAAATAAGACAGACAATATCAGACCCAAGCCAAAAATAAATGTTGCAATCTTGAACAACTGATATTTTAACCAAGCAATGCCAGAATTATAAATTATCTGTGACACTAATTCTCTTTCGTATTCAGTAAATATCTCAGATGAATTTGTCTTACGTAAAAATTCCCTTTCAAACTCTTCTTTGTCAATATCTCGCAAATATCCATAGAAATGAATGTTTTCAAATTTGTCTTCTTTATCTATGAAATTGCTAAATCTGTTAATCCACGATTTTGCCCATTCTCTTTTTTTAATTTTAGTAAGAATAGGGAAGAGAGAAATTAGACAAATCACAATTGAGAAAACTGCAAAAGGTATGAAGACACAATTTGTTGCATACGCAACTTTTGAATATTCGGGAAAATCAATCTGTGTAAGGCCAAAAATAAAGGCGGCACTTAATGTAAGCAGACCGAAATTTTTTGCTTCCGCAAATTTCAACCACTCATTAACATTTGCAAAAATGTTTCTTAATTGATTTTCATATTTTAATTCATTCATAATATTTTTCTTTTATTAAACACCCCAAGTGACATTCCCGCCAAAAACTTTTTGAGTAACATTTTTTATTGAGTCTGTTTCTTGTATCCAATAATTTTCTCTGATATCTTTTCTTGTTGGGTTAGCATTTTTTAAACCCTCGTAAACTGAATTAGTCATTAAAATCGGAAAGAAAATTTTAGTTCGGTTCCTCTTCTCAAATTTAATGAAATTACCTCCCGTCATATGCAAATTACCCTCTGAAAACGACCTAATACTATTTGCAAATTCTTCCGTTGTTAAATCAACAGTTTCAATTGCATCCAAATATAATGGAGCATTAGGATCATAATTGGAAGCCATTCCCATAAATGTTGGAAATTCAAATAGAGGCTTTATAGCGCGGGGATTAATCTTGTTTCTCGTTACCCGAAATATGTCCTCTGCAATAGTTTTGTTAGCAACATCGGTTAATCTTGACGCAATGTTCGCAGGATTACCCGTCCATATTAAACTGCGGTTTTCAACTGCTTCATTACCTTGTCTATGAACACCAACTTTTATAACTTTCATTTGGCCGTAATCAATGCCAATACCACATTTAAAATCTACACCAGTAAATCTTGCATTAATAACTTTATTTGCAATATGATTAATTGATATTGCGCAGTCCACCGCATTAGTAAAGCAATTTTCAGCTGGGAAAATAATCATTACCCGATCTCCAATAATGTTGCGAATATGGCCGGAATGACGCTTTGCTGCTTTTATAATCGCTTTTGCAAAAGCGGTATAAACTTTACCCATAATTTCAGCTGAATGAGTTTGCGTTAAACCGACGGAATTTCTTACGTCAACGTATAGTACACAGGTTTCCAGTATTTTTCCTTTTTTGGTTATTCCTCTTTCAAAAGACAACCCTGTATCACTACGGTTTGGAACATATTTGGTGGAAACATATTCAAAGTCTGTTCTTAATACATCAAGAACATCTGCATCTATTTCTTGTATAAAATCTTTTATTGCCATTTTATCAAGTTTTATATGAGCAGTAAAAGTTTCTTACAAATCTCCATTCAACACCTTTTAAATCAACCTTTTTTGAATCTGATTTTCTCCAATACGAATGAATGTTTTTTCTTGAATATTTAAAAACACCATCCTGACTACATTCCATATTTTGATAAGGTGAAACATTATAAAAATTAATGGAATTATTTTCAGCAATACTCTCAAGCCGAAAAAGCTCCGTAATGGGTTTACCAATCATCGTATATTCTGGGTAATTTTCAGATTTATTTTTGTAATACATTACATTTCCGTGGTGCAAAGCAATCTTTACTTCCATATCCGATTCCTTTAGTTCAATAATAATATCTTTTGCACAAGCATCAGCCTTTTGGAATAAAGTTGAAGGGTTATCATTTAAAAATGGTTCACCAAAAACACATATAATACCGTCTCCAATAATTTTTTCAATTTCACCACCGTGATGATAAATTGTCGAAATTACAGTATCGTAATATATGTCCAGATATTCAGATAATTTTTCATTAGTGTAGGCGGAACATCTTGCAGAAAAATTAGTTATATCTATAAACAACAAAACAACCTCTGCTGATTTTTGATCTTCAAAATATTTTACCAAGTCCTGCTCAGCACCATTTCTAATAAATAAACTTTTTATTTCAGTTCTCGACCTATTGAAATTCTCTGATAGTAACCTGATATCACTTTTTCTAATAATACTTTTGGAATCATACTTGTCCCGAAGTGCTTTAATCTGTAGTAAATTCGGCATATTAGTTTTCTTTAATTAGTTCTGCAATTTCTTCGGCAATCTCTTCCACCGTATAATTTGCAGTATTTCTAGCCAATTTATCGGCAAGTGAAGGCGAGTAATCAACCACTTCCTTCTTTGTGATATCGTGCCAAATCGGAAGTAAAACCTGGCCACCGTCAACAACCCTCGTCATAATGCCATCCAATTCGTAGTTGGTCCATCCTTTTTTAATAAAATTTCTGGACAAAACTACAATTCCGAATTTGCTTGTTGCTAGACCTTTATCGATTTTGCGTCTTAAACTGTCGCCAATTTTCAACTCAAATTCGTCATACCAAACTGAAAGCCCTTTTTCCTTTAATGCTATGGCTAAAGGACGAACAACATCGTCTTTATCTTCGGAAGCGTGTGAAATAAAAACATCGTGATCTCTTACATCATCACTTTCATCAAATGGCATTTTTTCTTTTCCTTGAACTAAAGATGGAACTGATGCCAACGGCGCATCTCTATATTCCGGCAAAGCAGAAGGCAAAACTTTTACGCTTGCATTTGTAGAACCGCCTAATCCCTGCATATCCACAACTACATACCAATGACCGGAACTCGGAACACCTAATGTAACGGGTGACTTTTTTACCAATCCTCCAACATATTTATGGTTCCTTCCAGACTTATAATTGCTGTAATTTGAACTGTCCATAAGACGGACATTAGCAGCGTTTCCTTTTAACGCAACCTGCACTCTGGCTCCTCGCGGCTGCTGTTTTAAGTCCCAAACTAAATATTTCATCCTTAGTATTTTTTATGTTTTTGTTTAAATTCTCACTCTCACTTTCCCAGTAAGCAACTGCTGCATCAGACCTTTTTTCTGAAGTTTCAGGTTGGCCAGCTTTTCTTCGTAGTGTTTGATTTCTTTATCAGCATTACATAAAATATTTCCAATTTGTTTTTGTTCTTCCAATTCAGGAATTGAAATGGAAATATTTCTAAAATATTCTTGTGAAACCACATATCTTGTTCCACTGCCTTCGCAAATTCTTTGAGCCTGACGAAAGAATAAATCAGTTTTAAAAATATGGGCCTTAAACTGTAAGTCCATTTCCTGATTGAATCTTAAACGAACAACGTGGTAACTGTAAACAGTGTTTTCAAAATCTTCCATTGCAACCGCTGAGACAGCAATATCGTTTCGGACTTCCGAAGAAGGTGTAAAAAAGACATCACCTTTTTTCACATCACAAGTCAGTACTTTTTGCTGTGTAGTAGTAACTGTGTGTGATATTTCATTAGAGAATAGATAATTTCTTCTGTAAACATCCAAATAATTTAATAACCTAACAGGTATTTCACCTTCAATAATTTTCTTGTCAACACCATTAGAAGTTATTTTACCAATTTCACCCAATTTCACCGCCTTCCATTCCGTCTTCTCAAAACCTTTCACTTTTGTTTTCCCTGAAAGCAACTGCTGTGCAAGCCCTTTATTTCTTTGTTTAAGTACTTCAATGGTTTTTTGGCAGGTTTCTATGGCCTTGTCCCAAGTGGAAAGAATTTCAGCGATTTTTTGCTGCTCGGGAAGTGGGGGAAGTGGGATTTTTAATTTTTCCAATTGTGAACTATAAATATGAACAACAGAATGACCTTGTCCAAATTTATATTTTTGTCTTTTTGCTGTATCTGAATTGAGAATATATGATAATGTTACAGCGTTATTATCTGAACGAAAAACGATAATATCACCCCCAGCATAACCAATTTCGTCTGCTACAAATGTTGCACATTTACCAATATCTTCAATAGTTTCACCAGAACCCGCAATACAAATATCCCCAAATTCAATTTGTTGGCTAATTTCTGCAGTTTCCTGAGTAATATGTGATTTTACATCTTTTATTAAAATGTCATATTTTGTATATAAATCGCCATAAGTAAGACATTTAAAACCTTCTTTAACAATTTTATCTTTTGGAACACCTCTACCTTTGAAAAATTTGCCAATTTTTCCCAATTCCATCTCCTCCCAATCTTCGGGAATGATCCCGATGGAAGTTTGTTTGTAGCCTTGTGGTACTTCCATTCTATACTAATTTTAATTCTGTTAAATATTTTTCCATTTGTGCTTCCACTTCGCTTAGCTGCTGTTTCAGCGATTGGATATTGGCGTGAACGGTTTTAATGTCCACTTCTTCCTCTTCCTCAAAAGTGTCCACATAACGCGGGATATTCAGGTTGAAGTCGTTTTCTTTAATATCTTCAATGGTTGCACGGTATGCGTATTTATCTTCCAGCACTTCGCCTTTTTCCTGCTGTAAAGGTTCGCCGTTTCTGTAGTTTTTGTAAGTGGTAACGATATGCTCAATATCCTTTTCGCGAAGAACATTCTGGTTTTTACCGCTTTCAAATTCTTTACTCGCATCGATAAACAACACATCTTTGTTAGCGCTTCTCGCTTTATCAAAAATGAGAATAGCCGCAGGAATTCCCGTTCCGAAAAACAGATTGGCAGGCAAACCGATTACTGCATCCAATAAATTTTCTTCAATCAGTTGCTTACGAATTTTCCCTTCGGAACTTCCACGGAACAACACCCCGTGTGGCACAATTACGCCAACACGACCGTCGGTTTCATTGGCTGTTTCTATCATATGGCTGATGAATGCATAATCTCCTTTACTTTTTGGCGGCACACCACGGTGAAAACGCCCAAATTCATCAGCCGCTGCATTATCGGCTCCCCATTTATCCAGAGAAAATGGCGGATTTGCAACGACAATATTGAACTTCATCAGGTTATCATTCTCTAAAAGCAGAGGATTGTTAATGGTATCGCCCCATTTAATCGTTGCGCTGTCCTGCTCGTGCAGAAACATATTCATATTACACAAAGCCCAGGTGCTTCCGTTGTTTTCCTGTCCGTAAAGCGAGTAGTTTTTCCCCGGAATTTCTTTGGCTACTTTAATCAGCAAAGAACCCGAACCACAAGTAGGATCGGAAATACGATTGCCCGGTTGCGGATCTACCAGTTTTGCAAGCAATGTGCTCACTTCGGCCGGCGTGTAGAATTCTCCCGCTTTTTTGCCTGCTTCACCTGCAAAGAGAGAAATGAGGAATTCGTAAGAATCTCCAATCACATCATTGCCATCCAAATGCGAAGGCTGCAGATCCAGTTTAGAAAAATCTACCAACAGGTTTTTCAAAATGGCGTTACGCTGTTTGGTAGGACCAAAAGCCGTTTCCGAATTGAACGAAACCGAACGGAACACCATATTTAATTTTGCACGGTTGGCATCTTCCAGCGCCGCCAATCCCATATCTATAATTTCGCCCACATTGGCTTCGTTGCGGTTTTCAAAAAGATAATCAAACGTGCTGATTTCCGGAACCTGAAAACGCTCGCGCTGCAACTGTCTTTTTACCATTTCTTCGTTGCCAGGATATTTTTGACGGTATTGCTCCTGTTTATCTTTCCATACATCAGAAAGGTATTTCACGAAGAGTAAACTCAGGACATAATCCTTATAAGAACCGCTTCCCATCACAGGACGCAGAGAATCGCAGGCTTTCCAAACGATATTGTTGATTTCTTTTTGGGTAATTTTATTTTCAGGCATTATGAGTTATTTTAAAATGTTATTAATGGCGGTTTGGTATAATAGTATTTTCTGATCTTTAATAGCGTCGGCAAGTTTCATTTCTTCATCGTGCAGTTTTTTCATCGCGACAATTTTTTCCTGTATTTCCAAAGGCGGAATTTCAATCTCAAAATCTGCCAATTCTTTTTTACGCAGTGAAGGAATATTACTTCCGGCTCCAGCCTGCTGAAAATAGGCAATGTTTTTTGAAAGATTAAGCACGGCAGACAAATAGCCGGGTAAAATTAAATCTTCATCCACAGTAAGCACGTAGAATAATGAAGAAGGAACTACATCGCCCCATTCATCTTGATAATCAGCTGCGAAAAAGCGACTGCCTTTTCCTGCAAAAAGCACAGTACCCTTTTGCAAAAGAGAAGCGCGGGTATTCTCGTCGTCAGACACGAAAGCATCAAAATTATCCAAAAGACCACCGTTGTCTGAAAAGTTTTTGGCCTGCAAAAAGCGCAGAGAACCTGCATTTGAAGGCTTCAGATAGGTGCCGAATTGAATGTTGCAGATTTCTTTTAATTTTAATTTCATCCTCTATATGATTTGTAATCACTCTACAAAAATATAAAATAAAAAGAAATAAAACGATATTTCAAATAGATTTTTTATTGTAGAGCGCTACAAATATAATATTTTATGAACTCTGTACTGTTTTTTTTTAATTTTTTTAGTTTCACTTGCTCTCATACCCATCCTTAAACCTCAGAAACTTATCAGCATCTTTCGGGTTTTTCTTCATCCATTTGTTCATCAGCTCAGTATTGTGCTG
Source organism: Cruoricaptor ignavus (assembly GCF_014961145.1). Taxonomy (NCBI): domain Bacteria; kingdom Pseudomonadati; phylum Bacteroidota; class Flavobacteriia; order Flavobacteriales; family Weeksellaceae; genus Cruoricaptor; species Cruoricaptor ignavus. The sequence continues at coordinate 225,562 of NZ_CP063145.1, forward strand.
AAGCTGCTCGTAATCCTCAATTTTGTAAATTGCTTTTCCGTTGTTGTGTATTTCGTCCAGAATCTCCTGTCGCAGTTCGCTTTTCGAGCGGATGCTTGCAGAATAAAATTGACGGGTAAAGTAAAGGGATGCTAACAGAATCAAAAACGAAAATACCAGAACTCCGATTCCTACAAGCAGAAAGCGGTATTTCTTTTGAAAACTATTGAGGGCTTGCACCGCCTCTTCAGACAGATCAACTTTGTTGAGTTCAGAAAGCCGGACGAGAAACGCTTCCCTTTTCTTGGCTTCTTTATTTAGGAAACCGCCCGTTTCGCGGAATATCTCTTCTACAGCTTGCAAAGCAAATTCTGTTTCCGTAAGCCGAGCATTGAGGTCTTCAATTTGACCGCTTGAGGTGGCCGACTGTTCTGAAATTAAGGCTAAATAAGACCTAATAAGGCGCACATTATCCGCATTTAAGGCGCGGTACAAATATGAAACAAATATAAGGCAAAAATCGATTAAAATCGACAATTATTTAAAATGGGTCAAAATTAAAAATCGCCGTAAACAAATAGTTTACAGCGATTTAGTAATTAATGATTATCGTTTGTTACTTTCCCTACTTGACCTCCTCAAAAGTAACGATATATGAAAATCAATCACTTACGATTTTATGGTACAAATATGATACAAAATTTTCTAAGTTTATGTACTTTTATAAAGCGGATGCCAATGATTTCTGCTTTATGGTATTGACACCAACATTGTAGGCGTACACGCACGACGGAATAAAGGTAAAGTTTAAATCATTGATTGCTTTTGTTCCAAACTGCTCTATCGTGGTTATTACTGCTTTATCAAATTGATTGCTCTCGCAAAATTTGATTAAACTTTTCAACTCCTTGGGGTTTCTGAAAAATTTATCACTCCACTTAATCTCTGCTGCCCATACAGGCTTAAAATATCTGTCAACCAATACCATATCAACCTCTCCTTCCGTACTTCCCACTTTCCATCTTGCGTAGGTGAGATCCAGATTTTCACGGTGCATCCATTGGGAAAGTATGGCGGTTTCCACAAGGTTGCCCATCTCTTTATCTGTTTCTGAAACCGGGGAAAACAGGGCCGTTCTTAATGAAGGATTTGTAAGATAAACTTTGAAATTTGTGATTCTTTTAAACCTTTTTGCATTGATATCCACCTTGTGTAATACCTTAATCAGAAATGCAGATTCCAAATATTCCAGGTATTTACGGATGGTAACCTTGCTGATTCCGCTATCATTACTCATACCCTCATACGAAAGCTCTCCGCCTGTGTTGTAAGCAAGATAAGAAAAAAAACGGTTGAGCTCCTGCACATCGCTGATACCGTAAAGACTGGGCAAATCCCGCAATAACACCTTGTCCACAATATCATTTTTCACAAAGCGCCCCATATCACTTTGGATTTTTTCAGAAAGCACAACTTCCGGATAACCACCAAAATTAATGTAGTTCAAAAACTCCCGGTTCAGCGCTTTGATATCTTTAGACTCAAAGTAGGGCAGCACCTTATTACCGTAAATGACTTCTGTTTCAGACAGCAAATGTTCTAAATCCTTCAAATAAATATACTCTTGAAAGGTAAGCGGCGGAAGTAAAAAATCCGTAAAGCGACCGGCACCGCTTTCCGCACTTTTCCGATGCAGGGCAGCTGCTGCAGAACCCGATACAATAAACTTTGTCTCCGGATAAGAGTCCACTAGCACTTTTAAATGCCGCTCCCAATCTTTCAGATATTGTATCTCATCAAAAAACACAAAACAGCCTTTAAGATTGCCTAATTTTAGCGCAGCCCTAAAAAGGTTTAAAATATCTTCTAAAGACAGGTGAATATAGATCGGATTATCAATTCCAGCAAACAGAATTTTCTGCGGATCTACCCCCTCCTCAATTAATTCACTTATGGTATGGAACATCATTACGGTTTTCCCTACACGGCGAGGCCCCATCAAAACAACGGCCCTTCTAACATCTTTTTCCATAACGAAAGGATAAAACAAGTTGAAATAAAGGCGCTTCTTCATCGCAGAAAAATCAGCAGGGATATTCCTGGATGTCCACCAAGGGTTTTCGTACTGAAGCCGCTCAACAATCTTATCGGTTGGAATAAAGTTGTTTGTTTCCATAAAAACGCTTATTTCACCACAAATATATAAAATAAGAATACAGCATAGACCTTATTTTAATAGAATTTGTAAAATAATAAAAACTAGCGATAATAATTTCTTATTTTAAGACCTTTAAGCCATCACTTCTTTCCACCATTCTTTCCTTTACAAACTTTGCAACCGTGAGCCTGTGAACACCGAGAATTCTTGCTATAGCAGAGTGAGAAACACGCTTATCCAAAAGCTCTTTTATTTTCTTTTCTTGCCCTGTTAGCTTTGTCTTTGCTGACTTTCTTCCAACTGGCCGACCGAGTATTACGCCCTCCGCTTTCTTTCTTGCCAGTGCTTCTTTAGTTCTTTGCGAGATTAAGTTTCGTTCAATTTCAGCGGAAAGCCCAAATGCAAATGCCAAAACCTTGCTGTTAATATCGCTACCTAATCTATAATTGTCTTTAATAGTCCACACTTTGATGTCCCTATTCATACACTCGTTCAGTACGCCCATAATCATTAGGAGATTTCTGCCCAGCCGTGAAAGTTCGGAGCAAATCAAAATATCATCTTTCTTCATTTTTTTCAGAAGCTTTCCAAGCTGTCGTTCCTCAATGTTTTTAGAACCAGAAACTGTTTCTTCAATCCATCTGTTCACCACTATTTCCTGCTTTTCGCAAAAATGATTGATTTCAAAGCGTTGGTTTTCCACCGGAGAGCCTGCCGTACTGCTGGGGAAACCGTTTCCCGGTAGCGTGGAGGTCTCCAGTGAGAAAGCCGAACTCCTTAAAATATCAAGGCAGAACTTCATTGAATATCTTAAAAAAAACCCGGAAAATTTTCTTGCTTTACCATGTCCATTGCAGAAAAGTCCATCAACAAGAGCATGAACCTCAAAAATCTCATCTTTCTGGGGCCCGAAGAACGCATCCTGAAACAGTTGAAAGACCATAAAAACAGTATGAAGGCAAACGGTGAGCGCGTGCTCATCAGCCTTACCCGCAAGGAACTTTCAAACATGACCGGGCTCCGCATTGAAACGGTAATCCGCGCCGTGAAAAAAATTGGAAAGGACAAACTGCTGGAGATAAAAAGCGGCAAGATTTATTTTTAACGGCACCAGGAGGTGACTGTAATCATAAGTAACTTCATTTCATTGGCCTAATTTTGCAATATGAAAAATCTCGCTTTTTGGCTTAAATTCTCTGTTTTTAATTTATTTTTAGTGGCGGTTCTCGGTGTGCTGATGCGCTATAAAATTGCGTTTTCATTGCCCTGGCTGGATCAGAAATTTCTCCAGGAAACGCATTCTCACTTTGCTTTCTATGGTTGGATTACCGCCTGTATTTATGTGCTGATTGTAAGATATCTGCAGCGTACACAACCCAATCTTCCCACAGAAAAATACAAATTCCTTTTGGTTGTGAATATGATTACCTCTTTCGGAATGCTGGTAACCTTTCTGTATAACGGGTATTTCTGGCTTTCGATTATTTTTTCTGCCGTGGCATTGCTTACGAGTTTTGTTTTTTTCTTCTTTTTAATCAAAGATTTGAAGGGTGTCCGTGAAAATTCCAGAATATGGTTTCTGGCAGGGGTGTTTTTTGCCGTATTATCTTCTTTAGGCGTCTTCTACCTCAGTTATATGAAGATGGGCGGAAGCATTTCGCAGGATTTTTACCTGGCGTCAACTTATTACTACCTTCATTATCAGTACAATGGCTTTTTTAATTTTTCCTGCATCGGTTTCCTTCTGTTTTCGCTGAGAGAAGCCGGCGCAAAAATTTCTGATAGGGATAACAAACTGATTTTCTGGCTGATGTTTTTTGGCTGCCTCATTGGTTTTGGACTGTCGGTGCTGTGGATGAAACTTCCGGTCTGGATTTTTATACTGATTGTTGCTGCAACCATTTCGCAAACTGTTTCCAGCGTGAAACTCTACCAAACGGTGAAGACTCACTGGCCCAAAATCGTACTCTCGTGGTCGCCTATGCAGCGTTTTGTCCTGCTTTTTGCCGGGTTTGCGTTCATGGTGAAAATCGTTCTTCAACTGGGTTCCAACATTCCGGCGGTGAGCCAGTTTGCTTTCGGATTCAGGAATGTGGTTATTGCGTACCTGCATTTAATCCTGCTGATGTGCATTTCAACATTTTTGCTAAGCCAGGTTTTGGCGACGAATTATTTCAAAATCAATAAACCGCTTTTAACAGGGCTGAAACTTTTTCTCCTGGGAATTTTCCTTAATGAAGCCATTCTGGGTTTTATGGGAGTGTTTTCCATTAAATACATCTCCATTCCATACAGTGCGGAGATGCTTTTGGGAGTTTCGGTGCTGATGTTGATTGCAATTTTCATTGTTTTTATCCAACTGAAACCTAAACAGCCAAATTGATTCTCTTCACAAAGAAAAAACTTAAAAACGGCCTCCGAAATCTTTCCGGAGGCCGTTTCTTAAAACATTAAAATTAAATATAACTATTGCAGTCTTTTTATTGCGGTAAAATTACCCCATCCACCACGTGAACCATTCCGTTGGATGCAGGAACAGAGGCAATAATATTTACATTTCCGTTTACTGTGGGTTTACCGTCCACCATTTTTATGGTGATATTTTTACCGTCCACCATTCCAAGATTTTGCCCGTCGGTAAACTGTTCGGCTTTTATGACCCCAACATACGTGTGGTGCCCTAGAATATCGGTGAGTTTCCCGTTGTTTTCGGGTTTCAGCAGATCGTCAACTGTTCCGGCAGGAAGTTTATCGAACGCAGCGTTGGTAGGCGCAAAAACGGTAAACGGTCCGGCGTTGGAGAGGGAAGTGGTTAATCCGGCTGCCTGAACGGCTTTAACCAAAGTGGAAAGATCCTGATTTCCCGCAGCAAGTTTTACAATATCGGGAGCAGAATCAGTGTCCTGTACGCCCTCCTGTCCGTGTGAAGTAGGGGCTTCGGTTGCAGTAGCAGATGAATCTGCAGAAGTTACGGTTTCGTTCTTTTTGCAGGAAAACACCGCCATAGATGCCACAGCAAGGATGAAAATTGATTTTCTCATAACATATATATTTTAATTAATACTTCCACTGCAAGTCCGGAAGCAGCCCGGAAATTTCAGATAAGGGTAAATTGAAAATACAGTTGGGTGTTATGACTCAAATCATATTTTACCCGTTGATAATGTGAGTTTTATCAGTTTTGTAACCTTTGTTATAAATCTTTTTTATTGAATTTAATTAATGACCAAAGGAAAGGTACCACCGACCAAATAAGTAAGATTACCAACGAAATTCCCATGCCTCCGCCAGAGCCAAAAACCTGTTTGAAAATAGCACCGGCCTGGCCAAGCATTGCAGCTACATCCAGCTGAAGCAGAACAAAAATCCTTGAAAGCCCGATAGGATTTATTGCCGCCAAAGTTGCCATAATTCCTTCAATAGGATAATCTGCAAACTGGAACATCAGTATTAATAGAATTCCATCGTAAATAATGGCAAAAAACATCCAGATAAAAATGGAAATTCCTATTCCTTTGGCTCTGTCTCTACTAAAAATAGCTGCCAACATCGCTAAAGAGGTGAAAATTATTGAAAGGAAAATACCAATAATAATTAAGGACATCCCTGTTTTAATTGAAGAATAAAGCAGAATCGGTATGCCACAGCCTACCAAAAACGCAAGAACTAACGCTGTTGAAAGGCCGAGGAAAATATTGAACCAAACTTTGCTTCTGGGTATTGGCTGGCTCAAAAGCAATTCCACAAACTGGCTGCTGTTATACACATAAATGGTTGAAAATATAATGCTTACCAGTGGAACAACCAGTAATACGATGTTCAGAAGGCTTAACGTTGCTTTGGTGTAATTATTCTCAAGCCCTAGAACCGACCAGGAAATGATAAATAATAAAATGGTGTAAAGAATAACAATTTTATTCTTCAGGATATCAAATAATATAAAACGGGCTATTTTGTTCATCTTTTTCTCTTCCGGAAGTTACACATCCGGTAATTTTTATTGAATCCTTCGGATTCTTTATTTTTTGTCCGGAAGTTTCACATCCGGCTATTCACATTGGAATCCTTCGGATTCTTGTACTTGTCTGTTTTTAGTTTCCTTGTAACTTATTTGGCTTTAATTCCCTTTAAAATAGATACGATTCCTTCTGAGATTTTTTCGGTTTGGGTTTCCGACTTTAAATCTTCCACCGACTGGTGTACAATTACGCTGCCTTCGTTCATAAAAACAATTTCGCTCACAATGTCATCAAGTTCGCTTAAAAGGTGAGACGTGATCACAATCAGTTTGCCTTTGTTTTTCTCTTTGATGATTTTATTTTTCAAAATTTCGGAAGCAAGCGGATCCAATCCTGCAGTTGGTTCATCCAGAATAATGATATTAGGATTGAACATAAAAGCTAATACAGCGCTCACTTTCTGTGTTGTTCCGCCGGAAAGTGTGCGCATTTTTTTATCATAGATTTTCTGCAGTTCAAAAGCGTCCAGAAGTTCAGTATCAAGTTCATTATCACTGATTTTCCTGATGTCTTTAATCATTTTGATGGTTTCCTCAATGGTCATATTTTCCGGGTAACGACCGATTTGCGGCATATAACCAATATTTTCGCGGTATTTATAGTGGTCTTTCACACTTTCGCCATTTACAAAGATGTCGCCATCTTCCACAACATTAAGCCCAAGAATTGACTTTATGAGAGTCGTTTTTCCACAACCGTTAGGCCCGATTAAAGCAATAGAATGGCCGTCATTAAAATTGAGGTTAATGTTTTTAAGTGCAGTGAACTTATTGAATTTCTTGGTAAGGTTTTTTATTTCGATCATTATAAGCTGGAAGCTGGAAGCTGGAGGATGGAAGTTTTCCTCTTGCTGTCCAGTTTTTTTAATTTTCTAATTTTTGCTATAATTTGGAAGCTTTTCTTTTGCTTTCTATTATTTTTTATAATTGATTTCTAAATGCAATAATCTGATTCATCAAATTGAAACTTCATTATAATTTTATCATATATTTCGTTTTTGCTAAATAATTAACTTCTCAAATTTAAAACTCATCTTTGTATTTTTACTGAACGTTTTTTTCTTCCATCTCCCAACTTCCCGCTTCCATCTTTCAAATTTTCACCTCCTTCATCAACGGTTCATCGTCTACAAAACTTTCAGGGGTTAAACTTGGGATAACTTTTTCAGTTCGATCGAGTAAATCCACAAAAAATGTTCGGAAAAGCAGCATAACTGAAGGATTTTGTTCAACCAAAACGGAATACATACTCAATGGATGGAAAGGAACATCGCCAATTTTATCTTTGTTGAGGTCGTAACCTTCGTATTTGTCCCAATAATTTTGCTTGAAATCGTTCATTACCGTGCTTCCGTTGGTACTTACATCAAAAGTATTATTGATGAAATTATTTTTCAGCACGCGGTTTTCCATACAGTTGGCATTTATTTTCAAAGCCCAGCCGTTATCTTCAAAATGGTTGTTGTAAAAATCTATTTTCGTGGCTCCATCTGCATAAATCGCAGTGGTATTGCTTTGGAAGACATTGCCTTTTATTTTGCTGTATGATATTTCCTTCAGCAGTAAACCGTAAACGCTATCGCCCCAGTTGTTGATGAACCTGTTGCCCACCATTCCAACGTTTAAGGAATACATTACCGCCACTCCCGCATTGTTGTTGTCGAAAGTGTTCCCGGAATATACACAGTCATTGGAAAACATAAAATGCAACCCGTAACGGAGATTGTTGCGCGACAGATTCCGGTAAATGTAGGATTTCTTAACTTTTTCCAGGTAAATTCCGTCTTTATGGCCGCTGATGAAGTTGTTTTTGATCCATATTTCCTCACTTCCGAGATTGTGAATCCCGTCCCCGATATTTTCCTGCGAAGTTCCCCGGTTAGTCGTTATTTTATTGTTTTCTACAAGGCATCGGAAGCCGCGCTGGATGTAAATTCCGAAGTGGTTGTTCTCAAAAATATTGTCGGTTATTTTAGCAAAACTGCTGGAAAAAAGGTGCACCGCAGCAATGCTTTTCACTTCATCCTGACCGGAATTAATCAGTTTGAAACCTTTTACAGTAACATGATCCGCATTAATGTTGATGATTTCGGTTTTCAGTTTACCGTCAAGAATGGGCCGGTTAACACCAATTAGTGTTAACGGTTTGTTGAGGTTGATGAGTCCTTCGCTGTAATGACCTTTTTCCACCAAAATACTGTCACCGCTTTTTGCTGCGGCGACAGCTTGTTTGATGGTTTTGTATGTTTCGCTTTTACCTACCTTCAGCGTTTTCGGAAAAACAAACACCGGAAGGAGTAAAAGTAGGATTTTGTACATGTTAAATTTATTTTGCTATAACGTTTGCTCCCAGTTCGGCTGCTGCTTTTTCGGCCGCAGATTTGTCTTTATATGCCTGGATGTTTCCGCCCATCGGACTTTTTATTGTACCACCACTGATGAAAGTCGCCGTGCTGCTGTCGAAAAACTGCCCGCTCGGGAAATCTGCCACATAAGTTTTTGCATTTTTTGCGGCCTCCGTATTGCTCACCGAATAATCCTGCATACAGGTAATATCATCGAATTTATAATTGCGTCCATTTTTGATACTAAAATTTTCATTCGTTTTTTGCGCGGTTTACAGTTTCATTATCCGTTATATTTATTAGTTTTGTAAATAAACTTTTTATAAAACTGAAAATGAATTTTAAGGAATAAACATTTTTGTTTATATTTGTGTAATTATGCAACTTGATATTACAAAGATTAAGAGTATCCCTCCGAGAGCCATTTTGCAGAGAGATGAGTAAACGAGGGCTTAGCCAAAAGTCGCTCGCAGAATCGGTAGGGGAGTACCCCCAAACCTTGAACGCAATCTTGAAAGGCAAAAGGAAGATGCCCCTCGCTCTTTCGCTCAAGGTTGAAAAAGAATTAGGATTAGAGGAAGGTCTTTTGTCGGTATTGCAAACCTATTTTGAAATTGAAGAAGCAAAACTGAAAAGTTCTAAAAAGCCAAATCTAAATATCATTACGAAAGGATTGTTTTGGGATATTGATTTTGAAAAAATTAACTGGGACAAGCATTCGGACTTTGTCATCAGCCGCACTTTCGAAAGGGGGAATGAGGAGGAAAAAAATGAGATCGTCTGGTTTTACGGCTCCAAAAGAATTGAAAAGAGCCTTTCGGCGACTAAAAGGAAAGTAATGAAGCTCCACAAAAATTTACCCTCCGATGCTGTTCTATAACACGGTTGAACCGGTACTAAAATCTATATTGATACCACTGATGAGGGCGGAAGAGCTTAAAGAATTCCGGCTGGTTGGCGGAACGGCTCTAAGCCTGCAGCTGGGACACCGTATCGATGAAATGATTGCCCTCCATCAAAAACGTTATCCGTACAGCCACGACAGAAACCTGATTATCAAACATTTTACAGATTTCTCTCTGGCAGATGCAGAGCCTGACCCCAACTGTTTGGAAGGGAAGTACTGGGAGCTGATAAAGTTAGACTTTGAAGAAAAAATTGAGCAAATAAAAAAATAATTCCACAATGCTTTTCGGATACGCCCGGGTTTCCACGCCCGAACAAAAACTCTCAACACAGGTAGACCTTCTCAAAGAACAGGGCTGCGATAAAATATTTACCGATGTGGCCAGCGGCGTTCGCGAGGACAGGGCAGGGCTGAACGAGATGCTTTCTTTTCTAAGACCAGGTGACATTATCCTCGTTTATAAAACCGACCGGATTTTCCGCTCGCTTAAAAATATGATCGACCTGATCGAGCTCTTCAATAAAAAGGAGGTCAAGTTCAAAAGCATTACTGAACCGGCGTTCGACACAACGACGGCGAACGGTAAATTTTTAATACAAATTTTCGGTGCTGTAGCAGAGTTTGAAAGAAACCTAATCAGTGAGAGAACCAAAGCCGGACTGGAAGGGGCAAGGCGAAGAAACAAGTTCCTCGGTCGCCCAAAAGGCGCAAGCAAAGAATCTTTAGAAAAATACCAGTACGCTAAACACCTGTACGAGAATAAGAATATCCCGATTGACAAGGCCTGCGCCCAGGCTAAGATCAGCAAGACTACTTTTTACAGGATTGACAAGAATACCGGATAATTTTCAGCGTTAAGAGCATTTCACCAAGGTCAAATTTCTGAATTTCTATAAGATTTATGTATAGAATACTATCGTGTGTTAAGCAAATTTAATATGATTTTTGACAGAATTGTTTAATTTAAACTCCGCCATTTTGATAAATAGAACGATATTTGCAAGCGAAAAATTGACTGAAAGTGAATTAACATTCAACCTATTCTATATCAAAATGAAAACATTATCAAAAATAACCCTGGCCGCCGCGGTGGTTCTTTCCGCAGGCGCTTCGGCACAGGTCATCATCGGAGATGCAGTGGGTACCGCCACAAATAAAACCTCGGTGCTTCTCGATTTTGCCAACACGAATAACAAGGGCATCATCCTGCCTTATGTAAGGATAAAAAATGACGCTAATACTCCTACAAAGCCTACAGAAGGTATGATCATCCTCGATGCCACCGATGCTACCAAGGCAAGGGTAAAATACTACAACGGGGTAACCTCTGCTTCCAATACCTCGGGCTGGGTAGATCTCAGCGGGCAGGATGGAAATCTTGGCAGCCTCCTGGATTCACAGCCAAACATATCGGAGGCCACTGAAGCCAAAACGATCATCGGCGCAGCAACCACTGCCGTTAACGACGGCGTACTGGTCTTAGAATCAGCAACAAAAGCGATGGTGCTGCCACAGGTAGACGATGTAAACAACATCCCAACGCCGAGTCCCGGCATGATGGTATTCGTAAGAAAGGAAGGTTTCGAAAGACTCGCGGTCTTCAACGGCACCAAGTGGAGCTTCTGGAAGCCTTAAAATATACAAGCCGGTGGATTCATCGGCTTTATTAAAATTTTTACATAACTCCAATTTTATTTTATGAACACATTGAAAAAAAATTATTTCCTCTCCCTGCTTTTCCTGATGATTTTGGGAAAGGCACAGACCAACCTTTATGTAGATGCCCGCAAGGGTAGTGATACCAATACCGGTACCACCTGGACGGCCGCATATAAAACCCTGGACCGGGCACTGCAGCAGGTGCGGACGCCTGCCACCGGGGTATTTAATATTTATATCGCGGCAGGCTCTTACACCATAAACGATACCCATACCATCGGGGCCAATGCAAAAGTTTCCGTGTTGGGAGGCTTCCCCAGCGGCGGCGGTACAGCAGATACAAAAGACTTTCCCGTATATATAACCCAAACATACAATGGAAGTATGTTCGAAACCGTGGATAATGGTGCTGAACTTCTGCTGAAAGACCTCACAATTCTCTATTCCCAGGGGTCAGTAATCCGTTCGGGGATTGTATTTTTTGATCGCTCTACGAACAACGTCTTCACCATGGACCATGTGTATGTGAAAGACTATACCGCAGGAGATGTGGGAATGATCTATCCGTATAATGCCACCAATGTGAAAATAAATATACTGAACAGTATTGTAGAAAACACAACGCGGGGAAGGGGAGGAAGTTTTATCCTCAATGCTTCAATATCTTCCAGTGCAAATATTGACGTGCAGGTAAAAAACTCCGCCTTCAGAAATATCAAAATGCGGTGGAATCCGGCACTGGCAAGATATCAGTCTATTATAGAAATGGATATGGCCTGCGGTACAGACAACGGACAGTCCGAAGTAGAAATAGACAATTCAACTTTTTATTATATAGACGGGGTTCGGGTAAACAGAGCTTCCGGAGGCCGTGCGCCCGTGGTGGATGCCACTTCGCTCGGAAAACTTACCATCACCAATTCCAGGTTTAAGGGTAATGACGGCCAAGCCGGGGTAGTAGCCTTCCGGAAGTCTGGCGAGCTGCTTTCGCAGAACAACATTTTTCAGAATAACACCGGTGCATACAGTGGCGGTGCATACCAGATTATAGACAATTATAGCTGTGGCAGCAATGCCGCGGCGGTGAACGCTTTGCCGTTAAGATTCATCAACGACCAGTATTATAACAATAAAGCAGGCATACAGGATTTAATCGGGGGCCGCGGAGGCGCCATCTACCTTGCAGCGGGCGAGGCGGGCGACACCGGAACTTCCCGGACACTGCAGATCGAAAATTCAAAATTTGTAAAAAACTACACCGGTACTTTTGGTGGAGGGGCGGTATATGCCACTACGAGTGCAGCAGTGAACGTGGAGAATTCCGAATTTACCTGTAATACTGCGGGCATCCTCAACTCACTTCCAAGAATCGACCTAGGGGGAGGAGCCATGGAGGTAAAAGGAACCGGAAAGCTGAACATCAATAATTCCAGGTTTTACAGAAATATCTCCGAAGGATATGGAGGAGCCATCGCTTCAAATCTCGCCATGAGCATCACAGGGTCCACCTTCCAGTCCAACGAATCTTATGCGGCCGGGGGAGCGATCAGAAATTTAGATACCAATGCCCAAACCATTAATAATAGCTTTTTCTATTATAACAAAGGATCCCAGGGTGGTGCAATCGCCAACGGTACAGGCGTTCTGCCGCTGGGTACCATGACGGTAAGCGGATCGGTATTTTATGGAAATATTTCTACTGATGGCGGAAAGGAAGACGGAGGAGGCGCTGTTTATAACAATTCTTACAACTTCACTTCCAGCGGAAACAAATATTATCTTAATACTACATCGGGAAGCGGTGGGGCCATCTTCCAGGCCTTCCAGGCCTATGCAGCAACACTGAACGTAGCTGGAGACCTCTATTATCAGAATAAGGCAGTCAATCAGCATGGTGGGGCTATTTATTTCTCCGGAATCGGTGCCGGAAATTTCGACCTTTCCGGTTCTACATTCTACCAAAACCAGGCGGACAAGGGAGGTGCTATCTCCATGGATGCCGGGGTAAACGGAACGGTAAGATTAGATTCTTCCGACTTCCTTCAAAATGCCGCCACTACCGAAGGTGGAGCCCTGGCGGTGTACGATGCAGGACAGATTGGTGATGAAGTGGACCAAATGGACGGTTCTAAATTTTACGGAAATACCGTGGCAGGATCTGCTACTAATACAACACAGGACGGAAGATCTGATATCTACATCGGAAATGTTACCAATTTATATTATTCCAATATCCGTAATATCACCAATACCCAGCTGCAGTTCGGAAACAATACCGATATCTATGATACCACGCTAGCAAAGGTAGGGTTCCACCTTGGTGCGAATGTGACCCAGTCTACCGCCACGTCTATCGCCGCCCCGGCTGCTATGGCCGCCCCTGCGCAGGTGGTAGAATGTGCCCTGGTACCCCAGCCGTACTATCCAATTATTCCGCAGGTGCTGTCAGGTAAAGACGGCACGGACGGCGCCTTCAATTCCTATACAGAAATAGCACCGGATGTACTGAACTGTACTTTCAGCAATGCCTTTATTAAATTCAATGCGTGGACTACACAGCCCGACCCTTTCACCACAACGCCGCTTCCTTCTGCCGTTACATTCACTTATACCGTGCTGGAAGTAGATAAAGTGAATAATGCAGTAAAAGATCTGGGCTCGCGTACAGCAGATGCCACCGCCGTACTGGTTCGCGACGAGTATGCGGCGGAAAGCGGAGATGCTTACCGCCACCAGTACCTTACGTATTATGTAAATGTTACGCCACTGCTGAAACCCAATATGGAATACCAGTTTATTGTGACGAATGTAAAAGACAACAATACCGGCATCTCCACGAGTTATGCCCTTACCGACGGGGTGCAGGCGACCATCTCTACTCTACCCTGCTCGGTGTGCTACAATCCTGTGACCAACACCTCTCCCGGCCTGCCGGTAAAACACGGCATCACCCTGCTGAAGAGAGCGGGTGTACAAAATGGAAACTGGCCGATGAACCGCAACTCCGCACACACTGCGCTGGAATCCAACACCAAGGGGTTTGTAATCACCAGGGTGCCCACTTCGGGACTTTCATCGATCGCCAATCCTGTGGAAGGCATGATGGTATATGACACTACAGAAAAGTGTCTGAAAATCTACGTGGTAGACAATACAACTCCTGCCAATACCGGGTGGAAGTGCTTCAGCAAACCTACCTGCCCGTAAAACAATTTTTAATACCCATGAAATCCCTGCCTCACACAGAAGGTGGGGATTTTTTATGACAAAATAACCACTGAATGATATGCTAAAAATATCAGCAGGATTAAAACGAAACTGATGCTTCCCAATTTTGAGGTGCCCATTTTTAATATTATCTTTGAACAGGTTAAAAAAACTGCAAACCTGCCAAGCAACAGTCAGGCAGGTCATTCCATAAAACAATCTCAAGCATACGGTGTTGGAATAAATTTACTTAAAAACAGAAACAATTGAGAAAGAAAATCGTCAGTCTGCTGCTTGGGTCGTTACCCCTCTTCGCGTGGTGCCAGAGCGCTACTCTTACTGAAATGATCAGCCGTGCCCGGGAGAACAATCCTGCCGTGCCCATCGCAAAGCAGTCGCTCTCCACACGAGAAAATCTTTACCAAAGCACCAAAAAAAACCATCTGCCCAAAGTGGATGTTCTGGCAGGCTACAATTATCTGGGCGAAAAAACCCGGCTCAACCTGCAGGGTGAAAAGAGTAATGTCGTGAACTACGCTGCCGGAGAACTTACGGGAAGTGTGGGCCAGCTTTACCAGCATATTACTGGCAATACCCCTCCACCTGCGCTCCAGCAGCAGTTTTATACCACCTCGCAGAATATCGTCAGCGCCCTGTACCCGGACGGCAACCCCGAAATCGGAAAGCAGGGAAGCCTCCTGGCCGGCGTTTTTGTAAGGCAGCCCCTCTACCTTGGAGGAAAGCTGAAAGCCGCGCAGGAACTCGCATCCATACAGGCCGAAAGCGGACGCTATAACCTGGAAAATGTACAGGATCTGGCATCCTACACCGCTACAGTAGAGTATATACAGGTTCTCTATGCCAACTCCATGATCGCCATGCAGGAGAAAATGGTAGAGGCCCAAAACTGTAGATTCGTAATTCTCACCAATGGTAACCAGCATTACCTGTGGGATCTGAAAAGAGGAAATCCCAATATTATTTCCCGATTCCCTACGCCTGAAACCATAGAAAGTTATCAGGAATTTAAGCCTAATCCCTCAGATCTGGTTTACTTCAACCAAAATTTAAACAAAATGAGACCACTGAAATTTCTGATCGTAGGAAAAAATAACGAAGACGGAATGGCCACCCTGCAGCGGGTAGTGCAGAAAACCGAAAACTGGCATGCGGGCATTGCCCATACGGTAGCAGACGCGCAGAAGTATCTGGAGCAAAACCCAACCGACATCCTGCTCATCAGTGCCGGGCTTTCTCCGGAGGAAGAAAACCAATTGCGTGAGGCAGCGCACTCGGCAGGTATTATCCCCATCACCCATTACGGCGGCGGAAGCGGACTTCTGAAAAACGAAATTTTCCAACAGGTACCGGAGATTGCGGAGGCCGAAACCTCCCATAAAAAAGAAGAGACCATAAAAGGAAAACATTTCATCTTCATCCCCGCACAGAACAGGGCCGTCTTTAAAAATGACCTCGTCACCAGTTTTCCCACTTTCAGTTTTGGAGACTATTATGACAGTGACAGACTGGGATTCGGTGCCCTGCGCGTACTGAACGATGATATTATTGAGGCTGAAAAAGGGTTCGGCACGCATCCGCATGATAATATGGAAATCATCAGCATTCCCGTAACAGGGGTTCTGCAGCACCGCGATACTCTGGACAATGTCGCCATTATCAGAAGTCTGGAAGTACAGGTAATGTCTGCAGGGACGGGACTTTTCCACAGCGAGCACAACCACAGTGACGAAAAAGATGCTACCTTGCTGCAAATCTGGATCTATCCTAAGGAGCGCAACACCCCACCGAAATATGATAAAATTACGTTTTCCAATGAAGGCAGGCAAAACAGATTTCAGCAGATTATTTCGCCCGATAAGGACGATGAAGGCGGATGGATCTACCAGGACGCGTGGCTTCATCTCGGAAGTTTCGGGGCAGGACAACAGGCTTCCTATACCCTGAAAAATCCTGAAAACGGCGTATATATCATGACGGTATCCGGCACGGCGAGCGCAAACGGCCATTTGCTAAACCCCCGCGATGGCCTTGGCTTATGGGATTCCCCGGAAATTAATATTGAATTTACCGGACAGGGTGCAGAAGTTTTAATCATCGAAGTACCCATGAAGCAACCGGCTCCTTAAAGGAATTGCTTTCATCTGGAAGAAAATTTTCTTATCCTAAATCAATCTAAAACCATACAGCCGTACCGTAAATTTGCCGGGTTAAAACATAAAAACTTATAATATGTCTTTTCTTAAAAACAATGATTTAGGGATTATGATCCTCAGAGTTGCCCTGGGCATCCTCATGCTCTTTCATGGCGTTGCTAAAATCCGTTTCGGGACAGGCTTTGTGGAAGGCGTTTTCGAGCAGCACGGTCTGCCGGGTGCTTTAGCCTATCTGGCTTATCTCGGGGAAGTGCTTGCGCCTTTATTGTTAATCATCGGCTGGCGTACCCGTATAGCTGCCGCTCTGGTGGCAGGTACTATGGTGGTGGCTGTATTAACGGCGATGCAGGATAAAATAGCAACCGTTACCGAAGTGGGCGCATGGGGACTGGAAGTACCGGCACTCTTTTTCTTCGGTGCGCTGGCGCTGGTTTTTACAGGTGGCGGCAGATATGCGGTTTCTACCCATAACGGATGGGATTAACTTTAACAAATAGTTACTGACAGATGAAAAGTTCGAGACTGGAGGCCTTCAGCGACGGCGTTTTGGCCATCATCATTACGATTATGGTTTTGGAGCTAAAAGTGCCGGCAAACGGACAGGATTTTTCTGCCCTCAGGCCTCTGCTGCCCAAATTCCTGGCTTATATCCTAAGTTTTTTATACGTGGGCATTTACTGGAACAATCACCACCACCTGTTTCAGATTATTGAAAAAATCAACGGGAAGGTGCTGTGGGCCAATCTGGGGCTGCTGTTCTTCCTTTCCCTCATCCCCTTCAGTACGGACTGGATGGGAGCCAATAATTTTGGGGAAAATCCCGTGGCGGTGTATGGTGTGGTACTGCTGGGTGCGGCCTGCTCCTAAATGGTTCTGGCTAAATTTTCTTTTGCGGCGGGGCAGGAAAATAAAAAAGTGAAGGACGCACTGGGGAATCAACGGAAGGAATACCTGTCGATCCTGCTCTATCTTTCAGGTATTGCATGTTCTTTTTTCTGTCCGTTTATCAGCGTGGGTATTTACTGGATCGTGGCGCTGATGTGGCTCATTCCGGATACCAGAATTGAAAAAAGCCTTATGTCATAACCTTTAATAAAAAGGCTCACATTCACGGCAAAATCAAAAGTTACGGGCCCAAACCAAAGTACACGCCCTTTAGTAGATACCTCTAAGATCCCTCTCCGGAAGGTTTGGGGCAAATCTGGTACTGATAAGCAAAATACGCCAGAACCAGATCAATGAAAACAAAAAATGCCACGGACCAGAATCCAAGTTTCACATACAGCAGCGTCCCGACAAATGCACCCAGTACGAAGGTAAGCACATTGATGAAACTTTTTAACAGTTCCTTGCGGTCTTTTTCTTTTCCTGTGCTGAAGAATTCCGCCAGTTCCATACCCAGCGAAGTGGCATTTCCTGTCATCACTGTACTGGGCGCTACATCCTTAAGCAAAGTTTTTCCGCTGGTATTCCTTACCGCAAGCGCAGCGAGTCCCAGGAAGGCAGTTGCAGCAAGATCGCCCGCACCTGCCCCTTCAAACGGCGTAAAATAGAGCCCGGCCAACATAAAGAGGCTCAGCAGCAATGCTTCCAGAAGGAAGATGCTGGAGAGCAGTACATTGGGCTGCAGGACTTTCGCTCCGCGGTCTATGATCAGCTTGCACAGGAAGACCGTAAAGATGAAAACCGGGATCGCCAGCAGCTTGATCCATAGTCCGGGATCGCCTTCCACCCAACTTGCCCCTGCCACCACCAAGTTGCCCGTTACATGCGCTGTAAAAAAGCCGAAGAGGGCAATATATCCGATGGCATCAATGCCGCCACCCACAGAATTGAGCAGGGCGGATTTTAAATTATTGTTCATCGCAGATAAAATTAAAAAGGAGCCTCTAGACAGAAACTCCTTAAGTAATGAATGTTGAACTATTTTAAATAGCTGTCTACCAAAGGCTTGTAAGCGGGAATATTCCTCTTGAAAAGTTCCAGGTAGCCCGGCATGTCCTCTCTCCAGTCCCTGCGCATTTCATTGGCAATGGCAAACCAGTTCACCAGTTGCGCACCGGCGTTCTGCATTCGCAGCCATGCAGCATTCCGGGTAAGTTCGTTAAAGGTTCCGGAGGCATCCACCGCCACAAATACCTGATATCCCGCCTCCAGTAGTGAAAGCGTAGGAAATGCCACACATACTTCTGTTACGATGCCCGCAATGATGATCTGCTTGCGTCCGGTTTTTTCCACCGCCTTTACCACATCCTCGTTATCCCAGGCATTGATCTCGCCGGGGCGGTCGATGAGTTTTGCTTTCGGAAACTTTTCGGTCAGTTCCGGCATAATGGGGCCGTTCGGGCCTTTCTGGATGCTGGCCGTGAGGATGGTAGGAAGTTCAAAGTATTCTGCCAGGTCGGCGAGTGCCATGATGTTGGCCTTGAATTCCACAGGCTCAATGTCCCTTACCAGAGACAGCAATCCGGCCTGGTGGTCCACAAACATGACAAGGGCATGGTCTTTATTCAGCCTCTGATACTGAAATGCGCCGGTCTCTGAAACGGCCGGTTTTAGTTCTTCGGGTTCTTTTTTGGATCCAAACATATCTTTAAAATAAATAGTTAATTTTACAGTAAAAATATGAATCTGCCTCAGTTGTGAGACAGATTCAAATAATTTTTAGTCTACCTACTCTCATACCCCTCCTTAAACTTCAAGAACTTTTCTGCGTCTTTAGGGTTTTTCTGCATCCATTTGTTCATCAGCGTGGTGTTATGTTCCAGCTGTTTTACTTGCTCTGTTTCATAAATCGCCTTGTTTTCATTCTTGATCTCCTTGAGGATTTCCTCTCGAACCTCGGTCTTAGTTCGGACGCTCTCTCGGTACCAGTTTTTTCCGAGATAAACAGTTGCTGTTAAAATAAAAAATGCAACCAGCAATATAGCTACGATTCCGAAAAACCAATATTTAACAGTATCTGATTTCTGATGGAATTTTTCCAGATGCTTTATAACGTCCGGAGATAATTCTGCGATAATATTGTTGGGGATGGATTTGAGCAATTCCTGCCGTTTTAGATTTTCTTCATGTGCCAGTGCTTGGATTTTCTTTACATCCTCCTTGATGTCGCAGTACATGTGGAAAATCGCCTTCCCCGAAATTTCTACCGCCTTATTACTTTCTATGACGCGATGCAAAAGTTCGATGCCTGCATCTTGTGAAGAATAATTTTCTGTATTCTCTTGGTTGTTAAATTCGTTGTTGTTCATTTTGTTTTTTTGATGTTTTTTTTAAAGACCTATCGCCTTCTTTTTCTCTTCCTCAGCAATTCATCGTCAGCCGCCGGTGTGTAGCTCGGTTTGAGCATTTCCTTCATGGCACTCTCAATCTCCCTGAGGGCTGATTTTTCCGGATGCTTTATTTCGTTCGTTTGTGGATTACTCTGACTGAAAATTGCCGACTGGTGGTTTTCCGCATTCCGGTTTAGGATTTCCTTGATGTCCTTAATCTTCAGTTTGCTGGTGATCTCCGAAAGTTTGTAACCGGGATGGTACTGCCTCTGGGTATGGTCGTTGATGTCCTTTAGACGGACAATCCGGATCCCCGAAATACCCTCCTTCACATTCTGCGAGAGCGTCACTCTGTAACCGCATCGCCGCATATAATCGACCAAGTCATCAAAATTTCTTGAGACCTTCAGACAGTTTTGCAGCACTTTCAGCATCTGCTGCTTTTTCTCCTTTCCGATTTCCACATCTGTTTTAAGGTTCATCTCTTTGCAGACATTTCTCACTGATTCACCGAAGCGCTTTCCGATATTGGCAGATTTTACCGTGCATTTACCATAAACATCTATGCGGTTCACGATGAAGTGGATATGTTTCTGCTTCGTGGAATTGTGGACATCCAGGACGACCTGGTTATTTTCCGTAAGTCCCACATCCTTCAATGATTTTAAAGCCAGTTCCTTCAACTCTTCGTTTGGCAGTCTGTCGCCGATTTCCCTTGGTGGTGAAATGTAACCTGTGAGAGCCCATTTCTTTACATTCGGATTTCTCTCGGCGACAATCTTCATCTCTTCAAATCTTTCCTCCGGCGTTGTGGAAAGCAGGTTGTTGGAATAAATACATTCCGCCGTGCCTTTGTCATTGCCGTTGTATTCAATGGCGATCTTACTAATCCTCCTCGTCGTTGCCGAATTGTTCATGCTTGATAATTTGTTGGTAGAGGTATTCCCGGATCAACCTCGTTGTGGTTTGAATTTCCTCAAGGATCTCTTTCTTGTTTTCAAACTCGTTCCATTCTCTGTTCCTAAGCAGATTGGATATCCTTATAAAATTGTTGCCGTAATTCAATAGAACTTCGTCTGTCTTGAACTCGTTTACTTTAAGTTCCTTTTCGGTAGAAATCAGCCTTAAATATTTTGAAATTTTCAGGTTATATTTTTCTGCTTCCTTTTGAATTTTCTCAAACTCCTTTTCGGTAAATCTCACGGAGACTACCTTTGAAAATTGGTTCGCCGTCTTCTTTTTCAAACCTCCCTTTCGACCCATTTCGCGAAAGCGGTTCCTTCTTTTTTCTTCGGCAACCTTTGCAATTTGCTGCTCGGAAACCTGTCTTACAAACTGTTTTAAAAAATCATTTTTCATTTTGTTTTTATTTTGTGTTTAATTTTTTTATGATTTTAAATTATGGGCTTGAATCATATTTCCAAACAAGTGTTTCCGACGAAAGGAGGAAACCAAAAAGCCCGATTTTTACGGCAAGCATACGCTTGTTGTAAACATTGGGTACTTTTTGCACTAAATACATGGCAAGTTTTTACCCAGCTTTTTTAGAGCATTCCACCTGTGCTTATTTTGCGCAGGCCGGCTTGTATGAATTTTCATCTTTTTCTCCTGTAAATATTCCGGTTTTCCTCGGACTCGTGTATGGCTGTTTGATTTTTTTCAAGCTTATTTTCAAGTGTCTTTTCTTCCTGTGATATCAGGAAATCATTCAGATCTTGATGAAGGAGATATTCATTCGACCGGTCATCTGCCTCTGGGAATATTTTCAAAATTGAATCCCTGCACTGTTCGCCGGCGCGGTCGTTATCCAGGTACATTTCGACAGATTTATAATTTCCAAAAAGCCCTGATGCCTTGTGAACCATGGCGACTGAGTTCAGAATTAGATAGTCGGAAGGTGACTTTTCTTGTGCTAAAATTTTAAGGGAGAGGTAGTCGGTAAAGCCCTCGAAAACCTTGAGGTTTTCAGAATTATTTTTTATCGTGGTGATATCCTTTTTTCCAAGACAGATTTTGGAAAACCTGCTGCGGATTTCGTAGCCTCCCGAATCGTTTTTGAATCCTAATCCGAAATAGTTCTTCCCATTCATTTCGTAATGAATTTCCTGAAGTTCAGATTTTTGAGATTCGAGTTTTCTATATTTTAAATATTCAATCAACGCTGGATGTGACACTTCTTTTACTTCTAATATTTGATAAGATTTAGTTTCTTCTTTTGGATTGTTTAAATTTCCCTTTTGCTTTTGAAAAGAAAAATCAAATTTTTCAAGATATTCAAGAGCATCGGATACAGTGCATTGTTTGAGCTCCTGAACTATCGACACGACATCGTATTGTTTTCCAGTGCCAAAATCAAAGGCAATATTTTTCACATAATTCACTAATAAACTTGGCGTTCGTTCTTGTCGATTGATAGCATAATAATAGGCTGTTTTCGGATGTTCTTTGCTTGGGAATAGAGAAAAACTCTCAAGAACTTCCCGGATGCTGATATTTTCATTGGCTTGTTTGCAGTTCATCTTTTGTGTTTTTTAAAGTTTATTTCTTTATATCCAGTTATGTTTTTACCGTTTTTCCATACCTGCCTACCTAAACATTGAATATCAGTTCGTTATATCATTTTATGACTTACCTTGTTGTTACCTGTTAATTGGATCCCTACTTCAACTATGGTAGTTTAGGTAAAGTCTTATATATTTTAATTACCTTGATAAAAATTTGGAAATGAGTTCTGTAAGTCCATTTAGGTAAGTAGGTAGGATAAATTGAATGTCAATGATTTAAACTTTCTTTCAGTCAATCTTTCTTCGGATCAGGTAGCCGTAAACCTGGAGTTTCGGGTGCTTGACTCTCTCATACTTGAGCCTGGTGAGCGCCTTTCCGACCTTGATATTGTTCAATCTTAAATTCAGGGCGTTGTTCATTGCCACAACGATGTCCGTCGCCGTAAGAAAGTCCTTGATGTCCTTCGATTTCTCGAAGTGTGCGGAAACGATCTCCTGCTCAAGTGAAAGCTGGGAAAACTGCTCGTTCCTCAGCTCGTTGGCCTCTATGTCCGAGAGTGTCATTTCCGGCTGGTAATTTTTTCTTTCAAAAGCATTGTGGTACGCCTGCGCCCATACCTTGTCTATGTCTATTTCCTCCACATAGGCGAAATCAATGCTGAAAACTTCGAAAACTAGCCACCTTACGCTTCCTGTCTCGTCGGTAAGGAAATCTGTTCTGTTGGTGGAGGCAACAAAGGAACATATCCTATCCATGCTCTCCGGCTTTCTCCCATACGGCACCCTTACTTTCGCGCCGCCCATTGAGATGAAGGACTTCAGGGTGTTGACATCCGATTTGGACAGGACGGCCAGCTCGTCGGCATTGAGGATGAAATTTTTGCAGATAGCGATGATGCCGTCCTTGTCCACCGTGACATTTTCGGAATAATAATCCCTGAGCCCGTTCGGGATGAGGAAACGCAAAAAGGTGGTCTTGCCCGTATTCTGCCTGGAGCTTGCCAGCACGAGGCACTGCTTGTTGACATAGTCTTTCTTCAATGCGCAAAGCACGGCGCGGGTCAGCCACTTCTCGAGATGGTAGCGGAACGCTTCGCTGTCGTTGGTCCGAACAAATCCCGCCAGCTTCCGGATATGGTCTTCGCCGTCCCAGCCCGCGAGTTTTTCAAAGTATTCCGCTATCGGGTTGTATCTCTTTATCAGGTGGCTCCGTACGAGGATCTCCAACTTCTGCATCGTAATCTGCATCCCGGCCTGTACGAGTTCTATCAGCAGGGAGTTGATGTTCAGCTCCGTCCAGCCGTCCTCTCCCTTGAGCGATATTTCTATCTCCAGGGCGATGGCGTTAAAGCGAAGGTCATACTTGCTTTCAAGATACTTCATCACCATATCGAAAATGGTAGTGGTCTCGGAATCGGTTTGGTAGAGTTTAGGTGATTCGTCCATATTAAAGATGTTTTTTTCTATATGACTTTTCTGCATCTTCCTCGATTTCCAGAATAGTTTTTCTTTTACCGGAAGAAATCCAAGCCATCAATTCATCTTCAAAAAAATAGAGTTTCTTACCATTTTTATAGCACGGAATTTTACGCTCGCGGACAAGCGTATAGATTGTAGGTTTTGCCTTGCCAATAATTTTTGAAGCAGCATCGATGTCAATAGGAATCCTTTTTTCAACTTCTGATGTTGAGTTTTGACTTGTAACCAATTGCTTGATTTCAGCAATTTGATCCGATAAAAACGCTACTGCTTTTAGAAGGTTTTCAAATGAAATTTCTGTCTGTTCCATAATACTTGTTTTTGATTATTATGGTGCAAAGAGAAAAAGTGATTCGCCTGTGACAGCGGTAAACACTATATCACAGAGGAATCACTTAGAAAACACATTAATTTGTGCTCAATAATTATCGACTTCGGATGTTAAAACCTTTTTAATTTTAATGATACCTTTTTGTTCGTCATCTTTTAAGTGTTTTTTTATACTTTCTTCCTCGATATAACTTAATGATTCTGCAAAAACCGTTTTCAGAAATACTGCCGTTTCTTTTTGATCTCGATTCCGGAAATGGTTCCAAAGATTCCAGCCAAAATGAAATAAATCAAGATTTACCAATCCCCGAACCGATACCGATTTCAGATTCTCAAAATCAACATTTTCTGCATAAATCGAAACCGATTCGCAAAGGCGGTCTAAATCTTCATCCGAGATATGCAGTGCAAATTCCTCACGGGTATAATTTATCGCGATAATTTTCTTTTCTTCCGCAATCTTTGAAAGTGTCTGTGTTTTCAAATTGCGGATTTCTTGGATATTAAAATCAGGTTCATTAGAAGGCAGTTTTAATGTTTCTACAGAACGGTTGATATCTATTGGATCTGAATTAAAAACTGGTTCTGAAGGTTTATTGTCAGTTTTTACAAATTCTTTCCTGCTTTTCTTTTTTGTAACCGTAGTTGAAACTTCATGAAGAAAAATCATAATCCCGGAATAAAGTATAAATAAACCCGCAATAACCGTCTACATAATCGCATTGCCAGTATAAACGTCACCGCCAGTATTCAGATAAATTATTCTGGAAAAGATGCCAACGATCACGCAGCAGACCAATACAGATCCGTACTTCAGGACATTTTCAAAAAATTTGACATTCATGAATTATTTAGTCGTGAGACTTAGTTTAAGCTTAATTGCGTTTGCCGCCTTGTTTTTGGATTCATCCACCACTTTCGCATATACTTGTGTTGTTTTTACATTGGTATGGCCGAGCATTTTGCTTACAGTATAAATGTCCGTTCCGTTCGCAAGTTGCAGTGTAGCAAAAGTATGTCGGAAATTGTGGAAGGTTATTTTCTTGGTAATTCCGGCACTTTCAATCCATTTTTTCAGCGGTCGGGAGATCCACGCGGAATTTGGAAGTCCTTCAAAAACAAAATCATTTGGTTCGCCATTTTCTCCGCAAAGTTCCAACGCCTGCTCCGAAATAGGCATATATCCACACCTTTCGTTTTTTGCTGGGTAAAATGAATTTTTGGCAAACCACTCTCAACACTTATTTCTTTCCATTTCAGTTTTTGAATATCGGATAAGCGAAGTCCGGTCAAAGCCGAAAATAATGCCGCGCGTTTCATCACATCATTCTCGCAAGTTGTGGAAGCCAATTTGTTAAGTTCCTCTATCGTCAGATATTCTCTGCGTGATTCTTCATCTGCAATTCCTTTAATTTTTGCAGAAATCTCCGATAAAAAGTAACCGTCTATAAATGCCTGCTTTAACGCTGCTTTGAAAATCGAAAAATAAGTACTTGCGCTATTTTTGGAAAGCGTGCCTTCTTTATTTCCGCCTCTGGGTGCACTAAGAAGATAATTCTTAAAATTCTCGCAAAACTTTAAATCAATTTTGGAAAATGGAACCATTTCTCCCGTATATTCTTTCAAAAAATAAACTGCTCGCTCCCAGTTAATTCGGATAGATTCTGAACTGTTTTTATGACGTTTATTAATTAAGCCCTCGAAGTATTTAATGAAATTCTCCTCCGATTTTTCTTTTTGTTCTGCCTGAAATTTATCCAGTTCGCTGTAGAGATCCACATTATCAAATTCTTTCTGCCGTAACTTACGCACCGAATCGGCGTAGATCATAGTTTCACGGTCAGCTTCGCTTTTGCAGACGATTATTCCATTGTCATCCCTTTTGGGTTTATAGGATACCGAATCTTCCTTTGTTCGCGCAGGTCTATTCTTGTCAAATTCAACCGTCGTAACACTGCGGTTCAAATATTCCCGGATTCTCTGTAGATTCTTCTTTCCCGGAACACTCACTGGATAACTTTCAAGATAAATATACCATTCCTTGCGGTGTTCGGATTTCCGAAGCCGAACCGTGACTTTTGTTTTAAGCAGTTCTTTCATTTTCCAGCAAAAATTTCATCAATTAAACTCTTAGGAACATACACAAAACTTCCAACTTTTTTCTTAGGAATCTTATATCGCTTAATTGCGTTATTAACAGTGACCGGATCCGCATAAAATTTCGCGCAGATTTCCGAAATTGTATAGCATTCGCCAACTTCAAATTTGGGTTTTTCTCTCTTTTGCTCGACGGGGATTTTTACAGCCGTAAATAGTGCTTCCAAATCTGACCTTTTTACGCGGGTTAATCTTATTCCAAGATTTTGTCCTGTAATCAGTCCTCTTTTAATCATTCTGTGAATAGTATCTTTTGAAATTCCAAACATTACCGTTGCTTCGGAAACAGAAATAAATTCACGAGTTTGAGTTTCCGCAATCTTGTTAGAATATTTCTGAAGTAAACCTTCGGTTTCTTTTTGAATTTTCTCCTGTCTCTTCCGTTCTTTCCCTGCTTTATTAGCACAAGAAGAAGAACAAAAACGAGTAGTAACTGTCTTAGCTTCAAATGGTTTCGAACATTGTTCGCATACTCTCGGTATCTTTAATTTGCTAAATCCCATTATGATAATTTTCCCTGAATTTTTGTGTTACTTTTCAACTGAAAATAAAATAAGGCGCATAAGACGCACATTGTATCCAAATAAGGCGCGGTACAAATATGATACAAATATATGATAAAAATCGATTAAAATCGACAATTATTTAAAATAAATTAAAATTAAAAATCGCCGTAAACAAATAGTTTACAGCGATTTAGTAATTAATAATTATCGTTTGTTACTTTCCCTACTTGACCTCCTCGAAATCAGCATCCTGTACATCATCTGCACCGCCGTTGTTCGGGTTTTGGTTTCCGCCCATATCGTTCATATCCGGTGCGCCCTGTGCCTGCTGACCTGCAGCGTACAGCTCCTCAGATGCTGCCATCCACGCTGCATCCAGCGCTTCGGTTTTGGCTTTTACATCGTCCATATTCTTCGCTTCGAAGGCCGTTTTCAAATCGGCAACCGCAGTTTCAATCGCAGATTTTTTATCCGCGGAAAGCTTGTCGCCAAATTCCTTCAGCTGCTTCTCCGTCTGGAAAATCAGGCCGTCCGCTTTGTTGAAAACTTCCGCTTCCTCTTTGCGCTTCGCATCGGCAGCAGAGTTTTCCTGAGCCTCCCGCTTCATTCTTTCGATTTCATCATCGGAAAGTCCGGAGGAAGCCTGAATTTTGATGGATTGCTCTTTACCGGTGCCCTTATCTTTCGCCGAAACGGAAAGGATACCGTTTGCATCGATATCAAAAGTTACCTCAATTTGCGGTACACCTCTTGGTGCAGGCGGAATATCCGTCAAATCAAATCTGCCGATTTCCTTATTATCGTTGAACATCGGCCTTTCACCCTGGCCAACACGGATGCTTACCGCTGGCTGATTGTCGCTGGCTGTGGAGAATACTTCCGATTTTTTGGTAGGGATGGTGGTGTTCGCTTCGATGAGTTTCGTGAACACTGAGCCCATAGTTTCGATGCCGAGAGAAAGCGGCGTTACATCCAGCAGAAGCACATCCTTCACATCGCCCGTCAATACGCCGCCCTGAATTGCAGCACCTATGGCCACTACTTCATCAGGGTTTACGCCTTTTGAAGGTTTTTTGCCGAAGAATTTCTCCACTTCTTCTTGGATGATTGGGATTCTTGTAGAACCACCCACCAAAATCACTTCATCGATGTCAGAAGTTTTCAGGCCTGCATCTTCCAAGGCTTTCTTGCAAGGCTCCATAGAGCGGCGCACCAATTCAGCGGAAAGCTGCTCGAATTTCGCCCTCGTCAAAGTTTTCACAAGGTGCTTCGGCCCAGAAGCTGTAGCCGTGATGTATGGCAGATTAATTTCCGTTTGCGTGGAAGCCGAAAGCTCGATTTTCGCTTTCTCCGCCGCTTCTTTCAGCCTCTGTAGCGCTATGGCATCCTGCTTCAGATCCACGCCTTCTTCGGTTTGGAATTCGCCGGCAAGCCAGTTGATGATAACATCGTCAAAATCATCACCGCCAAGATGCGTATCACCATTCGTGGAAAGCACTTCGAAAACGCCGTCTCCCAAATCCAGGATGGAAATATCGAAAGTACCTCCACCAAGGTCGTACACCGCGATTTTCTGGTCTTTATTATTTTTGTCGAGGCCGTAGGCCAGCGCTGCAGCAGTAGGTTCGTTGATGATTCTTTCTACTGTAAGACCAGCGATTTCGCCCGCTTCCTTCGTTGCCTGTCTCTGGCTGTCGTTAAAGTAGGCCGGCACGGTAATTACCGCTCTGCTCACTTCCTGCCCAAGGAAATCTTCCGCCGTTTTTTTCATTTTCTGCAGGATCATCGCAGAAATTTCCTGCGGCGTATATTCCCTGTCGTCAACTTTCACCTTCACGGTATCGTTCGCACCTTTTTTCACTTCGTACGGCACCTTGTCCGCTTCGTTTTGGTTGAACGCCGAGCCCATAAATCTCTTTATGGAATAGATGGTGTTTTTCGGGTTGGTTACCGCCTGTCTTTTCGCAGGGTCGCCCACTTTTCTCTCACCATCCGCCGTGAAAGCCACGATGGAAGGCGTAGTTCTCTTGCCTTCCGCATTTGGGATTACTACAGGGTCTTTGCCTTCCATTACGGAAACGCACGAGTTCGTAGTACCCAGGTCAATTCCGATTATTTTGCTCATAATATTTAGGATTTTTTGTTTTTTAAATTTTGTTTAAAACACTTTGCCGATCTATCGTTTCGACGCTATCCCAAATTACGAAAATAATACCAAGCAAAATCTTCTGACAAATTGGCAGATTTTTTATAATTAATGATTGATAAGTGAAAATTGATGAGATGGGTGTTGATAAATTTCCACGCAAAAACGCGAAGTTTTTAAATCGCACTTTGGTAAAGTTTCAAATCTTTGGTAAAGTTTCTATTTAAAAACAAATTCAGGAACGGCGTTTCTGTAATATTCCGCGGCTTTCAAATCACCATTCCTTTCTTTGGACTGAATCACTATTTCCAGAACTTCTTTGAAATCTTCCTTAAATTCTTCGACGGTGCTACCGTAAGTTACAAGCGCATCCACAATGTTGTCATCTTCCGCAAAACCGTAGAAACCGCTTTCAGCTTCTTCAATGATTACTTTCATATTTTCCCAAAAATTTCGTTTGCTAAAATAAAATTTTCACTGAAAACAATCGGGTTTCGGTTCGCTTCTACGAAGCTCATTTTGTGGGACAATTTTCATTGCTATTAACAGTTTGCCATTCGAAGGCTATTATATTTGGCAAAGCCAATCAACCTCCACGCAAAAAGCGAAGGTTTTTCACACCGCAGTTTCTCGCTCATATAAAACTTGTGGAAAATAATAATAATTTTTACCTTTTGGGCTCTTTAAAAAGGGCAAACTTCAGCAGGCTTAATAATTAATTTCCACATTTCTCACGAAACTTATATGATTTCCTTACTTTGTTTCAGCCACCTAGGTTGGAATTTCGTGTATCAGAGACCGCAGCATCTGCTAAGCCGGTTTACTTCTAAGTATAAAGTATATTATTTCGAGGAACCAAAACCCGCAGAGCGAGAGGCTGTTTTAACAGAGGAAAAGGACGGGGTGGTAATAGTTACTCTATTTTATGCGGAAAATAAAGGTTTTGATGCTGGTAACATAGCATCTTTATTGGATAATTTCTTAGCGGAAAGACATATAGACTGCTACGGCATTTGGTACTATACCCCGATGGCAGTGGAATACACCTCGCACCTTGTGCCGCAGTTTACAGTGTATGACAGTATGGACGAGCTCTCCAAATTCAGGTTTGCGCCACCCCAGCTAAAGGAGCTGGAAGAAGAGCTGTTCCGCATAGCAGATGTTGTATTCACGGGAGGGCATTCCCTTTATGAGGCTAAAAAGCACCGCCACCATAATATACACCCATTCCCCAGCAGCATAGACAAGGAGCATTTTCAGCAGGCGCGAACCATCACCGACGAGCCGGAAGACCAGCGGAGAATTCCGCATCCTCGGCTGGGGTTTTACGGCGTGATAGACGAGCGCCTGGATTCCCAGCTTATATCGGAGGCGGCATACAAAAGACCCGATTGGCACTTTGTTCTCATCGGCCCGGTTGTCAAAATAAGTGAGAAAGAACTGCCCAAGGCGCCAAACATCCACTATCTCGGACAAAAATCCTATCAGGACCTGCCAATCTATGCCGCAGGCTGGGATATCGCGCTCATCCCTTTTGCAATGAATGAATCTACGGAATTTATCAGCCCAACAAAAACTCCGGAATATCTAGCGGCGGGCCTCCCGGTAATCTCCACGCCCATACAGGATGTCGTAAATCCCTATGGAAGAAACCGGCTTGTGCACATAGCCGAGGGTGCCGATGAGCTAATCGCTGCGGCAGAATTTGAACTGAAAAATAATAAGCGGGAGGAATGGGTACATAAAGTAGACGAATTCCTGCGGGGCAGCTCCTGGGATGATACTTTCCAAAAAATGTCTGAGCTTATAGATAACATCTAAATTATTTTATGTACGATTATTTAATTGTCGGCTGTGGCTTTGCCGGGGCAGTACTCGCTGAGCGGCTGGCTTCCACGGGGAAAAGAATTTTAATAGCAGAAAAAAGAAACCATATTGCCGGAAATGCTTATGATTATTACAATGAAGAGGGCATCCTGATCCATAAATACGGGCCTCATATCTTTCATACCAATTCTAAGGAAGTCTTCCTATACTTAAGCAGATTTACCAAGTGGCGGCCTTACGAGCACCGCGTCTTGGGCAGCGTGGATGGGCAGCTGGTACCTATACCCATTAATCTCACCACGATTAACAAACTGTTTGGCTTAAATCTCAGCAGCGCAGAGGCGCAGG
Organism: Cruoricaptor ignavus; assembly: GCF_014961145.1. NCBI lineage: Bacteria > Pseudomonadati > Bacteroidota > Flavobacteriia > Flavobacteriales > Weeksellaceae > Cruoricaptor > Cruoricaptor ignavus. The sequence goes on from NZ_CP063145.1 coordinate 256,581, forward strand.
CTTTTTTGGAAGCTAAAGCGGAAAAACGCGCGCCTATACTCACCTCGGAGGATGTCGTTGTAAACGCTGTAGGAAAGGAGTTGTATGAAAAATTTTTCCGTGGCTACACGCGTAAGCAGTGGGATCTGGATCCCTCCGAGCTGGATTCTTCTGTTACTGCACGCGTGCCTACGCGCACGAATGCTGATGGCAGATATTTTACAGATACCTACCAAGCGATGCCGCTGCACGGCTATACAGAAATGTTCAGGAAGATGCTGGATCACCCAAATATCCACATTATGCTCAATACAGATTTCCAGGATATAGCGGAAATCATCCCATTTGAAAATTTAATCTATACAGGCCCTATTGATGCCTATTTTGGCTACAAGTTTGGTAAACTTCCCTACAGATCCATCCACTTTGAATTTCAAAACCTCCCGCAGGAAAATTTTCAGCAGGTGGGCACCGTCAATTTCCCGATGACCCAGCTGTACACAAGGATTACCGAATTTAAACACCTTACAGGGCAAAAGCACCCGCACACATCTATAGTGTACGAATACCCCACAGCAGAGGGCGATCCATACTATCCCATCCCGAGAGCAGAAAACCAGGAACTTTACAGGAGGTATAAAATACTTGCCGATCAGCTGCCAAATATTTATTTCACAGGAAGGCTGGGCACATACAGGTACTATAATATGGATCAGGTAGTAGCCCAGTCGCTCGCGCTGTTTAAAAAACTTTCCGAAAAATAGCCTGGCTGCTAATAATAATGGCTTTGCAAAATCCTTTTCAATCCTTCCGGATGGCCGGTTTTGAATGCACGGACCAGCTGAACGCATTCGGGCATCGGGTGGATTTGGTCCAGATGACGGGGCACGACCGTTTTCTAAATCTTGATTACCAAAATATCACTTCTTTAGGTATAGGGTGCGTTCGCGAAGGCATTCGCTGGACGCGTGCAGAACCTCAGCCTTACAAGTATGAATTTTCCTGGGCAGAGGAGGTAATGGAGAATGCAGATGCGCACGGTATCCAGGTTGTTTGGGACATTTGCCACTTTGGCTTCCCTGATGATCTTACCCCGCTACACCCGATGTTTGCAAGAAGATTTGCCCATCTCTGCAGGGCATTCGCGGAATTTTACCGAAAGAAAAAACCGGAGGGAGAGCTCGTCATCACACCAATCAATGAAGTGAGTTTCCTCTCGTGGCTGGGCGGAGATGTACGCGGCACCTCTCCGTACTGCATAGGGCAGGGGTGGGAGGTGAAATATCATCTGATGAAAGCCTATATCGAAGGGGTGGAAATGATGAAGGATGTAGACCCCGGGGTAAGGATCCTGAGTACAGAGCCGCTCATAAGCATCCTGCCGGCATCCCCGGAGAGTTTAGAAAGTACGATGAATGCTGTGCGGGTAAATAACGAACAGTTTCAGGTACTGGAAATCCTCTCCGGAAATATCTGCCCGGAACTAAGGGGGAAGCCGGAATACCTTGATATCATCGGCTTAAATTTTTATTACGATAATCAATGGGTGCTGGAAACTCACGAATTTATACCTTGGGGAGAGGTGCCGCCCGATCCGCGCTGGAAACCTCTGAGCAGGCTGACAGAAGAAGTGTTCGCAAGATACAGACGCCCGGTGATCATCTCCGAAACAAGCCACCCCGGAGAGCACAGGCCCAACTGGCTGGAGATGATAGGCAGAGAGTGTGGAAAAATATTAGAAAAGAACATCCCACTCTACGGCTGCTGTATTTACCCGGCGATAGACCGGCCCGATTGGGATTTTACGGAGCGCTGGCACAAAAGCGGGCTTTGGGACATACATTCTTCCCACGAACTTCAGCGCCTGCCAAACTCTGCCGCAATAGAAGCCTTTAAAACCTGGCTGAGTCTATAAAGGTTTCGCCCTAAACTTGCGATAAATCATAATACAGGATTTGATTTCCTGCCAGCGATTCCGTAAATTTATACATTGATTTTTTTGAATGTATGATAGATTTTAATGAACTAAAAAAAGTGCAGAATAGGCAGGATCTGCTAAATCTCCTGGAAATGCACAGCAACGAGCCCACCTACGGGGAAGTCCTGGAAAAGGTGCGCTACGAGGAAGAACTGAGGCTGCTGCAGGCTCAGCTGGTGAATTTCCAAAAATGGGCGGCGGAAAACAAGCGGAAAATCGCGATAATTTTTGAAGGGAGGGATGCCTCCGGAAAAGGCGGCACAATCAAGCGGTTTATGGAGCACCTGAATCCGCGGCAAATGCGTTTGGTGGCGCTGAACAAGCCGACCGATGTGGAGCGCGGGCAGTGGTACTTTAGCCGCTACATCAAGGAACTGCCGAACGAAGGCGAAATCGTGTTTTTCGACAGAAGCTGGTACAACCGTGCCGTGGTAGAGCCTGTGATGGGCTTCTGCACGCCGCAGCAATACGAGAGCTTTATGGTGCAGGTTCCGGAATTTGAGCATATGCTGTACGAATCTGGAACCACGATCATCAAATTCTGGTTTTCGGTGTCGAAAGACCAGCAGCTTTACCGTTTTAACCGAAGGCTGAAAAACCCGCTGAAACGCTGGAAATATAGCCCGGTGGACGAAAAAGGGCAGGAACTTTGGGACACTTTCACCTATTACAAAGACCAAATGTTCAGCAGGACGCACAATGCATTTTCACCGTGGGTTATCGTGAAATCCGATGACAAACTGCGTGCACGCCTTGAGGCAATCCGCTATGTATTATCACTCTTCCCTTACGAAGGCAAGGTGGAGAGCCCTATAAATGTAAACCCCGATCCAAATGTGGTCCAGCGCTATTTCAGAACTGTGCAGCAGATTGATTTCTAACTGATTATCAAACGATTATGAACATTACAGAGGAACAATTTCAGATATTAAATTCTAAAAAGGGGCTTTATGCATTATTACAAAATGACCAGCCAGATGCTGAGAAAGCCGTACGCTTCGTAAAATATGAGAAACGGCTCAGCCGGCTTCAGGAAGAAATGATAAAGTTGCTGAACTGGGTGGTGGAAAATCAGCAGAAAGTAGTCATCATCTTTGAAGGCCGCGATGCCGCGGGAAAGGGCGGGGCCATCCGAAGAATTACCGAAAACCTGAACCCAAGGCAGCACCGCACCGTAGCGCTGCCAAAGCCGGACGAGGTAGAACAGGGGCAGTGGTATTTTCAGCGGTACATCAACCAACTGCCAAAGGCTGGAGAAATTGTATTTTTCGACCGAAGCTGGTACAACCGTGCCGTGGTAGAGCCTGTGAACGGCTTCTGCACGCAGGAAGAGTACGAAACCTTTATGGCTCAGGTGAATGATTTCGAGGCTATGCTCATCGGCTCAGGAATTTACATCCTGAAACTTTATTTTTCGATTTCCAAGGAAGAGCAGGAGCAGCGTTTTACGGAAATCATCGACAGCCCGCTGAAAAAGTGGAAGTACAGCGATGTGGACAGAAATGCGCTGGAACTTTGGGACAAATATACCGAGTATAAAGAGCGGATGTTTGAGCAGACGAGCACAAAAATTGCGCCGTGGAAAGTGCTGAAAGCCAACAGAAAAGGAAAGGCGAGGCTGGAAGCAATGGAATACATCCTGCAAAATATTCCGTACCAGGTGAAAGATCTGGATGCGATACGGCATCAGCCTTTCGAGTAAAACTCAGCCTTCCGGAAACGGAAGGTTTTTTTATTTTTGCTGAAAACGAAATTATGGCAATTAAAAACATCATCTTCGATTTTGGCGGCGTTCTTATGGATTGGAATCCGCGGTATTATTTTCGGACGCATTTTAATGATGATGAAAAAATGGAATACTTCCTTACGCAAGTTGCTCATAATGAATGGAATGCAGAGCAGGATAGAGGCCGAACGCTGAAGGACGGCACGGAATTTCTGGTGGCGCAGCATCCTGATTGGGAAGCGGAAATTCGGGCATATTATGATAACTGGACTACGATGCTGAGAGCCGATATTCCGCAGAATGTGGAAGTCCTTAGAAAATTGGAACATACTGATTATCAGTTATTTGGGTTGACAAATTGGTCGAACGAGACTTTTCCGTACGCCCTTGAAAATTATGATTTTTTCAAAATTTTTGACGGGAAAATCGTGGTTTCCGGTGATGAAAAACTGATAAAGCCCGACCCCAAAATTTGGGAGTTGCTTTTAAGCCGCTACAATATTTCCGCGGCAGAATCGGTGTTCATCGATGATAACGAAGCCAATATAGCTGCCGCAAAAGCCTTGGGATTCCTTACCGTTCACATTAAACCTGAAACGGACCTGGAATCAGAACTGAAAAAACTCGGTGTCCGGTTTTAAAGCAGCAAGATTCCCTTTTTTTCCAGATATTCGCGCATTTCCTCAGGCCAGTAGGATGCCTGCACTTCGCCGATGTGCGCCTTCTGAAGGAAAAACATACACAGCCGGGATTGCCCGATACCGCCTCCGATAGTCTGCGGCAATGATCCTTGGAGGAGTTCCCTGTGGAAAGGCAGTTTCTTTCGTTCTTCGTTTCCGCCTGCTTTCAGCTGATAGCTCAAAGAATCTCCGTCTACGCGTATGCCCATAGAAGAAAGCTCCAGCACATCGTCCAGCACGGGGTTGTATACTAGAATGTCTCCGTTCAGTAGCCAATCGTCGTAGTCTGGGGCGCGGCTGCCGTGCGGCTCTCCGTGGCTGAGCGGTGCGCCGATCTGCATCAGGAATACAGCCTTTTTTTCTTTTGTAATTTCCCGCTCTCGCTTTTCGGGACTAAGGTTGGGGTATTCCTGAAGTAGTTCCTCACTCGTGATGAAGTAAATCTCGTCATCAAGCAGTTTTCTCCGCCCAGGCACAAAATGGTTCAGGTATTCATCCAATGCTTTCAGTGTGCGGAAAATTGCGTCCACCGTGTTTTTAAGAAAATCCAAATTGCGGTCACCTGGCAGGATGATCTTTTCCCAATCCCATTGATCCACATAAAAAGAATGGGTATTGTCCGGAATTTCGCAGCGGCGTATGGCATTCATATCGGTATAAAGCCCTTCGTACGGTTGAAAATTATAGCGCTTCAGGGCGGCACGCTTCCATTTTGCTAGGGAGTGAACAATCTCCAGCGACTGTTCTCCGGCATTAGGCAGTGTGAAATTTACAGGCTGCTCATTTCCGCTAAGATTGTCATTTAAACCTAAATCCGACGCCACGAAGAGCGGCGCACTCACCCTCTTTAGATTAAGATTGTGGGCGAGATTAATCTGAAAAAAATCCTTAATCAGCTTGATAAGATGCTGAGTGCGGTAAAGATCGGTGTCGCTCCTGTAGGATTCAGGAATGATGATGTGCTTCATATTCAGATCAGGGCAAATATTATTTGTTATTCAATCTTCTGAATTTTAACCCTGAAAAAATGGTGACCAAAATCATCCCGGCAATGCCAAGATATACCCAGAGCGGCACGGGCACTGGATCGCCTTTGGCATAGGAATGCAGCCCTGAGAGATAATAATTTACCCCAAAATAAGTCATAATGATTGAGGAAATCGCGACCATTGAGGCTACATGGAACGCCCACCTGCCGCGCAAACCGGGCACCAACCTCATATGCAGGACGAAGGCGTAAACCATCACGGAGATAAAAGCCCAGGTTTCTTTAGGGTCCCAAGACCAATACCTTCCCCAAGATTCATTTGCCCAGATTCCGCCGAGAAAAGTACCAACGGTAAGTGCGTAAAGCCCGATGGTTAGGGACATTTCCGAAACTATCGTCAGCTCGCGGATCGTGGTGCTATGGTGTTTTTTGTAAAGATTTTTATCTGCTAAAATGTAGAAAATCAGGGAAATAATGGCAATCACAAAGGATAGCCCAAAGAAACCGTAACTTGCCGTGATTATCGCCACATGGATGATAAGCCAGTACGATTTCAGCACCGGAACAAGCGGCGTAATTTGCGGATCCAGAGCGGAGCCACCGTGCGCAAAGCCCATCATAATTACCGCTACCAAAAATCCTGCCGCAGGAATTAGCGCGTTGGAATTTCGGTAAAGCACCAGGCCTGCCGTGATGCCAACCCACGAAATGAAGATGATGGCTTCGTAACCGTTCGACCAAGGTGCGTGCCCGGAAATATACCACCGTGCGATCAGCCCCAGAAACTGCAGCACATAGCCTACGCAGCCTACGATGATGATGGTTTTAATCGCCTTATCCAAAATTTTCGACGGGTGGAATAATTCCACAAAACCAAGCACTACCAAAAGAATTGCAACAATGGTATAGAAAATCAGCAGTTTAAAATTAATGTTCACCTTGTTCAGGAAAACTTCCAAATCCACCTTGGATTTTGCCGGTACCACATTTTTCCCCCATTTCTGCTGATAGTCAGAGAGTTTTTTTAATTCAATGTCCGCCTGCTGCCAGCTGCCGCTTTTCTGCGCCTCAAGAATCTCAGCAAAATACGGCCCCATAATTTGCTGGGATTCCATATCTGGCTCGAATTTCTCATCCAGCCAGGAGTTCCAGCGATGGTTGGGATCGTTTTTCACAGGAACTATTCGCATTAGCTGTCCGCTGAAAAATTCATTGAAAATCTGCACACGCTCATTTAGCGCAATTACTTCCTTGTCATAATTGCTCTGCTCCGCCATCTTTTTTTGGAAAGCAGCGTTGTAATCATCTTCCAAAACATAGCGCAGATTCCCTTCCGCATCGGTAGGGAAGAGGTTCATAAGCGAGGTGTAGCCCTCCTCATTGGCGCGGGTTTTTCTCCTCAGTTCCTCGCCGCCTTTAGAGCCCACTTTTATCATCGGCACCATCGTCCAGCTCGGCGTGTCTGTATTTATAGAAAGGAACCACTGCTCGGGGGTTAATTTTTTTCCATTCGTACCTTTAAAATTATCTTTTTTGTAAAGTTTTCTCAGGACATCAATTGCCTGTGTGTTGATAGGGACGATTCTCCCTTCAATATTTTGAACGAGCAGGTAGCCAAATTTGTCCGCATGTTCTTTCGGAATTCTCACTGACTGTATAATTTCATCCGCAGAAATAGTGCGCAGCTTCGTCAGTGGTGGGGCAGTATTTGCAGGTGCGGTGTGCGTGTGTTCGCGTTCTGCGATGCGGGATGTGCCGCTGCCATCATCGGTGCCGTGCGTTTCAATTTTTTGTGCAGAAAGCTGGATGCTCATCAGCAAAGCCAGTGCTACGGTTGCTTTTTTCCGGCTGATGTCTTTCAGCGCCTTGTTCAGCTTCCAGAATTGCGTGCCTTTCCAGAAGAAAATTAAAAACATCGAAATAAATAAAACGGCGTAGCCAATGTAGGTGATCAGGGTGCCCCAGTAATCGTGGTTTACGGAAAGTACCGTGCCTCTCCTGTCGCTGTCAAAGCTCGCCTGAAAGAAGCGGTAGCCCTTGTAATCCAGCACATTGTTCATATAGACTTTGTACGGCATTTCCTTGCCTTCGTCAATGACTTTGATGTGGCTTTCAAAGGCGCTCGGCGAATTGCTGCCAGGGTAGGTTTCCATCACGAAATCGTCAAGCTTTATGGCAAATGGTGTGTGGTAAACTTTCGGCCCGAAGCCCAGCATCACATTCATCCCATCCAGGTTGATTTGTTTGAACAGATTTGGGTTGCCCTTTTCCACAGGAAGGTTTACGATTTGCTTGCTTTTCGGGCCGCTCACTTCCACCGTCAGTTGGTCGGGCAGGTTTGCGTCTTTTACCTTATCGCCTTCAAAGGCTTTCACGGTTCCGGTCTTTAGGCCTTCCGGCACCACAATTCTCAAATCTCCTATGGTGTAGAGGCTTCGCAGCATCAAAGGCTGGTATTCGTCTTTCTTCGTGGCACCTTCAGTTTGCGTGGCCATTACCATATATTGTGCATCCTGCGGCGTTTTTATCATCAGGTTTTCGCCGTCCTTCCGGAATTCCACCGCACCGTCAATCGGCCTGTTGTATGCGATGAGCATTCCGTTCACGCTTTGGCTTTCGCCACTACGGATGTAATGATTTTCGCGGCCGTTTTCGCCGGCAATCACGAAGTGCAGGTATTCAATGCCATCCTTATCCGCCAGCAAGCTGTCCTTTTTCCGCTGAACATAATCCAGCGTCTTTACGGAAATCTTTTTATCGTGGAAATTGTATTTCGCCTTGAAGTTGTGATGAAGCGGCGACATTATGTAGTGTAATTCCTTGTAATTCAGCACATCGCCTTTCTCTTCCACCTGTATTTTGAAGAAATGTTTATCGGTGATGATTTCGTTAGAGGTTTCTCCTTCACGAATGTGCATAATGCCTTCGTAACTGATGTATCGGGTAATGGCACCGCCAAGAAATATCAGTATGAAGGAAAGGTGGAAGGCAAGTACAGGCCATTTTTCGCGCCGCCAAAGTTGGTAGCGGCCGATGTTGCCCAGGAAATTCAGGATGAGCAGCAGCATTAGAATTTCGAACCATTTGGCTTCGTAGATGAGCGCTTTTGCAGTGGGCGTACCGTAATCGTTTTCGATAAAGGTGGCCACCGCCATTGCTACGGCGTATACCACCAGAAGCACCGCCATCGTTCTTGTAGAGACAAGGATTTCCTGAATTTTTTTCATAGAAATGCAAAAATAAGAAGTTTTAGGTAAAGGCTTGGAATGAGGTTGAGATTAAGGTTAAGATTAAGATTAAGGTTGAGTTTTAAAATAACCTATGTCTCTGTGTTGAAAAAATTTTAGGAGTTAATCGCCGTGTTCTCAGTGTTTTTACGAGCATTAAAAAAACAAACTCTGTGTATCAGTGGTGAAATAAAAATTACAGAAGTCATTTGCAGTGTTCTTATTACGAGGATTAAAAAACAAACTCTGTGTCTCAGTGGTGAAATCCTGCTCTCAAATTTGTTTCTATACAAAACCAGAATCCGCCCATTCAGGCGGATTCGGTAGATAAGAACATCTCATTTTTTAAAAGTTAAACACCCCACGAAAAAAGGGAAGCCGACGATGCTTCCCTTAAATTTTTATGCTAAATTTAAACGCTGTTTCAAACTCAGAGATCGGAATGGCTTTCACCTTCTCAAATTTACATCGTAAAGGTAGATATAAATTTCCAATCCAATATAAACTGAATGTTAAGTTTCACAGGTTTTCCACAAAAATTTGTTAATAACTGATTATCAGGCTTTTACATTAAATGATTAAAAAAATGAGAAATTAAGAAATTCTTGTACAGATTTGCAACAATCTGATTTCCAATCATTTAATCCTTCAATTTCTCATAAATATATTTCGCCGTCAGAGATTTTTTATCCTTCGCCAAATCTTCCGGCGTTCCCTGGAAAACAATTTCGCCGCCGTGCTTTCCAGCTTCAGGCCCTATGTCAATCACAAAATCTGCCGTCTTAATAATGTCCGGATGATGCTCAATCACAACCACGGAATGCCCTAAATCCACCAGAGCCTGCAGAGATTTCAGCAGTTTCTTAATGTCGTGAAAATGCAGCCCGGTAGAAGGCTCGTCGAAAATAAACAGCGTCTTCTCCGTCGTTACGCCTTTCACGAGGAAGGATGCCAGCTTTACGCGCTGCGCTTCGCCGCCAGAAAGCGTGCTGGAACTTTGCCCTAATTTCAGGTAGCCTAGCCCAACTTCCTGCAGCGGTCTCAGCTTCGTCACGATTTTTTCTTCCTGCAAATCCGCGAAAAATTCTAGCGCTTCGTTCACCGTCATATCCAAAATTTCGGCGATGTTTTTCCCGTCCAGCTTCACCTCCAGAATTTCGCTTTTAAATCTCGTGCCCTTGCAGCTTTCGCATTCCAGCTCAATATCCGCCATAAACTGCATCGGCACGGTTATTACGCCTTCGCCTTTGCACTCGTCGCACCGCCCGCCGTCTACATTGAAAGAGAAATGCTTCGCCTTCAGTCCCAGAAATTTCGCCGATTTCTGCTTTGCGAAAAGGTCCCGAATTTCATCATAGGCCTTCAGGTAAGTCACCGGGTTGGAACGCGAAGATTTCCCGATTGGATTTTGGTCGATAACCTCCAGGTTTTTCACCAGGTTTTTCGGGAATTCCACCGAATCATAATCCGTTTTCTTGCCGCCTAATCCCAGCTGAATTTTCACGGCATTAGTGAGCACCTCCCGAATCAGCGTAGATTTTCCTGAACCTGAAACGCCGCTTACCACGGTAAAAACCTGCAGCGGAATTTCCACGCCCACATTCTTCAGGTTGTTTTGCCGTGCGCCTTTTATTTTGATAAAATCTTTCGGTTTCCGTCGCTTTTTCGGCACCTCTATTTCCAGCTCGCCGTTCAGATATTTCGAAGTGAGCGTGTCCGCTTTTTTCAGTTCAGAAAAATTTCCGGAAAAAACGAGTTCCCCGCCTAAATATCCGGCTTCCGGACCGATGTCTATAATGTAATCTGCAGCACGCATCACATCTTCATCGTGCTCCACCACAATCACCGTATTGCCCAAATCCCGCAGGTTTTTCAGCACGGAAATTAGATTTTCGGTATCGCGGGAATGCAGCCCAATCGATGGCTCATCCAAAATGTAGATGGATCCTACCAGCGAACTTCCGAGCGAAGTGGCAAGGTTGATGCGCTGAGATTCTCCGCCGGAAAGCGTGTTGGAAGTGCGGTTCAAAGTGAGGTAGCCCAGCCCAACCTTCAGCATGAAATCAAGTCGTGTGGTGATTTCGTAGAGCAGCCTTTTCGCGATCTCGCTTTCGTGCTTGGTAAGTTTTAAATTTTGGATGACTGGCTGAAGCTCATCCAGCGGCAGTTCTATCAGGCTTTGGATGTTGTGCCCGTCCACTTTTACCCATTCAGTTTCTTTGCGCAGCCTAAGGCCTTCACAATCAGGGCATTGCGTTTTTCCGCGGTAGCGCGAAAGCATCACCCTGTATTGAATTTTATACAAATTTTCTTCCAGCATTTTGAAGAAACTGTTCACCGAAGGGAAGTTCCTTGAATTATCGCCTCGCCAAAGAAACTGTTTCTGCTCTTTCGATAATTCGTGGTAAGGCTTGTGGATAGGGAAGTCCTTGGCCTTTCGGATGAACGCCCTTTTCCATTCACTCATTGTTTCGCCGCGCCACGCAGCCACCGCATCTTCATACACCGAGAGGTTTTTGTTTGGGATTACCAGATCTTCGTCTATGCCTATCACTTTGCCGTAGCCTTCGCAGGTTGGGCACGCACCGTACGGATTGTTGAACGAGAAAAAATGAACATTCGGCTCAAGAAATTCCATTCCGTCGCGCTCAAATTTGTTGGAAAATTCCGTTACTTTTCCGCTTTCCGCATTTTTCAGTGAGAGAATGCCTCTGCCTTCGTAGAAGGCCATTTGAATGGAATCGGCAAGCCTTTGCAGGAAATTCTCATCCTCCTCGAAAGAAAACCGGTCAATCACCAAATGGATTTCCATCCCAGCCTCAGGAACGAAGCCGAAACTTTCCAGATCCTCAATTCCCGCAATGTTTCCGCCGATTTCCAGCCGCGTAAATCCGGAAACTTTCAGCGAGTTCAGCGTCGTTTTAAAATCTTTGGCATCGTAGTTCAGCGGCGCTCTCAATAGGAAATTTTCAGCTTTTGATTTTTTGATGAAATCAATCACATCGCTCACAGAATCCTTCCGAACCTCTTCACCGGAAATTGGCGAGAAAGTCCGCCCAATCCTCGCGAAAAGCAGTTTCAGGTAATCGTAAATTTCCGTGGAAGTGCCCACCGTAGAGCGCGGATTGGAAGAGATGACCTTCTGCTGAATGGCGATGGACGGTGCCAGGCCTTTGATATCATCCACCTTCGGTTTTTCCAGCTTGCCCAAAAACTGCCGTGCATAAGAGCTCAGGCTTTCCACATATCTGCGCTGGCCTTCGGCGTAGATGGTATCGAAAGCCAGGGAAGATTTTCCCGAACCGGAAACGCCTGTTATCACGATTAATTTGTTCTTCGGGATGCGTACATCTATGTGTTTCAGGTTGTTAAGGTGCGCATTCTTTACGAAGATTTCCTTTTTTATATCGATTGCTTTCAGTGCTGCCATTGTGTGAGTAAGACTTGCAAAATTACGCATTATCTTTGCACTTTATAATTGATAAGTGATAATTGATCTGAGAACATTCCCTCCGAATCAAATATTGGCAACTTATCATTTATCAGCTATCATTTATGAAAACCGATCTCCCAGGAATTGCCATCAGAGATTTTTACGAAAATAATTTGCAATCCGAACTTTTCGTACACGATAAATTTGGCGTGCCTACGGAAATGCCGGTGGAAATCTATTTCCGCAAGTTCGATGAAATGCCTGAAATAGAGCAGAAGGCGCTGGAATTTTGCAGCGGGAAAGTATTGGATGTGGGTGCAGGTGCAGGCTCGCACGCTCTACATTTGCAGGAAAATTCTGTAGATGTATCAGCATTGGAAATTTCACCGAATTCTTGCGAAGTGATGAGAAGGCGTGGCGTTCAAAATGTGATTTGCGAAGATTTCTTCCGCTTCAATCCCACCGAAAAATTTGGCACCATATTATTGCTGATGAACGGCATCGGAATTTGCGGTGATTTAGAAGGTTTCCGCAAATTTCTGCAAAAAGCGGAAAGCCTGCTGGAACGCGGCGGAAAAATCCTCTTTGATTCTTGCGATATCCTTTATATGTACGAAACGGCGCCGCTTCCCACGCATTATTATGGCCAGGCATCAGTGCGCTACGAATATGCCGCGCGGTTTACCGGTTGGTTCAGTTGGCTTTATATCGATAAAAAAATGATGAGCCACATTGCCGAAAAATGCGGCTGGAAACCCGAAATCATTTTGGAAGACGGGAATTTCCAGTATCTGGCTTCGTTGGTACGGAAGTGATTTTCGCTAAAAATCCAGCTTCTTGGAATCTGCCACGAAAGTTGCCAAGCCGTTGTCTGTAAGCGGATGCGCAAGAAGTGCCAATATCGATTGCAGCGGCGATGTAATCACATCTGCACCGATTTTCGCACAGTGGATGATGTGCATCGGGTTTCTGATGGACGCCGCCAGAATTTCGGTTTCGAAATAATAATTATCGAAAATCAGACGGATGTCTTCGATCAATTTCAGGCTGTCCACCGAAATATCATCCAGCCTACCCATAAACGGCGAAACATAGGTGGCACCAGCTTTTGCGGCAAGCAGTGCCTGCCCGGGCGAAAAAATCAGGGTGCAATTCGTGCGGATGCCTTTGTCCGAAAAATATTTCAGAGCCTTAATGCCGTCCTTCACCATTGGGATTTTCACCACAATGTTCTTGTGAAGCGCGGCAAGTTCCTCGCCTTCACGCACCATTCCATCGAAATCTAAGGAGAGCACTTCGGCAGAAATATCGCCATCCACAATTTCGCAAATATCTTTGTAACGCTGCAGAATGGCGGCCTTACCCTGGATGCCTTCCTTTGCCATCAGGCTTGGGTTGGTGGTTACGCCGTCCAAGATTCCCAGTTCCTGCGCTTCATGGATTTGCTCAAGATTTGCCGTATCGATAAAAAATTTCATAGCAGATTTTTTGCAAAGATAGCCTACTTTTCCTTTCGCACCGCATATTTCAGCACATCTTCCGCCACAGCCATCGTGATGTTTTCTTCCGGATATTTGTACTGCAGCAGCGTTTTCATTTTTTTCGCCGCCTTCTTTTTCAGGGCTCGTTTCTTTAATTCAGTTTCCGTGGAGAGAAATTCCTGCACCACATTTTTCTCACATTCGTTCGGTATGGAAATTTTTTTATGGTAAATTTTGGAGAGCCGTTTTTCTTCCGCTATTTTTTCTTTGGCCAAATCTATCGCGGCCTTTACTTTTCGTGCGCATTCATCAGCATCCTGCCGAATTTCCGTTTCCCAAAACCGCAGCACCGTCCATCCATTTTCGCAAAGTTGCTTCGTCACCTTGTAATCCCGCTCAATATTGCGCTCTATTTTATCGTACCAAAATCCGGCATTTGCACCTACTTTATTTCGCCTTTTTTCCCAATCTTTGCCGTGCCAGAAATCCCCGTCTGCAAACACCGCGACTTTATATTTTGCAAAAGTAAAGTCTGGCGTTCCGATTATTTTTCGGTTATTCTTCCTGTACCGCAAGCCCTGCGCCCACATTGCCTTACCGAGCAGCACTTCAATCTTGGTGCCCGTCGCTTTATTGCCTTGCATCGCTTTCCGCCGCTGTTCCGGATTCAGGATGTCCATTTTAATTTAATAGCCGAAGCAAAATTACAAAGTAAAAAACAAGGCTGAGTTTTTTGGTTAAGCAGAATATTTATCAGTCATTATAATTTTCTATGTCAGAGTGTTTTACCGAATTATCTGATTAAAAAATATTGTGTCATCGTGTTTTCAAAAAACACTCATCATTTATCAATTATTCATCCTCAATACTTACCTTTCCATTTCCTTTCCAGCATTTCTTTGATTTTCAGTTCCTTAGAATTATTTCCAGGCTCATAGAATTTCGTGCCGGAAATTTCGCCAGGCAAAAATTCTTGCTCCACGAAATTGCCTTCGTGTGCGTGGGCATACTTGTAATTTTTGCCGTAGTCTAGATCCTTCATCAGCTTGGTTGGCGCATTTCTCAGGTGCAGCGGCACTGGCAGATTTCCCGTTTTTTTCACGAACGCCAGAGCTTCGTTTATCGCAGCATAGGTGGAATTGGATTTCGGCGAAACCGCAAGGTAAACCGCCGTTTCGCTCAGGATGATTCGTGCTTCCGGATTGCCGATTACATTCACCGCCTGAAAACAGGAGTTGGCCATTACCAAAGCATCAGGATTGGCAAGCCCGATGTCTTCCGCCGCCAGAATTACCAGCCTCCTCGCAATAAATTTAATGTCTTCGCCGCCAGCAATCATCCGTGCCAGCCAGTACACCGCAGCGTTCGGATCGGAACCGCGGATGGATTTTATGAACGCCGAAATAATATCGTAGTGCATCTCGCCGTTTTTGTCGTACAGCGCCATCGTTTCCTGCAGCACCGCCAGCACATCATCGTTGGATATTTCCCTTTTGCTAGAATTTTTATACTGATTCAGCACCAGTTCCACGGAATTGATGAGTTTCCGTGCATCTCCGCCGGAAGCCTGGATCAGCGCTTCTTTTTCGCTTAAAACAAACGCCGAATTTTCATTTTGGTTAAATTTTTCCAGCGCTTTTTCCGCCACCTCTTCCAGATTTTCATACGAAAGCGATTTAAGGATGTAAACCTGCGACCTTGACAAAAGTGCGGATACCACCTCAAAACTCGGGTTTTCCGTGGTGGCACCTATGAGCACAATCCAGCCCTTTTCCACGGCGTGCAGCAGGGAATCTTGCTGAGATTTGTTGAACCGATGAATTTCATCGATGAATAAAATTGGCGACTGCCCGGAAAACAGGTTCTGCTTTTTGGCTTCCTCGATGACATCGCGAACATCCTTCACGCCGCTGGAAACCGCGGAAAGTTTGAAAAACTTCCTGCCCGATTGCTCGGAAATTATTTCCGCCAAAGTTGTTTTTCCAGTTCCCGGCGGACCCCAGAAAATCAGCGAATTCAGCGTGCCGCCTTCCAGCATTCTGCGGATGGTGCCGCTTTTTCCCGTCAAATGTTCCTGCCCGATAACTTCATCGAGAGATTTCGGCCGAAGCTGCTCTGCCAAAGGGATATTGCTCAAAACCTGAATTTAAAACTGAGCAAAATTATTGCTTTTTAAAATTCTCGGAATATTTTCCGGATGAAATTTTGAAGACTGAATTTAAGTCAAATTTAAAGCCGGTGAAACTTGGCATTTCCATTTCCGCCGAAAAATTTATTTTTGCAAAGCATTGGAACGACTGAATAAAATTATTGCTTTTCCGCTCGTAGCCGCTGTTCGCGGTTATCAGGTTTTCCTGTCGCCTTTGCTCGGGAAAAACTGCCGCTTCACGCCAACCTGCTCGCAATATATGCTGCAGGCTGTGGAAGTTCACGGGCCTTTCCGCGGCTTTTGGCTTGGGCTGAAACGCATTTCGCGCTGCCACCCCTTCGGAAAGGAAGGCTACGATCCTGTGCCGCCAAAAAATTAAACCGCTGAAAATGAGAAATTTCCTCTTCAAACTTCTTTCCGCATTCTGCATTGTATTTTCCCTGAAAGTTACCGCGCAGCTTTATCCCGAAGGTGTTTCTGATGGCCGGCTCATTGTTGATAATCAGACGGTTCCGGTGAAAATTTTCTCTACAACAAATTATTCGCGCTTTAGCGATTTCCCGAATGAAGAGACGCGGAATGCGCTGGTGATCGTGAATGAGGACAATTTGTTTTTGGGAAGTGAGGAGAATTTAGCATATACTTCGCGCGTTTTTGAGAATTTCTATGTTAAAGGTTTTCAGCCTCTCTCAAAAGATTTTAATTTTCTTAGTAAAGACCTTTCGGAAGAAGGTCTTCAGCAGGTAAAGTATCTGATTAATACGGACAAAGTAATTTCTCCAGGGTCGAATTTGCACTTGGAAACTGAGTACAAAATCTGGGATCCGAAAAAAAGTTTTAGCTTCGGGCCTGTCAGTATCCATTATTACAGCCTGATGTTCATCATCGCCTTTGGTCTTGGTTACTGGATTTTCAGCAGAATCTACCGCCGGGAGAATGTGAATGAAAAATATCTGGAGCCGCTTTTTACGCTCACCCTGCTCGGCACAATTTTCGGTGCTAGGCTTGGGCATGTAATTTTCTACCAGCCAGAACTTTTTAAACAAGATTTCTGGTCTGTTTTTTTGCCAATTCAAACTAAGCCCGAGTTTAAATTCACCGGGTTTTCCGGGCTTGCGAGTCACGGTGCAGCCATTGCGCTGATAGGCACTACGCTTTATTACGCATTTAAAATCATTAAGAAAAACCCGCTGTGGGTATGCGACAGGATAGGGCTTGTAGTGGCGCTAGGCGGAGGTTTTGTGCGTCTTGGGAATTTCTTCAATTCGGAAATCATCGGGAAGCCTGTGGCTTCGTCATCGCCGTTTGCAGTACTTTTCCCGCAAATGAGCGACGAATACGGGCTCACGGTGCCGCGCTACCCAACGCAGCTGTTCGAAGCCTTTGGGTACTTTTGCCTGTTTCTCGTTCTCTGGCTAATTTACCGATTCACCGGGAAAAAATATCAGCAGGGCTGGCTTTTCGGTTTCTTTTTCCTCGTGCTCTGGTCTATCCGGTTCCTTATAGAATTTTTAAAGGAGCCCCAGGGCGAGGAGTTTATTACTTTTGGCGGGCTGAATACGGGGCAGGTGCTTTCCCTGCCGTTTATGCTGGCAGGCCTTGCAGTTCTGATAATGTCCAGAAAATTCCCTACCACTCCGGAGGAAACCGCTAAACCCGAATACCCGGCACAAACGCGCGAACGATAACCAGATTAAAGCCTTGTACCGCTTACAATTTCGTAAGGCGGCTTATTTTTCTCAAAAATTCTGGTAGTATGCGGGCCTTCCACGGTTAGAATCTCCCCCCGCTGCCGCAGCCAGTTGCCTTCCCGAAGACCGATAACGGTGGTGTCGTTTTGTGTTAAAAATTCTTTGATCCTGGTTTCCCTGGTCTCGCCGTTATGTTTAAGTTCTGGGTTGGGATCGAGGTAATGCGGGTTCAGATTATAAGGAATAATCCCCATGCAATCGAAGCTTGGCGGGTACACGATGGGCATATCGTTGGTAGTTTTCATACTCACCCCCGCGAGGTTGCTGCCGGCGCTCGCCCCGAGATAGGCTTTCCCGCTCCTGATATTTTGTTTTAAAACCTCCATCAGGCCGTGTTCGTGCATCGTTTTTACCAGCAAAAAAGTATTGCCGCCGCCGGTGAAATACCCCTGCGCGGAATTGAGCGCTTCCGCAGGTTCATCAAACTCGTGAAGGCCTCTGGCACTGATGCCCAGCTCAGCGAAAAATTTCTGTGCCTTCGCGGTATATTCCTCGTGGGAGAGCCCGGAGGCGCGGGCATAGGGTATAAAGATTATTTCATCCAGTCCTTCGAAAAGGTGCGCGATTTCATTTTTAATGTATTCGAGATAATTTCCGCCAAACAGGGTAGAAGTGGAGGCAAGCAAAAAATTCATTCTGGAAAAGTTTATTCAAATTTAGATGTAAAAAATCAAAGCGTAAAATCTTTGCCCCAGTTTTCCTCAATCACATCTAAAATAAATTCCGGACAGCGGATGATTTTTTTCTTTTCCGAACTGAAGAAAAAAAGTGTGGTCTGCGCCTCGGTGATTTTTTCATTTTCCTGATTAAAAATCTCATACTCGAACTCGATTTTCACGCTGGGCTTTTTTGGAATTCTGGTATGGATGTACAGAATATCATCATAAAAAGCCGGCCTTAAATACTTGATTCTGAACTCCGAGACGGGCAGCCAGATGCCGCGCTCCTCCAGCCCCGAATAGGGTAGCCCGAGGCTCCGGAGGAGCTCCACCCGGCCAATCTCAAAATACTCGGCATAGTTGCCATAGTATACATACTTCATAGAATCTACTTCGCTGTATCTTACTCGTAATGTGGCAGTTGCGCTTATCATTTAATATTATTTTAATCCTACATACAAATATATTTTTTAAAAATCAATACCGCAAAAACTTTTTTTGATGAGATTAATCTTTCATATTTGTGGCATCGAAAAGTGAAAGTCTTTTAGCAGAATTTTGGGCGGTATGGATCAGGAATTAGATTTGATTTGGGACAGGTGTCTGGCATTTATGCGGGACAACCTGAACGCGTCCGAAGCGGATGACGACTTGCGCAGGCTTGAGAAGTCTTTCGATTTGCTTTTTGATAAAGTGAAACCCGTATCACTCGTGAACGGAAACCTCACGCTGCTGGTACCCTCTGATTTTTATAAGGAGTATATTGAGGATAATTACATTTCTCTGCTGGGCGCCGCACTACGGAAATATATAGGCCGCGGGGTGAAGCTCTGGTATTCGGTGATGGAAAATAAGCCCTCAGGCGAGGGGCGGCCGATAACGCAGAATTTTAAGGGAATTTCTACTCCGGCGCCGAAGCTGCAGGAAGTGATGCCTGTGCCAAAATCTCCTGTGAACCCCTTCGCTGCGCCCGGCATACGGAAAATACAAATAGAATCCAACCTGAACAACAGCCTGTCTTTTGAGAATTTTGTAGAAGGAGAGAGCAATAAGTTTGCCTCCACTGTTGCGAAATCTATTGCGAAAAGACCGGGGGCTACAGCGTTTAACCCGCTGTTCGTTCACGGAGGGGTGGGCGTGGGAAAGACGCACCTCGCGCATGCCATTGGGCTGGAAATCAAAAATAATTTTCCGGATAAAGTGGTGCTGTACCTGTCTTCTGAAAAATTTATCCAGCAGTTTATCTCCGCGGCGAAGGCTCAGAATAAAACGGATTTTCAGAATTTTTACCAGATGGTAGATACTCTGATCATCGATGATATCCAGTTCCTCTCCGGAAAGGCGGCTACGCAGGACAGTTTTTTCCATATTTTTGATTATCTCCACCAGAACGGCAAGCAGATCATCCTTACATCGGACAAGGCGCCGGTGGATATCCAGGACATCCAGGAGCGTATCGTCTCCCGTTTCAAGTGGGGGCTTTCCGCGGAGGTGAGGTCTCCTGATTTCGAGACCCGCCGCAAGATTATTGTCGATAAGCTCAGCCGCGACGGCATTGTATTGACCGATGACATGGTGGACTACCTAGCCGGGGAGGTGAATTCCAATGTGCGGGAGCTGGTGGGCGTCATCAATTCCGTGATCGCTTATTCCACGATCTACAAATCGGACCTGAGCCTGGAGCTGCTGAAGGATACTATCAACAAAATTACTTCCAGCCAGAAAAAGGTCATCAATATCCCTTACATCCAGGAAGTTGTGTGCGAGTATTTTGGAATCCGCAGAGAAGATCTGCTCTCTAAATCCCGGAAAAGGGATATAGCGCTGCCGCGACAGCTTGCGATGTATTTCGCGAAGGAGTATACCAACGCTACTTTTTCGAAAATCGGCGAGGAAATGGGAGGCAAAGACCACAGCACCGTGATGTACGCCTGCGACACCATCAAGGATATTTCCAAGGTAGATAAGGAGGTAAGAAAGTATGTGAAGGATTTGAATGACCGGATCAAGCGGTGATCCGCATAACATTTTAATTTATGTAAATTTTTTACTATGAAAATCCTGATGGTATGTCTTGGGAACATCTGCCGCAGCCCGCTAGCGGAAGGGCTTCTGAAGAAAAAGGTGCCGGAAAGTTTTGAAGTGGATTCCGCGGGCACGAGCGGCCAGCACGAAGGAGAAAATCCTGATAAACGCAGCGTGGAAACTGCACAGAAATATGGCCTCGATATCTCCCAGCAAAAATCGCGACCTATAAAAGCTTCTGATTTCGAGTACTTTGACAGGATATATTGTATGGACAAAAACAATTTCCGGGATGTGCTGGCACTAGCCGAGAATGATGAGCAAAGGGAAAAAGTGAGCTTAATTGTCGCAGATGGGGAGGTACCGGATCCGTATTTCGGGGGTATGGAGGGTTTTGAAAAAGTTTATGCCCAGCTGGACGAAGCTACAGATAAAATCGCCGCGGAGCTTTTGGGATAATATGCTTTACCTTCTTCCCGCCTATCTTTCGGACACATCGCCAAGAGATTTTTTTGCGCCGGTAATTTCAGAAATAATTGAAAAAACCAGTTTTTTTCTTGTTGAAAATGAGAAAACAGCAAGAAAAGTTATCAAGTTTTATTGTCCTGAAAAAAAACAGTCCGAGCTAAAGCTTTTTCTCCTTAACAAATACACTGAAACCACCGACCTAAAGGAGGCACAACAGTTGATGTTGGAAGGCGAAGATTTCGGTTTGCTTTCAGAGGCGGGTTTGCCTTGCATTGCCGATCCTGGCAACATTATCGTAAGATGGTGCCACCAGAATTCCGTAAAGGTAGTGCCGGTAAACGGGCCATCTTCCATTATTCTTGCCTTAATTGCCAGCGGACTCAACGGGCAGAATTTCACTTTTCACGGCTACCTCCCGATAGATAGATCTGAGCGCCGAAAAATCATACAAAATATTGAAAATCAAGTGGATAAAACTGGCTATTCGCAGATATTTATGGAGACACCTTACCGAAACAACCAGCTGATAGAGGAACTAGTAAAAACTCTGGGGCCAGGAACACAGCTCTGCATAGCTGCAAATATAAATCACCCGACGGAGGAACTTATCCTTACAAAAAAAATTAGCCACTGGAAAGAGGCCAGGGCAGACTACCATAAAATTCCTGCGATATTCGTAATCGGGAAGTGATTTTTTAGCATAAAAATTGCTTAATTTGCAACACTTAAAATTTTTGATATGCAAGAAAAAAGATTGGCCGGTGTATGGCTGGATGGGCAAAAGGCTATTGTAGTAAAAAATCACGACGCGCAGAGTGCGTTCAAATTTTTCCTTTGCGATCCTGTGAAGAGGGATGTACAGCACGGAAATTCCAACGAGAATGCCGCCAACAACCACGAGCAGACATCTAAAAATAAATTTTTCAAAGAAATAGAAAAACTGCTCACCAATACTGAGGAGCTTTGGGTTACGGGTCCTGGCACTGCGCAGGAAGAACTGAAAAAACATCTGCACGAGACTGCTCAGTTTAAAAATTTGAAGGTCTCTCTCGGAACTGCCAGCAATATGAATGATCAGCAGGTTTTGGATGCCGTAAAGGAACATTTTGGAGAATAATAAGATTCAAGCCATTTAAAAAATTAATCCTTCTGCCTTTGGCGGAGGGATTTTTTGTTTGAATTTTTGCTATGTTTATGCTATGAAATTTTCATCGAATTTATTATTCATATTTGCTACCGCCAGTATTTCTGCACAAAATTTACCTCAGAAACTGGATCAGGCGGTAAAAACCTTTCTCTCAGCTGATGCCGCTTATGCGGCGAATCTTTCATTTTATGTAAGCGATGATAGCGGGAAGATGATCTATGAATATCAGGGGAATAAAGGTCTTACCACGGCATCTACGCAGAAAATTTTCACTGCGGCAGCCGCTCTGGAAAGCCTTGGCAAAGACTACCGCTACGAGACTACCGTGAGCATAAGCGGCAGGGTGGTGCAGGGCGTACTGAAGGGAGATTTAATTTTATCTTCCAACGGCGATCCTACGCTCGGCAGCTGGAGGTACGAGGGCTACAGACCCAAGGATTTTCAAAAAAAAATTATAGAAGCTATTAAAAATCAGGGGGTTACAAGAATTGATGGCAATATCTTTCTTGATGATTCTTTTTTTGATTTCCAGGTTGTCCCTGGAGGCTGGCCCTGGAATGATATGGGCAATTATTACGGGCCGGGCGTTTGGGGCATCAACTGGCGGGAGAACCAGTTTGACCTGAACCTACGCGGCAGCCATATTTTGGGCACGAATGTAGAGCTGCCCAATGTGGTATGGGTGAATGATTTGAAAACCGCAGGCTCCTCGGACCGCAGCATCATCTATACCGCGCCGCACTCGCCGGTGGCGCATATATCGGGCACCCTGCCGAACAAGGCGATTACCGTAGCGGGCGCCATGCCAAATCCCCCGCTTACTTTGGGGAATGAAATAAGTAATTGGTTAAAGGAGAGCAAGATAGAATTTGGCGGTGAAATTATTTCAGCAAGCGCTCAAAGGATTGCAAATCAAAAGGTTACCAAATATCCTGATGCAAAAATAATATTGACCTACCCATCGCCCCCGATGGAAAAAATTGTTTATTGGTTTTTGCGGAAGAGTGTGAATATGTATGGCGAAACCTTAGTAAAAACTTTTGGCAAGGAAAATAAAGGCGAGGGCAGTTTTTCTTCCGGGGTGGAGTGGCTTAAGGATTTCTGGAAAGCCAAAGGTATCAAACCACAGATGATCAACTTCGCTGATGGCTCTGGGCTTTCGCCGCAGAACTATGCCTCGGCAAGGGCGGAAGTACAGGCACTTCTCTGGACAAAAAAACAGCCGTGGTTCGCAACTTTTTATGAAGCATTACCAACACACGGGATTGGCATAAAGGCCAAAAGCGGCACGATGAGGAATACTAAATCCTACGCTGGATACCACAATGGATATGTATTTTCAATCATTGTGAATAATTACCAAGGGAATGCTTCGGAATCGCTACTAAAGATTTTAAATAATTTGAAATGAAACCGCGGTTTTATTCAAGAATCGGCAGTTGGCTTGTTTTTCTCGTCCTTACGGCTATCATTGGAGGGGTCATCTTAGCGAGCCAGTTTCTGATCGATTATTTACGAAAAGAAGAGACCCGGCGCATACAGCTTTTCGCCAAGGCGATGAAATATCAGCAGGAGGAAAATCTTGACCCGGCAGCCCTTGACCTAATTCTTGAAATTTCCAACAGCAATACCACCATACCGGTGATTGTTACGGATGCATCCGGGATCCCTTTGGGGGAAGATATGATGAAAAATATACCGGCGGATGCGATGCGGGATCCACAAAAAATACAGCAGCTGCTTGCGAAAATGAAAAAGACTTATCCCCCTTTTATCATCTCTCTTCCGGAAGGTAATCAGTATGTCTATTACAATAATTCCTTGCTGCTGAATGCTCTCCGATACACACCTATCTACTTGAGTATCATCGGTTTAGGATATCTAATTTTTACATTTTGGTTCCTCAGCACTGTGAAGAAAACTGATGAGGGATTTCTTTGGGCAGGCCTGGCAAAAGAAACGGCGCACCAAATCGGCACGCCATTATCATCAATGATTGGCTGGATTGAGATCCTCCGAATGGAAAGCTCTGAAAATGAAGCAGCTAACGAGATTGAGAAGGATATCGACCGGCTGACGACTATTACGGAGAGATTTTCAAAAATTGGCTCAGTACCGGAGATAAACGATTTAAATCTTTCAGAAACAATTTCGCAAAATTATGAATATTTAAAAAGACGGATTTCGGCAAAAATTGATTTTCAGCTACATATGCCCGCTGATGAAATACTTGTTCCACATAGCAGAATTCTAATGAGTTGGGTCATTGAAAACTTGGTGAAAAATGCCGTTGACGCTATGAAAGGCAGCGGTGTTCTGAAAATTATCATATCCTCAAAAAATAATAAAATTTTTATAGATTTTACAGATTCAGGCTGCGGTATGTCGCGCCGGCAGGCGAGGTCGGTTTTTCGTCCGGGATTCACTACCAAGAAGCGGGGGTGGGGACTCGGTTTAAGTCTGGCCCGCCGCGTTATTAATGAATATCACAAGGGCGAGCTTAAAGTCTTACAAACCGAAATTGGGAAAGGAACTACTTTTAGAATTGTGCTGAGAATCAGGTGATTGCCATTAATTATTGATACAGAATTTTATATCATTTTCCAGTTTTGACCTTATTGCTTTATCTGTTTTCCTGAATTAATACAATCATGTCCTGCTTTTAGGTTTAAAAAAACAGGTTCTTTTACCTGCCGGAATTCTACGAGATTCTCCGTGTTAAACCTTGTAGATTTTCCATCTATAATACGAATGTGCTGCCAATTTTCATTTGGGCTTATCCATTGATTTTCATTTAGTTGCAGAGGTAAATTAAATCCTTGAACCACATTCTGATAGCGGTAGTACAGTCTGCCTTCTTTAGTGAAAAATTCAAGCACGGGGATGTCGGTGGTTCTGAGATATTGATCGAAAACTTTGGAAAAATCTATGCCTGAATTTTCGCTAATGTATTTTTCAATTTCCTTTCCACTAACGGTTTTGTGATGAAATTTCTTGCTAATTCCCCGAAGAATAGTCCTGAATTTTTCATCATCATCTATTGCCGTCCTAATGGTATGCAGCATTGCGGCCCCCTTCCAGTACATATCGCTGCTGCCGGAATTTCTCACGCCGAACCGTCCCTGTATCGGCCTGTCGTTCAGGATGTTTTTCCGAATTCCGAGGATGTACTTGCGGGCATCATCTTTAGAGAAATTTTTCTCGATAAAAAGCGTTTCGGAGTAGCAGGTAAAGGCCTCGTGAATCCACATATCCGCAGGGTCGCTGGCAGTTACGCTATTGGCAAACCATTCGTGGCCGCTTTCGTGAACGATGATGAAATCCCAGAGATTGCCTACCCCCGTACCGCTCCAATCCTTGCCAAGGTAGCCGTTTTTGTACCCATTTCCGTACGCCACATTGCTTTGGTGTTCCATCCCTAGAAATGGCGTCTCCACGAGTTTGTAGGAATCTTCATAAAATGGATACGGACCAAACCAGAATTCCATAGCTGCGAGCATAGGTTGCACCTGCTGAAACTGTTTTTTCGCCTTTTCTAAATTCTCGCGCAGCACCCAGAAATCTAAGTCCAGTTTTCCTTTTTCGCCAAAAAACTCATCTTTAAAGTTTACATAATCTCCCACAGAAGGCGCGATGGAATAGGCGTTGATGGGATTTTTTACCTGCCAGCTCCAGATTTTCTTATCCCTTGTCTCGGAAGTTTTTATAAGTCTTCCATTCCCTATGCCTACTAAATTTTTTGGAGTTAAAATATTAAGTATCAGCCCGTTATCCGGTTCATCGCTCCAGATATCCTTTATCGGGAGCCAAAGTGATGCTCCCGCTGCTTCCTGGGCTACTCCGATAAAAGGCAACCCATTAGAATCCTGGCTAAAAACCCAGCCGCTGTCCCACGGAGCATTTTCCGAAATTTTAGGTTTTCCAGAAAATTCAATTTCGATGATAAATTTTTCTCCTTTCTTAAAATTTCCTGTACTTTCTATGAAAATAAAATCTCCCTCGCGCCGGTGGCTGAATTTTTTGTCCGCTGTTATTAGCTTGTACTTCATCGGCTGCATAAGATCGATCTGAAAGACTGGATTTTTCACATTTTTCTCAATTTCAAAAGTGATAATATTTTTCCCTTTCAGACTTTTATTCTGAAAATCAGGCTCTACGGTTACCTCGTATTTTTTCACATCCCAAAAATCCCTGAAACGCGTTTTGGAGCCCTTCAGGCTGTCTGTCTTCGTGAAATTTTGCGCAAAAACCAGTTTGGAGATTAATACTAAAGCTGTAAAATGCTTTTTGGTGAAATGCATTTTTTCGGATAAAAATTATTGATTAGTGGTGGTAAGCTTTGCTCTTTCTGCTATCTCCCGCTTTTGAACTTTTCTGTAAGTTCGGCTTGCCATTAAAATGCTGAACTCGTAAAGCACCAGCAGCGGGAATGCCGCCGCCAGCATGCTGAGGACATCCGCAGGCGTCACTATTGCAGCCACTACCATAATCAAGACGATGGCGTGACGGCGGTAGGTTTTGAGAAATTTTGGGGTGAGGATGCCGATGTTTACGAGGAAGTAGACCAGGATCGGGAAGAGAAACAGCAACCCCATCCCGAGCACAATCTGAAGGAAAAGCGTGGTGTAGTCCGAGAGGTCAAAAAGCTGCGTGATCCTGTCTGATACTGAGAACATTAGCCCAAAATTAATGGCAAAAGGCAGGATGAGAAAATACCCGCACAGAACGCCGCAGATAAAAAGTATCCAGACAAAGTTGATTAAAAAGGTAGAGTTTTTCCGCTCATTTTCATGCAGGGCAGGGCTTACGAAGCGCCAGATTTCCCAAACAATGTACGGAAATGCCGCCACCATTCCGCCGAAGACGGATACCGCCATCATTACATTAAACTGCTGCAGGAGCGTTTTCTGCTGTATGGCAAAGGTCCCAGGAATCGTGACGCTGTCTTGCCCCGTGAATTTCCTAGATAGCGCGTTCACAAGCCGGAATGTAGGGAAATCCTGGCGCGTAGGCCCGAAAAAAATGGAATCCATAATCCATTCAATATTGAAACCCACCAAAATACCTCCAATCACTATGGCAATAATGCAGCGGATCAGATGCCCGCGCAGCTCTCCGATATGCCCCATGAAGGACATTTCTTTATCCTCGTTCACATTCAGGAATTAGAGTGCGAATTTACAAATTAATTTATGCCCTCGTCCAGAAGGCGGTGAAGGTCTATAATGCCTTTGTACTCGCCATTTTCTGTAACGAGCAACTGCCCGATGTTATATTCCTTCAGTATCCTCAGGGCGGTTTTGGCAAGCTCGCCAGACTCGATGGTTTTCGGTTTTCTGCTCATGATGTCTGATGCAGTTATATTAGTTATCTCCCTGTTATTCAGCAGCATACGGCGCAAATCTCCGTCTGTGATCACCCCCGTAATTTTCCCCTCATAGGTAACGGCGGTGATGCCGTGCCGCGAACTGCTTATTGCGATGATCACATCCCTGACGGGCGCAGATTCTTCCACCTGAGGCTTGTTTCCAGAGAGAAACTGGCTGACTTTTGCCGTTAAATTTTTCCCAAGGCTGCCCCCAGGATGGAATTTTGCAAAATCCTCATTTCCAAAATTTTTCATCTTCATCAGGACGGCTGCGAGGGCATCGCCAAGAGCCATCTGCACGGTGGTGGAGCTTGTGGGCGCAAGGCTGTTCGGGCAGGCCTCTTTTTCCACAAAAGTATCAAGGATGATGTCCGAGGCTTCCGCAAGTTTGCTCTGAAAATTGCCCGTCATACCGATCAATGCAGAAGAATAGGCCTTTAAATACGGCAAAATATTGACGATCTCCGGAGAGTTGCCGGAGTTGGAGATGCAGAGCACCACATCCTGCGGCTGGATGATGCCAAGGTCCCCGTGGATGGCTTCCGCAGCGTGCAGGAACTGGGAGGGGGTGCCGGTGGAATTGAGTGTGGCAACGATTTTCGCAGCCACATGTGCGGACTTCCCGATCCCTACCACCACGAGCTTTCCCGCGTTACTGGCGATCAGCAGAGCGGCACGGGCAAAGCTGCCATCCAGTCTTTTCACTAGCTTCTCGAGTTCTGAGATTTCAGTCTGGATGGCCTTCTTTGCTTCATCTAAAATTTCATATTCTTTCATGCAATTTTTTTACATTAACCAAAATTAATATGGAAAATTTTTCTGATAATTTAATTTTTTATTAACTTTGGAATAGTGCAAATTTAGAAAATCAAATTTGCCTTCATAAGATGAAGAGTTTAGATTTAAAGAAAGAACTTAAAAGACACTTCGGGTTTTCGGCATTCAAAGGTCAGCAGGAGCAGATAATCTCCTCGCTTCTCCGCGGGAATGATGTTTTTGTATTGATGCCTACCGGCGGCGGAAAGTCACTTTGCTACCAGCTGCCGGCATTGATATCCGAAGGTACTGCCATTGTGGTCTCGCCACTCATCGCACTTATGAAAAACCAGGTGGATGCAGTGAACGGTATTTCTGCAAATGAAGGGGTAGCGCATGTGCTAAATTCTTCTTTAAATAAAGCCCAGATCTCGCAGGTTTACAATGATATACGCTCCGGAATCACAAAATTACTTTATGTAGCCCCGGAGTCTTTGGTAAAGGAAGAGTATGTAGATTTTCTGAAGACAGTCAATATCTCATTTGTCGCGATAGATGAGGCACACTGCATCTCTGAATGGGGGCACGACTTCCGCCCGGAATACCGCAACCTGAAGTACATCATTGAGCAGATTGCTGATGTGCCGGTAATCGCATTAACTGCCACTGCGACGCCGAAGGTGCAGGATGATATTCAAAAAACGCTGGGCATGCCGGATGCAGTGGTTTTTAAAGAAAGCTTCAACAGGCCAAATCTTTTTTATGAGGTACGGCCCAAAGTGAATGTGGACAAGGAGATTGTAAAATTCATCCACCAAAATAAGGGTAAATCTGGGATCGTGTACTGCCTGAGCCGAAGAAAGGTGGAGGAGTTTGCGCAGCTGCTGCAGGTGAACGGCATTAATGCACTGCCTTACCACGCCGGCCTTGATCAGAAGACTCGTATAGCCAATCAGGATAAATTCCTCATGGAGGAATGCGATGTAATCGTTGCCACCATTGCTTTCGGGATGGGAATAGACAAGCCGGATGTGCGCTTCGTAATTCATTATGATTTTCCAAAGTCGCTGGAGAGCTATTACCAGGAAACCGGCCGCGCAGGCAGGGATGGCGGCGAGGGCTACTGCCTTGCATTTTACGACCCTAAAGACATTGAGAAACTTGAAAAATTCCTTGCCCAGAAACCGGTTTCCGAAAGAGAAATCGGGCTGCAGCTGCTGAACGAAGTCGTGGGCTATGCGGAAACCTCGATGAGCAGGCGGCAGTATATCCTTTGTTATTTTGGGGAAGAATACGATCCAAAAAACGGGGCCGGCGCGAAGATGGACGACAATTCCCTAAACCCGCCGGTGATGGAGGATGCATCTGAAGAGCTTCGCAAAGTTCTGGAAATGGTGAAAAAACTCGACCAGAAATTCCGCACCAAGGATCTTATAAATGTCCTCGTTGGGAAGGAGAGCCCGGTGACGAAGTCTTACAAACTGGAGTCGCACAAGCTCTTCGGGAGCGGTAGCAAGCACGGGGAGAATTTCTGGAAAACCGTAATCCGCCAGGCGACGGTACAGAATTTCCTTCAGAAAGACATAGAATCCTACGGCGTTTTAAAACTCGCAGAAAAAGGAGAAAAGGTATTGCAGGGTAAAGAAAACCCTGAGTTTGCCATCGCCGAGGACAGGAAATTTGATGTGGAACAGAAAAAGGTAGAAGAGCCAGCACTAATGCAGAGCAGCGGGCTGGATGAAAATCTCTTCCAACAGCTGAAAGAGCTCACGAAGTCGGTAGCAAAAAAACACGGGATACCGCCTTATACAGTCTTTATGGACCCGAGTCTGGAGGATATGACGGTACAATATCCCGTAACCGTGGAGGAAATTTCCAAAATCTATGGAGTAGGAGACGGGAAGGCAAAAAAGTACGGAAAGGAATTCGCTGATTTTATAGCAAAATATGTGGCGGAAAATGATATAGAGCGCACACAGGATCTTGTTCTACGGCAGGTTGCCAACAAATCTTCCCACAAGGTTTTCATTATTCAGAATACGGATAAAAAAATAGATCTGGAGGATATAGCGCGCGCCAAGCATCTGAGTATGGATGAGCTGCTTAAGGAGATGGAACGCATTGTTTATCAGGGTACTAAGCTCAATATCGACTATTATATCGAGGAAAATATAGACGAGGATCTTGTGGAGGAATTTATGGATTTTATGAAGGATAGCGAGAGCGACAGTATGAAGGTGCTCACCGCAGAATTTGGCGAAGACCTCAGTGACGAAGAACTTAGGATGCTGAGAATCAAGTTTATAAGTGATGTTGCAAACTAACAGATGAAAAAAAGCATCATTTTCATTCTGCCCGACTTGGAATCCGGCGGTGCTGAAAGGGTGGTGACGACCATCGCAAACGCCCTCCCACGAGAAAAGTTTTCACCAAAAATAATGCTGCTGCGAAAGGAAGGCGCATATCTAAAGCTTTTAAAAAATGATGTAGAAGTAATAGACCTAAAAACGCAGCGAATAAGAAATGCACTCTTCCCAATATTTAGGGAAATACAGAAACGCCGCCCGGACATAGTTTTCACGGGCTTTGGAGAAGTGAATGCATACCTTTCGCTCTTTGTAAAATTTTTTCCGAAAACCAAATTTATTGCAAGAGAAACCAATGTAGTTTCAAAGCATGTAACCCGCCCCGAAATTCGTTTTTTTTATAATTTCTACAATAATTTTGATAAAATTATATGCCAGAGCGATGATATGCGAATGGATTTAATTCAGGAAATTGGGGTAAAACCTGAAAAGTTAATTAAAATTAATAATCCTGTTGATATAGATTTTATCGAGAATAAACTTGCCTGCTCAGAAAAGCCGGAAAGTTTCAAAGAGGACTATAGGAATGTAGTTGCCATCGGAAATCTATCTCCACGAAAGGGTTTCGATAATCTCTTAAAAGTTTTTACACATTTAAGAGATGAAAAAATTATGCTGCACATACTTGGTGATGGTAGGGACCGAGAAGCTCTGCTCGCATTGAAAGATGAGCTTAAGTTGGTAAATATAACTTTTCACGGCAGGCAGGAAAATCCCTACCGATATTTAAAATTTGCCGATTTATTCGTGCTGTCATCCCGCTATGAAGGTTTTCCGAATGTGCTTTTGGAAGCGGGAGCCTGCGGAATTTATTCTCTCGCTAATAATTGCCCCGGAGGTATTAATGAGATCATACAGCCGCACATTAATGGTGAAATATCTGATATTACGGATGATATAAATTTTGCAAGAAAATTAGTTGAATGTCTAAAAATTCATAAAAACCCTGAAATTATTAAAAACTCTATAAAATCCAGATTTTCTAAGGATGTGATAATGCAAAAATATGAAGATGTGCTGTCTCAATTTTAAGTGCTTGCCACTTTGAAGTTTAGCAATAAATTCCTAAATTAGCCCAAAAATTTTAATAAAAATAATACAATGAGTCAATATGATGTTGTGGTGATTGGCGCAGGCCCCGGCGGATATATTTCCGCGATCCGCTGTGCACAGCTTGGTTTTAAAACTGCAATCGTGGAGAAGCACAATAAGCTTGGCGGCACCTGCCTGAATGTGGGCTGTATCCCGAGCAAAGCCGTTCTGGATGCATCTGAGCATTTCGAAAATGCAAAGCATAATTTTGCGGATTTCGGTATCGAAATCGGTGAGCCAAGGGCGGATTTGGCAAAAATGATTGCCAGGAAAAACAGTGTGGTGGATCAGGTAACTAAAGGCGTAGAGTTCCTGATGGATAAGAATAAAATCACGGTTTATTACGGCTTGGGCAGTTTTGAAAATTCGAATAAAATCAAAGTCAGCAAGGAAGATGGATCTTCCGAGACCATCGCAGCAAAGTATACCATCATAGCGTCCGGTTCTCAGGCTAGTTCTTTGCCCTTTGCCAAGTGCGATGGCGAGAGGATCATCACTTCTACAGAAGCACTAGAGCTGAAGGAAATCCCTAAGCATCTCATTATCATCGGCGGCGGCGTTATCGGTCTTGAACTTGGTTCTGTTTACAAAAGATTAGGATCAGAAGTTACGGTCGTTGAATATGCTGACCGCATTATCCCGGGAATGGATGGCACGCTGTCCAAGGAACTCCAAAAAGTCCTGAAGAAACAGGGGATGAAATTTAACCTTCAGACAGCGGTTTCTTCCGTGGAGAGAAGCGGCGAAACCGTAAAGGTAACAGCGAAGGATAAAAAAGGTGAGGAGCTTAGCTTCGAGGGCGATTATGTACTTGTTGCCGTGGGCAGGAAGCCTTACACGGAAGGGCTTGGGCTGGAAAATGCCGGGGTGGAGCTGGATGAGCGCGGCAGGGTAAAGGTAAATGACCATCTGCAGACCAATGTTCAGAATATCTATGCAATTGGCGATGTGGTGCGCGGAGCAATGCTGGCCCACAAAGCATCTGAGGAAGGCGTCCTCGTCGCGGAATACCTCGCAGGACAGAAGCCGCACATAGATTACAACCTGATCCCCGGAGTAGTATATACCTGGCCGGAAGTGGCAGGAGTAGGGAAAACTGAAGAGCAGCTGAAGGAGGAAGGCATAGCTTACAAAGTGGGCTCTTTCCCAATGCGCGCACTCGGCAGGAGCCGTGCTTCGGGCGATACGGACGGACTCGTAAAAATTCTCGCAGATGAAAAAACCGACGAAATTCTCGGCTTCCATATGATTGGCGCACGCGCTGCGGATATGGTGGCAGAGGCGGTGGTAGCTATGGAGTTCCGCGCCAGCGCAGAGGATCTGGCAAGAATTTCCCACGCACACCCAACCTACGCCGAGGCGGTGATGGAGGCGGCGCTAGACGCTACCGGCAAGCGCGCTCTGAATATGTAAAAAATGTCAAATAAATAAGCAACAGGCCTGATGAGCTTCGGCTCGTTAGGTCTTTTTTAATTTTAAAAAATGGAACCGGGAAAAACACAAACTCTTAAAGTTATAGAAAAAAATAATGGCGGTTTCCTCCTTCAGGACGCTGCCGGGCAGGCGGTTTTCCTCCCAAAATTTTTTGCCGAGGTTACTCTGGAAGCCGGTGACGAAACCGAGGTATTCATTTACCAGGATGATGGTGTGCTGAAGGCAACCAACGAGAAACCCTTTGCCGAGGTAGGTGAGTTTGCGGTGATGACCTGCGTGCAGACATTACCGAGCGGGGCATTCCTCGATTGGGGGATCATAAAAGACCTCTTCGTGCCGTACACCCAGCAAAAAATGAAAATGGTAGAGGGGAGAAAGTATCTCGTGTATGTTTACCTCGACGAAGATACCGGCCTGGTAACGGGCACCGCGAAATTCAAACGAAATGCCACATACAAAAACCCAAATCTAAGACGCGGGGAAAAAGTGGAGCTCATCATAATTGGACAGGGGGATCTGGGCTGGAATGTGGTCATCAACCAGAAATATCTGGGGCTGATCTATTTCTCTGATGTCTATAAAGATCTCAGGCCGTTGTCGGAGGAGGCAGGCTTCATAAAAGAGATCCGTGAGGACGGCAAGATTGATGTAACTCTGCAGCCGGCGGGTTTCGAAAATGTAGATGAATTTAAAACCAAAATCCTTAAAAAACTGGAAGAAAACTACGGCTTGCTATATCTTTCGGATAGATCCTCTCCCGAAGAAATAAAGGATGAATTACAGATGAGCAAAAAAAATTTTAAAAAAGCTGTTGGCAGTCTTTACAAAGAGAAGAAAATTGAACTATTGGAAGATAAAATCCGCCTTTTGTAAAATAAATCTTTAATGTTGTGTGATTGAAACTTTTATTTAAATTTGTATAAGAACATTTTAACGAAACTTTTAATTATTCAACAAAAATGAAGAGAAATTACAGAATTGCTGTGGCAGCCCTCTTCCTGAGTGCTACGCTTCAAGCTCAGGATTATTCAGAAATTATTCAGAATTATCTGGATAAAAATGAGGACTTTAGGTCTTCAAACCTTGAAAACAGGCAGTTTCAAATCGGTAACCAGGACAAATCTGAGAGCCTTGGCGGGACGGTGCTGTATGTGCAGCAGACATTTGGCGGAATTCCTGTGTATGGCGCCGGTGCCTCTGCCGTGGTAAAAGATGGGGAAGTGGCGCATTTTAGCGGGAATTTCAGCAAGGGCACGCCTACGGAGGCGCAGCGAAACAGGAAAATTTCCAAGGAGGCTGCCTACTCCTCCGTTTTGAATAAAATGCAGCTGCAGGAAGGAGATATTCTAAAAATTCATAATGGGAATCTTGCAGAAGAAGTGTATTTCCCCGTAAAAAACAGTCTTGTCCTTGCCTACAATTTTGAATTTGAGGAAAAAAGTGGGCAGGTGTGGAATGTTGTTGCCGATGCCTCTTCGGGGAAAATCCTCCTGAAAGACAGCCTTACTTATTCCTGCAGTTTTGCCGATGAAGATGCTCACCAGGAATTTCACAATTCTCAAAATCGCATCCTCCCGGAAAATAAGCCCTCCGGGAAATCTAATCTTTTCGCTGCTGAAAGTGCTTCCTATCGGGTATTTGCGCTACCTTTAGAGGCGCCCACCTTCGGCGGAAGAACGCTGGTGACTAATCCTTGGGATTTGGAAGCATCCCCTAAGGGCTGGCACGAGGACGGTGGGAGAAAATATACCACGGCACGCGGGAACAATGTTTTCGCTTATCTCGACCTGGATTCTGTAAATCCTACTTTGGGGCAGACTACCGCAGATGGCGGCGCAGAGCGCGTTTTTGATTTCCCTCTGGATCTTAATCAGCACCACAGCACCTATGCGGATGCAGCCATCACCAATGTGTTTTATATGACGAATATGATGCACGACATCACCTACCGCTTCGGCTTTACAGAAAGCGCGCGGAACTTCCAGTACACCAACTTCACAGGGGAAGGGAAGGGGCTGGATCATGTACTGGCGGAAGCCCGTGATGGAAACGGCGCATCTGACAAGTTAAACAATGCAAACTTTTCCTCGCCACGGGATGGCTTCAGTGGCAGAATGCAGATGTACCTCTGGTCGCCAACCAAGATAGACAGAGTGTTCTATAACAGCCCGGAGAATTTTAAAACAAGAAAGCCGGTAACCCAAACGGCAAGCTTCGGGCCTGCGCTTACTGCGGAGGGCGTTACCGCCGGCATCCTCCCTGCAGAACCGAAAAATGGTTGTGGAGAAATTACCAATGATCTATCAGGCAGCATTGCCCTAATAGAAAGGGGCTCGTGCAACTTTACGGAAAAAGTAAAAAACGCCCAAAATAAAGGAGCCGTGGCAGTGATGATCTATAACACAGCTACAGGATCCTGGGGTGGTATGGGCGGTTCTGATGATACCATAACCATCCCCGCGGTGATGGTGCAGGCCGGCGAGGGAGCGGCAATCCTGGAGCAGCTGAAAAAATCTCCGGTGAATGTAACCATTAAGGATGATAAAAGCACCTACATCTACCGCGACAGCGATTTTGACAATGGCATCATCGCCCACGAATATGCGCACGGCGTCTCCAACCGGCTTACCGGCAGCGGGGTGGGAGCGCTAAGCACCGCCTATGCCAATGAGCAGATGGGCGAGGGCTGGTCTGATTTCTTCACGCTGATGCTCACCAACCGCCCGGGCGCTACTGCTTCCGTAGCCCGCTCGGTTGGTACTTATGTCAACGGAGAAGGCGTGAACGGTGGCGGAATACGCCCCGCGAAATATTCCCCGGATTTTAGTGTTAATAATTTCACCTATGGCAAGACAAACGGTATGTATTACAAAAACGCGGCTGGAAAAACAGTGCCTGATGTGCACGCCATCGGTTTTGTATGGGGTACTATGCTTTGGGATTTACATTGGAAATATGCCGAAAAATACGGGTATCAGTCCAATGTTCTTGCCGATAAAAACTCCGGAAGCGCGCGCGTGTTTCAGCTGGTGATGGACGGTATGAAGATTCAGGGCAATTATCCGAACTTCGTATCCGGCAGGGATGCGCTTATTGCTGCGGATGAAATTGCCACAAAAGGTGAAAATAAATGTTTGATATGGGAGGTTTTTGCCAAAAGGGGCCTTGGAGTAAAAGCAGACCCGGGTGTTACCCAACCCAATTCTGATACCGCGGAGGATGTAATGGCAGCGCTGAACGATCAAAAGGAAGATTTCACGCTTCCTGAAAGCTGCATATTATCTGCTGCAGATACCGCCGCTACGGCATCGTTTTCAGTTTATCCGAACCCTGCGAAGGACAAGATTTCTATTCGCTTTACAGCGGGGTATGCAGGAAAAACAGATATAAAGATCTTCGACGCATCTGGAAAACTGGTACTTCAAGACCAAACAGATCACCTGAAAGATGGGATAGATGTGGCAAGACTACAGCCAGGTGTGTATATACTGAAAGCTGAGAATCTCGCCGGGAAATACACAAAAAAAATTGTAATCACCCAATAGGGATATGCTAAAAATAAAGAACCGCCTCAGTTTTGCGGCGGTTTTTTATTTTTTGGTAGCCCCGCCAAGAATCGAACTTGGATCTAAAGTTTAGGAAACTTCTATTCTATCCGTTGAACTACAGGGCCGGGAGAAGTTTTGCAAAATTAAGAAATTCTTTGCAAACTCAGTCATTATGATATGGTTTGCCCTGTAAAATCTGATCTGCACGATAGAGTTGCTCAATCAGGAAGAGGCGCACCATCTGGTGAGTAAATGTCATTTTAGAGAGTGAGATTTTTTCCTGCGCAAGTCTGTACATCTCTTCTGAGAAACCGTAAGCCCCGCCGATCAGAAAATTAATTTTTTTTATTGAAGCATTTTGCAGGTGCATCATTTTCTCCGAAAACTGCCGGCTGGTGTACTCTCTGCCATTCTCGTCCAGCAGAATGTTATAATCTCCGCTGTCTATTTGCTGCTGCAGGAGTTTTGCTTCCTGTTTTTTTGTCAAATCAGCGGACTGCTTTGCTTTGATATCCGGGATTTCTACGAGAACAAAATTCCAGTGGCGCGGCAGGCGGGCTGTGTAGTATGTTATCAATTCCCGGAGGCGTGGGTCATCAGTTTTGCCCACGCACAGAAGTTTGATGCGCATTTTAGTATCTTTGGCCGCAAAATTATACTTCAGGATTGAAAACTCCTCAATTTATTTCTAAAATAAAAGAATTCTTGGAAAGTACACCTGTGCCCGCCTTCGGTATTTCATTCGCAGAGTTTTTCAGAATTTATAGCGGCGGGATTTCAGATATTAAAATTGGCAAGATGGCAGCCGGGATTTCCTGGGCGTTTTTTATGAGCCTTTTTCCGCTGATTTTATTTCTTCTCTCTCTTTTGCCCTATCTTCCTCATTATGAGGAGCTTCAGGAATATATCCTCACGGTTTTGCTCAGCAATATTCTCCCAGAAAATGTGTATGGACAGGTGCGCAGCTACATTGTGGAAACTTTCATCCCGAATATAGAAAACCTAAGCCCGCTTACCGTTTTGTTCTCCCTTATCTTCGCGACGAACGGGACGCACCAGCTGGTTGACGGCTTTAATCATAACCAAGTAAGGCGTTCCTTCATAAAGGACTACTCTGTGTCCCTGCTCATTACCAGCTTATTCATTGCTGCATTAATTCTTTCGATTCTCGGGATTTATTATGCGGAGGTGGTTACAAAACTGCTAAATTCGGAAAAAAATCTTTCGTGGATTGCAGAAAACCTAACAGCGATCATAAGCTTTGTATCCTTCCCCCTGTTTTACTTCCTTCTGCTATCAGGTTTTTACTGGCTTGGGACGGAGAGGATCCATCGCTGGGTGCACGCACTGCCAGGGGCGCTTCTCACCACGGTTCTCTTTATGCTTGTAACTTATCTTTTCGCAATTTTTCTCAAAAATTTCGCACGCTATAATGTACTCTACGGCTCCATCGGGACTATGATAGCGCTGATGGTCTGGGTAAATTTAAACATCATTATCATTCTCCTCGGAAACGAGCTAAACCTTTCCGTACGGAAGATGAAGAACACTAAGGTAAAAATCGAGCATTCCGATCCTGCTACTCCCGAGCCCTAGCTCCCGTCCCGGAGCGCAGGATGAGGAAACCGATAATACCGGAAAGGATTGATGCCAGCAAAACGGTAAACTTCGCCTCTTCCTGATAAAGGGGCTCGCTGAAGGAGAGTAGAGCGATGAAGATCGACATCGTAAAGCCAATCCCGGCGAGCATCCCCGCGCCAATCATATCCTTCCAAGAACTATCCGCAGGCATATCGCTGATTTTCAGTTTAATAGCAAGCCAAGAGAATAGATTTATCCCTAAAACCTTACCCACGCACAGGCCGAGAAGTATCCCGAGACCAAAACGGGTGAAGAGCGCTTCCACCATCTCCGGCTGAAGAGTAATATTGGTATTAGCAAGGGCAAAAACCGGCATTATGAAGAAATTAACAGGTTTCCCCAGTGCGTGCTCCAGTTTTTCCAGAGGGGAGGTTACCGTATCAGATTCATTTGTTGGGATGGTAAATGCGAGCAGCACACCCGCAATGGTGGCGTGGATGCCGGAGTGGTGCATAAAATACCAAAGAAAGGCACCCGGTATAAGATACAGCGCCAGGTTTTTCACTTTAAAATAGTTCAGAACCGCAAGGAGAAGCACGATTCCGAAGGCTATAAGAAGATATGTCCATTCTAGGCTGTCGGAGTAGAAGAGCGCGATCACAAGTATAGCGCCCAAATCATCCACAATGGCGAGTGCGGCAAGGAAAATCTTCACCGCCGGCGGCACACGGCTGCCGAGCATGGAAATCACCGCAAGGGAGAAGGCTATGTCCGTAGCCATCGGTATTGCCCAGCCCGAGGCATATTCAGTGCCGTGGTTTAGTGCGAAATATATTAATCCCGGGACTATTATCCCGCCCACCGCAGCAAAAACTGGGAGCGAGGCACTTTTGAACGAGGAAAGCTCGCCTTCCAAAAATTCGCGCTTTATTTCCAGACCTACCAGCAGGAAGAATATCGCCATCAGCCCGTCATTGATCCAGACTGACAGAGGGTATCTCAAATGCAGCGCCTCGGACCCAATTTCTCTATCTATCAGGTTTTGGAACGGTTCAGCAAATTGTGAGTTTGCAATGAGCATCGAGACGGCCACGCAGATCATCAATAATATGCCGCCTGCCTGGGAGCTTTTAAGGAAATTAGTAAAATATCTGGTTAAATTCATGCTTCAAATTTAAGTTAAATCCTTCTAACTTTAGAAATACCCTTGATTTTTTTCAGCTGCTGCAGCGTGTTTTCCAGCTGATCTTTACTTTTTGCCTCAAGTATGATGGTGCCGAGAAAAATGCTGTCGTCCGAATTGATGGTCATCCCTTTCATATCCATATTCATACTTCTCGAAATGATTTCGGAAATATCACTAATGATGCCGATTCTGTCAATACCCTCCACCTCTATTTTCACGCGGTTTTTAAAGCTCTCCGCATTCACCCACCTGGCGGGAATCACGCGGTAATCGTACTGCGCGCGGAGATTAATCGCGTTCGGGCAGTTGTCATTATGCACCTTAATCCCTTCGGAAATGGTGATAAATCCAAAAATCTTATCACCGGGGAGCACATTGCAGCACTTCGCGAAGCTGTAATTCAGTTTTTCCTCATCCTTCCCGAACACTATGGTATCCAATGTGGTTTTTGGCGCCAGATGTTCCTCGTCGGTTTTTATTTCCTTTTTTCGGAATCTTGAAAGGAAACGGTTCAGCCCGCTCTTACTGTCGGCATAGCGTTTCAGATCACCACTGTCGAATGTATTATTTTCAAATTTTAAAAACAATTCCTGAGAATTTTTCAATCCTAAAAACCTCTGGAGCCCGTTGATTTCTTCTTCGTTAAAATTCAGCTTAGCAGAGCGCATCTTTCTCTGCAGAATATCCTTACCCTCCCTGGAAAGCCTGTTTTTTTCGTGATTCAGGTAGGCTTTTATCTTGGCTTTGGCTTTGGATGTGCCCACCACCTCCAGCCAGTCCTGCTTGGGTCTCTGATTGGCGGAGGAGATGATTTCCACCTGCTCACCGTTTTTCAGAACATAGGAAATGGGCATCAGCTTCCCGTTGATTTTCGCGCCTACACACTTCATTCCCAGGTCGGTATGAACGGAGAAGGCGAAATCTAGCGCGGTGGATCCTTTCGGTAAAATTTTGATTTCTCCCTTTGGGGTAAAAACGAAAACCTCCTTGGAGTAAAGGTTCATCTTAATGTTGTCCAGAAGCTCTGAAGTGGATGTAATAGATTGATTTTCAAGAACATCCCTTATTTCTGACAGCCATTTCTCAAAGTTTTTATCATCTATATCCTGGTTGGGATTTTTGTTGTAGCCCTCCTTATATTTGTAATGCGCCGCTACGCCTTTCTCCGCAATATCATCCATCCTTTCAGAGCGGATCTGCACCTCGATCCATTTTTTATCGGGCCCCAGCACCGTAAGGTGGAGGCTTTCGTATCCCGTAGAACGCGGCTGAGAGATCCAGTCTCGCATCCGCGCAGGATTGCTGTGGTAGATGTCTGTAATAATGGAGTAGATTTTCCAGGCTAAGAATTTTTCATTTTTTTGGTCGGATTTATAAATAATCCTTATCGCATAATTATCAAAAACTTCCTCGAAACTTACGCCCTGTTTCAGCATTTTTCGGTAGATTGAGGAGATAGCTTTTGCCCTTCCCTTTATCTTAAAATTCAGTCCTTCCTCCTCAAGCCTGTGGGATACTTCTGTCGTAAATTCCTGCACATACCGCTCCCGCTGCTCCTGCTCCAGTTCCAGCTTCTGGCAGATGTCATTGTAAACTTCGGGATTGTTGTACTTCAGTGAGAGATCCTCCAGTTCGGATTTTATATTGTAAAGACCAAAGCGGTGCGCCAGCGGAGCGTAGATGTACACCGTTTCCGAGGCGATTTTCTTCTGCTTGTCCGGGCGCATACTTTCCAGCGTCCGCATATTGTGTAGCCGGTCTGCGATTTTGATAAGGATTACCCTGAAATCTTCCGAAAGTGTAAAAAGTAATTTCCTATAGTTTTCTGATTGCGCGGAGACATTCTGCTGGTTAATCACGGAAATTTTGGTAAGCCCTTGCACTATATCCGCGATTTTTTTCCCAAAAATATTCTCGATGTCTTCGTAGGTGTACTCAGAATCTTCTATTACATCGTGCAGCAGGGCAGAGGCTATGGATGTAGCCCCGAGCCCGATCTCGTCCGCCACGATTTTCGCCACCGCGATAGGGTGGTAGATGTAGGGCTCCCCGCTCTTTCGCCGCTGTTCCTTGTGGGCGTCCAGCGCCACATCAAATGCCTTGCGGATCAGGCGGTTATGTTCCTCATTCAGCTCGCGGTAGGTATTGGTAATCAGGTCTTTATATCTGGCGGCTATCTCCTTGTTTTCCTTTTCTATGTCGATTTCTGTCATCTCTGATATTTTCCTTCGGGCTAAAATGAGTAGATGGCTCTGGCGAGTATTCTCAAGCTTCCTACGGACTTCCCGTTGCCGCCAGCCGCGCCGTTGCTGTCGGTATCTGCCCACTTTGCAGCAGTATATTCTACCTCCGGCGCTAAATTAAATTTATTTTGTTTAAATTCCACTCTGCCGGATGCCCGCCATACATTGTCCAGAACTCGCCTTGCATTCCCACCCCGCATATAAAGATTGCTGATGTCGCCGCCGGCGCCGTGGTTTTTCGTATATCCAAAAAATATTCCGGGAGTGATCTTGGCGTTGCCGGCTGAAAAATCTGTCCACAGGGAGGTCGTTCGTACCGGCTTGTAAGCTTCCGTACCGTCATCGGAAAGGTATCCTCCAAAGCCGCTGTTCATCACATAATGGTGAAGATTTCCGCCGTGCATTCCGTAAAATTTCCCTATAAATTTACTGTCGGAATACCGGAAGTAAGCATATCCCGCGCCCGCATTTACCTTGTTGCTGCTTTTCAGATTGTTGGATTCTGTTACGGGTTTTAGCGACTGATATTCACCGCCGATTCCTGTGATGATGTGCTCATTTTTGAATTGTATCTGAGCGTTAAAAATCGGAATGGAAGAATTTAAACTCGCTGAATTGGTATACGCGCCCCCAGCCGTAGCCGTGGGGAATTCCCGGTCCTTGTAGGCGGTGATGCTCGCGGTGAGGTTTGTGTTAAACTGATGATTTACGCGGATCTGCGTGCCCCATCCGAAGGGCGTAAACATCACGCCGGCATTAAAATCGGCGACGCTTGGCATCACTTCGGGAATCACCGCCGGGTACCACGACTGCCCAACATTCAGCGAAGTTTTTTGCCAGGCAAGCGTAAAATGTGCCTGGCGCAGCCGCAGCATCCCGATGGTGCCGGAGCCGCCCGAGGCGCGGTTGATCTCCGTATTCCCCACAAAATCCGCCTCCGCCAATGCATATGATTTCGCACCCCAGATTTCCGGACCGCTCACCCTTGCGCCGAGCCGGGTACCGATCGCGAGGAAATTGCTCCCGCCGCTGGCATTTATATCATCACCATTGGCATCCGGTTTTTCGTCCAGAGGGTAGAGGTTCATCAAGTATTCCCGCGTGTAGGCTACCTGCCGGCTGTCGTAGGAAAAATCCGTGCGGATGAAACCGTAAAAATCAACCACGGAAGTCTTCTTCGGATTCTGCTTGTTTTCAAGTTCCTCAATGCGTTTCAGCAATTCTTCGTTTACGAATTGGCGATTTTCAATGCTGTCTTTCTGCGCATAAATGACTGAACTACTGAGCGTTAGAAATCCAAGCAAAGTCTTGGTTTTATGGAGCCACATCATTACTTTAAATTTTATGTGAATTTAGACAAAAGCTCAGATAGGAGGCAATTTTAAATTAATGATTTTTATTATCTTTGCATCCCAATGGAAACACGCAAAAAATCATTGGATTTTTTTTGGTTAAACGGCAAGGCTGATGTTTTCGGTGATGAATTGTTTCCTTGTTACGAAGTTTCAGACTTCGTTTTTTTTTGCCTAAAAACTTAGAAAATGCTCACGATACAGGATTTTAGCAAAGAAGGGCTACTGCAGATTTTGGATGAAGCCATCGCGTTTTCCGAAGGAAAAACGGCGAAGGTTCAGGGTGAAGTTTTCGTGGCCAATCTGTTTTTTGAAAATTCAACGAGAACGAAGATCAGCTTTGAAGTTGCCGAAAGAAAATTGGGAATGCAGGTGGTGCCCTTTGATGTGGAGCATTCTTCAGTGAAAAAGGGCGAAACGCTGTACGATACCGTGAAAACTTTGGAAAGCATCGGGATTGATTTGGTGGTGATTCGGCACAGCGAGAATGAGTATTGGAAAAACCTGCAAGGCATTGATATTCCGATAATTAACGGTGGTGATGGCACGGGAAATCATCCGTCTCAAACGATGCTGGATCTGCTGACGATTTATCAGGAATTCGGCAAATTTGAAGGTCTGAAGGTCGGAATCTCTGGCGATGTAAAACATTCCAGAGTTGCCAATTCTGCGGCGGAAGCCTTGGGAAAATTGGGTGCGGAAGTTTACTTTTCCGGTCCGGAAGAATGGTTTGCCGGCGATTTGAAAAATTTCCGGACAATAGATGAGCTGCTACCTGAAGTGGATGTGCTGATGCTGCTGAGAATACAGCACGAAAGGCATTCCGAAGCATCGGGGTTTTCCGCGGAAGATTATCTGGAAAAATATGGCCTGACGAAAGCGCGCGAAAAAAGGATGAAACCAAATGCAATCATAATGCATCCTGCGCCAATAAACCGTGGCGTGGAAATCGACAGCGATTTGGTGGAATGCGAACGCTCGAGAATTTTTAAACAAATGAAAAATGGTGTGTTTGCAAGAATGGCGATTTTAAAAAAAGCGCTCGAGCAGAAAGGATATCATTTTGATTAACAACACTTTACATTGCATAGTACAATGAAGAAAAAATTAATTTTAGAATCCGGCGAAATCTTCCACGGTGAAGGTTTCGGTGCAGAAAATAATACGCTTGGCGAAGTGGTTTTCAATACGGGAATGACTGGTTATCAGGAAGTTGTGTCCGATCCTTCGTACTTCGGGCAAATCATTTGTATGACTTATCCGCTGATTGGAAATTACGGCGTCAACCGTGATGATTACGAATCCATCGAGCCTGCCATCAAAGGCTTGGTGGTGAAGGAGCTCTGCGATTTTCCGTCCAATTTCCGTAGCCAACTGAGCGTACAGGAATTTTTTGAAAAAAAAGGCCTGAGCGGAATTTCCGGGGTGGATACGAGAAGGCTGACGAAAGTTTTGCGGAAAAGCGGTACCGTGAAAGGGAAAATCGTGAATGCCGATGCCGATGAGCAGCAGGTTTTAGCGGAACTGAAATCTGCAGTTTTGCCAAATAATCAGGTGGCTACGGTTTCCACAAAAGGCACCTATGCAAGTCCTGGCCGCGGTTTCAAAGTGGTGTTGGTAGATTTCGGCTCGAAGAACGGCATCCTGCGCGAACTAAACCGCCGGGATTGCGATGTAACGGTAGTAGGCCACGAAGTTTCGGCGGAAGACATCCTGCTTTTGGCGCCGGATGGCGTGATGCTGACGAACGGTCCGGGAAATCCGGAAGATGTGGGAACGGCGCAGGAAATGATCCGCGGAATTTTGGGCAAGGTGCCAATTTTCGGCATTTGCCTTGGTCATCAGCTGATTTCATTGGCTTGCGGTGCGAAAACTTACAAGCTAAAGTTTGGTCATCGTGGCGGCAATCATCCTGTGCTGGATTTGAAGACGAACAAGGTGATCATCACATCA
The DNA here is from genome assembly GCF_014961145.1 of Cruoricaptor ignavus. Taxonomy (NCBI): domain Bacteria; kingdom Pseudomonadati; phylum Bacteroidota; class Flavobacteriia; order Flavobacteriales; family Weeksellaceae; genus Cruoricaptor; species Cruoricaptor ignavus. Next base: position 301,151 of record NZ_CP063145.1, read on the forward strand.
CAAAACCACGGCTATGCGGTGGATCAGAATAGCCTGAAAACTACCGACTTGGAAGAAACGCACATCGCGCTGAATGACAGAACGAACGAAGGCGTGCGTCACAAGATTCACCCGTGCTTTTCCGTGCAATACCACCCTGAAGCAAGCCCAGGCCCTGAAGATGGGAATTATTTGTTTGATGAGTTTATTGAGATGATGGCGGAGTTTAGGAACCGAGAACCGAGATTCGAGAACCAAGATTATAGATATGCATAATTTCGAGAGGTTACTTTTTTGGCAGAAATCAATCAATTTGGCAAAAGAAATTTACCTGAACTGTGACAATATTTCTGCTGAAGAAAAGTATGGGCTAATTTCTCAGATGAAGAGAAACTCGGTTTCAATACCTTCAAACATTGCAGAAGGGAGCGGCAGAAACAACAACAAGGAATTCAATCACTTTCTTGGTATTGCGATGGGCTCTGCTTTTGAACTTCAAACACATTTAATTTTAGCAAAGGAATTACAATTATTGAACGAAGATTGCGTGGATAAATTGCTTTCAGATTTAATTGAAATTCAGAAAATGATTTACAAATTTAAAAACAACCTGCTGTAAAATCTTGGTTCTCAAATCTCAAATCTAAAAAAATGAAACGCACAGACATAAAAACCATTCTTGTAATAGGTTCCGGGCCGATAATCATCGGGCAGGCTGCCGAATTCGATTATGCGGGCACGCAGGCCTGCCTTTCCCTGAAGGAAGAAGGTTACCGCGTGATACTCATTAACAGCAATCCAGCAACGATAATGACTGATGTGGAAATCGCCGACAAAGTTTACATCGAGCCGATTTCGTTGCCGTTCGTAAGCCAGATTATCCGCAAAGAAAGGCCGGATGCCTTGCTGCCAACACTTGGCGGACAAACCGGACTGAATATGGCGGTGGAACTGCAGAATTCCGGCATCCTGGATGAATACGGCGTGGAAGTTCTCGGCACGAAACTATCGGCGATTAATCAGGCGGAAGACCGCGATTTGTTCCGTGCGCTGATGAACGAACTCGGCGAACCTGTGCCCGATTCTGACATCGTGAACACCGTGGAAGGTGCGCTGGAATTTGCCCAGAACATCGGCTATCCGGTGATTGTGCGCCCTGCGTTTACGATGGGGGGGACTGGCGGTGGCATAGCCTCGAACGAAGCGGAACTGCGCGAAATTGCAGAGCTTGGCCTGAAACATTCACCAGTGACACAGTGCCTTATCGAAAAATCCATCGCAGGCTACAAGGAAATAGAGTACGAAGTAATGCGGGATGCGAACGATAATGGCATCGTGGTTTGCAATATGGAAAACATCGATCCAGTGGGCATTCACACGGGAGATTCCATCGTGGTGGCGCCATCACAAACGCTTTCGGACAGGGAATATCAGATGCTGCGCAATGCTTCGCTGAAAATCATCCGCGCACTTGGAATTCAGGGCGGCTGCAATGTTCAGCTGGCTCTGGATCCGTACTCTTTCAAATATTATGTCATCGAAGTGAACCCAAGAGTTTCACGATCATCAGCTTTGGCGAGCAAGGCCACCGGCTACCCGATTGCGAAAATCGCGGCGAAAATCGCTGTGGGATTAACGCTCGACGAAATCCTGAATCCTGTAACCGGAAAAACCTACGCCTGCTTTGAACCGGCGCTCGATTATGTGGTGACGAAGTTCCCGCGCTTTCCTTTCGACAAATTTGAAACGGCAGACCGCAGGCTTTCCACACAAATGAAAGCAACGGGTGAGGTAATGGCGATTGGGAGAAATTTCGAGGAATCCCTACAGAAAGCTATTCGGTCGCTAGAAACTGGGCTAAGGCATTTAGGCTTGAAATCTAAACAGGCGGAAGCCCTTTTCCAAAATCCGGAAGAAGTGGAAAGGCGCATCAAAACAGCAGATGACGAAAGGCTGTTCATCATTGGTGATGCCTTGCGCCGCGGTTTCGATTGGCAGCAAATCGTCGAATGGAGCAAGATTAACAAGTTTTTCATCTGGAAAATCAAAAAGCTGGTAGATTTTGAGCGGAAGCTTTCCGAACTTAAAAATCTTGGCCAAATTGATCAGATTGAATTAATTCGCGAAGCCAAAAAATTGGGCTTTGCCGATTTGAATATTGCGCATTTCTGGGAAGTTTCGCAAAAAGAAGTTTTCGAGTTCAGGAAGCGGCACGGCATAATGCCGGTTTACAAAATGGTGGATACCTGCGCTGCGGAATTTGAGAGCGAAACGCCTTATTTCTATGGCACATACGAAGAGGAAAACGAGAGCATCGTTACCGATAAAGAGAAAATCATCGTGCTTGGTTCCGGGCCGATAAGAATTGGGCAGGGTGTGGAGTTTGATTATGCCACGGTGCATTGCGTTTGGGCTATCAAAGAGCTGGGCTACGAGGCAATTATCATCAATAATAATCCGGAAACTGTGTCCACCGATTTTTCGATTTCAGACAAACTTTACTTTGAACCTTTGACGGAGGAAGATGTGATGAACATCGTGGAGCTGGAGAAACCAAAGGGCGTCATCGTACAATTCGGCGGGCAGACTGCCATAAACCTTGCCGATAAACTGGCGGCACACGGTGTGCAAATCTTGGGCACATCGCTCGAAGATTTGGACAGGGCGGAAAACCGCGATAAATTCGAGAAATCCCTACAGGAACTGGGAATTCCGCAGCCAAAGGGCAAGACTTCCTTCTCGAAAGAAGAGGCGATAAAAATTGCAAACGAAATCGGCTATCCTGTGCTGGTTCGGCCGTCTTATGTTTTGGGAGGAAGGGCGATGGAGATTGTTTACAACGAGGACGAACTGGCGTACTATATGGAGCACGCCGTGGAAGTGGACCCGGAAAAACCGGTGCTGGTGGACAAATATATGGTGGGCAAGGAAGTGGAAGTGGATGCGATATGCGACGGAGAAACGGTGGTAATTCCTGGAATAATGGAGCACATCGAAAGAGCGGGTGTGCATTCCGGAGATTCCATCGCGGTTTATCCGCCGCAGAATATCAATGAAAAATGCCTGGCACAGCTTGTGGAATACACGGAAAAATTGGCACGCGGCCTGAATGTCATCGGGCTGATGAACATACAGTATGTGCTGCTTGAGAACCAGGTTTATGTAATTGAGGTGAATCCGCGAAGTTCCAGAACGGTGCCGTTTTTATCAAAAATCACGGATGTTCCGATGGCTAATTTGGCAACGAAGGCCATCCTTGGAAAAAAGCTGAATGAGCTTGGCTGGGAAAACGGACTGGTGCCGCAGAAAAGCGGCGTATTCGTGAAAGTGCCGGTGTTCTCGTTCTCGAAATTAACGAAGGTGGATACTTCGCTCGGTCCGGAAATGAAATCTACTGGTGAAGTGATGGGTAAAGATCAAACGCTGGAAAAAGCTTTGTACAAAGGCTTCATTGCTGCCGGAAGAAAGCTGCCGCTATTTGGCTCGATACTTTTCACCGTGGCTGATAAGCACAAGGAAGAAGCAGCGGAATTTGCGCAGAGGTTCCACGATGTAGGGTTTAAAATCTGGGCTACGGAAGGCACGGCGAAATTTTTCAGCGAGAAGGGCATTCCGGTGAAAATCGGCTATAAAATCACGGAAAATCCGGAGGAGAATTTGCTGAACCTCATTCAGAAGGGGAAGGTTCAATATGTGGTGAACACCACTACGAAAGGCAAACAGGCTGAAAGGGACGGCTTCCAGATTCGGCGGATGTCCGTGGAAAACGGCGTGCCGTGCCTTACATCGATGGATACGGTGGAAGCGATTCTGAAAGTGGTGGAAAGCATGAGCTTTGAAATGCGGGCGATGTAAATCAGTGTTTAAAGTTCAAAGTTTGAAATTGAAAGCGCACTTTTTGGTGCGTTTTTTTTTAAAATTAAATTCCGATCAATACTGTCCTAAATAAAAAAACAGATATATTTTATGCACATATAGATAGGCTTTAAGCGGAATTTTCTATAGATTTTCAAAAAGAACCCCTTGATAATATGTTTTTTGAGATTCAGGTGGTTGGTCAAAAGGTTTGTCGAGCCAATACTGGAGATTAATTTTCACAAAAATATTCAGTCGGATAAATGCTACTAGATTTGATAATTGCCAAGGATATTTTGCGATTGATTTTAGGTATTTTAGGATAAGAATGGTAATTAGAGCCGTCCAAATTTGTATTTTAACTGCATTTTCAGATGTTCCGATAAATGTTTTGATATGAAGCAATTGCTTGATGTCTCTGAAAAAAATCTCAATCTGCCACCTTTGTTTGTACAGTTCTGCAATGGTGGAAGCTGCCCAAGTGAAATTATTGGTGATAATTTCGATAGTTTGCTTGTTTTCATCGTCCCAAACCGCCACTCTTCTTAATTTTTTAGGGTATTTTTCTTTTGAAATAGGGTTTGAAAGGATTATGTCTTCGTCTTTCAAAATGTTTTGCGCTCCTTTTGGTGGAAGTTCTCGTTCCTGTAAAGTTTCAAATTTCAGATTTTCTTTATGTCTTATTACGAAGAAAACACCTTTGCTGTCCCAAATAGAGAGCATTGGAAAATCGTTATAGAATCGGTCTGCAACAATGACTGCTCCCTTTTCCAAAGGAATGTTTTCCGCTCCCTTGTTATCAGCAACACTTCCTTTGGTAATATTCACATAAACAGGAAGTTTCCCGTCATATTCAAGTAAGGTATGCATTTTCACGGCTCCTTTTTTAGTTCGATATGTTGCCCAATCGAACAAAGACAGGCATAGAGAAATAAGCGTAGAATCTAATAAATAGACAGGAACTTTTATTTTGAGTTTTATCCGTCTTTCTTTCGTGTGCTGTCCTAATTGTTCTAATAGTTTGAAATACACGTCTTTAAACAAATCTGCATCTCGTTTTCCATTCTGGAAGCTAATAGAAGATTTGGAAGGTGCTGTTTTTATCCCTAAATGATTGAGGTTGCCCGTTGCGCTACGAAGTCCATTGGAAATATCCCGTACCGAAGTGCTTTTGGCAAAATGACAGAAAAGCATAGAAACTAAATGGGTCCAACTATCGAATCCTTTATTTCGGTAATCGGTCTTTTTTTCTTTGACTATTTTTTTGAAAATTACTCGGTCTATTTTTGAAATGATTTGGGAAAATAATGTTAATTTTGAATCCATAAGAAGGTTTTTTTGTTGTGCAACCTCAAAGGTACTTTGAGTTACTCTAATTCCTTCTTATTTTTTTTATTTAGGACGCTATTGAATTCCGATTTTTTTATTGGTGGAATTAACAATTCGTTAACATTGAATAAAAAAAGGCTTCTTATATTTGGGCACTAAAATCTCGGCATGAAAGTAAGGAAGGTTTGGCTACTTTTTTCAGCTTCGGTAATGCTGTCCTGCGGGTACGGCGAGAAGCCTGTAAAGATAAAGGGCTCCGACACAGAAGTAAACCTCACTGTAGAGCTTGCCGAAAAATTCCGGGAGAAGAATCAGGATTATAGTCTTGCGGTTTCCGGCGGCGGTTCCGGGATGGGAATAGCTTCCCTAATCAACGGTCAGACTGATATTGCAAACTCTTCCCGGCCCCTATCCGATGATGAGGAACGGATGTTTAAGGAAAAGGGTATAGAAATCGTAACCAATGTATTCGCGGAAGATGCCACCGCATTTGTAGTGAACAGCAATATCCCGCTTGAAGACATCGATGTACACACGCTCGCGAAGATTTTTTCTGGTGAAATTACCAATTGGCAATCCATCACCGGCAGGGATATTCCGATTAATATCTATGGGCGTCAAAGCAGTTCGGGAACGCACTCTTTCGTACAGAAAAAACTAAAAATTAAGTTTACGCCGAAGGCAAAGGAAATGAACGGTAATGCGCAGATAATGGAAGGAATAAAAGTAGATCCTTCCGGGATCGGCTATGTAGGCGCGGGCTATCTGCTGAACCAGGGGGAGGCCTCGGATGCCGTGAGGCCTCTGAAAATAAAAGAGACTTCTGACGCGATGCCCGTATCGCCGTTGGATAAAGAAGCGATTTTAAAGAAAGAATATTTTTTTCAGAGACCGCTTTACCAGTTCATCCAGAAAAAATCCTGGGAAAAAGTAAAACCTTTTATAGATTTTGAAAAAACAGATGAGGGCAAAGAAATCATCAGTAAATCAGGCTATTACACTATAGAGGATTAGATATGAGTACGACCAAAACCCAAAGCCGCGAGCGGCAGAATACCGCATTCCGATGGTTGTTTAAAATTACAGGCTTCCTTGTAATTTCCATATTGGCGGGGATTTTTTTCATGCTGATATACAATACTTTCGCATTTTTCGCCCACACTTCCCCGCTGGATTTTGTAACAGGTATGCAGTGGAATCCTTCTTCGGATCTTTACGGCATCCTTCCGCTGCTGGTTTCCACACTCATAGTTACCCTGGGCTCTATGCTTATTGCCATCCCTTTGGGAATCGGGACTGCTACATTTCTCTCAGAATATTGCCCTCCAAAACTTAAAGCCTTTCTAAAGCCGGCTATCGAGATGCTCGCTGCAGTACCGTCTGTAGCCATAGGATTTCTAGGGATAGTACTGGCTGGGCCGGAGATTGCCGAACTGACAAACCAGCCCAACGGACTTAATGCAATTAACGGCTCTCTTTTGCTGGCCATAATGGCGCTGCCTACAATCATTACTGTAAGTGAAGATGCGATAAATGCCGTGCCAAAAACCTACCGGGAGGCTAGCCTCGGCATTGGCGCTGATAAATGGCAGACCGTACGCAAGATCGTAATACCTGCGGCTGCACCAGGGATCATAGCTGCAGTAATGCTTGGTGTGGGTAGGGCAATTGGCGAGACTATGACGGTACTGATGGCTACCGGGAATGCGGGCGCGTTTCCAACCAGCTTCCTGGATTCTGTGCGCACCATTACCGCTACCATCGCAATAGAAATGGGGGAGGTGCCATACAATACCACCCACTATTTTGCACTATTCGCTATTGCTGCAGTACTTTTTATTATGACTCTCGTAGTGAATGTGTTAGGAGAAAGATTTGTTCAAAAATTCAGAAAATATCAGGCAGTATAGATGAAGGCATTAAGTAAATTTTTTGAGTGGTTTCTGCTTCTTTTCTGCACCGGAACCGTACTTTTTTTCCTCGGTATTATAGTTTGGGATTTGGTAACCAAAGGTGCTCCTGCACTGTCTTGGGAATTTATAACTGATACTCCCAAACAGGCTATGACTGCCGGCGGAATATGGCCGGCAATAATGGGCACAGTATTCCTCACCTTACTTACAGCGGTTTTCTGTATTCCCTTCGGAATTTGCTGCGCCATTTACCTTAATGAATATGCAAACGATGGCTGGCTCACCAGAATCATCCGCGCATCGATAAGGAATCTGTCCGGCGTGCCATCCATCATCTACGGACTTTTTGGTCTGGCACTTTTCGTTCAAGGGCTAAGGTTCGGCACCTCTATGCTTTCCGCAGGGCTTACGCTGGGGCTGCTGTCGTTGCCATACATCATTACTACCACGGAAGAAGCCCTGAGAAGAATCCCCAACTCAATGCGAGAAGCAGCGCTCGGCATCGGCTCCACGCAGTTTGAAAGCATCCGCGATGTTGTACTTCCCTCAGCACTGCCGGGGATTTTAACCGGTGTGGTGCTTACTCTCTCCCGCGCAGCAGGGGAAACTGCGCCGATACTTTTTACAGGTGTTGCCTTCTACATCACAGGGCATTCAGGAAATATTAACCAGGAATTTATGGCTTTGCCATATCACCTTTATATGCTTTCTACCCAGCATCAGGCAATTGAGCAGGTGCGGCCACTGGCATACGGCACCGCGCTGGTTCTTATCATCGTAGTATTCCTGCTGAGCCTTACTGCCTTTTACATCCGTCACAAATACACGAAAAATGAGCGATAAAATAAAACTTTTTGGTCATAATGTCAATCTTTGGTTTGGCGAAAAACAAGTGCTGAAAAATGCAAGCGTAGATTTCAGAGAGAATGAAGTAACGGCGCTTATCGGCCCTTCAGGTTGCGGCAAATCTACACTTTTGCGCTGCTTCAACCGTATGCACGATCTTAATACAGAAGCCAGAGTGGAGGGAGATTTTAGACTTGACGGTACGAACATCTACGATCCGAAAGTTCCAGTTACAGAATTTCGCCGCAGAATCGGGATGGTTTTCCAAAAGGCAAACCCTTTCCCGAAAAGCATTTACGAAAACATCAATTACGGCCTGAAAATCAACGGCGTACCGGAAAAAGACCGCCCTGCAATCATCGAGCAATCTCTGAAGGAAAGCTACATTTGGGACGAGGTGAAGGACGACCTGAAAAAGCCGGCTACAAGAATGTCTGGCGGGCAGCAGCAAAGGCTCTGCATCGCAAGAACCGTGGCACTTCGCCCAGAAGTTATCCTTATGGATGAGCCGTGCTCCGCATTGGACCCGATTTCCACGATAAAGGTGGAAGACCTGATTAACGAGCTGAAAAAGGATTTCACCATCGTAATCGTAACGCACAATATGCAGCAGGCTCAGCGTGTGGCGGACAAAACGGCGTTTATGTATCTTGGCGAAGTCATCGAGTTTGGCGATACCAAACAGATTTTCGAAAATCCGCAACACGAGCTCACCAAAAATTATATCCGTGGAGCTTTTGGGTAGAGTCTAGATGCAAGAACCAGGAGCTATTTCAAGACGACGCGATTCACAATACTTGGCGTAATAAATACGCCCAAAACAACCTTTAAATAGTATTAAGTTTTCTTAAAGTTGGTTAAACAGTTCGGTTTCTACCGGACTTTTTTTATTTTGCATACTTGAAATTTTTCTGTTAATGAAAATTCAGATGAAGAAAAATCTTGCCGCGCTTTTAATTGCCGCAATTTCTTTAATTTCTTGCAAAAAAGAGCAACCAAGGATGGATGCGCCAAAACTGGTTTCCACGGTGGAAGTTCAGGTGCGCAATGTTACTGGGTACCAATCTTTCCCAGCGAGCATCCAAGGCAGAATAAATAATGATGTGCGCGCGAAAATTCAAGGCTACATCACGCAGGTTCTGGTGGATGAAGGTCAGTATGTGGTGAAAGGCCAGCCGCTTTTCCGCCTGGAAACTAATACTTTAAATGAAAATGCTGCTGCTGCACAGGCAGGCATAGGCTCAGCACAATCGATGGTTTCTGCGGCGGAAGCCAATGTAAGCGCCGCCAAATCTGCGGTGAATGCTGCCCAGGTAGAGGTGGATAAACTTCGGCCTTTGGTTGAGAAAAACATTATTTCCAATGTTCAGCTGCAAACTGCCCAGGCGAATTTATCCCGGGCAAAAGCACAGCTACAGCAGGCAGAAGCTGCACGGAAACAGGCTGTAGCAGGCGTTTCTCAGGCGAGAGCCAATTTGAAAGGTGTGCAGGCGAACATTGATTATTCCGTGATTCGTGCGCCGATTTCCGGAATCGTAGGGAAGTTGCCTTTGCGTGTCGGAAGTTTGGTAGGCCCTGCCGATCCTACGCCGCTTACCACGGTTTCGGACACGAATGGAATTTATGCCTACTTTTCGATGAATGAAAAGGAATATCTGGACTTTCTGAAAAATTCCTACGGTGCCACTTTGCCGGAAAAACTTCGGAACCTACCCAATGCAGAACTGGTTTTAGCAAACGGCGAAACCTACCCTGAAAAGGGTAGGATAGAAGCGGTAACAGGGCAGATTGATTCGCGCTCAGGAACGATTCAATTCCGTGTGTCCTTCATTAATCCGAACAAACTTTTGAGCAACGGAAACAGCGGCACGATCCGTATCCCGAAAACTTATGAAAGAGTAATGGTGGTGCCGGAAACTGCAACCTACGAACAGCAGGGCATCACCTATGTTTACACCGTGGATAAGGATACGGCGCGAAACATTTCCGTGCAGCTTACAGACCGGGTGAATAATATGGCGGTGCTGAGCGGCGGCGTAAAACCTGGGCAGAAAGTAATTGCCGAAGGCTTAGGGACGCTCCGTCCTGGAACGGCGGTGAAGGCTCAACCAAAAAATTTCGACTCAATAATTTCGGCGATAAAGCCCGTGTTTTAATCCCGAAAATTTCCATCTATGGTAAGAAAATTCATTAATCGGCCGGTGCTTTCCACGGTGGTTTCCATCATCATCGTTGTTCTCGGTTTGCTCGGCCTTCGCAGTTTGCCCGTTACGCAGTATCCCGATATTGCGCCGCCAACTGTAAGTATATCAGCCAATTACACCGGTGCCAATGCCAAAACGGTGATGAATTCCGTGGTGATCCCGATTGAAGAGCAGGTAAACGGCGTGGAAAATATGGACTACATTACATCTAGTGCCGGTAACGATGGCTCTGCGAGAATTCAGGTTTTCTTCAAGCAGGGAACCGACCCCGATATTGCGGCGGTGAATGTGCAGAACAAAGTTCAGCGGGCGATGCCGCTACTTCCTGCCGATGTTACAAGAGCAGGCGTGGTTGTTCAGAAGCAGCAGACCAGTGCGCTGATGTTCCTTTCGTTCTACTCCGAAGATCCGAATCTGAACGAGGTCTGGCTGCAGAACTATATGAATATCAACATTGTTCCGGCGATGCAAAGGGTAAATGGTGTGGGCGAAGCCCTGGTTTTCGGAGGGAAATCTTACTCGATGAGAATCTGGCTGGATCCTGTGAAAATGGCAGCCTACGGCCTTCAGCCTTCCGATGTGAATGCCGCAATCAACGAGCAATCCCGTGAAGCTGCTGCCGGACAGCTCGGCCAAAACAGCGGCTCATCCTTCCAGTACATCATCAATTATAAAGGTAAGCTGCACGAGGAGGAGGATTTTGAAAACATCATCCTGAAAGCTCTTGGCAACGGGCAATTCCTTCGCCTGAAAGATGTGGCAAAAGTGGAACTGGCTGCGCTGAGCTACAACGGTGTAGGCGAAAATAACGGAAGGCGTGCAATCAGTATGGGGGTGTTTCAAACGCCGGGCTCCAACGCTCAGGTTATCATTAATGACATCAAGCAGCTGCTGAAAGATACCGAGAAAACGCTGCCGAAAGGTGTGGGCTACACCATTAATTTCGATACCAATGATTTCTTGGAAGCGTCCATTAACAAAGTAACGAGCACACTTCTGGAAGCCTTTATCCTAGTTTTCGTGGTGGTGTACATTTTCCTGCAGGATTTCCGTTCCACCCTCATTCCAGCCATAGCTGTTCCGGTTTCCATCATCGGTTCATTTTTCTTCCTGAATTTAATGGGCTACTCGCTTAATCTGCTTACACTGTTTGCATTAGTGCTTGCTATTGGCATTGTGGTGGATGATGCCATAGTTGTGGTGGAAGCCGTTCACGCAAAAATGGAAAATGGCATTACGGATGCGAAAAAAGCCACGGTGGAAGCGATGGACGAAATTACCGGTGCCATCATCTCGATTACTTTGGTAATGGCAGCCGTTTTCATTCCGGTGACATTTCTCAGCGGGCCTGCCGGAATTTTCTATCAGCAGTTTGGCATTACCCTGATTTTTGCGATATTAATTTCCGCGGTTAATGCATTGACGCTCAGCCCAGTACTCTGCGCACTTTTACTGAAACCGAACGCTGCGCATCATAAAGAATACGCCGAAATGAACTGGCGGGAAAGGTTTTTCTTTAAATTCAATACGGCGTTCAACAAGGCTACGCAGCGCTATGGCAGGGCGTTCACCTATCTTCTTCGGCATAAGTGGATTACGCTGGTCATCTTCATCTTGGGCGCCATCACATTCTGGTGGGCAAGCGGCACTATGAAGACTGGCTTTGTTCCGAAGGAAGACCGCGGCATAATTTTTACCGATGTTCAGCTTCCGCCCGGAGCTTCGATGGAGCGTACCTATGCCGTGCTGAAAGGCCTTCAGGAAGAGGCGCGGAAAATTCCCGGTGTGCAGAATGTGACCTTCACGGCAAGCCGCGGTTTTATGTCTGGTAACGGACCGAATGTTGGGCAGGCGTTTGTTAGGCTAAGGCCTTTCAAAGAGCGTGGCAAGGCGGAATCTGTGGATGAAATCACGAAAAAACTTTTTGCGCTTTCGGCCAAATTTCCAGATGCAAAGCTCGTGTTTTTCGCGCCGCCAAGCATCCCTGGTTTTGGTGCGAGTGATGGTTTCTCCGCCGTACTTCTGGACAGGTCTGGTGGTGAGCTTTCCAATCTCAACACAGTTTCTCAGCAGTTCATCGGTGCGCTGATGCAGCGGCCGGAAATTCAGTTTGCAAGCACATCGTTCAACACGAATTATCCACAGTATCTGCTCAGCATCAATGTGCCTTTGGCAAAGGAAAGCGGTGTTTCTGTGAACGATATTCTTTCCGCGATGCAGGGCTACATCGGCGGAATTTACTCATCCGATTTTACGAAGTATGGCAAGCAATTCCGCGTGATGATCCAGGCTCTGCCGGAAAGCCGTGCAAATACGGAAAGCCTGAATTCTATTTTTGTGCGGACAAATTCCGGACAGATGGCGCCGGTTTCCCAGTTTGTGACGATGGAAAGAACCTACGGGCCGCAGTCTATCGAGCGTTACAACCTCTTTACTTCGGTGAGTATTTCCGGTGCGAACAATCCCGGTTTTTCCACAGGTGATGCGCTTCGTGCCATTCAGGAAACGGCGGAAACTTCCCTGCCAGCCGATTACACCGTGGAATTTACGGGTCTTTCCAAAGAAGAACAAAAGGCCGGATCGCAAACTTTCGTGGTATTTCTGCTAAGCTTCCTGTTCGTATATTTCATCCTGGCAGCGCAGTACGAAAGCTACATCATTCCGTTTGCCGTCATCCTATCATTGCCATTAGGTGTCATCGGTGCATTTTTCGGGCAGAGAGTTTTCGGTCTGGAAAACAACATCTACTTCCAAATCGCGATGATAATGCTCATCGGGCTACTTGCGAAAAACGCCATCCTCATCGTGGAATTTGCGGTGCAGAGAAGAAGGCATGGCGAAACCCTGGCAATGTCTGCCATCAATGCTGCGAAGGCAAGGCTTCGCCCGATTTTGATGACTTCGTTTGCCTTTATTTTCGGAATGCTTCCGCTCATTTTTGCAACGGGTACAGGTTCTGTAGGAAACCGCTCGATTGGTACCGGTGCAGCAGCCGGACTTTTAATCGGAACTTTTTTCGGCTTGGTGGTAATTCCCGTGCTGTATGTGATTTTCCAATGGATTCAGGAAAAAATTTCTCCGCCGAAAAAGCAGGAAATAAACCTGACCGAATGATTTTTAAATTAAAGAAAAGCAATGCTCAATAATCAATATTTCAGAATATTCGCCGCCGTTTTTTTGGCTTTGGTAATGAATTCCTGCGCCATTCGGGAAAATTACGAAAGGCCGTCAAACAGCGCGGAAGCCAACCTGTACCGAACAGATCAGCTGCCGAAAGACAGCCTTGGTGCGGCGCAGCTTTCCTGGCGGGAATTTTTCACCGATGATATTTTGCGCAATCACATAGCCCAAGCTTTGCAGAACAATCAGGATATCCGAATTGCAGAGCAGAACATCGTTCAGGCGGAAGCCTATCTCAACCAAAGCAAAGCTGCCTACGCACCCACGATTTCTGCAGGCGCAGATTATACGCTGAGCACGGCATCGCTAAACTCACAGCTTTCGCGGCAAATGGGCCTTGGCAGGAAGTACAACGATATATTCGGACTTGCAGCCAATTTAGGATGGGAAGCGGATATTTTCGGCAGAATTCGTTCGATGGAAAAAGCTCAGCAGGCGCAGTATTTTGCCGTGGTTTCGGCGCACAGCAGGGTGAAGAGTACTTTAGTTGCAAGCCTGGCTTCTGCCTATTACCATCTTTTGTCCTTAGATGAGCAAAAACGCGTCATCAACGAAACCATCGCCATCCGCAGAAAAAATCTGGCAACAACCAGGGCGCTGAAAGAAGCAGGGATTTTAACGGAAGTAGCCGTGCAGCAGAGCGAAGCGCTGGTTTTCAGTGCAGAATCACTTTTGATAAATGTGGATTTGCAGATTTTTCAGCTGGAAAATACTTTCAATCTGCTGAAAGGTGAGCCCGGAAAAAGGGTAGACCGCGGAACGCTGGATGCGCAGAACCCACCGGTGCAGATTTCGGCGGGCTATCCTGCAGCTATGCTTAGCCACAGGCCTGATGTGATGCAGGCCGAATTTAACCTGATAAATGCCTACGAACTTCGGAATGCTGCAAAGACGGCGTTTTACCCTACGCTTCGCCTTACAGGCTCTGGCGGAATTCAAAGCTCGCAGTTTGATGATTTCTTCAGCGTAAATTCTCTTTTCGGAAACTTAACTGCAGGATTAACCGCACCGATATTTCAACGAAGACAAATAAGAACGCAGTACGAAGTAGCTGTGGCTGAGCGTGAAAAAGCAATGCTGAATTTCCGGAAAACAGTGCTGCAAGCCGGCAAGGAAGTTTCGGATGCGATTAAAACCTATGAGATGCAAGACCCGATAATTGCGCTGAAGCAGAAGGAAGCGGAGAACTACCGCCGTTCTGTGGAATATTCCCAGGAACTCGTTAATTACGGTATGGCGAATTATTTGGAAGTGCTGAACGCCACGGTAAATTCTCTAAATGCCGAGCTGAGCATTGCTAATGCGAAATTCAGCAAGCTGAACGCAAGCGTTGAACTTTACCGTGCTTTAGGCGGTGGCTGGAAGTGATTTGCGATTTGCAAAAATTTTTTAATTTAGCGGTCTGCAAATAGGGGGAATTGGCGCAGCTGGCTAGCGCGTTTGACTGGCAGTCAAAAGGTCACGGGTTCGAATCCCGTATTCTCCACGAGACACCCTATAAAATGGAGTAAAGAAGTTGGCGGGACTAAATCAGGGACTAATTTGATTGTTCCTGATTTTTTTAATTAAAAATTTAGTTTTTTCATTTTTCTAGTTTTAAATAAAAAAGTAAGAGTCTGCAATCCAAAAAGGCGCGAATTATGACTAAAGGTAAAATGCTCTACGAAGGAAAGGCGAAGCAGGTTTTTGAAACTGAGAATCCTGAAGAAGTGATTGTCCGTTTTAAGGATGACGCCACTGCCTTCAATGCGCAGAAAAAGGGGCAGTTCGACAGGAAGGGCGAGCTGAACAACGCTATTTCAACACTGATTTTCAACTACTTATCAGCCAATGGCATCCCCACACATTTTATAAAAAAACTGGACGAGAGGGAACAGCTGGTGAAAAGGGTGGAAATAATCCCGCTGGAGATGGTAGTAAGAAACTATGCCGCAGGCAGTATGGCGCAGCGCCTTGGGGTGGAGGAAGGCATAAAAGCTCCGGTGACCATTTTCGACCTTTGCTATAAAAAAGATGAGCTTGGCGACCCGCTTATCAACGATCATCACGCTGTATTTCTCGGCGCGGCAACCTACGATGAGCTGAAAGAAATGTATACGATGACTGCTAGAATCAATGACCTGCTGACGGGACTTTTTGATAAAATGAACATCATCCTTGTGGATTTTAAAATTGAATTGGGAAAAACTTCTGATGGTAAAATTGTGCTAGCCGATGAAATCTCCCCAGATACCTGCAGGCTTTGGGACAAGGATACAATGAAAAAACTCGACAAAGACCGCTTCCGCAGGGACCTGGGAGAGGTGACCGAAGCCTATGAGGAAATTTACAGCCGCCTGCAAACCGCACTGAATGCTTAAAACGAAATGAAGAATTCAGAAGATTTAAAGAAAACCTATAAATCCGTTTTTGCCGGGAGGCCATATGGAAGAAATTTATTTCGCACAAAAAGCGAGGAATTTCTCGACGCGCCTAGGGAAGAATGCGGCATTTTCGGACTCTATTCACCTGATAACATTGATACATTTTCTCTTTCGCAGTTCGGGCTGTTTGCGCTTCAGCACAGGGGGCAGGAGGCGTGCGGGATTTCCGCACTAAGGGAAGGGAAAATTTCCAACATAAAAGAAGAGGGCCTGGTGCTGGATGTCTACCGCACGATAGAAAACCCGGAGCGCTTTATGGGCAACGCTGTAATTGGCCACACGCGTTACACCACTGCAGGTGACAAGAAAAAGTATAACTTCCAGCCGTTTTTTGCTAAAAATGAGTATGATCAGATAATCCTTTCCATTGCCCACAACGGTAATCTTACCAACGCGGCTCCGCTGAGGAAGGAGATGGAGGCAGAGGGGGTAGAATTTCAGGCGACTTCGGATTCAGAAGTAATCTTAAGGCTGATTCAGAAAAATCTGGATCTTGGGCTTAGGGGAGCCATAAAGGCTACGATGGAAAAGATAACTGGGGCCTATTCTGTGGTTGGGATTACCAGAAATAAATTCTTTGCATTCCGAGACCCACACGGTATTAGGCCGCTGGTTTTGGGAAAAATAGGTGAGCAGACTTTCGTAGCCGCATCCGAAACCGCCGCGCTTGACGCAGTGGGGGCAAAGTACATCCGCGATATAAAGCCCGGAGAAATTGTTTTCACCTCTGAGAATGATGAGGGCCTGCAATCGTATCTCGTAAAAGCGGATTGCCAATTGCACATTTGCGCCTTTGAATACATCTATTTTGCAAGACCGGACAGCGATCTGGAGGGCATCAATGTACACGAAATCCGCGAAAAATCCGGTGAGAAGATCTGGGAGCAGGCACCCGTGGATGCGGATATCGTCATCGGCGTGCCAGACTCCGGTGTACCAGCTGCGGTGGGGTTTTCCAGAGCTTCCGGTATTCCGTTCCGTCCGGTACTTATTAAAAACCGCTACATCGGAAGAAGTTTTATCATCCCCACTCAGGAAATGAGGGAGCGGATAGTAAACCTCAAACTTAACCCTATTATTTCGGAAATTAGGGGCAAAAGGGTGGTAATCATCGATGATTCCATCGTGCGCGGCACCACCTCCAAACGGCTGGTGAAAATCCTGAAAGATGCAGGCGTGAAAGAAATTCATTTCCGAAGCGTTTCGCCACCCATTATCGCGCCCTGCTATCTCGGCATAGATACGCCCACCAAGGATGATTTGATCTCAGCGAATATGTCTCAGGATGAGCTTCGAAAATACCTTGATGTTGACAGCCTCGAGTTTTTAAGCGTAGAAAATTTGATAGAAATTTTAGGAAGCACCAACCATTGTTTCGGCTGTTTTACAGAAAAATATCCGGTCCCAAAAGGTCCGGATATAAAGTACACTGATGAGTAATTTTGGCAATAAGTGATTTCAACAAATTAATAGTTGAAAATTATTCCCCCACCAAAACCGCTATGGTTATCGTAGCCAGCGGAAAGTGAGATATATTTGCTGAGGATGTACGAAATTCCGGCGCTAAATTCTCTGTCAGTATTGACCATAAAATTCCCGCGGAATCTTGGCGAGAGCGGAATGTCTTCTCTGCTTAGCGACAGCAAGAATTTCCCGTTCATATCCACGCTTGCATCGCCCATAATCAGGAAGGGCAGCACATATTCCAGACCGATAGCTGCGGTGTTCCTGTACTTGCCGACTTTTTGCTGGCCAAACATCGTTTTCTTCTCAACCGCCATTTCGTAGCTCATCGGGTTTTGGTAGCGGTAGCTAATGTACGGCATCGCCCATTGAAACTTGCCGAGATAGCGCCCGGCCTTTACTTCCGCTTCCAAATCTTTGTGATGGTAGCCGTAGTGCACATCGGCAAAGGCCGCATATCTTGCGCCCAGCATTGCCATCGCATCGGCGTGCAGCATATTGGTTTGTACGCCCAGCATACCCATCGTGCTGAACATTCTGTTGTCATTTTTAAATTTTCGCCACGCTTCTTTTTGGTTCGGAAGCTGCGGATTTGCCGCCGAGTTTTCGTAGCTGAAAACACGCCCCATACCTCCCATCATATGGTACAGAATGTGGCAGTGGAAGAACCAGTCGCCATCTTGATTTGCCGGGAATTCAATCGTGTTGGTTTCCATTGGCATTATATCCACCACATTTTTCAGCGGTGCATAATCGCCTTTGGCATTTAGTAGCCTGAAATCGTGACCGTGTAAGTGCATCGGGTGCCTCATCATCGAATTGTTGTACATTTCGATGCGCAGAACTTCACCTTTTTTAATGAGAATTTTGTCTGATTCCAGCACGGTTTTATTGTCGAGCGACCAGAGGTAATGCAGCATATTGCCTTCCAGCGTGAATTTCAAAGTGCGCACATTCTCCGTCGGCAAAATATTTTTCTCAGGTGCTGCCAGCATATCGTAATTCAGCGTTACGATGCTGCTTTCGTGATTGCTGTGTTCACTGTGGTTTGCGGAATGTGAATGGCTGCTGTGCCCGTTTTCGTGCGAATGATTTTTCCCGGCATTTTTCATCGGCACTAAATCCATCTTGCATTTCGGACATTTTCCCTTTTCGTTAGAAATAATTTCTGGATGCATCGGGCAGGTGAATTTCCCAGCATCAGAATGTTCGCAGTTGTGCCCGTTTTCGTGAGAATGATTTTTATCCGAGCAGCAACTTTTCCCTTCGTGATTTTTCCCGGCATTTTTCATTGGCACTAAATCCATCTTGCATTTCGGGCATTTTCCCTTTTCGTTAGAAATAATTTCCGGATGCATCGGGCAGGTGAATTTCTCAGCATCAGAATGTTCGCAGTTGTGCCCGTTTTCGTGAGAATGATTTTTATCCGAGCAGCAACTTTTCCCTTCGTGATTTTCTGAGTGTTGAGAATGATGATGCATCGAATGATTCGAATGATTTTCGTGCGAAGAATGATGGTGAGAATGTCCATCCACATTGCTCATATCCATCATCTCATCCATATGCTTCATCATCATTTCGCGCTCATGTTTCGGCAGTTCAGGGTACATCACCGAATTCATATCCATCGTCTGATTGCTCATCGTCATAT
Organism: Cruoricaptor ignavus; assembly: GCF_014961145.1. Lineage (NCBI taxonomy): Bacteria > Pseudomonadati > Bacteroidota > Flavobacteriia > Flavobacteriales > Weeksellaceae > Cruoricaptor > Cruoricaptor ignavus. The sequence goes on from NZ_CP063145.1 coordinate 319,995, forward strand.
TCATCGGCTTCATATCGCCGCTCATCTTCATCATCGAGTTCATCATCTTCATCCCTTCGAAAAGCTCCAGCCTTGGCAGGGTAGGCGCTTCCACTTTTTCGCCGCTGCCCAGCCACAGCGATGCGTAGCCCGATCGGTCTTCCGCCGTTGCACGGAATTCGTAGGATTTATTTTGCGGAATTTCTATCTCGATGTCGTAAGTTTCGGAATTGCCCACAATCAGCCTGTCCACTTCCACAGGCTCTACATCGTTACCATCATTGGCGATGACCTTAAATTTTCCGCCACCGAAATTCAGCCAAAAATAGCTCGATGAACCGCCGTTTACCACGCGCAGTCTCACTTTATCGCCCGCCGAAAGATTGCGGTATTCATCGGCAACTTTTCCGTTGATGAGAAATTTTTCGTAATAGACATCCGATATGTCCATCGCTTCCATCCGCAGCCATTCGTTCTTGAGCTTGGTGAAGAAATGCCCTTTCTGTATCGCTTCGGAATAGCTCTGCACCGCCTTCTTTTTTATGGCGTACCATTCGGTATTGTTCATATGCAGCCGGCGCATTATTTCTTCCGGCTTCTCGTCTGACCATTCGCCGAGAAGCACCGGTATATCAGCCTTGTAGTAATTTTTCTTCGGGTCGTTTCTTTTGTGGAAAACCAGCACGCCATTCATCCCGATTTGTTCTTGAAGTCTGCTGTGCGAATGATACCAGTAAGTTCCGTTCTGCGAAACTTTGAAGGTGTAAAGGTGCGAATCGCCGGGCTTGATGAGCTTGGTGGTAAGGAAGGGAACGCCGTCCTGAGGATTGGGCAGAATCACGCCGTGCCAATGGAAGCTCGCGCTTTCCTTCAGCTGATTGTGCAGGTAAATTTCCGCCGTATCGCCTTCGGTGAAGTGAAGCGTTGGCGCTGCAAGGCTGCCGTTCACAGCGATGGCTCTGCGCTTTTTCCCGGTAAAATTCACGATGGTATCCCTGGCGTAAAGGTCGTAGCGCACCTTTTTTCCGCCGAAGGAAACTTTTTCATCATTGGCTTTTGCATCATCCGATTTGTGATGGTTGTGCGATTTTCCGCTGACTAAATTCATTCCGCATTTCGGGCATTTTCCCGGCGCTTCCGCTACAATTTCCGGATGCATAGGGCAGGAGAACGACGCCTTGTCCTGCGCAAAAACCGCTACGGAAAATATCACTGAAAATAAAAGTGTGATAAGTTTTTTCATTTTTGAATAAAAGATTATTTCGTCCAAACCTTTCGATTTCGATAGGCTTAGATAAAATTATTTCACAGCCACAAAAATTTCAACTTCGGCATTTTCTTTCTGGAAAGATTTTTCGGTATAGCGTTCGTAATCGTAGGTGTAGGCCCGGTTCAGAGCGCTGTCGTTGTTCCAGATTTTTTGCCAGGTTTCCATTACAGCATTGGGCATTTCGCCTTTTGCTACAAATTTCTTAAACTTCTGTTCAGGAAATTCTCTTCCCAACAAACTATCAGGAATATTTTCAAAATCCGAAACTTCCGGACCGATGAGCACGGTATAATCTTCGGTATAATCACTTTTGTAATCGGTATAAACGCAGTAAATATCGCTGCTCGTTTTGTTCTCGATTTTATCGACGATATTTTCTGCTGTGAATTTCTGCCAAAGTTTTTCCAAATCTGCTGCAGCCTGCCCATCCTTATTTGTAGTGCGTGCTGAGATGCCTATGATTTTCATTGCTAAATTATCGTAATTACTATGATTACTTCCCAATCGTTTTGGAAACTTCGCCGCAGTTCAGCATTTGGCTGCCGTAATACGGGTTTTCAATCACTTCACTTTTGCTCAGCCACGATGCTTTTGCCATCGGACAATGCTGCACGAAGATTTTGCTTTGCGATACCGCAAATTTCTCAGCAATCGTCTGCATATTTTCCGAAAGATGTTTGAAGGATTTGCGCTGTTTGTCGATGCTTTTGCTCTCAGAAATTTCCGAAGCCTGCTTTTTCAGGATGTTGATATTGCCTTCGGAAAGCAGCTTGTAGTCCACTGCTGAAACGCTTTTAATGAAGCCGTCCGCTTTTTTCGCGGCAAGCTCAGCATTGTCCTTCACCAAGACATTTTTCAGCTCGATGTATGCATCATAAACTTTCGAAAGCGCCGGCTCAGCTTTCTGCGCAGAAACATTTACAAACGAAGCCATCAGGATGATTGCGGTGAAAAGTAGGTTTTTCATAGGAATATTTTTTATAAAAAATGAATTGAGTTGTGGTAAAAGGAAATGAATATTTTGGCCGCTAAAGATAGCAGTTTTTATTTAGATTTACTTGTTTTAAAAGTTGAAAATAAAAAAAACCGGATGATTGCTCACCCGGTCCACAGTTTATTCGCTAAAAATTAGAATCTGTAGTTCAGACCAACTTGGAAGGTTCCGTTCTTAGATTTCGCATCAGAGCCCCATTTGTCATTATCCTGGTCAAGCGGGTTGTTTAGGCCAGCCACATATCGTGCGCTGATGCCAAGCTCAGGGATGAAGTAGTATCCAAGACCGATGCCAATACCGAAGTTGAACTTGTTAAAGTCATCAGTTTTCAATTCCACTCTTTCGCCGTTTGGAATGTTGTCGTTGCTATTTTTTACTTTGGAATTAGCATTCACCATGAAGCCGAATTCAGGGCCAGCCTCGATGAAGAATTCATCCACGAAATTGTACTGGAACATTACTGGAACAGCGATGTAGCCTAGGTTCAGGTTGTATTCAGTAGTGTTGTTCAGCAGATTGCTGGTGAATTTCGATCTCGTACCGTACTGAGTGTAAATCAATTCCGGCTGAACGGAGAAGCCTTCAGCAATTGGGGCTTTGTAGAACACACCAGCATAAAAACCAGGCTTCGCTTTTTTATCAGTCCACGTATCACCAGACATTGAAGATACGTTAAGACCAGCCTTCACACCGAAACCTGTGTCCGCTCTTGCACCGTCTTTAATCGGTTGGTTTCCGTAAGTCTGTGCGAAAGCAATTGAGCTTGCAGCAACTGCTGCACCTAAAAATAACTTTTTCATTGCGTTTGTTTTAAACAGTTGTTTACTTATTTTCATTAATCAAATTCTTTGCCAAAATTTTCTTTTGCAAAATTCAGCGAAAGTTACTCGCTATCTGCAAAAGCTTTGCCAAAGCATTCAAATACATTTTTAAAACATTAAATGAACGCTTCTTACCATTAAATATTGCGGAGATGCCTTAAATTCAATACATTTATCCTTTAAAATTGGTGAAAATGACATTTCAGGAAGAAATCAAGCAGGGGATTCCACAAGAATTGCCTGCACAAAAAAAATACGACGAAGCCATAAACCACGCACCAAAGCGCAAGGAAATCCTGAACGATGAGGAGAAAAAGCTGGCACTGAAAAATGCGCTGCGATATTTCGAGCCGAAATTTCACGCGGAACTTCTGCCGGAATTTCGCCAGGAACTGGAAGAGTACGGCAGGATTTATATGTACAGATTCCGCCCGGATTATGAGATGAAAGCCCGCCCAATCGATGAATATCCCGGGAAATCTCTTCAGGCAAAAGCCATCATGCTGATGATTCAGAACAACCTGAGCTATGCCGTAGCGCAACATCCGCACGAACTCATCACTTACGGTGGAAACGGCGCGGTGTTTCAAAACTGGGCGCAATACCTGCTCACGATGCGGTATCTTTCGGAAATGACGGATGAGCAAACTTTGGTAATGTATTCTGGCCATCCGCTCGGGCTTTTCCCAAGCCACAGGGATGCACCGAGAGTTGTGGTGACGAACGGTATGGTAATCCCAAATTATTCCAAGCCGGATGATTGGGAAAAATTCAATGCGCTGGGCGTTTCGCAATACGGGCAAATGACGGCGGGCAGCTATATGTACATCGGGCCGCAGGGCATCGTGCACGGCACCACGATTACGGTTTTGAATGCATTCAGAAAAATCAGCAGAAATCCGAAAGGTGGGCTTTTCGTAACGAGTGGCCTTGGCGGAATGTCGGGCGCTCAGCCAAAAGCAGGGAACATTGCTGGCTGCATCACGGTTTGTGCGGAGGTCAATCCGAAAATTACCAAAATCCGCCACGAACAGAAATGGGTGGATGAAATTCACGAAAACCTCGATGAATTGGTGAACCGTGTGAAAACCGCGCAGCAAAATTCTGAAACGGTATCGCTGGCTTACCTTGGAAATGTGGTGGATGTCTGGGAAAAATTCTACGAAGCCGGACTGAAAATCGACATCGGTTCCGATCAGACTTCGCTGCACAATCCTTGGGCTGGCGGATATTATCCTGCCGGACAAAGCTTCGAGGAATCCAACAGAATGATGGCCGAAGAGCCGGAGCTTTTCAAAGAAAAAGTTCAGCAAAGCCTGAGAAGGCACGCTGCAGCCATCAATAAGCATACGGAAAACGGCACTTATTTTTTCGATTACGGTAATGCATTTCTGCTGGAAGCAGGCAGGGCAGGTGCTGATGTTTTTGCCGAAAATCCGCAGCTTGGCAGGGAGTTCAGGTACCCGTCGTATGTTCAGGACATTATGGGGCCAATGTGTTTCGATTATGGCTTCGGGCCGTTCAGATGGGTCTGCACAAGCGGAAAACCGGAAGATTTGGCCAAAACAGATGAGCTTGCCTTGAAAGTTTTGGAGGAAATGATGCAGAATTCTCCGGCGGAAATTCAGAAACAAATGGCAGACAATATCCAGTGGATCAAGGGTGCGCAGGAAAATAATCTAGTGGTGGGAAGCCAGGCAAGGATTCTCTATGCCGATGCTGAAGGCAGGATGAAAATTGCACAGGCGTTCAACGAAGCTATTGAGAACGGCGAAATCGGGCCGGTAGTTTTGGGCAGGGATCACCACGATGTTTCCGGTACGGATTCGCCATATCGCGAAACTTCCAATATTTACGACGGCTCAAGGTTCACGGCAGATATGGCGATTCAGAATGTCATTGGCGATAGCTTCCGCGGTGCCACATGGGTAAGCATTCACAATGGCGGTGGCGTTGGTTGGGGCGAAGTGATTAATGGTGGCTTCGGTATGCTGCTGGACGGCTCTAAAGATTCTGAGCGCCGCCTGAAATCAATGCTGTTCTGGGATGTAAACAACGGTATTTCGCGCAGAAGCTGGGCGCGGAATGAAGGCGCAATTTTCGCGATAAAGCGGGCGATGGAAACCGAGCCCAACCTGAAAGTTACGCTGCCAAATTTTGTGGATGATGATTTATTTTAAACTTTAGAATTATAAAAAAGGCTGTCACAATCGGACAGCCTTTTTGTTTTGAAGAAATCTTACAGTCTCGCAATGATTGAGTTCAGCGTTTCGCTCGGTCTCATCGCAGCATCAGTTTTGGAAAAGTCAGGGTGGTAATACCCGCCTATTTCCTGCGCCTTGCCTTGCGCACCAATCAGCTCATCATTAATCTTTTGCTCGTTCTGCTGCATCGCTTCGGCAATCGGTTGAAATTGCTCTGCAATAGCTGCATCTTCCGTTTGCTTTGCCAAAGCTTCCGCCCAAAACATCGCCAGGTAAAAATGCGAACCGCGGTTATCAATGCCACCTACTTTTCTTGCCGGAGATTTATCTTCCGCCAAAAATTTTGCATTCGCTTCGTCAAGCGCTTTTGCTAAAATCATCGCTTTGCCGTTGTCTTGCGTTTGCGCCAAATGTTCCAGCGAAGCCTGCAGTGCCAGGAATTCGCCTAAAGAATCCCAGCGCAGATAGCCTTCCTGCAAAAACTGCTCTATGTGTTTCGGCGCAGAACCGCCGGCACCTGTTTCGAACAAACCGCCGCCATTCATTAATGGTACGATGGAAAGCATTTTCGCAGAAGTGCCGAGTTCCAGAATTGGGAACAGGTCGGTAAGATAATCACGCAGCACATTGCCGGAAACAGAAATCGTATCCTTGCCTTCTCTGCCGCGTTTCAGCGTTTCGCGCATTGCATCTTTCACATCCATTATGCGGATGTCAAGTCCGGAAGTATCGTGCTCCTTCAGGTATTCGTTTACTTTTTTGATGATTTGTGCATCGTGCGCTCTGTCGTGATCCAGCCAGAAAATCGCCGGTGTATCGGAAAGCCTTGCACGGTTCACCGCCAGTTTCACCCAATCACGAATTGGCTCATCCTTGGTTTGCGACATACGGAAAATATCGCCCTCGTGCACTTCCTGCTGCAGCAGCACATCGCCGTTTTCATTTTCAACCTTAATCGTTCCCTCTGCCGATGCCTGAAAAGTTTTGTCGTGAGAGCCGTATTCTTCCGCTTTCTGAGCCATCAAGCCAACATTCGGTACGGAGCCAAAAGTTTTAGGATCGATGGCACCGTGCTGCTTCATATCTTCCACCACGGCATCGTAAAATCCGGCATAAGTTCTGTCCGGAATAATCGCCACGGTATCTTCTTCCTTGCCGTCCTTGTTCCACATTTTTCCGCCGCCACGGATCATCGCTGCCATCGATGCATCCACAATCACATCGCTCGATACATGGAAATTCGTGATGCCGTTGTCGGAATTTACCATCGCAATTCTCGGCCCGTTTTCAATGGCTTTTGCAATGTCCGCCTTTATTTCTTCGGCTTTTTCGCTGCCGCTGATTTTCTCGAAAAGCGTTGCAAGCCCGAAGTTTGGGTTAATGTCCAGCGCTTTGAAATCATCCTTATATTTTTCAAAAACATCTTTGAAATAAGTTTCCACGATGGCGCCGAAAATTATCGGGTCAGATACCTTCATCATCGTAGCTTTCAGGTGTGCGGAAAGCAGCACATCTTTTTCTTTGGCTAAATCTATCGCCTGCTGCACGAATTTTTTCAGCTCTGCCAAGTTCATTACCGATGAATCAATGACTTCGCCTTTTTTCAGCGGTGCAAAATCTTTCAGCACTTTTTCCTCGCCATTTTTTCCGTAAAAAACGATGCGGAATTTCCCGTCGTTTTCTACTGTGGTGGAAGTTTCCGTGCCGTAGAAATCGCCCTGATTCATATGCACCACCTGCGTTTTGGAATCCTGCTTCCATTCACCCATTCTGTGCGGATTGGCTTTGGCATAATCCTTCACCGATTTCGGTGCACGGCGATCGCTGTTGCCTTCGCGAAGCACCGGATTCACGGCACTTCCCAAGACTTTCGCATATTTTTTATTGATTTCCTTTTCTTCGTCGGTTTTCGGTTCAGCGGGGTAGTTCGGCACATTGTAGCCTTGCTTCTGCAGCTCTGCAATGGCATCTTCCAGCTGAGGAACGGAAGCGGAAATGTTCGGCAGTTTGATGATGTTGGCTTCCGGTTTTGTAGCCAGTTCGCCAAGTTCTGCCAGATAATCCGGGATTCTTTGTTCTTCGGTTAATGCTTCGGGAAAATTAGCGAGAATTCTTCCGGCAAGGGAAATATCCGGCACTGCGATTTCGATATCGGCAGCCTTTGTAAAAGCCTTGATAATCGGCAGAAAAGAGTGCGTGGCCAGCATTGGCGCTTCGTCCGTCAGCGTGTAATAAATCTTTGATACAGCCATAAAATAAATTTTGCTCAAATTTACAAAAATAATGCAGCACATCACATTTTTGCCGACCGCAAGCAGGATTTTAAACATTTTTTCTATATTTGATTTAATTTTAAAACTCCACGATATGTCCACAAACAGTAAACCTTCAAAGGGCGTCATTATCGCAATTGCAGTAATCGCATTAATGATCATTGCCTACCTCATTTGGGCTTTTGCGCTGGGCGACTTAATGAACGGGCTGAATACCGGAGAAACCGAAGCCGTTCCGATGAAATAATCTGATTTAATCTGTATTCAAAATCTGCTAGTAGAGCAGATTTTTTATTCAATGACGCTGCTGAAATTTACAAGCAAAGGAATTTACTGCCCGCAGGGAAAATTTTACATCGATCCTTGGCGGCCTGTGGATTTAGCGGTCATCACGCACGGTCACGGTGATCACGCAAGATGGGGGATGAGGAAATACCTGTGCCACCATTTCACGAAACCTATCCTGAAATCGAGGATTGGCGATGATATTGAAGTGCAAGGCCTGGATTATGCGGAGTCTGTCAATATTAATGGTGTGAAAGTTTCGCTGCATCCTGCTGGGCACATCATCGGTTCGGCGCAAATCAGGATGGAGTACAAGGGCTTTGTGAGCGTGGTTTCCGGTGATTACAAAATTCAGGATGACGGCATTTCCACGCCATTTGAAGTGGTGGGTTGTCACGAATTCGTTACCGAAAGCACATTCGGTCTGCCGATTTATAATTGGCTTCCGAAAGAAAAAATGGACAATCTCATGCAAAACTGGATTTCCGCCAATCAGAATGCAGGGAAAACTTCCGTGCTCATCGGCTATTCTCTGGGCAAAGCGCAGCGCATTATGAAGGCTGCAGAAGGTTTGGGCCAAATTTTTGTGCATCATTCCATCGGGAAACTGAACGAAGCTTTCGAAAGCGTCGGCATCGAACTTCCGGAATATCAAACGGCGAATTTTCTCGAGGATAAAAAACCGATGAAAGGCGAAATCGTAATCGTACCGCCTGCTTTGTTGGACAGCAATATCATCCGAAAAATTCCGGATGCTGCCACCGCCATTTGCTCAGGCTGGATGCAGGTTCGTGGTTCAAGGCGGTGGAGAAGTGCGGATGCCGGTTTTGCAGTGAGCGACCACGCTGATTGGAACGAGCTTCTGCAAGCCGTGAAGGCAACAGGTGCTGAAAAAGTTTTCGTAACGCACGGGCAAACCGCCGTGTTTTCCAAATATTTAAACGAAATCGGAATTGCGGCTGATATCGTAAGCACGCAGTTTGGCGACGATGCGGAGCTTGCAGACAAAGAAATCGAAGAGAAATGAAACTTTTCGCCGAACTTATTAGCGCGCTGGAAAGCACGAACAAAACCAACGCAAAGCTGGAAGCGTTGGTCAATTATTTCGCGAAAGCGCCAGAAAAAGATAAGCTGTGGGTTATTGCGCTGTTCACGGGCAAAAGGCCGAAACGCAGCGTGAACACCAATTTCCTGAAAGAATGGGCGCTGGAAATCACCGGGTTGCCGTACTGGCTTTTCGTGGAAAGCTATAGTGCGGTAGGTGATTTGGGCGAAACCATTTCGCTGATTTTACCGCCGTCAGAAACGAACATCGAGCTCACGCTTTCGGAATGGATGGCGGAAATCATCAGCCTGAAAGAAAAAACCGAGCAGGAGAAAAAAAACTTCGTCATCAATGCCTGGAAAAACCTGGACTACACCGAGCGTTTCATTTTCAATAAATTAATCGGCGGCAGTTTCCGCATCGGTGTTTCGGCGAAAATGCTGGTGAATGCCCTGGCCAAATTTTCTGAAAAAGAACCGAGCGCGCTCACGCACAGCATTATGGGTAGCTGGCATCCGGAAACCATTTCCTTCGAAGAATTAATCAGCGGAAATCCCGATGTGCAGGACAATTCCAAGCCGTATCCGTTTTGCCTGGCCCACGCTTTGGATAAAAATCTGGAAGAGCTGGGCGAAGCGCAAGACTGGCTCGTGGAATATAAATGGGATGGAATTCGAGGACAATTCATCCGCAGAAATGGCGAGGTTTTCATTTGGTCCAGAGGTGAAGAATTGGTGACGGCACAATTTCCGGAAATCGAAAATGCGCTGAAAAACTTGAAGGGAAATTTCGTAATTGACGGAGAAATTTTAGTGATGAAAAACGGTGAAGTATTGAATTTTAATGAATTACAAAAAAGACTGAACCGAAAGAACATCACCAAGAAAATGCTTGAAGAATTGCCGGTGCATATTTTCTGCTATGATTTGCTGGAACTGGAAGGCGAAGATTTGCGCACAAGACCGATGGCAGAACGGCGCGAACTTTTAGAAAAATTAATTTCTGAAAATAATCCGCAGAATTTTACGATTTCTGAAAAAATTGATTTTGAGAATTGGGAAGATTTACCAAAAATCAGGGAAAATGCCCGCGATATCAACAGCGAAGGCCTGATGCTGAAACAGAAAAATTCCGTATACCACAGCGGAAGAAAGCGTGGTGACTGGTGGAAATGGAAGGTGGAGCCACTGACAATAGATGCCGTGCTGATTTATGCGCAGAAAGGCAGCGGCAGAAGGAGCTCGTACTACACGGATTATACTTTTGCCGTGAAAGACGGCGAAAACCTGGTGACGATTGCTAAGGCTTATTCCGGTCTCACCGACAAGGAAATAATGGAGGTGAGCCGCTTCGTTACTAAAAATTCTCTCGAAAAATTCGGGCCGGTTCGCACCGTGAAACCGGAACTGGTTTTTGAAATAGCCTTCGAAGGCATAGGCTTCAGCAAGCGGCATAAAAGCGGCGTGGCACTGCGCTTCCCGAGAATTTTGCGCTGGCGCAAAGATAAAACTGTGGCAGAAATTGATGAGCTGGAGCAAGTGAAGAGGATGATAAAATGATTTGGAAATTCGGAAATTCGGAAATTCGTTTATCATTAAATCTAAATTAAATACTTAACATTTTGGCAAAATTCCGCGATAGCGAAGGTTATAAGATCATCCAAAACTGGATGGCGGAGAATGGCCGCACGCCTTTTTCGTTTCAGGCGGAAACCTGGGAGAAATTCGGCAAAGGCTTCAGCGGAATGGTGGTAGCACCCACAGGCTTCGGCAAAACTTTTTCCGTTTTCCTTGCCGTGATTACGGATTTTATGAACCATCCCGAAAATTACGGTAGCGGCCTAAAACTCATCTGGATAACGCCGCTTCGCTCGCTGGCAAAAGACATCGCCAAGGCTATGCAGGAAGCCATCGCAAGCATCGGGCTGGATTGGGAAGTTGGCGTGCGAAACGGAGATACCGACCCGAAAATCAGGCAGCAACAAACGCGCTCAATGCCGGAAATCCTGCTTGTAACGCCGGAAAGTTTGCACCTGCTTTTAGCGCAGAAAAAAAATCGGCGGTTTTTCAAAAACCTGAAATGCATAGCGGCCGACGAATGGCACGAGATGCTGGGCAGCAAAAGGGGAGTGATGGTGGAGCTTGCCATAGCGAAAATCCGCAGCTATGTTCCGACGCTGAGAATCTGGGGAATCACCGCAACCATCGGTAATCTGGACGAAGCGCTGGAAGTTCTCATACCGTACGAAATTCCAAAAACGAAGATCATTTCCAAAGAAAAAAAGAAGGTGGACATTATCCCGGTTTTTCCGGATGAGGTGGAAGTTTTGCCTTGGGCAGGGCATCTCGGCGCAAAACTGGCCGACAAAGTAGTGCCGATAATCCTCAACTCAAAATCCACCATCGTTTTCACGAACACGCGAAGCCAAAGCGAAATGTGGTACCAGCTGCTGCTGGATGCGCACCCTGATTTTGCAGGGCAAATCGCCATCCACCACAGCTCGATAGATGCACACCTGAGAATTTGGATTGAAGAAAATCTCAGCAGTGGCAATCTGAAAGTCGTGGTTTCAACATCGTCGCTGGATTTGGGCGTAGATTTCAAACCTGTGGATACGGTGATTCAGGTGGGCTCGGTAAAAGGCGTGGCGCGCTTTATGCAAAGGGCTGGCAGAAGCGGACACTCGCCTTTTGAAACATCCAAAATCTACTGCGTGCCCACGCATTCGCTGGAGCTCATCGAAGTTGCCGCGCTAAAGGAAGCCGTGAAGCAGAAGGTCATTGAGCCGAGAGAACCGATGGTTTTGAGCTTCGATGTGCTGGTGCAGTTCCTGATGACTTTGGCCGTTGGTGACGGATTTTTTCCAGAAGAAACCTTCAGCATCGTTCGTAACACGCACGCTTTCAGCGAGATGACGGAAGATGAATGGCGGTGGATGATGCAGTTTCTCACAATAGGCGGCGCACTGAAAAATTACGAGGAATTCCACAAAATGGTAATTGACGATGAGGGGAAATACCGCGTGACTTCCCGCAAAATCGCGATGCTGCACCGAATGAACATCGGCGTAATTGTGAGCGACGCAATGCTGAAGGTGAAATTCATTTCTGGAGGATACATCGGGATGATTGAAGAATATTTCATCTCAAGATTGAAGAAAGATGACAAATTTATCCTTGCTGGCAGAGTTCTGGAAGTGGTGAAAATCAAGGAAATGACGGTTTTCGTGCGCGCTGCAAAAGGCAAAGCCTTGGCACCGAGTTATTTAGGCGGAAGGCTGCCGCTGAGTTCCAACCTTGGGCACTTCCTTCGGCAAAAACTTTCCGAGGCGCTGAAACCTGGTTCTGGCGAGAAGGAGCTGCGTTTCCTGCACCCGCTGCTTTCTGGGCAGGAAGCCGTGTCGCACATTCCGAGCGAAGATGAATTTTTGGTGGAAATCATCCAGAACCGCGAAGGCTGGCACCTTTTTATGTACCCGTTCGAAGGCAGGCTGGTACACGAAGTAATGGCAGCGCTCATCGCTTTTCGCATTTCGAAAATCTCACCGATTTCTTTTTCGATGGCGATGAATGACTACGGTTTCGAACTTTTCAGCGACCGTGAAATTCCAGTGACGGAAGAGAATTTGTCACAAATTCTTTCTGCCGAACACCTGATGAACGATGTGATTTCGAGCATAAATGCTGCCGAAATGGCGCGGCGAAAATTCCGCGATATTGCCGTAATTTCCGGAATGGTGGTGCAGACTTTTCCTGGGCAGCAGCGCAGCAATAAATCTCTTCAGACTTCTGCCGCACTGATTTTCAATGTGTTAGAAGAATATGAGCCGGGCAACCTGCTGATTCGCCAAGCGTACACCGAAGTTTTCAATCAGCAGCTGGAAGAAGCGAGATTGACGGCTGCTTTTCAGCGCATCGCCAAATCCAAAATTATCCTCAAATTTGCCAATTCTTTCACGCCGCTGAGTTTTCCTATTAAGGTAGATTCTTTGCGCGCCACGCTTTCAAGCGAGGATTTGGACGCACGGATTGAAAGAATGACGAAAGATTTTGAGAAGAAAGCCGGCAAATGACGATTGCTACCCGAGAAATTTTTATTGAAAATTCACCGTTAATCCTTACAAATCAGCGGGTTGCGTTTTTGCCATCGGAAAAAGCACTGCTGCTTTCAGATTTGCATATCGGGAAAACGGCGCATTTTCGGAAGCACGGCATAGCATTGCCGAAGGATATTTTTCGGAGTGATTTGCAGCGGCTGGAAACGGTGTTGAAATATTTTCAGGCGGAGAAAATTTTTATCGTGGGAGATTTGCTTCACGCGGGAAATAATTCGGATGTGGAAGATTTTTGCCGATGGAAATCGAGCTTTCAATCCGTTGAGTTTCATTTAGTTATAGGAAATCACGACAAAGTTTCAGCGGATTTGGAAGAGCAATTATGTTTGACTTCCCACAAGAAAATTATCGAATTAGAAAATTTTCAATTAATTCACGAATTTTCTGAGGATTCCAAAAAATTCCAAATCACTGGGCACATTCATCCTGGCATATTGATTCGGAATCGTGTAAAACGGCTTCGCTTGCCCTGTTTCGTAAAAACTGACCGCCAACTTTTGCTGCCTGCTTTCAGCGAATTCACTGGGCTTGATACAAAAAATACCCCGAAAAACGGAGTATTTTATGCCTTCACGAAGGACAAGTTCTTCGAATTCTGATTACTGCCTGTTTCCGCCGCCTAACCCTCTGATAACGAATAAGATAGCAGCAATTACAACCACTGCAACGATGATGCCCCACCATTTTCCGGCTTCAAAAATCGTGTTAATCGCTTCGCAGCTTGTCAGCAAAGTCAGCGCAAAAATAGAGAGCGCCAAAAGTGAAAATTTTTTCATAACTACAAATTTTGTAGGTGCAATTTAAGGAAAAATTTCATTGCAGATTTTCAATAGCCATAAGCATATCGATGCCTTTGCCTAAAGTCGGCAAAAAATTATCACCCTTCGTTTTCAGGCGTTCCAGCGCATTATCAATGTTGAAATCCGTCGGCTTCAAACCAAATTTCAGTTCATCCCAATCCAGCGGCATTGAAACCGGCGCACCTTCTTTCGGCCGAACGCTGTAGGCGCTGGCAAGCGTTTGTCCGCGGCGATTTTGAAGATAATCCAGGTAAATTTTCTTCTTGTCGCGCTTTTGCAAACTGCGTTCCAGCGTTGTAATTTCTGGCAAAGATTTCTGAACGAATTGCATCAGTAAATGCCCGAAATTTTTCACTTGTTCAAAAGTGTAAACCTGTTGCATTGGCAGATAAATATGGATACCACTTTTTCCCGAAGTCTTTGGAAATCCTTTAATTTTCCCCCTATCCAGCACGCTTTTTACGGCTTGTGCCGTTTCGATAACCTCGTCAAATGAATTGTTTTCCGATGGATCCAAATCAAGCACTAAATAATTTGGGCGATCTAAATTAAAAATCTGGCTCGTCCAAACATTCATTTCGATGCAGCCTAAATTTGCGAGATAAAGGAGCGTTTCCTCATCATCACAAATGATATAGTTGATGTCCTTCTGATTGCTATCAGAAAATATTTTTTCCGTTTGTACCCAGGTTGGTACATCCTGCGCATCCTTTTGATAGAAGCTCATCCCGTTGATTCCATTCGGAAAACGGTTCATAGATTGAGGCCTTCCTTTCAAATGTGGTAAGATAAATTTGGAAATTTTTTGGTAATAATCAATCAAATCACCCTTACTGATTTCGCTTTCAGGAAAATATATTTTTTCGAGGTTAGTGAGTTTTACTTTTTTATTTTCTGATTGAAGATTTTCTCCTGATTTCTCCTTTTTATCGATAATATTTTGTTTGGTAGTGCTAACTTTATGGTTTTCTTTTGGATTGATTTGCTTATCAAAATTTTCCCGTAATCTCAAAAAAACCGGGTGGCGATAGATGCTGTCTCTTGTGATTTCCGTAAACTTAATTTCGGCAACAAGTTCCGGCTGAATCCAGGTTGCAGGGCTGTTCGTTGCAGGAATTTCTTCAAATGCCGAATGCTGAATTTTCAGCGGTTGCATTCTCTCGAAAAGTTCTTTTAAAGTTTTATCAGAAAATCCTGTTCCGGCGTGACCGCAATAAGCAAGTTTTCCCTGTTCATCATACTTTCCGAGAATCAACGAACCGAAATATTTTCGTGAACCCTGCGGTTCAGTATATCCACAAATTAAAACATCATCCGTTTCTAACGTCTTGATTTTCAGCCAGAAATCAGTCCTTGCGCCTTCAGTGTAGGTGCTGTCGGTTTTCTTAGCAATGATGCCTTCCAAACTTGCTTTTTGTGCGGCTTCAAAGAATGCTTTGCCGTTGTGCAAAATATGGTCGTGATACTTGATGACTTCCGTTTCTTTCAGCGCATCTTTCAGCAATTCTTTACGCTGCAAATATTCCAAATCCCTTGTGGAATGCCCATTTAGCCAAAGCAAATCAAACACCTGATATTGCAATCTTACATTCGGATTCTCACCAATTTGTTGTAGTAATTGAAAGTTAGGTTTGCCTAAATCATTTAAAGCGATTATTTCGCCATCCAAAATCATCGAATGTTCTTGTAGTTTCAGCTGGTTAAAAACCTTTTTAAATTTTTGTGAAAAATCCAGCCCATTTCTTGAATATAATTGAAAATCATTTCGCAAATCTGCAATCGCTCTGTAGCCATCCCATTTGATTTCAAATGCCCAGTTTTCGTCATCGAAAGTTTCTTTTGCAGCCTTGCAAAGCATCGGTTTGATGAATTTCTGCAACTTTTTTTCTCCGGAAAGATTTGGCGTATAATTTTTAAACCGCCCGCTTTTCTTTGCTGGCTTTTTTGAATTAAGGTAAGCCGTCACTTTTGAATTTTCGTCTGTAAAGTCTTCAGCATCAAAGTGTTGCGAGGTCGAAAACTCATCCTTGTGCTTGATGAGCAGCCAGGAATTTTCATCTTTGGAATTTTTAATTTTCACTAATGCAAATTCGCCGCGAAGTTTTTTTCCGTGCATCACAAACTTCATCGACTGTTTGTGAAGTTCCGCCCGCATTATCACATCATCGCTTTTCCCAGCGGCTTTTTCCAGCGGCTCATAAAAGCCTTCGTCCCAAATTTCCACTTCGCCAGCACCATAATTTCCCTTCGGTATCGTGCCTTCAAAAGTTCGGTAAGATAGCGGATGATCTTCCACCATCATTGCCAGGCGTTTGTCATCTGGGTTCAAAGATGGCCCTTTTGGAATTGCCCAACTTTTCAAAACGCCATCCATTTCCAAACGGAAATCATAGTGCAGGTGCGATGCGGCGTGTCTTTGCACCACGAATCTTAATCGTTCCGAAGTCTCTTCCGGAAAGCCTTCAGGTTCAGCCGTTTTATTAAAATTCCGCTTTTCGTTATAAAGTTTCAGGGAGTCTTCCGCCATCGAAATTTTTTCTAAAGTTAAGATTTTAGCAGAAAAGTTCACTTTTACGATATGGCAATGAAATACGGATTTTTTTGAGTGAATTAAATTTGTATTTTTACGCTTTAAACCGAAAATTATGAAACCGTCATTAGCGAAAGGCACAAGAGATTTTGGTGCGGAAGAAGTTGCAAAGCGGCGATATATCATAAATATTCTGCAGAAAAATTTCGAGCTTTTCGGCTTTCAGCCTTTGGAAACGCCGAGTTTTGAAAATCTTTCAACACTTACCGGAAAGTACGGTGAAGAGGGCGATAGGCTCATTTTTAAAATCTTAAATTCCGGGAATTTTCTTGAAAAAATTTCGGATGAAGAATTGGGTTTGAAAAATATCTCGTCGCTGACGCCACAAATTTCCGATAAGGCTTTGCGCTATGATTTGACGGTGCCTTTTGCCCGATTTGTCGCGATGAACAGCGGACAGCTGGTGATGCCTTTTAAGCGCTACCAAATTCAGCCAGTTTGGCGAGCCGATCGTCCGCAGAAAGGGAGGTTCCGTGAGTTTTATCAGTGCGATGCCGATGCTGTGGGCAGCACAAGTCTTTGGCAGGAAATTGACTTCATTCAGCTTTATTTGAAATCTTTTCAGGATTTGCAGATTCCGGTGAAAATCCACATCAACAACCGAAAAATCCTTAGCGGCTTGGCTGAATTTGCAGGAATTTCAGAACAGCTCATCGAGTTTACCGTGGCGCTTGACAAGCTTGATAAAATTGGGAAAGATGGCGTGAAAAAGGAAATGGCTGACAAGGGAATTTCCGCTGATGCCTTGCAAAAAGTGGATTTCCTTTTCGATGAAAAGTTGACGCAAAATGAAGTTTTAGAAATTCTCAAGCAAAAATTTGAACATACTGAAATTGGAAAACAGGGCGTAGAAGAATTGACTTTCGTTCTTGAACAATGCGAAAAATTAGGAATTGCGGAAGACCTGATTTTTGACATCACGCTTGCACGCGGTCTCGATTATTACACTGGTGCAATTTTCGAGGTGAAGGCTCAGAATGTGGAAATCGGTTCGATTGGTGGTGGTGGCAGATACGACAATTTGACGGAGGTTTTCGGCGTGAAAAACATGCCGGGAATTGGGATTTCTTTTGGTTTAGACCGTATTTATCTCGTTTTAGAAGAATTGCAAAAATTCCCTGAAAACTCTGAGAATTCAGTAAAATATCTTTTTGCAAATTATGGCGATGTAGAAGCCGTAGAAGCGCTAAAAATTATCGCAGAACTTCGTTCAAAAGATATTTCCGCAGAGCTTTATCCAGAGCCTTCCAAACTGAAAAAGCAGTTTACCTATGCTGAGAAAAAGGGTATCTCGGAAATAGTTTTTCTTGGAAATGACGAAATCCAAAACGAAACAGTGACCATTAAAAACCTGCAGAGCGGTGAGCAGCGAAATTTATCGCAGAAGGAATTTCTAGCCGGCAAGTTTTAAAATGGATATCCGAAGGCAAAATTAAGCATCGGCTTCAGCGGCTGCCACTTGCTGATGACCCACCGCTCGCCCTGCGGCCGGTTGGGATCGTGCACTTTGTACGCCGCGTCCAGCCGGAGAGTTACGAATGCCACATTCAGGCGTAGCCCGAAGCCTGCACCCACGCCCATCTGACCTATAAATTTTCCAAATTTAAACTGGTCGCTGAATCCAGAATCTTTAGTAGACCAAATGTTTCCGGCATCTGCAAACGCTGCACCTTCAAATAGCGATGAAAATGGTACCCGGTATTCTATACTGGTGGTAAGCTTCACATTATCAAAAACATAGGAGCGTACCCGCTCGTCTAGCTGGGAATCTGCAGGACCAAGACCCCCGAACACCCTCCAGGCTCGGATGTCATTAGACCCGCCATTGAAATATGAACGGATAATGGGCATCTGCGAGGAATTTCCGTACGGTACGCCCACCCCTATGAACTGCCGAAGAGCTAGTGTTTGCCTGCCTTCTGCGAACTGGAAATATTTCCTCACATCTACATCAAACTTTACAAACTGGGAGTATGGCGTATCAAAAATTAGTTTTTTAGAACCGGTAGTAATGGCTGAATTCTCATTTTCATTTTTCGCAAAAATTCCCAGCAAATTTCCAGAAGTTTCAAATTTTGCGCTTAGATAAAATGGGTTGCTGATATTCTTTCTGCCAATTTCATTGTACAGAAAATTGTAGATAAAAGATGAGATTAGTACATCCTGCGTCTGTCGGTCTTTGTTTGCAAGCGACTGACGGAAGTTATTAAAAAGATCGGTTTGCCCTGCGTCCAGTTGAGACTGCCAAGCCTTGTCATCCCAAATTATTTTCGAACCTTCGTCGGAAGTGATGATACCCTCAGAGAACTTTCTGTACAAATCCTGAGAGTATAGCTGGAAAATCTGGTCACGGATCTCTCCGTCTCTTGGAAAATAATCATAATAGCGGTCTTTATTTCTGGTAATATTGTACTGCCAGTTGAACAGTGTGAGCTTGTGCGTGGTGATGTCGTTCACATTGGCAAAATAATTCAGCCCGAAGTTAAAAATCGTGCGGCCAAGCCCGATATTATTTTGCTGAGAGGCTCCAATGTTAATGGTGGAGGTGGGGGAGTACCGTTTCGGAAGTACCCGCCAGTACTTGAAAGGTAGCAGCAGCCTCGGAATGGCAAGATTCACCTGCGCGGAAGCCTCATAGGCCAGCGAGCGCTTGTCATTCTTAGGATTTTTTACACTCCCGACAATTCCGGAAACGCTCGTCACAAGGTTCTCAGCTCCGCCGAAAAGATTGCGGCTGGTGAGATCTACCGAAGGCGACACACCGAAATTCAGAATCTCTGAATAGTTGACATCCCCCGCCACGCGGAGCTCATACTTTGGCAGTGGCGCCAAATAGTAGCGGACATCCAGGATGCTATCGTTCTCTGCGCGCAGCTCTTCTTCATAATTTATTATGCTGAAGTTATTCATCGCAGCGATATTCCGCTTTGTAAGATCAAGATTCCTCTGGCTGTAAAGTTCGCCTGGCTTCAGGATTATTGGTCGCCAAAGCGGCGGCGTACGGTACTGATTATCAAGTTTGTAAAAATTAATTCCGCGCAGAGAATCCTTTGCTGTTTCTGGAACATCCTGCATTTTTTCAAGGAGATAAACGCTCACATTCCCGATTGTGGTTTTGCGGTAGGGCGTATCCAGCGAATCTTTGTGAATATCCATCGTCAGCGGCACCTCCTTGCGGCTCCTGAGCGTGTCGGCCGTGAAATAAATTTCCGTGCCAGAAGCATTAAACCTGTAGTATCCCTCCTTACGCATCAGCTCGTTGATGCGTTTTATTTCCTTCTCCAGATCAGTCTGATCCAGCCGCCCCCCCGGTTTAACAAGACTTTTGCTGAATTGCCCTTCATAATAATTGCGAATTTCTGGATCGGGTATGTTGTAATAAAAGTCCTTGATTTTTGTAGGATCATTTTGAGTAATGATATAATTGGCCTGCGCTTTCTTCGCCACGGAATCCCGCTGAATCTTGTACTCCGTTTCGGCATCCCAAAAGCCGCGATACACCATCCTCTTACGGATATTCTCTGCCCCTGCCTCAGTTTTGCTCTCCTCAAGGATCACCGGCCCCTGCCCAAGATTACGGAAAACCCTGTCCCAGAAAAGACTTTTGCCCTGATCTTCCGGCCTGCCATATTTTACGAAAAGAGAATCCCGAAGCTTCTGGTTACGGATGTCGGCAGGATAGGTAAAATATTCGGTGAGCAGCGTGTCATTCCTAGAATCCGACATATTATAAAACCAAAGCCCAAATGGGAAAACCCACAGCGCGCGCCGGTTAGGCTTCTGCAGCACATAGTCCGGCAGCTCATTGCGGAGGCTATTTTTATCCTCGTACTGAAACCGGTTTTTCGTGAGCAGGTACTCTCCGTCAGGCACTTTTCGCGTCGTGCTGCACGACCAAATCAGCAGCAGCAAAATTGCAGATGAGAGAAAATATTGATACTTTTGAAGATATTTCGGCAAATGCTTACTGCGCATAAAATCAAGGTTTTACAATCGCTCGACAAAAAGAAGTTCCGGCAAAAATACAATTTGTTTTTGGTTGAAGGTTTCAAAACTATTCGTGAGCTCATCGGTTCCAGATTTAAAATCGTGGAAATTTTTACTGCAACAGAGCCTGACGATTTTTTTTTAGGCATTGATGTTGAGCGAATTTCTGAGCGGGAATTGAAGAAAATCAGCTTTCTGCAAAATCCGAAAGACGCAGTGGCAGTTTGCGAACTTTCTGAAAATCAGCTGATTACCGATGCAAATTTCAATTTGGTTTTGGATGGTATTCAAGATCCAGGAAATTTGGGCACCATCATTCGCCTTGCCGATTGGTTCGGCATTCCGCAAATTATCTGCAGCGATGATACCGCGGATTTTTACAATCCTAAAGTCATTCAGGCAAGTATGGGTTCGTTTTCCCGTGTTAATATTTTTTACACAGGTTTGCCTGATTTTTTGCGAAATTCGCAAAACGAAAATGTAGGCACCGATATGCTTGGCGAAAATATCTACACCGCTGATTTTCCGAAAAATATCAACCTAATTTTAGGCAACGAAGGCAACGGCATCCGAAAAATTACCGAAGAATTTTTGGACAGAAAAATTTCGATTCCGCGTTTTGGCAATCCTACAGAAAGCCTGAATGTTTCCATTGCTGCAGGAATTATCCTTGGCGAAATTTTTTCCAGAAAGTTTTGAAAATCAATAAGATAGGGAAGTTATTTCACAACCTCCATCCAGATTTCGTCGCCGATTTTCTCCACTTTCACCAGATTGTTTTTGGTAAGGTTTTTCGTAGCCTTGTCCCATTTTTTTCCAGAAAGCTGAGATTTCTCTTTTACCGAATTTAAAAGCTGCCGCTCTTCATTTTTCAGAATGTCCAGGATTCCCTGTTCATCGGCATTCAGCTCAATTTTCGGTGTAGATTTTTCTGGCCTCATTTGCGGAAAAAACAGCACTTCCTGAATGCTCTGGCTGTTCGTCAAAAACATAATCAGCCTGTCCATCCCCACACCAAGCCCAGCAGTTGGCGGCATTCCGTATTCCAGCGCCCGAAGGAAATCCTGGTCGATGAACATGGCTTCGTCATCGCCTTTTTCTGAGAGCCTCAGCTGCTCTTCAAACCTTTCCCGTTGGTCAATCGGGTCGTTCAGCTCGGAATATGCGTTGGCAATTTCCTTTCCGCAAACCATCAGCTCGAAGCGCTCTGTCAGGCCTTCCTTGCTGCGGTGTTTTTTCGTAAGCGGCGACATTTCTATCGGATAATCCGTGATGAAAGTTGGCTGAATGAAATTTGGCTCGCACTTTTCACCAAAAATTTCATCGATGATTTTTCCTTTGCCCATCGATGCATCTACTTCAATACCAATGCTTTGCGCGAAATTCCTTAGCTCGTCTTCCGATTTTCCGGTAATATCAAATCCGGTGAATTTCAAGATGGCGTCCGTCATCGAAATCCTTTCGTACGGCGCTTTCCAATTGATGGTGTGCCCGCCAAACTGAGATTCCGGCTTGCCATTTACTTCCGTGGCCACAAATTCCAGCAGCCTTTCCGTGAAATCCATCATCCAATGGTAATCTTTGTACGCCACATAAATTTCCATCGCCGTAAATTCCGGGTTGTGCGTTCGGTCCATCCCTTCGTTTCGGAAATTTTTGGAAAATTCATAAACGCCGTCAAAACCTCCTACGATCAGCCTTTTCAGGTAAAGTTCGTTTGCAATCCTAAGGTACAGCGGAATATCGAGCGCGTTGTGATGCGTGATGAAAGGCCGTGCCGCAGCGCCACCAGGAATGGCCTGCAGGATTGGTGTTTCCACTTCAAAATAACCGGCATCGTTGAAAAATTGTCGCATCGCATTGAACATTTTGGTGCGCTTCACGAAGATTTCCTTCACCTGAGGATTCACCGTCAAATCCACATAGCGCTGCCTGTACCGCAGTTCCGGGTCGTTGAAGGCATCGTGTACCACGCCGTTTTCATCGGTTTTTGCCTGTGGTAATGGGCGCAAAGTTTTGGTGAGAAGCGTAAAATTTTTCACCATCACGGTTTGCTCACCAACCTGGGTTTTGAAGAGTTCGCCTTCAACCCCAATGATATCGCCAATGTCAAGCAAATGCTTGTAAACATCGTTGTACAGGGACTTATCGTCAGTCGGGCAAATTTCATCCCGATTAAAATAAACCTGAATTCTGCCTTCTGAATCCTGCAGTTCCGCAAAGCTTGCCTTTCCCTGAATCCTTCTGCTCATCAGCCTTCCGGCGATTTTTACCTGCTTTCCTTCGGCAAAATTTTCGCGGATGCTTTTCGTGGTATCGCTCACCGAAAATTCTGCGGCAGGGAAGGGCTCAATGCCCAGCTCAATCAGTTTTTCTAATTTTTCGCGGCGGATAAGTTCTTGTTCGGATAGCGACATTTCTTCAGATTTTTAGCCTGCAAAATTAATTTTTTTGAATGGAATTTTCATTGGGAATGTATTTTTTCCACCATTTTTCGTGAAGATTCCCATCATTTTCCCATTCTATTTTTTTCCCTATTTCGGGAAAAAGGATATTCAGGCGGCCATTATTTACTGAATCCATTTTTTCCAGCGGCTCGTACCACGGGTGCCTCGCCAGCGCAAATTTTGAGTTGTGCACCGGGATCATCCGCGCGGCATTCAGGTCTATCATTGCCTGTAGCTGCTGGCCCGGGAGCATATGGATGTACCGCCAGTCCTCGTTGTACTGCCCGTTCTCCAGGATGGCGAGATCAATACTTCCAAATCTTTCACCGGTTTTTTTGAAATGCCTTCCGTAGCCAGAATCTCCACCGATGTAGATTTTCTTTTTATCGATTTCCAGCACGAAGCTCGCCCAAACGGCGCCGTTTCTCTTCATTCCTCTACCAGAAAAGTGCCTCGCCGGCTGGGCAGTGATTATGAAGTCGGGAGAAATTTCCCTGCTCTCCTGCCAGTTTAGCTCGATAAGATTCTCTGCGGGATAGCCCCAGTACTCCAGGTGTTCGCCGGTACCGAGTCCGGTGGCGATCTTTTTAGTTTTCGGGAAAAGTTTCAGCACGGTTTTGTAATCCAGATGGTCCCAATGGTCGTGAGTAATGATGAGCAAATCCAGCTCGGGGATGTCTTCCGCCGTGTACAGATCGCTGCCGCTAAAGGATTTTATCATAAAAGGAAAGGGTGATGCGTAGCCTGAGAATACGGGATCCACGAGGATTTTTTTGCCTCCCACTTGCAGGAAGTAAGAGGAATGCCCCATCCAGACGAAGATATTTTCTTCTGGCTGTAGTGTTTTTAATTCCGTTTTGGTAAAATGGAAGTCAGAGGTTGGCGTGCGCTCCGGGATTTTCTCGAGTAGCATTTTGGAGAAAATTTCGAGGGACGAGGATTTTTTCGCTAGCTGGGGCGTATTTTCTTCGTTCTGGAACTGCCCGCCGCGGTAGTTTGGGCTACTGAGGATGCGGTTCAGCCGCTCTCCGGAGGGGGATTTTCCGAATTTTTTTTGGTTTAAAATGATGGCTGCGGTAAGGGTGACGCCCGCGGCTGCCGCAAGAATGCCTACGCCTGTTTTCTGCCAGATGTTCATAGGGTTGAATTTTTCGGGGCGAAATTTACGAAAATGGCGCGATCCAAAAGGAGGCAAGGCGATGCCGACTGTCGTGGCGCGCGCAAAATAAAATCAGCGGAATTTTGTTTAAATTTGGCATTGATTTTTAGCTATGAAAAAAACTTTGGTAATGGCGATCGCAGCCTCAATTTTTGCGACTTCCTGCAGCAAGGACAAAGAAATCCTGAATACTCTGGCGGACTATAATTTGGAGATGGAATCGGAAGGTTATCATTTTGGAGATAAGATAAAATTGCCAGAATCTGTGCTGAAAAATGTTGAAAATGTGTCGCTTAGCTTTGGGAATCACGATACTGCCGACCTGAGGATAGACCCGAAGAAGTTTACCCTCGGGGATAATGCTGTGACTTTTGTGATAAGAACGAAGGACGGGAAGGAGCTGGTGCAGGATGCCACGATTAATGTTTTTGCGAGGAATCCTGAAAAACAGCTCAGCTATACGCTGGTAAGGGAGTACCCGCACGATGTAAATAATTTTGTGCAGGGTTTTCAGCTGGAGGGCAATATGATTTATGAGTCGGACGGGCAAAATGGCAGCTCTCAAATTCTGAAATATGCGCTGGGCAGCACTACCGCCACAGCTATGGCGAAGCAGCCGGCGGAGGTTTTTTCTGAAGGCTGTACGATTGTGGGGGATAAAGTTTATCAGCTTACCTGGCAGAATAAGAAGGGTTTTATCTATAATAAATATGACCTGAAGCTTATCGGCGAATTTCCTTACCCAAATGTAATGGGAGAGGGCTGGGGGCTAACCTACGACGGGGAGCACCTGATAGCTTCGGACGGTACGAAAAATCTGTATTTCCTGAGCCCGGAAGACCCGTCGAAGCTGGTGCGCTACATTTCGGTGGCGGGGAACTCCCAGGCTTACAACCGGCTGAACGAGCTGGAGTACCACGATGGGCACATCTATGCGAATGTGTGGCAGCAGGCTATCGTGCTGAAAATCAACCCGGAAAATGGGGAAGTGCTTGCCATTATTGATTTTTCTCAGCTTGCTAAGGAGAATACCAAGGGGCAGGATGATGTGCTTAACGGAATTACCTTTAAAGGTGAAAATATGCTGGTGACCGGGAAAAACTGGTCGAAAATTTACGAAGTTTCAATTCAGTAAGTGCGAGTTTTCTGGCTCATAGCGTTTTTATTTTTCTGCAAAATTTCGGGGCAGGTTTCCGGAATTTCAGATTTCCTGGCTGATGATTATGGCAATTTTTATTTTACCGATAGGGAACAGTTTAAAATTATAAAAACAGATGCATCCGGTACAGAAATAGCGAGAACGGCAGTCCGCGCTCCATTCCGAATATTAAGTGTGCGCAATCCTCTAAGTATCGCGCTGTTTTCTGAAAATACGCAGAGCATCATTATATTAGATCAAAACCTAACCGAGATAGAGAGGATTCGTTTGAATGACCTTGGCTGGGTGAAAGCCGTCTATGCGCCTGATACACAGGAGGTTTGGCTGCTGAATTCGGACAGACGGATGCTTTCCCGGTACCACCTCCGTGAACGGAGGGAGATTTCTGCAATACCGTTGGCTATTAATTTTATGGAAATCAAGGATATTATCATTTTCAAGGATAAAATATATATTTTATCAGAAAATTCTCTGAATGTTTTCAATCTTAGCGGTGAAATGATAAAAACTTTTGATGTTTCAGGTGGTAAGAGGTTGCAAATTAATAACTCAGAATTATTTATAACCAGCCCCGGCAGAGTGGAGAGTATTACGGATGATAAACTTGTGGCTGTCTATCAGCTGGCGCCTGATGAGGAGATTACTCTCAATTCTGAGAATGCTTACATTTTGAAGAATTGTAAGATTATTGCACAAAATTTTAAGAAAAACACAAAATAAAAAATGCACATTGCTGTCACCGGAAATATCGGGGCTGGGAAAACCACGCTGACTACAATGCTCGCGAAGCATTATGGGTGGAAACCGCATTTCGAGGATGTGGAGCACAATCCGTATCTGGAGGATTTTTACGCAGATATGTCTAAGTGGAGTTTCGCGCTGCAGATTTATTTTTTAGGCAGCAGGTTCCGGCAGGTGAAGGAGATACGCGAGAGCGGGGAGAGCGTAGTGCAGGATAGGACAATCTATGAGGACGCGTATATTTTTGCTGAAAATCTGTATGATATGCAGCTTCTTTCTCAGCGGGATTTTAATAATTACCTCTCGCTTTTCGAGTTGATGAAAAGCTTTATCCTCGCTCCGGATTTGCTGATTTACCTAAAATCTGATGTACCGAATCTTGTAAAAAAAATTTACAAAAGAGGGCGGGATTATGAAGCGTCCATTAGTATCGATTATTTAACAAAACTCAACCAAAAATACGAAAAATGGATTTCGGAATATAAAGAGGGCAAGTTGCTAATAATTGAAGTGGACGATTTGGATTTTGTAGAAAAGCCGGAAGATTTCGGGTTTATACTGGAAAAAATAGAGGGCGAGCTGCACGGTTTGTTTTAAATTTGCAAAATGATCAAAATCCTTCACAATAACTCCTGTTCGAAATCTAGGGCAGCGTTGGAATATCTGGATGAAAACGGTATTCAGTTTGAGATAATTGACATCATTAAGAATCCACTTAGTGAGCTGGAAATCAGGACATTACTGCGTAAACTGAATTTAGAGGTTACAGAAATAATTCGCAAAAACGATCCGCTCTATCCTCAGTATAGCCGGGAAGCGAAAACAGAAGAAGATTGGGTGAAAATTCTCAGCAAAAACCCTGAACTCCTGCAAAGACCGATATTAATCAAAGGTCCGGTAGCAATGATCGGCAGGCCGCTTGAAAATATCCGGTTCTTTATTGAAGGATAATCCTCAGCTTAAAGCATCATTATTCCCGAGATTTCCCCGGCGGATTTATACCTACGGATGACATCATCAGCATCCAGTACAAAGGCGTCCAGCGTAATGGATATGTATTTGGCGTTCTTGCTTTCGCGGCTAGACATCGTATATTTCAACCCGTCGAACACACGCAGCAGCTCGATGAGTTTCAGCTGATCATTCGGCAGGACAAATTTGAAAATATAATTTTCCGGAAAGTTATGATTTTCTTCCAGGCGCAATTTTAAATTTGCATAAAATTCATCCGGATTAGGATTTGAGGAATTCTGAAATATTTCCATTTTTTTTGACAAAAAAATAATTTAAGGGTGGCGATTTTATTACCAAATTCTGCGCCAAATTACTTATAATTTCCTATTTTTGATGTTTTAATCCACTACAGATTTATGGATACTTACAAGAACCCACTCAAGGAGCGATATGCCAGCGGGGAAATGCTTTTTAATTTCTCCAACGATAAAAAATTTAGAACCTGGCGGCAGCTGTGGATTGCGCTGGCAGAGATCCAGAAAGAGCTGGGGTTGGAGATATCCGATACGCAAATTGCTGATCTAAAGGCAACTGCAGAAAATATTGATTATGAAAAAGCCAGAGCATACGAGCAGGAATTTCGGCACGATGTGATGGCGCATGTACACACATACGGCGATGCCGCACCATCTGCGAGGGCAATTATCCACCTTGGGGCGACATCGGCTTTCGTTGGCGATAATACGGATCTGATACAAATCCGTGACGGACTGCTGATTCTCAGAAAAAAACTTGTCAGTATTATCAACTCCCTTGCAGAGTTTGCATTGAAATACAAGGACTTACCAACGCTCGGTTTCACGCATTTTCAGCCGGCACAGCTCACAACGGTTGGGAAAAGGGCGACGCTCTGGCTGCAATCCTTGATCCTGGATTTTGAAGAGCTGGAATTTTTCCTGGAAACGCTGAGATTTCGCGGCGTGAAGGGCACTACAGGAACTGCCGCAAGCTTTCTGGAGCTTTTCGCCGGAGATTATTCCAAGGTGAAATATCTGGACAGGGAACTTTCCAAAAGATTCGGTTTTGAGAATGTTTTCGGAGTTTCCGGGCAAACTTATGACAGGAAAATTGATGCGAAAGTGTTGTCGCTTTTGTCGAACATTGCACAATCTGCCCATAAGTTCAGCAATGATTTAAGGCTTTTGCAAAATCTTAAAGAAATAGAGGAACCTTTTGAGAAAAATCAAATCGGCTCTTCAGCGATGGCATACAAAAGAAATCCGATGCGCTCGGAAAGAATAGGAGCTTTGGCAAAATTTGTAATTTCTCTGCAAAACTCTTCTGCAATGGTGGCTGCAACGCAGTGGTTTGAAAGAACGCTGGATGATTCTGCCAACAAAAGGCTGACAATTCCGCAGGCTTTTCTGGCGGTAGATGCTATTTTGCTGATTTGGAATAATATAATGAATGGCCTAATTGTTTACGAAAACCGCATTCGGAAACATATCGATGAAGAGCTGCCATTTATGGCGACGGAATACATTATTATGGAGGAGGTGAAGGCTGGTGGAGACAGGCAGGAAATTCACGAAACCATCCGTAAACATTCGATGGAAGCGAGCAGAATGGTGAAAATGGAGGGCAAGGAAAACGACCTGATTGAACGCCTGATGAATGATGATTCGCTGAAAATGGATAAGTCGAAAATTTCCGAAGTGCTTGAGCCTAAGAACTTTATAGGTTTCGCACCAGTGCAAACGGAGGAATTTATCCGGACTGAGGTGCTGCCAATTCTCGAAAAATATAGGAATGAAATCACGGAAGCCGCGGAGCTGAAGGTATAATTTTAAGCAAACGCTTTTAAATGAACACAAGAATTTTTGTAGAGCGCAGAGCCGATTTTGATGTGGAGAGCGCCAAACTTTATAAAGATCTGAAGACGGCTGCGCCTGCGCTCCAGTCCGCAAAGGTTTACCAAATTTATGACATTTTCGGAATTTCCTCAGAGGAACTGGAGGCAGTAAAATTTACCACCTTTGCGGACCCCGTTACGGACATCCTTCACACAGAAAATCCGCTGAAAAATCCATTCATTGCGATGGAATTTTTGCCCGGGCAATACGATCAGCGCGCGGATGCCGCGGAGCAGTGTATCGCCCTGCTTACCGGTAATACCGGCGCCACGGTACGAAGCGGCAAGGCAGTAGAACTGCAGGGAGCTACTGAAGCAGAATTGAAGGAAATCAGGCATTATCTCATCAATGCGGTGGAGCGGCAGGAAAAGAATCTTGCAGAACTGCAAATACCTCAGGAGGGAGAGCCTGCGCCCGTAAAAGCCCACGAGGGTTTTATTAATTTCAATGAGGAACAACTGCAAAATTTCTACAAAAAAAACGGCTTTTCCTTTGGTTTGGACGATATGCAGCATATTCAGCAGTATTTCATCAGCGAACAAAGAAACCCGACAGAAACAGAGCTAAAAGTTCTGGACACCTACTGGAGCGACCACTGCCGACACACCACTTTTGAAACTGCACTTACTGATATAAAATTTACAGGGCAATATAAAGAAACATTAGAGCGCATTTTCGCTGATTATCAGGAGAAGAGAAGGTTTCTCGGCAGAGAGAACCGCGCAGTTTCCCTGATGGATTTGGGGACCATCGCGGCAAAGTATTTCCACAAAAAAGGACAGCTGGATGACCTGGTAATTTCTGATGAAATCAATGCCTGCACCATCGAAGTTGAAGCGAAATACGATGGCAAAACCGAGCCCTGGTACCTTCTGTTTAAAAACGAAACCCACAACCACCCTACGGAAATTGAGCCTTACGGCGGTGCTTCCACCTGCCTTGGCGGTGCCATCCGCGATCCGCTCTCCGGTCGGGCGTATGTGTACCAGGCGATGAGAGTTTCCGGCGCTGCCAATGTCCTAGAGCCCGTTTCTGAGACCATCCCAGGAAAGCTTCCGCAAAAGGTGATCACAAAAGGGGCTGCGGATGGGTTTTCATCCTACGGAAACCAAATAGGCGTTGCAAGTACCATCATCAGCGAGTTTTACCACGAAGGTTATAAAGCCAAGCGTCTGGAAACGGGCTTCGTGGTGGGTGCCGTGCCAAAGGATTGGGTAAAACGCGAAAAGCCTTTGGCAGGCGACATTGTAATGGTTTTTGGCGGATATACCGGCCGGGATGGCGTGGGAGGCGCTACCGGAAGTTCCAAGGAGCAGAATGAAGATTCCATACTTACGCTATCTACCGAGGTACAGAAGGGGAACCCCGTTACGGAGCGGAAGATGCAGCGCCTAATGCGCAACCCGGAATTTACGAAACTGATAAAAAAATCCAACGATTTCGGGGCGGGCGGCGTATCAGTAGCCATCGGAGAAATTGCAGAGAGCATTGATATTAATCTTGACAGTATGCCCTTGAAATACGGCGGACTGAACGGCACAGAGCTCGCTATTTCCGAATCTCAGGAGCGTATGGCAGCGGTGATTTCTGCGAAAGATAAGGAGAAATTTCTTCACCTTTGTGAATCAGAAAACCTTCACGCCTTCGAAATCGGGAAAGTCACCGATAGTGGCAGGATGCGGATGCACTGGCAGGGCAGGACTATAGTAGACATCAGCAGGGAATTTCTGAGCACAAATGGCTGCGCCAAAGTGCAGACTGCTGAAGTCTCACACCTTGAAGAAATCACTGAAAACCATATTGAGTTTAACGAAAAAAACTTCATCGCTGAACTATCCGCTATGAATAACGCTTCTCAGAAAGGTCTGGTAGAAATGTTCGACTCCAGCGTAGGCGGTACCACCGTAGCAATGCCTTTTGGCGGACGGTACCAGGAGACGATGATGGAGGGAAGTGTGCATT
Source organism: Cruoricaptor ignavus (assembly GCF_014961145.1). NCBI lineage: Bacteria > Pseudomonadati > Bacteroidota > Flavobacteriia > Flavobacteriales > Weeksellaceae > Cruoricaptor > Cruoricaptor ignavus. Next base: position 350,692 of record NZ_CP063145.1, read on the forward strand.
CACTGCCGGTGCTGAATGCTGAGGATGTGGAAACAGTATCGATGGCAGCCTGGGGATTCGATCCTGACCTTTCCGCGAGAAATTCCCTCATCGGAGCTGCAAATGCAGTAGTGGAAAGCGTTGCGAAAATAGTGGCCATGGGCGGAGATTATCAAAAAATCCGGCTCAGCTTTCAGGAGTATTTTGAAAAGCTAGGAACAGAGCCTGCGAAGTGGGGCAAGCCCTTGGCATCCCTGCTTGGCGCTTATGACGCTCAGATGAATTTGGAACTAGCAGCAATCGGAGGTAAGGACAGTATGTCTGGTACATTTCAGGATTTAAATGTTCCGCCAACTTTGATTTCGTTCGCCTGCGCACCAGGAGAAAAATCAAGCATAATTTCGCCGGAATTTAAAGAACCCGGGAATAAAATTTATTTATTTGAGCATACTCCGCAGCCCAACGGACTCCCTGATTATGACGCACTGAAACAGGTTTTCAGGCTGATAAACGGAAATATTAAAAGTGGGAAAATCGTTTCAGCCAAAACTGTGAAGGGAGGCGGAGTAGCGGTGGCACTCGCAAAAATGAGTTTCGGAAACAAAAACGGAGCGAGCATACAATATGACGATTCAAAACTCCTTAAAAAAAATATAGGGTCCATCATCTTTGAATCGAGAGAAAATATTGATTCCAACCTGATTGAACCAATAGGTGAAGTCATTAACGGTAACTACCTAAAAATAAATGACTTAGATTTTGATATCTCTAAATTGCTTCAAGCTTACAAATCCACTTTTGCAGATCTTTTCCCTTTTAAAGAAACCGATCCAAAAATTGTGGAAGTGGAAAGCTCCTTTGCCTTAAAAAATGAAATTCCACAAAGAAAATCTATTAAAATTTCAAAACCATCCGTTTTTTTGCCAATTTTCCCCGGGACTAATTGTGAATATGAAACTATTAATGCATTCAGAAAAGAAGGCGCTTTAGTTTCCAATTCTGTATTTAAATCACTGAATAACAGCCAAATAAAAGAAAGTATTGATGAATGGGCACGACAGATTTCAAAATCTCAGATAATTGTTTTTTCTGGTGGTTTTTCTAATGGCGATGAACCGGACGGTTCCGCTAAATTTATGGTAAATGTGCTGAAAAACGAACGCATAAAAAATGCGGTGCACGAACTGCTGGAAAGAGACGGCCTGATCCTGGGAATCTGCAACGGTTTCCAGGCGCTGATAAAATCCGGGCTGGTGACTTTCGGCGAAATTAGTGATTTGGATGAAAACGCACCGACTTTGACGAACAATAAAATCGGCAGGCATATTTCACAAATGGTGAATGTGAAAGTTGTGAGCGAGCAATCACCGTGGCTGAATGGGATGAAAGACCAGATTTTCACCATCCCGATTTCGCACGGTGAAGGCCGTTTTGTAGCGAGCGAACCTGTGATTGAGCAGCTGTACCGAAAAGGCCAAATCGCTACGCAATATGTTGATTTTGAAGGGAATATAGCGCACGGAATGCCGCACAATCCGAACGCTTCGCTTTTCGGAATCGAGGGAATTACATCAGAATGTGGAAAAATTTACGGCAGAATGGGGCACGGTGAAAGATTTTCCGAAGGCCTGATGAAAAACATTCCTGATGCCAATTACCATAATATTTTCCGCAACGGTGTGGAATATTTCCGTAGCTAACTGAAGAGAACGGAAAGGTATTTAGGGTAAATCAGAATTGCGGCGGCAATTGCTGCGAAAGCCAGCAGCAGAACGGCACCTGCAGAAATATCCTTGATGAATTTTATTCGGACATCTTGGCTGGGCTGGATGAAATCGCAGATTTTTTCAACTGCTGTGTTGAAAATTTCCGCGGAAAGAACGGCAGCGCAAATCAGCAAAATCATTGCAGAATCCTGCGGGCTAAGTTCCAGCAGGAAAATCAGCGCAAGATTAATCAGCAATGCCGCGAATTCAATCTGGAAATTCCGCTCACGAAACATAGAGCGAAGACCGCTGAAAGCGAAGCGGAAACTTTGGAAAATGCTGTGGCGTTTCATCCCCGCAAAATTAAAAAATCGCAATTTTGGGCGGTGAAATTTTTGCCATAGAAATTTCCAGGCGGCGTTTATATTTTTATATTTGTAAAAAATTTCGGATTTATGAAATTTATGGTTTCAAGCGGCGAGCTGCAAAAGGCGCTGCAAACGGTAAGCGGCGTGATTTCAAGCTCGCAGAGCAGACCGATACTGGAAAATTATCTTTTCGAACTGAACGGCGAAACGCTGAAAATTACGGCTTCGGACGGCGAAACCACGCTGATTACAGAGCTGGAAGTGCGTTCCGATGATTCGGGCAAAATCGCTGTGCCTGCAAAAACTTTTCAGGATTTCGTGAAAACTTATGGCGAGCAGCCTTTGACGCTTTCTGTGCGTGAAAATGCGGAAGGCACCGGCCAGCAACTGGAAATCTTGGACGAAAAGGATAATTTTTCCGTGGCCTTGGACAACGCTAATGACTATCCGGAAATTCCGGAATTTGATGCGTCGCAAAGTGTGAAGCTTCCTGCCGGCGTTCTGGCCGAAGCTTTGTCCAACACGCTTTTTGCAACTTCTAATGATTCGCTGAGACCTGTGATGACGGGCGTTCTGTTCCAGTTCAAGGAAGATGAGGCCAACTTCGTTTCCACGGATTCTCATCGTTTGGTGGTGTACAAGCGCACCGATTTGAAAGGTGAGCCTATGGAATTCATTATGCCGAAAAAACCGCTGAACATTTTCAAAAATGTGCTGGCGAATTCCAACGATGATGTGACGATTGAGTTCAACGAAAATATGGCGAAATTCAGCTTTGGTAACAATACCTGGATTTGCCGTTTGATTGATGGAAAGTATCCGAATTATTCTGCAGTTATCCCGAAAGAAAATCCTAACTTGCTGACAATCAATCGTTCGCTGCTTCTGAACGCCATCAGAAGGGCATCTATTATGTCGAACAAATCGACGAACCAAGTGAGGTTTAAACTGTCCGGAAACCTCCTGCACCTTCACGCTGAAGACACCGAATTTGCAAACAAGGCAGATATGCAGATTCCGTGCGATTACAGCGGCGAAGATATCAACATCGGCTTCAGCTCGAAATTTTTGACGGAAATGCTTTCGGTGCTTGGCTCGGAAGACATCACGATGAAAATGTCTCAGCCCAACCGCCCTGGAATTGTAGAGCCGGTGGATGGTTTGGAAGACGAGGAGCATATCCTGATGCTTTCAATGCCGGTGATTGGGATGTAATTTTAGTATAAGTTTTAGGCTAAGGCTTAGAGGCGCAGAAATTTTTCTGTGTCTCTTTTTTTTGTATAAAACGGACAAAAATAATCGAAGGCTATCCGCTCAAAAATTTCGGAAAATTAGCTTTAAATCACGATATTTGCCGGGTTACTTTTAGCAAAATGAAAATCTCGCATAATTGGCTGTCGGAATTTATTTCCACGGATTTAAAAGTTGAAAAAATCGCGGAATATCTTACCGATATTGGTCTGGAAGTAGAAGGCATCGAATCTTACGAAAATTTTCGCGGCGGTTTGGAAGGAATAGTTGTCGGAAAAGTTTTGACCTGCGAAAAGCATCCAAATGCCGATAAACTCAGCAAAACTACTGTGGATGTAGGCGGCGAAATTCTGGAAATAGTTTGCGGCGCACCCAATGTTGCTGCCGGGCAAATTGTTCCTGTGGCAACCATCGGCACGAAGATTTACGATAAATCCGGGAATTTTTTTGAGATAAAGGAGGCGAAAATCCGTGGCGAAAAATCGCAGGGTATGATATGCGCAGAAGATGAGCTCGGCATTTCTGAAAACCACGATGGCATAATGGTTTTGGACGAAAATCAGTATGAAATCGGCAGGAAATTTTCGGATTATTTCGATGTGGTGAAGGACAGCGTTTTTGAAATAGGCCTTACGCCAAACCGTGCCGATGCGATGTCTCATTACGGCGTTGCACGGGATTTAAACGCCTACCTTAGCGCGAACAATTTGCCGTCAGAATTTGAGAAAATTTCTTCGCAAAAAATTGATAGTGAGGGAATTAGCGGATTTGAACTGGAGGTGGAAGACGCGAAATTTTCGCCAAGATACATCGGTGCGGTGATTGAAAATGTGGAAATCACGGATTCGCCGGAATGGCTTCAGCAAAGGCTAAAAGCCATCGGGCTTTCGCCGATAAACAATGTGGTGGACATCACGAATTACATTCTGCACGGTGTCGGTCAGCCGATGCACGCTTTCGATGCGGATAAAATTCAGGGCAAAAAGGTTCGTGTGGGAACGGTGCCAGCCGGAACGAAATTTACGACTTTGGACGGCACAGAGCGCACGCTGAACGGTGCGGAAATTATGATAAAGGACGGCGAAAATCAACCGATGTGCATTGCCGGTGTTTTTGGAGGGCAGCATTCCGGCGTGAATTCTGAGACGAAAAATATTTTCCTGGAAAGTGCGTATTTCGATCCGGTAAGTGTGCGCAAAGCCGCTAAGCATCACGCTTTGAACACGGATGCTTCCTTCCGTTTTGAGCGGGGAACCGATCCGAATATTGTGAAAACAGCGATGACCCTGGCCATCAATCTTATCGAAGAAATTGCCGGCGGAAAGCTGAAAGGCGAGCTGCTGGAATTTTATCCCGAAAAAATAAAGGAGCATTATGTGGTGCTGCGCTATTCTGCGCTGGACGAAATTCTTGGCGTGAAAATTCATCGGGAAAAGGTGAAGGAAATTCTGCGCCTGCTGGAAATTCAGATTCTGAACGAAATTCCGAACGGACTGGAACTGGCTGTGCCACCGTTTAAAACCGATGTGACAAGGGAAATAGATGTGATTGAGGAAGTACTTCGGATTTACGGTTACAATAAAATTGATGCGCCGCAAAAAATCTCGTTCACGCCGGTTTCGCTGAATTTGCAGGATCAGGATGAGCTGGAAAATTCCTGGGCGAGAACTCTGCAGAGCAGCGGTTTTAACGAGGTGATGAACAATTCGCTAACTGCGCTGAAAGAAGAAACCGATGCCGTGAAACTGCTAAATCCTTTAAGTGGCGACTTAGAATTTATGCGGCAATCTCTTCTGGAAGGCCTGCTGGAAAACGCGGCGTTCAACATCAACCGGAAAAATCCGGACATTAAATTTTTCGAGTTCGGGAAAATTTATTTCAAAAAAGAAAATTACGAAGAGCGGAAGCAACTTGGGATTTTGCTTTCGGGGAGGCAGTTTGCGGAAAATTGGCTTGTGCCGAAATCTGCCACTGATTTCTATTATCTCAAGTCTTATGTGAATTTGCTGCTCTCAAAACTTGGCGTGGAAATTCACGAGAAAGCCTTGCAGGACGGGCGTTTCAGCGATGCGCTGGAATTTTATTCCGGAGAGAAAACCTTGGCAAGATTAGGGAAAGTTTCGCCAAAACTTTTGAAGGAAGCCGATGTAGAACAGGAAGCATTTTATGCGGAAATTGAACTGGAAACGGCGCACAGTCTTCGCAAAACGGAAAATTTCAAACTGAAGGAAATTCCGAAATTTAACAAAATCAGAAGGGATTTGGCGCTGCTTGTAGATGCAAGTGTTTCATACTCAGAGCTTTATAAATCTGCCATAAGTAGGAATATTGAGATTTTGCAGTCGGTGAATTTGTTTGATGTTTATGAGGGCAAGAATTTACCGGAAGGCAAAAAATCTTACGCCCTGAGCTTTGAGCTGCTGAACCCAGAAAAAACTTTGGAAGAAAAGGAAATTGCCGAGACGATGAACAGCCTGATTAAAACTTTTGAGAAAGATTTCGGCGCGGAACTTCGTGCTTAGGAATTTTGTAAATTTGGCAAAAATTAGCTTATGAAAAAACTGGCAATAGTAGCGGTATCGTTTTTTCTCGTTTCCTGCGGTACAGCTACTACGGCAAGCAGCAGTAAAACTTCGGCACAACCTTCGCTGGCAAACTCTAGCTGGTATCTTGCTGAAAAGGTGAAGGGTAAAACACCTACGATTGCTTTTCAGGATGGGAAGATTTCCGGAAACGCCCAGTGCAACAATTATTTTGCGGATGTGAATCTGGATGATTCTACGGGTGCATTCAAATCCGGCGTGATTGGTGCTACGAAAATGTCGTGCGACCAAATTGCGGCGGAAAATACTTTCTTGAGTATGCTTCAGGAAGCCGACAGATACGCTGTTCACGGCAATACGCTGGAACTTTACAAAGGCAACCTTCTGCTGCTGAAATTTACCAAGCAGTAATTTTTTTGGAAAAAATAAAGGGAACCAAAGTGGTTCCCTTTTTCGTTATTCATCATCTAAATCGTCATCTTCATCGTCGTACTTTGCAAGTTCGGCATCGCAGAATTCGAAGGCCTGCTCTACAACTTTCGTGAAATCATCGGCAGCCGCTTCATCTTCACCTTCCAAATCATCAAGCCATTCCACTTCTTCCTCTTCCACATTTAGGATGAAGCGCGGATATTCCGTGTGCACCACGAACAGATCTTCAGGCATTTCAGTGTTGTCCGCCAGTAAAAACTTTGGTAGTTTCATAATATAAAGTTTTGGTTTGGTAAATATAGAAATTTCGTCGCAAATTATTTCCTAAACATCGCCGAAACTTTCTCAGCCTTCTTGCTTTCTGCGTAATCGTAGAATCCTTCACCCGATTTCACGCCAAGTTTGCCGGCACGCACCATATTTACAAGCAACGGATTTGGCGCGTATTTCGGATTCTTGAAGCCGTCGTACATCACATTGAGAATTGCCAGGCAAACATCTAGCCCAATGAAATCTGCCAGCTGAAGAGGCCCCATAGGATGCGCCATTCCGAGCTTCATCACAGTATCAATCTCTTCCACACCAGCTACATTATTGTACAGCGTTTCAATGGCTTCGTTGATCATCGGCATCAGGATTCTGTTCGCCACAAATCCTGGATAATCGTTCACTTCCACCGGCGTTTTCCCAAGTTTTTGGCTCATTTCAAAAACCGCGTCAAAAGTTTCCTGCGAAGTGGAGTAGCCCTTGATGATTTCCACGAGCTTCATAATCGGCACTGGATTCATAAAGTGCATCCCGATTACTTTTTCCGGGCGTTTTGTGGCAGCCGCAATTTGCGTGATGGAAATCGACGAGGTATTGGTGGCAAGGATGCAATTTTCCGGCGCATTTTCATCAATTTGTGAAAAGATGTTCAGCTTCAGGTCAAGGTTTTCCGTAGCTGCTTCCACTACCAAGTCAGCATTTTTCACAGCTTCCGCAGTATCGGTAAAGGTTGTGATTTTGCCAAGGGTTTCCGCTTTTTGCTCTTCGGTCAGGTTGCCTTTTGCGATGATTCTGTCCAGATTTGTGGTGATGGTTTTCAGGCCTCTGTCCAGCGCTTCCTGCGAAACATCTGCCAAATTCACAGGGAAGCCTGCCTGCGCAAAAGTGTGCGCAATTCCGTTGCCCATAGTTCCTGCACCGATAACTGTAATATTCATTAGTTTAGAGTTTTAAGGTTTAAAGTTTAAAGTTGATGATTGTTACACTGTTACATTGCTTCACTGTTACATTGCTTCACTGTTACATTGCTTCACTGTTACATTGTTTCACTGTTACATTAGCAAATTATTACACTGCTGCTCGATTTCCAGCGCCACTTTCAGTGCATCCATACCGTCTTCCAGCGAAACTTCGATATTGTGCTTCCCCTCGATTGCTTCCGCAAAAGAATTCAATTCGTCCAAGATGGCATTATTTGGCGTGATTTCGGGATATTCAAACAGAATTTGATTTTTCTCGCCGTCTGCATTTTCGATTATCATATCGAAATCACTCGGGTTTTCGGGCGCTCTTTGCATTCGGATAACCTCCGCTTTTTTCTCAAGAAAATCCACTGAAATGTAGGCATCCCGCTGGAAAAACCGCGATTTCCGCATTTGCTTCATTGCAATTCGGGAAGTCGTCAGGTTGGCAACGCAGCCGTTTTCAAACTCGATCCGTGCATTCGTAATGTCCGCCGTTTTGGAAACCACCGCCACTCCTGCAGCGTGAATCGTTTTAATTTCCGATTTCACCAGCGAAAGCAGGATGTCGATATCGTGTATCATCAGATCTAGCACCACGGAAACATCCGTGCCTCTCGGATTAAATTCTGCCAGCCTGTGTATCTCGATGAACATCGGGTTTTTGATGAAATCCTTCGTGGCAATGAACGCTGGGTTGTATCTTTCCACATGGCCTACCTGCGCTTTTACGCCACTTTCCTTGCATTTTGCCAGTAGAATTTCCGCCTGATCCAGCGTTTGCGTTACCGGTTTTTCGATGAAGAAATGCTTGCCGTTTTGCGCCGCCTTCATCGCATAATCGAAATGGAAGAGGGTAGGCGTCACGATATCCAGCATCTCGATTTGCGAAAGTAGCTCCTCGAAATTCTCGAAAAATTTATAACCGAATTCTGCCTCCAGTTTTCGGCCGTTTTCCGCATCGGCATCGTGGAAGCCCACCAGCTCATATTTCTCTGACTGCTGCAGCAGCTTCAGATGAATTTTACCCAAATGTCCCGCACCAACTAGCCCGGCTTTTAGCATAATTACTTTTGCTCAAATTTAAGGTTTTCCTGTCAACAAATTTTTCACCGCACGAAAACAAAATTATTTTCCGTGGATTTTTCGTCGGCGAAGAGGTAGCCCTCCAGGTTGAAGGCCTTTATTTCTTCTAGATTTTCAACCTGATTTTCGGCGCAGAAACGCACCATCAAGCCGCGCGCATTTTTCGTGTAAACCACGATCGTTTTTGGCTTGCCGCTTTTCATTTCGTAAAAATCAAAATTGATAATTCTGCCCTTAAGTTGCTGCTTATCAATGGATTTGAAATATTCATTGCTCGCCAGATTGAGAATCGGCTCATCTTTTTTCAGTTCGGAATTCAGCTGAGCGGTAATTTTTCCGCGCCAAAATTCATACAGATTTTTATAACTGGTAAACTCAAAATTCCTGCCCATTTCTAAACGGTATGGCATTATTTTGTCCGATGGTTTCAGCACTCCGTACAGCCCGGAAAGCATCCTGTAATTTTTCTGCAAATACTTCACGGCATCTTCCGAAAGCGTTTCTGCATCGAGGCCTCGGTAAACTTCGCCAGTGAAGGCCATAAGTGCAGGCGCACTTTCCAAAGGCTTCGGCTTAGCGTTCCAGTTCTGGTTGCGCTGCCAGTTTTCATCGGCAAGTTTTGGTGAAATCTCCATCAATTCCTGCAAAAACTTCGGCGATTTGGTTTTCAAATGAGACTGGATGAATGCCGCTTCTTCTATAAATTTCGGCGTGGTAGTTTTCAGGAATTCGCTACTTCGCGAAATATCCATCAGCTTTGCCGGTGAAGTAATGAGTTTCATAAAGTATTGATAATCAATTATCCAGCCTGTTTTTTGCTGCCTTCCAAGCTTGCTTTCAGCATTGCCATCAGGTCTGTTGTGGAAGTTTTTTCTTCCTTCTCTTCGGTTGGTTTATAGGTTTGGCCCTTGGCTTTTTTCTCGATAATTGCCAGCAAATCAGCGGAGTAGCTGTTCTCGTATTTCTTCGGGTCAAATTCCGTAGCCAGCTGACTGATGAGCATTTCTGCCATTTGCAGTTCTTCGTCTTTAGCCTTTTTCTTCGGAGGCAGCTTCAGTTCTTCGTAGCTTCGCACTTCTTCTGGAAAACGCATCCGGTTCACCATCAGGATTTTCCCGTCGTAAGGCCGTACCAAACCGAGAATTTCCCTGTCCCGCAAAATGAAGGTGCCGATGCCTGCCATTTCCGTTTTCAGCAATGCCTGCAAAAGTAAGCGGTATGCATCCTCACCATTTTTCTGCGGTTCCAGGAAGTAGGGCGTTTCGTAATACGCAGGGTCCACATCTTCCAGCTTCACGAATTGCTTGATTGTCAGCAACTTGGATTTTTCCGGTGCCACCGCTGCGAAATCTGCATCTTCCAGCACAATGTACTCGTCTTCCAGCTTGTAGCCCTTCACGATGTTGGCATAGGGCACTTCCTTTCCGGTTTTCTCGTTCACCCTTTTGAAGCGTATGTTGCTCAGGTCGTTCTTATCCAGCATATCCAGATCCAGGTTGCTGGATTCTGAAGCGGCGTAAAGTTTCACGGGGATATTCACCAGGCCAAAGCCAATGGCACCCGTCCAGATTGCTCTCATATTTTATCTTCCGAATTTAAACCATTGGGACAGCGGATGCTCTTTGCCACGCAGATAATCTGAAACCATATCTGCACCGGCTACGGAGAAAGTAATCCCGTTGCCGCCAAAGCCCAGCACAAAATAGCCGTTCGGGAAGTCTTTATGCTCCCCGATGTACGGCAATCCGTCCTTAGTAGAGCCGAAAGTCCCCGCCCAAGCAAAGTCCGTGCGGAACTGGTAGTCGGGGAGGTTTTTATGAATGTATTTCTCCAGCCGCCGAGCTTTTTTTTCAAGTTTCGAATCGCGGCGCTTGGCATTGCTGAAATCATCATCCAGCCCGCCTATGAGGATCCTGCCGTCGTCCGTAGTGCGGAAGTACTCGTAGGGGTCGCCGGTGTTCCAGAAGAGCGCATCTTTCAGCCCGTCGCAGTTTTCTGGTTGCTGCTCGCCCACGATGGCGTAGGTGGAGAGCAGGTCTACAAAATTTTCTTTCAGGATTTCCACCGTCTCGAAACCTGTGCAGTATATTATTTTTTTTGCCTTAATCTCAAAACCCTCGGTGCTAATCGCGGTAATAGCGTCTTCATTATGAGAAATATTTTGGAATTCAGTTTTGTCAAAAATTCTAAGACCGCGCTCCACAGCTGCAGAGAGCAGGTCGTGGGCGAATCTGAATCCGTCAATACTTGCGCCCTGGTGGCTCAGGATGCCTCCGAAGCTGTTCTGCAGTCCGTATCTCTCCGAGATTTCTTCAGCATCCAGCCACTCCACAGGGAAGCCGTGCGCAGCCCTTGCTTCATACTCTTCCCTAAGGTGTTTCAGATGCCTACGCCGAGAGGCAAAATACAGCGAATCTTTCTTTCGGAAGCCTGCTTCGGAATTGATTTCAGCGTGCAAATGCCCTACCTTATCAATAGCTTCGGAGCACGCCCTGTAGCTCGCCACTGCACCTTCTTCACCAATTTTCGGGATAAGGTCGCAAAGCATTAAATCAATTTCATACTGGAGCATGGCCGTAGTGGCGCTCGTGCTGCCGGTGGCGGTCTCCCGGCGGTCGGCAACTATGGTGGAGTAGCCATCCTTCGCGCAGCGGTTCGCCACCAGCGCGCCCGTAATACCGCTCCCGATGATCAGCACATCGCACTCGGCGTTTTCTTGTAGGGATGGATAGGAGTTCAGGAGGCCGTTTTTCACTAGCCAGAAGGGTTCGGAGGATCGCAGTTTCATGCTGTAAATATGCGAAATATTTCAATAAAAATCCTTGCCTGAAATATTTTGAACAGCTATTATTTTAAATTTGTCCAAGCTTGATACCAACTAAATATTTGAAAGAAATTGAACTTATTCCAAGTGAATATTTGTTTCTTTTTAAGTAAAAATTAATGCCTTTTTGACGGATAAGGCACAGTATTAGCTGGCAAAAAGTTGAATAGTAAAAATAAAATAATGGCAACAATCAAACTAAAAGGAAACGACATCCAAACGGTAGGTTCTCTGCCGCAAAATGGCACCACACTGCAGGATTTTAACCTTGTAAATGCTCAGCTGGAGGAAAAAACTTTAAAGGATTTTGATGGAAAGAAAAAGATTTTTAACATCTTCCCAAGCATAGACACGGGGGTTTGCGCTGCAGCCGCGAGGAAATTTAATGAGGAAGCCAACACGCTGGAAAATACCGTGGTTATCAATGTATCCAAAGATCTTCCGTTTGCCTTGGGCCGGTTCTGCGCTGCTGAGGGCCTGGGTAATGTGGAAACGCTATCGGATTTCCGCGGCAGCTTCGGAGATGATCTCGGCGTAAAAATCTCCAGCGGACCGATGCAGGGGCTGCTCTCCCGCGCGGTAGTGGTGGCAGATGAAAATAACAAGGTAATCTATACGGAGCAGGTGCCTGAAATTACTAACGAGCCTGACTATGAAAGTGCATTAAAGTCATTAAACCAATAAAAAATGGGAGAAATTTTAGACGCAGCCTACAGCAGGCTAAAGCATTGGTACACCCCGCTAATTATCGGCATTCTCTTCATAGCGTTCGGGGTATTTTTGTTTTCGCAACCCGTGGGCGCCTACCTCGGGCTTGCTATATTTTTTGCGTGGACTTTCCTGCTTTCCGGGATTTTTGAAATCTTCTTTTCCTTCTCCAACCGGGAGTCTATAAACGGCTGGGGCTGGTATTTGGTAAGCGGTATATTCTCCACGGTGATAGGTATTTATCTGCTGATATATCCAGGTATTTCTGCCGCCGTGCTCCCTTATGTGGTGGGCTTCACGCTTATGTTCCGCTCTGTTTTTGCGCTGGGGCTCGCCTTCCAGCACAGCAGTATGGGCCTGGGTACCTCCTGGGGGCTTATCCTCACCGCGGTTCTCGGGCTGATACTTTCATTTATGATAATCTCCGATCCGCTCTTTGGGGCGTATTCCATCGTGGTGATGACTGCGGTTACCTTCATAATGGTAGGTATAAATGCTGCGATCCTCGCCTTTGATCTGAAAAAGTTGAAGAACAGGGTAGATGGCGTGCGGGATTCCGTGAAAAATTTCCGCGAAGGAAGCGGCAACCTTTAGACAGGTAATATTGGTCTTTAAAATCCGCCACATTTTTTGGGCGGATTTTTTTTATTGTAAAAAATTTAAATTTATTTCTTACCTTGCTGCGATATAAATCAACCCGATGGAGCCAATTGTATTAAATATCAGAATATTAAAGCCGGTAGAAAAAGTTTGGGATCTGTACACCAAGCCGGAACATATTACCAAATGGAATGTGCAATCCGGGGAGTGGAGCTGCCCGAAAGTGGATGTAGATTTCCGCGAGGGCGGACATTTCCGCTTCACTATGCTTTTGAAGAAATTTAAATTCTCCTACGACCTCGCCGGCACCTACAGCAGGATAGATATGCACCGGCACATAACTATGGCGATGGAGGATGGCAGAGAGGTGAATGTGGATTTTCAACCATTGGATGCGGCCACTACGGACATCACCTACTCCTTTATGCCGAGAAAAGGCCTGTCTTGGCGTACCCAGCGGGAAAACTGGTATAATATTCTGGATAATTTCCATAAATACGCGGAACGGCAGAAATAAACCACAGAAGATAAGATTTAGATAACTCAGGAATTTTTTTCACTCAGGTTTTTGAAATTTCGGGGATTTTACTAAATTTATCAAAAAATAAAGACAATGAAGAAGCCCCTAAAATTCGTGCTTGGCGCAGCCGCAGCAGTTGCAGCCTCTGCAGTTATTCAGAAAATTTACGCTAAAAGAAGCCTTTTCGAAGAAGTGATGGACGATTTTAACATCGATGCGAGCACGCCTGGCGATCTGCTAGACGGCATCCGAAGCCTGAGCGAGGAAGAGTATGAGGACTTCCGCCAGAATGCCAGCCCTATTTTCAGGACGATGCTGCAGGGCATTTGCAAGTTTTAAAGACCAAACAGTGATAAAATCCGGCATACCCTGTCGGATTTTATTCTTATATAAAATTCTGTTTTTTTGAAGGATTACTACTATTTTCTCGGCGTAGAAAAGGGCGCTTCGCAGGATGAAATCCGTAAGGCCTACCGTGCGCTTTCGCTGAAATATCACCCTGATGTGAACGAAGGCAGCGAGTTTTTTGCCAAGAGATTCCGCGAAGTTCAGGAAGCGTACGAAGTTCTCAGCAATGATGAAAAGCGCCGTAAATACGATGCTTCCACGGGAAATGCCGTGAAGACAGAGCGCAGCGATTTGCCGCCTTACATCAAAACTTTCACGGCGGATAAAACTTTCGTGAGAAAGGGCGAAAGCATCACGATTTCCTGGCAAACCGTAAATGCAGATTTGGTAAAAATTCTGCCGTTTGGTTTAGAAAAATCTTATGGCGAAAGAACCTTTAAAATCAATGAATTTCAGGGCGGAAAATTCAGCGTGGTGTTGCAGGCTACCAATACACTCACCAATAAGTCTGTAGCGAAAGGCATTACCTTCACCGAAATAACCGACAGTTTATCTGGAACTTTCAGGCATCCTGCCGAAGAAATTTTCCGAAGGCCTACGCCAAGAACCGTGGTTTACAGAACCGGCGGATTTGGATTTTCTGGCTGCCTTACCATAATTCTCTTGATTTTGTTTTTCATAATGTTTTTCCTTTTTAGTTATTAATTTCGCAATATCGTTTGATGAAAATTTTTGGGAAATTTTCGTATTTTTACACCAATAAAGTTTCCCTTAAATGAATACGACGAAATTTCAAAACCGCCACATTGCTTTGAACGAAACTGACAAGCAGGCAATGCTGGCGAGAATTGGCGTGCCTTCTGTAGATGAGCTCATCAACCAAACCATACCCGAAAAAATCCGTTCGGAAAAAGACCTAGATATTTCCGAACCGCTTTCCGAATCGGAACTTTTGGCGCATTCCAAAGCGCTGGCATCGAAAAATCAGATTTTCGATACATACATCGGTTTCGGTTATCACGAAGCCATTTTGCCTGCTGCCATTCAGCGGAACATTTTTGAAAATCCATCGTGGTACACCGCATACACGCCATACCAGGCGGAAATTGCGCAGGGCAGGATGGAAGCGCTGCTAAATTTCCAGACCGTGGTTTCGGATTTGACAGGCTTCCCTATCGCCAATGCTTCGCTGCTTGATGAATCAACGGCTGCTGCAGAGGCGATGAATATGTTTTTCCAAAATAGGACGAGAGAACAGAAAAAGGCGGATGCCAATAGATTTTTCGTGAGCGAACTGGTGCTGCCGCAAACTTTAGCCGTACTGAAAACTAAGGCCTACGGACTTGGAATTGAAATCGTGGAAGGCTGCCACAAATCTGAGAATCTGGATGAGAGTTTCTTCGGCGTGCTGCTGCAGTATCCCGGGAAAAACGGAGTGGTGGAAGATTATACCGATGCCATTGCAGAATTCAAAAATAAAAATCTTCAGGTGGCCGTAGCCTGCGATCCTATGGCTCTGGTGAAGCTGAAATCGCCGGCTGATATGGGTGCAGATTGTGCGGTGGGCACTACGCAGCGCTTCGGCATCCCATTAGGTTACGGCGGCCCGCACGCTGCATTTTTCGCCTGCAAAGAAAATTACAAGCGCGATATTCCGGGAAGAATCATCGGCGTTTCGCAGGATATGTACGGTGGCAGAGCGCTCAGGATGGCGCTTCAAACGAGAGAGCAGCACATCAAGCGCGAAAAGGCAACTTCCAACATCTGCACGGCGCAGGTTTTACTGGCTGTAATGGCTGGGATGTACGCCGTTTATCACGGGCCGAAAGGCTTGGAATTCATCGCCAATCAGATTCATTTCAAAACAAATACGATTGCCAATGCGCTGAAGATTTTGGGCTATGATGTGGTGGAAGATAGCGTTTTCGATACCGTGAAAATCCGGATGAACGAAGACGAGAAAAAGGCGCTGCAGCGCAAAATGGAAGAGCAGAGAATCAACCTGAACTATTTTTCAGAAGGCATTGTGAGCCTTTCCGTTAATGAAGCTACCACGCTTGCCAAGCTGCAGAAATTAGCGGATACTTTTGCTTCGTTCAAGAGTAAGCAAAGTTTCCGGCTGGAAATTCGGGAGGAATTTTCCCTTCCGGAAAATCTTTTGAGAAAGGATGAAATTCTTCACGAAGAAGTTTTCCAAAAATATCATACGGAAACCGAGCTGATGCGCTACATCAAGCGGTTGGAACGGAAGGATATTTCTTTGACGCAATCTATGATTTCCCTCGGTTCCTGCACGATGAAGCTAAACGCCGCTGCGGAAATGCTTCCGCTGAGCTGGGATGAATGGGGCGGTGTGCACCCGTTCGTTCCGCAAAATCAGGCGAAGGGCTATCAATTGATGCTGAAGGAACTGGAAAAAGATTTGGCGGAAATCACAGGTTTTGCAGGAACTTCGCTCCAGCCAAATTCCGGAGCGCAGGGTGAATATGCGGGGCTGATGGTCATCAGAGAATATCACAAATACAACGGGGAAGAGCATAGGAACATCGTGCTGATTCCGCAGTCTGCGCACGGCACGAACCCAGCTTCCGCTGTGATTGCCGGCCTGAAAGTGGTGGTGGTGAAAAATCTGGAAAACGGCGAAATTGACCTGGATGATTTCAGGGCAAAAGCCGAAGAACACCGCGAAAATCTTGCGGCGGCAATGATTACATACCCTTCAACCTATGGCTTTTTCGATGCTAATATTAAGGACATCATCGCCACGGTTCACGAAAACGGCGGGCAGGTGTATATGGATGGCGCCAATATGAATGCTCAGGTGGCTTTCACGAGCCCCGGTTTCATCGGTGCGGATGTTTGCCATTTGAATTTGCACAAAACTTTCGCAATTCCGCACGGTGGCGGTGGCCCTGGTGTAGGCCCGATTTGCGTGGCGGAACACCTTGTGAAATTCCTGCCTTCCAATCCAAACATCAAGGTGGGCACAGCGGATTCCATAGATGCGATTTCCGGTGCGCCGTACGGCTCTGCGCTGGTTTGCAACATTTCTTACGCTTACATCAAAATGCTTGGGTCGGAAGGTTTGAAGCTCGCGACTTCGCACGCCATTTTGAATGCCAATTACCTGAAAGAACTTCTGGCAGAGCATTTCCCGATTCTTTATGCCAACGAAAAGGGCAGGGTAGCGCACGAATGCATTGTGGATTTCCGCCAGTACAAACCGCTGGGGATTGAAGTTGCCGATGTTGCAAAACGCCTTATGGACTACGGTTTCCACGCACCTACGGTGTCTTTCCCTGTTGCCGGAACGCTAATGATTGAGCCTACGGAATCCGAAAGCAAGGAAGAGCTGGACCGTTTTGCCGAAGCGCTGATCAACATTAAAAAGGAAATTGATGAGATTGCAAGCGGCGAAGCCGATGCGAAAAATAATGTGGTGAAAAATGCGCCGCACACTGAGCAAATCGTAATTTCCGACAGCTGGGACAAGCCGTACACTAGGGAAAAGGCAGCCTATCCGCTGGAATGGGTACGCGAAAGAAAATTCTTCCCTTCCGTTTCAAGGGTGGATGAGGCTTTCGGCGACAGAAACCTAATCTGCACCTGTGCGCCGATCGAAGCGTATCAATAATTTATTGATTATCAATTATTTCCCGATGATTATATTTCGTCGGGAATTTTTTTGCCTAAATTTGAAGCGTGAACCTCAACCAAATTTACACCAACCGAAGAACCGGGAACAGCCTGCCAACGCCTGCCAATAGAACGGATTTTCAGCGGGATTATGACAGGATAATTTTCTCGTCGGCTTTCCGAAGGCTGCAGAACAAAACGCAGGTTTTCCCTTTGCCAGGCAGCGTTTTCGTGCACAACAGGCTTACGCATTCGCTGGAAGTTTCTTCCGTGGGAAGAAGTTTGGGAATGCTTGCAGGAGATTTCATCAACGAAAAATTTTCCGCGGATTTGTCAGCGGAATCGGCGGAATTTTACAGGCATCATTTGCCCACCGTAATTGCCGCTGCCTGCCTTTGTCACGACATCGGAAATCCGGCTTTCGGGCATTCCGGTGAAGATGCGATTGCAAGCTATTTCGAAAGAAATGAATCTTCGCTGAAGAAATTTTTTCACGAAAATGAATGGGCAGATTTAATCAATTTTGAAGGAAACGCCAATGCTTTCCGCGTGCTCACACAGCAGCAAATTGGCAAGGATTCTGGCGGAATGCAACTGACTTTCAGCACTTTATCGGCGATTGCAAAATATCCGTGCGAAGCCATCGCTAAAAAGAAAGGCGCCATACACAGAAAAAAGTTTGGATTTTTCCAAAATGAAAAGGCGCTGTTTGAAGAAGTGGCGCTTGAAGTTTCAATGCAAATGGAATGCGATAACCCATTGATTTTCAGGAGGCATCCGTTCGCTTGGCTGGTGGAAGCTGCAGATGATATTTGCTATAACATCATTGATATGGAGGATGCCCACAGGCTTGGCATTATTTCCACGGCAGATTGTGAGAATTTATTTTTTGATTTAATTCAGTCGGAAAACCCTGATACTGAAAGAGTTAGGACCAAACTTGGCTTGATAACCAATGCGAATGACCGAATTTCTTATTTGAGGGCAAAGGTCATCAATGCGCTGATAAACAAGGCTTTTGAGCTTTACCAAATTAATTTTGAACAGATTTTAAGCGGAACTCTGGACAAAGCCTTGCTCGATATTTACAAAAACGAGAACCGAACTCTGGCGGAAATTGAGCGGTTTTCTGTGGAAAAAATTTACAATCATAAAGCGGTGGTGGAGATTGAAAACGCCGGCTACAATGTGATGTACGAGCTGCTGAATCATTTTATTCCTTCGCTGATTAAGCCGGAAGATTCGCTGAAATCTTACGACAAAATGGCATTGAAACTTCTACCGGAACAGTTCCGCTATGAAAGCGGCAGCATTTACCAAAAAGTTCTCGGCGTCATTGATTTTGTTTCCGGGATGACGGACAATTTTGCCACTGACCTTTACCGCAAGATCAAGGGAATTGAAATCGGGATGACAGTTTGAAATTAATGATGACAGAGCTGAAGCACTACAACTACACGCATTTTCCTTTTCTGAATTATAGTCTAGATGATTTTCAGATTCAGTTTACGGCTACGGTTCCTACGGCAATTCGAAGGATTGAAACGAGAAAAATTAACGGAGATTTTTCTGCACACGCTGTCACGGTTATGAATAATCAGGTGCCCTGCGGTTTTTTCATTCTGGATTTTGGTTCTGATAAGTATGAATTGACAACCGAAAAAAATTCCGTGCTGCTACGGTCATTTTCGATAAATCCGAAATTTCAGGGCAATGGTATCGGGAAAAATACCATCAATCTCTTGAGTGATTTCATTAGAAAATATTTTCCGGAAACGAAGCTGGTTGTTCTCGCAGTAAACGAGCGCAATGTCGCCGCGATTTCTCTGTATGAAAAAACTGGCTTCAAATTTGACGAAAAAACGCGTGAAGGTGCCAGCGGCATGCAGAGAATTATGTTCAAAAATGTTTAAAATATTTGTATTTTTAGGGAAAATTTAAAAACAGAAATTATGGAAGCATTGTTTAGCGGGTTTTTCAGCCTGTTTTTCTTCATTCTGGTGGTGCTGGTTTTGTCGTCGTTCTTCACGGTGAAGCAGCAAACCGCGGCAATTGTGGAACGCTTAGGGAAATTTCAGTCTGTTCGTCACGCTGGTTTGCAATGGAAAATTCCGCTGATTGACCGCGTTGCGAAAAGGCTTAACCTAAAAATTCAGCAGCTGGATGTACTGATTGATACGAAAACTTTGGACAATGTTTTCGTGCGGATGAAGGTCTCCGTGCAGTATATGGTGATAAAGGAGCAGGCTGCAGATGCCTTCTACAAGCTGGAATTCCCGGAATCTCAGATTACTTCGTATGTGTTTGATGTTGTTCGGGCGGAAGTTCCGAAAATGAAACTGGACGATGTTTTCGTAAGGAAGGACGACATTGCGAATGCCGTGAAAAACGAGCTGCAGGATGCGATGAGAAGCTATGGCTACGACATTATAAAGGCATTGGTAACGGACATTGATCCAGATGAGCAGGTGAAGCACGCGATGAACCGCATTAATGCTGCAGAACGGGAAAAAACAGCGGCAGAATATGAATCTGAAGCGCAGAGAATCCGCATTGTAGCGGTGGCAAAAGCGGAAGCAGAATCGAAGAAGCTGCAAGGGCAGGGTATTGCAGATCAAAGGCGTGAAATTGCGCGAGGCCTGGAAGAATCCGTGAGAATGCTGAACAATGTGGACATCGATGCGCACGAAGCATCAGCGCTGATTATCGTAACCCAGCATTACGACACGCTGAACGCTGTGGGTGCGAACAACCGCAGCAATATGATACTTCTGCCAAACTCACCAACTGCAGCAACCGGAATGCTAAGCGAACTTGTAACAGCACTGACTGCCGCAGAACAGATGAAGAATGTGCCGCGGAAAGATGAGCGTGAAAATTTGCGCTCTTAAATTGGGAAAAATATCATTATAAACAAAAATAACCTGCTGAAAATCAGCGGGTTATTTTATATTTTGTAGGCCCATGAGGAATCGAACCTCAACCTAAGGAACCGGAATCCTTAATTCTATCCATTAAACTATAGGCCCAATCTTGGCGTTAAAAAGTTAACTTTATTCCGCCAGTAATTTGCGCGCCAAGCACACGATAACCGTAATAATCCTGATACTTTTTGCCAGTCAGATTATTTCCAAGCGCAAAAATACTGAAATTCTTGTGAACTTTATACTCCGCCGAAAGATTAATGTCGAAATAGGCATCGGTTTTTGCATCCTTTGGTAAGGAATAAATTCTGTCCGGTAAAAGGTTGTCCAACAGGACTTCGTAAATTCTAACATCATATCCTGAGCGGTAAAATGCTTGGAATCCCAGCAACATCCTATCCTGAAGGAATTTATAGTCCGCCGAAAATTGCGCTTTCAGATAATTGTTATTGTAAAATTTATCAATATTATCTGCGTCGTATTGGCTGTAAGCCAGGCAGATCCCTGTAACTAAATTCTGCACAGGAAACCACTGAAGGCTGGCTTGTACCTCTGTGCGGGTAGCATTTGCATAGACAATATTGAAAGCGTTTGCAAAATCGTAAGCCGGCCGGGTGGCAGATACCTGCAAATCAAAGAGGGGGCTGTGTGCGAAAAAAGCAGCATTGTCCACCTTGGAATATCCGCCGGAAATGTCGTACTTAAGCTGAGCATTCATATCTCCTTTTATCCCGGCATAGATTTTATATTTCTCATTCCGGGCGCGTAGTGCCTGATCTGGCACCAGCCAGGGATTTCTCTCAAGCATATCGGAATAAGTATTTAAAGCCGTCTCGCCGGTTGCTCCTGCATAAAGTTTGATCCGGTCATTTCCGCTGAAAAGCAGTTCTACATCAGGATAAAATCTGGAATGGCTGTCTGAAATTTTATCTTCATACATTCTTCTGGCGGATTCGTCAAGAAATGCATACTTAAAACCGAGCTTCAGATAGGAGCCGTTTTTCTCAAGCATTATGTGCGGCGCAATACTGAAATAGAAATTATCACTCTGGTTTCTTGCTAGCGTTTTAAACTTTGCCGACTGCCCACCGAGAGCCGTGTTCAGCCCGGCGTCCAAACGAATTCCCGAAGTGTTTTTAAAAAAATCTGCGTACTTCAGCTTTATTTCCAAATCTCCATACTGCTCCTCGGAATCAAAATGATCGGTGAGGTAAGAGGTTTTAAAACGCACATCGTCCAGGATTTTATTGGAATAAAAATCATAATGACCGTTCAGCTTTACGGTATTGGTTTTCTGATGCAAATCGGGAACCTGACCCGGCGCCATTGCATAGATTCCGTAAAAATGATAGTCGTTCAGAAGGTAGCGCGCCTCTACGCCTGCCTTCCCGCTACCACCGTAATAATTCAGGAAAGCTCCAAAATCGCCCTTCGCAGCATCGGAATCCCACGGATATTCATTCTTCAGCCCGGAGGTGGAGAGGTAATGCACATCGGCGCCGGCTTCCCACCGGTCATTCAGCTGCGCAGAAATATTCCCGTCCCCCAGCACTTTACCGTAGTTTCCCATACCCAGCCGCACGAAATTCCGCTGGTGATTTGTTTTAAATTCCGGGGAGAGGTCGGCTCCTTCGATTTCAGAAGTTTTAAATTCCGAAACAGGCTGTACATCCACAATTTCGTAACGGAGGTTCAGGGAATCCTGAATGCGTTTCTCCCTCGGAGGGTAGTTTTTTTCAATCTTCGCGGCGCTCTGCTTTTTCTCAATCCTTCGGATTTCCGGTTCCCTTTTGCGGTCGAGGATGAGAACCTCTTCCCGAATCTGCGCTGCCACTAGCTGGGACAAACCGAAAAATGCAATCGCCGTAATTTTTTGCTGAATTTTCATAAGCTTTTCAGTTTCTCGCTTATTTTTTTATAGATTTTTTAATTTCTTTTGCTTCCGAGATGATTTCAGGGAAATCTTGGTAATTGGCAATCACCTGGTCCACCGTATAGCTCGCCTGATACTGATCCTGCAGGCCGAGGTAGTTCCGCGCCATCACGAGCAATGCCTTCGCGCCCCAGTATTCTTCCGATGCAAAGTTATTGGCAAGTTTAAAAATCGTCTCGTTGGAGTTTTTGTACGCCTTAGCCTTATTCTGATAAAAGGCTTTCGCATACAGTGCTTCTGCCGCAACCTCCGGGTTGGTTGATTTTTCCAGGGCAGCATACGCATTCTGTGCGTCGCGATCCTTGCCGTTCTGCATCAAGCTGCGCGCGCGTATCACCCTTGCTTTTTCCAAAACTGGGGGCGGGCTGGAGGCATCCTTCAGTACTTCCTCAGCGCGCTGGCTTGCCTTTGAAATTTCGTTATTCTCTGCATAGAGGCTCATCAGCTCTACATTAGCAAAGTTTCTTATTTTTTTATCTGGTGCTTTCAGGAGTTTTTCCAACTGTCTTATCGCCTCGGCGGAATTATTCTGCGCAAGATAAATTTGCGCAATCCTTGTCTGCGCTTCGGTTTGATAGTCATTGGGCTCATTGGCGACCTCCTGAAGCACCGCCAATGCTTTGGCAGCATTTTTAGTCTGGTAATAGCTTTCGCCCAGTTCATACTGTGCCAGATAGCGCCCTTGCCCGGTAGGGTTTTTGATTAAAAATTTCTCATACATCGGGATGGCGCGCGCATACTCTTTTTTCTGGTAAAAATTCCTTGCGCCCGTGAGGTTGATTTCATCCAGCTCAGCAGAAGATACATCTACCCCCAGGGATTTCGCAAACGCCTGGTAGCCACTGATGTCATTATTTTTCAAAAATGCTGCTCGGGAAGCCGGCAGGATTTTCTTCGCCCACTCAGTATTCCTATACTCGCTGCCCAGCAGCCGGAATTCTTGTAGGGCTCTCTCCGACTGCCCCAGGTCCGCCAGGTTCTGCGCCCTTGCGATTCGCGCGTTGATGGTAAGGTCACGGTCTTTTCCGGATTTTATTACCTTCTCGAGATAAGCGTTAGAATTGCTATAATCCTCCTGGGAGGCGTATGCGGCGGCGATTTCAAAATTGGCTTGCTCGGCAAATTCCGAGTTTGGATATTTTCCTGTAAATTTCTTTAACTCAGAGATTTTCGCCTGAGAGTCGCCCCTGTATCCCTGCGCCATTGCCTTCTGAAACATTGTGTGCTCATCCGCGCCCTCCGCCTTGTCATAAAGGGCAATGGCATCGGTAAGTTTGTTTTCGGCAAAATAGGTATCTGCAAGCCGCAGCTCTGCATCTGCCTTATATTCCTCTTGTGGATTTTTCAAATACTGGGAAAAATTCTGCTGTGCCTTCGGGAAATTTTTTGATTTAAAATAAGCATAGCCCAGATCATACGGCACCTGCTGATTTTCAGGGAAATTTTTGCCTGCCAATTTTTCGAATCCGGAGATGGCGGCGGGGTATCTGCCTTTCTGGTAATCGATCTGTGCCAGCCAGTATCTGGCGCGGTAGCCCGCTTCCTCACTGATATTTTTTTTCAGGCTGCGGCTTAGATATTTTTCGGCTTCGTCGTAGTTTCCCTTGTTAAATTCCTCCATACCGAGCAGCAGCGAGACCTCCTGGTTGATTTTTTCAGTTTCTCCGCTAGCATTTCCCATTTTATCTATCGCTTCCAGCGTGGCGCGGTAGTCTCCGGAGTAGAGGTAAGAATTTACGAGCAGTTTCTGCATTTCTGCGCGTTTCGCCGATTTCGGATAGGCAGAAATATATGCCTGCAGTACCTTGCCCGGGGTCTCAAACGGGTTTCCAAGTTCGTAGCCAAGTTTGGCATACTGCTCGTGGGCAAGCTGCTTCACTTTAGCATCATAGCTCATCTGATACGCAGAGCGGAAGGCGGATAGCGCTTCCTGCTTTCTGCCGGTTTGCAGGTAGGCATTCCCCAGCTGATAGTAGGCATTCTGCGCCGATGCAGACTGCTCATTCAGCAGGCGGTTATAGTAATGTACCGCCTCTTCGTAGTTTTGCATTTTTGCTGCCAGGAAGCCCATTTCGTAAAGGTCGGACGAGGTAGGGTTCTGCTGCTGCTCCAGATAGTTTTTCAGGTAAGGGTAGGCATCAGAATATTTTCCCTGCCGGAAATAACTTTCACCTATAATTTTCTGAACTTCAGATTTGTAAGTGGGAGAGAGATCGCCGTCCAAAAGGTTCTTCCCTTCGGAAATTGCCCTGCTATAATCGCCCGTGTTGTAATGCATCTGCACATAGTACGGCTTTACCATCCCGGCAAATTTCTCATCATCCTTTATTTCATCGAAATATTTGAAAGCCGCCTCGCTGTCTCCTCCCGAGTAGCTCAGGTGCCCCAGCATATAGGAAATCTCCTTTCTGGACTCGCCCTCCGCAGAGTTGTACGCCTCCTGCAATGCTTCCACAGCTCCCGCCTTATCTCCAGTCATAAATTTTGCATAGCCCAATTTCAAGACATATTGTGAATTCTCCTCACGAGAAAGCTGCAACTGGTTTACCTTCATGAGCATTTCCAGAGCCCTTTCATAGTCCTTTTTATTCAGATAATAATCTGCAAGGGGGAGGCTCGCTGCAGACAAAAATGCCGAATTGGGATTTTCTTCCAAGAAAGCCTGCAGACCGAGCTCTGCGCCGTCCTTCTGCAAAAGTGTGCCAATCAGATTATCGAAAAACCGTGCTGCCTCTTTTTGTGAATTGTTCAGGTCTCCGTAAAAATATTCACTTGCAAACTCGTACTGGGATGCATTGTAAACTTTACCCTGAAACAGATTTTCTGCCAGGCCAAAGTGATAATCTGAGGCTTGCGTAAAGTATTTCGTCTGCTGTGCGCCGCTCAGGCTGAAAAAAAGGACCGCGGCACCTATTGATAGCGTGCGATTTCGCATTTTAATAGCAAAAAAAGTTAGTAACAAATTATCAACGAAAATAGTCAAAACTTATTGCCCGAGCAAGTTTTCTGTTAATGTCAATTTGTGGATAATTTTAATATAAAACATTTTTTAGCTCCCACCGACCAATCATCATTTTTCAAACTAATGTT
Source organism: Cruoricaptor ignavus (assembly GCF_014961145.1). Classification (NCBI taxonomy): domain Bacteria; kingdom Pseudomonadati; phylum Bacteroidota; class Flavobacteriia; order Flavobacteriales; family Weeksellaceae; genus Cruoricaptor; species Cruoricaptor ignavus. The sequence goes on from NZ_CP063145.1 coordinate 375,869, forward strand.
TACTTTTGCCGGATGAATCAAATTTTCAGAAAGAAAACTTATAGCGGCACCCCAGGCGGGCACGGCCTGCAGCGCGTGCTGGGCGTCTGGGACATTGTTTTTTTCGGCATAGCGGCGATCATCGGGGCAGGCAGTTTCAGCAGCCTCGGGGAGGCGGTGTACAAGGGCGGCCCGGGCGTTATACTTCTTTATCTGATTTGCGGCGTGGCTTGTACCTTCACCGCGCTTTGCTATGCAGAATTCGCCAGCCGTATTCCCGTAGCGGGCTCCGCTTACACCTATGCCTACGCCAGTTTTGGAGAGCTGGCAGCCTGGGTGATAGGCTGGGCGCTCATTATGGAATATTCTTTCGGGAATATTTATGTGGCATTTTCCTGGAGCGATTATTTCACAAGTATGCTGGATAGGATTGGAATTCACATCCCGGATTATTTCACCTGCAGCTACCCCGAAGCTAAAAAGGCTTTTTTGGGACATTCCAAAAACCAGCAGCTCATCCGCGCGTGGGACACCGCGCCAGAGATCGGAGGGCTAAAGATTATTGCCGATCTGCCCGCACTCCTTATCAATGGCCTCATCACCGCGCTGTGCTACATCGGCGTGCGGGAGAGTAAAAATTTCAACAACCTTCTGGTCATCCTCAAGCTCGCCGTGATTTTGCTGATCATCATCGTCGGCAGCAGATTTATAGACACCTCTAACTGGACGCCTGTGAGCAAAATTACCGGTGAGCCGTCCTTCCTGCCCAACGGCATAGCCGGGGTAATGAGCGCGGTCTCGGGCGTGTTTTTCGCCTATATGGGCTTCGATGCGCTCAGCACGCTGTCGGAAGAAACAAAAGATCCCCAGCGCACACTCCCGAAGGGTATGCTGATCTCGCTGGCGCTGTGCACGCTCATCTACATCATCCTCACCCTGGTAGTCACCGGTATGGTAGATTACCGCAAGTTCGATGGCGTGGGAGATCCCCTGTCGTTCATTTTTCAGCCTGAAAATGTAGACCTTCCGTGGATGGAGTTCACGGTTTCCGCCATCGCTATCGTGGCGATTACCACGGTGCTCCTCGTTTTCCAGATGGGGCAGCCCAGAATCTGGTATGCGATGAGCCGAGACGGCCTGATGCCGCGCAGATTTCAGGAGGTGCACCCGAAATTCAAAACTCCCTCCTTCGCTACGATAATAACGGGGATTATCGTTGGAATTCCTATACTTTTTACAGACAAAACTTTCATCCTTGATTTTACCAGCATCGGGACTATTTTCGCCTTCGTGCTCGTGTGCGGCGGCGTGCTGATGCTGCCACCACGGGATAAAGCGGACGGCTTCCGCCTGCCGTACATCAGCGGCCAATGGATTTTCCCCCTATTGTTCCTCACAGGTCTTGGGCTCTTCTGCCTTTTCGATGCAGATTTTTTCCGGAATTTTTTTCAATTCGAAAGCACAGTGGAACGGGAATTTAAAATCTCGGTAATGATCTACCTCATCATCCTGGCGGTGCTCAGCGTTTTCGCCTTCACCAGAAAACTTTCCCTTATCCCCCTGCTCGGGCTAGCCTCCTGCCTCTACCTACTCACAGGTATGAGCCACGAAAACTGGCTCTGGTTCGGGCTTTGGTTTGGCATAGGTCTCGTGGTTTATTTTTGGTACGGAAGGAAGCACTCAGCGCTGGCAGGCGGGGAGTAAATATTTTGGTTAAATTTTTGATGCAAATTAATTTAAATAAATTTTGCAAAGATGGAAAAGAAGGAAATTCAAGAAACCACAGTGGGGCAAGATACCACTACCAACAACCTTACCAACACCAGCACCACACAGCCGGAACGCAGGAATATAACCACCGGCGACATCCCCGGTGAGCAGGAAAAAGATGCCTCCGACGCCATTACGGAAGCGGCAAAAGAGGGGGACAGCAATTTCCGTAGCGGGAATTAATAATTTTAGGGCGGGCAAGTTCCCGCTTTTTTTATTTCAGAAAACTATGACAGAAAAGCTACTTCACGCTGCGGGATTTTATGAAATAAAAAATCTCCGAAGAATCTCAGGAGGCGATATCAATGAGGCTTTTGCGTTTTTCTCCAAAGAGCAAGAATATTTTGTTAAAATAAATCAGCTTCAGGATTTTCCCGATTTATTTGAAAAAGAGGCATCCGGGCTGCAGCATCTTTCGGAATGGAAGAAAATTTCAGTTTTATAAAAGGGGGGTAATTTAGTTTTGATGTAATGTAACTTTTACTACTTAAATGCGGTGTTAATTCTGTACTGCAAACCGAAGTAAAAAACTCTTTGTTGATAGAAATTATAAAATCTTGAAGCATAGTTAGTATTATAGTATTGAGACATTTCATTTTTGTTGTTTAGAATGTTATTTATCGACAAAAAAGTTATAAGCGAATTAGAATTTCCAGTTCTGAAAACCTTGTTTACTGAAAAATCAATTTTATTATAATTATTAAGTTCAAATCCATTTATATTGTCAAATTCAGGTTGGAATACCTGCAGTGTGGGTACCCATATCGCATTACTTACAGAGGTAATAAAATTCCCAGGTCTTTTTATAAGGGAGGTACATGGCTGCTTTTTTCAGACAGGTTAAAATTGGAGTATTAACTTTAACTTTGGAAAAAAAGCAATGAAAAAATCAAGATTTACGGAGCCTCAGATTATCAGGATGCTCCAGAGCCAGCAGGAAGGCAAGAAAGTGGCGGAGATCTGCCGGGAATACGGTATCTCCGAACAAACATTTTACAACTGGAAGAGCAAGTATGGAGGAATGAGTCTTTCGGAACTCCAGCGTGTCAAGGAACTTGAAGCGGAGAATGCCCGTCTCAAGCGCATTGTGGCGGACCAGCAGATTTCCATCGATATTTTAAAGGAGGTCAACTCAAAAAAGTGGTAACACCTTATCAGAAGGAGCGTTGTATTGCTTATATTCGGGAGAAAAGACCGGAGATAAGTTATGCTAAGGTGTGCCGCGTAATGGGACGCTCAAGAACCTCAAAATATTATAAAAAACGGATGCCCGAAAAAGATGAAAAACTTCGAGAAGCCATCACCTCGATATTGGGAACCAGCAGGCTGGGACGCAAGAAAGTCATCGTGAAGGTTCGTAAAAAGTACCCGGGGTACGGTTCTTCGCAAATCCGAAGGGTCTATCAGAAGTATGGTTTTTCGCTTTACAAAAGAATGAAAAGGAAACGGTTTGACAATCCTGCCAATCCCATCGCTGTACCTTTGGAGCGTAATGAGGAATGGGCAATGGACTTTATGAGTGACGCACTGGCGAGGGGATCCCGATTTCGAACGCTGAATATTGTTGATCAGTACAACAGAAAATGTCTGGGGATTGATGCGCGTACATCCATGCCGTCCAGAGCGGTCATCCATTTTTTGGAGCGCATGATTGAGAAGCACGGCAAGCCCAAGGGAATACGCACGGACAACGGCCCGGAGTTTACCTCGGGCCTTTTCCAGGATTGGCTGGATAAAAACAACATTGAATGGGTTAAAATCCAAAAAGGAAAGCCACAGCAGAATGCCATTATCGAGCGTTTCAACAAAACCTACAGAGAAGATGTGCTGGACGCCAACCTGTTTTTCTCCCTTCAGGATGTAAAAGACCTTACGGAACGCTGGATAGAAGACTACAATTATGAACGTCCGCACGAAGCACTGGACTTTAAAACCCCATCGGAATATGAGGCAGCATAAGGTTTTTTTAAGGCATGAACTTCTGAAATATAATTCAGAAAAAAGCACCGCAAAAAGCAGTGCCCTTGAAAACTATATTTCGTCGGCCAACCTATCCCTCTCAGGTTGCTCCTCAGCAGAGCCTAATTCCGTTTCGGTTGGCAGGTGCAAATTTCGATTGAAAAAACTATATTTACAAACTGTCAAAAAAGTAGACCACTTACCCCTTGTCATTATTGATGGTTTTAGTTTCAACTTTATTATTTTGACATGAAGCGAAGCCGTTTAAAACAGCAAATAAGATTATTGTTTTCATAATGTTTTCCATTGATTTAAATTTTTAGAATTAGTGAGATGTTAAAAATATTGATAGACATATGTGATTTGATTACATCAACATGACAAATATAATAATATCAGCCATTCAAAGATTAATATTAGCAAAAATTAATATTACTTGGAATAATTATAATGTTATATGCTTTATAGTAGTTTTTCTTCATTTTGCCAAATTTTTGGAATATTAGGATATATTCTAACTATAGGGAATTTGCGAGATGATAGAGTTTTTAATAGGTCGTAGACGATTATTAATATTTTAAGGTTTATTTTAGTGTGGAAGTCTTTTTTTATCGCATTCGTTTATAGTATTGTTATTTTTTTAATTGCCTGTTTTCTTATTATGATTAAAACATTAGAGTTTATTTTCTTACCTTTTAAAGAAATAGTTATTGTAAATTGTCAATGCGGATTAGGATGTTTTGCTTTGGTTTTATAGATACGAATGTACCATAATTAGATAATATCTCCATTACCCGATGGAAAGCGGGCTAGAGGAGCGCCTGCCGGTCTCGCAGCTGTACCACCTGATATTCCACGCGCTGCATTTCGGCGGCGGATACATTCGCAGGGTGAAGGAAATTTTGACAAAGTTCTAAAAAACCCCCGCCTCGCGAAGGACCAGCTCTATGTTTCGGAAGGTCTTTCCAACTACCACATCTTGTATTTCCCCGCGCGTCATCCAGCGCACCTCAGTAATGCCCTCTTCGGTTTGCGGTTGCGGCAGATCCATTCCGCTGTATTTCATTTTAAACCAATGAGTTATTTTCAGTATCAACTTTCCATCACGCTCGCGGTAGGTATGATATGTGGTAGAGATAAATTTCTCCAGCCCTACGCCGGAGAGCGCCGTCTCCTCCGAAACTTCCCGAACGGCTGCGTCCGGCACGGTCTCGTTTTTTTCCAGCTTGCCTTTCGGCAGATCCCACTTGCCGAGCCGGTGGATGAAGAGAAATTTTCCCTCAGAATTTTCCACAAGCCCACCCGCAGCTTCTATATTTTTATAATGTTTTCGGAAATCGCTCCACATCCCTTCCACATCGTGGGACACTACGGCTAGGCTGCTGCGGGAAGTATTTTCTAGCTGGTCCACAGCGATATCAAAGGTGTGGGCGTCCTCAAAATGCAGAAACTTTTCATCAATATCCGCATTTTCTGCGAATGACATCTGCTTCTCATTGACAAAAACTTTATACATTTGTAGGAATTTTATATCACAAATTTAGGAAAAATGAATTTACAGGGACGAAAAATCATCGTAAATAAATCCGCCGGAGAACTCGCTAGTATGCTTCGCGATCCGGAAAACTACCGCGCACTGATGCCGGATGACCTTCAGAAATTTGAGACTACGGCCGATGGATTCAGGTTTTCAATCAAAGGTATGCCGGAAGTTGCCCTTAAAATTGATGAAGTGACCGATCAGGACATTAAGCTTGTATCAGCTATGTCCGGATTGGATTTTAAACTGGACGGTAAGATGACGCCTGCCGGGGAAAACCAGACAGAAGCGCAGCTTTTGTTCGAAGGAAAATTTAACCCATTCATCAGGATGATGGCAGAAAAACCGCTGAAAAATTTCCTCGACAGCCTTACTGATAAGATTGAAAAACTTTGATGCCCAAAATTCCGCACCCTGCGGAATTTTTATTTCCCGGCACTGGGGATTTCCTTCGAGCTGAAGGTGCCAGAATTGTTGAAGAAAGTAAATTCAGAGAAATCATCCCGGGCGGTAAGGCCGTTGGCGCCCACGAGCGTGGAGCCGTCTTTATCCGTCACGAATACCGTATCCCGTGTGAACATTTTGTGATTTTTCTGATCCCAAAATATCCTCTGTGTCTCGAAGGTCTGGCCATCGTTTGTTATAATTTTAACATCGCCGGTGGCTGTGTAAAACTGCGCCAGCTCATTCATCCGGGCATATTTTGCCCAGATTCTGCCGGGGATTTCCGGCTTTTTTTTATCAAAATATTCCAGGTAGATACCTTTCTTGGCTTCTACATAGGGAGAATCTACCAATGAGTATTTCTCCAGAATCGGTGCCCGGAACCTCAAGTTTACATAGCCCGAATCATTCCGTATTATGTTGGCATTTAGTATGGTCTCGGTTGGGAAATTTTTATTATTTCTCCTGTCTTTTTTTTTCAATTCTTCCTCGCAGGAAACCAAAAAGGCGACAGAAACCATCGCCTGAAAAATATATTTAGCACAGCGGGGCATCAGTCGTACTGCCTTTTTTGGAACCATCTGTCTGCAAAATTAATTGCCACCCTGAAGTTGATGAAGGTTTCCTGGATCAGGCCGTTGCTGGTAGTTCCGCGCTTCCCAGCTTCCAGCGCAATATCCATACTGCTCTGGCGGTTGATGTTGGTATTGGCAAAGGGCAGCGTCATCCCGAGGGAAGCTCCAAAACTGTCCACACCTTTTGCAGGGGCATTATCCACCTGGAGTTTCAGGTTGCCTTTCTCATAGAAGCCCCCGAAGCGATAAGTAACGCGCGAGAAGTAATTTCTGAAATTATTATAATTGGGCAAATACCAGCCTCCAAGGGAAAATCTGTAACCATCTCGGTGCTGATAATTTAGCCCCGAAACCTCGATGTCCGGCATCTGGCGGAAATTTGCCTGCGTGGAGGCAAACCAGCGGCCATCTCTGCCGTATCCTATGCCCACGGAAAATTCGCTGGGGATTGCGGTTTTGCCTTTTACAGTTTTTTGCGAGATAAGCTGCTCGCCCGCTACATCGTTGCCTACATAATAATAGGTGCTGTTGAGGATGGTGGTTTTAGAATCGCCCGATGGCTCCGTGGTGTAGCTCGCGCCCACTGTAAGCTTGTAATCCTCTGCCACAGTTTGCTGCCAAGTGGCACCGCCTGTGACGCTAAACGCAGAAACCTTATTCTTAGTCCTGTATCCGTTGATTAATTCCGCCCCTGTGAAGGTAACTTCCTGCAGATCGTTCACGGTGCCGAAGTAATAGTTGCTACGGATACCCAGAGAAACCCCCTTCCCAATGGAGTATCCCAGCGCAGCCTGAGCGGTGTTTACCGATCCATCACCGCTGAATCGGTTTGCCTGAACCACATCATCGGCTAGCTTCCCTGTTTGCACAAGGCTATAATTCTTTGTGCTGTACGGCTGGAAACCGGCACCAAATTTTAATTTTGGGCTTAAGGGAAATGCCAGTGAAATGTTGGAAAGATAGGTGGAATGCTTTGTGACATCCTCAGCGCTTTCCGATTTGTACATAGTATTTTCATTGGCGACACCCATTGAAAAAGTAGCAAGCTCGAGGTTCTGGTTGGCGGCAGGATTTTGAAAGTTGAATTTATTATTAAAATCATTTACGAAAGCTGTAGAGATACCTCCCATCGCGTGATGGTCCAGCGTATTGTCGTACTTTACATCTCCTAGCCCGAATGCGGCATAGGGCGAATTCCCGATAGTCTGCGCCTCCGCAAAATACCCTCCTGCCAGCAGTACCGCAAAACAGAATTTTTTCATCCTGAATTTTGTAAAATTAATTGGCAAATATCTTAAAATATTGTCAATTGGAAAAGTTAAAATAGGTTAAGATTAATAGGTTGAGAATGCACGCCTTGCCAAACCTCAACCTTGACCTTAACAACCTCAATTCTAAAACCGCAAATCCTTATCTTTGGAAAATGGTTTGGGAAAACATCGTGGGACAGGATGCCGTGAAGAATGCCTTGCTGGAAAGCATTGCGCAGGATAGGGTAGGCCACGCACACTTGTTCATCGGGAAGGATGGCTACGGCAGCCTGCCTTTAGCGCTGGCTTTTGCGCGCGAAATTTTATCGCGGGAAAATCCCGACGCTGCAGAACGGGTGGATTCGCTGAACCATATCGATCTGCACTTAAGCTTCCCGACTTTCAACTCGGCGAAAACCGATGCCCTGAGCAAAAATTATCTGGAAACTTTTCGTGAGGCATTGATCGAAAACCCATACCTCTCGCTGAACGACTGGATGAGTTTTCTGGATGCCGAAAACAAGCAGCTGTTCCTTTCTGTTGACGAAATTTCTTCCTGGGTGGAAAATTTTGCGCTGAAGAGCTATGAAGGCGGCTCGAAAATTCTCATCGTGTGGAATGCCGATAAAATGCAGGCGAAATCTTCCAACAAACTTCTGAAATTTCTGGAAGAACCGCCGGAAAAAACGCTCATCATCTTGACGGCTGAAACGGAAGATAACTTCCTGCCGACGATTCTTTCACGAACGCAAATCACGAAAATCCCGAGAATTGAAGATGCTGCCATCGAGAATTATCTGGCGGAAAATTTTGATTTGCCCGATGAACAGCTGAAATCCATAGTTTTTCAATCTCAGGGCGATTTAAATTCGGCGCTGAAACTTGCAAATTCCGGAACGCAAACTTCCGAGTTTGAAACGCTTTTCGTGCAGTGGGTGCGCGAAGCTTTTATGGTAAAAACCAAGCCGGAACTTTTGCGGAACATCATCAGCTGGGCAAGGGACATCGCATCCTGGAACCGCGAAAAGCAGAAACAATTTCTAGAATATTGCGCCGAAATGTTTCGGCTGGCATTGATGCAAAATTACGGACTTAACAATTTGGTTTACAGTAAGATAACGATGAGTAAATTCAATTGGGAAGCCTTCTCGAAGTTTGTTCACGGTGCCAATATCAGCAATATTCTCGAAGAACTTTCCGATGCCGATTTCCATTTGCAGCGCAATGCCAATCCGAAAATTGTGTGGACGGATGTTGGCATCAAACTTTCCCGATACATCCACACCAAGGCATAAAAAAAGTCGGCAAAATTGCCGACTTTCTCACAAACCTTAAAACCTTATTATTATGACTTATTCTGCCGTTGTTTCTGCGGTTTCTTCCGCAGTTTCGGTTTTAGCCGGCGCCTCTTTTTTCGGCGCAGCTTCCACCGGTGCGTCAGAAATCACATCGAATTCATAGTTGTATTCCACATTTCTGTGAAGACGCACCAAAGCGCTGTACCTCCCGGTTCTCTTAATTGTGTTACCAGGGATTTTGATGTACTTTCTGTCAATGTCAATGCCTTTCGCCGCCAAGGCTTCGGAAAGGTCCGCATTGTTGATAGACCCGAAAAGTTTATCGCCTGCACCCACTTTCGCTTCGATGATTATTGGCGTATTCTTCAGCTGTTCCACCTTAGTTTGCGCGGAAGCTATCAGCTTTTCCTCTTCTTCTTTTCTCGCTTCCAGCGTTTCTTCCAGCTGCTTTCTGTTTTTCGGCGTTGCCAAAACAGCCAAGCCTTTCGGGATCAAGAAATTCCTTGCATAGCCCGGTTTTACGCTTACCGTATCGTATTCCAGGCCAAGGTTTTCCACATCTTGTTTTAGGATGATGTCCATTGTTGTTGTCCTTTTTTAGTTAGAATTATTGTTAATTCAGCAACAAAATATTGCCTTTTTTTAAATTTATTTCAAAAGGTCAGTCACATAAGGCATCAAGGCCAAATGTCTTGCTCTTTTGATGGCTGTAGATACTTTTCTTTGGTATTTCAGGGAAGTTCCGGTGTATCTTCTCGGAAGAATCTTGCCCTGCTCGTTTACGAACTGAAGAAGGAAATCCGGATCTTTGTAATCCACATACTTGATGCCGTATTTCTTAAAGCGGTCGTATTTTTTCTCAGTCTTAGTATTGATGTCCAGCGGCGTTAGGAATTTCACTTCGGATTCTCCACCTGCTGAAGCCTGTTTTGCCATTTCGTCAATTGCCATTGTCTTTCGTTTTTCGGGTTAGTTGGATTTTGCTTGTTTCAGTTTCGCTCTGCGTGTTTCAGCGTATTCCACCGCATACTTGTCAAGTTTCGTCGTCAGGTAGCGGATTACTCTTTCATCGCGCTTGAAGGCGGTTTCAAGGTCTGCTACTACATCGCCTGCACCTTTGAATTCGATGAGCGTGTAGAAGCCGTTCTTCTTCAGCTGAATAGGGTAGGCAAGCTTTTTCAGTCCCCAATTTTCTTTGGCAACAATTTCACAGTCTCTGGACTTCAGGAAGTCCACGAATTTCTGCACTGCTTCCTCCACCTGAGATTCAGACAGAACGGGAGTTAAAATGAAAACAGTTTCGTAGTTGTTCATAAAATTAAACTTTTGGTTAAAAATTCAAGGCGCAAAGATACACCATTTTTTCAAACCTGCAATGGTTATCAGTGATTTATTTTGAAAAAAGTGACAAGCAACTCCCTGCTGCAGGTGCAACGCTGAAAAAGCGGAATTTTACGAACACTCAACAATAACTTTTTATTACAATGGTCTGCTGAAAAACCAAGTTGCGGAAGTTCTGAATATTTAAGGTATCCAGGGAACAATTTCTTCTCAGCGATACTTATTAATAAAGCGCCCTTTTCTCAGAACAGGTATGCATTAAATATTAATTATTGCAAAATGCTATGCGTGCATAACAATTTTTTTATCTATCTTTAGCGCAAATTTTAAGATAAGTATGAAAATTTTAGTGTGTATCAGTAGCGTTCCAGACACTACTTCGAAAATTAACTTTACAGCAGACAAGTCTGCGTTTGATAAAAACGGCATACAGTGGGTGATCAACCCTCACGATGAATTCGCCCTTACCAGAGCCGTTCAGCTGCAGGCATCCGGCGCATCGGTTACGGTGCTAAATGTGGGAGATGCAGGTACTGAGCCGGTTATCCGAAAGGCGCTGGCCATCGGTGCTAACGACGCCGTGCGTGTGAATATCGAGCCTAAAGATAGCTACCAGACCGCTCAGGAAATCGTTAATGTAGCTAAGGATGGGGGATACGACATCATCCTGATGGGTAAGGAATCCATTGACTATAATGGCGGTGCAGTGCCGGGTATGGTGGCGCAGCTTTTAGACATCCCTTTTGTAAATGCGGCTATCGGCCTGGAAGTAAACGGTGGAGAAGCTACCGCGCTCCGCGAAATAGAGGGAGGTAAAGAAAAAATCAGCGTGAAGTTGCCGGCAGTATTTGCTGGGCAGAAAGGTCTTGTGGACGAAAAGGAACTCATCATCCCAAATATGCGGGGCATTATGTCTGCTAGAACAAAACCTCTTCAGGTGGTGGAGCCGGCGTCGGGAGATGTGCGGGTAGAGCCGGCAGGATTTGAGAGCGTACCACCAAGAGCCGCAGTAAAGCTTGTGGAGCCAAGCAACCTAGACGAACTGGTAAGGCTGCTCCACGAAGAGGCAAAAGTAATTTAATCCAAACTTTAACAAAAAAATTCAATAAGAATATGGCAATCTTTGTATATGCAGAAAATATAAACGGCGTTTATAAAAAAGCAGCATTTGAAGCAGTGTCCTACGCGAAAGCCATCGCCGATCAGGCTGGCGACAGCGTGACAGCCGTTACCGTAAACCCGACGGATTCATCTGAGCAACTTTATAAATTTGGAGCTGAAAAGGTAGTGGTGATTAAAGATGAGGGACTTAAGAATTTCAGCGCACACGCTTATGCGAAAGCCGTGAACGAAGTTTTCGACGGGAAGATCATCGTTTTCCCACACACTGCCGATGCTTCTGCTGTGGCACCAATGCTGGCTGTGCTTAAAAATTATTCAATCATTACCAACGCACTGAAGGCTCCGGAAAGCGTGGCGCCGTTCCAGGTTACCCGCCGTTCATTTTCGGGGAAAGGCTACATGCACGCAAAATCTGACGCGGAGGGCGTAGTGGTAACAGTGCTGCAAAACGCTTTTGGCACTAAGGAAAACCCGGTGAGCGGAACGGAAGAAGTGAGGGAAGTTTCTGTAGCGAGTGACGATATTAAAGTAATTTCTCACGAACAAAGCTCTGGAAAGCTCGACCTGAAGGAAGCGGAAGTCGTGGTATCCGCTGGCCGCGGTATGAAGGGGCCTGAAAACTGGGGCATGATAGAAGAGCTCGCAGACTTGCTTGGCGCTGCTACTGCCTGCTCCAAACCGGTTTCCGATATCGGCTGGAGAACGCATAACGAGCATGTGGGGCAGACTGGTAAAGCCATCGCCCCTAACCTTTACATCGCGGTAGGTATCTCCGGCGCTATACAGCACCTCGCAGGCGTGAACGGTTCTAAAACCATCGTTGTAATCAACAATGATCCGGAGGCGCCGTTCTTCAAATCTGCAGACTATGGTGTGGTAGGTGATGCCTTCGAAGTAGTGCCTGCGCTTACTGAAAAAATCCGCGCTCTGAAAGGCTGATTTTAAAGCATTTAACATCTAAACTTAATTCCCGGGAATTTTTCCGGGAATTTTTTTAGGATAAAGCTGTACGCATAAATCTCATTAATAATTATCACCGTAAATTTGCAGCATATGAGAAGAGATCAAAACTCACGAAGAGACAACAGGCAGAATCCCTCGTCGAAGAGAAGGGAACAAGGGGGCCGCAAAAACATAGGCGGTTCTGCATTTGATTCCAGAAATAAATATGAAAAAGGTGACCGCCAATTTTCCCGCGGAAATTCAGGAAATTTTGAGGACAGAGAGCGGCAGCAGAGAAATGAGCGTACTAAAAATTTCGTGCAAAAGCGCCGCCTGGAAAAAATAGAGAAAGATATTCATAAAGATACCATCCGCCTGAACAGGTACATAGCCAATTCGGGAATCTGCAGCCGCCGAGAAGCTGATGAACTTATAAAGCAAGGACTGGTGGAGGTGAACGGAAAAGTAATAACCGAAATGGGCTACCAGGTACAGAAAACCGACAGGGTGGTCTTCGATGGGCAAAGCATCACACCAGAAAAACCGGTCTACATCCTGCTGAATAAACCAAAAGGCTACATTTCCACCACCAAGGACGAAAAGATGAGGAAGACTGTGCTGGATCTGGTAGCAAATGCCTCGCCGTACCGCGTGTTTCCAGTGGGGCGCCTCGACCGGAGCACTACGGGTGTTCTTCTTTTGACCAACGATGGGCATCTAACGAAAAAGCTGACGCACCCTTCTTTTAATGTGAAGAAAATTTACCATGTAACCCTCGACAGAAAAATTTCCCGCGAAGATCTGCAGCAGATTGCGGACGGGGTTCGTCTGGAAGAGGGCGTTGCAGAGGTTGATGCGATTTCCTACATCGAAGGAAAGCCGAAAAACGAGATAGGAATAGAGCTGCACATCGGGTGGAATAGGGTGGTGCGCCGCATCTTCCAAAAGCTGGGCTACGAGGTGGAGGCTTTGGACAGGGTGATGTTCGCAGGCCTTACCAAGAAAAATGTAAAACGCGGCTATTGGAGAATCCTGAACGAACTCGAGGTGCAGAACCTGAAGAAACTGTGAGAATTATTAATGATTATTGATATGTCATTGATTAAAGCCTTAATCTCATCAATTAACTATCCCAGCACCGTCACGCTGTTCTCCAATAACTGATAAATGGTATCGCGGGCATTTTCTGGCTTTACATTTACCGCCCTGGTGCCGTTAAAATGGAGGCAGGTGATATAACCGTTTCTCACCGCATCTAGGCAGGTGAATTTTACGCAATAGTCGAGTGCCAGGCCGGCAATTTCCACCAGCTGAATGTCGTGGTATTTCAGGAAGTCGTTCAGCCCCGTCTGCATAAAGTGATTATTGTCCTGGAAGGCGCTGTAGCTGTCAATCTCTGAATTTTTCCCTTTTTGGATGATGTGCGTAGCGCGGCTGGTGTTGAGAGTTGGATGAAATTCCGCCCCGGCGGTATCTTGTACGCAATGGTCCGGCCACATAAACTGCGGTATGCCGTTTAGTGAAATAGTTTCCCCAACCTTTCTGCCGTTGTTGCTTGCGAAACTTTTGTGATTTGCCGGGTGCCAGTCTTGCGTCAGCACTATTTGATCATAGGTTTCATCTTCCATCAGAAGATTGATGTATGGGATGATTTCATTGGCACCAGGCACAGCCAGCACACCGCCATCACAAAAATCATTTTGAACATCCACCACAATCAGCGCCTTTTTCATCGGTTTAAATTTGAAATTAAAAGCGTAAATTTACGACATTTATCAAAAATTAGCTATGGGTTTTTTCTCAAAATTATTAAGCGGCAGCGAAGAAAGTTCTGCAAATATCTGGCATTCAATAAATTCAGATGAGGATTTGACGCAGGCAATAGAAGCTTCCCGCGAAAATCCGGTGGCGATTTTCAAGCATTCCACGCGGTGCTTCATCAGTAAAACGGTGTTGCAGAATTTCGAAGCCGAAATAAAATCTTATCAGGGCGATGCCAAATTTTATTTTTTAGACTTGCTGAAATACCGCCAGATTTCCAATAAAATCGCGGAAGATTTCGGCGTTACGCACCAAAGTCCGCAGCTAATCGTGATTAAGGATGGCAAGGTTGTGAATCACGCTTCGCACAACAACATCAGCATCAGTTTGGTGCCATAAAAAAGGCTGCCAAATTGGCAGCCGAAAATTATTTCCCGAGATAAGATTTCAGAATCTTGCTTCTCGTGTTGTGTTTCAGGCGCTTTATCGCCTTTTCCTTGATTTGCCGAACGCGTTCTCTCGTCAGGTCGAAAGTCTCGCCGATTTCTTCCAAAGTCATCGGATGCTTGCCGTTCAGCCCGAAATAAAGCCGCACCAAATCGGCTTCTCTCGGCGTAAGCGTTTGCAGCGCTCTCTCGATTTCAATCTGCAGAGATTCCAGCATCAGTTCCTTATCAGGGCTTGGCGATTCGCCGGAACGAAGCACATCGTAAAGGTTGGAATCTTCGCCTTCCACCAAAGGTGCATCCATCGAAAGGTGCCGCCCGGAATTCTTCATCGATTCCTTGATGTCGTCCTCACTCATATCAAGAACCTCCGCCAGCTCTTCCGGTGAAGGTGGCCGCTCGTTTTCCTGCTCAAGGTGTGCGTACGCCTTGTTGATTTTATTGATGGAGCCAATCTTGTTCAGCGGCAGCCGCACAATTCTGGACTGCTCTGCCAACGCCTGCAAAATGGACTGGCGAATCCACCAAACGGCGTAGGAAATGAATTTAAAACCACGCGTTTCATCGTATCTTTTCGCCGCCTTCATCAGGCCAAGGTTGCCCTCGTTAATCAAATCAGGTAGGGAAAGCCCCTGATTCTGATACTGCTTCGCCACGGAAACCACGAAGCGTAGGTTCGCCTTTATCAGCTTTTCCAGCGCTGCACGGTCACCGGCACGGATTTTCTGCGCCAGCTCCACCTCTTCATCCGCAGTAATCAAATCCACCTTGCCGATTTCCTGCAAATACTTGTCGAGCGACGCTGTTTCACGGTTGGTAACCTGTTTCGTAATCTTTAACTGTCTCATTCTTTTTCACCAAATTTTTACGGCTACAATTTAATATACGAAGAAAGTTCGGGAAAGGTTACAAACTTTTATAATTTGATAAGCGATAAGCGATGATTGATTAAATTTGTTTCAGAAAAAATTGAGCAATGAAAGATTTCAACTTTACCGAAAGGCATTATGAAAAGATGGTGGAGCTTGATGAGAAATTCAGAGAAATTCCGCAGGAAAAGCTGAAGGCGATGATTGCTGAAGGCGGAGAACTTGTCGCTAAAAACGGTGGCTTTGCCAATATTGATCCTTGCTCCACTTTTGATGAGATGCTGAACATCGGCGCATTTATCGAATTCAGAACTGCCAAAAAACTTCTCGGCGAATTCGTGAAGGAAATTGATCATTAAATGAAGGGGATAAAAAAGTTTCGCAAATCCCCAATTTCTTAATTTCCCAATTTCTAAATCCCCAAATCTCTAAATCTCCAAATCTCCAAAGTCTCCAAAGTCTCCAAATAAACCGTAAATTTGAAAGTTTTTATTTCAAGTATGAGCCAAAAGGCAGAACAGGAATTTATCGAAATCTACGGTGCAAGGGAGCACAATTTGAAAAACATCGATGTGAAAATCCCGCGGAATCAGCTGGTGGTGATTACCGGGCTTTCCGGCTCTGGAAAATCTTCCCTGGCTTTCGATACCATTTTTGCGGAAGGGCAACGCCGCTACATCGAGACATTTTCCGCCTATGCTAGGCAGTTCCTCGGCGGTTTGGAAAGGCCGGATGTTGATAAAATCGAAGGGCTTTCACCGGTGATAGCCATCGAGCAGAAAACCACCAACAAAAATCCGCGTTCTACGGTAGGCACCGTCACGGAACTTTACGACTTTCTGCGGCTGCTTTTTGCGCGCGCATCCGATGCCTACTCGCTTTCAAGCGGAAAAAAACTCGTGAGCTACAGTCCGGAGCAAATTCTGGAAACCATCAAGAACAATTACAAAGGCGAAAAAATCTACCTGCTTTCGCCGGTTGTCCGTTCGAGAAAAGGGCATTACCGTGAACTTTTCGTGCAGATGTCGCGCAAAGGTTTCTCTCAGGCAAGAATCGATGGTGAACTGCGCGAAATAACGCCCGATATGAAACTCGACCGCTACAAAACGCACGATATCGATATTGTGATAGACCGCCTGATAATCGGCGAAGCGGCATCCGAAACAAGGATGGAGAAATCGCTGAAAACGGCGATGGATATGGGCGAAGGCATCATCGGAATTCAGAAGATGAATGGCGATGAAGTGGAATATTTTTCCAAAAACCTGATGGATACGGAGAGCGGACAATCGATGGCTTTGCCGGAGCCCAACACCTTTTCCTTCAATTCGCCGAAAGGCAGCTGCCCGAACTGCAAAGGCCTTGGCACGATAAAGAAAGTGAACACCGATTACTTCGTGGAAAACGAAAAACTTTCGGTGGAGCAGGGCGCACTTTTACCATTGGACGACATTAAATCCAACCGATGGATTTTATCACAAATTAAAAATATCCTTGAAATTTTTGATAAAAATTTAAAAACACCTTTTAGCGAAATTCCGCAAGAAGCATTGGATTTAATTTATTACGGCGCGCAGAAAGAAGTGGGCAAAGAGCTGAAACACGCCGGAATTACGAAGAAAATCAAGGTAAATTTCGAAGGCCTTGTGCCGCTGATTGAAGAGCTGATAGAGAACAGGGATAATTACGATGCGGTGCTTCTGGAAAGGCATTTCACCACGGAAGAAACCTGCCCGGAATGTTCGGGAACACGCCTGCAAAAATCAAGTCTCGCCTTTAAAATCGACAATAAAAATATAGCGGAAGTCAGCAGTATGAGCCTTCTGGATTTTCAGGACTGGCTAAAAAATCTTCGCCCAAAATTCCCGAAAAACAAGCTCATCATAGCCGATGAAATTTTAAAGGAAATAGAAACAAGGCTGCAGTTTCTGCTGGATGTAGGCCTGGAATATCTAAGCTTAAACCGAAGTTCGCGCACGCTTTCCGGCGGAGAATCTCAGCGGATAAGGCTTGCCACCCAGATTGGTTCTCAGCTGGTAAATGTGCTGTACATCCTGGATGAGCCTTCCATCGGGCTTCACCAAAGAGACAACGAGCGATTGATAAATTCGCTAAAAAACCTTCGGGATATTGGGAATTCCGTAATCGTGGTGGAGCACGATAAGGATATGATACTGGAAGCCGATGAACTGCTGGACATCGGGCCAAGAGCCGGAAGATTCGGCGGAGAAGTGCTCTGGCAGGGAAAACCTTCCCAACTGAAAAAGGCGAAAACGATAACGGCGGACTACATCAGCGGAAAAAGAAAAATAGAAATCCCGGAAAATAGGAGGGAAGGCAGCGGCAAAAGCATCGTGCTGAAGGGTGCCACGGGAAATAACCTGAAAAATGTGACGCTGAAAATTCCGCTGGGAAAGCTGGTGGTGGTAACCGGTGTTTCCGGCAGCGGAAAATCTTCGCTAATCAACGGCACGCTTTACCCGATTCTCAACCGCCATTTTTATAGGGCAGTGCAGGAACCCTTGCCTTACAAAAAAATCGAAGGGCTGGAAAACATCGACAAAATTGTGGATGTGGATCAGACGCCGATTGGCAGAACGCCGCGCTCAAACCCTGCAACCTACACAGGAATGTTTACGGACATTCGCAATCTTTTCGCCGAACTTCCGGAATCGAAAATCCGCGGCTACAAACCGGGAAGGTTTTCCTTCAATGTGAAGGGCGGTAGGTGCGAAACCTGTCAGGGTGCAGGTTTGCGCGTCATCGAGATGAATTTCCTGCCGGATGTTTATGTGCATTGCGAAACCTGCAACGGTAAGCGCTTCAACCGTGAAACGCTGGAGGTGCGCTACAAGGGCAAATCAATTTCTGATGTGCTGGAAATGACGGTGGACGATGCGGTGGAATTCTTCCAGCCCATCCCGAAAATTTTTAACAAAGTAAAAACCCTGCAGGATGTGGGCTTAGGCTACATCACGCTCGGACAGCAGAGCACAACCTTGAGTGGCGGTGAAGCGCAGCGGATAAAATTAGCGACAGAACTCAGCAAGCGGCAAACCGGAAACACGCTGTACATACTGGATGAACCAACTACCGGACTGCATTTTGAAGATGTGAAAATCCTGATGGATGCCATTAATCAGCTGGTGGATCTGGGCAATTCGTTCATCATCATCGAACATAATATGGATGTGATAAAGCTGGCCGACCACATCATAGACATCGGGCCGGAAGGCGGAAAGAATGGCGGAACCATCGTGGCGGAAGGCACGCCGGAAGACATCATTAAATCCAGAAAATCCTTAACTGGAAAATTCCTGAAAAGGGAGATGGAGGAAAACGAACTTAGGCATTTTGATCATATATAGTTTTTCGCAACTGTATTATAAATCAATACTTTACATATATTTGCATAAGTAGACATAAGCCGATTTTATGTTTAAATATTAAAGTATTGGCACCTATGAATTTCAGCTTTAAACTTAAGGAGCCTAATTCTGACCACGAGACCCTGATATACTTACGGTCATATTTTGACAACGATAAAAAGTACTTCATCTATTCAACAAGGCGAGAAGATTCACCCCAAGGAGTGGGATTTTAAGAATCGTGCCCCGAATGATCTTAACGGAAGGACGAAGAGGGCAGAAAACCACAGAAGCATCAAAAAGCAACTCGACCGCTGCAGCGGCCTGTTCACCGAAATAGTAAATCGCTATAAGAACATCAATGAAGAACTTACCACTAAAACTGTAAAGCAAAAATTAGACGCGGAATTCAAGAAATCAAAAGCCGCTTCCGATTTCTTCCGTATTTATGACGAATTTATATTGGATAAAGAGAGTGATTTTAGTGGCAAGGTACATGGCTGCTTTTTTCAGACAGGTTAAAATTGGAGTATTAACTTTAACTTTGGAAAAAAAGCAATGAAAAAATCAAGATTTACGGAGCCTCAGATTATCAGGATGCTCCAGAGCCAGCAGGAAGGCAAGAAAGTGGCGGAGATCTGCCGGGAATACGGTATCTCCGAACAAACATTTTACAACTGGAAGAGCAAGTATGGAGGAATGAGTCTTTCGGAACTCCAGCGTGTCAAGGAACTTGAAGCGGAGAATGCCCGTCTCAAGCGCATTGTGGCGGACCAGCAGATTTCCATCGATATTTTAAAGGAGGTCAACTCAAAAAAGTGGTAACACCTTATCAGAAGGAGCGTTGTATTGCTTATATTCGGGAGAAAAGACCGGAGATAAGTTATGCTAAGGTGTGCCGCGTAATGGGACGCTCAAGAACCTCAAAATATTATAAAAAACGGATGCCCGAAAAAGATGAAAAACTTCGAGAAGCCATCACCTCGATATTGGGAACCAGCAGGCTGGGACGCAAGAAAGTCATCGTGAAGGTTCGTAAAAAGTACCCGGGGTACGGTTCTTCGCAAATCCGAAGGGTCTATCAGAAGTATGGTTTTTCGCTTTACAAAAGAATGAAAAGGAAACGGTTTGACAATCCTGCCAATCCCATCGCTGTACCTTTGGAGCGTAATGAGGAATGGGCAATGGACTTTATGAGTGACGCACTGGCGAGGGGATCCCGATTTCGAACGCTGAATATTGTTGATCAGTACAACAGAAAATGTCTGGGGATTGATGCGCGTACATCCATGCCGTCCAGAGCGGTCATCCATTTTTTGGAGCGCATGATTGAGAAGCACGGCAAGCCCAAGGGAATACGCACGGACAACGGCCCGGAGTTTACCTCGGGCCTTTTCCAGGA
This sequence comes from Cruoricaptor ignavus, assembly GCF_014961145.1. NCBI lineage: Bacteria > Pseudomonadati > Bacteroidota > Flavobacteriia > Flavobacteriales > Weeksellaceae > Cruoricaptor > Cruoricaptor ignavus. The sequence goes on from NZ_CP063145.1 coordinate 395,935, forward strand.
TTGGCTGGATAAAAACAACATTGAATGGGTTAAAATCCAAAAAGGAAAGCCACAGCAGAATGCCATTATCGAGCGTTTCAACAAAACCTACAGAGAAGATGTGCTGGACGCCAACCTGTTTTTCTCCCTTCAGGATGTAAAAGACCTTACGGAACGCTGGATAGAAGACTACAATTATGAACGTCCGCACGAAGCACTGGACTTTAAAACCCCATCGGAATATGAGGCAGCATAAGGTTTTTTAAGGCATGAACTTCTGAAATATAATTCAGAAAAAAGCACCGCAAAAAGCAGTGCCCTTGAAAACTATATTTCGTCGGCCAACCTATCCCTCTCAGGTTGCTCCTCAGCAGAGCCTAATTCCGTTTCGGTTGGCAGGTGCAAATTTCGATTGAAAAAACTATATTTACTATAATGTACCCCTAAACTCAGACCACGAGTTAAGTTTAAAAAAAAGAATTAATTTTAACTCGTAAAAAGATGAAAAAACAAAGACGAAAATTTACTCCAAGCTTCAAGGCACAGGTTGCCCTCGAAGCACTGAAAGAAAGGCAAACGTTGGCAGAATTAGCCTCCCGGTTCGAAGTCCATCCCCAGCAAATCCAAAACTGGAAGAAGGAATTTTTAAGCAAGTCCGAGCAGGTTTTTGCTTTAGAAAAGAAAAAAGAACACTCCGCCGGGAAAGAGGAAAAGCTCTATCAGAAAATCGGGCAGCTGCAGATAGAAATCGATTTTCTAAAAAAAACTTAGGGATGCTCGAGGAATAAAGGAAAGACAGGAAATGATAGACAGGAAGCACCGGCTGAGCATCCGCAAACAGTGCGATTTACTATGCATCAACAGGAGTAATTTGTATTATAGTCCGCAAAGAGAACGCGATGCAAATTTAATATTGATGACGGAAATCGATAAAATCCACCTGAAATATCCCAGTTTTGGCATCCGAAGGATCACCCGGGAACTCAAGGAAATGGGCTTTAGCGTGAACCGGAAGAGGGTTCGCCGCCTGATGCAGGTGATGGGCATCGCCACCATTTACCCTAAAAGAAATTTGAGTAAATTGGGCAAGACAAGCTATATTCGACCGTATCTTTTGAGGGGTTTAAAAATAGAAAGACCCAACCAGGTTTGGCAGATAGACATCAGCTACATCCCGATGAAAAGGGGCTTTATGTACCTTACGGCGATTATCGATGTGTATAGCCGCTATATTGTGGGCTGGCAACTTTCCAACACTTTGGAGATGGAAACCCAGACTTCGGCGATGAATGAGGCGATAAAGAAATATGGCAAGCCTGAAATCGTTAACTCCGACCAAGGGAGCCAGTATACTTCATCAAACTGGCTAGATTGCATGGAAGGACATGGCATAAAAATCAGCATGGACGGAAAAGGTAGAGCTACGGACAATATTTATATTGAACGCTTTTTTAGAACGATAAAATATGATTACATTTACTTGTATGCAATAGAATCAGCATGGGAATTGAGAGATGGTATTAGAGATTTTATTGATGAATATAACCAAAGAAGACACCAAGGAATTAATCATCAAAAACCAAAAGATTTGTTTATTTTTGAACCAACCAACAAACTTAAATCTGCTTAACCGTGGTCGAAATTTGGGGGACAGGATATTACAAACTGTCAAAAAAGTAGACCACTTACCTTTTTATTACAGCGAAAATCGCACTTTAATTAGCATTTGTCTTGGTCTTAATCTAAGGTTTGTTTCCACATAACTAAACTCACTTATGTTTATAGTTTGGTAATTTTTTGTGTTAAAAATGTTATTAAATTGCAATTCCAAGTCTATGTTTTTCTTTTTCCAATTATAACAATAGATTAGGTCTGAAAATAAATTTTCGTTATTTTCTGTGAACAAGTTGTTATTGATATATTCTGTCTTAATTGCAAAAAGATGATTTTTTTTGGATAAAAGTTTAAGTTTAACAAATGATTTTGTTGTGTAATCGTGTTATTTGATAAACCTTGAATTTGATTTTTAGAGAACATCCATTTTGCTTGGTATTCAGTATTGAACCATTCTGAAAAGTCGGTTTCTAACTTTGTCCCAAATCCCCAATTTTGGTTTTGAATATCTGTGACTTCAGTATTGAGAATTTGCTGAAAATCCTGTATTCCATAATTAGCGTTTAAAGTTGCGTTAGAGTTAAACTTACTAAAATATTTGCTAAATCGGGTAGAAAAATTGTGATTGATTCTATCATTGTCTTGATTTATAGCATTTAATTCTGTTGCTCCATTTTCTAAAATTTGGGTTTGGTAAAGTATATTATTTTCACTTCTGATTTGCGTATAAACAATATTCCAAAATAAGGATTTTATTGGGTTTCGATAAGAAATCCCACCTGAAAATGTCTGGTTAAATGTTAGTGGCAGTGGTGTATTGATACGTTTTATATTTCTATAATTTTGTAAAATGTAAGCATAATGCAATTGATTAATCGTCCCAAATTGGTTGCTTACATTTGCTGACGTATTAAATTTCCAAAATGCATTAGCATCATAAATTATGGCTAATCTAGGCTCAAAAGTTAATCTATTCAAATTTTGATTTTCAATCAATGTTTTATCTTCTATTTGATATGAATGAAAGTTAATTGGTAAATTTAATTCTAACCTCCATTTGTTTTTCTTGTACTGGGTTTGTAAATCAGTATAGAATTTTGTTCTTGTCCAGTTTAAATCATTCCTAAACTCATTGCCTAAGTTTTGATTTTCGGAAGTTGCGATTTCACTTTCCAAGTTTTGCTTTTCAAACTGAAAACCCAATTTCGGATTAAAACTAAACTCTTTCCAACCTTTTGTAAAACCAATGGAATTATTGGTGTAAAAGGTTTTTAAATCAATATCTTGCCATACTTTTTCATATTCATTTCCATCGTTCAGTAATTCTTGAAATTGTCCTGGATTTACGACCAACGTTTGAGGTGTTTGGTTGTAGCCAATGTATGAATTTAGATTCATTAATTGTTTCCCGATTGGAAATATGGTTTTCAGTTTATTAGAGAGTTTAAAATAATGGTTATTTAAATTTTGAGTTAATAGCTCTTGATTGGTTGCAATATCTCCAGTTTGACTATCCCAAAACCCTTGAAATTGCAAACTGTTATTCAAATAATTCTTATCTATGTTTCTTTGTAGTGTAAGATTAGATTCAAGGGAATTAAAATAGAGTTGGTTGTACTTTTGTTCTAATAAAGTAATTGTATCAGTTGGTGTAAAAAACTGTGTGTTGGTAAACCCATTTTGTTGTTGATAATCATTCAAATATGACACATTCAATCTTAATTCATAATCTTTTTTAAGTTTATGTAGATAGTTTCCTGTCAGCATATGAACATTGTTGTCTAACCATCTTTTTTCTGAAAAATTTGGATTTTTCAGTTTCTGAATTTCTAACCAATCTTGCTTTCCGTTTCCATTTTCAAATTGCTCCAAAAGGTCTTCTATGGTTAAAGTTTTGAGTTGAGAACCCACATTGTCTCCAATATTATTGGTTTGATAAGAAACCAACATTTGCTGTTTTTTAGTAAATAAAAGAGGGGTTACATTGGCATCCCAAAGCATTGGTGAAAAACCTGAACCTAATTCAGCTTGACCTGTGAAAGTGTAAGCGTTTTTTAGTTTGATATTGAGTGCAGCTTTGTCAGAAAATTGCAAACTATCCAAAATTTTTATAGGTTGGTGGTTTTCAAGAATTTGTATTTTACTCACTTCTTTGTGTGGTAGATTTTCATTGGCAAGATTGTACTTTCCTTCTAATAAATCTAGTCCTTCTATATAATATTTATTGATAGGTTTTCCTTCATAAAGGATTTTACCATCGCTCAAAACTTCTATTCCGGGTAATCGTTTTAGTACATCAGAAATAGTTCGGTCTTGCTCTTTAGCAAAAGAGTTTACAGAGTAATTAATTGTGTCTCCTTTTCGTGTAATGGGCGAACCTTTTATAATAATCTCTTTTAGCTCGACTACCTTTTCATTAAGCTGAAAGTTTTGCGTTTGTGTTTTACTTGTTATAGTTTTTGTAATGGTGGCAAATCCCATATTTCGCACTTCTATGTCAACTTCCTTATCATCAGATGAAAATGTAATGCTGAACAACCCTTTCTTGTCAGAAATGTCATAGGCGATAATGTTGTCTGTCCCAACTTGGTTAATAACCACACTTGCTCTTGAAACAGGATTGCCTGTTTCGGTGTGTAAAGTTCCGCTTATAGTAACTTGAGAAAAGCAAACATTACTGATTAAGAAAAAAAGCCATAAAACGAGTTGTTTCATTCATTAATGAGTTCTATGGGGTTGTTTTTATATTTATTTCTCTCTCTATGGGTTTTGTCATATTTGTCTAATCCTTCTTTAGGAATTTGAATATTTGGATTGTACAAAATCAAGGATGGTTTTTCCTTTATTTTATTCTGAAACTCATTAAATTGTTTTTTTGTAACTTCTGTATAATCAGATTTATTCATATAGACACTGTAATCACTCATTTTTTGAATTGCAATAGCTTTGAAATGATAATGATTTTTATTATCATATAATTCCAAAATTAATCCTGGCAGATTTTTAAATTTATACGGACCATCACTAATTAAGATTTCTGTAGAAAACCAAGCTGTATATTTTCTTCCTCTAAAGTTAGTTTCTGCTTTCTTACATTTTTGGTTAAGAATTGTTTTAACTGAATCATTTTGAATCTTCCAATCCAATTTCACATCATCTTGAATAAAATATTTATATGCCGTATAATCATAAAATACCAAATCAGATTCGAGATTATTATCTTTTAATATATTGAATTTAAATTCTGGCTTTTTAATTTGAAATAGGCTATGCGGATTTTTTGAAGTTAAGATTGAATCTTTTAAAAAATTTGCTTCTGACTGAAAATAGGATTTTTTATTTTCGTTTAAAATATCAAGTAAAAAAACTCAGTATCTACAATATTTAAGTTAGTTGAATCTATCTTGTATTCCAACAAATATTTTACTCTAATTGCATCTTGTGCATAAGTTTTTGAAATAAAAATAAGTGAAATGATAATTAAAATGTTTTTCATATTCTAAATTTTATTAAAGGGCAAGTTGATTGAAACTTGCCCTTTTATGTTAAATTAAAAATTAACAACCACCATCCCAAGCCCAAAGAAATGACATTAATTCTGCGGTTGAAATACAACATCCTGAAACTTCCCAAACACCTCCGCAAGAATCATAAAATGTAAAACTAAATTCATCTCTTTCTAATACTTGACTAACAACAATATCTCCTGATTTTACCTTGTTGACAAAGGTTTGGTAATCAATTGTTGTAACATTCACTACAGTTACATTTTCATTAACTGTTTCTACTTCGTTTGTGTTTGCAAAAGCAAACGTTCCTACTAGCATAAAAGCTAGTGCAAAAAATACATTTTTCATATTATTTGTATTTAATGGTTAAAAGTCTAAACATTATAAGTTTATGGTCATTATAGTTTAGTTCGTGGACTATCCACTTTAGACCTGTCGGCTTTCATTCTTCACTTTCAGAGAGTCAATTTACGTTTTTCTTTCAAATTCCGTAAGTCGGATGGTCATTTAATTGCTCCTGTTTTGTTTCAAAATGGCTACCAACGGAAAGGGGCTTTGCGAGGTGCGGGCTACTGCAACAGAAATTCCAATATATAACCGAACGCTAGCAAAAACTTTTTCCATTTTTTAAAATTACAAAAAAACTAAAAAATGGAAAAAGTTTTTGTGGGTATTTTTACAAATCTCTCTGAGGATTCCTTCATCCCCGCCTTTTGCAAAACCCATGTTGTATGACGTTTTTATTTTTTAATAACTATTTTATTTCTAATGGTAATATTTTCACTCAAGAAGAGTTGAAATTTAGTTGGTTTTTTCAAGCCGATTAGTAAGTTTTTATTTATTAACAATCCAACATTTCCACCTGTATTATAGGCTTTTATATTTTTACTTGGGTTATATCTAAATCCCCAACCTCCAAATTCTCTAATAGGATTATATTCAATCAATTCAATAGTATTAATTTTATCCCAACTTAAATGTTTTTCTTTAATTATTGGAAAAAAAGAATATGTTATCCCATCTTCAGATATTACTACTCTCAATTTGAGAATAATAAAAAAAAGTATGATTAAGAAAGTCATACATAATCCTATAATTGCTGATGTTGATGGATAATTTGTAAAATGTTGAGTTCCATCATAAAGCATGCCTGAAAAAATTATAATTAGTATAAGCCAAAGCCAGTATTGACTAAATCTTTGATTTTCTATCAATAGCGTCCTAAATAAAAAAAATAAGAAGGAATTAGAGTAACTCAAAGTACCTTTGAGGTTGCACAACAAAAAAACCTTCTTATGGATTCAAAATTAACATTATTTTCCCAAATCATTTCAAAAATAGACCGAGTAATTTTCAAAAAAATAGTCAAAGAAAAAAGACCGATTACCGAAATAAAGGATTCGATAGTTGGACCCATTTAGTTTCTATGCTTTTCTGTCATTTTGCCAAAAGCACTTCGGTACGGGATATTTCCAATGGACTTCGTAGCGCAACGGGCAACCTCAATCATTTAGGGATAAAAACAGCACCTTCCAAATCTTCTATTAGCTTCCAGAATGGAAAACGAGATGCAGATTTGTTTAAAGACGTGTATTTCAAACTATTAGAACAATTAGGACAGCACACGAAAGAAAGACGGATAAAACTCAAAATAAAAGTTCCTGTCTATTTATTAGATTCTACGCTTATTTCTCTATGCCTGTCTTTGTTCGATTGGGCAACATATCGAACTAAAAAAGGAGCCGTGAAAATGCATACCTTACTTGAATATGACGGGAAACTTCCTGTTTATGTGAATATTACCAAAGGAAGTGTTGCTGATAACAAGGGAGCGGAAAACATTCCTTTGGAAAAGGGAGCAGTCATTGTTGCAGACCGATTCTATAACGATTTTCCAATGCTCTCTATTTGGGACAGCAAAGGTGTTTTCTTCGTAATAAGACATAAAGAAAATCTGAAATTTGAAACTTTACAGGAACGAGAACTTCCACCAAAAGGAGCTCAAAGCATCCTAAAAGACGAAGAAATAATACTCTCAAATCCTTTATCCAAAGAAAAATACCCTAAAAAATTAAGAAGAGTGGCGGTTTGGGACGATGAAAACAAGCAAACTATCGAAATTATCACCAATAATTTCACTTGGGCAGCTTCCACCATTGCAGAACTGTACAAACAAAGGTGGCAGATTGAGATTTTTTTCAGAGACATCAAGCAATTGCTTCATATCAAAACATTTATCGGAACATCTGAAAATGCAGTTAAAATACAAATTTGGACGGCTCTAATTACCATTCTTATCCTAAAATACCTAAAATCAATCGCAAAATATCCTTGGCAATTATCAAATCTGGTAGCATTTATCCGACTGAATATTTTTGTGAAAATTAATCTCCAGTATTGGCTCGACAAACCTTTTGACCAACCACCTGAATCTCAAAAAACATATTATCAAGGGGTTCTTTTTTGAAATTAAATGTAAAGCTAAATGTAAAATAGGTATTTAGGCTGTTTCTATTTTTAATAATTTTTATTTAGGACAGTATTGATTTTCTATATATATATTCATTTTTAAAAATTTTTAATGTTGTTGGTAACAAATAGAGAGCTAAACCAGCGGTCATAACCAAAAAGAAACTAAACAATCCTAAAAAAAAGAATATTAAAAAATGGAAAAGAACACCTAAAATGAAAAGGTAGGCTTAAATCCAAGCTATGGAAGCAACAAAAAAAGTAGTCCTTCCGAAAAAACTGCTTTGTATCACTAAATTCTAAAAACGATATCCCCATAAGAGGACCATCATACTGCTGAAAAGCCACTGGAGCTTCCGTTCAACGGGCTTTCATCTTCCGTCCTGCGGACAAGACGAAAGCTTAGTTATTAGCGGTTCGGGCTTTGCTTTTCGTTTAGTAATTTCAACTCATTTTCTTTTTTCCATCTTCCGAGAATAATTATCCATATAAAAATTGAAACGCCTAAAATAATTAGTTTTTGTGTTCCATCTAGTCCATCTTTGATTAATGAATTAAACATCATTATTTGGATTATTAAATGAAAACAGGAACTTGCCAAAATAGATTTAGTCGATTCTGCAACTTGTCCAATTCCCCAACTTCCAAATAACAACATACCGAGAAAAAATAGATTTTCAGATAAAGTCGCTTTTGTCAGAAAAGACAAATGCCAAAAATACCAAATGAAGCCTATTAGCAAGTATCGTTTTATAGGCTTAATGTCTTTAAGTTCTTCTTGTAAATATCCACGCCAGCCAAACTCTTCCATAATGCAATAAATCAAACTTCCCAAAACAACAATTAAGCCGTACAAATTTACATTTATACCGTATTCATTCTTTACTCCGATAATTGCCAATAATATTATTGGAATAAAGGACATTAACAGACCTTTTCTTTTTGATGTTCCAAAAAATGAAATTTCAGTTTTCTGTTTTTTACGAAGTAAGTAAATGGCAATTAAAGCTCCTATAAAAACCCCACTTCCTTCAAGCAATATAACAGAAAGTAAATAAATCCAAGTTGGTAATATTTCCAAAATTTCTTTTGCTCCAAAAATGTCAAATCTAAATATATTGGAAAGGGAAATAGCTATTACTAAAAAAATAAATATTCGTTTAAAATTAATTGTATTCTCTTTCATAGATTTATTTTCATTACCTTCAATAGCCTGACCGCTAACGGCCCGGCGGCTTGGTGTAGTGGGGGCTTTTCACCACAAAACTTCATACGAAGCCGAAAGTTCAAATTTACGAAAAACTGTCATACGAAGAACGTCCGCCCCCATTACGCCAAACCGCTGTTAGCTGCTGGCGTTCTGTCCACCGTCTTAGTAAACCATTTGTCTGTATGTCGTCCAAGTGTCGCTGTCGGGTTGTGCGTTCGGGTATTTTTTCTTTTCAGAAGGGCAGGAAATTTTTTATTCAATTTTTTTAGGGAACAAGCACACTCTTTTTGCAGCTTTGGTTTGCGTGTCGGCTTGTAGCGGCTGCAAAATGTGTGTGCTTGTGTGCGTTGGCTTTTTACTTCGCCAATTTCAATATTCTATATGCCCCTCTTGCCACTACTACAAATACAATAGCTCCGATAATCAAATCGGGATAGCTCGAGTTTAACCAATTGACCAAAATTCCTGCAACGATAACCCCCGAATTGATTATAACATCGTTTGACGTGAAAATCATCGAAGCCTGCATATGGGCTTCTTTACTCTTGTTCTTTTGCAATAGGTAAAGACAAAATACGTTTGCTATCAATGCCAAAACAGAAACAATAATCATTGTTTTGAAATCGGGCATCGCTTCTATTCCGATAAAACGTCTGATAACTTCAACAAAACCGATAACGGCTAACAGGATTTGAAAGTAACCTGCAAATTTGGCGATATTGTTTTTTCTTGCAATCGTACCCCCAACAGCAAACAAAGCCAATGCGTAAACGATGCTATCGGCAAGCATATCCAAGCTATCCGCTACCAATCCCATTGAGTTGGAAAAAATACCGAACAACATTTCTAATCCAAAGAAAACGAAATTGATAATCAATACCGTCCATAGTAGTTTCCGTTGGCTATTGCTTGTATTTGTTTCAACAACTGCGTTAGTTTCTTCGGTTGAAATCAGCGTTGTATTTAGGTTCAAGGTTTCCAAAGCTGAAAAAATCGGCTCTGGGTTTCCACTATGGTAAACATTTAGTTTTCTATTGGGAATATCAAATTCCAATGACTTTACCGTATCAAAGTTTTGCAGTTTCATACGGATTAATTGCTCCTCACTTGGGCAATCCATTTTTGTAATATTGAATATTGTTTTGTTCATCTTTTAAAGTTTAAATTTTATTCCTCCGTTAATTACAAATCCGTCCAACGGTGCATAAATATCTTTAAAAACAGGGTTGGTTATAGTACCTGTATAAATGTTATCAAAACGTGTCTGTCTTGTATCAAGGAAGTTTTCAAAGTTGATATATAAAGAAAATCTTTCCCAAATCTTTTCAGCCATAAAGCCACATGTCCAATAATCGTTTCCTATTGTTCCGTCATTGAGCTTTTGCGGACTGAAATAATAGGCTTCTAAACCAATCTTCCATTTATCCTCTATTTCGTACATCAGTACAGAGTTAATACGGTGTTTTGGGGTTAATGGATTTTCGGTAGTTGTTCCGTTTTCAATCAATCGGGTATCGGTAAAGGTGTAGCCCAGAAACAGTTTCAAATCATCATATCCTATTTTTACGTTGGTTTCTGTTCCTTTAGTATGAATGTAGCCCGATGAATTGATGAACTGATAAAGATTAGCAGATGGATTTTGAAGCAACAAAGGATTATCCAGATAAGTATAAAAAAACAATTGGTTTATGCTGAATGTCCAATCATCGCCTATATTAGTACGGTAGTTGATGTCTGCATTTGCTCCGTAGCTCCTTTCTAATTTATTGGTTTTATCGTTAATAGGCATTACGTTTTGATATTGTATGCGTTCGCTTTCTTCGGTAAAAATGGTTGGTGTTTTGTAGCCAAATCCGCCCCCGACACGTGAAGTCAATCCATTTGCAATCTTAAACAATGCCGATACTCTTGGCAAAAAAACAGCTCCATAATCAATCACATAATCCGTCCTTAAACCTGCTTCCAATTGAAGCCAATCGGTAGCCTTAAAAGAATTTTGAACGAAAGCCCCGAATGTGGTATGAGTATAATCCCTCAACGGAAATGCGGTCATCTGCTTTTCTTTAAAATTGTCCGTCCAAACATTAACGCCTGTTACCCATTCTGACTTTTCTTTGCTGTGGGTATAGCTTGCTTCCGTAAAAGTGGCTGTTTGCGTTCCCTCAAACTCGTAATTGGGAATAGCTGTATTGCGGTTAAAATAACTTACGCTGTTCTTTATCTGTACAAAACTGTTTTCGTTTACCGTATGGTCAAAAACAAATTGGGTAGAATAACGCTGTGTTTTGTTTTCTTCAAAATATTGGTGTTTGTTATCGCCTTTGCCTTTGATGTAAAGCATATCGCCACCCAAACGGTTTTCAATGGTGGTGTTAATGCCGAAGTTCATTTTTGTTTTATCATTGAAGTAAACAAATAATTTAGGGTTCAGTACATACCTTTCAAATTGGGGAATGGCAGAAAGCTCGATTTGTGCAGGGTCGTAAGCTCCGTTGCGATTATGCGAAGCAAATATTGTCGTTCCGATTTTCTTAAACTTCTGTCCGTAAAAACCATTGATGTCTAAACCCCTGCCCGATGTTCCGTTTAAATGAAAACGCAAATCCCTTTCTTCCGTTGGTGTCTTGGAAATCAGATTTACCAAACCTGCTATTGCTCCACCACCGTACAGCGTAGATGTTGAACCTTTAATAACTTCCACCTGCTTTAAGTCAAGCGGTGGAATTTGCAACAAACCCAATCCGCTCGAAGCACCCGAATAAATAGGAAAACCGTCTTTTAAAATTTGCGTATATCGTCCGTCAAGCCCTTGAATACGAATACTTGCGTTGGCACTTGTGGGCGATGTGGTTTGTACGTGGATGCCTGTACTCTCACTCAAAAGCATACGAATATCCCCTGCTTTCATATTTCCTTTTTCGTCTAATTCTTCACTTCCTATAAACTCAATACGTGTGGGGATATTTTGGATAGTTCTTGTACTTCTTGTTGATGTGATTACAATACCGTCTAACTCCGTTGAACTTTCATAAAGTAAAATCTCAATCAGGGTTGTATCTTCTAAAGGAAAATTAAAGCTGTCGGTACGTTGAGTAAAACCAATATAACTAAATTGAATTTCCTGCAAACCGTTTGGAATACCTGTTAATATAATTTGTCCATTTTCATCGGAAGTTGTTGCGATTGTTGTGCCTGTAACCTGTGCGGTTACGCCCATTAAAGGCTCTTTTTTTTCGCTGTCTTTAATTACTGCTTTGAACGTGTTTTGTGCATATACACAAAGATTGAGTGCCATAAAAAATGACACAATGAATATTTTTTTCATTGTAAAAATGATACTTAATGTGAATAAATGAATGATAGCGGTGCGATACACCACTTACAATTAGCTTATGCTGATAGCACTACACATTAAGCAAGCTGTGGGGGATGCCAAACTGAAAAGGGAAAATCAGAAACAGGCGTTACTGTTATTATACCTAACTTTTTTTTAGGTTGTTTTATAGTATGTATAATTGAAAAATGGAATGTGGTTATTACAAAGCCTGTACAGGTATTGCAACTGAAAAAAGGCGAACAGCAACTGCAATCTTCGTCTTGTTCGTTTTGTCCTTGCTCGGTGGTATGTTCCTGCATACATTTATCCTCAATAAAAGACGGTACGGCTGATAACAGCAATACATAAACGGCTAATATTAAAGATATAAATTTCATTTTACAAAGTTAGGTAAAAATTGTTTCGTTATTTTTTGATTTTCCCGAAATGTCGTTTTTTAGCACGAACGTTGTTTTACGCTTGCAGGTAACGTTTCGGGTATTGGCGTAGTGGCGGAAATGGAAGCAAAAATGTTCAGTTTAGCACAAAAGTTTATTAAAGGCAAAGACCTTCGATTTACCACTTCACCCGCTATTGCTTATACACAATGTTGTGCGTTCGCCCTTTATTTTTAGTCGGTTTAGTCAATTTTCAAAGGTAGGATTTTTTAGGGTAGGGAAGGCACTCTCTCTTGCAAGTTTTGGTCAAGAGTAGGCTGGTGCGACTTGCAAGAGTGTGTGCCTTTGTGTCGGATTAACTTGCACAGCAACTTAATTTCGATACGTCTTTTCCGAAAGTTATTGCTGCTAATTTGATGCCTTCTCCCAAAGTCAAATAAGGGTAAAAACTGTCTGCCAAGTCTTTTACAGTTATTCCGTATTTGATTGCCATACTTAATTGTTGGATAAGCTCTCCACCTTCGGGTGCGACTACTCTTGCACCTATCAATTTATCCGTTTCGGTGTTGCGAATAAGTTTGATAAATCCCCTTGTGTCATTTGCTGCAATGGCTCTCGGTACGTCTTTCAATTCCAATTTTGAAACTTCAAACGGAATGCCTTTGGATTCTGCCTGTGCTTCGTCCAAACCTGCACCTGCAATTTGTGGGTCAGTAAAAACCACCCAAGGTAAAGAAGAATAATCGGCTTTGTTTTCTGTTCCTGAGAAAGCATTTTCAACGGCAATTTTACCTTCAAAGGCTGCTGTATAAACAAATGCGGGGGTGTTAGCTACGTCTCCTGCTGCGTAAATGTTGGATAGATTGGTCTCCATCTTCTCATTTACTGCAATATGACCACTTTGGGTGAGTTTCAAACCAATGTTATCTAATCCCAATTGACTTGTATGGGGTTTTGTTCCTGTGGCAATTACTACCTTTCCTTTCTCTACAATTTGCGTAAATGAACCATCAGGGCATTTGCAATGAATTATCGTTTCGTTTCCGTTCTTCTCGAATTTCACGGCTCTGAAATTGGGTAATATTTCAATGCCTTCTTTTCGCATTTGGATTTCCAATGCTTCGCTGATGTCAGGTGTTTGTGTTCGCAATACACGGTCTGTAAATTCAATAATGCGGACTTTTACGCCTAAACGATTGTACGCCATTGCAATTTCCAAACCTATATAACCTGCTCCCATAATGGTCAGGCTTTTGGGTTTTTCTTCCAAGTCGAAAAGAGAAACATTGGTCAAGTAGTCAATTTTGTCCAATCCTTCAATAGTCGGAATATTGGTAGTAGCTCCCGTTACGATTAAAAATTTGATTGCTTTGTATTCCTTGCCGTCAACTTCAATGATTTTATTGTCTTTGAAAGTTGCCCAACCTTTTAGCATAGTCAAGTTTTCAAAATCGCTTACAACATCCATATATTTTTTTTCTTGAAGTGTGGCTACCAATTTTTTCTTATCCTTAATGATTTGCGCAAAATCAATGTCAGCGCCTTTTGGTTTGATGCCTTCAAAGTTGGAATGTGTAGCGTGATAAGCCGTTTCACCCGCACGAATAAGATTTTTAGAAGGTACACAACCCACATTGACGCAAGTCCCGCCAAAGTCCAACCCACCGTTTACCATTAAAGTCGATAGACCTAAACTTTCCGCTTTGATAGCTGCCGAAAATGCAGCCGAACCGCCACCGATAATAATTAAATCAAATTGATTATTTCCACTGTTTCCATTATCAGGGATTTCACCTTTTACACGATAATTTTTCGTACCGTTGATGGTGCTGATGATTTCTTCTTTGCTTGTTTTGGCAGGGTCAAAAGAACATTCACAAGTGGCTTTTGAATAGCTCACATTGGCTTCTTTTACGCCTTCTTTTTTGGTAAGCAGTTTTTCAATTCCTGTGGCACAATGGTCGCAGGTCATACCTGTGATGTCAAATTTTACGGTTTCTTTATTCATTTTGTAATTATTTAATTAAATACTTAAATACAAAAGGCAAAAAAATACTATTTCTTGCCAACCACTTTGTAACCTGTGCCGTTGATTGCTTCTTCAATTTGAGCTAAACTCACTTTGGTTTGGTCAAATTCTACTTTGGTAGTCGCTTCTTCATAAATCGCATCTACCTTAATAATACCTGGCAATTTGTTCACGTCATTTTCTACGTGTGAAGCACATCCATTGCAAGTCATTCCTTTTACATCAAAAGTTACCGCTTGAATGTCAGAGGCATTGACGATTACCACTTCCTTATTGTCGTTTGAAGGATAGAAAATGTGTGAGTATTTTGGAAATGCAAGCATCAAGGCTGCAAAAACGGTTACAATTCCCAAAAATGTTTTTGTCTGCATAAAAGGTTTCTTTTCGTCTTCTTCGCAATCACATTGGATTTCTTCGGCTGTTTGTGGTTTGAGTTTCTGATACCAAGCAAAGCCCAATACCAAAACGGTGATACCGATAAGATAAGGTCTTGCTGGTTCCATCCACGAAAAGGTAGATGCAAGACCGCTTGTCCCTGCAACAAGAGCCAATACAGGTGTGATGCAACAAAGTGAAGCAGCAATTGCTGTTAAAAGTCCTGCACCGATTAATTTTTTGTCTGTTTTCATATTGTTTCCAAAATTTTGTTTTCGTCAAGTAATTTGAAAAACGGTTTGAGCATTTTTTCATACTCTTTTGTCAATGAGTAGAAAATGGTTTGTGCTTGCCTTTCCGTTTCAATGAGTTTTCTGTCTTTGAGTTTTCTGAGATGTTGTGAAATTGCCGAGATGGTCATTCCGAGAATGTCGCTCAGGTCGCAAACGCAAAGTTGTTTCTCTTCGTAAAGTAGGAACAGGATTTTCAGTCTAACATTGTTACCTGCCAATTCAAGTCCGTTCGATAAATAGTCAAACGAACCGTTCAGTTCTGAAACTCGGTCTTTGCAACGGTTGATTTGCTTAATGTCCGCCTGTTGTCTTATGCAAGAAATGTTGTCCATAGCACAAAGATAGTCAATTTGTTTATTTAAGCAACTACTTAAATACAAAATGTCAAAAAGAACCCGATTTTGTCTGTCGGGTTGTGTTGTCATAGCCTTGCCACTAACGTTTTGGGTATAAATTTCAGTGGCGTATACAATTCATCTATCATTAAAATTAGTTTTTAGTTTGAAAAAAACAATGACCACAAAAATATGCTTTTTGTAGCCATTGAATTTGTACCATGTTGTACAACGTTTAAACTTTATTGCGTCTATTTAATTGTAAAACTCCTATTATCAACACAATAAATAAAATTGAAACTTGAACATAACTTGTCCATTTATTTTCAAATACTATTAATTTATATATTAATATGATTAACAATAAAGTTCCTATGAAATATTGAAAAAACTTATTTTTAAATATTTCTGCTACATAAGGATTAACATTTTTTAAATAAATTAATGCTAAAACTAGAATTGTTGAAATGATAGTTAAATACATTTATAATAAATTTAGCAATCACGCGCACATGCGTAAGTATATGCGGCAGCGGCAATATCCATTAATGGTGCAGGACCATCCCACAATGAAATTAAAAATCCTTGACCTACACAACTAGCGCCACACAGCCATCTAGGAGTTCTATCACTTAAACCATTTTTTGCAGTATAACCACTTAAAGATAAAGTGCTATTTTCATTTTCTATTAAATCAAATTCAATAGAACCAGCTTCATTTTCATTTGTGAAAGTCGCTTTCATAGCATCTAAATCTACGCTTACAATTAAACCTTCTAACATGCCACTTAGATTTTCATCGGATGAAGTCATATCTGAAAAAACAATAACTTCACTAATATCACTATTTTTAGAGGTAGTAGATGATTTATTAAAAGATGTAATTAAGTTTTCATTGATAGGACTTTGATCTAAACTTTCATCTTCGTTACAAGAGAAGAAAAATTGATAATAATAATACAAGTGTGATTTTTAAAATTTTATTCATTTGTATAAATTTATTTGTTAATATTTAATTTTCAATGTTTTACTCTTAACGATTTTCAAACTGATGCTCATAACATCTCTCGCATTCATTCTTGTTTGATGTCGAGTCAGAATTATTTCGACTTTGGAAGGTTAGTCCTTTTTTAACCGTTTTTAAATTAAATGTTGTACAACGGTTTCGTGTATAAGCTGTAGCGGAGTAGAGAAGCCAAAACTTTCAATTTCACACTGATGTAAGCAAAACCATTTTTTATTGGCTAATTTACTCTTTTTAAGCAAATAAAAAATGGTTTTTGCGGAAAAAAGCACAGATGTTGAAGTTTAAACTTAACCCGCTCTTTTGCAAAACCGCTGTTGAACTAAACCTCCGGTAGTTTTTCCCATTCGCCGTTTTAGTAACTTTGTTTTTATTAAACCCTTAAAAAACATATAAAATGGCTACAAAAAAAATCTCCGGAGGATTTAAGTACCAACAAATTCCTGAACCGTGCCTCGGGCGAAGTTAACGGTTTTGCCGAACTTCTGCAACGCTTCGAAAGAAATATCTCCATCCTGGGCAGAAGCAGGCGTACCTTCGACAGTTATTCCCGTCACATTGCAGCCTTGGCGCTCTAAAAACGACATCCCCATAAGAGGCTCATCATACTGCTGAAAAGCCACCGGAGCTTCCCTTCAACGGGCTTTCATCTTCTGTCCTGCGGACAAGACGAAAGCTTAGTTATTGTCTGCCGTAACGATTTAATCGTAGTGGAATCTGCATTTTGCAATCTGAATTTCTCCTTCTTCATAACGATAAATCAACCTGTGCTCATCGTCAATTCTTCGTGACCAAAATCCGGAATATTTATGTTTCAATGGTTCCGGTTTTCCAATTCCTTCAAACGGATTTCGTGAAATATCTTTCAGCAGATCATTGATACGCTTCAGTTTCTTTTTGTCAGTTTTTTGCCAATACAAATAATCTTCCCAAGACTCATCTACAAAAACATATCTCATTATTCCTCGATTAGCGTTTTCTCAAACGAATTTTTGGATTTTAATTTGTCAATGGCGGAGTCCAAACGCAATTCGTTAGCACGAGTAGAAAGTTCGTGGTTTGTCGCCATTAAAGAATTGTATTCATTTAATGACATCACTACAATTCCTGAATCTTTTCCGCGGCTGATAATTAAAGTCTCGAAGTTTTTCGCAACCTTGTCTAAATAAGTTTTGATATCTTTTCTGAAATCTGAAACGCTGGCAATTAACATTTTTATACATTTTATTGTACAAATATATGTACAAATATTGTTCCGTCAAATTCTTGACGCCATTTTCTTGTGTTATCATACTGCTGAAAAGCCACCGGAGCTTCCGTTCAACGGGCTTTCATTTCTTGTCTTGCAGACAAGACGAAAGCTTAGTTATTAGCGGCTGTTCTGTTCTGTCTGTTTAATTAATTTTGTTAAAATTTCAGTTGTTGAGTCTCCACTAAACTCTTTGATAGATTGTCCGACCCAAATATTTACAAAGTCCGCATTTTGATTGATTTTTGCTATTCGTCGTAATTCGCCTGTTAATTTGTTTTGATAAGGAAAAGGCAAAATAAAGCCTGCCTGTTCGACTTCACTGATAAATACATTCCTTATGCCTCTTGCAAAACGTCCTGAAAAACTTTTTGTCAAAACTATTTCATTCTCGTCCGCTTTTCGTAATCGCTCTTTTTCGAAATTTTGCAATGCACTTTCTTTTGAACCTAATAATAAACTTCCGATTTGAAAACCGCTTGCACCCATCTTTTTTGCGGCCAGCAAAGTTTTTGCGCTGTAAATTCCACCTGCATATATGATTGGAATATTAACTGCTTCACGTACTTTCTCCAACAATGTTAAACCTCCAATTTTTGGGATATCTTCTGAAACAAAACTGCCCCTGTGTCCTCCTGCTTCAAAACCTTGAACGCAAATAATATCAATTCCTGAGTTTTCTAAAATTTTCGCTTCATTCACAGAAGTGCAGGTTCCAATCAAAATAGCACCTTTACTTCTTAATTTGTTAATGCTTTGGTTGTCAAGATTACCAAAAGTAAAACTTACAATTCTGCAATTTTCGGAAATGATAGCATCAATTTGTTCGTGGTAACTATTAATTTTTAGTTCGTCAATGTTTGGAATAGTTATGTCTAAATTGTTTTGTTTCGCTAATTGCTCAACGTATGTTTTTGCTTCCGCGTAGTCCGCTTTTAGCGTGTCTGTAATGTCGGGAATGTTGTGAACGAAAATGTTTACTGCAAAAGGTTTATTTGTTAGTTTTTTTGTCTTGTTAATTTCTTCAACACATTTTTCAGCGTTAACGTCTGCTAACGCTAATGACCCTAAACAATTTATGTTTGAAGTTGCTGCAACCATTTCGGGCGTTGTAACGCCAAACATTGGTGCTTGAATAATGGGAAAGTCAATTTTTAATAGTTCTGTTATGTCGTTCGTCCATTTCATATTTGAGGATCGTTATAATAATAGCCGCTAACGGAAAAAGTATTTGCGAAGGGCGGGCTAATTTTAACTGAAAGTTCAATTTTGACCAACCGGAGCAGATGCTTTTTCAGATTGTCTAAATTAAGCAAAAAAACAATATGAAAAGCAGCTGCGGCTAAAGGAATCAAGTGGTGGTTTTACAGATTCAACCTCGCCTTTTGCCAATACAATGTTGAACTAAACCTCCGGTAGCTTTTCCCATTCGCCGTTTTAGTAACTTTGTTTTTATTAACCTTTTAAAAACTCATGAAATGGCTACAAAAAAAATCTCCGGAGGATTTATGGACCAACAAATTCCTGAACCGTGCCTCGGGCGAAGTTAACGGTTTTGCCGAACTTCTGCAACGCTTCGAAAGAAATATCTCCATCCTGGGCAGAAGCAGGCGTACCTTCGACAGTTATTCCCGTCACGATGCAGCCTTGGCGCTCTAAAAACGACAACTCCATAAAAGGACCATCATACTGCTGAAAAGCCACGGGAGCTTCCGTTCAACGGGATTTCATCTTCTGTCCTGCGGACAAGACGAAAGCTTAGTTATTATCTGTAGTTTCTTTATTTTTCATATTCAAAAATGTTCTCACTTATGAATTTTATGTCTCTTTTAGGTGCATCATTTGAAATTAGTAGCACAAAATTATTGTTGTTAATAATTGTATCCTTTATATAATATTTTTCAGCATCAAATTTCTTTTCTTTAGGGTTTAATAATATAAAATACTCATATGCAGGGTCTGTTGTGCGAGCGTAATATAATGTACCCCTAAACTCAGACCACGAGTTAAGTTTAAAAAAAAGAATTAATTTTAACTCGTAAAAAGATGAAAAAACAAAGACGAAAATTTACTCCAAGCTTCAAGGCACAGGTTGCCCTCGAAGCACTGAAAGAAAGGCAAACGTTGGCAGAATTAGCCTCCCGGTTCGAAGTCCATCCCCAGCAAATCCAAAACTGGAAGAAGGAATTTTTAAGCAAGTCCGAGCAGGTTTTTGCTTTAGAAAAGAAAAAAGAACACTCCGCCGGGAAAGAGGAAAAGCTCTATCAGAAAATCGGGCAGCTGCAGATAGAAATCGATTTTCTAAAAAAAACTTAGGGATGCTCGAGGAATAAAGGAAAGACAGGAAATGATAGACAGGAAGCACCGGCTGAGCATCCGCAAACAGTGCGATTTACTATGCATCAACAGGAGTAATTTGTATTATAGTCCGCAAAGAGAACGCGATGCAAATTTAATATTGATGACGGAAATCGATAAAATCCACCTGAAATATCCCAGTTTTGGCATCCGAAGGATCACCCGGGAACTCAAGGAAATGGGCTTTAGCGTGAACCGGAAGAGGGTTCGCCGCCTGATGCAGGTGATGGGCATCGCCACCATTTACCCTAAAAGAAATTTGAGTAAATTGGGCAAGACAAGCTATATTCGACCGTATCTTTTGAGGGGTTTAAAAATAGAAAGACCCAACCAGGTTTGGCAGATAGACATCAGCTACATCCCGATGAAAAGGGGCTTTATGTACCTTACGGCGATTATCGATGTGTATAGCCGCTATATTGTGGGCTGGCAACTTTCCAACACTTTGGAGATGGAAACCCAGACTTCGGCGATGAATGAGGCGATAAAGAAATATGGCAAGCCTGAAATCGTTAACTCCGACCAAGGGAGCCAGTATACTTCATCAAACTGGCTAGATTGCATGGAAGGACATGGCATAAAAATCAGCATGGACGGAAAAGGTAGAGCTACGGACAATATTTATATTGAACGCTTTTTTAGAACGATAAAATATGATTACATTTACTTGTATGCAATAGAATCAGCATGGGAATTGAGAGATGGTATTAGAGATTTTATTGATGAATATAACCAAAGAAGACACCAAGGAATTAATCATCAAAAACCAAAAGATTTGTTTATTTTTGAACCAACCAACAAACTTAAATCTGCTTAACCGTGGTCGAAATTTGGGGGACAGGATATAAAACAGTATATCCTTTATTTTAGTGTTTTGTTTTTTCAGTTTTTTATATTCTTTATTATTAAAAGCAAATTTAAAATCTCCGAATGTTAATGAATTAAATTTTGCGTCAGAATTATAAACACTTTGATAGCCTCTTTCGTTGCCTAAATTTGTTTTCTTTGATAAATTTGAAAAAGGTGAGCAACTCAGTACGAAAAATAGAAAACTTATTAAAATCAATTTATATTTCATTTTATACGGTTTTGTTTGTGAAATTACAGCTAACGGAAAAAGTATTTGCGAAGGGCGGGCTAAATTTAACTGCAAGTTCAATTTCGACCGAACGAAGCAAAATGCTTTTTCAGATTTCTAAATTACTGAAAAAAGAAATATGAAAAGTATTTTTGCGAATATTGCTGACTGAATTCTCAAAGACAATATTCACCCCGTCTTTTGCCAATACACTGTTAGCAGAAGTATTATTTAATAACAGTTTCCATTACAGTCTATGGCATTTTGATAATCTTCTATATTAATTGTATATGTTTCTTTTTCCTCGTCATTGTTTGCAGTATTGAAAATGTTTCTTGGATTTTCATAACAGTTAGATGAAGCAGAACATTGTTGATAAATAATTTTTTTTTGATTTTCAAAAACTATTTCAATATGTGAAAGATTACTAATACTTTTATTAAATATAACATCTGTCATTGAAAGACCACTATTAAAAGAAACTTCTTTAGCACCTATATTAGCACCTGAAAATAAAAATCCCTGTAAATCAATGACTTACAGGGGTTATTGTGGAGATGGAGGCTTAGCTGCGCATATTTGTTTTAGCCTTGAGGTCCCTTCTCCTCAGATAAATGAACCTCAGCTGCAGCAGGAAGGCATAAAACACCCACAGGATCAGGATATGCACCACCTGCTCCGTATGGTCGGAAAGCCGCGCACCTGTCTGCACAATGGAGCCATAAGCCTTGAGGAAAGGGGTAGTCGGCAGGCAGGCGGCAAGATCTTGTATGCCCTGTGGCAGTGCTTGCAGCGGAAGTGAATAGCCGGAAATCAGGAAGATAGGGTAGGAGCTGAAGCCCATCACCTGGTAGGTCATCAGCGGATTTGGGAAAAAGGTTCCCAGCAGCATGCCGAGCGTAATCACGGAGCAGAGGAACAGCAGCGTGATAATATACCCGTCACGGTAGCTGCCACGGAAACTTGCATCCAGTATGGTAAAATTCACCGCGACGATGAAGAAGGCAAGCACCGAGGAAGATATCAGATAAAAAATACTCTTGCCCGTCAGTATATCGGAAAAAGAATACTTCCTGAGCATCGCAGCAAGACTGCCCGATTGCTTCTCGAAACTCATCGCTGCGCATACAGCAATCAGCAGGGTTTGCTGCAGGATAATGGCGAGCAGCCCGGGGATGATAAAGCTGCCGTAGTTCCTGTCCGTATTATAGAGCGGGCGGTAGTCAAACTTAATAGGGTTGGTAAGCTGCATCGCAGCTTCGGAGCCCTCGCCCTGCTTTTCAAAATAAGCCTTGCGCACACCTCCGCCCACCGTCATCGCGATTTCGTTCAGGGAAGACATCAGGGCCCCGGTAGGCAGGAACTGCGAAGTATTGATGTACATAGAAACATTGGCCTGGCGCTGGCTCAGCAGGTTTTCCTCCATGCCCGGCGCGATCTCGATGTAGCCCTGTACATCGCCGCGGTACATAGCTTCCCTTGCGACCGCAACAGTGGGGTAGATGTGGGATTCCACCTTGGTGCTACTGTGCACCTCGTTTACAAACTGGCGGCTGATGTTGGTATGGTCCTCATCCACCACGGCGATCTTCACCGGCGGCTGATCTTTATTAATGTAAATACTTCCGTACAGAAACGCATACAGTATCGGCGCCACGAGTAGCGTGAGGAATAGACTCCTCTGCGACGATACCAGCCGGATCTCATTAAGAAATATCTCAACTATGTGCCGCATTCCTTAAAGTTTTGTTAATACGCATCTGGTATACCACGATGGCTATCGGGAAGCCCACCCCACCGAAAATCAGCAGCGAGACAAGATGCTTCGTCACATAATCCACTGGCAGATGCATATAATACAGCTTAATGAAAGCATCCAAGAAATGAGAATACGGCATCGCCAGGGCATAATACTGGTCGTACCAAGGCATCGCACTTCTCGGGAAGGTGTAGCCGCTGAATACGAAGGCAGGCGCAGCATAGAATAGCGCCACCTCCACCGCGGTGAGCAGGTTTTTTACAATGGCGGAGACCGCAAAACTTAATCCCAAGCTGGCAAGCACCAGCAGGTTGTAGGCAATAAAAATCGAGAGATTCCCAGGATGTGCCAGCCCGAACAGCGGGAAGATTACATAGAAAATCAGCCCAAAATTAATCCAGGACACTGTAATATGCGCCAGCGTTTTCCCCACGATAATCTCGGATGAAGAGCTGGATATGCTCAGCAACTCGCCGAGGGTTTTCCGATTTTCCTCCATATTCAGGGCAAGCACCCCTGCCACCAGCAGTGCCATCTGAAGCCCCACCGTTACCAGCCCGGGTACCAGGTATTCTTTATAATTCAGCTCCGGGTTATACAGGTTGGATATGTTCAGCTTAATAGGCTGTACCAGCGCCTTAGCCTGTGAGGCGGGCAGCCCCCCCTTCTCCGCCCGCTGCAGCACAGCCGCCAGGGATCCCTGGATGATGATGGGCGCCGCGTCCTTGTACACCATATTGGAGGGCACGATCAGCGAGCTGTTGGTAAAGAGCGTGATGGTAGCCGGCTTGTTTTTCTTGGCATCCGCCTCCAGGTACTTCGGGAAATGTATCGCACCGAAGATATCGCTGCGGCGCATCAGCTCAGAAATCTCTTCCTCGCTGGATGCCGTATAGGCTATATTGATATTGTCGCTAGCGGCGAGCATATCGGTAAGCGTCCTCGTGATGCTGGAGTGGTCTTCATCCCACACAGCAATCGGCAGGTTCCTTACAAATTCATTTTTATATATAAGTCCGTAGAAAACGAATACGATGGGCGGGATCACCAGCAGCACCATATAGAAATACGGTATTGAGAAAATCCTTTTCCACTCGCGGATTATTATGGCATTTACTCTCTGCATTCTCTGCCTCTCTTATTCCGTTATCAGCTCTGCCGTCATCCCGGCACGGATGCCGCTGTTCTTGCCTGTCTTTACGGGTTTTACCTTGATCTGGAAGGTACGCATCTCTATCTGCCCGGCCTGGTTTCTTGGGATATAGTTGGCATAGCCCAGCGCGGGCGAGAGCTCCGTAACTATGCCCTCGGTTCTCTCCGGGTTGGCTCCCGGGATGTACAGTTTTACCTTCTTCCCAAGCTGGAAGTTCTGCATCATATCCTGCCGGATGTTGAAATTTATGAAGTAAGAATCGTTGATGAGCACCGTCATCATCGGGTATCCGGCGTTTACCATCTCGCCTTGTTTGGATACCAGCGTGTTTATGGTACCGCTTACCGGGGACTTTATCTCCGCGTCTTCCTCCAGCTGGCGGATGAGCTTCTCGCTGTTGCGTGCCTGGTCGGCAAGCGCGTCGGACATTTCTCTTCTTTCCGCCGTGCTGCCCCTCTCCAGTCTTTCCCGGTTCAGCTTCGCGGTTTCGTATTCCTTCTGAGCGGCTTTGTAGCGGAAGTATACCAGGTCTCTTTCCTGCCCGGAGATCGCGCCTTCCTCATAAAGTTTTTGGAAGCGCTCGTAAGTTTTGTTCATCAGCTCCACCTGGTCCGCCGCTATGGACTGTAGATTTCTCGCCGCCGCTATGGCTTCCGGCTCCGCGCCGCGGTCCACCTTGCTTTGCCTGCTTTGCGCTATTACTACTGCGCTCTGCGCCTGCGCCCGCATGGTAGCCAGCTTGTCCGTCTCCATCTGCGCCACTATCTGCCCCGCCTTTACAGAATCGCCCACATTTACTGTGAGATGCTCAATTCTGCCCGGCAGGGAGGAGGAGATGTCTACAAACTCGCCTTCCACCATACCGGTGATTTTTATTACGCTGGCTTCCGCGGTCTCGCGCTTGTTCCGGATTAAAAATATCACAGCTACCGCGAGTATGATCAGCGGGATGAACACCGCCCAGTAATTTCTTAGGAATTTCTTCATAGTTTATGGAATATATTGGGTGATCTGCTCAGGATTTCCCTGAAGATAGAAATAAGTGGCAAGTGCCGTGTGGTAGGCTGCTACGCTGAGGTTATAAAGCTTCTCCGACTCCAGCTGAAGCCTCAGCGCATCATCCACATCCTTTACGGAGGAGAGGCCGTTCTCCATCCTCAGCCGTACCATCCCGGTGGTGGTTTCCGCCTGCTTGCGTGCCGCATCCAGTGTCTGCGTCTGCGTCCTTAGGGACTGCAGCGTATTTACGGCGTTGCGCAGGGCGGTATCCACCGTCTCCTGTTTCTGGCGCACCAGCAGGTCGGTCTCTTCGGTTAAAGATTTGGCGGCTAAGTTTCTGGATTTTTTTTCATTGTCGAAAACCGTCCACTCTACCGCAATGCCTACCGACCACGGCGGCAGGATGATCGGCAGTCCCTCGCGGATGAACTGAACATTGCCCAAGGCAAACACATTGGGTTTGGATATTGCCCCCGTTACGCGCTCCAGCGTTCTTGCCTCCTCGCGCTTGCTTTCCAGCAGGCGCACATCGGCGCTGGACTGCCCGCTATCTGCTGCCGGCCGAAAGTCCGGGAGCGTTTCGGGAAGCTCAGCTTCTACCGGTGCCCGCGCTTCTGCAGTATCGTTTATTAAAGTGCCGAGGCTGTTTTCCAAATTCTCTTTCTCCAGCTGATATCCCTGCAGCGAGGTTTCTGCTTGCTTCTCCACTATCTGCGCCCAGTCGGTCAGGTAGGGGGGGATCACTTCCGCGCGGGAGAGCCCGTTGGCATACTCCACATTCTTCCTGTGGGATTCCAGCAGCCTTTGCTGCACGGCAATCATGGAGTTGAAATACATTATCTGGATGTACTGCAGCGTGGCAGTGTAGGCGGCGAGGTCTTCGCTGTTTTCCAAGTTGATTCTCCCGGATTCCAGCTGCTGGCGGGAGAGCTCCTGGGAGGCGCGCAGCTTTCCGCCGAGGTAAATCGGCTGGCGTACGAGCACGCCTGCGAAGAAATAATCCTTCTTCCCGACCTCGGGGTTATTGTCCGGGTAGATGTCTCCAAGGATCTTCTGCGATATGCCGTAAATATGATTCTGGATGCCCTGCGGCAGCGGGTGGCCGAAGAGCGCGGTATTCAGCTCATTGGCGTGGGTGGTGATGTTTTGTGGCACCTTGGTGAGCACATCGTTCCGGTACTCCTCCAGGTTCAGCCTTGCCTTTTCTCCGAAATGGTTATAAGTGCCTGCCAGGCTCACCTTCGGCAGATAGTTATTTTTTGAGGAATTGTAGAGCTGCTGGCGCGTCTCCAGCGACTGGCGCGCGATGGCTACGGTGGTGCTGTTTTCCTTTGCCCTGCTGATGACCTGCGCCAGCGTGAAATCCTGCGCGAAGAAAACCTGCGCGGAAAGGATGAGCGGTAAGGAAATAAGTGTACGCTTAAACATTGAGCAAAACTGCTTAAAAAAAATTGTCCGCTAAATTACGGAATTCCTGATTCTTCGTAATTGCCCGCGGAAAATGCTGTAGCTGATTACAAGTGCCCCACTGTAAATCCCAAGCGGAATATAGGTTTCGAAAATAGCATTGCGGTAGTAATCGGTAAGCAGCGAGCTGCCAACACTGTACAGCCAAACCAGCGCAGGGAGCAGAAAGAAACTGAGAACGCTCAGCAGCGGATTGCCCCGAACTTTTTCATTAAAATTAAAAAATATGGTGGTAGATAAAATGCTGAGACACACGAAATACAGAAAATAGACTGCGGCGTAATAGAGGCTTCCGATCATTCCCCAGCCTTGCGTCCCTGCATCATCGATTGTAAGGGAATAAATAAATCCCCCAACAAAACCGAGAAACAGCAACGCCACCGCAAGCAGCGGCACACGAAGCCAAGCCCAGATTACAGCGCTGCGGATTTGCTGGTTTTGCTCGTTCATCAGGGAATAGGTAATGTGCTGAAATTAATTTTTGAATATATATAAAGGCTTAAAAAAAACTTTCCCTAAGCGACTTTAGCCTGATCTTTTTGGCTAAATGCCTTCGGTGTATACCACTCTGCCAAGCTGCAGCGCCAGGTATTCGTCGCCGTTCTCGTAGCCTTCAATCTCGGCTTCTCTAAATATGTTCGGGTAGTTGGCTTCGCCTTCTTCGGGGCTCATTACCTCTTTAGCATTCGCAGAGTAGATTGTTAGATTAGCCGGCAAACCGTGCTCGGCGTTAAATTTCGCCCCGGTATACTTCAGCTCAGCCAGCACCCTCGGGGAATCCGGGTTGTAGCCGCCTTGGAAGAGAATGTGCGTGATAGGCTTGGTTGAGTCGTATTTAAGATTTTTGTAATTGTTGATTTTCTTGAGGTAATAGTCCGTGAGGTCACGGAATTCTACCGTCTTGCTGCCGCTCACTATGCGACGCAGGTGCACCTGTGCGATTGGCAGGTAGAGAATGTTCTCTTTGCTTAGGCTTAATTCTTCGATTTTCTTTTTTAAGTTTTCTGAATAATTCATAAAAGTTTTTTGTAAAGTTGACTTAAAATAATCTGCACTACCCATCGGTAAGGAATGTTCACCTGTATATGCTTGAAGACATATTCTTTCCTAATCTCTTAATCATAACCTCCTAAGCGTAATACTTAGACTGATACTGATTGATCATTCGGGAATTAGGTTTTCTTCCTCAAAAAAATTATTCCTCAAATATAAGCCTAACCCCGCAAATTTTAAAATTTCTTTGTAAAAGAGAAGACACGAGAGCCAAGAACCAAGACACGAGAGCCAAGTGCAAACAGCCAGCCGCTTACTGCCTAAAGCCTATAGCTGAGTGTCACCCTGAGCCTGTCGAAGGGCAAGCAGCCATCAGCCAGCCGCTTACTGCCTAAAGCCTATAGCTGAGTGTCACCCTGAGCCTGTCGAAGGGCAAGCAAAAATCGGCGGGGAAATTTCCGCATCCTCACCCGCACAGCCCTTGGAATGGCACCTACCCATACTAGAAGAAGGCGCCTGGCTTCTCATCGCCGCCAGCCTGCAATACCACCGCCCGCAGAAGACCACCGCGGAAAACTTCACGGGATGCTACCTAGGGTGCCATTAGCCACGCCGGAAGCTGCGAGATGCCGCCTGATGCAAAGGCCGCTTGCAATCCTAATGAGCGGCTAAAAATATTAACGGTAAATTTGCCGCTGTGAATTTCAATCTTGAGGCAGGCTGCCGCCTCCTGCAATGGTATGCGGAAAATGCCCGCGATTTGCCCTGGCGCAGCACGGACGATCCTTATAAAATCTGGATATCGGAGATTATCCTGCAGCAGACCCGAGTGGAGCAGGGCAGGCAGCACTACCTTAATTTCATAGAAAAATTCCCGACCGCGGAGTCTTTAGCAAATGCCGATACAGACGAGGTATTGCTTTGCTGGAAGGGGCTCGGCTACTACTCCCGCGCGATGAATCTGCACACTGCGGCGAAGCAGCTTGTGAATGATTTCGGAGGGAATTTCCCCGATAATTTTAATGAGATCCTGAAGCTGAAAGGGGTGGGGAGATACACCGCAGCGGCAATTGCCAGCATCGCCTTCGGTGAAGATATCCCCGCGGTGGATGGGAATTTCTACCGGGTGCTTTCAAGGTTTTTTGCTGATGATTTCGATGTTTCCAGGAGTGCCGCTCACGGCTACTTCTCGGAGCTTGCCAAAATGCTGATGCCGCCGGGGCGGGCGGGGGATTTTAATCAGGCGGTGATGGATCTGGGCTCGGGGATATGCCGCCCACGCAAGCCGCTGTGCAGGGAGTGCCCGCTGGAGGAGGGCTGCGCCGCGGCAGGTACCGGCACTGCGGAGCTTTACCCAAAAAAGACAAAAAAAGTGAGGAAGACAGAGCTCGCGCTCGGCTATGCCTTCGTGGAGTGGCGGGGATCGTTCCTCATCAGGCGGCGCGGCACGGACTTTATCTGGAAAAATCTTTATGAATTTCCGGCGGAGGTACCGGAGAGTTTCCAGAAATATTCAGAATCTTCTTTCCTTATCAATCATCAGCTTACCCACCGCAGCCTCCGCATTACGATTAATCATTACAAAATCCCTGATGAGCATCTTTTCCGGCGCTACGCAGCGCAGGGCGGCTTCCTCATCACAGATTTAGAAGGTTCCGCAAGGAAATCCTTCCCGCAGCCGCTGCAGAGATTCATCGGTGAAATTTTCAGTGGCTGACTTGGGTGCTTTTGCTTATTTTTGCCGAATGTTTAGGCAGATGTTGCTCACCGGCTTTCTGGTTTCTTTGTTTTCGTGCGGCAAGGCGCCCTTGCCAAAGCCCTCGGGGGAGCTCCGCCTGGAGTATCCGGCGGCGGCGTATCAGGAGTTCCGCTCTCCCTGCGGTTTCAGTTTTCAGTATTCGGACTACGCGCGAGTGGTGCCCGGCAAGCAGCCCTGCTGGTATTACATACAGTATCCTACGATGAAGGCCAGGGTGTTCGTGACCTACTTCCCGGTGCGGGATGATCTGCAGCTGCACATAGCCGAGGCAGAGAAGATGGTGTACGGCCATACGGTGAAGGCCTCCGCGATAGAGACCAAATCCTTCGCCTATCCGGAAAAAAAAGTCTTCGGGAATTTCTATGAGCTGAAGGGGCAGACCGCCTCGAACATCCAGCTATATGCCACGGACAGCGCACGGCATTTCGTAACGGCGAGCCTCTATTTCAATACCCGGCCGAAACCGGATTCCCTCGCGCCGGCGGTGGAGTACATCAGGAAAGATTTAAAACATATGCTCGATACTTTTGAGTGGAAATAATAAACAAAAAGTAAAAAAATGAAACTTTTGGTAGTAGGCTCGGTAGCCTTCGATGCGATAGAAACTCCCTTCGGGAAAACGGACAGGATCCTCGGCGGGGCGGCAAGCTACATTGCCCTTGCGGTATCAGTTTTAAAAGTGGATGCTGCGGTGGTGTCCGTGGTGGGCGGGGATTTCCCGCAGGAATATCTGGATCTGTTTAAAAACCGCGGCATCAATACCGACGGTATTGAGGTAAAACCAGAGGGGAAGTCCTTCTTCTGGAGCGGGAAGTATTACGATGACCTCAACTCCCGGGATACGCTGGCTACCGAGGTGAATGTTCTGGCGGATTTCCAGCCGAAAGTACCCGATGCCTACCGCGATGCCGAGATCCTTCTCCTCGGAAACCTCGACCCCGCTGTGCAGCTTTCCGTCCTCGACCAGATGAGCACCCGCCCGAGGCTGGTAATCCTGGATACTATGAATTTCTGGATGGATACGGCGATGGACACCCTGCAGCAGATGATCGCGCGCACGGATGTCATCAGCATTAACGATGAGGAGGCCCGCCAGCTGACCGGAGAGTACTCCCTGGTAAATGCCGCCAAGAAAATCCACGCGATGGGGCCGCACTTCGTGATCATCAAAAAAGGCGAGCACGGCGCGCTGCTCTTCAGCGAGGATAAAATATTCGCGGTGCCGGCACTGCCGATAGCCGATGTATACGACCCTACGGGCGCCGGCGATACCTTCGCGGCAGGCTTTGCAGCCCACCTGGCGAGCACCGGGGATCTTAGTTTCGCAAATATGAAAACGGCACTCATCGCCGCATCTGCGATGGCGTCCTTCACGGTGGAGAAATTCGGGACGGAGCGCATCGCGGAAATCTCCGCCGAAGACCTGAAGGCGAGGATAGCCCAGTTTAAGGAACTTACGGGCTTCGAATCAGATTTTTACCTTTAAAAAAACTAAAAACGCTCAGGCTTAGCTTAGCCTTAGCGAGGATTGTATTATTTTTGCAAAACTGAACATTAATGATGAGTAGCAGACTTTACATAAAAACCATCTTTATCTGCCTCCTGGCGGCAGTATTTTCCCCACTGAATGCACAGTTGCAGCCCGGTATGCTGGTAGACGGCATTGCTGCGGTAATCGGCGACGAGATTGTGCTGGAATCCGACATACAGGAGCAGATGCACTATGCCAGGCAGCAGGGCGGGCAGGTGCCGGGGCAGTGCGAGTTCCTGGAAAATATGATTAACAACAAACTGCTGATCTACGAGGCGAAGCGCGATACGCTGATTGAGAAGCGGACGGAGACCCTCCAGCAGATGGCGGAGCAGAAGTACCAGCAGATACTTGCCCAGTTCCCGGATGAGAAAACGATGCTGAACGCCTACAAATTCCGCACGGCGTATGAGATGAAAAATACCATCGAAAAAATAGATACGGACAACTACTACGGCCAGAGAAAAATAGAAAGGATTACAGAAAAAACCGATGTAACGCCCAACGAGGTTCAGGATTTTTACAATACCTATGCCCTGAATCTCCCTATGGCGAAGGATGAAATAGGCGTCTCCCACATCTTTATGTACCCGGAGCTTACCGATGCTCACAAGCAGGAACTCATTGACAGGCTAAACAAAATAAAGGATGAGATAAACGGCGGTGCCAGCTTTGAATCTATGGCGAGGATTTATTCCGAGGATCCGGGCTCGGCATCGGGCGGCGGGCTCTATACCAGGGTGCCGAGAGGGAGGATGGTAAAGCCTTTTGAAGCTGCCGCGCTGAACCTTCAGGAGGGCGAAATTTCCGAACCTGTAGAGACGGAATACGGCTACCACCTGATACAGCTGGTGAAAAAGAGCGGCAAACTGTACGACGCCCGCCATATCCTGCTGAAAGCCGAGCCGAACGCAGCGGAGCTGGCGGCGGCTACGAAGAAGCTGGACAGCATCCGCACCCTGATTAAGGAAGGGAAAATGACCTTCAAGGAAGCTGCCTTCAAGTTTTCCGATGATAAGGGCACGAAGTTTAACGGAGGGGTGGTAACGGGCCACGACGGCAGCGATAAAATAGAGCGCGACACCCTGCCGTCC
Organism: Cruoricaptor ignavus; assembly: GCF_014961145.1. Classification (NCBI taxonomy): domain Bacteria; kingdom Pseudomonadati; phylum Bacteroidota; class Flavobacteriia; order Flavobacteriales; family Weeksellaceae; genus Cruoricaptor; species Cruoricaptor ignavus. The sequence goes on from NZ_CP063145.1 coordinate 427,926, forward strand.
CTGGTGTCCTATCAGTTGGCAGGCCTTAAGCCGGGGGATATGACCGAGGTTTTCGAGGATACAGAGAACGACCGCAAAACAGTAAACATAATGATGCTGAATGCTGAAATCCCCGCGCACCGACTAGACCTGAAGACCGACTATGAGCGCATTAAAAATATGGCTCTGAATAAGAAGAAAAACGAAATCGTGGAGAGGTGGGTGAACGGCCGCCTGCCTGATGTCTTCATCTCCATAGACAAGCGCTACAGCGATTGCGGATTCCGCAGCGATCTTCGTACACATTCATTATCAAATTAACTGCAAATTCCGGGTAAAGCTATGTCAACATATGTGGTGGTAGGCCTTCAGTACGGGGATGAGGGGAAAGGAAAAATAACAGATGTGCTCTCAGCAAAGTCTGACTATGTAGTGAGGTTTCAGGGTGGCGATAATGCGGGCCATACGGTGTATGTGGGGGACGAGAAATTTGTGCTACACCTGCTGCCCTCCGGAGTGCTGCAGTGCAGGGGCAAGTGCATCATCGCCAACGGGGTGGTGGTAAACCCGCTGTCTTTCCTCAACGAAATAGAGCAGCTGGAAAGCCGCGGCATTAGTACGGACCACATTTTCATATCCAAACGCGCGCATGTCATTATGCCATACCATATTCTACTGGACAGATACCGCGAGGAGGAAAAGGGAGGCACAGAGATAGGTACCACGAAAAAAGGCATAGGCCCTTGCTATGAGGATAAGATTGCGAGGGTGGGCATCCGTATGGTGGATCTTTTGAATCCTGAAATCCTGAGAGAAAAAATTGAGAAAAACCTGAGGGTAAAAAACTCGGTATTCGAGAAATATTTCGAGCGGGATACCCTGGATACTGAAGAAATTTACACCCAGTTTGTCAAGATCGGTGAAAAACTGAAGCACCGGATTGTAGATACCGAGGTGGAGCTGAACGAGGCAATCCGCAGTGGCAAGAATGTCCTCTTCGAAGGCGCTCAGGCTCTGATGCTGGATATTGATTTCGGGACTTACCCGTTCGTCACTTCTTCCTCTCCTTCCACAGGGGGAGTTTGCGCGGGAGCCGGAGTTCCGCCGACTGCCTTACAGAATCTTATCGGCGTTTCTAAAGCCTATACCACCAGGGTGGGCAATGGCCCATTCCCCTCCGAACTGCACGATGAACTGGGCGAGAAAATCCGTAAGACAGGCAACGAGTTCGGGGCTACTACCGGGAGGCCGCGCAGAACCGGCTGGCTGGATCTGGTGGCGCTGAAGCACGCCTGTATGATTAACGGCATTAACCATCTTGTGATTACCAAAATAGATGTGCTCACGGGTATTTCGCCGATCAAGGCAGTGACCCACTACAAGACGGAAGATGGTAAGATGATAGACTACTTCACATCCTCTACAACAAAACTTTATAACTATACCCCTGTCTATCAGGAGCTTGAGGGCTGGACGGAAGATATCAGCAAAGCACGGAGCTACGAGGAACTTCCCGAAAATGCCAAGCAGTACATTGAGTTCATCGAAGATTATCTTGGGATCAGCGTATACCTGGTTTCCGTAGGGCCGGAGCGCAGCCAGAATATCATCAGGAAGGATCTTTTCTGAGGCAGGATATTTTAAGCAGAAGGCTTTAGGCAGCGTATAGCCTGATGGATTTTGCCTGCTGCATAAGGTTTTTTTTAACAAATATTTATATTTTAAAAAGCCTTTGCGGAACGATTTGTGCATCTCTGTTATCAAAAAAAGTTTATTATGATTAAGGTAATCAGATGTGCGCCGAAAAATGTGGCAGCATTCGAAGCTAAGGGCAAAGTAACCGCTAAGGATTTTGACAGAGTTTTTGACCATGTAGAAAAAGTGGTGAACAGAACTCACGAACTGAACTATCTCCTGAAACTGGATACGCATGTCCTAAATTTTTCCAAAGGTGCGTGGGTTCAGGATCTGCTGCTTGGCATCAGTAATCTTTCCCGTTGGAACCGCTGCGCCATTGTGACGGACGATATCTTTGTGGATAAGGCAACCCAGATGTTCAATATGCTCCCAATCGGGGAATTCCGCGTTTTTGAGAAAAAAGATTTTAAAGCCGCGAAAAAATGGGCATCCACCGGAATTGATGAAACCAAACCGGCGCGCGTCGCGGCTATTGCTGCCGGGCTTGGCGGTGCGCTTGCGCTGAACATCCTCCACGAGAGCCTCCGCAAAAATGCCGATAATGCACCTGCCATTAACGAAGTAGCGGAAGAAGGTCTTGATAGAATCCTCGACGGGGCTGGAATAAACCTGAACGAGAACGAACTCTATACAGCTGCACTTGTGGGCGATGTGGTTTCCAACTCATTGTACTACGCGGCTACCGCTACGGGCAAGCTTGGGATTTTCTCCGGCATCCTCGGGGGCCTTGCAGCAGTATCGCTCCCAAAATATATCGGGCTGGATGACGAGCCGGTAGCTTCCACAAGGAAGAAAAGACTAATGACTGTAGCCTATTACACACTGGGCGCGGTGATTACAAAAGCTCTTTTCGACAGATTCAGGCACAAAGATTAAGGTTTTAAATTATTGATGAAAACCGGATGGCTGCGGCTGTCCGGTTTTTTTGTGGATAAGTTTTTTATCCTGTAAAAGACTGGGAAACATCTGATTATTTTAAAGAGCGGTACTTTGGGAGCTCATCATCATTAAAAAAATCTTATTTTTGAAGTTTAAAAATTTCTATGGCGAAGATCATCGGTGTGGCAAACCAAAAGGGCGGCGTGGGTAAAACAACCACGGCGGTAAACCTTGCTGCGGCGCTGGGCGTGCTGGAGAAGAGCATCCTGCTCATAGATGCCGACCCGCAGGCGAATGCAACCTCCGGACTTGGCGTGGAGGAAGTGAGCCACTCTACCTACAACCTGCTGGAGCACAGCGTACCCGCTAAGGAATGCATCCTGAAAACCACCTCCCCGAATGTGGACATCATCCCGTCTCACATCGACTTGGTGGCGGCGGAAATAGAGCTGGTGGACAGGGAAAACCGCGAGTATATGATGCGGGAAGCCCTGGACAAGGTGCGCGACGAATATGATTTTATCATTATAGACTGCGCTCCAAGTTTAGGCTTGATCACGGTAAATGCACTCACTGCCGCGGACTCCGTCATTATCCCGATCCAATGCGAATATTTTGCGCTGGAAGGTCTCGGCAAACTTCTTAACACCATTAAAAATGTCCAGAAAATCCACAACCCGGAGCTAGACATCGAGGGGCTGCTGCTCACAATGTTCGACAGCCGCCTGCGCCTCTCCAATCAGGTGGTAGAGGAGGTGAATTCCCATTTTCCGGAGATGGTTTTCGAGACTATTATCAGCCGGAATGTGCGCCTGAGCGAGGCTCCGAGTTTTGGGGAAAGCATCCTGATGTACGATGCTGAGAGCAAGGGCGCCGTACAGTACATACAGCTGGCAGAGGAAGTACTGCTGAAAAATCAGGATAAAAATTTTAAACCGAAAAGACAGACCGTTTGAAAGATAAGAAAAGAGCAATGGGCCGGGGGCTGGGTGCCATCCTCAGCTCGGAATCCAAATTTTCCATAAACGCTGCCACAGATGAGGGCGCGGATGAGCTAGTGGGGAATATTATGGAGGTGGCGCTGGAAGATATTTACCCAAATGCTTCGCAGCCAAGGAGTTACTTCGATGAGAAGGCGCTGAACGATTTGGCTCAGTCCATCAGAAGCCTGGGCGTGATTCAGCCCATCACCCTTCGGAAAGATGGCGACCGTTTTGAAATTATTTCCGGCGAGCGGAGGTTCCGCGCATCGAAAATTGCTGGGCTGAAAACGATACCTGCCTACATCCGTCTGGTGAACGACCGCGAGTTGCTGGAAATGGCACTTGTGGAAAACATCCAGCGTGAGGACCTGGATCCGATAGAAATCGCGCTTACCTACCAGCGGCTGCTGGATGAAATCGGGATGACGCAGGATAGCCTTAGCGGCAGAGTGGGGAAGGAGCGCTCCACAATTACCAACTCCATCCGCCTGCTGAAGCTGAGCCCGGAGATCCAGAATGCGATCCGCAGCGGCGAGATTTCTGCCGGCCACGGCAGAGCAATCCTCAGTCTGGAAGGCGAGGCGAGGCAGCGGCAGCTGTTCCAGAAAATCATTAGCGAAAAACTCAATGTACGCCAGGCAGAGAGGGCGGCATCGCAGATGAAGAACCCGGCAGGCTACAGCCCGAAAAAACAGTTGGAACTGCCGCACAGCTTCCGCAGGGCAGAAAAAAACCTTGGAGATATTTTGGAAGTGAAGGCAGAAATCCGAAGCAAAAACGGGAAGAAGGGTACCATCGTCCTTGAGTTTAAAGATGAGGATGAACTTCAAAAAATACTATCACACATCCAGTGAGGCTTCTGATTTTTTTGATATTTTTTTCGGGTTTCGCTTACTCGCAGGTGCGCCCGAATGACAGCATCCGGGTGGACTACCGCCCGGCAGACTCGCTGCAAGCATTAAAAAAAACGGAGCAGGCTGAAGAGGAAATTCTGAGGGCGAATGCGAACACCGGGCCGCTGCGGCTGAATCCCACCCGCGCGGGGCTTTACTCGGCGGTACTCCCGGGGCTGGGACAGTTTTACAACAAAAAATACTGGAAAATACCGGTAGTGTGGGGCGCAGTGGGCGCCGGAGTGGGCATCGCGCTCTGGAACGATCACCAATATCACCGCTACCGCAACGCTTTTATTGCAGAGCTGAACGGGCAGAAGCACGAGTTCTCGGATATAAAAGGCGTGACGGCGGACACCCTCGGCAGAACCCAGGACCGGCAGAAGCGCAACCGCGATTATGCCATCGGGATCAGCGGCATCATTTACATTCTGAACATCGTGGATGCCGTGGTGGATGCCCACCTCTACGAGCAGCGGCACGACCCGGACCTTGCTCTGAAACCGGCATTTTTTTTCAACGAGACATCAATAAAAACTACAGCTGCCGGGCTTAGTTTAAACTATAAATTTTAAATTTAGCCGATGAAAATAGCACTGGTAGGCTACGGAAAAATGGGCAGGGCAATAGAGGAAATTGCCGTGGAAAGAGGGCACAGCATCGTGGCAAAGCTGAACGAAACGCCTACTGCAGAAAGCCTGGGCACTGCGGATGTTGCGATAGAATTTTCGCATCCGGAAGCTGCGCCGGAAAATATTTCCGTTTGCCTGAAATCGAAAATACCCACGGTTTCCGGAACGACGGGCTGGCTTTTCCGCAAAAAGGAAATGGATGATTTGGCGGTTGAAAACGGCACTGGCTTTTTTTATGCCTCGAACTTCAGTCTGGGCGTAAACATTTTTTTCGAAGTCAATAAAAAGCTTGCCGCACTGATGCGCAATTTCGACGAATACAGGCCGCAGCTTGAGGAAATCCATCACATCCATAAAAAGGATGCTCCTTCTGGCACGGCGATTACGATTGCGGAAGGCATTATTGAAAATAATCCAAAATTTGACGGCTGGCAATTAGGCCAGACCAAGGATAATGCGCTGGGCATTTTTGCTTTGCGCGAAGACGAAGTGCCGGGAACGCATTCCGTTTTCTACCGCTCTGATGTGGATGAAATCGAGCTGAAGCACACAGCCTACGACAGAAAAGGTTTTGCGCTCGGTGCCGTAATCGCAGCGGAATGGCTGCTCGGCAAGAGCGGTGTTTTTGGGATGAGGGATGTGCTGGGAATTGTTTAAGAAATTGTGGTATTAATAGATTGAGAAATAAATATTAAAAAATTAAAAACCATTTGCAATAAGCCAAAAGCAAGCAGCCAACAGCTTAAAGCTTATCGCCTAAAGCCAACGCAATGAATTACTTCCTTACCTATACCGTTTATGTCCTGATTTTATCGTTATTGATGGGCATTTCCACTTGGAAACTTTTCAAAAAAATGGGCTACAATCCGCTGGTTGCTTTCGTCCCGTTTTACAATTATTTCATCATCCTGAAGGAAACCAAAAATCCGAAATGGTGGGTGGCTTTAGCCTACCTTCCCATCGTAGGGCCTATTATGATGACGGTGTTCCACATTTTGCTGATGAAGAAATTCGGCAAGCAACTCATTCAGCATCAGGTACTTACAGCCTTGCTGCCGTTCATTTATATGGCAGTTGTAAACTATGGAAAAGATACCGAGCTGGAAGACGAAACGGAATATTTCTACGCCAATACAACCGACGAACCGAAGGAAAAAAAGAAAGACACGCTGGTTGGCAGCCTTACTTTTGCCATCGTTTTTGCCACCATTATCCATCATTTCATAGCGCAGCCTTTCGGCATCCCCACAGGTTCTATGGAGCGCACAATGCTGGTGGGGGATTTTCTTTTCGTGAATAAAATGAACTACGGTTTGCGCTTACCGATGCGTCCGCTATCCATCCCGTTTTTGCAGGGAACGATAATGGATACAGGGCAGAAGGGCAACCCGAAAGACGACCCGAAATCTTATGTGGAAGCGGTGAAGCTGCCGTACTTCCGCCTTCCAGGCTGGGAAAAAGTGAAGCGGAACGACATCGTGGTTTTCAATTATCCCGAAGATTCCGTGCATACGGCTATTGACCGGAAGGACCCTTATGTAAAGCGTTGCGTGGCAGTAGGCGGCGATATTTTTGAAATGCGTGCCGGCAGAATGTACATCAACGGAAAACCTGAACGAAGGCTGGCGGATGCACAGGTGCAGCACGCTTATTTCGTGGAAACTTCCGAGCAGCTGGATATTGCGGCGCTTTACCAAGCCTATGGTTTTTTGCCTTTGCAGGAAGGGCAGACTGAGAAGGGCTTCATCTACAGATTTCAGGGCTTGACGGATGAGATTGCCAAGGACATCAAGGCTTTGCCAGAAGTGCTTTCAATGCAGGAAGAGCTGGCGCCACAAGGTGAAGGCATAATATCCTACTATCCGATAAAGCGCCACGGCGAACTTGTGGGCGATGAATTTGGAAGGGCAATGTTTTCTAAAAAAATTGACAGCACGAACAGTATCTTCCCTTTCGGAAAGCCGTGGAACCCTGATTGGTATGGCCCGCTGAAAGTTCCGAAAAAAGGCGAGACAATTACTTTAACGCCGGAAAACATCGAGACTTACAGGCGCATCATCACGCAGTTTGAAGGCAATAAACTTGAAACGAAAAACGGGCAGTTATACATCAACGGAAAGCCTACGAACCAGTACAAAATTCAGCAGGAATATTATATGATGATTGGCGATAACCGCGATGCTTCGCTGGATGCACGCTTTTTCGGCTTCGTTCCGGAAACGCACATCGTAGGCAAGCCAATGTTCACCTGGATGAGCGTGGAAGGCCTTTTCGCCGATGCCAATTCCACCTATCAGCCTGCCGGAAAACGCATTCGGTGGGATAGGATGTTCAAGGCAACCAACACCGGCGAAGCGCAGAAAACTTCGTACTGGTGGATTGCGGCGATTATTCTTATCCTTTTCTTTGGCTGGGAATATTTTGTAAAACTGTTTAAGAGAAAAGAGAAAGAAGATTAATAACGGAATTTTTTTCATTAGTAAACTATTGAGTTTATGCGTATATTTGCGAAAGTTTTAAACACAAATTATCCGTTATGAAAAAATTGATCTTTGCAATCGCCTTAGTATCGGTAGCTGCTTCTTGCAACAAACCGGCTGAAAACCAGAGCGCTTCAGAAATCAGCGAAACTGCGCCGCTGCCAAATGAAGCTACGGATGTAAATTCAAACCTGGATGCTAGCGGGAATGACCGCCAGACTGAAGGCGTGGATGTGAATGCTACCAATTCCGGCGGTATACCTAATGACTCTACAGTAGCCGCGCCTGCGCAGCCGGTAGACAATACGGGGGTATCAAGGTAATTAGCCCATCTTTAAAATGCAGGAAGCTCCATCAGGAGCTTCTCTTTTTCAATCTATATCAATATTTTTCCGTAAGGTATCGGTAGGCTTTCAGGTATTTGTTCATACGCTTCAGGTCTTTTTCTGCTAAAGCCCGGTTTACCCGCCGCAAATCCATATTATCCTGAAGGTCACACAGTTTTACCCGTACAGCAAGTTCTGACTGTAGAGTTCGGGAAAGAAAAGTATCATAATCTTCACCCTCTCGCTTGGTGAGGCAATCCAGTTCGTAAACATAGGCGCCGAAGCCTTCGGCAGTCAGTCGTTCAAAAGTCCAGTCAGGAGCGTCTTCCACTACATCGTGCAGCGCTCCGATGATTTTCTCATCCAGCGTCCGGCAATAGTTTACCACTCGCATCACATGGCCAATATATGGCGCGCCGTACTTATCCGTTTGCCCGCGGTGTGCCTCGGTGGCAATGTTTATGGCTTTGAACAACAGTTCCTCTTTAGTCATCAGGGAAAAAATAGGGGACAAATTTAGCCTTTCAAGATTTTACTAATGTTAACAGGAAATTAATTTTCGCTAAAATGGATATCCAATTGCAATATTGAGTATCAGATTATCCTTTCTCCAGTCGGAGTTACCGAAATCAATTCTGCTGAAAGCCCAGCGCTCCCCCTCAGGATAGTAGGGCACGCGCAGCGGCATGGCGAGATCGAGCCGCAGGACGAGGATATTAAAATCCAATCGGAGACCGAAACCTGCTCCCACTGCGATTTCCTTTGCCCAATCTTTGCTGAATTTTGCCCCAGGCCTATTAACATCTTCATTCACCAGCCAGATATTCCCCGCATCTGCAAAGATGGCCGCATTCAGGAATTTGTAGAGATTTGCGCGGTATTCAAGGTTGGCCTCTAGTTTTATGTCCCCAGCCTGGTCTGCATAGAAACTTGACTGCAAAAGATTCGGATCGTAGCTGCCCGGGCCTAAAGTTCTGGCACGAAAAGCCCGTATGCTGTTGCTGCCCCCCACGAAGAACTGCCTTGAAAAAGGGATGAACTCTGAGTTGCCGTACGGATAGGCGATGCCCGCATCCAACCTGGCGGCGATCTGGCTTTTCTCCCCCACGCGGTGGTATAGCCGTACATCGTGCTCCATCTTGGCATACTGGCTGAACGGTGTACCGAATATTTTTTTCTGCTTTCCTTCCTCAGCATTGGCACCGGAAATTAAACCGGATAAATTCCCCGCCAGGTCTGCCATACCTTTGTAATAGATGGTGGTTTTCTTCGGCAGCATCGTGTTGGTGTAGGTGTAGCTGTAAGTCGGTCCGTAAATGAGCTGCCGCTCCACCACGCGCCGCATATAAGGATTGCCCGCCGCTATGGAATCGAATTTTGCCGTCACTTTCTGCGGTGCCACCACGGTTACATCCAGCAGCTTCAGCTCGTGTTCTTTTCTGGCATTTTCCTTCCATAGGTAGCCGAAACTTCCGCTGAAGTTATGAAGCGTGTAAAGCTGCGTGCGGTTCTGAAATTCATAGCCGATGCTGGTGAAGGTTTTTGGCACATAGGCGCTGCTGCTCTTCACGCGGAACGGCACCAGAAGGCGCGGCACCGCCAGAGATACATTGCCACCGACACGATAGATATTGTTGGCCTCCCTGTCCCGTTTGCCTCCAACCTGCACATCGAAAGCGCCATACACGGCGGCTTTCAGGAGCTCGGCACCGCGGAAAGCATTTCTGTGAGTCCAGTTCACATTTATCTCGCTTCCCACATAGCTTGCGGAGTTGGTCTTCCCCGTAGCCTCTACGCGCAGCGACTGGAAAGCGCGCGGGGTAAGCAAGTAGTAGGCATCGAACTTACTGTTAGCTGAATCCGAAACTACAAACTGGTTTTTCACGAACTGGAATGTCCCCAGGCTGATGAGCCGGTTGAGACTCAGGTTATGATCGGCGCGGTTATAAATCTCGCCAGGTTCCACCATTAGGGCTCGTTCAAAGATTTTTGGCTTAAATTTATGATCCGGATCTACGATGTAAAATTTTTTGTAAAACTGCGTGGAGTCCGTAGTCATCGGTACACTAAGGTTATTCCTGGTGCGCCCCTGCAGGCTGTAGTCCGCAAAGACGATTACTTTATCAATGGTAAATTGCTGCCTGGAGATTTCCGGCGTATTTTCTTTTAGTTTCAGGTTCATATCCACCCGCGGCCTGCCGGTCACGGTACTGTCTGCCTGTATCACGAGATTGTCAGGATGGAAGTAGTAGAAACCGTTTTCTTTCATATGTCCGTCAATGCGGTTGCGCTCCGCCTTTACCACATCCAGATCAAATGCATCGCCCTTTTTCAGCAGGCTTGTGTTTTCCATCTTTTTTATTTCGGTAGAAACCAGGCTGGAATCCTGCTGATAGGTTACTTCGTTGATGAGGTACTGAACGCCTGGCTTCACTTCATAAGTGACCTTCGCCATTCGGTTTTTCTCCTCGGTGTCATACTTTGCCCTCGCGTTGAAGTAGCCTTTGTTTTCGGAATAATTCCTGGCAATATCCCGGTTGAAATCCCTATCCACATCGCCCATAGTGATGGGCACTTCCCCCAGGCGGTACTTCAGCCAGTATTTAAAGCCTTTATCCTTCTTCGGCTCGGATACCATTCCGTAAATGGAAAGCCTTGGGTGCATCCCCAGAAAGGAGGAATTCGGTTTCGGGCGGAGTTTTTCCTGAATTCCGTCCCGAAGTTTATTCTTCTGGCGCTTGCTCATCGTGTCATTTATTATTTCCACCTTCGCGCCGGTGTAGAGTGTTTCGCCTTCTTTCAGGTAAGTTTGGGGTCCGCACGCGGTGGCAGCGGATAGAATTGCTGCAGCACCTGCAACCTGAAATATATATGTTTTGTTATTTACTTTCATTGAAATGGATTTCCCGGCTTAGTTCCCGGTTTTCTCTGTTTTTCTTTGATTTTTGAAATATATCCTTAAACTCATTATAATCCAGGGTAATGATGAAGCTCAGGCCAGTCTCTACGATCTGCCCCTGCAGTGCCACCTGATATTCGTTTTTGCGGAAAGCGCGCAGCATATATCGTCCGTCGCGGGAGAGCTGATAATCGAGCGAAACATCCCCGGCGATGTTCGTAGTCTGCTCGTTTTGCCGTGCCTGTCCTTCCAGCGCAAAGTTGCTGCCTACCGTTACTTTCAGCCTGTCGTTCAGCAGTCGCTTGCTTACCCCAACATTCAGGTCTGTACGGGTATTTTTTTCTCCCGTGGAGTAGTCTTCAGAAGATTCCAGGTCGAAGTTTAAATCTACACCTTGAATCAGGTCGCCCGCGAGATTGTTCAGCTGCTGGCTGAGGATTTTACTTACAGACTGCCTTGCCATCATCTCGGCGGACACTCCCGACTCACTGTCGAAAGGATTTTCACCGATAAATCTGTTCAGAAGGAGAAGGGCAAAAACCTGCTTGTTCATCTCCGATTCATCCGTGCGGAGTTCTTCCAGCCTTGCCTTCGTATTATCCACCACAGAGGAGGAAACGCTGTTATTCTCCTCATCCATCGTTATGTCAAATTTTATGACAGGCTCCATCAGCTCCCCAGTGAGCTTCAGTTCGGTGTTGAATGGTATTCTTTGTTTATACTGGTTCATCTCACTTCGGGACATTCCAGAAATTTGCTGCTCCACCAGATCATACGGAGGCGCCTCCGTTCTGTAGATGGCCGTGATGTCCAGTTGCGCGAGCATAGGGTCGCCCGTCCAGATGATGGTAGACCCTTTTTGAATATCAAATTTCCTCCGGATGAGGCTTACGGACATCTCGTAGGCACCTTCTTCCACATCGTAAGTTCCCACCAGCGTGGTTTTTCCGGATGGATCCACGCCCGCGGTGAGGTCGCCCTGCCCCTGCAGTTTCACGAAATCGCCGTTCGCCTTGTCAATAAGTAGGGATATTTTTGCCTCTCTTTTTATTTCGATATTTACATTTACATCCAGCCCGCGCAGCCTGCTTTCCTTCTCCGCCAGATCTTCACTTTGCCCAGTATCGGTAGCTGCCCAAAGCTCTTTTGGGATAAATTCCACGATGCCTTCTCTATCCTGCAGTTCCGGGCTGCTCTGCGGCAGCACGAAGGTATAGTCTGTTTTATCGGTGATGCTCAGCTTACCGTCCACTTTTGGCAAATCCAGATTGCCGCCTATCGTCAAATCTGCATTAATGATGAGCAGGCCGTACATCATTTTGTCATTATCCTTTTCTGAATCTACCGCACGGAATTCATCCGCACGGACTTTCAGATCAAAGGCAAAACTTTTGTAATCCGGAGTCAGTACATCACCGTTGATAACCAGTGCGTTGCCATCTTTATCATTAATTCTGAACCGGTTAAAATTAATGCCGGTATTTGTAAACCTCAGCCCATCGTTCAGGTTGCGAAGATTGCTGCCGGTTTGCGCAATTTCCATCCCAACATCATTGAATTTGATGCTTCCCAAGATGCTCGGCTTTTCAGCGCTGCCCGTAATATCCAGCCTTCCGGAAAGGTAGCCTTCCGCATTTTTGATTTGGTTCTGCGTTAAGCCCTGCAGGCTCTTCATTTGCAGCGCCTTCATATCCATCAGCAGATTGAATTGCGCAGCCGCCGTGTTGTAAGTTCCTGTGATGGATACATCATTGTCATAGCCTGTCAGTCGGATGTCCGCATTCAGGATTTCTGCGCTGCTGTTCGAGATTTTCGCCTGTACATTGCCCACCGGATTTTCGTAAGCCGCCAAGTCTGTGATGTTCAGGTCGGCATTCAGGTTCAGGTTTTTGCCCATCAAATCACGAATCTGTGCCGTTCCGTTGATTGTTCCGGAAGCCGGAAGTTCATCCTTGCGAAGAAGTTCCGCAATGTCGTCAATTTTAAAGTTCACGATTTCCACATTCATCGGGCTCGTAAAACTTTGAGTTTCAGATTGTAAGGCAATTCTGCTGTCGTTTTTCGTTAAGACAAATTGGTCTGCAATGATGCCGTTTTTCCCGATGCTGATTTTGTTGCCTTCAGCCACTTGCCATTTTGAGTAATTCAGCACTAAATTGCCATCCAGCGAAACTTCCGTGATTTCGCCTAAACTTCTCAAGTTTCCGGCCGCCAAAAATCTCGTTTCATCCTTCTCATCCTTCGCCGAAAGATTGTAGGTAATGGTGTTGTTCTGCACATCACCATCGATGCTCACCTTGTTCAGCGCCAAATTTTCGTTATGCAGTTCCTCGGCATTCAGGCTGTAGAGTAGGGCAGGGCCTTCGTTGCGAACGCTGAGTGCCGCATTTTCAATATGGTTTTCGCCGTACTGCAACTGTGGAATTTTAGCATTGATCGCTAATGATTTCCTGTCTGCTGCAAAATTTCCGTCCAGCGCAATGGTTTCAAAGGATTTAAGCTCTGGCACGAATTTCCGGATTAAATCATCATCCTTGATTTTTGCCGAGAAATCGAAATATTGTCCCGGCGAAATCTTCTTCTTCGGCGCAGAAATCTGGTAATATTCATTCACGGTCTGCATCAGTGCATCGCCAATTTCCGTGAGTTTATACCTTCCTTCCAGATCCACATCGGCAATTTGCGAAGTGAGTTGCAGGCTGTTTTTTTCATTGTTGGAAACCGCCGTCAAACGAATTTCTTGCAAAGGATACACGCCGTTTTTATCCGTAATCTGCAGCTGATCAATGAGCAGGCCACCATTCAGAAAATCAGGGTTAATGTTCGTGAAATCCGCTGAAAGTGAGCCTTTTAGCGCCAGGGCTTCCTTGTAAAAACCAAGTTTGTAAAGGTCCACATTTTTCAGGTCGCCCTGCATTTTTATCGTAGGATTATTGTCGCGCAGCATTCCGCTTGCCACAAGTTTCAGGTTGGCATTCGCATCTTTGGAATCGAGGTTGAGGCGGTAGCTGCCGTGGTTCAGTTTCCCATCCAGCCGAACATTTTGATAGCGGTAGCCGTTGAAATCAAACGCCGAAAGATTGCCGGAAATTTGCGCTGTGCCCTTCATCACATCAAAGTTTTGGCCTTTGGCAATCACTTTTCCGCTCACCAATCCCAGCTGATTATTTTGGGTGATTTTCCCGATGTTCAGCCTGTCAAGCTCTGCGGCTACATCATAAAGTTCCGCACCTTTTCTGCGCAAATCTGCCCGCGCATTTATTTTCGCATTTCCAGCGGTAGAATTAAGGTTGAGATTTGCCGCCAGATTATTGGCAAAACCTTTCGCCGTTCCGCGAATTGTAAACGCCGCCGGAAGGCTGATGTTCTGCGGAATCGTGCCCTTCGGAACCAGATTGTAAATCGTTTTCGCTTCGCTCGAAAGCTCCCGGATGTTCAGGTCGAAAAACAGGTTGTCCGGGTTGCTCACCGCATTCTGAATTTTTCCAGAAGCCAGCACCACGGTTTTGTCAATCCCTGTCAATTTAAAACGGTTAATCTGCAAATCATCCAGCCTGCCGAAAATCCCGGTATCCAAATTCATCACAGCATTTGGGTAGGTGCTGAACGGCGCGGTTTTCTGCAAACTTGGCACCAGATTCAAAATGTCCGAAAATGCAATTTTTGAATTGCGGATGTTCGCCGCAACCTTCACATTTCCAGGATTTTGGCTGAGTTCTTGGATGGAATTGTAATCTAAAATAATTTCATCGCGCAGCAAGGTTTTCGGCGTTTGCAGCAGCAGAGATTTTAGGTACGCCTGCTTTTCGGCATACAGAAAATCAGTATGCAGCTTTTGAATGTTCAACCCGCTTTTTTCCTGAATTTCCGCAGAATTTATCGTGCCTGCAAACTGACCTTCGTTCATTTTGAAATTCCATAATTCCAGGTTTAACTTGCTGACATCCAAATGATTAGGGTCTAAACCTGCCTGCCTACCAACCGCAGTATTGTTGTAGCGCAGCTTCACATCTTGCAACTTTCCTTTGCCCAAAACTAAGGTCATCGGGTTACCGCGGTCGTTTTTCGCTTCAGGGTCGGCGTTTCCGTTGGTTGGCGGTGTGTACAGGTTCAAATCGATATTGGCACCGGAAAGCAAAAGGTGCGGAATTTCATAATCATTACGCTCAATATCGATTTTCTTAACCTTTGTATTCAGCTCTCTGAACAGGATTTTGGAATTCATCCGTGAATTTTCATCCTGAAAATCAATATCGAAATTCGTGAACTTTATCCCGGCCAAATCCAGCCTCATCGGTTTTTTCTCACGAAGGGAATCCACCTTTTCATCGGCTTTTTCCGCCACTTCTTCCAGCAAATCCTGCTTCAGCCGAAATTTCAGCCCATCCATCACAATATCGCCGATCGCATAGGTATTCTGGTCAATGTCGAACTTCTTCACCCTTGTATCGAAGTAGCGGAAGCGCACATTCATATCGTTTCTCGCCTGTTCATCGCGGAAACTTACGCCTATATCCTGCAGCTTAATTTTGTCGAGCGAGAGGATGAACGGCTTGCTTTCGGAACTTTTCTCTTCCTTGTTGGTAAAGGCATCCACGAAATAATCGAAGTTGAAACTACCATCTTCTCGGCGCACAACATTGGCACGGATTTTTTCCAGATCAATGGAGGTAAGCTTCGCTTCGTTCCGCAGCAGCGCAGGAATATCCAGCCCTACATCGAATTTTTTGGCGAATAGCAGCGTGTCCACATCCTGGCCCTGCAGGTACAGGTTTTCCATCACCAGGCTGTTCGGGAATTTTATGGCGAGCCTTTCCAGCTCCACATTCGTTTTTACCTTTTCTTCCAGGTAGCTTACGAGTTTGTTTTTCAGCGCATTCTGGACGCCAGGCATCTGCACCGCACCAATCAGGATGAAGACCAGCGCCAGAACGCTGAGCAGGATGATGGCCAAAACGCGAAGTATCTTTAAAAGGCGTGCCTTCAAAATTGTGAATTTCCGCAAAGATAGAAATTCAGGGAAGATTTTGGAAGCCCTGCGAAAAATACGGATTGTATCCTTTAAAAATTTCGAGGAAAATTTTCTAAAGTTGCATCGGGATGATTAGGTTAGGAATGGATGAATTTCCTAAAAAATAAAAAAAATCAGTTACCGGCTTTCCAATAACTGATTTTTCCGCTTTGTAGCGGGGACACGACTAAAACGCCAATCCATATCCGCCTGTAAATCATTTATTTAACAACTTCTGGCTACTGGTTTTCGTGACTATTTCAGGACTGTTTCTTTATTGTTTTCATTAAAATCTTCAAGTTTTCCGCCTGCAAATCCATCAGATTAAGCGTCATCTTCAGGCTTTGGCGTATGTTGTTGTGGCTCGTCATCACATTGCTGAATATTATTTCCCAATCGTCTTTTCCAGCTCCATAGTTTTCCGAATGCTCGGTAACCACCGGCACGCTTTCAGCTGCTTCGCGGATGATGAAGGTTTCCGGATCGAAACCGTACAGCTCGGAAAACTTAAGAACCATTTCCAAATTCAATTTTGTACGGCCTTGCAGCACCATCGAAAAAGTGTTGCTGTTTTTTCCAATAGATTCAGCAACCTGCGTTTTGGTAATTTTCTGTTTTTTCAAATTTTCAACAGCATTTCTAAACGCAGGAAGATTAAATTTTAATTCACTCATTATCAAATAGATAAATAATTATTTAAAATTTTTACTAAAAATATTTTGATAATCAGTAATTTTCTGTAATTTTGTAATAACATTTCTGTAATTACACAAATGTAACTAAAAATGATACTTACGGACGAACTTTTAACAAGAATTATTACCGACGGTGATTTCTCGAAGAATCTTTCCACGGCTCTCGGCACAAAACATTGTTAAGATAAATTATTTCCATAAGATCACCTTTGTTCAGATTTTTAGTCACGGAAAAAACTTCTTCGTGACCGGTTTCGTGACCAGGAAAAAAAGATGCCTACCAAATCAATCGAGCGCAAGGCTCTGTTTGCCGATAACTCGCACAATGATTTGACAGGCAATCGAAATTTTGTAGCGGGGACACGACTCGAACGTGCGACCTCCGGGTTATGAGCCCGACGAGCTACCTACTGCTCTACCCCGCGGTTTTGAATTGCAAAGATACAACTTATTTTTAAATATCCAATTTTTTTAAAAAAATTCATCACAAAAAAGAATTGTTAAAAAAAGTTAAAATGCAACGCAAAGGGAATCTCGGCACCACTATTGCATCTTTTTTAGAAGTTTAATCAAATTAAAGATATAAATTATGGCTACAGATTACAGACCGGAATACAGAGAAGATTATGTATCCCGAGTATTCAACACAAGAGAAGAAGCGGATGCTGCTTATGACCGCCTGAGACAAAAAGGATACA
Source organism: Cruoricaptor ignavus (assembly GCF_014961145.1). Lineage (NCBI taxonomy): Bacteria > Pseudomonadati > Bacteroidota > Flavobacteriia > Flavobacteriales > Weeksellaceae > Cruoricaptor > Cruoricaptor ignavus. The sequence goes on from NZ_CP063145.1 coordinate 445,099, forward strand.
CAGAGGATGAGGTGAATGTAATGATGTCCGATGCTACCAGGGATAAATATTATACAAATTCTGATATAGACTCGCAACTTGGTGATAAAGTAGCGGAGAATGCGGGCAAAGGTTCCCTTATTGGTGGCTCTATCGGCGCCTTGGTAGGTGCGATTGCAGCTATCGGCACTAATGTACTTCTTCCGGGTGTAGGCCTCATCGTAGCGGGACCCCTTGCAGCAGGTCTTGCAGGTGCAGGAACAGGCGCTGCCGCTGGTGGCCTTATCGGCGCGCTTACGGGTATGGGCGTTCCGGAAGAGGAAGCGCAGCGCTACGAAAGCGACATCAAAGATGGCGGTATTTACCTTGGCTACAGGCCGAAGAATGCCGATGATGCTAGAGAAACCTATGATGAGTGGTACTCTGCAAGATAAACCACCTACAAAAATTAGGATGAAATTCCCGGCGGATTGCCCGGGAATTTTTATTTTTAATTACTTTTGCGCCGTTAAAAAATTTTTATGCAGAACATCAGGAACATCGCCATCATTGCCCATGTGGACCACGGGAAAACAACTTTGGTGGATAAGATAATTCACGCTACGAGTGTTTTTCGCGAAAATCAGGAGAGCGGTGAACTCATTATGGATAATAACGATTTGGAGCGTGAGCGCGGCATTACCATTCTTTCAAAAAATATTGCGGTAACCTATAAAGGTGTGAAAATCAATGTGATAGATACACCTGGCCACGCCGATTTTGGCGGAGAAGTAGAGCGCGTTCTGAAAATGGCAGACGGCGTAATTCTGCTGGTGGATGCCTTCGAAGGGCCGATGCCGCAAACAAGATTCGTGCTGCACAAAGCCTTGCAGCTTGGCCTGAAACCAATAGTAGTCATCAACAAAGTGGATAAGCCGAACTGCAGGCCGGAAGAAGTGCACGATCAGGTTTTTGACCTTTTCTTCAACCTGGATGCCACGGAAGAACAGCTGGATTTCCCGACTTTCTACGGCTCATCAAAGCAGGGTTGGTTCAATACAAGCCTGGAGCCTGCAAACGATATCACGCCGCTTCTTGACGGCATTCTGCAATATGTTCCCGCGCCAAAAGTGGAAGAAGGCAGCCTACAAATGCAAATCACTTCGCTAGATTATTCATCGTTTTTAGGGAGAATTGCCATCGGCAAAATTACAAGGGGCTCGCTGAAAGAAGGGGAGTGGATTGGCCTTGCACAGGAAGAGAAAACCGTGAAGGGCAAGGTGAAGGAGCTTTATGAATTTGAAGGCCTTGGCAAGAAAAAAGTACAGGAAGTGCAGGCAGGAGACATTTGTGCGGTGGTAGGCTTCGATGCGTTCCAAATTGGCGATTCCTTTGTGGATTTGGAAAATCCGGAGCCTTTGCCAAGAACTGAAATCGACGAGCCTACGCTGAATATGACTTTCTCCATCAATAATTCGCCTTTCTTTGGGAAAGATGGTAAGTATGTGACTTCCAACCATTTAAAAGACAGGCTGGAGAAAGAGCTGGAGAAAAACCTGGCACTGAGAGTTCAACCAACCGATGATGCTAATACCTTCTTGGTTTTCGGCAGAGGAATTCTGCACCTTTCCGTGCTTATCGAGACGATGAGGAGGGAAGGCTACGAGATGACGATTGGGCAGCCACAGGTAATCTTGCGCGAAATTGACGGCGAGAAAATGGAGCCGTACGAAATGATGGTGGTAGATGTGCCGGAAGAATTTGCATCCCGCGTTATCGACCTTGCCACGCAGCGCAAAGGCGATTTGCTCATAATGGAAACCAAGGGCGAAATGCAGCATATGGAGTTTGAAATTCCGTCCCGCGGATTAATCGGGCTGCGCTCACAAATGCTCACAGCAACAGCCGGCGAAGCCATTATGGCGCACCGCTTCTCTGAGTACAAGCCTTTCAAGGGCAATATTCCGGGGAGAAACAACGGCGTTTTGGTTGCAAAAAATCAGGGACAATCTACCGCTTATTCCATTGAAAAACTCCAGGACAGAGGTCGATTTTTCGTAGATCCTGGCGAGGAAGTTTACGCAGGAATGATTGTGGGCGAGCAAAATAAGCCGGGCGATTTGGTGGTGAACATTGTGGAAGGCAAGCAGCTGAACAATATGCGAGCTGCAGGGAAGGATAAGGACGGCAGCATAGCGCCAAAAGTGGAGTTTTCGCTGGAGGAATGTATGGAATATATTCAGGCGGATGAAGCGATAGAAGTAACGCCGAATTTCATTAGAATGCGAAAGAAAATCCTTTCCGAAGAGGAGAGAAAGAGGGTGGAGCGCAGTGCGAAATCTTAAGAAATAAAATGGTCTTTTAAACGATTTTAAGAGACCATTTTTAAATATCCAAATTCTGATCCCAGGCCTCCAGGTAATCGTGAACTTTCTTCAGGAACATCCCGCCCAAAGAGCCGTCCACTACGCGATGATCGTAAGAGTGCGACATAAACATCAGATGGCGGATGCCTATCATATCGCCGTCCGGCGTCTCTACCACGGCAGGCTTTTTCACGATGGCGCCAATTGCCAATATCGCAACCTGTGGCTGCGGAATAATGGGCGTGCCCATCAGGTTTCCGAAGGTTCCCACATTGGAAATCGTGTAGGTGGCACCCTGCGTATCTTCCGGCTTCAGCTTTTTGCTGCGCGCTCTTTCCGCCAAATCGTTGATGGCTTTTGCAAGCCCTGAAAGCGAAAGCTGATCGGCATTTTTGATGACCGGTACAATCAGGTTGCCGTCCGGCAGAGCCGTTGCCATACCGATGTTGATGTTTTTCCGCTTGATGATTTTATCGCCGTCCACAGATACATTTATCATCGGATAATCCTGAATGGCCTTTACCACGGCCTTCACGAAAATCGGCATAAAGGTGAGCTTTTCGCCTTCGCGCTTTTCGAACGGTGCCTTATTTTTATTGCGCCATTTCACCACATTCGTTACATCCGTTTCGATGAAGGATGTTACATGAGGCGATGTGCGCTTGGAATTCACCATAGCATCGGCGATGATTTTCCGCACCCTGTCCATCTGGATGATTTCGTCGCCATCGTAGGTTGGGATTGTTGCGGCAGGTATTTCCGCAGGCTTAGCAGCGGCAGGCTGTGCGGTTTGCGGTTGCTCAGTTTGCGGCTGAGATTTCCCGCGGTTTTCAAGGAAGTTCAAAATATCTTCCTTCGTGATTCTGCCTTCAAGGCCGGAACCTTTGATGGACTGCAGTTCCGCTTCGGAAATATTTTCTTCCTGCACGATGGATTTTACCAAAGGAGAAAGGTATCTCTCGCCGGAAATTTGGGCTGATGAATTTTGTGCGGAAACTTGTTCGGCATCTTTCAGGGGCTTTTCCAATTCGCGGATTTCTTCCTGAGAAATCTGCGGAATATCGGTACGCACATCTTCCGCGGACTTCGGTTCCTGCTGCTGTTCCTGCACATCTGCAGAGCCTTCGCCTGCAATTTCCAGAATGGCGATAGCCTCGCCAACTTTTGCCACCTCATCCTTCTGTTTCAGGATTTTCACGATTTTTCCGGAAACCGGCGTAGGCACATCGCTATCCACTTTATCGGTAGCGATTTCCACTACGGAATCATCCTCATTCACGGTATCGCCCTCATTAAAATGCCAGGAAATAATGGTAGCTTCCATCACACCTTCGCCCATCGAAGGCAGCAGCAGTTTATATTCAGCCATAAATTTGTTTTGATTTTGACAAAGATAGGATATAATTGATAATTAAGTAAGAAGCCGGCCTATCAATCATCTATTACACATTCAAACACTTCCGCGAAATTTGATACGATTAAATTTTTCACCCTCTGCACTTCTTCCGGCGAAAGTTCGCGCTCCAGTTCACGCTGAAGCGAAGTCACCTGTTTATCCCTGATTCCACACGGAATGATGTACTCAAAATAGCGCATGTCCGTATTTACATTCAGCGCGAAACCGTGCATCGTAACCCACCGAGAAGCCTTCACACCCATCGCACAAATCTTCCGTGCAAAGGGCTTCCCAACATCCAGCCAAACACCCGTTTCACCAGGGCTTCGCTCGCCTTTCAGCCCGAATTCTGCAATGCTGCGGATGATGACTTCTTCCAGATTCCGCATATACAGATGGATATCCGTACGGAAATTTTCCAAATCCAAAACAGGGTAGCCCACGATTTGCCCAAAACCGTGATAGGTAATATCGCCGCCACGGTTCGTCCTGGTATAAACGGCGTTTATCTCGCGCAATTTTTCCGGATTGGCAAGCATATTTTCTTCGTGGCCGCTCTTTCCCAAGGTGTAAGTGTGCGGGTGCTCTACAAAAAGCAGGTGGTTTTCCGTAGGCTGGAAATCGCCGGGATTTTCACGGTTCGCAATTTTTTGGGCGATGATTTGCTGCATCAGCTTTTCCTGATGGGCAAAGGCTTCATCGTAGTTCATCAGCCCTAAATCTTCAAACCGGATACGCTTGTTCTGCTGAATTTTCATCATAAAATTTAAACAAAAATAAGGAATGCTAAAAACTTCATTATTTTTGCCGAATGAGAAGTCTTAAATCCCAAATTTTCCGCGCCGTTCTCGCTGGAATTTTCGCGGCATCTTGTGCAACGCAGAAGCCTGCACCGCCGCAGAAACAGGAGAAACCGAAAACCGAACAGGGCACGAAAAACACAAGCCATCAGCAGCCGAAAAAATCCGCAAAGGAAGAGGCGCCAAAACCTGTGGCAGTGGCTTTGCCGCCTGTTAATCGGGAATTCCGTGCAGCGTGGGTGGCCACGGTTGCTAATATCAACTGGCCTTCGAAAGGAAATTTCAATACCGAGGCGCAGAAAAGGGAAGCGATACAAATCCTGGATGCGCTGAAGGAAGCGAATTTCAATGCCGTGGTTTTCCAGGTGAGGCCTTCTGCAGATGCATTTTTCAAAACTAACCTGGAGCCGTGGTCTTATTTCCTGACCGGGGAAATTGGCAAAGCGCCATCATCAATGTACGACCCGCTGGAATTCTGGATCGAGGAAGCGCACAAGCGCGGAATGGAGCTTCACGCCTGGGTAAACCCTTACAGGGCGCACCATTCTGCCGGCGGAAGGGTAACTTCCGGAAGTATGGTGAACAAGATGCCAGAATCCATCTACCGCCTGAAAAACGGGATGTACTGGATGGATCCATCGGACCAAAAGGTGCAGGATCATTCCGCGGCGGTCATCCGTGATTTGGTGAAGCGGTATGATCTGGATGCGATACACATCGACGATTATTTCTACCCCTACAAAGAATACAACGGCGGTGCAGACTTCCCGGACAACCGTACCTGGAATGCCTACCGAAACGGCGGCGGAAAACTGTCCAGAGCGGATTGGAGGAGGGGGAATGTGAACGGTTTCATCAAAAGAATTCACGATGAAATCAAGGCGGAAAAACCATATGTAAAATTCGGTATCTCGCCGTTTGGAATCTGGAAACCTGGCTATCCTGCCGGAATCAAGGGCTCCTCTCAGTACGATGAACTTTTTGCCGATGCTAAACTTTGGCTGAACGAAGGGTGGTGCGATTATTTTGCGCCGCAGCTTTACTGGAAGGAAGGCGGTCCGCAAAGCTATTCCGCGCTTTTGAAATGGTGGAACGATGAAAACTACCGCAACATTCACCTTTGGCCTGGTTTGAACACGGTGGGAATTCGCGGCGTGGATAAGCCTTCGGAAATTGCAGGGCAAATCCGCACAACCCGTGCGCTTTTGCAGAATAACGCCGGCGAAATCCATTATAATGTGGATGGCGTTATAAAGGATGCTGCGATGCTTTCTGCCGTGAAAAACCTTTACAAAGAAAGAGCCTTGGTGCCGGTAAGCCATTGGATAAAGGTAGAAAAATTAGCCAAGCCCAATCTTAATGTCAGCAAAAACGGCGCAGATTTTCAGGTGAAGTGGAATTCCAGGGATTCGGGTAAAATTTACAGCTGGGTGCTTTACACAAAATACGGTGGCACCTGGACTTACGAAATTACGGACAGGCAAATTTCAAGCAAAACCCTGCCTGCCGTGAAAAACGGAAAACCGTTGGAAATAGTGGCGATAACTGCTGTGGACAGGCTTGGCAACGAAACTGAAAATGCTGCCGTGCAGTTGAAAAATTAATTATTAAAACTTTGAAAATTTAAGGAATGGGTATGCTCGAAAATTTCAGTATCTGAGGCTATACCTTAAACTTTGAACCTAAAACTTGAACTATAAATAATGAAGTGCGGAATTGTAGGCCTGCCTAATGTAGGGAAATCAACGCTGTTTAACTGCCTTAGCAATGCGAAAGCGCAAAGCGCGAATTATCCGTTTTGCACCATTGAACCAAATCTGGGAACGGTTTCCGTGCCGGATAGAAGGCTGAATGTGCTGGAAGACCTGGTAAAACCGGAAAGGGTAGTGCCGGCAGTTGTAGAAATTGTGGACATTGCTGGCCTTGTGAAAGGCGCCTCGAAAGGTGAAGGGCTGGGCAATCAGTTTCTGGCGAACATCAGGGAATGCGACGCGATTATCCACGTATTGAGATGTTTCGACAATGGAAATATCGTTCATGTGGAGGGCTCGGTAAATCCCATTCGTGACAAGGAAATCATCGATACCGAGCTTCAGCTGAAAGACCTGGAAACTTTGACCAAAGCTACTGACAAGGCGAAGAAATTCATAAAATCCGGAAAGAAGGAAGACATCCTGACCTATGAAACATTGCAGGTGCTACAAAAATTCGTGGAAGACGGCAGAAACGCTCGGGAATTTGAAACCAATGACCTTACCAAACCAATTGTGGATGAGGTGCATCTGCTCACGAACAAGCCGATTTTGTATGTATGCAATGTGGACGAAACATCAATAAAAAACGGCAACGAATGGGTGGAAAAAGTGCGAGAAATGGCAGCGCAGGAAGGCGCAGAAGTTGTGGTTTTGGCTGCACAAATTGAGGCGGATATTAATGAACTGGAAACCTACGACGAAAGGCAGATGTTCCTGGAGGAGCTTGGGCTGGAAGAACCCGGCGTAAACCGGCTGATACGAAGCGCATACGATTTGCTGCAGCTGCAAACCTATTTCACGGCCGGTGTAAAAGAAGTAAGGGCATGGACGATTGGCAAAGGCTGGACGGCACCACAGGCTGCAGGCGTTATCCACACGGATTTTGAGAAAGGATTCATCCGTGCGGAAGTTATCAAGTTTGATGACTTCGTGAATTACGGTTCGGAAGCGAAGGTGAAGGAGGCCGGCAAAATGGGCGTGGAAGGAAAGGAATACATAGTGCAGGACGGCGATATAATGCATTTCCGGTTTAATGTTTAACTCAAAAATTTTATTATAATGAAAAAGAAAATTGCAATAATCATCGGAAGTCTCCGACAGGCATCGAACTGCAGAAAGGTCGCCAACGAACTTATCAGACTAGCACCGGAGGAATTTTCGCTGCATCTCATTGAAAGCGGGGACTTGCCGCTATACAATGAGGATCTTGAAGGGGAAAATATACCAGAATCTTGGAAACGCTTTAGGAGTGAACTCTCGGAGGTAGAAGGTGTAATATTTGTAACGCCGGAGTACAATCGCGGGACTTCCGCAGCGATGGCAAATGCAATCGAAGTAGGCTCTCGTCCTCCGAAAATGGGAGTTTTAAATGGTAAACCCGCAGGCGTAATTGCGGTGACCCCTGGCGCCATGGGTGCTGCGGGAGGTGCCAGGGAGGTTCGTAGTAGGCTTGTCCCCCTGAATATGCCGACCCTTCAGCAGCCGGAAGTCTATATCTCTAAGGTTAAGGAACTCTATTTGGATGACGGCAGTACTTTGAAAGAAGAAACCCAGGAATTACTGAAAAAGTTTCTAGGAAAATTTGCCGAGCATATACAGCTCTACCAGTAAAAATTCAGGCGCACTTCTGGTGCGTTTTTTTAATCTTGATCACCACAAAAATTATAGAGACCTGCCAAAGCTTTGAATCTAAAATTTTAAACCTTATTTTTGCAGAATTACGGATTTTCTCAACCTGATTGATGATTGAAAATACTGCTGCAAACTACAGCGAAGATAATATTAAAACGCTTGAGCCGCGCGAGCATGTGCGTTTGCGTCCCGGGATGTATATCGGGAAATTGGGCGACGGTTCTGCGAGTGATGACGGCATCTACATCCTGGTGAAGGAAGTGCTGGATAATTCCATCGATGAATTCCGAATGAAATTCGGCAAGCGCATCGATGTGAAAATTTCTGACGGGAAAGTGGTGGTACGGGATTATGGCCGCGGAATTCCGCTTGGGAAAATCGTGGATGTGGTTTCCAAAATGAATACCGGCGGAAAATACGATGAAGGCGCCTTCAAAAAATCCATCGGGCTGAATGGCGTGGGAACGAAGGCGGTGAATTTCCTTTCCACCTATTTTCAGGTAAAATCCGTAAGAGAAGGGAAAATGCGCCGCGCAGAATTTAGCGAGGGAATTCTGCAAGAGGCTCATAATGAGGAAGATACAACCGAAAAAAACGGCACGGAAATTACCTTCATCCCAGATAATTCCATCTTCATCAATTACAAATTCCGCAACGAATATGTGGAGCGGATGCTGCGGAATTATGCGTACCTGAATCTCGGGTTGAAGATTTATTACAACGGCCAGGTCTTTGAATCTCAGAACGGCCTGAAGGATTTGCTGGAGGAAGAACTCGACGGTGAAATCGTTTACCCAATCATCCACATCAAGGATGAGGATATGGAAATTGCCGTGACACATTCTGACAAATCTCAGTCGGAAACCTATTTTTCCTTTGTAAATGGGCAATATACTTCGCAAGGCGGAACGCATCTGAGCGCATTCAAGGAAGCCTTCGTGAAAACCATCCGGGAATTTTACAACAAGAATTTTGAAGCGGCGGACATCCGCAAAGCCATTATTGGTGCGGTTTACATCAATGTGGGCAACCCGGTTTTTGAATCTCAGACGAAAACGAAACTGGGCTCTACAACGATGGGGCAAGACAAGGCTGGGAATGAGCTGGAAACGATTAAGACATTCACAACCAATTTCTTAAAGAGCAAACTGGACAATTTCCTGCACCAAAATCCTGAAACTGCGGAGGCTATTCAGAAGAAAATTCTGATTTCCGAGAGAGAACGCAAGGAACTTTCCGGCATACAAAAACTGGCGAGAGAGCGTGCGAAAAAGGTGTCGCTGCACAACAAGAAATTACGGGATTGCCGGCAGCATTACAGCGATCAGAAAGCGCCACGGAAATCGGAATCGCAGATTTTCATCACGGAAGGTGATTCGGCCTCCGGATCGATTACGAAATCGCGAGATGTAGAGACGCAGGCTGTGTTTTCGCTTCGTGGGAAGCCGCTAAATTCGTTTGGTTTAACCAAAAGAATAGTATACGAAAACGAAGAATTCAATCTGCTGCAGGCTGCGCTGAACATCGAAGATTCGCTGGAAGATTTGCGCTACAATCAGGTCATCATCGCTACGGATGCTGATGTGGATGGGATGCACATCCGCTTACTGCTCATCACTTTTTTCCTGCAGTTTTTCCCGGATTTAATTAAAAACGGACACCTTTATATTCTGCAAACGCCGTTGTTCAGGGTGCGGAACAAGAAGGAAACCAGATATTGCTATACGGATGAAGAGCGAATCCGTGCGCTGAATGAGCTGGGCAAAAATCCGGAAATTACAAGATTTAAAGGTTTGGGCGAAATTTCGCCAGATGAGTTTAAACACTTCATTGGGAAAGATATTCGGTTGGAACCTGTGGTGATTGGTAAGGAGCAGACAATCAATCAGTTACTAGAATTTTATATGGGCAAGAATACACCAGACAGACAGCAGTTTATCCTGGAAAATCTGGTGGTGGAAGATATGAATATCGATAAGCAAGAGCTCGTGGAAAACCCATTATAGCGGATTATTGAATTGATAAAAAATTAGCAAAATATTTGTGTAAAATATAAATGGCGGAGGAAGAAAATACAGGCGGTGAACAGCTGAAAAAAGTTTCCGGACTTTACAAGGACTGGTTTCTGGATTACGCTTCGTATGTAATTCTGGACAGGGCAATTCCGTCTGTTTATGATGGTTTCAAGCCGGTTCAGCGCCGAATAATGCATTCGATGCGAGAGCTGGAAGACGGCCGCTACAACAAGGTTGCCAACATTGTGGGCAACACGATGAAGTACCATCCGCACGGCGATTCTTCCATCACGGATGCGATGGTTCAGATGGGGCAGAAGGAGCTTCTCATCGATACCCAAGGAAACTGGGGGAACATTTACACCGGAGATTCTGCGGCGGCATCGCGCTACATCGAGGCAAGGCTCACGCCTTTTGCGATGGAGGTGGTTTTCAACCCGAAAACTACAAAATGGGTGAAGTCTTACGACGGCAGAAACAACGAGCCCATCGATCTTCCCGTAAAGTTTCCGCTGCTTTTGGCGCAGGGTGCCGAAGGCATTGGTGTAGGGCTTTCCACGAAAATTCTTCCGCATAATTTCAATGAACTGATTGATGCCACGGTCAATTATTTGAAAGGAAAAAAGTTTCAGATTTTCCCGGATTTTCTGACGGGCGGCTTGCTAGATGTCTCGGAATATAACGATGGTGAAAGAGGCGGGAAGCTGAGAGCGCGTGCGAAAATTACGCAGCTTGATAAAAATACACTGGTAATTTCGGAATTGCCATATTCGAAAAATACAGGCGAATTAATTGACAGTATCGTAAAAGCGACGGAGCGCGGAAAAATCAAGATTAAAAAAATTGAGGACAATACTTCGGACAAAGTTGAAATCCTGATACACCTCTACAGCGATACATCGCCGGATAAGACGATTGATGCGCTGTATGCCTTCACGGATTGCCAGGTTTCTATTTCGCCGAATGCCTGCGTAATCATCGATGATAAGCCTGCCTTCCTTTCCGTTTCGGAAATTTTGAAAATTAACGCAGATAACACAGTTGCACTTCTAAAGCGAGAACTGGAAATAGAGCTGCACGAATTGCAGGAAAGCTGGCACTTCGCATCGCTGGAAAGAATCTTCATTGAAAACCGTATCTACCGTGATATTGAGGAAGTTACGACCTGGGAAGAAGTGCTTTCCACCATTGAAGAAGGCCTGAAACCACACATTTCTCACTTGCTTCGCGAAGTGACACAGGATGATATCGTGCGCTTGACGGAAATCCGAATCAAGCGGATATCACGGTTTGATTTGGATAAATTCAAGGAGAATATTCTCTCATTGGAAGGGAAGATTGAGCAGGTGAAATATCATCTCGAAAATTTAATTCAATTTGCTGTTGATTATTTCCAAAATATCAAGAAAAAATACGGAAAAGATAAAGAACGGCGTACAGAATTGCGGATATTTGATACGATCGATGCGTCAAAAGTTGCCGTTGCCAATGTTCGTTTCTATGTGAACAGACAGGAAGGCTTCGTCGGAACTTCGCTTCGCAGGGATGAGTTCCTCTTCGAATGTTCGGATATTGATGACATCATTACCTTCCGGAAAGATGGTGCCATGAAGGTGGTAAAAGTGGAGCAGAAAACCTTTATTGGTAAGGATATTCTGTATGTTGGCATCTGGAAGAAGGGCGATGCAAGAACGGTTTACAATATGATCTACCGCGAAGGAAAGGATGGGCCGTACTATATGAAACGCTTTCCGGTGACTGCCGTTACAAGAAATACGGAGTATGCCTTGGCTTCTGATAAAAAATCATCAGAAGTGCTGTATTTTTCAGCAAATGCTAACGGAGAAGCAGAAACCGTAACGGTTTTACTGAAAAACAATCCGAGAATTAGGAAAAATAAAATTGAAGTAGATTTTTCGGAATTGGGAATAAAAGGCAGAAATTCCCGCGGAAATCTCGTGACGAAATATGCCGTGAAAAAAATCGACCTGAAGGAAGAGGGCGTTTCAACTTTGGCGCCGCGGAAAATCTGGTTCGATGAAACGGTGCGAAGGCTGAATGTGGATGCCCGCGGAACTTTTCTGGGCAACTTCAAAGGCGATGATAAAATCCTGACAATCAACAACAAAGGCGAAGCAAAACTGGTGTCTTTCGACCTTGCCAACCGGTTTGACGACGAATATCCTGTGCTAGAAAAATGGCAGCCCGAGCAGCCGATTACTGTGATTTATTTCGACGGGGAAAAGCAGCTTTATTACATCAAACGCTTCTTGCTGGATGCCACGCCGAATGTTCAGGCCGTGATGCCTTCCGAACATCCGAAGTCTTTCATAGAGCAGATCATCACGAGAAATGCTGCCACGGCAGAACTAATTTTTGCTAAGGAAAACGGAAAACAGCGTGACGCGGAAACTGTTGATATCGACAGCTTTATCGCTGTGAAAGGCATTAAAGCCATCGGAAATCAGCTCACTAAGTTTAAGGTAAAAAATATTAATGTCACAATTCCTGAACCAGAAGAAAATCCAGGTTTTGACGAGGTGGAGCAGGCTGAGGACCACATTTCCTTCATCGACCATGATGAAAAGGGCAGTGGTGCAATGCCTGAGGAAGGTGTGATTGGAAATCTTTTTGACGAATAAAATATGGAAATTTCACCGATAACTGCGGTAATTGCTGTGACTGCAATCATTTCATTCATTGGCTTTCAGAACCGCGCACTTTTCGAGAGATATATGTTCAATGTGGGCGCAGTAAAGCGGGGCGATTTCATCCGCCTGATTTCATCCGGATTCCTTCACGCCGATTGGATGCACCTGATTTTCAATATGTTAACGCTGTATTTCTTTGCGCCCATCGTCTTGGAAGTTTTCGGCAGCATCACATTTTTGCTCATATATTTCGGTTCCGTTCTGGCGGGAAATCTCTTCTCACTTTTGGTGTACAAAGATCAGGGCCATTATTCGGCAATCGGTGCAAGCGGCGGCGTTTCAGGCATTCTCTTCGCCAGCATCGCGCTTTATCCGCACATCGGCATCTACATTATGTTCATCCCGATTCCTGTGCCAGGCTACATTTTCGGGCTGCTTTACTTCGCGTACTCAGCATATATGATGCTCAATCCACGGCAGTACGACAATATAGGACATTCAGCGCACTTAGGCGGCGCAGCGGTCGGACTTTTGTGCGCAATCATATTGGCGCCACAGCTCGCAATGCAGAACATCCTGCAGCTTTTGGTAATGGCCTTACCGCTGTTTTACATCGCCTATATGATTTTCGTGAAGCGCCGAAAATAAAGGGGAATTCACTTTTGGGCAATGATAAATCTGTGGTTTCCAGAAAGGTCTTTCAGCAATTCTTTCCTACGGAAATTTTGAAATAATGCCAAGGTTTCATTACCGAACTTCTGATTGATTTCTAACAAGACTAAACCATTGGAAATCAAATATTTACAGGCAAAATCAGCGATTTTTCTGTAGAAAATGAGCGCATCTGAAACAGGTGAAAACAGCGCGATATTTGGTTCGAAATTTTTTACGGATTCTGAAATTTCCGACCATTCGTTTTGACCGATGTACGGCGGATTTGAAATAATGATGCCAAACTTTTGGCTGAATTTTTCGCTGAAATTCATCGTGAGAAAATCATCGTGAATAAAATGAATTCCTGTTTGATGATATTCAGCATTTTTCTGCGCAATTTCCAGGGCTTTTGCAGAAATATCAACGCTGAAAACTTCAGCTTCCGGGAAATTCTTTTTCAGGATGACTGGAATAATTCCGCTGCCTGTGCCAATATCCAATATTTTTAAATCTCGCGAATTTTGGCGAACTGTCCGAATTCTTTGAATAGCAATTTCCATTAATTCTTCGGTTTCAGGCCGTGGAATCAGGACATTTTCATTGACGAAAAAATTCAAACCAAAAAATTCCGTTTCGCCGAGAATCTGCTGATAAGGTTTGCCGGATTTTAGTTGCTGAGTTTTATCCAGAAAAATTTTCAGAAGCTCATCATCAGGAACAAAATTATCATTCCGAATTTCCGTAAGATCCATCGCCAAAAACTTTTCCGCAAAAATTTTAAACAGAAAAGAAATTTCTGTATCCGAATAGATCTCGGAAATTTCGTCGCGAAAAAGAGTTTTGATTTGGGAAACGGTCAATTAAAAATTCCTATAATTTATATTATGTTAAATAGAGTGAATCTGAGCAAAAGATTAAACTATTTCCGAAGTAAGCCCCCGAGAAATCAGTTTTTCATGCATAGGAATAAGTATATCGGTTGGACCAGTCTTTACTGTACATTTGCCTTTAAAATGTACAAGCAAAGTGCACTGTTGTGCTTGCTCTTCTGTATGGCCGCAAATTTCGATGAGGCATTCGATTACGAAATCGAAAGTATTAAAATCATCATTATGGAGCACTAGTCTATGAGAGTCAGTAAGGATCTCTTCCACGAGAATATCTTCTTCATATTCACGGGACGGAATTTCGTTATATTTTTCTAAAATTTTCATTAATTTTTAAAGCTTGATGAAACCTTCTGAGCCTTCTTCCAATTCTGTAACTGGTTTGTAAATAAGCTCCACAAGTTCTACGCTTTTGTTATTCATTTTCAGAATTTTAAAATCGTAATTTTGCAGAGAGAACTCTTGATTTTCTTCCGGCAAATCAGCGAGCTCATGCATAATGAATCCGGAGAGCGTCTGATAATCTCCCTCTTCAGAAAGCGGGAATGCCTTCGGCAGCTGGTCATTGATCTCTTCCAGATTTCCTGTAGACTGCACCCAGTAAACATTTTCTCCCATTTTGCTCACTATGCTGTCTTCCTCGTCTTCCTCGTCCTGAATTTCTCCCACCAATTCCTCCAGGATATCTTCGAGAGTGATAAGGCCTTCCGTACCGCCAAATTCATCAATCACAATAGCAAGGTGCTGCTTCTTCTGCTGGAAAACTTTAAGCAAATCTGAGATTTTTTTACTGCCAACCACAAAAAACGCCTCCCGCATTAAGGCCCGTAAATCCTCATGGGATAATTTTCCCTTGCATTTTATGAATTCCCGAATTATTTCTTTTGTATAAAGCACGCCTATCACATTATCGATAGAGTCCTCGTACACAGGTATGCGTGAGTAGCCGCTTTCCATCATCACCTCCATTATTGCCTCAACAGTATCTTCAATATCGATGGAAATGATATTCTGTCTCGGTACCATAATTTGCTTAGCGGTATGGTCTGTGAAATCAAATGCATTTTTAATGATTTCGTAATTTTCTTCTTCAATTTGTCCTGAATCCGCACTTTGTTTTACCAAAAGTTGTAATTCTTCTGTGGAGTGTATATCCTGTTCGCTTGCCGGATCTATTTTAATAAGCCTAAGGAAGGCATTGGAAATTCCGTTCATAGACCAGATAAACGGACGGAAAATATTATAGAAAAGCATCAAAGGCGTAGAAATAAGCATTACCGTATTTTCTGCCTTGCGTATGGCTATGGATTTTGGTACCAGTTCTCCAAATACAATATGCATTACCGTGATAATCAGGAAACTAAGGACTACAGAAATGGTGGTGATCGTTGCTCCATCGGTTTCAACACCAAAGTTTGCAAAAATTCCTTCAATAATATGGTGGAGGGCGCTCTCTCCCACCCAGCCGAGCGCGAGGGAAGCAAGGGTAATCCCCAATTGGGTTGCAGAAAGGTACGAGTCAAGATTTTTTATGATTTCTATTGCTCTTTTTGCCACCGCATCGCCTTCATCAGCCTTTAGCTGAATTTGCGAATAGCGCACTTTTACGATGGAAAATTCTGCAGCAACGAAAAACCCGTTCAGGCAAACTAAAAAGATGGCAATCAGGATTTTAAATAAATCGGAATCCATTTAAGATTTGGAATATTGGGCAAAGATAAGATAATTTCTAATCTTCCTACTCACAAAAAAAGCTGCTCTATTAGCAGCTTTTTTTCAGCAAATAAATATCTTAGGAATTTTTTAGTGCTTCCGCGCCGGAAACAATCTCGAGAATTTCATTAGTAATCGCAGCCTGGCGCGCCTTGTTATAATAAATTACCAGTTCGCTGCGTAATGCCTTGGCGTTATCCGTAGCCTTGTGCATAGCGGTCATCCGCGCACCGTGTTCGGAAGCAAGCGAATCCAGTACGGCCCTAAAAACCTGAGTTTTTATAGACTTAGGTATCAGTGTTTCAAGTAATTCATCGCGGTCTGGCTCGAAAATATAATCTGATTCAGAATTTTCATCCATTTTTTCCGGCATACGGATTGGCAGAAGCTGCTCTGTAACTACCTCCTGCGTCGCAGCGTTGATAAATTTATTATAAACCAGGTAAACTTCATCATACTTACCCTCTCTAAAATCACGCATCACTGAGGATGTCAGTTTCGAAACCTTCGAAAAGGACAGATTATCGTAAAGGTCACTCGCATTTTGAGGTACCCCTCTGCTTCTCCGCACGGCATCATAAACTTTTTTTCCAATGGTGATGATATCAGCAGCGTCTCCTCCTACTTTATTAAGATTCTGGTTAAGTTCCTTCACCACCGCAGAGTTGAAGACGCCTGCCAGTCCACGATTGGAGGTGATAGCAATATACAGTACCTTCTGAACATCGCGCTGTCTTGCATAAACAGGCGTGTTTTCTTCGGGAAGAGAAGCGCTTGCTCTCTCTATCAATTCCTGTAGTTTCTCTGAATAAGGCCGGAGCATCGTCACTGCATCCTGCGCTTTCTTCAGTTTTGCTGCAGATACCATCTTCATGGCACTCGTAATCTGCATTGTAGAAGCTATGGAAGCAATTCTGCCGCGGATTTCCTTTAAATTAGCCATTTACTCTTTGGTTAAAAATAAAGTTTGCTAAACCTGTGATTAATTATATTTTGAAGCCACATCATTGGCAGCGCTTTTAAGTACGGCTGTAATGCTGTCATCAATCTTGCCGGATTTTATGGCACTCATAGTTTCCGGATGCTGCGCTTTCAATAGTTCAACATAATCTTTTTGAAACTCCTTAACTTTATTTACAGGTACATTTTTCAGAAGGTTTTCTGTACCTGCATAAATCATCGCCACCTGATTCTCCACCGGCAGCGGCGAGTTCACCGGTTGTTTCAGCAGCTCAACATTTTTTTCACCCTTGGTAATAACGGCAAGTGTGGATGCGTCCAAATCTGAACCGAATTTCGCAAAAGCTTCAAGCTCTTTGTACTGCGCCTGATCCAGCTTCAGCGTACCAGAAACTTTCTTCATAGATTTAATCTGAGCATTACCGCCTACGCGGGAAACGGAAATACCCACATTAATTGCCGGACGAACACCAGAGTTGAACAAGTCAGATTCAAGGAAAATCTGCCCATCAGTAATGGAAATCACATTCGTCGGAATATATGCAGAAACATCGCCCGCCTGTGTCTCGATAATTGGCAGTGCAGTAAGTGATCCCCCGCCTTTTACCACAGGTTTCAGAGACTCGGGTAGATCGTTCATCTGTTTTGCGATATCATCATCTGCAATGATTTTCGCTGCACGCTCCAGAAGCCGGGAATGTAGGTAGAAAACATCACCAGGATACGCCTCACGGCCCGGAGGTCTCCTCAAAAGCAGTGACAGTTCCCTGTAGGCTACCGCCTGCTTAGATAGGTCATCGTAAACGATAAGTGCTGGCCGGCCGGTGTCGCGGAAATATTCCCCGATCGAAGCTCCCGCCATAGGCGCATATACCTGCATTGGCGTAGGGTCGGAAGCATTTGCAGCTACCACCACGGTGTATGCCAGCGCGCCTTTATCAGCAAGTGTTTGTACGATCTGTGCCACGGTAGACCCCTTCTGCCCTACTGCAACATAGATACAAAACACAGGCTGGCCGGCATCGTAAAATTCTTTTTGGTTAAGTATGGTATCAATGGCAACGGTTGTCTTACCAGTCTGGCGGTCACCGATGATAAGCTCTCTCTGGCCGCGGCCAACGGGAATCATGGAGTCAATAGCAACAATTCCGGTCTGCAATGGCTCATTCACAGGCTGCCTGAAAATTACACCAGGGGCCTTTCTTTCAAGCGGCATATCATAAAGTTCCCCCGTGATTGGGCCTTTACCGTCGATCGGGTTCCCAAGGGTATCTACTACTCTGCCGAGCAATCCTTCCCCTACTTTGATGGAGGAGATAGAGCGTGTTCTGCGCACTGTATCTCCTTCTTTTACCATTTTCGATTCGCCAAGAAGCGCAACGCCAACATTGTCTTCTTCAAGGTTTAGTACGATACCTTCCACACCAGACTCGAACCTCACCAGCTCACCATACTGCACATGTGTGAGTCCGTATACCCTTGCGATACCGTCGCCGATCATTAGTACGGTGCCAACTTCTTCTACATCAGACTGCGTATCAAAATTTGCTAATTGCTGCTTCAGTATCGCTGATACTTCTGCCGGATTTATTTCTGCCATTATAATGGTATATTTTTATTGTGAAAATTCTTTTTTTATCTTGTTCAATTTTGATTTTACTGAGGCATCCACCTGCAAATCCCCAGCTCGAAGAATATAACCCCCGATGATATCTTTATCAACATTCAGTGTTACTTCCGCATTCTCTGGATTATTGACGAGTGCTGAAGTGTTGAGAATCTTTTTAATATTTTCTTGGGATAAAGGTACCGCGCTGGTAAGCGTAATGCGCTGGACTCCTTGCATTTCCTCCACTTTTTCTATATAGGTTTCCGCAATATTTTTAATTTGGGATTCCCTGCCCTGCCGGATTACCAAATCTATAAACCGTTGCACAACAGGTGAAAACCTTGCAAATATCTGCGAAGCGGCAGCCGATTTCTTTTTGGCATCTATAAATGGAGTCTGCATAAACACAGCTAAGTCCGGGGATTTTTTAAAAATATTAACGACTTCCTTCATCTCCCCAAGCACAGCCGCAGTGGTATTCTCCTGTTCAGTAAATTCCAGCAAGCCCTGCGCGTACCTTCTTGATACCTTTGTAGAACGCATTTTTAATTAAGGTTATTTTGTGCAAGATAATTTTCAACGAGGGCATTCTGAGCCTCGCTGGCATCCAGTTTCTGTTTAAGAATCTGCTCCGCAATACTTACGGATAAGGCTCCGATCTGTGATTTCACCTCCTTCATAGCTGCAGCCTTTTCATTCTGAATGCTTATTCTCGCAGATTCAATCATTTTATCTCCTTCTTGTTTTGCAGTATCTCTCGCTTCGGCAATCATATTTTCACGAATCTTTCTGGCATCATTTAGGATAGCGTCTCGCTCCAGTTTCGCCTCGCGAAGTATTCTTTCGTTATCAGCTTTCAAGTCTTCAATTTCTTTTCTTGCAAGCTGCGCCTGATTCAGTGCGTCCTGGATGTCCTTTTCTCTCTGCCCCACTGCCGAAAGTATTGGCCTCCAGGCATATTTACCTAGAATGAAAAGCAGCATAAGGAAGACTACGGAAGTCCAGAAAATATTACCGATCGATGGTGTTAATAAGTCCATATATACGAATTAATTCTTTGTTTTAGGATTAAAAGGGATTCCGCAAACCAACCGTCTGCAGAATCCCTTAGGGTTGTTAGCCGTTACCCAGAAGAGCAACTACGATTCCGAAAAGCCCGGCACCTTCAATAAGGGCAGCCGAAATAATCATCGCAGTTTGGATTTTACCTGATTGCTCCGGTTGTCTTGCGATGCCATCCATCGCAGCGCCACCGATTCTTCCGATTCCGAGACCAACGCCAAGAACTGCAAGACCAGCTCCCAAAGCGGCAATACTACCTGCTACTACCATAACAAAAAATTTAAAATATTAGTTCTTATAAATTTGTTTTTTAATGATCATGATGAGGCTCTTCTACCGCTGATCCTATGAAAAGCGCGGTAAGCATTGTAAATATGTATGCCTGCAGCGCAGCCACCAGCACCTCTAGTATGTAGATAAAAAGCGCAAGACCTAGAGACACCGGCGTTACATAATAAGTTTGCATTATGAAAATCAGGGAAATGAGCGCCATGATGATGATATGCCCCGCCGTCATATTAGCAAAAAGACGGATCATAAGAGCAAAAGGCCGCGTAATGATGCTGAGAAGCTCGACCGGAACGAGAATCAGATAAATCAGAATTTTTCCGCCAAACGGCATATTGTTACCAAGCGGGTCAAACATATGCTGCCAGTAGGTTTTCTTCCCGCTGAAATTCACCACGAGCATCGTGAAAAGCGCCAGTGTAAAAGTGAATGCTATATTCCCCGTGGTATTTGCCGCACCAGGTATAAGACCCAGGATGTTGAGAATCCATATAAAGAGGAATAATGTAACAAGGTACGGAGTGTATTTTTTATAATAAAGTGATCCTATGTTCTGGAAAGCAATATCATCACGGACGAAAACGATTATCGGCTCTAAAAATTTAGCAACACCGCTAGGCACAGCAGATTTTTTGTAAGAAGCTGCAGCGGCAAAACCTAGTAGTAAGAGTATCAGCGCCCCTATAAGCATTTGTGCCACCACTTTTGTTATAGAAAAATCCAGCGGTATATTATCCTTTTTGATATTTCCCTGGGCATCAGACTCATATATCTTCCCATGGTCGATTTTGAAATATTTGCCGTTGCTCTCCGCCACCTGGTCTTCGTGATGGCCAAATTTAGAAGAGCTGAAAACATGAAGCCCGTCATCAAGAAGGATTACCGGAAGGCTGAAGCCTACACTGTTTTCGCCCTCGCCCCAAAGATGCCACTGATGCGAATCAGAAATATGGTGCATAATGAACGGCACAGGGTCATACCTCTCCTCACCAGCATCTGCAGCATGGGCAGCATCTTGCTGAGAAAAACATAGGACGAAGATAAAAGACAGCGCCAGCGTAAACAGTTTCTTGAAATTCATCAGAACACTCTTAATTCTTAGTGTTTGCAAAAATATAAAAATTATCTGTTCAGTAGTATATTTTCCAGCCACTTTTGTATGATAAAAATCTTATTCTCTCAACAATTTTACCGTAAAAAGCAAATCAGCGGCAATGTAAAGCCATATCAGCACGAAATATGCGATTACATTTTCCCTAAACTCTGAGTAATATACGGTGATAAAGCCCAGCGCAAACATTTTTACAATAATAAAAGCAAGATAGATGAAACCTATTTCCTTTACTTTCAGGAGGTATGCCGCGCCGCAGGTGGCGCAGAGGAGCAGCGATAAAAAGAAAATCAGGATGTGCACACGATAGCCCAGGCACAGCCAGCCAAATGCGCAGACCAGCCACTGCAAGGCAAACATCCCGCCTGCCACGGCTAAAAAACCCAGCGAGGCAGAAAGCAGTGTTTTTTTGCGGTAGACCATTCCGCAAAAGTATTTCATTTTTTCACATTTTGAAAGCTTGGCGGCTATTTGTATTTTTGCAATTATTTTAATTTTCTATGTTCGATAGCTTACAGGATAAACTCGATAAGGCGCTGCACAATATTTCTGGCCGCGGAAAAATTACCGAAATCAATGTGGCAGAAACCGTGAAGGAAATCCGCCGTGCCTTGGTGGATGCCGATGTGAATTACAAAGTGGCGAAAGACCTTACCAAAAGAGTTCAGGATAAGGCCATTGGCCAAAATGTGTTGACATCTTTGACGCCGGGACAACTGATGACGAAAATCGTCCACGATGAACTGGTGGATTTGATGGGCGGTACCCAGGAAGGTATCAACCTTTCCGGAAAACCTACGGTAATCCTGATTGCCGGACTTCAAGGTTCGGGAAAGACTACTTTTTCAGGAAAATTAGCCAATTACCTAAAACAAAAAAGAAATAAAAAACCGCTGCTGGTAGCCTGCGATGTTTACCGGCCTGCAGCTGTGGATCAGCTCAAAGTGCTTGGCAATCAGATTAATATCCCGGTTTATACGGAAGAAGGCGCCACAAATCCATCGATGATTGCAGCCAACGCCATTGAGTACGCCAGGAAAAACGGCCACGATACCGTGATTGTGGATACGGCAGGGCGGCTTGCCGTGGACGAGCAGATGATGAACGAAATCAAGTCGATTCATTATTTCATCAAACCGCAGGAAACGCTTTTCGTGGTAGATTCAATGACTGGGCAGGATGCCGTGAACACCGCTAAAGCCTTTAACGATGCGCTGAACTTCGACGGCGTGGTACTTACGAAGTTGGATGGCGATACAAGGGGCGGTGCTGCGCTCACCATTCGTTCCGTGGTGGAAAAGCCTATAAAGTTTATCTCCACCGGTGAAAAAATGGAAGCGCTCGACTTGTTCTATCCCGATAGAATGGCGGACAGGATTTTGGGAATGGGCGATGTGGTTTCCCTTGTGGAAAGGGCTCAGGAACAATTCGACGAGGAAGAAGCGCGGAAGCTCAACAAGAAAATCGCGAAGAATGAATTTGGTTTTGACGATTTCCTGAAGCAGATTCATCAAATCAAAAAAATGGGAAATATGAAGGATTTGATGGGAATGATTCCGGGCGTTGGCAAGGCCATCAAGGATGTGGATATTTCGGATGATGCGTTCAAGCACATCGAGGCCATCATCTATTCAATGACGCCGGAAGAGCGCCGAAAGCCTTCCATCATCAACACCCAGCGGAAAGCCAGAATTGCGAAAGGTTCCGGCAGAAAGCTGGAAGAGGTGAACCAACTGATGAAGCAATTTGACCAGATGGGAAAAGTGATGAAGATGATGCAGGGACCGCAGGGCAAGCAGATGATGCAGATGATGAGCAAAATGGGCAATATGCCGGGCGGAATGCCAGGAATGGGCAATCTGTTCGGACGATAAAATTTAACTTTATGGCAAAAAATAATCCCGATAAAAATATCGGGATTTTTGTTTTTTAAGAGTAAAAATTACTGTCTGTCGTTTGCAACCTGGCGAACCTTAGCAGAAGGCAGGTAGATGCTGAAACCTACACCAAGGAAAACATCATTGTTGTCAGAATCATTACCTCCACCTGTGATTCCTCTAAATTTTAGAAGACCTTCTACACTCACATTCTCAGTGATGAAATAAGAATAACCAGCACCAATACCGTATACGAAACCATTTGTAGTGTCGCCGCCGGAGCTGTTTACACCGCCCACACCTATTAGCGCTTCACCGAAGAAAGCTCCGTTTCTCAACATAGAGTCAATCTGGCTGCTAGTAAAGTAATAACGGGTGAATGGCGCAATTTCCCAGTTGGTCTGAGTGTCGCTTTCACCATTTACTTTTTGTACATCCACACCTACATGAGCACCAACTGCCCATCTGTCCTGAATGAAATAAGCAGCTCTCGGCTGAAGACTTAATGCGAAACCATTAGTAAATCTCATGTTTACCAAGTCAGAACCTACAGTCCAGTTACCTTGCTGAAGCTGCGCATTAGCTGCAGTTCCCATAAGTGCCAGAGCACCAGCTACTAATAATTTTTTCATAGTTTAAATATTTTTACAGCGCAAATCTACAAACAAATATTCTTTCTGCAAATATTCTGTTTAAAAAAAATTAAAAAAATCATAAAAAATTGCATACTACTACTCTTCTCTCAGCCTCTTCTCTTCTATATTGTAGGCAGAAATAATCTTCTTCACCACCGGGTGGCGCACTACATCGCCTTCCGTAAGGTGAACGAAGCCAATCTCTTCCACATCTTTCAGGATGCGCATCGCTTCCTTCAGCCCGGAGCTCTGTTTTGGCGGAAGGTCTATCTGGCTCGGGTCCCCGGTGATGATGAACTTCGCATTCATCCCCATCCTCGTGAGGAACATCTTCATCTGGGAATGCGTGGTATTCTGCGCCTCGTCCAGTATTACGAAAGCCTCATCCAGCGTGCGACCGCGCATAAAGGCAAGCGGCGCCACTTCTATCACCTTTTTCTCGATGTAGCCCTCCAGCTTCTCGTGGGGTATCATATCGCGGAGCGCATCATAAAGGGGCTGCAGGTACGGGTCCAGCTTCTCTTTTAGGTCGCCGGGCAGAAAGCCTAGGCTCTCCCCCGCCTCCACCGCCGGCCGGGTAAGGATGATGCGCTTCACCTCCTTTTCCTTCAGCGCGCGCACGGCAAGTGCCACGCTGGTGTAGGTTTTTCCCGTTCCCGCAGGCCCTATTGCGAAAACCATATCGCGCCTTTCGCTCTCGCGAACGAGTTTTTTCAGGTTGGTGGTTTTTGCTTTGATGACTTTGCCGTTGACGCCCTTTACGATGATATCCTGATCGAACACCAGCTGCTTTTCGAATTCATCTTTTATGCTAAGAATATTTTCTATGTCTTTTAAGCTGATGCTGTTGTTTTTTGAGATGAAGTTCACGATATCGTTCAGCTTTTTCTCAAGGATATCAAGCGTTTCACGGTTGCCCATCGCGAAAATGTAATGATCTCTTCCTGTAATTTTCAGCGTGGGGAAGGCAGATTTTATCTTGTTAAAATTCTGGTTCTGAACGCCGTAGAATATTTTAGTGTCTATGCCGGAGAGTTCATAATTCAGTTCAAACATTAAAAGATTTTAGAAATTTCAGCTCCTAAAATTAGAAATTTTTCTAAAAACGGCAATTTTAAATTTTCTGTAAATTTTATCCTATCTTTCTTATTTTTGCAAAATGCCTGTGATTACCCTTACCTCAGATTTCGGCCTTACAGACTACCGCACGGCTGCCGTGAAGGGGGCGATACTTTCCCAAAGCCCGCAGGCAGTGATCGCCGATATCTCCCACGAGATCGAGGCATACAACCTCCGGCAGGCATCCTACATCATCCACAATGCCTACCGGTACTTCCCCAAGGGTACCGTACACCTGATTGCGGTGGACAGCTTCTACCGGAAGGAGGTGCGGAGCATTGTGTACAGCGCGGACGGGCATTATTTCGTAGCTGCGGACAACGGCCTGCTAAGCCTCATTTTTTTTGATATTAATCCCGAAAGCGTGCACGAAATCACCCTGAAGCGCTTCGATGAAGAGCTGAAATCCGTGGCTACGGACATACTTGCGCCTGCTGCGGTACACCTCTCGCACGGCGGTGTGCCGGAGGTGATAGGCCGCCAGATCGATGACCCGAAAATCCTCTCCTTCCAGCGTGCCGTATACACGGGTGCGGAAAAGATGATAGTGGGCGAGGTAATGTACATAGATAATTTCGGGAATCTGGTGAGCAATATCAGCAAGAAGTTTTTTATTAACAAACTTGCCGGCCACGCGCGGTATATCGTGAAATTCCGCAACCTCGCGCTTACCTCCATCTACAACCACCACACGGAGTTTGTAAAGGACTGGGCGAATGAATCCGACTATCACGGGAAGTCCGTAGCGGTTTTCAATGAAGAAAATCTTCTGGAGCTGGTAATTTACCGCGGGAATAAAAATAACGGCGCCAAAACACTCTTCGGGATGAATGTGGGCGAAAAGGTTTATATTGAATTCTTTGACGAGTAAATTTTTTGGTATAAATAATTACACAAATACACAATTATATATTAGCAGGAAAACAGATGGCCTACTCCGTTATCAAAGCCTTGCACATCATTTTTATGGTCAGCTATTTCGCAGGGATCTTCTATCTAGTGCGTCTTATTGTCTACTATAAGGATACCGATGATTTTGACGAAACCCGCCGGAAAATCCTCCGCGAACAATACAATTTCATGGCAGCACGCCTCTGGAACATCATCACGCTGCCAGCAGGAGTACTTATGCTCGCCTTCGGTATCGTAATGATTGTGATGAATCCAGGCTTGCTTTCCGTGCCGTGGTTTCATTTGAAACTTACATTCCTGCTTGCCCTCGCAGCCTACCACGCTTGGTGCTGGAAGATGGTACGGCTCATAAAAAATTTAAACGGAGAAAACCTGCCTAAAGACAACCTGAAACTGCGTATGGCAAACGAATTTGCAACCCTGATTCTCTTCGCTGTGGTTTTCACGGTGATTCTCAAGAATCTGGCACTTGAGCACTGGTGGCAGCTCCTCCTGGGTTTTGCGGGCTTTGTGGTTCTTATAATGGCAACCGTGCGGCTTGTAAACCGAAGAAAAAATAAATCCAATAGCTGATGAAGCCAATTTTTAAAAAAGAATTGTGGAACTATCTGGGCAGCTACACGGCGTGGACGGCCTTTGCTGCGTTCAGCCTCGTGAGTGCCGCGTTCCTTTTTTTCTTCAGTAATGATTTCAACCTTCTGGATATCGGGGCAGCCTCTCTGCAAAGCTATTTCGTGCTTGCCCCCTGGATTTTGATGTTTGTAATTCCCGCACTTACTATGCGCAGCATCGCGGAGGAGCAGCAAACCGGCACGCTTCAGTTCCTTTTCACTTTGCCCGTGAAACTGTCGGACATTGTTCTGGGTAAATTTCTCGCCGTTTGGCTCATAGGGCTTCTGTGCCTCCTACCCTCCCTAATGCACCTTTGCACTATCCATTTTTTGGGCATCCCCAATGGCAACTGGGATTTTGGCGCTACATTTGGCAGCTATTTAGGGCTCACGCTCCTTACCGGCGCCTTTTCTGCGCTTGGCATCCTTTGCTCCGCGCTCTCCTCCAGCCAGGTCTTAGCCTACCTCCTCGGGCTTCTGCTATGCTTTACGATGTATTTCGGGATCGAGCAGCTCGCCAATTTTTCGCTGCTAGGAAGTGCGGATTTTTTCCTGCGGAACCTGGGTTTTTATTATCATTTTCAAGGATTTACCAGGGGGCTGATCGACAGCAGAGACCTCTTCTACTTTGTACTGATGATTTTGCTGAACCTCCTTCTGGCAGGCTGGATTTTGAAAAGAAAAAAATGAAGAAAACTACCCTACCTTATATTTTTTTAATCCTGATCTCCCTGCTGGGAGCGGCTGGGGTTTTTAAATTCCGTCTGGACCTCACGGCAGACCGGCGGTACACGCTCTCCGATACATCCGAAAATATTTTAACACAGATTAAACATCCTCTTCGGTTCGAAGTTTATCTCGAAGGCGATTTCCCTGCCAACTTCAAGCAACTGCAGTCGGAGACAAAATTTATGCTGGAAGAATTCCGAAGAATTAATCCCAATATCAGTTTTAAATTTACTGATCCTGTAAAAAATAAAATGTCCAAAGACACGCTGATGGCGATGGGGATGCAGCCATCGGTGCTCCCAGATGTGCGGGACGGCAGGATTTCGCAGATTGTACTCTTCCCCTATGCCGTTGTCAAGTACGAAGGCAGAGGAATTTCCGTGCCGCTGATTTCTCAGCAGCAGAATGTAAACGCCGATGAACAGCTGAACCGCTCGATCGAGAATTTGGAATACAGCCTGATTTCCGCGATAAAAAATGTGGCGCGAACTGAACGGAAAAACATCGGCATCCTCGTAAACCACGATGAACTTCGGCCGGATGAATTCCAGGGTTTTATGGAAATGGCAACGGAAAATTACAACGCCTTTCCCATCATCCCGAAAAACCTTCAGGAACTGACTTTGGATGATTTCCCGAACCTTGCAAGAACGCAGGCACTGGTAATTGCAAAACCGCGGAAAGCCTTTAGCGATGACGAAAAACTGCTGCTGGACCAATACATAATGAAGGGCGGAAAAACGCTGTGGATGCTGGATGCGGTGAATGCTGAGATGGATACGCTGATGCGCTCGAAGAAAATGGTGGCGATGCCGATAGACCTGAATCTTGGCGATTTTTTCTTCAATTATGGATTGCGAATAAATCCGTCTTTGGTAAAAGATTTTAAAAAATTCGCATTACTACGCTTGGTAACCGGCGAAATCAGCGGCAATCCGCAATATATGAGTTTGCCGTGGCCTTATTTTACGCTGGGCATCGACGAAGCCAACCACCCAATCACGCGAAACATCAACCCTGTGAAATTTGAGTTCCCAACTTCCATCGATACGCTTGGAAGACCGGGGATAAAAACGCGGGTGCTGTATGAATCGTCCGACAGAACGACGCTGAAACAGGTGCCGAATTTTGTGGATCTGAAGGAAATTGCCAGCGTGGATTCTTTGGGAATGAATGAAAAACCGAGCACGCCGAAAATCTATGCTGTGGCATTGGAAGGCCAATTTCCTTCTGCCTATGCTACGAGAATGCAGCGCAATACTTTCCCGAACTTTTCTGCGAAAAGCCCTGAAAACAGGATGATTGTAATTGCGGACGGTGATGTGGGCAGGAACAAAATGGTGCGCGGCGAAGCTTTGCCTTTGGGAATGGATGTGTTAACAAATGAGCAGTTCGGGAACGAGCAGTTTTTGCGCAATGCTTTGGATTGGCTTTTGGACGATGCCAACTTGATTGATTTGCGGAACCGCAATATTGAGGCACGGCTCTTGGACCGCAGAAGAATCAGCGAGGAAAGGGCGTTTTGGCAATGGCTGAATTTGTTGCTGCCGCTGTTTGTGATAGGAATCTTCGGCGCAAGTTTGTTTTATTTCCGAAGAAAATTTTCCCGGTAATTTTACACATCAACATCCTTAATAAAATCTTCAAATTCGTAGAAAAATCTTTCGAAACCGTCCATTTTCTCAACGAAAAATTCGAAGATTTCTCGCCAGCTATCTTTATTGTAGATGGATACGCCGTGCTTTTCCACCCAAAATCTGGAAATCGTTTTGCCGTTTTCCAAAGTGTAAAATTCATTCTTCTGAAAATCGCCAACATAATCGGCAAGCATATTTTCCAGCGACCAAATTTTATCGTAATAGGCTTTGCGTAAGGCTTCGTCCTTCATTTCAATTTCCAAGGAAACTTCCGCCTTTTTGTTATCGGCAAAAAATTTAAATGAAAAATCCTTAATCTTCGTGTCGTACAGCAGCCATTTTCTCGGAAAAGCCTTTCCGAAAATCGTCCAGAATTCCGTTTTCAGCTGCTGCGCTTCCTGTCTTGAAAACATTTCTGAAATAGCAAAATCCTTCATCTCTGAAGGATTTTGCTAAAATTTATGTTAAAATTAAATTACGCCCAATTCCTTCCCTACTTTTTCGAAGCCTGCAATAGCCCTGTCCAGCTGCTCTTTGGTGTGCGCCGCCGAAAGCTGCACCCTGATTCTTGCCTTGCCTTTCGGAACAACCGGGTAGAAAAACCCGATGACATAGATGCCTTCGTCCATCAGCATTTCAGCCATTTTTTGCGCTAAAGGTGCGTCGTAAAGCATCACGGGAACAATTGCCGCATCGCCATCCGGAATGTCGAAACCCTTGACTTTCATCTCATTACGGAAATATTCCGCATTTTCCATCACGCTGTCTCTCAGCGAAGTATCCGCAGAAACCAGGTCGAGAACTTTCATCGCCGCACCCACAATTCCTGGCGCCAAAGAATTCGAAAAAAGATAAGGCCGAGACCTTTGCCGAAGCATATCGATAATTTCCTTTTTGCCGGAAGTAAAACCGCCCAATGCACCGCCCAAAGCTTTGCCCAGCGTAGAAGTGATGATATCCACCCTGCCCATTACATCATTTGCCTCGTGCGTTCCGCGACCAGTTTTCCCGATAAATCCTGTGGCGTGAGAATCATCCACCATTACCAGAGCATCGTATTTTTCTGCCAAATCACAAATGCCTTTCAGATTGGCAACGATGCCATCCATTGAAAAAACGCCGTCAGTCACGATAATTTTAAAGCGGTGGTTCTGATTGGAAGCAGCCTTCAGTTGCGCTTCCAAATCCTCCATATCATTGTTTTTGTATCTGTAACGCGCTGCTTTACAGAGCCTTACGCCATCGATGATGGAGGCGTGATTGAGCTCGTCGGAAATAATAGCATCTTCCGCCGTGAAAAGCGGCTCGAAAACGCCACCGTTTGCATCGAAGCACGCCGCGTAAAGAATCGTGTCTTCCATTCCCAAAAAGTCGGAAATTTTTTCCTCCAATTCTTTGTGGATGTCCTGAGTTCCGCAGATAAAGCGGACGGAGGACATCCCGTAGCCACGCTTCTGAATCATATCTTGCGACGCCTTCATCACTTCAGGATGATTCGCCAAGCCAAGATAATTATTGGCGCAGAAATTTAGCAGCGTTTTTCCGTTGGCTTCAATTTCCGCCGATTGTTGCGAAGTAATGATGCGCTCTCTTTTGTACAGTCCGTCGTTATCAATGCTCTGCAATTCGTTTTGCAGATTTTTCAAAAATTTTTCAGAAATCATAAAATTTTTTTCCCGCTAATTTAGCCTAAAAAATCGGAATCGGCTAAAAGCAGTTTCTCAAATGCTAGGCGCTCCCCGCTTCTCTGCATCACTTTCCCGCAAAATTTGTATCCAAGTTTTTCTGCGGTTTTCAGCATTGCCAGATTATCAAAATTTGTATCCAATCTTATGCTTTTAAACTGATTTTCAAGTGCATAACCTTCAGCCATATTAAGGAAAATACCGGCTAGGCCGCGTCCCTGCTGCCCCTCTGCCACCGCTAGCCTGTGCACCGCGATGTAGTTTCCATCAGAAAACCATTCTCCGAAAATATATTCGTAATTAGGGTCCGGCGCGGGAACTAATGCAGCATAAGCGACAGCAACTCCATTCTCTAAAAGCAAAAAGGCTTGGTTTTTAGCAATATCATCGGCTACCACCTCAGGGTTTGGATAGCCGTCCTGCCATTGGTCACTTCCCGATTCGGCACGCAGACGGATTCCGTGCTGAAGGATTTTCCAGATTAAATCTGCTTGCTCATTTTTTGCACAGACAAGCGCGTGGGTTTTAGTCTGAAAATTATCGTTTAAAAATTTATCAATAATTTCAAAAGCGCGGAACTCCTCCAGTAAGGAAACTTTTAGTTTATATAACCCGGAAGCTTCGTACTCGTTTACAATTTCCGGGCTCATTCCTTCGGCAGATAGATGGCCTGCTATCTCCTCCACGAGCCGCAGATTTTCATCTTCAAATACGGTGGCGGTCATATCTTTTTATTATGTTTGCAAAAATAATGATGAATACTAAAAATAACGACAAAGGCAAAACCTGGCTAAAACGAGTGGGCATCGGTGGTCTGGTATTTTTCACAGTAAAAGGGCTTGCCTGGCTGGCGGTCTTTTATTTGGGAGCAGAGGGCCTGAGGAGCTGCGGGGGTTAAATCAATACATCCATTAGTTTTTCCAGCGCGACTCCCCGGGAGCCTTTCAGCAGAATGTTCTCCCACTGTGGCGGGTTTTCTCTGAGATGCTCCGCGAGTTGCTCGGTGTTTCGGTAAGCATTCTCGCTGTTTTCTTCAAGGAAATTTTCACCTACCGTGATTATCTCATTGAATTTCAGTGTTTTAGCTAAGTATAAAATAGCTTGGTGCTCTCTCCTACTTTCCGCGCCCAGCTCCAGCATATCTCCCAGAATCACAGCTTTTGTGCCTTTGAAGTCAGCAAAATTCCGAAGGGAAGCCTCCATACTGCTGGGGTTGGCGTTGTAGGTATCCAGCAGCAGTTTTCTGCCTTCTTTTTCTACAACCTGCGAGCGCATATTGGTAGGTTTATAGTTTTCAACTGCATTTTTTATTTTGTGAAAGGGAATGCCGAAATGCAATCCTAAAGCTGCAGCGGCGCAAAGGTTCGTAAAATTGTAAGAACCTGTGAGGTGGGAAATAGCGCAAACATCGCGATAGCAGATCCCGACGAAATTATCCTTTTCAGCGGGAGAAAATTCATAATCTGAATTGGCTGTGCCGAAAGTAATAGTTTTCGGATATTTTTCAGTTTTTTCTGCCTGCAATGGGTCCGCAGCATTCACCAAAACTGTTTTGCTGTTTTTTAGCAGGAAATCATAAAGCTCAGATTTTCCTTTTATTACGCCCTCAAATCCGCCAAATCCCTCCAGGTGCGCCTTACCGAAATTGGTGATATATCCGTAATCTGGTCTGGCGATACTGCAGAGAAATTCTATTTCCTTCTGATGATTAGCACCCATTTCCACCACGGCAATTTCGTGAAAGGCTTTTACGGAAAGCAGCGTAAGAGGCACACCGATATGATTGTTTAAATTTCCCTGCGTGAACTGCACTTTGTACTTTTCTGCCAAAACTGCGCTGATGAGCTCTTTGGTAGTGGTCTTGCCGTTGCTTCCGGTAAGCCCGATTATTGGGATGTTTAATTTTTCTCTATGATGCACTGCGAGTTCCTGAAGAAACTTTAATGTGGAAGGAGTGTAAAAAATATTTTTGTCGGGATTCTCATAATTTTTATCTTCAACAATCGCTGCCATCGCGCCGGACTCGATGGCCTGCTCTGCTGCCAGCGCAGCGTTGAAATTTTCTCCGGAAAAAGCAAAGAAAATGTCGCCTGGCTGTACCTTCCTGCTGTCTATAACGGTGTTGCTTGATTTTAGAAAAATCTGGTAAAAATCCGAAATGTTCATCTTTCAAAAATAAAAAACCTTCCCAATACGGGAAGGCTTTACTGAAAAAAATTCATATTATCTCCTCGACCTGCCTCCTTTTGCATTGGCAGCATCCTGCGCAACGCGGAAGCCAATCCAACCATAGGCTTTATTTTCATTTTTGAATCTGCGCTGCCCCGGATCCAGCCAGTAAGCAGTATCCTGCCAGGAGCCGCCTTTTACAACGCGGGACTCGTTAGAGACTGCGGAAGTCCTTTGCCTTTCATCTTTTTCCAGAATCACGCGGCCTTTTTCATCCACACGGAATCTCGTGCGTGGTGAATTGTACATGCTGTAGGACCCTGAACTGTCCGGTTCGCGTCCGTAGCCCGCATCCAGTGATGACATAAAGTCACCATCCCGGAAGTCACTGTTATCTGCAATTACTTCGCGCTCAAACTGCCCCGGCATATTCCGGTAAACAAGCCTCCCGTCCGCTAGGGTATCAAATTTAACAGAGCCGGCTTCTACTTTTTTCAATGAGCCGTCGCCATTTCTTACTATTTCAGTGGTCTTCGCCCCTCTGTAGTAGTTAAAATCACTTGCTTCTTCATCTATTATCGGGCGATACACATCGGCAGTCCATTCTGCTACATTTCCATACATACCGTAGATTCCAAGGTCGTTGGAAGGATATTGGCGTACATCGGAGGTAATGGGCGAGCCATCATTCTTCCAGCCTGCGACACCGGAATAGTCACCTCGGCCGTATTTAAAGTTTTCCAGGAACATTCCTCTGGTTCTCCCTTTTTTACCGCGCAGATCCTGAATTTTTGGATCCTTGCCAAGGTAGTTGTTATAGTCGCGGTTTTTCTGCAAGCCGAGCGCAGCGAATTCCCACTCTACCTCTGTAGGCAGTCGGAATTTTGTAACGGCGCCGGAAGTGGAATTCATGTTCGCAGCCCGGATCCGCTCGTTATTGGTACGGATTCCGGTACTTTTCTGCATCCTCTGCGTATTGAGGTATTGCTGCATTTCCGGATCGTTGGATTTATATTTATCCAAAGTAAAAGAAGCATACCCGGAGTTGTTGGCAGCATCAGAATAGAGATTTTTAGATATAAGGCCTTTGTCCATAAGGGCTTTCTCGTTTGCCCTATCGGTCAGCCAGTCGCAATAGCGGTTTGCCTGCGTCCAGGATACGCCCACTACGGGATAAAAATCAAACTCCGGACCCCGGAAATAAGATTCTGCAAAATCATTCCTCGAGAGCTTATTGTTCCATACGAGGGTATCCGGCAGCGCCCCGGTGTAGATGTCCCTAAATTGCGGATCGCTTGGTGGAAATACATACTTCAGCCAGGTTACATATTCACGGTATTCGTAGTTGGTGATTTCCGCCTCTCCTATAAAAAATGAGCTCACCTGCATTCTGCGCGGGGTATTATTCCAGTCGTGCATTACATCATCCTGAACCAGCCCCATGGTGAATGTCCCACCTTCTACATATACCATCCCCGGCCAGCCTTTTACCTTTTGCTGCCTACCGGTGAAAAACCAGCCTTTCTGATCGTTTGGCTTCCAGCCTGTCGTGCTGGTAAAGCGCTTAGTACCACCGCCTCTTTTTACATTTCCGCAGCCGGTAAGCAGCATCGCGGAGGTCATCAGTAAGGCGGCTAAGAACCTTGGTCGTTTCATGATCGGTTTTGAAAAATTCGCGTACAAAGAAAAAGCATTTTCTCCAATCTACAAAAAGTATTTGGATGTTTTTCCAGGTAAGATTAAAGAAACAAATATTTTTGAGCCCAGTATAAACTATTTTGCATTAAATTTGAAACCTTAAAATTATCTCTGATGCGGAAGCGCCCTATTAGTATTTTACTCCTTGCTCTTGGCAGCAGCCTGGCGGCACAAAAAGTTGAAATTCAGTGGGGGGAACCACGGATTGCCGATTTTGGCAGCACTAAAAGAACTTATCCCGAGTTTAAAAACGAAGGCTACGACAGCGACGGCATCAATGTTTATCTTAATTATAAGACTGCAGTAGAAAATCCTGTGGTGCAAAACCCGGTCTGGGAAAAAACCGAAGAGGTGTACGACCTGCGGATAGAAGAATCCGGGGATGCGCCCGCCGGCATCTATCCATACACTACTTTTGCAGCGGCGGGCAGCGCGGAGACCATTATCAGGATACCCACCTACAAATTTGAAAACGGGCAGGCATTCCGCCTGAAGTCATTTGTAATAAACAAAGATGAGAGCAAATCGGCAAATTCTGAAACTGCAAAGCGGCTCGGGACCGGGCGCGCCAAGGTAGACTACGGCAACCCTTTTGCATCCCAAAATACTTTCTACAAAATAAAGGTTGACAAAAGCGGGGTTTTTAAAATCACGAAAAAATTCCTTCAGGAAATGGGGATAAATGCCAACAGCGTAAACCCTAAAAACCTGCATATCTACGGCAATGGCGGAGCGATGCTGCCGGAGTACAATGCGGACTTCCAGTACCCCGCCCTGCAGGAGGCGGCGATACAGGTGGTGGGGGAAGATGACGGGAAGTGGGACGATGGGGATTATGCGCTCTTCTACGCCCAGGGGCCGGATGCCTTCAACCTTTACAGAAACAGCAGCAACCAGAGCCCCGCTGCGCGCACCGAGACCAGGTTCGACGCCTCCCGCCATATAAAAAACATCTACGAGGACGCAGCCTATTATTTTATCAGTTTTGATGGCATCCCGGGAAAAAGAATTCCGGAAGTACAATCTCCCGCAGGCGGGGAGAACATTACACGCTATGATGATTATCAGTTTATAAACAATGATAAACTAAACCTGATGCGCCTCGGCCGCGTGTGGGTGGAGGAAGCGGTGCGGAATGAGAAAAAAATAAGTTTCAAGCTGAGAACCCCCCTCAGGCAGGAGGATGCCGTATATTACAGGACATCTTATGTGGGCTATAAATCGCAGGGAAATTCCATCACCACCACAATTAATAATTCAGCAAAATACACGCAGAGCGTAGCAAACCAGTCCGGCAGCGATTTTTCCAAAATGCTAAAGACCGGCACACTAAGCTCCCCCGGTAGCAGCACGCTGGAGTTCAGCGCCGTGCCGAATATTTCCGGTAACCCGAATGGCGTCTTTTATTTCGACTATGCCGAGGTGATGTATCCGCAGGATCTCAACTTCAACGGCAGCCAGATGAACTTCAGGAAATACAGCATTGATCAGTATCCCGGGAGCACATATACATTCAGCTTCACAGAAAATAGCGGGCTGGAGCAGGTGTGGGATGTATCCGACAATGTAAACCCTGTGCGCAAGCTGAATGCCGCCGGCAGCGGGAATTTCCGCTTCGGCCATACCGTACGGGATGATTTTCAGAACGAGTTTGTAGCCTTCAAGGCAGGCGCTGCCTACCTCCCGAAATTCGTGGGCAAGGTTCAGTACGGCGGCGGCAAGGACCTGATGAGCCTTACTAACATCGAGTACCTCATTATCACCGGGAAAAATTTTCTATCCGAAGCCAACCGCCTGAAAAGCTATCACGAAAACAGCAGCAAATTTAATGTAGCCGTGGCAGATGTGGAGCAAATTTACAATGAATTCGGCAGCGGCAGCAGGGACATTACGGCAATACGGAACTTCGTGACCCGCCTGCACCGGCAGACCGGCAACCTGAAATATGTTCTGATTTTAGGGGATACCAGCTATGATTTTAAAAACCGCGTACAGGGGAATGACAACATTGTTTCCAGCTACCAGAGCGAATACAGCGGGGATTTCATCTCAAGCTATGTGACGGATGATTATTTCGTGATGACAAGGGAAAATTCCTCTATGGGCAGCAATGTGCCGGACCTGCCCATCGGCAGATTGCCCGCTGCCAGCCTTTCGGAAGCCAAGGTTTTGGTGGATAAAACGCTGGCTTACTACAACGCACTGCCCGGGCAAAGCTCCCCTTTCGGGGACTGGCGCATGAAGCTGGACTTCGTGGTGGATGATGATAATGACGACCGCATAGGCAACACGGGCGGGCAGCCTTTCAACCCTATTCTGAACGGGAACTTCCACGATGTGATGGATTTTGTCATCAAAAACAATTTTGAAAAAGACAGGCGTACAGAGTACAACATCCGCAAGCTATACCTGGATGCTTTCCCGGCAGAATCCAGCGCGGGCGGCCAGAGATACCCGCTGGTAAACCAGGCGATCAGCAGTGACATAAACAACAGCCTCTACCTCTTCTACTTCGGGCACGGCGGCATCAACGGGTGGGCGCAGGAGCGCGTACTGACCCTGGATGAAATCAAAGCCTTTAACAACTTTAACCCGGCATTTACCCACCTGCCGCTGGTTTCTACCATTACCTGCGAATTTACTCTCTGGGATGATCCGGATATGAAAAGCGCCGGCGAGCAGCTGATGAAGCTTCGCACCGGCGGCGCAGCCACCATGATCACCTCCAGCCGGGCGGTAGGCGTAAGCTACGGAAGGAGGTTTACGAACACCTTTACCAACCACATTTTTGAACAGAATTCCCAGAACGAATTCCGTACGCTGGGCGAAGCGCACCTCGCCGCGAAGAAAGAGCACGGCTACGACTCTAACCACCTGAAGGTAAACTTCCTCGGCGATCCTGCGATGAGGCTCAGCAGGCCGAAGGAAAACATCGTAATAGAGGAAATCAATACGCCTACGGGGGTGCTCCGCGCTTTGGATAAAGTTGTGGTAAAGGGGTTCATTAAAAATGATGACGGCACACTCAACCAGGGTTTTAACGGCAGAGTAGTGGTAAATATTTATGATAAAAAAACTGAAAAAACAACCAGAAACAACGATGGCGACCTTACGCCGGTGCTGAAATACAGCGAAGAATCCTCAGCCCTGGTAAAGGCATCCGGGAAGGTGGAAAGCGGCAGATTCGAGGTGGATTTTTATATCCCGAAAGATATTGATTACAATATCGGCGACGGCAGAATTCTGGTTTATGCTGATAACTTCGAGACGGCAAAATCACAGGCATTCGATGTCTTTGCCTCGAAACCGGTAAAAGTGGGCCAAATT
This sequence comes from Cruoricaptor ignavus, assembly GCF_014961145.1. Lineage (NCBI taxonomy): Bacteria > Pseudomonadati > Bacteroidota > Flavobacteriia > Flavobacteriales > Weeksellaceae > Cruoricaptor > Cruoricaptor ignavus. The sequence goes on from NZ_CP063145.1 coordinate 482,354, forward strand.
AATGAAAATTCGGAAATCATCAACGATACCGAGGCACCGAAAATACAGCTCTATTTGAACAACACTAATTTTGTTGACGGCGGTATTGCAAACGAAAATCCGGTAGTGCTCGCCTGCCTTTCCGACAATTCCGGCATCAACTCCACCGGAGCCGGCATTGGGCATGACATTACGCTGATACTGGACGGCGAGGTGGTAAATACCCAGGTGCTGAATGACTTCTACGCGCCGGGGGACGGCAATGGCTGTACTAACCCCGGCAATCTTGCAGACTTTCAGAGGGGCAGTGTCTCCTATCCGCTGCGAAACCTTCGCCCGGGAGATCACCAGCTTACGATGAAAGTTTGGGATATTAACAATAATTCCTCCACGGCATCGTTAAACTTTGTAGTGCGGGACTCAAAAGATGAGGGACTGGCAATCAACCGGCTGCTGAACTGGCCAAATCCTTTTACGGATAAAACTTATTTCCAGTTTGAACACAATTGCGACAGTGTTCTGGAAGCCAGCGTGCAGATCTATACCATCACTGGGAAGCTTGTGCGCAGCATCCGCCAGCATGTATCCTCGGAGAGGTTCCTTCAGGGCTACCGCACGCCGCGCCAGGCAATTATGTGGGATGGCAGGGACGATCACGGTAGTGCGGTGGGCAGAGGCACTTACATCTACAAGGTGAATGTAAAAAGCCCCGACCAGGAAAAATGCCGCGGAAGCGCTACCGCAGTGGAAAAATTGGTAATTTTGAAATAATTTAAAATATATAAAGAAAAGAGTGATGAAGATTACAAAAAAACTGATTGCCAGCCTTAGCTTAGGCGTAGGTGTACTTGCTTTTGCGCAGGAAGATCCAGGTCCCGGGCCGGTACTTACCGGGGCACCTTTCTTAAGAATCGCGCCCGATGCCCGCTCCGGCGGTATGGGGGACCAGGGCGTGGCTACCTCCCCGGATGCGTTTTCGCAATTCTGGAACGCTGCTAAGTTTCCTTTCAGCAATACCTCGGCGGCAGTGGGCGTGAATTATACCCCATACATGAGCAAGCTTACGAACGATGTATTCCTTCTGTATGCCAACTATCATCAGTTTCTGGGGCAGGATGAGCGCTCTACCATTTCTGCCAGCCTATACTACTTTAATATGGGCGAGGTAGAGCTCAACGAGCTTGTGGGCAGCGAGATTGCTTCCCTAGGAAAATCAAAACCTAATGAATTCTCCCTGGATGTAGCCTATGGCTTGAAACTTTCCGATACCTACGCAATGGCGGTTACCGGCCGCTACATCCGCTCCGATCTTGGCGGGAATTTCGGAACCAACAGTACGCTAAAGGCGGCAAACACCTTTGGTATTGATGTTTCAGGTTTCTACAAATCCAACAGGCACGACAGCTTCGGCGATTACGAAGGGCAGGTGCGCGGGGGGTTCGCATTCCAGAACCTTGGGCCTAAGCTCGATTATTCCGGAGATGAGGAGTCAAAATCCTACCTGCCGACTACTATGAGGCTCGGCGCAGGCTATGATCTTTTCATTGATGATCAAAATAAAGTAGGAATCACGCTGGAAGCTTCTAAACTTTTGGTGCCTGGCGCAGAGGTCGTGGACTACAACGAGGAAGAAATCGATGGGGAAATTATAAAAACGCCGATATACCAAATTCCCAACTATGGGGTGATGGAAGGCATCGGGAAGTCCTTCAACAGCAGCAGCAATCCAAAATCCATAATGTTCAGCGGCGCGCTGGAATATGCCTATGCCGATGCATTTGCCATCCGCACCGGCTACTTCCACGAGAGCAAGGAGCAGGGCGGCAGGCAGTTTGCTACTGTGGGTCTTGGTTTAAAATACCAAAATTTTGGTCTTGATATTTCCTACCTGATTAATACGGCGAAGGAAAATTCCGCATTGGATAATACTCTTCGCTTCGGCCTTACCTGGAACTTCGGGCAGCCGACTTCTAACGCAGATTATTAATTTCGTATTATACAGAAATAAGAAAGACAGCCTGAAATCGGCTGTCTTTTTTATTAAATGGGAAAGCAAGTGTTTTTCAATCTTTCATTTAGAGGTTCTCGCCGGCCTTACCTCAATTTTGCTCGGCAGGGTTCTCGGGTTCATTTTTATCAGATCCACTACCAGCTGGCCGATGTCTTCTGGCTGAATTTTCCAGGCATCTTCCTCAGAGGGCGTGTGCCCGTTGAAGTAGCTTGCCACTGAGCCCGGCATAATGGTGGTTGCCTTTATATTGTGCTTCCGCAGGTCCAGCATCGCAGCCTGCGTGAAGCCTACCACGCCAAATTTTGAAGCATTGTAGCCTGCTCCGTTTTCAAAAAAATTGGTGCCAGCAAGGCTCGCAATTGTGATGAAATAACCTTCGGATTTTTTCAGTTGCTCCACTGTGGCTTTTAATGTAAAAAAGCAGCCCGTGAGGTTGGTATCAATCATATCGTTCCACTCTTCCTCGCTTAGCTCATCCACAGGCTTGAAAATCCCCAGGCCCGCGTTGGCGATGGTGTAATCGATTCTGCCGAACTTCTGTACGGCGAGGTTTGCGGCATTTTGTTCGTCAGAAAGATTTCTAGCATTTGAGACAATACCGAAAACTTCCCCGTATTGAGAGAGCTCCTGCTCTGCCCTTTTCACATCATCTTCCTTCCTGCCGGAAAAAGCCACGGCGATTCCTTCTGCCAAAAGTTTTTTTGCAATGCCAAAACCTATTCCCTTTGTACCGCCAGTAATGTAGGCTGATTTTTTTTCCATTGTTTAAAATTTTCTTTAAAAGTAAGAAATCTTCTGAAACAAAAAAGGCTGCAGCAACTGCAGCCTGAATTTCCATTTTTTTTCTTACTTCTTAATAAACTTGTGCGTAGATAGCCCGCCGGAAGTCTCAACCTTCAGAATGTAGGCACCTTTCGGTAGCTTGCTGACATTCAGAGTTTTGGAAGCGGCAGCGGTCTGTACAGCCTTACCGGAAGCATCAAATACTTTAGCTGAAAGCACCTTATCTGCTGTGCGGATATTCAGCACATCGGTTACAGGATTCGGGAATACGGACACCTCTGCTACTGCACTTTCTATAGTTGCGGTAGCTGTGCTCAGGAAGGTTTCCAGCTTATCCACCGCCTGCAGCTTCAGGTTATCCACAGCGCCGGTGTATTTTGCATTATTTCCGGTACTGTATGGCAGGAAGAAATCGAATTCTGCTGGATCAATATCCTTTGCTACGGAGTATCCGTCTATCTGAAGAAGCGTTTGCTTATCCCCTACGCGGTATGCAATCTCACCATCAGTCTTATTATATGAAAAACCTACTTTTATCCAAGTATCTTCCGGAAACTGGTCACTCCAAAGGCCAATATTATATGCAGTGGCCTGCGTGTCACCATCTTTTACCAATGATGCCAGGCCGCGCACAGTTTTAGCCTTGGTATCGTAAGTGATTCCTGCAATAGTACTCCCCTTCGAGTCATAAAGTACTGCACCCAGGCGGTGGCTGCCAGTAGGCTTACCTGTGTAGATTTCAAACTGGCCTACGAGAATGTTTTTATCATTGTCTCTAGCAGCCCAAGATGCTTCAATATCCTTGAATGCCCAGCGGATGTCAGCAATTGTAGTACCGGCACCCCCTGTAAGGAAAAGCGTTTTCCCGTGATCATCCCCGGTATCCATAATCTGATAATCTGCAACGGAGCCGCTGTAAACATTCCAACCATTTTGCCCGGCGAGAGTCATCCCTTCAGTAAGGTTGCCAGGTTTCATATCATCGAAGGTTTCGGTAATGAGAACCTGCGCTGACGCGATTGTTGCGGTAAGCAACGCAGCAGAAAATAATAGTTTTTTCATTGTAAAAAAAATTTAATGTTTGCAAGACAAATATATTAACTTTTCTTAACAATGCAAATATTTCTGAAAAAAAAATGATTCCCGAAGGAATCAATTTTCTGCAATATCCTATTTTGAAAAATTTTCAAAGAAACGGGGAATACTTTCAATACCTTTTAAAAAATTATAAAGCCCGAAATGTTCATCCGGGGAATGTATAGCGTCGCTATCCAGCCCAAAGCCCATCAGCACAGATTTAGCTCCTAAGACCTCCTCAAAAAGCGCGGTGATAGGGATGCTGCCCCCGCTCCTATATGGCAGTACCTCCTTGCCGAATGCCTGGGACATCGCATCCTTAGCCGCCAGAAACTCTTTGGAATCTGCGGGGAGCAGGTACGGCATTCCGCCGTGGTGCGGGGTTACTTTCACCTTCACATTCTCTGGTGCGATTTTCTCAAAATAAGCCGAGAATTTTTCGGTAATTTCATCCGGGGTTTGGTAAGGTACCAGCCTCATGGAAATTTTTGCATAGGCTTTGCTCGGGATTACAGTTTTTGCGCCCTCCCCGGTGTAGCCTCCCCAAATGCCGTTCACATCGAGGGTCGGGCGGATGGAGGTACGCTCCAGCGTGGTGTATCCCTCCTCGCCTTCCACACCGCGCAGGCCTATGGATTTTTTAAACTCCTCTGGGTTGTCCTTCAGCCTGTTCATCTCGGCTCGCTCGTCGCCGGAGACATTTTCCACATTATCATAAAATCCGTCGATGGTGATGTGGCCTTTATCATCAATCAGCTGCGCAATCATACGGCTAAGGATATGGATGGGATTCGGCACCGCGCCACCATACAGCCCGGAATGCAGGTCGCGGTTCGGGCCTTCCACCTCCACCTCTACATAGCTGAGGCCGCGCAGCCCGGTGGTCACGGTAGGCTGCTCACTGGAGTAGATGTGTGTATCAGAAATCAGGATGCAGTCGCATTGGAGTTTTTTCTTGTTTTCCTTCACGAATCCGCCAAGGCTTACGGAGCCTACCTCTTCCTCGCCTTCAATAATAAATTTCACATTGCACGGCAGGGAATCTGTTTTCATCATTGCCTCAAAGGCTTTGATGTGCATAAAAAACTGGCCCTTATCATCTGCGGAACCTCTGGCGAAAATGGCACCATCCGGGTGAAGGTCTGTCTTTTTTATATACGGCTCGAAGGGTGGCTCGCTCCATAGCTCCAGCGGATCGGCAGGCTGAACATCGTAATGCCCGTACACCAAAACGGTAGGCAGCGTATCGCTGATGATTTTCTCGCCGTACACTATGGGGTTGCCCGAAGTACTGCAGAGCTCCACTGCATCCGCGCCCGCAGAACGCAGAAAATCCGCGACTTTTTCTGCGCAAGCGATCACATCATTTCTGTAAGCCGGATCGGCTGAAACGGATGGTATCCTAAGCAATTCAAACAATTCTTCTACAAATCTTTCGCGATTTTGCTGAATAAATTCCAATGTTTTTTCCATGTTGTTAAAAAAAATGCCTCACCCTCCGGCGAGACATATTGTGAATATCTGACTTATTTATTTTTCCGGAGTGGTGGCATTGTTCACCGGTGCGCTCGTGCTTGGCTTGGTCTCCACCGCTGCGGGGCTGGCGGCTGCTGCACTGTCTGCTACCACCGGGGCAGCGGCTACTGCGCCGGCGGAATCTCGCACCGGCTGAAGCTTCACCTGCTCCTTATCGTCGTTATAGCGTTCCACGCCTTCTTCCATTTTTATAGCGTTTTTATTGCCTCCGGCAGCCACTTTTTTGCAGGAAACCGCCAGGCTGGCGATCGCCATTGCGAATATCAGTTTTTTCATTGTTTATCTGTTTACGGCAAATTTAAAAAATATTTTCTCAGATTCTTCAAACCGACTGTAAAATAATTTTCCCGGAAAGGGTTTTCGTAAAAATCAGGTACTCATCGCCGCCGTCTTTTATTTTATATTTTTTTCGTATTTCGTCCGGAGTGAGCGGGTAATTTTTTGAAATAATGTTAAATTTTCCGCCTTTAGGGATTTCTTTTGGGCTAATGGTTTTCATTTCCAAAATACGCCCCGGGAATTCCTCAAGCAGCTCTTCAGAAGTAAAAATCTGAGTGTTCGGATGCAGTTTTTTCAGGGTAAATTTTTTACAGATGGCTCCCCAGGCGCCGGTTTTCAGCAGTGCATTGTTCGGGAGGTAAATGTATTTCTGCGGTGACGAATACTCCGGCTGGCTTGCTGCCTCTTCATTCATTAAAAAACTGAAAACCGTATCATCGGCAAGGTCTGCAGCAAAGACGGATACATCGCTGCAGGCAGCATTTTTTCTGCAGAGGGCTAAAACTTCCTTCACATCATTTTTCAAGGCAACGATGTGGATTTCAGCGAGATTTATGATTTTTTCTTTCAGCAATGCAAGGTCGGTCAGTGGTGATAGCTTGATTAAAATTCTTTCCGAAATTTCAGACAGCCGCCCTTGGATCTCCAGGATGTTTGGGTACATATCCTCCAGGTGGAATACCTTTTTTTTATTCTTATCCCGGCGCGCAGGATCGAGGTAAATTAAATCAAAATCTTCCTGCGTCTCATCTATAAAATCCTCAAGTTTTGTGTTAACGAACCGTGCCTCCCTTCCCAATATCTGCCAGTTGTGTGCCACCGTGCAGAGCAATTCCCCGTCCTGCTCCACCAGAATTGCCTTCCTGAATTTTTGTGAAATAAACCAGGCATCGATGCCAAATCCTGTAGTAAGGTCTGCGAAAAGTTCCCCGCTGCCCGCGATTTTTGATTTATACATTGCTGCCGCCTCGGAGCTAGCCTGCTCCGTGCTGAGCCACGCGGGATGCAGGATACCACTGCGGCTGAGGAAGGGATATTTTTTCTGCGCCGTGCGCCTGCCGTGTATCTGCGCGGCAAGTTCCTGCATCGTGATGCCCGGGAATACGGGTTTTTTCAGGATCAGTTTGTGTAGGTCGGCATTGAGATTTTCTTCGATGAATGCCTGGACATCCTCTGCAAGAATATTTTTATTTGGCATAAGAATTCATAGGCGGAGCAGAAAATCTTTAGCACTCAGCACCGGCTTTCGGCTTTGCTGATCTGCGAAGCGCCCCGTGATGTATGCGGTGATGCTGTAGCAGCGCTCCGCCAGGGTGCAGTTTACCGAGGTCTCGAAATCAGGATATTCCGAATTTAAGGCAATTACCATATCCTCCCTGCTGCACTCCATAGTTTCCAGAAATACCAGGAGCTGGCTGATCTTTTCTGCTGCCTCCGGAAACGGCACCGCTGCGGAAACTTCGCTGCAGACCGCCGCGAGCGCTACCGACGATATGCAGCCCTGCAGCCTTCGGTTTTCGCAGTGGCTAAGCAGTTTTGCTGCATCTTCCACGCCCTCTCTGCTAAAGAGCAAATCCAGAATTACATCACTCCCTATCAGTACCTTCTCCATTTTTCTTTTTGTTTTTGGTTCCGGGCTTTCTGCCGCGTCTTTTTGGGCTATCCTGTCTTTTCTCCGCAGCTTTTGGCGCAAAAAGACCCTTCAGGGAGCTTACGATTTCGCCTTCTTCTGCGGGAGGATGGGGCTGTTGTTTCTGGTCGATTTCTTCTAAATATTTCCCGACAATTTCCGAAAGGTTCTGTTTGTTTTCCCTTGCAAAAACTTTTGCTTTTTCTATCAAATCCTTTTCTAATGTCAGGGTAAGTTTTCCTTTCATCAATTATAATTTCTCTTCGTCTTCATAAATCATCTGTACTCATCTGTCCACGCTGGTGCTGTCCGCAACAAGGATGAAGATTTCTTCATTCGGTTTTTTCATGAAATAATTTTCGCGGGCAAATTTTTCTTTTTCCTCCTTATTATTCATAAGTTTTTTGTAGAAGCTGTCGTTTTTGTGGTACTCCTCCTTATAATACTCCAGCTGTTTTTCGTAGCGGGCGATTTCCTTGTTTATTTCGTTTATCACCAGAAACGAGGTACTGTCGAAAAAGGTCATCCATACCAGAAACAGCAGCACGGTGATAATATACTTATTCAGGAAATACCGCCTCAGCAGGCGCCAGGCGCGGGATTTTGGCTTTATGTCTTTTATCAAATTATCTTGCTGCATTGTTTTCTTTTTTTAATGAATGGTAAATAACTGTGGTGAGAATTTCTATCGCCATCAGATTCTGCCGCATATTGGGGATGATGAGATCCGCCTCATTTTTAGATGGTTCGATAAACTCCTGATGCATAGGCTTCAGGGTAGTCTGGTACCTTTGCAAAACCTCCTCCAGATCCCTGCCCCGCTCCTGCGTATCCCTTCGGATCCTGCGGATCAGCCTCTCGTCGGAATCGGTCTGCACATACACTTTCAGGTCAAACTCCTTCAGCAGTTCCTTGGAGGTAAGCACCAGGATGCCCTCCACAATCAAAACTTCCTTCGGCTGCACCACGGTATAGTCCCCCGTCCTGGAATGCGTTACAAAGCTGTACACAGGCTGCTGGATGCTCTCCCCCCTCTTCAGCGCCTGCACATGCTGCGTTAAAAGCTCGAAATCTATGGATTTCGGGTGATCATAATTTAGCAGCTCCCGGTCTGCAAGCGGAAGATGCTGATTATCCCGATAATAATTGTCCTGCGAAAGGACATTCACCCCATCCACATTCAATTTCCGGAGCACATTATTTACCACCGTGGTTTTGCCGCTTCCCGTACCGCCTGCGATGCCTATCGTAAGCATTCTTAAGTTTTTACAAAGATAAAATTTTATAAAAAAAATACAATCAGCGGCCAAAACTCTTTTCAATGCCGAAAAGATAGTAGATCACCGCCTGCACACGGGCGAAAATCTCCCGCGTCTGGTTTCTGTAATAGCTTTCCGGCCGGGTAATTTCCTGCGCATCAAAGCCCAGCGCGTTCATCCCTGCATTCCTCGCATAGAAAAGCGCGCGCAGATTGTGGTAGCCCTGGGATACGATGATCACCTCATCTTCGCCGTAGATCTCCTTGCACCGCCGCACGCTTATCTGCGTCTGGAATCCGCCGGGGTCTTCCGTAATTGCTTCCTCCGGCAGCCCGTCATGATTCACGAGGAAATTTTTCATCGCAGCCGGCTCGTTGTAGCCGGTAGACCGCTCGCCGCTCACGATTATTTTTTTAATCTTTCCGTGATGATAAAGCAGGCTTGCCGCTTGCATCCTCGAGATAAAATACGGATTGTATGCCCCGGACTTGGTCTTGGGAGATGTACCGAGCACCAGGGCAGTATCCCTCGGCGGGATTCTTGATACCCTGGAGTAGGTACGCCCGTTGGTAAGCGCATACACCCAGATATTGGCGGCCAGCACGAACAGCAGCACAAATTCCGTGAGCAACACCAGGGTTTTCAATATGCTTTTCAGGCGCTTCAAACGAGGTCAAAATCAAGTTCCAGATCGGAGGAAAGAGGCAAAGCCATACAGGCCAGTATTTTACCGGCTTTCTCTTCGCTCTCGGTAAGGTATTCATTCTCAAGGAGTTCTACATTCCCACGGTTTAGCAGGCAAATGCAGCTGCCGCAGATGCCCGCCCTGCAGGAATATGGGACATTATAACCCATCGCAGCCAGCTGGCTGAAAATATTCGTACGGTTGTCCGGCAGCACGGCGCGGTGCCACTTACCGTTTAGCCTGAAGTTTACCTCAATATCCTGAATCAGCGGCAGGGATTTTTCCAGGGGATAAATATTTTCTGCAAATTCTCCGAATAGCTCAAAATGTATGTTTTTCTTCGGTATTCCGTTGCTGTGGCAGGCGTTTGCCAGGGACTTTACCATCTCCCCAGGACCGCAGATCAGCACCTGGTCCACAGAATCCCAGATGGTGCTTTCCTCGTCCGTTTCGTCCAGGTGGAGCAGCTGATTGATGATCAGCTCAAGCTTTTGCCCATCCAGCCTTCCACTAAAAAAACTGTTGGGCGTAGGTTTTTGCGTCAGAAAATTGAAAACCTGCAACCTCCCTCCCGAGGCTTCCGAAAGAGCATTCAGCTCGCTACGGAATGCGATACTTTCCAAATTTTTATTGCTGTAGAAAAGGAAAAGCCTGGTTCGCGGTTCAGTTTTTAGGATATTTTTAAAATGACTAAAAATCGGTGAAATGCCGATCCCGGCAGCAAAGCCGAGAATAGTGCGAAATTCGTGCGGCTTGGACTTCAAGGTGAAACGCCCCTGCGGGACGGAAACTTCAATCTCATCTCCTACATTATAATTATCGCAAAAAAAATCGGAAGGCGAATTTTTCTCTGTTTTCTTCACGGCTATCGCCAGCGAATTTTCATAGGGCGCGGATGTAATAGAAAAATCTCTGAAAAAATATTCACCGTTTTTCTCTATCTTCAAAGTGATGTACTGCCCAGCAAGAAAGCTGAATTGCGAGGATAAATCTTCCGGTACATCAAATTGTGCCGCTACTACGCTGGGTGTGATCCATTCTTTTTTTGCTAATTTTAGCGGATAAAATTCGGGCAAATGTTTGGGGCTGCTGAGATGATCCATCATTCACCCAAAATTACAGAATTTTTATTAAATCAAGTCAGAAAGAATACAATAATTATATAAATATATAAATATGAGAAAATTAATTTATATATATTTCCTCGGAGCAGCACTCTATTCCTGCAAAAAAACAAGTGAGAATGTGGCAATGCATACACCGGCACAGGACACTGCAGCGCTACCAGAGCCGGAGCCAACGCCAACTGCCTTAGCTGAAATCCAAGAGCTGCCTCCGCAAAAAATCAGTGAGCTTATTAATACCAAAAATGACACCTTATATATTACCAACTTCTTCGCTACCTGGTGCGGCCCTTGCGTGAGGGAGATGCCACTCTTCGCAAAGAAAATGGAGAGCCTGAAGGGTAGCCAGGTAAAATTCACCTTTGTTTCACTGGATGCCCGCGAAGACTGGGATTCCCAAGTAAAACCTTTTGCGGAAGAAATGGGCGTAAACGGCAATGTGGTACTGCTGGACGGCGAAAAACTTCCGGAGGACTTTTTCGAAAAAAATTTTTCAGGATGGGATGGAACGGCGATACCCTTTACCCACTTCCGCAAAGGCAATGAAACGAAAGAGTTTCTGGGCGGTATCTCCGAAGGAGAGCTCAACACATTTATCCAAAGCTTTAAATAATTGATTTTCAGAAGATTTCGTGGCCTAGTGCGTCTCCTCTCGGTTGGCATAATAATTTCTGTCCTCTGCAATCTTGCTACGGGATACATCGGCCTATCTTTTGCGGATTTTTTTTATGATACTCCCCAATCTCCCATTGCCGGGATGCGCCTCCGCCGAGTAGCAGCCATGGTACTGGCAGGGATTTCTGTGCCAGCATCGGGCTTCCTGCTTCAGGAATTCTTCCGGAATCCGCTAGCAGGCCCCTCTGTGATGGGAATAAGTTCCGCAGCCGGGCTTGGGGTAGCTCTGTACATGGCTTTTTCCTCTGGGTTGCAGCTGCCCGCGTTTCTGGACGGCAGCCTTACAGCGACTGCTGCCCTGGCAGGCAGCCTGATTTCCGTACTGGTTCTCCTCACATTTGCGGCGCGGCTACAGGATTCAAATTTTCTCATCATATTCGGGTTCCTGATTTCTGCATTCTGCGGCGCCGCGATATCAATATTCCAATATTATACTGACAACCAGAGCCTTAGGAATTTCATTCTATGGTCATTTGGCAGTACTACGGCTCTGACGGGATCTCAGCTATTAATTTTTGCATTATTCACCATTGGCGGGATTATTTTTTCATTAAAAAGTATCAATCCACTGATTGGCAATATTTTAGGGGAAGAATACGCCGCTACCCTGGGGGTTGATTCCGCGCGGCTAAAGACGCACATCATCATCGCATCTTCGCTGCTATGTGCCTCTGCTACGGCTTTTCTCGGGCCGGTGGTGTTCATCGGGATCGTGGTGCCGCATTTCTGCAGGCTCATTTTCAGCCCTGCAAAACTCTGGCATCAGGGGGTATTAAATGTTCTGATGGGCATCCTCGTGATGGAATCTCTCTCTATTTTATCAGAAATCAGCCTCCTGCCCATCAATATCTGGAGCTCGCTGCTGGGGATTCCTGTAATTTTTGCTATGATGCTTCGCGGGAGAGCAACTAAAATCGGCTACTGATGTTTTTAAAATTCAACAATGCTGAAATAGGCTACCAACAGCCACTCATCCGCAATGTAAATTGCGGGCTGGAGCGCGGCGAGGTGGTCCTTCTCATCGGCGATAACGGCTCCGGGAAGACCACACTTTTTAAATCGATCCTCAATTCCGTGCCGCTACGGGGGGGCGGGATTTTTTTGGATAATGCCAATATTTCCCGTCTTTCCCGCAAGGAGATCGCCAAGAAAGCTGCAGCGGTACTATCCCGCGGAGCCATCCCCGCACACTTGGCGGCGCGGGATCTGGTGGCTTTCGGCAGGTTCATCCATTACCCGTATTATTTCAAAATTTCGGAAGATGACAACGAAATGGTGGAGAGAATTTTAATTGACTTGGGTTTAAAAAAATATTCCTACACCCCCCTGAGGCAGCTATCCGACGGGAACCTGCAGAAGGCATTCATCGGCAGAGCACTGGCGCAAAACTCACCCGCCATAATCCTGGATGAGCCCACCGCACACCTGGATGAAAAAAACAAACTGATGATCCTGAAACTGCTGCGGAGGCTCGCGCAGGAAAATTCTAAAGCCATCCTCCTATCCTCCCACGACTGGCGGCTGGCCATGCACTTCGCGGACAGAATCTGGCTCATATCCAACCGGGAGATCTCAGAGAGCCGCCCTGATGATTTTTTTAATAAATTCCCGGAGCTAAAACTGGATATATCCCAGCTATAAAATACTATGCGTGCATAACATTATGCATCTCATACAATTTAATGCGCTGATTTTCAACCTATTGCAAATTATTGTACTTTTAAATGCTATGCGTGCATAGTAAATCTTTATATTTGATTCCTGATGGATGAAGCAAAAAGGCCTAAAGCCGAAAATGTAGACCTGATCGTAAAATCGACCTGGCTGGCGCTGAACAGGATGTTCTCCGAGCAGGCACAGAATATGGATGCCACCGTGGTGCAGGGGCTCGCACTCCTGAAGATTGATCCTAAAAACGGTACCCGCAGCACCAACCTTGGCCCGAAGATGGCGATAGAGCCAACCTCGCTTACGAGGATCGTAAAACTCCTGGCAGACGAGGGCTACATCTACAAAGATAAATCCGGGGCGGACAAGCGGGAGGTGATACTTAAACTTACGCCGAAAGGCCTGCACCATAGGGATTTATCCAAAAAATTTGTAATGGATTTCAACCGGATGGTGGCAGAGCGGATCCCTCAGAACAAACTTGAAATTTTCAAGGAGGTAATGACTGAAATTCAGAAAGTTGCAACAGAAATTAACAGAAATAACAAATAGTTTTAATATGAAAAGAAGAATCAAGCATGTGACCGTCCTCGGCTCGGGAATCATGGGCAGCGGTATCGCGGCGCACTTCGCCAACATAGGCGTGGAAGTGCTTTTGCTGGATATTGTGCCCTTTGAGCTGAACGAGGCGGAGCAGAAAAAAGGCCTTACAAAAGAGGACAAGGCTGTGCGCAACCGCATCGCTGCGGAAAATTTCGAGAAACTGAAGAAGGCAAGCCCGGCGCTGCTTTACTCACCGAAATTTGCAGACAGAATTACCATCGGAAACTTTGATGACGATCTCCCGAAAATAAAAAATACGGACTGGATCATTGAAGTAGTGGTGGAGAGAATCGACATCAAAAAACAGGTGTACGAGAAAATTGAGCAGTTCCGCAAGCCGGGCACGCTAATATCCTCCAACACCTCCGGCATCCCGATCAATCAGCTGGCGGAAGGCCGCAGCGAGGATTTTAAAAAGCACTTCGCAGGCACGCACTTCTTCAACCCTGTGCGCTACCTGCCGCTTCTAGAAATCATCCCGACAAAGGATACCGATCCGGAAATCGTGAAATTCTACATGGATTACGGCGCGAAATATCTCGGCAAAACCACGGTTCTTGCAAAGGATACGCCGGCGTTTATAGCCAACAGAATCGGGACTTTCGGCATTATGGATCTCTTCCACAATGTGCAGAAGCTGGGACTTAATGTAACGGATGTAGATAAGCTGACCGGCCCGGTAATCGGCAGGCCGAAATCCGCTACCTTCCGCACCGCCGATGTGGTGGGGCTTGACACCCTCATCCACGTGGCAAACGGCGTGTACAGCAGCAATGCGGAGGCGAATGATTTTAATGATGTCTTCAAATTGCCGGAATATGTTCAGAAGATGCTTGACAATAAATGGCTCGGCAGCAAAACCGAAAGCGGCTTCTTCAAAAAAATCAAAGGTGAGGGCGGTAAATCTGAAATCCACGGGCTGAACTTGGAAACTATGGAATACGAGCCGCAAGGCAAAACCAACTTCCCGGTTCTGGAAAAAACAAAGTCCATAGAAAAACCGATCGACAGATTTAAGGTTCTGGTGGAAGCGGATGACAAGGCGGGCGAGCTTTATAGAAAAATGTTCGGCTCCCTTTTCGCCTACGCCTCCAGCAAAGTGCCGGAAATCTCTGATGAAATCTACAGAATCGATGATGCTATGCGCGCCGGTTTTGGCTGGGAAAACGGTCCTTTCCAGATCTGGGATGCCATCGGCATACAGAAAGGTATCGAGCTGGCTAGGGAGGCCGGCTACGAAGCGGCAGACTGGGCAAAACAGATGGCTGAGAAAGGCGAAACCTTCTACAAGGTAGATGATGATGGCAAATCAACCTTCTACGACCAGCTGGATACTTCCTACAAAAACATCCCGGGGCAGGAGAACTTCATCATCCTTGACAATATCCGGAAAAACAAAACGCTCTGGAGCAACTCCGGCTCGGCAATCCAGGATTTGGGAGATGGTATCATCAACTTTGAAATCCGCTCAAAAATGAACTCGCTGGGTGGCGAGGTGCTGGATGGGCTGAACCGCGCCATTGACCTTGCCGAAAAAGAATATGACGGTCTCGTGATTGCCAACCAGGGAGCCAATTTCTCCGCGGGAGCCAACCTTGCCATGATCCTTATGATGGCAATAGAGCAGGATTGGGATGATCTCAATATGGCTATCGCAACCTTCCAAAACACGATGATGCGCGTACGCTACTCCGCAGTGCCTGTAGTGGCAGCACCTTTTGCAATGACTCTTGGCGGCGGCTGCGAGATGACGATGCACGCCGACAGGGCCGTGGCAGCGGCTGAGACTTATATCGGCCTGGTGGAAGTGGGCGTGGGCGTGATCCCGGGCGGTGGCGGTACCAAGGAAATGACGCTGCGTACCTCCAGAGAGTTCCAGAAAGATGATGTGAAGAACAACAGGCTCCGCGATGCATTTATGAATATCGCTATGGGCAAAGTTTCCACCTCTGCATACGAAGCCTTTGATATGAACATCCTGCAGGAGCACAAAGACATCGTGGTGGTGAATAAGGCCGAGCAAATCCAAACTGCGAAAATGCTTGCAAAAAGTATGGCAGAGCACGGATATACGCAGCCAATAGAGCAGAAAGTTACAGTACTCGGCAGGGAAGCACTCGGCATGTTCTATGTAGGCACTGACCAGATGCTGGCAGGGAACTATATCTCCGAGCACGATAAGAAGATTGCAGATAAGCTCGCCTATGTAATGGTGGGCGGAAACCTTTCCGAGCCAACCTTGGTTACAGAACGCTACCTGCTGAATCTTGAAAGAGAAGCATTCCTTTCCCTCTGCGGCGAACGCAAAACGCTAGAGAGAATTCAGTATATGCTTCAAAATGGCAAGCCGCTGAGGAATTAATCAATAATAATCATACAATTAGACAAAATGAAACAGGCATATATCGTAAAAGGATACAGAACTGCAGTCGGCAAAGCCCCGAAAGGCAGTCTCCGGTTCACAAGGCCGGATGTGATGGCGGCTACCGTCATCCAAAAACTTGTGGCGGATGTTCCGCAGCTGGACATCAACAGAATAGATGATCTCATCGTGGGCAACGCGATGCCGGAAGCCGAGCAGGGGCTGAATGTCGCAAGGCTCATCTCCCTGATGGGTCTCGATACGAATAAAGTACCCGGCGTAACGGTAAACCGCTACTGCGCATCCGGCTCGGAAGCCATCGCCATAGCGGCGGCAAAAATCCAGTCCGGAATGGCGGACTGCATCATCGCAGGCGGAACGGAGTCCATGAGCTACATCCCGATGGGCGGCTACAAGGCGGTTCCGGAAACAGACCTTGCCAAGGACAACCCGGACTACTACTGGGGTATGGGCTATACTGCGGAAGCGGTGGCTAAGGAGTACGGCATCACCCGGGAAGAGCAGGATCAGTTTGCCTTCGAATCCCACCAAAAGGCGCTGAAAGCCAATGCGGAAGGGAAATTCAAGAATCAGATTGTCCCGATAAATGTCGAATACAATTTCCTGGACGAAAACCAGAAATCCCAAACCAAAACTTATGAGTTTTCAGTGGATGAAGGTCCAAGGAAAGACACTTCGCTAGAAGGTCTGGCGAAATTGAAGCCCGTTTTCGCTAACGGTGGTACAGTGACAGCAGGAAATTCTTCACAAATGTCCGACGGGGCTGCCTTTGTGATCGTGATGAGTGAAGAAATGATAAAGGAGCTCGGGCTACAGCCAGAGGCGCGCCTCGTTTCCTACGCGGCGGCAGGCCTTGAGCCGCGCGTGATGGGCATGGGGCCGGTATACGCAATCCCGAAAGCGCTGAAGCAGGCAGGCTTAGAACTGAAGGACATCGAACTCATCGAGCTGAATGAGGCATTCGCATCGCAATCCGTGGCCATTAAAAAAGAGCTGGATCTGAACCCTGAAATCATCAATGTAAACGGCGGAGCCATAGCGCTCGGGCACCCACTGGGATGTACCGGTACAAAACTTACCGTGCAGCTTTTGGATGAAATGCGCCAGCGCGGGAATAAGTACGGGATGGTAACGATGTGCGTGGGTACCGGCCAGGGTGCGGCAAGCATTTTTGAGCTTCTTTAATTCAACTATCAAAATTTAAACAAAATAAAATGAGCAAACAACTAATCGGCGGGGCGTTTCTTGTAAATGAAACACCTGCCACGGAAATCTTCACCATTGAAGACCTTAATGAGGAGCAGCGCATGCTCCGCGACAGCGTGAAAGAATTCATCGACCGCGAGGTAATGCCTGTGAATGAGCGTTTTGAGAAGAAAGATTACGCCCTTACCGAAGAGGTTATGCGTAAACTTGGCGAGATGGGCGCCCTTGGGATCTCCGTGCCTGCCGAGTACGGCGGTATGGGTATGGGCTTTGTAGAAACCGTTCTCGTTTGCGACGCAGTTTCCGGGGCGAATGGTTCCATCGGTACAGCCTACGGCGCGCACACGGGCATCGGCACGCTGCCAATAGTTCTTTACGGAAACGAGGAGCAAAAGCAAAAATACCTGCCTGCGCTGGCAAGCGGAGAAAAGTTTGGCGCATACTGCCTCACCGAGCCCGATGCTGGCTCCGATGCCAATTCCGGGAAAACGAAGGCGAGACTGTCTGAGGATGGGCAGCATTACATCATCAATGGGCAGAAAATGTGGATTTCCAATGCAGGTTTTGCGGATACATTCACACTTTTTGCAAGGATTGAGGATGATAAAAACATCACCGGTTTCGTAGTGAACCGTTCTGAGATTGAAGACCCACAGAGCCTTACGCTCGGCGAAGAGGAGCACAAACTCGGCATCCACTCCTCCTCTACCCGCCAGGTATTTTTCAACGATCTGAAATTGCCGGTGGGCAATCTTCTGGGCGAGAGGAACAACGGCTTTAAAATCGCGCTGAACGCGCTGAATGTAGGCCGCATCAAGCTTGCAGCTGCCGGGCTGGATGGTATGAGGAAAATCCTGAAATATTCCATCTCTTATGCTAATGAGAGAAAGCAATTCCAGGTGCCGATCTCCACATTTGGCGCTATCCGCAAGAAAATCGGTGAGATGGCTACGCTTGCCTATGTTTCCGAGTCCGGAGTTTATCGCGCGTCCAGCGACATCCAGTCTAAAATTGATGAACTCGTAGCAGGAGGAGCTGACCACCAGGAGGCTGAGCTGAAAGGTGTGGAGGAATACGCAGTGGAGTGCTCTATTCTGAAAGTTTTCGGCTCAGAAGCTGTTCAGCATGTGGCGGACGAAGGCATCCAGATCTACGGTGGTATGGGCTTCTCTGCAGATGCGCCGATGGAATCTGCGTGGAGAGATGCGCGCATCGCGAGAATCTACGAAGGTACTAACGAAATCAACAGGCTCCTTGCGGTGGGTATGCTCATCAAGCGTGCAATGAAGGGGCAGATAGACCTGCTTACTCCTGCGAAAGGAATTGCTAAGGAACTTACAGGCATCCCATCCTTCGATACTCCGGATTACTCCGAATTTATGAGTGAGGAAAAGGCAATGATTGCCAACCTGAAAAAAGTATTCCTGATGGTTTCGGGAGCGGCACTACAGAAATATACCTCCAAAATTGAGCAGCAACAGCACCTTCTTCTGAATGCTTCAGAAATTCTTAACCAGATTTATATGGCAGAATCCGCAGTTCTTCGCGTTGAGAAGCATTTCGGGGCAGATTCTGTTCAGGCGAAAATGGCTCAGCTGAATCTTTATCAAGCTGTGGAGAAGACCATCGCAGCGGCGAAAGAGGCAATTATCTCCTTCGCGGAGGGCGATGAGCAGCGCATGATGCTTTCCGGGCTGAGAAGATTCACAAAATATGTGAACACTCCGAACCCGATAAAACTCACCGAAGAGATCGCCGCCCACTACCTTGAAAAAGGTTCTTACTAAGACAAAAATCCGGTTTAATACCGGATTTTTTATTGCAAAACTATCCGATAAATTGGAGGAATCCGGATTTTTCCAAATGTAGTAGTGAAATCAAATAAAAAAAGCTGTCTCAACTTCGGGACAGCTTTTTTTAAGAAGAAATTATTCAAAAATCATTTCACTATTTCCGTGATCGGCTTACCTATGTTACCGCTCGGGAACTGGATTTTTAGCAATGCGGAAATAGTTGGTGCAATATCCGTCATATCATACGGCGCATTACTCTCGCCACGCGGTATCCCCCATCCCATAAATATCAGCGGGATGTGGGCATCGTAGGGATTCCAGACGCTGTGGGTGGTGCCCTTCTTCAGCCCGGAGGGCAGCATAGAATCGTGCGAAACAAGCTGGATATCGCCGCTGCGCTGCCAGTTATATCCGTTTATCATTCTGGTTTTTATTGGTTCCGGTATGGGCGCGGTAGCTATTTTTTTCATATTCACGGCATATAGGATGCTTTGGTCTTTATTGAGCTGATCCACCAGATAATCCACCGTATTGTTCATATCCATTTTGTTTTTCTCCACCAGCTCGTCGCTCAGGTAAATTTGGTAATTGGTGATGGATGTCAGCAGGTTATCCACTCCGTATTTGGATTTCATCCTGGTATTGTACTCTCTTTGCGCACCCTCGCCGAAATAGCCGGTTTTTATCTTGTGCTGCTGCAAGAAGCCTACGGAATGTGCTGCACCGTGGTCGGCAGTAAGGAAAACCGTGTACTGACCTTTGCCTACATTTTTATCAAGATAATTGAAAAATTCCTCCAGATCTCTATCAAGCCTGAGGTAAGTATCCTGAATTTCTACGGAATTTGGACCAAATTTGTGACCTACATAATCCGTGGATGCAAGGTTAATGGCTAGCATATCCGTTACAGCATCTTTGCCAAGATTTTCTCCTTCTATGGCCGCCTCTGCTATTTTCAGGGAAAGCGTGTTCCCATACGGCGTGCTTCGGATCACATCCGGATTTTTCCTATAATCCTCCGCCAGGTTGCTGTAAGGAAATACGGGTGCCTTTGCGCTGCCGAGCAAGCCTTCCCACTCTACATTATCAGCGGAGCTCTGTGTATATTCGGAAATGGGATACAGAGTATTCCACCCGCCTGCCAAAAGCTGCTCACCCAGTTTTAGGCTGTTAAAATTGCTCACCCACTGCGGCAGCTGGTGGGTGTAATAGGAACTCGTCACGAAGTTTCCGGTATTCCCGTCAAACCAGTAGGCGCCGGTAGGGTTATGCCCTGCCGGGAGGATGGATGCGCGGTCTTTCAGAGACACGCCTACGACCTTTGCCTGGAAATTTGTGGCAAGGCGAAGCTCATCGGAAATGGTAGTACTCCAAAGATTTTTTGGTGAATGGCTGCCTATTTTGCGGTCATCCGTCCCTACAGGATTCACGCCTTCATCGGTAGTGCAGTATACGCCTTTTCCCGTGGTTCTGTCGAACCAATCGTTGCCCGCAATGCCGTGGATGGATGGCACAGAGCCGGTATACACACAGGTGTGGCCCAGGGCAGTAACCGTTGGAACATAGTTGATATGGGTGTTGTGAAGCGCAAAGCCATCGTTCAGCAGCCGCTTAAAACCGCCGCTACCATACTGGTTATAATACCGGTAAAGGAAATCCCACCGCATCTGATCCACCACAAGGCCCACTACCAGCTTTGGTCTTTCTAGCTGGGTATTTTGCTGCGGCTGCCTTTTTTGCCGCTGAGCCATTGCAGGCACTGCAAAAAGTGCGGAGAGGCCAAAAATTGCAAGTTTCTTCATAAAACAAAAAAAATATCCGCCAAATTTATTGAAAAATCCGGCGGACTGAGTTTAAGTAATTGTTAAATCGAAAGATCGTTGTTTACGCTTCTCACCGCATCAGCAGATGCTTTGAACTGAGCTCTCTCCTCTTCCGTTAGCTGTATTTCCAAAATTTTCTCAACGCCATTTCTGCCAATAACTGCCGGCACACCAATGCAGATGTCGCTTTCGCCGTACTCACCATTCAGCATTACAGAGCTCGGGATAAGTTTTTTTTGATCGCAGGCTATTGCCTGAACCACGGCAGATACCGCAGCGCCCGGACCATACCACGCCGAGGTACCGAGCAGTTTAGTGAGCGTAGCGCCGCCTACTTTGGTTTCTTCTACGGCATTTTTAAGTTTTTCATCAGAAATCAAATCTGCTACAGGCACGCCCCGAAGCGATGCCTTGGTCGCCAAAGGGATCATCCCCGTATCGCTATGGGCACCGATGACCATTGCATCCACATCTGCCACCGGGGAATCGAGCGCTTCCGCAAGCCGGTATTTGAATCTTGCAGAATCCAGCGCGCCACCCATCCCGATGATTTTATGCGTTGGCAGCCCGGAAACCTTGTGCACAAGAAAAGTCATAGTGTCCATCGGGTTAGAAACCACGATGATGATAACTTCCGGTGAATACTTCACCAGATTTTCTGCAACAGTGCGTACAATTCCGGCATTTACTCCGATTAGCTCTTCCCGCGTCATGCCCGGTTTGCGAGGCACCCCCGAGGTTATTACCGCAATCTCGGAGCCTGCAGTTTTGCTATAGTCGTTTGAGCTTGAGGTGATTTTCGTATCAAAGCCGTTCAGAGATGCGCACTGCATCAGATCCATCGCCTTACCTTCCGCGATGCCTTCTTTAATGTCGAGCAGCACCACCTCCGAACAGAAATTTTTCAGAGCAATGTATTCCGCTGCGCTCGCGCCTACTGCACCGGCGCCTACTACTGTGACTTTCATTTGTTTGGTGATTTTAAATTCTCTCAAATTTACGAAAGTCTTCCTGGCTTAGGCTATGAGGAATGTCAGTATAATTGTTAATTTTTCTTTAATTTTCCTCTTCGAAATACAGCCTGTAGAATTTTCCCTTCTCATCCTGCCCGGTTTCTATCAGCTTTCGGTCGCCGTGCACATAGATGTGGAAGTTCTTGTCCAGCTTTATCACGCTTTTGAAATACCGCTGATTTTTCTTCACTGCGGCATTATTTATCGGGAAATCTTCCTCTATCGAAAGCTGCATTTCCTGCTCATAGTCACTTTTGTAATTCTCAAAACTCTCGATAACCTGCTCATCCTGAAGGATTTGCTTCGTGAATTCGTCAAAGGAAAACTGCTCCTTCTCTTTAAAAAATTCCAGCGAGCGACTTAGGAAATCCGCCTGATCCATTTTTGTAACCTCAAATTCCTGCGGCAGTTGCTTCGTGATGTAATCCTTGTAAACCTGTAGCGTTTCCTGCGTTTGAAAATAATCGTCATTTCTTTGCCGAACTTTTAAAAAATCTTCAAACCAGTAATACTCATCGCCGTTTTTATTGTTATCAATTACGGAAACCGCAAAACCATCTTCCTTGGAAACATTGTAAATCAGCGCACCTTTATCCAGTTTTGCCAAAGATATCCCAAAATCTTTTTCCAACTGAAAATCCACATCATCCTCATCCTCATTTTTGCGGAATATTTTAAGAAACGGCAATTTATTTTCAGTTTTGAAAATTCCTATTTTGGTTAATGCATCGCCTTTTTCATTAGCATCATCAAACAACACAACGAACAATTCACCGTTCTGAACCCTCGGATTTTCGGTAATATCATAAAGATGCTGCGCTATCTCTTTTGAAGAATCCACAAAATTTTCCGGATTTTCAAAAATTTTCGCAACCGAAGAATAAACCGGATTATTTGCTAAATAATCCTCGCTGTAAAACTGAAACTGCTCCTCCGATTTGAAAGATTTGTAGAAAAATTCTGTAAGCAATTCCTTCATATCTTCCTCTAAATCAACAACTTCCGAACCAAAAACCAGCGGTTCCTGATTGATTTTATTCCCAACTTTATGAATGATGATTTTCTGCAGCATAATGAAATTTCCCCTGCAAAGATATTTGATTTCGGCGAGTTTTTTGGTGATGGCTTATCTTTGGTGAAACAATTTCCGATGAATATTTCAGTAGAAAAGCAGTCCGGGATTTACATTTTGCGGTCGGTGCAAGTTCTGCCGGTGGGCTTGGACGAAGCTTGGGATTTCTTTTCGAATCCGAAAAATCTCGACCGGATTACGCCGCCTGATATGGCTTTCCGAATCACGAACAATCCGCCGGATTTTACTTATGCCGGGCAGATTATCACCTACAAAATCGGGATTTTTCCACTGGTAAAAAGCTGTTGGGTTACGGAAATCACCCAGCTTGATGAGCGCAGATTTTTCGTGGACGAGCAGCGTTTCGGACCCTATGCAATGTGGCACCACGAACATCATTTCCGCGAAATCTCGAGCGGCGAAATTGAAATGCAGGACATCGTTTCGTTCAAATTGCCGCTCGGCTTTCTCGGCGATTTAATTGCAGGGAAAGCCGTGGTCCATCGTGTAAGATACATCTTCGAAAACCGCTACAGAGTCCTCCGCCAAATCTTCCCGGATTAAACATCAGTAAACTCTTACACCTGCAAAATCATTGCTTCTCCGTCAAATATTTCCAGTAGCGTTTCGGCAGGTGTTGCAGGTGCAGCTTTGGATTTTTGCGCTCTCTAATGTTCGTGCTGCGGAAATAATTCCGCCACAAATTCTCAAACGCAAACTCTTCTTCGTGCAGAAATTCCGACGGTTTTAGAAGTCTTTCACGCATTTCTGATGTTGGGAAGAAAAATTCTACATTATTTAAATCGTAATAAATACCGTAGTTTCTTCTCAAATCATAAATCATCCATCTCTGATCGGAATAGCGATTTTTGAAATGATTGATAATTAAAGGCAGCACATTAAAATCTGGCTCAATATGCGCAAAGTAACTATCATCAGCCAGCTTTCTAAATCTTACAAAAGCCTTCATCCTGTGGGTTTCCCTGCCTACAGATTTTACGATATTGGAAATTTCCACAATTTGTTCATTTGCGTAATTGCTAAAAATATCCACCTTTTCTTGAATTAAATAATTTACGGAAAAGAAGATTAAACGCTCCCTATTTTCATTTTCGGAAAGAAAAACACGCAGCAAATTCCGCACACCTTCACTGCCTGAATATTTTTCCACAAATGCTTCAATGCGCTTTGCTTTGGCTACATCGGTAAAAACCTGATGCTTTTCCGCGAAAAGATTCTCATCGGGAAAGGCTTCCGCCACAATTTCCAAATCACGAAATTTATATTCGTGGACTTCGAAAATTGCCGTGAGCAAGCCTTCAAAACTGCCGTCGTAAATCAGCCTTGTCATCAGAAAAGCGATAGTTGCTGCGAAAAGTTCGGCTTATATTTCGAACTTGAACCGCTGAGAATAATTTGCCGTAAATTCATCGTATCCAGATGCTTCAAAAACGCATTACCACTCTGAAAATCAATAAAATACTTGGCGCGGTTTACAGCGGCACCCATCTTTTTCAGATGGTCTATGGTTAAAGTTTGAAACTTTCTCGACTTCACAATTTTCATTGCGGAAGTCCTACCGATTCCTGGTATCCGTAAAATCATCTCGTACGGTGCCGTTTGCAAATTCACTGGAAATTTATCCGGGTTTCTCAATGCCCAGGCTAATTTTGGGTCGATTTCCAAATCGAGAAACGGGCTTCTCGGGTCAAGAATTTCCGTGGCATCAAAGCCGTAAAACCGCATCAGCCAATCAGCCTGATAGAGTCTGTTTTCGCGAATCATCGGAACAGGTGTGGAAATTGCTGGCAGCCGTGCATCTTCGGTCACAGGCACATATCCCGAATAATACACCCTTTTCAGATTAAAATTTTTGTAGAAGAAATCTGCACTGCGGATGATTTGGATGTCGTTCTCACCGGCAGCACCGATGATGAATTGCGAACTTTGACCAGCCGGCGCAAATTTCGGCGTAGATTTAATGATTTTCCTTTCAGCCTTGTACTGCACGATGCCGTTTTTCACGAATTCCATCGGCCGTTTCATTTGCTCGTGGCTCTTGTCCGGTGCCAGAAGCTTCAGTCCGGAAGCTGTAGGAATTTCCAGATTAATGCTCAGCCTATCGGCGTAAAGCCCGGCTTCCTGCAGCAATTCGTCCGATGCACCGGGAATGGTTTTCAGGTGGATGTAGCCGTTGAACTTGTGCTTCGTGCGAAGTTCGCGCGCTATTCTCACCAGCCTTTCCATCGTATAATCCGGGCTTTTGAAAATCCCTGAGCTCAGGAAAAGCCCTTCGATGTAATTTCTCCGGTAAAAATTCATCGTAAGCTCCACCACCTCTTCCACCGTGAAGGCGGCGCGCTTCACATCGTTCGATTTTCGGGAAACGCAGTAGATGCAATCGTAAATGCAATGGTTCGTCAGCAGGATTTTTAGCAGCGAAACGCACCTGCCGTCTTCCGTATAGCTGTGGCAAATGCCGCTTCTTGCGGAATTTCCAAGTCCGCCGTTTGAATTTTTCCGGTTGCCTCCGCTCGAAGAGCAGGAGACATCATACTTCGCCGCATCAGCCAGGATGCTCAGCTTTTCATTAATCCGGTCGAAATTCATCGTCAAAAATAATAAAATAAAGAGCAAAGACCAGCAAAATCTTAGCCCTAAATTCTATCAATCTAAATTGATTCAATCCTTATTCTTTCTCCGAAATGCGCAAATACCTGCCGCCAAAATCAATCCCGACAAAACGATTTTCTTCGTCTTTTTAGATGGAACGGGCAGCATGGTTTCGCCATAAATCCTATGCGGTTCCTCACTCGGTTTCAGG
This sequence comes from Cruoricaptor ignavus, assembly GCF_014961145.1. NCBI lineage: Bacteria > Pseudomonadati > Bacteroidota > Flavobacteriia > Flavobacteriales > Weeksellaceae > Cruoricaptor > Cruoricaptor ignavus. Next base: position 507,777 of record NZ_CP063145.1, read on the forward strand.
ATATTTCCACCGTCATCAGGTGTGTTTTTCACCCTCATTCCCAGTCTCATCACAGCGGAAGCACCGTTCATTACAAGACTTGGAAAGCTTTGGTAAGTGTTCTTGATGAATTTCGACATAAAATCTGGGAATAAATCCTTTCGCGGATTTTTCGCCAGGCTTACCATCGCTTTCGCCGTATCTCTGGGGTCTGCAGCAAACGGCGGAATTTTAAACTCCAGCCCGGAATATTTCGCGGAATGCATATTGCCGGTACTGCGTTGAATCTGCGGGTAAATGTTGCAGATGTGGATGTTCGGCTCGTTGGAAACTTCGCCCTGAAGCCCGCTCATCATCATCTTGATGCCGCCCTTCGTAGCGGAATATACCGCGCTGTACGGTGCCGGCATGAAGCCGCCGATGGAGACATTGTTGATGAGGATGCCTTCGCCCTGCGCTTTAAAAATCGGCAGTGCCACATAAGTGCCGTGGATGTAGCCCAACAGATTGGTGCCCACCGTCTGGTGATGCACTTCCATGGGGATTTCCTCGAATTTCCCGCTTGCCATTACGCCGGCATTATTCACCCAGATGTCGATTCTTCCGTTAAGTGCCTTCGCTTCTTCCGCCAGTCTTCTAACCTGCTCAAAATCTGAAACATCCGTCTTAATTCCGAGAGCCATCACCCCAGATCGTGACAAAGTTTCACGGTTTCCGCAATGCCCTCCTCACCTCTTGCCGCAATCACGATGTTGCAACCTTCCAGCGCAAAAGCCTCTGCCGCAGCACGGCCTACGCCGCTGGAACTGCCCGTTATCACCACGGTTTTTCCGGCAAGCCCTTTTTTATTTTCGGTAATATTTTTCATTTTGCTAAATTAAATCGTCAGCTGCCCTTCCACACCATCAGAATTATCGGTCTTCCCGCCGGAAATTGCAGCGGCAGCGTAAGAAACCAGCGATACTAGCCTGCCGGCCTTAGTATCCCAATAGTAGGTTTCTGCGGGTTGCACACGGATGATGGTCACATTCTCGTCATCCTTCCCGTCCTCAAACCAGGCAGAAGCCATAGGGCTCCATTGGTCTTCAATCGTGGCCTTATCATTGTAAATGAATGCGTTGCCAAAAACGGAAAGGTATTCCTGATGGCCGCTGTTCATAAAGAAAAGCTGCACCCTATTGTCCTCCGCAATGTCGAAATTCTTATTGCTTTCTTTGCTGCTGATGAACCACAGATTGCCCTCCTCATCACACTCCTGCAAAGTCATCGGCCGGGCACTGATGGGCAGTTTCTCAAGTTCGGTGGCGAACATACAGAAGCGCGCTTTTTCGGAAAGTTCTTTGAGTTTTTTAATGGCATCGTTGTGATGCAGGTTTTGCGTGGACATAATAAAGTATTTGGTTTAATTTAAGCAAAAACGAAGCCGAAAAATCACAGAATTTAGTTAAAATTATCAAGCTGACAAATGGTTTATTTCCAAATTTTCGCCGTGTGTGCCTTATAATCTTCCAGCACACTCTGCTGCTCTCTGGCGCCGATTGCGATCTGGGTTGCGCGGTCTATAGGTACTGCATTCCTGATTTTCAGCGCATTTGGAATTACATTTTTAAACCTCACGGGAGGGACTTGCAAGTTTTGGCGGATATTATCATCAATGAGATAATTGGCTACGCTACTATGGATGTAGCCCATATTGCGTTTTACGATGTCCAGCTTCAGCAGGCTGATGGGCGTGTTTTCGTGCAGCAATGCATCGGTAAGCTTCAGGGCATCAGCATCCGGAGGGGCTTGGTATTGAGTCCAAAACCGGAAAAATGCGAGAGCTTCTACCCTATTTTCGGGAATGAGATTCTGGGGCACGCCAAGCAGCCAGGTCACATATTTCCAAAGGTGAAAAGTACCTTCTTCCTCCTGCTCCGAAAACCGGAAATGGATCCTGCTGAGGCCAAAGAGGTAATACACCGTGAAGGCGATATTGGTGGCAATCATATCTGCAAAATTGATGGGTGTGCCAAATTTTTCCTCGTCCCAGTCGGGGTATTTTTTCAGTATGCTTAGGCGGGATACGCTGTGCACGATCCGCGTCCGGATGCAGGCGCGCAGACGCCTCTCCTGAGATCCTGCTCCGTTGCGGGAGACATCTACCCAAAAGCCCAGCGTGTTATAAAGCCTGTGCACGGCACCCTTCTCCAGCGCCCCGGTTGCAACTAGGGGCTTGGTGAGGTTCCCAAAATTGTAACCGCCAAGCAGAGCAAAATTTCTCAAAACAAGCAATCCTGAAAGCCCGCTTCGTTCCGAGAGACTGCAGCCAGCTTCCATCAGTTCCCAATCTACCCAGCCAGGCACAGCGCGGTTTTCATCAAGGAAATCTTTATAATCCTGCGGAAGATTTTTTTCTTCGCCGCTGTGCAGGGATTTCATAATGAATTTCAGTTCACCGTTCTTCATCCACCCCTCTACCAATGCGTCCATCTCCTCATCTACTTTATAGAAAATCGCCGTGCTGAAGTCCGTCTCTGGAACCTCCACCCCTGCCCAATGGATAAATTCTCTCCCGTTGCCTCGCTGCCAGAAGAGATTATTATGGCCATATTTAATCATCTCAAAAAATTTTAAAACATCTGCAAACAAAAAGGCTGCCTAAAAATATGCCTCCTCTATGGCAGAGTTGATGAGGTCTTTCAGTGTCCTGCCCTGCTCGGCTGCCATTATTTTCAGTTTTTTCATATTTTCCGCCGGGATGTGGAGGGAAAAGAGTATTTCCTCCTTTTTCTCCTTCAGTGGTACTACCTTCTGCGCCGGCGATTTCGTCTGCGCCTCCTTAGCCTTCCCGATTAAGGCCGAAAAATCTTCCTTCGCCATAATTATACATTTTAATAAAAATAAGATTATATATTTATATTATTATACATTTATTTAATTGAAAGAGTAAGTATTTCCTTCGTAAGATTATCAATCTGTTTTTGGGCTTTATTGTGAGTTTCCACACCATTCACCAATACAGATCTGGAAAAAGCAACCAGATCAGAAAGCATGTTTTTAGACACCTTTACTTCATACTCTGCTAGCTGGTCGGCAATTTCTTTCGTTAGCGTAGTGTTTGGTTTAACCATATTAAAAACGATAACTGCTTTTTCTTTATTCCCAGAATCTTTGATAATGTCTATCGTGGACTTTATCGCCAGCAGATCCAGCACCCCCGCTTTGGTAGGAACTATGATGACATCGGAGAGATTGCAAAGCTCCGGCAGCTGGTCCGTGAGATAGGGCGGAGTGTCAATAAAAACAAAATCATAACCATCTGTAAGAACTTTTTTTAAATCAACAGCACCAAAAATTTCTACTTCGGACAATCCTTTTACATTCATCAAAGAACCTTGCAGGTCCATATCCACTATGCAGGTTTTGGCATTTTCGCGAAGGTTGGCCGCGAGATTAAAAGTCAGGGTGGACTTCCCGACTCCCCCCTTTTGGTGTGTAATAAGAATTATTTTTGCCATATATAAATATTAATTTATTTAAATAATACATATATTATACTGATACTCAACACATTAAAATTTAATTAATTATATTTTTATATAAAACTTTAATTCATTAATTGTGCAAAAATAAAAATATGATTTTATATATTATGTCGTGGACAGAGAATTTTGTATTTTTAAGTTTTTAATTGAAAATGGAAATACAGGAAAAAATATCCTTACTGCGGGATAAAATGGCAGAAAGTGGCGTAGATGCTTTCATAATATACTCAGCAGATCCGCACCTAAGCGAATACCTACCAACCGAATGGCAGGAAAGAAAATGGATAACGGGATTTACCGGCTCTGCAGGCTTTGCGGTTTTTACCAGGGACAAAGCCGCACTCTGGACGGACGGGCGCTACTTTGTACAGGCAAAAACGGAGCTGGCAGGTAGCGGCATAGAACTGATGAAAGACGGCGTGAGCGGCACTCCCGACTACCGGGACTGGATCCTCTCCGAAATTCCTGCTGGCGGCACGGTAGCCGTGAACGCGCTTGCGACTTCGCACGCCAGCTGGAAAGCTTTAGAGGATAAATTTAACAATAAAAATATTGGCCTGAAAAACCTGCCCCTCCTGAAAGATATCTGGACAGGGAGGAATCCGGGCGAAGTAATAAAACCAGTTTTCATTCATCCGGAGGATAGAGCGGGGCAAAGCGTGTCAGCAAAAATCTCGGCTATACGGAAGAAGATGGCAGAGCAGGACGCCACGGCGCACATCATCGGCAGCCTGGATGATGTAGCCTGGACGCTGAACCTCCGCGGCAGCGATGTGGAGGCGAACCCGGTATTCCTCGGCTACATCCTGCTCACGGAAAATTCTGCAAAATTGTTTGTGGATTTGGAAAAAATCTCCGAGGATGTAAGCAGGCATCTTTCAGAATCTTCTGTGCAAATATCTGATTATCAGGATTTTTTCAATGAAATAGAACGACTAGAGGGGGAAAGGATTTTGATTTCTCCAAATTCCAATCAGTCAATTTTTGAAAGCATTAAAAATAAAAACGAAATTATAGAAGCACCTGCACCGGGCAATCTGCTCAAAGCCATAAAAAACGAAACGGAACTCGAGGGTTTCCGAAAAGTGATGGTACGGGATGGCGTAGCTATGGTGAAATTCCTTTACTGGCTGACGCACAATGCCGGCAGGGAGGCGATGACTGAGCACAGCATTGGCGAGAAACTACGGGAGATGCGCGCTGAGGGAGAAAATTTCGTTGGCGAAAGTTTTTCGAGCATTATAGGATACCAGGGTAATGGCGCGATTGTACACTACTCTGCCCCTGAAAATGGCAGCGCAGAAGTGGAGGCCGAGGGTAGCATTCTGATCGATTCGGGTGGGCAATATCTCGAGGGCACCACTGATATCACGCGGACGATGGCTCTGGGCGAGGTTTCAGAGGAATTTAAACGGGATTCCACGCTGGTGCTGAAGGGGATGATCCGCCTCTCAATGGTGAAATTTCCGAAAGGAACGCGCGGCACACACCTGGATGCCATTGCCAGGCTGCCGCTCTGGATGGATGCAAAAGACTACGCCCACGGCACCGGCCACGGCATCGGCAGCTTCCTGAATGTGCATGAAGGACCGCAGAACATTCGTAAGGATTTGAATCCTCAGGAGCTGCTGCCCGGAATGGTATGCTCCAATGAGCCGGGCTTCTATGCTGAGGGGAAATACGGGATAAGGCACGAGAACCTGATCGCCGTGAGAGAATGGCAAAATTCTGAGAGCGGGGATTTTTATGAATTTGAAACGCTTACCATCTGCCCATTTTTTAAGGATATCATTGTAAAAGAACTGCTTGCCGAGGAGGAACTGAGCTGGCTGAACGATTATCATCGCTGGTGCGGGGAAAAACTCCTGCCACTGCTTTCCGGTGAGGTGAAAGAATGGTTTGTCGAGCTGATAAAGCCTTTATAAAAAATTGAATGGCAGTCCAAAACAGGCTGCCTTTTTATTCTATTTTAAAATTTACCTCAGCATCCAGTTTGGGAAATTTTGATTCTGAGGTAAATTTTTTCCCCGTACAGTTTATTTCCTGCCAGCCTTTTTTATCGCTGCAGTCGCCTGCGCGCACCACGATTGGCACGAAGGAAATTTCGCTTTCCCCCTCGCGGATGATTTCGCGGTACTGCACTGCAATATCCATTTTGCAGGGGAAATCTGTTTCTAGCGTCACATTTCGGTAAATAATATCGAAATGAGACTCTTTATTTTCCGGGATTTTGAAATAATCCTCCCAGCCTTCCTCGGAGCCGTTCAGTTTAGCAATTGCCGCAAGGCATTCGTAGAGGGCAATAGTGTAGAATTTTCTTGAGTTTTTCCTTAAATAATCGTTCGGGAAATGCCCTCCCTCGAAAAGAACAGTCGGGATTCCCATGGCAGTGAAGTTATCCCCCACAGAGTTGGGATAGTACTCATCTGTGTACCTCCCGATGCCGTGTGGCAAAAGATTTTCCATATTTCTGTAAACTTCAGCGATCACTGCCATACATTTTCTCCTGGTATCGGTGATCTCTCTTTCCAAATTTTCCGAAGGTGCCAAAAAGGAAAGCGTTGCAGGATGAACGCCGTCGGTGGAAAAGATGCTGCGTTGCTCGTGAAGATTGAGGGCATAAGTGTACTTTTTATCTTCTACCGACTTCAGCAGCAATGGCAGCTCTACGCTTTCTCTCGAATGAAAATCGCGGTTCAGGTCGATGCCCTGCCCATTGTGGCGTGTCCACTTTGCGGAGCCATCAGGATTTAGCATAAAAATAAAATCCAGAGAAATTTTGTCAAATAATCTGCTAAAGTGTGCCGGGTTTTTGTTATAAGACTCCAGAAAATCAAGCATAGCCAGCGTTGCATTGCTTTCATTTCCGTGCATCTGTGACCAGGCCAAAATCTTAATTCTGCCCTTCCCCAACTTCAGCATATAGATAGGTTTACCCAGAAATGAATTTCCGAGCCGGAAAATTTTGTCTTTAAAATTTTTCTCTAAATAAATAGAAAGCATCTCGGGAAGAACAAAACGCTCTCTAAAATTATCATTACAAAAGTAAATAAAGTCTTTCATCGCTGGGGAGTTTACAATTTCAAATTTAATTTAAATAAAAATCATTCACAATATTTTACATTTGTAAACGAATTAAACATATAGGTGTGACTTTTTGTCGGTGGAAAGTTTTGTTGATTGTATTCATTTAAAAGTAAAATTATAATTAAATGATAATCAATAGTTTACATAGTTTTAATAAACCTTTGGTTTAGGATTACTTTAAGTGTATAAACTAAGATTTTTCGTTGAATGGCAATAAAATTATCAAGCACTCAGAATCTTAATAGTTTTGCCTTTCTTTCCTTGTATAACTTTTGTAAATCTTAATTATTTTGTGTATTTACTTTATATTTGAGCTTTAAATTTTTAAAATGTCACACGAATTAATTTTTATGATAGGATTTCTGCTTCTGATTGGCGCAATCCTATTTATTGACCTGAAACTTATGGGCAATAAGGACGGTACCGTTTCTCTTACTCAGGCGGGTATAATGAGTGCATTTGTTATACTTCTCTCGCTTGGTTTTGCTGCTCTGTTGCGGTTTTACGGGAATGAGATACACGATATTCACAGTATATCCCACCTGCAGGAAGTTGTGACAAAATACCGACACCCGATTAAAATTGATCCTTCAGATCTTGAGAAATCATTAGAAATTTACAATCGTAATCTCAGCTTGGAATTCCTTACCGGTTATATAGTGGAGTATGCGCTCTCAGTGGATAATATTTTTGTTATGGTGATGCTTTTCAGCTCTTTTGGAGTTGCCAGGGAGAATTATCACAAGGTGTTGGTGTGGGGCATTCTTGGGGCGATCGTAATGCGTTTGGCTTTCATTTTCGCTGGTGCAGCACTCATCGAGAAATTCAGCTGGATAATGTATGTCTTCGGCATCTTTCTGGTTCTTACGGGTATTAAGATGTTCTTTAACAGGAACAGGGAAGAAAATGTTGACATTAAAAAAAATCCTGTCGTTAGGTTTGCCTACAAGCATCTCCGAATGCACGATGGATATGTCGGGGACAGATTTTTTGTCAGGATTAATGGCGTACTCAAAATAACCCCCCTGTTCCTGGTGCTTCTGGTGATAGAATCTACCGATCTTCTATTCGCTGTAGACAGTATTCCGGCAATCTTTTCAGTGACGAAGGATCCTTACATCGTATTTTTCTCAAACATATTCGCCATCATAGGCCTCCGGTCAATGTTCTTCCTTCTGGCAGGAGTTATTAACAAATTCCGCTACCTTCAGGTGGGTCTTGCAGCCCTTCTTGTCTTCATCGGTACGAAAATGTTGCTCCACGACTATCTAAAAGATTTTGGCTTTACAACCGCTCATTCGCTCTTCGTAATTGTGGGGATACTGGCAGCGAGCATCATTGCATCGTTGGTAATACCAGAGAAAAAAGCTTAAAGTAAAGGACGGCGCCAATCTGAATTTTTCTAAAATTTACTTTTGTAAAATCCAATTCTTTACATTTGTAAATACAGATGTAAATTACTTTGGTTACTTTTGTAAACAAAAAAATGAATATCAACCAAAGGATTGAAAAAATAATGCAATATTCTGAGCTCTCTCCTACGGAATTTGCTGAAGCGGTGGATGTGCAGCGTTCTTCTATCTCCCATATTACCTCTGGCAGAAATAAACCCTCGCTAGAATTTATTACCAAAATAAAGGCGAGGTTCCCTGAAATAGAATGGGATTGGCTTATTAACGGCGAGGGCGATATGCTGAAGAAATCTGAAGAAGATAAGCCTCAAAAACCTGCTTCCCTGCCCGACTTGTTTTCTCTAATTGAAGATGATAACTTCGGGAAGGAATCTACTGGGGATGCCCCCACAACGAGTCCCCTCACCGAGACAGCTTCATACAAACGAACTCCGGAAGCGGGTCGGACCAATGAGCATATGCTATCAAGCGTCTCTGCGGAAAGTACACCTCACCACCCCGGCGGAGACGCGGATATTATTAAGATTGTCTGGTTTTATTCAAATGGGGAGTTCAAAAGTTTTGAGCCTCAGCGATTTTAGCAGAAAGCAAGGCTGTAAGCTTTAAGCGGATGCTGAAAAGTATTCAATAAAATTTGGTTGTTATGAGTAAATGTTTTAATTTTGCCGTCTGTTAATCAACCTCTGACGAGAGCCGTGTAAGTTGCTTAGCGTTAAATTTATTTTATTCAAAATCATGGATTTAGTGAGGTATGTACAGGACAAGTACATCACAAAGAAAGAGTTTCCTGAATTCAAAGCCGGCGATACTATCACGGTGTACTACGAAATTAAGGAAGGGCAGAAAACGAGAACGCAGTTCTTTAAGGGGACTGTGATTCAGCTTCGCGGAACAGGTCTTACGAAGACTTTTACCATCCGGAAAATGAGCGGGGAAATTGGTGTAGAAAGGGTATTCCCTATCAATATGCCGGCGCTACAGAAAATTGAGGTAGATAGAAGAGGTAAAGTTCGCAGAGCGAGAATCTTTTACTTCCGTAATCTCCGCGGTAAGAAAGCGAGAATTAAAGACGCTCCGTTTAAGAAGTAAACATTACTTAATAAATCCACATTCCACGCTTCGGCGTGGTTTTTTTTACAAAAAAAAACCGCCTCTTTCGAAGCGGTTTTATGTTTTGGGAAAGGCTTACTGCCCCTCTTCCATTCTTCTTTTTAGTTCTGCCAGAGCATCTATGTCTCCAAGAGTCGCTCTTTCGTCGCCGGTAGATACCACGGCCGCAGCGGTATTCGATTGACTTTGGTTTTTACTGCCGCCTCCGGAGTTTCCTCTGCGGTCATCCTCACGGAATGTTCCTGTGTGAGAGACCACCACACGCTTAAAGTCTTTGTTGAATTCAATTACTTTAAACTCAGCCTCCTCTCCCTTCTTAATCTTCGTGCCGTCCTCTTTCTCCAGCAATCTTGCCGGGCAGAATGCTTCAACCTCAGCATCCTCAAACTGCACCTGTGCACCTTTGTCGAACACATCGCTCGCTTTTCCGGTATGCACCGTGCCTTCGGCATATTTCTGCTCGAATTTATCCCACGGGTTTTCCTGAAGCTGCTTATGACCAAGCGACAATCTTCTTGCTGCTGTGTCAAGCTCAAGAACTACTACATCCAGTTTATCGCCCACATTGCAGAATTCGGATGGATGCTTGATTTTCTTCGTCCAGGAAAGGTCTGAAATGTAAATCAAACCATCGATGCCTTCTTCAAGCTCCACAAATACACCGAAGTTCGTGAAGTTCCGCACCGTACCTGTATGCTTGCTTCCCACAGGATATTTCTGCTCGATGTTTTCCCAAGGATCGCTGCTCAGCTGCTTCATGCCGAGGGAAATTTTGCGCTCCTCCCTGTCGATAGAAAGCACCACGGCTTCCACTTCATCGCCCACCTTCACGAAATCTCCTGCACTTCTCAAATGCGTTGACCAGGACATTTCCGATACATGGATAAGGCCTTCCACCCCAGGTGCCACCTCTACGAAAGCGCCGTAATCTGCTACCACTACCACTTTGCCTTTCACCTTATCGCCTTCCTTCAGCTCTTCGGAAAGTTTTTCCCAAGGGTGCGGTTCAAGCTGCTTCATACCCAGCTGGATGCGCGTTTTCTCGTCGTCGAAATCTAGGATTACCACCTTCACAGTTTGGCCGTCCTCCAGAATTTCGGAAGGGTGGTTCACTCTGCTCCAAGACAAATCCGTGATGTGAATCAAGCCATCCACACCGCCAAGGTCGATGAAGACGCCATAAGAGGTGATGTTTTTCACCGTGCCTTCCAAAACCTGACCTTTCTCCAGCTGAGCGATGATTTCTCTTTTCTGATCTTCGATATCCGCTTCGATAAGCGCTTTGTGAGACACTACCACATTCTTGAATTCCGGGTTGATTTTCACCACCTTGAATTCCATCGTCTTGCCCACATACTGGTCGTAATCTTTAATAGGCTTCACATCGATTTGAGAACCAGGCAGGAAGGCTTCAATTCCGAAGATATCCACAATCATACCGCCCTTAGTACGGGATTTTACGAAGCCGTTCACTACCTCACCGGTTTCGTTCAGCTCATTTACTTTATCCCAGGCCCTCAGCGTTCTCGCTTTCTTGTGCGAAAGTTGCAGCTGCCCGTTTTTGTCCTCCCTTCTGTCCACCATCACTTCCACTTCGTCGCCTACTTTCAGGTCATTGTTGTAGCGGAATTCGTTTAGGGAAATCACTCCTTCAGATTTGAAGTTGATGTCCACAATCGCTTCTTTGTCCGTGATTCTCACCACTTTACCAACAAGCACATCATTGTCCTCCAAATCGTTCAGAGAGTCGTTGTAGATTTCCTGAAGGTCCGTCTTCTCCTTTCTTGCATCGGCATCAAGGCCGCTTTCGAAGGAATCCCAGTCAAACTCCTCAGGTGAAACATTTTGGTTCATCAGAACCTCGTCTTGTAATTCAGACATAAAATAAATTTTGTATTCCCTCCTCTTCAGCGGTCTGCCTTGGCGAACTGAAAACTCAGGAAGTTGTTAATAGTGAATAACTTACACTTTCCCAGACCCTTCGCAAAAAGTTCTGCAAAGATAGAGATAATTTGTGAATGAGCGATGAGTGATAATAGGTATTTACTTTGACTTGTACATTGAGGTTAAATTTTTATCTTCGCCTGAAACTAAATAGTTATGAAATCCAAACTGGCTCGCACGATGTACCGGAGGCAGAGTTTTGCGCTGGTGATTTTCGCTTTGCTTGTGCTTGGGTTTCAGCTGGGATTTTCGTATTACAAAAAGAAAAATCCACCGAAGGAAATTGAGGTGGAATTCCTTTCGGAGCAGCTTAATCCTGAATTTCTCGCAGAATTTGACCCGAATGATTTATCGGCGGAGGACTGGCAGAAACTTGGCTTCAGCAAAGGCCAGGTCAAGACGATTCTGAACTATAAGAATGTTGTTGGCGGCAGTTTCAAATCGAAGCAGCAGTTTAAAAAATGCTACGCCATTTCAGCTGAGATGTATGCGCAGCTTGAGCCCTACATCCTGCTGCCTGAAAGCGGTTTTGGCGGCTATCAAAAACGAGAAATTAAAATTCCGGGCAGGTTTAATCCGGATAATTATTCGCAGAAAGACTGGGAAAAAATGGGTTTTTCCGAAAGGCAGTCTGCCGCGATCTTGAAGTACAAAAATTACTTGGGCGGAAGTTTCGTGAGTAAGGAAAAGTTTAAGGAGTGCTTCATTATTTCGCAGGAAAATTACGCCAAACTAGCGCCGTATCTCATCTTGCCAGAAAAAACGCCCGCCAGTTATTCCCTATTTGCAGGGCGGGAAAAACGAGAGCTGAAAATTCCGGGCAGATTTAATCCCGATGATTTTTCGCAGCAAGATTGGGAAAAAATGGGTTTTTCGGAAAAACAGTCTGCCGCAATTTTGAAGTACAAAAATTACTTGGGCGGAAGTTTCGTGAGCAAGGAAAAATTTAGGGAATGCTTCATTATTTCCGATGAAAATTATGCTAAACTTGCGCCGTATTTGATTTTGCCAGAGAAAACGCCGGAAGATTATTCGCGCTTTCCAAGAAGGGAGAAACCGAAGGTGGAGCTTGCGCCGTTTGACCCGAATCTTCTGGATTTGGATGGATGGAAATCGCTTGGTTTCAGCGAGAAACAGGCCCAGGTTATTGTAAACTACCGTGACAGAAATTTGCGCGGGAGCTTCCGAAGTTTAGAAGACATCAGGAATTGCTTCGTGATAAATGAGGACAAATATTGGGAGCTCAAGCCGTTCATCAGGCTGAATCCTGAGAATTTTTCAGGCACAGCAACCAGAAATCCGCAGCAGCATTCTGCGCAATTTGCACCGAAACCTGCAGCACCGAAAGGCGCACCGAAAGTTGCAGAACCGGAAAGCCTTGGCCCTACGGATTTCGCAAAAGTGGATTTGAACCAAATCACCTTCAAACAATTGCGTGAATTTGGCTTTTCCGAGAAAGATGCAGCAATGCTTTTAAGTTTCCGCAAAAAACTTGGCGGTTTTGTGAACACTCAGCAAGTTGTGGATATTTATGAAATCGACAAGGAGTTGGCGACAAAATTGGTGAATTCCACACAACTCAATACTACAAGCGTTCAAAAATACAGCCTTGTGGATGCGCCGGAAGATTGGCTGAAAACGCATCCGTACTTCAAATATTCGGCGGATAAAATTATTTTCTACCGGCTAAGCCACCCGGACGAAAAGAAAATCTGGAAATTCCTGCAGCTGAAGCCCGAATACGAAGCAAGGATGCGGCTTTACACAAAATAAAATCAGCTCAATCCTGTGATATTGCCGTCTTTATCGATGTCCATTCCTTCGGAAGCCGGCACGCTTGGAAGCCCTGGCATCCGCATCATATCGCCAAGAATCGGGATGATGAAGCCTGCACCGGCAGCAAATTCAAACTCACGGACTGTGATTTTAAAGCCGATTGGCCTGCCGATTTTCTTCTCATCGTCCGACAGTGATTTCTGAGTTTTCGCCATACAAATCGGCAATTTGTCGAAGCCTAAATTCTTGATGGTTTTCAGTTGAGATTTCGCTTTCTGGGAAAAATTCACGCCATCCGCACCATAGATTTCTTGGGCAATGATGCCGATTTTCGTTTCAATCGTATCATTCACATCGTACAGCGGCTGGTAATTATTTTCGCCACTTTCCGCAGATTCCGCCACAGCAGCCGCCAGCTCACGCATTCCTTCGCCACCTTTCGTGAATTCATCGGCAAGAATCGCCTTCACGCCCAATTCTTCGCATTTTTTTTGGATAAATTCAATCTCATCCTGGGCATCAGTTGCAAAATGGTTGATGGCGATAATCGGTTTCAGGCCGAGCTTCAGCGCATTTTCGATATGTTTGCCAAGATTTTCAAAGCCTTTCTCCACGGCCTGCAAATTCGGATTTTCGTATTCGCCTTTTTTCGCGCCGCCGTGATAGCGCAGCGCACGAACTGTGGCCACAATCACGAAAGCATCGGGCTTTAGCCCAGCATAATGGCACTTGATGTGTAGGAATTTCTCCGCGCCCAAATCTGCACCGAAACCAGCTTCCGTTACCACGAAATCTGCAAGGGAAAGCCCAGTTTTTGTCGCGATAATCGTATTTGTTCCCTGAGCAATGTTGGCAAAAGGCCCACCGTGAAGAATCGCTGGATTGCCTTCCAAAGTCTGAACCAGGTTCGGTTTAATGGCGTCTTTCAGGAGAATTGCCATTGCACCTTGCGCTTTCAAATCCTTTGCAAAAACCGGTTTTTTATCGAAAGTGTAGCCGATGAAAATATTGCCGAGCCGCATTTTCAGGTCTTCAAAATCTTGAGAAAGGCAGAGGATCGCCATCACTTCGCTTGCCGGCGTTATGTTGAAGCCTTCTTCGCGCACGATGCCATCGGAAAGTCCGCCAAGTCCCACCACTATTTTGCGCAGCGAGCGGTCATTCATATCCATCACCCTTTTCCATACAATGGTTCTCGGATCGATGTTTAGCGAATGTTCTTTGTTCTGCAAATTATTGTCAATCAGCGCAGAAAGCAGGTTGTTCGCCTTCTCAATAGCTGCAAAATCGCCCGTAAAATGCAGGTTGATATCCACCATCGGAATAACCTGTGCGTAGCCACCGCCTGCAGCACCGCCTTTGATACCGAAAACTGGGCCAAGGCTTGGCTCCCGCAAAACGGCGATTGCCTTTTTCCCGATTTTGTTCAGTCCGTCGCAAAGCCCTACAGATACGGTGGTTTTGCCCTCGCCTGCAGGTGTGGGATTGATGGCGGAAACCAGTATCAGTTTGGAATTCCGGATTTTCGCTTCGTCGATATATTTCAGCGGGATTTTCGCTTTGTGCTTGCCGTAGTATTCAAGGTCGTCATTATCGATATTTATTTTTGCGGCAATTTCCTTAATATGCTGAATGTCAGCACTTTGCGCAATTTCTAAATCTGTAGGGAAGCTCATATCAGTCAAATTTTCTTTAGGTAAATTTACGAAAATTCGCCGTGAATTTCTCAGATTTCCGCTGATATATCTTCGATTTTCATCGCATTTTCCACAATAAAATCGCCGATTTTTGTGCGGCGGAGGTTGGATAAATATGCGCCGACTTGCAATTTCTGTCCGATATCGTGCGCAAGGCTGCGGATGTAAGTGCCTTTCGAGCAGCCCACCGTAAAGCGTACGATCGGCATTTCGATTTTGATATCGTCGATGTAATGGATGGTGGTTTTGCGCTTTTTCATTTCCACGGTTTCGCCGGACCGCGCAATGTTATACGCCCTTTCACCACCTATTTTTATGGCGGAAAATATGGGCGGTGCCTGCTCAATTTCGCCGATGAAAGTTTGGATGCATTCGGTGATTTTTTCGTGGGAAAGATGGGAAATATCGGTGTGGAGGATTTCCGGTTTTTCCGTGTCGAAGGATTCGGTTTGTGCGCCGAGTTTTATTTCGGCGATGTATTCTTTGGGTGCGTCCTGAATTTCCGGGATTTTCTTGGTGAATTTCCCAGTGCAGATGATGAGCAGGCCTGTAGCCTTCGGATCGAGCGTACCGGCGTGCCCGATTTTGAATTTTTTCGGAAGGTCGAATTTCCGACGCAGGAGATATTTGAGCTTGTTGACAGCCTGAAAGCTTGTCCAGTCCAAAGGCTTATCAATCAGGAAGATATGGCCGTCGAGAAGTTGCTGGGCAGTCATTGCAAGAAGTTATCCAAATCTGCTAAAAAATCAGTAGCGTTGAGAACCGGAATTTCTGATTTGCGGAAATCCTTTTCATTTTTTGTAATGATGACACAGCAACCTGAAGCCAAGGCGCTGAAATACTGAAGGGCGTCTTCAAAATCGGAAAAATCCGAGTTTATAGCCTGGTTAACAACCTCATCATTTATTTCTGAAACGCACGAAATCTGCTTGAATAATTTAATCTTTTGCAGAGCAGTTTCTTTGCCCAAGGTTTTTGTAAGAAGGTAAAATGTAGTGGCAATGCTGACGGGAGATATGTAGATTTTCCAAGCTCTATTTTCGGAAATGCTAATAATTTTGCCTATTTCCAAAGCGCCTTTTCTCTCACCGAGAAAATCCATTATGGCGTTGGTATCGAAGAAGATTTTCGAAATCATCCGTGTTTTTTTTCTTGGTAATCGTAGTAGATTTCTTTTAATTCTTCGTCTGAAAGATTGCCTGGAATGGATTTCCCTGAAAGTATTTTCTGGACTTGCGGAGATAATGGAATTTCCGAAACATCCGAATCCAAATTGGTAAGGTAGTTTTCTACGAGTTTGGAAAGGTCTGTATTATGGGCGGAGGCGTATTTCCTGGCTCTGCGAATGACGGCGGCATCCATCGTGAGTGTGAGTTCTTCGCTGTGCATCGTTTTATTTTTTCAAAGTTAAGGATTTTCAGGAATTAAAATGGCGGTGCGAATTTGCGCGAGGGATAGTAGCGGATACCCCGCAGCGTAGCCGCGGAGCGAAGCGGAGCGGCGAAGCGAGGAGTATGAGCGGATAGCCCAGTGCCGATGGCAGCGCGATTAGCGCTGGCAATCGGCACGCGCCGTAAAAATTTTAACTAAAAACTACGCCTGGAAGTACGAGAAGTAGATGATGAGCACGAGGCCTACTACGATGCGGTACCAGCCCCACGGCTTGAAACCGAAACGCGTGAGAACGCCGATGAAGAAACGGATGGCGATGACGGCGACGATGAATGCCACGGCGTTGCCGATGAGGAAGAGCTTGAGGTTTTCGCCCTGCATCAGCATTTCGTAGCCTTTCTGCTCGATGCCCTGGTAGTCCCATTTTTTGAGGAATACGGAGTAAACCGTGACGGCGAGCATTGTGGGTACGGCGAGGAAGAATGAGAATTCTGCGGCGGCCTTGCGGGTGAGCTTCTGCTGCATACCGCCAATGATGGAGGCGGCACTTCGGCTGGTGCCTGGCATCATTGCCATACATTGCCAGAAGCCGATGAGTATGGCGCTTTTGAAGGATATGTCTTTTTCGTCGTCAATGATTTGGTTGGTGAAAAGCCTGTCGATGAAGAGCAGGAAAATACCACCGATGACGAGCATCACGGCGATTGGGATGGGCTTGCCGAGAATTGCATCGATATAATCATCAAAAAGATAGCCAAGAAGCAGCGCTGGAAGTACGGCTACGGCTAATTTCAGGTAGAAATTGAGGTTGCTGAAGTTGAAGAATTTTTTCCAGTAAAGCGCTACGACAGCGAGTATGGCGCCGAACTGTATGGATACCTGAAACATCTTGACAAACTCATCTTCCTGGATGCCGAAAATAGAGCTGGTGAAAATCATATGTGCCGTGGAAGATACGGGCAAATATTCCGTGAGGCCTTCCACAATGGCGATGATGAGGGCTTTTAGTAAGTCCATTTAAAATTATTTTTTGCGCTTTAGAATGGCGTAGGCCTCCACGGCGAAACCGAGGACTACGAGCAGTGGTGCAATGCGAATTCTGACTATTGAAAAGATACCGTCGTTCCAGTAATTTGGGTCAAAAGTTCCATCCGGCCTTGTATTGGCGCCGCTTCCCATCATCAGCAGGAATCCAAGAATTATCAGCGCAAGGCCGATGAGCATCCACCTGAAATTTTCTTTGCCGAAGTAGAAAGCTTCCGATTTTTCGTCAGAAAGTATTTTTTGCTGCGGCTGAATTTTCCTTTGCTTTGCCATCGAAATCAACTGTAATAAAGGTCATCCACATTGGAACGAAGGAAGCGCCAAGTTGCAACCACCGTGCTGAGAACGGTGATGATAATGCCCAAGGCTAAAATTCCCAAACCTAACCAAATATACTTAGGATCTTCTGTAACGAACTGCTGCCCAATCTGTTGCGTGAAATAATACCAAACGCCAACTAGGGATAAAATCGCGATGATGGAACCAATCAACCCCAAAACAACGGCTTCTGTGATGAACGGCCGCAGGATGAAGCCACGCTTTGCACCTACCAGCTGCATCGTTTTGATGATGAAGCGTTTTGCGAAAATTTTCAGGCGTATCGAATTGTTAATCAGCACGATAGCTAAAATCAGGAACAGCAGTGAGAAGCCGAGAATCCACTTGAGAATTCGGCTGAGATTGTTGTAAATTTCCACCATCATTGTGCTGTTGTTCTTCACATCCACAATGCCTGGCACCGCTGCAATCTGCGCTATCGCACTATCGATTTTCGCCGGGTCCACATATTCCGGGCGAAGCGAAACTTCTACGGAAGATGGGTAAATATTCTTGTCGAAAAGTGCATCGCTATCAATTCCCATACTGGCTTTCGCCTCCTGGGCAGCCTTTTCCCGGCTGATGTAGGTCGCCTTTTTTACCGGCAGCAAAACCTGGATTTGCCGGAAGGCTTCCTGCTCCTGTTTTGCAATTTTCGCCGAATCTTTCGCGTCATAATTCTCGTTGAAAAACGCATTCACCACCAATTGCTCCTTGATGTAGTCCGAATATTTCTGCGCATTGATGAGAATCATACCCATCAAGCCGAGCAGGAAGAGAACGAGCGAAATGGAAATCACGACCGTAATGTTGCTGGAACGCAGCCTATTCCTATTTAAATCGTCCACTGTTTTAGCCATTCAAAAAATTTTTGGCTAAAATAGAAAAATCTTGCGAAATTTGCCGCTTCCAAAGCCAGGCAAAAACTGAAAGCATTGAGTGTAAAAGCGAAAAAGCATCTCGGTCAGCATTTTCTCACGGATGAAAATATCGCCCGGAAAATAGTGCATTCCCTGGATTTTGGCAAGGCGGAAAACATCCTGGAAGTAGGGCCAGGGATGGGCGTTCTCACGAAATACCTGCTGGAAACCGACCGCAAAATCTGGCTGGCGGAAATCGATTCGGAATCCATTGATTATCTGCAGTTTAACTATGAAAAGCTGAACGCTGCCAGCTTCATCGGCGATTTTCTTCAGACGGATTTTTCCTTTGTAAATGATGAAGAAATCTCAGTAATCGGCAATTTTCCTTACAATATTTCGTCGCAGATTTTGTTTAAAATCGTGGATTTTTACCGGCAAATTCCTGAAATGGTGGGGATGTTTCAAAAGGAAGTGGCTGAAAGGGTGGCCGCAAAACCGCGCAGCAAAGACTACGGCATACTTTCGGTTTTGGTGCAGGCGTACTTCAGCGTGGATTATCTCTTCACCGTGAACGAAAATGTGTTCAGCCCGCCGCCAAAGGTGAAATCCGGCGTGATAAAATTGGTACGAAATCCGAAGGAAGGTTTGCAGGGCAATGAGAACCTTTTCCGGCAGATTGTGAAAACCGGCTTCAATCAAAGGCGGAAAAAGCTTTCCAACGCGCTGAAACCGCTGAGCATCCCGGAAGAATTGAAGGAGCATCCTTTTTTGGAAAAGCGCGCCGAAGAGCTTTCCGTGGAAGATTTTATCGGCTTTGCAAATGAGTGGAAAAATTCCGCCGTTCAGTAATCTGCCCGATTAAATTTCCTTCGAAACGCCCAGGCCAAACAGCGCGAAATCGTATTTTGCAGGGTCATCGGCGTTCATTTTTCGGATGGCCATATCCAGCTCCTCCACAGTTTTCCAGTCGTTTTGTTTTCGGGAAACCAGTCCAAGTTTTCGGGAAATATTTCCAGTGTGAACATCCAGCGGAATCGACAGGTTTTTCGGCGAAAGCTTTTGCCAGATGCCGAAATCCACGCCTTTTTTATCCTGGCGAACCATCCATCGCAAAAACATCATCAGCCGCTTTGCCGAAGAATTTTTGTAGGTGGAGCTGATGTGCTTCCTGCTTCTATGCTGCTGATTTTCAGCGAAAAACGCATTGCGGAATCTTTCGAGCGAATGGTAAAAATTGGCCTCGTTTTCTTTCAGGATAAAAAGATTTTCCAGCGAAGAATTTTCACGGTAAAGCCGCTGCAAATTTTTCAGGAATTCCGCAAAATCTTCACCGTTAAAAGTTCTGTGAATACTCTGGTTTTCAATGGATTGCAAATCTTTTGGCTTAAAATTCAGCACGAAATCATACGGCGAATTGTCCATAAAATTCAGCATTTTTTCCGCCGATTTCAAAATCGATTTTCGGTTTCCCCATGAAATTGTGGCCGCTAAAAAACCCGCAATTTCGATGTCCTGTTTCTGCGAAAAACGGTGCGGAATGCTGATGGGGTCGTTCTCTATAAAATCCGGAACATTGTAGAAATCCGCCTTTTCATCGAGGAAAATTTTCAGCTCATCGAAATTCATTTCGGCAAAATTTCAATGCGTTCCAGAGCAGTTGGCAGAAAGCTGTTCGGGAAAATTTCGCGGGCTTCATCGGTGAAAACGCTTCTATCGGGATATCGGTTCGAAAAATGGCCGAGAATCAGTTTGCCGGCATTCGCTTTTCGGGCAATTCTTGCAGCTTCCAGCGCTGTGGAATGCCCCGTGAAATCCGCCATTTCCTTGAGTTCCTGCAGAAATGTGGCTTCGTGGTACAGCACATCCACATCCTGAATTATCGGCACGATGCTTTCAAAATAGCGGGTATCGCTGCAGAAAGCGTAGGAAACCGAGCGGTCTGGATTTTTTGTAATTGATTCATTTTTAATTAGATAGCCATCGCTAAGTAGAAAATCATTGCCGTCCTTCAAATTCTGATAATCGCAGACTTGAATTTCCGGATACTTGGCAATTTCCTGCATATTCAGATGCCTTGGCTTCGGCTTTTCGCGGAAAAGGTAGCCGTTGCAATAGATGCGGTGATTGAGCGGAATCGTGAAGACTTCCACCTTTTTATCTTCGAAAATCTTCTCGGAATTTCTGCCCTGAAGTTCGTGATATACCACCTCAAAACCGCGCTGCGTTTCCGTGATTCGGAAGATGGTTTCCAGCATTTCCTGAATGCCTTTCGGGCCGTAGATGTGCAGCGGCGTTTCCCTGCCCAGAAGCCTGAAGCTTGCAACTAAACCGGGCAAACCGAAGCAGTGATCGCCGTGAAGATGCGAGATGAAAATATGGTTGATTTTCGAAAATTTCGCCCTTGCCTTCCGCAATTGCACCTGGGTTCCTTCGCCGCAATCGATGAGGAAATGCCGCTCTTCCATTTCCAGCAGCTGTGCTGTGGGCGAAGAATTGACGGTGGGAATCGCTGAATTGAAACCGAGGATTGTGAGAAAGGCGCTCAAAATATTTTGTTAAAAGGCTGTAAATTTACGAAACAAAGTTTTGATTTTTGTCATTATATTTGCATAAATGCTTGGCGATGAATGCAGCAACAAGTTTAAAACTTTTCCAACCTACTCAGGAATTTATTCCGGATGCTGAGAAAGCACGGGAATTTGTTTCGAGAATTGAGCAGACCGTTGACCAGAAGTTCGACGAAAAATTAAACATTCTCGTGACAAAAAATGACCTTCATTCTGAGATGACCCAACTGAGAAAGGAAATGGCGGACAACAAGAATGATACGCTGAAATTTATTGTGATGGTAGGTTTGGGGCAAGTTATCACCATTATCGGTGCGATTTTGGCGATAATTAATTTTATTCGCTAAATCCCTGATTTCTCAATTTCCAAATTTCTCAATCAATTTATCAAACGCCCTTTTTCTGTGGCTTATGGCGTTTTTTTCTTCGGGCTGCATTTCGGCAAAAGTCCTGTCACAGCCTTCTGGAACGAAAATCGGGTCGTAGCCAAAACCTTTGTGGCCTTTGTTTTCCGTTAAAAGTTCGCCGTAAACTCTGCCTTCAAAAAACTGTGCGCCATTGTCATCAAAATAGCAGAGCACCGTTATGAAATATGCATTTCGGTTGGGTTTTCCCTGCATTTCTTCCAGAACCTTCGCGATATTTTTATCAAAATCGTGGTCGCCGGCATACCTCGCGGAATAAATTCCGGGCCTTCCGTCAAGCGCTTCCACCACCAATCCGGAATCATCGCCAATGCTTGGGATTCCAGTTTTCTCGAAGCAATATTTCGCCTTGATTAGGGCATTGTCTTCAAACGAATTTCCGTCTTCCACAATCTCATCGTGAAGCTCAAAATCCGAGAGGCTTTTCACAAAAAAATCATCGCCCAAAATCTGGCGGATTTCATCTTTCTTGTGTTCGTTGTGCGTGGCGATAAGGATAGATTTCATCAATCTTTTTTCGAATTAAAATTAGAAAACTTTAAACTAATTGTTGTCCCCTTGAATCTTCAGCAGGCAGTTTATTAAAAAAATAAAATGCGACACCAAAAATTAAACATCCTGCAAAAAATAACTTCCAGCCTTCTATGTTAAAAGCAATTTCAAAACTTTCGGAATTTGAACTGAGAATTAAAAGGCAGGAAACCAGATTGTTGAAGGCGTGCAACAGGATGGAATTCAGCAGCGAGCCCGTACGCCAGTACACGAAGCCGAGGACGAAGCCGAGCAGAAACGCCCCTATCGTCTGCCAGGGATTTCCGTGAATAATGGCAAAAAGGAGCGAAGAAAACATAATTGCGGAAATTGGTTGCCAGCCTTTATTCTGCAGACCTTTTTGAATAATCCCCCGGAAAATAATTTCTTCCAATACCGGCGCGAAACCGACCGTCATCACTAGCATTGTGGGTGTGTCCATTGAGACCATCTCCATTGCGCGGGCGAAGGTGTCGTACCATTTTCCAAAAACCGGGCCGGTGACAGGCACCAGCGAGACTAGGAATTCGGAGATGAGCATCATCCCGAGCATCATCGGAAAAATGACAAGGTAAACTTCTGGTTTTGAAGGTTTTAAATTAAAATTTAATGCTTCGCCTATAGCCGGTCTGCATGAGAAAAAATCGAAGGCGAAGATAGCACCAAGGAGCCCGCTGCTGTTTAGGACGATCATGAAAAACGGCTCCGTCTGCAAATCTTTCTGAAACACGAGAAGGCAGATCCCGGCTATCAGCGCAGGAAAGAGACTTGCGGCAAACATCCCTGCAAGCATTATCAGGAACGATTTTAAATCAAAAATATATTCGGGCAGAAACGATTTTTTCAGCATCCGCTGGTGGATTTCAGGCAAATATAAAACTTTTACGGTTCAGTAAAAATCACGATTTTTGCGGTCTTAAATTAAACGATGGCTGATCTTCTACAGGAAATAAAAAAACGCAAAACCTTCGGCGTCATCGCTCACCCTGATGCCGGAAAAACCACGCTCACCGAAAAGCTGCTGCTTTTTGGAGGTGCCATTCAGGAAGCAGGCGCAGTGAAATCCAACAAAATCAAAAAAGGCGCAACTTCCGACTTTATGGAAATCGAGCGGCAGAGAGGAATTTCCGTGGCAACTTCCGTTCTTGCTTTTGAATATAAAGGCCACAAAATCAATATTTTAGATACGCCCGGTCACAAAGATTTTGCAGAGGATACCTACCGAACTTTGACGGCGGTAGATTCCGTAATCGTGGTGATAGATGTGGCAAAAGGTGTGGAGGAGCAAACCGAAAAACTGGTGCAGGTGTGCAGGATGCGGAAAATTCCCATGCTGGTTTTCATCAACAAGCTGGACCGCGAAGGAAAGGATGCGTTCGATCTGCTGGACGAGGTGGAGCAGAAACTTGGGCTCACCGTCACGCCGCTTTCTCTGCCGATTGGTATGGGTGCGCAGTTTCAGGGCATCTATAATCTTTGGGAGAAAAATATCGAGTTTTTCCTGGAAGAAAAAAAGCAAAAAGTAGGCGAATCCGTAAAAATCGACGACCTGAACGATGCCAAGGTTGATGAACTCATCGGCGAAAAAGCGGCAGCAACTTTGCGCGAAGAAGCGGAACTTGTGGAAACGGTTTACCCACCTTTCAACCGTGAAGAATATATGAGGGGCGATTTGCAGCCGGTGTTTTTCGGCTCTGCGCTTAATAATTTTGGCGTGAGGGAATTGTTGGATGCCTTCATCGAAATTGCACCGATGCCGCAGCCAAAGGAAGCGGAAGAGCGCACCGTAGAGCCGGTGGAGAAGAACTTTAGCGGCTTTGTATTTAAAATTCACGCCAATATGGATCCGAAGCACCGTGACAGGCTGGCTTTCGTGAAAATAGTTTCAGGGACTTTCCGCCGAAATGAAAACTATCTGCTCGTTCGCGAAGGCAAGAAGATGAAATTTTCTTCGCCGAATGCATTTTTCGCGGATAAAAAAGAGGTAGTGGATGAGAGTTTTCCGGGCGATATCGTGGGGCTTCACGACACAGGAAATTTCCGCATCGGCGATACTTTGACGGCTGGCGAAAAACTGCATTTCAAGGGAATCCCTGCATTTTCGCCGGAGCATTTCCGTTATATTAATAATGATGATCCGCTGAAAGCCAAGCAGCTTGCCAAGGGAATCGATCAGCTGATGGATGAAGGTGTGGCGCAGCTTTTCACGCTGGAAATGAACGGCCGCAAAATCATAGGCACAGTTGGTGCGCTGCAATATGAAGTAATACAATATCGTCTGGAGCATGAATACGGTGCAAAATGCAGCTATGAGCCGCTTTCCATCCACAAAGCGTGCTGGGTAGAAGCCGATGAAAAATCGGAGGAGTTTAAGGAATTTGCACGGCTGAAGCAGCGGTTTTTAGCGCGCGACAAATTTGGCCAGCTTGTATTTCTTGCAGATTCCGCCTTCACCATCCAAATGACGCAGGACAAGTTTCCAAATGTGAAACTGCATTTTATTAGTGAGTGGAGGGATTAAACTTATAAAGCATCGGCCTTTTCCACGAGCATTTCCTTAAGCTTCGTCAGTTCCGCTCTCACGAATTGCAGCCGGTCTATTACCGAAATGGTTTCAGGGATGCGTTCATTGGTTGTCAGCGCGATTCTTGCGCCGTCCAAAGTGTAGCCCTTTTCCTTCACCAAATGGTAAATCATCTGGAAATGCTTCACATCTTCCGGCGTGAAATAGCGGTTGCCCTTCGCATTTTTCTTCGGGCGGATGATGGGGAATTCCTTTTCCCAATACCGTATCAGCGAAGTATTTACTTTAAATGCGTCGGCCACTTCGCCGATGGAATAATAGAGCTTATCCGGAAGATTGATTTTCATTAATGCGAAAATAAAAAAACCGCACCATTTTTCCGTGCGGTCTTTGATTAATTTTTACTTCATATTTCGAACTTCGTCCACCACATAGCGTGTGTTTCCGCGCCAAGGCAGCGGTGCGTGGTATTCTTTGTAATGCAGGTCCACATATCTTCCGCTTGCACCTTCTAACTGCTTGAAAACCTGCTCGTTCTCAATCGAAAATTCAAACTCGTTGCTCTGCACACCGCCTATCTGCGTATTCCTTCCGCTTCCTGCGGAGAAGCCTTGCTGAATCAGCTTTCCTTCGTAGGTTTTAAAGATGTTGCCTTTGTAAACGGCATAGTTCAGGTACCCAGATTTTACCCCGGTGCCAAAGACAAAATAATATTTGTACCAAATCCAGCCACCCAGGATCAGTAGCCCCACTAGGCTAAGCCAGATGAGCGTTTTCCTGAAGCCGTTTCCAGACTTTTTTTCCGGCTCAAGGTTATCTGTGTAAATTGTTGCTGCCATTTTTATTTTTTTTGAATTGCTCTTGAAATTACTATTTTCTGGATTTCCGAAGTACCTTCATAGATCTGCGTAATCTTCGCATCACGCATCATCCGCTCTACATGGTATTCCTTCACATAGCCGTATCCACCGTGGATCTGCACGGCTTCCACGGTAGTATCCATCGCCACTTTCGATGCGTAAAGCTTCGCCATAGCACCGCTCTCGGAGATATCCCTGCCCTCATCTTTTTCCGCTGCTGCCTTCCATACCAGCATCCTTGCGGCGGCTATTTCTGTAGCCATATCTGCAAGTTTGAAAGCTACCGCCTGATGGTTTATAATTTCCGTCCCGAAGGATTTTCTTTCCTGAGCGTACTTCAACGCGAGCTGATAGGCTCCCTCCGCAATGCCAAGCGCCTGGGAGGCAATGCCGATCCTGCCGCCGTTCAGCACATTCATTGCGAATTTAAAACCGAAACCATCCTCCCCGATTCTGTTTTCTTTAGGTACCTTCACATCGGTAAAGAGCAGGGAATGCGTGTCGCTCCCGCGGATGCCGAGCTTATCTTCCTTCGGCCCTACCTCGAAACCATCCCAGCCCTTCTCCACGATGAACGCGTTGATGCCGTGGTGTCTTTTTTCAGGATTTGTCTGTGCTATCACGATGTAGTACTGCGCCGTACCGCCGTTGGTAATCCAGTTTTTCGTGCCGTTCAGCAGGTAGTAATCGCCCTTATCTTCCGCCGTGGTTTTCTGCGAAGTAGCGTCCGAGCCGGCCTCAGGCTCAGAAAGTGCGAATGCGCCTATCACCTCCCCGCTAGCGAGCGGCGCCAGGTATTTCATTTTTTGGTCTTCGCTCGCGTATTTTTCCAGCCCTGCGCAAACCAGCGAGTTATTTACCGACATTATCACCGCTGCGGAAGCATCCACCTTGGCGATTTCTTCCATCGCCACCACATAGGAGATGGCATCCAGCCCTGCACCGCCGTACTTCGGGTCCACCATCATCCCAAGGAAGCCAAGCTCCGCCATTTTTCTTACCTGCTCTTGGGGGAATTTTTGATCCCTGTCTCGCTCTATGACGCCTGGCAACAGTTCGTTCTGGGCAAAATCCCGTGCAGCCTGCTGTATCATCAGCTGCTCTTCGGAAAGATTAAAGTTCATTTTCAAAAAAATTTTGGTAAATGTAAGGCTTTTCCCCCAAATCTGCACTGGCTTGTGTGCCGGTATGGTTTTATGACATTTTGCATATTTTGCAAAAAAGTTTAATTTTATCGAAAATAATTTATATGACTCCAAAAAGGCTTTTTGACATCCCATATTTTCAGGCAGAAAAATTTCCTCAAGAGGTGATGTTCGGTTCAAAATATCGCGGCAGATGGCAGACGCTCAGCACGAAGCAGTTTATAAACCTAGGCAATGCCACCTCCAGAGGCCTCTTAAAAATGGGTATAAAACCGGGCGACAAAATCGCGCTAATTACTTCCGCATCGCGTAATGAGTGGGCAGTGATGGACTTCGCAATCCTGCAGATAGGTGCCGTTACGGTGCCCATTTACCCCACCATTTCCCGGGACGAGTATGAATATATTTTCAATGATTCCGGGGTGAACTATTGCTTTGTTTCCGATGCTGAACTGTATGAAAAAGTGCTGTCCGCAAAGCGGAATGCTCCTGGATTGATGGGCGTTTTCACCTTCGATGAGGTGGAGGGCGCGCCCAACTGGAACGAAATCCCCGATCTTGGAAAAAATGAAACGACGCAAATAGAAGTTGACGACCTTGCGAAAGCCATCCACGAGGAAGATCTGGCTACTCTCATCTATACCTCCGGCACCACCGGAAAGCCGAAAGGCGTGATGCTATCTCACAAAAACATTGTGAGCAATGCTAAAGACTGCTCGCACCGGATCCCGAAGCTGCGCGGTGTGGAGACTAGCGACACCAAGGCGCTGAGCTTTCTGCCGATTTGCCATGTCTTCGAGCGGATGCTTTTCTATATGTATCAGATCAACGGCTTCTCCGTGTATTTCGCGGAAAGTATCGATAAAATGAGCGAAAATATGCAGGAAATAAAACCGCATTTTATGACGGTGGTGCCGCGCGTGGTAGAAAAAGTATACGATAAAATTTATCAGAAAGGCACAGAAGCCGGCGGATTTAAATCAAAAATATTTCACTGGGCGCTGGAAGTAAACGAGGGCAGAAAGGAATTTACCAAACCGAAGAACCTGCGGGAAATCCTCGCTGACAGGCTGGTTTTCAGGAAATGGCGCGAGGCACTGGGCGGGAACATCGCCGCACTGATCTGCGGTTCCGCGGCACTCTCCGAAAGGCTGAATAAAATATTCAATAACGCCGGCATCCCAATTTTGGAGGGCTACGGCCTTACCGAAACCTCCCCCGTAATAGCCGTAAATTCTTTTCAGAAAAGAAAGCTGGGCACCGTAGGCATCCCGCTGGAGAGCTGCCTGGTGCGCATTGCGGAGGACGGGGAAATCACCGTGAAAGGGCCGTCCGTATTTCTGGGCTACTACAACAATGAGGAAATGACCCGCGGTGTTTTTACGGAGGATGGTTTCTTTAAAACCGGCGACATAGGCCATATAGACGGCGAAGGATATCTTAAAATTACTGACAGAAAGAAAGAAATGTTTAAAACTTCCGGAGGGAAATATATAGCTCCGCAAGTCATTGAAAACCAGGCAAAAGCATCAAAGTTCATTGAGCAAATTATGGTTGTGGGCGAAGGGGAGAAAATGCCGACTGCGCTTATACAACCTGACTTTGATTTTGCCAAGGCCTGGGCAGAGAGAAAAGGCCACAACATCGGAAATACGCCCGAAAAAATTGCAAAAAACCAGATATTGAAGGATCGTATTATGCAGGACATAGAGCTTCTGAATAAACCCCTTGGAAATTGGGAGCAGATTAAAAAAATTGAGCTTACCGGGGATGTCTGGTCTATCGACGGCGGACAGCTCACCCCTACCCTAAAACTTAAACGGAAAGTTATTAAAGAAAAATATAGGGATCTGATTGATCAGATGTACGGCAGAAGATGAGTAAGCAGGGATCATTGAAATTATTTTTTTTCGAAATTTTTCTATGACATTTGTCATATTGAAAATATTGTTTAACTTTATGAAAAATTAAACAAATGAAAGTTGAACGCTTATTTGATGTAGCATACTATGCATTAAACCGCTATCCTCAGCCCGTGATGATGGCATCCAAACTCAACGGGGTGTGGCAGAAAATCAGTACAGAGGAGTTTATCAATATGGGCAACACGCTTGCCCGCGGCCTACTGAAACTCGGCATTAAACCAGGAGACAGAATTGTGCTTATAACCTCCTCCAGCCGTATCGAATGGGCATTGGCAGAATTTGCGATTTCCAGAGTCGGCGCGGTCTCCGTACCTGTGTACCCTACGATCTCCGAGCAGGATTATAAATTTATCTTTAATGATGCGCAGGTAAACTACTGCTTTCTTTCAGACCTTTCACTTTACGAAAAAGTAGAGGCAATCAGGTCGGAAGTGCCCACACTGAAGGCGGTTTATACTTTTGACGATATCCCCGGGGCGGCAAGCTGGAAAGAGGTCTATCACCTCGGTATTCCTGAGGAAAATCAGAAGGAGGTCGACGGGATTTCAGCAAACATTAAACACGAAGATCTGGCGACAATCATTTACACCTCGGGCACTACTGGGCGGCCAAAGGGCGTGATGCTGAGCCATAAAAATCTGATTAACAATATGATGGAATGCAGCGAGCGGTTCCCCATTGATGCCAATGCAGATTATAGGGATCTTCGTGCGGTAAGTGTATTGCCGATATGCCATGTAATTGAGAGAATGGTGTATTATCTGTATATTTATAACGGTATTTCTATTAACTTTTCTGACAGCATCGAAAATATTAGTGAAAATATCCAATTTGCAAAACCACATTATATGACCGTGGTACCGAGGCTGCTGGAGAAAATGTATGACAAAATTTATGAGAGGGGCGATCAGGCAGGAGGAATAAAATCAAAGATTTTCCACTGGGCTCTTAGAGTGAACGAATGCCGCAATACTACCGGTAAGCCTTCCAACCTTCGCGAGCACATCGCCGACAAACTCGTATTCAGCAAATGGAGAGAAGGACTTGGCGGAAATATTGTTTCTCTTATTTGCGGTTCTGCGGCGCTTTCAGAACGCATCAACAAGCTTTTTACCAATGCAGGAATCCCGGTAATGGAAGGCTATGGGCTTACGGAAACCTCTCCTGTAATATCGGTAAATTCTTTTCAGCACAACAAAATAGGGACCACGGGGCTGCCTCTGAAAAGCTACGAGGTACGCATCGCTGAGGATGGCGAGATTAATGTGAAAGGGCCTTCGGTCTTTATGGGCTACTACAACCACGATGAGATTACCAAGGAAGCGTTCACGGAAGACGGCTTCTTTAAAACGGGCGACATAGGGCATCTGGACTCGGATGGTTTCCTGAAAATCACCGACCGCAAGAAGGAAATGTTTAAAACTTCCGGAGGAAAGTATATTGCACCGCAAATAATTGAAAATCAGGCTAAAGCTTCAAAGTTTATAGAACAGATAATGGTGGTAGGCGAAGGTGAAAAAATGCCGACCGCGCTCATTCAGCCGGACTTTAATTTTGCACAAATGTGGGCAGAGCGGAAAGGATATGATATCGGCCGAACTCCGGAAGAGATTGCAGAAAATCAGCTTTTAAAGGACCGGATAATGCAGGATATCGGATTGCTGAACAAAAGCCTTGGCAAGTGGGAAAAAATTAAAAAAATTGAACTTACTGCAGATGTATGGTCAATCGATGGTGGCCAGCTGACACCAACTCTGAAACTGAAACGAAAGGTAATTAAAGAAAAATATAAAGATAAAATCAATAAGCTGTACGGCAGAAAATAAAAAAACCGCTGATTTCAGCGGTTTTTTTTATTCACGAAATGCTATCACTTCCTTCATTTTTTCATTTTCTTCATTCACAAGTTCGTCATCTACGAGGATTTTCCCGGAATGTTCATCAATAATGATTTTTTTCCTCTGGGCTATTTCCATTTGCTTCTGCGGCGGTATTGTAAAATACGAGCCTTTCGCTGCACCTCTTTCTACGCCTACCACAGCAAGCCCGTTCACGGAATTTTCGCGGATTCTCCTGTATGCAGCAAGATTCCTCTCATCGATTTTTGCCGCAAACTCTTGAGATTTTTCAAGCAGGTATTCTTCTTCCTTCTGCGTTTCGCTGATTAAGCCTTCCAGCTCGTTTTTCTTAAACTTGAGATGTTCTGCAGAGCTCGCTATTTTTTCAGTCAATTCGTCAAGGTTCTCTTTCTTTAAAGAAATTTTCGCATCAAACTCCCTGATGCGCTTTTCCGCCAGCTGGATTTCCAGCTCCTGATATTCAATCTCCTTACCCAAAGATTCAAATTCCTTATTGTTACGCACATTATTTTGTTGAGATTTATACTTCTCAATCAGGGTATTAGCATGATTAATAACCTCTTTCTTATTTTTAATCTCATCGTTCTGCTCCTTAATCTCGGCGCGGAACTTTTCGGCGCGCTTTTCCAGCCCTTCTATCTCGTTCTCAAGGTCTTCCACTTCCATCGGCAGCTCGCCACGCGTATTTCGGATCTCATCCAGCCTTGAATCGATGATTTGCAAATCATACAGCGCTCTCAGCTTGTCCTCTACGGAAATCTCGGTATTCGTTTTCGCCATTGTTACAGGTAATATTTTACAGGATTGGTATCTACTTCTGATTGTAAGACGGCAAAATTACTAAATTTTCCGGACAAAATTTTAAAAAGCTGCAACTTTACCCACTGCTCCGATTCGAAATGCCCGATGTCGCAAAGCAGCAGCCTGCCTTCCGCCTGAAAAAAATCGTGGTATTTCAAATCGCCAGTGAGGTACGCATCGCAGCCTGCAGCCTTTGCCGCCGAAATTCCGGACGCGCCGCTTCCTCCCAGTACACCTACCCGCTTTATTTTCTTGCCAAAATTTTCCGAATGCCGTATCACTTTCAGCCCGAAGGTTTCCTTCACCTTTTGCAGGAAATCTTCCGCGGAAATTTCCTCGGCAAAATCGCCGTACCTTCCCAAACCGGAATATTGGTTTTCATTTTCCAGCTGATAAATTTGGTACGCCACTTCTTCGTACGGGTGCACGGCTTTTATCGCGTTCAGGATTTTATTCTGCTTAAATTTTTCAAAGATGAAGAACAGCATATCTTCCGCGCTCTCTTCCCTCTCACCAATATCTCCGGTGGTAGGATCTGAACCGGGCAAAGGCCGGAAAGTGCCATCACCACTCACTTTGAAAGAGCATTCATCATAAAAGCCAATGTTTCCTGCACCAGCATCAAAGGCCGCCTGCTTCACCTTTTCCACCGCATCTTTCGGCGTATGCACCACTATCTGCTGCAGGTTTTCCTTCTTCGGCATTAATATCTTCTGATTTTCCAGCCCCAATTTTTCGCAAATCGCAAAATTCACGCCCCAATAATCATTGTCGAAAGCCGTGTGCACCGCATATATCGCCACCTTATTTTCGATGGCCTTCATCACCGCTTTTTCCACATAGTTTTTTCCTGTTAAAGATTTTATTCCCGAAAAAATGATGGGATGAAAGCACAAGATAAAATTCGCATCTTTCTGCAGGGCCTCATCCACAACGCTTTCCAGCGCATCGTGGCAAATCAGCACGGCACGGATTTCCCTGTCCGCTTTTCCGCAGAGCAAGCCTGCATTATCAAAATCTTCAGCCTGCCGGATGCTGAATTTTTCGTCAAGCCATCCAGAAAAATCACGAATTGTCATCGGTTTTTTTGCTAAGTTAATATTTTTGCAGTGAAAAACCTCTGCTTTGGAAACGCATAGAATTAGGCCAGAACACAACTTGGTGCCCGTAAACAATAAATTTCTGAAAAAAATTTTCCGAATCATTTATTATTCGGATACGCCTGGCGGGAAGATTTTTGATATTATCCTCCTCATATTGATCGTCATAAGTACGATGGTGATTATGCTGGAGACCGTACCGGCAATCGACATCCTCTACCACCGTGTGTTTTTCTACACCGAGGCGGCAATTACCACTATTTTCACTATTGAATATTTACTGCGAATCCTCTCCGTAAAAAACAAGGAGGATTATATCCTCAGCCCTCTCGGTCTGCTGGATGTCTTATCCCTTGTGCCGTTCTATCTGGGAATGGTATACCCTGATTTACATTATTTTATGATTTTCAGGATGCTGCGCCTGCTCAGGATTTTCCGGATTTTCAATCTTGCAGACTATATGAATGACGGGCATTACATCGTCTCCGCATTAAAAGAAAGTTCCAGGAAGATCTATGTTTTCTTGCTTTTTATGATAATCTTCATAACTATTATCGGCGCGGCCATGCATGTAGTAGAGGGCGGTAGCGAAGGTTTTACCAGCATTCCTCAAAGTATTTACTGGGCGGTGGTTACAATTACCACCGTAGGTTATGGTGACGCCACCCCTTCTACCGCAATTGGTAAATTCCTGTCCATCTTGGTGATGCTTGCCGGTTATAGCATCATCGCCGTACCTACCGGTATCGTTACGGCGCGCTTTCGGGAACAGGCGAGGAGCTGCAAAGCCTGCCCACGCTGCCAAACCGATAATGATCTGGATGCCGTTTACTGCAAAAAATGCAGCGAGAAGTTTGTCAATTAAAAAAATAAAAGATCTAAGCTAAAACCATCAGGCTGAACCACTTTTGCCTTTTTACTTTTGCCTTTTACCGTAAAATAAACTGTGTCAAAGTTTAGAGCTTTGACACAGTTGAAATCAATAATTTGTCACGCTGAGCCTGTTGAAGCACCAACTTCTTACTTTTTACTTAAAAATCCTTGGCTCTTTAAATATGTATCACTTCGCCGTATGCTGCGGCTACAGCCTCCATCACCGCTTCGGAAATTGTAGGGTGCGGATGCACGGATTTCAGAATTTCGTGGCCCGTAGTTTCCAGCTTGCGCGCTACCACAGCTTCCGCAATCATATCCGTTACGCCGTCGCCCACCATATGGCAGCCCAGCCACTCACCGTACTTCGCATCGAAAATCACTTTGATGAAGCCATCCGTATTTCCGTTAGCAGTGGCTTTCCCAGAAGCTGAAAGCGGGAATTTCCCCACCTTTATTTCCAGGCCTTTTTCCTTCGCCTGCTTTTCCGTAAGGCCTACGGATGCCACTTCGGGATGACAGTAAGTGCAGCCAGGAATATTGCCGTAATCGATTTTTTCCGTATGAAGTCCCTTGATTTTTTCAACGCAGGTAATGCCTTCCGCAGACGCAACATGTGCCAGAGCCTGCGTCGGCAAAATATCGCCAATTGCATAGTAGCCCGGCACAGAAGTCTCGTACCACTCGTTCACCACCACCTTGCCTTTCTCGGTTTTGATGCCCACCTCTTCGAAGCCCTGCCCTTCCACATTGGAAGTGATGCCCACCGCGGAAAGCAAGATGTCCGCTTCCAGCGTGGTTTCGCCGTCCTTGGTTTTCACCTTCGCTTTTATGCCTTCGCCGGAAGTATCCACACTTTCCACAGAAGAACTCGTCATAATTTCAATGCCGGATTTCTTCAGGGATTTTTCCATATGCTTAGAAACCTCCTCATCTTCCACCGGAAGAATTGTAGGCATAAATTCCACAATCGTAACCTTCGTTCCCATAGAGTTGTAGAAATCCGCGAATTCCACACCTATCGCTCCGGAGCCTACCACGATCATCGACTTCGGAAGCTGCGGCAAATTCAGGGCCTGGCGGTAGCCGATGACTTTCTTGCCATCCTGCGGAAGATTCGGCAACTCTCTTGAACGGGCACCGGTTGCTATGATGATGTGGCTTGCAGAATACTCCTTCGTTTCGCCATTTTCCGCCGAAACAGAAACCTTTTTGCCTGGCTTCAGCTTCGCCGTTCCCATAATTACATCAATCTTGTTCTTCTTCATCAGGAAGGAAATTCCGCCGCTCATCTTCTGCGCTACGCCGCGGCTTCTCTGCACTACCTTGCCAAAATCAAAGCCAGGATTTTCCACTTTATTAAGGCCGTAATCTTCGGCGTGCTTCAAGTAATTGAAAACCTGTGCAGATTTCAGCAGGGCTTTGGTAGGGATGCATCCCCAGTTCAGGCAGATGCCGCCAAGGTTTTCCTTTTCGATGATTGCCGTTTTAAAACCAAGCTGCGCCGCACGAATTGCCGCAACATATCCACCGGGACCAGAACCGATGACGATGATATCGTAGTTCATTGTAAAAAACTTTCTGCGAATTTACGAAAAAAACAGTCTAAAAGTCATCCCTTCCTGGTAATGCACATTACAAATTTTAATATAAAATTAATATGATGATATATATCAGTTTAAGTAAATTTGTCTGCAAACCTCCACCATGAAATATACGCTTGTAAAAAGGAACAAAAGCACCATTGCGCCCGACCACAGGCAATTCGTAACCTGGATGAGGCGACACGATATGCAGCATTTTGAATCAAATGAGGCATTTA
The DNA here is from genome assembly GCF_014961145.1 of Cruoricaptor ignavus. Classification (NCBI taxonomy): domain Bacteria; kingdom Pseudomonadati; phylum Bacteroidota; class Flavobacteriia; order Flavobacteriales; family Weeksellaceae; genus Cruoricaptor; species Cruoricaptor ignavus. The sequence goes on from NZ_CP063145.1 coordinate 542,358, forward strand.
TGGACACCTATGCGCACCGTAAGGCAACTTTTGAAGACATTAAATTGCGACATAGCAGCGAAGAAGAGTTTGTAGAGGATCTTATTGCCCACGGCCTTTTGAAAATCGAGGAAACCAGGAAGTTTGGGTTTTTTGGAAATTTTAGCTGAAAGAGTGAGGCTGAAATTTTCGCACAAGAGCACCGCAAGCGTAGGCAAGAAATTTTAAATTCGCCTTTTTCCTTGAAGCTTTCTGCTCAGTTTTTAAACACTCAAAAACTTCCCCGGATTGCTCTCGTGGAAAAGCGCGTAAACTTTCTCCACAACATCATCGGCAGATGGCTTGCTGAAATAATCGCCGTCGCTCGCATAGGCAGGCCTGTGATCTTTCGCCGCAATGGTAATCGGCTCGCTGTCCAAATATCGGAAGGCCTTCTGCTTCTCGAGAATTTGCTGCAAAATAAACGCAGACGCTCCGCCTTCCACATCTTCATCAATCACGGCAAGCCGGCTGGTTTTCTTCACGCTTTCCGCAATTTCACCAGCCAAATCAAAAGGTATAAGTGATTGAACATCAATAACTTCCGCAGAAATCCCAAGTTTCTCAAGTTCGTTCGCAGCCTCGGTTACAACCTTCCAAGTTGAGCCGTAAGTTACCAGCGTAATATCGCTGCCTGGCTTCGTAATTTCAATTTTTCCGACAGGCACCGTGAATTCTCCGATATTATCCGGCTGTTTCTCTTTCAGGCGGTAGCCGTTCAGGCACTCCACAATCACGCACGGATCGTCGCTCTGTAGCATTGTGTTATAAAATCCGGCGGCACGCGTTAAATCCCTGGGAACCAGCACCATAATGCCTTTCACCAGGTTAAGAATTCCTGCCATTGGAGAACCGGAATGCCATATGCCTTCCAGCCTGTGCCCTCTTGTGCGGATGATTACAGGCGCTTTCTGCCCGCCTTTTGTGCGGTACTGCACCGTTGCCAAATCGTCGCTCATTCCCTGCAGGCAATACAGGATGTAGTCCAGGTACTGAATTTCCGCAATCGGCCTCAGGCCACGCATTGCCATACCTATGCCCTGCCCAAGAATGGTGGCCTCGCGAATTCCTGTATCGCTGATTCTCAGCGCACCGTATTTCTCCTGAAGCCCTTCCAGGCCTTGGTTTACATCGCCTATGTTTCCAGTATCTTCACCGAAAACCAAAGCCTGCGGATATTTTTCAAAAATCTTGTCAAAATTGTTCCGAAGCACCACCCTTCCGTCAAGCTCCTCGGAATTTTCAGAATAAATCGGCTTAATTTCCGCAACATTCAGCGCGCTCCATTCCGATTGAGAATAAAGGTGAGAAGAATAATTTTCCTGCTCTGCCTCATTAATTTCACGATAAATTTGTTCTAAAGCCGCGCGGTTTTCAGTTTTATTATTTCGTGAAAAAATCAAGGCTTTTCTTACCAATGTGAAAATTTCCTTTTTCGCAACAGAAACCTTTTTATTAAATTCGGAAAGAATCTCCTCCATTCCTGAATTTTCCGCAATTACCTTTTCCACAGCAGGCAGTGCCTTTTCACGAATATCGGTAATGCTTTTCTGGTAAAGTTCCCATGCCTTTTTCTGTCCGTCCCTCGCACGCTTTTTCGCCTCAGCATCTATCTCTGCCAGCTCTTCTTCGGTGGCCAGTTTCAGCGTAACGCCTTCATTTTCCTGAGCATAATTAAGAATCCACTGCCGGAATTTCACAAGGCCGTCAAACTCCGCTTCCCAACCCAATCGCTCGGCATTTTTATACCTTTCGTGCGACCCGGAAGTTGAATGTCCCTGCGGCTGCGTAACCTCCACACAATGCACTACTACAGGCACGCTTTCTGCCCTTGCAAACTGCTCCGCTCTTGCGAAAGCGTCCATCAGCGCAGGATAATCCCAGGCCTTCACCTGTATGATTTCGCAGCCCTGCCTTTCGCCATCCTTCCTTTGGAAACCGCTCAGCATCTCAGAAATATCCGCCTTCGCTCTTTGGTTTTGAGTAGGCACAGAAATTCCATAACCATCATCCCAAATCGCCACAACCAGCGGAACTTGTAATGCGCAAGCCGCATTAAGCGTTTCCCAAAAGTGGCCTTCCGCGGTAGAAGCATCCCCAATTGTCACAAATGTGATTTCTTCACCTTTTCGTGAAAATTTTTGCGAATCTTCAAATTCAATTTCTTTAAAAACATTGGATGCGTAGGCCAATCCTAAAGCTCTCGGCATTTGGCCAGCAGTCGGCGAAATATCGGATGAAATATTCTTTTGTTCTGTTAAATTTTTCCAGCTGCCGTCCTCGTTCAGGCTTCGCGTTGCAAAGTGGCCATTCATCTGTCGTCCCGCTGAAGCAGGATCCCTTTCTACATCGGTATCAGCGTAAAGCTGCGCGAAGAAGGATTCCACAGTAAGCGCATCTATGGCCATCGCAAAAGTCTGGTCACGGTAATATCCTGCCCTCCAGTCTCCATCCCGGAAAACCTTTGCCATCGCCAATTGTGGTAATTCCTTACCGTCTCCAAAAATTCCGAATTTGGCTTTTCCTGTCAAAACTTCCCTTCTGCCGATCAATGACATTTCGCGAGAAATTCTGCCAAGTTTGTAATCATCGAGGATGTTTTTTCGGAAATCTTCAAAAGAAAGCGTCTGTGTTTCAATAAAGTTTGAGGACATTTGCAGTAGTTTCCAACAAATATAGCAAAATATTTCAAACCGAAATTTCAGTTTGCGGAATTAATAATTTATTGGAAAAAATTTAAGAATAATTCAAGCGGAAAATCAAAACTTGCGCTCTACAACATAGTCCAAAAGATTGTGAAGCGCAGTCTTCGCTTCGGAATCAGGAAATTCATTCAGAATGTCTTTCGCCTTTTGCAGATAATCGTTCATAACGCCCACAGCATAATCCAAACCACCCGTAAGTTTCACATATTCAATGAGTTCCTTCACGCGCTTAGAATTATTCTTGTGCCGCTTTATCGTGTCGAAATAGTATTTGCGCTGCTTTTCTGGCGATTTGGAAAGAACATAAATCAGCGGCAAAGTCATTTTCTGCTCCTTAATATCGATGCCCACAGGCTTCCCTATAACATTCGAGCTCAAATAATCGAAAAGGTCATCCTTAATCTGGAAAGCCATCCCAGTATAAGTCCCGAAATTCCGCATCTTCACGGCAAGCTCCTCATCACAGTCATTGGAAACCGCACCGATTTCACAGCACGCAGCAATCAGCGCTGCCGTTTTCTGCCGGATGATTTCGTAGTAAACATCTTCCGTGATGTCCAGCTTGCGTGCTTTCTCCAGCTGAAGCAGCTCGCCCTCGCTCATTTCCTTTATCGCCCGGGAAACCACTTTCAGCAAATCAACCTCATCATTTTCGGAAGGCAGCAAAATGGATTTTGCCAGAAGAAAATCGCCAACCAGCACTGCAATTTTATTCTTCCATAAAGCATTGATAGAGAAGAAGTTACGGCGTTTATAGCTTTCGTCCACCACATCATCATGCACAAGCGTTGCGGTATGAATCAGCTCAATCATCGATGCGCCGCGGTAAGTTTTTTCCGTAACTTCGCCCACCAGTTTTGCCGTGAGAAACACGAACATCGGCCTCATCTGCTTGCCCTTCGTGGTCACGATAAAGTGCGTCACCCTGTCCAGCAAAGCCACATTGCTGCGCATCGATTCGCGAAACTTTTTCTCGAAAAGTTTCATCTCCTCAGCTATCGGCCTTTTGATTTCTTCTATCGCGTTTGCCACCGTTTTCCGGAAATTCTGTCTAAAAATCTCACAAATATAGGCTATTCGGCGGAAATGCTGCCAGGAAATTTTTCGTGCGGAATGAAGTAAAACGACTGCGGAACCTTGAAAAGCCGCGCATTAAATTCCTCGCCCGAAATGTAGATGCCCTCATCGTTTACCGCGATGCCTTCAATCTGGCCAAGGATTGTGCTTTCGCCGAGGAAATATTTTTTAGGTAAGGTATTGAAAAACAGGCCTTTATCATCCTCATCAAAAATGGCCATAAAAACTTCCAGCTTTTTCGTGTAGCCTACGAAATAAAGTTTTTGCCGGAAATATGCAGCATCCGTCACCATAAAACCGATGCTGAATTCCTCAATTTTCTGTGCTGGCTGAAGTTCGGCTTCGTCATTCAGGATGTAGCGTTTCACACCTCTGGAAGCCCATTCCTTCGTGAACACATTTAGCTTGCCATCCTTGATGATTAGGGCCTCCGCATCGAAATCGTGCGCACCGAACCGCACCGCGAAATCCGTTTGCTCAGGGTAGAAAAAGTTAATGCTTTTAATCGACGAAGAATCCACCGGCAAGGAAATCTTGTGGATCTGCAAATCCTTTCTGTTCCCTGCATTATTACCAAAATCTGCCACAAAAATACTGGTAGAATCCGTAGAAATTGCTTCCCAGTCATAGTTTCGCAGCGGTAGTTTTATGCGAGATTTCACGGCGCCATTCCGCTTATCCATCACGAAAATTTCGGATGAATTCCCACTGTCATTGATGGTGATGAGTTCGCCCTTGTAAAAGGCCAGCCCAGAAGTTTCGCGCAGTTCCGCAGGAAGCGTAGCCACCCGGAATTTCTTCAGGTCAAAATTTTCAATCTTCTGAGAATACGCTGAAAACGAGATAGTTAGGTATAAAAAAAGAAGTAGTTTTTTCATTTTGCAAATTTAATTAAACCGCCGTTTTATTTGCCAGTTGTCCGCAGGCAGCATCGATGTCTCCACCCCTGCTTTTGCGCACCATCACGGTAATTCCCGCTTTCTGTAGTTCCCTTAAATACCGCTCTTCCACCTCAGGATTTCTATGGTCAAATTTCCCTTCACCAATCGGATTGTACTGGATGAGATTCACTTTCGAAGGCACCCTCTTACAGTATTTTATCAGCGCCTTGATGTGCGCATCATCATCGTTGATTCCGCCCCAAACACAGTATTCAAAGGTAATTACAGAGCCAGTTTTCCGGTACCAGTACTGCAACGATTCCATTATTTCCGTCAATGGAAATTTCTCCGAAAACGGCATAATTTCGTTACGAGTTTCTTCGATGGCAGAGTGCAGCGAAAGCGCGAGTTTTACCTTCAGATCTTCGTCTGCTAGCATTTTTATCATTTTGGGAATCCCTGAAGTTGAGACCGTGATTCTTCGTGGCGACATACCCAAACCTTCCGGCTCGGTGATTTTCCGGATGGCATCCACCACATTTTTGTAATTCATCATCGGCTCGCCCATTCCCATAAACACAATGTTGCTGAGCGGCCTTCCGAAATTTTCCCTGCTCTGCTTGTCAATCAATGCCACCTGATCTACGATTTCCGCAACTTCAAGATTACGCATCCTTTTGAGCTTGGCGGTTGCACAGAATTCGCAATTCAGAGAGCATCCCACCTGAGAAGAAACACAGGCCGTGGTACGGGTTTCTGTGGGAATCAGAACGGATTCCACCGTTAATCCGTCGTGCAGTTTCACGCCGTTTTTTATGGTTCCGTCCACCGAATGTTGCACTACATCTTCCGAAGCTGGCTTTATGGTGAAATGTGCCGAAAGTTTCTCTCGCAAATCTTTCGAAAGATTCGTCATCTCATCGATGGAATGCAGGTTCTTGCTCCAAAGCCAGTCGTAAACCTGCTTCGCACGAAACGGCTTCTCACCGATTTGCACAAAAAAATCGGTAAGATTCTGAAGTGAAAGTTTGCGAAGATCCTCCATTTAAAAAGTGAAAAGGTGAAAACTGAGCCGTTCTACAAGCAGAGAGTTACTAAATTCTGATTCTTCACTTTTGGCTCTAAAATCTTTGTTCTCACAGAATCAGCATCGCATCGCCATAAGAGTAAAATTTATACTTTTCCTTGATGGCTTCTTCGTAGGCGTGCATCACGAAATCCTTTCCGGCAAAGGCTGCTATCATCATTATCAGCGTAGATTTCGGTGTGTGGAAGTTCGTAATCATCGATGTTGCCACGCCAAAATCGTGTGGCGGAAAAATAAACTTATTCGTCCAGCCCTGGTACGGCCCAATTTTCCGGTTGGAAGAAACGGATGTTTCCAGCGCACGCATCGTGGTAGTGCCCACCGCACAAATCCTCCTGTTTTCATCCACCGCATTATTGATAATTTTCGCCTGCTCTTCGGTGATAATCACCTCCTCAGATTCCATTTTATGCTTGCTCAAATCCTCCACTTCAATCGGGTTGAAAGTTCCCAAACCTACATGCAGCGTGATTTCCGCAAAATTGATGCCCTTGATTTCCATCCGCTTCATCAGGTGTTTCGAGAAGTGAAGTCCGGCGGTTGGCGCTGCCACAGCACCTTCATTTTTGGCATAAATCGTCTGGTAGCGTTCCGCATCTTCTGGCTCCACAGGCCGCTTGATGTACTTTGGCAGAGGCGTTTCGCCCAGGTCTTTCAGTTTTTGGCGGAATTCTTCGTAGCTGCCGTCATAAAGGAAGCGCAGCGTTCTTCCACGAGAAGTGGTGTTGTCAATCACCTCAGCAACCAGCGATTCATCCTCCGTGAAAAACAGCTTATTTCCAATGCGGATTTTCCGCGCAGGATCTACCAGCACATCCCAAACCCTGGTTTCTGCATCCAGCTCTCTCAGCAGGAAAACCTCGATTTTCGCGCCTGTTTTTTCCTTGTGGCCGTACAGCCTTGCCGGGAAAACCTTGGTATTATTGAAAATGAACAAATCGCCCTCATCGAAATAATCGATGACATCCTTAAACAGCTTATGTTCAATAGTTTGCGTTTTCCTGTCCAGCACCATCAGCCTTGCTTCGTCGCGGTGCTCAGACGGATGCTCTGCCAAAAGTTCGTCTGGCAGATTGAAATTAAAATCAGAAGTTTTCATCTTTAAATTACGGTTTAAAAATTCAGCCTGCAAAGATACGACAATGAAAAGCGGAAGTCAAGCGGTTGACAATTTGGGACAACCTTAAATGAATCCTCAAGCGAAATCTAAAATTCCCTTCCAGCGCTCCAGCTTGGTTTGGTAGGGGATTGATGCGTTGGCAGGGCTTGTGGAAGGCATTGCAAAAATTGGAAGCCTGAAATCTTTACCGAGTAATTTTAAGGTGTTGGCAAAAGATTTTTGACCATTACAATAAATCGCCCGGATTTGCGGATGATTTTCCAAAAGCTCACGGATTTTGTTCGCTTCCTCATTCCTAATGTCAGCATCCAGGCTGCCTTTCCTCGTGCAGCTTTCGATGGTGTCCCACACTGCGATTTTGTTTTTTGCCAAAAATTCCTTCCGCAATTCATAATCCGTGGTAAATTCTTCACCGAAAATCTCGAAAAGAATTTTCCAGAATTTATTTTGCGGATGAGCGTAGTATTGCTGCATTTCCAGCGATTTTACGCCAGGCATCGAGCCCAGAATCAAAATTTTTGAATCCGGAAAAACAATAGGTGGGAACGAGCAAACCCGATTTTCGCTCATTAATTTTCGGGTTTAAAAATCACGGAAAACTTCATCGGCAGAAATTTCCAACCCTTCGAATTTCCGCGATTTCGCCGTCATTCCCAAAGTCACAGGTTGCAGCCCGATGAATTTTCCTTCCTCCAAAGTGTAAACCAGGATGGCCTTTTCCGCCGGCTGTACAAGCCAGTACTCCTGCACGCCGCTTTCTTCGTACAGATTGAATTTTATGCCCATTTCCTTAGCGGAATTTCCCGGCGAAAGAATTTCCACAATCAGTTCCGGCGCACCGTTGCAGCCTTTGTCGTCCAGCTTGGTTTTATCGCAAATCACGCACAAATCCGGCTGAACCACCGTGAAAACATCGCCCGATTTGCTCGGCAATCTCACATCGAAAGGCGCTGTGAAAACCGCACATCCCGAATCATAAAACTGGCGAAGCAATTTAAAATTAATGATTTGCGAAATGCTCTGATGCTTCATCGAAGGCGCGGGGCTCATCTTGAAAATCTGTCCTTTCAAAAGTTCCACCCTTTCCTGAAATTTCCAAAGAAGATAATCGGCATAGGTGTAGGTTTTATCCAGATCCAGCTGATTCAGGCTCGTGATTTCCATCGCACTTTTTTCCAAAGTTAAACAATTGATTTTTAAAGCGTTTCCTTCAGCCAATCGAAAAATTCGCGCTGCCAAACTATCGCATTGTGCGGCTTCAGCACCCAGTGATTTTCATCAGGATAATATAGAAATTTCGCTTTCAATCCGCGGAGTTTCGCCGCCTGAAACGCTGCCTGCCCTTGCTCGTAAGGCACGCGGTAATCCTTCTGCCCCTGAATAATCATCATCGGTCTGTTCCATTTTTCCACGAAATTGGATGGGTTATATTCCGTGAAGGATTTTGGCAGCGGCTTATCGAAAATCGTGCCCACATCCCAATCTGCAAACCACAGTTCTTCCGTGGTCAGCGTCCACATTTTCATATCGAAAAGCCCGTTGTGCGAAATGAAAGTCTTGAACCTTCCCTCATGAATTCCGGCCAACATCAGCACGCTGTATCCTCCGTAGCTTGCGCCCACAGCTCCGATTCTTTCACCGTCGATAAATGGCAGAGTCTTCGCAAAATCCGTTGCCGCAAGGTAATCTCTCATCGGTTGCCCGCCCCAATCTTTGGAAATCGCCTCGTTCCATTCCGTGCCCCAACCTGGCATTCCACGGCGGTTTGGCGCGATGATGACATAGCCTTGCGCTGCCATCAAAGCGAAATTCCAGCGCATTGAAAAGTACTGCGTTAATGCAGATTGCGGACCGCCCTGGCAATACAGTAATGCGGGATATTTTTTATTCGGGTCAAAATTCGGTGGGTAGATGAACCAAACCCCCATTTCCTTTCCGTCGCTCGTTTTCACCATTTTCATTTCTGATTTCGATGGCGAAATTTGGCTGTAATTTTCGCGGTTCACATCGGAAATCTGCATCATCTTTCCACTTTTCACATCCGCTGAAAAAAGTTCATTATTATGGTTAAAGTCCGTTCTGCCAACAATCAGCGAAGTTTTCGTTTGCGCGTGAATGCTGTTGATGTCAAAATTTCCGCCGGCTATTTTCCTTACTTTTGGCTGATTAATCTCCACACCGAAAAGCTGCTTGGAACCGCGAAAAGCCGCCGTGAAAAACAGACCTTTGCTGTCCGCGTTCCAGGCAAAATCTCCGGTAATGCTCTCATTCCAATTCTGTGTTAAATTCCGGTACTTCCCTGATTTCCAATCCATTAGCATCAGATTATTCTTATCAGATTCAAAACCGTCTCTCGGCATTGAAAGCCAGGACAAATATTTTCCATCCGGCGAAAATTTCGGCTTCACATCGTAGCCCTTGTTGAATGCCGATAAATTTCGTAATGCCTTGGTTTTCAGGTCGTAAGCAAAAATATCCGTGTTGGTGGATTTGGCGTAATCTATTCCGCTCAATGGTTTCAGCACGAAAATTAGCTGCGAAGAATCCGGGCTGAAAATAAAATCTTCACTTCCTCCGAAGGGTCTTTGCGGCGAATCCCATTTTTTTCCTGCAAGAATATCCGTCGCATTTTCAACGCTTTGCGAAGTTTCCGCGATAAAAATATGGTTGAATCTCCCTTCGCTGAACGCATCCCAATGCCTGTGATTCAGGTCGGTGTAAATTTGCGCCGTGGAATTCGGAACATCTTCATATTTGTCTTTCGCAAGAATTTTTTCCAGCAAAACCTCTCTGCTGAAAGCCACCTTTTTAGCATCCGGCGAAATCACGATATTCCCCGCATCATCACCTATTTTATAAAATACCGTCCAGCTTTTTCCGGTATCTTTGCTCAGGAAAAGCACGCCGTTTTCCTTGGCATAAATTCCGTTGGCATCCCACTGTATCACGGATTTTTTTCCCAAATCCAATTTTTCAGCCCTATTATTTTTCAGGTTCAGCAAAAATTTTTCGCTGCTGCTTTTCTCAGTTTGCAAATCGGTTTTTGCCACGGAATAAATCAGCGCAGAATTATCCGGTGCCACAGCCTGCACGCTCATCCTGTTCAGCGACCAAAGTTTTTCCGGTGTCATCACATTTTGCCCATTAAAAACCGATATTATGAAAATCGCAATAAAACTCAGAAAAAATTTAATTTTCATCGGTACGATTTTTTATTGGGATAAATTATTTTGTTGATTAAAGAAGTAACGAACGACAGCAGAATACTGAACAGCAATGCCCACCAGAAGCCATCTATAAACACACCGTTCAGAATATTAGCCGTAAAAAGCGTAACCGCTGCTGTGATTACCAATGAGAAAAGCCCGAAGGTTAAAATCGTTAAAGGCAGGCCTAAAATTTTCAACAAAGGCGTAATCGTAACATTGAAAAGCCCCAGCACCAAAGCGAAAATACAGGCCTTCCCAAAATTATCAAATTGAATGCCCGGCAAAATCTGCTCAAGCAAAACGGCAGAAACCGCCGTAATTAACAAATTCACAATTAATTTCATAATATTTTAAATTTTCGTTAACACTCAGCTACATTTACAGCGATGGCCAGCCCACCTTCCGAAGTCTCTTTAAACCGTTCATTCATACTTTGCGCGGTATCCCACATCGATTGTATCACTTCATCCAGGCTCACTCTCGCTTTCGCAGGGTCGCTGTCTATCGCAATGTTGGCGGCGGTTATCGCCTTCATCGCACCCATGGAATTCCGTTCGATGCAAGGGATTTGCACCAGCCCACCAATTGGATCACAGGTCAAGCCCAAATGATGTTCCATCGCAATTTCCGCTGCCATCAAAACTTGCGCCGGCGTTCCGCCCATTATTTCCGTAAGGCCTGCCGCAGCCATCGATGCAGAAACGCCCACTTCAGCCTGGCAGCCCCCCATCGCTGCGGAAATTGTGGCGTTCTTCTTGAACAAAGTTCCGATTTCTCCGGCTACCAGCAAAAATCTCACCACATCTTCTTCGGAATTGAACGGCGTGAAAACATGCGCATAAGCCAAAACTGCCGGAATTACGCCGCTTGCCCCATTCGTTGGCGCTGTGATGATTCTGCCAAAACTCGCATTTTCTTCGTTCACAGCCAGGGCAAAGCAGGACACCCACTTGTTTATCGTGTTGAAACTGCCGTCATTCTCCTTCAAAAGTTCAAACCATTCATCAGCGTTGCCATACTTTTTTCCGCCCAAAAGCCTGCGGTTGATTTCTGGTGCACGCCGCGCCACATTCAAACCGCCAGGCAAAATTCCTTCGCGGTTCACACCTTTATATATGCATTCCCGAATTTGCTGCCAGATGTAAAGCGCCTGTTCATCGGTCTCCGCTTTTGTCCGCCAGCTTTCTTCGTTCAGGTAAACCAAATCCGAAACGCGTTTCAGCCCGAGCCTTTCGGCGAAAAACAAAATATCACCGCCACGATGACAAGGATAAAGAGTTCTCGTGCAGTGCTTCTCAATCGTCGTATGCTCCTGCGTTGCCACAAAGCCACCGCCAATCGAGTAATAATCCTGGGAAATTTCCGAGCCATCTTTCAGCAATGCCCTGAAAATCATTCCGTTAGGATGATACGGCAAAGTTTTTTCCTTGTTTAAAATCAGATGATGACCGTAAACAAACGGCAGAATTTTCTCACCGTTTAAATTCAGTTTTTGTGAATTTTTGATTTCGGAGATGATTTCATCAATCCTTCCGGTATCTATCGTGCGAAAATCATAGCCGCAAAGTCCCAGCATACCGGCAATATCGGTGCCGTGGCCAATTCCCGTTTTTGCCAATGAGCCGAAAAATTCCACGAAAACTTCCTGAACATTTTCAATGGAATTTTCGCGTTGAATTTTTTGGATGAAAAGTTCGGCGGCGTTCCAAGGGCCCATCGTATGCGAACTCGAAGGGCCGATGCCCACCTTGATAATCTCAAAAACACTAATGGATTGCATCAGACAAAAATATTAAAATTTCCGCCTTTTCATAATTTATTGAATGCCAGTGGTTTATACAAAAATATCCGCCAGGATTTTAGACACAGGTTTGGGTTTCATCACTGGAAACAGATGCGTGCCGCCCTTTATCACGAAATCCGGCGAAGAATTTTTAATGGGAAACACGATGTCTTTATCGCCCATTATCTGTATGGTTTCAGGGTTTTCCGTGCCGTTCCATTCCACGATTTTTTCCACTGACCATTTCAGATAATAAGGCTCCCTCACCGTAAAATATTCCAGAAGCTTGGGATTTGTAGGATCGAAATACCGGCGCACAACCGCATAGGCCGCCGCACTTTTCTGGTTGTAAAAGCGTGCCGGCAAATACTTTGGAATCATCGTAATTCTGCCGAGTTCCATAAATCTGGAACGCTCTTTCCCGGCTTTAATGCTAGCCAGAATCACCACTTTTTCCGCGGCTTTCCGCTTGTGAATTTCCTGAACGATGATGCCGCCGAAAGAATAGCCCAGCAGGTAAAACGGCTCTGAATCATCCACCCTGGCTGCCATCCTTTCCACATAATGTGGGAAGGATTCGCGCTCTTCTGGCATCAGCCAATCGAGAAAAACCGGCTCTATATTTTCGTTGAACTGCAGCTTTTCCAGCGCCTTGAAATCAGCGCCAAGTCCGCTCACGATATAAACTTTCATCGGAATTATTCGTAATATGCGCCATAAAGTGCGGCACCTTCTGCAATAGCATCGTCGTTGAAAACGAAGTATAGCGGTATGTCTTTCAGCAACTTATCCATTTTATCAGAAATTCTGAAGGATTTGTAAAACTGCTCTGCGTTGATGAAACGCCTCAGCTCTTTCGCCAAATCTCCGGTGATTACAAGTCCGCCGGTTGATTTTAGTTTTAACGCCAGATAATTCGCTTCCCTTGCCAAAAATTCCGCAAACCATTCCAAGGTTGTGCGCACCAGCCTTGAAGGCTCATCATTTCCTGCTGCTGCCAAATTTTTGATGAAATCGCCCTGCGTAATTGTGCCGGATAATTCAGGCTTTTCTTCGTGCCTGCCCACATCACGAAGGAAGCGGTAGATGTTGTAAATTCCGGATTTCGTGAGCACATTTTCCCAACTTACGATGCCGTAAATTTTGTTGAGAAACTGGTAAAATTCCACTTCAAACGGATTTCTCGGCGAAAACTCCGTGTGCCCACCCTCCGTTGCAAACGGGCGAAGCGTAGCGCCGTCCCAGAACAAACCGGCTTCACCTAAACCGTTTCCAGGCGATAAAAGCGCAACATTGCCCGGCATTATTTCTTCCGGCGCGTGAATTGTGATGACTTCAGAATTTGAAAGATCGCCAAGGCTGTAGGCCGTGGCTTCCATATCGTTCACCAGGCATACTTTTTCAGCCTTCAGTTCCTGTCTTATTTCCTGCAAATCCAGCGGCCACGGAAGGTTCGCCGTTTCCACCTTGCCCAGAATTACCGGGCCTGGTACCGCGATGGATACCCGGTCAAAAGGCAAATCGCAGGTTGAAAGATAAGCCTTCGCCATTTCTGTAAAGGACGAAAACTCGTCGGTTTTCAGCTCATTCCTGCACTCAAGTTTCAGGTTGCAGTTTTCCACCTGATAAATTGCAAATGTGGAACGCGTTTTTCTGAGATCCACCGCAAGCACCTTTGCTGCATCCTTCGCATCGGAATTTTTACCGGGAAAATAGAGCGGGAACTGAACTGCCATAGCTGAAAATTTTGTTCAAAATTAAGACAAATTGCGGTTTGCTCAAAATCAAAAGTTGCACCAAAATTAATTTAGAAACAGAAAAAAATCCCTGAGAATTTCCCAGGGATTTTGTTTTATGCTTCGCCGCTTTCGTTTTGCTGCTCGCTGTTTTCAGTGTTGCCGCTGTCTTTTTTTGGCCTCTCATTTTTCGGTTTCTCAGGTCTTGGTGGCCTTGGCAGGAGCACTTTCCGGGAAAGGCGCATTTTCTTGCGGTCATCATAGCCCAGGAATTTCACTTCCACCTCGTCGCCTTCAGCGTACGGCACTTTTTCCGTGCGCTTCCAGTCGATTTCAGAAATGTGTAGAAGTCCTTCCGTACCTTTCGCCAACGCGATGAACGCACCGAAATCCATCACCTTCACCACCTTGCCTTTGTAAACTTCGCCAACAACCGGCACGAAGGTAATTTCATTGATAGCCTCAATCGCTGCACGGATTTTCTCACGGTCAACGCCCGCAATTTCAATGCGCCCTATTTCACCGATTTCTTCAATCGCAATTTCCGTATCGGTATCCTTCTGCAGCTGCTGAATGATTTTTCCGCCAGGGCCTATCACAGCGCCGATGAAGTCTTTCGGAATTTCCAGCACTTCCATCTTCGGTGCGTGTGGTTTCACATCTTCCCTCGATTCAGAAATCGTCTTCATCATTTCACTCAGTATATGCAATCTGCCTTCCCTGGCCTGTTCCAGCGCTGTTTCCATTATATCCATCGTTAGTCCCTGGATTTTAATGTCCATTTGGCAAGCCGTAATTCCATCCGCAGTTCCCGTCACTTTGAAATCCATATCGCCAAGATGATCCTCATCACCCAGAATATCGGAAAGCACGGTGAACTTCCCGGATTTTGGATCGGTAATCAACCCCATCGCAATTCCGGAAACCGGTTTCTTAATCTGAACGCCGGCATCCATCAGTGCCAAAGTTCCGGCGCAAACCGTAGCCATTGAAGATGAGCCGTTGGATTCCAGAATGTCCGAAACCACACGGATTGTGTAAGGATTTTCCTCCGGAATCATATTGCTCAGCGCCCTTTGAGCCAGGTTGCCGTGCCCTACTTCCCTTCTGGATGTTCCTCTCAAAGGCCTTGCTTCGCCGGTTGAAAACGGCGGGAAGTTGTAGTGCAGGAAGAATTTCTCGTCAAATTCCGCAGCTACGGAATCCACAAGGTTGGCATCTTTCATCGAACCTAAGGTAACGGCTGTAAGGGACTGAGTTTCACCGCGTGAGAAAATGGACGAGCCGTGTGCACCAGGCAGATAATCCACCTCGCACCAAATAGGGCGGATGGTTTTCGGATCCCTGCCATCCAGCCTTACGCCTTCGTTCAGGATCATTTGTCGCATCGCCTCTTTTTCCACATCGTGGTAATATGTTTTGGCTAATGCCTCGTACTCCAGCAGTTCCTCTTCGGAATATTGCGCAAGGAAATCCGCCAGAACGGCTCCGAATTTCTCGTGGCGCTCTTCTTTTGCGGAAGGCGTTTTGGCAACCTCGTAAACCTTATCGTAAAGCTCTTTCGTAATGCGCTCACGAAGCTCTTCGTTGTGCGTTTCGTGCTCGTAAGTCCTCTTCACCGCAGCAGCCGGAATTCTTGCCGCCAGCCTTTCCTGCGCCTCGATTTGCACTTTGATTTCCTCGTGCGCAAATTTTATCGCCTCGAGCATTTCCTGTTCGGTGATTTCCTTCATTTCGCCTTCCACCATCACGATGGAATCCTTCGTAGCGCCCACCATAATATCAAGGTCGGCTTTTTTCAGGTTTTCAAGGCTTGGGTTCACGGAAAGCTGCCCATCAATACGAACGACGCGAACTTCGGACATAGGCCCGTTGAACGGGATATCGGTAATCGCTATCGCTGCGGAAGCTGCCAAACCTGCCAATGCTTCCGGCAGGGTCTCTTTATCGTAAGAAATCAGGGAAATCATCACCTGAACTTCTGCGTGGAAATCGCTTGGGAACAGCGGCCTCAGAACCCTGTCCACCAGTCTCATCGTCAGGATTTCTTCATCGGAAGGCCTCGCCTCTCTTCTGAAAAAGTTGCCGGGAATTTTTCCGCCGGCGTAGAATTTTTCGCGGTAATCCACCGTCAAAGGCAGGAAATCTACACCTGGGTTGGCATCTTTATTCGCCACCACGGTTGCCAGCAGCATAGTGCCGCCGCATTTTACAACTACGGAGCCGTTGGCCTGTTTAGCCAGCCTGCCCGTTTCTATGGACACTTCTCGCCCATCTTTCAGCTGAAATTTTTCAATAATTGCTTCGGGAGCATTCATAAAATTGTTTGAATTTTGCGCGCCGTATTGCACGCGTTACCTATTTAAACTTTTTAAATTTTCACCGGCAAAGGTAATGAAAAAATGGCGTTTGGAGATTGGGCATCCAAACAAAACCGCCATTGAAGAAACGGCTGTTCAGAAAAAAGTAATTAGATTTTATGATTTCTACCGGTCATTATAATGACCAAGTGCCTGAAGCACGGTAACTACCACTTCTTCATCAAAAATCTGATAAACTAATCTATCCTTCTTATTGATGCGCCTGCTCCAGGTTGGGATTTCGTAGTGCTTTAGCTGCTCCGGATTTCCCGTGCCTTCTCTCGGGTTTTCTTCCAGTTCTACGAAAATTTTCTGAACTTTGGAAACATCTGCCTTCCTGCCGGATTTGTAAAGCTTTTTCAAATCCTGCGCAGCGCCTTTACTCAGGTTAATCCTAAACTTTCCCATAAATTTTCGGGATCCACAGGGATTAATTCTCCTTCGGCTCTTTCCTTTTCGGCTTCTGCGATGCGGCGTTCAAGTTTTGTGGGAATTTTCGGATTTTCGGTTCTGATTTTTTTTCCGCCGATGGCACGAATTACCTTTTTCACCTGCACCAGATCTGCATCGTCCAGAATTTCAAATGAAATCTTTACGGTTTCCATAGCCACGAATTTATAAAATTTAAAACAAAAAAGCAACCCGATTTCCGAGTTGCCTTTGTGCTTACTTTCTTAAGCCCAATTCTGCGATGATGGCCCTGTATCGCTCGATATCCTTTTTCTTCAGATAATCCAGAAGCCTTTTTCTCTTACCTACCAATGCCACCAGCGAGCGCTCCGTCACGAAATCCTTTTGGTTCGATTTCAGGTGCTGAGATAGATGATTGATTCTGTAGGTGAACAGCGCAATCTGTCCTTCTGCGCTGCCGGTATCCTTTTCAGATTTTCCGTGTTTTGCGAAAATTTCCGCCTTTTTTTCAGGTGCTAAGTACATGCCAATATTATTTTAATGATTATTATGTAACAGGCCGCGAAATTAAAAATTATTTTTGAATTACAAAAGCTTTTGGTTTATTTTTTTATTTCCCATTACCTTTACCCCAAATCTCTACTCAATTGGTTAAATATTTGCTGTGCAAGATTATAAATGAAAATAAAGCTATCCCCTGTCATACCGCTTTTCCTTGCCGTACTTTCCTTTCAGCTCGCGGCGGGCCAAAGACACGCACTGCCGGAGGGAAAGGGTTTCAGCCGCATTCTCTACTTCAGCCCGGAGATAGAGCCGGATATTGATGAATTGAAGGCACCCACCTACGAAGCTTTTTTCTCCGCCGTTTCTGACCATGCGGAGCAGTTTAAAAAGAGGTCAATGCTGCGCGTGGAGGATCCCTTGAACTATGACGATGTGGATGACGAACTTGTGAAAATTTTCTGTGAAAATAACGATGCGGATTTTGCCATAGTCCCAAAAATTCAATACTTTAAGGTGGGGATAGGGCAGTATGTCTTCTCAAACCAGGCCGTAGTAAGCATGAAACTTTTTGACAAAGAGGGGAATTTAATTTCCGAAAGCAGCTACGATACGCTCCGGCGCAAGTACCGGGTGCTTGGCAGCACTGAAAACTCCGTGAAGATAGGTACAAGTGGCGCGATGAACGACATAAAGAAAGAAATTCGAAGAGCTACAAGGAAGAATCTTAAAAGTTAATAAAATATACCTGTGAGGATTGCATTTTTTCGTTTATTTTTGCAGCCGAATTCTGTAAAATTCTTTGGAAGAAAATCAGTCCATACTAAGCCCTGCTGATATTGCTGAGCACCTCTCGGAGCTGGATGTAGAGCGCCGTGTAATGGAATTTTTGAAAGTTCCCAAAGAATTTAAAGCCGAAGTATTTTCTCATCTCGATCCTGATTTTCAGGAAGATACGATACGGAGCATTACTAGCAGCGAGGTCTCAGAGATCCTCAACGCCATGCCCCCGGACGACCGTACGGCGCTGTTCGAAGATTTCCCGGACGAGCTTATTAAATATTCTATCAACCACCTCAACCCGCAGGAAAGGCGCGTAGCACTGGAGCTTTTGGGATACCCGGAGGAATCCATCGCCAGGATGATGACGCCTTATTATGTGCAGATCCGCAAGGAATGGACTGTGGAGCGGTGCTTTGCTCAGATAAAAAAAATCGGGGGCAAGGTGGAAACCCTGAACTACCTGTATGTGGTGGATCAGAACAATATCCTGATAGACGACCTGGATATCCGTAACCTACTGCTTGCCGACCGGGAGCAGCTAGTGTCCGAGATTACGGACAATAATTTCGTAGCCATCCACACGAAAACAAGCCGTGAGGATGCCGTTCAGTATTTCGAAAAATATGACAGGAATGCCCTGCCCATCGTCACAGAAGCCGGAGTGCTGGTAGGGATTGTGACCATTGACGACATCCTTGACCAGATAGAACAGCAAAACACCGAAGACATCCAGAAATTCGGAGGTCTGGATGCCCTCGATCTACCATACACGCAAACCTCCCTCGCCGAGATGGTGCGCAAGCGTGGTACCTGGCTGGTGATACTCTTTATTTCAGAAATGCTCACCGCATCTGCGATGGGCTATTTTGATAAGGAAATCGAAAAAGCCGTGGTACTGGCACTCTTCGTACCGCTGATAATCTCCAGCGGGGGCAACTCGGGATCCCAGGCTGCCACGCTTATCATCCGCGCTATGGCCCTGCAGGAAATCACGCTGAAAGACTGGTGGTATGTAATGCGCAAGGAAATTGTTTCCGGTATCTTGCTCGGCCTGATTCTCGGAATCATCGGGTATATACGGATTTTAGTCTGGCAGAAAACAGGCCTGTACGACTATGGAGAATACTGGAGCTCTGTGGGGCTTACGGTATCCTTCTCTCTCGTGGCTATCGTACTTTGGGGTACCCTTAGCGGCTCGATGATTCCGTTTATCCTGAAAAAACTGAACCTGGACCCCGCTACTTCCTCGGCACCATTCGTAGCGACATTGGTGGATGTTACCGGGCTTATTATTTACTTCACCGTAGCCGGGCTTTTCCTCGCGGGGAAACTACTTTAGGCTTAAATTTTACTAATAAACTAAAGCTGAGCACCCAGCTCTTCACAGAGCCACTCCAGCAATTCCCGATCCCCATCATTAAATGCGTTGGCCGTATGGGAATCGATATCAATCTGCCCGATATTTTCTCCATTTTTGAAAATCGGCACTACGATCTCGGATTTCGTATCTGCGGAGCAGCTAAGGTAATTCTCCTGTGCTTGCACATCGGGAACTAAAAAGGTTTCTCCCGAAACCGCCACCTGCCCGCAGATGCCGCGCCCGTAAGGTATTATTCTATGGTCGGTAGGCTCGCCGACATACGGCCCCAGGATGAGCTCATCCTTATCTCCGTTTTTGAAATAAAAACCCGTCCAGTTGAAATGCGGCAGCTCAGAATCCAGCACTTGGCAGATCTGCAGTAATCTCTCTTCTACTGCGCCGCCCGAAGTTAAAACCTCCGTTAATTTTTCCTTTAAAATATCCATTTTTGCTTACTCCTTAAAGATTTCTTTTATACCCAAACATTCCGCGGGTCTTTATCAGTTCTGCCACTCCATCGGGCACGCCGGCCTCCCAGCCCTTTTCGCCGTTTGAGATTTTTTGTAGTATTTCTCTTGAAAAAATATTGGCAAGGCTCGCATTAAAATCATCGATATCTACAATTCTCCTGTTTTTCTTAAAATATTTGTAAAGCTCCTTCAAATTATCATCCACCTTTAAATTACTGGAATTTAGGAAGATGCCGCTTTCCTTGTCGTAGAAAGGATAAAGGTAAACCCTCATATCCTTGCGGAAAAACTTCCCGAACGCCTCCAGAATACCGCCCGAAAGATGCTGGTAGTACTGCTCCTCGAATACCAGGAGAAGATTGTTCACCCCCATGCCTATGCCGATGTACCCGTTGGTATAGCCCGAAAAATAATCTACGAGGCGGTAATATTCTGAAAAGTTGGAAATCATCACGGTGTAGCCCAGCTGCCCGAGAATATCAACCCTGTCGAGAAAGTCGCGCTCATCGATCACCCCCTCCGCGCTCAGGTTGGAAGTGGTAATCTCAAACACTACGCGCACATCTTCCGGGTCTGCTTCCGCATCCTTTCGGAACATCTGCATCCCGGTTTCAAACATATCTATCACCAGGCGGGTAACCGGGCGGAAGCTACCGCGCACGGCATAGACATTTTTTTTGTAAAGGAAATCCGACGGGAGGATGTTTGCCCCCTCGTGGTCGAAAATTACCGCGTCCGTCATCCCCAGCTTTACCAGCTGCAGGCTCATAAGTCGGTTGTCCACATAGCGGAAAGCCGGCCCGCGGAAGTCGATCATATCAATCTCAATTTTATCCACCGATATATCGTCATACAGGCTACGGAGCAGCACGCGCGGGTCATCAGAATGATAGAAAGCCCCATAAATCAGGTTTACGCCCAGGTTGCCGAGGGTTTCCTGCTGAAGGGTGGCATCATTTTCTTTAAAGCGGATGTGCAGCGTGATTTCGCTCGGCTCCTCCCCGGGGTTATCCTGGAAAATAATGCCCACCCAGCCGTGTCCCTTAAAGGTTTTGGCGTAGTTTATCGTGGTTACGGTATTCGCATAGGAGAAAAATTTCCGGCGCGGGTTATCAGAATTGTCCAGCCGCTCTTCTATCAGGCTCATCTCATATTTCAGCATCTTATCAAGCCGGCTGCGTGTCACATACCTGTTTTTCTCCTCTTTCCCGTAGATGGCGTCGCTGTAATCCTTATCATAGGCGGACATTGCCTTGGCAATAGTCCCCGATGCGCCGCCTGCACGGAAGAAGTGGCGCACCGTCTCCTGCCCCGCCCCTATCTCCGCAAGGGTGCCGTAAATATCTGGGTTGAGGTTGATAGCCAGCGCCTTTTGGCGGGCGGTGAGGTACTGCCGGATTTCTGCCATGGAAATTTTTGCCCAAAGATAAAATTTTGGGCTGAGGCAATGAAATGATTGCGAAGCAAAGGGAGAAAATTCTGCAAGAATTCAATAGGATAGAGTAAATTTGCACCGCACGAAATTTGGAAATGACGCTAAAATTCCTTGGCACCGGCACATCTCAGGGGGTTCCGCCTATCGGCTGCACGCATCCAGTATGCCTGTCCCGCGACCCGCGCGACCGGCGGCTGCGCACCTCCGCCATCATCACCACGGATTCGGGGAAAAAAATCCTGATAGATTGCGGGCCCGACTTCCGCCAGCAGATGCTCGCCAACAGGGAATCCAGAGTGGACGCAGTGCTCATCACCCACGAACATAACGACCATGTAATCGGGCTGGACGACCTCCGGCCGCTCATTTTCCAGAACGGTGCCGGGATGCCGTTGTACTGCCGGGAGCGTGTAGGCAATGAAATACGCGCGCGCTTCCCATATGCCTTCGCCCAAGAAAAATACCCGGGAGCCCCTACCTTTGACCTCCACGCGGTGGATGGAGAGTTTGAGGTTTGCGGTGAGAAAATCCTTCCCGTCACCATACGGCATAGGGCTATCGATATTTACGGGTACAGGCTGAAGGACCTTGCTTACATCACCGATGCAAGTTTTATTTCGGAAGAAGAAAAGCGCAAGCTCCGGAATCTTGAAATTTTGATAGTCAACTGCCTTCGCAAAACCGAGCCGCACCCCGCTCATTTCATTTTGCCGGATGTCCTGAAACTTGTGGAAGAGCTTCGGCCGAGGCAAACTTTCCTAACGCACATCAGCCACCACCTAGGTTTTCATTCGGAGCTCATCAAAATTCTGCCGGCGGGTATTCTCCCCGCGTATGATGGCCAGGAAATAAAATTTTAGCCGAACCGTCATTCTTTTGGGTAAAATGATTATATTTGCAGTCTTCAAAAAAGCCCAGGTGGCGGAATTGGTAGACGCGCTGGTCTCAAACACCAGTTCTTCGGAGTACCGGTTCGATCCCGGTCCTGGGTACTAAAAACGCTGTTAATCTTTTGATTATCAGCGTTTTATATTTTTAAGGGTGGCCAAAAGGGTGGCTAAATTTACCTCTGTTTTATTTATTCTTTGTTTTTCTAAAAGTGAATTTTGTAATTCTACATCAAAACCTTGTTTGGAAAAAATGTTGATTGAATCCCACGAAGAATTCTTAAGGAATGTTTTACTCAATGACGGAAGAGTTACAATCTCAGATGATATAAATACCTTAATTATTGAATTTGATGGCTTTGAGGAGTATGAAGTTTTGTTAAACGGGGTGCCAATAAAATGTTTTGACGATTTTTTCGGAGCCTGGCACTGTTTTCAGGAGCTTGCAAAGAAACTAAAGATGCCATTTGACAATCTAACAACGGAGATAGAAAACTGCGCGGAAGTGCACGAAGCATTCTATATTTTGGGCTACGATATTTTTTTTCAATCTCAATTGAAATTTCACATTAACATTGGGAGCCACCATCATTTTGGCGGTGTTCTAATGAAGTGATACTTATCGGGTAAATAGCGTAGTTAAATTTTTTACCAATTTTGGCGCATCTGCTGCGATAAATAGGTTTTTTCTCTCAGTTAGCCAGGCCCATTTTTTTAGTTTTTTGTTTAAGGGGATTTTTTGGAGCTCCTGCAAGGTGTGTATTTATTCGGAAGGATTTCGCTGCGCTACATCCTTGTAAAATACGCCTCGCCTTTTTCTTTGCAGAAAAAAGGTGGAAAATTTCGGAACTCAATTTTCATTTTTTAAGATATAGTTTATTTTAGAAACGACTTACGAATAGTGCTCAATGTATATGGCTGTCAGGGAAAATTTCCAGAAATATTTACGTAAATTTGAACAGGACTTATGCCGTAGAGGGAAAACTATAAACATTTAAATTATATAAATTTCGACCGTGATAACCTTTATTTCTTATTAATTCTAATGAATACGGGAGAATGCTAAAATATATAGGCACAAGCGATGCAAGATTTTAGAGAGTTTTATGATGTATATGTCGGTAAAGTTTACCATTTCGTAAGTCGGTATATTTCTGATGGTCAGGATATCGAGGATGTAGTGCAAGAGGTTTTCGTGCACATATGGAAATACCAAAGCTTCAAATCTCGGGGAGAACTTTTGGATCAAATTGTATTCAAAACCGCCAAACAGGAAATTGCCAATTTCTACCGCAAGAACAAGATAAGTGCTGTGCCTAAGGGGATTTTTGAAGAGATTGCCGAAGAATCTGATGTTTTCGATGAGGAATTGCAGAGGGAACAATTCAACAAGGTTACTCATCTTATTGATAAATTGCCCTTAAAAACCCGCGAGATTTTCTTAAAAAACAAGCTCGAGAGGCGAAGTTATGCATCCATAGCAAAAGAATACAATATTTCCAAAAGTGCCGTGGAGAAACACATCAATAGAGCGCTGAAGTTTATCCGTGAAAATTTCGCATCTATCGTTATCGCAATACAGACAGTTTTTTCTAGGTGATTTACTATAATTCACAAGCAATATTAACAAATCATTAACAATTAAATTTTGGGGTGGACGATTCTAACGATCCGCCGTAATTAAAAATAGAATGCAATGTCAAATAAACAAACGGAAGCTGAAAAGGTTTGGAAAGAAGCTGGAGAAAATCATCATTTAGATGAGATTACTGTGGCAAGAGTTTGGGGAAGAATTTTCCAACGGATTCAGAGTTTCCGCCGGAGAAGGAAATATGCTGGCATTGCAGCTGCTGCCGCGCTACTTTTCGGTTTGGGATTTTTTTTAAGAAATTCTTTTGCCGATCAGTTTAAAGAGCAGATGGTCTTTGAAAGTGGAGAAAAGCAGCTGAGCCTAAATTTGAAGGATGGCTCTACAGTCCTGTTGCTGCCGCACAGCAAGCTGGTACTTCACAAGCAATTCAGCCGAAAAACTCGGGCAGCAGAGTTCTTCGGAAGTGGAGATTTCAAAATCACGGAAGATGCAGCACATCCGTTTGTGATAGCTGCTAAAGGTTTTGAGGTAAAAGTTTTGGGTACGCAGTTTTTACTTATAAGCGATGGCAATCGTGAAGAGGTAAATCTGAAGAAAGGTTTGGTTGAAATTTTATCAGAAAACAAAACCTGGAAACTGCAGCCGAAAGAAATATGGGAAAGGACGAATGGAGAGGTGAAACAGTTTTTCTCAAAGGACTATGAAGTATCGTTCGATTATGAAGATGAGACTTTTGGAAAAGTCATAGCGGATCTGGAGAGAATATATGGGATGAAAATTAACTATCCGAAAAATTTGAAAAACCAGATGGTTTCGGGGAAAATAGCAGGAAATCTGGAAGAGATTTTAGAGGTTATATCTTATCCTTACAACCTGCAAGTGCGTTTAAATGAAAAAAACAGAACGATTGAAATGAAATAAAAAATCCGGCAATGGGGGTTGCCGGAAATGAAAACTTAACCATGTGAAATAATTAAATTTTTGTAAAAATATGAAAAAAACCATCATCAGTATCTGCATGTTGGGAATTCTTTCTGTGCCGCAAGTTCAGTTGGCAAAAGCACAGACAACCACCTATCAGCAATCAGGCCAGTTAGTTCCCGTTGGAACAGTCATCGAGAAGCTAGGCAAGGCAAACAATTTAAAATTCTTCTACTCAAAATCTGATGTCGCTGATTTAAAAGTAGATGAAAACAAAATCAACTACCGTGCAGTGCAGGAAACATTGGAGTTTTTAGAGGGAAATTATCCACTGCAGTTTGAAAATAGAAACAATACAATCATCGTAAAAAGGTCTGCTGCAAGGCAGGGTGAGCCTGTTGCATTTTCTCAGCTTGAAAGCGAAGCGAGAACTGCAAACAGAAATGCTTCTGCACAGGATACTGTAAAACAAAGCGGTAAAGAGCGTGCGCTGGAAGAAGTTGTAATCACAGCTCTCGGTATCTCCAAGGAGAAAAAAACGCTAGCATATTCCACTCAGAACCTGAAGGAAGAGGATTTTACCAGAGTAAAGCAGGATAATATCGCCAAATCTTTATCGGGAAAGGTGGCAGGTCTTCAGATTACGGAAGGATCTGCAGGAGTGGGCAGCAATGCGAGAATTTTGATCAGGGGTAACCGCTCTATTTCTGGAAACAACCAGCCGCTCATCGTGGTGGACGGCGTTGCGATCAGCAATTCTTCTGTAAATCTTTTGGAAGACGGTAATGAGGTAGCTACCAACAGAGTAAATGGACAGAATGCTTTCGCAGACGGTATTTCCACAATTAACCCTGATGATATAGAATCCGTAAATGTACTGAAAGGTGCCAATGCAGCCGCGCTTTACGGTAGCAGGGCGGCAAACGGTGTGATTGTCATTACAACTAAAAAAGGAAAGGGAAGAAAAGGCCTCGGCGTTTCTTATTCGAATTCTACCACCTGGAATTTCCCTGTAATTCTTACAAAATTCCAAAATATTTACGGGCAGGGCTATGGAGGAAAGTATGATAAAAATGCTATATCTAGCTGGGGGCCTGTAATGGACGGCCAGCTAGTGGATGCCTGGTCGAACAACCCAAACTATACCGGGGAAAAAACTTATCAGTATCTGCCGCAGCCAAATAATGTGAAAGACTTTTTTAAAACGGGTGTAAGTTTTTCAAATTTTGTAGCGGCTAACCTGGTAGGCGATAAAGTAAACGGGTATTTCTCCTATAAAAACGAGGATGTAAGAGGCATCGTGGAGCAAAATAATATGAAGCGCCACTTTGTAAATCTTAAAACAGAATTCAAAATCAGCCCGAAAATTAATGCGGATGTAAAATTATCAGGGGTAATGAGTGACATTCAGCACAAGCCTTTCACAGGAGAATCCACATTCAATGCTTGGAGGCAGATCAGCCGAATTCCGCGTAACATTCCTCTTTCTCAAGCTAAAGATTATCAATATACTACGCCAGACGGCTTTATCAGGCAGCATTACTGGACGCCTGGTGGCGGTGGCGGAGGAAACCTCGGCCAAAATCCTTATTGGGTGATACACAATGTAAATGTAACCGAAAAACAAAACCGACTATACGGCTATGCAAAGATCAATTATAAAATTTTGGATAATCTGAATTTGATGCTCCGCTCGGCACTGGATAAGTCCTTTACATCATCCGAAACTTCCCTTAACAATGATACCTACATAAGAGCGACAAACGGAAATTACATCACTTCAGATTACGAAAAATTAGAAACCAACTACGATTTCCTGCTTACCTATAATAACGGTTTTGATGCGTTCAAATACACCTTGAATATAGGAGGAAATCTCCTTCAGCAGGATAATTCTTTAAAATCCTTCAATAACACTTCCCTGCTGAAAGAAAATTTCTTCAATCACGCCAATGCAAGTTTCCTCTATCAGGTGAATAATACACCATTCAAAAGGGAAATTCAGTCTTTGTATGCCATGGCAGATTTTGAAATCTTCAATTACCTTTTCCTGAACGGAACGCTGCGAAACGACTGGTCTTCTACAATGCCGACATCTGAAAGGTCGTACTTGTATCCGTCTGTCGGTGGTTCAGTTCTACTGGATAAATTGTTTTCAATGGAATCTGGAATAGTTGATATTTTAAAACTGCGTGCCAACTGGGCTACAGTAGGGAATGATGCCAAACCATACCTGATTAATCAAACCTACACCTTTGCTGCAGGCGGTAATAACGGTTATGTAACTATTGATAACATTAAGCCTATCGAAAATCTGAAGCCCGAAAAAACAAACTCGGTTGAAGTAGGTATCGAAACATCCTTCTTCCGCAGAAGACTGAGCTTGGATGCCAGCTACTACAATTCTAAAAGCCGGAATCAGCTGCTATTGGTGAATCTTCCTGCGGCATCACTTTACTCATCGGAATATATCAATGCCGGCGAGGTTGAGAATAAAGGTGTGGATGTTGCGCTCAATGTAGTGCCTGTAAAGACTTCCGATTTTAAATGGGATATCAGTTTTAATTTCAATAAAAACAAAAGCAAGGTCATTGAAATTTCTGAAAACCTGAATAAATATACCATAGCATCAGACTATCTTGTAGATAATGTTCTGATGGTAGGCAAACCTTTCGGTGAGTTATATGTAAGAGGTTTTGAAAGAGACGCCAACGGTAACATTATCGTACTGAACAACGGTCTTCCGAAACTTACATCTTCAAAGAATGTTTATGCAGGTAATTTCAATCCAAAATGGACAGGTGGCCTAAGTTCCAACCTCAGCTTTAAAAACATTAATCTGTACTTCTTGGTTGATTTCAAACAAGGCGGAACGGTGGTATCATTTACTAATGCAATGCTAAATTATGCCGGTGTAACAGAGGAAACCCTGAACGGAAGGGATGGCTTCGTTATAGGTGGCGTGACAGCGAATGGCAGCCCGAACGAGACAAAAATTACGGCAGAACAATACTGGACAAACATCGGGGGAAGAAGCAACCCGGTGGGAGAGGCGTTTGTTTCCGATGCATCTACAATCAGGATGCGAGAGATCAGCCTCGGTTATGATTTCCCGAAGAGGATGTTTGAGGGGACTCCTGTTCAGAACCTTAAACTCTCGCTGAGCGGCCGAAATTTATTCTTCTTCCAGAACAAGGCTAAGAATTTTGATCCGGAACTTGCACCAAGCACCGGTAACGCGCAGGGTATTGAATCCTTCGCGCTGCCGAATACCAGAAGCTATGGTGTTAATCTTAATGTAACATTCTAAAAATTTGAAAACATGAAAAAAATACTTTCTACCGCAATTATTTTATCCGTAATAAGCTGCACCGGTGATTTTGATGAAATCAACAGGGACGAAACGAAAATTACTATTGTAGATAAATCTACAGTTGGGCAGCTGTATGCTTCCTCTCAGTTTAATGGACTGATACTGAACCGATTTAGATATCAAACTTCGCAAAGTTTGTTTGGCGATTTCTACAGTCAGTATTTTGCGAACTTTTCTCAAAGCTTTGCATCAGACCGCTATACCATGCCTGGAGGTTGGCTTAATAACACCTGGAATTTTTTCTATCAGAAAGGTGCTCCGCAGATTTACGAGGTTTTGAATAAATCGAAAGAGCTGGAACTGAGTGAAGAATACGCTTTAGCTTTAGTTTGGAAAGTTACGATGTTTCACAGAATGACGGATTACTTCGGGCCAATTCCATACTCTTCCATAGGCACACCTGGAAAATCTTTCGAATACGACAGTCAGAAGGATATTTATTCACAGTTTTTTAAGGAGCTCGATGAAGCCATCGTTATTTTGAAAAATTCCAGTCAGGCTACTGTATTTGGTGCAAACGATCAAATCTATTCGGGAAATGTGAAAAAATGGCTAAAATATGCCAATACATTAAAGCTGAGACTGGCAATGCGCATATCCGATGTGAGTCCTGCCGAAGCACGGAAATTTGCTGAACAGGCTGTTGCAGATGGCGTGTTTACGGATGTGGCCGATGAAGCTTGGTTTAAAGCTACGGCAAGCTCTAATAACCCGATTGGTTGGACATCGCAATGGGATGAGTACCGTATGAGTGCAACAATGGAGAGTGTGTTAGTTGGGTACAATGACCCAAGGCTTCCAATATATTTTCAGCCTGCACAAAATGGCGAATACCATGGCGTACGCAACGGTGTTAATAACACTCAGATGAATAAGTACAACAAAAACAGCGTCTCAAGAATCGGCACATTTTTCTACGGTGAGCCGGGTAAATTGCAGAAATTTATCGTAATGCCTGCAGCTGAGGCTTATTTCCTAAGAGCCGAAGGTGCACTGCTTGGCTGGAATATGAACGGCACCGCCAAAGACCTCTACGAAGAAGGCATAAAGAAATCCCTACAGCAATGGGGAATTACTGGTGCAGCAGCAAATACCTATGTAAATTCCACCGCCACTCCGAAAGCACTGAACGACCAGTTTAATAGTCCGGCAGTGTCATCTGTACCAGTGAAGTTTTCAAATGATCTTGAGGAGCAGAAACATCAGGTAGCAATGCAAAAATGGCTTGCCTTGTTCCCGAATGGCTGGGAAGCCTGGAGCAGTCTGAGAAAAAGCGATTACCCTAAGATTTATGATGTCATCAATTCTGACAACGCGGATATTCCAACAACATCAAAAATCAAGAGACTACAATTCCCAGGCACTGAGTACACCTTGAATCCAGATGGTGTGAAGACGGGCATCAACGCGCTTAATGGAAAGGATTCCGGTGCCACAAGACTGTGGTGGGATGTAAAATAACAGATTGTGAGAAGAGTTACTTTTGTAATATTAATCTTCATATTTTTCTCAGCTTCTTGCTTTGCGCAGGAGTTGACTGTGATGAGTTTTAATATTCGATACAGCAACAACCACGACGGAATCAACGGATGGAAGTTTAGAAAGCAATGGATAGCTGATTTCGTAGATTTTCAAGACACCGATATTGTAGGTTTTCAGGAAGTAATGGATGATATGTATCCCGAGCTGCAATCTTTAATGCCGGGATACTCTTCCATCCATATGCCGAGCGATACGGGCAAACCAAATGGAGAATATGAAGCGGTGTCAATCTTCTACAAAAAGGAAAATCTGAAATTGCTGGACAGCGGAACATTCTGGCTTTCTGAAACGCCCGAAAAGCCGAGCAAGGGCTGGGATGCGATTTATAACAGAATCTGCACTTGGGGGAAATTTCAGCACAGCAATAGCGGAAAAACATTCTATCTCTTTAACACTCATCTGTCCCATGTTGGTGAAAATGCTAGGAGGAATGCTTCGCAAGTTATCTTGGATAAAATCAAAAATATAGCAAAAGGGCAGCCTGTGGTACTTTGCGGAGATTTCAATACTAAGCCGGATTCGCCGACTTACAATTACATAACTTCAGCATTGATTGACTCAAGAAAAATTTCAAAGAAGGTATATGCGCCCAATTATACAGGAACACCTTTCGAATGGCCAGTAAAAGACAATAACATCATTGATTACATATTTGTGAATGATAAATTGGAAGTTGCAAAATTTGCAGCCTATGCCGAACAGAGACTACATACTAAAATTTCGGATCATTTGCCTTTATTAGTTAATCTAAAAATCAAGTAAAATGTTTAAAAAATTTTTTCTTCTAGTACTTCACATTTTAATCTTCCAGGTTTACGCTCAGAAACCAATTTCGCTGTCCAAATTTCCGGACGATAAAGTGATGGTGGTAAGCCACAGAGCTGACTGGAGAAACGCACCTGAAAATTCCATTTGGGCTATTAGAAAAGCTATTGAAAAAGGTGTTGATATGGTGGAAATCGATTTAGCATTGACAAAAGACTCCGTCTTAATTTTGTTGCACGACAAGACTATCGACCGAACTACAACTGGAAAAGGTAAGCCGTCTGATTATACGCTCGCCGAAATCAAAGAATTCTATCTGAGAGATGGCCTTGGCGTGAAAACGCAAATGAAAGTGCCAACTTTGGAAGAGGCACTTGATGAGACTCAGGGCAAGGTGCTTGTTAATCTTGATAAGGCTTTTGACTACATTGATTTGGTATATCCCATATTGAAAAAGAGGAAAATGCTGGATGAAGTTTTAATTAAAGGCACAGAGACTTACAAAGATTTTGATAGAAAATACGGCCATCTAAAGAACGAAATCCATTTTATGCCAATAATAAGACTGGAAATAAAAGAAGGCTGGGGGAAAATAGATGAGTACCTCTCAAATTATAAAGTCTACGGCTTTGAATTCACCGTAGGTGAAACTGAAGAAAATCTAATCGACTTTGGCAAACTAAGGAAAAGGGGTGTAAAAGTTTGGGTAAATTCACTTTGGCCGCACCATAATGCAGGACATAATGATGATTTGGCTCTCGCAAACCTGAATGTTTACGATTGGTTTCTTAAAAATAAAATTAATATAATTCAAACGGACAGACCTTTGGAACTGATAAAATTTCTGAAAGCAAGGAATAAAAAATATTAAGCATTCATCATTTTCTTTATATATTTCGGAAAGCCCTTTAAAGCTAATGCTTTTTGGGGCTTTTTTTACTTTTGTTCCTAATGTCTTGCTCTTCTTCCCGTGGTCTTTAAGTAATTAATCAGATTATGTGGATAGTTAGTTTCAATCACAGTAAAGCCCTGATTTATCAACCATTGCCAGCCGTAGGCACCACCCTTTTCTATACTTATGAAGTCATCGTGCCCAGCAGTATGGTGAGCCCAGGTAGCAGCGACAAACAGCTTGGTTCCATCTGCCTTAAGCTTTGGAATGTAGGAATAAGATTTATCCTCTAATGTTTTGATTCTGAACTGATACATTAACGGTTTCAGTTTTTTTCGGTATTCACTTATATAATTGTCCAAATCTTTTATGCCATCTTCCACTACAGGACAATAAATAATCTTTTTCAAATCTTCACCAAAAATATTGTATGCTTTGCTGTAAGGCATATCCAATACAAATATCGCCTGGCCCAGCGCCTGATGTTTCTTCAAAAGTGCAAGTATCGCCTGAAGTTTATATTCTACTGTTTTATCAGAATTTGCCTGCCCGGCTTTGTCGAGATATAGATAAATTCTACCTTTTGCCGCCAGAATATATTCTTCCAGTGTTGGTACTGTTTCATTAGTCAATATGCCTTGTCCGTTTTTTAATCTAAGCGTTTTTATTTCAGCTAGAGTTTTTTCCGCTATCTTACCAGTGCCATTGGTAGTTCTGTCCAGTGTTTTGTCGTGCATAATAACCAGCTGATCGTCTTTGGTAAGCCACACATCTGTTTCCATAATATCCACTCCCAAAGTGATGGCATTTTCAAGCGCCTTTAGCGAATTTTCCGGCGCAAAAATCCAATCACCTCTGTGTGCAGTTACAAACACATAATCGTCGTTATCCCGAATATCAACGGATTGCGACTTCAAACTAAAAAAAGCTAACAGAAAAAAGAACAGAAAAATCTTGCTTATTTTCATAAATTTTAAGAATTTAATAAAACTAAATGTACGGGCTACCCGTCGTAAATTTAAGAAAAATGAACCAGATTCAATTGGGAAACAGAAAATATCCAAAATATTAATTAGCACCTATATTAGCACCTGAAAATAAAAAAAACCTGTAAATCAATGACTTACAGGAATATCGGCGGAGAGAGAGGGATTCGAACCCCCGGAGGTGTTACCCTCAACGGTTTTCAAGACCGCCGCAATCGACCACTCTGCCATCTCTCCAAAACCTTCCGGTTTTTGGTGGTGCAAATATAAGGTGCTTTTGTATTTTGAGCAAATTATTTTAGCAAAATTCTTTTAAAGCCTTTGTTTTCAGGATAAAAAATTAGCTTTTCATTAAATGGGAACCCACAAAAACAGCTGCGAGCCCCACGAATACACTCAAAAGTACATAGGCAACAAGCACAAAGCTGTTGCCGCTTTGCCATAATGAATAATTTTCTGCAGAAAAAGTAGAAAATGTGGTAAAGCCGCCACAAAAACCTGCAATCATAAAGAACTTCAGCTGGCTGTCAGTTTTAAAAAAATACGCAGAGAATAATCCGATGAGGAAACAACCAATTATATTCACTACAAAAGTGCCCACCGGAAAACTGCTGATATTCCACAGTTTCTGGGTATGTTTTGAAATGAGGAAGCGCAGGACGCTCCCCAGTCCGCCACCAAGAAATATGTAGAGAATTTGTTTCAATTTTAGCTCAAGTTCTTCCGAGATAAACCCTTCGGCAGGCCCAAGATGACACTCTCTGATGTTTAGAGGTTAAAGTTTTAAATTGTAAATTAAAAATTTACCATTCACCATAATTAGTCCTTCACTCCTACTGCAATTCTGCCAGATATTTTTCCGCATCCATGGCTGCCATACAGCCTGTGCCAGCCGCCGTTATTGCCTGCCGGTAATGCTGATCCTGAACATCTCCTGCCGCAAAAACGCCCGGAACATTAGTAACCGTAGTGCCAGGATTTGTAAGGATGTAGCCGTTTTCATCCAGATTTATCTGCCCTGCAAAAACTTCCGTATTCGGTTTGTGGCCTATCGCAATAAAAATTCCGTCCACATTCTGCGTGGAAATTTCCTGCGTTAAGTTATTGATAATCAACGCCCTTTCCACAAGATTATTCTCACCTTCAATGCCAATCAGCTCGTGGTTAAATTTCACTTCGATGTTCGGCGTGCTCATCACTTTATTCGCCATAAATTTGGACGCGCGAAACTCATCCCTGCGCACAAGCATCGTAACTTTCGACGCAAGGTTTGCCAGGTAGGTGGCCTCTTCAGCCGCCGTATCACCGGCACCCACCACTATCACCTCACGGCCTTTGTAGAAAAATCCATCGCAGGTTGCACACGCCGAAACACCGCCGCCAGAATATTTTTTCTCGTCCTCTAGCCCAAGATATTTCGCCGTAGCGCCGGTTGCAATTATCACCGTTTTTGCCAGAATTTCCTTCGTGCCGGCATAAAGTTTATGCACGCCACCATCTTTCGAAAATTCCACTTTGGTGATGAGCTCGTAATGAATTTTCGTGTCAAATCTTTCCGCCTGTTTCTGCAAATCCAGCATCATCTGTGGCCCGGTAATTCCATCAGGGTAGCCCGGGAAGTTCTCCACATCGCTTGTTGTGGTCAGTTGGCCGCCAGGCTCTAAACCTGTGTAAAGTTCCGGCTTCAAATCGGCTCTTGCAGCGTAGATTGCCGCCGTAAAACCTGCAGGCCCGGAACCTACAATCACACAGTTTAAAATATTATCGCTAATTTCCATATTCTCAAAAATTTCGTTTAATTATTGTCGATTATTTAATTTGGTCATACAGCAACCTTCACTTTGTCCACATTCAAAATTTTGTAAACCATTTCCACCAGAAGTTCTTCGTGCGGCGTTTGCTGTACGCCCAAGCCTTTGCTTTTCAAGTCATATTCCCGCAAAATGGAAATCACCCGCGTTGCCAATTTGAACGGATAAAAATTGGCGGCTTGCGCAAAATCTTTTACGAAATAAGGATTTACGCCCATTTCTGCAGCCACGGTTTTAGAATCCACGCCCTTCCTCGTTTGGTAAATGATGATGTTGGAAAAAAAGTTGTACAGATTGCCCAGCATCATCGGAAACGGACTGCTTTTCGGGTTCTTCGCAATGTAGTGCGCAATTTTCATCGCCCTTGCTGAATCCCTTTGTCCAAGCGCTTTCTGCAGTTCAAACACATTGAATT
This sequence comes from Cruoricaptor ignavus, assembly GCF_014961145.1. NCBI lineage: Bacteria > Pseudomonadati > Bacteroidota > Flavobacteriia > Flavobacteriales > Weeksellaceae > Cruoricaptor > Cruoricaptor ignavus. The sequence continues at coordinate 576,477 of NZ_CP063145.1, forward strand.
CCTTGCTGATTCCGATGTGCTTTTCCACCATTTTAGCATCCAGAATTTCGCCATCCTTCATCAGCATTTTCACCTTAGAAAGTTCGTTGGAAATTCTTGATAAATCGCTGCCCAGATATTCGGCGAGCATTAGCGAAATATTCGGCGCCATCTTGATTTGCAGCCGTGCCGCTTCCTCGCTAATCCATTGCGGTACTTGATAATCCTTTACTGCAGGGCTTTCGAACAGAAATCCTGCCGATTTTAAAACTTTGGCAAGCCTCGTATTTCCGGCCAATTTTTTGTGTTTGTGAGCGAAAGCGAGAACGCTGGTGGGCACAGGGTTTTGCGCGAAATTCTCGAGAATCTTTTTTTCCTCATCGCTGAATTTCAAATCCTGGGCTTCCTTCACGATAATCATATTCGTATCGCCAAACATCGGGAATTGCTGTGCCTGTGCCACAATTTCCGCAATGTTCGTGTCTTTTCCGTACACAACCGTCAGCCCGAAATCGCGCTCTTCTTCCGGCAAAATTTGCTCCAAAGCATCGGTAACTTGGTCGATGAAAAAAGGCTCTTCGCCGTGCAGAAAATACAGCGGCAGAAGTTTTTTATTTTTAATATTTTTGAGCAGTATTTCTAAATCCTTCATTGTTTGGAAATCCCAAGGCTAAATTTTCCGGATACTTATGATTTTAAAATCCGTAAGTACAAAGATAAATTTTTTATTTATGATGTGTGCCGAAAGATCTGGCTGCTGCTTACGCCTGAGGAATGGGTGCGCCAGCATTGGATTCAGTACTTCATTACCGGCAGGGGCTATGCAACATCGGCGTTTTTAATAGAAAAAAAACTGACAATCAATACCTTGACGAAAAGAAGCGATATCATCCTCACAGAAAAGGCCAAACCTGTAATTCTAATCGAGTGCAAAGCTCCGCACATAAGGCTATCTGAGAAGACCCTTGACCAAACGGCACGCTACAACTCTGAAATCGGCTGCCGGATGATTGTCCTCAGCAATGGCCAATCCCACATTTTTGCAGAAAAAAAGGAAAATGGCTATCAATTTTTACCGAATCCATTTTTTTGATATAATAAATTTATGCATCAGCGCTAAAAAAATTGCTGAAGAAAAAGCACCATATTGTAAATGACTCGTAGTGCATTATAAAATAGGTTGCTCAAGTGACTAAAAATTAGTATATTGTATTGACTACCAATCAAATACAATTATGAGCAACCTTGAGGCAAGTTACAACTTAATTTTAAATAATTTAAGAGACATTTCCGAAACTGAAGATTTTTATTTTAAACCTATAAAACCAAAACTATCTGATATAGAGTTGATTGGTTTGATTATTTTGGCTGAATTTAAGTCCATTGATTCTGAACATCAACTTTTTAGAGAAATAAAAGGTTTTGAAATTGAACCAAAAATTGAAAGAAGTGTTTATAACAGAAGGAAGCGAAAACTATTCCCTTTTATCGAAGAAATAAGAATGAAAATGGTGGATAAATTGAATGAATCTGAAAATTACTTTGTAGTAGACAGCATGCCCTTGGAAGTATGTAAAATATCTCGTTCCTCCAGAAGCAGGATTTGCAAGGATGTAGATTATGCTTATCCCAACAAAGGATTTTGTGCTTCGCAGAACCTGCATTTCTATGGGTATAAACTACATGCTGTCTGTTCCATTTCTGGGGTTTTTCAGAGTTTTGATATTTCTCCCGCATCCGTTCACGACATCCACTACTTGCAAGATATAAAACTCCAAATGTCTGACTGTGTGTTGCTTGGGGACAAAGGCTATTTGTCTCAAACCATCCAGTTAGACTTATTCAATGAGGTAAATATAGAATTAGAAACTCCTAAAAGGAAAAATCAAAAAGACTACAAGCCACAGTTTTATCAGTTCAAAAAATATCGGAAAAGAATCGAAACGTTATTTTCCCAACTTTGTGACCAATTTATGATTAGAAGGAACTATGCCAAAACTTTTCAAGGTTTTAAAACCAGAATTTTGGCTAAAATTGCAACACTAACAACTATTCAATATCTGAATAAATTTCTTTTCGGCAGAAATATAAACAACCTAAAAATAAATCTCGCGTGATAATGCACTACGGGTTGTAAATGATTTTTTTATATTTGCTGTAAATTAAAAACTCATAGATTTATGAAAAAATTATTCATCTTCTCAGCTCTAGCTGCGAGTGCAACTGCATTTTCACAATATGCTGAAAAGCGTTCCCAATTTGGTATCACAGCCGGAGTACACGGCTCGCACATCCACGGCATCCACCAGGATTCCGAAGCGCGTGTAGCGCCATCTGTAGGTGTTTTTTTCGAGGCGCCTATCAGCCAGAGATCTACTTCGGAGCTCAGCCGTAGCGGCGGTTTGTTCTTTGCTCCTCAAGTGGAATATTCTATGCAGGGTGAATACAATAAATATCCTGGCGGCAAGCAAAAATTCTTCGCAGATTTCATAAATCTGCCTATTCTTTTGAAATATTATTTCGGTGCAAAAGCGAACAGCGGCTTAAATTCCAGCTGGTTTCTAACCGTAGGGCCTAAAGTAGGCTTCATCGTGAACCAGAAAGTCTCAGGAGACAGCATTAATGACCCAACAACCGGCATCAATTATATCGATCTCCATTTTAATGACAACGATGAGTTTAATAAGTTTGATTTCGGCGTAGTGGGCGGCTTAGGCTACGCGTTCGATAACCACTGGCAGCTGATGCTCCGCTACGATCATGGCTTTACAAAAATGTATGACAACACCCCGCACGATAAAACCACTTATAACTATAAACTTGGTTTGAGTGTTAATTATGGTTTCTAATCCCATAAAACTTTTTTAAAACAGGCTGCCGATTGGCAGCCTGTTTTGTTTAAAATTTAAGGAAGATTTTTAATGTTTTTCATTAGTCCGGAAAATTTAGCCCTCTTCACGGGAGACTTTCTGAAAATCTCGGCATAAACTTCCTCGGTAAGCTCCTTCCAATCCTCCTTCCGCATTGTTGTAAGTTTTTCATTCGGGTAGAATTTCGGCTGACTGTGCGGTTGGGAAAACCGATTCCAGGGGCAAACATCTTGGCAAATATCGCAGCCGAACATCCAGTCTTCCATCTTATCCTGAAAAAAAAACGGTATCTGATCTTTAAGTTCGATGGTCGCATAGGAGATACACTTACTGCCGTCCACCACTTTTTCCGAAACAATGGCGCCCGTAGGGCAGGCATCAATGCAGCGACGGCAATTGCCACAATGGTCAGTTGTCGGCGGGTCCTGTTCCAGTTCCAGATCGCAGATGATTTCCGCGAGAAAGTAAAACGAGCCGTGCTTTTTAGTGATGAGATTCGAATTTTTTCCTACCCAGCCAATGCCACCCCGCTTCGCCCAGGCACGCTCCAAAACCGGCGCAGAATCCGTAAAAATTCTGAAATGGAAATCCCCGATCTCCTCCAGCAAATGCTCACACATCTCCCGAAGGATGGCTTTTATTACCTCGTGATAATCCTCGCCATAGGCATACTTTGCAATTTTGTAATTCCCTTCCTCCGGCAAAATTTCTTCCGGAAAATAATTGTAAGATAATGAGATCACGGACCTGGCACCTTCCACCAGCAGCCTTGGATCCAGCCGCTTATCAAAATAATTCTCCATATATCGCATCTCCCCGTGCATGCCCTCGCGCAGCCACCTCTCCAGGCGCGGTGCCTCATCTTCCAGAAATTCTGCCCGGGAAATACCGCAACTCTGGAAGCCGAAACGCCGAGCAGCAGATTTGATTATTTGAGAAAAATATTGTGTTTTCGCGTGCATTGGCTTTGCAAAACTAATATTTTGATTATATTTGGAAGTGTAAATAATGCTATTATGGATCTGAAAGAACTTTTGAGTGGTGACAATTATCACCTGATAGATGTGCGCGAGCCGATGGAGCTCGATGTGGACGGCTCCGTGGAGGGCGCAACAAACATTCCGCTAGACGAGATTGAGGTGCGCAAACAGGAAATCGAGAATCTGGCGGGCCCGAAGATTTTCTTCTGCAAAAGCGGGCAGCGCAGCCAGAAGGCGGCAGATTACTTCAAAGAGCAAGGTCTGACGGAAGTGTACAACGGGGGCGGGTATGAAGATGTGAAAGCCGCGCTGGAGGCGAGATAACCTTAAAAAATATTACAGAAATCATCGGAGTCTCCGGTGATTTTTTTGTTTAAATTTGCCCACCGAAAGCTGATTATTTTGTCTTTAAAAATATTAAACCTTACCAAAAAATACGGCAGCCAGACTGCGCTGAATGCCATCAGTCTGGAAATTGGCGCTAACGAGATCGTAGGATTGCTGGGACCGAACGGTGCAGGAAAATCCACCCTGATGAAATCTATTACCGGAGCGCTGACTCCGGATGACGGCGAGTTAATTTTTAATGGGAAAAATATTGCAGAATTTCCCCTGGAAACCAAGGCGAAAATGGGATTTCTCCCCGAGAATAATCCGCTGTACAATGATATGTTCGTAAGGGAGTACCTGGATTTCGTGGCAGATGTGCGGAAGGTTTCAAGAAAAAGAATAGATGAGGTAATAGCGCTTACCGGGATCACGCCGGAAAAATCGAAAAAAACGGGACAGCTTTCCAAGGGCTATAGGCAGCGGGTGGGCTTGGCGGCGAGCATACTGCACGAGCCGGAACTCCTGATCCTGGACGAGCCTACCAACGGGCTGGATCCCAACCAGATCCTGGAGATACGGGAGGTGATCCGCAATGTGGGCAGCGGGAAATCCGTGATACTCTCCACACACATTATGCAGGAGGTGGAGGCGTTGTGCACACGCGTAATCCTCATAAACAAAGGCAGCATTGTGCAGGATTGTGCCGTGCAGGATTTCAAGGGAAGGTTCCGCTCGCTGGAGGAAGCCTTTGCGGAATATACGATGGGAGGATATTCATAAGTCTCTCCTTAAAAATAAACGCGGCACAGAGGTACTGCGCCGCGTTTTTATTTGAACTAAAAAATTATATTTCGTACTCTTCCTTTATTTTGATGGGCTCATAGTCTTCCACCATTGCTTCTTCATAGTTTATCTTGTCGTGCTTACTGAAGCGGTTTTCCAGCTTAACAATGATGTAGTACACCACCGGCACTATGACGAGGGTAAGGAAGAGAGAGGAGAGCAACCCGCCAATAATTACAATCGCGAGGCCTTTGTTGGTCTCCGCCGCACCACCGGTAGCCGTTGCAATGGGTATCATCCCGAACACCATGGCGATGGTAGTCATAAGGATTGGCCGTAGCCGGGCGTGGTTCGCCTGTACGAGTGCAGTTTCAATATCTTCGCCGGCTTCCATACGGTGGTTTACGAAATCTACAAGAAGGATCGCGTTTTTCGCCACGAGACCGATGAGCATAATGATACCGAGGATGGTGAAAATATTAAGTGACTCGTTGGTGAGCGCCAGCGCCCAGAGTGCCCCGATGAAGGAGAGCGGGATGGAGAAGAGTACGATGAAGGGTTTTACGAAATCATCATACAGCACCACCATAATCATATAAACGAGCATAATAGCCGCCAGTAGCGCGTAGCCGAGCGTCCCGAAGCCTTCGCTCTGATTTTCCATATTGCCTCCCCAGCGCCATTCCACGCCGGATGGCTTCTGCACCGCGGATAGCTTTTCTTCCCATTCGGAGGCCAGCGTACCGGTAGTTTTACCCACGACTTGTGACTGTACGGTAACGGATGGCGCGCGGTCGTAGCGCTCCAGGAGCGTAGGTCCGGAGCCATAGGAAACATCGGCAAACTGGGAAAGGAAAACCTTCTGCCCCATGGGGTTAATGAAGGAGAGGTTCCGGATATCGTCTATGGTGGAGCGGTTGCCCTCATCCATAATGATATTTATGTCGTACTCAGTACTGCCGGTGCGGAATTTATTATCCGTATTTCCTGCGAAGGCGGTGCGCATAGTTTGCCCTACGGTAGCTATATTCAGCCCCAGCATAGACATTTTGTCTCTGTCAATGCTTACTTCAACCTCCGGGTTTCCTTCTTCCACAGTGGTTTTCACCTCGGTAGATCCATCGATGGACTGCAGGATTTTCATAGCTGTTTCGGCATATTCCATCGCATCCTTGGTAGTAGGGCCGGTAATTGTCATCTGCAGGGGAGCTTCTTCCGCTCCCATAAAACCAATGGGTATCACGCTGATTTTCGGACCGATGAGTATCTTCTCCAGCTCTCGTTTCAGTTTTGCGCCGTATACTTTTGTAGGCTCGTTATTCCGTTCCGTTTTATCCGTGAGGAATACGCTTATCTCCGATTTGTATGCGGTGGATTGAGATGCCCCGAAGCCCGTACTGGACTGCCCCACCATCGTGATCTGCCGCACTACCTCCGGCCTTTTCGCCAGGTATTGCTCCGCGCGGCGGGTCATAAAGTTGGTCTCTTCGATGGAGGCATCTTTGGGCATTTCCAGCTGCAGGAGGAACTGGCTTCTGTCGTTACCCGGAAAGAAGTCTGAACCGATGTACCCTAAGGCAGGAAGGGCTAAGGAGCTGATGAATAGTACTGTAACAACGGCAAAGGTGGCAATTTTATGGTGAAGGCTCCACTTCAGGATGTTTTCCATTTTTAAGGTAAACCACTTCAGCCCGTCCTCGAATTTGTAAATTATCTTACCAAAAATATTGTTTCTGCTGATGTGCTCCAGCTTACCGAATCTGGAGAAAAGCCACGGCACTACTGAGAAAGACACGATGAGGGAAAGCAGTGTCGCGATAACCACGGTGACGCAGAATTGCTTTATAATGTTCGAAACCATACCCGTGGAGAGCGCAATGGGGAGGAACACCACTACAATCACCATCGTGATGGCAACTACGGTAAAGCCAATTTCCGAGGCGCCGTCATAAGCGGCACGCACTTTATTTTTCCCCATCTCCATATGGCGGTGGATGTTTTCAATCACGACTATCGCGTCATCCACCAGGATCCCCACCACCAGGGAGAGGCCGAGCAAGCTCATCAGGTTTAATGAATAGCCGAAAAGCAGCATCCCGATAAATGTGGCGATGAGAGACGCCGGGATTGCCACCATCACTATCAGCGCATTGCGGAGGCTGTGCAGGAAGAAAAGCATCACGAAAGCTACAAGCGCGATGGCTATCATAAGGTCTTTCAACACATGGTCTGCAGCCTCCAGCGTAAATTCCGAAGTGTCGTTGGCTACCGTAAGCTGCACATTTTGAGCTTTGTACTGATTCTGGATCTGTACAATTTTTTCTTTCACCAGCCGGCTTACCTCTACGGCGTTGGCATCCGTCTGCTTCTGCACCTGCAGCAGCAGCGTATTCTGCTGGTCTATTCTCGCCAGTTTTTCCGTTTTCTTCTGGGTATCTTCCACCTCCCCTATGTCGGAAAGACGGATTACCTGCCCATTTACAGAGGAGATGACGAGGTGCCTCAGTTCATCCACGGTGGCAAGCTTTCCCGAAAGCCTAATGATAGTGGAGGTTTGGCGGGACTGTAGGTTCCCCGTCGGGAAATCCAAATTGGATGCGGCGATCATCTGCTGTACCTGCGGCACGGTGAGGCCGTATCCTTCCAGCTTCTCACGATCGAGGTTCACCCGTATTTCCCGCTCCTGCCCACCGATAATATTCACCTGCGCCACGCCCGATATCCGCGAAAGCTCCGGCTGGATGCGCTGATCCACAAGGTCATAGAGCTCTGCCTCGGTAAGGTTAGCAGTGATTCCCATCGTGATGATTGGAAGATCGGATAGGGAAAATTTGCTGAGTGAAGGCTCTTCCGCATCCTCTGGGAGATCTGAACGAATGGCGTTTATCTTCCTCTGAGCGTCATTCAGCGCATAATCCACATCCACATCATCCGTGAACTGAATCATCACCACCGAAAGGCTCTCATACGATTTACTCTGAATTTTTTTAATGCCCTCCAACGAGGCTATCGCATCTTCCACCTTCCGCGTCACGGTATTTTCCACCTCGGATGGTGCAGCGCCGGGGTAAATTGTAGCAATGGTAACTACCTTTACCTCAAATTTCGGAATGAGCTCGTAATTCAGCCTGGTATAGCTGAAAAGGCCGCCGATAAGCATCAGCGCGAGCACTACGATGACTATGCTTGGTCTTTTTATCGATATTTCTGCTAATTTCATTTTTCCTGTTTTCTGGATTACTTCAGCACTTGCACTTTTGTTTTGTCCTGAAGGTTTATCTGGCCGCTGGTCACCACTACATCGCCGGCAGAGAGGCCGCCGGCAACCTCTACCCTATCGCCTAGGTTGGCTCCTATCTGTACTTTTTTCAGGTACGCCACATTATCTTTTACAATGAACACCTGCCCGTCGCTCACGCTGCCTACGAAGGCACTCCTCGGTACGGTGAGCGCATCCGATGCGCCGGAGCGGTTGAAGTACGCGGTACCGTACATGCCGGCTTTTAGCGTGTTTCCGGAGTTGTTTACCGCGATTTCCACGGGGAACTGAAGCGCCCCGGAGGCAGTAGGCGCAATGAAGCTGATGCGGCCTTCCATCTCGGAATCCAGAACATCTGGTTTTATTTTCACGATATCCCCATTGTGCAGGTGGCTCACCACGGACTGATCTACATCTACCTTAAGCTTTACCACGGAGATATCCACTATTTCCACAAGTGGAGTGCCGGCTCCTACCACGCTGCCTACTTCAACAAACTTCTGGTTTACGATGCCGCTGACTTTGGAGATAATGTTGGTATCGCCGGAAGTTAGGTTTGCAGACTGCATCTGGGCTTTGGCATTTTTCACGGCAAGCCTTGCCTGATCCAGCTGCAGGGCCGTAACCCCACCTGTCTTGTATGCCATTTCGTAGCGGTTCAGCGCAGCCTGGGCATTGTCCAGATTGGCTTTTGCATTGCTCACATTCACATTGATTTTCTCTCCCCCGAGCCTGCCGATGCTCTGCCCTGCCCTTACATAGCTGCCTTCGCGTACATAGAGCGCAACCAGCTGCCCGCCGATTTCCGGGGAGATATTCGCCTGTTTATTGGGCTTGAAGGTACCGTTGGCGGAGAATTCCCTGCTTAGGCTTTCGCGTTTTACAACTTCTGTGCGCACGGCTACATTGCTGTTTTTCTGTGCCACTACGGCTACATTTGCCTCGTTTTTTTCCTTATTTTTCTGAAGGATGAAGTAGATTCCTGCGCCGATAGCCAGCAGGATGAGGATGGTAATTATTGTATTCTTTTTCATGATTTTATTGGGTTAAAGTCCGGAGTCTGCCCTGAGATTTTAAAAGCTCTACCTCTGCCATTTTGTACTCGAGCAGGGCATTGGTGTAGTTGTTCTTCGCTTCTGCCAGATCGCTTTCGGCATCTACGATATCGTTCATCGTGGCAAGGCCGTACTGATAGTTGCTGCGGGTGTTGTTCATCACATCCTCTGCCAGCTTTACATTGCCTTGTTGGATCTCAATTTGTGTCATATTATTCTGCAGTTTGGTAATTGCGTTTTGATATTGCATATCCAGTCCCATCTTGGTGTCCTTCAAATCCAGCTGGGCCTTTTCAATATCGATTTGGTTTTGCTCAATTCTTGATTTTACGGAAAACCCGCGGAAGATGGGGATATTGATATTGAGCCCTATCTGGGAAAAATCGTTCCAGTAAACCCCGTCCTTCTCGCCGTGCCACCAGGGGAATTTGGCACCCTGCCCCAACCAGCCGTAGTTTGCTGTAAGAGCCACCACCGGGTAGTATTCTGATTCTGAGGCTCTCTTTTGCCATTGCAGCAGCTCTATCTGCTTTTTTGCCAGTTTTATTTCCGATCTTTCATCGTACTGGGTTTGCTCTCCCGGGAGGTATTTTGGTTCAAAGGTATCCTGCGGCAGGCGAATGGGCTGGGCGATATCCATCCCCATGTAGAATTTCAGGGCATTTTCTGCGAGTTGGGTTGCATTTTCCAGCGTTTTTACCGTGGAAGCGATGTTGTTTTCCGCCACTACGATCCGGTCATAATCGATCTTGCGTGCCAGCCCGGCATCCAGCAAACCTTTGATGACTTTGGAGGTCTGCTGCGTGAGGGAGAGGTTCTCCTGCATATTCTTCATCATCTGGTCGGTTTTGTACACCTGATAGTAGGCGTTTGCCACACGCTCTATGAGGTTTTCATCCGTAAGCTGGGCATTCAGCTGGTAAAATTCCCTAGTGGATCTTGCGGCTTTCAGCCCCGTGAAGACCTGCTCGTTGAAAATCAGCTGCTGCATCTGCGCCACATTGGTGGAGTTCCACTTCGTGCCAAAAGTTACCGGCACCTTCTGCCCCGGCATACCGGCAAGCTCGCCTGGCAGCAGCGACTGCTGCAGCAGGGGATTGTAGTTGGTTGCGCTATTCACCGAGATCTGTGGGAATACATTCCCCCGGATTTCGCGGATTTTAGCCTCCGCTCTTTCGATATCCTTGCGGGCTTTCAGCGCGTCTGCCTTGTTTTCCAAGGCATAATTGACGGCATCCTGCAGCGTGAGCAGCCGCGCCTCCTGGGCGTGCATCAGGCCTGCGGTAAGCAAGGTTGTTAATATTATTTTTTTCATAAATTTTGGGTGTATTTTTTCACAATATGTCTACCGGCATCCGTAGTAATGGCGTTCAGGTAAAAGTCAATCACTTTAAAATTAAAACCGTAGCGCGACGCGAAGGTATCGCATTGATCAGGATTGAAATCATAGGAAATAAACAGACGAAAAACGAAATCTGCATATACTTCTTCATCAAAATCCTCCCTGTACAAGCCCATTTCCCTGCCTTTTTTCACATTTTCAACGGTAAATTTTATGAATTGATCTGAAAAATTGGCAATATATTTTTCAAAAATGGAAGGATAATATTTTATGAGCTGGCGCACGAAAACTGATTTGTTGCTCTCTACCTGCTGCTGGAAGTTTTCGTGCTTGTAGAAATATACTTCTAAAGGGTTCTCAACTCTTTGATTGATTTCATGCATTTCTTTCAAGCCTTCATCAAGTTTATAAGCTATCACATCCTCCAGCAGGGCTTCCTTATTTTTATATTTTTGGTAAAGCGTGCGCTTGGATATGCCCATTTCCTTGGCTATATCGCCCATCGTAACGGTTTTTGCGCCGTTTTCTGCAAAAAGGTTTAGCACTTTATCTAGAAATTCCTTCTCCATATCTCTGAATACGGCGGCAAAGATAAAGCAATGAAAACTAAAAAACCAAAAAAGTTTTCAAGTTTTCAAAAAATTAACACTGAGGGGCAAAGTAAGGTTATATTAAATCATAGAGGCACTGGTAATTTATTGCCTAACTTTTATACACCAAGACACAGATTTCAATTCAAAAATATCTCATACCTTTTTTCTTCCGCAATTTCCGTCATCAGTGCTGCGTCCAAATCCACGAAGCCTTTCCGTGACGGCATTTCCAGCTGAGTTCCGTCGTCCTGGTTTTTTATGAGGATGCTCACCTTCTGCTTGCCATCCTTTTTCATCAGTGAATTGCGGAAGAATTCTAGGTCGCTTTTCCGGATTTCCTTCACATCCAGCACCAAAGTCAGGCTTTTTGCAAACTGGTCGAAGGCTTCCTTCAGTTCCAGCACATCATTCACATTCAGGAAAATTCTGCCGTCGCTCCCTATAGTGAATTTTATTTTCAAAATCAGGAAGCGCTGCAGATCGATTTTTTCGCGAAGCCTCATATAATCCTTGTCGCCAAGCCTGAATTGGTAACTTCCGGTGTAATCTTCCAGCGTTACGAACGCCACCTTTTCGCCGCTGTTTCTGCCGTCCCGAACGAGAAATTCCGTCACCAGCCCAGCCACCGTATATTCCCGGAAGCTCGCCTTCATCTTCTGCTTTTCGCGGTAGTCCTTCGTTTCTTCAAACAGCTTTATTTGCCCTGCACCAAAGGCTTTCTCGCGGAAAGCATCTATTTCATCCAGGTTCAGGAAATTGAAACTACCCTTCGGTTCCACATCTTTTTTCACCGGCCCTTCGGAAATTTCGCCGTCTTCATTCAGCTCTATTTCCACGGCTTCTGCCGATATTTCTTCAGGTAAAATTTCATCGGAAAAATTTCCTGCTAAATTATCTTCCGTAACCTCCTGTTTTTCAAGCACTTGCTTTCTGCCGAAATTTCCCTGGATAAACTGATACTGATACCGAAATTCATCCAGAGGGTGCGCCGAAAGGTAGAAGCCGATGATTTCCTTTTCCCTGTTCAGCTTGTGCATATTTGGCCATTCCTGTGCAGGCTCTATTATTGGCTGTTCCACATCCAGTCCCTCCGCAAATTCTGCGAAGAGTGAATTTTCCAGCTGCGTTTTCCCGTTCTGAAAATTGAAGCCGTATTTCAAAAGCCTTTCCACATTGGTTCTGCCCTGAGAATCCACAGCGAAATACTGCGCGCGGTGATAATGGTCCACCTCATCGAAAGCGCCGGCAATTACCAGGCTTTCCACCACCCTTTTATTGATTTGCGCCGAAGGAATCCGCTCGAAGAAATCGTAAATATTCTTGAATTTCCCTTCCTTCCTTGCTTCCACGATGCTTTCGCTGGGCCCTTCACCAATGCCCTTTATCGCACCCAAACCGAAACGAATCTGCCCTTTCTCATTCACCGCAAAACCGTACTGGCTCTCGTTCACATCAGGGCCAAGTACATCCACACCCATACTTTGGCAGTCCTCCATAAACATCGTGATTTGCTTGGTATTGTTAATATTGTTGCTCATCACGCTGGCCATATATTCCGCCGGAAAATTGGCCTTCAGGTAAGCCGTGTGATACGCAATCAAGGCATAGCAGGTGGAGTGCGATTTGTTGAAAGCGTACTCTGCGAAGGCTTCCCAGTCTTTCCAGATTTTGTTGAGTTTCTCTTCGTCCAGGTTGTTCGCTTTTCCTCCCTCGATGAATTTCGGATACATCTTATCCAGCACATCTTTCTGCTTTTTGCCCATCGCTTTGCGCAGCGTATCGGCTTCACCTCGGGTAAAATTCGCGAGTTTTTGCGAAAGTAGCATCACCTGTTCCTGATAAACCGTAATGCCGTAGGTTTCAGCCAGGTACTCTTCGTTTTCCGGCAAATCATATACGATTTCTTCCAGGCCGTGCTTCCGGTTAATAAAATTCGGGATGTACTTTATCGGGCCAGGCCTGTACAGCGCATTCATCGCAATCAGGTCGGCAAATACCGTGGGCTTTAATTCACGCATATATTTCTGCATTCCCGGACTTTCGTACTGGAAGATTCCAATCGTTCTGCCTTCCTGAAAAAGCCGGTAGGTATTGGCATCATCCAGCGGAATTTCATCCGGATTAATCTCTATGCCGTGTCTTTCCTTGATGAGCTGAATGGCGTGTTTAATGATGGTTAAAGTCCTGAGGCCCAGGAAGTCCATCTTCAGAAGCCCCGCACTTTCCGCCACGGAATTATCGAACTGGGAGACCAGAATTTCCGCATCCTTCGCTGCCGTAGTTATCGGCACCAGGTTGGAAATATCTTCCGGCGTGATGATGACACCGCAGGCGTGAATTCCAGTATTCCGCACCGCACCTTCCATCTTTTTCGCTGCGTCCAGCACAGGGTACCTCGCATCTTCAGGGTTATCCAGAATGGTTTTCATTTCATCGGCAAGCACCTTGTCTTCCGGCGAAAGTTTGTCGTATTTTTTGAAGGCCTTGCCGATGTTCATCCCTGGCACGGAAGGCACAAGTTTCGCGATGTTGTTCGTCTCGGGAATTGGCAGCTCCAGCACACGGCCAGCATCCTTTATTGCAGATTTTCCGCCGAGAACAGAATAGGTGATGATTTGCGCCACATTCATTTTGCCGTACTTTTCCACCACCCATCTGATGATTTTATCGCGGCCTTCATCATCGAAATCTATGTCAATATCCGGCATCGAAATCCGCTCAGGATTCAGGAATCTCTCGAAAAGCAGGTCGTATTTTATCGGGTCCACATTCGTAATGCCGATGCAGTAGGCCACCGCAGAACCGGCTGCAGAGCCTCTTCCCGGACCAACCCACACACCCATTTTCCGCGCTTCGTTGCAGAAATCCTGCACGATAAGGAAGTAACCGGGATAGCCCGTGTTCGCAATGACTTCCAGCTCAAAATCCAGTCGCTCGGAAATTTCGGGCGTTATTTCGCCGTACTTTTCCTGCGCACCCTTGTAGGTTAAATGCCTTAGGTAAGCGTTTTCACCGCGCTTTCCGCCGTCCTTCAAATCTTCTTCGCTGTGAAATTCTGCAGGAATTTCAAACTTCGGCAGCAGTACATCGCGCTTAAGTTTATAGGGTTCAAATTTCGCAAGAAATTCCGTGTAGGCTTCGAAGGCATCGGGATAATTGCGGAAGGCTTGCTTTATTTCCTCGGAATTTTTGATGTAAAATTCCTGAGACGGAAGCCCGCGCCTTTTGCCAAAACCCTTTCCAACAGGCGACGAAAGTTTCTCCCCATCCTTTATGCAGAACAGGATATCCTGAATCTGTGCATCATTTTTCTCGGTATAAAAAGTTTCGTTCTGCGCCAGTATTTTCACGCCATATTTATCGGCGAAACTCAGCAGAACTTCGTTCACATATTCTTCCTCCTCAATTTGATGATTTTGCAACTGAACATAGAAATCATTGCCAAATTCATTTCGCCACCATTTGAAAATTTCTTCGCCTTTCTGCTCACCAAATTCCAAAATTGTGTTCGGCACATCTCCTAAAGTTCCACCTGTAACAGCGATGAGGCCTTCCTTATGCTGCGCCACCATTTCCCGCGAAATTCTCGGAACGCCGAAATAAAAGCCGTGCAGAAAGCCAAGGCTTGAAAGTTTTGCGAGATTTTTATACCCAGTGAAATTCTTCGCCAGCAATACCATCTGCGTTCTTCTGTCCGGATCATCCTTCGTAAACTGCTTCTGTTCCGGCCTTTCGGAAATATAGAATTCACAGCCGATGATTGGGATTAAAGGCGATTGCCTTGGTTCTGCTTCGCTGAAATCCGTGCCTTCGTTCTTGGCTTTTTCTTTTTGCTCGATGTAATTTTGGTAATTGCTGCTGATGTTTTTATTCGCTTCTTCCACTTCGAAAACGAATTTGAAAGCGCCCATCATATTACCCAAATCTACCAGTCCAACAGCCGGAAAATTATTAGCTAAAGCCTTGGTTACCAAATCGTTAAGGTGCGTATTCGATTGCAAGGCAGAGTAAATGCTGTGGTTATGAAAGTGGAAATAATCGCCGATATCAATTTCCGCTGTATCGCCAAAATCTACGGTTTTCCGCTTCTTAATTGCCGCTACCTGCCTTCTGATTTTGATTTCAAATGGCGAAATCGGTTTTACATTTTTCTCACGAAAAGCCTGATAATTTCGAGAATCTGAAAAAACTTGTTCTGCGGAAATTACACCTTGCCGCCACATTTCGAAAAAAACCTGTGCTGTGGCGTTCACATCGGCAGCGGAATTGTGCGCTTCGTCAAACTTTTCGCCGTAAAGTTTCTCGTAAATTTCCTCAAGTTTTGGCGATTTGAATTTTCCTTTTCCCGAAGAAATCGCCGTGTATTCCGTGCCCAGAATCATCGTATCTGCCATCGTAATTTTCTGAAGCTGGTCTTCCAGGTTTTTCCGAAAAAATTCCGCGCCCACGATTTTGTAATCGAATTCCACATTGTGCCCTACCACAACTTTCGCGCGCTTCAGCACGGCGGAAAACTGGGCTAAAACCTCCGCCAAATCACGGCCTTCTTCATTAGCAATTTTCGTGGTAATGCCGTGGATTCTGGAAGCGTTATAAGGAATATCGTAGCCTTCTGGCTTTATTATAAAGTCTTGATTTTCAATGAGATTGCCAAGTTCATCGTGCAATTGCCAACTGATCTGCACCATTCTTGGCCAATTCGCAGAATCAGAAAGAGGCGCATTATAATTAATCGGCAATCCGGTAGTTTCCGTATCGAAAATCAGGTACATTTTATGAAAAATTTATCGAAGAAAAAGTCACCAAAACTACGGAAAAAAATAGCACAAATTTCCACGAAAATTGGTTTGTACAACCTCGCAATTTAGAAACCTTCCATATTTGAACAAATTTTCGCCGATGGATTTTTGCGGCAGCTTTTCGCCTTATCTTTGGTTAAAATATTTTTACCCAAATGAAGAACCACGAGAAACCGACTGCAAAGACCGACGACCTGCAGCACGAAACCATTAATCAACAAGGGAAAACCTTTACCACAAACACCGGAGTTCCGGTAAATGACAGCCATAATACACTAAAACTTGGTGAGCGTGGTCCGTCTTTGATAGAGGATTTCATCTTCCGCGAAAAACTCGCGCATTTCGACAGGGAGAGAATTCCGGAGCGCGTAGTGCATGCCAGGGCAAGCGGTGCGCACGGCGTTTTCAGGCTTACAAAGGATATGAGCCAATACTCCAGCGCAGATTTCTTAAACGGCGAAGGCAAGGAAACGCCTGTATTCGTGCGGCTTTCCACGGTGGCGGGCTTCCGCGGCTCCACAGATCTTCCGAGGGATGTTCGGGGTTTTTCCGTAAAATTTTACACTCAACAGGGGAATTTTGACCTTGTAGGAAACAACATCCCCGTGTTCTTCATCCAAGATGCGATGAAGTTTCCCGATGTGGTGCACGCCGTAAAGCCGGAGCAGGACAATCAGATGCCGCAGGCTGCCTCCGCACACGATACTTTTTGGGATTTCGTATCGCTTTCCCCCGAGACGGCACATATGATAATGTGGACTATGAGCGACCGCGCCATTCCGCGAAGCCTGCGGATGATGGAAGGCTTCGGGGTGCACACCTTTAAACTTGTAAATAAAGATGGCAAAGCGCACTTCGTGAAATTCCACTGGAAGCCCGTGCTGGGCGTGCATTCCGTAGCCTGGGACGAAGCGCAGAAAATCAGCGGGAAGAACAGCGACTTCCACCGTGAAGACCTTTGGCAGGCGATAGAAGAAGGCGATTTTCCGGAATGGGATTTCGGCGTGCAGATCATCCCGCAGGAGGATGAGCACAAATTTGATTTCGACATCCTCGACCCTACCAAGCTGATCCCTGAAGAACTGGTGCCGGTAGAGATCATCGGGAGAATGACTTTGACGAAAAACCCGACAAACTTCTTCGCGGAGGTAGAGCAATCGGCATTTCACCCAGGCAACATCGTACCGGGAATCGACTTCTCCGACGATCCGCTGCTGCAGGGAAGGCTGTTCTCCTACTCGGACACGCAGATGTACCGACTTGGCGTAAACCACCAACAGCTGCCTATCAATCGGCCCCTGGAGCAGGTACAAAATACGCTGCGCGAGGGTGCGTCTCAGCATTTTATCCACAAAGGGAAAGCATCCTACACCCCGAACTCCACGGGCGGGGGCTGCCCATTCCTAGCAATGGCGACTCAGGGCGGTTTCGTATCCCACGGAAAGAGAGTGGATGCGCACAAGGTCCGCGCAAGGAGCAAAAGCTTCCTGGATCACTACAGCCAGGCGAAACTTTTCTACAACAGCCAGGCAGAGCACGAGCAGCAGCACATCAAGGATGCACTTTCGTTTGAACTTTCCAAAGTGAAAACGCCGGAAATCCGTGAGCGCGTGGTGCAGATGCTTACCAACATCGATCTCGATCTTGCTCAATATGTGGCGAAAAAACTCGGCATCGATGAACCGAAAGAAGCCAAACCGGTAGAGAATTTTGTGCGGAATGCAGATGAAACCGCAGAGGATGCTGCAAGCGTAATTAAAGAACCATCTGTATCCAAGTCTGAAGCGCTGAGTATGGCGAATACTGTGAAAGACACGATGAAATCGCGGAAAATCGCTGTATTCATCAGCGATGGTTTTGACAGAAAATCCTTCGATCAAGTAAAATCTGCCATTGAAAAAGAAGGCGGAAAATGTGCGACAGTTGCACCAATGCTTGGTATGATAAAAGCTGATGACGGCAGCGAAATCGAGAACAAGGAATTCACTTATTTCAATTCTGCATCGGTTTTGTTTGATGCGCTATATGTGATTGGTGGTGAGAAAAATGTGAAATTTTTGCTGAATGAAAAGAACGCCGCAGAATTTGCAAACGATGCGTTCAAGCACTGCAAGGCGATAGGCTATGATGCTGAAGCTCAGAAATTTATAGACAAAACCATCATTAAAAATGATGAAGCGATTTTGAAAGATGACTTGGAGAACTTCCTGAATGCGGTGAAAAAACACCGCTATTGGGAACGCGAAAAAACGCTTTAAAATCTGCAAAAAGCTGGAACGAAAGTTCCGGTTTTTTTATTTATATTTTTATATAATTATACTTTTATATCATTATTTTCCAAATTATATTTCAAATACTGTTGAATTTTGGCTTGGCTAAAATCCTTATTTTTGTTCAAAACAAAATCGGATGTCCGCGGAAATTCAGCAGAAAATCGAAAGCCTAAGGGAAGAACTGCAGCAGCACAACTACAGTTATTATGTGCTGGATGAGCCCACGATTTCGGATTTTGAATTCGATGCCAAACTGAAGGAGCTGCAAACGCTGGAACAGCAGCACCCAGAATTTTACGATGCCAATTCGCCTACGCTTCGTGTTGGCGGCGAAATCACGAAGAACTTCCCAACCGTTCGGCATCAGTATAGAATGTATTCTCTGGATAACTCGTACGATTTCAATGACTTAGAAGATTGGGAACGCCGCATAATACGCACTTTGGACGAGCCTGTGGAATTTGTGGCAGAGCTGAAATACGACGGCGCTTCCATTTCGCTGCTTTACGAAAACGGAATCCTGACCGAAGCTGTAACAAGAGGTGACGGCTTCCAGGGCGATGAAATCACGGGAAATGTGCGCACAATTCAGGATGTGCCGCTGAAGCTTTCGGGCGATTTTCCACAACGGTTTTTTATGCGTGGCGAAATTTTCCTGCAGCGAAAAAACTTCGACCGCATCAATGCTCAGCGCGCTGAAGATGGCCTTGATCTTTATATGAATCCGCGGAACACAGCGTCCGGAAGCCTGAAACTTCAGGATTCTTCGGAAGTGCGGAAACGCCGGCTGTCAGCGGTTTTGTATCAGTTTGTGGGCGAAGATTTTCCTGCGGAAACGCATTGGGAAATTCTGCAGAAAGCAAAATCCTGGGATGTTTCGATTTCGGAAAATTCGCGGCTTTGCAGAACGCTGCAGGATGTGAAAGATTTCATCAATTTTTGGGATGCAGAACGCCATAAATTACCCTTTGAAATTGATGGTATCGTATTGAAAGTCAATTCCTTAAATCAACAGCAACAGTTGGGCTACACCGCAAAATCACCACGATGGGCAATGGCATACAAATTCAAGGCGGAGAAAGCAGAAACCGAGCTGCTGAGCGTTTCCTACCAAGTTGGACGAACCGGCGCCATAACACCGGTGGCCAACCTGAAGCCGGTTTTGCTGGCAGGAACCGTGGTAAAGCGGGCTTCTTTGCACAATGAAGACATCATCAAAAAACTCGATTTGCACGAGAATGATTTTGTGTTCGTGGAAAAAGGCGGCGAAATCATCCCGAAAATTACCGGTGTAAATTTAGACAAAAGAGATACGCAAAGTTCTGAAATTCAATACATTACGCATTGTCCGGAATGTGGAACGGAACTCGTAAAAATTGAAGAACAGGCGATACACTTCTGCCCGAACGAAGCGCATTGTCCGCCACAAGTCGTCGGGAAAATGATTCACTTTGTTTCGCGGAAAGCGATGAACATTGAAAGCTTGGGACAGGAAACCATCCAACAGCTGAACCGTGAAAAGCTGATAGAGAATCCGGCGGATTTCTACGCATTAACGAAAGAACAACTTTTGCCGCTGGAAAGAATGGCGGAAAAATCTGCGCAGAATATCATTAACGGCATTGAGAAATCGAAAGAGATTCCTTATGAAAAAGTGCTTTTTGCGCTGGGAATCAGGCACATCGGCGAAACCGTGGCGAAGAAACTGACGAAGAATTTCCCATCAATCGATGAGCTGAAAAGTGCTTCGCTTGATGAACTAACCCAGGTGGAAGATATCGGCGAAAAAATTGCGCTGAGCATCATTGCCTGGTTTGAACAGCCAGAAAATCTATTGATGGTTGAGCGACTAAAACAGTACGGCGTTCAGCTGCAAAAATCTGAAAATCAAACAGATACGATTAGCGATGCATTAGCCGGGAAAACTTTTCTATTCACCGGAAAGCTTTCGCTTTTCACGAGAGAGCAGGCGGAAGAAATGGTGGAAAAGCACGGCGGCAAGAATATTTCCGCGGTTTCCAAAAACCTGAATTATTTAGTGGCAGGCGAAAAAGCGGGCAGCAAACTAAAAAAGGCGCAGGAAATAGGGACGGTGGAAATTCTGGATGAACAGCAATTCCTGGATTTGCTGAAGTAAAAACTGCCGGGTTTTCCGGCAGTTTCACAGTTTTTTTTCGTTATTCGCTAAGTTCAGGATCGTTCACCTTCACCGCAAGTTCGTAAAGATCGCCACGCATTAAAAACTTAATTCTTTCACGCGTGGTAATCGTGTTGATTTCGCCGTCTTTGAAAATCATAATTCTGTCGCCAGTTGCAATGTTCTGGTCGGCAAGCCAATCTTCCGGCGCCACATCGTTTTCCAATTTTTTCATATCTTCCAACAAGTCCTGAGCCCTTTCCTGGAAGCCTTCTTCGTCGGAATATACCACATCGTACTCAGGGTCCAGCGCTACACGGAAAACCTTGCGGTTTTCGATAAGTTTAGCGTGGTCGTTCGGCATAGGATTGTCCGAACCATCAGTGAAGCCCACCTCAATCAGCTCGCCGTTTTTCTCTCTGGCATAATTTTCAGCTTCTTCAAAATTTGCGAAATTTGTTACGATTTTATAATCATCGTAGCCGTATTCTTGCAATTTCCTTTCTTCGTTTTCCATTTTATTATAAATTTTAATCGTTAATTTCTTCCTTTACTTCGCGCCATTCATTATCTTTCAGGTTGCCTTCCAGTCTTTCCACCTTCAGCATTTGCCGTAAAATGGCATATACCGTGATGTAAGAATTTGCCACGAAAACCACTGCAAAGCCTGAAATCAGGTATCCCGTCCAATTTTCGGTGAGCATTTTAAACTTCGTTAAAATTAAGAAAAAAATCGCAACATAGTGGCTGAAACAATAATGGCAGGTAGGCAAATAATAAAAAAGTTTGCCGGGCAGGTTGTCACAGTTTTCCGAGCGGTATTGGCATTTCTCGCGAAACTCTTGGAAAATCCGTTCATTAGTTACCGTCCAGGAAACGCAGGCCACCGGAATTGCGAGCAAAAATAGGTAGAGAATCTGATGGTGAAGTTCCAATTTTTTGGGTAAAATATTTGTGGGAATTACGCTTCAAAAATTATTCCGTATTTTTATGCAAAATTGAATTTTATGACGAAAATGAAATGGTTTTCCGCATCGGCCATTTTTGCGGCGGCGCTTGCTTTTGCGCAGCAATACGGCGGGATGTGGATTCCCACCGAACTGAATGAAAAGGAAATGAAGCAGCTTGGCATGAAAATTTCGGCGAAGGACATCTTCAGCCGGGACAAGCCTTCGATAAAGGATGCAGTGGTACAGTTCAACGGTGGATGCACGGCGGAAATTGTATCGCCGAAAGGCCTTCTGCTCACCAATCATCACTGCGGTTACGGCCAAATTCAGTCGCATTCTTCCGTTCAGAATGATTATTTGCGGAACGGTTTCTGGGCGAAAAATATGGCGGGCGAATTGCCAAACCCTGGCGTAACGGTGGACTTCATCGTGGATATCATAGATGTGACGGCGCAAATTCTGCCCACTTCAAATTTAACGGAAAATGAAATAAACGCTAATATTCAGCGCGTTTCGCAATCTTTCAGAACCGAGCCGTACCAAAAGGTTTCCGTGAAGCCAATGTACTACGGCAATAAATATTATGCCTACATCATCGAAACTTTCAAGGATGTAAGGCTGGTAGGTGCACCACCGGAAAGCATCGGAAAGTTCGGCAGTGATACGGATAACTGGGTTTGGCCAAGGCATACCGGCGATTTTGCATTCTTCCGAATCTACGCCGATAAGAACAACAAGCCTGCGGAATACAGCAAGGATAATGTGCCATTTGTTCCGAAACATTTTCTGCCGGTTTCCATCAAGGATAAAAACGAGGACGACTTCACCTTCGTTTTCGGCTTCCCAGGAAGAACGCAGGAATACCTGCCGGCAATTGCGGTGCAGAAAATAATGACGGATATAAACCCTGCAATGATTTCCGTACGAGATGTGGCGCTGAAAACGCTGAACGAAAAAATGCGGGCGGATGATGCCACGAGAATTAAATACGCTTCAAAATATGCATCCGTAGCCAACTACTGGAAAAAGTGGATTGGCGAAGCAGAAGGCCTGAAGAAATCAAACGCTGTTGGGAAGAAATTGGCTTACGAGCAGAAATTAATTTCCAAAAATCCGGCAATGAAAACCACGATTGACGGACTGAACAAGGCATACAACGAGCAGGCACCCTACGCATTGCACCGCGCTTATTATGGCGAGCTTTTGCGTAATGCTGAGACTTTAGCAATTGCTGATTTTTACAGCACTTATCTCAATCTTTCGCAAAGCGGAAAGCTGGATGCAGAAACGCTGAAAAACCTGAAGAGCCGGCTGAACAGAATCTACCGGAACTACGATGCAGAGCTGGATGCCAAGGTTACGGCGAAACTTCTGGCGCTGTATGCCAACCAAATTCCGCAGCAGTTTTTGCCGAAAAACTTTGCGCAATATAAGGATGAAAACCGCAATCTTCCGGCAATTGAAGAAATGTCTAAAAACTCGGTAATTACCGGAAGGGCTACGCTGAACGGCATTTCTGCAACGGCAGA
Organism: Cruoricaptor ignavus; assembly: GCF_014961145.1. Taxonomy (NCBI): domain Bacteria; kingdom Pseudomonadati; phylum Bacteroidota; class Flavobacteriia; order Flavobacteriales; family Weeksellaceae; genus Cruoricaptor; species Cruoricaptor ignavus. Next base: position 599,356 of record NZ_CP063145.1, read on the forward strand.
TTTGGATAAATTTTTGGCAAACCCTTCCCTTCTGCAAAATCTGCAAAACGACCCGCTGATTAAGCTTTCGGCAGAAATAAAGAACAATTATTTACAAACCACCGAGCCGAAATTTGCCGCGCTGCAAAACGAGATAGATGCACTTCAGAAAAAATTTATGGCGGAGCAAATGGCTACGGATAAGGAACGGCAGTTCTTCCCGGATGCTAATTCCACTTTGCGCGTTACCTATGGTCAGGTGAAGGGTTCAAATCCGCGCGATGCCGTGCATTACAACTACCAAACGCATTTGTCTGGTGTGATGGAAAAGTACATCCCGGGCGATTATGAATTTGATGTGCCAGCAAAACTTATCGACCTTTACAACCGCAAGGATTTCGGAATTTATAAGGATAAAACCGGCGATGTTCCGCTGGCATTTACCGCTACCAACCATACAACCGGCGGAAATTCCGGAAGCCCGGCACTTGATGCCTACGGAAATTTGATTGGTTTAAATTTCGACAGACAGTGGGAAGGTACGATGAGTGACATCAACTATGATCCGAAATTTAGCCGGAACATAATGGTGGATACCAAGTACATTCTCTTCATCGTGGATAAATTTGCTGATTCGAAATGGCTTCTCGATGAGATGAAAATTGTAAAATAACAAAACCGCGCTGAAATTCTCAGCGCGGTTTTATTTCACCTAAAACCTTAAACTAATGTATATGTTTCTCAGCGTGGTAAGAACTTCTCACCAAAGGTGAACTTTCGACATGCCTGAAGCCAAGGCTTCTCGCGAAATCTCCGTATTCATCGAATTCTTCGGGCGTTATGAATTTCTTCACCGGCAGATGTTTCTTCGTAGGCTGCAGGTATTGCCCCAGCGTTATCACATCCACATCAGCATTGCGGATGTCCTCTATCGTTTGGAAAACCTCGTGTTTTTCTTCGCCAAGACCCAGCATCACGCCGGTTTTCGTGCGGCGTTGCCCTGCGCTTTTCAGGTACTTCAGCACTTCCAGGCTTCGCTCATATTTTGCCTGAATCCGCACTTCACGCGTCAATCTCTTCACGGTTTCCATATTGTGTGAAATCACTTCCGGTGCCACTTCCACCACTCTATCCAGATGCTTATGAATGCCCTGGAAATCCGGTATTAGCGTTTCCATCGTAGTTCCCGGCGAAATTCTCCGCACGGCATTTACAGTTTCCGCCCAAAGTATCGAGCCCATATCCTTCAGGTCATCCCTGTCCACGGAAGTCAGCACCGCGTGCTTTATCCTCATCAGCTTTATCGAGCGGGCTACTTTCTCCGGCTCATCCCAGTTCACATCCAACGGCCTTCCAGTTTTCACGCCGCAGAAACCGCAGCTCCTGGTGCAGATGTTCCCCAGAATCATAAATGTAGCCGTGCCTTCGCCCCAGCATTCCCCCATATTTGGGCAGCTTCCGCTTTGGCAAATCGTATTCAGCTTGTATTTATCCACCAGGCTTCGCAGTTCGCGGTAATTTTTCCCGGTAGGAAGTTTCACGCGAATCCACTTCGGTTTCTGCACCGCACTTTCCGTCACATTCTCCGTCATCAGAAATTCCGAACAGTTTTTTAATTGATTTTTTTCGCTGAGGTTAATGGGTTAAAATTGACAGTAAAATTAACCGAAGAATTAATTGCCACCTCAAAACCTCATAACCTTCTAAATACAAAATTATAAATTTTCGCTAACTTAGTCCAACATTCCAAAAATATGATGAAAGCTTGCATCCTAAGCATCGGCGATGAGATTCTCTCCGGAAGCACCGTGGATACCAACTCGAATTTTATAGCGGAGAAACTGAAATCCATCGGCATCGCAGTTTCTGAAATCCGCACGATTTCCGATGATATGGAAGTCATCAAAAATGCTTTGCAGCAAGGCTTTCAAAAGAATGACCTCATCATCACAACCGGTGGACTTGGCCCTACAAGAGACGACAAAACCAAGATGGCTTTTGTCGAATTTTTCGGTGATGAACTAGTTTTCGATGAAGCCACTTTCGAAAATCTCCGCCAAATTTTCAAGCAAAGAAACCGCGAACATTTGCTCGAACTGAACAGACCGCAAGCCGAAATTCCGAAATCTGCGCACATTTTTCTAAATGACTACGGCACAGCGCCTTCCCTGCTGATGCAGAAAGATGGTAAAACTGCGATTTGCCTTCCGGGAATTCCTTCTGAAATGAAGGCTTTGATGCGCACCAAAATTATTCCACACCTGAAAAACGAGCATCAGCTGCACTTCATCATTTCCCGAACGCTTACACTTGTGAACATTCCCGAAAGTTTGCTGGCAGAAAAAATCGAAGCTTGGGAATTGGCTTTGCCGAAAAACATCAGCCTGTCGTACTTACCGATTGGCAACCGCATCAAGCTGAAAATCACAGGCTTAGGAGAAAATGAGCGCGAAGTAAAAACACAAATCAGCGATGAAGTGGAAAAACTTCGCCCGCTGATTTCAGAGAATGTAATTTCCTGGAATGGCGAAAGCATCACGGAAATTTTTGCGACGGCAGTTTTCAATTCAGGGCTCACGCTTTCCACGGCGGAAAGTTGCACGGGCGGCGAAATTGCGAAATTAATCACAAGTATTCCTGGGATTTCACCATTTTTCAAGGGTGGAATCGTGGCGTACGAAACCGCGAAAAAAGTTGAGATTTTAAAAGTCAGTCAGCAAACGATTGACACCTACAGCGTTGTTTCTCAGCAGGTTGCGCAGGAAATGAGCGAAGGCTGCCGCCAACTTTTCGGGACAGATATCGCGATTTCAACAACAGGTGTTGCCGGACCGATGAGCGATGAGGACGGCAACGAAATCGGGACAGTTTTTTATTCCATCAGGGTGAAGGATTTTGAAATCACTAAAAAACTTTTCCTGCCGCACTATGAACGGAAGGATTTTATGGCATTCGTAGCGCAGAAAACCCTGCAGGATTTAGTAGAAATTTTGACGCTTGGTAAAAATCGGTAAGATTTTATTTAAACACAGCGGCACGGCATACTTTTAGTTTAATCTGTTAAAACACTGAGAAACAGTGAGTTACAAAAAGATTTTCTGCAAAAAATAAAACACAGCGGCACGGTGATTATTTTTTATTAAAACACTGAGACAGAGCGTTGCATTTTTAAAAACTGTAACGCTTGGACAAGCCCAGCGTGACAACATTTACTTTTCTTTAGCCTTTTTACTTGGCTCTTGTCCCTTTTTACTAACTTTGGAAGTTAAAATGATTTTGAGATGAAAAAACTTTCGATGGCTGCACTGGCTTTTTCCGGAATGCTGGCGCTGAATTCCTGCGCTACCAACCAAAATGCTAAAATTTCAAAAGCAGAACGCACTGAAAATCAATCAGATACAAAAATTCAGGATGTTGGGCTGAACCTGGAATATGTGGACAGAAGCGTTCGTCCGCAGGATGATTTCTTCTCGTTTGTAAACGGCGGCTGGTATAAACAGGCGGAAATTCCGGCCGATAAATCAAGCTGGGGTTCCTTCAACGAACTTAGGGAAAATACTGATAATCAATCACTTAATATTTTGGAAGACATCAATTCCAAAACTTATGCTAAGGGCAGCGAAGGCCAGAAGATTCAGGATTTGTACGCCACCTATATGGATTTGGAAAAGCGCAACGCTCTTGGAATTTCTCCGCTGAAAAATCAGTTAGCGGAAATCGACAACATCAAAAATCTTGCTGAATTTCAATCCTATATCAACAAAGCGACATTGACTGGCGATAATCCATTCTACAATTGGTACGCTGCGGCGGATATGAAAAATTCCAATATGAACGCCGTTTATCTTGGTGGGCCGAGCCTTGGTTTAGGTAAGGATTATTACCAAAAAGAGAATGAGGCTAATGCTAAAACGCTGGCCGAATATCAGAAATTTGTAGGGCAAATGCTTGATATTTTGCAGATTAGCGATGCCAATGCTGTGCGGCAAATCGTAGATTTTGAAAAAAGGATGGCGAAAAGCCTGCTGACTTTGGAAGAAGGCCGTGATGCCAATAGGCGTTACAATCCGAAAACTGTGGCAGAGCTTGGGACTTTGGCTAAAAATGTCAATTTGCCAAAATATCTGAAAACGGTGGGCGTTCAAACGGATAGGGTGATCATCGGTGAGCTGAAATATTACCAAAACCTTGACCAGTTCATCAATCAGCAGAATCTGCCATTGCTGAAAAACTATATGAAATACCGGCTTTTGGCGAGCAATGCAAGTTACCTGGACAAGAGAACGGACGATGTGAATTTTAATTTCTACGCGAAATATCTACAGGGCCAAAAAGAGCAACGGGCGATGAATAAGCGGGCGCTTTCGATGGTGAACGGTTCCTTGGGCGAAGCTTTCGGGAAACTTTATGTGGAACAGTACTTCCCTGCGGAAGCCAAGGAAAAAATGGAAGAACTGATAAGCTACCTGATGAAGAGCTATGAAATGCACATAAAGGAACTGGACTGGATGTCGCCCGAAACGAAAACTAAGGCCCTGGAAAAGCTCTCAAAATTTACGGTGAAAGTGGCCTATCCAGACGAATGGAAGGATTATTCTGCGCTTACCATCAATTCGCCGAAAGACGGTGCAAGCCTTTATGACAATATGGAAAATATTTCGCGCTGGCATTATCAGCGCAAGCTGGACAAGGTAGGAAAGCCAGTGGACAAAACGGAATGGGGTATGACGCCGCAAACTGTAAACGCTTACTACTCAAGCAGTTATAATGAAATTGTTTTCCCTGCTGCAATTCTTCAGCCGCCGTTTTTCAATTTCAAGGCAGACCCTGCCGTGAATTTCGGTGGAATTGGCGCGGTGATCGGGCACGAAATTTCGCACGGCTTTGATGACGGCGGTTCACGGTTTGATGGCGACGGAAATTTGAATAACTGGTGGACAGATACAGACCGTAAAAACTTTGATGCCAAGGTAGAAGCACTGGCAGAGCAGTTCAGCAAATATGAGCCAGTGAAAGGCAGCTTCATCAACGGGAAATTTACGAGTGGCGAAAACATTGGTGATTTAGGAGGTGCAAGCGTTGCTTACGATGCTCTGCAACTTTACCTGAAGGACCACGACAACCCTGGGAAAATCAATGGCTTTACCCAGGATCAGAGATTTTTTATGAGCTGGGCTACGGTTTGGCGCACGAAATCTACCGACCAATATGTGGTAAATCAGGTGAAGACGGATCCGCATTCACCAGGCTATTACAGGGCTTTTGCGCCGCTTACCAACATCGATGCTTTTTACAAAGCCTTCGACATTAAGCCTGGCGACAAGCTCTACCGGAAACCTGAAGACCGCGTGAAAATCTGGTAAAAATGAAAAATGAAACCGCCGAAAAAAGGCGGTTTTTTTATGCTAAATTTCCTCGGAACTTCTCAGCAAATCGCTCAGGATTTTTTTTCCGCGCATTATCCGAACTTTCGTGTTGGAAATGGAAATGCCCAATTCTTCGGCAATTTCCTTGATGCTTTTCTCTTCATAAAACCGTAACCTAATGATTTCCTGATAATTAGCATCCAAACTTTCTATGGCACGCAGAATTCTTTCCTGCTCTTCATCGGAAATTAAAAGCTCTTCCGGTGAACGGGCAAAATCATTTTTGATGCTGTTCAAATCACTGAAGCTCTCTTCATTCTGACTGCGCTTTTGCTTTCGCCAAAAATCAATTACGGAATTTTGTGCAATCGTAAGAATCCAGGTTTTAAAATGAAAATTTAAATCGTAAAGTTCCAGTTTGTTGAGAACTTTTGAAAAAACTGCCACGGTAATTTCATCTGCCACGGTTTCATCCTGCACCTTGTTCAGCACAAAAGAAAAAACCGGTAGCCAATACTGGTTGATGAGTTTCGTCTGCGCTTTGCGATCCTTATTCTTCGCCGCTTCAATCAAATCCAGCAGTGCGCGGTCTTCCATCAGATGGAAATATCTTCGGTTTCTCGAAATTCTCTCAGCAGATTTTCGAATACTTTTTCCACAGGCAAAATTTCATCTATCAATGCTGAAACCTGCCCTATTTCAAGCTCGCCGTTTTCCAAATCGCCTTCGAACATTCCGCGCTTTGCCCTTGCCCTTCCCAGTTTTTCGCGAAGAATTTCCGCATTTCTTCCGCTGTTGTAAATTTCTTCCAGCTCACCGAAAAACTGATTTTTCACCAATCGAACCGGCGCCAATTCCTTCAGCGTCAGGAATGTATCGCCTTCACCAATTTCGGTAATTTTCTGCTTCCAATTATCATGCGCGCTCGCTTCATCAGTCGCCGCAAAACGCGAACCGATTTGCACGGCATCAGCACCCAGCATCATCACCGCTTTCATCTGTGCACCGGTTGCAATTCCGCCTGCTGCAATCAGCGGTGTGGAAACATTGCGCCGCACATTCGGTATCAGGCAAAGCGTGGTGGTTTCATCCCTTCCATTGTGCCCCCCCGCTTCAAATCCTTCGGCAACTATCGCATCTACACCGGCTTCTTCGCACTTCAGCGCAAATTTTGTGGATGAAACTGCGTGGGCTACTTTCAGCCCTTCCTTCTTCAATGTTTCCGTGTAAGTTTTCGGGTTTCCTGCAGAAGTGAACACGATTTTCACGCCTTCTTCCAAAATAATCTGGATGATTTCCTCAAGGTTTGGGTAAAGCATCGGCACATTCACGCCGAAAGGTTTATCCGTAGCCTTTTTGCATTTCTGAATATTTTCCCGCAAAATATCGGGATACATACTTCCGGCGCCAAGCAAACCGAGACCGCCGCAGTTTGATACCGCGGAAGCCAAACGCCAACCGGAATGCCAAATCATCCCCCCCTGAATGATGGGATAGCGAATCCCGAAGAGCTGGGTGATTGGATTTTTTGGGTTATTCATTTGCTTAAGATTAATGCTTTTTTCCCGGCTAAAGTAGAAAAAATGTTCCTAATAATTTTTTTCTGAGTTACGGATTATATTGTTAGTAATGCTTTCAGATTTTTTATTTTTGTGATTAATCACAACAGTACGACGACACCATCAATGCCTGGCACAGTTGTGAATTGCTTTCAGATTTTTTATTTTTGTGATTAATCACAACTGCATCGTTAAAGCTGGCGACCTTTTCGAGGTTGTGAATTGCTTTCAGATTTTTTATTTTTGTGATTAATCACAACAACTTTTGGGAATTGAGAGAAGTTTTAATTGTTGTGAATTGCTTTCAGATTTTTTATTTTTGTGATTAATCACAACCATTAACGCCTTTGACCACATCGGCAATTCGTTGTGAATTGCTTTCAGATTTTTTATTTTTGTGATTAATCACAACGTTTATGTGCAGGGATGCATATTGCGGTATGTTGTGAATTGCTTTCAGATTTTTTATTTTTGTGATTAATCACAACTACGCCCCGTCTTGACTGTTTGGGTTTTGGGTTGTGAATTGCTTTCAGATTTTTTATTTTTGTGATTAATCACAACCTGAAAAAGAAAAAACAAAAGCACGAGGCTGTTGTGAATTGCTTTCAGATTTTTTATTTTTGTGATTAATCACAACAGTTCTACGGGATAATAAGAAACCTTGAGTGTTGTGAATTGCTTTCAGATTTTTTATTTTTGTGATTAATCACAACTCACTGCGGTGCCTAAAGAAACCGAATATGGTTGTGAATTGCTTTCAGATTTTTTATTTTTGTGATTAATCACAACTTCGTTCTTACGGTTTCGTTGTTCGTTCCGGTTGTGAATTGCTTTCAGATTTTTTATTTTTGTGATTAATCACAACAACCATAGGAAACAATTGGAATTTAATTAAGTTGTGAATTGCTTTCAGATTTTTTATTTTTGTGATTAATCACAACCTCAAAAGATAACCCGCTAAAAATCAGCGGGTTGCTTTTGTTTTTAGAATTGAAATTTTCAGAATAATTCCAGCTGCTGATATGTGGGCGGCGGAAGTTCTTCCTTCCTGGATTCAAAAATTTCAATGTCGCCAAACTGCTTGTCCGTAATGCAGAGTATCGCCACCTTCCCTGCTTTCGGCAGAATGGATTTTACCCTCCTGATGTGCACCTCCGCATTTTCCCTGCTTGGGCAATGCCGTATGTACATCGAGAATTGAAACAGCGCAAAGCCATCGTCCACAAGCCTTTTCCGGAAAAGGTTCGCCGCCTTCATATTGGCCTTCGTATCCACGGGCAAATCATATAACACGAGCACCCACATAATGCGGTAGGCATTGAATCTGTCGGAATTCATCGGCAGTCATTTGCACAAAATTCAGGATAGGAAATCAGCCGCTTTTCGGCGGTGAAACATTTGTAAACAGAAGTTGCCGTGGCTTTCACTGCCACAATCAGCGGCCTTCGCACGCCGTCTATTGTTACATCCTTGGTCGCGATGTTCAGGATGTGTGCCTTGAATTCCTTCGTTAGCTCCTCTCCTTCTGGATTTTTCGTGAGCCAGTCCATCACCAATGCATCGGCGAAAGGCCTGTAAGGCTCCATCAGATCATCGGCAAGGCAATAGGGATTGTACTTGTTTCGGTGGAAAATTCCGAGCACCGGCAAAAGCCCCGTTTCCACGATAGCCCTTGCCACGATGCTGCGTAAAACCGAGTAGGCGAAATTGAAAAACTGGTTGGGCGAACTGCCAAAACGATGGCGCAGAAAATCATACGAAATGAGGTGCTTCCAGTAATGCTGCGCCGCAATGCCTTCCATATTGGTAGCGTCACCGCTCTTTACGCTGCTGCGGTAAGTATGCATCGGTTCGTAATATTTTCCCAGCCTTTTCAGAAGCTCTGCCTGATTCAAAATTTTTGCTTCCACGGTTTGTTTCCACAGTTGTTTTTTCAAAGGCTCGCTTGCCTCCAGCTGGTATTTTGCTCTTTCGGAATGCTCTGTATGGCCGTACATCGGCAGCATAATGCCGTGCGGAAGGTGGGAAGCATCGCAGGAAATGACCACCACATTATTGCTCATCAAATGCTGGATGAGCTGGTGAGAAAGGGTGATTTGCCAATGATCGAGCATCAGCAAACCGAGGTCTTCTATTGGTATGCTTCCTTTTTCCGCCTTCGTTTCCGGGCAAAAAATCTTCATCTGAAAATCTTTCAGCTTCAGGTAAGCTGGATTGCCGATATAGATAGAGCGGTAGAGCATTAGATGTTTGCTTTAGAAATATTTCCTAACCTATCAACATTGAGTTTGATGCAGTTCAATTTAATAGACTCACCAGTTAATGCAAATTCCACCTTATTGAGTTGAGTGTATTCCACTTTATCATAAATGGCTTTTGCAGCATAATACGGAACACCATATAAGCGATTTCCAGTAAAACTCACAATTTTATAAATCCTCTCTAAATCTCTAAAAGTATCAGGTAAATCAATGTTGGATTCATTGACATATACCAAATCATTCGGTGAAAGTGAAAACAGCAATTTCTCGCCTTTTGCATTTTCTTCCGGGCAACTTGGCAAGCCCTGCTTCTGCCGTTCTATAACTTCATTCAGCGGGATGGTTTCAAAACTTCGCTTTCCGTCTTCAGACTGATAAACCGCAAAGAATAAATTGGTGCCTTTGGCCGCTTCTACAAATTTATCCTTTTTGTTTCCTTTATAGCCAAGCGGAAATTTATTTCCCACTTCAAAAATCCGTACTTTAAATATCGGCTGGTGGTATTTGCCGTCATTGTATTTCTCAATATTGGCATTCATTTCTGCTATCCCTTCCGGCGAAAATGCAATTTCTGGATTACCTCCCCTTGCCTGCAGGTAGTTTTTCAAAATCTTCTGAATGCCTGTGTCAGTAATTGATGCTATGGTCTTTAAATTGAAAGTTGCATCCACTGCTTTTCTCGTGGCGGTAGCTATTTTACCTTTTGGAATTTTAAGCCAGGGAAGTTCCACTAATCCTGAAACAGTTTCCTTATGCATCGGCTTTCTGATTGCCCAGTTCGTTCCGGTTTGCGCTACGGATTTTTTCACCATTTCACCATTTTCTTCTACATACTTTTCGTAGTAATTTGTCGCTTTATTGATGACGCGCAAATTCTGCTTGAAGCTTATGACCATTGTTACCAGGCAATCTTTAGCATCCTTCGTAAATGTTTCCCAAGGTTTTAGGAACAGCTTCGGCACATCTTTTACTACTTCTTTACCGGTCTGTGCATCTGTATATTTTACTTTTTCAAAAGTCATCAGTTTGCGTTTCAAATCATAACGCTTCGTATCAGACTTTGCGGACTGATTATTGAGCAGGTTGATATGATCCTTCGTAGCGCAGGCAATCACGATTGCATCCAAAGCGTGATGGCGGTGGTCGATTCTCTTTTTGGAAAAGCCCTTGGATAATTCAATGGGAACTGTTGGCAAATATTTCTGATGGTTTTCATTCCACGCAGTAAAATCTGATGAATTCGTGATACTGTTCATTCTTTCGAACCGCGGTAAAATCAGGTCATTCCATACATCGTTCAATCCCCAATCCTGCTTTAATCTCGTGGTAATTTTTCCATTAACCTGCACCAGATTTATGGAATTTACGCCATCGTCATTTACATCATTACGCACAATTTTTGAAAGCAAGCTTGAAATGTATTTGCTGATGTAGCGTGTATCATTCATCTGCCGCTCAATCATTTTTTCCGGGATTTCGTCCATCAAAAGTTTGCTGCGCTTTGCCCGGTTTTTCTCGTAGGTTTTATTCACGAAATCTTTGTAAGCGGCTTCCTGAGAAACGGTAACTGTTTTACCAAAACCACATTCTACAATGCTTCCGCCAAACTGCCTGATGAAGTTGTATCCTAAAAGTCCGCTCTTCAGCTTGTTGACCGCCGTTTCACAAATAATTTTATTGCTCAGGCTGTCATCAAAATAGCGGCTTTGCGGAATGATGTGCTCAATCTCATACTCAGTGGTGAAGAGCTTGTTTAGCGGAATAATTTGCCCTGTGTATGGTGATCTGTATTTTTGTTCCAGCCAGAGTTTGTATTTTTTCAAATCCGCGGAAGAAGGCTGAGCCGTTTTGCTGATTTTAATAATATCATCATCAATGTTTTCCTGAGAAAGTAGCACACCTTCTTCGTACACTTTCAGCAATTCCTGCTGCATTGGTGAGAATGGCCGCACATTTTCCACATTGTTATCCGCAGCCATTTCAGCCAGAAGTGCTTTTATTCTCAGGTTGGTATTCTCGTTTTCGGTGATGGTGTTGGTAAGGCGTTTCCTTTCATCGGCAGGCAGCTTCATTTCCCTGCCCAACTCAATGTGAATTTCTGAGAAGAAATCTTTTTCTCCGTTTCCAAATTTTTCCCAAATATCTCTTACAACTCGTAGAGTTTCTGTAACTACCTGTTCCACAATAGGATTTCGCAGAGAATGCTGCCTGAATTCACTGATGAAAGATTCCAGCTCTGCAGATGAATTCCATTTTCCGATATCATCTGTTTCAGAATGCCTGCCGTAAACTACATACTGAGCCAGCCATAAAGGCAAGCCTTGGAAATGCTCTTCCGTGCTAAGTGCAGCTGCTTTTTCCCGAACTCTGTCGTCAATCTTTTCGTCAAATTCGCCGTCAATAATTTTCTGTATTCTATCCTGAGTATTAGTTTCGATTTCATCCCATTTCCAATATTTTCCCAGCCTCATCAAAGGCAGCAGTTTCTTTATCGCCTTTTCTGAGAAGGAAGCATAATCACTTTTAAAAGGCGGCACCTTTCGGAAGGCTTCGTAGAAAGATTCAACATTCAGGGAATTTTTTTCTGCATAGGATTTTATTGCCTTTTCATATTCCTGCTTGTCCGTTACGGAATAAATGATATGCCATAATTCCTGAATATTCCTATCCAGAAAATCATCCGTTACATTGCTTACTTTTTCAAGGCGGGATTTTATAAGCGCCCTTGTTTCGTTGCCCGGATATGTTTTATCCTGAACGAAATTCCAACGATATTTTTCCACTTCAGACTTTGGGACTTTCTTGATATTATTTTTTCTCTTGATTAGAAATTCAATCAGCTGATTTTGCGTGATTTCCCTTTTGTCATTCAGAAATTCGAACAGCGCTACATAATCTTCTCTTGCGGATAAAAATTCCGCAGTCACATTTTCATCAGTAAGTTTGCTGTAAATCGAAAGATTCTGCAGCCATTGCCAAAGCCTAAATTCCTGAAAATATGGGTTGGATTTTGGTGTAGCTTTCAGGTATACTTTCTGCTGATTCCCTTGTTTATCCTTAAAAGTTCTAAATTCTAAAGGGCAGTTGGCAATCGAAGATTTTTGGCTTTTTAGCGGCCGCTGATAAAAAATAATATCCTCCAAAATAAAATGTGCAAAATCTCTTTTTTCCAGCGTGTTTCTGTGTGCTTCGTTGTTTTTATACAAATCTGCAATGGCTGATTTCAATAGACTTTCATCTCTAAGTTCTGGATGGAATTCCTGCTGTTTTTGAAGTATTTTCCTTAATTCATCTTTATAAAATTTCCGTTCAATGGTACGGATTAGCTTACCCTTTATTTTCTGTTTGGGATTTTGCAGCAAGTTGTCGTAAATGTATGCACCCACTGTTTTATGAGAATCCTCTACATCTTTTTCGGTTTTCTTCTTTATCAAGGTCCAGTCGTCCTCTGAAGGCGCGCGAAAACTTCTCTTCACATTGCCTTCTCTGTCAGTTTTCTCAGTTTTTCCGTCCTCACTTAAATCGGTGGTTACGATGAAATCTTTTACTTTCCCTATCCAATCGTCCAAAGAAATCTTGCTTGATCTTCTGTAAACCCATCCATTATCCAAAATAATTGAATACCAGGTATCGCCTTTGCTGTTAGGCGCTTCATCAGCCACCACATCTTTTACCGAAAGTGAATAAAATTCCACCTTTTTATTTGGCACCTCTGCTTCCTCTTCTCCACGAAGCTGATAGTAGCCGCGTTTCTGATTGAAGTTTAAAATAATCCAGGCCAATTCTCCTTTTTCTATTTTTTCAGTAATGGCCTTTTTGCGTAAGTAATAAATTGTCCAGTCATAAGGAATTTTTTTGTCATTCTCCAGTAAATTTGGTTGCGAATCTCTGAAATCATTCAGCATTTCCTGAAAAGATTTTTGGAAAATGAATCCCTCGTCATCGTAAGCCAGTTTAGTTTCAGAATTAGCTTTAAATTTTCCAAGCCTTTTATCGAAATCAATTTGCGAAGCATAATGCTCAGGCAAAAATCCATAAATATTCAGCACTCTGTGAAGTCTTTCCCTGCGAAGCAGATAGCGCTCCCGTAGCCTGCGCACGCTTCTGTACCTCGTTCGTTCTGCAGTTTGTGAAATTGAATTTCCTTTGCCAAAATCACCAATAATATCCTGCGACATCGGTAAAACCCTTACACCAGCACCAAGAATTTCTCCCGATTTATTGTTAAAATCACTTTTAACCAAAGACCATCCAATCGAATTCGTTCCCAAATCCAATCCAAGTATAGTTTTGCTCATACTAATTTTTTTCTAATTTAATAAATTTTGCGAATATGTAAAAATTTTTTTAAATTTGCTGCAGAAAAAAATTTTGAAAGCAATTCACAATAAGGATTATTCCGTTGTGAAAACATTTAAGGCGGGGCAACTCGCTTTTTTTTTATTGCAACATTTTTAATTTCCCTAAATTTGCTTCCTAATCTTCAGAAGATGGCTGCGATACAAGTTCACGACAAGCATTTTGTGCCCTTCATCAGTTCCGCGGAAATCCAGGATATCGTGAAGGATGTGGCATTGAGAATTTTTGAAGATTTTAAAGATGAAACGCCCGTATTCATCGGCGTTCTGAACGGCGTGGTGATGTTTTTCTCGGATTTAATCCGGCAATATCCTGGGCCTTGCGAAATCGCCTTCCTACAGATGAGTTCGTACATCGGCACACAGTCCACCGGCATCGTTTACCAAAAAATGGAACTCACGAAAGACATCAAGGACAGGCACATCATCATCGTGGAAGACATCGTGGATACGGGAAATACCGTGGAAAACCTGTTCAGATATTTCGAGCAGACTCAGCGGCCAAAATCCGTGAAGCTCGCCACATTCCTTCTGAAGCCGGAAGTTTATAAAAAGGATTTCAAACTGGATTATGTAGGCCGGGAAATCCCGAATAAATTTGTGGTAGGCTACGGCCTGGATTATGATGAACTTGGCAGAAACCTACCAGAGCTTTACCAGCTTTCCGAAGGAAAAATAAATGACTAATTTACAATAAAACCATTGATTATCAGATGATTAATATCGTACTTTTCGGCCCTCCTGGAAGCGGCAAAGGAACGCAGGCGAAGAACCTGGTGCAGAAATTTAACCTGAAGCAAATCTCAACGGGCGAACTTTTCCGCGAGAATATGAGCAACGAAACGGAGCTTGGGCTTTTGGCGAAATCCTTCATCGATGTCGGTCAGCTTGTGCCGGACCACATCACCATTGATATGCTGATTGATGAGCTGAAGAAACCTACTGATACACAGGGCTTTATCTTCGACGGCTTTCCGAGGACAAGGCAGCAGGCCATTGCGCTGGATGAAATCGTGCGGCAGCACCTGGCTGCGGAAATTTCCGTGTGCCTATCGCTCATCGTGGAAGATGAGGTGCTGGTGGAAAGGCTGATAGAGCGCGGCGCAACAAGCGGCAGAACCGACGACAGCGATGAGCTGATCATCCGCAACAGAATCAAGGAATACTACGCTAAAACCGCAGAGGTTGCAGACATCTACAAAGAGCAGAACAAATATGTGGAAGTAAACGGCGTGGGCGAAATTGATGCGATTGCGGAAAACCTTTACAGGGCGGTGGAAAGCATTGAAGGTTAAGGTTTGATACTCAAGGTTTAAGGCTTCAAAGCAATGAAAATGGAAGAGGTAGGGAATAAACCTGAAAGAAAGATTCCGACTTTCCGTGAGTTTCTTGAAACTTACGATGGGGAAAAGCGCGCCTTTCCGCCGGAACCTGTGGTGCCTATGAACCTTGATCCGAAAAATCCTGGAACGCAGAGGCTGATACTGAATACCGCAAAAAGGATTCTTCGAGATCACCGCACTGAAATTGAAGCACTGAAAGACAGATAATGACTTTCGTTGAACTTGAATCCATCATTCTTATCCACGATAATATAATTGCTGAAACAGGTGGGGCTGTCGGTATTGACAGAAACAAACTGGCCGGTGCTTTATCGCGTATTGAGCAGAACATTTATTACGAGAATGTAACCGATGTTTTCGAAATCGCAGCGTGGTATGCGGTTGCCATTTCGAAAAGTCACGCTTTTGTTGACGGAAACAAAAGAACTGCCGTTTCCACAATGTTGACCTTTTTAGCTTTACAGGGGGTGGAACTTTTGCCAAATCTTGGTTTGGATGATTTAATTGTCGAAATTGTAGTTTCGGATTTGGAACATAAAATCCTTGTAAGAAAAGTTGCAGATTATGTTCAGTATTTACGAAAAGTTTAAAATCAGAATAAAAATTTGTTGCTGTTTTCCTATCTAAATCTCTAAATCTTTCAATTTTACTCCGTGAACAACTTCGTAGATCATGTGAAAATCCATTGTGCAGCAGGCCACGGCGGCGCAGGCTCGGCGCATCTCCGCAGGGAAAAGTACATCCCGAAAGGCGGGCCAGATGGTGGTGATGGCGGCAGAGGAGGCAACATCATTATGAAGGGAAATTCGCACGAATGGACGCTGCTGCCGCTGCGCTATACGAGGCACCTGAAGGCTGGCAGAGGTGAGAACGGTGGCAAAAATCAGCTGACCGGTGCTGCCGGACAGGATGTTTTCATCGAGGTGCCGATTGGGACGATTGCGAAGGATGAGGAAGGCGAAATCATCGGTGAAATTCTGGAGCACGGGCAGGAAATTGTGGTAAAGAAAGGTGGTTTGGGCGGTCTTGGAAACGAGCACTTCAAATCGGCTACAAACCAGACACCGCGCTACGCACAGCCTGGAACACCCGGCGAAGAGGGCTATGTAACCTTCGAGCTGAAAGTGCTTGCAGATGTGGGTTTGGTGGGCTTTCCGAACGCAGGGAAATCTACACTTCTGGCGGCAGTTTCCGCGGCAAAACCGAAGATTGCGGATTATGCTTTCACTACGCTCACGCCAAATCTCGGCATTGTGAATTACCGCAATTACCGCTCATTTGTGATGGCGGATATTCCCGGAATCATCGAGGGTGCAGCGGAAGGCAAAGGCCTGGGACACCGATTTTTGCGGCATATTGAGAGGAACTCGATTTTGCTTTTCCTCATTCCTGCGGATTCTGATAATCATTGGAACGAATTTAAAATTCTGGAAAACGAGCTGAGAAAGTACAATCCCGAACTTTTGGACAAGGAATTTATCCTTTCGGTTTCCAAAGCTGATCTGCTGGACGATGATTTGAAAATTGAAATCGCCCGGGAATTTCCCGACAACCAAAAGCCGCTGTTTTTTTCCGCAGTTACAGGCGAAGGCATTGAAGCATTGAAGGATGAGGTGTGGAAACGGCTGAGTATGGAAATTTAGCGAGTAATTTTGCAACAAAATAGGCTTCAAGCGAATAAGCCGTTCAATCCATCATCAATCCTAAAAAAAGTGGACGAAATCATCAGCGTAATAAATTCCGGCGGCACGATCCTCTACCCTACCGATACGGTTTGGGGCATTGGCTGCGATGCCACGAATCCTGAAGCGATTGCGAAAATTTTCGACATAAAAAAGCGGGAGCAAAGCAAGGCGATGATTATCTTGGTGGAAAGCGAAAGACGCCTGCAGGATTTGGTGGATGTGCCTGAAATGGCGTGGCAGATTATCGACCTTTCCGAAAAACCGGTTACCATCGTTTACGAAGCGGCACGAAATTTACCCAAGGAAATCCTTGCGAAAGACGGCAGCATCGGCATACGATTAACGAAGGATGATTTCTGCAAAAAACTGATTTCCAAACTGAACAGACCCTTGGTTTCTACATCGGCAAACCTTAGCGGACAAAAATCGCCAACGAAGTTTGCGGATATTTCCGATGAAATAAAAAATGCGGTGGACTACATTGTGCCGGGGCATCACGACAAGATTTCGCAATACAGCGGCTCATCCGTTATACAGATTTGGCAGGATGGCAAAGTGAAGGTGCTGAGGGAGTAAACATGGAAAATAGGTAATAACCTCAGAGAAAATCAATTATCCATTATCGTTTACCAATTATCAATCAGTACCCGTACGGCATATCGCTGTAGCGCACGATGCCTGGCGCATTGATTTCAAAAGTGTTCAGGGGGATGTAATAATTTCGGTAGCCGTTGAACCTGAAATCCCCTTTTTCCTCAAACGGCCTGCGAGGATAATACGCCAGCGATAGCTGGAAGCGGTTGAAGGCAAGATATGGGTTGTACAGCAATATCCCCACCGCAAATTTATAGTTAGGCGGGTTTTTGAATAGATTTTTATCTGTGCCAAGGAATCCCAGAGTCGCGTTGAAGTAAGGATTCAGGTAAAAATTTTTCCAAGGTTTATTGATAAATATCTGCGCCTGGTAGCGCAGCAGCAGCTTATCCAGCCCCACCACGGCTTCATCGAAGTTGGGAAATTCCTCCCGGTTGTTGATGTTCAGGCGGTCGGCAAGCGTGGCGCTGCGCCTATCCCCCATCACGAGGGTATGCGAGAAAAAGTGCCGCAGGTTGAGCTTACCGTAATCCCTGAGTGGCGTGAAGAATGTGCCGTCCCAGCGGAAGGTGGATCGGTGCATTTCGCCGTCTCGCAGAAAGGTGCCATACTGCAGCCTCTGATTCAGCATCCCCCAGTCCAGCAGCGCGCCGTAGCCTAGATCTCCGCCGAAATAGGGCAATAGCTTACCGCCCTTTACATTCATCGCGCCTGCTGTCACAGAATATTTCAATCCGTATGGCAAATCTTCCGGAAGATTAAAATTAAAAATATTCTTAGACACCTGATATTTCCTGCGCGTATAGCCTACCGACGCAAGGTATAGCTGGTGCGAACTGAAATACGCCTCCGGATCCAGCCACTCTTCGGGCGTATCTACATAGGCCATATTGCGGAAGCGCGCCGCCAGCGTGATGTTGCTGCGCACGGTATTGGAATTCTGGGCAAAAAGGCGGAACTGATAACCTGCCCAGACTTCCTGCGCGTGGAATTTTATGGGCTCCAGCGGCATATTTTCCGGCGCCGTTTGGTAGTCTGGAGGGATGCGTTTAAAGTAATTGTAAAAATAAAGCCCGCCCCCGCCAGCCCAGCGCATCAGCGGGGAGATAAAATTTCTCCCAGCATAGAGGTAGGCATACTCATTTTCATCCATATCCCTCTCCCAGAAAACTGTTGAATCTACAAAAGTACCGAAGAGATTATTAGCCTTATAATATGTCCTTGTGAAATCTTCCTTTTCCTTAAAATTCCTGCGGTAGTAGACAGATAGCTCGTGCCCGAGACCGAGGAAATTCATCTCCTCCAGCCCGAACCCGATTTTGCTTCCGGACACGCTGCCCATCGGGCGGAGGCTCCAGCTGTCGCGCAGGCTGATATTTACATCCACCGAATCGCGCGTCGCAGTGCTGTCCACAGCGCGGATGGATACCCGGTGTACAAAACGGGTGGCACGGAGCAAGCGCTCCGATTCATAGAGTGCCTGCTGGCTGTACTCGTCACCAGGGCGGAAGAGCAGATAGTTGCGTACCGTACCCGGACGGGTTTTCACATGCAGGCGGTTTCCCAATCGGTCGTACCAGCGCTGATTTTCATCGGGAATGCCGAAGCCGAGCGGGTCGTATGTTTCTATGTTAATCTTCCGGATGTGCTTACCTCGGAACAATTCAGGATTTTCCGGAATAAGGTCCTTTGCTCCTTTCTTATCGGATACATTCCGGAATAGTAATTTATAAAAGAATCTGGAAGTTTTGTTCCTTTCTGAAAAATCCTCAATCTTCTGATAGAGGGAATCACGCACAGGTACGCTCAGGGTATCCCGTGGGATTTCCTGAGAAAAAAAGCAGGCTGGTATAAATGCCGCAATTGCTAATACTGCTGATTTTCGCATAAATCGAGTATGCAAAGATAAAAACTCTGCAGTGTTTATCCATACCTGAAAAATTTTTCGTGCCTACCGTAATGCGTATCTTTGCAGATTAAACGAAGATTTTTAATGAAAATCAGCCTTGCGCAGAATAAAAACTTCCGGCTTTTCAAGCAGATTTCCCAGGTGGCAGCGGAAGAAGGGATGTCCGTTTTCATCGTGGGCGGTTTCGTGCGGGATTTGCTGATGAAGCGCAAAGCTTCCACTGATATTGATTTCGTAACGGAGCAGAGCGGCATAGCTTTGGCAAACGCCGTGGCGAAAGGCATTAACCCAAATGCCAAAGTTGCCGTATTCAAAACCTACGGCACCGCGATGTTTCGCCACCAGAATTTGGAGCTGGAATTTGTGGGCGCCAGGAGGGAAAGCTATTCCGAAGATTCCAGAAATCCCAGCGTGCTGGCCGGCACTTTGGAAGACGACCAGAAACGCCGCGATTTCACCGTGAATGCGATGGCGATTTCATTAAACCAAAATGATTTCGGCGAGCTGATTGACCCTTTTGGCGGACTTCAGGATCTGGAGCGGAAAATCATCAGAACGCCTTTGGAACCGAAGCAAACCTACAGCGATGACCCGCTGAGAATGATGCGTGCCATCCGCTTTGCCAGCACTTTGGATTTTGAAATTGAGGAAAATTCTCTTCGGGCAATTTCCGAAGAAGCCGAGCGCATCAGGATTGTTTCGATGGAAAGAATTATGGTGGAATTTCACAAAATTCTGATGAGTGAAAAACCATCAAAAGGCCTGAAACTGATGGAAGAAACCGGGCTTCTGCAAATCATCCTGCCAGAACTTACCGCGCTGAAAGGCGTGGAATATGTGGAAGGCCATTCGCACAAAGATAATTTCTACCACACTTTGGAAGTGGTTGATAATATTTCGCAACACACTGAAAATCTGTGGCTTAGGTGGGCTGCCTTGCTTCACGACATTGGCAAAGCCTGGACGAAAAAATTTGTGGAAGGCACCGGCTGGACTTTCCACGGCCACGAATTTCAGGGCTCAAAGTATGTCAAGAAAATTTTCCGCCGACTGAAATTACCGATGGGAAACGAGCTGAAGTTCGTGGAAAAAATGGTGAAAATGCACGCCAGGCCTATTGCCCTGGTGGATGACGGCGTTACGGATTCTGCGGTGCGCAGGCTAGTTTTCGATGCCGGCGAAGATTTGGAGAGCCTGTTCACCCTTTGTAAAAGCGACATCACTACGAAAAATGCGGCGAAGCAGAAACGCTACCGAAAAAATTTCGACTATGTGCTGGAAAAAATCCGCGAGGTGGAAGAGCGCGACCAAATCCGGAATTTTCAGCCGCCAGTTTCCGGCGAAGAAATTATGGCAATGTTCGGCATACCGCCATCACGGGAAATCGGCATCCTGAAAGAGAAGGTGAAGGAAGCCATACTTGAAGGCGAGATTCCCAACGAAAAACCCGCCGCCACAAAATTCGTCATCGAAGAAGCGGAGAAAATCGGGCTGGTTTTGCAGGGATAAATCAAGCGGTAATCGGTTCCACTTTTATCTGCCCGCCAACTGCTTTCAGCACTTTCATCACCGTAGAAAACTGCGGTTTTGCACCGTCAGAAAAAGCCTTGTATAAACTCGGTCTGCTCATACCGGTTTCTTCCGCAATCTTCGTCATTCCGATAGCTTTCGCCACATTTCCAATAGCGATTACAACATCGGAATCCTCACCTTCTTCCAGAACTACATTCAGATATTCAGCAATCATTTCATTGCTGTCCAGATAATCCGCAATGTCAAATCTTGAAACTTCCATACTATTTTTTAATTTTTTCCCAAATTTTCTTGGCTTTCTCAACATCTTTTTGCTGACTTGATTTATCACCACCAATTAGCAAAATAATAATCTTTCCACTGGTTTCTCTGAAATAAACCCTATAGCCTTTTGCAAAATTGATGCGCATTTCACTAATTCCGTTGCCTACAGGTTTGCAGTCACCGAAATGTCCTTCATTCTCCAGCTTCTGTATTCTGAACAAAATTTTTGCTCTTGCAGTTAAATCCTTCAGCTTCCGAAACCAGCGGTCAAACTCAGCTGTTTTCTCAATTATGAACATTTCGTATTCATTTGGATACAAAGTTAAAAAATCCCTGCAAACTAAATATAGCGGCAGGGAAATTTTAAGCCTAAGTTTATCAGCTTTTAATTCTTATAAAAGCCATTAGCACCCATTCCAGCCTTGGTTTGAAGAATTTCCTTTCCGGCCAAATCATACACATACACCGTAGAATTTTCCGTGAAAGTAGATGATGCAATGTAGATTTTCCCGTCAATCACATTGAAACCGTATACCGATTGTGCAGGGATCTTCACGCTTGAAGAAGGCGCCGTATTCGATTGCAGCGGCATATTGTAAACTTTTTCGTTCGTACGGATGTAGAGTTTTCCGTCGTCAGCAGCCAAATCCTGGGCGCTCGGAAATCCCAGCGAAATTTTCTCAAACGCCGCACTTTGGCCGTTGATGCGGTACACAAAACTTTCCGCACTATCGGAGCTCAGCACATACACTGCACCGCTCGCTGAAATCATATCCCTAATAATCCCCGTGTCAGTCAACTCAATCGTCTTGTCCACCGCGTTGCTGTTGGCATTGATGCGCGAAATCGTGTGCCCTGTAGCTACAGGCTGCCAGGTAGTCGGCGAATAAGCGATGCCATCGGTCTGCACGAAAATATTTCCACCGGCTTCCGCAATTTTCTCCGCATATCTTGGAAATTCAATTTTCTTCAAAAAAGCGTGGTTATTTTTATTATAAATGTAAACGAAACTTGTGGAATTGTAGCCATTGCTCGTCACATACAAATTTTTACTGGAAAAGGCCGCATACCTCGGCTGCTTCATCTCATTTATAATTTCCGCTTTCTTCTTAAAAGTGTAGCGGTTCACCACATTAATCTTGTTGGAATTATTCACCACCAGATAAGCATCATCGTCGCTAAAGCTGATGGATTGGAGGATATCACCGATTTTCTCGCCATTATTTTCCGCGGAGTAAATGTCGTTGGAAATTTTTCCACCGTTATCAATGAAGGAAACCGACGCATTTCCCTTGGTAAAATTCCCTTCATTTACCACCAGAATTCCGTTTTCGTAAGCGCCTTTTGGAGCGATTGGATCATTGTCATCGGAGCAGGAAACTGTCACTGCCAAACTTGCAGCAAATACCCATCTCAGAATTTTGTTTGTGTTCATAATTTATTGATTTTTAAAAAGTTAAGTTAAGATTAATGCTGTAATTTCTTTTCGGTAAATAATATTCACTCACCGATTGATAAACTTGATTGGTTAGATTATGGATTTTAAAACCAAACTGGTATTTTTTTATCAATTTCACAAAGCCACCTAAATTCATCACAAAGTAAGGATTAATCGCTTCTTCCCTGCTTTCATCGGTGGTTGTAAAAGTTAATCCATTAAACATTCCCTGTAGAAACATCCCGAAATTTTTGTAGGAATAATTCAGATTTCCAACCGCCTTATGCCTTGGAACATAGGTCAGTTGCCTTCCCGTTTCCTGATTTTCTGAGATGGCATAGGAATAAATGACCGACGCTTTAAAGTAGTGATTATCAACATCTTGCTGATACAGTATTTGGGATTCTAATCCGTAAGATTTAACCCGAGAAACATTTTGCGGCGACCAATATCCCACCGAAGTTGGCACCCATTGTATCAAATCCTGGATGTCCATATAATATGGCGTTGCCGAAATTTCAAAATTTCCGAATCGGAATTCATTGGTCAGCTCAGCCTGATGAGAAATTTCGGATTTTAGGTCCAGATTTCCGCCGGGTTGCCAATACAGGTCATTGAAAGTTGGGTAGCGAAAGTTTTTTGATGCATTAATTTTCACTGTATGAAAATCTGCAGCTTTCCACCGCAATCCCGATGAATAAAGCAACGGCGTTTCAAGTTGCTGCACCCATTCTTTCTTTACGCCTGCTTCCCAATAAAAATCTTGCAAAGAATTCCATTTTATCAAAAACGCAATATTTCCTGAATTTCTTTGAGGATTTATAATTCCAGAACTAAAACCTTCACCCTCGGTTTTCCGGAATTCGCCCAAAAAAATTAATGCCATTTTTTTTGTCAAAAGAAAATTAAAATCATTTTTTATCAGATAAGTTTTCCCTTTTCCGCCGCTAGTTTTCGGTTGAGTAGAATCCGAAAAATAATCGAAGTTTTCTTCCAGAAAGGCCGTTGCTAACTGATTTGTGAATTTTCTGTTTCTAAAATTCCAGCCCAGCATTGTGCGGAGATTATAGGTTTCATATTTCGTCGGCGTCGATGTTTCCGAAGGCAACGGGAAATTCTGCTCACCATCAAAAAAATGAGTCTGCCAGAAAACCTCATTAAAGCCTCCCAATTTTTTCCCGGCACCAAAGTCAAAACTTGTATTACGATACGCTGCATTCTGCATCACGAAACGCTTTTCCGGCACCTCATAGTCATTCGCACTTTCATTGTACGCCGCCGAAAAATTCACGCTGAAATCTTCATCACTGAAACTGATTTTCGCCAGAGAATTCAATGTAGAAAACGAGCCGTATTCCAAAAAAAGCCTGCCCACCCAGCCTTCATCGTACTTCAAAACATTGTTGAGATGAACGGTGCCGCCAATTGCACCGCTACCGTAAATCACGCTGCCGCCACCAGGTTTCACCGCCAGATTATCAAAACTCAGAAGCCCAAGATTGTTAATATCGCCCTGCCCAAGAAAAATGGAATTGATGCTGATGCCGTTCCACAAAAATGCCGTCTGTTGCGCTGTAGTCCCACGAAATGACGGCGAAGAACTCATCCCTCTGCCATTTTCTTTGATGTAAATCGGCGACTGAAATCTTAAAACTTCCGAAAGATTGGAAGCATTCCTAGAAATTTCTTCATCGGAAATCTTGATAAGCCGCTGAGTTTTTTCAGAGCTAAATAATTGACGATCAATGATTTGCACCGTATCAATAATGCGTTCCTGCGCAGCAGAAACACAGGGCAACAAAGCCGCAGCGAAAAAATGCAGTTTCCCGATGTTCATAATCACAGGCTTTCCACCGAAGCCTTTTTTATTAGAGCACTTTCAGCAAGGTCTCCTGGCTTTCACTTTGCCGCGCCTTCCCATTTTACAACAGTGGCAAAAAATTGCGGCAAACTTTGAGAAATCCTCAATCGTGATTTACAGTTGCGGGGACAGCTCGCGATTTCCACGCGATTCCCTTTTCCGAAAGTCCTGCAAAGATAGAAATTTTTATGAATTAAACAATTGTGGAAGAGCGCACCTACCCAAAACGCTACTGCTGCATTTTCCCTTTTTCCAACAACCATTCCAGAAAGTTTGTAATCGATGTTAAATTCGAATAAATTAACAAAAATCAATTATTAATAAACAATAAACTTTCGGGCAAAAAGTCATAAAATTGCACCAAGAAAAACGCAATGTACGCCGAAGACTTTATGATTCCCTGCCTTATCAAAGCCATCACCGGTTTTGATTGCCCAGGTTGTGGTGCGCAGCGCTCATTTTGGCTTTTGCTGAACGGCGAATTTTCCGAAGCCTTCCAAGCCTGGCCTGCAATTTATACAATGTTGATTTTCAGCATTTTAGCAGTGATCGCTTACTTTGATGGGAAGCATACCTATAAATTACCGCTCACCGTTTTAACGGTGCTAAATGTGGTGATTATTTTGGCGGCATATTTCCTTAAATTGTTTTCTAGCGCCTTTTAATACTCGAATTTCTGCACAGCTTCCAGCGTTTTCTCGATTTCAACTTCCCTGATGGCATCGGAAATGAACCAGGTTTCAAAACCGCTTGGCGGAAGGTAGATGCCCTGCTTCAGAAGCTGATGGAAAAAGTTGTTGAACAGCGGATGATTGGCTGCCGCAGCTTCCGCAAAATTCGCCACAGATTTGATGTGGAAGAAAATGCTCATCATCGAGCCTTTACGATTAATTCGGTGCTGTATCCCTTTGGAATTCAATATTTTACCGATTTCAAAGTCCAGCGTTTCAGTCGTTTTATTGATTCGGCTGTAAATATTTTCATCCGATTTTATCAGCTCCAAAGTTGAAAGTCCGGCACGCATCGCCAAAGGATTTCCGCTGAGCGTACCTGCCTGATACACACCACCATTCGGCGCAAGATGCTCCATAATTTCACGCCGGCCAGCAAACGCACCCACAGGCAAACCGCCGCCAATCACTTTGCCGTAAGTTACCAAATCTGCACCCACGCCGAAAACTTCCTGAGCGCCGCCAAAAGCCAGGCGAAAGCCAGTCATCACCTCATCGAAAATTAAAAGTGCGCCGTTTTCATCGCAGATTTTCCGAAGGTTTTTCAGGAAATCATTTTCCGGCAAAACGCAGCCCATATTTCCTGCCACAGGCTCCACGATCACGGCAGCAATTTCTCCTTCGTTCAGGCGAAATAAATCCCTAACTTGCTCAATATCATTGAATTGCGCCAGCAAGGTATCCATCGCCGTTCCCTGAGTAACACCGGGCGAACTTGGATTTCCGAAAGTTGCAGCACCGCTTCCAGCCTTTATAAGAAATGCGTCAGAATGCCCGTGATAACAGCCTTCAAACTTGATGATTTTATCCCTACCGGTAAAACCTCTCGCCAAACGAACCGCACTCATACAAGCTTCCGTGCCGGAATTTACCATCCGGATTTCATCGATGTTCGGAACATTTTCCACGATAAGTTTCGCGATTTCCGTTTCCAGTTCGGTAGGCGTTCCGAAGGAAAATCCGTTCTCCGCCTGCTTCTGAACATCCTCCAAAACTTTCGGGTGGGTATGCCCTAAAATCGCTGGTCCCCAGGAATTGATATAGTCGATGTATTGCCGCCCGTCAGCATCCGTCAAATACGCACCCTTTGCCGATTGCATAAAAACTGGAACGCCGCCCACCGATTTGAACGCACGAACCGGCGAATTCACGCCGCCTGGAATATAATTTTGAGCCTCACGGAACAAGGCAGAACTTCTTTGGTAAAGCATTGATTTTGTTTAAGTTACGAACGCGGTTTGCGGTTTTGAAGATAAATGATTTGTCCAATATTCGGCTGTTCACCCGGTTTCATTCTGTTGAGGGAATAAAGGTTAGAAACCTTCACGCCAAATTTCTGCGAAATGCTGTGCATCGTATCGCCATTTTTCGCCTGATAAGTTGGTACAGTGCCTTTAACTGATTTTCCTTCGAGGAAAAGTATCTCATTTTCAGCAAGTTGCGTAGTAGAAAGTTCGTTCCATTTTAAAAGCTGAGCTTCCCGAATTCCAAATTTTTGGGCAATGACACCCACATCGGTTTTTGCCGGAATGATGATGAATTTTTTGCCGCCGTTCGGATGAGATTTCACCAGGATAGAATTCAGCAAAGCCTTATCATCACGCATTTCTTTCACGGTTTGCTGATGCTTGGCATAGGAAGTCTGCTGGTATGGCACCTTCAGCGTTACGGCTTCCTGCTTTGGTTTCGGCGGCTCATTTTGCGCGATGAAAGCCTGATCATTCTGTAATTCTGGATAGCGCTGAACGAGCGCTGCAAAAACTTCCTTCGCAGAATAATTGTCAAATTCGTAAAGCCTGTATTTCTCAATTTTGTCAATCAGCATCTGTGGATACCTCGGATTTGTGGCGTAGCCTGCCTTTTTCAGTCCGTATGCCCAAGCCTTGTAATCCTTCATATCCAGCAGAAAAAGCCCTTTGTAATAAGGCCTTTCGGCAAGAAATTTGGAATGGTCTTCGTAAGATTGCCTCGCACTGTCATACACGCGGAAGCATTCATTCGGCGCATCATCAGTGTGCGAAATCGTTCTGCCCGTCCATTCCGTTTTGCATTTTATCCCGAAATGATTGTTGGCCTGCTGTGCCAGCCTGCTTTGTCCGCCGCCTGTTTCTATCAGGCCTTGCGCTAGTTT
Source organism: Cruoricaptor ignavus (assembly GCF_014961145.1). Classification (NCBI taxonomy): domain Bacteria; kingdom Pseudomonadati; phylum Bacteroidota; class Flavobacteriia; order Flavobacteriales; family Weeksellaceae; genus Cruoricaptor; species Cruoricaptor ignavus. Next base: position 626,371 of record NZ_CP063145.1, read on the forward strand.
TATGGATGCCGGGATTTTGTATTTTTCCATTTCTTCCACGGCAAACTGCGCGAATTTTTGGATGTACTGGTCTTCGGTTTTCCAGGTTTGCGCCGAAAGCTGCGCCATCAAAAAAATCGCTGACGCCAAACAGATTTTTTTCATTGACAAAATTTTATCTGCGGTCGGTTTTTCCTTTGCAGAAAGGCATTGGCACCGGAAATTCCCTGCAAACCACCGGTATGAAATGCCAGAATTTCCGAGCCTTTCGGGAAATAATTTTCTTCCGCAAGTTGGAAAATCTTCAGCAGCATTTTTCCGGTGTAAACCGGTTCCAGCGGAATTTTCGTTCTTTGGTAAAAATCGTTAATAAAGTTCACCACTTCATCGCTGATTTTACCGTAACCGCCGAAATCTGCTGGAATCATTTCAAAATTTTCCCTGCCCGAAAGTTCCGCTATTTTCCGTTTCAAGGAATCGTCCTTCACCACGGGAAAACCCAACACCTTCTGATGCGCTTCCGCAAATCGAGAAATACCGGCCAAAGTTCCGCCGGTTCCTACCGCACAGCAAAGATAATCAAAATGTTTCGTCCGCTCATCCAGCATCATTTTCACGCCCAAAACTGCGGCTTCGTTCGTTCCGCCTCCCGGAATTATCAGTGCATCTGGAAATTCACGCTGAAGATTTTCGGTTAAAATATCTTTGCGGCGGTAAATTTCCCGTGAGACAAATCTGAGCTGCATTCCGTTTTCTTCCGCAAATTTTAGCGTCGGATTTTCCTGAATTTTCCTTGACAATTCTTCACCACGAATTACTCCTAAACTTTTGATACTCAAATTCTTCGCTGCAAAACTGAGCGCAGAAATATGGTTGGAAAAAGCACCGCCAAAAGAAATCACCATAGGATTTTCCGGTTTTGTTTCAAGGTAGTTTTTCAGGTTGAAGTAAAGTTTCCAAAATTTGTTCCCAGAAATCTGCGGATGAATCTGGTCTTCCCTTTTAATAAAGATTCTGACACCGTTCAGCGCCAGAACTTCCTGAATTTGAATTTCGCATTTTTTTCGCTCAAATATTGAAAAATTCATAATTACAATTCCTTCCGTAATCTTGCCACAGGAATGTTCATTTGCTCGCGGTATTTTGCGATGGTGCGCCGTGCGATATTGAAACCTTTCTCCTTCAGAATTGCCACCAGAGCATCGTCTGTATAAGGCTTTCGCTTATTTTCATTGTCTATGGCTTCCTGAAGGTGCGTCTTGATTTCCTTCGTGGAAACTTCCTCACCGTCATCATTCGTCAAACTATCGGAAAATAAATCCTTCAGGTAAAGAATTCCGTTCGGCGTATCAGCATATTTACTTTTCACTACACGGGAAATCGTAGAGATATCAAAACCGGTAATATCCGCTACATCCTTTAGGATCATAGGTTTCAATGTTTTTTCGTCACCGGTTAGAAAATATTCCTTCTGCAGTTTCACGATGGCAGTTATCGTCTGCATCAGCGTATTTTGCCGCTGGTTTATGGCATCTATGTACCATTTCGCAGCGTCCAGCTTTTGCTTGATGAACAGCGCTGCCTGCTTATGTTCCGGCGATTTCTTGTCGTGAGAATAGGTCTGCAGCACTTCCTTATACTCTTCAGAAACGCGCAAGGTAGGTGCGTTTTTACTGTTCAGCAGCGGAATTACCTCGCCGTCTTTCACCTGAATCACGAAGTCCGGAATAATTTCCTGGTTGATCGTAATCGTCTGAGTATCAAAGTTTCCGCCCACTTTTGGCGATAGTTTGGAAATCACATCCAGCGCATCACGAAGGTCATCCTCGTCCACATCGTACTTCTGCATTATCTTGTTGTAATGCTTGTTGGTCAGCGCATCAAATTGGTTGCGAAGAATGTTGGCAGCCAGCGTTATAGCCTTATCTGCGCTCACTTTCTTCTCGATTTGCAGCAGCAGGCATTCCTGCAGATCTCTTGCGCCTACGCCAGGTGGATCCAATTTTTGGACATAATTTTCCAGAACATCCTGCACCTTTTCCTTCGTGGTGTAGATGCCCTGCGAAAACGCCAAATCGTCCGTCACAGCCTTGATGTCCCGCCTTAAATAGCCATCGTTATCCAGGTTCCCGATGAGATATTCCGCGATTTGCAAATCCTCGTCCTCAATGTTTACCAAGCGGATTTGCTCAATCAGGTAATCGTACATCGTCTGGCCCTCCGTCAGAAAGCTCTCATTATTGTATTCCTCATCGTCCGGCGAATAATTGCTTGATGCGGTTTTGTAGCTCGGCTCATCATCGAAAAGGTACTCATCCACATCGAAATCCGTCTCGATGCTTTCCGAGCCTTCGTCCTCGTATTCATCGCCCAGTTCATCGTAGTTCTCGTCCTCCCCTTCGTCCTCGCTCACTTTTTCCAGCGCAGGATTTTCCTCCAGCTCTCTCTCGAGTTCTTCCTCAAATTCCAGGGTGTGCAGCTGTATCAGCTTCATCAGCTGTATTTGCTGCGGCGCTAATTTCTGCCCGAGTTTGAGTTGTAAATTTTGTTTTAGCATCAGTAGTATCGCCCGGAAGATTTCCGGTAAATTTATCTTCTGTTAAAATTCCGCACTTTTCGGCGTTCTTGGGAAAGGTATCACATCGCGGATGTTGCTCATCCCCGTTACAAAAAGCACCAGTCTTTCCAGCCCAAGTCCGAAGCCAGAATGCGGTACAGAGCCGAACTTTCTCGTATCCAGGTACCACCACAGCTCCTCCTCGTCCACCTGCATTTCGTGCATTTTCTTTTGCAGAATTTCCAGCCGCTCTTCCCTTTGGGAACCTCCGATGATTTCGCCGATTCCTGGGAACAGCACATCCATAGCTGCCACGGTTTTCCCGTCTTCGTTCAGGCGCATATAAAACGCCTTGATTTCCTTCGGGTAATCGAACAGAACCACCGGGCTTTCGAAGTGCTTTTCCACCAAAAATCTTTCGTGCTCGCTCTGCAAATCTGCACCCCAGCTTTCAATCGGGAATTGGAATTTTCCTTTCTTATTTTCCTTAGAATTCAGCAAAATATCGATGGCTTCCGTATAAGAAACCCTGCGGAAACGCTTGCTGGTTACACTTTCCAGCTTTTCTATCAGGCCTTGCTTCGCCCTGTCTTTTTCCGGTTTCTGCTTTTGTTCTTCGGCAAATCTTTTGTCCAAAAATTCTAAATCGGCCCGGCAGTTTTCTAGAACATACCTGATGACGAATTTCAAAAAATCCTCCGCCAAATCAATATTATCCTCCAGATTATTGAACGCAACTTCCGGCTCCACCATCCAGAATTCCGCAAGGTGCCTTGCCGTGTTAGAATTTTCCGCACGGAAAGTAGGCCCAAAAGTATAAACCCTGCCAAGGCCCATCATTGCGGTTTCCACATTTAGCTGACCGCTCACTGTAAGCGAAGTTTTCTTCCCGAAAAAATCTTCGGAAAAATCAATTCCGCCGTTTTCAGTCCGCGGAATATTTTCCAAATCAAAATTGGTAACGCGGAACATTTCGCCCGCACCTTCCGCATCTGCACCTGTAATCAAAGGGGTATGGATGTAAAAGAAATGATTCTGGTGGAAGAACTGATGAATGGCAAAGCTGATGGCGCTTCTCACGCGGAAAACTGCGCCGAAAAGATTGGTGCGGAAGCGAAGATGAGCCTGCTCCCGCAGAATTTCCAGCGAGTGCTTTTTCGGCTGGAGCACGGTTTTCTCCATCTCTTCCGAAAAATTATCGCCCAGGATTTTTATTTGCTTCGCCAGGATTTCCACGCTTTGCCCAGCACCCTGGCTTTCTACCAGTTCGCCGGAAATTTCCAGCGAAGATGCGGTTTTGATGTTCTTAATCAACTCTTCGCCGAAGACTTCAAAATCCACCACGATTTGGATATTCTCCATCGTAGAGCCGTCGTTCAGCGCAATAAAGCGGTTCGAGCGGAAAGTGCGCACCCATCCACTCACAGAAACTTCGTGGTGCAGCTGCTTTTTATAATCCTGCAGCAGATCCTTTATCGTCCTTCTTTTCATAGCCTTAAACTTTGCAAATATAGCGTTTTTCGCTTGCCGAAAGCCATCCCTTCCGCAAAAAGCTGGGCTAAAGCCGGTATTTCCAGAAGGAAAAAACTTTGCGATTTTTCAGGTAGTTCAAATCATCTTCCTTGGCGAAGGCCTCCCTTTCAAAGCTGATGCTTTTGTAGGCTAAGTAATTGTCTTTCAGTTTGTAGTAGAGATAATAATACTCCAGAACATACCAAATGTAAAACGGGATGACGAGCAATTCTGCCTGCTGTCTCAGGTGAATTTTTTCGTGGTTGATGAGCACGGCGTTTCTCAAATCAGCACGGTTTTTGATGAAAATGAACGGGAACAGCGTAATCCCGTTGATTCGGGAGTTTTTGAGAATTTTGGTAAGCACGATGATCATCAGGCAAATTTAAATTTTCTTTGCTAATTTTAACCTATGAAACAATCGCCAATCAAAGAAGGTGAAGATTTTTACTATAATGAGCAGGGCTACAAGGTTTTCACGGAAGCCTACCACCTGAAACGAGGCTACTGCTGCAAAAGCGGCTGCAAGCACTGCCCTTATGGATATGACAAAAAAACGGACAGTTTTCGGAAAAATCAATAATTTAGAATTATGAAAAAATACTTGCTCTTCATCATTGCTGCGGCCACGCTTTTGCTGGCTTCCTGCAGCCCATTCCAGGTGCGTTCAGATTATGCCCAAACTGCAAATTTTAACCAGTACAAATCCTACAAACTGCGGATAGACGACCTGAATATCAATGACATAGATAAGGACCGGGTGCTGAACGAGCTTTCGCGCCAGCTGCAATCCAAAGGGCTGATGCCGGCGGAAAACCCTGATGTGATTATCAACATTAAGGCGAGCCACAAACTTGTGAACGATGTGCAATCTGCGCCGTACTATGGTGTGTATGGCTACGGCTACCCGTACGGTTTTGGCGTGGGCTTCGGCAGAACTTGGACGAATTCTTACAACCGTGGTGCCCTGGTGATTGATATGATTGATGCGCAAACTCAGAAACTGGTTTGGCAGGGCATTGGCTCGGGAATTAATGTGGATTCGCCAAAATCCAAGCAGAAGGAAATTCCGCAGATTGTAGCGGAAATTATGGCGAATTATCCGCCGAAAAAGAATTAAGGAATTAAGAAATTCAGAGATTTAGCAATTAATCAAAATACTATCAAAAAATATGAAAAATCGCTCAGTTCTGCTGGGCGATTTTTTGTGCGAATTCTTCAGCGAAAAGTTTTCGGTCCGCTTCTAATTTTTCGGGATTGCCTGGCAGAATATAGGTGAAGAGAATCTTCTCATCATTATCCAAGAATATAATTTCAACTTCCTCATTTTCAATCATTTGGGAAAATATTTCCCACATTGATGCGTCTTTCTGTTTCAGTAAATCGAAAAACGGCTCGGCCTTTATCTGAATGGATTTCATTCCGCAAAGGTAGAATTTAGATTTTAGATTTAGGATTGCCCTTCGGCAAGCTTCCTAACATCATAACCTTCATCAGCACAATAACTTCCTAACCACAAAACCAAATCTCAACCTAAAATCTTAATTTTATCCCGTGATTTCCAAGCAGACGATTGATAAGATTTTCAGCGCGATTCGTGTGGAAGAAATCGTGGGTGAATATGTGCAGCTGAAAAGGGCGGGCTCCAACCTGAAAGGCCTGAGCCCTTTTCAGGACGAGAAAACGCCAAGCTTCGTGGTCTCGCCAAGCAAGCAAATCTGGAAAGATTTCTCCACCGGAAAAGGCGGCACGGCGATTTCCTTCCTGATGGAAATTGAAAATTTCACCTATCCTGAAGCACTGCGCTACGCCGCGAAAAAATACGGCATTGAGGTGGAGGAAGACCGCCGCGAACTGACGGACGAAGAGCGGCAGGCACAAACCGATCGGGATTTGCTGTACAAAATTCACGAAGTGGCGAACGAATTTTTCCAAAGTCAGATGCACGATACGGAAGAAGGCCGCAGCATTGGGCTTTCGTACTTTCGTGAGCGCGGCCTGAACGATGCCACCATTAGAAAATTTCAGCTGGGATATTCGCCGGAACGGAAAAATGCCTTCACGGAATTTGCCCTGAACAAAGGCTATTCCAAAGAAATTCTCGAAAAATCCGGGCTTTCGATTTTTCCGGATTACAATGAAAAAGGCATCGACAGATTTCGGGAAAGGGTGATTTTCCCAATCCACAGTTTTAGCGGAAGGGTCTTAGGCTTCGGTGCAAGAATCTTAAAAAATAACACCAAAACTGCGAAATATCTCAATTCGCCGGAAACGGAAATTTACCACAAATCCAATGTTTTATATGGATTAAACCAAAGCAAGCAGGCGATTTCCCGGCAGGATTTGTGCCTTCTAGTGGAAGGCTATATGGATGTGGTTTCGCTGCATCAGTCCGGAATTGAAAATGTGGTGGCAAGCTCCGGAACATCCCTAACCACCGAGCAAATCAAGCTAATCAAGCGGCTTACGGAAAATGTAACGATACTTTTCGACAGTGATAAAGCCGGGATAAAAGCAAGCTTCCGAAGCATCGATATGCTGCTTTCCGAAGGGATGAACATCCGCGTTTTACTCTTCCCTGAAGGCGAAGATCCGGATTCTTTCGCAAAAAAGAATTCGCAAGAATTCGTGGAAAATTTTATCAATTCCTCAGCGCAAGATTTCATCAATTTCAAGGCGGAGATTCTGCTGAGCGAAGCGAATGATGACCCGATAAAAAAAGCGGCAGCGATAAGGGACATCGTGAAATCCATAGCTTTTGTGAAAAATTCGCTAAAGCAGGAAATTTACCTGAAGGAAGTTGCGCAGAAATTTGACCTTACGGAGCGCGCATTATTCAATGAGCTGAAAGCATTGCAAAGCATTAAAAATCAGCAATATACAGCTCAGCCAAGAAATGAAAAACCGGAAAAATTAGCAATCGTTCCAGAAACGCCAACGGTAAATCCATTGCTGATTCTTGAAGAAAAACTGGTGGAACTGATGCTGAAATACGGGGATTATCTTTTGACCGAAAAAGATGAAAACGGCGAGAGTTTCCAGATTACCGTAATTGAAAAAATCCTGGCGCACTTTGATGAAGACGGCTACGAAATTCAGTCGGAACTCAACAAGAAAATTATCGGCGAAATAGCCGCAGGCGTGGAAAACGGTGAGCTGAGAACTGGGAAATTCTTTCTATCACTGATGGAAGAAGGCCTTAGCGAAAAGGTTGCGGATTCATTAATTGAGCCTTATGAAACTAGCAACTGGAAAAAATACGACATTTATTTCAGCAAAGAAAACGAGGTGGTGCCAAAACTTGTCTCTGATGTATTAATCCGTCACAAAAGAGCCTTCGTACTGGAGCTCATTGAAAAGCTTAAAAATTCCATATCTGCGTCTGAGACGGAAAATCAAGAGGATATTTACTCAAAAATAATGAGGCTAAATGGGCTTCGCCGCACGATGGACGCTGAACTCCATCGGATATTATGACAAAATGACATAAAATAGATTAGGAATAAAATTTGCGACAGAACAGGCAACAGATTTTAGACAAATGGACATTAGAAAAGAGTTTAGAGATTTCTCGGTAAAGCATCTTGGCAACAGCGGTTTGGCGACTGACCAATATTTAGGAATGTATGGCCCGACGAATTTGACGCCCTACATTATGGAAGAGCGCCGGATGAATGTGGCACAGATGGATGTATTTTCCCGCCTGATGATGGATCGCATCATCTTTCTGGGGACGGGAATCGATGATCAGGTGGCAAATATTGTGACGGCGCAGCTTCTGTTCCTTGAAAGTGCAGATTCCGCGAAGGATATCCAGATTTACATCAATTCGCCTGGTGGAAGCGTTTATGCAGGGCTGGGCATTTACGACACGATGCAAATCATCAAGCCTGATGTAGCGACGATTTGTACCGGGATGGCAGCCTCGATGGGCGCCGTTCTGCTGGTAGCCGGCGAAAAAGGGAAACGCAGCGCGCTGAAGCATTCAAGGGTGATGATCCATCAGCCTTCTGGCGGGGCACAGGGTGTAGCCTCGGATATGGAAATTAATTTGCGCGAAATGCTGAAGCTGAAAAAGGAACTATACGAAATCATCTCCCAACACTCTGGGCAAAGCTACGATTGGGTGGAAAAGGCCTCCGACCGTGATTATTGGATGACCTCTCAGGAAGCAAAGGAAATGGGTATGGTAGATGAAGTGCTTGAAAGAAAAAGAGACTGATATATTTAAATATTTTGTAAAAAATTCCGCTTGAAATTCAGGCGGTTTTTTTATTTTTACGAAAAATTATTTATGGCATCTCAATCTACCGACCTGTCTAATTTTAAATTTTCTATGCCCGTTCCCATTCGCTGGAATGATATGGATGCGCTGGGCCATATTAATAATGTTCTGTATTTTGAATATTTTCAAATCGCAAGAGGTGAGTATATGAATACAGCGAGCAAATCCTGGGACTGGACTAAGCATATGTTTGTAATCGCCCACATTGAATGCGATTATTTTAAAGAAATAAATCCATTCACCAAGGATCCAGTAATAAAAACCAGGGTATTCGGCATTTCCAATAAAAGTTTTGATATGGAATATGCGATCGTGAGTACTGGTAAAGATGGAGAGCAGGTACTGCACGCTATCGGCAAAAATGTAAATGTCTATATCGATATGACTACAAAAAAATCTGAAACCATTCCTGACTGGCTAAGGGAGGAGCTTAGCCATTTTGAAGGATTATAACAAAATCCCGCAAACTTGCTGCGGGATTTTGTTTTAGCTGAATAAATCTTTTACTTTATCGAAAAATGTTCTCTCCTTTCCTGAGGGTTCTGCCTTCATCTCGCCCTCTTTCAGCTGGCGTTCGAAGAATTCTTTTTGCTCGGGGGTAAGGTGCTGCGGGGTCCATACATTAATATGCACAAACATATCGCCTTTACCATAGCTCTCCAAACTTGGCAAGCCTTTCCCGTTCAATCGGAGAATTTTTCCTGACTGCGTGCCAGGATCTATTTTTACTTTGGCCTTTCCACCCACTGTCGGTATTTCCTTCGAAGTTCCGAGAGCTGCCTCTGCAAAGGAGATGTAAACTTCCTGATGCAGATTATCCCCCTCCCGCTTAATGCTCTCGTGTTCCTCCTCTTCTATCAAAACAAGTAGATCGCCGGGAATACCGCCAAACGGCGCATCATTTCCTTTACCTCGCACGCTAAGCTGAACCCCTTCCCGGGCACCTGGCGGTATGCTGATTGTAACTTCCTCATCTTCTTTAATAAGACCTTGGGCATCCGCTCCCGCCGGGATATAATCAGCAACTTTCCCTACTCCCTGGCAAGTAGCACAAGTCTGCTGGCTCTGCATCTGCCCGAACATTGTATTGACAACTTTGAGCTGAACTCCCGAACCACCACAAGCAGGGCAAGTTTTGGAAGTGGCCCCATCAGCCATTTTCAAGCGTTTTACTTTGATAACTTTCTGCGCGCCACCCATCATTTCCTCAAGATTAAGCTTGATGCGTACCCGCAAATTGGAGCCGCGCACCTGCTGAGGCCTTCCACCACCAGCACCACCGAAACCAAAATGCCCGCCGAAAATATCCCCAAACTGGCTGAAAATATCTTCCATACTCATACCGCCGCCGAAGCCCCCGCCGAAGCCTCCTGCACCACCTACGCCGGCATGGCCGTACTGATCGTAGCGAGCACGCTTATTTGGATCGCTGAGGATTTCATAGGCTTCCGCAGCCTCCTTAAACTTTTCCTCTGCCACGGCATCGCCTGGGTTTTTATCCGGGTGGTACCTTACCGCCTGCTTCCGGTAAGCTTTTTTTATCTCTTCGGCCGTCGCAGTTTTCGGTACTTCTAAAATTTCGTAATAATCTCTTTTTGCCATCCCACTGTTTTAGAAAAATTACTGCCCGATTACTACCTTCGCAAAACGGACTACCCTACCGTTCAGGATGTAGCCAGTTTCTACCACATCTACAATCTTGCCTTTCAACTCTTCGGATGGGGCGGGAATTTGCGTAATAGCTTCGTGGTGCTCCACATCAAAGTCATCTCCGGGTTTTACCTCCATTGTCTGCAAGCCTTTTTCTGTAAGTTTATTTTTAAATTTTTGGTAGATGAGTTCTACACCCTTCACCAGATCTTCATTACCAGTTTTTGAGATCTCCTTTAGTGCCCGCTCAAAATCATCCAAAATCGCGAGCATAGAAACCATCATATCCTGATTAGCAAATTGGAAAAACTCGAGTTTCTCCTTCGCAGTTCGCTTTTTGTAATTTTCAAATTCAGCATATAGTCTTACATACTTATCTTTTTCCTCGGAAAGTAAATCTTCTACAGATTTTTGATTCTCTTCCGTAGATGGTTCTTCTCTTGCCCCTTCCGTTGCAGGATGCGCTTGGTTAATATCTATTTGCTCTTCTGGCAATTCTTGATTTTCATTCATAATTTAAATTTTATAAATCTTAATATGACAAAGAATCTGCCAAATTTTGTATGTGGACAATTAGTCACAAAAAAACTCCCGACCAAGGCCGGGAGTTGAGTATAGTGTGAAATTAATTATTTTGAGAATCTTACAGCCATTTTTCTGTCTTTAGCTCTTTCAGCGTCAGAAGCAGAAGCATCAACTGTAGCGAATTCTGATCCGTAACCTTCAGCGCCAGTTACTTGTGAACCTACACCATATTTTTCAAGCTGAGACTTAATAAAGTTCGCTCTTCCTTGAGAAATTTCTTTGTTGACGGCTTCATTACCTGTTTTATCAGTGTAGCCTCCAATTTTAACTTTAGCATCAGGATACGCTTTCAGGATCTTAGCAAGGTTTTCAATTTGAGCTTCAGAACCAGCCTCTAGCTGATCTTTAGAGCCGTGTACGAAGTTTACATTATCAAAATCATACCATACAGCTTTCAGACCTTCTTCGTTGGCATTTGCGTATTGACCGCTCTGAAGGTAAGAAATCATTCTCTGTTCAAGACCATTAGGATAGCCTCTGAGAGCGGTACCGTTTAGGTCAATGTCCTGAAGTTCTCCACGGTTAGCAGGAGCTGTAACGGCTGCTGTATCTACCATAGTAGAATCTTCTACAACAACTGTGGAATCAGCCGGCTGCATAGGGGTTTCAGGATTTTTCTTATCGCACTGCTTCCAAAGGAACCATCCTGCGAGAAGAAGCAGAAGAAGCGGAAGAAGCCACTTCCAGATTGAATTGTTATCCTTTCTGTCCACATTTACATGCGTGTTGCCTGCTCTGTTTACATCAGGATTGCCTTGGTTGTTTGTGTTCATAGTTTTATCTTTTAGATTGTTGTTTGTTGTAGAGGTTGTAAAATCACCCAGACCAAGGCTAGCAAGTGAAAGACCAGCAGGAAGAAGTGCGGAAACATGAGATTTCTGCTGCTCTAGCAGTCTGGAAACGCCCGCTCTGTCAAGATTCTGATCAGATGCATACTTGCTTACAGTACCCAGCGTAGCGCCTGTCACCATATTTGCAAGGGAATTCACAGTAGAGTTATTTACACCTGCAAAAGATGCTACAGATGAAAATAAATCACTAGCTCTGCCGCCGAAAATCGTATTCAGTACTGCTGAGATTACGGAGTTATCAGAAGTGCCTCCGACAAGGTTGTTTAGATAGCCCTGGCTTGCAGAACCAAAAATTGCATCAAGAAGCGTAGGGTTTGATGCATTTCTAGCCATACCGCCAACCACTGCAGGAAGCAGTCCGCTAATCGCTTTGCTGATTCCGGATTCACTTTCGCCAAATTGCGTTGATGCCTGAGTAATCAGGGCAGGACCAAGTTGTCCTTTGATTAGATCAATTAAATTTACTGACATAATAATTTGTTTTTCTGGTGAATCTTAGCAATTATTATTCCAAAAACTGAAAAATGTCATATTTTCTTTTGAAATTTATATTAAGTTTATGTTAACTTAATACGCTTTCGCGAAAATCACCCGTTGGTTCGATGGTTTTCCGCTGATTAAGGAAACGCCTTCCTCCAAATCATTATCCAGAGGAATGCAGCGGATGGTAGCCTTCGTTTCTTCCTTGATTTGCTCCTCTTCTTCCGCTGTGCCGTCCCAATGCGCGGAAATAAAGCCGCCCTTCTCTTCCAGCACTTTTTTAAATTCTTCGTAAGTATCCACCTTGGTAATATTTTCCTCGCGGAATTTCAGAGCCTTCCTATATATATTGTCCTGAATTTCCTGCAGAAGTTGCGCAATATTTTCTGCAATATTTTCCAGCGGTTTTACTTCCTTCGTCAATGTATCACGGCGTGCAACTTCCACGGTTTGGTTCTCCAAATCCCTTGCACCCATCGCAATTCTTACCGGCACGCCTTTTAGCTCGTATTCTGCGAATTTCCAGCCGGGCTTGTTTTGGTCATCGTCATCAAATTTCACGCTGATGCCTTTTTGTTTCAGCTCTGCCACGATTTTATCCGCCACTTCACGGATTAGGTTTAATTGCTCTTCACCCTTAAAAATCGGCACGATTACCACCTGAATTGGCGCTAATTTCGGTGGAAGCACTAGGCCATTATCATCGGAATGTGCCATTATCAAAGCGCCCATCAGCCTTGTGGAAACGCCCCAGGAAGTTGCCCACGCATATTCCAGCTGACCTTCTTTATTTGTAAATTTCACATCGAAGGCTTTGGCAAAATTCTGCCCAAGGAAATGCGATGTCCCAGCCTGAAGCGCTTTGCCGTCCTGCATCATCGCTTCTATGCAGTAGGTTTCATCGGCGCCGGCAAATCTTTCGCTCGGCGTTTTCACGCCGCGAATTACCGGTACGGCAAGCACATTTTCCGCAACATCGGCGTACACTTCCAGCATTTTCTCGGTTTCTTCCATCGCTTCTTTCCTGGTGGAATGCGCCGTGTGCCCTTCCTGCCAAAGGAATTCTGCGGTGCGAAGGAACAGCCTCGTACGCATTTCCCAGCGTACAACATTCGCCCACTGGTTGATGAGTATCGGCAAATCGCGGTAGCTCTGAATCCAGTTTTTGTAAGTGTTCCAGATGATGGCTTCGGAAGTTGGGCGCACAATCAGCTCTTCTTCCAGCCTGGCTTCCGGATCCACGATTAATTTCCCTGGATTTTCGGCATCATTTTTCAGGCGGTAATGTGTAACCACGGCACATTCCTTAGCGAAGCCTTCGGCATTTTTCTCTTCCGCTTCGAAAAGGCTTTTCGGCACAAACAGCGGAAAGTATGCATTCTGGTGTCCGGTTTCCTTAAACCTTCTGTCCAGCTCATCCCGCATTTTTTCCCAGATGGCGTAGCCGTAGGGCTTGATGACCATACACCCACGCACACCGGAATTTTCCGCCAGGTCGGCTTTTACCACCAGTTCGTTATACCATTTGCTATAATCTTCCGCACGGGTCGTTAATTTTGTCATAAAATTTAACTTTTCCTTTAATTTTAAATCAAAAGCCAGAAGCGAATTGCAAACTGACATATTATAAATATGGTACAGTTTTGGCTTTTGTGCAAAGATAATTGAAATACATTTTTCTGACATCATGGAAAAAAATATCTTTGATAAATTTTTAAAAAGAAATCTGAAAAATTCTTTTCTGGCATTTTCCGCCGGCCTACTCCTCGCATCCTGCGGATCCTATATGAACGGATACAGCGAGACCGACGGTGTGTATTACGACCCGAGCCGGGATACCGTACCCCAAGGCACATACAAGGGCTACGCCGGCAATAGGGTGGATGAAAATTATGACTACAGCGCAAGGCCGGAAACCGAGGAAGATATAGCCCGCTATGGCAGAAAGGGCTATAGGCGCAACTGGAACGAGAAAAAATCCGACTCCGACTGGGGAGAATATGCGGGAAGCGAGACCCAATATAGCGGCTGGGGAAGCGCCTATGCGCCGTGGTATGGTAGCTTTGGCTACGGCTGGGGGCACCCTTATTATGGCGGCAGGTTCGGGATGAGTTTTGGCTGGGGTAGCCCGTGGTATAGTGGATATTATGGCTATGGTGTAAATCCATATTGGTATGGTGATCCATTTTACGGAGGGTTCTATGGCTATCGACCTTATTATTATTCTCCTTACTACTATTCGCCGTATTATGGCCCATACTATTATGATTATTATGGGTATGGCGTACCTTACCGCTATAGTGTTCCGCGCAGAAATGTCGGGCCAAACAGCTATCCAACTGACGGCAATAACGGGAGAAGTTCCTCAGCATCTCAGCCGGCATACTCCGGTAGGGATGCAGGATTCCGCACCAGCTACCCGCAGGGGCAGCGCCCATATAGTGGCGCGGATAGGAGCAGATCCGACGGGATGGGTAATAGAAGTATTTACCGAGAAACTCCTTCGCAGCAGCGCAGCGACACCTACCGGGATAACTCTTACCGTTCCTCCGGCAGCTATCAAACCGGCGGCTACAACGGGAACTATGGTGGCGGCAGTACAGGCGGAAGCCGTACCGGAGGTTTCCGTACCGGGGGCAGCAGATAATTTTAAAATAACTTTACAAATTCAAAAATGTTTAAAAAAAGTATAGCAGCAGCATTCCTTACCGCTGCATTCAGCACTGCTTGGGCGCAGGATGTCTCTACCGTCAGGAATGCGATGGAAGTCTATGATACCACACCCCAGGGCTCCGCAAAATACAATGCAATGGCTGGAGCTATGGGCGCCCTTGGTGGGGATATCAGCTCCGTAAATGTGAACCCTGCCGGTGTGGGAGTTGCCATCGCCAGCGAAGTATCGGCGTCTCTACTCATTCAGAGTAATAAAAATGAAAGCACCCTCTTCGGTGAGGGCAACAGCTTTAAAATTAACAATGCTAATGTCGGGCAGGCTGGTGGCATCCTTGTTTTCAACACGGAGGGCGGCAACACGAAGATTAAAAATGTGAATCTCGGATTTAGTTTTTCCTCGAAATCCGCGGAAGAATATCTCGAGAGCCGTGGGCAGAACAGCATCACCTTCCAGTTCCCAGAGGATCAGCTCCAATTTGTGCGTCACGCGTATGATAGAACGGGAAATGTGGCTAAAACTACCCTGGCTGCGGGTGCAAATTACGATCACAGACTCTATTTCGGTATCGGTTTGAACCTTCATAATGCGAGCATCGACCAATACGATACTGCGTCTATGCGCTCCGTGGCAGAAAATTTAACTGACAGCTACTTCAAACAATACACGCCCTACGGGGAAGACGGAACCGGATTTTCTGCCAACATAGGCGTGATTGGTAAAATCAATAACCAAATCCGCCTGGGGCTGGCGCTGGAAACTCCCACCTGGTGGAATATCGACAGAAGCTATTATTACTACAGCCCTGTAAACTCCAATGACGATGGACTTTATACTGAATCACGCGATTTACGCACCCCGATGAAGCTTTCGGCAAGTGCGGCAATTGTGCCTTCGAAAAATTTTGCCTTCAATGTGGATTTAATCCAAGGCATCAGCAAACCGAAATTCACCACCGGAGATAAGGACTTGGAGGATGAACTGAACAGCTTTTTCGAGGACGGAAAAAACAGCACGGAGGTGCGCGCAGGAGCGGAATACCGAATTAATCAGTTCAGAATTCGTGGTGGTTATGGATTTGCCTCCAATCCTTTTGGCGACAGAAACCTTTACACCGTGGCGCAAAACAACACGGCAAGCCAGGTGAAGTACGACAATCTCTACGCTGGCACGCGCAACACTTTTGGCATCGGGCTGGGCTATGATTTCAAATCATTTTATGTGGATGCGGCTTACCAGAATATCAGCTCTAAATTTTCCAACCCTTTCCTGTATGGAAATGACCCGGCAGGCACGCAATATTTTTCCACAAATTATTCTAATCCAAACGGCTATTTCGGGAACGACGGATCCGTAGTATCCGAGGTGAAGAATACCCAAAACAACTTTACAGTAACGCTCGGCTGGAGATTTTAATATTTTATGAGAATTTAGCGAATAACTTCGGGCGAAAATCCGAAGTTTTTTTTTGTTAATGGTAATGGAAATTGTGGCTAAGCAAGGCTAAGGCTATGCCGGAAACCACGAGCAGAATTTTCTGCCAATCGATATTATGATTTTTATTCGATTCAAAAATGATGGCGGATGCGATGTGCAGGAAGATTCCGCCAACTACCGCCAGAAAATACGGCTGAAGCGATGCATCGAAAAAGCGGCCAAGCCACATACCAAGCGGCGAAGCGATTGCAAAAAGTGCCACGGTGAGCATTCCGCCGAATTTGATTTTTTTCGAACCGAAAAGGAAGGCGCCCAACACAAAGGAACTGGGCAGGTTGTGGAACAAAATCCCGAGAAGGTAGGGCGAAATTTCGCGCGGATTTTCCGCCAATGGTATGCCTTCGATAAAGGCGTGAACAACGAGCCCTATCATCAGCGAAAGCGGCAGAATGCCTTGGGAATCGCCGTGATGAATGTGGCCGTGCTCAAAGCCTTTCGTTAAACTTTCCAAAACCAGCTGCAGCAAAACGCCAACTATCACGAAAATCCCGATGCCGTGAATTCCCGATGAATAAACGCTTGGGAAGACTTCGTTCAGACAAATGGCGATGAGAAAGCCCGCCGCAAAAATGAGCAGGTTTTTCGCCAAAACTTTCTGGCGGCCAAACTTCGCACCCACTAAAGCGCCGATAACCACGCTGAGAATCAACAGAACTTCAACCACAATTCTGCAAATTTAGAGTAAATTTGTCTTTGCGAAAAGTAAAATTGTGGATACGGAAAATCTGGAAATTCAAATAAAAACATTTTTCGGGCTGGAAGAAGTGCTGGCAGCGGAAATCCAAAAGTTGGGCGGCAGAAATGTGGCGGCGAAAAACCGCGCTGTAAGCTGCACCGGCGATTTGGGATTTCTCTACAAAATCAATTACTCCGCAAGAACGGCAGTGAAAATCCTGGTTCCGATATTTTCATTCAAGGCCTTCAATGAGCAAAAATTTTATGACACATTGGCGCGTTTTGACTGGTCGGAATTTATGGATGTGTCCCAAACTTTCGCCATTGATGCCACGGTAAATTCCGACCGCTTCACGCATTCCCGCTTTATGACGCTGAAAATGAAGGACGCCATCGTGGATTTTTTTCAGGAAAAATTCCACAGAAGACCGGACATCGATACGAGAAATCCGGACATCAAATTTCACCTGCATATCGACAGAGACTTGGTGACCATCTCGCTTGATTCTTCCGGTGAACCGCTATACAAAAGAGGCTACCGAAAAGCGCAGGGCAAAGCGCCGCTGAACGAAGTTCTGGCAGCAGGAATGCTTCAAATCGCAGGCTGGGACGGCAAAGGCAACTTCCTGGACCCAATGTGTGGCAGCGGAACCCTGCCCATCGAAGCGGCAATGATGGCGATGGAACTTCCGGCGCAGATTTTCCGGGAATCCTTCGGTTTCCAAAACTGGAAAAATTATGACGACGAACTTTTCACGAAAATCAAGAATTTCCGCCTAAATAGAATTCAGGAATTCAGCGGGAAAATTATTGCCTATGATACTGATAATGAGGCAATTGATAATGCGCGGAAAAATATTGCAGCGGCAGAACTTGAGGATGTAATTGAAATAGAGCAGAGAAATTTCTTCGATACGAAAAAAAAACATTTTCCTTTGCTGATAGTTTTCAATCCACCATACGATGAACGGATGAAAATTCAGGATTACGATTTTTACAAAAAAATAGGCGATACCTTCAAAAATCAATACCCTAATACTTTGGCCTGGATTATCACTTCTGACCTTGAAGCTGCGAAAAAAATCGGACTTAGGCCTTCACGAAAAATCAAACTTTTCAACGGAAAACTGGAAACAAGATTCCTGCAATACGAAATGTATGAAGGCTCTAAAAAAAAGAAATTTACTGATAACCAATAATTTGTGAAACCTACTTTTTCCATCGTCATTACAATATTTAACCGGAAGGATGAGCTTTTCGAACTGCTGAATTCGCTGGCTTTTCAGACTGATAAGGATTTCGAAGTCATCGTTGTGGACGATGGCTCTCAAATTTCACTTTTACCAACAATTGAGCTTTTTAATGAAATATTGGCAATTCAGTTTTTTCGCAAAGAAAATTCTGGCCCTGGTTTGTCGAGAAATTTCGGCGGGAGAAAATCCAACGGTGAATGGCTGATTTTCCTGGATTCTGATGTGATTCTGGAAAAGGATTACATTGCCAATGTGCGGCGAAATATCGCGGAAATTTCGTGCGATGCTTTCGGCGGTGCAGACCGTGCGCACAAAGGTTTCAACCTGATGCAGAAAGGGATTTCCTACGCGATGACTTCCGTACTTACAACCGGCGGAATTCGCGGAAGCAAAAAAGCAGTGACGAAATTTCAGCCGAGAAGCTTCAATATGGGCGTGAAAAAATCGGTATTTCTGAAAGTGGGCGGTTTTTCGGAAATGCGTGTAGGCGAAGACCCAGATTTATCGATGAAACTTTGGGAAAATGGCTTTACCACGGCGTTTTTCGATGGCATTGCGGTTTACCACAAAAGGCGTGTGGATTTGGGAAAATTCTCAAAACAGGTGTATCAGTTTGGCTGCGCAAGGCCGATTCTCAACCAAAGGCATCCAAAATTCGTGAAGCTCAGCTTTGCATTTCCATCGCTGTTTTTGATTGGCTATTTCCTCGCATTCATCGAATACTTCGTGCTGAAACAGGGCTTCGTATTGGCGCTTTACGGCCTTTACACGCTGCTCGTATTTTTCCACGCAATGCTCACCACGATGAACATTAGCATAGCAGGAATCGCCGTAATTGCTACCTACATTCAGCATTTTTCGTATGGCTATGGCTTCCTGAAAACTTGGTTTCTTCTGAATGTGATGAAGATGAAGCCGGAAGAAGCCTTTCCGGAAGGCTTTAATGGATGATTAATGGTAATTGATTGATTACTAGTGAATTACATCTGTGCTTCAGCATCAAGCATTCATATTAGGTATTAATCGTCATTTATCACTTATAAAAATCCTTTCGCCTTTCGATCTTGCATTCATCTGCGGTGCGTAGTAATTTTGCAGCGTGCTGAAACCGTTGCTAAAACTGCCCGCCGCATTGCAAACTAACTCATACTCAAACACATAGCGGCCTTTCGGCATATACTGGATGTAGAAATTCGTGCTCGCATCCTTCGTGCTCTGATAGTAGCCCAGCGAATTTTTCCAATGATAGCCGGAAAGCACATCCACAGGTTCAAAACCTGCCGCCCTCATATCTTTCAGGTGCACAAATTCCAGGTTTCTGTCGGTATTCAGGATCAATCGTACGGATATCCTGTCGCCTATTTTCAGCGGTGTCTGCTCAGAAATTTTTTGCAACTGCTCGCCATTTTCCGTATTGATTTTACGGTAAATTTCCTTCGTGATTGAAATATAATTCTCGCTCGATTTTACCTTTTCCAAATCCTCATAATACTGCCAGAAAACGCCGCCCTGCACAATTCCTGCACCTGGTTTTGTAACGGTAACTTCCGCCAAAGATTTGTCGATAATCTCAGGTTTCACCGTCGTTTTGATATAGCCCGTAGCTTTCGCGTCAGGATTTGCTAATGGCTTGCCGCCCCAGATTATTGTAGCCTTATCGCTTTCCAGCGAAGTCCAGGATTTACCGCTGTTCATTATCGTGAATATCACTTCTGCCGTGCTTCTCGAGGTATCCCAGCTTGAAACTTCCTTCTGCGTTATCAGCCATATTTTCAGTTCTTCGATGAAATTTTCATCCTTCGGCCGAAGTTTCTGGAAGGCTTCCAGCGCACCAGAATGATTCACGATTTTAGATGAATACCAACCCCAGCTGTTCAGATTTTCCTTCCAGTAAACGCCCTGCGTCTGCGTTTCCGCCGAGGTTTCCTTCAGGTAAGTCATCAGTTTGTCCGACTGCGTTTTCAGCCCGTAAAAATCGAAAAGCAGCGCAGCACGGTGCAATCCGTAAAAAGTAAAATCGCGGATTTCCGCTTTTGGTGCCTTCTGAATAATCAGCGCTTTCAGCTGTGCGCCCTTCCCTTTCAGCGGAAATTCCTTTTCCCAATAATGCCGTGCATCCAGATAATCCAGCACGAAATTATTCCAAACATTTTTCTTTTCTAAATCGTAGTACCTAAGCGCTTCATTCTCAACATATTTCACCAGTTTTTCCACCATTTTTCGCTGACTTCCAGCCTGATATTCCGCCAGATTTCCGCCAAGCCATTCGTAAATTCTGCCCAAATTTTTCAGGATGTAAACCGATACATAATAAGAGCTCGGCGAATTCCTCACCCAAGAAAATCCACCGTCAGAATTCTGCCATTTCATCAGATCATCCCAGTCGGTCTTTATGGATTGCCGCATCGTATTAGCATCGAAAAGCCTCGCCAAATCCTGCATTTGCTGCGCTTCGTGCTTGCTGCGGAACACCCACGGTGTTTCTTCCAGAAGAAGCTGCTTCAGTTCCTGATTTTTCTCCAGGTTGGATTTCAGCAAATCTTTCGATTGATATTCTTCAAAAACCTTTTGCAACCGTGGATTTTGTTTAAAAATTTTACTCGCCAGAACATCGGCAAACCATTTGTTGAACTGAACATCTGCCGAAATATTTGCATCTTCTTTCAAGCTTGGCAGCGCTAAAATTACTTCCCAAATTGGATTGGTGGTAAGTTCCAGCGTGTTCGCATAGTTTGAAGCGGTGGCAGATTGGTTTTCTGCTAAATTTTTGAGGGTAAAAGTTTTCGTCTCACCCTGCTTCACGAAAATCGGCTGAGCATCGGTGATGAGCATCCTGTTCGGCAAAATTGCCACGGCATTCTGTTCGCCGTCCGAAAAGTTTCCAGCCTTTGCCACCACTTTTAAAACCACAGATTCTACGCCGTATGGCACTTTTAAAATCCAGTTTGCCACGCTATTTTCCGCGGCATTCACCGAGAAATTCTGAACTAAATTCTGCCCGAATTTTTCCGTGATATTTTCATTGGTAAAGGCATCCAGAACTTGCAGCTGCGCACTTCCGCTCAAGGCCTTCGCCGAAAGATTTGAAATCCTCGCCTGAATTTGAATCTCATCATTTTCCCGCAAAAATCTCGGGAAATTCGGCGTCACCGAAAATTCCTTCTGCGTTACCACATCCTTTTCCAGCGTGGCAGCACGGGCATCTTTGGTGTGCGCCAAGAACATCAGCTTCCATTTCGTCAAAGCTTCCGGCGAAGTGAATTCAAAATGCACATTGCCATCCTGATCGGTAAGAAGATTTGGGTAGAAAAATGCCGTTTCCTGCAAGTTTTGTCGCACCTTAACTTTCTCTAAATCAGCAGGTTTCTCGGCAAAATCCGTTTTCTTAGTTTCCGCCAGATCTCTCGCTGATTCTGCGTAAGCCATCGTTTTTGCCGTCCTGTTTTTGCCGACACTCATTGGAGCAGGCGCCGCCTGATACATCACATTGGCACTGTAAGCCACAGCATTTCCGTACTCCAGGCCTTCATTAAACCAGCGGAATTTCGGCTCGGAAATCCTGTAAGTTTCCAGGTATTTAAAATTTTTCCTCCAATAACTTTTTTCCAGCTTTTGCCAGGAATTTCCATAGGAATAAAATCGTGCTGTATCACGGTATAACTTCCTCCAATTGAAATAGTTAGGCGAAAAATTATCCAGCGATTTGTCGTACATCGTAGCCAAAACTTCGGCATTTATTTTCTCGGAATTCTGCCCGGAAATTTTCACCGTCCATTTTTCTTTTGAGTTCGGCTCGATTTTATCTCGGAAAGTTACTGTCTCAATTTTCAGCGATTTATCTTCCTGATTAATCGGCAGCGTTAGGGTTTTTGTTTGAAAATCATTAAACGCAATGATTTGAAAATCAAGCTGTAAGGATTTTATTTTCTCATCCCTCGGAATTTCCACGGCATATTCGTAAAGCCCGTTTTTCATCGCAATCTCGTGCGGTTTTACATTTCCGTCGCCGTTTTGTAGAAATATTTTCAGCTGAGCATCAAGCACCGATGAATAAACGAAAATGCGTGCTTTTTCGCCTCGGTCAAAGGATTTTTTCTCGGGCAAAACTTCCAGCATTGTGCGCGGGAAATTTTTCCCGGCTTTATCCCACACCGTGAAATATTGCGTCGTACGGATGGTATCATTGCCCTCCACATTGAAAAATTCCAGGCGGTAGGTTCCGGCTTCCAACTCACCCAGCGAGATTTCCGCATTGCCGGACGGCTGCTGGGTTTTGTTTAAAATTAACTTTTCAGTAGGCCAGTTTTCCGTCAAATCTTCCTTGCTGAAGCGGTCGTTCGGGAATTTTCTTACGAATTCCTCCCTGCTCATTTTTGGCAAATCCTGAATTTCGCTACGGAAATTTTCCCGGAAGATCTGCTGCGGTTCTCTCAGTTTTTCCAGCCTGATTTGGTAAGGTTTCTGTAAATTTTCACCGCTGTAATTCTTGGTTTCTACTTTTATTTTAGCATCTTCACCGCTGAAAATTTTCCCGAGGTTTTCCGCCGAAATGTAATGCGAAACGCTGGCTACGGTTATCGTTTTCGTTGCGCTCTGCGTTTCACCGTTGATGTCCGTTACATCCGCTAAAATTTCAAAATTATCCACCTGAATTCCCTCCAGCGATTCATCTTTTTTCAGGTCGATTTTTATTGTAAATTCGCCGCGCTCATTGGTTTTCGTTTCGCCGAGAATTGAATTTTCATTATCTTCCCTTGGCTCAAACCACGGGAAATAACGCCAGCGCATATTCCGCTTTTTAATCTCAAAATTTACGGCGATATTGCTAAGCGGAACACCTGAAAAACTCGCAGCGTTGCCCTTCAGTTCAATGGTTTCGCCGTATTTGTACTCGTTTTTCAGCGGCTCAAAAGCCACCTCAAATTTCGGCCGCTTATATTCTTCAACCCTGAAACTTTTGTATTCATTACCGATTTTTATGGAAAAATACCCGTTCAACTTTCCGTGCGGCAAAACGAAATTTCCGCTGTAAGAACCAAATTCATTCGCCGTAAATTCCTTAGTTTGAAGAATTTCACGATTGGCATCAAGCAGCGAAACCGACTGAGAAACCCCGGCGTTTACCGTCTCTTTTTCGCCATTCAGTTTTGTGTTAATTACTTTAAAATAAACCGTTTGCCCAGGGCGGTAAATCGCTCTGTCTAAAAAAATCTGAGTTAGCGAATTTGGATAATTTCCACTGTAAAATTTGTGACTACTAAAATTATACAATTCAAAATTATTTCCTCTAAATTTTACGAATCCTTCAAAACCGTAATAATTTTCGCTAGCAAAGGAAAACCTTCCCTGTTCATCTGTTATCGTGGAAACTTTCCCTGTTTTTACATCTCTAAAAATTTCGACCGGAATATTTGGAACCGGCTTTCCATTTTCTCGATTTACAAGTTGATAAATTTTCGAATGCTGATTTACGCTTGGTGCAATTTCAATAATTCTGTATTCCGAAGCAATGAAATAAAATTGCTCTTTTTCTTTATCTATTTGATATTCAGCAATATAAATCCCTGAAGGCAATGCCGGAATTTCCAGTGAAGTTTTGTAGGATTTATAATCTTTCTTCGAAGGAAGTGTAAAATTTTCAGTTGTATAAAGTTTTTTCTTTACGGAAGAAATAGGGAATTTGTAATTATGAAACAGATGATTTTTAAAACTTTCTGCATCAGCTACCTGAAAAATATTCAGCGTAAATTTTTCAAGATTTTTATGTTCTGCAACCAGATGAATTGGCTTGTCACTTTTCGTAACAAGCTCATAATCAAGCGTTAAAGTTGATTGCTTAATATCATTTTCTTTATTTACTATAATATTGATGTATTTTGAATTTTTAAAGCTATTCTTTGCATTTTCCAAAATTTCAA
Source organism: Cruoricaptor ignavus (assembly GCF_014961145.1). Classification (NCBI taxonomy): domain Bacteria; kingdom Pseudomonadati; phylum Bacteroidota; class Flavobacteriia; order Flavobacteriales; family Weeksellaceae; genus Cruoricaptor; species Cruoricaptor ignavus. The sequence continues at coordinate 650,284 of NZ_CP063145.1, forward strand.
GTGCCTTTATATTTTCTCCTTTTCTACGATAAAGATTGGCAATATTTTCCGCTATAAAAATTTTGTAATCATTTTTTCCGCCAGAATTATAAAGCCACTCAAGCTGCGCAATTTCATCCTTGCACTTTTGCTTTTCGCAATTAAATTTCAACTGCAAATGCTGAAATCTCAACTTGGCATTTCCTGAATTTTCGGCAATCCTTTCATCATATATCTCATTGATTTTCTGTTGATTAGCCTTAATTTCGTTCGCTGTGAAAAGTTGATCGTCATCCAAAAATTCTATCTGCTGAATTGCAACCCAATCGGCTAAAGTTGGCGTGAATTCTAAATCAAAATCATCCTGAAAAATTTTCTGATAAGGCTTCAAACTCACCTTCTGCAACTGTGGCTTTTCAGCCTCCAATTCATTGAAAGATTTCAGAAGATGATTCTTAAAATCCATTTTTGTCCAGGTTTCAATCTGTGTAACATCCTGATTATCAACGCTTGTCCGCTGGTTAATCTTCCACTTATTTTCCTGATAATATTCGTAGAGAAACGAGCCGAGCAAAACTTTGTAAAGCAACCTATCCTGATTTTTCAGCTGCTTTTCCACAGTGCTAAGTTTCGTGAAAAACTGCGTAGCCACATCATTTTTCTCGTCATCATAAGTATTGTTCACGATGCTGAATTCCGATTTCAGCGAACGGATTAATTCCGCCGAATTGCCTTCTTTCAGGGCTCTTTCCTGAATTTCCAAAATCAGCGGAAGGTTATTTTTGTAGCGGCCTTCCCTGTAATTGCTCTCGATTTTTTTCCATTGTTGTTCGTAGAAATTCTGTCCGAAAACTGGCATTATTCCAAAAAATAGTATAAAGATTAGGAGGTATTTGTTCATTCCCGGCAATTTTTCGCGGAAAAACCGCTGCGCTAAAATTAGGAATAAAATCCGTGCCGCATTTCGGTTTTGGATTGCTATCTTTACAAAAAATTGCGATGGAAGATTTGCTGACATTACGAAAGAGAATTGTTGAGAAAATTTCTCGAACATCCGATGTTGAGAAATTAAAAAAAATGGATGATTTGTTGGAATCAGAATTAGAAAATTCGCAACAAATCAAACTTAATGATGCACAAATCTCATTACTAAAACTTGCTGAAGAAGATTTTAAAAATGGGAGATTTTCAACAGACGACGAAGTAAAGAAAATGGCTGAAGAATGGCTGAAATAGAAATTTTTTGGTCGGAAATTGCAATTAATCAGCGAAAAGACATTGTTAAATATTGGAAGAAACGAAATGGAAATTCTAACTATTCAAATAGACTTAACGGACTGATTAACAACAAGTTAAACACATTAAAACTTCATCCAAAAATCGGAACTTTGATAGAAAATTTCGATGCAAGAATGCTGCATATTGAAAACTTCGGATTAGTTTATCAATTGAAAACAAATCAGGTAAGAATTCTCGCATTTTGGGATCAAAGACAGGATCCGGAAAAACTGCTTGAATTGCTGAAAAGCTAATGATCATCCGCAAACTTTCTTTAATTAATTTCAAAAATCATTCGGAAAAATCGTTTGAGTTTTCGCCGCAGATTAATTGTTTCGTGGGAAATAATGGCGCCGGAAAAACGAACATTCTGGATGCGCTGCATTATGTTTCGATGGGAAAAAGTTTTCTCAATAATTCTGATTTACATAATATTCAAGAAAAAACGGATTTTTTTACGATTGATGCAATGGTGTTTGATGATGAAAAAGACAACATTATCAAAATTCAGCAGCCAAATTCTTCGCGGAAAACCATCAAAAAAAACGACAAAGCCTACGACAGAATTGCCGATCACATTGGATTTTTGCCCAGCGTTCTCATCTCACCCTATGATTCTAACCTGATTTCCGATTCCGGTGAAAGCCGAAGAAAATTTTTGGATGCAGTAATTTCTCAAACCGACAGAACTTATCTCCACCATCTAATCCAGTATCAAAGAACGCTACAGCAGAGAAATGCCCTGCTAAAGTCTTTTGCGAAAAATCGTTTTTTTGATGCGGATTCTTTAGAAATCTACAATGAACCTTTAATGAATCACGGTGTTGAAATTTTTACCAAAAGAAAAATTTTCATCGAAAATCTTCTGCCGATTATTCAGAATTATTACGACATCATTTCGGGTGGAAAGGAAAGAATATCAATTACTTACAGTTCGGATTTAACGGAGAATAACAGCAATGCGAAAGAATTTTTCCAGCAATTATTAGATGAAAATCTTGATAAAGACCGGATTTTGACGCACACTTCAAAAGGCATCCACAAAGATGATTTGCTTTTCGAAATGAATGGGCAATTAATCAAGAAAATCGGTTCGCAGGGACAGCAAAAATCCTTCCTGATTGCGCTGAAATTAGCCCAGATGAACTCGATAAAATCGCTCACTGGAAAAACGCCGATACTTCTGCTCGACGATATTTTCGACAAGTTGGACGACGGCAGAGTTTCACAGCTAATCGAGCTGGTAAACCAGGAAAATTTCGGCCAGATTTTCATCACCGATACGCACAGAGAGCGCACGGAAAAGATGGTAAGGAAAATAAGTGATCAATCTGTCATTTTCGAAATCGGCAATTAATTCTAGTTTTTAATGCGAAAAAAGAAAAGAGAATTCGTAGCGTCTGAGCTGGTGAAAACCTTCGCGCAGAACCACCAGTTTGAAAATAAATTATTTGCATTTGAAATCAAGGATTTTCTTCAAAGCTTGCCCCGCAGCGGTTTGCAGGGCGAGATTGAAAGGATCAGCATACGGGAAGGTAGCCTTCTGCTGAAGCTAAGATCGCCCCTCTTGCGACACGAGCTTCGGATGCGAAAATCTCAATACCTGGGAATTCTTCAGGAAAAATATGGCAAAGAAAGAATTGCCGAATTATTAATTTTTTGAAAATTCATCTGCAGCGGCGCCGGTTTTATTATCCATTTCGGTCTGGATCGGGAGGAAGAACAGGGCAGGCTTTTTTATGAAGTATTTAAAAATTTCCGAGTTAATTTCGCCAAAATCTGCCGCATCGATTTCCCTGGAGCGCATCGCCAAAATCATTGACAGGCCAAAACTTACAGCGAAATTTAGAAATCCTATCAGGAATACAGTAAAAATACTGATCCAAAGAGTGCTATTTTCCACAATAAAATCATGTCCGTAGAGCCCTAGCGCAAGGTTGCCCGCTGCGAAGGTGATGTGCCTGATATCCAGATCAAGCCCAAGGAAATGCCCTACCGGCGCCGTGATCCCCATGAATATACCGAACCAGAAATTAGACATTATCCCAGCCCAGTTTTTTGCGTAATATCTTGAAACCCCTTCAGCAAAAGGCTTCCCGAACAGGGTGATCAAAATGCGGTTATTGGCAAGCCGCTTCGGCATCTGGTAATACACAGAATTATTGCCAACATTCCCCGCAATAATTCCTGAAATAAATAGAAACACCCCGGCGATGCAGGAATGCAGCACCACCTTCGTTTCCCGAGGATTCAGGTCTGCCAGCAGCTTTTCAGCCTTTGGCGCAGCAAAGTTCAGGGTAAAAAGTACATCCAGCCCATAGATTAGCAGCAGCGCCGCGGGGAATGCCCACAGCACATTGCCCACGAATGCAATGAACTGACTTCGCACCAGCCGCGCCACCGTATGCGCAAAACCACGGAAGTTCTTCTCCGTATTGTTGCCCTCGGAAAGCTCCCTAGCCAGGGCGGCGGCCGTCATCGCCGGCTGCTTAGTCGCAAGCGTAAACCCTAGAAGATTAATCATTATGAAACCCATAGAATAGTTTAGCGAGTACAAAAAGGCGTGACCAAACTCGCTGGTTTCCGCGAATCCATAGAGCAGCTTCAGGATACAGAGCGCGCCGACGATAACGCCGCCTCCGCTCGCCTTCCAGAACATTTTCAAATAATCACCGGCAGTGGCAGTGATGTAATGCGAGCCGGTTTCCGCGGTGTGGTTGGTAATAAGGTGGGAAATGAGGCGGGTGCTGTCGTTGGCCAGCTCCCGAAGGTTGTTCCTGTGAGATTTGTATTCCATGATGTTCATCACCAGGTCTTGAGATTTTCTTAAGACATCTTCCTCAGAATCTATCACCAGTAAATCCAGACATTCGGAAATGCGCTTCAGCATCTGGCGGATTTTCAGCAGGGACTGGTTGATTTTCCCGGAAATGCCGTAGACCGAGGCATTCTTGAAAGCATTATCTACAAACTCCTCACACTGTGTGAGATACACTTTTATCTGCTTCAGGTTCTCATCCTGTGAACTTAATTCTAAACCGGGGTCTTCTTCAAAGATTTTCACCAGTTTTGAAAGCTCGTCCTGCAGGGCGATGAAGGGATTATCAAAGCTGCGGTACTCCGGTACCATATGGAAAATTTCCTGATCGAGTGCTGAGCCTATCGCCCGCCAGGCAAGTACTTCCATAGAAAAAAGTATCTGCTGCTTTACTTCGGGGCGGGAAATAATCTTATCAATTTTTAACAGCCTAAAAAAATCATCCGCTTGCTCTCTGGAAATTGCCCTGAAATAGGCCAGGTCCTGCTTCGGGCGTACAGAAACCGTATCCACCACATGCCACACGGTTTCCTCATCCTCCACCGGCGGGATGAAGGTGTTTAGCAGGCGTTTTTTGAATTCACTGATGAATGCAGTTTCCGAAAGAATATTCGCCTCCGTAAGCGAGAGTGTGAATGGTTTCCCTCCGAAGATATTATGAAGATAGGCAGAAAAATTCTCGGCTATATCTTCATTATCGCGAAGAAAAGAAACCACCTCCTGAAAATCCGCACGCTTGACAGCCCTAAGCACCTGCGAAAGCGGTTCTAAATTCTGGGACTCATTCCCAAAACTGAAGTACCTCCGCAAAACTGCGTCAAAATCAGGGCGAAGAATATTCCGGCTGGCCATTTGGCAAAGGTAAATTATTTCAAGCTGACGGTCTGCATCTGCCGCAAAATCCAGCGGTGTTTCCAGGCGAGTTTCCCGTCGGGGTTTTTGGGGTCGTAATTTCTGGGATTCGGGAGCACCGCGGCTATCCACGCCGCCTCGCTTCTGTCGAGGTCTTTCGAGTTTTTTCCAAAATAATATTTTGCCGCAGCCTCCACGCCGAATACGCCACGCCCCATTTCAATGCAGTTCAGGTAGCGCTCCAGGATCACCTCCTTGCCCCAGAATTTTTCTATGATAAAGGTGTAAAAAGTTTCCAGCCCCTTCCGGATCCAGCTTCGCTTCTGCCAAAGAAATACATTCTTTGCCGTCTGCTGGGAGATCGTGCTGCCGCCGCGTAGGCTCCCGCCCTTTCGGTTGTGCTCTATCGCCGCCTGAATTTCCCTGCGGTCGAAACCATTATGCTGAAAAAAAGACTGGTCTTCGGAAGCCAGCACAGCTTTCTGCACATTGGTTCCCATCTCGGAAAGCGGGATGTATTCGCGCTGCAGCCTGCCGTACTCCGCGAAAGCGCTGATCTGGGTAATGGTAATGGGCGGGTTGAAGTACCTCCCGAGCACTACCGCCAGAGCATTGAGAATGATCAGTAACCAAATTATTCTTCTTATAAACCTGAACATAGGTGCAAATATAAAACTCTTGCAGCTTTGGCTTAGTCTGAGATTTTCTGCATATACACCAGCGAGTCGTTGGGAAAAAGTTCAGGATGGAAAATCTTCACATAGTCCCGAAGCACCAGATCCGCCCTTACCGCCCCACTCTCGAAATAGTCATTCGCCTTAGCTCTTTGCCTCTTCCCTATCGTATATACTCTGCCCCGCTGAAAGACTTCCAGCCGCGCATAGTTGGGATTTGCAGCCAGCAATTCCTTTTTACTCCTGTGATTCCCAGCATTTACCCATACTTCTGCATTGCTGCCCTCTGAAAACACCTGCTCGAAACTGAGCGGAATGCTGCGGGTCTCGTCATTATTTTTCAAAAAATAATCAGCATTGGCATCCTTAAAATATTTTGCAGCAAAAGTTTTTCCGCCTGGCATAAACCACTGATTCCCATACATTTCATTGGCGATGATCTTCGGTTTATTATTTGCCTTAGAAGCAGCATTTTTATAAATAGCATAGTTTTTTCTCACCTCCGCAAACACAGAATCTGCCAACTTTTCCTGGCTGAATAATTTACCAAAAACCTTTAAATACGCGCTTTTTATAAGCGGATCGCTCTCCCGATATTCATCAAGGAAAATTATTCTTATACCGTTTTCTCGAAGGATTCGGTAAGAATTCTCAAAAATTTCAATATAATTAGTAATAACCGCGTCCGGCTTCAGCGCAATTATCTTCTCCAGATCATATTTCTGTTCGTTGCCCACCACCTGTATTTTTCCCGAATTCAACATTCCGGTAATTTTCTCCGAGTAAATGTATTCTGGACTCGCGATAGCTGTAATTCTACTTTCGCCACCAAGCTCGGCGATATACCCTGTAAGGCTGGAACTGAGGAGCACGATTTTTTTGAGCGGCAGATCGGACTTTTTTATTTCAGTTTTAAATTTTCCAGAATGTATGACGAGCTTAGTATCCGTTTCAGTAAAATACAGATTTTCAGAAATTTGCAGTGAATAATTATTGGGCTCGGACTGTTTTTTTTTGCAGCCTGATAATAGAATGAGAATAAAAAGGAAAAAAAATCTGATTTTCATTTGCCAAAGTAAAGTAAAAAGTGCTATATTTGCAAACCAAAATTCGGGCTCGTGGCGCAACTGAATAGCGCATCTGATTACGGCTCAGAAGGTTACAGGTTTGAATCCTGTCGAGCTCACAAAAAAATGCAGATTTCCACTGGAAATTTGCATTTTTGCATTTATAAAACCTGATGATTGAGATTTTCAATTAGCCTAAAATATTAGGAAAACCTAACGATCTGATTTTAAGCAACTTGCAAAGTCAACCACCATTCATCACCTATCAATTATTGAAAAAAATGAATCCATTTATAGAAGAACTGAAATGGCGCGGACTTTTCCACGATGCGATGCCAGGAACCGAAGAGCAGCTGAATAAGGAAATGACGACCGGATACATCGGCTTCGATCCTACGGCTGACTCCCTGCACATCGGCAGCCTTATCCCGATAAAAATCCTGGCGCATTTTCAGCGGCACGGCCACAAACCGATAGCTTTGGTGGGCGGTGCAACGGGAATGATTGGCGATCCTTCCGGAAAATCTTCCGAGCGGAATTTGCTGGACGAAGCCACGCTGAAACATTATGTGGACTGCATTGAGAAGCAGCTTTCGCGGTTTCTGGATTTTAGCGGAAACTCTGAAAACAGCGCTGAACTGGTGAACAATTATGAGTGGATGAAGGATATTTCCTTCCTGGATTTTGCGCGGGATGTCGGGAAAAACATCACCGTAAATTATATGATGGCGAAGGATAGCGTGAAGAAGCGGTTTTCCGGTGAAGGCGGTGCAGAAGGAATGAGTTTTACGGAATTCACATATCAATTACTTCAGGGCTACGATTTCCTTCATCTTTTTCAGGAAAAAAATGTGAAATTACAAATGGGTGGTTCAGATCAGTGGGGAAACATTACCACTGGAACTGAACTCATCCGCCGAAAAACTCAGGGCGAAGCCTTTGCGCTGACGGTTCCGCTCATCACCAAATCGGATGGAACGAAATTCGGAAAATCTGAAAGCGGCGAAAATTACTGGCTTGATAAGACGAAAACTTCGCCCTACAAATTCTACCAATTCTGGCTGAATGCAACGGATGAAGATGCGGAAAGATTCGTAAAATTCTATACTTTCTTGCCCAAGGAAGAGATTGAAAATCTGATAGTTACGCACAAAGAAGCGCCACACGAAAGAAAACTGCAGCGCAAACTTGCGGAAGAAGTAACGATTTGGGTACACGGCGAAGAAGAGCTGGAGAAAGCGGTGAAGGCTTCGGATATTCTTTTTGGAAAATCTACAGCGGAAGATTTGGTAAGTCTGGACGAAGAATTATTCCTGGAAATTTTCGACGGCGTTCCACAAAAGGAAATTGCGAAAAATTCAATAATCGGCGAAAATATTGCGGATTTATTAAGCGTAACATCCGGCTTCCTGAAGTCAAAAAGTGAAGCACAGAGAGAACTGAAAGGCAATTCTATTTCCGTAAACAAACAGAAAATCACCGCTGATTTCACCGCGAAAGAAAGCGATTTGATTGACGGAAAATTCCTGCTGCTGCAGAAAGGGAAGAAAAATTATTTCATTGTAAAAGCAATCTAATGGACTTGAAATATTTGGTTCGTGAGCCTGAAAACATCACGGAAAATACACCGATAATCTTTCTACTTCACGGCTACGGAAGCAATGAGCAGGATTTATTTTCGTTCACGCCGGAACTTCCGAAAGACTGGATTGTCGTGAGTTTTCGTGCGCCAAGAAATACGCCTTACGAAGGATTTTGCTGGTATGACATTGATTTTAGCAGTGCGGAACGCTTTATCGATGTTGAACAGGCGGAAGAATCTTTATCGGCTATTTTGGTAAAAATCACCGAGATTAAAAAGTTTTACGGCATCGAAAATGCACCAACGCATATTGCAGGATTTTCGCAGGGCGGAATTTTGTCTTATGCATTATCCTTAAAAAATCCGGAAATTTTTGCGAAAGTCATATTACTGAGCTGCTATCCAGAAATGCGAATTTTGCAAAATATTGAAAAAAACAAAAAGAAGTTTCAGCACCTGAGATTTTTCGTTTCTCACGGTACTGAAGACGCCGTAATTCCGCTAGAATGGGCGAGAAAAGGTGCGGATTTACTTTACGATTTGGGCTGTTTTTTCACTTTTCGGGAGTATGTGGCTGGCCATGGAATCAATCAGAAAAACTTCATCGATTTGATGCAGTTTTTGAACGATTAATATTCGAGCAGCAGGCTTATCCACTCTTCTTTTTGATGTTTCTCATTGAAAGTCAATGCGTTAGCCGTGCAGACTTCCAATATATCAGCCTCATCGAAATAGCAGATTCCGGACAGCAAAAGTTGTCCGCCGGAATTTAGAACCCTGGTGTAAGCCGGAATGTCCGAGATTAAAATATTGCGGTTGATATTCGCCAAGATGATGTCGAATTTTTCCGTGCCCAAATTTTCAGCGGTGCCCTGCTGTATCTCAATTTCCGCCCGATTTCTCGCTGCGTTTTCCCGGGAATTCTCCACCGACCATTCATCAATGTCAATGGCAAGCACCTTTTCTGCGCCCTGCTGCTTCGCGAATATTGCAAGCACGGATGTTCCGCAGCCCATATCCAGAACCGTTTTCCCGGCAAAATCCATTTGCAGCATTTGGCGAAGCATCAGGTAAGTTGTGGGATGATGACCGGTGCCAAAAGACATTTTCGGCTGGATTACAATTTCGTGCATAGCAGACTGTGGCTCGTGAAACTCCGCCCGAATCAAAACCTTATCTTCCACAACGATCGGCTCGAAATTCTTTTCCCACTCTTCATTCCAGTTGATGTCTGGCATTTCCTGACAATCATACGAAATTTCAATCGAATCATTTTGAAAGATATTCAATGAATCCAGCGATTTTCTATCAAATTCATTTTTAGGAATATAAGCTAAAATCGCATCGCCATCTTCTGCAAAACTGTCGAAACCAACTTCTGCCAATTCTGCAATCAGAATTTCATCCCACGGATTTTTTGGCGAAATTTCAAAGCGGAATTCTAAATACTGCATCTGCCCAGTTCAATTTATACAAAAAGAAAGTCCCAAACTTTTGGTGAGGGACTTTCGGAAATTCAATTAAAATGCTTTGATAATTTTTGAAAAATCTTCCGATTTCAACGCTGCACCGCCGATCAAACCGCCATCAATATCCGGCTGAGAGAAAATTTCCTTCGCATTATCCGGCTTCACAGAGCCACCGTACAAAATCGAAACCTCATCGGCAACTTCACTGCCATATTTTTCCGCAATCAGATTTCGGATGTGCGAATGAATTTCCTGCGCTTGTTCCGGCGTTGCAGTTTCACCAGTTCCTATTGCCCACACAGGTTCGTAGGCAATTACCACTTTTTTGATTTCGTCTGCCGAAAGATTGAAAAGCGCTTCTTCGGTCTGCTTTTTCACAACCTCCAAATGCTGCCCAGCCTTCCTCTGCTCCAAAGTCTCACCGTTGCAATAAATCGGCGTAAGGCCTTTATCCAAAGCCATTTTAACTTTTCTGCTGCAATTTCCATCGCTTTCTCCGTGGTATTGCCTGCGCTCAGAATGCCCGACAATTGCACCTTCTGCACCCACCGATTTTACCATATCTGCAGAGATTTCTCCGGTGAAGGCGCCGCTTTCCTGCGCACTAATATCCTGCGTGAAAACTTTCACGGAAGAATCCTTCGCTAAATCCACAGCCAATGCTGTAAAAAGTGAAGGTGGCGCAATATAAACTTCGCAATTTGAAGGCTTATTTTTTAAATATTCCGTAATTTCATTAATCAGAGATTCTGCTCCGGCAAAATCCTTGTTCATTTTCCAGTTTCCAGCTACAATTTTCTTTCTCATATTTGTAAGTGTTTGATTATCAGATTATTCGTAATTCCAAAGGTTTTTCAGAAGCTTGTAAAAACGGTGCTCATCATTTGAAACGGAATCATCGGCCTTAATCAAAGTTTTGGCAAATTGCACAAATTTTTTGCGCTCATCTTCCGTGGAATCGTCGTAAAAGCAGCGGGCGTGAAATTCGAAATGGTCTTTCCAATCCTCAGGATGCAGCGTGGCAATTATCTCCAGCTCATTATCCAGATTCATCCTGAAAGGAAATTCTTCTGCCAGGTATTCCTGAATCATCATCCCTTCTTCCGGCGCAAATTCGCCATCAACCGACGAAAGGATCATCAGCAAATGATAGCCGGCAATCGATTTGTTTGATTTTTGCATAATCAGTTTTTAATGTAGTCTTTCGCAGAGCGCTTCTCCACGATTTTTCCGTTCTGTAAAGTTAGCACAAAAGGATTACTCCGCGCAATAGTTTTTATCGCCGTGCCATCCATCGTTGCATTTTCTACGCCTGGAATTAAATTCCGTACCGTAGAAACCGGCAGTTTCATCGCGTTTTCTTCACGCAAAATTTTACTCCAGGTTCTGTTAATCAGCAGGTTATCGGCGTTTCTCGGATTGTAGCAAAAAAGAATGACGGCTTTTGGCGCATTCAAAATCCTGTCAGTAATTTCTTCACCCGAAGAATCCAAAATGATGAATTTTGAAATTTCCGACTGATATCCTGTGGATTTCGTAATATTCACCGTCTCAAAAATTTCCCACTGAGAATCTTCTCCCCACAAGGATTTATCACCTAAATATTCCTCTTGATTCCTCTCGATTACCTCTCCGGATTTTTTATTTTTTAGTTTGAAAAGCGTTTCGCACTCCATACTTTCCAGCGCAATTTTCTCCTTCTCTTCCTTCAGATCTGTCCCGATTTTATAATTACGAAAATCAATCAGCGGTTCGTGCTGAATACCGAAATAAACGGCAATCGCAGCAATTGCCACGCTTCCTAAAAATGCAGGCATTGCGAAATTCAGCGGCCTTTCTTCATCGAAATTTTTACGGTAATTCAACCATAAAATAATCAAGGCGGCGAGAAGGATAATATCCTTGATGAAGCTTTGCCAAGGTGTAAATTTTATCGCATCGCCAAAACAGCCGCAATCTGTAACTTTATCAAAAAAAGCGGAATAAAATGTGAGAAATGCAAAGAAAATACACAATGCCATTAAAAATCTCAGTGTATATTTTAGTTTAATCTTAAAAATTAAAGCCAAGCCTAAAAGCATTTCTGCCGTGGAAATCAGCACTGCAAAAATGAGTGAAAACGGCATCAGGAAAGGGAGATTAAAAACGCCTGGCGCAAAATATTCTTCCATTTTGAAAGAAAATCCCACAGGATCCACCGCCTTTACAAAGCCTGAAGCCACGAAAATCAAACCGATGATGACGCGAAGCACTTTTATCATTTATGCAAAATTTGGTTTAAATTTTTGCGAATCTTCATCCAACCGAATTAGGCAGAAAACCGCATAGTTCAGCATATCAAAAAAATTGGCATCCAGACCTTCCGACACTAAAGTTTTCCCGAAATTATCTTCTATCTGCTTGGTTCTCAATACTTTCTGATAAATCAAATCAGTGATGGATGAGATTCTCATTTCACGCCAGGCTTCTCCGTAATCGTGGTTTTTCCGCTCCATCAGTTCGGCCGCTTCTTTGGTAAATTTATCGTAAAGCGCCAGAATTTCTTCCCTGCTGAAATCCAGGTTTTCCGCCACCCCAATTTCCAGCTGAATCAGGGCAATCACTGAATAATTGACGATGGCGATGAAGTTATCTTCCTGAGAATCACCGACCTTCGAAATTCCAGTCTCCTGAAAATTCCGCAAACTTTTCACCTTGATATAAATCTGATCGGTAACCGATGGCAGCCGCAAAACACGCCAAGCAGCACCATAATCCTGAAGTTTTTTGCTGAACAAATCTCTGCACCGCGAAATAATCTGATCGAACTGAAGCCTTGTATTGAGCATCGTTTTTGTTGATTTTTCAAAAATAAGGAATTTTGGCGCAATGTTTATTTTTGCGAAATGCACACATTTCTGAACACGCCGGATTCTCATTTTTCGCTGAACTGTAGCGGAAATTTGCTAAATCTTTCCACGCCGAAAATTATGGGCATCCTAAACATTACGCCGGATTCTTTTTCGGACGGCGGAAAATTCAACACAGAAAAATTTGCGCTAAAGCACGCTGAGCAAATGGTTTCGGAAGGTGCGGACATCATTGACATCGGGCCGCAAAGTACAAGGCCGAACGCTGAAAAACTTTCGGCGAAGGACGAAATGCAAAGGCTCGGCAGAATTATTTCGCTCATTAAAAATGAGTTCCCCGAAATTCCCATCTCCATCGATTCGTTTTACTCTGAAACCGTGAAGTTTGCGTTTCAGCAGGGTGCAGAGATTATTAACGATATTTCAGGCGGACAGTTTGACGAACAAATGTTTGAAACGGCGGCAGAAACAAAGATGCCGTACATCCTGATGCACATCAATCCTTCCTACGAATCAATGCACGAAAAGATTGATTATCAGAACATTACCACTGCTGTCAACAAATATTTTTCCAAAAAAACGGAAGAGCTTTTGGCATTGGGCGTAAAGGATATTATTTTAGACCCAGGCTTTGGTTTCGGGAAAACGGTGGAAAATCAGCACGAACTTTTGGACAATACGGATAAAATTGGTTTTGGGAAATTCCCTGTGTTAATCGGCATCTCCAGAAAATCATTCATCTACAAACCGCTCGGAAAATCGCCTTTGGACATCAATGAAGAAACCCAGGAACTTCACCGAAAAGTCTTAAAACTCGGCGCAAAAATCCTTCGCGTTCACGATGTGAAGGAAGCGAGGAAATTGTTTATTTAAAGACTCAACAGTTCTTTAAAATTTTGTATTTCTAATTATCTAAAACCGTAACTCTAAAAGAAAAGCGTATTTTTACGCAAAAGTTATCTAATGGCAGAGCAGTTTAATCCGCGGGATATCACCTGGCTGGCGTTCAATGAGCGGGTGATGCAGGAGGCGATGGACCCTACGGTACCGCTCCCGATGCGCATCCGCTTTCTGGGAATTTTCTCCAACAACCTTGATGAATTCTTCCGCGTGCGAGTCGCCGGCCTTAAACGCGCCCTGGAAATAAAGGACAAACACTGGGCGGAATCCTTTTTCGATGCGCCCTCTAAAATCCTCGAAGGCATTACCGACATAGCCATCGCCCAGCAGAAAAATTTCAGCACTACCTGGGAGCAAATCCAGCAGGAAATGGCGGAGCAGGGCGTCTTCATCCGCACACCAAAGCAGCTGACGCCGGAGCAGAAAGTTTTCGTAAAAAAATATTTCGACGAAAGCGTGGAAAGCAATGTGGTGCCGATTCTCCTCAGCGAAAACAAGCCGATGCCCTATATGCGGGATAAATCCCTATACCTCGGCGTGGCGATGCGCAAGAAAGAGTGGCTATACGAGAGCAGCTTCGCCATTATCGAGGTTCCCTCCCGCTTCAACGGGCGCTTCGTGCTTTTGCCTACCGACAACGGGGAAAAGCATGTGATGCTGCTGGAGGATGTCATCACCTTTATGCTGCCTGAAATCTTCGGATTTTTTGGCTTTGATGATTTTGAAGCGCACGCTTTCAAAGTGACCAAGGATGCGGAGTTTGACCTGGATAATGATATTAAAACCAACCTAGCCGAGAAGATAGAAAAGGGGATAAAAAACCGCCGCCGCGGCAAGCCTACGCGATTCGTTTTCGATAAGGATATGGACAAGGCGCTGCTGGAATTCCTGATAAGGAAATTGAATTTAACCAAAAAGGACAGCATCATCCCGGGAGGAAAAATCCACAATTTCCGTCACTTTATGGACTTCCCCGAGGTATTCCCCAAAGAACCGGCAAATGAGGCGCGCCGCCCCTTCCTCCACCCCAAATTCCCGAACGACCACCGCATAACGGAGGTAATCCTGAAGGAAGATGTGCTCCTCTCCTTCCCGTACCACGACTATCGCCCGGTAATAGACCTGCTGCGGGAATCTGCGATGGACCCTGATGTGAAATCAATACAAATCACAGCCTACCGGCTGGCTTCTAACTCTAAGATTATCAATGCCTTAATTAACGCCGCTAGGAACGGCAAGGATGTGACCGTAATGCTGGAGTTGCGCGCGAGATTTGACGAGGAAAGCAACCTGATGTGGAAGGAAATCCTTGAGCCTGAGGGCATTAAGGTTTTAACGGGCATTCCGAATAAGAAGGTGCACGCCAAGCTCTGCATCATCAAAAAAAGGCAGAATAACAAGACCATACAGTATGGCTTCATCAGCACCGGAAACTTTAATGAGAAAACTGCGCGCATCTATGGCGACCACCTGCTGATGACCAGCGACAGGCGCATTATGGCAGACATCAACAAGGTATTTGATGCGCTGCGGCACCCGAAGGAAGATCCGGAAAAATACCTGCAAGGCTGCAAAAATCTACTGGTGTGTCCCCGTTTTATGAGGGAGAGCATTTATGAATACATCGACCGGGAGATTGCCGAGGCGAAAGCCGGCAGGAAGGCGCACATCATCGTAAAGGTAAACTCCTTGAGCGACAAGTACTGCATCCGCAAGCTGTACGAGGCAGCACGCGCCGGGGTGCAAGTACAGATGGTAGTACGCGGCATCTATTGCGCTGTAAATCAGAAAGATTTTAAATCTAAAATCCAGTCCATCAGTATCGTGGATGAATATCTGGAGCACGCAAGGATCATGTATTTCTACAACCGCGGGAATGAGGATGTCTACATCTCCTCTGCCGACTGGATGACGCGCAACCTGGATCACCGCATAGAGGCTGCGGTAAAAATTAACCAGAAAAATCTTAAAAAGGAACTGATAGACATCCTGCAAATTCAGCTAAAAGACAATGTAAAAGCGCGGATACTGGACAATAACCTGAAAAACGGATATGTGAAGCGTAAAGAGGGAGAATCTGAAGTGCGCTCGCAGATTGAAACCTATAACTATCTGAAATCCAAACTGAAAGATGAGGCTGGCAGCAATTGATATCGGCAGTAATGCGGCAAGGCTATTGATCAACGAGGTGAAACAATCGCCGGATTCCGCCCCGGAATTCATTAAGCTGAACCTCCTCAGGATACCACTGCGGCTGGGAATGGATGTTTTTAAATACGGCAATATAGGCGAGGAACGGGAGCAGATGGTGCTGGACACAATGAAGGTCTTCTCTGATTTGATGAAGATTTACAAAGTGGAGAACTACCGCGCCTGCGCCACCTCAGCGATGCGGGATGCTGCGAACGGAGAGGAAATCCGCAGAAAAGTGCTGGAGACCTCGGGCATTAACATAGAAATAATTTCCGGAGACGAGGAGGCGGCGCTCATTTTTGAAAACCAGATTGCCGAGGCGATGGATACGCAAAATGCCTATCTATACATCGATGTGGGCGGGGGCTCCACAGAGCTTACCTTCTTCGAAAACAATACGATGAGGTACAAACGCTCGTTTAATATCGGGACGATACGCCTGCTGAACGGGCTGGTGACGGATGATATGTGGAAGGAAATGAAGGAGGAAATCCGCAAGAATATCAACAGTAAAAAACCTGTGGTGGCAATAGGCTCGGGAGGGAATATCAACAAAATCTTCAGTATGAGCAAAACGAAGGAAGGCAAACCTATGGCACTCTCTACGCTGAAGAATTTTTACCGGGAGATCTCCCCGCTGACTGTGGAGGAGCGTATGAGCAAATACAACTTCCGCGAAGATCGGGCGGATGTGATTGTACCGGCGCTGAAGATCTTCGTGAGCGTGATGCAGTGGGCGGACATTAACAAAATCTTTGTACCGAAGATCTCCGTGGCGGACGGCATCATCCATAGCCTGCACCGCCTGGCTGCCGGTATTGTTCAGGAAAATTAAAGCCAGAACTCGTCGGGATACGCATCCTCGTGCGGGTGATGCTGCTGCGCGAGCTGCCTTCCTATCCCCTCCAGCTGCTCCTCACTCAGGGAGTCCTCGTACTCGGGGAAGAGTTTGCGTTCTTCGAAACGGATGTGCTGCTGAAGGCTCTTCGCAAATTTCTCCAGCAAATCATAATCTGCGGAGGCTGAGATTTTGTTAATGAGCTCGCGGATTTCCGCATGCTCAGCGTCCATCATATTTTTCATTTCGGAATTTTGAATTTCCGGCAGCAGATCATCTTCCAGTTTAAAATGTTCCTCCAGATGCTCTTTCCAGAAATATAGGACATATGCCCGTATGCGGTCGCTCTCCACATTTTTGCGGATTCCTTGCCGAATTTTCCAGACGCAGAGCAGGCCGTAGTGGTGGTCTCGGGAAAAAGGGATCAGGTTCTCGTTTCGCTTCATTTATCAGAAAAAAAATTAAATCGTAAGAATTTTCTGCAAAAAAACTGCGGCAGAATTTTATCTGCCGCTTCTTTATCATTAAAATTATTTCAGTGAAAGGATATATTGCACCATCTTGGTAGCATTCTCTTTGCTAAGCCCGGCGTGAGGCGTCATCGGAATATCGCCCCAGTGCCCCTGGCCGCCTTCTATGATCTTCTGTGCCAGCATTTCCGTATCCGCCTCGGTATATTTTTTCGCAATATCCTGATAAGATGGGCCTACCAGTTTCGTATCCACCTTGTGGCAGGAAAGGCAGTCTGAGCCCTTTACCAGCGCCTCGCCTTCCGCCTCGGGGGTGCCGGCACCTTCTGATGCCATTTCTCCATTTTGTGCCGTTTCCGGTTTTGGCTCCTCCAGCATTACATTGGATTCCGTAGGCTGGGTTTCTTTCTTCGAGCAGCTCACTGCAGTCATAGCCGCGAGGGCTGCCATCATCACAAGTTTCTTCATTTTATCTGGTTTTAAGTTGGTTTTTTATTTCTTTTACGAGTTTTTCTTCGCTATCTTTATCCAGGCCCTCCTGCTGATAGGCTAGCCTCCCATCTTTCGCATACACAGTGATTATGTTGCTGTGCGAAAACTCCATCGGGCTTATTTCCTTGTACTTTACCGCCATTATATTTGCCAGCTCCCGCGTATCCGCCTCGCTCCCGCGCAGGAATGTCCAGTTGCTGCCTGCAAGGCCGTAGGTCTCTAGGTGTTTCTGCATCGCCTCTGGGGCATCATTTTTTGGATCAATGGAGATGAGCACGAACTGAAGCCTCTCCGGATCCTTCACCCCCACTTTCTGCCAAAGCGCCTTCATCTCTGCCGTGAGGCGCGGGCAAGCCGTGGTACAGGAGGTGTAGATCATCGATACTACCAGCACCTTGCCCCGAAAGTCTGCCAGGCGAATTTTCTCCCCATTCTGCGTTTCCCATTTTGAGCTTACCTGGTACAGAGAATCCGCGGGGATGCCGTGGTCCTTGCGCTGGCAGGCTATCAAAGTTAAGGATAAAATTAAGTATTTTAAAAATTTCATATCAGTTTTCGTTCAAATCCTTCGCACACCGGAACCCCAGATTATTAAGACAATAGTCTGCCCGGAGGCTTCCGCGGAGCGCAAACCGCATAAATGCAGCATAGTTTTCCAGATCGGAGGAGGTGACGGCCGCCCCTGCGCAGAAGAGAGATTCGTTCGGCACCTTATCGTCACGGCTTTCTCCGCTCACCATCACGGAATTAAAATCCTCCGTCCATTCCCAGACCAAGCCGTACATATCATAAAGCCCATAAAAATTCGGTCTGCCGGATTTTACAGGCTTGCCGGGCTCCATCTTCTGGGCATAGGTACTCAGGATATATCTTGTAAATTCCGGATCCTTGGAGGCATCCTTCCGGTTTGCATCCGCAATCGCTGCAAATTCCCATTCATCTATGGTCGGGAGCCTCTTGCCAACACTTTTGGCGTAGGCATTTGCTGCGTACCAGGACACATTGGTCACCGGTGCGTTCTTATCTTTGTCCTTTGGCAGTTCAAAATCTCCCTGCCAAGATTTGAGGTAAGTGGAGTCTGCGTAAATTCTCAAAACTTTGCTCCTCGCCCATTGCGGATTTTTTTTTACAAATTCTAGAAACTCAGCATTGGTCACAGGGCTTTCGTCCATCTGGAAGCCTTTTACCTGAATTGTATTTGCTGAATCTTTGCCAAAGAAACCCTTATAGCTGCCCGCCTCCACCACTTTCATAGGCTTGTCGGAATGTGCGGGCTGCAGCTCCCGCCGCTCGGGCAGTGGATTTCCGGATTTATCACTGCAACCCTGGAGCAGCAGGGCGAAAAATACCAGCAGAAAATTTCTCATTTTTCCTTATCAATACCCGGAACTTTTTTTATCACCCGCAGCATTGAATATTTTCGGATTCTCCGGTCCGGTGACTTTTATTTTACCCAAAGCCCCCTTGTTGAATGCGCGGAACAAGGCGTGATCTACAATCACATACTCACCGGGAACATCAGCTTTAAACTCCACAATGGCCGCGCCACCTGCTGGGATCATCGTGTTGCCGACATTATGGTTGATGAGGTCGCCGCCTTCCACATATACTTTGTCGAAAATTTCACCGATGACGTGGAATGCCGAGCTGAGATTCGGGCCGCCGTTCCCCACGAATAGCCTTACTGTCTCCCCTGTTTTTACCTGGAGCTCATTCTTACCTACCAGCGCGCCGGTGCTCCCGTTGAACACCACATATTCAGGTTTCTCGTCGAGAGCCTTGGCCATATCGAATTCCTGGAGCCCTTTCTCGCCGTACTTTCCTTTGGTATAAAAATCTCCCTGCACGATGCAGAATTCCTTATCCACTTTGGGCAAGCCTCCCTTCGGCTCTACCAGCACAAGCCCGTACATCCCGTTGGCTACATGCATCCCTACCGGCGCCGTAGCGCAGTGGTAGATGTACAGCCCGGGGTTCATCGCCTTGAAGGTAAAAGATTTCTCGGTTCCGGGTGCCACGAAAGTCGCCTGGGCGCCGCCACCGGGGCCGTTTACAGCGTGCAGGTCTATATTGTGCGGCAGGGTGCTGTTTTCATTATTTTTAAGGTGAAGCTCCACCTCATCCCCTTCTCGGAAGCGCAGGAAACTTCCGGGCACCGTGCCGTCGAAAGTCCAGAAAGTGTACTGGGTACCGTCAGCAAGTTCGCCTACTTTTTCTATAGTCTCCATACGCACTACCACCTTTCTCGCAGGTCTGTCGCCCACTGGCTCTGGCAGAAATGGGGGTGCCACTCTTTTATGAGTAATCGCCTCGCCTTCCACTTTTATGTCTTCTGGAGCGGAGGCAGACCTATTGCTGCTATTTTCCTTGCAAGAGTAAGTACCGAGGAGGGCTGCCATTGCTGCACTCAAAATAAATGATTTTTTCATTATGTTAATTTTTTCAATTTCAAAAATGTAGTCTGCAAATCTGCATCTTCCACAAACCTGGCGAGCGGCACTCCATCCATCATCGCGATGATCTGCTGCCGTATCGGTTTAAAATCCCGATGCATAGGGCAGGGATTTTTATCCGAACAATGCGGCAGGCCGAGCAGGCATTGCGCAAAGAGACTTTCTCCGTCTATCACCCGCACCACATCTCCCAGTGACTTTCGAGTATTTTCTTCTGTCATAAAGAATCCGCCGCGCGGTCCCTTAGCAGAGCTGATGATACCCTCCCTCCCGAGATTCTGCAGGATTTTGGCTGCAAAGAATTCGGATGCGCCCGTGTCGGAAGCAATTTCTGCAGCGCTGTAGCGCCTGCCTTCCGCGGATCTCTGTGCTAAAAATATCACGGCGCGCAGCGCATACTCACAAGTTTTGGATAATATGCTCATTGCTTTCTTCAACAAAGTTAAGGAAGTTTTTTAAATAAAACACCAGAAAGTATTTTATTTAAAATGAGTATAAAAAAACTCAGCACTTACGCTGAGCCTTTGGATTTTATTATCTTATTCAGACTTCGCCAGTCTCGATGACATCGGTAATTTCCGGAGCGTGCTGCTTTATCATATTTTCTACCCCAAGCTTTATGGTTGAAAAGCTCATCGGGCAGCCGTTGCAGTTCCCAATCAGCCGCACGAAAACTTTGGTTCCTTCCACGCGGACGAGTTCTATATCGCCACCGTCTTTATTTAAAAAAGGTCTTGCGTTTTCCAGGGCATTCATCACGCGCCCGGTAAGGGTTTCAGTATTCATTTTTTGCAATTATTTTTTGGGGGAGCAGCCCGCCATATTGGTAATTTTCACAGCTTCTGTAGGTGGCAGATTTTTATTCCTTTCTACGAGGCTTTCCACCATCTTCCTTGCTGTGTTTTTATAAACTTCTGCAATTTTACTATTCTCCTGCAGGGCAGCCGGCCTTCCGAAGTCGCCTGCTTCGCGTATGCTTTGGATAAGCGGTATCTCGCCCAGTACCGGGATGCCGAGATCATTTGCCAAATACTGTGCGCCGCCGCGGCCGAAGATATAGTATTTGTTCTCTGGCAGTTCCTCAGGTGAGAAGTAAGCCATATTTTCTATAAGGCCAAGCACGGGGATATTGATGCTTTCCATTGTAAACATCGCTATACCCCTGCGCACATCCGCAAGGGCTACATGCTGCGGCGTACTCACTATTACTGCGCCGGTTACCGGCACCTCCTGAATTATGGAAAGGTGGATATCGCCAGTGCCCGGGGGCAGGTCGATCAGCAGGAAATCCAGCTCGCCCCAGTCGGCATCGCGGATCATTTGGTGCAGAGCCTTGCTTGCCATCGGGCCGCGCCATACCACCGCCTGGTTTGCTCCCGAAAAGTACCCGATGGAAAGCATTTTTACGCCGTAGTTTTCTATTGGCTGCATCAGTTTGCGGCCGTTCACCTCTACAGAGAGAGGCCTACCGCCCTCGGTATCTAGCATAGTTGGGATGGATGGACCGTAGATGTCGGCATCGAGAAGGCCGACTTTGAAGCCCATTTGGGCCAGCGTTACTGCAAGATTAGCCGCCACCGTAGATTTCCCTACGCCGCCTTTGCCGGAAGCGATGGCAATAATGTTCTGTATGCCGGGAATTTGCTTTCCTTTGATTTGATTCTGCTGGACTTCCGTAGGCTCCGGGGAGATGATTTTAAGCTTCAGCACCACATCTTCCCCAAACTCGCTGGCGAAAGCTTGTTTCATCGCGACTTCCAGCTTCTTCTTCTCGTGCATCGCGGGGGAGTGCGCCGTCATGTCGATGTAAACATCATCGCCCATTACCTGGAGGTTTTTTACCAGGTCATCGACCTCTATTTCTTTTAAGAATTCTTGTACTCTGGACTTTGTAAGCATTGTAATTTTTAACTGTTACAAATTTAAGTAATATTATGCAGTTTTAAGTATGGGCTGCGCATCAGCTTATGCCATCTCTTCGGCGAGCTCGCCTTCCCATTTGGAGACTGCGGTAGTGGCCAGGGCATTGCCGAGGACATTCGTCATACTCCTGCCCATATCGCAGAAATGGTCGATCGGGAGAATCAAAGCAATCCCCTCCGGTGGGATTCCGAACATGGAGCAGGTAGCCACGATGATAACGAGGCTGGCGCGCGGCACCCCTGCGATGCCTTTGGAAGTGAGCATCAGCACGAGGAGCATCACTATCTGCTGGCCAATGCTCATCTCGATACCGTATATCTGCGCGATGAATATGGAGGCGAAAGTCATATACATCATACTCCCGTCCAGGTTAAAAGAATAGCCCAGTGGCAGAATGAAAGAGACTATCTGTTTGTTGCAGCCGAATTTCTCCAGCTCCTCCACCAGCTTTGGGAATACTGCCTCCGAGCTGGTGGTGGAAAATGCGATCAGCAGCGGCTCCTTGATGTGGCGCAGAAGCGAGAACAACCTATTTCCTAAGATGATATACCCCGCAAGCATCAGCACCAGCCAGAGCACTAGCAGCCCGAAGAAAAAATCCCTTAGATAAACGGCGTAAACGGTAAAGATCTCAAAGCCCTTAGTAGCGACAATTGCCGCCACAGAGCCAAACACGCCCAGCGGTGCCAGCCACATAATGTAGCCTACCATTTTCAGGATGGCTTGCGCACATATGTCAAGAAATTCTACTACTGGCTTAGAATAATGCTGGCCGAGGCTGGCGAGCGCGATGCCGAACATTACGGAAAATACTACAATTTGGAGAACTTCGTTCACAGCTAATGCCTCGAAAACACTCTTCGGCACTACATGGTTTACAAAATCCTCCAGGCTGAAAGATTTGGTATGAGAAATGAGCTCACCTGCACCAGATGTATCCTCGATACTAAGATTCATCACCTTTCCCGGCTCCATCCAGTTGACAAGTAAAAGCCCGATAAAAAGCGACACCACCGATGCCGTAATGAACCAAAGCATTGCCTTGCCGCCTACCCTGCCGATCATGCTCATATCGCTCATCCGCGCTATGCCCACCACCAGCGTAGTAAAAACCAGCGGTGCAATAATCATCTGTACCGCGCGTATGAATATTACGCCGAGCAGCTTAATATTTTTCGAGAAACTGTCGGCAGTTTCAGGTTGATAAAAATGGACTACCGCGCCCAGGGCCACACCAAGAACTAAAGCAATAATGATAGCCCAAAAGAGTTTGTTCTGAGATTTCATAAATAATAATTCGATACAAAATAAGGAATTTTCATCGAGTTTTGCTAAAAAAAATCCTCCTGCCGCTGCAGAAGGAAATTCATTAAGAAAAAATTGAATTTTTATGCTTTCAGATAGCGCGCATATGCGTAGCCTTCTTCGCCGTTGGAAGTTTTCACTCTCCACCAGTCGTCAGAGGTTTGCTCTACCAGCGTTACCAGCGATCCTTTAGCGGCTTTTGCCACCACATCGGCTTCTGTAGAAGGCTCCCTGCGGATATTCAGGTTGGATTCTTCGGTAGCCACGGTAAGGTTGGTGCCGGAAGCCAGGCCGGAAACCTGCACATCCAGGTTGATATCGTTGGCAGTGTATGTAGGATCTATGGCGCCCAAAGCGTTCCACACGGAATCCTTCGCCGTGCTGTTCGCCGCGTTTCCGGAAACATATAGAATGCCGTCCTGCTCCTGTACCTGTAGGCCGGTGATGCCTGCAGTCTTAGCCGCAGAAATCACGCTTGCGTATTTGTCCTGTAGTGCGCTCATTATTTTACTTCGTAATTATAGTTAACTTTTCCAACCTTCAAGGCATCTACAGATTCCTTGATTTTTCTTGCCTGCTCAGGCGTGGCATTTCCTGTAAGAGTAAGCTCGTTGTTTACCACCTCCACTTTCACGCCTGGGTAGTCCTTCACTGCGTCCTGTACGCGCTGCTGAACTGCAGGGTCCACCGCAGAAGCAGTCTGAACAGGTTCTGCCACCGTCGTCATATCCATCACATCCTTGATACCCTTGATACCCTTCAGTTGACTGATCGCCGCATCGCGCTCCTCAGCAGACGAGAAAGTACCCTGCAGGTGAGCCACACCATTCTGGTCTACAGTTACACTTGCATTAGGATTACCGGCTACCATCTCTGTCGCCTGGTTTTGCAGCGCCACGGTATCTACTTTTTTCTTGCAAGAAACCGCGCCGAAAGACATTGCCAATGCCAATGCAGAAACTACGAATGATTTTTTCATCTTGATAATTTAATTTTCGTTTATGCTGTAAAAGTAGGAATAAATTCCAATTCTGCAAATATTGTGGAAAACTTTTTCAAATCTTGGCGACGGTACGGAAAGTCAGGCTGATCCTCGGTGCGTTAATTTTTTTCGAAATTGGTAAGGAATGCTGCCAGAATTCTTGCGTATCGCCCTTCATCAGCAGCAGGCTGCCGTTTTCCAAAACCTGCTCCGCTTTTTCCTTCGTGATTTTATGGCGGAAAACAAACTTCCGCTCCGCACCGAACGACAGCGCTGCAATGCCCGTGCTGTGCAGCATTTCCTTCTCATCATCGCTGTGCCAGCTCATTCCCTGGGAGCCGTCCTGGTAAAGATTCAGCAAGCAGGAATTGAATTTCGCACCGGAAATTTCTTCGGCAGCAGTTTTCAGCTCCCGCAATTTTTCCGGGAAGATTTCCGCGCGCCTTGTTTTCCCGGAATAGCGATATTCCATTTCCCAATCGGCAAACCACGCCACTTTTCTTTTGGTAAAAATCGTCTTGCCGAACATCAGCACCTCATCGTGCTTCCACGGGATTTCCCTCAGCAGATAATCCATCCAAAATTCGCATTCCTCCTCGGAAAACACCTTCCCGAAATAAACCGCATCGCCATCCATTGGAAGAAGGTTTTTCAAGGAAAAACGGTTAATAAGGTTAATGTTGACGCTAAATTCTACAAAGATTCTTCCTGCCTAAAGCTTTCGGCCACCTGCTTTATGGTAGTACGCCAGCATTTTGTAATAGAGTTTTGCGGCGAGAAATGCCGTAGGCTTCGGCATTGCAGAATCCATCAGCTCCACGATGTCAAAGGCTACCACATTACATTTCTCGAAAACTTTCCTCAGCAATTCAAGTACTGGGTACCACTGCAAGCCGCCTGGTTCTGGCGTTCCGGTAGATGGTGCTATGGCAGGATCGAAGGCATCCAAATCAATCGTAATATACACATTTCCAGAAACACGCTCCAAAACCCCCTCAATCCAGTTGGCATCATTCGCGATGTCGTGCGCCCAGAACATATTTTCCGGCTTCACGAACTGCATTTCCTCGATGTCGCAGGAACGGATGCCCACCTGCACCAAATTCAGCTTCTGCGATGCTTCGAAAACTGCGCAGGCGTGATTGCAAGCCGAGCCGTGAAACTCCGGCCGCAAATCCGTATGGGCATCCAGCTGCAACACCGTAAGGTCAGGGTATTTCTCGCCAAAAGCCCTGATAGAGCCAATCGACACGGAATGCTCCCCGCCGAAAAGCGTGAACAGCCTGCCATCGTGCTGCAACAGCTCCTTGGTTTTTTGGTAAACGGCATCGGTCATCGCTTCTGGCGAAGAATTTTCGGCAACTTCCCCGGCAAGCCAAACGCCTTCCAGGTAAGGCTCCGTACTGGTTTCAATGTCGTACAGCTCCATATTTTCGGATGCATCCAGGAAAAGCTCCGGGCCTTTATCGGCGCCCTTTCCCCAGGTTGATGTGCCGTCGTAAGGCACAGTAAGCAGCATCACTTTTGAATTTTCCAGCGTGGCATTTTCTTCAGGAATTCCGGCGTAAGTCATCGTTTTCGGGTTTAAGGTTTAAAAAGTTTAAGGTTCAATGTACAAAAGTTAGAAGATTTGGCAAAAATAAAAAAGATTATTCAGGTCTTCCCGCGGCAATAATGCGTGAGGGATAGTAGCGGATAGCCCGCAATGCAGCATAGCGCAATGAGGACTTGCAGCGGATAGCCCGACCGGTTTTTTGCTGAAAGGCTTTGGCGTTGGCAGCAAAAGACCGGGCACGCCCAAAAAATATAATATTCCTACTTCTTCTTCGCTTTTATCCGCAGCATTCCCATCAGGGTGCCCTGCCACCAAACACCGTCTTCCGTGATGACGCCCACCATCTGAATCGGGTCTAAGCCCTGCCCGTCAATATCGCCAGGAATGCTTTGTGCGTGCAGGATTTCGCCGGTTGCCGCATCCACTGCCATTGCCTGTAAAACTTTGCCGAGCTTGCCATCTTTTTCAGGTTTGCGCTCATAGAGATACACGATGCCATCGCCGCAAGCCAGGCGTGGAACGGTGGCTGAGTAGATGTCTTTTTTCCACTTTAGCTGAAGTCCGCCTGGCGTGATGTCCCAGCGTGCAAGTCCGGGTGCGAAAGGCGCATTTTCCGGAACGGATTTGCCCGCGCTTTCCGGATAGGCAGGGTACGGATAACCATAGGTGGATTCGCCGATTACCATATTGCCGACGCCAATCATCGAGCATTCCGTGCCAGAAGCACCGGGCTCAAAAATGCCAGTGGTGTGCAGGATTTCGCCGTCTTTGGTGCGATGTATGATGAGATTTTCCTGACGGTCGGCATTGTCGGTAAGCATCACGAAATCCGATCCGTTCGTTCCGAAAAATGTCGGCGAAGCACCTGTACCCCAGGACAACTGCCCTGGTTTGCGGTGAGAGCCACGGTCGTAAGCCTTGCGCCAAAGGATTTTTGGCGCGCCGTTTTCATCCACATTCAGCAGGTACATCGCGTGCGAAGTGGTAACGCCCACACCTTCCGGCGCTGTGGATATGGAATTATCAATCGTCTCTTCTTTGCTGCCAAGGTCAATGCCGTGCACCTTGCCGTTCTCATCCACCATTGCTACGCGGGCTTTTCCTGTGCCGATCCAAACTCTGCCTTTAAAATCGGGCATCAGGGAAGTTGCGGCATCGCCTTCCACCTGTTTCATAAATTCTGAAAGGTCGGTCTGCTCATCTATGAACAATTTTTTACCGTCATTACTGTGAGCGATGCGCAAAAGCTGCGAATTGCCATCCACCAAAACCACGCGGTTTTTGTGATCCATATAGGCATAGGTGCCGCCAAGCAGCGAGCCCTGTGCCACGGAAATTTTGCTAAGGACTTCGCCAGTTTCCGGATCGAGTAGCAAGACTCTCGGCGGAAATTCACGGGTTGGCGATGTGTTCATCGTCAGGATAAAACCATCGGTGCCTACCATCACGGTTGGGCAGGTGCCTTCGAGATTGAAAAACTGAATATCCCATTCCGTAGCGCCTGGGCCTTTCGCCGGCGTAGCATCGGAGGAGTGCCCGTCGGCGTGCATACTTGCGCTGCCAGCCGGAGCCAGATAGGGATTGGTTTGTGCGGTGTATTTTATCGGTGTTGTTTCCATATTCGAAGTTGAGCACGCCACATTGCAAAGGGCGGTAATTGCGATGATTGAATGAAGAAGTTTTTTCATAAAGGTATTTTCTACAAAGGTAGGGAAGAAAAGTTTTAAGGATTTTGGAGTTGGGGGAAATTAATAATTAAACTGAGCGTAGTTTCGCGTGAGGGATAGTAGCGGAAAGCCCGCAATGAAGCGCAGCGAAATGAGGACTTGCAGCGGATAGCCCGACGCAAACGAAGGGAGTGGAGCGCGCGAGCGAAGCGAGCGCCGAAACGACCGAAGTGCAGCGGCACGCCAAAACTAAAAATCGCCTCATCTTCTTTGAAATTACGATTTGCCGTACCTTTGCAGGAAAATTCTGACGATGCCGCTGAGAGCCGTGCTTTTCGATATGGATGGGGTGATTGTGGATACCGAGCCGCTGCACCGGAAGGCGTATTTCCGCACTTTTGATGACCTGAAGATTGAGGTTTCGGAAGAGTTCTACGCCACCTTCACCGGTGCTTCCACGAAGCGTGTGTGCAATGCGCTGATTGAGAAATTCGGGCTGCAGGAATCGCCGGAGGAAATCGCGGAAATTAAGCGGCGGTACTTCAAGCATTGTTTTGACCACGATGAAGATTTTGACCTTTTGCCTGGCGTGCGAAAGCTGATTGAGCATTATTTTGAGCACGGCATCAGGCTGGTGCTGGCTTCTTCAGCGAGTATGACGACGATTGACTGGGTGTTTGAACGCTTTGGGCTAGGCGACTTTTTCATCGGCAAAATTTCCGGTGCGGATTTACGGGAATCAAAGCCGCACCCAGAGATTTTCGAGAAGGCTGCGGAAATTGCCTCCGAAGCGAAGGAAAACTGTCTGGTTATCGAAGATTCCACCAACGGAATTCTGGCGGCCCACCGTGCCGGAATTTTCTGCGCGGCGTACAGAAGCCCGCACAGCAAGGGTCAGGATTATGCCCTTGCCAATATCGTCGTGGATGATTTCGCGGATTTGGAAGTTGGGAAGCTGGAAAGGTTTTTTGGGTGAAAATCCTGAAACCTTTTACTTTAAAATATTTTGCGTGAAGGATAATCAATATTTTATATCAGCTATTTTAGCAAAAATTTCTTTCCGAGAATTTTCTAACTTTTCGCCACCATATTCTTCATTATCAATGGAGAAGATTTTAATATCTTCAACACCCATAATCTTAAAAACCGTTTGAAGATAGGTAGTTTGAAAATTCATATGGGCATTATGTTCATTAGATGCATACCCATTATCACCACGGGCAGATAGCACAAATAATTTTTTATCTTCCAGTAAGCCAACATAATCACCGTCAGGTTCTCCAGAGCGAAACTTCCATGTTTCATTAATTCTCATTATTTGGTCGATATACGCTTTCAAAGAGCTTGGTATAGACCAATTATACATAGGAACGCCGATTACATAAATATCAGCGGTTTTTATTTCATCAACTAATAAATTACTAAGCTCGAGCGGTTTTTGATTATCAATGGTTCTATCTTCCGGTTTGATGAATGCAGCCTTTATCCAATTATCATCAATATGAGGAATTGGCTGTAAACCTACATCTCTAAAAATAAACTCATCGTTTGGATTGTTCATTTTCCATATTTCCTGAAAAAAACCTGTCATAGCTCTGCTTTGAGAAGCATGGATTCTTGTGCTGGAATTTACAATTAAAATTTTTCGCATAGTTTTGATTTTTCTCTGCGAAATTATTCGAAAGTTTTTTTGAAAATATTGATTTAGTTCAATGGAAGTCTATTTTTTATTCTGCTAAGCATTTCCGGTGATATGTTAAGGTATGAAGCAATAAGGTATTGAGGGAATCGTTCTGTTAACTTTGGATATTGTATAATAAATTCCAAATATCTTTTTTCGGCACAGAGTGTATTATTAGCAACAATTCTTCTCTGTAAAGTGCCTAGATAGCTTTCAAGAATTTTTCTAAAATACTTTTCAAGTTTTGGAATCTCCAATATCATTTTATCATAACTATTTTGAGAAATTTGAAGTAGTGTTGTATTTTCTATTGCTTGGATATTAAAGATTGATTTGGTATTTGTTGAAAAACTATGAATGTCTGATGCCCACCAATCTTCTACTCCAAGAAAGAGAATTTTTTCAGTACCCCGCCCGCTATCAATGTAAAACGCTTTTACGGCACCATTTAAAATATATGAATCGTATTTACAGGTTTCTCCGTTTCTTAAAATATATTCTCCGCGATTTATTTTTTTCTCACGCCAAAAATTTGATACCAATTCAATCTCCGTGTCATTTAAAATAACATGTTTCGAGATATTTTTCAGTAAAGGCTCAATATTCATCTTACTATAAATATTAAGAAAGGAATTCTTAATTGTAAAGTCCAACAAGAATTTTAATCACTATAGAACTTATTATACTTATCAATAGCCCAGCAGTTTCAGCACATCTTCCGGCTCCTGCTTTTCACGGAAGATTTCATAAATAAAGTTGCCGTCCTCATCCTTATCAATCAGGATGTGCCTTGGCTGCGGCATCAGGCAGTGGTGTACGCCGCCATAACCGCTGATGCTTTCCTGATAAGCACCGGTGTTGAAAAAGCCGATGTACAAAGGCTTCGTGTCGCTGAAAACCGGCAGATAAATCGCATTGGTATGCTGCTCGGAATTGTAATAATCGTCGGAATCGCAGGTTAATCCGCCCAGGAAAACGCGCTCATAAGTATCATCCCAGCGGTTTATCGGCAGCATTATGAAGTGGCGGGAAATCGCCCAGGTATCGGGCAAAGTCGTCATAAAAGACGAATCTATCATATTCCATTTTTCCCTGTCGTTCTGCTGTTTTTGGGAAATCACCTGGTAAAGATTCGCACCGCTCTCTCCCACTGTGAAACTTCCGAACTCGGTATAAATATTCGGCTCTTCTACGCCTTCCTCCTCGCAGAATTTTTTGATTTGAGAGACAATCTCGTCCACCATATATTGATAATCGTAGTCGAAATTCAGCGAGGTCTTTATCGGGAAGCCACCGCCAATATTTAGCGAATCCACTTCTGGCGCGATTTTCTTCAACCTGGCATAAACCCTGAGGCATTTATAAAGCTCATTCCAGTAGTACGCCGTATCCTTGATGCCAGTGTTGATGAAGAAGTGAAGCATTTTCAGCCGTGCATTCGGATGCTCCGCGATTTTCTGCGAATAATACGGGATGATGTCCTTGTACCCGATGCCCAGCCTGGATGTATAAAATTCGAACTTCGGCTCCTCCTCTGAAGCTATTCTGATGCCGATGTCAAAAGTATTATCGATGCTCTCCGTCAATCTGTCGAGTTCGCGGTAATTATCGATAATCGGGATGATGTTTTCGAAGCCGTCGTTTATCAGGTCAGAAATTTTATCGAGATAATCATCCGTCTTGAAACCGTTGCAGATTACCTCAATGCTTTTCCCGAATTTCCCTTTATTGTAAAGGGATTTCACGATGTCCATATCGTATGCCGACGAAGTTTCGATGCTGATTCTGTTCTTCAGCGCTTCCTCCAGCACGAAGCTGAAATGCGATGATTTCGTGCAGTAGCAATAGGTGTATTTCTTCTGATAATCGTGCTTTTCGAAGGCCTCTTTAAACCAGGTTTTAGCCCGGTTGATATTCTGAGAAATTTTCGGTAAATAGCTGATTTTCAATGGCGTACCAAACTCCTCAATCACTTCCATCAATGGAATATCGTGGAAAAACAGGTTGTTCTCCTCGGTGTGAAATTCCTCCGTTGGGAAGTACAGTGTCTGGTCAATCAGTTCGGAATACTTTATCTTCATCGTAAAAAATCGCGTGGTTTAAATCTGCAAATTTGGTGAAAAAGTTTTATCCTGCGGCTTTTCTCTTAGCTTTTTGTCGAACATTGTACCCTCCAGTTTTTTATCCAGATATTCACGCTGTTCCTCAAAAGTCATATCCATCATTTCAAGGCTCATCTTGTCACGGATTTCCCTCAACAATTTCACCATACTTATCTTCTGTTTTTTTTCAATCGATTTATCCATAATGCAATAATTCTTTGGGTGAACGAATTTCTATCATTTTATAGCCCAGCTGATAATTGATACCATTGTAGCCACGGATTCTGTTCAAATTTACAATATGCTTGAAATTCCAGCTGACCAACGCATCTGCTCCGGAAATTGTGGCCATTGCAATATGCTCACAATCTGCCAAACTCGTTCTTCCAACAACATTAGCTTCCAAGTATTTCAATGCCAATGCTTTTACCTCTTGATTGACCCGTACCTTTTCGAAAAAATCATTCTCAAAATTGTCAAAGAAATTCCGCACTCTTTCAGGTGCAGGCTGAAGCTCTGATACCAACAAATCCGATACAATCAAAACGATTTCTCTTTGAAAAACCCTTTCGAAAAAAGCCTCGGTCGGATTTTTAAACTCCTCATCAAAATACCCGCCAACTACCGATGTATCTATGTAAATTCTCTGTTTTTGCATTGGCGGTAAAATTAATCATTCCCGATGAAAACCAGCAGAGCGCCACTCTCAAACGAAATTTCCACCAAATTCTCTACCGCCAGATTTCGTGTGCCTATTCTTCCGGTCTGGCTCAGGTTTTCATTGTTCAATGGCCATTTCAAACCTTTGGTGGTGATGTTTTCCGCCGTTGGAAACGGATAAAGCGAAATCATTTTGCCTGAAACATTTTCCATTACCAAATGCTTCGGCGCAAAAAAATATTCCGAAAACTCATCGAAAAAGCGGATGTTCATTTTGTCTTTGAACTGAAACGCGGCCGAAAGATTTCCCAAAAAGTGATCCATTTCCTTTCCGCTGCCTCCGAAAACATCCACGCTTTTTGCGCCTTTTTCCTCCAAAATCTGCAGCGCTTTTTGAAAATCCGTGAAGTCTTGATTTGGCGTTTCAATGATTTTCTCCGCAAATTCTTCCTCCGGAAGACTCTCCCAGGAATCGAAATCTCCCGAAATAAAATTCAACTCCTCCAGCGGAAAATTTTTCGCCTTCAGATAATGAAACGCACCGTCTGTACAGCCGATTAAATCATAGCCGGTAACCTGCGGCAAAACTTCCGGCGGCGTTCCATTGATAAAAAGCAGGGATTTTTTCACTTAATCAGACTTAGGATTTGAGAGCCAAGAAGCAAGACTTTTTACTTTTACCTTTTACCTTTTGTATTTTTACTTTTACCTTAGTTATCTCGGTTTCCAAAACTCTTCCGCTTCACCTTCAATTTTCGAAATGTAGCGCGCCAAAATGAAGAGATAATCCGAAAGCCGGTTGAGATATTTGATTAATTCCGCGCGCACTTCCTCCGTTTCCTTCAGGAAAACCAGGCTGCGCTCTGCCCTTCTGCAAACTGTTCTGCAAAGATGAAGCGCCGTGGCAGCTTTTCCGCCGCCAGGCAAAATGAAGAATTGCAGCGGCTCCAGCTGTTCATCAAGAGCATCCATCCACTCCTCCAGCTCTTCGGTTTCCTTTTCCGAAATCGTAAGCGGCAGTCTTGGTTTTCCGTTGGCAAGCATCAATTTGTCGATTGGCGTCGCAGCTTCGGAGCCTACCGTGAACAGGTCAAACTGTATTTTTTTCAGTTGGTTTAAAACTGCTTCATCCGCAATCCAGCTTTTCGCAAAGCCTATGGCAGCATTCAGCTCATCGATGTTGCCGTAGCTTTCCACCCGTGCTGATGCCTTGGAAACCCTTGTGCCGCCATAAAGCGCGGTTTCACCTTTATCGCCGGTTTTCGTGTAGATTTTCACTGCTTTCTGTATCTTTACCCAAAATATCCTGATAAACAAAGTTTTCTCCGAGATAGGCGGCACGCACTTCAGGATCATCTGCCAAATCTCTCGGCAAACCTTCCTTCAGGATCCTCCCCTCGAACATGATGTAAGTTTTATGGGTAATGGCAAGCGTCTGCTGCACATTGTGATCGGTAATCAGAATGCCGATATTTTTATCCACAAGGCTCCGTACGATTTTCTGAATATCTTCCACAGCAATCGGGTCCACACCGGCGAACGGCTCATCCAGCAATATAAAATTCGGGCTGGTTGCCAGGCAGCGCGCAATTTCGGTACGCCGCCTTTCTCCTCCGGAAAGCAGGTCTCCTCGGTTGTTCCTCACATGCTCGAGAGAGAATTCTTCTATCAGTTCTTCGCACTTTCTGCGCTGCTCCTTTTTCGGAAGTTTGGTGAGCTGCAGTACCGCCATAATGTTTTCTTCCACGGTAAGTTTGCGGAAAACCGAGGCTTCCTGCGCCAGATAGCCTATGCCCTTCTGCGCGCGCCGGTACATAGCATCGCGCGTAATGTCTTTATTGTCAAGGAAAATTTTTCCGGAAGTAGGCTTCACGAGGCCCACAATCATGTAGAACGAGGTGGTCTTTCCGGCGCCATTCGGGCCTAGCAGGCCGACGATCTGCCCCTGCGCGACTTCTACCGAAACGCCTTTTACTACTTTTTTCTGGCCATACTCTTTTACGAGTTCTTCCCCACGGAGTATCATACCTGCAAACTTACGGATTTAAGAGTTTCTTTTCCCCAAAAAACCTCCGCCGCCGGGAGGTCGGCATAAATTTTAGCCCAGAAGCTTCGCCGCCTCTTTCGCGGCATAGGTGAAGATCATATCCGCTCCGGCCCTCTTTATGCAAGTCAGGCTTTCCATCAGTGCCAGGTTATTATCCACCCAGCCGCTGGCTGCAGCTGCCTTCAGCATAGCATATTCACCACTGGTGTGGTACACTGCGATAGGCAAATCTATGGCTTCCCGAACTTTCGCCACAATGTCCAGGTAGGGCATTCCGGGCTTTATCATAATGATGTCTGCTCCTTCCTCCACATCTTTATAAACCTCGTTCAGCGCCTCGCGGGAGTTGTGGAAATCCATCTGGTAAGTTTTTTTGTCCTTCGGGATGTCTTCAAAATCCTTCGGGGCACTGTCCAGCGCATTGCGGAATGGGCCGTAGAAAGAGCTCGCATATTTCGCGCTGTAGCTCAGGATGCCCACATCTTTAAAATTATTTTCCTCCAGCGCCTCGCGGATAGCCGCCACCCTGCCGTCCATCATATCGCTCGGCGCCACGATGTCCGCGCCCGCCTCCGCCTGGGATACCGCCATACGCGCCAGAGCGTCGTTGGTAGAATCGTTATCCACTTTCCCTTCGGTGATAATCCCGTCGTGCCCGTACATCGAGTAAGGATCAAGTGCCACATCCGGCATTAAAACCATCTCCGGGACAGCATTTTTCACCTCACGGATGGCACGCTGCATCAGCCCGTCTCTGTTCCAGGCTTCCGTGCCGGCATTGTCCTTCAGGTCTTCGGAAATTTTTGCATAAATGTTTACTGCCCTCACCCCGTGCTGATACAGTTCCCGGCATTCTTTTACCAACAGATCTATGGACAGCCTGGAAACGCCGGGCATAGAGCTAATGGCCTCCCTGTGGCCGCTGCCTTCTATCACAAACACCGGCAGTACAAAATCTGCCGGGGATAAAACTGTTTCCCTCACCAGGCTTCTCAGCGCCTCGCTGGCGCGCAGGCGCCGGTTTCTATGGTATTGCATTATTAAATTTTTGTTAATGCAAAATTAATGATAAAAATGCTTGAATCTTATTTTGGAATTTAATATTTTTGTGCGAATAAATCTGAAGCGTGTGAAAAAATTTTTATACTCGTTTTTCCTTTTTGCACTGTTTTTCAGCGGGTTTAATGCAAATGCCAATCCCGCCACCGAGCCTTCTCCGGCAGTTCAGAAAGCGGATGACGGGATTCTGGTGGCATACCCCAACCCTGCCCGGGATTTCATAATCCTAAAGGTAAAGGACGGTAATACGAAAATAAAGACAGTGGCTTTTTATTCCATACTCGGTGTGCAGGTTTTTCAGGTAAATGTGAACAGAAACAGTGCGGAAATTTCTCTTGATAAGCTGCGCTCCGGCAAATACCTGATGAAATACACGCTGGAAGACGGTACTCAGAAGGTATCGCAGATAGTAAAAATTTAACTCAAACGCTCAGCAAACACTGAGCGTTTATTTTTAGTAGCCGGATGCGCTGCCCAGGTCCTTACATATAGCCGCCGCAGAAGAAGTCCCTATTCTGGTAACGCCAAGCTTGATCATTTCCTCCGCCTCTTTTCGGCTTCGCACGCCGCCCGCCGCCTTGAGTTTCAGCGGGCCTGCATTTTCTTTCATTATTTTAATGCCACCCACGGTGGCGCCGTTGGGCTTTCTGTTTTCAGTTTTGTAAAAGCCGGTAGAGCTTTTTACAAAAATATGCTCCTGCTCGTCGGCAGTGAAGTTTGCCTCTGCGACTTCACGAATCAGGTTGGTAATATCTGCAATCTGCGCCTCTCGGAGTGCGGCGATTTCGATGATCCATTTTACCGTTTTGCCGTTCTCGATTCCCAGTTTGGTGCACTGAAGCACCTCATCGCGGACGAAATTGATCTGTCCATTTTTAAATGCTTCGAAATTTATCACAAAATCCAAGTCATCGGCCCCGTCATCTATCGCCTGGCGGGCCTCCGCAAGTTTCTCCCCTACAGTAGCCGTTCCTTCGTGGAAACCTATCACCGTTCCTACTTTTACTCTGGAATCTTTTTTTGCTAAATATTCCTTCACCGGTCTTACGAAATTCGGGCGGATCATCACGGCATAGAAATTTTCTGCATCGGCTTCATCAGCCAAGTCCAATACTTTCTGCCAGGTTTCCTCCTGGGAGAGCCCCGCCTGCTCAGGGAGTTTCAAATATGTGGAATCAATATAATCCTGAATTTTCATCATTAAATTTTTGTTTAATCCAAAAGATCCGGGCGCCTTTCCGCGGTGATGCGTAGTGCCTCATCGTGCCGCCACTGCTCTATTTTTGAGAAATTCCCACTCAGCAAAACATCGGGAACTTTTAAGCCTTTGTAGACCTCCGGCCGGGTGTAGATCGGCGGCGAGAGAAGGTTGTCCTGAAAGCTGTCGGTAAGGGCGCTCTGCTCGTCATTCAGCACACCGGGCAGCAGGCGGATTACGGCATCCGCAAGCACGCAGGCTGCGAGCTCTCCACCGGTGAGCACATAATCTCCGATGGAAATTTCTTTGGTAATGTGCAGGTCGCGCACGCGCTGGTCGATGCCCTTGTAATGCCCGCAGACAAATATCAGATTTTCCTTGATGGAGAGGGTATTCGCCGTCTTCTGATTCAGCGTTTCCCCATCGGGGGTGAGGTAGATAATCTCGTCGTATTGCCGCTGAGATTTCAGTTCGCTGATGCATTTGTCCAGAGGCTCCACCATCATCACCATTCCTGCGCCGCCACCGTATGGCGCATCATCTATTTGGCGGTAATTGTTTGAAGACCAGTTTCTTATGTCGTGAAAAACGACCTCGGCCTGGCCTTTCTCCATAGCCCTTTTCAGTATGGAGGTGCGGAACGGGCTCAGCATCAGGTCCGGTACGGCGGATATTATATCAATCCTCACTGCTCTGTTGCGCTCTCTTTATTGGCAGAGGCGATGATCAGCCTTAGCGAAGAATCCCTGTTGAAGTACGCCCACATCCAGTTGAAGAACACTGCAAGCTTGTTCTTCACTGAAAGGATAAGCATAAGGTGGAGGAACATCCAGAAGTACCACGCCAGCACGCCCTGAAATTTGAGATGCGGCAGATCTACCACGGCGCGGTGTTTCCCCACGGTAGCCATACTGCCCAGGTCGGTATATTCGTATTCTTGCCAATCTGCTTGGGATTCTTTCAGTAAATTGTCGCCAAGATTTTTGCCCTGATTAATTGCCACATTGGCGAGCTGCGGGTGCCCATGCGGATATTTCGGTGTTTCCATATAGGCGACATCGCCGATGGCAAATATGTTTTCCGTATCTTTTATTTTGTTAAAACGGTCTACAATGTAGCGGTTGCGCATAATCTGTTCCGGCATAAAGCCATCGATAATGTTGCCGGTAACGCCTGCCGCCCAGATTACATTGCAGGCAGGGATCTGCATACCGTTGGATAGGTAAACCGTGCTGCCGTCGTAGTCTTCCACCTTTTGCACTACCAGCTCCACGCCGAAATCTTTGAGGTATTTCTCCGCTGCGTCCTGAGATTGTGTGCTCATTGAGCTGAGTGGTTTTTCGGTGGTGCTTACGAGGATGATTCTCAGCTTCCGGAAATTCATATTCGGGTAGTCCCGTGGGAGGATTTCGTTCTTCATCTCCGCGAAGGCTCCTGCCAGCTCCACGCCGGTAGGGCCGCTTCCTACTATCACGATATTCCAGTTGCCCTCATCACTTCTTCCTCTTTCGATGATCAGCTTCTCAAAAGTCATCAAAATATGGTTCCTTATTTTTATTGCCTCCTGAGTGTTTTTCATCCCGAAGGCATTATCTTCCATATTTTTATTACCGAAAAAGTTAGTTTTACACCCGGTAGCGATGATGAGTTTATCGTAAGTAAATTCAGAATCGGAGGTGATGATTTTATTTTCCGACGGCACTACGCTCTGCACATCCGTCATCCGGTATTGGATATTGTTGGAGCGTTGGAAGATTTTTCTAAACGGGAAGGAAATGTTGCTCGGCTCGATACGGCCGCAAGCTACCTGGTAGAACAGCGGCTGGAACATATGATGGTTCACCTTGTCTATCACTATCACCTTTTTACCCTTCTGGTTGTTCAGCTTCTGCGCCAGCTGCAGCCCGGCAAAGCCACCTCCTATTATTACAATTTTTTCCCTCTTTTTCATGGGGACAAAAATACTGATATTTTCGCGGCTGAAAATTCTTAGGCTTGGTTTTAAAGATTTTTAATGTTAATTTTTCTTAAAGATAAAACGATATTTTTGCAGCCGATGAGCCAAGCGAAGAAAAAAGCAAGGAAAAAGAAAAAGCCGGCGAAACCGCAAGCCAAAGGCTACCGACTGAAAATCATACTCTTCGGTGCATTTCTGCTGGTGTTCTTTTTCGCAGGGCTGTTCATTACTTTTAAGGATAAAATCGCGTTTCACTGGGCGAGCTATTTCAATAAATTTGAGCATAAAACGCTGACGAACACGGAGTTTGAGCGGAACAGAATCCATACCATCATTTCCGAAAATACGGACAAGGTTTTCGGCATCGATATTTCGCACTACCAAAGGAAGGAAGATATAAAGTGGGACAGCCTGAGCATTGGCAGCGGCAGCATCCCGATACGCTTCATCATCCTGCGCTCTACGATGGGAAACCACGGTGCAGACCGACATTTCCCGGAATACTGGCAGAAAGCCAAGCAGCACAATTTAATCCGCGGCGCTTACCATTTTTACCGGCCGGATGAAGACCCGGTGCTTCAGGCTAATAACTTTTTGGCTACGGTAAATTTGGAAACAGGTGATCTGCCGCCGGTTCTTGACATTGAAAAACCGCCGCTACGAAAGACGAAGGCACAGCTGATACAGGATTTGAAAATCTGGTGCCGCATAATGGAAGAGGCCTACGGCAGAAAGCCCATCATCTACACCTACTACCATTTTTACAAGGACAACCTTCGCGGCGAATTTGACGATTATCCACTGTGGCTCGCCAATTACAATCCCGTGAAAACGCCTTCACCAAGCGATGAATGGCGTTTTTGGCAATTTTCGGAAAAGGGCATCGTGCACGGCATCAACACCAAGGTTGACCTCAATGTTTTCAACGGCGGAATGTTCGCCTTGCGACGAATGGGGATTGATTAATGAACAATCAATTAAAAATTGACAATTGATAAGGAAACGCTGTGAACCTAAAGCTTGTAGAAGGGTAAAAATCTGTGACGCTTAGTTTACAACAACGGATGAAAACCTAAATCCGTATTTTTACAAATTAGAAGAGAATCAATCATCATTTATCATCATCTTTTATCTTAAGGCGTGAACTACATTTCCGCAGAAAATCTTACGAAGTCTTTTGGTGTGAAGGTCCTGTTTGAAGGGATTTCATTTAATGTGAATGAGGGCGATAAAATCGCACTCGTGGCGAAGAACGGCAGCGGAAAATCTACCCTGCTGAAAATTCTGATGGGCAGGGAAATTGCAGATTCTGGCGAAATTTCTCTCAACAAGGATATCCAAATCGTGCTCTTCGATCAGGAAATTGAATTCGACCCGAAACTTTCCGTGGAAGAATTTATGATGACGCTGGATTCCGCACCAATTTTAGCACTAAAAAATTACCGAAAGGCTTTAGAATCTGGAAGCGCCGCAGAAATGGAAACCGCACTTGCAGAAATGGAACTGCATAAAGCCTGGGATTTGGAAACGGAGATGAAACAGTTTCTCAGTCAGCTGAAAATCAATGACTTAAATGCTGAAATGGGCCATCTTTCGGGCGGTGAAGTGAAACGCGTAGCGCTAGCCAAGCTGCTCACCGAAACAAGGGCGGAGCACCGCCACACACTGCTGATAATGGACGAGCCTACGAACCATCTGGATGTGGATATGGTGGAATGGCTGGAAAACTACCTGAACAAGGCGAAAATTACGCTGCTGCTAGTAACGCACGACAGATATTTCCTGGATGCAGTATGCGATAAAATCTGGGAAATGGAAGGCCGGCAGCTCTTTGTGCACCAGGGTTCGTACGCCACCTATCTTGAAAACAAAATGATTCGGGAGGAAAACCTGAACGCAACAATCGACAAGGCGAACAACCTGTACCGCAAGGAACTGGAGTGGATGAGGCGGCAGCCTAAAGCCCGCACCACAAAATCGAAATCACGGATTGATGCCTTCTACGAAACGGAAAAAATTGCGAAAACCGATACGAGAAAGCAGAGCCTGGAACTCGATTTTGAGATGAAACGGCTGGGTAAAAAAATTCTTGAACTAAAAAATATTTCCAAACGCTATGGCGAAAAAGTGCTGCTAAAAGATTTCAGCTACCAGTTTCAGCGCGGCGAAAAGATGGGAATCATCGGGAAAAATGGCGCAGGAAAATCTACCCTTCTGAACATTATTCTGGGCAACGAACCTGCAGATTCCGGCGAAATTGAAACCGGCGAAACGATAAGTTTCGGGCATTTCTCCCAAAAAGGAATTCAGTTCAACGAGGATGAAAGGGTGATAGATTTCATCCGGGAAATCTCGGAAAATTTTCCGCTGGCCAACGGGAAAGTGATTTCCGCATCGCAGTTTTTGCGGATGTTTTTGTTTGACGACCAAACGCAGTATTCACCCATTGCCAAACTTTCCGGCGGCGAAAAGCGGCGGCTTCAGCTGATGAAGGTGCTGTACGAAAACCCGAATTTCCTGATTTTTGACGAACCAACGAACGACCTGGATTTGCCAACACTCACCGTGCTGGAAAATTTTCTACAGAATTTCCAGGGCTGCCTGCTCATCGTTTCGCACGACCGGTATTTTATGGACAGAATTGTGGATCACATCCTGGCTTTTGAAGGCGATGGAAAAATCCGCGACTTTACAGGGAATTTCACGGAATACCGCGAGAAATTTGCGAAAAACCAGTCCGCCGAGAATAAATCTGAGAATCCTGAAATTGAAAAGAAAGAAATTGAGAATGAGAGCGCTACGGTAGTCAATACTAAGCAAAGCCGCAAACTCTCCTTCAAAGAAAAGCGCGAGCTGGAAACGATTGAGCGCGAAATGCCAGAGCTGGAAGAAAGGCGCGGCGAAATCCTGAACGCGCTGAACAGCGAAACCGATTACCAAAAAATTTCCGAACTTTCCGCAGGATTAGAAGAAATTTCTTCACGGCTGGAAGCGCACGAAATGCGCTGGCTGGAGCTTCAGGAAGTACTTGGCTAAACTTTCACTATTTTTGCCCAAATTTTTTCGATGAACGATATTACGCAACAAACGATGTCCTACATCGACATCGTCTATCACACACTGGAGCGCTGGTACAAGCAGTTTGCGGCATTCACGCCCAACCTTATTGCCGGGCTCATCGTGTTCTTCCTTTTTCTGAAGGGAAGCCGATGGCTCAGCGAAACCACCGTGAAACTCCTGAACAAATTTTTGCCTAAGGGGCAGGGGCGCACCACCGCAGTCTCCATGGTGGGCTTATTCAGATTTATGTTCGTGCTTCTGGGTACCTTCCTTTCGCTGGAAATTATGGGCCTCAGCAGCGTTCTCTGGAAATTTATAGGAAGCCTGGGTGTAGCCGGTGTGATTGCCGGTGTGGCTTTGCGCGATCTGGTGGCATCGATGTTTTCGGGAATTTTGGTGGGCGTGGATAAATCCTTCCGTGTTGGCGATTACATTCAGCTGGCGAACTACACGGGAACCGTGAACGATATCGGTTTCCTTACCACCAAGCTGATAACCGATGATGGCAAGGTGGTCTTCATACCGAACCAGGTGATTTTCAATGCGCCGTTTTTCAATATCTCTGCTTCGCCGCAGCGGCGTGTAGTGCTGGATATTCAGATTCCGGTGGATGAAGATATCGAAAAAGCCCGCCAGGTAATTATCGACGAACTTGAAAGGCAGCACAGGAAAGACAACATACAGGATCCGGTGCAGGTGCTGTACAGCAAGGTGGAAGACGGAATGTTTTACCTTAATGTTAATTTTTCCGTACCCACTCCGTCTCAGTTTCTTACGAAAAGGAATGATTCCATCATACTTTTGAGTAAAAAACTTAAGGAGGCTGGCATCCAATTCATCACGCCTACCAGCGTAAGTTTGGAAAATGGTGTGAACCGCTGAAGCACAATCAAAAAAACAAAAAAATTTCCGCCCAATTTATGAGCGGAAATTTTTTTTTGATAAGTGCTAATGATTAGGCTACGACTTCCTTCACCTTGTTTGCAGCTTCCTCTAGCGTAATCACCGAGTGAATCGGCAGGCCTGCTTCATCGATAAGCTTTTTCGCTTCTTCGGCATTAGTTCCCTGAAGCCTTACAATCAGCGGTACAGGGAATTCGCCTATTTCCTTGTAAGCATCCACAATACCTTGCGCCACCCTATCGCAGCGCACAATTCCACCAAAAATATTGATGAGGATAGCTTCCACATTTGGATCTCTCAGAATGATGTCGAAGGCTGTTTTCACTCTCGCAGCATCAGCCGTACCGCCCACATCCAGGAAGTTTGCAGGGTTTCCGCCGGAAAGCTTAATCATATCCATCGTTGCCATTGCAAGCCCTGCACCGTTCACCATACAGGCTACATTACCATCCAGCTTCACGAAGTTCAGCCCCGCTTCACCGGCCTCCACATCCATCGGGTCCTCTTCCCTTTTGTCGCGAAGTT
This sequence comes from Cruoricaptor ignavus, assembly GCF_014961145.1. Taxonomy (NCBI): domain Bacteria; kingdom Pseudomonadati; phylum Bacteroidota; class Flavobacteriia; order Flavobacteriales; family Weeksellaceae; genus Cruoricaptor; species Cruoricaptor ignavus. The sequence goes on from NZ_CP063145.1 coordinate 692,822, forward strand.
CCGCAAGGTCTTTATGCCTGTAAAGCGAGTTGCCGTCCAGCGTTACTTTCGCATCCACAGCGATGATTCTGTCATCCGAAGTTTTCAGCACCGGATTGATTTCGAAAAGCGAAGCATCGATGCCGATGTATGCATTGTAAAGACTGGTGATGAATTTCACAAAATCCTTTTGCGCAGCGCCGGAAAGCCCGAGGTTGAAGGCAATCTTTCTCGCCTGGAAAGGCTGCAGGCCAAGAGCTGGATCGATGGTTTCCTTGTGGATTAGGTGCGGCGTTTCTTCTGCAACCTGCTCAATATCCATACCGCCTTCTGTGGAATAAACCACGGTATTTTTGCCCTGAGCCCTGTCCAGAAGGATGGATACATAAAATTCCTTCGTTTCGGATTCACCAGGGTAATACACATCTTCCGCAATCAGTACAGAGTGTACCTTCTTCCCTTCCGCAGAGGTTTGCGGCGTCACGAGTTGCATCCCGATAATGTTGTTGGCATTTTCTTCCAGCTTTTCCATCGTAGGCGAGAATTTTACGCCGCCGCCTTTTCCACGGCCTCCGGCGTGAACCTGTGCCTTTACAACCCAGCCGTCATTGCCGGTCATTTCCTTCAGCTTTCCTGCGGCATCTTTCGCTTCCTGCACATCGTTGGCAAGGAAACCGCGCTGAATGTTTACACCGTAATTAGCCAAAATCTCTTTGGACTGATACTCGTGAAGATTCATAATATAATGTTGTTAAATTTTTTTTGCTTGAATTTTCTGCTTCAAATTTAATAAAACTTTGGCAATGATGAAATACCGTGCGGAAATTTAATATCTCCTGCCTACCTCCCTACAGACCTCCAGCAAATCCGGCGGCATGGAAGAAAAGGCGCCCTGCTCATAATACTCTCCCGTATGGGGTATGTAGATGCTGTAGCGCCTGCCTGTGGGGATCAGCGGGATGAAAAATACTGAAATGTAATTTTTAAAAACGCGGACCTCGGCATTTACCTCCTGGCCGTTTCTGTTGATGCGAACCGTTTCCTGACCCGCAAGTTTGGAAGAATTTCCTGCTATGAAGAAGAACATAATTTTAGAGTTAAGTTTCTGAGCGAAATTAAGAATTTACCGTTAATTTTTTAACTTGAAAAAATAGAACATCAGCATAGCCCAGGAGATGATCATCATCAGGCCGCCTATGGGCGTTACGGGGCCGAGGAATCTGAGATTCACGCCCCAGCTCTCCTGGAAACTCAGCAGATAAATGCTTACGGAAAAGAGCAGTGTGCCGATGATCATCAGCCAGCCTATCCAGCGCTCCGCCCCGGACTGGAAGTTCAAGATGTAGCCTACGAGCAGCAGATAAAATGCGGAGTACATCATGTAGCGCACGCCGGTTTCAAAGCTTTCCAGCTGCGCCGGCGAGAGAATCTTTTTGAATGCGTGCGCACCAAACGCCCCCAAGATTACCGAGAGCATCCCGTACAGCGCACCGAATATCAACACTGTGTTTTTCATTGAAATTGAGGATTTAGAAATAGGATTTAAAATTAAAAATTTTTAAGAATTACCCCGCAAACTTTCCAGCGCGGCGATTACCTCGTGGTGGCTGGCGGTTTTGTCCTGAAACAGCTTCAGCACAGCCTCTTTTTCCCTGGCATTTGCCCCGTGCTGATTTAGGATATTCATCATATGCATCTTCATATGCCCTTTCTGTATGCCGGTGGTTACCAGCGAGCGAACAGCTGCGAAATTCTGCGCCAGCCCGGAGGCTGCAAGGATGCTCATAAGCTCCGGCGCTGAAGGCCTGCCCAGCAGCTCCAGAGAAAATTTTACCAGCGGATGAAGCCCCGTGAGGCCACCCACCACGCCCACGGCAACGGGCAAATCGAGCCAGAAGCGGAAAATCCCGCCCTCTGCCGTATAGTGCGAAAGCGAGCTGTACCTCCCTCCAAGAGAGGCGTAAGCGTGCACACAGGCTTCCGTAGCGCGGAAATCGTTGCCAGTGGCGATCACCACGGCGTCCACCCCGTTCATGATGCCCTTGTTGTGCGTGGCAGCGCGGTAGGGCTCCGCCTCAGCTATGGCGACTGCCTGCCTGAACTTTTCAGCGAAAACTTCCGGCGGCATACCACTGTCGTCCTTCAGTTCCTCTATTTTGCAGCTGACCTCCGCACGCACGAGGCACTGCGGAGTGAGGTTGGAGAGGATGTTCATCACCACCTGAAGCGACTGCTTTTCCTCGTCAGAAAATTCCTCGGATGCCTGAATTTCTACCTCCAAAGTACTGCCGATGCGCTCCAGGCAGGTATTGATAAAGTTGGCACCCATTGAATCCTTCGTATCGAAACTAACTTTAAGTTGGTAATAATCAGCCAGCTCCGTGGTTTTATCGATAAGTTCTATATCGAGAATTCCGCCGCCGCGCCTGCGCATATTAGCGGTGATAGGATCGGTAGCCTCAAAAAGTTTTTGCTTTAAATTTCTATGAAAAAAATCGCTAAGCTTCGCTGCACTAGTATGGAAAATAAAATGCGTGTGCCCCAGTTTGGTGGTGCCGAGAATCTCGGTGCGGAAGCCGCCCCGCTCCAGCCAGAATTTCGCTGCTTTGGATGCCGCTGCCACTACGGAGCTCTCCTCCACGGCCATCGGCAGAGCCATTAATTTCCCGTCAATCAAGAAGTTAGGGGCTATGCCATAAGGCATATAAAAATTGGACACGGTATTTTCTGAAAACTCATCGTGAAGTTTCTGAAGGCTTTCGTCTTCGTTCCAATATTGTTTGAGGATATTCGTAAACTCCTGGTTTCCTGACAGATATTCATTAACAATGATATCGATCTTCTGCTCCTTGCTAAGTTTGGAAAAACCCTGAACCGGCTTGTGCGTCATCTCTGTTTGGTTAAAAATTAATTCTGACTAAAAAATTTAAACTGAAACCTTAAATTTCCTTTCTCTGATCATCTGTGCGATTTTCAGCATATCCTCGCCAATCAGGCGGTCGTCTTCAAGTTTTGGCACTTCGCTACGGATGATTTCAAAATTCTCCTCGATGAGCGGCGAGGATTTTGAGGGCCTTCGAAATTCCAGCCCCTGCGCGGCGAACATCAGTTCTACGGCAAAAATATTCACGAGATTGTCCAGAACCCTGTGGAATTTCCTGCCGGAGATGCTGCCCATCGATACATGATCTTCCTGCCCGAGGCTTGTAGGCACGGAATCTGCGGATGCCGGGAAGCAGAGCGTCTTGTTCTCCGTAACCAGCGCCGCAGAGATGTACTGGGGAATCATAAATCCGGAATTCAGCCCGGAGCTCTCGGTGAGGAGCCGCGGGAGGCCGAATTTGCCCTCGAGCAGGAGGTAGCTCCTTCGGTCTGAAATATTTCCCAGCTCTGCCGCGGCAAATGTGGCGTAATCAAGCGGCAGCGCAAGCAGCTGCCCGTGGAAATTGCCCCCGGAGATGGATTCCTCCGCACTCAGCACTATGGGGTTGTCGGTCACCGAATTCAGCTCTATTTCAGTGAGATCTCGGAGGTGGTAAAATGCATTTCTGCTGGCGCCGTGCACCTGGGGCACGCACCGGAAGGAGTACGGATCCTGCACGCGGTAGTATTCCTCATCCCTCTCCAGCTCGGTTTTTTTAAGAATTTTATGCATCCTGGCAGCCACTTTTTTGGAACCTTTAAAGGGGCGGATCTCGTGGAGCTCTTTTTTGAACGGACTGGCATTGCCGAGGTATGCCTCCAGCGACATTGCGGCGGCGAGGTCGGCAAGGTCGAGCAGATAATCCATTTTCTCCAGCCCGAGGATGGCATGCGCCAGGATAAACTGGGTACCGTTGATGAGCCCTAGCCCTTCCTTCGGCCCTAGCGTCAGCGGCTTCAGGCCGTGTTCCTGAAGAATTTGTGCTGCATCGCGGATTTCCTTGCCTTGCCAAACTTGGCCAAGCCCCAGCAGCGGCAGCACCATATGGGAGAGCGGCGCGAGGTCGCCAGATGCTCCTACGCTGCCCTGCTCCGGGATTACGGGGATGATGTCTTTCTCCAGCATTACAAGCAAGCGCTCGATCACTTCCTGCGAAACTCCCGAGAAGCCTTTGGAAAGTGCGTGGATCTTGGTAATCATCATCAGTTTAGAAAGATCTTTGCTGAGGGGCTGCCCCACCCCAACGGCGTGGGAAATGATGAGATTGTGCTGCAGCTGCGCGGTTTCCGATTCGGAGATTTTCACATCGCAGAGTGGGCCGAAGCCGGTATTAATGCCGTATACCGTACGGTCGGATTCTACGATTTCCCGCACATTCTGCTGGGATTTGAGGATTTGTTGTCTGGCTTTGTCATCCAATTTCGCCTTGTTGGGCTGCCTTAGGATTTTTAATACATCCTCAAGACTGAAAAATGCTGTACCGTAGGTCATTTTATAATGTGATTAATGAAAGGAAATTATGCAAAATAAGTTGTGAATCTGCATAATATTAATTTAACAAAAATAACATTAAATTCTGCAAAATCAAAAATCCCAGAGATATGGAACCTCACAACCATACGACAATTCCGGATTCAAGCCGAGGATTGGGCCGTATTTTGTCATACTCATACCGCAGCATTCCTTGGTATTTACTTCTCGGGACCACGCAGGAATAGGTGCCTTTATTCTGCAGCAGCTTCAGCAGGTTTACGCGTCATTTTTCAATTCGTTTCGTTTTCTTCTATCAATAAATTCGCCGGGCAAGCTTCCTCTACCAAATTCCTGCTCCAGAAACCACGCAAATTCCGTAGCCTTTTCTGTCGCTATCTCGCGAAACTGCAGCTGCAGCTTTTCCTCTGTACTTTTCGAGTTATAGTTTCTCAGCTTTTCTTCCAGCTGGCTGAATCTTGGCGGCACCCTGTCTTTCGGCCTGGAATGGATGTTGAAATCCGGGAATTTCCCGTTCACCACGATCCAAGTCGCCATAAAGTTGAAAATTTCCAACGCCGTTCTTCCGTCCACATCTTCTTCCGGCTTGTAGTGCGGCAGCTGGCTTTTCGCATATACACGCATCAGCTGCTCCCGGTTTCTCATATAATCGTAGCGGTTCTGGCTGTTGAACTTGTCTAGAATTCCCAGCATTTTCACGAATTCCATCCTTGCCAAATCCCGATGCCTCATCAGGTCTGTGCTGTAGCGGTAGCAATCTTCCAGCAGTTGCTCCGCAATTTTGTATTGCTGCTCGGCGTTCCAGTCCTCACCTTTGTTGATTTTGCTTAAAACCAAGCCTTGGTATGGCGAAAAAATCTTGACTTCCACAGCAAAGGGCGTGGAAAAATTCACATTGCCGATGATTGTTTGGCCCTGCAATTCTATGGTTAAAAGGTTTCTGTTCATTTGTTTAAATTTGTCCAAATTCTCCCGATTCTTTCAGTTGCACAATTCTGTTGCCCACAAGTTTCACCTTGTATTTCAGTGAAAGCCCTGTTGTCTTCACGGCTTCTCCACCGTCTATCCCTCTTTCCAGCACGGTTTCCCGAAGTGCGGAAAGGTATCTTCCTCTTGCTGCTACCCAGCCTGGTTTCCCTACTTCTTGGTTGATTTTTCCGATGAGTTCCTCGTTGGTCAGGGGGCGTAGTTTCGCCCGGTATTCTTCGTAAGTCATTTTTAAAAAAATTAAGTTGATTGAGAGATTAAAAAATTAAGAGATTTATGCTCATTAAGCTGCCGGAGTTTCCAGTTCGGCAAACATTTCTGCGTTTTGGATTTTCTTTTGCTCATAAAAACTGGTTTTGGTTGAAACTCATTTTTATCAGCAGGAACAGCGTATGCATCTTATATTTTGGCGATAGCCCTCATACTAAACCACCGTGGATTTTGGTCTCTCGGTTGGTGTCCGCAATTTGCGGCGCTCCTGATGATTTCTTTTGCAAACTTACGGCAGAACCTTCCCTGATTTTAATTTTGCAACATTGCAAAACTCCTACAGCTCAGTTTCGCTCTATACCTTTGTGATAGAAATTTAATCGAAAAAATTAAACCCCCTGTCAATCTGAGCAAATCTAAAACAATGTCAAACTCCACAATTCTCGGTGCAATTGCAGGCGATATTATCGGCTCGGTTTATGAACGCCGCAATCATAAAAGCAAGGAATTCCCGCTGTTTGATGAACGCGCAAAATTCACCGATGATAGCGTGATGACGCTGGCTGTAGCCGATGCCCTGATGCACGGAAAAGATATAGCCGAAACGCTGAAAGCCTACGGCAGAAAATATCCTGATGCTGGCTACGGCGGTAGATTTTCGCGCTGGATTTCTTCGGATGAAAAGACACCCTACCACAGCTTTGGCAACGGCTCTGCGATGCGTGTTTCTCCGGTGAGCTTTATAGTAAAATCTGTGGCAGAATGCCTGGAGCTTTCGAGGAAAACGGCGGAAGTTTCGCACAATCATCCCGAAGGAATTAAAGGTGCACAGGCTGTAAGTTTAGCCGGGTTTCTGGCAAAGAACGGCGCCACAAAAAACGAGATACAGGAAGAAATCGGCGAGCGTTTCGGCTACGATCTGAATTTCACCTGCGATGAAATCCGCCCGAAATATGGCTTTGATGTAAGCTGCCAGGGCTCCGTTCCGCAGGCTTTAGTGGCTTTTCTGGATGGCAGCAGCTATGAGGATACGCTGCGCAACGCCATCTCCATCGGTGGAGATTCCGATACCATAGCCTGCATTTCCGGCGGAATTGCGGCGGCTTTTTACGGCGGCATCCCTGGCGATATACGGAAATATGCACTGGGCAAACTGCCGCCCGAGCTTCAGGACATCGTGCTGGAATTTGAGGAGAGATTTTAATTGAAACTTAACCTTAATATTAACCTAAAAATTGAAACAAAATGGAAGTACACCCACCAGCCATTAGCCCCGAAGTTTACCAGATTCTGCTGGAGCCGGAAATTGATGTTTTAGCAGAACTCCGTTTAAAACTGGAGGAAATTCACAATGCTAGTGTTTATGCCGATATTTATGATTTGGATGAGGACAGCATCTACATCCATTTTTCCAAGAACCAGAAATTTGAAAACATCCTGGAAAACATCGTGCTGAACAGGGAAACTTTAACCTGGGATTTTATTTGATTAAAACTTGAAAATTGTAAATAAATTTGTAAATTAACAGAAAAAAAATTATGAATCTAGATGCATACGCTGTAGAAAGAATCAGCAAAATTATCGACTGCCAGGGCTACTGTAAATTAGGTAAAGAAGTAGAACCTGGCAGTAAACGATCTCTCAGAATTTGAATGAAAATCCACCTCATAAAAACGCCGGAGCTTCCGCAGGAATTGCTGGAGAGCGTGCACGAGCTGCTCTGCGCAGAGAAAGGCCCGATGGAATTCGTAATCTCCAAGCCAAAATGGACGGAGGATGACTTTCGGAAAGCCTGCCAGACGCCGTTTTCAGACTTGGTAACCTTTGATATCGATTCAGAATATTACCGCCAGGAATATTTCCCTGAACTTGGCTATCCGCTCAGTTGGCGGGAACTGTTCTCCCTCTGCGATCGCTCCCGCGAAATCCTGAAAATTCCGGATGATGATTTCGTAATCCTGCTTACCAACCGCCGAAATTCGATGAACTTCTTCAGCATGTTCGATACTGGCGGAAAGCGCAACGCCTTCGTGCAGTGCAGCGACTGGGAATTTTTCCTACAGGCTTCGCCGGTGTTTCCCGCGGCATACGAAACCGTGTCCAATGTGCTGCAGATCCTGATGAACTTCGACATAGAGGTGCCGCCTGAAATGAATTTCCATATGGAGCCTGTGGGCTGCATCAACGATTTCTGCGAAAACAAAACCGAAATCCTACTGAAGCTGCGTACGGCGGACATCTGCCACGATTGCTTGCAGCGCGCCAAGGCCCACGGCATCACGCCGGAAATCCTGATGCAATCGCTGGAAATTTTCGAATCCGTACGGAAGGCAATGAAGTTTGCACAAGGTTTCGTAGGAAATCTTCAACCGAAAAAACTGACGATTACGCACGATTGCAAAATCTTCATCGGCAAAGATGAAATTGAACTAAAGCCGCTGGAAAAGGTGATCTTCATACTATTCCTGCGGCACCCTGAAGGCATCGTGCTGCGCAATCTGGGAGATTACGTGCAGGAAATGAACCGCATTTACGAAATGCTCCGTTTCAACCCTGACCCTGACAGAATCGCATTTCTCGCCAATCCGAACGGTACCACCTTCCGCCCTACGAAATCCCGGCTTCACAAAAATCTGGAATCTAGGCTGGGCAAAGATTTAGCCCAGTACTACACCATCAGCGGAACACCGGGAAAGGCCTTCCGCATCGCACTGCCGCAGGATTATAGAGAGATGGAGTTTGATTTTTAATCCCCTTATTATCGAAAAAATCAACTTCACAAAACAGTCTCGTTTCACCCTCATCAGTATTGTATCATTCTAAAAATCCCGCAAAGCATCAGCCTCGCGGGATTCTGAAATATATAAAGAAAGAATTTACGGTATTGGCTTCAGCTCGCTAACGGTAAATTGAGCATTGGCGGTGTGCGTGTCGCCGTACATATCCTTTGCCCGAACTTCTACCCTGTGCTCGCCATTTTCCAGCTTCGGAAATCTCGCCACCCAGATATGGCGGGAATTTTCCGGGTAAGATGGCCTTCTGCCGGCATATAGCGTCTCCGTGGCGTCCCACTTCAGCACAGATTGAGTAAACTCCGGATCAAAAGTTTCCGCATACTGCATCGGTTTCCACTCGCCGCCGTCTATGCGGTATTCCACCGAATCGTTTTTGCTTCCGCTGAAGAAGTTGGCTACGATGCTGGCGTTATTTCTCACATTCTGCACCACCTTCGGTACATAGAGCTTTATTTGGTAATTCTCAGGTTTTCCTGCTACTTTGTATTGAATTTTATACTTGTTCCCGCTAAAGTTTACAAAAGAGTAGCCCTGCTCCGTACCATCTCTCATCATACTTTTAGGCAGGCCCCTTTCATTTGCGGTTCCTGAAAACCAATCGCCGGAAGTAGTTCCCATATTGATTTCGTGGAGATCTTTAGCGCCCTGCCATCCGTGATCTTTTGTGTAAAAAAGCTGAGATTGCTTGTGTGTATGGGCGGACATCATCAGAATGTTCTCGTAAGGTTGAAGGATGTCGAAAAGCGCCTTTCTGTCTTCCATCCTGAAATGATCTTCCCCCGGTCTTTCCGGTTCCATCTGGATGTGGAAAGCCAAAACCACCAACTTATTTTTATCTACAAATTTCAGGTCGTTTTTAATGAATTCCAGTTGATCTGGCCTAAAACCTCCGTAATAACCTTTACCATCCCTTGGATCCGGATAAAGTATGTCGTCCAAGATGATAAAATGCACATCAGCGTAGTTGAAAGAATATGTGCTAGGCCCAAAAGTCTTTTCAAAAGATTCATCGGAATGCCTATCTTCCTTGGCCTCGTAATTCATATCGTGGTTGCCCATCACATTATACCAAGGCAAGCCAATCTCCTTCATTACCTGTGCATACTGCGGATGAAGCGTTAAATCATCACCAACTAAATCACCGAGTGTGATTCCAAAAACAGCATTTTTCTTATTAGTTTTTACTTCATCTACAATAGCCCTTCTAAAGTAATCTAACTCACGAAGGTTGTAAGGTTGTGGGTCTCCGAAAACGAGAATCTCAAAATTCGGATTTTCCTGCTGGCGGTGCAGCGCGAAATTAATATTCTTTGGAAGCTTGCCTGTAGGCTTAACACCTTCATATTTAAAGCCTGCTGGTGAGCCATTAGGTTTATGGTTATAGTAAAATTGAGGTAAGTTCAAATGATTCATTGGAACCTGGTAACCTGCTGGCTTTACTACGAAGATGATCTGGTCGTCATCAATTGGGAGAGTGTATCTTCCCGCAGCATCAGTTTGTACTACCTGAATGCCATTTGAAACCGAAACGCTGGCAATTCCTTTTTCACCGCGATCCATTTTCCCGTTGCGGTTAGCATCATCGAACACATAGCCTGTCACATTATTAGCTAAGGCTGATGCCGCCGTAAAAATTAAAGTGGCTACAGTTAATCTGAATTTCATTTCTATAAATTTTTAAGTTTTTCCGGTATATCAGTTGTAATTACTTTTATTCCCATCTCCATTAGCGTACGGGCAATTTCTTCGCTATTTACAGTCCAAGAATTGGTAATCAAACCCAAATCGTTAGCCTGCCGTATCCATTCGGGATGCTTATCAATGAAAATTTTATAATGATAATCGATGCCATCCAAACCTAATGCCTTCACTTCCTGCGGAGATAATTCGCCATTTAAATATTGAACCTTAATCTGTGGAGCTATCCGCTTGGTTTCCAGGCAAATATTTTTGCTAAAGGAAATGATTTGCACCTGCTTATCAAGGCTTAATCGATTGACTTCTGCTACGGCCTTCCTCACCAGCTCATCTTCTAACTCCTTGGTTTTTGCTGGTTTTATTTCCATAATCAGTTGTATCGCCGGATGCCTTTTACCTAATTTGAGGTATTCTCTCAATGTGGGTATGCGCTCCCCATTACTCAGTGGAATTTTTCTCAGGTCTTTAAAGGTGGTTTCAGCAATCACCAATCCTGCGTGGTCCTCATCGTGATTTACGATTAACCTGCCATCCTTACTCATCCTCACATCGAATTCCGCCCCGTAAACGCCGGCTTGTACCGCGTTTTTAAATGAAGAGAGGGAGTTCTGTGCTGTTTCAGGAGCCGTTTTCCAAAAACCTCTATGCGCCACGATCTGCGTCTGCGCGGAGTATGCACCCGAGAGCATTAAGGCAAATATTAGCAACAACTTTTTCATAACTATTTCTCCCACCAAACTTTTGTATTGTAAGTATCACCTCCCATACTCTGAACGGCAGCGTTGTACTGTTCGGGGTTTTGCAATCTTGTTACCGGAGGATACATAAATCGTACTGGCATTTTTCCATCATTTAGCAGCCCCCCATTGTTCGGCAATTTTGGATAACCGGTTCTGCGATACTCATACCAAGCCTGCTGATCGACAAAGAAAAGAGCCACATACTTCTGCATCATAATACGCTCTAAAGTGCCATTGTATGCCACATCAGGGTGATTAAGATACTCAGGCGTCGATTTGGCATTCCATTGCTCTAGGGATGCCTGAACGCCTTTGTCATAAAATGTTTTTGCATCTCCAGGGATGACATTTTTTAGAGCTAACTCAGCTAAGATAAACTGTAGCTCAGAATACCCCATAATTTTCAGCGTTAATGGCGTCTTGGCCAGAGCCTGATTGAGATTGGATGGGTTGTAAGTGAACTTCGTTCCGCTTTTATAGCCAGCCGGCGCACCCTTATATCCTATATCCTTGTTAGAGCCAAGTTCTCTTGCCTTGCTGAAAAATGTTGGGCGCCGTGGATCCTCCGTTTTATTAAGATAATCCACAAAAAACTCTGCGGCGGCGCGCCCAGTCGTAAAATCCTGTGGACGAACAATTGGCGCATCAAAAGGAGCAACGCCGGTAGCTAATACGAAGGCGCTATCATCATTATTAGTAAAAATGGGATAAGTAGCGGGATCTGAGATAATCTTATTGATTCTGTTTTTCACATCAATCTCGCCGTCTTTGTTAAGAATTCTTAGCAACATCCTGAGCGAGAGTGAATTGCAGAATTTCTTCCATTTTAAAACTCCTGCAGCATTCTCATTGGCATGATACATCTGATCCGGGCCTTTCAGAGTTTCCGACAGTCCAAAAAGTGAATTCGCTTTTTCCAGATCGTTCAGCAGCTGGATGTACACTTCTTTTTGCTGGTCAAATTTTGGCGTCCTTATATTTTCTTCCTGGCGGAAGGCTTCGCTGAAAGGGACATCACCGAAACTGTCAGTAAGATTTTGAAAGCCCCACGCCCTTAAAACCAAGGCGACTGCCTCATTATTTTTATTCCCTTCCTTCTGCGCAAGTTTCAACATTTCATTTATCTGCATCTGCCATCTGTAGGTGCTGTTCCAGTAGCCTACGCCGGTATTTTCGGTGAAATAATATCTTGACACCGTATTGCCCTCATTTGGAAAAGGAATGCTGTACTGCATTATTTCAAACCCAAAATTATTGGCACGCATATACGCTTCGCTCGCCATTTCATAAAGCGCAGGATTCAGCAGATTTTCAGAATTGGCCTCAACCTGCTTCGAAAAGTCGATATTCGTTTCTTCGAAATCATTTGTACAAGACGATGCTGTAAGAAGTGATACAGCCGCTATTATATTTAAAAATTTCTTTTTCATAGTGTTTAGAATTTTACATTAATGCTTATGCCGAAGGTTCTGGAAGATGGAAGTGCGCCTATGTCTACGCCGGGCGTGATATCGGCATCGTCCATAGCTGCAGTTTCTGGGTCGAAAATTGGAAAGTCTTTTGTCCACATAGCTAGGTTTTTACCGTACAAAGCGATGGAAAACTCCTGAAGTTTCATACTTTGCGTCACATTCTTATTGAACCTATAGCCAATTCTTGCATCCCTTAATTTGATAAATGATGCGTCAAAGGAGTTGGTTTCCACATTGGCACGACGATAATAGTCACTGTACCATCTGCTAACCAGCACCTCTTTTGTATTTGGCGAATAAGAGCCATCCGGATTTTGGACCACACCTTCTCCAACCATCATTCCACCCGGATTATCTCTAAAACGAAGCGTATGCTTCAATTTGCCTTGCTCGGACATCTTATGGTGTGTTTGAGAATATACGATACCTTTATATTGCCCGTCGAACGACACGGCAAAATCAAAATTCCCCACGCGTAAAGAGTTTTGGATTCCCGCACGCCATTTTGGGAAGGCGTTGCCTACTTTTTCTACATAAGAATTGCGTGCTGTAAATCCATCGGAGCCGTATACTACATTGCCCTGTGGATCACGCACAAGCTTATATCCGTACAAATCCCCTAGAGAGCCGCCTTTTACAGCGTTAAAATATACGGTACCAGCTGTGGCGTAAGTGTAGCCCTGCGGATCGTCTGCGTAGATTTCAGGGACTTCAAGTATCTTATTTCTGTTCAGCGACCAGTTTGCACCTATAGTCCATTGAACGCCTTTAGTTTTTACAGCCACTACATCAGTGCTCAATTCTACGCCGCGATTTCTTACCAAACCACTATTAATTAATCTCCTCGTATAACCGGTCTCTATGAGAACAGGTACCGCATATACCTCGTTTTTAGTGCGGTTTTCATAATAAGTAGCGTTGAATGTCAATCGGTTTCTGAACATATTTAAGTCAAAACCTCCTTCGATATTGGTGTTAAATTTTGGCTTCAAATCCGGATTATACATCCTGCTTTGCAGTACATATGAATCATCATAAAATTCAATCGGATCATAATATCTCGTCAGCTGATAAGGCGAAGTACCAAAACCTGTCTTAGCCCAACTCCCGCGAAGTTTGAAGAGATTGATCTTTGGTCCTAATTCAAAAATATTGTTCAAAAGAACGCTAGCACTTACAGAAGGGTAGAAGAATGACCAATTTTTCTCTGGCAATGTACTTGTCCAATCGTTTCTTCCGGTGAAGTCAATGTATACTTTGTCATCAAAGCCAACATTCACCATACCGTAAACAGAGTTTGTCTTTTTGTCATAAGGAAGGTATCTCCTATCCACGGACACACCATTTTCTAATGTGTAGATACCAGGCTCCACAAGCCCCTTAGCCACATTTCTCTTGGTACGGCGACGGAAATCCCTCAAGCTCCCCCCAATAGAAGCGCGCATATCAAATCTCCCAAAATCGTTTTTGTAAGTTGCAAGTAAATCGTGATTTAAATCGCGCGTATCAATTTTGGTTTCAGTAAACTGTCCTTTTCCAAATTTAGCAGAATTCCATGGCCTGCGTTCCCATCGGTTGTCTCTGGTGAATTCCGCACCAGTCCTAAGCATTAAATCAAGGTTTGGGGTGATGGCATAATTTAGAGTGACACCACCGAGAACATTGTTTTTGTTCATGGCGTTCGTCATTTCGTACGCAATCAAATATGGATTATCAATGTACGAACTAAATGGGTGAATCTGCTCCTGCTGATATTTATCCTTCTTCCAAATCGGGCGATACCAGGCAAGGTCTATATTTGGATTTTGGAAAATCATAAAATAATTGATTGAATGGTTATTATAACCGGTAGCCGGAAGGTTGTCCGAATTTGTATTAGAGTAAATTACTTTAAAGGCTGCCTTGAACTTATCAGTAATATTAACATTGAAGGTGTTGTTGGTAGTAAAGCGCTCAAAGCCGGTATTTGGCATAATCCACTCGTTTTTAGTGTAATTTAGTGACGAGCGGAAATTCATTCTTTGCCATCCTGCATCTAGAGTTAGTGTATTACTGTAATTTGTACCTGTTTGGAAGAAATCTTTTACATTCCGTTTGTATGGCCTCCATAAAGTACGCTCAGCGCCCTGCCCCTCCACATTAGGGTCATACTGGAAATAATATTGCCCTTCGAACTTAGGGCCAAAAGCACTTGAAGTAGCCCCAGTACTTACCCCATCAGGCGATGCTCCGTAAGAGTAATATGTAAGACTGGAGCTACCGCCCTGACCGTACTCATATTGCCAGTCCGGCCACTTTAGTACTGTCTCAAAGCTGGTGTTCGCGATGTATCCAATATTCAATTTCCCACTTTTCCCCCTGCCGGATTTGGTCGTAATCATTATGGCACCATTGGCACCTCTTTCACCATAGAGGGCAGAGGCAGAGGCACCTTTTAGCACGGTTACAGATTCGATATCCTCTGCATTGATACTGTTAAGAATATTTCCATAATCAATAGGCACTTCTGTGGTTGAGCCGTAAGCAGGGGCACCAGTCCCCACAATCTGCTGGTCAATGGGAATCCCATCTATTACAATCAAAGCGGCATTATCCGCATTTACCATTGAAGTTTCCCCGCGGAGCTTTATCCTTGCGGTTTCCAGCGGGCCTGCATTCGGCGTTAATACCTTCAGCCCAGCTACCTTACCTTCCATTGCGGTAGCGAAATTGTTAAACTGGGCGGTTTCAAAAACCTCCTCGTTAAGCTTCTCCGCCGAGTAGCCCAAGGCTTTCTGCTCCCGTTTTATTCCGAGGGCCGTCACCACTACCTCCTTGATCTGCCTTTCCCGAAGGGTATCCTGCACGGGAGGATTCTGTGCAGTCTGTGCTGCGAGCTCACAGGACAACAATCCAGCCGCTGCAAGCACAATAATCTTCTGAACGCTTTTTTTCACTTGTTTAAATTTTGAAAGCAAAGTTAGAGCGCATTTCTGGGGCGAATGTTAACGGATGTTTAATTTTAGGTTAACATTTTTTTTGGGAAAAATCAAAAAAGAGCAACTTTTAATAGTTTAAACTTCTAAGGCTCAGCAGGAAAGGCCTCAAAGCAAAAATTTAATATTGCCCATCGCAAATTTATCCGTATACAAGGCTGTTAGCCTTATCCAACCATCTTTTTATCCAAATAAAAAAACCGCCAGCCATAGCGGCAGGCGGCGATATAGTCATAAAAAAACTTCAATGCGAAAGCATCTCAGCCGGGATATTCTGTTCAGGGATCCCGATGCTGGAGATGCCAACATCCAGCACCTGGCCCATATAGTCCTCGAAGTATAGTACCTCTATTTTGTGGTAACCTTTCTCCAGCGCCACTATGCCCTCTTTGCGCTGCGCGCTGTGTCCGCCATCGTTATCTACAATGGTTTGGCCATCTATTTTAATAACGGAGCCGTCGTCAGAGTAGCTGTAAAATTTATAAAAAGCAGTCTCGGGAATGCGGATATACCCGCCAAAGGACAGGGCAAAGTGGTCATCTGCGGCGGCATTCTCAAGGTCTATTTTAGTTGCAGTACCGCTTTTCAGTTCTTTCAGGTTCCCAATTTCCTTTACCGATTTTATTTTTCCTTCGTAATAACTGTAATGCAGGCCTTCTTTACTTGGTTTCACATTCTGCGCTTTCAGAACTTTGGTTTTTTCGCTAATTTCCGAAAGCCCGGACGGGAAACTGTAAGGAAATTTCCTGCCGGAAGGCAGCGACAGATAGGATGAAAAAGCAAACTGATCTTCTTTTAAAGTTATCACTCTGCCGCCCTGCTCCAGCCTGCCGTAGCCATCGTTGCCGGTCTTCGCACCGTAGCCAAGCGCAACCCCGCGGTAGCTCCCGATATAATTGTTATCGTGGTCGTGCCCGCAGAAAACGCCAATTACATCCTTGCGCTCCAGGATAGCGGCCATCAAGCCACTGTTTACCGCCGCCGAAGATACATCTTCATTTGCCTCTCCCACTTTTGCCGGGTCCTTCGCCACCACCGAGAACTCCGGCAACGGGATATGGAAGAACATCAGCGCGGGCAAAATTTTCCCCGCAGATTTTTCAATCCGTTCGCTTTCTTCGGCGTACCAGGAGATTTGGTCGCGCTTAATCCACGCATAGTTGCCAAGCTTAGGGTTGCGGGTGTAATCCCCGCTGTCTAAGAAATAAAGCGTAGCGG
Organism: Cruoricaptor ignavus; assembly: GCF_014961145.1. Lineage (NCBI taxonomy): Bacteria > Pseudomonadati > Bacteroidota > Flavobacteriia > Flavobacteriales > Weeksellaceae > Cruoricaptor > Cruoricaptor ignavus. Next base: position 709,310 of record NZ_CP063145.1, read on the forward strand.
CCGGTTTGTTGGTTTTTGAAGAATGCACCGGGAGCGAGAAATTTGCAACGCCTGCCACAGAGCCCTTTTCACCAACAAAATGCGGGAAAGTTTTCAGAAAATCAAAAGATTGTGCATTAGTCCAGTCCTGCTCGGCATCGTGGTTTCCGAAGACCAAAGTCCACGGCACGCCTGCCTCCTCTATGATTTTGCCAAGGTTTCTCCAGCCATCCCTCATCGGGATACAGTTGACATTATCGCCATCCAGCACGATGAAATCAGGCTTTTCAGCCGCTATTATCCTGCGGAGGGTTTCCGTAGTTTTATTGGTATATTTCGGCTCATTGCTCCAGTGTATGTCCGTAAACTGGAGGATTTTAAGCTCACCATCAGAATTAAATTTCAGCTGATTTTTCTGCGCGTACGCCATTGCTACGGCAGAAAGCAACAATGCAAAAAAGAATTTTTTCATGGTTTAATATTTAGCGCGTTCAAGATTTTATAAAAAACTGCGGTATTTTCATAAAAACCGACAAACCGCTCTGCCCCGGAGCCATAGGCGAAAACGGATACCGGCAGCGCGGTGTGGTCGTTGGTGCTCTGCTGAGCAAATATGCGCCCAGTTTTCAGATCTCCATCCAGCAGCGTGACGCCGCCAGTTTCGTGGTCGCCTATTACGATTACGAGGGTTTCCCTGTTCTCGTCTGCGAATCGCATCGCCCTGCCCACTGCCTCGTCAAAATCGAGCAGCTCGTCCACCATTTTGCCGAATTCATTGGAATGCAGATTGATATCCGTGCGGGAAGCTTCTGCCATTATAAAAAAACCCTTTTTATTCCGGCTTAAAACTTTTAGAGTTTTTTCAAGAGTATTAATAAGCCAGTTGCCGCGCTCGGCGAAATTTTTTGAAGCCAAGGGATCCATTATCAATGCTCTTTCCCTTTGAAAATCCGCAATTTCGGAATTACTGAAGATGTTAATTTTCTGAGATTTAAATTTTTCCCTCTCCGCCTCGGAAAGTTCCACTGCCGGTGCGCCGGCGAGGATTTTCACTCCAGAATCCGCGAACTGCTGAAGGATCGCGCGGCTGTCGTCCCGGTTGTCCGTATGCGCGTAGAAGTCTGCAGGCGTGGCATCTGTAACATCGCCCGTGGAGATGAGCCCGCTCACGATTCCTTTTTCTTTCAAAATTTCCGGCAGAAGGCGCAGCGGCTTGCCCTGAGGATCTACCCCTACGAAATTATTATTGGTCTTTACCCCGGAGGAAAACGCCGTGGAACCTGGCGCGGAATCCGTGACAAAAGCGTTGGCAGAGTTGGTTTTGGAGATCCCGGTGTAAGGCATTCTAAAAATATTCAGGCTGCCGCGGTTGGCTGTGTATGCCGCGTAAAGCTGAGGAAGCGCCACGCCGTCGGCAATCATTAAAACGACATTCTTAGCCCGTGTTTTAAATTTGGGAAACTTCGGGTGGTAAGCCTCAAAGGAAGTGTGGCTGCGGTACTCATTCTTTGGAATTTGGTTGAGGAAGGCTGCCAGCTCGGGGATTTTGTCGGTATTAATGAAATCCGCGCCTGCATCCATAAGGTTTACCCAAGCATTCGCAAAATCCGGCGCACCCCAGAAGCGGATGGCCTTGCCCTGCAGATGCGCCTGCCGAACAGCTTCCCGCACTTTCGCCGATTCCTCATCCCGCATAATGCCCTTACCATTCCATTTGGTATAATCTCTGAGCGGCGCACTGAACATGCCCACCCTTCCCAGCTGATCGGGCGAGTATTCTTTCGTTAAATCTCCGTCAAAAAAAAGATATTCAGGGTAATTTTTGAACTCTGAAGGCTGCGGCACATTGCCCGTAATGATGAGTTTCACAGTTTTATTCTGCGTAATAATCTGATACTTAGAATCCAGCAGGCGCACCAGCGCGGGCAATTCTGATCTGTAATCGCTCTTCATTTCTATGAAAAGTATCAGCTTCTCCATTTTATCTGCGCGGATGCTGCCATTGTTTTCGCGGAGTAAGACGGCGATGGGCTCCAGGTAAAGCTTCTCCAGGGTACGATCTGAAGTGAGCTCGTGCGGGTCGTGGCCAATCAAAAGCTGATTGTTTTGGTAAAACACATCTGCCTCAATGGAGCCAAAACCCGCATAATAGGCCGTCCAGAAAGGTATGGGCTGATGATAATCGTTGTGGGAATGCGCATTCCGCACGGAATAATCGGAAAAATTTTGCGCAGAAAATTCTGCGCAAAATCCTGAAACCAAAAATATAAAGAAAAATAGTTTTTTCATGACCCTACAGCCCTTACCAGCCCTCGTTTTGTTTGATGATACCTTTACTGTTTGTGATCACGCGCTGCGGCACCGCCCACACATTATGCACACTCGGGTTGAATGTTCTTGCCGGCCATACTACTTTGCCATCCACCCCGTGGAGTGGTTTGGCGTAGGCCGCCTGCGCATCGCCCCAGCGTACAAGGTCGCGGTGACGGTCTGCCCATTCCCCGGCAAGTTCGCATCTGCGCTCGTGTTTCAGGTCTGCCATTGTGGCATTGGTTTTGGGAGATAGCCCTGCTCTGCGACGGATCATATTAATTTCTGCATCCGCATTTTTTCCTTGTTTAAGGAGTGCCTCAGCCTTGATGAGGATTACTTCTGCATATCTCATGATGGGTACGGCGAGGTCTGTATTGGGATAGTCTCCATCGGGGCTTACATGGCCGGCTTTCAGATCATATTTGAAGGCATCCATGTACTTATTAAACTGGTAGCCACTCAGTGAGTTCGTGGAAGAGTATGAGCGTTCTTTGCCGTTGAACATAAATTTGTCTCCAGGCTTCAGTATGGTGACTTCTCTTCTCTCATCTCCCGGCTCAAATTCATCGTAAAGTTCCTTGGTGGGCTGAAAATAGCCCCAGCCATTATATTCGCCCCAGCCTTTGTTCTCCAGCATTACCCCGGGCAAGATGCTGCCCCACGCCCCGAACCCAGGAGTGGAAGGTACGGAGTGGATGTACTCGGAGCCATAGTTGTTTTCTGCTTTAAATACATCGGCATATTTTGGGAGAAGGTCTCGCTTGCCATCAGTCATTACCTTTCCGGCCCAATATTCAGCATTTTTCCAGTCTTCCATGAAAAGGTAAGTTTTAGCGAGAAGCGCCATCGCGGCCACTTTATGAGGGCGGCCATAATCGGTAGCTGGCAGGGCTTCCTGCGCCGGGAGCAGGTCTACTGCTCGTTTCAGGTCTCGGACGATCATGTTGTAGTTTTCCATCACATTTGCGGCACGCGGGATGGCTTCCAGCGATGCCTCAGCTGTGGGATCTACTATCGGCACGCCGGCTTTGCTGCTGCCGTAGTTTGAAGCAAGTTCAAAATACATCCTGGAGCTCATAAAAAGTGCCTCTCCGAGATATTTGTTTTTAACCTCCTGACTTGTCTGAATCCGGTCGATATTTTTAATAATCTGGTTTGCACGGAATATTATCGTATAGCGCATATCCCATTGCTTGTCCAGATCACCGGCGCCGATGTAGGCGCTGCTGAAGTTTTTAGCATTATCTGCCTCGCCCTTGGAGCGGCCTGTAATCATATCATCAGATGCGTTGATGTACCAAAACAAGCCTCTGCCGTAGAATTCAGAATCGTAGATCAGGCGGTACATTGCATTGGCACCGGTAATCAGATCGTATTCGGTATTCCAGAAGGTAGCCTCTGTGGGCGGCCCTTGGGGGGCGATGTCCAGCTCCCTGTCGCAGGATGTAAGAGAAATTGCTAAGAAAGATGCGGCAATTATTTTATTCCAGTTTTTCATATTTAGTTTTATTTTTTAAAGTCCAACATTTAACCCGAAGAGAACGGTGCGCGCCTGTGGATAGCGGCCAATATCAATACCATAGTTATTCATCCCCACTTCAGGATCGAAGCCTTTGTAGTTTGTAAAGGTCACAAGGTTATCTGCCGTGATGTAAATTCTGACTGATTTGATGTCGATCATCTCGGTGTATTTCAGCGGGAGCGTGTAGCCCACGGTAAGGTTTTTCAGGCGGAGATAATCTCCTTTCTCAATGTAGAAATCCGACACGCGGGAGTAGTTCCCGGAAGGGTCGCCAATCGCCAGGCGAGGGATAGAGGCGCCGGTATTGTTTGGCGTCCAGGCGTTGAGGATATCTGTATCCATATTGTAGTTCTGTCCTGTACCGCCCGGGTTCAGGGTGATGAATTTCAGCCCGTTGAAAATCTTGCTGCCGTGCACCCCCTGGAAGAATGCGTTGATGTCGAAGCCTTTATAGCTGAAATTAGCGCTGAAGCCGTAGTTGAGTTTAGGATAAGGATTCCCGAGGTAAACCATATCATCGTTGTTCAGCCTGCCGGTATTGCCTTCTTTTTTAAGGAATTTAATGTCGCCGGGCTTCGCATTCGGCTGGATCAGCACTCCATTGGCATCCTTGTAATTATTGATTTCCTCCTGAGACTGGAAGAGACCCGCAGTTTTATAACCGTAGAATGAGTACAAAGCGTCGCCCACGACTACTCTGGTAGGATATAGCACGCCGCGGACACTGTTGTTCATCGCAATCTGCTGTACCGGCATTTCCTTCACCTTGTTCTGAAGGTGGCTCAGGTTGGCATTAAAGCTGTAAAAAATCTCTCTTCCGCGCGGTCCCTGAAAGTTGAGGCCGATCTCGTATCCTTTATCCTCAAAAAGCCCCGCGTTTATGAAGGTGGTCTTGTAACCCGCCGTGATCGGCAAAGGCACTTCAAAAATCTGGTCCTTGGATTTTTTGATGAAATAATCTGCGGTGAGCGTCAGGCGGCTGTTCAGGAAGCCCATATCGATACCGAAGTCAGTCTGCTCAGATTTACCCCATTTCAAATTAGGGTTCGGGTATACACTTGGGAAGTATGCTACATTCGGCTGAGGGTCCTGGCCAAATATGATGTAATTTTCCCTCCTCATTACTGGATTTACAGCGTCATACGATATGCCGCCGAGATTCCCCAGCACACCATAGCTCGCACGCAATTTGAAATCCCTCATCCAGCTTACATTCTCAAAGAAGCTCTCCCTGCCAAGGCCCCATGCCCCGGAAACAGCGTAGTAGTTTTCATAACGGTTATCTTTAGATACCATAGAGGATCCGTCGCGGCGGCCCAGCAAGCTTATAATGTATCTGCTTCTATAATCGTAATTCACACGGCCAAGCAGCGATGTGAGCGCATCAGAATATTTATAGCTGGATACATTTTTATTATCATTGGCATTTACCAGATATTGGTAGTTTGGGTGCTCATTTCTAAAATCCTCCCCCCTTGCTGAGAAGCCATCTGAAATGTTTTTCTGGAATGTATAGCCTACCGTAGCATCTATAGTATGACCGCTGAATGTTTTTTTATAGCTTAGAATCTGTTCGGCAAGGCTGCTGGACATGTTGCTGGAATTCTGCTCAAGCCTGTTAAAGTCGAATATCTTTCCAACCTCTAACACACGGTGCGTGAATTCCTTGCTGTCTGCCAGGCGGAAGGTTTGTGAAAAGTTTGAACGGAATTTCAGCCCGTCCAGCAGGGAGATCTCAACATAAGGATTGATAAGAATCTCGTGGGTTGGGTTTTTATAGGTAAGTCTTTTCAGGTAGGCCACGGGGTTGATCATATCGCCGTAGCTCCCTGCCACGCTGATCGGCAGGCCGGAGAAATTTCCGTTCTGATCATAGACAGGAACATTCGACGGGTAATACATTGCTGCGAGAATAGCGCCCGTATAGCCGCTGGCTGTGTTGGCCGAATTGCCGTCAGAAAAATGATAATACATATTTTCGCCGATTTTCAGCCAATCATTTACCGTGTGGTCGGAATTTACCCGGAAGCTATACCTTTTAGCCTGGGTGTTGTCTAAAATTCCCTCCATAGAGCGGTGGTTCATACCAACGAAGAAACGAGAGCTGTCCCCACCGCCCGTCAGGTTGATATTGTACTCCTGAGTAACACCCGTGCGAAATATTTCCTCCACCCAGTCAGTTCTCGTAATAGCACCATCAGGATATTTAGCAGGATCAAAAGCATCTGGAACCGTCTTGCCTTCATTCTGGTAGGCCTGCGTCATCACGCTCTGGAATTCAGAAGCATTTAGGGAATGCCTAAGTTTCCAGGCCTTGGAAATCCCATATTTAGCATCCAGCTCTACATTTAGAGCGCCTCTTTTGCCCTGTTTCGTGCTAATAAGAACCACCCCACCGGAAGCCCGCGCTCCATAGATGGCGGCAGAGGCGTCCTTCAGCACAGAGATGGATTCAACATCATTCGGGTTAATGTTCGGCGTACCTTCGAAAACTACGCCATCTACCACATACAGGGGAGCCTCACCATTGATGCCCCCAAGACCGCGGATATTTACGCGCGGTGAGGAAGTCGGGTCACCGCCCTCATTGATCACAGTGACGCCGGGTGCCTTCCCCTGAAGTGCGGAACCTACTCCTGAGAGCGATCTGGAGCCGATTTTATCCAGCTCTACCTGAGATACCGCGTTCGAAACTTTGGATTTCCTCTGGCTGCCGTATCCGACTACCACCACCTCTTCGATTGTTTTCTCTCTGAGGCTGTCTGCCGTCTGAGCCGCCATGGTTCCGATGCACAGCAGCGAAACCGGGATGAATAGTTTGTTCATAAAGATTTGCTCAAGATTTTCATGGCAAAATTATATCGGCAAAACCTTTTTTGAGCGAATATCATATTAATAAATTATTAAATTAATCGGCTGTTTTTTTACATATTTGTTAAATTTTGAAATAAATGACATTTATCATAAACATTATGATTCCAGTTTAAGAGATTGCAATCCACAAAAAAAAGCCACCCTATCAGGATGGCTTTTCTTAATGCAAAAAACTCGATTACTTCACCACAACTTTCAGGCTCTGGCCTTCGCTGGTTTTGATGATGTAGATGCCTTTCTGAAGACCGGCAGTGCTCACCGCAGAAGCTTTAGCGCCCTTCCTCATCAGCTTGCCGGACATATCGTAAATCTCAAAATCCACCGCTTTGCTGAAATGCAGATCAGCACCCTGATTCACAGGGTTCGGATAAGCGGACAGGCCGTTTCTCACGCTGCGCTCATTCGTCTTCAGGATTGAGCCGCCCAGCTCATAAATCGATATGGTGCCGCTGATTTCGTTGGCCACCAATACATAGCCCTTGCCGTTGCCAGAATCTTCCTGCGAAATGTACAGCACGCCTTCCGGACCAAGGTCTCCTTTTTCACGCGCATTCTGATAATCCACGAAAACAGGACTCTGCGGATTGGTAACATTGTACGCCAGAACGCCACCCACTCTTTCCAACGTGATGAACGCGAAAGTTTTCCCGCCGATTTCCGCCAGCGCTACGCCTTCAGGCTCAGGCCCTTTGGAATGGCTCCTGCCTTTTATCTTCACTTTTTCGTGGTCGGAATTGAAGAACTTCGGATACTTCTCCAGCGTAATGCGCTCAATCTGATCGCCGCTGTCGAAAACCAGCTGCTTTGTATCGGCATTGAAAATCGAGAACGACCTTGCGCCCACATTGTTGATTTCTTCAAAAACGCCGTCCCCATCGTTATCACCGTTCAGGTTCGTCACACGGAATCTGCCCAGGTTGTAGCTCTGCTTCAGCATTTCAGCCTGTGGGAAATTCGCAGGGTTCAGTTTATAATTGGCGTTGCCCACCGTGGTTCTTTCGTTCAGAGCGCTGAATTCTTTCTCGTCGCCTTCGTTGGCGGTGATGATGTAGTTCACGCCGTTCACCTGGTAAGTCTGCGCTGCATCAGGGATGTAGAAGGACTTCACAGGCCAGTTGGCAATCAGGATTTCACCGTTGTTATCGCTCGCATCAAAACCGTTGCCCGGCTGGCTCATATCCTTTTTGCCAAGGCCCCAAACATCAGTCAGCGTCTTAGTTATCAAATCGATTTCCGCGATGCCGTTATTTTCCTGAAGCGTTACAAAGGCCTTCCTGCTGTCCGCCGTTATCGTAATGTATTCCGGCTCAATGTCTTGGTAAATCGTGTTGTCTTTCTTCAGGTGCCTCAGGCCTTTGGCAATCAGTTCATCCTGGGTGAATTTCTTGAAATCCACAGTGGTCACCTGGCTTTGCGAAAGATTCGCAATTCCGGCGGAAATATCGATGATGCTCACCGTGCCCTCAGGGTCATTGTCGTACGCAGCGTTCGGCTCGCCTTCATTAGCCGTCAGAACTAATTTTCCGTCCGGCGAGAAAGTCACCATATCAGGCAGCGCACCCACGGTAACCTGCTTCAGGAAATCACCGTTCGGGTTGAAGAAAACCACGGAACCATTTTGCTGTTCATCAGCATTTGGTGAAGCTATGGCCACCAGATCATTCTTCACGGCCACGCTCGTTACGCCACCATAAGGCTTCATATCGATGGTTTTGAAAACCGACGGCATTTCAGGGTTGCTGAAATCGATGATGTCTACCACGCCAGTTATAGCACTGATGGCGAAAAGCCGCTTGGTTCCTGGGTGAAACGCCAGGATCTCCACAGAGCTTTTGTTCGCGCCAGAAGGATCGAAGCTTCCCTTGTAGTTCATCGTAAGTTCCGTGCTGCTTTGCGGCGCAGCCTTGTCATTATCCACGATGTAAACCGTAGCCAGCGCATTGCCCGTAATTTCCGCATTCACAGGGTTTTGCAGTTCCAGGTTGAAGTATTCGGCGTGCTGCTCATTCGCATCGCTGTCATCAATTATAGGAATGCTCACCGCATACTCCGTTTGCCCCGGAACGATGTTAATCGTCTGATTGCTGAATGAAAAATCGCTGCCGTTTTCCGCCGTGTTGAACTCCGCAGGTTTCAGTACCAGGTCCACGCTTCCAGCTACAGGATTTTCAACCTTAACGATGAAATTCAGCGTGCCGGCATTTTCCTTCACGCTGATGAAGTTCTTATCCAAAGAAACTTTCGAAGGATTACTTTGCTGCACGATGCCGCTATCCAGCGTGAAATTATCAAAACGGTTGTTCCCTTTTGTTCCGCCGCCAGCCTCGGAAAATTCTACCTTTAGCTTAAAGTTCGGGTTGTTGTTCGCCGCAGCTATTTGGGTAAAATCCAGCGTTATCAGTTCAGGGTTGCCGTCCTTCGGATTCACGGTCTGGAAGTTCGTCCAGCTGCTGCCATCCGTGGTGTAAGACCAAGTTTGCGTGCCGGCACCCTTACCGGAACGCCTTGTGGCAAACTTCACCACGATGTTATCGTAGCCTGTCGTCGGCAAAGAAAAAGTGAGAATGCCCCCAATCGGATCGTTGAAGCGAAGGTGAGTTCCCGCAGGATCGCCGTTTCTCGCATTCAGATTTTCAACATCGAAGTTCTGCTTCGTTCCACCAGCAGGATCGATTTTACTCACTGCGGTATTCGTAGCCACGATGGAAGCGCCGTTTACCAGGCTTACATTGGGCGCAAGCAATTTAGCTTCTGTGGAATTGTCGTTAAAATTCCAGTAATGCACCAGGGTTTGTGCCGTGCCGAAAGACGATGCGGCAAAGGCCGTCATCACCAGGCCTTTAAAGAGCAGATTTTGTTTCATAGCAATTTTTTGTGAAACGCAAAAATCATCAAAATCTGCCGAATTCCGATAAGAAATTTGTTAAGGAAATGTTAAATCAAAAGCTTATGGCATCTTGCTTTTAGCCAATGGGCATCTTGGCTCTCAAGTCTCGGCTCTCATATCTAAAGTCTTGGCTCAAAAGCCCTACATCCTGTCCACAGTTTCAATCCCGAGCAGTTTCAGCGATGATTTTATCACCGCCGCTGTCTGCCGCGAAAGTTCAATGCGGAAGTTTTTCACCGCCTCATCGTCGTTGTTCAGAATTGGGTTATTCTGGTAAAACGAGTTGTAAGATTTCACCAAATCATAGACGAAATTAGCGATGAGCGCAGGGCTCAGGCTTTCCGCCGCTTTGGAAACCGTTTCCCTGTAGCTGCCAATCAGCGCCATTTGTTCCTTCTCAAACGCATTCAGCGAAACATTTGCAAAATCCACATTTTCCGTACCGCCTGCCTTGGACAAAAGCGACTGGATCCGTGCGTAGGTGTACTGGATGAACGGCCCCGTATTGCCCTCGAAATCCACGCTTTTCTTCGGGTCGAAGAGCATTTTTTTCTTCGGGTCCACCTTCAGCATAAAATATTTCAGCGCCCCAAGCCCTATGATCTCGTAGGATGCCTCCTTTTGCGCTTCGCTCAGGCCTTCCATCTTGCCCAGTTCCTGCGCCTTGGCCTTGGCCGTTTCGTACATTTCCTGCATCAGGTCGTCGGCATCCACCACATTGCCTTCGCGCGATTTCATTTTGCCCTCCGGCAATTCCACCATCCCGTAAGAAAGGTGGTAAAGGCTGTCCGCCCATTTGTAGCCCAGTTTTTTAAGGATTTTAAACAGCACCTGGAAATGATAATCCTGCTCATTTCCCACGGTGTAGATGAGTTGGCTGATGTCATTCCGCTCAAATCTTTGCACTGCCGTTCCCAAGTCCTGCGTCATATAAACCGATGTGCCGTCCGCACGAAGCAGCAATTTTTGGTCGAGACCTTCATCCGCCAAATCCACCCAGACGGAGCCGTCTTCTCTTCGGTAAAACACACCTTCATCCAGGCCTTTCTGAATCAAATCTTTGCCGAGGATGTAGGTTTCGCTTTCGTACTGAATCTGGTCAAAGGATACGCCGAGTCTTCGGTAGGTTTCGTTGAAACCGGCATAAACCCAGGCATTCATTTCGCGCCAAAGATTCCGCACGGCTTTGTCGTTCTGCTCCCATTTCACCAGCATTTCCTGCGCTTCCAGTATGCTTGCCGCCTGCTTTTTTGCCTCGTCTTCGTTCAGGCCTTTTTCCTGCAAGGCCCTGGCTTCATCCTTGTAAACCTTGTCGAACTCCACATAATATTTCCCGACAAGGTGGTCGCCCTTCATCCCTGAATTTTCTGGCGTTTCCTTTCTGCCGGATTTTTCCCACGCCAGCATCGATTTGCAGATGTGTATGCCACGGTCATTGATGATTTGCGTTTTGATGACATCGTAGCCGTCTTCCTGCAGGATTTGCGAAACCGACCAGCCCAGAAGGTTGTTCCTGATGTGCCCAAGGTGCAGCGGCTTATTGGTATTCGGCGAGGAGAATTCCACCATTACGGTTTCGTTGCGCTGCGGTTTCTGGCGAAGGTTTTCAATGCCTTGGCGGAAATCTTCCAGCAGGTGTTCATCTTTGATTTTAAGGTTCAGGAAGCCCTTCACCACATTAAAGCTCTCCACGAAATCTAGCCTTTCCTGAAGTTTGCCGCCCAATTCCTTCCCGATTTCATCCGGGCTTTTCTTCAGCAGTTTCACCAGCGGAAAAATCACCACCGTAAAATCGCCTTCGAAGCCATCCTTTGTTGGCTGAACTTCCGGCGCAGCATTCTCCAGCTGAAAATCATCCTTCAGCACACTCAAAATTCCCGAAGCAATCGTCGCCTTTATACTCATCTGCAAAAATTCTCCCGCAAAGATAATAAGATTGATGCTAAGGAAGGTTGAGGATTAGGTTCAGGTTAAGGCTAAGGTTGAGGATACAGTCTGCTAATGCATATTTTAAAAATGGTCAAGGGCTTTTCAATATAAAAGAAAACGCTGTGTCTCCGTGGTTTAAAATTTTTAACACGGCGGCACGGATTTTTTTCTTTACTCTGGTAAAAACACGGAGAACACGGATTTCTTCTTAACAATTAAAAAAAACTCCGTGGTTAAAACTTTAAACACGGCGGCACGGATTTTTTTCTTTACTCTGGTAAAAACACGGAGAACACGGATTTCTCTTAACAATTAATAAAAACTCTGTGTCTCTGTGTTTGCTGAAGATTCAATCAACTAAACGCTGTGTCTCCGTGGTTTAAACTTAAACACGGCGGCACGGATTTTCTTCACCAAGAATCTGTGCCTCTGTGGTTTACAGAAATTCAATCAACCAAACTCTGTGTCTCCGTGGTTTAAATTAAACACGGCGGCACGGTTTTTCTTCACCAAGAATCTGCACCTCTGTGTTTTAGAGAAATTCAATCAACTAAACGCTGTGTCTCCGTGGTTTAAACCTATATCACTGCGGTTTAAAAATTGCCTTCTCGGAGATTGCCTTTCGGAAAATCCATTACGACACCATTACAAATGCATTACAAGTGCAATATGCTATTGCTCTAGTATTGCACCTGTATTGGACTTGCTGGGCATAAAACTAATATTTATCCATTATCCCCTATCTTTGCCCGATGAGATTGCGGCGGAGGTTTACGAAGGAATACCTGGAGTCAGGCTGTGATGAGGTGGGCAGAGGCTGCCTTTGCGGGCCGGTGGTTGCCGCAAGCGTGATTCTCAGCCCGAAGTTCCGGGCGGGCTACATCACGGATTCCAAAATGCTCAGCGCGAAAAAGCGGCTGGAAGTCGACCAATATATCAGGGAGCATTGCCTTGCATTTGCCATTGCGGAAGTTGGCGTGGAAACCATCGACCGCCACAACATCCTGAACGCCAGCATCCACGCTATGCACCTGGCCTTGGAGAACCTGCACACCCAGCCGGAATTCATCCTGGTGGACGGCAACCGCTTCCACCCGTACAATTTCATCCCGCACCAATGCATCGTGAAGGGCGACAGTAAATTCCTGAGCATAGCCTGCGCCTCCATATTGGCGAAGAATTATCGAGATAGCCTGATGATGCGGCTTCACGAGGAATTCCCTGAATACGGCTGGAACCGCAATATGGGCTACTGCACGAAGGAGCACCGCGAAGCGCTGATGAAATTCGGGCCTACGGTGCATCATCGCAAATCTTTTCGGCTAGATTATTTTCCTACGGAAGAAGTACTTGCTAATTCGTGAAAAATTTCTATATTTGCACCACCAAAAATTGGCGAGGTAGCTCAGATGGTTAGAGCGCAGGATTCATAACCCTGAGGTCACGGGTTCAATTCCCGTCTTCGCTACAAACCGCCCGATGAATAGGGCGGTTTTTTGTTTTTATCCCCATATCCCACCCATTTTCTTATTTTTGTAAAAACCATTGGCAATGGAAATTACGGATATCAATCAGCTGGATTTTGGCAAAACCTACACCTATGCCGATTACCTTACCTGGAAATTCAAAGAGCGAGTGGAGCTTCTGAATGGCAGAATTTTCAGGATGAGCCCCGCGCCAAACAGGAAACATCAGCAAATTGCAGGGAATCTTTACTTTAAATTGCGCTCCACTTTTGCTAACGAGCAATGCAAGCTATATTTTGCGCCGTTTGATGTCCGGTTGCCAAGAATTTCAAAAGATAATCAGGAGATTATTACCGTTGTTCAGCCTGATATCTGTATCGTTTGCGATCCGAATAAACTGGACGGAAAAGGCTGCATCGGTGCGCCGGATTTGATTATCGAAATTCTTTCCCCGGGAAATTCTCAGAAAGAATTGAAAAATAAATTCGACCTGTACGAAGAGGCCGGCGTGAAGGAATACTGGCTTGTGTACCCAAGCGAAGAAAGCGTCATCATCAATGTTCTGGAGGGTGGCGCCTACAAAACGCTCCGTCCTATCGGCGATGGTAATGTAGATTCTCCCACTTTCTCGCAGCTTAGCGTTCCGCTTTCCGAAATTTTCGCATAAAAAAAAATCCCTCCGCATTTCACGAAGGGATTTTGCTTATAGCTTAAAGCCTACGGCTTAAATTACATCATTCCCGGCATTCCTCCACCCATTGGTGGCATCGCAGGCTCCGCCTTCGGAATTTCAGTTACAACGCACTCAGTAGTCAGTAGCATACCTGCTACAGAAGCCGCGTTTTCAAGTGCTACTCTCGTTACTTTAGTTGGGTCGATGATTCCCGCTTCCAGCATATTTACATACTGGTCGCGCTTTGCATCATAACCAAAATCATTCTGACCTTCGGCAACTTTCGCTACGATTACAGAGCCTTCACCACCGGCATTTGCCACGATTTGGCGAAGCGGCTCCTCTATTGCCCTCTTCACTATTTTGATGCCTGTGGTCTCATCCTGATTGCTGCCTTCCAGCGCATCCAAAGATTTCACGGCGCGCACAAGCGCCACACCGCCACCAGCTACGATGCCTTCTTCCACGGCTGCACGAGTTGCGTGTAGCGCATCATCCACACGGTCTTTCTTCTCCTTCATTTCCACTTCGGAAGCGGCACCTACATAAAGCACTGCCACACCGCCTGCCAATTTGGCAAGCCTTTCCTGGAGCTTTTCACGGTCATAATCGGAAGTCGTGGTCTCCATCTGTGCCTTGATTTGGTTCACACGGGCTTTGATTTGAGATTCATCACCACCACCGTTCACAATTGTAGTATTATCTTTATCGATGCTTACTTTTTCCGCCGTGCCCAGCATTTCCAGCGAAGCATTTTCCATTGTAAAGCCTCTCTCCTCGGAAATTACCTGGCCGCCGGTAAGGATGGCGATGTCCTCCAGCATTGCCTTTCTTCTGTCGCCAAAGCCAGGCGCTTTCACGGCTGCAATTTTCAGCGAGCCTCTCAGTTTGTTCACCACCAATGTTGCCAAAGCCTCGCCCTCTACTTCTTCTGAGATGATGAGCAGCGATTTTCCAGCTTGTGCCACAGGCTCAAGAACCGGCAGCAATTCCTTCATTGAAGAGATTTTTTTCTCCACCAAAAGGATGTACGGATTATCCAGCTCTGCCACCATTTTGTCCGGGTTGGTCACGAAATATGGCGACTGATAACCTCTATCGAACTGCATACCTTCCACCACATCCACAGTGGTGTCGATGCCTTTCGCTTCTTCCACGGTTATTACACCTTCCTTGCCTACTTTTCCGAAAGCCTCGGCAATCAGGGAGCCGATGGTTTCATCGTTGTTGGCAGAAACGGAAGCTACCTGCTTAATCATTTCGTTGGAATCTCCCACCTCTTTGGATTGTGTTTTCAAGTCGGCAACTATCGCAGTCACAGCTTTATCGATACCGCGTTTCAAATCCATTGGGTTTGCACCGGCAGCCACATTTTTCAGACCTTCACGCACCACAGCCTGTGCCAGCACGGTCGCCGTAGTAGTACCGTCTCCAGCGATGTCGTTCGTTTTGGATGCCACTTCCTTCACCATCTGTGCACCCATATTTTCCACTTTGTCTTCCAGCTCGATTTCCTTCGCTACGGAAACGCCGTCCTTCGTAACATGCGGCGCACCAAAGGATTTCTCGATGACTACATTGCGGCCTTTCGGGCCAAGCGTCACCTTCACTGCATTCGCAAGAGCATCCACACCTCTCTTCAGCGCGTCTCTTGACTCTATGTCGAATTTAATTTCTTTTGCCATTGTTTTTTAGCTTTATGCAAAAGGCTTTATGCTTTAAGCCTTGTGCGGTTTGAGTTTTTCCTTTAAATTAAAGATTTTGCTTTTTATTACATTGATTTGCTGCAGCAGAAGCTGTGATTCATCTTCTGTAAAATACTCCAAATCACTGCAGAGAATTATCAGATATTCCGTTTCTGACGCAGAGCCCAGGGCAATGTTCAGAAATTGATTAAATTCTTTGTCCGTATTTCTGCCGCATCCTTCAGCAATATTGATTGGAATGGAGAGCGCAGCACGCCGGATTTGAGAAGTGATGTTGTATTGTTCCTCTTTCGGAAAAGATTTGCTAAGCAGATAAATTTGTTTTATCAAAATATGGCTTAGCTACCAAACCTCATATTTCCGAAAATCCCTCAAAAGCCTACTGCTTATTGCTTACGGCTTAAAGCCATTAGCCTATTATTCCAAACAAATCGCTTTCCTTCATTATCATATAATCCTTCCCGTCGATTTTCAGCTCCGTGCCGGAATATTTTCCATAAAGCACTCTATCGCCTTCCTTCACGGTCATCGGCTCGTCCTTTTTGCCTGGGCCTACCGCTACCACGGTGCCTTCCTGCGGTTTTTCCTGCGCAGTATCAGGGATGATGATTCCCGACGCAGTTTTCGTCTCAGCTGCCGAAGGCTCTACCAGAATCCTGTCGGCAAGCGGCTTGAAATTTACTGACATATCATTAAAATTTTAAAAGTTTCTGCCAGCATTTTTGCGAAAACTTTGCCAAAGAAAATTTCCGTAGCAAAGTTTTAGGTTTAAGGTTAAAATGGCAGAGTGAAATTCTGAAAGTGAAAAATTGTCAGCAATTGAAAAAGAAAAAAGATTAACTTTATCCCGCAAACTTTAAAACAAAAAAAATGATGAAACAGGCATTGCTTCAGGAATTTGAACACGAAGCGGAAAACACAAGAAAACTGCTGAAGGCCATACCCGATTCGGCGCTTGGTTACCGTCCACAGCCGGAACTTTGGTCCGTGGCACAGTTGGCTAGCCACATTGTGGATATTTATTATTGGTATGAAGGGACTTTCAACCTGGATACTTTTGATGTGCTTATTCACAAAAGTAAAAATCCGAACGCACCAGACCTGGAAAGAGCGGCAAGTTTCGTGGAAATTTTCGAAGAGAACTATAAACTTGCAAAATCCGCCATCGAAAATTCCGATGAAGCCACCTACAATAATGATTGGAAGTTGGTAGAAGGTGAGAAAGTTTGGATAGGCCCTATGCCAAAAATTATCGCAATCCGTTCAATGCTTTACAACCACCTGTATCATCACCGCGGCGAGCTGGTCGCTCACCTGCGGGCAACCGGTAACAAGGTTCCTGGACTTTACGGCCCGACTTATGATGATAAAATTACCGTGGTAGAGTATTAAAAATGAGCTAAGAAAAACATTACCGGAAGATTTTTTATACCTTCACATAAATTTTCCGCCGGTTCATATATTCGGCGATAAGCCACATCACGAAAATGAAAATGAGCGCATACATCAGTGATGCGTTCTTTTCGTTTTCAAAAAGCGGCTGGCAAACGCTTTCGTAGAATGCTCTGAAGGGCGTTTTGTAGGTCATTTTCCCATCCACCATTTTATCCTCAATTCTAATCAGCGACTGCAGCCTTGGAATAACGCCGCTGAGCACGAAAATAAACAGCGGATTTTTTCCGAAGGCATCGAAAAAGCGCGTGAAGAATCCCTTAAAGTCCTTAATCTCAATGAGATAAATCAGGATGCTGATGAGCACGCAGGCTAAGCCAGTGCTGAAAACTACATAGCTGCTGCTCCAGATTTTTTTGTTCAGCGGCGAAATTTCTGCCCAAAGCAAACCGAGAATCGTGATGCCGATTCCCATCAGCAAAAGCTGACGAATCATCCGCAGATTTTTCCCTTTATTTATGATGAACCACCCAGCAAAATATCCGAAAATCACCTGGACAATCGTAGGAATCGTGGTCACAAGTCCTTCAGGATCAAAGGGATAGCCTTCGCCTTTGTACATATGATTTTCGCCGAGAATCATTTTATCAATACTTGCACCGAAAGCGCTTTCCGGATTTGCGGCATCGTATCTCACACAAAACCAGGTATATACGATGAGAATCAGGGTGCTGATTATCATTGCGCCGCGGTTTTTGAAAAAGTAAATGATGAGCGCGGAAAACAGGTAGGCAATGGCGATGCGCTGCAAAACGCCCATTATGCGAACTTCCTCCCAGGCTCTGAAAACCAGCTGATCATCCTGCCATTTGAAAAACGGCAGCCAGTTCAGGCCCAGCCCGATGAGAAAGATGATCACCGAGCGTTTCAGCACTTTTTTCAGGAAAAATGCGGTTCCCTTTTCGCGCAAACCGGGCATTACGAAAGCGAAAGCGTTGCCCATCGCAAAAAGGAAGAACGGGAACACGAAATCTGCGCCCAGAAAACCGTTCCACTTGGCGTGTTCCAGCGCAGGATAAATGTGGTCCCAGGAACCGGGATTGTTCACCAGAATCATCAGTGCCACGGTCATTCCGCGGAAAACATCGAGCGAGAGAAAGCGTTCTTTTTTTGCCATATTCAGAAAATATTCGGGAAAGTTACGCTATTTTTTTTGCCAACCGTTCCAGTTTTTCGCAAAATTCTCAGCGTGAAGCTGCAATTCCGGGAAGAAATTTACGAAATGCTGCCTAAGCTGCGCTTTATTTTCTGTAAACACTTCAAAAACAGGAAGTTGCGAATCCAGATATTTCGCCTTGTTCAGAACATTCTGGAAGGAATAGAATATGCCTTTTTCCGTTTGATAATTAAAAAGCCAGTCGTTTTTTGCCATATTTTCCAAAACGGCACGGAAATTTTTTGGCAAAACATCGCTGAAACGGAAAAGCGTGCGGTAAGATTTTTGGGTAAATCGTTTAAAATCCCGCTGATTTTCCGCCAGTTTTTCTGCGAGAAAATAATCGAAACTCACATCCACAAAAGCGCCGGCATACAGCCCGACGATTGGCTTGAAAACCTTTTTCGCCTCACGGATTTCAGCGTGCGCATCGGTATAGGAATCGATTTCGCGGTGCAGTGCAATGCCCTTCTGGATTTCCGCGGGATACAGGAAACGCTCACGGTTTCGGATGAAATCCGCCATCATATTGCCTACCAACTGCTCATCGGAAAACGACAAAAAAGCGTGGGCAAGGTGGTTCATAAATCGAGCATTGCTTTCAGCGATTCGTCCAGAATTTCCTGCTGCTTTTTGGTAATCCTTCCAAGCCGCTTTACGAAGCGGGAATTGTCGATGGCTCTGATTTGATCCACCATAATTTCACTATCAGTCAGCACACCGTCCGTGTCTTCTTTCAGGAAAACCCTTACTAGCGGCGCTTTGCGCACATTTGTGGTTATCGGGCAAACTAGCGTGGAAGTGTGGCCGTGCTCATTGAGCAAATCTGTTTGAATGATGACAACCGGGCGTACTTTTCCGGCTTCCGCGCCGATTCTCGGATTTAAATCTGCAAGCCAAATCTCATTCCTGTATTTCATCTTCCAAGGCTTCGAATTCCCGCAGAACTTCCATATTATCTTCGCACACAAGCAACGAACTTAACCTGAACTGCTCACGGAGCGCTTCCCGTTTCTTTTCCTGAAGATAAAAGGCGATAGCTTCATTAAAGAAACGGTTTCTCGGCTTTTGCCGATACTTTTCCACTTCCGTGAAAAGATCATCGTCTAATTTTAGCGAAAGTGTCTTCATACAGCAAATATAAAAATATTTACTGAAAGTATACTCTTTCAAAAAAGCCTCTCGTGGAATTCCTCAATCTTGCTGACTTCCTCGATTTTTATGGCAAATTTCCGCTTCGGAATTTTATTCAGGTTTGAAATGAAAATGCTTTCGTAGCCCAGCTTTTCGGCTTCGGAAATGCGCTGCTCAATCTGCGGCACAGGCCGTATTTCTCCGCTCAAGCCGATTTCTCCGGCAAAGCAGAATTTCTCCGAAATCGCCACATCTTCATTCGATGACAAAATGGATGCTACCACCGCCAAATCCAGCGCAGGATCATCGGTTTTGATGCCGCCCGTTATGTTCAGGAACACATCTTTCGCGCCAAGCTGAAAGCCCGCCCTTTTCTCCAGAACTGCCAGCAGCATATTGAGCCGTTTGCTGTCAAAACCGTTGCTGCTGCGCTGCGGCGTACCGTAAACCGCCGTGGAAACCAGCGCCTGGATCTCCAGAAGCATCGGCCTTGCGCCTTCCAAAGTTACCGCCACGGCATTACCGGAAAGCTCTTCAAATTTTTTGGTGATGAGAATTTCCGACGGATTTTTGATTTCCTTCAGGCCCTGCGAAACCATTTCGTAAATACCGATTTCCGCCGTGGAACCGAAGCGGTTTTTGTTCGCGCGCAAAAGCCGGAAAAGGTGGTTTCTGTCGCCATCGAAATTAAGCACCACATCCACCATATGCTCCAGAACTTTCGGGCCGGCAATCTGGCCGTCCTTCGTGATGTGCCCTACCAGAATCACCGGTGTGCTCGTCTCTTTGGCGAATTTTATCAGCTCGTTCGAACATTCTCTAATTTGCGAAACCGTGCCCGGCGAACTTTCCAAAAGGCCTGACTGTAGCGTCTGTATGGAATCCACAATCATTAAATCGGGCTGAAGTTTTTTGGCTTCGTGGATGATTTTCTCCACCGAAACCTCTGTGAAAAGGAAGCAGTTCGGGTTCTGCAAATCGGTAAGTCTGTCGGCGCGCATTTTTATCTGCGATGCGCTTTCTTCGCCCGAAACATACAGGATTTTCTTTTTCATTTTCAGCGCCAGCTGAAGCAAAAGCGTAGATTTCCCGATACCCGGTTCGCCGCCTATCAAAATGACGGAGCCCATCACAATTCCGCCGCCCAAAACCCTGTTCAGCTCTTCGGAATTCGTCCGGAGCCGCTGTTCATCGCTGGTTTCCACTTCAATGATGTTGATGATGTGGTTTTTCTTTTGGGATGCTGCAGATTTCAGGGAAGATTTCTCCACCACCTCTTCGGCAAGGGAATTCCAGGTGCCGCAGTTTTTGCATTGCCCGTGCCATTGGGAATACTGCGTGCCGCAATTTTGGCAGAAATAGACAGTTTTAAGTTTCGCCATACTGCGAATTTACGGGAAATTTCAGAGCCGGGGTTGGCACAGCGTAAGAAGCTTTGAGTTTTTTAAAATTAAACTCTCCGCGCTTTGCATAAAATTACGATACAAGACAAAAAGAGCGAAGAATCAAGACTCATTAAGTGCAGAGGAATTTCCCTAAATTTGCACAAACCGAAACCTGATGGAAAATAGGCATACGAAGTACATCTTCGTGACGGGGGGCGTTACTTCTTCGCTGGGAAAGGGCATCGTGTCTGCTTCGCTGGGCTTGCTGCTGAAAGCGCGCGGATTTAAGGTGACCATCCAAAAGCTTGACCCGTATATCAACATCGATCCTGGAACGCTGAACCCTTACGAACACGGCGAATGCTATGTGACGCAAGACGGCGCAGAAACCGACCTGGACCTTGGCCATTACGAAAGATTCCTGGATGCGCCGACTTCCCGGAACAATAATGTGACCACTGGGAAAATCTACCAAACCGTGATCGAGAAAGAGAGAAAGGGCGATTTCTTGGGAAAAACGGTGCAGGTAATTCCGCACATTACCAATGAAATCAAGCGGCGCATTAAGATTTTAGCAAAAGAAGATTACGACATCATCATTACCGAAATTGGCGGAACGGTGGGCGATATAGAGTCCCTGCCCTACATAGAATCCGTGCGGCAGCTGCTTTGGGAGTTGGGCGATGACAATGCTATGGTGATCCACCTTACGCTTTTGCCGTACCTTTCTGCAAGCGGCGAACTTAAGACGAAGCCTTCGCAGCATTCCGTTCGGCAGCTGATGGAAAGCGGCGTTCAGGCCGATGTGCTGGTGTGCAGAACGGAACACAAAATCCCGAAAGACCAGCGTGCAAAGCTGGCGCAATTCTGCAATGTGCCACCGGAAAATGTGATAGAATGTATGGATGCCGATACGATTTACCAGGTGCCGCTGGATCTGTATGCACAGAATTTCGACGAGGTGGTGCTGAAAGCGCTGAAACTTCCGACGGAAAACAAGCCGCAGCTTGACCATTGGAAATCGTTTTTAACGAAATATAAAAACCCGAAAAAAAGCGTGGAAATTGCGCTGGTTGGCAAGTATGTTTCGCTGCAGGATTCCTACAAATCCATCACGGAAGCCTTTATTCACGCTGGTGCAGAGCTGGAAACGGAGGTGAAAATCCGTTGGGTTTACAGCGGTGAACTTACTTCGGAAAACATCGCCGAAACACTGAAAGATATTGACGGAATCCTGATAGCCCCAGGCTTTGGTGACCGTGGTGTTGATGGGAAAATCCAGGCGGCGAAATTCGGCAGGGAAAATAAAATACCAACGCTGGGAATTTGCCTAGGAATGCAAATAATGACGATAGAATTTGCGCGCAATGTGCTGGGATGGGAAAAGGCGAACTCGATGGAATTTGATACTGCAACGCCGGAACCTGTGATTTCCCTGATGGCCGATCAAAAAAATGTGGTGGATAAGGGTGGCACGATGCGCCTTGGTTCCTGGAGCTGCGAACTAAAGGAGGGCTCAAAGCTTCGCGAAATATATGGCTCGGAAAAAATTGCGGAAAGGCACCGCCACCGCTATGAATTTAATTCCGATTTCCTGGAAGAATTTGAAGCCAAGGGCCTGAAAGCGAGCGGCTACAATCCCGATACGAAACTTGTGGAAACTATAGAGCTGGAAGGGCATCCGTTCTGCATAGGTGTGCAGTACCACCCAGAATACAAGAGCACGGTGGAAACGCCGCACCCATTATTTATCGCATTCGTGGAAGCCTGCTCAAAATAGTTTTTCATCCGAAAAAATTTAAACCAAAAGCCGTAATTTTGTCGGCTGAAATTCGGCACATTCCGCCGGAAAATTAAAAACAGAAATGCAAGAGAAAAACGGATTAGACCGCAGCCAACTTATCAATTTTATGATTTTTTCGCTGCTGCTGATGGGCTGTATGTTTTACTTCACAAAACGGCAGGCCGATAAGGAAATGGAACGGCAGCAACAAGCCGCAAAAACGGAACAGGTGCAAAGCGCCGTAAAACCGGCAGAAAGCCTGAACCCTAATCCTGATGCACAACCCGCTCAAATCCAGACACTTAAACTGGAAAATAATGAGCTAAACCTGGAGCTTTCCACTTTAGGCGGGCAGATTTCTCAGGTGGAACTGAAGCAGTACAAGGCGTACAACCATAAAACGGACAAGGCCGATCTTCCGCTGTATCTTTTTGCGAAAAACAATTCGAGCTACGGTTTTGAATTCAAGGATAAAACCGGGAAAAGCATCAGCACGAAAAACCTGATTTTTAGCCCGCAGGTTAGCGGAAATTCTGTAACGATGACTGCCAATTTAAACGGCGGAATTCTGCAGTTCGTTTATACGCTCTTACCAAATTACACCGTGGATTTCAAGGTGAAGAGCCAGGGTTTGTCGCAAATTACCACAGATTCCAAGGCGAACTTCCTGTGGAATTTTAGCAACAGAAATCTGGAAAAAGGACGGGATCAGGAACAGACGCATTCTGAATTTGTATATGCCTTCAACAATTACAAATCTTACGACTACGACGGCAGAACCACGATGGATGAAAGCGGCGAAACGCTGAACTGGCTTGGGATAAAGCAGCAGTTCTTTGCGCCAGTCATCGAAGCGAACGGCGGTTTCACGCAGTCGAAAGGTGAACAGGTGTCGCTGGATTCTGCGGAATTTTTAAAGAAATTTGATTTTGCAGCGCAGGTTCAGATGAACGGCGGCGAACTGAATCAGGATTTTAAATGGTACTTTCTTCCGCTGGACTTGCCGCTTTTGAAATCTTACGACAAAAATTTCGAGGAAATCCTTCCTTTGGGCTGGTCCTTCATCGGCACGCTGAACCGCTGGGTTTTCATCCCGATGTACAACTTTATTTCAAGCTGGGGCTTGACGGCAGGCTGGGTGATTTTCGTGATGACCATCATCGTGAAACTCGTGCTTTCGCCGATTATGTTTAAGCAACACAAACTGGGTGCGATGATGCGGGTAATAAAGCCTGAGCTGGACGAGGTGAACGAGAAATACAAAGATGCCGACCCGCTGAAAAAGCAGCAGGCAATGATGGATGTGTACCGTAAAGCCGGCGTGAACCAAATGGCGGGCTGCCTTCCGGCCTTGCTGCAAATCCCGCTGTTTTACGCTCTTTTCCGGTTTTTCCCAAATATGATAGACCTTCGCGGAAAAAGTTTCTGGTTTGCCAAAGACTTGACGGCTTATGACGATTTGATAAAGTTCGGCATCAATATTCCGCTACTTGGCGACCACCTCAGCATTTTTGCGGTGGCCTGTACTGCGGTAGTTTTGTTGTACACAATGATGACTTCTGGGCAAATGCAGCAACCCCAGCAGGAAGGAATGCCGAATATGAAGGTGCTGATGTACATCTTCCCTATTACATTCCTGTTCTTCCTAAACTCTGCAGCGTCTGGGCTTTCGTGGTATTACTTCGTTTCCAACGCCATCAACATCGTCATCATTCTGGTGATTAAGCATTTCATTTTGGATGAGAAGAAAATCCACGCGCAAATTCAAGCGAACAAAGCGCAACCGAAGAAGGAAGGGAAATTCCAAAAACGGATGCGCGAAATGATGGAGCAGGCGCAGGAACAGCAAAGGCTGCAGCAGGAACAGCTGAAAAAGCAGCAGAAACGCAAGTAAGAAAAAAGCAACTGGTTGTCAGTTGCTTTCTTTTTTGGCATTACCGGATTCCTAAATCCTCGAGGGCATCCTTTAGATGTTCCGGCTTGGATAGTATTTTATTCCTGGAATCCAGGATGAAGTAAGTAGGCGTCGCACGGATGTTGTAGATTTCGCCATAAGTGCTGTTCCAGCCACGAAGTTCGGTATCATTAATCCAAGGGAAATTACGGATGCTGTTTTCCCACGCCGTTTTGCTCGTGTCCAGAGAAAATGCCACCACTTCATAATTTTTCTTTTTAAAATCCTGATAGTGCGGAATCAGCTGCGGAACTTCTTTCTCACAATGCGAGCAGGTGGAGGACCAGAAGATGATCAGCTTTCTATCCGCCTTCACATCCGAAAGGTTTTTCGCCTTGGTGTTGGTAGCCTGCACGAATTTGTAATCAGGGAAGGTGGCGCCAATTTCCGTGTTCTTGTTCAGCTTTATTGTAGCGGCCAGCCTATCCGTAATCGTGCATTTCAGTCCGTTAGCCTGCGTTAGAAATTTCTGTTTTAGGTTGGACATTCCATAGGCATCGAAAATATCGATAAGTTCGGAAAGAAGCATTTGTCCGCGCGGACTTTCAACATCGGCAGCATCCAGCAATTTCTGCGCGGCGCTTTCCGAATTGGCGTTTCCTGCGGACTGAAGATAAGCCACTAAAACCGGCCGAACCAGCAATGAAGTTTCCAGCAAATCATCGCTTTTTACAAGGAAATTCAATAAATCTTGCTGGCTTGGCGTGTTTACCAAATTCTCGTTGAGGTAGCGGTTGTAATTGTCGAGATAGAAATGCACGAAAGGATGCTGCGCTATATCCACGCTTACCTTTGCGGAATTCAGCCGCTGTGTCTCCTTCTGCAGTGCCTGATAAAATTCTGAGCTTGGCTTGTAATAACCCTTGATTTGCTCCAGTACCGGTAGTATCGTGCTTTGCTGGCTGTTCAGAGATTGGGCATCGTTCATCAGGCGATTGGCCTCGTCGTGATAATTGATGTCCTTGATTTTTCCGTTTTCTGAAACAAAGGAAATTTTAACATCCTTATTTTCTGAAACGAAATTCAGCGTGCTATTGCTTTCCGGAAAATATGCCTTCATCATACCCACATATTTCTGCGGATGCTTGATTTGCCAGGTATTGCCGCTTTTCTGTTGCTTGGCAATGAGGATTTCCTTCGAGCCGTTTATTGTATAGACGAGCATTTCCTTTGCAGGAAACCTTTCATCTGCCGAAATCTGCACGCTGAACTGCGCACTAACGAAAGACGCTACGCTCAGCGGAATAATAACCAACTTTTTCATAGCGTAAAAATAAAAAATCCCGCTGAAAGCGCGGGACAAAATTAATTCTTAGCCGAGATGGTCATCTTTCTCGAATAGAAGAAGACCAGACAAATCGCTACGACTAATAATACAGGAATATACATCTCAATTGGAACATCTGGCTCTACCTCACCAAAACCTACACCACCAACACCACCAGGCCGGCCAGTTTCGCTTGGCATAGGGGGTTCTTCAGCGAGGGCTACTACAGAAAGTAAAACCATCAAGCAAGTTAAAATATACTTTTTCATCTTCTTAATTTTTTATGATAATTTTTTGAATGTGAGACAAGCCATCTTTTGAAGTAATCTTCACAGTATACACTCCTTCAGCCAAATTAGCAGTATTCAAATCGTAAGAACCTGAAGCTTTAACATTATTAAATGTTCTCACTATTCTTCCACTTGCATCAAATATCTCGATAATTGCATTCTTGTAATCTGCACCGAAAAGTACTTTATAAATTCCAGCGAACTGATCTCTTACAATAATCGTTCCATTATTTCCTGCCTCATTTGCTGTTGCCAACATAGCAGAAACTTCCCCATAGGATAATGTTGCTTTCTCACTTTCTGCAGGAACCATCAGGCCATTGCTAATGGCCAAAGTTCTTCCATTTTGGTTAATATAAAACTTTTTACCGCTACTGAAATTATCCGCCTTTTGTGCATTTTCTTCAAGCTCAAATTTGTAACTCGCGATTTTATCAGTTTTAGCCATCATCAGGATTGGCTTACCCTGATAGTCATTTTCGTTAGCTTGGTTAATATATAGCCATTCAGCATCGTCACGAATATTGCCTTCCGCAGTTTCCTCTATAGTATAAAGGTTTTCACTGAATGCTACTACTTGAACATTATTAAGGTCCGTATTGATACCAGTTACAAGATTTGATGAAACCACGTAATAAGTTCTTGCAACTTCTTCACCATTGCTATTAAGACCAATAACCCTTAATTGCTTTACAGAATTACCGTTTCTTGAAGTAACGCCAGCATCTCCAGCCGTAAACGCATAAGCAAACCTTCTTAAATTATTAAAATTTATTTCAGGGGTAGCATTTGCATTTTTAAGTTTGATAACTACAGTGCCCATAGGCTTTATGTAAGCATCCTGCGTATCACCAACAGCAGTGCCACTGGCCTCATACATCAAATACTTGAAGTCACTCGATTTGGTACTGCCTCTCCCTGTAGTCGTCACACCAGTAGCTTCATATCTAATACCGTGAATGTTAGAAACAGTTGTGGGGTTAAGCTTGCTAAGGTTCAGATTCGTAAGGAAAGGATTACCAAACTGGTATATATTTTTCCCAAAATTACCAGTATAAACCGTTCCTGTTTCAAAATTATCCTGAAGGTAAGTATTGTACCTTTCGTTGTACATATTACGAGCCGCACCGTTCGCTCCAAAATCAATACCAGCACCAGCACCAGTTAATCCCACCTTCATCTCAGTAACATCTGAAAATGGAACACCCTTTACAGTATTAACTTTTTCTGGGTTCCAATTCGCTGTACCAATTGCGTAATAGCGCAGCGCATTATCATAAAGACTCGCTCTATTATCTTTCGACGCATTATCATTCGACTTAGCTGTACCAGGAAGATTATGCATTACAACGCGCTCATTTTCCCAATAACCTATTGCATTAGTATTTCTTACATTAGAAAACCCCCCAGTATTACCAAGTTCCGTCGCAAGAGAAGAGATGGTTTTTCCCTTAAAAGGGATCGACATCTGCTGCATTGTGCCATTCTTCGTAGCGGCATATTCCTTATCCACGATAGCAGTAATATTAGCCTGTGGAATTCCAGAGATATAAAGTTGCCCATATGTTGACGAAGCAAAATTAGTAGCATCATTAAGTTTCATAATGATGTTTCCACCATCTGTCTTTTCACCGCCATCTGTCGCAACAGTTTGCAATTTGGAATTGGCATCACCTACAAGCATTATATTACCCCGGTTCACCACTTTTCCGCTTCCTACGGTTTTCATACCGCCACCGTTATAGACTAGCGCACCTTTACCAATGGAAAAAGATGCATTATTTCCGACATATGATATAAATTGGGCCTTAGCAGAAAATGCTGCGGCAACCAAAGCTACCGAAAGTATTTTTTTTCTCATATTTTAAGGTGTATTTCCTAGCTGCAAATTTATAATTTTTTTTGATATTTTTATATAGAAGAAGCGATGTTAAGAAAAATTAACTTAAAATTATCTCATCCTGCTCTCCTATATTATACATATAGTCCTCCAGCATTTTTTCCGTGGTGCCGCGTAGTCCTCTTGCACCAAGGCCTTTCTCCATCGTTTCCTCCACTATTTTTTCAATAGCGGCATCAGTGAATTCAAGAGTTATGCCATCCATCGCGAAAAGCTCAACAAACTGATTCACGATTGAATTTTTCGGTTCCTTCATTATCCGGATCATCGTCTCCTTCGTAAGCTTGTCAAGATGCGTGATGATTGGGAACCTTCCCAGAAGCTCCGGTATCAGCCCGAATTTCCGCAAATCTATAGCGGTTATCTGGCTCAGCAAATTATCCTCATCCTCCGCTTTTGCAAGTTTCTCCGCGCTGAAACCTATCGCCTGCTTGTTCAGCCTGCGCTCGATGATTTCCGAAATCCCGTCGAAAGCTCCTCCAGCAATGAACAAGATATTCTGCGTATTCACCTGGATATATTTCTGATCCGGGTGCTTCCTTCCGCCTTGTGGCGGCACATTCACGATGCTGCCCTCCAGAAGTTTCAGCAGGCCCTGCTGCACACCCTCGCCGGAAACATCACGCGTAATGCTCGGGTTATCCGCTTTGCGCGCAATCTTGTCAATCTCATCGATAAACACGATGCCTTTCTCCGCCTTTTCCACATCATAATCCGCCACCATCAGCAGCCGGGAAAGTATGCTCTCCACATCCTCACCCACATACCCAGCTTCTGTGAGAATCGTGGCGTCCACAATGCAGAACGGCACATTCAGTTCCCGTGCGATGGTTTTTGCCAGCAGGGTTTTTCCCGTGCCGGTTTCGCCAATCATTATGATGTTCGATTTCTCGATTTCTACCTCGCGGTCTTCCCTTCCTGCGTGGAGCAGCCTTTTGTAATGATTGTAAACGGCGATGCTCAGTTGCTTTTTCGCCTGATCCTGCCCTATGACATACTGATCCAGGAAGGCCTTTATTTCCTTCGGCTTTTTCAGTTCATCCACCGTGGTTTCTACCGGCTTGGTGGCCGTGCTGCTTTCCAGCACGATGTGGTGTGCCTGCTCCGCACAGTTTTCGCAAATA
The DNA here is from genome assembly GCF_014961145.1 of Cruoricaptor ignavus. NCBI lineage: Bacteria > Pseudomonadati > Bacteroidota > Flavobacteriia > Flavobacteriales > Weeksellaceae > Cruoricaptor > Cruoricaptor ignavus. Next base: position 738,104 of record NZ_CP063145.1, read on the forward strand.
AAGCCATTCTGCCCGGAAATCAGCATCTGCACTTCGTTCCTACTCCTTCCGCAGAACGAACATTGGTTTTGATTCATCGCGCAAAAATACGAAAATCGAAGATTTTATTTGAGATTAATATTAAGGTTAAGGTCGATGTTAAGGTTAAGGCTAACATTAGGATAAATATTAATTATCACTGATAATACTCTCCTGCACCTCCCTGAACTCTGCCTCGCTCAGTTTCAGCCTTTCGTTGCCGAAGTTCAAATCCTGCATAGAATTCAGCGGTACCAGGTGAATGTGTGCGTGCGGAACTTCCAGCCCTATCACTGCAACCCCTACCCTTTCGCAAGAAATTGCTGCCTGAATTTGCTTCGCCACTTTTTGCGCAAATGCCCACAGGTTTTTGAACTCCTCGCTTTCAAGGTCGAAAATTAAATCCACCTCCCTTTTCGGAATTACCAGGGTATGCCCTTTCACCAAGGGCTGCACATCCAGGAAAGCCAGGTGCTTATCATCCTCAGCGATTTTATACGCCGGAATTTCACCCTGAACTATTTTAGTAAATACGGAACTCATTTTTTTGACTTAAGATTTTAGACACAAGATTCAAGAGCCAAGGCAAAAGTAAAATGAGCCAAGTAACTCAACCTAAGCCTCAACCTTTTTACTTTTTACTTTTTACTTTTTACTTTTTACTTTTTACCTACAAAGAAATTTCCAGCACTTCAAACGCCAGCTTATTTCCGTTCGGCAGCACAATCTCCGCCTGCTCTCCTACCGCCTTGCCCAGTAGCCCTTTGGCAATCGGCGTGTTCACGGAAATCTTACCGCTTTTCAAATCGCTCTCATTATCAGGCACCAGCGTAAATTTCTGCTCCTGTTTCGTCGCCAGGTTTTTCAGCCTTACCGTCGTCAGGATCGAAACCTTCGATGTATCCAGCGTCGCTTCGTTGATCACTTTACTCGTGGCGATGGCATCTTTCAGCTTAGAAATCCGCATCTCCAGCATTCCCTGCGCTTCCTTCGCCGCATCGTACTCCGCATTTTCCGATAGGTCGCCCTTATCCCTTGCCTCCGCTATCTGCTGCGTTATCCGCGGTCTTTCCACGCTCTCCAGCTGCTCCAGCTCGGCCTTCATCTTGTCCAGTCCCTCCTGTGTTACATAGCTTGCCATAATCTTCTTTTTGTTTTTAAAATAAAAAAATTATCCGACGAGACTTGCCGGACAATTTTCGCTTGTGTAAATTCGTTCTGCAAAGATATTAATTTATTTTAAATGAAAAACTTCTCCCGCCAAATCTTAATCCTGAAATTGCTGATTTTCAGTTTATTAACCCTAAACAGCTGTGATGAGAGGGAGCACACCGTTAGCTGCTTCCCGAATGTTCCTGTGAATATCTCGCTGAACCTCAACCTTCCGGCATACTACCAGCTGCAGAATGCCGGGGGTTGGATATATGTGGATGCCGCATTAGCAGGAACGCGCGGGCTCATCGTCATTAATTCTGGTAATGCCTACCACGCTTACGACCGTAATGCACCGCACATCTGCCCTGCTGATGATACCACCCTGCAAGTTGTGGAAAATATTAAAATCCGCTGCCCGAAAGACGGCGCAGAATGGATTCTGCTGACTGGCCAGCCCAACAACCAGGCCGCCAAAAAGCCGCTGAAAATCTACCGCACAGCCTACGATGCCGCTACAAAAACGCTGAGCGTTTATTGATAATTGATAAGCGATAAATGATTTAGAAAAACACTGCAATTGCCAATTATGAAAATCGTCATCCAGCGTGTTTCGGAAGCCTCAGTGAAAGTTGATAATAAAATTGTTGGCGAAATTTCGCAAGGCTTATTGCTGCTCATCGGCGTTCATCAGGATGATGATGAAAGCGATGTCGATTGGCTCGTACAGAAAATCCTGAACCTGCGGATTTTCAGTGATGATGCCAGCAAGATGAATTTATCGGTAAAAGATATTTCTGGCGACATCCTCTGCGTAAGCCAGTTTACGCTGCTTGCCGATTACAAGAAAGGCAACCGCCCGAGTTTTATTTCGGCAGCAAGGCCGGAAAAAGCCGTGCCACTTTTTGAGTATTTCAAAAGCGAACTTTCAAAATCCGGACTAAAAATCCAGAGTGGAATTTTCGGTGCCGATATGAAGGTCTCCCTAATGAATGATGGCCCCGTGACGATTGTGATGGAATCTAAGGAAAAAGGTTGAGATTAAGGCTAAGGCTTAATTAATGTGAAACTACTTGGCTCTTTTTACTTTTGCCTGGCTCTTGAACTTCTATTTTTTCACTCTCAAATTCTCAATTCTGCGCTTCGCCTCGTCTTCCAAAACCAGCGATGCACTCATAAAAGTGCGCTCCGGCATTATCTCGTCAAAATGCGCCGTGCCCTCCCAGCTCACCTTTTTTATCAGCGATAAAGCCTCGCCGCTTCGTCCGGCCAAGGTCTGCAGAAACGACGCAATCTTCCCATCCATCTCAGGAATATTTTCCGAAACGGAATGGTAAATGCCGTGCTGCATCGCCCATTCTGCGCTGCGGAATTCCGCATCCAAGGCCATAGCCGTAAATTGCGAAACGCCGATTTTCCGTTCCACGAAAGGCCCGATGACGAAAGGCCCGATGCCAAGATTGATTTCGGTGAGAGCTAAAGATGCATCATTCGTGGCAAAGCAATAATCCGCGGCACAAGCTATGCCCACACCACCACCAGTTACCTTGCCCTGAACCCTTACCACCACGATTTTTCCGCAGGTTCGCATCGCTGTGAGAACCTTGGCAAAGCCGCCAAAAAAGTTCTTGGATTCGGTAATATCCTGCACCGCCAAAAGCTCGTCGAAACTTGCACCGGCACAGAACGCTCTTTCGCCGGCAGATTTCAGCAGGATGGCTTTCACTTCGGGCTTTGCCGCTTCTTCCAGGATGGTTTGCGCAAGTTTTTCGAGGATGTGCCCGGGGAGCGAGTTGCTTTTCGGCGTTCCGAATGTGATGACCGAAACGCCTCCGGCAACTTCTGATATTACGAAATCCTCCATACTAAAAAAGTTTAGCAGAAAGCTAATGAAGAAGGCTTTTGCCCTGACTAGAATTTAATTTTAACTTACTGAACTTTTCATCTATAAGGATTATTTCCCGGTAAAGTTGGCTTTTCTTTTTTCCATAAACGCCTGTACGCCCTCGCGGAAGTCTGCCGTTTCAGCGGCTTTCTGCTGATACTCTGCCTCAAGCGCAAGCTGGGCATCCAGATCATTGGTATAGGATTCGTTAAAGGCTTTCTTTATCAGGGAAATAGCTGCAGTTGGCTGATTAGCAATGACTTCCAAAACTTCTGCAGATTTTTGCTGAAATTCATTATCAGGAAAACTATCCGAGATGAGACCAAGGTTTTTGGCTTCAGCAGAGGAAATTTTCTTCCCTGTGAATGCTAGATAATTTGCCTGCTGCCTGCCCACAAGTTTCGGCAGCCAGTAGGTACCCGCGGTATCTGGGATGAGGCCAATATTTACAAATGCCTGAGAAAAATATGCGGACTCCGTGGCTAGTGTAATGTCGCAAAGCAGAGAGAGCATCGCCCCTGCGCCCACCGCGGGACCGTTTACCAGCGCTACTACCGGCTTTTTGCTGTGGTAAATACCGGAAATAAGAGGGTTGTAATATTTCTCTAGGACATAAACGACCGGCTTTTCCTTGGTTGCGAGCTCGGGGCTCATAAACAGCTGCAGATTCTGCCCCGAGCAGAACGCCTTGCCCCTGCCGGAAATCGCGATGCAGCGCACCTCCTCAGCTGCATTTGCTGCCTGAACGAAATCGGCAAGCTCCATAAGCATTTTAGGATTGAGGCTGTTGAAGGTTTCAGGGTTGTTCAGGAAGGCGATTCTAATCTTACCCTCCGCCTGATTTTCTACTTGAATAAATTCGTATTCCATTTTGTCGAAGATTTAGTTTTCCAAATATAAATTTTCTTTTATAAACACCGGTTGTTTTAACAAAAACTTAACAAATTCTTCCGCAAATTGGAGAGGATTTTGATAATATTACTCCATCAACATTAAAATAAAAAATTATGGCAACTAAGAAAATGGATAATTCAGAGTTTCACGAGTTCTTCGTGGATGAGCTGAAGGATGTGTACTGGGCGGAAAAGGCACTGGTAAAAGAACTTCCGAAAATGCAGAAGGCGGCGACAAGCAAAGAGTTGGCGAAGGCTTTTGAGAAACATACGAAGGAAACGGAGGGCCACATCGAAACTTTGGAGAAGGTGTTCGAATCCATCGGTGAAAAGGCTGCTGCGAAAAAATGCGAAGCGATGGCAGGCATTTTGGAAGAGGGCAAGGGCATCATAGAAGATACGGAGAAAGATACGATGACGCGGGATGCAGGCCTGATTTTGGCGGCGCAAAAAGCCGAGCACTACGAGATCGCAAACTACGGAACGCTGCGCGTTTTCGCGAAACATATGGACCACAAGGAAGCGGAAAAACTGCTAACGGAAATCCTAGAAAACGAGAAGGCTACCGATGTAGCGCTTACGAAACTTGCCGAAGACTTCATCAACGAAGAAGCGGCGGAAGAGTAAATTTTTTTCACTGAAAATAAAAAATCCCTCGGCGAAAAGCTGGGGGATTTTGTTTAGAAAATTTCCAATGCATTTTTGAATTTTCATGTCGGAAATTTTGTCACAAATTCTCTTTTGAATACTCAACCAATGGGAAATCTTCAATATTATTCGCATTTAAACCTGTCATTTTGTCCTGATTTTCAAGAGATTAAGTTTCTGAATGTTTTTTGCTGATTGCTGGTAGATAATTTTTAAACACCGAATTTTAAATATGAATCTTAACCAATTTACAGTAAAATCTCAGGAAGCAATCCAGGCGGCGCAGCAAACTGCGATGGAATTCAGCAACCAGAGCATCGAGCCACAGCACATCCTGGAAGGCATTTTCCAGGTGGATGAAACGATTTCCAATTTTCTTCTGAAAAAATCTGAAGCCGATGCCCAGCTTGTGCGAAGCAGAAACCGCGAAAGCATCGAGGCCTTGCCGAAAGTACAGGGCGGGAATTTTTACCTTAGCCAAAATGCCAACAAAGTGCTGCTGGATGCGCCGAACATTGCCAAAAAAATGGGCGATGAATTCGTAACCATCGAGCATCTCTGGCTTTCGCTCATCGATGTGGATTCGCCAGTTTCCAAGATGCTGAAAGATATGGGCGTTACGAAATCGCTTTTGGAAGGCGGCATCAAAGAACTGCGCAAAGGTGCGAAGGCAACTTCTGCAAGCTCGGAGGAAACCTACCAATCGCTAAACAAGTACGCGAAAAATTTCAACGAGCTGGCTGCCGACGGAAAGCTGGACCCTGTGATCGGAAGGGATGAGGAAATCCGCCGCGTTCTTCAGATTTTGTCGAGAAGAACGAAGAACAACCCGATACTTATCGGTGAGCCAGGCGTCGGAAAAACGGCGATAGCAGAGGGCATTGCGCACCGTATTATTTCCGGCGATGTGCCTGAAAACCTGATGGATAAAACGCTTTACTCGCTGGATATGGGTGCGCTGATTGCCGGCGCAAAATACAAGGGTGAGTTTGAAGAGCGCCTGAAATCCGTGGTGAACGAGGTGATAAAATCCGACGGGCAAATTATACTTTTCATTGATGAAATCCACACCCTGGTTGGTGCTGGTGGAGGTGAAGGGGCGATGGATGCGGCGAACATCCTGAAACCTGCTTTGGCAAGAGGTGAACTTCGTGCAATTGGCGCCACAACGCTGAACGAATATCAGAAATACTTTGAAAAGGATAAGGCTCTGGAACGCCGCTTCCAAAAGGTGATGGTGGAAGAGCCAGATACAGAATCTGCGATTTCCATACTGCGCGGCATCAAGGATAAATACGAGGCGCATCACAAGGTGCGCATAAAGGATGAGGCGATAATTGCCGCTGTGGAAATGTCTCAGCGCTATATTTCTGACCGTTTTCTTCCGGATAAAGCCATCGATTTAATTGATGAGGCTTCCGCAAAACTTCGGATGGAAATTAACTCAAAACCTGAGGAGCTGGATGTTCTTGACAGAAGATTAATGCAGATGGAAATCGAGCTTGCAGCGATTTCCCGTGAAGGCAATCAAACGAAAATCGACCATCTGAAAGAAGACATCGCCAAGGTTCAGGAAGAGCGTAACGAGCTGAACGCCAAATGGTTAGGCGAAAAGCAGAAGTCTGAGGATTTAACCAATGTTAAAAAAGAAATCGAGGCACTGAAGCTGGAGGCAGAGCGCGCTTCAAGAGTGGGAGATTATGCGAAAGTTGCTGAAATTCAATACGGTAAACTTCGCGAAAAAGAGGACGAACTGCAGCAACTGGAACTGGCAATGCAGAATGAGCAGAACGAGCTGATTCAGGAGGAGGTAACTTCTGAAAATATTTCTGAAGTAATTTCCAAATGGACGGGAATCCCCGTAACGAAGCTGATGCAGAGCGAACGCGAAAAACTGCTGAACCTGGAGGACGAGCTTCACAAAAGAGTAGTTGGGCAGGATGAGGCGATAGAAGCCGTGGCGAACGCCATCCGCAGAAACCGAGCAGGATTGAGCGATGAGAAAAAGCCGATCGGCTCCTTCCTTTTCCTTGGAACTACCGGCGTCGGAAAAACCGAGCTGGCAAAGGCTTTGGCAGAATTCCTCTTCGATGATGAGAATAATATGACGCGGATTGATATGAGCGAATATCAGGAAAGGCACTCGGTTTCGCGGCTTGTAGGTGCGCCCCCTGGATATGTGGGCTACGATGAGGGCGGGCAGCTGACTGAGGCTGTGCGCAGAAGGCCTTATTCCGTGGTGCTTCTGGACGAAATCGAGAAAGCGCACCCAGATGTTTTCAATACGCTGCTGCAGGTGCTGGATGACGGCAGGCTGACCGATAATAAAGGCCGCGTGGTGAACTTCAAGAACAGCATCATCATTATGACTTCCAACCTGGGCTCGCCGATTATTCAGGAAAGATTTGACGAGGCAAACCAAAAGTATGCGGATGAAATTCCGCAAGAAGTGGTGGAGCAGACGAAGGATGAGGTTTTCGAACTGCTGAAGCAAACGCTTCGCCCGGAATTCCTGAACAGGATAGATGAGGTGGTGCTTTTCCAGCCGCTGAACAAGAAGGAAATCGGGAAAATTGTGCAATTTCAGCTTCGTGGCTTCAACGAAATGCTGCAGCGCAGAGGCATTATCCTGACTGCCACGGAAGACGCCGTGAACTACATTATGGAGAAGGGCTACGATCCGGCTTTCGGCGCAAGGCCTTTGAAGCGGGTGCTACAGCAGGAAGTATTAAACAGACTTTCGAAAGAATTGCTCGCCGGAAACATCGAAGAAAACCAACGCATCACGCTGGATTACTTCGAGGAAAGCGGCCTGGTTTTTCGGCCTACGGAGTAAAGGATTGATGATATGATTGATATATTTGAAAAAAGACCGCAAAATCCGCGGTCTTTTTCTTTTTAAAATTACTTGCTGCCCTTGATTTGAGCTTCCAGAGCATCCCACATCTCCGCAGGAATGTGCTCCAGCATATTGAATTCGCCCGCGCCCTGAAGCCACTCACCACCATCGATTGTCACCACTTCTCCATTAATATAGGCTGAAAAATCAGAAACGAGGAAAGCCGCAAGGTTGGCAAGCTCCTGATGATCTCCCACGCGGCGCAGAGGTACTTTTTTGCTCATATCAAATTTCTCCTGAAGGTTGCCCGGTAAAAGTCTGTCCCAGGCACCCTTGGTCGGGAAAGGTCCGGGAGCTATCGCATTGAAACGGATGCCGTATTTCGCCCACTCCACCGCGAGGCTGCGTGTCATCGCAAGGACGCCCGCCTTAGCACACGCTGACGGAACCACATATGCTGAACCAGTCCAGGAATAAGTAGTCACAATGTTCAGCACGGTCGCAGGACTTTTCTGCTCAATCCAATGCTTGCCGAGCGCTAGCGTGCAGTTTTTGGTTCCCTTCAGCACGATGTCCAAAATCGTGTCAAAAGCTGAATGAGAAAGCCTTTCGGTCGGCGAGATAAAGTTTCCCGCAGCATTGTTCAGGAGGATATCCACTTTGCCAAATTCCTCCAGCACAGCGTCTTTCATTGCCACTACCTCATCCCAGTTGCGCACATCGCACTGTACGGCGAGTACTTTTCCGCCGGTTTCTGCTTCGAGTTCCCTGGCTGTATTCTGTAGTTTTTCCAAATTCCGGGAAGTGATAGCCACCTTTGCCCCCAGCTGAAGAAAATACCTCGTCATTGCCTTACCGAGGCCGCTGCCGCCCCCTGTCACTATTGCCACTTTACCAGCCAGCGCATCCTCGCGCAGCATTCCTTCTGTGTATTTCATTTTAAATTATTTTTGGCTTAAAGATATGAATTTTGGGTAAACATCAAAAATTTCTTTCAAATCTAAGCCTTTCGCCGAACTTTTTATCGCTGAATTTCCCGTTTTCGCAGGCTAAATTTCCGTTCACGAAAGTGTGCGTGATTTGTGAATGGAAAGTCTCGCCTTCCAACGGACTCCAACCGCATTTGTAAAGAATATTGTCCTTACTCACGGTATATTCCGCATCCAAATCTACCAGAACTAAATCGGCAAAGTAGCCTTCTCTGATGAATCCGCGTCTTTCCACCTGAAATAAGATTGCAGGGTTGTGGCACATTTTCTCCACAATCTTTTCCAGCGAGATTTTTCCCTGGCGATGATATTCCAGCATCACATTCAGCGAATGCTGCACCAAAGGTGCGCCGGAAGGGCATTTGGTGTAGGGCTGCTGCTTTTCTCCGAAGGTGTGCGGTGCGTGGTCTGTAGCGATGATGTCGATGCGGTCGTCCAAAAGTGCCTGCCACAGCGCTTCCCGGTCAGCCTTCGTTTTCACGGCAGGGTTCCACTTGATGAGCGTGCCTTTTTCCGAATAATCTTCATCACAGAAATGCAGGTGGTGCACGCAGACTTCCGCCGTTATCTTCTTGTCTTTCAGCGGAATATCATTGCGGAAAAGCTCGGTTTCCTTCGCTGTTGAAATATGGTAGATGTGAAGCTTGGCGCCGGTTTTTTCGGCGAGTTCCACGGCTTTTGAGGAAGAAATGTAGCAGGCTTCGGCGCTTCGGATTTCTGGATGAAACTTCACCGGAATATCATCCCCAAATTCTGCCTGAAACCTTTCGGTATTTTCCCGGATTGTGGCTTCGTCTTCGCAATGCACGCAGATTGGCATTGCCACTTTTGAGAAAATTTCCTCCAAAACTTCGGGATTATCCACCAGCATATTTCCCGTGGAAGAACCAAGAAACAGCTTTACAGCGGGCGTTTTCAGCGGATTGGTTTTCAGGATTTCGTCAAGATTATCATTGGTACCGCCCATTGAAAATCCGAAATTGGCGTATGAATTTCCTTCCGCCAACTGATTTTTTTCTTCCAATAATTCCTGCGAGACCGTATTGGGAACGGTGTTAGGCTGATCGAAAAAACTCGTGACGCCGCCTGCAACAGCAGCCCTGGATTCGCTTTCGATGTCGCCCTTGTGCGTTAATCCTGGTTCACGGAAATGCACCTGGTCATCAATGATTCCTGGGATTAGCATCTTTCCCGAAGCATCGATGATTTTATCCGAATCAACTTCGGCGATATTTTTGGCAATCTTTGCAATCAGGCCATTTTCAATCAGCAAATCGCTTTCGAAAATCCTGCCTTCGTTTACAATTCTCGCATTCTTTATCAGCGTTCTCATTGAAGCAAATTTAGGAAAAAATTAGATTGAGGTTGAGGTTGAGGTAAATTTTTAGCAGACCAAATAATCGTATGAATTGCCACTTGACCTTGCACTCAACCTCAATCTTAATATCAACCTTAACCTCAACCTTTATAATTACCTTTGCCAAAATTTCAATTTTGAAGAAACTTCTCGGCGAAACGATAATTTACGGCATTGGTGCAATTTTGCCGCGGGTCATTACCTTCCTGCTTAATCCGCTGTATATCAATTATATAGACAAGGAATCCTTTGCGCAATTTGGAAATCTTTACGCCTGGATTGCCTATGTGAATATCCTGCTGACTTTCGGCTTTGAGACTTCCTTTTTCCGTTTTTCCGCAGAAGATGAAAACCGTAAAAAAGCCTTCAACACTTCGTACTGGTTCATCTTTGGTCTTGCAGCTTCGTTCCTTTTGATGGTGCTGCTTTTCAGCAATCCACTTTCCGTGATGATGGACTACGCCGATAATCCGGAATTCATTCGGTGGTGCGCCATCATTGCATTTTTCGACGCCATCTGCACCATTCCGTTTGCCTGGCTGCGCTTCCACAATATGCCGGTGCGCTACTCTGCAATTCGGGTGTTATCCATTGTAATTCAGACAGTTATCGTAATTGCGCTGTTCCGTTTCATCCCAAAAGAAACGAGCGAGCTACTCGGGATGAAAACCCAGGTGGCCTACCCATTTTTCAGCAACATGGTGGCTAGCATCGCCACTTTTCTGATGCTGCTGCCCATCGCACTAAAAGTAAAATTGGAATTTTCCCGGGAACTTTTCGGCAGGATGTTCAGGTATTCCTGGCCTGTGATGATTGCAGGGCTGGCTTTTATGTTTAACGAAAATTTCGATAAACTCATCCAATATTACAAAATCCCTAAAGCTGATGCCGGCGCTTATTCGGGCTGCTACAAGCTTGCCGTACTGATGACGCTCTTTGTAACCGCCTACAGAATGGGCATCGAGCCGTTCTTCTTTAAGCAAATGAAGAACAACAACGCAAAAATCACTTATGCAAAAATTACGGAATATTTTGCATTTTTCGCAAGCATAGTGGCTATGGGAATTATTGCCAATATTTCCTGGCTGAAAAGGCTTTTCATCCCAGACAGCTCTTACTGGACAGCGATTGACATCGTACCGATTATCGTGATTGCCAACCTGTTTTTCGGGATTTATTACAACCTTTCCACCTGGTACAAGGTGACCGACCAAACGAAGTACGGCACCGTGATTTCCTGGCTTGGCGCGCTGATAACCATTGCGTTACACTTTTTATTACTGGAAAAATACGGCTTTATGGCATCAGCCTGGATTACGCTTTTCGCCTATTTTGTAATGATGCTCACCTCCTACTTCCTTGGGCAGAAGCACTACCCGATACCTTACCGCAGCCGCAAAATCTCAGCATTCCTAATCTTGCTGACAATTTTCGCCTTCATCAGCGTCAAAATCTTTAATTACAACTTTTGGATTGGCAACTTGCTCTTCCTGCTTTACACCGCCATCTTAATTTTCAGCGAGAAAGATTTTATTTTGAGCAGGCTGAAATCTAAAACGTTCGGAATAAATAAATGAAAACTTTTTCTCTAAATTTGCCAGTGTTTATGAAACTGAGTTGAGATTATGAAAATCATCGTTCCTATGGCTGGCCGAGGTTCCAGGCTGCGCCCACATACGCTTACCGTGCCAAAACCGCTGATACCAATCGCCGGGAAGCCCATCGTGCAAAGACTGGTGGAAGACATCGCAAAAGTTGCGGGTGAAAAAATTGACGAAATAGCCTTCATCATCGGTGATTTCGGAACGGAAGTGGAAGAATCGCTGGTGAAAATCGCGGAAAGCCTTGGGGCAAAAGGTTCGGTGTATGTGCAGAACGAGCCGCTGGGAACGGCGCACGCCATAAAATGCGCAGAAGATTCTATGCAGGGAGATGTGGTGGTGGCTTTTGCCGATACGCTTTTCCGCGCAGATTTTACGCTGGATAAAAATTCAGACGGCGTAATCTGGGTGAAGAAGGTGGAAAATCCTTCGGCTTTCGGCGTAGTGAAGCTGGATGATTACGGCTTCATCACAGATTTTGTGGAAAAGCCAAAGCAGTTCGTTTCAGACCTGGCAATCATCGGGATTTATTATTTTCAATCGGCGGAAAAGCTGATGTCGGAAATCAACTATCTCATCGACAATGACATTAAGGAAGGGGGTGAATATCAGCTAACTACAGCGCTGGAAAACCTTCGCAAGAAGGGCGCGAAATTCTCGCTGGGAAAGGTGGATGACTGGATGGACTGTGGCAACAAAAATGCTACCGTGGAAACCAACGGGAAAATTTTGGAGTACGAGAAGGATGAATTTTCCAGGCTGCCGGAAAACGCGAATATTGAAAATTCGCTGATTATTCCACCGTGCTTCATCGGCGAAGGCGTGGAAATCACGAACTCTAAAATCGGGCCGTATGTTTCGCTGGGCAAAGGCACGAAGGTCATCAATTCAAACATCGATAACTCCCTGATTCAGGATAAAACGGTGATAGACCACGGCAACCTTTCGAACTCGATGATTGGCAATAATGCCCAATACTACGGCGTTGCAAGGGAAATTTCGCTGGGCGACTATTCCGTGCTGGATTTCCTTTCCAAATAATTTAAAACGAAAAATTCAGGAAAAGCCGCGCAATTTACAGCGTGGCTTTCCGTTATTTTCAAAAGATTTTAGCCAATGAAAAAATTAGCGCTCATCATTGCAACCGCTTCGCTTTTAGCCGCCTGCAATTCCGTACCGAAATCTCATCCGCAAGAAACGCCTGCGGTTTCAGCAAATTCCAAAGCTGAACTGTTCAGCGCTGCGAACCGGAAGAAAAATTTCGGCCAGGTGAAATTCAGCAGCAAAATAAATGTGGAAACCGATAGAAACGTGCCAAGGCTGAACGGCACGATTTACATTGAAGAAGGGCAGAAAATCTGGGTGAATGTTTCGGCGGCGTTCATCAATGTGGCAAGGGCACTCATCACTAATCAGGGTGTAAAGGCCTATGAATCAATCAATAAGGAATTTGTGGATGAAGATTTCAGCTACCTGAACAAGCTGCTGAGCACGAATTTCATCAACTATCAATCCTTCCAGGATTTGCTTCTGGGAAGAACTTTCATCGATGTGAACGCCCGTGAATTCAGCGTGGCAGAAACTTCGCAGGGCTACACATTCTCCTCCATTAAACCAAACAAAATCAGTGCGGACGGCAAAACTTTCGAGTACACCGCCAAACTTGTTTACAGTAAAAATTTCGAGCTTAACTCGGTGGAAATCAACGAGAAAAACTACGGCGAAAGCGTATCCATCCAATATGGAAACCGGATGGAAACTTCTGCCGGAAGCCTTCCAAAAAATGTTAAAATAATCACAAAAGGAAAGAAACCGGTAGAGATTTCTTTGGAAAATACGAAATTTGACTTTGCTAAAATGAACGCGCCGTTTTCCGTGCCGCAAAATTACAAGAAAAAAGAAATCAAATGATGTGGAAGAAAATCTGCTTGCTTGCCTTCACCGCTGCGTTTACGCTTTCCTTCGGGCAGGAAAAGGAAAAACTTCAGCGGCAGAATAATGAGCTGAAGAAGCAGATTGCCGAAATAAATGCCAACCTTACGAAAACGAAAAACGAAGCGAAACTTTCGGTGGCGTATTTGGCAGAAGTTGGTAAAAAAATTGAGCTTCGGGAAAAGATTTACCGCAACACTCAGAAAGAAAAGGTTTTCATTGAGGACGATATTTACCTGAAGCAAAAGGAAATCAACAGGCAGAAAAAAGAGCTAGAAGCGCTCAGGAAAAACTACGCCGAAGTTTTGGTAAATGCCTATAAAAACAAGGGCATACAGAATAAGGTGACCTTCATCCTTTCCGCTCAAAATTTAGGGCAGGCCATCCGAAGGGTACAGTATCTGAGGACCTATTCCGATTATCAGAAAAAAAAATCGGACGAGATAATGCAGGCTGCCGCAAACATCCAGCGAAGCATAGACCAAAGACAGAAATCCGTAAAAGAAAAGGAAAACCTGCTGGCATCTCAGCAGCGTGATTTGAAAGTGATAGAGGCAGAAAAAGCTCAAAAAGAAATTCTGCTGAAAGAATTCCGCCAGAATGAAGCGAAACTTACCGACGAACTGAAGCAGAAGCAGCAGGAATCCAAAGCGTTGGAAGCAAAAATCCGCGCGATAATTGCGGAAGAAATTCGCATCGCCAAGGAAAAGGAAGCGAGAGAAAGAGCCGAAAGACTGGAAAAAGAACGGCAGGCAAAAATAGCGGCAGAGCGCGAAAAAGCGAGGATAGAAGCGGAAAACCGCGCGAGAATTGCAGCAGCTGCAGAAGCAAAAAGAAAGGCCGATGAAGAAGCGAGAAAGCTGAAAGAAATAGCCGATAAAAAAGCCGCTGAAGAAGCAGAACGGGCAAGGCTTGCGGAAGAAGCCGCACGAAAAAGCGCGGAAGATGCGCGAAAAGCAGCCGAAGCAGAAAAAGCGGAAGCCAAGAGAATAGCGGCAGCAAGGCAGGCCGCAGAAGCAGCGGCAAAAGCGAAGGCTGCGGAGGAAAAAGCAGCGGCAGCAAAAGCCGCAGAAGCAGAACTGGCGCGCAAAAACGAGGAGGCCAAAAAAGCGGCCGAAGCCAAAACGATGACGGCCTATGGCGTAGGAGCAGTTTCCGGAAGCAACTTTGCGGAAAACCGTGGCAGGATAGGCTTCCCAGTTGCCAAAGGCCACATCACGCACCGCTTTGGTAGGCAGCCGCACCCTGTTTTCAAAAACATCGTGGAAGAAAATAACGGCATTAAAATTTCCGTATCGCCGGGAACTCAGGCAAGGTGCGTATTTCCTGGCGTGGTTTCCCGCGTGTTTGTAGATGGCGGCACGAAAACCGTAATTGTGCGGCACGGTGGCTACTTCACGATTTATTCCAACCTGGAAAGCACTTCTGTGGCAGCAAATCAGCAGGTTTCCGCAGGAACAAATCTAGGAACCATCGGTACGGATTTTGACGGCAGCTACACACTGGATTTCCAGATCTGGAATGGCACAACGCCCGTGGATCCGCTGGGCTGGATTTCATATTAAAATTTAAGTCTTAACTTTACCAAAAATTTTCAAAAAATGTTCACACTCACAATACTTGCGCTTTCCTGGCAGCACATCCTAATAGTTGCGCTGATTGTGCTTTTGCTTTTCGGCGGTAAGAAAATTCCTGAAATGATGCGTGGTATGGGTTCCGGAATCAAGGAATTCAAAGATGCGATGAAGGAAGATGAAAAGATGCCGAAAAACACGATGAATACTACAGTTTCTGAACCCACAAAAACTACGGAAACTACTTCATCGAATCCAAATGCTTAAATTTTGAGTTTCACGGCGAAGGCTTGGGAAATCTTCAATCGGGCGGTTGAAGATTATCATCAATGGGACGACATCAACGCTGAAGAAAAAAATCCATTTGCAGACGGCAGTTTGGAACGGCTTTTGTATGCGAAAAACTGGATTGATACGGTTCAGTGGCATTTGGAAGATGAAATCCGGGCAAAGGACATTGCTCCGGGATTTGCCATAGAATTGAAGCGAAGAATCGATGCATCTAACCAAAAACGAACGGATTTGGTAGAACAATTGGACGACTGGTTTTTTGAAAAATTTAGCAAAAGCCAGCTGAACGAAGATGCACGAATCAATACGGAAACACCTGCTTGGGCAATAGATCGCCTTTCAATTCTGGCTTTGAAAATCTTCCATATGAAGGCAGAAGTTGAGCGAGAAAATGCAGATGAGCAGCACCGTGAAAAATGCAGGGCAAAACTGGAAACGCTGGAAATACAGCACCAAGATTTAAGCCGGGCAATAGACGAGCTGCTTGCCGATATTGAGGCCGGAAAGGTGGAAATGAAACTCTACCGCCAAATGAAGATGTACAACGATGAGGCGCTGAACCCAGTCCTTTACCAAAACAAAACATGATGAAAAGGCTTCTGATGCTGGCAGCTGCAGGATTGTTCGGGATTTCGTGCTCGTCGGAAAAAGTTTCGCTTTCGCCAATTTATGATCTGAATACTGATACTGGAGACCCCCGCCCGGAGAGCTTTGGAATTGTTCTGGACGAGATTTTCTATGCTTCTGAAATTACCGGACAGGTTTCCTCTTTCCCAAAATTTGAAAATCACGCCATCAATAAGGAAATTGGCGTACTGAAAAGCAATCTCAAAGACTATGTTGTGGCTGTGAGATCTTATGACGCACGGGAACGGAAATCTGCGCTAAAAAAGGTTCAAAAATCTTACTACAATATAGAAGGGCTTAGGAATTATATGCAGGGAGATGACAGCGCCGTGATAAGCCGGTATCTGGTAAGGATCAAGGGGAATATTTCCCAGATAGAACATATCTCATCTGAAAACACGATTCACAACTAACTGATGATTAGGCGGCAGGCAGAGGCAAATGTTCCGACCGATTTTGGTAAATTCAGCATTCTGGCATATTCCGAAAAACCAGATGACTGGATGCCGCACCTCGCCCTGATCTCGGAAGGGACTGACCTGAGCAAAACAGTGAATGTGCGCATCCACTCCGAATGCATTACAGGCGAAGTTTTCCATTCAAGGAAGTGCGAATGCGGACCGCAGCTGGATGCCGCTATAAAATTCATTCACGAAAATGGCGGCGTTATTATTTATCTTCGGCAGGAAGGCCGGAATATAGGGATTATTAACAAACTAAAAGCCTACGCACTTCAGGAAAAGGGCTTCGATACCGTACAGGCAAATGTTGAGCTTGGACTTTTACCTGATGCCCGAGATTTCGGAATTGCGGTGGAAATACTTGATGACTTGGGCGTTACCTCCATCAACCTTCTGACGAACAACCCTGAAAAACTCCGTTTCATAGAAGAAAGCTCTATTGAATTAAAATCAAGAATTCCGCTGATTATTGAGCCAAATGAAGATGATGCCAATTATCTTGAAGTGAAAAAAAACTATTTCGGGCATTTTTTTGGCAATCTTTGAAAATTGTCCGATACATAATTCTCAATAATATTATTTTCGCCAGCATACTGCCGTGAAGGGCAAAGTTGTAAATTTGCTTATCAAGCATACTTTCGATGAAACGACTGCCCATCATTCTCGCAATATTTTTCTCACAAATCCCCCAGTTTTCAGCGGCTCAATTTTTGCCAACAAACCTTTCTTCAAAAGAAAACCGAGCCGCAAAAAAATGGGTGAACAAAACTTACCGCTCGCTTTCTCAGGATGAGAAACTTGGGCAGCTTTTCATCGTGGCACTTTACACCAATAAAGGTGAGGAGCATATTCAAAGCGTAAGGCAAATTGTTGAAAATGAGCAAATTGGCGGCCTAATTCTGATGCAGGATGATGCTGGGCGGCACATTAATCTGGTAAATGAATTTCAGCGAAAATCGAAAGTAAAAATGCTGATCGGGATGGATGCAGAATGGGGGCTTTTCCAGAGAATTCCTGCGGCGCACAAATTGCCGTGGGCCATTACGCTGGGCGCTGTTCAGGATAAAAGTTTGATTTACGAAATGTCCTCAAAAATTGCGGAAGATGCGAAGAAAATCGGCGTGAACTGGGATTTTGCACCGGTTGTAGATGTGAATACCAATCCGCAAAACCCGATAATTGGCAACCGAAGCTTCGGCTCGGAAGTTGGGAATGTCACGGCTTCTGCGCTGGCCTACGCCAAAGGTTTGCAGGATAATGGCGTGCTGGCGGCCATCAAGCATTTCCCTGGGCACGGCGATACGGATACCGATTCTCACCTGGAATTGCCGGTGGTTTCGCACGATATTCAGCGGCTGGAAAATGTGGAAATGGCGCCGTTCCGAAATTTGATGAATGAGAAAATCGGCGGTGTGATGGTGGCGCACCTTTATGTGCCTGCGCTGGAAAATCGGCAGGGTGTTCCGGCATCAGTTTCGGAAATAATAGTGACGGGAATTCTGAAAAACCAACTGAAATATAATGGCCTAATCATCACCGATGCGCTGAATATGAATGCTGTGGCAGACCGCTACAAAGCCGGCGAACTGGATGCTTTGGCCTTCAAGGCGGGAAATGATTTAATGCTTTTTTCCCAAGATGTAAAGAAAGGTAAGCAGCTGATTCAGAATGAGTTATACAAAAACGAAATCCCAAAACGGCGATTGAAAGAGAGCGTGAAAAAAATTCTCCTGACGAAATATTACTTGGGATTAAATGATTTTCAACCCAGAAATTCCAGAAATATTTCGGAGGAAATCAACAATAAATCTCATCGGGAACTGGCGCAGAAAATTTATGCCAATGCTTTAACTTTAATCAAAAATGAAGGCCAGCTTTTACCGCTGAAAACCTCTGAAACTTATTATTTCGTGCCTTTGGAGGAAGCGGATTACAACACATTTTACAGCGAGCTTGAAAAGCGCTGCGCAAAAATTATTCTGAAAAAACCGTCCGAAATCGGCAGCATTCCGCGCAATTCAAAAGTGCTGGTGAGTTTCCACAAGGACAATTCCACGGCGTACAAACCTTACAAAATCTCAGACGAAAGCCAAACAATTCTTAAAGAAATTGCACAAAATCACCAAGTGCTTCTTAATGTTTTCGGCAGTCCGTACGCTTTGCGCGATATGGACATTAGCAGAATTCCGGCAGTTGCCGTGGCTTACGAAAACAACGATGATTCGATGATTGCCGCAGCAAAGGCTTTCCTTGGCAAAACAAAAATCCACGGCAGGCTTCCAGTCTTGGTAAACGACAGCCTGAAAGCTGGAACAGGAATGGATTTGGAAGAGGAATCACCAAAAAACACCAAATAATGAACCAATTGAAAAAATTCCTGCTGCCTTTACTGCTGCTATTTTCTGTGGTGGTCTTTGCGCAAAACTTGTCGAATTACTGGACGGCTGATGGCGGTAAAATTCACTGGGGGCATTTCAGCGGAAAGCCCGACCCAAAGGTTAATTTTGCGGCCTACATCTACACCGATGTGTACTACCAATATGATGTGGCGTACTCCGACCGCAACATCGTGAAAGTGCGGATGAAGACTACGCCGCTTGTTGCGAAAAAATCCTGGGTAAAGCCCAAACAAAAAACGGCCGAGCTTCTGCGACACGAACAGGGACACTTCAACATCTGCCAGATTTTTGCGGATGATTTCCGACGAAAAACGGAAGCCGCAACATTTTCCCGCGCAAATTACCACAGCGAAATCAGGAAGATGTACATAGAATTTCAGCGCTACTATGCTGCTATGGACAAAAAGTACGACAACCAAACCAACCACGGTTTGCACAAGGGCAGGCAGAAATCCTGGAATGATTGGTTTCGCCAACAGGGATATTGAATAATTTTTAAAATAAAGCACATATTTTTACGAAAATGAAAATAGGAATCATCTGCTATCCTACTTACGGTGGCAGCGGAATTGTGGCAACAGAACTGGGAATGTCTCTCGCAAAAAAAGGCTACGAAATTCATTTTATTTCGGGAAATCTTCCTGCAAGATTGGACATTACCAACCCTAATATCTTCTTCCATCGTGTTGATTTACAGTCATATCCGCTGTTCAAATATCAGCCGTATGAGATTGCGCTCTCATCGATGATTTATCGTGTGGTGAAACTTTACAAGCTGGATTTGCTTCACGCCCATTATGCCGTGCCCTACGCCTACGCTGCGTACACCGCGAAGCAAATGCTGAAGGATGAAGGGCTGGATGTTCCGCTGGTTACCACGCTTCACGGCACGGACATTACGCTGGTTGGCCAGCATCCGTCCTACAAGCACGCTGTGGAATTTTCCATCAACAAAAGCGATACAATTACCACAGTATCAGAGAGTTTGAAGGCTGATACCCTGAAGTTTTTTAACATTAAAAAAGACATCCAGGTTATTTATAATTTCATTGATAATGGGGATTTTGCTAAGGCTGAAAACCCTTGCCAAAGAAGGCAGTTTGCCAATCCTGATGAGAAGATTTTAATCCATGTCTCAAATTTAAGACCTGTTAAAAGAATTGCCGATGTCTTGAGAATTTTCAAAAATGTTGAAGCCAAGATAAAATCCAAACTAATCATCATTGGTGAAGGTCCAGAAATGGAGCGCATCAATCTTTTTCTGGAAGAAAATCCACACCTGATTGACAAAATCCGGCTACTTGGAAAAGTGAACGATCTTTACAGAGTCCTTGAACTGTCGGATGTTTTCCTGTTGCCATCAGAGCAGGAAAGTTTCGGGCTTGCAGCGCTGGAAGCGATGGCAGCGGGAACAGCGGTGGTAAGCTCCAACGCTGGCGGAATTTCGGAGGTGAATATTCAGGGTGAGACCGGATTTCTCGCGGAAACCGGAAATGTGGAAGCGATGAGCAACTACTGCATCAAACTTCTGCAGGATGAAAACCTGCTTTCGCAAATGAAACAGAATGCACTAAAACAAGCGCAACGCTTTGATATTCAAAATATTATACCAAAGTACGAAGCGATGTATCAGAGGACTATTGAAGAATTTCAAAAGTAAATTATCTGCTTTAAACTGTGAACTAAACCGTGACCGAAAAACACCTGCAATACATCTGGAATTTCAAGATTTTCGAAAATTTTGATTTTCGCGATGTGGAAGGCCATGCGCTGGAAATTCTGGATTTCGGGAAGTGGAACCACGATTCCGGACCAGATTTTTCTATGGGCAAAATTCGGCAAAATGGCGTGGAAATCATCGGGAATATTGAGCTGCACCTCCGTTCTTCCGACTGGATTTTGCACAATCACGATCACGATTCGGCTTATCAGAGTGTAGTACTGCACGCCGTTTTTCTTCACGATACAGAAGTTGAAAGCCTGATTAACAAAGGGATTCCAACGATTGAATTGAAAAATTACATCTCTGCGGAAACACTTCGGAAATTTCAAAATTTCGATGCAGCAACGCAATTTATTCCTTGCGAAAAAATTTTCATGCCGGAAAGAATCCCGTTCGGTTTTGGAGAAAATTCATTACTGAAAAAACTTTCAGAAAAATCTCAACTGCTTTCCGAAAGGCTGCAGAACAACGGCAATAATTATGAAGCGCTGATGTTTCAGGAAATTGCCGCAGCATTTGGCTTGAAGATCAATTCGGAAATTTTCCGTCAGATAGCGGAAAACCTACCATTTTCTGTCATTCAGAAAGTTAGGCAAAATCCGGTGCAGCTGGAAGCGCTGCTCTTCGGGAAAGCCGGTTGGCTGGAAAATCCGACTGATGAACAAACGAAAATCTGGCAGAAAGAATACAATTTTCTGCAGACGAAATTCCAACTCTCCGGCGAAAAAATTCCACCAAAATTTCTACGGCTTAGACCGCCAAACTTCCCTACAATCCGGCTTTCTCAATTGGCGCAGCTTTATCATCGTGAACCGAATTTATTTTCAAAAATAACCGAAGCGGAAAGCATCGCCGAACTTTATAAGATTTTTGAGGGCACCGCAGCGTCGGATTACTGGGACGACAAGTTTAACTTTGGAAAGGCCTCTTCTTTTTCACCTAAAAATCTCAGCAAAAGCTTCATCGATTTGGTTCTGATAAATTCCGTTCTCCCGGTGAAATTTTTCTACAATCTCAATTTTCGGGAAGACATTGCAGACAGCATTCTGGATTTTTATGCGCAGCTTCAGCCCGAGAAAAATTCGGTGATTGGCAACTGGAAGTCATTGAAAATCAGTGTGAAAAATGCGCTGGAAAGCCAGGCATACAATTACCACTACAAGACGATGTGCCTTTCGAAAAATTGCCTAAATTGCAGCATCGGATTTCAACTTTTGAAACAATGAGAGAGCCCAAAATCTTCGCGGAAATTCGGCACCGCGCCGAAAGACAATGGTTTGGCGTGCTTACAAGGTACGGCGCAAAGCTCGGCATTCCGGTTTCCAAGCTGCGTATCTTCTTCATTTACAGCACTTTCGCTACGGCAGGCATCTTCTTTCTCGTGTATTTGGCGCTCGCTTTTATGCTTTGGGTGAAGGATATTTTCATCACAAGAAGGCCAAGCGTTTTCGATTTGTAACTGATGGATTTTCAGAAAGTTAAGCCGGAAAACCCAGCACTGATACAGGAAATTTTTTCGGCTTATTCCAAAACATTTCCGGAAGAAGAGCGTAGAGACGAAGCGCAGTTTTCCGCGATTTTGCAAAATGAAGATGCGGCGGTTTTCAGCATTCGGGAAAATTCTGAAAACATCGGCTACATCGTGGTTTGGAAGTTTTTCGGGTTTAATTTTATCGAGCATTTTGAGATTTATGAAAAATTTCGAAGCAAAGGTTTTGGCAGTAAAATCCTTGCAAAAATTTCGGATATTTTCCCAAAAATAATTTTGGAATCTGAACCTTCTCACTTGAATAAAATCGCAGAGAACCGCATCAAATTTTACGAGAAAAACGGCTTCAAAATTATTGAAGAAAATTATCTGCAACCTTCCTACCGACTTGATAATCAGAAAGTTCCATTATTCTTAATGGCTAATTTTTCGGCAGAAAATTTAGACGAAATCAAGGATGAGATTTTCCGAACGGTTTACTCCAAAACAACTTAGCCGAAAATTCGCGCCAAATTATTATCTTTACAATAAATTCAGGCAAAAATGAAAAATATCGCAACTTACTTTTTTGCGGGAAGCCTCGCTTTTTCGGCGCTTTCCTGCGAATCTCAGAAAACTGTAAAAAATACTGAAACCACGATGAATACGGCGAACGCTGATGCGAAAATTCCAGCACATTTGGCGGATAATCCTTTGATGTATAAAAGCCCGCTGCAATACGAAACGCCGCAGTTTGACAAAATTCGGGACGAGCATTACAGGCCCGCTTTTGAATACGGGCTAAAAATTCACCAGCAGGAAATCGAGCAGATTGCCAACAATCCTGAAACGCCGAGCTTCAGCAACACGATAGTTGCACTGGAGAAATCCGGCGAGATTTTGGGCAGGGCACAGTCGGTTTTTTACAACCTGAACGGTTCGGATACCAACCCTACGATGCAGAAAATCAGCCAGGATTTCGCACCGATTTTTGCCGAGCATTCGGATAGAATCTACCTGAACGATTTGCTTTACAAAAGAATTCTGGTGATAAAGCCGGACAACCTGGATGCCGAAGGGAAAAGGCTTCTGCAGCATTACCGTGAAAATTTCGAGAAGGCTGGTGCTGCGCTTTCACCAGCAAAAAAGGCCGAGCTGAAAAAGATTAACAAAGAGCTTGCGGCGCTTTCCACGAAATTCGGCAATCAATTGCTGGAAGCGCGGAAAAATGCGGCACTCATCATCACCGATGTTCGTGAACTGGACGGGCTTACCGAAGACCAGATTGCAGCGGCAGCTGCTGCAGCGGAAAAGGCCGGGCAAAATGGCAAGTACCTGATTTCTCTACAAAATACAACGCAGCAGCCTTTGCTGGCAAGCCTGAAAAACCGCGCTACAAGGGAAAAACTCTTCAAGGCATCCTGGTACCGCGCGGAAAAAGGCGATGCCAACGATACGAGGAAAACCGTAGAACAGCTTGCGAAACTTCGGCTGAAAAAGGCGCAGATTTTAGGCAAGAAAAATTTTGCGGAATGGAAACTTCAGGATCAGATGGCGAAAAATCCTGAAGCGGCGATGAATTTGATGAAGCAATTGGCGCAGCCTGCCATAGAAACAGCGAAAAGGGAACAATCTGATATTCAGGCACTTATCAATCAGCAGGGCGGCAATTTCAAGGTAGAGCCTTGGGATTGGGATTTTTATGCTGAGCAGGTACGGAAGGCGAAATTTGATTTGGATGAAAATGAAATCAAGCCATATTTCGAGCTAACTACCGTTCTGGAAAAAGGCGTGTTCTACGCCGCGGAAAAATTCTACGGCATCACCTTCAAGCGAAGAACGGACATCCCAGTGTACCATCCTGATGTGATGGTTTACGAAGTTTTCGATTGGGATGGCAAATCGCTGGCGCTTTACTTCCTAGATTTTTACACGAGAGACAGCAAGCAAGGCGGTGCATGGATGAATAATTTCGTAGAACAGTCTCATCTTCTGGGCAAAAAACCTGTGGTGGTGAACTGCTACAATTACCAAAAACCTGCACCAGGAAAGCCTTCGCTGATAAGCTATGACAATGTGGAAACGATGTTTCACGAATTTGGGCATAGCATCCATGGAATTTTTGCCGACCAAAAATATGCGACGCTTTCCGGAACTGCGGTGCCAAGAGACTTCGTGGAATTCCCTTCGCAAATCAACGAGCATTTTGCGCTTGAGCCGGAAATTCTGAAAAACTACGCCATCCATTACCAAACGAAAAAGCCGATCCCTCAGGATTTGGTGGATAAAATAAAGCGGGCAAGCACTTTCAACCAAGGCTACCGCACTACGGAACTGGTTTCTGCAGCCATGGTGGATATGGACTGGCACACTGTGACTTCCGAAAGCCAGCTGAAACCGGTGCTGGAGTTTGAGAAGGCATCGCTTGCGAAAAACGGCTTCACGCTTAGCGCCGTTCCGCCGAGATACCATTCGCCGTATTTCTCGCACATTTTTGGCGGCGGATATTCGGCGGGCTATTACGCCTACATCTGGTCGGAAACTCTGGATGCCGATGCGTGGGAATGGATAAAGGCGAATGGTGGCATTACGCGTGAAAACGGCGACAGATTCCGGAAATACATCCTATCCGTAGGCAATTCCAAGGATTTGAACGAAGCCTATCGTGATTTTGCTGGTAGAAATCCGGATATTAAACCGCTGCTGAGAAACAGAGGCTTTATTAAATAAAAGCCAAGCTAAGAGGCAAAGATAACAGATGCGAAAACAAGCAGCAAGAAGCCAAAAGCCGATTGCTGCTTTTTTTTATCCTTCCAATTGTAGATTCAGCGCCTCCCAATCTGCCATTACTTTCTCGAGTTCGGCTTTCAGTTTTTCGTAGCTGGCCAGTTTTTCGGGCGAAGGATTTTCTTTGGAAAAATCCGTTTCCAGCTCGGAAATTCTTTGCTCATAACCTTCAATCTGCTCTTCTGCTTTTTTGATTTTATTCAGCAGATTTTTTTGTTCTTTACTCTGAATCTGAGGTTGAGGTTGAGGCTGAGGTTCAGGTTTAGATTCCTGAGAATGTTTCTGCTCGAGTTTTGCTTTTTCTAAAGACACTTCGCGCAAACTTTCTTTCTGCCGGTATTCCAGGTATTCATCGATGTTTCCGAGGAATTCCTTCATCTTTCCGTTGCGGAATTCAAAGATTTTATCGCTAAGGCCCTGCAGGAATTCTCTATCGTGCGAAATCACAATCAGCGTGCCGTCAAATTTCTGCAGCGCCAGCTTTATAATTTCCTTCGACTGGATATCCAAATGGTTCGTAGGCTCGTCCATTATCAGCACATTGAACGGCTGCAGCAGCAGCTTGCACAGCGCAAGCCTGTTCCGTTCACCGCCGGAAAGCACCTTCGTTTTCTTGTTCACAGCCTCACCCTGAAAAAGAAAACTTCCCAGCAAATCCCGCACCCTTGGCCTCGTTTCCTCGGTTGCCGCATCTTCCGCTTCCTGCTGCACGGTTTTCTCTGGATCCAGCACTTCCTCCTGATTTTGGGCGAAATAGCCGATACGAACATTATGCCCATCCTCCAAATTTCCGCTGAAATCTTTGGTAACGCCGGCTAAAATTTTCGCAAGCGTAGTCTTGCCCTGGCCATTCTGCCCGAGCAGCGCAATTCTGTCGCCTCTTTCCACGAAGAAATCTACACCATCGAAAACTAATTTTTCGCCATAGCTTTTGCCCAGATTTTCAGCCTTGAAGATTACTTTTCCAGGAACGATGCTCTGAACGAACCGGATGTTGAACTTTGAGACATCTTCATTATCCAGCTCAATTCTTTCAATTTTTTCTAATTTTTTGATTAACGATTGGGCAAAACTTGCCTTCGTTGCAGAAGCGCGGAACCTGTTGATATTGTCCTCCATCTGCTTGATTTCCGTATCCTGATTCTTTTTCGCCTGCTCCAGTTTTTCACGTCTTTCTTTGCGAAGTTCCAAGTATTTAGAGTAATTCGCTTTATAATCGTCAATTTTCTTATTGTTCACATCAAAAGTTCTGTTGCAAACAGCCGTCATAAACTGCTTGTCGTGGCTTACCAGAACGATGGCACCTGGATAATCTTTCAGGAAATTCTCCAGCCACATTATAGATTCCATATCAAGGTGGTTCGTGGGCTCGTCCAGCAGCATCAGGTCGTTTTTCTGCAGAAGAAGTTTCGCCAGTTCAATTCTCATCCGCCAACCTCCGGAAAATTCATCGGTAATTTTTTCGAAATCCTCCGCCTTGAAACCCAGCCCAAGAAGCACTTTTTCCATATCGCCCTCCAGGTTGTAGGCATCGTGGTGGAACAGCAGGTCGTTCAGCTCCGTAAGCCTGTCGATGAGTTTTGCATAATCGTCGCTTTCGTAGTCCGTTCTTGTAGCCAGCTGGTTTTCAACATCTTCTAGTTCGTTTTTCCAGAGATTAATCTGCTCGAAGGCCTGCATCGTTTCATCCCACACTGTGCGGCCTTTCACGAAATCCAGGTCCTGCTTCAGAACGCCGATGGAGATATTGCCTTCCGGCACCACATTGCCTTCGTAAAAATTAATCTCGTTGGAAAGGATTTTCAGCAGCGTGGATTTTCCTGCGCCGTTCTTCCCGACCAGCCCGATTTTATCATCTTTTTTAATAGTAAAATTCACATCCCGGAAAAGATAATTCCCGGAATGATGCAGCCCAAGGCCCTGAACTGAAAGCATACTTCAAGCGTATTTAATCCGCAAAAATAGGGAAATTTGCAGGGAAAGATTTTCTTACTTTTGTAAAAAAAATTGGGTTATGGAAAACATCTTGGTAATGCCGAAAAATGAAAGCGAACTTGAAAAAATAAAGGCTTTTTTGAAGGAAATCCACATTGCATTCAAGCCGGTGAAAAGTGGTGAAATCTCTGAAGAACTTTCAAATAAAGTGGAAGAAGCAAGAGCTGATTATGAAGCCGGACGAACTGTGAGAATCGACCGTAAAAACCTATGGGACAATACTTTATAGAATATTCAAAGCGCGCTGCAAAAGATTTAAAGAGCCTCTCCACATCCGGTTCATCAGCAATTAAGAAAAAAATTGAAAACCTTCTGGAAGAACTTGAAAACCACCCGAGAAAAGGAATTGGTTCGCCTGAGCGCTTAAAGTATTACAACGGCGAAATTTATAGCCGAACAATTAGCAAGAAAGATAGGCTGGTTTATGAAATCTTAGAGAGCGAGAAAGTTATTATTGTCGTCCAATTTCTTGGACATTATGATGACAAATAAATCCTCACGCCTCGATATTCTCCGTATTCTCAGAAACCACCGCATCGAAGCCGATTTTCTTGCGAGATTCTGAAATTTTCTCGGGATTTTCCAGGATGAAGTGGTTGCTGCGCACAAGTTCCGTGAGCATCGTCTGCATCTGCTCTGCCGCAATTCTTGGCAGGTCTGAATTTTTCGCGGCCTCTATCACCTGCTTTTTTCCGTTTTCCTGAATTCTCGCCAAATCTTCTTTGCTGAAAAGGTTGAAAGGCTGCTCCTCGATGTTGTAATATTTGTAATCGGTTTCCGTGGAAAGTATTTCCGGCGCCGGAAATTCCAGCAGGCGGATTTTCCGGCTCTCCTCATCCACAGCCCATTTGAATTTCTCGAAATCGTACCCTACGAGAACTTTCGCCTTCACGATCACCAGCGCTTTTTTCGTCTGCGGAATTACGCCGAGAAGCCTCGACTGCTCTTCGTAATTATAAATTTCATTGAACTGCCCTTCCGCCGAAACAATCTTGAAAACCTTCCGCATACTTTCAATCACGGTGTGGGAATTTTCCAGCACCACAGGCGGTTGGGCTTTCTTCCCGGAAATCAGGAAAACAATCAGGCCGCCCAGCAAAAGCCCGATGAGCAGCATTATTAAAATCGTAAGGTTCTGGTTGCCCTGCCCCATCTGATAAATAAAGTAGCCCAGCACAAGCACGGCAGCTATGCCTAAGCCCCAAACCCAGTATTTCGCGTTTTTCACTTCTATTTTTTTTGCAAAGATAATCAGAGGAAAACTTTCGGCATCATTTCCGCTTCAGTTCCAAAGGATTTGGCAAAATCAATTCTTCCGCCCTGCCTTTCAGCTCCAGCTTTTTGGCTAAAATATTTTGCGCTAATTTCCTGATAAACAAATCTTTATCCACCAATTTCCAGTAAGGATCTTCGTGCAGGAGTTTCGCTTCGCGCACATTGAAAAATTCCGTTTTCCAGGAATCAGGATTGTGGTAAAATTCTATGATGCCGCAATGTTCCGGGATTTCAGAATGCGGCACCAAGCCCATCGGTAAAAGAAAGCTGAAGCGGTTGCACACATAATCGCCACAGCAGATTTTATCGTGCTTCAGGAATTTCTCGCCGGTTTTCTGGTTGGTATAGAATTTTTTGAAATCATTGCGGAAATCCGGCTTTGAAAGTTTAATCTCGATTTCGTGGCTGAAGCCATCCCTGCCAATTCTCAGAATATCGGCTTCCCAATCGCCGTGGAAAAAATTCGTCAGCAGAATTTCTTCCGCGAAATCACACTGAGAATGCAGGAAGTTGTAAACGATTTCGTCAATGTTTATACGCGTTTTCATCAGCTTACCAATAAACTGCAACCACGGATATCAGAGTGGTCTATCCTTCCGGCAACAGAAAATTTCGGGTGAAGGCCTGCGGAATTTTCGTGCAGAATGCCCAAATCCTGCGTGGCGATGAACGCGCAGGAATGGCGGTTCGCCAAATCGATAATGCTGATGGCGCCGTTTTTTCCGGGCGGCATATATGCCATCGGGTCTTCCAGGCTGCGCACCAGGATCCTCATCCAGTTCGGCGATTCGTAGATGTTTCCGCCCAAAGAATATGCCTGGGAAAGCAGCTCCGTCATTGAATATTCTGAAAAAATCCGCTCGCTTTGGAAGCCGCTCTTTAGCGAATCCAGCAACTCATCCTTCGTCATTTCTTCCTTCCTGCCCTTCATTCCGCCAGTTTCTATCACTGTTAAATTTTCGGAAAAGTTAATTTTCTTTTGCGATAAATTTAAAAAATCCAGAAAATCCAACAATGCGAAAGAAACGCCAAAAAGTATAACTTTTTGATTATCAATGCTTTGCAATAAATTAAAGAGTTCCTGGTGATTGTAGAGAAAATAGCCGTTTTCTTTTCTGCCGGATTTTTTCATCAGAAAATCTACCATATAAATTAGCGAAGAATGCGGATTTTCCGAATAATTTGGCAGCAATCCTACAAAAATAAAATCTTCCGGATTGCCGATGAACTGGCGGAAACTTCGCTCAATGCTTTCTTCGTAAAGCTGAAAATCTGCGATGAAATGGCGGGATTTCGTTTGAATATTCGTAGTCCCGGAACTTTGGAAATAATGTTTCGGCGAAAAATTTTCATCGATAATCTGATGCTTCTTGAAGGCTTCGATCGGCAGAAATGGAATTTGTTCCAAGCTGTGAACTTCGGTTGGATTAATATTTAGCAGCTCCACAAACCGCCGATAAACAGGCTCATTTTCATACTGAAACCTAAAAGTTTCCAGGCAGGCTTCCAAAAATCCCGCCTGATTTTTTATTGAGAAAATATTTTTCAAGTTTTTATTTTTTTCTTTAACACTGAGACACGGATTGTTTGTCAATTATTTTGGTTAAAAACACCGAGACACGGATTCTGGTGAGTTTTTCTCTAACACTGAGACACGGATTTTTTTCAATTATATCGATAAAACACTGAGACACGGATTCTGGTGAATTTTTCTCTAACACTGAGACACGGATTGTTAGCCAATTATATCGATAAAACACTGAGACACGGATTCTGGTGAAAATCTCTTTGACAAAGAGACACGGGATTCTGTAAAGAAGTTCCTATCACGGTGCTTCTATAACGCTACATCGCCGTGAATTACCCTTTTGTAACCAGTTTTGAAATACGAGACATTGAAGTTGATGAGCAAGCCTAAACGGCATTTGCTGAGCTTCAAGTATGTGAGAACTTGCGCCAAGTGCAAATTGTGCAATGCATCGCAGGCCTTCACCTCGACAATCACCTTTCCGTTCAACAGCAAATCCACACGATAGAAATGTTCCATCGTTCTACCTTTGTAAACCACGGGCAGCGCTTTTTGCCTTTCTACAAACAGACCGCTTTCGCTCAGCTCATAAAAAAGACATTCTTCATAAATGCTTTCCAACAGCCCTGGCCCAAGCTCGCGGTGCAAACGAAGTCCGCAATCGAAAACTATTTGTGAAATTTCATTCTCGTGCAAATCCATTTTCCAATAATTTGTTTAACTCAAAAGGCCTGTGTCTCCGTGTCTTTTTCACAACATTAAAAAAATTCCGTGCCTCCGTGTTAATCATTATCAAATTCCAGCAATTCAAATTTATCTGTGAAAACGCCGTAAGTGAAATACGAAATCCAATCGCCAAGGTTGATGTATTTGGACTTTCCGCCGTATAAATCCAGCTCCATCGGTAAATGGCGGTGGCCGAAAATAAAATAATCGAAGTGCTGCGTTTTCAGTTTTTCTTTGGCGTAAAGTATTAAAAATTCATTCTCTTCGCCGAGAAATTTCAAATCTTCCGCGCCGGAAATCAGCTTGTTTTTCTGTGAAAGATGCGTGGCAATCTTCACCGAAATATCCGGGTGAATCCAGCGGAAAGCCAGCTGTGCCAAAGGATTCATGAAAAGCCTCTTCATCCTTTTGTAGCCTTTGTCTCCAGGCCCTAATCCATCACCGTGCGCAATCAGGAATTTTTTCCCGCCGATTTCAAATTCCTGCTTTTCGAAAAAAACCGTGATGCCCAGCTCTTTTTCGAAATAATCCTTCATCCACAAATCGTGGTTGCCCACGAAAAAATACATTTCTACGCCGCTGTCTTTCAGCTCTGCCAGCTTTCCCAGAACGCGCACAAAACCTCTGGGCACCACGGTTTTCCATTCGTGCCAGAAATCAAACAAATCGCCGAGGAGAAACAGCGCCTGGGCATCTGGCTTTATCATTTCCAGCCAGCGCACGAACTTTGCTTCCCGCTTTTTGCTCGAATGAAAATCCGGCGTACCAAAATGCTGATCGGAACAGAAGTAAATTTTCTTACCAGGCTGTAAATCAATCCGTTTCATCTCAATTTTCTTCCGCGAACCATTCTCCGTAAGAGTTTTCCGTCTCGTGAAGTTTCAAGTAGGCAAGCTGCACGGTTTCTGGCAAATTTCGCCGCAAAATAGCAGCGATGGCATACAGCATATTTTCGCAGGTTGGCTGGAAGTTGCAGTAAATCACGCGGTGCCCCTGCTCTTCCAGGGTTTTGCCCAGATCTTTGTGCGGCGATTGTGCATTCAGTAGAACGGCGTGGTCCCACACCTTCACGATGTGCTCTTCCACGATGGATTTAATGTCGGCAAAATCCACCACCATACCGTTTTTCGGGTGGTCTAAATCCTGTACCGGCTCACCTTTCACGGTCACGAAAAGCTTGTAGGAATGGCCGTGCATATTTTTGCACTTGCCGTCGTAATTAAAAAGGATGTGTGCAGTTTCGAAGGAAAAAATTTTGGTAACGCGTATCATCCCGCAAATTTACGATGATAATGGGAAACGCGGAAAAATGGAAATCAATAAAGTTTCTATAAAATTTTTTGATAAATTTCGCTCATCAATTAAAAAGCTAAAACCTAGCTCAAAAATATGCTTCTCGATTTGCTGCTACCGAACCGCTGCCTGCATTGCAACCGCATCATCCCTGCTGCAATGCCGGTTTGCGAAGCCTGCGAAGCGCAAATCCATTACACCCACTGGAATTTCGACGATAAAAATCCGCTGGCGCAAAAATGCCGGATGCTCTTCCCTACCGAAAAAGCCTTCGCGCTAATGCATTTCGGCAAGGAAGGACTGAGCCGCGAACTCATCCACAGCCTGAAATACAGGCAGCGCGAAATTCTTGGGAAAATGCTTGCCGAGCGAGTTGCCGAGCGCGTTATTTTTGATGACGACAAACCGCAGCTGATAGCATCTGTGCCGCTTCATCCTAAAAAACTCCGACAGCGCGGCTACAATCAGCTGCATCTTTTTGCGGATGCTTTGTCGGAAAAATGGAAAATTCCGCACAATAAAAATTTGCTGAAAAGAAACATCCATAAAAAATCCCAAGCCACCAGTAAATTTGACGAGAGATTTAAAACGCAAAACATTTTTAGCCTAAGCAAAACAATTGAAAATCAGCACATTATGGTTGTAGATGATGTATTCACCACGGGCAATACGATGGCAAGCATTGCGTGGGAATTCCTGAAATCAGAGGGCAACAGGGTAAGCGTTTTGGTAATGGCGATGGATTAGTGCTGTAGTTTTTCTCCGAAAGATAAATCGCCGGCATCGCCAAGGCCAGGCGTGATGTAGCCTTTCGCCGTCAGGTTTTGGTCTAATGCACCTATCCAAAGCTTGGCCTTTGGAAAGGCTTCCTGCAATGCATCCACACCCTGCTGCGCTGCAATTGCCGCCTCGATGTGAATTTGCGAAGGCGTACCGTGATTGAGCAAATCCTTCAGCGCTTCGATTAAGCTTGCACCTGTAGCCAACATTGGATCGGCCACGATTAGAGGCCTGCCGTCAATATTCGGGCAGGTGAGATAATCCTGCTTGATGGAGAAATAATCGTTGGCATCGTGCTTTCGGTATGCCGCCACAAAACCGCAATCCGCTTTGTCGAAATAATTCAGTACGCCCTGAAACAGCGGTACGCCAGCACGAAGAATGGTGACAATCACTGGCTGCACGGCGATTTCCTTCACCGTGATTTTGTCCAAAGGCGTCTGGATCTTCTTTTCCGAAAAATCCAGCGTTTTAGAAATTTCGTAGGCCGCAATTTCGCCGATACGTTCCAGATTTCTGCGGAAGCGAAGCCTATCCTGCTGTACGCCCACATCACGAAGCTCATTCACCCAGGAATTTACCAGCGAAAAATTTTGGGAAAGGATGGTCATACTTTTCAATTTTATTTCTGCCGGAAATACACCTCAAGCGGAACTCCCGTGAAGCCGAAATTTTTCCGTAACTGATTCTCCGTGAAGCGTTTATAAGGCT
Source organism: Cruoricaptor ignavus (assembly GCF_014961145.1). Taxonomy (NCBI): domain Bacteria; kingdom Pseudomonadati; phylum Bacteroidota; class Flavobacteriia; order Flavobacteriales; family Weeksellaceae; genus Cruoricaptor; species Cruoricaptor ignavus. Next base: position 771,056 of record NZ_CP063145.1, read on the forward strand.
CCTTCACATATTGCGGCAGGTTGCAGAAAAATACAAACTGTGGCGAAGGCGTTCCCAGCTGCACGCAATATTTTATTTTGATGTATTTGCCCTTCAGTGCAGGAGGCGGATTTTCCTCAAATATTGGCAGCATCACCTCGTTCAGCTGGGATGTTTTGATTTTTTTGCTGCGGTTTTCGTAAACTTCCATCGCCGTTTCCACAGCTTTCAGGATGCGCTGCTTGTTTTTTGCCGACACGAAGAGTATCGGGACGTCTTGAAACTGCCCGAGTTTTTCGCGGATGCCTTTCTCAAAATCGCGCATCGTATTGGTTTCCTTTTCCACCAGATCCCATTTGTTCACAAGGATTACGATGCCCTTTCTGTTGCGTTGCGCAATGCCGAAAATATTCATATCCTGGCTTTCCCAGCCTTGCGTGGCATCCACCATTATTATCACCACATCAGAATGCTCTATCGCCCTCACACTGCGCATCACGGAGTAGAATTCCAGGTCCTCCTTCACCCTGGCTTTGCGGCGCATTCCCGCAGTATCCACCAGCACAAATTCGTGGCCGAACTTGTTGTAAAGGGTTTCGATGGAATCCCTTGTTGTGCCGGCAATATCCGTCACGATGTTTCTTTCCGCATCCAGCAAAGCGTTGGTCAGGGTAGATTTCCCGACATTCGGTCTGCCTGCTATCGTGATTCTTGGCAGGCCTTCAAACGGATCGGTGTAATCTGTGGTCGGGAAATCCTTCACAATATCGTCCAGCAGTTCTCCGGTTCCAGAACCTGTGGCGGAAGAAATGGTATAATATTTTTCGATGCCCAGCTGATAAAATTCCGTGGCAGGCAATTCTTCCTTGGCGGAATCTACTTTGTTCACCACGGTATAGAAGGGTTTTCCGCTCTGCCGCAGCATCCGGAACATTTCCTTATCGGTTTCGGTAAGGCCTTCCTCCACATTTACGAGGAAGATTATGGATGTGGCCTCATCCACAGCAAGCTCCACCTGCTTATCGATTTCCTCCTGGAAAATATCGCCGGTATTTACTTCGTAGCCACCGGTATCAATCACGGTAAACTCCACGCCGTTCCAGTCGGATTTTCCGTAATGCCGGTCTCTTGTAACACCGGAAGTACTGTCCACAATGGCTTCACGCCTTTCCAGCAGCCTGTTGAACAGGGTAGATTTCCCGACATTCGGCCGGCCGACAATTGCCACAATATTGCTCATAAGTTCAGTAAAAAATAAACGCTGATAAATATAGTAATTTACCAGCGTCTTTCCCGTTTAATTTCTTGTGGTTTCTCCAGGAAGATGCCACAACTTTACAAGCATTGTAAGATTAAACAATTTATATTTCAAACACAATCAGGTAACCGAATGGGAACCCTTCTCTCCACTTTTCTGAATTTCTTCGTCAGCAGATGCGACAAAGGTAATAAATAATCTGATACCTATATGAATTTTGAACAGGCTAATTTTTAAGAATTTGGCGGACTTCTTCGTAATTGAGACCTGCCCAACTGCAGAACTCCCGGACACTTATAAACTGATGCTCATTTTTGCCTAAATCCGTGCGGATTTTCTGCAATAATTCGCGGCTGTAACGCTCACTTCTGCCAGTGATTTGCATAATGTCCTTTGGGTTAATACTCATACACTATCCATACTTAGGCTATACTTTAATTATAAATAAAAAAGCCACTTTAGATAGTGGCTTTTTTTGCAGTTTCAGCGGTGCTTTTCTGCTGCAGTAAAGTCCGCAGGCTGGTCATATCTTCGCTGACTTTTTTATCTAGGACTTTGGCGTAATGCTGCGTGGTCTTGATGTTGCGGTGCCCAAGCATTTTGCTGACGCTCTCAATCGGGACATTGTTGGAAAGAGTAACGGTGGTAGCAAAAGTATGTCGGGCACATTCTGAGATTTGATTAAAACTTCTTTAATATCCTTGGTGGAAAGGGAATCTTTTTTTTCTTGGGCAATTGCAAAAATTCCCAGACACAGCATTAATGGTAATATAGTTTTTTTCATATTTTTTTTAAAAAGAATAGCCTATCCTTAAATGAATATCAAATTCCCCATAATTTCTATAGTTGAATTCGTGTCTTAGTCCTATACCAAAGCCAGCTTCATAATTAAAATGATTGCCTAAATTCCTTCTAATCCCCCATTTCGGAACAAAAGAAATGCTCTCAATTGTTTTTAGATTTTTATTGTTAGAGAAGACTACAGCATCCGGCCTGTAATTAATTGCAATTCCAAAAAAATTCCCTGAATTGTAATTTATTGGGTAGCCTTTTTCAAGTCTTTTTTCAAGGTTATAATAATATCTTGGTTCAAGTCTAAAATTTGGATGCCATACAGTGCCGTCTCCTACAAGCCAAATAGGTTCAATTCCAATTTCTGATCTTAGAGCAATTGACCTTGACAATTTTAATTCGTTGTTTGCCCAAAAACCAACAAAGCCTGTCTGAATATTGAAGATTGATTTTTCGAGACTGGTGGTTTTCTCTTGAGACAGTGCTAAAGTAGAAATAGTAAGTAGAGCAATTATATATATATATTTCATTTTTTGTAATTTAATTATTGTTTTGTAACAGACCAGCTGCCATTTAAAGATCCTTGTTTCCAAGTTCCTGATTTAGCATTTAAGTCGCCAGACAGATAAAAACCAGAATTTGAATAGGTGAACATAATAATACCATTATTATAGACTAATCCATAGAAAGTCTCTGAAACATTATTGAAAATTCGTCTCACTTCTATATTGCCAGCTTTATAGACCGTGATTTGTAACTGTCCGTTATCAGAGCCTGTATAAACTCCATACCAGTTTCCCTGGTATGGAGAAGTGTAATTTCTTAACTCTGTATTAAATTGATGTTGCTCAATAATTCGCTGGCAACCGGTGAAGCAAAATACAATAATTAATAAAAAAGTTAATCGTTTCATTTTTCTTAATTATTTATAGTACTAATCTTACTCCCATGCCATTCTATTGTAATATCATCTGTCGTTGCATTATAACGGACAAAATTATTTTCTACTTTTGCAGTAGAATTTTGTTTTACTGGCGTTCTGCCAGTTAACCAAAAACGCTGATAAATCAAAGGATTTAGCAGCGTTTGCATCATTTTGTAATAAAACTTGTGGTTTCTCCAGGAATCGAACCAGGGACACACGGATTTTCAGTCCGTTGCTCTACCAACTGAGCTAAGAAACCATCACTCGATTAGAGTGGTGCAAAAGTAATATTATTTTATTTAACCTGCAAATTTTTGATTTTATTTTTTTTCAAATCTTCATAGACGACTGCTCACCGGACGAGTAATCTGACATTGCCGGCTCAGGCTTGCTCAATTCTTCCAGCACAGGCTTTATCGTGCTCTCCGGCAAGTCGCTGATGCGGATGTACATCAGCCCGTCTATAGCATCGCTAAAGCTGGGATCCACATTGAAGGCGATTACTTTCGCATTCTGCTTGATGTATTTTTTGATGAGCACCGGCATCCGCATTCCGGGCTCCAGATCGTCTATTATTTTATCAAGCTTGTTCAGGTCGGTGTCGATTTCCTGAAGGAAGAGGTTTCTGTCGCGCCTGTCCATCTTTATCCGGTACTCATTTTTTGGGTGTACATACTGCGCCAGAGCAGAATCATAATAGTTGGAGCGCATAAATTCAATCATCAGCGCCTTGGAGAAAGACGAGAATTTATTCGAAATACTTACGCCACCCATCAGAAAATGATGATCAGGATTGCGCAGGCACACATACACGATGCCGCGCCACAGCAGGAACAGCGGCAAAGGTTTCTGCTGATATTCCTTTAAAATATAGGCCCTCCCCATCTCAATGGTTTTATGGAAAAAAGGCTTCAGTTCAGAATCGAAATCGAACAGCGATGCCGTGTAGAATCCTTTGATACCCAGCTCTGCCATTATTTCCCTGCCAAGCCCCATCCTGTAGGCACCGGCGATTTTCTCTGCTTCGTTATCCCAAAGAAAAAGGTGGCGGTAATGCTGGTCGTACTCATCCAGGTCGAAAGGAAGGTTGCTCCCCTCCCCTACCTCGCGGAAGGTAAGCTCGCGCTGGCGCCCAATCTCCCTCATTATCGACGGGATTTCTCCGTACTCGGCAAAATAAACCTCATAGCTTCCGTTGGCGAAAAGCAATTTCTCCGCACGCCTCAGCGCCTGGATCTCGTGCCTAAGATCTTCCCTCGGCGTTTCAGAGATAATGTTCTGAACTACGCTGCCCGAACTTAGGTCATGAAAGTTCAGACGCAGATTCGGAAGTTTCAGCAGATCGCGGATCTTTCGCCGCCTTTCGTAGTACGCCTTCAGAAGATAGATTTTTTTCCGCAAGAGTTCCTCAATTTCCCCAGCAGATTCCGCTGCTTCAATGTTTTTTGCAGAGACGGCCCTCCCAATTCTGATGCGCACCGGTTCGCCGCGCTTCCGCATCATTTCTGCGGGCAGCATCAGGGTCTGGAGATCGGGGTGTAGCCGCGCCATTCTGTAAAATATCCGGCTGTTCTCTGCGTGGAAATACATCGGAACTACCGGTACCCCGGCAGTTTTTATCATTTTTAAAACTGCTTTCTGCCACTCGCGGTCGCGCAGCTCGCGCTCTGCATTATTTTTGTTGGATACTTCACCCGCCGGGAAAATGCCCACACAGCCACCATTCTGCAGGTGCCGCAGAGTTGCCCGCATCCCGGAGGTGCTACTGAAGGCATCTTTCCTGCTTTCAAAAGGGTTCACGGGGATTACATAATCTGCCATAGGCTGAATTTTTTGCAGAAGAAAATTTCCCATTATCTTGAAATCCGGCCGCGCATCGCTGAAAATCTTCGTCATCAGCACCCCGTCGATCGCCCCAAGCGGATGATTTGCCACCACAATGAAAGCCCCGCCAGCAGGGATGCGCGTGAGATCTTCTTCAAAAACCACATACTGTATGCCGAGCTCCCGCAGAAAGGTATCAAAAAACTCATTACCCTGTAAGTCTTTCACCTTATCGTACAGGGCATTCACCTCATCAATTTTTGTGAGATTCATCACGCCGCGCGCGATTGGTTTTTTCAAAATACCCGCTCTGGAAAGCCCCGCGGCGGAAATCAAATCCTCCTGAGTGATAAGACTCATCGAAAAATATTTAACAAAAAACTAAAGTATGAAAATTTAGCGAAACACAATCTGTAGTGCAGAAGGGCTTGATTGCTCGATAAGCACATCTTTCCCCTCGTAAAATTTCTCCAGATCCCCAGGCGAAAAATGGCGGACAGTGAAAAGCGAGACATCCTTCACAAGGTCAACTTTGTAATCTTTCCTCAATTCAGAAATTAATTCTTCCAGGTTTCGGAATCTATCTTCCAGACACAGCGCGAGCGATATGGCAGAATTCTGCATCAATGAAATGTTAATTTTATTTTGAGCTAAAAGTCTGAAAATGTGGCTCATATGCTCCTCAGCAATGAAGGAAAAATCTTTGGTTGAAATTTTCAGCAAATGCTGGTTCCGCTTTAAAATATAGCTTTCAACAGATTGATTATCAAGGCTTAATCCTATTTTTGTACCGCTAGCCGACGGTTCTAGAAATGATTTAACGAAAAAAGGAATATTCTTCTGCTTCAGGGGCTGTAAAGTTTTCGGGTGAATGACCGACGCACCATAATAGGCAAGCTCAATAGCCTCCTCATAGGAGATGCTCTTCAGCAGCTGTACATTCTCAAAAACCTGCGGGTCGCCGGTCATCACGCCCGGAACATCTTTCCAGATAGTCATTGATTCCGCGTCGAGGCAGTACGCAAAAATCGCTGCGGAATAATCGGAGCCTTCCCTGCCGAGTGTTACAGTAGCGTCCTTCTCATCGGAGGCTATAAACCCTTGAGTTACAGCAGGTAAACTCATTTCCAGTTCAGAGATTTTCTTGGCGGTTGCGTCCCAATCCACATTGGCTTCCCGAAAATTGCTGTCTGTTTTTATCACGCATCTCGCATCCAGCCAGTTGTTGTAAAAACCCGCATCATTCAGATAAGCGCTGAGGATTTTTGATGAAATAATTTCTCCCGCGCTTACCACCTGGTCATAAGCAAAATCATAATCCGCCGAAGGATTTTCTGTTAAAAAATTAAAAATCTCAGAAAACTTTAATTTTATTTCCGAAAAAATAGTATGGTTCACCTGAAATAATTCCTCGGCTATATCCAGGTGAAAACTTTCCGAATCGCGAAGCTTGCGCACAAAATCCTCTCCCGCCGCCCAAGCATTTACCACCGCTTCCAACGCATTGGTTGTTTTTCCCATTGCCGATACTACAAGCAGGCATTCACCAAACCCCTGAGTATCAAGAACTTTCGATACATTTCTTACCGCTTTGGCATCTTTTACAGACGCTCCGCCGAATTTGAAAACCTTCATAATCTGCCATCATTTATACCTCAAAATTAAAATGATGATTCTTATCTGCAAAATTTTATTGAGCCAAGCGTGAAATATCAGTAAAAATTTTGCAAATTTGTGAGTAAATATTTCAGAAATGGCAGACCAGAATTTTCAGACGCTCGGCGAGTTTATCATTGAGAAACAGGAAGATTTCAAAGCTTCCACCGGAGAGTTTTCCAGGCTGATCAATGCGATGAAACTCGCTGCAAAAATGGTAAACCGCGAGGTAAATAAGGCCGGGCTGGTGGACATCGCAGGCGTGGCAGGCAGTACGAATATACAGGGTGAGGACCAGCAGAAACTGGATGTGCTCGCCAACGAAATCTTCATCGAAGCGCTCTCTCAGCGGGAGGTGGTCTGCGGCATCGCAAGTGAGGAAAACGACGATTTTATTGAGATAAAATGTACCAAACGCGGCCACCTCAGCAAGTATGTGGTGCTGATAGACCCGCTGGATGGCTCTTCCAACATCGATGTAAATGTCTCCGTAGGGACGATTTTCTCCATCTACCAGCGCGTGTCCGAGCCCGGCACACCTGTAGAGATGCGCGATTTCCTGCAAAAGGGCGAAAACCAACTGGCTGCGGGATACATTATTTACGGCTCCTCCACAATGCTCGTGTACACAACAGGAAACGGCGTGAATGGCTTTACCCTCGACCCGAGCCTTGGTACTTTCTACCTTTCTCATCCGAATATGACTATTCCCGAAAAGGGAAAAATTTATTCAATTAATGAAGGAAATTACATCAAATTCCCTCAGGGCGTGAAAGATTATTTAAAATACTGCCAAATGAATGAGGATGATAGACCTTATACTTCGCGCTATATCGGTTCGCTTTGCGCGGATTTCCATCGGAATATGATAAAGGGCGGCATCTACATTTACCCATCTTATGCCAAGGCGCCGAACGGCAAACTGCGCCTGCTTTACGAGTGCAACCCGATGGCTTTTCTGGCTGAGCAAGCCGGCGGAAAAGCGAGCGACGGTTTCCAAAGGATTATGGAAATAGAGCCTACGGAGCTGCATCAGCGTGTGCCGTTTTTCTGCGGAAGCCGAGAGATGGTAAGCAAGGCTGAGGAATTTATGGCTAAATATGAGGGAGCAGAATAAGCCGATGACAGCAAAATATTTCCGGCATATTTTAGAATTCAAGCGTCCCGGGGGAACTTCCCGGGGCGTTTTGCTCGAAAAGGAAACCTTTATCCTGGAAATTTTTGACGGCGAGAACAAAGGCATCGGTGAGTGTGCTGTTTTTCGCGGGCTGAGCTCTGATGATGTCCCGGAATATGAGCAAAAACTGGAGTGGCTCTGCAAAAACATAGGTGCAGATGAAACTTTTATAAAAAGAGAACTTCGCGATTTTCCATCCATTTGGTTTGGATTGGAGCAGGCCAAGCGGAATCTGGAATTTGGAAACGATCTTTATTTTCCTTCACAATTTACTGAAGGTCAAGGTTTTATAAAAATCAATGGACTGATTTGGATGGGCGATGCTGATTTTATGAAGTCGCAAATTCGGGAAAAACTGGATTTGGGATATGATTGCATCAAGCTTAAAATAGGTGTCAATTGGGAAGAGGAAAAGGCAATCCTGAAAAATCTTCGCAAAGAATTTTCCGCGGAAAAACTTGAACTGAGAGTAGATGCCAACGGCGGTTTCAGTTTTAATGCAGCGAAAGCCGTTCTGCAGGAGCTTGCCGAGCTGAAAATTCATTCCATAGAACAGCCGATAAAAGCTGGGAACACCGATGAAATGGCGGAACTTTGTGCAGAAACGCCAACTGCCATCGCTTTGGATGAGGAATTAATTGGCGTGAATGATTTTTCTGAAAAAAAAATATTGCTGGAAAAAATCAGGCCGCAGTTTATCATCCTGAAACCATCGCTTTGCGGAGGATTTTCCGGCAGTGATGAATGGATAGAACTTGCTGAAAATCAAGGTATTGGATGGTGGATAACATCTGCTCTGGAAAGCAACATCGGCCTGAATGCCATTGCGCAATATACTTTCACCAAGAAACCGAAAATGCCGCAAGGTTTGGGAACCGGTGCGCTTTTCACAAATAATTTTGAAAGCCGCCTGAATTTAGTTGGCGACAAGCTTTTTCATTTGTAAATCCCGAAAGTTTACTGAAAAAAAATCTGAAATCGCTATTTTTGCAGGCGACGATTTATTATGGAAGAAGAAAAAAAATCCCTGAATTTTATTGAGCAGATTATTCAAGATGATTTAGCTAAAGGATTGGAAAACAAGCAATTACGCTTCCGTTTTCCGCCGGAGCCAAACGGCTACCTTCACATTGGGCATACGAAAGCCATCTGCATCAATTTTGGTTTGGGAGAGAAATATAATGCGCCGGTAAACCTGCGCTTTGATGATACCAACCCTGAAAAAGAGGAGCAGGAATTTGTGGATGCCATCAAGAAAGATGTGGAATGGCTTGGTTTTCAATGGGATAAAGAAGTTTATGCATCTGATTACTTTCAGCAGCTGTACGATTGGGCTGTGGAAATGATAAAGCAGGGTAAGGCTTATGTGGACGAGCAATCTTCGGAAGAAATTACGGAACAGCGGAAAAATCCTGCTGAGCCAGGCATCGAGAGCCCATACAGAAACCGTCCTGCGGAGGAATCTCTGGCATTATTCGAGAAAATGAAGAGCGGCGAAATCGAGGAAGGAACAATGTCGCTTCGTGCAAAAATCGATATGTCTTCGCCGAATATGAATATGCGGGATCCTGTGATGTACCGCATCCTGAAAAGGCCCCACCACAGAACGGGAACCGATTGGAAAATCTACCCAATGTACGATTGGGCGCACGGACAGAGCGATTATATCGAGCAGATTTCGCACTCACTTTGCTCGCTGGAATTCGAAAATCACCGGCCGCTTTATGATTGGTATCTCGACCAAGTATATGATAATCAGCAGCTTAGAAACAAGCAGCGGGAATTTGCGCGGATGAATGTTACTTATATGATTACATCCAAGCGGAAGCTGCAGAGGCTGGTAGCGGAAAAAGTGGTGACAGGCTGGGATGATCCAAGAATGCCTACGATTTCCGGAATGCGAAGAAAAGGTTTTACGCCGAAAGCCATCCGAAATTTTATCGAGCGGGTTGGCGTTGCGAAAAGGGAGAATCTCATTGATATTCAATTACTTGAGTTCTGCGTTCGTGAGGATTTAAACAAAATTTCGAAGCGGCTGATGGTGGTGATGGAGCCCGTGAAACTCATCATCGAAAATTATCCTGAGGACAAGGAGGAATGGCTGGAAACGGAAAATAATCCGGAGGATGAAAATGCAGGAAACCGCGAAATCCCTTTCTCAAAGGAGCTTTTCATCGAGCGGGAAGATTTTAAGGAAGAGGCCAATAATAAATTTTTCCGCCTTAAACTTGGCGGGGAAGTTCGGCTGAAATCGGCGTACATTATTAAAGCCAACAGGGTTGAGAAAGATGAGAACGGTGAGATTACCACGATTTACGCAACTTATGACGAAGATTCAAAATCTGGAAGCGGAACGGAAGCCAGTTTGCGCAAGGTAAAGGGCACGCTGCACTGGGTTTCGGCGAAGCACGCTGTGCCGATTGAAGTTCGCGTTTATGACCGGCTTTTCACCGTGGAACAACCTGATGCTGAGAAAGATGCAGATTTTATGGATTTCATTAATCCTGATTCCTTGCAGAGGGTAACTGCTTTTGCTGAGCCGGAAATCAAGAATGTAAAAATTGGCGAACCGCTGCAGTTTCAGCGCATCGGATATTTCACGAAAGATGAAGATTCCACCGATGAAAAGGCGGTTTTCAACAGAACGGTGACGCTGAAGGATTCTTATAAGCCGGAGTAAATGAAGCCACTATTAATTTTGCTCGGCACCTTCATTATTTCTGTCGGCATTTTTCAACTGAGATTCAAAAATCCACACTGGCATCGCGCCGGAAGAATTGCTATGGCTGCGATGCTTTTCTTCACATCGGTGGCACATTTTGCATTTCTCCAAGGAATGTCCCAAATGATTCCAGATTTCATCCCTTTTAAAAAAGAATGGGTAATTATTACAGGAATTCTGGAAATTGCTGCGGGAATAGGATTACTTTTCAAAAAATCCCGGAAATTCACATCCATTCTTCTAATTATTTTTCTGATACTGATTTTGCCAGCAAACATCAATTCTGCAATGCAGAATCTCAACTATGAAACCGGAAATTTCGACGGAAACGGCATTTGCTATCTTTGGTTCCGCATTCCGATGCAGATATTTTATATCCTTTGGATTTGGAAGTTTGGCTACAAGCCAAAAGATTGATTATCAGAAATTTAGATTTTTCCGCAAAATATCATTCACGATTAATTTTGCGTGTTGCCGTGAATTTTCGATGAACCAAAGGTGCGTATCTCTGCCGCCGCAAACTACGCCAGCCAGATACAGGCCTTCCACATTGCTTTCCATAGTATCAGGATTATAGATTGGCTTCAATTGCGAACCCTGCAAAATAATGCCCGAATTTTTAAGAAATTCAAAATCGGGTAAATAGCCAGTCATTGCGAAGACGAAATCGTTTTCAATTTCAATCATTCTGCCTAATCTATCCCTGAAAATCAGGGTGTGCTCGGTGATTTCCGTAACACAGGCACCGAAATGCGCTTTGATTTTCCCTTCTAAAATTCTATTTTCAATGTCCGGCTTCACCCAGTATTTTACAGATTCACCGATGTGATTAGAGCGGACAATCATCGTAACTTCGCCACCCTTCCTGAAAATCTCTAAAGCCACATCCACAGCGGAATTGCTGGCACCGATTACCGCAACCTTCTGCCCTACATAAGGGTAAGGCTCGGTGTAATAATGCCGCACTTTCGGAAGTTCTTCACCGGGAATATTCATCAGATTAGGAATATCGTAAAAACCAGTAGCAATTACAACATTTTTCGCAAAATGAACTCCCTTGCTTGTTTCGATGCGAAAATCATCTTCTAACTTACTGATTTTCAATACCTTCTCATAAAGATTAATATTTAGGCTGTAGGTTCGTGCAACGGCGTGATAGTATTCCAGGGCATCTTTTCTGCCAGGCTTTACACTCGTTGTAATGAACGGAATTTCCGCAATTTCAAGCCGGTCTGCCGTCGAAAAAAACTGCATATAAAGCGGGTAATTGTAGATGCTGTTGGCAATCGTCCCCTTCTCGATGATACGGTACGAAAGCCCTGCCCTTGCAGCTTCCACGGCTGTTGCCAAACCGATGGGGCCGCCGCCAATGATTAGCAAATCCAAGATTTCCATTGAGCAAAGATAAGGCTTACATAATTGATAAGCGATGGGGATTAGCGGCCGGAAACTTTTTGCCCTTTACCTTTGCCTCTTTCCTTAGCTCTGCTTATCTTTGGAAAAACTTACGGATGTCCTTCGGCAAAGACCTTTTGCGCAAAATCAAAGAGGCGGACCTTTACGGCGAAGATGCGCACAGCATTTTCTCGCCGCCTTCACGCCCGATTTTGTCGTACGAGGAAATCCTGTCAAAAAATCCAAAATTTGCGGCGGTGAACATCCTGCTTTACCTGAAGGACAACCGCTGGTATTTTCCGCTGATGGTTCGCGCGAAAAACGATAAGGACAGGCACAGCGGACAAATTTCCCTGCCCGGCGGAAAAAGGGAGGATGGCGATGAAAATTTTGCGGCTACGGCAAAGCGCGAAACTTCCGAAGAAATGGGCATAGATGAGCATTTCGTGCGTATCATACGGGAAATTTCGCCCATCTACATTCCGCCCAGCAACTTCTATGCTTACGCCTTTATTTCGTACACCGGCAAAAATCCGCGGTTCAATCTGCAGGAAGCTGAAGCCGTGGAGCTGATAGAATTTCCGGTGGAATCCCTGATTTCGCTAGACGATGAGCCTGAAATAATGGCCTTCGCAGGAAGCCGCGGAATGGAAGTGCCGGTCATCAATTTCAACGGCTACATCATTTGGGGTGCCACCGCAATGATACTCAGCGAGTTCAGCCAGTTGCTCAAAAATTTGTAGATTTGTCTGCATTTTTCCAAATGGCGAAGACTAAGAAAAAAACGATTTTCCGCGATGCTTTCGGCACGCCTTACATCCTGAAAAGGCTGGTGATTTTCGTAATGGGGGTAATTTCTTACCGAAGGTTCAACGGCTTCAACAGGCTGAAAATCAGCGGCACGGAAAACATTGCAGAACTGCCGAAATCCAATGTGATGCTGGTTTCCAACCATCAGACTTATTTTGCCGATGTGATGGCGATGTACCATGTGATTTTCGCGACAAACAACGGCTACCTGAACACGATAAAAAACCCAATCTACCTGCTGAACCCGAAGGTTGATATTTACTATGTAGCCGCCGAAGAAACGATGAGCAAAGGCATTGCCAAGCTTTTCAAACTTGCCGGGGCGGTAACCGTGAAACGCACCTGGAGGGCCGGCGGAAAGGATGTAAACCGCATCGTGGATATGGGTGAAGTGGACAATATTTTGCGGGCGCTGGACAATGGCTGGGTCGTCACTTTTCCGCAGGGAACAACCGCCGCTTTTGCGCAGGGCAGAAAGGGAACGGCAAAACTCATCAAGCAGCAAAGGCCGATTGTAATTCCGGTGAAAATCAATGGTTTCCGAAGGGCTTTCGATAAGAAAGGACTGAAGCTGAAAGTGACAGGTGTAGAACCGACGATGGAATTTAAAAAGCCGCTGGAAATAGATTATGAGAACGAAACATCCCAGCAGATTCTGGATAAAATTATGTTTGCAATTGAGCAGACGAGCGATTTCAACAAGCTGCATAATTACGAAGAGCAGCTGAAACAGCGCAAACTTGCCGAAGCTGAAAAGCAGTAATTTTTACCGAAATTTTATTTGCTGAATTTAAAAAAATCATCAAAATTTTTACGAATAATTGAAAACGCATTTTATTGCAATTGGTGGAAGTGCGATGCACAATTTGGCAATAGCGCTGAAGGACAAGGGCTACGAAGTTTCGGGCTCTGATGATGCGATTTTTGAGCCATCGCTTTCCCGATTGAAAAACAAAGGCTTGCTGCCCGAAGAAAACGGCTGGTTTCCCGAAAAAATCACGGCGGATATTGATGCGGTAATTCTCGGGATGCACGCCCACGCCGATAATCCAGAGCTGGCAAGGGCAAAGGAATTAGACCTGAAAATCTACTCTTACCCAGAATTTCTCTACGAGCAAAGCAAGGATAAAACGCGGGTTGTAATTGCCGGTTCTCACGGGAAAACCACGATTACATCGATGATTTTGCACGCCCTGAATTTTCACCAAAAAGATGTGGATTATATGGTGGGCGCTCAGCTGGAAGGCTTCGATTGTATGGTGAAAATTTCTGACGGCACAGATTTTATGATTCTGGAAGGCGATGAATACCTTTCTTCCACGCTGGATCTTCGCCCGAAGTTTATGCTGTACCAGCCGAATATTGCGCTGATTTCCGGCATTGCCTGGGACCATATTAATGTGTTCAAAACTTTTGATGATTATGTGCAGCAGTTCCGAAATTTCGTGGAAACCATTACGCCGGGCGGTGTTTTGGTGTACAACGAAGAGGATGAGGAAGTGCAAAAGGTGGTAGAATCGGCGGGAAATTATTTCCGTGCGATGCCGTACAGAACGCCGGAATATGAAATTCGTGACGGCAAGGTTCACCTGAAAACGGAATTCGGCGAAGTGCCGGTTTCTGTGTTTGGCGCGCACAACCTGCTCAATATGGAGGGCGCACGCCTGATTTGCAACCAGCTGGGCATTCAGGATGAGGAATTTTATGAGGCGATAATGAATTTCAAAGGCGCTTCCAAAAGATTGGAGAAAATCGAAAGAGCCGATGCAGCCACGGTTTACAAAGATTTCGCCCACGCACCTTCCAAGGTGAAAGCCACGGTGAAAGCCTTTTGCGAACAGTTTGCAGGTCAGAAAACCTATGGCTTTCTGGAGCTTCACACCTACTCTTCGCTCAACCCTGTTTTCCTGGAGCAATATGCCGGAACAATGGATGGGCTTTCCGAAGCGGTAGTTTTCTATTCCGAAGAAGCATTGAAAATCAAAAGATTAGAGCCGATTTCTGCGGACTTCATCCGTGAGAAATTCCAAAGGGAAGATTTGTTGGTCTTCACAGATGCTCAGCAGCTCCACGCCTATTGGGATTTGCTCGATAAAAAAAGCGGTGCCTTCCTGATGATGAGCTCGGGAGACTTTGGAGGCATAAGCCTTCAGAACTGATAACTGTCCTATTTTTGGATTGAAGTAAATCCTTAACTTTGAGGAAATTAAAAATCTTATACTATGGAGGGATATTCGAGCATAGAGGAAGCAGCGGCACTGGTACAGAGCGGGCAGAGAATCTTTGGCCACGGCAGTGCCTGCACGCCCAATATCTTTTACTCCGCGCTGGCAAAACGCGCCCGGGAGCTGGAGAATGTAGAGCTGGTAAGCATCACGCAGCAGGGCCCGGTAGAAATCGCCAACCCCGAGTACGCAGGCAGCTTCCACATCCGCTCACTCTTCACTTCGGAGCCTGTACGCAAGGCGGTGAATGGGGAGAATGGAGATTATGTGCCGATTTTCCTCAGCGGTATCCCGCATCTCTTCCGCAATGGCATCCTGCCCCTTGATGTCGCAGTAGTTACGGTATCCCCACCCGACGAGCACGGATACTGCACACTGGGTACCTCTATCGATTGTGCTCAGACTGCAGTTCACACCGCCAAAACCGCCATTGCCATCGTAAACCCAAATATGCCCCGTACCTATGGCGACAGCGCTGTGCACAAAAGCCGCTTCGCCAAAATGGTGTGGCACGATGCACCCCTGATCACGCTGGATTACGGAGCAAAAGTTACAGATGTGGAGCGAAAAATAGGGCAGAATGTAGCAGAAATTATTGACGATAAAGCGACCCTGCAAATGGGCATCGGCACCATCCCGGATGCAGTCCTGAAATCGCTAAGCAACCACAAAGGCCTGGGCATCCACACCGAAATGCTCAGCGACGGCGTTATTGACCTTATTGAAAAAGGCGTAGTTACCAATGCCCACAAAGGTTTTAACAATTATAAGACCGTAACCAGCTTCAGCTTTGGCACAAAAAAGCTTTACGATTTCCTTCACAACAACCCTATCGTAAGTTTTTACAATGTGGAGCTTGTAAATTCCCCCGCGATGATTTTAAGAAACAAACGGATGCACGCCATCAATTCCGCGGTGGAAGTAGACCTCACCGGCCAGGTGTGCGCAGATTCTATCGGCACCTACCAGTTCTCCGGTATCGGTGGGCAGATGGACTTTATGACTGGCGCTGCCTACTCTGAAGGTGGCAAACCTATCATCGCCATCAGTTCCCGTACCAACAAGGGCATCCCGAGAATCGTCCCCGTGCTGAACCCGGGGGCAGGCGTGGTAACTACCCGCGGGCATGTGCACTATGTGGTGACGGAATACGGAACAGTGAATCTATTCGGCAAAGGGCTGAAGGAGCGTGCCAAGGCCCTTATCAGCATCGCCCACCCGGACGATCGGGAGGCACTTACCAAAGCCGCCTACGAGAGATTTAAAGTTTCAAATCTTTGAAGAAATGAGAAAAATAGCAGTACTTCTGCCGATATTTATCGGCAGTTTTTTTGCCAAGGCACAATATGCTAAAATCAATGCCTTGCTGGATAAGATTGAGGCAAGGCAGGGCATCAATCAGGACCTCAGCAAAATTTCTCTGGAGGGGAAACGCTTTGTAATGATTGAAAAAAATACGGAGCAAAGCATTCGCAACTTCCTTACCATCAACGGCGCCGTGGCAAATTACATCCGGGTGAGCGAGGATACTACAGGGAAAACCACTTCGCAAATCTACACCGGTGATGTAGTGAGGACGGAAGATAATATTCTTTCATTCCGGTTTGACAGGCTGGAGAATGAAAGAATCCCCCTGCCCGTTACCAAAACCTTGCTCCTTAAAAGCGAGAACAACATTCTGTACCTCAGCGATGTTAACACCCGTGAACGGTGGATAGACGAAGCAATGCTTCGCCCAAGATAGCGATATCGCTTACTGCCAAAGCGATTAATGCGCTTCCAGCCAGTTCTTCCCTACGCCCACTTCCACAAGCAGCGGCACCTGGGTTTCCACGGCGCTCTCCATTTCAGATTTTATCAGGCGTGTTGCCGTTTCCACTTCATCGTTTGGCGACTCGAAAATTAGTTCATCGTGCACCTGCAGCAGCATCTTAGTGGCTAATGAATGTTCCGCAAGTTGGCGGTCAATATTTATCATCGCAATCTTGATGATGTCCGCAGCGCTTCCCTGTATCGGTGCATTCACGGCATTTCGTTCGGCGTGGCCCTTCACCACGAAATTATTCGAGTTGATGTCCTTCAGGTGCCGCCTTCTGCCGAGAATTGTTTCCACAAAACCCAGTTCGCGCGCTTTCCTCACCTGCTCTGCCATCCATTCTTTCAGCCTTGGATAATTGCGGTAATACTCATCTATCATCTGCTTGGCTTCGGTGCGCGAAAGCCCGGTTTGCTCAGCAAGTCCGAACGCACCCTGCCCATAAACGATGCCGAAGTTCACCGTTTTTGCCTGGCTTCTCTGCAGCTTCGTAACCTCCTCAATCGGCACGCCGAAAAGTTTGGAAGCCGTGGAAGCGTGGATGTCCTGCCCTTCCTGAAACGCACGGATCATATTGGTTTCATCGGAAATTTCCGCGATGAGGCGCAATTCAATCTGGGAATAATCGGCGGAAATAATCTGCCTGCCTTCGCCTGCTACAAAGGCACCGCGGATTTGCTGTCCGCGCAAAGTGCGTATCGGTATGTTCTGCAAATTTGGGTTCACGGAGGCCAGCCTGCCTGTTGCCGCCGTCGTTTGCGAAAAATTCGTGTGCACCCTGCCATCATCCGCATCAATCTGCGTAGGCAGCGCATCCACATAGGTAGATTTCAGTTTCTGGTAAGTGCGGAATTCCAGAATAAGCGGGATGATGTCGTGCTTTGCCGAGAGCTTTTGCAGAACATCTTCGGAAGTCTGGTACTGCCCGGTTTTCGTTTTTTTCGCCTTTGGAGCCAGCTGCAGTTTTTCGAAGAGAATCTCGCCCAATTGCTTTGGTGAATTCACATTAAAATTCGTTTCGGCGAGTTCAAAAATTTTCTGTTCCAGATTTTGCAGGTCGCTTTGTAGATCAACGCTTTCCTGCTTCAGCCAGTTTTCGTCTAGCAGCACGCCCTCCAGCTCCATTTTTGCCAGCACTTCCATCAGTGGCATTTCCACTTCGTAGAAAAGTTTCTGCAGACTTTCCTTCTCCAGCTGCGGTGCGAAGACCTCGTAAAGCTGATAGGTAACATCTGCATCTTCCGCGGCGTATTCCGTAGCTTCCTTCAGCGGCACTTCGCGGAAGCTCAGTTGCTTTTTCCCTTTGCCGATGAGGGTTTCAATTGATACGGGTTTGTAATTTAGGTAAATTTCCGAGAGGTAATCCAGCCCGTGCCTTCCATCGGGATTCAGCAGGTAGTGCGCGATCATCGTGTCGAACAGCAGGCCTTTGAATTGCATGCCGTACAGCCTTAAGATTTTATAATCAAACTTCAGGTTGTGCGCTATTTTCATCACCGTTTCCTTTTCAAAAAACGGTTTAAAAATGTTTAGAATCTCCAGCGCTTCTTCCCTATTTTCCGGCAGCGGTACATAGTATGCCAGGCCTTTTTTATAAGAGAAACTTAGCCCTACCAGTTCCGCTTCCATCTCGTTCAGCGAGGTGGTTTCCGTGTCGAATGCCACGGCTTTCTGCTGCATCAGGTTCTGCACCAGCATCTTCATTCCGGTTTCAGTATCGATGAACTGGTAAAGGTGCTTGTTTTCTGCTATGGTGCTTTTCGCGGAAGCTGGTCGCTCTTGCTGTTCATAGTTGGCGAACAGATCCAGCTGCACGCTGCCTTCTTTCGCTTCTGCCTTATCATACCGGGAAATCCTGTTAGGGTCGGTATTTGCAGATGTTTCCGCGGATGTTTCCGGCGCAAAGGCACGGTACATATTCTCGTAAAGCCTGCGGAATTCCAGCTCATCAAATACTTCCTTAACCTTCTCAAAATCGGGCGTTTCCAGATTGTACTGCTCTTCTTCAAAATCAATCGGAACATCGCAGATGATGGTTGCCAGCTTTTTGGAGAGGATGCCCTGCTCCTTGCAGGCCTCCACCTTCTCGCGCAGCTTACCCTTGATTTCGTGCGTGTTTTCCAGCAGATTTTCGATGCTACCGTACTCCTTCAGGAATTTCTTCGCCGTCTTCTCTCCCACTCCATCCAGTCCGGGAATGTTGTCCACGCTATCTCCCATCATTGCCAGGAAGTCTATGACTTGCTTAGGGTCCTCAATTTCGTACTTCGCCTTTATTTCCTCCACGCCCAGTATTTCCACTTCGCTGCCTTTCAGCCCGGGTTTGTAGATTTTGATATTCTCCGTCACCAGCTGCCCGAAGTCCTTATCCGGCGTTACCATAAAGATTTTATAGCCTTCTTTTTCGGCTTTGTTGGCAATGGTGGCAATTACATCATCGGCCTCGTAGCCTTCCACGCCCAGCACAGGGATGCCCATAACATCCAGGATTTTGTGGATGTACGGCACGGCGTTCAGGATGGCCTCGGGCGTTTCCGCTCTGTTCGCTTTATACTCGGCGAAATCATTGGTGCGCACATTGGTTTTCCCTACATCGAAGACTACGGCAAGGTGCGTAGGCCTTTCACGGCGGATGAGCTCAATCAGCGAGTTGGTAAAGCCGAAGATTGCCGAAGTATCGAAGCCTGCGGAAGTCAGCCTCGGATTTCTAATCAGCGCATAATACCCGCGGAAAATCATCGCGTAGGCATCTATCAGGAAAAGGCGTTTGTCGGGGGCGTTCAACTTTTATATTCGTTTGAAATTTTTTATAAAATTAGCTATTTTGGATGATTAGGTAAACCTGATTTGGAAATTCACAATTATATATCTGGCATTGGCATTGAAAGTGCCAGTCCAAATGGTGCCGCTTTGTCCTCTTCACATTGACAAGGCGAAAACAAAAAATTAGTCTTAAATATCTTTCATTTTTTCAATTTCTTTATATTTAATATGGCAGTTACCATAATAAGTAAATTAGATGATAAAATCAAAAGAAATGAAGTTACACTTATATGTTTATCCAAATAAGATATTATTGATACTATTTCTAAACATAATGTAAATACCAATAATACATAAAAAAAATATTTTTTGATAATAAATAAGTTACTCATAAAATCTTGTTTATATAATCTGATTCAAGAGATGATAACATAGCCTTAAACTCTCCTCATCATATTTTAGTTTTAAACCCGTTTCCTTATTTATTAAAGCTAAGTTTCCTCATATTTACGTTTAATACTTTGCTCGTCCAAAACCACTTTATTAGTAGAAGAGTTGATTGTTTTGAATGATAAACCTTTCATTTGACCTTTAGCATTAATAAAACCTTGTAAAATCTCAGGCTTATTTAAATTATTTACTTCGGTTTCAAAAGTTGTAACTTCTCTTTCATTGTCATTACATGAAATTACTGTCATCGTCAATGACATCAATAATACTGTACTTAAAACTTTCTTCAAAACATTAAAACTTATTAATTTAATTATTGAACAAAAATAAAAAAACGCACAATCTGACCGGCTTTTGTGGGTGTGGTGACCACAAAAATGAAGGTAAAACAGCAGCAATTCCAAAATACACTACCTTTACAGAATGATTCCCGAACTGAAAATGCGCACGGTAACGGTGCAGCGCTACATACTGCCGCTGAGAGAGGGCGGCAGCCTGCCTGCCCTTGCCGAAGCCGATGATGATTTTAAATATGTGGTGAAATTTCGCGGCGCAGGGCACGGCACTAAGATGCTCGTCTCCGAATTGCTCGGAGGAAAAATAGCGCAGGCTTTAGGGCTGAACATTCCGGAACTGGTTTTTGCTAAGCTGGATGAGGATTTCGGGCGAACGGAAGCCGATGAGGAAATTCAGGATTTGCTGAAGTTTTCCGAAGGCCTAAACCTTGCGATGCACTACCTGAGCGGTGCGTTGGCCTACGATGCCTCCGTGCAGTTGGAGCCGCTGCTTGCTTCCAAAATCGTGTGGCTGGATGCGTTCATCACGAATATTGACCGAACATTTAAAAATACCAACCTGCTGTGGTGGCACAAAGAGTTGTGGATCATTGACAACGGCGCATCCTTCTACTTCCACCACAACTGGCAAAATTTCGATGAGGCGGCGAAAAGCCCGTTCAAATATGTGAAGGACCACATCCTTCTGCCACAAGCAAAGAATTTGGATGATGCAGATGATTTTGCGAAATCTATACTAAACGAGGCTGTTTTCCGTGAAATCGTAAATTTACTTCCAGACGACTTTCTGCAATGGCAGGATGCAGAGGAAACGCCGGAGCAGATTCGTGAAATTTATTTTAACTTTTTAGTGAATCGGCTGAGGCATTCACAAATTTTTGTAAAAGAAGCAGAAAATGCACGCGGATAAACTGTATGAATACGCCGTAATTCGTCTCGTGCCAAAACCTGAACGGGAAGAATTTTTTAATATCGGCCTGGTGCTGTTCAGCAAAAAGGAAAAATTCATCCGGGTGGAAACAAAAATTTGCCCGAAGAAATTCGCGCTTTTCTGCCCTGAACTAGATTTGAAAGAAATTGAAATAAGTGTAGATTATTTTAAGAAAATCGCAAACGGCGACAATTCTGCATCGCCATTGTCCCACTTAGAAATACCGGAGCGCTTCCGCTGGCTTACCGCGGTGCGCAGCGCCATCATCCAAACCTCGCGCCCTCATCCCGGAAAATCAGCAGATTTGGATAAAACTTTTGAGCGGTTGTTTGCGGAAGTTGTTTTGTAAATTCGGATGATCTCAAAAACTCATCACTCCACTTTCTCCAGCTTTGCGAACTTTAGTATCAGGTTTTTTTCGCCTTCATTTTGGAAGAGTACGCGGGCTTTGATGTTTTCAGGATCTGTACCATCCAGGAACTTAACTTCGCCGATGCCAAATCTGTCGTGCCGCACTTTGTCGCCCACCTCAATATTATCGCTCGATTTGCCGCTTGGGTTGATGATTTTCGCCGAAGCTACTGGCGTTAATTTAGGTGAAATTTTTTCCGCTTGATGTGGCGGCGTATCTGTAGCGCGAATTTTCCTTTTCGGCTGAATTTTGTTGAAACTTCGCGGCATACTTGGCGTGTCATCGAAAATGCTTGACCTTAGCCCAGAATGATTCACGAAGCGGCTTTCTACAGCTGGATTAATGAATTCCAGATATTCTGCATCCACTTCGCTCAGAAAACGGCTTGGCTCAGCATCGGTGATTTTCCCCCACTGGAAACGCTGCACTGCATAGGTGAAGAAAGCCTGCTTTTCCGCCCTTGTGAGCGCTACATAAAATAGCCGCCGCTCTTCTTCCAGCTCTTCCCTGGTGCTGCTGCTCATAAAACTCGGGAAGAGGTTTTCTTCCAGCCCTACCATATGAACCACCGGGAATTCCAAGCCTTTGGAAAGGTGGATGGTCATCAGCGAAACCTTATCGCCGCCGTCATCCTTATTGTCTTGATCTGTGGAAAGCGCGATGTTTTCCAGGAAGCCGGATAGCGATGCATCGCCGTCTTCTAGCTGCTGCTGCTCTTCGATGAAGCCCTGCATAGAGTTCATAAGTTCCTGCACATTTTCCACCCGGGAAATGCCTTCTGGTGTCTGGTCGTCCTTCAGGAATTTGATGAGGCCGCTGCGTTTCGCCACTTCCATCGCCACGGTGTACACATTCTCGGTTTTCAGCATCGCCTGGAATGACTTTATCATCGCCCAGAAATCCGCAAGTTTCGTAATCGCCGCATTGTTTAAGGCTAAATGCTGAGAGTAGAAACCGATGTTGTCCAGAACCTTCGCCACGGAAACATCCTGAGAATCTGCAAAGGCGATGAGCTTGTTCTGCGTAGTTTCGCCAATTCCACGAGCAGGATAGTTGATGATTCTGAGCAGGGCTTCCGTATCATTTTCATTCACCAAAAGCCGCAGATACGCCAGCAGGTCCTTCACCTCCTTCCTTTGGTAAAAGCTGAGCCCGCCGAAAACGCGGTACGGAATGTTGCGCTTCCTTAGGGCATCTTCAAAGGCACGGGTCTGAGAATTGGTGCGGTAGAGAATTGCGAAATCGCTAAAATGCCTCTGTTGAGAATTGTGCAGATCCCAGATGTTCGTGGCTACAAATCCCGCCTCATCGGCATCGGAAAGCGCGCGGTAAACCTTGATTTTCTCGCCGGGCTCATTCTCGGAAAACACATTTTTCTTGAACTGAGATTTATTTTTGGCGATGACTACATTGGCCGCATTCACGATGTTCTGCGTGGAGCGGTAGTTCTGTTCCAGCGAGACTATCGCAGCATCCGGATAATCCTTCTTGAAATTCAGGATGTTGTAAATATTCGCGCCGCGGAAAGAGTAGATGGACTGTGCATCATCCCCCACCACGCAGATGTTTTCAAACTTCGAGGCCAGCGCCTTCACAATCAGGTATTGGGAATGGTTCGTATCCTGATACTCATCCACCAAAATATAGCGGAACCTGTCCTGATACTTCGCCAGAACTTCCGGAAATCTTGTAAGTAGCTCGTTGGTTTTCAGCAATAAATCATCGAAATCCATCGCGCCGTTGCGAAAGCACTGCTCCACATAGCGGCGGTAAATTTCGCCCGTGAATTTCATATTCGCCCTCTCATCAGCCTCCATCAGCTCAGGATTTTCGAAATAAGCCTTCACCGTGATGAGGTTATTCTTGTAATTGGAAATGCGCGACATCACCTTTTTCGGTTTGTAGAGGTCGCCGTCGATGTTCATTTCCTTGATAACTTTCTTCAGCACATTGAGCGAATCCTGCGTATCATAAATCGTGAAATTCGCCGGGAAGCCCAGGTAGTGCGCTTCGCTGCGGAGGATGCGTGCGAAAACCGAGTGGAAAGTTCCCATCCAGATGCTCTTCGCATTGCTTGTGCCCACCACCTTGGCGATGCGGTCCTTCATTTCGCGGGCTGCTTTATTGGTAAAGGTGAGCGCCAGAATGTTGAACGGGTCCACACCGTTCGTGATGAGGTGTGCGATGCGCATCGTGAGCACGCGCGTTTTCCCCGAGCCTGCGCCTGCAAGCACCATCAGCGGTCCTTCGGTGGTAGTTACCGCTTCATACTGCGGCTCGTTCAATCCCTTCAGATAGTCTTCCAAACCAGGAATAGTTTAATTTGCAAAAATAAGGAAAATTTGAGGCGTCGAGCGCAATTGCTATTCTTATGGTCTAAATTTTTATTTTTGTAAACCTGAAACCAAATTTATGTTAGAGCAGATAGACGCATTGCTGCTGGAGGTGGCGAAGTTCAGCCCGGAATCCAAAGAAGCCCTTGAGAATTTCCGCATTAAATTCAGTGGGAAAAAGGGCATCCTGAACGATCTTTTTGCCAAGTTCAAAGAAGTGCCGAACGAGCAGAAAAAAGAATTCGGGCAGAAAATCAATGCGCTGAAACAGGCTGTAAATGAGCGCATTGAAAATTTTAAAACTGAAAATTCTTCCGCAAAAACGGAAGCGAAAGAAGACCTGACGAGGCCAGGCTTCCCGATGGAAATGGGCAGCCGCCATCCAATCAGCCTGGTGAAAAACCGCATCATCGAAATCTTCAAGTCCATTGGTTTTGCAGTGGCCGACGGACCGGAAATTGAGGACGACTGGCACAACTTCACCGCGCTGAACCTTCCGGAATATCATCCGGCAAGAGATATGCAGGATACCTTCTTCATCGAGCAAAATCCCGATGTGCTGCTGCGCACGCACACTTCATCCGTACAGGTGCGCTATATGGAATCGCACGAGCCGCCCATCCGCATTTTGTCGCCGGGAAGAGTGTTCCGAAACGAAGCCATTTCATCGCGGTCGCACTGTATTTTCCATCAGATTGAAGGGCTCTACATCGATAAAAATGTCAGCTTTGCAGATTTGAAACAAACGCTGCAGTTCTTCACCACGGAACTTTTCGGCAAATCGAAAATTCGGCTGAGACCATCGTATTTTCCGTTCACCGAGCCAAGCGCAGAGGTGGATGTTTACTGGGGCCTGAACTCTGAGACCGATTACAGAATCACGAAAGGCACAGGCTGGCTGGAAATTATGGGCTGTGGAATGGTGGACCCTGCCGTTCTGAAAAATGTGAATATCAACCCGGATGAATTTTCCGGCTACGCCTTTGGTATGGGCATAGAGCGCATCGTGATGCTGCTGTATCAAATTGGCGACATCAGGATGTTTTTTGAAAATGACTTGAGGATGCTAAGGCAATTCCGGAGCGTATGAGCAAATCTTAAAAATGCATAAAAAAAGCCTCTTTATGAGGCTTTCGTTATTTGGAAAAATATAGCGGATATTTCACATTGGAGAAACTCTCGATATCTGCCCGTATGGATCCCACCACGAGGTCGGCCTTGATGGCTAGCGGTATGTGGTTGGCATCGTTGCTTACCCACATTACCACGCTTTCTTTGGATTTAAAAACCTGCCCGCTCTTTACCACCGGTAAAATTTTTAGAGCGCTGATGCTGCCGAAACGGGTCTTCAGGTTCTCAACCGCTGCTACTTTCAGCTGGAAGGGGAACATCTCGTCATCGATCCAGACATTTACATTATGAACAGATCCTACGGTCAGCTGGGAAGCGGGCAAGCCCCTAAGATAATAGAATGCAGAGAGCATATCCTGCATACCGGCAGGAAACTTGATAGCCCTATCCGGATTGGCGGGATTTTTTTTATCCTTTAAAATAAGCGTATTGCTTTGGTGGTTAAATGCCGCGGTAAGGTGCTGAGTATAGCCGCCCTCGCGTACATTCCGTACATAATAGCTGGGCAGCCCAGTATTCTGGTTGATGTAGCTTTCGTAATAATCTTCCACTTTGAAAAGACCTTTTACCGCGCCAGTAGTTTTCCCCACACCCCTTACATAAAGGTGGGGCTGTCCCTGGTAGCGCACTGCCTGCGTGGTAAGCGTAGCGGTGCCTGCATTAATAGGCCCGTAATGAACACGAAAATGGAGCCTTTCATTAGTGCTCACATTACTGGGCTGAGCATTGGCGGCAAGAAATAAAAACAGAGAGAAAAAATAAAATATTCGTTTCATAGTGGCGACATTTGCAAAATTTCTGCCAAACCTAAATTTCCTTTTTGGCTCGGGCAACTTTACACTTTTTTCTCTGCGCCTTAATTTTTGTAATTTTGTAAATTAAAAGGAAAATTTAATGATTGAAACGGATTTGCTGATTATCGGCGCTGGGCCTACTGGGCTTTTCGCCGTTTTTGAAGCAGGGCTTCTCAAGATAAAATGCCACATCATCGATGCGCTGCCGCAGCCTGGCGGGCAGCTCGCCGAGCTCTATCCTAAAAAACCGATTTTCGATATTCCCGGTTATCCGTCGGTTGGTGCCGGTGAATTGGTGGATAATCTGATGGAGCAGATTAAGCAGTTTCAGCCCGGTTTCACACTTGCTGAAACCGCGGAGACTTTGACGAAAATTGACGATGAATGGTTTGAGGTGGTGACGAACAAAGGCACCGTGCACCGTGCAAAAGCCGTGGCAATTGCCGGAGGTTTGGGAACCTTCGAGCCGAGAAAACCTGCCCTGGAAAATCTTGCAGATTACGAAGATAAAGGCGTGGAATATTTCGTGAAAGACCCGGAGCATTTCCGAAACAAGCGCGTCGTGATTGCAGGTGGCGGAGATTCTGCGCTGGACTGGAGCATTTTCCTTGCCGATGTGGCGTCAGAAGTTACGCTGGTGCACCGCAGAAACGAATTCCGCGGCGCTCTCGATTCTGTGGATAAAGTGCAGGCGCTGAGAAATCAGGGAAAAATCAACCTGATAACGCCGGCGGAAATCGTAGCGCTGAAAGGCGACGGAAGGCTGGAAGCCGTGACGATAGAGCGGGAAGGTGAGCGTACCGATGTGGAAACGGATTTCTTCGTGCCGCTTTTCGGGCTTACGCCAAAGCTCGGCGAAATCGCGAATTGGGGGCTGGAAATCGATAAAAATTCCATCGTGGTGAATAACGCGCTGGATTATCAGACGAACATTGAAGGCGTTTACGCAATCGGCGATATCAACACCTATCCCGGCAAGCTGAAGCTGATTCTCTGCGGTTTCCACGAAGCTACGCTGATGTGCCAAAGCGTTTACCAAAGGCTGAATCCCGGCAAGAAATATGTGCTGAAATACACCACGGTAAGCGGTGTGGACGGCTTTGACGGCTCAAGAAAAGAGGCCGAAAAAGCGGTGGTGAAAAAGATAGACTGATTTATTTAAAATGATAATGGATGATTGATAAATGATTGGCCCTATAGGGAAAAGATTTAGCGATTTTTTCTTCGCTAATCAATTATCATCTATCAACTGTCAGTGATTACATATGGACATCAACCTGAAGATAACCGACCGAAACGGCTTGCTGCACGAAGTTGCGGCGCCTACAGATATGTCAATGAACGTGATGGAAGTTGTGCGCGCTTACGAGCTTGCGGAAGAAGGCACCATCGGTGTTTGTGGCGGTATGGCGATGTGTGCATCCTGCCAGATTTATGTGCTGGAAGGCGCGGAAAAACTGCAGCCGATGGAAACCGATGAGGATGCGATGCTTGCCGAGGCCTTTCACACGCAGGACAATTCCAGGCTGGGCTGCCAAATTCCAATCACGGAAGAGTTGGAAGGCTTGGCAGTGGAATTGGCGCCGTATCCTTGATTTTAAAGCCAAGATGTAAAACCCGGAATCAATATAAAAAAGGTTGCCGTTTCAGCAACCTTCCTCTTTACTTTTCCGGAATATTTTTCAAAATATCCTGAAGGAAATCCCAGAATTTCTGTACGGATTTCACGCTTGCCTTTTCGTCCGGTGAGTGTGCGCCGCGAATTGTAGGTCCGAAGCTTACCATTTCCATTTCAGGGTAGTGGGCACCGATGATGCCGCATTCCAAACCTGCGTGGCAAGCCACTACGGAAGGTTTTGCGCCGAATTTTTCTTGGTAAATTTTTTCCATCACCTGCACAATTTCTGAGCCTGGCTTTGGTTTCCAACCTGGATATGAGCCGCCGAATTCCACGCTCATTCCAGCCAGTTCAAATACAGATTTTAGCTGTTCTGCCACCGCATTTTTGGTGGATTCCACGGAAGAGCGCGACAAGCAAAGCACCTTGAAATTACCATCTTTCAGTTCTACCCGAGCAATATTGTTGGAAGTTTCCACAAGGCCTTCCACATCGGGCGACATACGGTAAACGCCGTTGTGTGCGGCTTTCAGCGCAAGGATGATTTTTCGGGAATCCTTTTCAGATATTGCGTTTCCTGAAATGGTGGCTTTTTCGATTTTTATTTCTAAATCCTTTTCCAGCGATGCAAATTCATCCAGGATTTCGGATTTTATTTTTTCAGCCTTTGCCAAAAAATCATCGGCAGTTTTTACGGAAATTTCTGCCACAGCCTCTCTGGGAATGGCGTTTCTCAAACCGCCGCCATCAATGCTGATGAGCTTTAAACCACTATCAAGACCTGCATAAAGTAGCCTGCCCAAAATCACATTGGCATTGCCAAGCCCTTTGATGATATCCATTCCGGAATGCCCGCCCTGCAAGCCTTTCACGGAAATTTTCACGCCTTCATCCGAAGTTTGCGCCGTCTCAAATTTTGCAGTGGCAGTCACATCCACACCGCCTGCACAGCCAATATCAATCTCGTCATCTTCCTCAGTATCAAGGTTTAACAGAATTTCGCCCTTCAGCGTTCCAGGCTTCAGGTTGAGAGCGCCGGTCATTCCAGTTTCTTCATCAATCGTGAAAAGCGCTTCCAGCTCAGGATGCGCCAATTCGCTGCTTTCTAAAACTGCCATCATTGATGCCACGCCAATTCCGTTATCGGCACCAAGCGTGGTGCCCTTCGCCCAAACCCATTCACCGTCGGTCTCCATCTGAATGCCCTGAGTATCAAAATCAAAATCCACATCTGCATTTTTTTGGCACACCATATCAAGATGCGATTGCAGCACGGTGGGTTTGCGGCTTTCCATTCCGGAAGTTGCAGGTTTCCGGATGATCAAATTCCCAACCTCATCCACTGTTGTAGGCAATCCGAGATTTTCGCCAAATTTCCGGATGAATTCTATTACTCTTTCCTCTTTTTTAGAAGGCCGCGGAACTTCGTTCAGTGCCGCGAAGTTTTTCCAAATGGCCTGTGGCTCAAGATGTTTTACTTCCATAATTTTTTGTTTAGATTCTAATCCCTGTGCGTTCAACTTCGGCAAGAAAACCAGAAGGGTCAAAGTTTTTTTCAATCATCACAGGCTCAATTCTGCTGTCAATTTCGCCACGAAGTTCCCAAAGTTTCGGCACAATATCAAAGTAATCGCCCTGCATTTCATCAACGATGATGGCAATATCAATATCGCTGTCATCCGTGAAAGAGCCTTTTGCAAAAGAGCCAAACATTATCAGCTCTGCATCTTCAATCAGCCTCTGTACGCAGGATTTGTACTGCCTGGCTAGGTTTATAGCTGCTGCCTGATCCATTGTGTTAATTTTTTTGTTTGGTCAATTATCTCTCTGCACCGCTCAGTTGACAAAGCCTGAAAAAGCCTTTCTTTGTAGGAAGGATATCTTGATTCAATGTTCAGCGGTTCCAGAAGATGGATGGTTTCGATAAAGTTTTCGTCGAATTTTTCCCAAAGCCCTGATTTTTCCGCTAATCTCCTAAGCGAATGGATGAACGGCGGCGTTGATTTTTGGGTTTTTACAAAGTGCGCTTTCAGCATTTTCTCCGCAGCTTGATGACACATAAATCCCACATACAGGAAACGCTTGGTTTCAAGCATAGCTTCGGCGGTTTCCAAATCGTAATCGGAAATTTCCACCCAATATTTTATGCTTTCCTGAGTGTTTTGCACAATTAAAGCTTTTTTCAAATTTACAAATTTTACAAAAACTAAATTACAGCACTATCATTACAAATTGCTAATTACCCATTACCAATGCTAAATCCCTATCTTTGCACGATGGAATTTCCGAGCAAGGTTTTGGCAAAGGCGGTAGAAGAGATTTCCGGTCTTCCGGGCATCGGCAAAAAATCGGCGCTAAGGCTTGCCCTGCATCTTCTGCGCCAGCCTGAAAGCCAGGCCATAGCCTTGGGCGATGCTTTGCAGAAAATGGTCACGGAAATCCGGTACTGCAAGGAATGCCACAATTTTTCCGACTCAGAAGTTTGTGAAATTTGCGCCAGCGAAAAGCGAATTTCCGAAACTCTGTGCATTGTGGAAGATGTGCGCGATGTGATGGCCATTGAAAATACAGGGAAATTTCTTGGGAAATATCTGGTTCTTGGCGGAAGAATTTCACCGATGGAAGGCATTGGGCCAGGCCAGCTGAACATTTCATCCATCGAGAAAAAAATTGAGAGTGGGCAGGTTCGCGAAGTGATTTTTGCACTTAGCGCAACGATGGAAGGCGATACCACGACATACTATATCTACAAGAAATTCAGGCATTTACCAGTGAATTTTACGACGATAGCCCGCGGAATTTCGGTGGGTGATGAACTGGAATATGCCGACGAAATTTCGCTTGGAAGATCCATCCAAAACCGCCAGCCTTATAACGAAAAAAGTTAGCGGATGAAGGTCAGTTTTATCATCGTCAATTATAATGTGACTGCGCTGCTGCGGAATTGCCTGAATTCCATCGTCCGTTTTGCCAATGTGCCGCACGAAATTATCGTGATTGATAACAATTCGCCGGATGATTCCTGGAGGCAACTTCAGGCGGAATTTCCTGCCGTGAAATTCTTCGCTAATGAAAAAAACGAAGGCTTCAGCAAGGCGAACAATAAGGCTGCCGCCAAAGCACAGGGCGATTTTCTCTACTTCCTGAACCCTGATACCGAGCTGAAGGATTTTTATTTGGCAGAGCTGATCGACTTTGCGGAAAGCACGCCGAATTTCGGCTGCCTTGGCTTGCGGATGCACGATAAAGACGGGAAATTTCTTCCGGAAAGCAAGCGCTCAGTTCCTGATTTGGTATATTCATTCAAAAAACTTTTCCTGAATTCCAAAGGGAAAAAGTCGCAGAAAAATTACTACCGGAACGATATTCCGCTAACTGCCATTGCAGAAGTGGAAGTGATAACCGGTGCTAATCTTCTGGTGCGACGCAGTGTGTTTCAGGAAGTTGGCGGTTTCGATGAAGCCTATTTTATGTACGGTGAAGATATTGATTTGTGCTACACTTTGATTTTGAACGGCTACCGCAATTTCTACTACGGCAAGCACGAACTGCTGCATCACAAAGGCCAAAGCACGGAAAAAAATCAAAAATACCTCGACCGGTTTTACGGTGCAATGGCAATTTTCGTCAATAAATATTACCGGAAAAATCCGCTGGAATTTCTCGTGATGTCGGCAGGTTTACGCATCCGCAAACTTTACGATATGCTCGTAATACGGTTACATTAAAAAGCCTGCTGTATTCTCAGCAGGCTATTCTAATAACTAAAATTGATTATTTCACGGGAGCTACAGGCGCAGGCTGCCCAGGTTTTACTGGCTGAGTATTCACAGGTGCGGTCTGCTTAGGCTTGGTCGGCAGCGGCTGCGTTTGGTTCGGCGTTGCAGTCATTACCACGCTCAGGGTTACGAGTACCACGATGGAGCAGGCAAGGATCCAAGTAGCTTTCTCCATAAAATCATTGGTGCGCTGCACGCCAAACTGCGCCGAAGAACTGCCGCCAAAAGTTGCCGAAAGCCCGCCGCCTTTAGGGTTTTGCGCCATTATTATAATGATGAGCAGCACGCTCAATATCATCAGAAGTACCATAAATAAAACGAAAACACCGCTCATTCTGCAAAAATTTTGAGTGCAAATGTAAGGATTTTCCGCCAAAACAAAAAACCGCCCATTTTCTGAGCGGCTTTTGTATTACAGATTTAATTTTACTGAAAATCAGAGTCTTTCGCCACATTCACTTGTTGGGAAGTCACCGTCATTTCAAGATTCATACCACCGATGGTTTGCGTAATCTTGAACGGCATCTTCACCCCGGAAACATCGCGGTAATCTGCGAACATTGTAGGGATGGTTTGCCCGGCAATTGTACGCACCTCACCGGTTTTCAGCCCAGTTTTTACGCTGTAATAGTAGGTTGTAGTGCCGCTTTTCACCACATAGCAATCTTCACCGTTGAAGTTTTCAATGCCGGAAAGCTGCGCACCTTTAAAATCCAGCTCCGGGAAAAGCGCGCGGTTTGCCAATTCTGCCGCAGCATCGGCAGGCATCGGTATTTTCTGTCCCTGCGCTTCCATATAGCCTGCCTCCCCGTCGAACACCATTTTCTGCATCGTCTGCCCCATCATCTTCACTTCCGTCCGTGTTTTTCCACCTTCAGCCATCGTGCTCAGCATCGTAAGCTCCATACCCTGAAGCTTTGCGGAAGCCTCCGTGCTTACCGATTTTATTTTCTTCACATTAGCTTCTCCGCCGATTGCGTCGATGTACTTTTTGCCAACAGTTTCCGCCGTTACATTAGCATCTACTTTTTTCGCCAAAGGCTTTGCCACAGGGTTGGCATTCGTATCGTAGTACTTCACATCGTAGCCGAGTTTCTCCAGCGGCTCTCCGATTTCGGAAGCCTTGCCGGCGATGAAGATTCGGCTTTGCCCTGGAAGAATGTTGCGCTGAACGGCCTTCTTCACATCATTTACCGTAACGGCATCGATGGATTTTAAATAATTTTGGTAAAAATTCGTTGGCAGATTGTAAATTCTCTGATTCACTGCGAAGCGCGCCAGAGTTTCCGGCCTTTCCAGAGAGCGGATGAAATCGCCCTTCAGCTTTGCCTTCGCATCTGCGAGTTCCTTTTCGGATACAGTGCCTATACCGTTCAATTCATTCATAAATTCCACCACCGCCTTGTCTGTCACCTCATTTCGTACACTTGCGTTTGCACGGAAACTCGGCGAATATTTGCTGACGCTAAGCCCTGAGTAGGCCCCGTAGGTAAAGCCGTTTTTCTCCCGAAGGTTCATAAACAGGCGGGATTCTCCACCGCCCCCGAGGATGTAGTTGGCAACCATAGACGCGAAATAATCTGGATCGCTCATTTTAAGCTCGGTAAGGTTGCCCACGCTGATGACTGACTGCACTGCGGAAGGCACATCTACGATGTTTATCTCCGTCCTGGCAACATTATTGGCTGGCTCCAGCGCAGGGTATACCGTGCCGGATTTCTTCCAGCCGCTGAAGTGCTGCTCCGCCAGTTTTTTTGCCTCATCATATTTAATATCCCCGCTGATAACGAGGTAAGCCTGATCCGGCGCAAAGTACTTGTGGAAGTAATTTTCCACATCGCGCACCGAAACCCTGCGGATGCTCTGCTCGGTAGGGAATTCCCCGCGGGAAGTATTTTTGCCATAAATCACGGCGTTCCCTGTTCTGCGGGCGATGGCATCTGCGCTTTTCTCATCCACTTTCAGGCTTTCTATCTCGCGGTCTTTCGCCTTTTCTATCTCTTTCTGGTCAAATCTCGGATTCTTCACTGCATCTGCCATCATCCCGAAAACTTCCGGGAAATATTTGGATAATGAATTGGCAAAGGCGCCACTCTGGGTAAAATTCAGCGAAGCACCGAGATAATCGATTCTCTTGTTGAAGGCATCTTTGCTCATCGTTTTCGTACCCTCGCCCAGCTGGCTCGCGAGGATGTCGCTCACGCCGGCGATGTTGCCCTCCAGCACCGGCTGGCGGTCTATGGAGAGGGATGCCGTTACGCGCGGCAGCTTATGGTTTTCTACAATCATCACCGTAAGGCCGTTTTCCATACGGAAGGATTTCGGCTCCGTGATGTTTACAGTGGGCGATTTTGTGGATACAGGCATTTTGTTTATGTCGATGCCGCCCTTGGTTTTTGTGTTAATATTTTGGTCTGTCACCACTTTTTTCGTAGCGTTGTTCTGGTTTTGGCAGCCGGTCGCAAATAAGGACGCAGCAATCAGCGGGTATATTAGCTTTTTCATGTCGTTACTTTTTTTCCGGTACATAATTGATGATCACTCTCTGATTGCTGTTCAGATATTTCTTCGCCACATCGCGGATTTCCTCTCGCGTGATGGAGCGGTAGATGTCGATGTCTTTGTTAATGAGGTTCGTGTCGCCCATCAGCATATAGTTGGTGGCAAGCGAGCTCGCTATGCCCTGCACCGTGGAGTTCGCATTTACAAACTCATTTTCAAATTTGTTCTGCAGTTTTTGGTAATCCTCTTCGGAAATTAAGCTCGTCTGAGCTTTTTTAATTTCCTCGTCTATTACCTTTTGAAGGTCTGCCTTTGGCGTGGCGCCCATCGGGATTGCGAAGAATGCAAATACACCTGCATCCTCGAAGCCTATGCTGTTGGCACTTACGCTCAGGGCTTTCTTCTGCTCGTCCACTAGTTTTTTGTAAAGCACGGAAGACTTCCCGCCGCTGAGATAGGTGGAAATCATGTCTAGCACCCTGGCGTCTCGCGACTTGTTGGATGGCGTGCGGTAGCTGTAGATGTATGCCGGCAGCTGGATGTTGGCATCGGTAACCGTTACCTCCGTTTCTTTGGTAATCGGCTGCTCCTGCGGGAATTTTTTCTCCGCAACCACGCCTTTCGGGATACCGCCGAAGTAGGTTTCTACCCACCTTTTCGTCTGCTCCGGCTGGATGTCGCCAGCCACTACGAGCACAGCATTGTTCGGTACATAATATTTTTTGTAAAAATTCCGGAACTCCTCCAGCTGTGCAGCATTCAGGTCTTCCATAGAGCCAATCACCGACCAGCGATAAGGGTGGTTTTTAAAGGTGTTGGCGAGGATGGAGTTGAAAAGATTACCATACGGCTGGTTGTCCATACGCATGCGTTTTTCTTCCTTCACCACTTCGCGCTGCGTATCCACGCCTATCTGCTCCACCTGTCCGCTGCGCATTCTTTCCGCTTCCATCCAGAGCCCCAGCTGCTCGTTGTTGCTCGGGAAGGTCTCGTAGTAGTAGGTGCGGTCGTTGGTCGTGTTCGCATTGTTGGTACCTCCGTTGCTGGATACGATCTTAAACCACTCTCCGCGCCCGATATTCTGCGTACCCTCGAAGAGCAGGTGCTCAAAGAAATGCGCGAAACCGGAACGCCCAATCTCCTCATCCTTGGAGCCTACATGGTACATCACCCCTGTAGTTACCACCGGCACGGTATTATCCTGATGCAGAATTACATGCAGACCGTTGGGAAGGTCGTACTCCTCAAATTTAATCTGCTGTGCGCTCGCCACCGATCCCAGCAGGGCTGCAGCTGCCACAGAAAGAATACTTTTTTTCATAAAACATCATTGAAAACTTTGTAAAGATAAAAAATTTTCAATCAATCGAAATACTTTAAATTGATAATTTCATTATTTTAAATTTGCCCCTGCCGTTTCAGCAGAATTCAGAAAGTCAATCTTTATTTATTTTTGCTTTTGTATTTTGATTAAATTTGCTGTATGCTTTTGGAAATCCGCCACTTACATTTTTCGTACTCACCAGAAAAACCGCTGTTTCAGGATTTGAATCTTGAAATTGGTCAAGGTAAAATCGTGGCTGTAGCCGGCGAATCTGGCTGCGGAAAAACCTCCCTGCTAAGCTTGATTTACGGTCTTCTTGATTGGCAAAGCGGTGAGATTTTCTTCGATGGAAAACCGCTTTTCGGCCCGAAAAGAAATTTGGTGCCCGGCGAAAAGGAAATGAAACTGGTAGCGCAGGATTATGACCTCCTGCCCTATTCCACAGCTGCAGAAAATGTGGGTAAATTCCTGAGCAACAGTAATTTAGCCCTGAAAAAATCTACCGTGGAAGAATTGCTTTGGGTGGTAGGGATGCAGGATTTTGCCGATGTAAAACCGCAGTTTCTTAGCGGTGGACAGCAGCAAAGAATTGCGATTGCAAGGGCACTTTCCGTGGTTCCAAAATTGCTTTTGCTGGATGAGCCTTTCAGCAATATCGATTTTTCGCGGCGTGCCGAACTTCGCGAAAATGTGCTGAACTATGCCAAAGCGAAAAATATTTCCGTGCTGATTTCCACGCACAATCTGCAGGAAATTTTGCCCTGGCTCGATGAAATCATCGTGATGGAAAATGGCAAAATCATCGCGCAAAATTCACCGCAAATAATTTACAATCAGCAGGATAGCGAATACATTGCCAAACTTTTCGGCGAAGTGAATGTAATTTCAGCGGAGCATAGGGCGCAATTTAATCTCGGTAAAAAATTCTACTTTCCGCACGAAATTCAACTCTGCGAAAAGGGAATTTCCGCTGAAATAATCGAGAGCCTTTTTGCTGGAAGCTATTACAGAAACCGCGTCAACATTGCCGGTGAAGATTTTGTTTTCCATTCCCTGAAGCCGGTTTCAGGAAAGGTGCAGGTGTGCTTTTCGGAATAACTTCAGGCCTTCTTCACAAATTCCGATTTCAGCGCCATCGCACCGAAGCCATCTATTTTGCAGTCGATATTATGGTCAGAATCCGGCCGAAGCCTGATGTTCTTCACCTTTGTGCCCGCCTTCACTGGCTTTGGCGCGCCTTTCACCGGCAGATCCTTTATCACCACCACAGCATCGCCGTTCTGCAACTCATTGCCATTGCTGTCGAAAACTTTTTCAGAATCTCCCGCTTCATCAGGGTTAAATTCGTGGAAGCACTGGCTACAAACCACCATTCCATCCTGCTCATAAGTAAATTCCGATTGGCATTGCGGGCAAGCCGGAAGTTCCGTCATCTCAAAAAATTTTCCGCAAATTTACACATTATATATATGGTGCGCGCTGAATTTCATTTCGCTAATTTTGCAAATTCACTCACGACTTGATGGAACTCATTCACAGGAACTTGCTCATCGGCATTCACGATGCGCTGAACGAAACTTTTTTTGAAAAAAATAAATACGCCGACAAGGTGATAGAGCGGCTGCTGAAGGCGAATAAAAAATGGGGAAGCGCCGACAGAGCGGTGGTTTCCGGAATTTTCTACGACATCATCCGCTGGAAAAAGCGGCTGGAATATTTCATCGGGGAAGGCGCAAAACCGGGCAACATCTACAAACTCATCCTGGCCTACCTGCTTTGGACGGACACGAAATTCAAGCGCTTCGATGAATTCGATGGGATAAAAACGGCGGACATCCAGGCGAAAATCAAGAAAGGAAAAGTGCCTACGAAAGCGATAGAATTTTCCATACCGGATTGGCTGGCGGAAACCCTTGCCAAAGAACTTGGCGAAAATTGGGAAAAGGAAATGAAGGCAATGAACGAGCAGGCGCCCACAATCCTTCGGGCTAATACGCTGAAAACCAATGCGCAAGACTTAATCACCGAGCTGGAAAACGAAGGCGTGAAAAGCTTCCGCGTGAAAAATATTCCTGATGCGGTTCAGCTGGAAGAGAAGAAAAATGTATTCCTGACTTCCGCATTCAAAAATGGCCTATTCGAAGTGCAGGATTCCGGCTCACAATTGATTGCGGAATTTCTGGATGTAAAACCTGGACAGCGTGTGGTGGATGCCTGTGCAGGTGCTGGCGGAAAAACGCTGCATATCGCTGCGCTGATGCAGAATAAGGGGCAGATTATCGCTCTGGATATTTTCAACTGGAAACTTGCCGAGCTGAAACGCCGCGCCAAAAGGGCCGGTGCGCACAACATAGAAACCCGGCTGATTGACGATAATAAGGTGGTGAAACGGCTGCATAATTCAGCGGACAGACTGCTGATTGATGCGCCGTGTTCTGGGCTTGGCGTACTGCGCCGAAATCCCGATACGAAATGGAAAATCGATGAAGCCTTTATCGAAAAAATCAAGGATGAGCAGCGACAGATTTTGCAGGAATATTCCAAAATCGTGAAGAAGGGCGGCAAAATGGTGTATGCCACCTGCTCGGTACTCCCTTCAGAAAATGGGCAGCAGGTTTCTCTTTTTTTGGAGAATAATGCAGATTTTAATCTCGTAAAGGAAAAAACAATTTTACCAAGCGAAGGTTTTGACGGATTTTATATGGCGCTGCTGGAGAGAAAAAATTAAGTCTGATGGCGAAAAAAATAGACCGCTCCACTCCGGAAAAA
Source organism: Cruoricaptor ignavus (assembly GCF_014961145.1). NCBI lineage: Bacteria > Pseudomonadati > Bacteroidota > Flavobacteriia > Flavobacteriales > Weeksellaceae > Cruoricaptor > Cruoricaptor ignavus. The sequence continues at coordinate 808,737 of NZ_CP063145.1, forward strand.
AAGTTCCTGCCGTGGGCTCTTGCCACTGCGATGTTTATGCAGATGCTGGATTCCACGATTATGAACACCTCCCTGCCGGCGATAGCCGAAGACCTCGGAGAATCGCCGCTCAATATGCAGAACGCCATCATCAGCTATGTGCTTACGCTCGCGGTGTGTATGCCGGCGAGCGGTTTTCTGGCTGACCGCATCGGTACGAAGCGCGTCTTCCTCGGTGCGCTGGCGGTGTTCGGCATCGGTTCTTTACTATGCGCCGCCTCCCCGAACCTGGATACGCTGGTGCTTGCGAGAATAATCCAGGGAATCGGGGGTAGCCTGATGACGCCGGTGGGCAGGCTCGCTATGATAAAGACCTTCCCGAAAGATGAATTTGTAAGTGCTTTGAACTATGCCTCCATCCCCGCCCTCATAGGTCCGGTACTCGGGCCGCTGGTAGGCGGCTACTTCTCGGTATACCTCAGCTGGCACTGGATATTCCTCATTAATATTCCATTCGCTGTGGCGGGAATTATTTTTGGTTTAAAGTATATGCCAGATTACTATGGCACCAGCCCGGATTTCGATTTTGCCGGATTCCTGCTCTTTGCAGCAGGGTCCCTGGCGCTCTCGATGTCGTTAGAGATGCTGGGACACTCAAGCAAAATTACTATCGTACTCCTGGTTGCCGTTCTTGGCTTCGCAATGCTTTACTTTTATTATCGCTATGCCCGGCGGGCGCGCAACCCGCTTTTCCCGCTATCGCTCTTTAGCCTGCGCACATTCCGGATCGGCATCCTTGGCAATCTGGCTACCAGGCTGGGTATCAGCTCGGTACCGCTGCTTGTTCCCCTGATGATTCAGGTGGAATTTGGGGAGAGCGCCGTAGTTTCTGGATGGATCGTGGCACCAATGGCGCTGACTTCAATGCTCGGCAAATCTGCTGTGGTGAGACTGCTGAACCGCTTTGGATACCGCAAAATTTTGATGACTAATACCGTGATCATCGGGCTTCTGATCTGCTGCCTCGGCATTCCCGGAATCCACGCCAATACTTACACTTTCCTGCCCATCGTGGCAGTACTTGGCTTTTTTAATTCTATCCAGTTTACCGCTATGAATACCATCGCTATGGCGGATTTAACTAATAACCTCACCAGCCCCGGGAATTCTCTGATTGCGGTAAACCAGCAGCTCGCAATTGGCTTCGGTATCGCCTTCGGATTGGTGGTTTTGAAACTTTTCCAAAACTCTCCGGCCACCGTCGGCAGCAGCCATCTCGCCTTTCGCTATACCTTTTTCGTCATAGGAATTTTCACCGTACTTTCATCCGGGGTATTCCGCAGACTGCAGCTTACTGATGGAGATAATTTGAGGAGCCGCCAATGAGCCTTGTGACCAGTGTTTAAGTTTCGTAATTTTGCAGCCGCAAATTTTCGCTGATGCGCACAAAATCTACAGGACGGAAAAAAATCAACATCGTAACGCTGGGTTGCTCGAAAAACCTTTACGATTCCGAAGTTTTGATGGGGCAGCTAAAGGCTTCCGGAAAGGATGTGGTGCACGAAGAAAAGGGCGATATTGTGGTAATCAACACCTGTGGCTTCATCGATAATGCGAAGGAAGAATCCATCAACACTATTCTGGATTTCGTGGAAGCGAAGAACCGCGGCGAAGTTGAGAAAGTATTTGTAACTGGCTGTCTTTCAGAACGATACAAGCCGGATTTGGAAAAAGAAATTCCCAATGTTGACCAATATTTCGGCACGAGAGATTTACCCATTTTGCTGAAACATCTTGGCGCAGATTACCGCCACGAACTTGTAGGCGAAAGGCTGACCACCACCCCAAAACACTATGCCTACCTGAAAATTTCCGAAGGCTGTGACAGGCCGTGCAGTTTTTGCGCCATACCTTTGATGCGCGGAAAACACACCTCCACGCCCATCGAAAAACTGGTGTTGGAAGCGGAAAACCTGGCAAGGCAAGGCACGAAGGAACTCATCCTGATCGCCCAGGACCTCACATATTACGGCCTGGATATTTACAGAAAACGGGCACTGGCAGAGCTGCTGAGAGCGCTGGCAAAAGTGGACGGCATAGAATGGATACGGCTGCACTATGCCTTCCCATCGGGATTTCCAGAAGATGTGCTAGATGTAATCCGGGAAGAAGAAAAAATTTGCAACTACATCGATATTCCACTGCAACACATCAACACGGAAATTCTGCAATCCATGAAGCGCGGAACCACGCACGAAAAAACGAACATGCTGCTGCAAAAATTCCGCGAGAAGGTGCCTGATATGGCCATCCGCACTACATTAATCGTGGGCTATCCCGGTGAAACGGAAGAGAAATTTCAGGAACTGAAAGCCTGGGTGGAAGCGCAGCAATTCGACAGGCTGGGCTGCTTCACCTACTCTCACGAAGAAAATACGGCGGCTTTTGCGCTGGAAGACGATGTGCCACAGGACGTGAAGGAAAGGCGTGTGGAAGAGATTATGGAAGTACAGGCGCAGATTTCCTGGGCGAAAAATCAGCGGAAAATCGGGAAGGTCTTCAAGTGTATTTTTGATAGGAAGGAAGGGAATTATTTTGTGGGCAGAACGGAATATGATTCGCCGGATGTTGATAACACGGTGCTTGTTTCGGCAGAGGATGCCTACATTTCGCCAGGCGATTTTGCCAATGTGCTGATAACCTCTGCGGAAGAATTCGATTTATATGGTGAAATTGTTGACTAAAAAATTAAGCTGAGAAAAACTTCAGCTTTTTTTGTTTTAAAAATTTGATTATCAACAATTTACACCTTAAACCTATGCACTTCAACCATCCAGTATGTTAATTACCTTAACTTTTCTCAATCGAATTTAACACTTTTTAAGAATCTTTGCGGAACGGCTTGGATAGGGATTTCGCACAAAGGCTTAACATTTCTTTAACAGTCCGTTAAGAAACATTAACTAACAAAAATTTGCAGCAATGGAAGTGGGTATAATTTTGCGCCGTTAATCAACAAAAAAATTGAAAATGATTAAAAGATTTTTGCTGACGGTAATGATGGTGCTTTCCACTCTTACACTATCGTCATTCCAAAACTATGCCGATAACGAAAAACAGACGACTATCGCTTCTTACTACGGCAACAGCCACCACGGCAAGCCGACTGCAAGCGGAAAGAAATTCAGCAACTACGAACTTACGGCTGCGCACAAAACGCTACCTTTCGGAACGAAGGTACGCGTAACCAACCCGAAAAACGGCAAAAGCGTTGTGGTAACAATTACCGACCGTGGGCCATTCATCAAAGGTAGGCAGCTGGATCTTTCCCAAAAGGCTTTCTCGGAAATTGGGAGCCTGAAATCCGGGATTATGAAGGTGGAGTATGAAGTGATTTAAGACTTGAGACACAAGAAGCAAGAGCCAAGTAAAAAGTAAAAAGTGTCATCCTGAGCTTGCCGAAGGATAATTTCAAATCTTGATTTTAAACTTAATAAAAAGGCTGCGGGAAACCGCGGTCTTTTTTATTTCAGCTCCACCAGTACAGGGCAATGATCGGAATGCCGAACTTCCGGCAAAATGAGCGCGCGGGAAATCCGGTGCGCTATGCTGCGCGAAACCAAGTGATAATCCAGCCGCCAGCCTTTGTTGCGCTCCCTTGCTAATGCACGGTAGCTCCACCATGTATATTGGTGCGGTCTATCGTTCAGAAGCCGGAAGCTGTCCACGAAATCACCCTCGTCCAAAAACCGGCCCAGCCATTCCCTTTCCATCGGCAAAAAACCGGAAACATTTTTCAGGCGAACCGGATCGTGAATATCAATCGGCTGATGACAAATGTTGAAATCTCCGGAGATTATTAGGTTGGGAATTTTCTTCTTCAGATTTTTAACATAAATCAGCAAATCTTCGCAGAACCGCATCTTGAAGCCAAGCCGCTCAATATTTGAAGCGGAAGGCACATAAACGGAAATCACGGAAAAATCCTGAAAATCTGCACGGATGATTCTGCCCTCGCTGTCGTAATCTTCGATGCCGCAGCCCAATTCCACATTCAGCGGCTGCACTTTCGATGCGATGCCTACACCGCTATAGCCTTTGCGAACGGCGCTGTGCCAGTAGCTGTGGTAGCCCAGTTTCTCGAAACTCGCGATATCAATCTGGTCATTACCTGCCTTGCTTTCCTGGATGCAGATGATGTCCGGCGATGCTGCTTGCAGCCAGCCGAGAAAATCCTTGGTAAAGGCCGCGCGAATTCCGTTTACATTGTAACTGATGATTTTCACGCGCTAAATTTAGGCTTTTAATATCTTTGCGAAATTATCTAAAAAAATTATGTCACCTACCTTACTGCTCATCATCGTTCTGGCCTACTTTGGTTTGCTGCTTTTCGTGGCGCTTCGTACCGGAAAGAATAGCGATAACGAAAGCTTCTTCATTGGTAACAGAAAATCGAACTGGATGCTTGTAGCATTCGGGATGATTGGCACATCGCTTTCTGGCGTCACCTTCGTTTCGGTGCCCGGTGCGGTAGGTGCGGATAAGTTTCATTACCTGCAGATTACCATAGGCTATCTCATTGGGTATCTTACGATTGCGTACATTTTGCTGCCGCTGTATTACCGCCTGAAACTTACTTCCATCTATGGCTATCTTCAGCAGAGGATGGGCGAAATTTCGTACAAAACCGGTGCGTGGATTTTTATCGTCTCCAGGTTGGTAGGTGCTACGGCAAGATTGTACCTGGTGGTTAATATATTGCAGATCAGCATTTTGCAGAGTTTGGGCGTGCCATTCATTGTGACCACCATTGTCATTCTGGCGATGATCATCCTCTACACTTATGAAGGTGGCGTGAAAACAATCGTGTGGACGGATACGCTGCAAACCACCTGTATGCTGCTTGGGCTGGTGATTTGCTCCGTGTACATTATGCAAGATCTGAACCTGAACTTCCCGGAAAGCCTTTATGAAATGGATAAATACGGCTTCACGGAAGTTTTCGTGGGCGATGTGAACAGCAATAAATTTTTTATCAAGCAAATACTTGCCGGCGCATTCATCACCATTACAATGACGGGCATTGATCAGGAAATGATGCAGAAATCCCTTTCCGTAACGAAGTTGAAAGACTCGCAGAAAAATATGGTGAGCCTTGGTTTTATAATGCTTGGCGTTATTTCGCTATTCCTATTCCTGGGCGGCTTGCTGCACCTTTACGGCATCAAGGAAGGCGTGCAATCAAGCGGCGACCAACTTTTTCCCGATATCGCCATCAATCACATGCCGCCGTTCATTTCCATCATCTTCATCATCGCGCTGATTTCCGCGCTTTTCCCAAGTGCAGATGGTGCCATCACGGCGCTCACATCTTCCCTATGCATCGATGTTTTTGGGATAAAATCAAAACCGTGGACGCCGCAGCGCAAGGAAAAATTCCGCAAGAATGTACACCTCATCGTAGCGCTGGCTTTTTTGGTAATGGTGGTGATTTTCAAGATTATTGATGATAAATCGATGATTGGCCTGATTCTCAAACTGGCTGGCTTCACATACGGACCACTGCTTGGGCTTTTCGCCTTTGGAATTTTCACGAAATACCGCGTGAAAGACCGCCTCGTACCGCTGGTCTGCATACTGGCACCGCTCATTTCCTTCATCATTGATAAATACCAGGCCCAGCTTTTCGGCGATTTCCAAATCGGCCTGGAACTACTGATAATCAATGGCTTACTGACTTTCCTGGGATTGTGGATGATTAGGGAGAAGAGATAGTTGAGGTTAAGGTTAAGGTTTGTCATTCTGAGCTTGTCGAAGGATAAAAAATCTAACAGTTAAAAATTCATACGCTTTGACTTCTCACTTTGCTCAATCGCTCTTTTTTCCCTAAATTCGCAGACTAAGATTTTGGTATGGATTACAATCTTGATGAGCTGAAAATCAAGGCGATACAGATTCGTAGGGATATTTTGAGAATGGTACACGCCGTAAATTCCGGACATCCCGGCGGTTCATTGGGCTGCACGGAATTTTTCGTGGCACTCTACGGCGTCATTATGGATTACAAACTTCCTTTCACAATGGAAGGCAAAAACGAAGACCTGTTCTTCCTTTCAAACGGCCACATTTCCCCGGTTTTTTACTCAACTTTGGCACGCTTCGGCTTCTTCCCGATTCCGGAACTTGCCACCTTCCGAAAACTCGATTCAAGATTGCAGGGGCATCCTACAACGCACGAAGGTTTGCCGGGAGTTCGCATAGCATCCGGCTCGCTCGGCCAGGGACTTTCCGTGGCCATCGGTGCAGCATTGGGCAAAAAACTGGATGGCGATGAAAATCTTGTGTACTCACTTCACGGTGACGGCGAATTACAGGAAGGCCAAATCTGGGAAGCGCTGATGTTCGCCGCGCATCACAAGGTGGACAACCTGATTTCTACCATCGATTATAACAACCGCCAAATCGACGGGGATGTAGATGATGTGATGTCTCTCGGCGATTTGCACGCCAAGCTTTCCGCTTTCGGCTGGGAAGTTCTGGAAGAAAAAAATGGCAACGATCTGGAAGCCGTGATTGCTATTCTGAATTTTGCAAAATCTAAAACCAGGCAGGGAAAACCAGTGGCCATCATCCTTCATACTGAGATGGGCAGCGGTGTGGATTATATGATGGGAACGCATTCCTGGCACGGCAAGGCGCCAAATGACGAGCAACTTGCGCTGGGCATCAAGCAGCTATACCTGGAAGCACCGGGCGATTATTAATTTTTGGATGAAACCTTCATCAGGCAATGAAATACACTTACACAGACAAAAAAGATACAAGAAGCGGATTTGGCGCAGGATTGGCGCAACTTGCTGATAATCCAGATGTTGTGGCACTTTGCGCCGATTTGATTGGCTCGCTGAAAATGGAAGGCTTCATCGAAAAGGCGCCGGAAAGATTTTTCCAGGTGGGCATCGCGGAAGCCAATATGATGGGGATTGCTGCTGGCCTGGCGATAAATGGCAAAATTCCATTCACCGGAACTTTTGCAAATTTCTCTACTTCACGGGTTTACGATCAGATTCGGCAGAGCATCGCTTATTCCGGGAAAAATGTGAAAATTTGCGCTTCTCACGCAGGTTTGACATTGGGTGAAGATGGCGCTACCCATCAGGTTTTGGAAGATATCGGGATGATGAAAATGCTGCCCGGAATGACGGTCATTAATCCTTGTGATTTCAACCAAACCAAGGCGGCAACGCTTGCCATCGCAGATTTTGATGGGCCTGTTTATCTTCGCTTTGGAAGGCCGGCGGTTCCGGTTTTCATCCCGGAAGATATGCCGTTTGAAATCGGAAAAGGCATTCTTCTGCAGGAAGGAACGGATGTGACGATTGTGGCCACGGGGCATTTGGTGTGGGAATCTCTGGTTGCGGCGGAAGAATTGGCGAAGGATGGCATTTCCTGCGAAGTAATTAACATCCACACAATCAAGCCGTTAGACGAAGAAATTATTTTAAAATCGGTTGAAAAAACCAACTGCATCGTAACGGCGGAAGAGCATAATTATCTCGGTGGTTTAGGTGAATCCGTTGCTGGAATGCTCGCAAGAAAAAGACCGACAAGGCAGGAATTTGTGGCAGTGAACGATACTTTCGGCGAATCTGCAACACCGGCCGAACTGATGAGGAAATATGGAATTGATTCCTTTGCGGTAACTGAAGCGGTAAAGAGATTGGTAAAAAATTAGGATTAAAATAAAAAGCGTTGGATAATTTTTAACCAACGCTTTTTTATTCAAAAAATCTTAACGGAAAAATTTCCACCGTGGAATTACCATAAATAATCCCACGGCAAAATACACGAAAAGTAGCTGCACATCGAAGTACAGGAAGGTGGAGAGATAAAAGCGGTGCAACATAAAATGCAGCACAACAAGTACGGGCATTGCAATTACGCCTATTTTCCTTTGAAAAAGCATAGAAATTACGCAGGCAAAAATCGCCAAGTCGATGGAGAAAATCAGCCAGAAATACCAGTCCTGAATTTCCACATCCTTCCTTTCGCTGAACAGCGCCAGGTCTGTATTCACGCTGAGAAACGCCGCCACCAAAAGTACTGCGATGCCGATGTAGTAAGGCAGTGTAGGCTTTTCGGGAACATTCCCAAAATAATTGTCGTCCATATTCAAAAATAAAAAACTTTTGAAAACCGAGGTCCTCAAAAGTTTACAAATATTATAAGAAAATTTACAGTTCTATAGCCTGTATCAATTTATTGCGGTCGCATAGATACTCTTCCATTGATATCATACTTTCGGTGCGCATCACATCTTCGATGTCATCGATCATATAGATCACGCGTTTTGCGTCTTCAGTATTTTTTGCCCGGATCTTGCAGAAAATATTATACTTACCAGAGAGAACGCTCATCTCAATAACATTCGGAATTTTTGAAATTTCTTCAAGAACCTCCTGTGTACGGTTAGATTTTGTCAAAAAAACTCCAACGTAAGCAGTAAAATTAAAATCCAGCTTGGAATAATCCAAAGTAAGCGAGGAGCCGAGTATTATGCCTGCGTCTTCCATCTTTTTCACGCGTACATGGATTGTTCCTGCTGAAACATCCATTTGCTTGGCAATTTCCGTGAACGGCATCCGGGTGTTATTCACGAGGTAATCCAGGATTTGTTTGTCGATTTCGTCCAGTTGAAATTTCATAGTGTATTTTTAAATTTTCCGAAATAATTTTTACAAAATTACAAATTTTGTGCTAATAATAGCCAGAGTATAAATTTCCGATAAAATTTAACATTCAGTTCACATTTCTTGATGAGCCAGTGCTGTCGGTTCGGATGCTGTCAGCAGGTTTTCTGGTTCTATTCCGGCGCCGGAATATTGTATTGAAACTTTTGCTATACACTACCCCTACGCCATAGGTCTGGTTGGCAGATGGGCTGCCCGTTGCGGTACCGGCAACCAGCCCGATATTAGAAGGTTTTGAGTATACGCGCAGTAGCCGGGTGCCGTCGTTTGCCTTACTCCAGTCATACTCTACGATGCCCTCGCCAGAGAGGTAGCTGTTGTTGGCATCCTCCGTCTTGGTTACCGGGACGCCAAGGCCGGTGCGGATGCTCACACGGGGGGAGAGGGAGAAGGTCACTGTGGCATTGGCGCGGTCTCCCGTGTTGGTCATATCGTCCCCCTTCAGGTAGTTCATATCAATCTGAAATTCATTGCTGATGGTATTCAGTACAGAGCCCAGCTGCTTGAAGAGGAGGTTGTAGCCGGAAGATTCCAGCTGGTTGGAAACATCGAAATCCAGCCCGGCAGTCCCGGAAAGGTTGAAACTGTTCAGCACCAGCACGGAGCCGAACTGGATGAGCTTCTCATCCTCATTGCTCATCTTGGTTGCAAGCGTTTCTTTCAGCTGGGAGGACAAGTCCGGGGCCGTCACATCCAGATTTACCTCCGGGCTGTTCAGCGTGCCGGTAATATTAACCCCCAGCACCACAGCGATCGGCGGAAGCGAGCCGACATTGAGATATGGCCCCGCGTTGGTCACGGTGCGCATATAGTTGGCATTGATGGTGAGCTGGGGCTCCATCACATCCCCATCCCAGCGGATGCTGCTGCCCCTCACGATCTGGAAGGTGCGCTCCAGCACCGCTCGGCTTACGAAAGTTCCGTTATCCACAAGGTAATCGCCATTCATAATAATTTCGCCGCTTCGGAATAGCCGGAATCTCAGTTTTTCCGCCGTACCGCGCACGGAAATATCGCCTACATCCTCACCCACAAGGACATTCACGGTAGTCCCCTTGTCCACTGCCAGCGTAAAATCGATATTGATGCCCGGGCCGGCAGGTTTTTTCTGTTCTGCGATTATTCTCCCTGTTTCATCTGCTTTTAGAAATCTCAGCATTTTAAATTCCTCCACATTGGAAGTAGAATCGCTGTTGAATGTAAAAACGCTGTTGTTCAGAGCTTTCATATTCGGCGTACTGATGTCCAGAGAAGAGAGCGGCCCGGAGACGAAGAGGTCTCCCTGCCCGTACACCCTGCCCCAAAACAGGTCTGAATCTTTCTCCGTAGTATTTAACAATATGAGATTATCGGCACGCATAATGAGGTTCACCCCCATATTCGACAGCGTCTCAAACTGGATGGTTCCGGATATATTGCCCGAGGAATTTGGCCTTCCGTCGGAAACCTGGATGTTGTTCAAAATTGCCAAGCCACGGGATAAATTGATCACTGTATCCTCAAAGGAATAATCAGCGCCGGTAAAATCCAGCTTCATCCCAAATCCGGAAAGTGCGATGTCCCCGCTGTAATCCAGATCCTTGAAGTTTCCGCCGATTTTCAGTTCGCCATTGGCATATCCACGGATATTACTGAAAACTCCTTTCAGAAATTCCTGCGCAAATGCCAGCTGGAAATCGTTCATTTTGGCTGAAACATCCAGCTTTGGAGATGCAAAGTTGGCATCCACGGTTCCGGTAACTTTCAGATTATCAGCACCGAATATTTCGGATGAAACTATCCTGGCATCGATGTCGAAAATATTTGCCACCCCGCTTTCTTTTGCACTCAGCACCAGCCTTCCCATATCGCTGCCGCTCATCAGGATATCATCCACCGTGAGGTTCAGCTTCGGCTGCAGAACCTTACCTTTTACATCCAGTTTAATCTCTCCGTTGGCAACCCCTTGAAAGTCAATGCTTTGATCCGCACCCTGCATCTCAAAAATCTTTGCAATCTGAAAGTTTTTCGCCGCCGCATCAAGGCTTAAATCCTCTGCTGATTTAAATTTCGCATTCCGAATTAAAAGTTCGCTGTCATCCGAAAAAAGTCTGAGATTTTGTACGAGAAAATCGCCCTGTTTCTTTCTGAAAACTATAGAGTGGCTTCCCTCGCCGTCGCCAATCTGCCACTGCACACCACGGAATTTAATGCCGGTATCATTAAACCGGAATACATAATCTCCCGCCGCATCGGTGGTTTGGGTAAGGCTTAGCGCATACTGCTGAAGTTTGTCCTGAGCGTCCTCCGCCGTGGTTCCGTGCAGAAAACGGGCATCTACGGCAAGCATCTCCTCGCTACTTTTATCTCCAGTAAGCGCAATATCCCGGAAGATATTATTTCCAAAATCCGCACGGGAGGCGGAAAGCAAAAACTGTTTCTGAGGCGCCCCTGTATCTATTTTCAGATTAAGATCCTTCACAGCAAGTTCATTATCCGCCGAAATTTCGTCCGTAGCATCCGCCTCATTTTTCAGCTGATAATTGAGGCTTCTTGCAGAGATATCCAGTTGCAAATCATTACTGTTCCCAAGGTAGCGGCCTGCAATCATCGCTCCCTCCGGTAAGCGAAGTTCAGGGAGGAAATAATTCATCAACCCTTGGTTTACAATGAAATTCAAACTAAAATCCTGCCCCCGATAAGTCCTCTGGTTGCCGGAACCAGCGAGTATTTTCGAGAGTCCGCTCTCTACCATTCGCGGCAAATCTTCTAGGCTAAAATTTCCGCGAATCTCTCCCTCAGCGATGCCTGGCAGGTGCGCCTGTGCGATACGCGAGCCGCCTTCTAGCCAGGTCTTTAGGCTGCCGCTTGTGATTTGGAAATGCTGTCCGCCCGCATACGAATCTACATCCGAAAGCTCTGCATCCATCTGTAAATCAGATAGATCCGTCATTGAAAGCTTTGCATTTATCAATCCTTTCAGGATTTGCCTCTGCGGAGATTCGGAGAAGTAGGCAAGGTTTAAATAATCAATATCCCCCTGAAAATCAGCGGAAAACCGTCTCGTACTGAAATCAAAAAAACCCCGGATGTCCGCCCTTGCGTTAGCATCTTTGGATGAAATAATACCTCGGTAAGTTTTTTTGTCCAGAAGCCCATCAAGGGATACTTTCTTCAGAACTTTCTCGAGAATTTCGATGCGTTCAATTTCTGCTTTCGCATTGATTATCATCTTGTTAACATCAAAGCTTTGCCCCTCGAGGATTACTTTTCCGGTGATGAGCCCCACGGTTTTATTGTGAGTAATGGCGGCAGCATTCAGGTTGGTAAAATCTGCCGACCCACGGTAAACCGGAGTATCTGTATCGAATTTCTCGAGGTAAAAATTTCTCACCGAGGCCTGCCCGATTTCTGCAATCAGGTTGCCGCTCGGGATGAAGACCTGTTTTGGCGTCACCCGCGCTTGCCCGGCATAGCGCATTCTGCCGAAGCCGTCCGCAAAATTTCCCATCTTCTCCGCGACGAATGTGGGCATCAAAGCTTTCAGGCCTTGGTAAGTAAGGTCGAAACTGAGAGTACGGCTCTCGATCCGAAAATCTTCATTTTTGTGCAGTAAACTTTTAAGCCTTGCCGTTTTCGTCGCTATGCTTACGCCCGCACCCCCGACCACGAAATTCTCCAGATAGAAATCATTCAGCGGGCCGGTCATCTTCCCAGAAATTCTGAAATCACCGTAATTATCCCAGTTAGTCGCAAAGTAGCTGATGTCGTACCCGCTGGCGAAACTGCCGGGTTGCAACTTCAGATTCCAGCGAACTTTGTCGGCAAAATCCTGCCAGCCGGTTTTTGGGTCAAGGATAAATTCTAAATCTCCCTGCAGCAGAGAATGATCGGTATAAAATGTGAGATTCTTTAGGCTAAGGTGCCTTTTAGTAAGCTCCAGATCGCCCGAAAAGGTATCCACGGTGTGGGCCTTGCCCCAGCGCCGCGTGGTGAACCTGAAGTTATTAACCTGTGCCTTTACATCAGGTCCGTTCACCCTGAGTTTCGGCACTATCAGGTTTACATTTTTCGCATCCAGCCAGCGGCCTTCATCTTCTTCACTGTTTTCATTAACGATGGAGAGCCTGGAGCTGAGGAGCTCCACTCTGGAATTCAGCTGGAAGGGCGGCTTATCCGGGTCGCGCTCTTTCCCGCTGTCAAACAGATTGATATATCTGATAAAATTCGATATGCTATCACCCTTGTAAGTGATCACACGGATGTCAGCATCCCGCAGCTGGAGGGCGTCGAAGCTGAGGCTGTTGTTTTTATTTTTGCTGAGTGCGTTTGCCGCCAGAGCAATCCAGTTTGATCTCGCGCGGAACTCCCTAGCCTTGATGAACTCCAGACCCCGGTAGTCCTTGATGCGCAGATCTTCAATTTTCACATCGCCGAAATAATCCACCGTCACCACGCCCGTTCTCATCTCCGCCTTGAAATCCTGATTCAGAATTTGCAGGGCCTGCTGTGCCGCCCATCTTTTTGTAACATCCAGATTTACAGCGATTAATATCAGCGTAATGAGTGTCAGCCCACTCCAGAACAAAATTAACAAAAGCTTGGCCCACCATTTATAATTGGTGACATCCCTGGCTGCTTGTCCAGCAAATTCCTGAGCCGTTTCCACCGGATGGTTTACGGCATCAGATGCCAGCTGACGAGCATCTTCCGCAGCGTGGCGTACTTTTTCCACACCCTTTTCCACGGAAGATTTCCGGCGATTTTTATTATTACCTAAATTTGCCATAAATTATGAGCCAGCCCATCATTCTTGCTATCGAATCTTCCTGCGATGATACTTCTGCAGCGGTAATTCGCGGCAGCGAAATTCTTTCCAATGTAGCAGCATCGCAGGCCATCCACAACGATTATGGCGGCGTAGTGCCAGAACTTGCTTCCAGGGCCCACCAGCAAAACATAGTGCCCGTGGTACAGCAAGCGCTAAGGCAAGCAAATATAGGAAAAAATGACATCTCGGCAATTGGTTTTACGCGTGGTCCCGGTTTGCTCGGTTCGCTGCTTGTGGGCACTTCCTTCGCGAAAAGTTTGGCGATGAGTCTTTCCGTTCCCCTCATAGAGGTCAATCATCTCCAGGCGCACATTCTGGCGCACTTCATTGCCGATGCCAATCCTGAGCCGCCGAAGTTCCCGTTCCTTTGCCTTACGGTTTCCGGCGGACATACGATGATTGTTTTGGTGAAAGATTTTTTCGAAATGGAAATCATCGGTAGAACGACCGACGATGCAGCCGGTGAAGCTTTCGATAAAATCGGGAAAATTTTCGGGCTGGATTATCCTGCCGGCCCAATTATCGACCGGCTTGCAAAATCCGGAACGCCGGAGTTTCAGTTTGGGAAGCCAAAGTTGGACGGCTACGATTATTCATTTTCCGGCATTAAAACTTCGGTGCTTTATTTCATTCAGAAACAGCTGAAGGATAATCCAAATTTCATCGCCGAAAACCTGAACAACCTTTGTGCATCGGTTCAAAAAGCAATTGTGGAAATTTTGATGGAAAAGCTGGAGAAAGCCGCTAAAGATTTGAATATCAATGAAGTAGCAATAGCAGGCGGAGTTTCTGCAAATTCCGAACTGAGGGCTGCAATGAAGGAAAATCAGCAAAAATTGGGGTGGGAAATTTACATCCCGAAATTTGAATACACCACCGATAATGCTGCGATGATTGCTATGGTTGCCCAGTTGAAATTTGCCCGAAGAGAATTTGCAGATTTGGAAGTTTCAGCCACTGCACGCTATGATTTTGCTAAAGATTTTGAAAATTAATTACTGATGAAATTATTTGTCGGAAGCATTTTTCCGGAAATCGAAATCAATAGTGATGAGCAGCACCACATCTCAAAAGTTTTGAGAATGAAGGCTGGCGAAGAAATCCACATCACCGATGGGCAGGGCAATTTGGCAAAAGGCAGTTTAATTTTCGAAGGGAAAAAAGCAACGCTTCAAAACCCTGAAATCTTTCAAAATCTTCCGGATTTTTCGACGAAGCTACACATCGCCATTGCACCAACGAAAAACATCGACCGTACCGAATTTTTCGTGGAAAAAGCCACAGAATTAGGCATTTCGGAAATCACCTTCCTTCTCACAGAAAAATCCGAACGGAAGATTCTAAATTTGGAACGCATTGAAAAACAATGCATTGCAGCATCCAAGCAGAGCCTGCGCTTTCATTTCCCGAAAATCAACGGGCTTGTAAAACTTTCAGATTTCGTGCAAAATCTCCCACCGGAAAACTCCTTCGTATGCCACTGCCACGAAAATTTGGAACGACTTGATTTATCGGAAATCCCTCATTATCAAAGCCTTACATTTCTCATCGGTCCTGAAGGCGATTTTTCCGAGAAGGAAATTTCTCTGCTAAAATCTCACGGCATAAAATCTGTAAGCCTTGGCAAACAGCGCCTTCGCACAGAAACCGCGGGCATTTTCCTTGCCGGTTGGAATTATAAGAATTTTAATGATAAATAATATGTGGTAGGCGGCGAAAAGCTGGCACACACAAAAAACGCAACGAACAAACGCCCTACTCTTTCACCACTTTTTTCGTGGACGATTTTCCATTGCTGAAATCTGCTTTTAGCAAGTAAATTCCTTTCGGTAAATTGCTGATATTTAGAACATTATGATTTTGTTCAACTAATTTTTTACCATCCCAACTGAAAAGTGCCACCTTCTCTATTTTCTCAGTGCTCTCCACTTTTACTACATCCTTCACGGGATTTGGATAAATGGAAAACTTGCCCTGCGAAATTTCATCGGTACCCATAATTACCGTGGTGTAAACGGCGGAAGTAAAGCCGCTGCTTAACCCGTTGCTGCATTTCGCCTGCACAAAGGCTTCGTAGCGGTAGCCATCCATCAGGTCTGCCCTTGTGTCTTTCGGCTCTCCGCTTACCTCCTGCAGTTTTTCATCCATCAGGCCTGCGTAGGTGTTGTATCTGCCCCAAAGCGTTTGCCACTGCGTTGTCGCCGGCTCATCCTTCCATTCCAAAGTTACCTTCGTACCGCTTTGCTCGGTGATTTTTAGGTCGTAGGGTTGTGCGCATTTTTCAGCGTTGGAAGGCGCATTCTGAAGATACATCGAAATCGGGAAATAGCCCTGTTTTCCTACAAACTTAGCATCCGGCACATCTATCTTCACTGTGTGATTTCCAGGGGAAAGATTGCCCAGATGGATTTCGCGGTTCGGAATCAAATCTCCGGGGCACCAGTTGCTCCAGCTTACCCATCGTCTCAGTGTACGTGGCGAAGAGCTGTAAATTCCGTTGCCCTGCGTATTATAAACCCTAAAATCTTCGCAGCTTTTTCCGCCGGGCGTAAACTCCATCACCAGCTGATTGTCCACATAAACGAAGTGCTTCCTGCGGTTGTATTCTTCGCCGCCGCTGTTTGCACCGTGGTTGGAAATTATTAAGTGAAGCCTGGCATCATTCATAGGCTCCTGAAGCGTAAAATTCACAATTCTAGTGGTTTGCCCCTCTACATCCGTGGCGTTGTAATTATTCAGATATTTCCTGTACTGAAGTGGCAGCAGAGCATTTTGCCCAACCGATTGAAATGGCTGAGACGATACAAACTCCAAATCTCCGCGGAAAACATCCGTTCTTCCAGCGCAGCCTGCCACCTGAGAATTCGCCGCTTCAGAATAGCCATCAGCACGAAATTCAATCCAGAAATCATAAAGAGCGGCAAGCTTCGCATCGTGCACAATCTGTGATACATTATCCACCTGAAAGCTGTACGGCACTTCGTTCGGCATCTTGTTTTTGTTCATAAACGGCGTGATGAACCTGCCGATTTCTATGCGCTGCACCTGCTGATTTTCCCAGGTATAAGTGCGGAGACCTTTCGGAACCAGCGCCAAATTCACACCGGCAATCCTGTCATAATTATCGCAGGCTGCCTTTATTTTCACATTCATTTTCAGGCCGTTGCCAAACTGCGCGATTTCTTCCGAGGAAAGTTTTCGGGAAATAATATCCCTCTCATAGCCGTGAATGCGGATGGCACCAGCCGGAATTTGCGAAAATGCTTCGGGCGGTAGCTGCTGCCCTTCGCCAAGATAGTGGTACATACTATAGAAAGGCACATCTTCGAACACCCTCACGGTTTGTGCGGGCGCTAAGTTTGTTGCGACATGTATCACAACTATTGCAGCAGATAATTTTAACTTCATATTGTTGCAAATAAGGCAACAAACTTAAAGGATTACTGCGAAAAATGCAAGAAAAAAACTAATCAGAAATAAAAAAAATCCTGGAATTTCCAGGATCAGCAGAAAGGAAGGGATTCGAACCCTCGATACGGTTACCCGTATACTACCTTTCCAGGGTAGCCTCTTCAACCACTCGAGCACCTTTCTTTGTGGTTTGCAAAAATAGGAATTTTTTTCTATCCTGGCAAAGTTTTATTCCGAGATTTCGCCGCAGAGGTTTTTTGCAAAATTTTCTGCAAAACTACCAGTGTACTGAGGATTATCGAGAATGTGCATAGCTTTGGTAATAGCCGCTTCCGCAGTGAGATCTCCACCGCTGATGGCACCTAATTTCGTAAAAACATTGCTGTTTTCATACTTGCCGAACGAAATTTTCCCGGAAACACATTGGCTGATCACCACCACATCAATATTTTTCATCCGAAGTTTTCGCAAAGTCTCCGCGGTTTTTCCGTCATTCGGTACCGTTCCGGAGCCGTAAACTTGCAGTATCAACACGCGAAGCTGAGGCAGCGAAAGTAAAATTTCCAAGTCCATCCCTGGAAAAATGCGCCAGAATACCACCCCTTCGGCAAGATGCGCATCTACCGAAAACGCCTTCCTCTGCTGCCCTCGGTACAGCGCCTCTTTCACAACATTCAGGTGTACGCCGCTCTGCCCGAGCGCCGGCCAGTTCGGGCTTTGGTAGGCATCAAAATATTCGGCAGAATATTTCAGCGAGCGGTTACCACGCAACAACTTGTATTCAAAATAAAGTGCAACTTCCTGAATTACAGCGTCTTCGTTATCGTAAAGAGATGCGTAGTAAATGCTCGTCAGCAGATTTTCTTTCGCATCTGTTCTTAAATCACCAATCGGCAATTGCGAGCCCGTTAAAATTACCGGTTTGCGAAGATTTTTCAGCATAAAACTCAGCGCGGAAGCAGTGTATGCCATAGTATCCGTGCCGTGGAGAATCACGAAGCCATCCGTTTCCTGATAATGTTTTTGAATTATTTCTGCAATTTCCTTCCATTCCGCAGGCCCCATATCGCTGGAATCCACCGGATTTTTGAAAGAATGGACGGCAATTTCACTTTCTATTAAACCCAGCTCGGGAAGTTTTTGGAAAATTTTCCCGAAATCAAACGGGCGGAGGCTCCCCGTTTCGTAGTCTTTCTCCATCCCGATGGTGCCGCCTGTGTAGATCAGCAGAACTTTTCTTTTCATTTTTTAAAAATACTGAAATATTTTTGCAGAATGAAATCCCAGCAGGAAATTTATGAATATTTAAAACAGTTCCTTACCGCCGAGCGGCTTGCCAAAATAGAGTTTTTCGCATCAGAAAGCTCAGATTTTGTTTTGCCCGTGCTGGAGGATGTTTACCAGTTCCGGAATGCCGCGGCGATTGTGCGTAGCGCCGAAGCCTGCGGTTTCCACAAAGTGGTGGCGATGGAGAAAAAAAATATCTTCAAGCCGAATCTGGAGGTGACCAAAGGCGCCGATACCTGGGTGGAAATCGAGCGGCTCCCGCACAGCATCACTTCACTGGAAAAAATTAAAAGGCGCGGGTACAGACTCATCGCGGTATCACCGGAGGACGATGCCGTCCCGCTGCCAGAATTTAAAATCGCCCAGCCGGCTGCCCTGATATTCGGCACCGAGTGGCAGGGTGTTTCAGGGGAATTCATTGAACTTTGCGACGAAACGCTCGCCATACCGATGTATGGTTTTACCCAAAGTTTCAATGTCTCGGTGGCTGCGGCAATCTGCTGCTACGATCTTAAACAGAAACTGATCCAGAACGGTATTGACCATAAACTCCGCCCTGAAATGCAGCTCCCTCTAAAAATCCGCTGGGCTATTAATTCCATCCGCAGCGGTGAGGAAATTTACAGACAGTTTTTAGAAAGTTGAGAGAAAATTTTCGTAGATTAAAAAAGTTTTATAAATTTGCCAAATAATCATCAGGAGATCCGCAATGGCGGACACCAACCGAGAGACCAGAATCCACGGTGGTACAGTATGAGGGCTTTGCCAAAATATAAGAAGTTTGCCTTGCGTTTTTCCTGATAAAATTTTTTTTCAATGAATGATTTTATCACGGCAGCGGCGGCAATTTCCGGCACGCAAGATTTAGATTCTAAGATTGCTCCGCAAAGTTTCCAATTAAGTTTTGAGATTAATGATGAGCTGGTCTGGGTGGAATTCCGGCAGAGCGGGAATACTTTTGTCGGCGAGTTTCTGAACATCTTCCGAGGTGCTGCTTTTGAGACAAAATTTGAGGCAAAAAATCACGGAGCTGGCTCACTTTCGGACGAGAAACTCATTCAGGCAGCGGAGAAACATTTCAACTATTTTAATGTATTTCGAAGTGCTGGCGCGGAGGCATTATTTACACAAAATTTCTGTCCGCTGAGGAAGCGCGCGCTGCGGAGGCACCGCCCGAATTTTGATTATGTGAAATATTTCCTTTCCGAAGGAAATTTCGACTTGAAATCTTACGGCGCGAGGGCAAACGCAAGCTGGTACCGACTGTATGCCCAGTGCCTGCGCGGCCCGGAGGAGTACAGGCGTGCCACTGCGCTGAGCAGCTATTCCGCAAAGAGCGCTTAAGCATTTTGCAAAAAAAAAGCTGCATTACTGCAGCCTCTTTTTATTTGTTGATTTTCAAATCTTTCCCCGCGATGTCTTCCCAGCGATAGTAGTGGAAGGTGCGGTCGGTACTCATCACCACAAACATACCGTGGCGGAATTTATCATTCAGCGGAATGCTAACCATATCGGAGCCGTCGCTCTCCTGCGCTGCCACTTTTACTACTTTCAGCAGTTCCTGCCTGTTGCCCTCCCTGCGGAAGATATGGAATTTATTGGCTCCCTGATCGGAGACCAGGATGTAGCCAGTTTTGGGCCCGGTCTTGTAGATCGATATTCCTTCGTGATCGGATGCGAAACCAGTCTGAGCAAACAGGTTCAGTTCCTCGTTGCCTTTAGCAGGATCGGCGTGGTATTTTCTAACGCCCACCTGCTCGTCGGAGTAATAGATGAAGCCGTTTTCATTATCTACCGCGATGGACTCTATCTCCTTTTTGCCGCTGTATTTTCCAAATTTCCGAACCAAATCGGCTTTTACTACGCCTCTGCCATCATCCTCCAGGAGGTATTGCCAAAGGTATCCCTCAGCAGGACCCGTCTTCCTCCCTACAATGGCGTAAATTTTCCCGTCGGGGGCGGTGTATAATGCGATGCCCATAAGATCGCGGAAGCCTTCGCCAGCCTCGCCTTCGAAAACAGGTATACCGCCGCCGTCCACCGCCTTCATATCCGGAAGAGAGAAAATGCGCAGTTTGTGTGTGAGCCGCTCGGTAGTTACCGCGATGTCTGTCGGTCTACCATTGATTTTCAAGCCGTAGGCGATGTCTACATTATTTGGCCGCTGTAGTCCGGAAACGGTAAGCTCAGGAATAATCCTCCCCTCCAGATCGAAAACGAAGAGCGCACCGTCCTTATCCTTATCTGTGCCTACAATCAGGCTTTTGGACGGGTCTTTTTTATTAATCCAAATGGCGGGGTCGTCCGTATCGTGCTTTACTGGCTGGGTAATGACGGCAGGCTGTATCACCTCTTCCGAAATAGCCGCGCTCTGCTGCGTAGTTTTGCAAGAAATAATGATTGCAGAAAAAACTGCTACTCTTACAAATTTTTTCATAATAAAATTATTTAACTCCATACGCACCTATCGTCGCTGATGGCGCGGGGGATTCATAGGTTATTCCATCCATCACCAGACCTTTCGGGAAGTTTTTGGTGATGTTCGTTTTGCCCTTACCGATGGCCGGCGAGCCCGGCATCAGCCGGAAATCCCACTCCGGATTGAATACAGCATTATACATATCGGTATTCAGTGGATAGTTTACAAATTTCGGGTCGTTGGCGCCAGGTGTCTTGGTATCGAGGATATCGTTTACTCCCCCCACCTGATCTTTCCCGTTCGGCGTAAAGCCTTTTACCGCTTCCGCATTATGGCCATAGTATAGATTGTTCGCTATGGCGGAGCGCGCATCCTTAGGCTTTTTGGTATCCTCCTTTACTCCGAAACGCGTATTCACGAAAAGTGTGTTGTAGATTTCTGCATGCACCGTCTGCTCCAGCCATATGGAGCCGCCTTTTATGCTCGGTCTCCGCCAGCCGGTATTCAGTATCGTATTGTTGTATGCTACTACATGCGCCTGGGGAGATCTGTCGCCCGCGTTGGAAAGCTTCATCGCGTTGGTATTGTTGGAATAAAACAGGTTATAGCTTACATCCGCAAGCGTGCCCGACTTGATATTTACACCCTCGCCGCCGCTTTTCCCGGTGGTGTAGAATTTATTTCCCGTAATGATGAGCTGCCCGCCATCGAAGTAAGTAGAATCATCAAAGAAGTTTTTGATAATTGAGTTCTTCATCACAAGCTTCCCGTTGCTGTTTGAAAACCATATCGCCGGAAGATTCTCTCCGGCTGCAGCTTTGTAGAGCCCAAGTTTTACAGAAAGCGAAGACTGAGTAGTGGATGCGCCGCCATATTCGATGATTGCGTGCTCTAAAAGAACTTCCTCCGCAGACTGCCCGCATAAGATTCCGCCCCAGTTCTGCCCCCAGGAATCGGGGGTGCGGAGCTCTTTCACGGTGGTAATCCTCACCGGGCTTTCCTCAGTGCCTTTTACATAGAGATTCCCCAGCACAATGAATTCCGGCTTCGCCTCGGCATCCATCTCCACCGTGCAGCCCTCCTCTATCACGAGGCGCTTCCCGGCAGGGATCACAATATCTCCGGATACTTTTACGACGCTGTTTCTCGTCCAGGTTCCAGAAACCTCTCCGGAAACGCCGGCAGAGCTGGAATTGATTTCGGACAGATCCACATCATGGTTTGCATCCTCGCAGGACATAAAACCAAGGCAGGCAGCTAGAAGTGTATATCTTAGAATTTTCATTTATAAAATTTTTAGTTAAAATTTCACTCGGAGGCCAAGGAGATAGGTTTGTTTATAGAAATCTTTCCGGATCAGTGTTTCGCCGCTGGAAATATCCTGCCCGGCAATATCGGCATTCTGCTCATTCACCCCTTTTATGAAGAGTTTCATAGGCGTATCCAGCAGGTTGTTCGCCTTTGCGTAGATGCTCAGCCTATCGCCAAGTCTTTTCTCAAGTGATGCATCCATCTGGATGAAACCCTTCTGCCAAATGTCATTATCCAAAAACTGGGAAACTGTGGAAATTCTCGGCCCGGTGTATGAGCCGGCAATCTGCGCATCCCAGCCGGACTGAGGATTTTTGTAAAGCAGGGAAAGATTCGCGATGTGCTCACTCTGCCCATACAGAGGCCGCTTCTGATCTTGGGTAATAGTCTCCAGGTTGCCTGCGGCATCGCGCACGCGGACGGATTTCGGAGTGGTGATTTCAGAGTGCGTGTATGTGTAGTTGGCCTTAAAACCAAAACTGCTGAAGAACTTTATCACATCCACCTCTACCCCATAATTTTCCGCGGTGCCGAAGTTGCCCGGAGAATAGAAAATGTCCTGCCCGCGGGTTTTATCCGGCTGCAAGGTGTACTCGATAGGGTCTTTGATATTCTTGTAGAAAACGCCCACCATATACTGATCGGAGGCTTTCGGGAAAAACTCATAGCGAAGATCCACATTATCTGCCTTGGCTCGCTTCAGATCCGGGTTCCCTCTTTCAGAATACTCCTCATAAACCAGTTTTGAAGGCACAATCTCGAAGAAGCCTGGCCTGTTGATGGATTTAAAATAAGTAGCCCGCAGGTTTTGCGTAGGCGTTATTTTATACTTCACACTTGCCGAAGGCAGCGCATCGGTATATTTTTGGCTAAGCTCCGGCCGGTCTTCGCCCATCGGGAAGAGCAGCGTGTAAGACTGGTCCGTATGCTCGAAACGGATACCGCCGCTCAGTTCTATTTTTTCAAGTTTAGCTTCCAGCATTCCGTATCCTGCAGCGATCTTCTCCGCAGCATCGTAGGTCAGGGAGTTGGCCACCGCTCCTTTCGGATTTTCCACATCATACTGAATATCAGCTACATCCATAAAATCCGTTCCGAGAATATGGTTCCTGCTCACAGGATAGAGTGAGTAGTTGTTGTAGAAATGGCTGCGTTCCTTATCCCGGTACATCCCTCCGGCGAGGATGTTAAAGCCGTCAGCCACCGTTACTTTTAAGTTAAGATACCCGGCATAGTCGTTATCCGTATTCCTCAGCCAGGTTCTAAAGGCATTGTTCGGCGAGGTCTGCGTATCTACAAAATTTCTCCTTATTCCGAGCGTCCCGAAATTCGTCTGATCAGGCACCTGGTTATCCGCTGAGGATACTACGCCCGACCAGTCAAGGGAGAACCTGCCCGGGATGATGCTATGTTCGCCACGCAAAGTAGTGTTCCAGATGCGCTGCTGTGTGAATCGGGAGCGGTAGGAGTAGCTGAGATCGGCGTTTCCCGCCAAAGGCTCATAATTCGCATTGGAGGCATTGGCAGTAAGGCTCTCCCTCAGCTGCGTGTTGCGTAGCAGCATAAAAGAGTTGAACAATTTCAGCTGATGGTTTGCGTTGATTCTGAAATCAAGAATACCGTAAGCACCCATACGCTGCTGATTTTCAAAGTATTTCCTGTCGGATTCTGAGGTAATGACTCCGTACTTCATTGTATCCACATTGGATGTGGAGTAGAATTTACTATCCGTCATCCGGTTGCTGTTCTGATAGCTCACCGCGGCGAGCACGCCCAGCTTATTATCGGCAAACCTTCTGCCCAGGGTAAGGCCACCCGTAAAATTCGGCATGGCATTTAGTCTTTCTATTTGATACCTGCTTTTCGGGAAATCTGCCACTGTGGCATTATAAGATCTTCCGAACCGCTCGTAGGGAGATTTAAATTTAATATCGGAAGTATCAAACGAATGGAACTTCCTCTCAAACAGCGCCTGAGAATATCCCACCGCCATATTTGCCGCAATCTCCCTGGCAGCAGGTGCGCTTTTCATCACCATGTTTACACCCCCTCCTATCGCATCGCCTTCCATATAAGGCAAAAGCGATTTGTAAACTTCCAGCCTGTCCAAAAGTTCAGAAGGGAAAATATCCAGCGGCACATATCTGTGGCGGTTTTCAGGCGAAGGGATTTTTACGCCATTTACTAAGGTATAATTGTAGCGCTTGTCCATACCTCGGAGGATCGCATACTGGCCTTCGCCGTTGCTGCTGCGCTCCACGGAAACGCCGGACACACGCTGAATAACATTGGCTACGCTGAGATCCGGAGAAATCTGTATGGCATTTCCTGACACCACATTCACCACTTCTGGTGCGCGCTGCTCTATCCTCCTTGCCATACCCTCCGTATCGTGGCGGCGGATTCCACGGATCGTCACTCCGCTGATTTCACGCGCATCCTTATCGGAAAGGCTGTAGCTCACTGTCACAGCCTGATCACTGCTAACTGTAATATCCTCATTCACCCCCTGAAATCTTGGGTGAGAAATGGTGATGCTATAGCTTCCATCCTCCAGATTGAGAAAGCTGAAAGAGCCATCCAGCCCGGTTTGCGTACGGATATTCCCAGGCTGAAGCACAATATTTGCCCCAGCCACCGCCTCGCCACTCTCGCTGCTCTGCACCGTTCCTCTGATTTCTTGGGCATAGAGAAATGCCGGCGCGATGAGCATCAGCGGAAGGGATATAATATATTTTTTCATAAATCCTATTTAAACCGCTAAATTAAATTTAAAAAGTCTTCAGCATATTAAGAAAATGTTAATTTTTTTTAATGCAGCCAATTATCATAAAAAAAACCGCCTCATAATATGAGACGGATATAAAAAATAATTCCAGTATTTTACTTATGCCTGAACATTGTTGTTCTGCCCGATTACGAAAGGTTCAACTTCCTTAATCTCGCCGAACTGCTGCTCGTAGTTTTGGATGTTCTGCTGTAGCGCGTTCAAAACTCTCTTCGCGTGAAGCGGCGCCAAGATTACCCTTGAGCGTACCTGTGCCTGCTGAACGCCTGGCATAAGCTGGATGAAATCCAACACGAATTCAGACGGCGAGTGGTTTACAAGCGCAAGGTTGCAATATGCACCGGCAGCCACCATCTCGTTCAGTTGGATGTTAATGTTGTTGTCGTTGTTTTGGTTTTGGTCCATTGTTATTCTGTTTAGGTTTAAAAAAGTTTGACGCTCAAAGTTAAGGAAAGTTTTTCAACGGTGCCTTATTTTGAGCGTCAAACGGAAAAATTATTCGTAATCTGCAAATTCCTTCTTAGAGCCTACGATTACATTCTGATACTCCTTCAAGCCTGTACCAGCAGGGATTCTGTGCCCTACGATTACATTTTCCTTCAGGCCGTTCAGCTCGTCCACCTTACCTGAAACCGCTGCTTCGTTCAGCACCTTGGTTGTTTCCTGGAAAGATGCTGCGGACATAAAGGATTTCGTCTGAAGCGCTGCCCTTGTGATACCCTGAAGCACCGGCGTTGCCGTTGCAGGAAGCGCTTCCCTTGCCTCCACAAGTTTCAGGTCTTCCCTCTTCAGCTTGGAATTTTCATCGCGAAGTTCTCTTGCGGAAATCATCTGCCCAGGCTGAAGCTCCTTGGAATCTCCTGCATCCACTACCACCTTCATTCCGAAAATCCTATTATTTTCCTCGATGAAGTCGTATTTATGTTCCAGCGAGCCTTCCAGGAACTGCGTATCGCCGCCATCCACGATTTCAACCTTCGTCATCATCTGGCGCACGATGATTTCAAAGTGCTTGTCATCAATCTTCACACCCTGCAATCTGTACACCTCCTGAATTTCGTTCACCAAATATTCCTGAACCGCGGTAGGTCCTTTGATTCTCAGGATATCATCCGGCGTTACGGAACCGTCTGAAAGCGGCGTACCAGCACGAACGAAGTCGTTTTCCTGCACCAGGATTTGGTTGGAAAGTTTCACAAGGTAGGTTTTTCTCTCGCCTGTTTTCGCTTCCACGATAAGTTCGCGGTTTCCACGCTTGATTTTTCCGTAAGATACCACCCCGTCAATCTCCGTTACAACGGCAGGGTTGGATGGATTCCTTGCTTCGAAAAGCTCCGTAACCCTTGGAAGACCACCGGTAATATCGCCTGCCTTCGCTGATTTTCTCGGGATTTTAATCAAAATCTTACCAGCCTTGATTTTCTCGCCGTCGTTCACCATAAGGTGCGCTCCAACAGGCAGGTTGTAAGATTTCTGCTCTTCACCTTTCGCATCCACCACCCGAAGTGTTGGCACGGCTTTGCGGCTTCTCGATTCTATGATTACCTTCTCTTCAAAACCAGTCTGCTCATCTATTTCCAGCTGGAAGGAAGTACCTTGGATAATGTCTTCGTACTCCACTTTACCGGAAGCTTCCGCGATGATTACGGCGTTGTAAGGATCCCATTTTGCAATCAAATCGCCTTTGCTCACCTTAGCACCCGGTTTCACGGAAATTACGGAACCGTAAGGAATGTTGGCCACCATCAGTGGCGTTCTCTGCTCATTATCCGAAACAAGGCGGAATTCCGAAGAGCGCGAAACTACAACTTCTGCCGTGTTTCCGTTCTCATCCTCGGAAGTTACCGTGCGGATTTCATCCATTTCCACGATACCATCCCTCCTTGCCACGATGGAAGGATTTACAGAGACATTCCCTGCCGTACCACCCTGGTGGAAGGTCCTCAGCGTAAGCTGGGTACCAGGTTCACCGATGGATTGCGCCGCGATAACGCCCACAGCCTCACCCATATGGATTGGCTTGCCGGTTGCCAAGTTTCTGCCATAGCATTTTGCGCAGATACCTTTCCTCGCTTCGCAAGTCAGCGGAGAACGCACTTCCACGCTTTCTAAGCCAAGGTTTTCTATTGTTTTTGCTAAATTCTCGTCAATCAGTTCATCCGCTCCCACGATTTTCTCGTCCGTTTCAGGATGATAGATGTCGTGCAGGGAAATTCTACCCAGAATTCTCTCGGAAATTCTTTCCACGATTTCGTCGTTCTTCTTCAGCGGCGTAATTTCCGTTCCGCGAAGTGTGTGGCAATCGTCCTCCGTAATAATCACATCCTGAGCCACATCCACCAGCCTTCTGGTCAGATATCCTGCATCGGCAGTTTTCAGAGCTGTATCGGCAAGACCTTTACGGGCACCGTGCGTGGAAATGAAGTATTCCAGGATGGAAAGGCCTTCTTTAAAGTTCGCAACAATCGGGTTTTCAATAATTTCCGAACCTGTGGAGCCGGCTTTCTGTGGCTTCGCCATCAGCCCCCTCATACCGGAAAGCTGGCGAATCTGCTCCTTGGAACCACGGGCACCTGAATCCAGCATCATATAAACGGAATTGAAGCCACCCTGGTCGGTCTTCATCCTGTTCATAATCATCTCCGTAAGGCCGGCGTTCGTATTTGTCCACACATCAATTACCTGGTTGTAGCGCTCCGTATCGGTGATGAGACCCATATTATAATTCGCACGGATTTCATCCACATTCTCCACAGCCTGAGCAATCATCTGCTGCTTTTCTTCCGGCACCACAATGTCGCCAAGCGAGAAGGAAAGCCCACCCTTAAAGGCATTGCTGTAGCCCATATCCTTCATATCGTCCAGGAATTTCACCGTGGTTGGGAAATCGGTATCAGCCAAGATACGGCCGATTACATTCCGCAGAGATTTTTTCGTTAAAAGCTCATTTACGAAGCCTACTTGTTCTGGAACGATTTGGTTGAACAGAATTCTACCCACCGTAGTTTCCGTAAGTTTCGTGGTGATTTCACCATTTTCCTTGATTGGCAGCCTGCACCGTACTTTAGCGTTCAGCGAAACCTTGCCTTCGTTGTAGGCGATTTCCGCTTCTTCCGGTGAGTAGAAAGTAAGGCCTTCACCCAAAACCTTGTGATCTTCGGTAGAGTGCGCTTCCTTGGTCATAAAATAAAGCCCAAGCACCATATCCTGAGAAGGCACCGTAATCGGCGAGCCGTTTGCAGGATTCAGGATGTTCTGAGAGCCCAGCATCAGCAGCTGCGCTTCCAGGATAGCCTCTGGGCCAAGCGGCAAGTGCACCGCCATTTGGTCCCCATCAAAGTCAGCATTGAAGGCCGTGGTTACCAATGGGTGCAGCTGAATGGCCTTACCCTCGATCATTTTCGGTTGGAAAGCCTGGATACCCAGCCTGTGAAGCGTAGGCGCACGGTTCAGAAGGACAGGGTGGCCCTTCATCACATTTTCCAGAATATCGTAAACAACGGGCTCTTTCCTGTCGATAATTCTCTTTGCAGATTTTACCGTTTTTACAATGCCTCTTTCAATTAACTTCCTGATAATGAACGGCTTATAAAGTTCTGCCGCCATATCTTTCGGCAGACCGCATTCGTGAAGCTGCAAATCCGGACCTACCACGATTACTGAACGCGCCGAGTAATCCACCCTTTTACCCAAAAGGTTTTGGCGGAACCTACCCTGCTTCCCTTTCAATGAATCGGAAAGGGATTTCAGCGGCCTGTTGCTCTCGGATTTTACCGCAGAAGATTTTCTTGTATTGTCGAAAAGTGAATCCACCGCTTCCTGAAGCATTCGCTTTTCATTACGCAAAATTACTTCCGGCGCTTTGATTTCCAATAGCCTTTTCAGGCGGTTGTTTCTGATGATTACCCTGCGGTAAAGGTCGTTCAGATCGGATGTTGCAAAGCGGCCGCCATCCAGTGGAACAAGCGGGCGAAGTTCCGGCGGAATCACGGGCAGCACCCGCATTATCATCCATTCCGGCCGGTTTATCATCCTTGTATTGGCGCTTCGCAGCGCTTCCACCACATTCAGCCTTTTCAGCGCCTCCGTTCTTCTCTGCTTAGAGCCTTCGTTGTGCGCCTTATGTCTCAGGTCGTAAGAAAGTGCATCCAGGTCGATTCTTTTCAGCAAATCTTCCACGGCTTCCGCACCCATTTTTGCGATGAACTTATTCGGATCAGAATCTTCAAGATACTGATTTTCAGCAGGTAGCGTATCCAGGATGTCCAGATATTCTTCCTCGGTAAGGAATTCCATTTCCTCAAAGTCGGAGCCGTCGGCTTTCTTTGCCGCACCCTGCTGTATCACCACGTATCTTTCGTAGTAGATGATCATATCCAGCTTCTTGCTCGGCATTCCGAGAAGGTAGCCTATCTTATTTGGCAGTGAGCGGAAATACCAGATGTGTGCCACCGGCACTACCAGATTGATGTGGCCTATTCTTTCGCGGCGCACTTTCTTCTCGGTTACTTCCACACCGCATCTATCGCACACTATGCCTTTGTAGCGGATTCTCTTATACTTTCCGCAGGCACATTCGTAATCCTTCACCGGGCCGAAGATTTTCTCGCAGAAAAGTCCGTCTCTTTCCGGCTTGTGCGTGCGGTAGTTGATGGTTTCTGGCTTCAGCACCTCGCCTCTTGATTCCTGCAGGATGGATTCCGGCGAAGCCAGTCCAATCGTGATTTTATTAAACCTACTTGATTTATTTTTGTTTGACATTTTTATTTGTTAATTAAGAGATTTTGTGATTAAGAGATTAAGAAATTTAATACCGGCATCCTACCTAATTTCTCAATACCTTAATATCATAATTGATTTTTGTCTTTTAAATTTATTCCTCTAACCTCACATCCAATCCAAGGCCCTGCAGTTCGTGCAGCAATACATTGAAGGATTCCGGGATACCGGGCTCCGGCATTGCTTCACCTTTGGCAATCGCCTCGTAAGTTTTCGTTCTTCCCGTCACATCGTCGGATTTCACGGTAAGGATTTCACGAAGAATGTTGGATGCACCGAAGGCTTCCAACGCCCAGACTTCCATCTCACCGAAACGCTGACCACCGAACTGAGCCTTACCGCCCAAAGGTTGCTGCGTGATGAGAGAGTACGGGCCGATAGAGCGGGCGTGCATCTTATCATCCACCATATGCCCAAGTTTCAGCATATAGATTACGCCCACAGTGGCAGGCTGCGTGAATCTTTCGCCGGTACCACCATCATACAGATAGGTGTTACCGAATTTCGGAAGGCCGGCTTCATCGGTGTACTTCGTGATTTCTTCCAGCGATGCGCCGTCGAAAATCGGCGTGGCAAATTTCAGCCCAAGCTTCTGCCCTGCCCAGCCGAGAACGGTTTCATAAATCTGCCCGATGTTCATACGGGATGGCACCCCCAGTGGATTCAGCACTATGTCCACAGGCGTTCCGTCTTCGAGGAACGGCATATCTTCTTCGCGCACAATCCGCGAAACGATGCCCTTGTTTCCGTGGCGGCCCGCCATTTTATCACCTACTTTCAGCTTGCGCTTTTTAGCGATGTACACTTTTGCCGTCTTCATAATTCCCGGGGCAAGCTCATCACCTATCGTCACGGCATCCTTCTCACGGTTCATCACGCTACGGATGCTGTTTACTTTAATCTTATAATTATGCAGCAGCTGATTGATCAGCTCATTCCTGTCCTCATCCACAGTCCACTCTGCTCCGCTGATGTTCACATAATCGTCTATGGACTGCAGGAGCTTCAGCGTGAACTTTGTTCCTTTGGAAATTACCTCTTCATTCAGGTCATTCGTTACCCCTTGGGAAACTTTGCCGTTTACCAAAACATTGAGTTTTTCCACAAGGATACCGCGAAGCTCGTCAAATTTTACTTGGTAATCATTATCGATTTCCTCGAGTTTTAGTTTCTCCTCGCTGCGCTTTTTCTTATCCTTTATGTTTCTGGAGAAGAGTTTTTTATCTACCACTACCCCGCTAAGTGAAGAGTCTGCCTTCAGGGATGCGTCCTTTACATCTCCGGCTTTATCGCCGAAGATGGCTCGCAGGAGTTTCTCCTCCGGCGTAGGGTCAGATTCTCCTTTTGGAGTGATCTTTCCAATCATAATATCACCCGGTTTTACCTCTGCCCCGATGCGGATCATACCGTTTTCGTCCAGATCTTTGGTAGCCTCCTCGGACACATTTGGGATATCGGAAGTCAGCTCCTCCATACCGAGCTTGGTATCGCGCACATCTAGCGAATATTCGTCGATGTGGATGGAAGTAAACCAGTCTTCGCGTACCACTCTTTCGTTGATTACTATCGCGTCCTCAAAGTTATACCCCTTCCACGGCATAAATGCCACCACGAGGTTCCGCCCGATGGCGAGCTCGCCGTTTTCCGTAGCGTAGCCATCGCAGAGCACCTGTCCTTTTTCCACACGCTCTCCTACTTTTACATTTGGCCGTAGGGTGATGGTGGTACTCTGGTTGGTTTTTCTGAATTTTGTAAGGTTGTATGTTTTTGTTGCGGGCTCAAAGGAAACCAGCTCCTCGTCTTCCGTACGCTCGTATTTTATCACGATTTTCTCAGCATCCACATACTCTACCACGCCGTTTCCTTCAGCGTTGATGAGCACGCGGCTGTCTTTTGCCACCTGCCTTTCCAGCCCGGTACCTACGATTGGGGCTTCCGGGCGGAGGAGCGGCACTGCCTGGCGCATCATGTTGGAGCCCATCAGCGCGCGGTTCGCATCGTCGTGCTCAAGGAAAGGGATAAGGGAGGCGGAGATACCGGAAATCTGGTTCGGTGCCACATCCACAAGATCTACCTGCTGCGGCTCTACCACGGGGTAGTCTCCATCCACACGGGCGATGATCCTGTCCGACTCGAAGTCGCCGCTTTCAGACATTTCCACATTCGCCTGTGCGATTACCTTGCCTTCTTCATCCTCGGCGTTGAGATATACCGCCGGAGATTCCAGATCTACTCTGCCGTTTTCCACTTTTCTGTATGGGGTCTCTATGAAGCCCAAATTGTTGATTTTGGCATAAAGACCGAGCGAGGAGATCAAACCGATATTCGGCCCTTCCGGCGTCTCGATCGGGCAAATCCTGCCGTAGTGTGTGTGGTGCACATCCCGCACCTCGAAACCTGCGCGCTCTCTTGAAAGCCCGCCCGGCCCGAGTGCCGAAAGCCTTCTCTTGTGGGTAATTTCGGAAAGCGGGTTGGTCTGGTCCATAAACTGGGACAGCTGGTTGGTACCGAAGAACGAGTTGATAACCGAGGTGAGCGTCTTGGCATTTACAAGATCTCTTGGAGTAAATACCTCGTTATCGCGTACATTCATTCGTTCGCGGATGGTTCTTGCGATTCTGGACAGCCCCACACCGAACTGACCGGCAAGCTGCTCGCCTACGGTTTTAATCCTACGGTTGGAGAGATGGTCAATATCGTCGATCTCCGCCTTGGAGTTCACCAACTCGATAAGGTGGCGAACGATGGCGATAATGTCTTCTTTCGTTAAAACCTCAGTATCCTCGGAGATCTTCAGCCCAAGCTTCTTATTCAGCCTGTACCTGCCTACCTCTCCCAGGGAGTATCTTTGCTCGGAGAAGAAAAGTTTTTCTATGATGCCCCTTGCGGTTTCTTCATCAGGCGGTTCCGCGTTGCGTAGCTGACGGTAGATGTACTCCACCGCTTCTTTCTCAGAGTTGGTAGGGTCTTTCTGCAGGGTATTCTGGATGATGGTAAACTCTCCGGAGTTTTCCTTGTGAATCAGCACGGACTTCACGCCGGATTCCAGGATCATATCGATGTGCTCTTTTTCAAGAACGGTCTCCCGGTCCAGGATGATTTCATTTCTCTCCACGGAAACTACCTCGCCGGTATCTTCATCCACAAAATCTTCGAACCAGGTATTCAGCACGCGTGCCGCGAGCGTTCTGCCTTCGTATTTTTTCAGGCTTGCCTTGGTGGCTTTTACTTCCTCTGCAAGATCGAAAAGCTGGAGGATATCCTTGTCGGATTCATAGCCTATCGCGCGCAGCAGCGTAGTAAGCGGGAGCTTCTTCTTCCGGTCGATGTAGGCATACATCACATTGTTGATATCCGTAGTAAACTCCATCCAGGAACCCTTGAACGGGATAATTCTGGAGAAATAAAGCTTGGAGCCGTTGGCGTGGTAAGTCTGCCCGAAGAATACGCCCGGCGAGCGGTGCAGCTGCGTAACGATCACGCGCTCGGCACCGTTGATAATGAATGATCCGGAAGGCGTCATATAAGGCACGGGGCCCAGGTACACATCCTGAATCATAGTTTCAAAGTCCTCGTGCTCCGGATCGGTGCAGTACAGCTTCAGCACTGCCTTCAGCGGCACGGCATAGGTAAGCCCGCGCTCTATACATTCATCTATGCTGTACTTTGGCGTTCCCAGCTCGTAGTCCATAAACTCCAGCACGAATTGGTTTCTGGAGTCGGAGATAGGGAAATTCTCAAGGAAAGTTTTGTAAAGCCCCTCCTTTTTGCGGTCTTCAGGTAGCGTATCAAGCTGGAAGAATTCCTTGAAGGACTCGATCTGGATGTCCAGGAAATCCGGCGTGATCACCTTCCCCTTTACCGAAGAGAAATTAATTCTTTCGTCTGGCTGAGTGTTCTTCAGTGTTTTACTCATCTTTAAAGGTTCAATGTTTTTCTAAAAATTAAAATCAGCGAGAGCCCCCGGAGGTAAGAAAGCCTGAGAAAATCAGAAAGAAGAAAATACAACTGCTGCACTTCCTGCTTTTTTTGAAAATCCCGAGCCTGCTCCGCACGCTCCTCAACTCAAAAATGCAACCCCGTTATATCTTTTCACGGCGTAGTGCAGACGCTTCCGGACAACTTTTTAACCACGAAAACGCGGAAAACTCTTCCGTATATTTGAAAGAGTAATTCCGTAAAATATTCAGTTTAAAATCTTGATTGCCCCAAAGTGAAATGCAAAGATAAGCATTTATTTTATTTTGACAAAAAAGATTGCAGCAAAAGGGAAACTAAAAAAAAACCGCCCTTAGAGGGCGGCTTATAAGAATTCAAATTAATTAACAGGTTTCCAGAAACTCCAAACTGTACCGTTGAAAATTGCCAGCTGATTCGTTTTTAAATCATATGCCATCATACCCGGTGCTGGATTTATAATCTTCAGGTGTGGGCTTTCCATTGAAGGTAGAACCATAGCTTTATTAGCATCGGAAAGAACAAGGATGCCTTCTGCATTATCTTCTTGATTTTCGCCAATAATAACCTTTGCTTCTTTATGTTCTTCCTTATTATGTTGAACATTCGCTATATCGGCGGGCACCTTGCCAGTTGTATCATCTATAAAACCATTAGGTAATCTTACGTTTGTAACGTTAAATGTCAATGGTGACCAATCAGTCGCATTTTGACAGTTATTCTGCTTGCAGTAGCTCACAATTCCGGTAGCTGCATCCATAATGATAGTTCCAGGCACCTTACCTGCACGAACAACCTCTAAATTCTGCACATATGGTATAATCACACCACGGTTACCATTTCCAAATTCTAAAGACACAGAAGAACTGGAGACTTCATCTTTACCAAATGCAACCTGTGCGGAGAAATGAGCTGAAGCAGTAAGTATTAAAGTTAGAATTATCTTTTTCATATTCTCTTATTTTGATTTATGATCAGGGCACGCCTGTTTATTAAAGCACTTCCACTGGTTACCATCATATATCTTGAGGCATTTTTCAGTGGTATCATATACCATCATACCTTTAACAGATTTATTTTTAGGAATTTTAGTCGCAGGATTATCAACCCTATTGATTACAAAACCCTTGGTATTTGCCTCCATTACCAGCCAAGCTCCTTGTCTTACCATTGGCCAGTTATCATTCTCAGCACCAGCTCTACCCAGTGCGGTAATACCCGCATTGGTGCTTAATGTTTGACCATCAGTAGCAGGCAATCTATAGCAAGCCTCTGGAAGAAGGTGGATAATAACTTGAGAAACCCTACTTATAGTAGTACTGCCACACAAAGCATTTACTGTATATTTAAATTTATATGTGCCTGGACTGTTTTCGGCAATATTCCAGCGGTTTCCATCTATGGTGGTAAGCTTCGAATCGCTCATCACCTCCCACTTCCCAAAGGTATCCGGCTGGCCACCAAGGTAATCAAACAGGTTATGACTCTGTGTACCATCATAATAGAACGCATGCTCACTACTTTCGCCAGCAGACGGATTAGTAAAACTATCTTCGCGAAGCATTATTTGGTCATATGTATCCACGCAGTATTCTTTGCCTTCAGGAGACGTGATGTGGACCTGATAAACACCTGCCTTATCAGCAGTGAAATTTTCCAAATCCAAGAAGGATTTTGTACTTAGTACACCACCACTAAGAAGGTTACCATTCGCATCTTTTATTTTCCTCCATTCAAACCTTAGAACATCCAAATCGTTTACGCGGAGCCGTATTTTTGGTACATTACCATCACAATCTCCGTCCACAGAGATACCCGGTTTATACAGAACAGTTACATCCACAGCTTGCGTGTTGACTTTTCCACATTCATCTTTAACATGAACTATATAAACCCCTTTCTCTAATTTCGTAAATACAGGCTCACTTTGGTAAGGATAAATTTCAACACCATTTTTATAAAGTGCGTAAGTTAGTTTTTGACTACCTTTTTTAGCTGATACAAATAAATTATATGATTTATTAGAACATTCGAAAGATTGGGTCTTAATTTCAAGGGCGTCCGTAGGGTTATTATATTCAAATTCATAAATAACAGATGGCTCACTACAGTTACTACTATAAAACAACCCATCGTCTTTTAGAGTATTGTACACATTACCAGTCTGCCTAACTTGATAAATTCCGGTAGGAAGGTTTCTTGGTTCCCAAGTATAACTTTGCGTTAGTTTAGGATCATCTTTTAGAATTCTATCTCTAGGGGCTTCTTTATAAAAACTGTATGTGCCATTTGGCTGTTTTTTCCATAGAGAAATTCTTCTATTTAATTCGAATGTACCCAAGTTTTCCCATGTAACTTGGATTTTTGGCTGCGCTTCACAGCTGGACACGGGAGCAACTGTGACGGGCAAAGTTTGTATTACATCGAGCTGCTTTTCTTGGCTCTCAGAGGGGCAGTTTTTGGTTGTAAAAGTATAAGTATACTTACCAATTGGCAAGATAATTGCTCCTCTCGATATCCCGCCTGTACCTTTAACAAACTGTGTTATATAATATGTTTCCCCAGCTCCTTGCGCAGAAGTAGATTTTATTGTAATTTTCTCGAAATCAGCTTCACTGGTATTAAATATAACATAGGTTTTATCCGCCTCGCAGGTTGCGGTTTGATGATAATAAACAAACGGATCACTATCTTTTATTTCATACATGAAATTTTTTTTGTTTCCGCACTGATCTTCAACCTCGAATTTATATATACCTGTTCCAAAATTTTCAGTATTTGAAAAGGTATGAGCAAACTTTAAAGTGTCATAGTCTGCATTATACTGAGGAATTAAAGTGCTCCCGTCTGGCGCAATAGCTTTAAGAATTTTAAATTTAGTATTACTTTTAAATGTGAAACTATTCGTGGATTTACAACTAGTAGACGAAAATATTTTAATAGGAAGGACTTCAGGATTAAGGGGAAGAGTTTGCACCTTGCCGCACAAATCTTCTACTATCAACTTTATATCTTTTGCCGTATTTGGAATCACCAAATCATTACCATAGCGATCTACCGTTGTTTCTCCCAAGGATTTCGAAGACTCATAAGCTGGATTCAATTCTTCCACAAACTGGGGATTCCCCGCAGCATCGGTATATGTAATTGCAATTCTCTTCAACTGCACCTTTTGATTTGGCGACTGTTGATCCAAATTATTTTTCAGGCCCACTTTAAAATTCCAGAAACCACAAGTCTCTACAGTAAAACCATATAAATAATCATATTTGCTTTCTTCGCCCTCAGGCATAATATCCCAGATAGGTTTCGTTATTCCTATTTTATACACGAATGCATTCTCTCCGCAAGCATCTATCACTTCCACATCATAAAATCCATTTGAGAGATCAGCATAGCTCATAGTTTTTGAGGAGCTTTTGTCAGTCTTAATTAGTGTTCTCTTCGTACTATCCTTACTATCAATCTTATAAATATTATAAGTATATGGGCCTTTACCCTTGAGAACATTTACATTTAGCGCTTCGCAAGAGGCATCATCTCCGTCGGCAGAAATTTTAATTTTCTCAAGTTGATTTTGAATAACAAAATCCAAGGTACCCCTTCTTTTTTCCTCTACAGTCTCGCCAGATATAGTTTCAACTGCTATAATCTGATAATTGCCAGCTGGTAGAGAGCTATAACTTGGGCCGCTGGATATATTCAATTCTTTATTAGTCTTAAGATCTATAATGGTATAGGAGTAGGAACCATTCGGCCTTCCATTAGTAACTTTCCACTCAACAGATCCGTTGCTCTTGCAAGTTTCGTGATTAAGACTCGTAATTACAATATTCAGATTATCTTGCGCGATGAACAATGAAAAACTGAGCAGTAAGAGAAATGATAAAATTTTCTTCATAATATTATTAAAAAAATTTCTGCAAAAATAGAAATATTTTATAACAAAAATAATATGGAATATTAACGAATTGTTAACACTTCTTCAATACGGCTTATTGGGGGCAATTCCTTGCGCTGAAAAGTACCGAAATACGGGTGT
Organism: Cruoricaptor ignavus; assembly: GCF_014961145.1. Taxonomy (NCBI): domain Bacteria; kingdom Pseudomonadati; phylum Bacteroidota; class Flavobacteriia; order Flavobacteriales; family Weeksellaceae; genus Cruoricaptor; species Cruoricaptor ignavus. The sequence goes on from NZ_CP063145.1 coordinate 846,270, forward strand.
TTCCATACTCATCGATACAAGGGTCCTCAATAATAGTAGGCGATGTTTATGAAGAAGATAACTTTAATAATAATTTTCTTCCAAAAGTTCTCAGTTTTGATTTACTTTCTTTTTTTTCTTCGGGTCATCTCCCTGTTTGCCTTCGAAAAAGGGCATCCGACCGAAAGAAGACCGAAAGAAAATTGGGAGGACGGTGTGAGGAAAACATTTTGAATTGACTACAAAAAAATCAGCACCGGGAAATCCCGATGCTGATAAAAAACGCTAACAAAAATTGCATCTGATCACTTCACGCTCCAGAAGCTCCACACAGTCCCATTAAAGATGGCCAACTGGTTGGTTTTGGTGTCGTAAGCCATCATACCAGGTGCAGGATTAACAATATTCAGATGAGGACTGTCCATTTTTGGCAGGATCATAGCCGTGTTTGTATCGCTGAGCACCAAAATTCCAATAGCTGTCCGCTGAAGGTTTTTTTTCCGATCAGCAAGCACGCTATTCTGTGACCCATCAGGTCTTTCTCAATAGCGATCAAATTATGTACTTCTCCTCAAAACAAAAAAAACCACAGAGAACCTGTGGCACTTGTGATTATAAAAAAACTTCTAGTCGTTGGAAACTGTCACCCAGCTATAATTTGTGCCTGGGCCGTTCGAAGCTACTACCTTAACACACCTGCTTCCTGATGTGGTACCAACGAAAGTTGAGCTGCCTCCTCCATATTGCATATTTAATAAACCATATAAAGTAATTTTCGGTGCGTAACTTCCACCTGCTCCATTTCCCACATTACATACGTTATACCACTGCCCGGCATTAGTTGAAGAGGCAGCTGGTAAATTGACAGAAACCACAGTAGCACTTGCGTTTCTCGCTGCCGCATAAATAAAAATGTTACTATTGGCAGGATAATCAGTTAATGTAATGGTTGTTGTAGAATTGGGAGCTGCATACCAATAAGTTTTTTCGTTAGGAGCACCGGACGAAGGAATACCAGATACCACTCCTAAATTGCCATTTGCATCTGCAACTACAGTTTGCGTAGCTGTAAACGTAGTACTCTGCGTTGCAGCACCGTTGTAGATTTTACCTGAACCACTCACCGGAAGACTGCTGACACGGGCTGTACCATTTACATGCAGTGTTTCGGAAGGCATAGGAGTATTAACCCCCACTTTTCCTGTCTGGGCAAACGCCGTGGCGGACATCAGCAAAACGCTAGCAAATAATGTTTTTTTCATAATATAGATTATTTAATTGGATGCGAAAATATAAACTGCTATAAAGTGTAAAATTTAAAAACTAACACAATTTGAAAAATCTATTTGCTGTCGTTCTGTTGGCTGGTGCAGTCTCAATGGCAACAGCGCAACGTCTGGAAAGGTAGGGTTTAATACAAGCGCTCCTGCAGCAACATTAGATGTAAGAAATATCATCTTTTTATCATATTGAATATCATTATTCTGGATGCTATAAATTATTTTTCTGTTTTGTATAATAACAATTATGTCAAGCAAAAGTTTCCGCAATTAATATTGACCATAATTAATATGACAGGCATATCATCGTAAAGTTAATTATTGTTAAAATTAATTTTTTTCCAATTAATCAACGTAAATTTGCAACCATATTAGATAGATGAAAAATTATTTTATATTTTGGTGAAACAAGTCCTTATAGAGAATATTTTTCACATCGCAAATATACGAACTTAAATGAAACACTTTCGAACTTAATTAAAATTTACGTTAAGATTATTTAATACAATATCATTATCCAGAATATCAGTCAAATTTTAGATTCTTTTCCCTCACGTTTGTTCTCACCTCCGGTGAATTTTAAACAAAAAAACCTCGGAAAGTAAAACTTCCCGAGGCTGTTCCGTAAGAACGGCTATTTATTATAGCAATTACTTCAGCTCCACTTCAGCTCCAGCTTCTTCAAGCTGCTTTTTCAGAGCTTCTGCCTCGTCTTTTGCAATACCAGTTTTGATTGGTGCAGGTGCGCCGTCCACAAGGTCTTTTGCTTCCTTCAGGCCTACACCTGTAAGGTCTTTCACCAATTTAACTACCGCAAGTTTAGAAGCACCGGCTGCCTTAAGGATTACATCAAATTCAGTTTTCTCCTCAGCACCACCAGCAGCATCGCCACCGCCAGCACCAGGGCCAGCAGCTACAGCTACAGCCGCTGCAGCAGGTTCGATGCCATACTCATCCTTCAGGATGTCGCTAAGTTCCTTTACTTCTTTTACGGTAAGGTTTACCAGGTTTTCTGCAAGTTCTTTAAGATCTGCCATTTTTGAATTCTTTTTGTTGTTAAACGATTATTTTTTTTGAGTGAGTGTTAATTTTCTTTGTTTTCGAGTGTCTTCAGAACGCCGGTAATGGTATTCGCACCGGATTGAAGCTGAGACATAACATTCTTGATAGGCGACTGAAGCAGGCCGATAAGCTCGCCAAGCAATTCTTGCTTAGACTTGATGGCCGCCAGCTCATCTACTTGATCGCCGATGTAAACCGCGCTGTCCACCCAGGCACTTTTGATGACAGGCTTCTCAGATTTCTTCCTAAGCTCCTTCACCATTTTCGCCGGTGCATTGCCGGTCTCGCTCAGCATTATCACGGTGTTGCCCTTGAAAGTGTCGAACATTTCAGAGTAATCTCTATCCTCGATGCTTTCCATTGCCTTTCTCAGCAATGTGTTCTTCACCATTTTTACTTTGATATTGTTCTTGAACGCCTGCCTTCTAAAATCTGAAGACGCACCAGCGTTAAGACCTTCGATGTCCGCAACATACACCACATTGGTGCTCTGCAGCAATTCCGTAATCTCGCGGATTACCGCTACTTTTTCTTCCTTGGTCATTGTTTCAGATTTAGTTTACAGATTTAGTATCAATTGCAATACCCGGGCTCATCGTAGATGACAGGTAAATAGATTTCATATAAGTGCCTTTCGCAGCCGTAGGCTTAAGCCTCTGCAGCGTGGCAATCAGCTCAGACGCATTATCCTTAATCTTCTCTGCATCGAAGGATACTTTGCCGATGGCAGCGTGCACGATACCGTATTTATCTACCTTAAAATCAATCTTACCAGATTTCACTTCAGAAACGGCCTTCCCGATTTCCATCGTTACCGTTCCGGATTTTGGGTTCGGCATGAGGCCTCTTGGCCCTAGAACTCTACCCAGCGGCCCCAGTTTACCCATCACCGCAGGCATCGTCACGATTACATCTACATCCGTCCAGCCGTCCTTTATTTTTTGAAGATAATCATCCAGCCCCACGAAATCAGCACCAGCTTCTTTCGCCTCGGCTTCTTTATCCGGCGTTACCAAAGCAAGAACGCGCACATCCTTACCCGTTCCGTGCGGAAGGGAAACCACGCCGCGCACCATCTGGTTCGCTTTCCGCGGATCTACACCAAGGCGCACCGCGATATCTACAGACGCATCGAATTTAGCCGTATTCACTTCCTTCACAAGGTTTGCACCTTCTTCCAATGTGTAGAATCTGCCTTTCTCAACTTTGCCTGCCACTTCTTTTTGCTTCTTTGTAAGTTTTGCCATTTCAGTAAGTTTTAAGCGTTAGTTGTAGGTCTGTTTCCTGTTACACGAAGGCCCATAGAGCGGGCTGTACCTGCTACCATACTCAGCGCAGAATCTAGGGTAAAGCAGTTCAGGTCGCTCATTTTATCCTCGGCGATTTTCTGCACCTGCTCCCAGGTTACGGAGCCCACCTTGTTTCTGTTCGGCTCACCGGAGCCTCCCTTCACTTTGGCAGCATCCATCAGCTGTACTGCAGCCGGCGGCGTTTTGATGACGAAATCGAAAGATTTGTCCTCATACACCGTGATCACCACAGGAAGCACCTGTCCTGGCTTATCCTGCGTTCTCCCGTTGAACTGCTTACAAAACTCCATAATGTTCACCCCTGCAGAACCGAGAGCCGGGCCAACAGGCGGCGAAGGATTGGCGGCGCCACCCTTTACCTGGAGTTTTACCATTTTAAAGACTTTCTTAGCCATCTTTCTTAGTTTAAATGAATAATGAAAAAAGCGGAAGCATTATTCTAAACGCTTTGGCGCTTATCTCACCTCACGCCAAAACATTTGAGAGCGCAAAAGTATAAATAATTTTCTGAATGACAAAATATTATGTCAATGTTTTGATGAGTTTTATTTTCAGACTAAAAGATTGCCAAATCGCGGGGAGTTTCAGCGTCAGTGAAAACGGTAGGCGGCTTCATTCAGAGTATTGTTTTTCAGGAAATTTTCATACTCTTCAGAAAAAATTTTCCTGTTGTAAGGGGACTTGCCGCTTTGCGAGCCCAGCCGTACTTTTTGCTTTCCATATTTGTTATTCATCCTGTCCATAGCCTTCATCACCGGGCGGTGCACCTCCTCCCAGTCCTGTTCGAAGAGGCTTGTAATCCGCTCGTTTTCCGGGACGAAATCTGAGACGATAACGCCCGCTTTTTTATACATAAAGCCTTCTGCAAAAATTTCGGAAAAGATTTCTCCGGCGGCCTTTGCAAGAGTGATGGCGCTATTGGTGGGGTTATTCAGGCGAAGCGTTCTGCCGTTCTGGTAGACGCCGAGCTCCGGGCGGAAGCGGTTGGTCTTTATAAATACCGTAATCTCCCGGCAGCAGCTGCTTTGCCGGCGGAGTTTTTCCGCGCAGATAAAGGCAAATGTCTTTATGCGCTCGGCCAGCTCCTCCGGCTCGCTTATCATTTCCATAAAGCTCCGGGTGGTGGCTATGGATTTCTTTTTCGCGGGGTCATCCAGCTCCAACTGCTGCTCTCTCGCTCTTGCACCGTGCACCTTTCGGTAAAGCTTCTGCGATGAATCCCAAAGACCGCCTTCCGTCCGTATCATCGGCGTTGTACGGCGGAAGCATACCGCCCCAAAATCTTTCACATCCTTGTGCCTTATCGGCTCAAGTAAAAGCGAGAAGGTTTTTCCCACACCGGCAGCTCCGCCGCCAACCAGAATATCAGCGGAAGACGAGAGAGCCTCCATCTGGTAGCCCTCCTGCGGTCTTATGATTTCTGTCTGCAAGATTTTACCGGTTATTATCGGGAATCTGGAAAATAGTAACCTGCTGAGTTTCTGGAAGCGGATTTTCCGGATCATTGCTGTGGATGTGCCGGTGTGCCGGATAAAGCCCCTCAAGTTTAGAAAGTTCCTTCAAGTAAGCCAATGCTATCTTAAGACCTTGCGGCGTGTTTTTGAATTTCGGATCCATATTGCGAAGGTTGTTCTGAAGCTCTGCAATTCTGGAATCCAGCTTGGCCTGTATGTCGATAATCCGGTCACGCCGCCAGTTAGCGTGTGCTTCTCGGTAATATCTTCTGGCCGTCTCAATGGAGATGCCCCAAGACTGCATCGCCTGCTTCTTGATGAGATATTCCGGCACGGAATCAATCATCCAGCCCATCATCGTGAAGATGCGCTGATCTTTTTCCAGCTTAGGTGTATGTTTTCCTCTTCTGCTCATTATTCATTTGGGAACATCATCTTGATGCCGTCTATTAGGCGGCTAAGGTCTAAAATATACTGCACGAGCCGCATCCTTTCGTACTCCCGCTTCATCCGGATAGCTTCTGATGAATCCGGTATCGGATCCTGGTAGCCAATAAGAACCATTTCGTTCCTTTTTTTCTCCTCTTCCAGGTAGCTGATAATCTTGTCTCTCATATCTATTAACATTTTGTAATTTTCCATTTTCTCGAGTATTTTATGCCAAAAATACTCAACCGATTATCAACCGGCACGGTTACCGAATTTAATCGGCAACCGTAAAATTTTTTCAGTGGTTTTTCTTTTATGGGCGAAAACCTTCTCAAAAAACCTGCGCAAGGAAAAAATGCAGCATAAAACCCAGTTGCTTTTTGAAGTTATTTAGTCGTTAAACAAGATGTTATAAATGCATTCTTTGTTGATATGCAACCTATCATTTAGTATTAGGCCGTGATCTGCGGTGCAGACCAAATCGTTGTCAATCCTACCGGTTACAGCTTCCGGACTGATAGTTTCCACCTCAACCCAGAATCTTTCTCCCATCACACTTACCTTTACGAAGTCTCCAGGCTCGATGTTCCGTAGGTCATCATCGCTCGGTGCGCAGAATGTTTCCGGGTGCTGCTTTTTCATTTCCTGTGCGTTCACTAAGTGCGCTTTTTTAAATTTTAAGTTCATTTTTGAAATTGTTTTTATTTTGTTTATGCTTAGTCAATAGCGTCCTAAATAAAAAAAATAAGAAGGAATTAGAGTAACTCAAAGTACCTTTGAGGTTGCACAACAAAAAAACCTTCTTATGGATTCAAAATTAACATTATTTTCCCAAATCATTTCAAAAATAGACCGAGTAATTTTCAAAAAAATAGTCAAAGAAAAAAAGACCGATTACCGAAATAAAGGATTCGATAGTTGGACCCATTTAGTTTCTATGCTTTTCTGTCATTTTGCCAAAAGCACTTCGGTACGGGATATTTCCAATGGACTTCGTAGCGCAACGGGCAACCTCAATCATTTAGGGATAAAAACAGCACCTTCCAAATCTTCTATTAGCTACCAGAATGGAAAACGAGATGCAGACTTGTTCAAAGATTTGTATTTCATATTATTAGAACATTTAGGACAGCACACCAAACAAAAACGAGTAAAGCTGAAAATAAAAGTTCCCGTTTATCTATTAGATTCCACTCTTATTTCCCTGTGTCTTTCTTTATTTGATTGGGCAACGTATCGCACTAAGAAAGGAGCTGTAAAGATGCATACCTTGCTTGAATACGATGGGAAACTTCCGGTTTATGTGAATATTACCAAAGGAAGTGTTGCGGATAATAAAGGGGCTGAAAACATTCCTTTGGAAAAGGGAGCAGTCATTGTTGCAGACCGATTCTATAACGATTTTCCAATGCTCTCTATTTGGGACAGCAAAGGTGTTTTCTTCGTAATAAGACATAAAGAAAATCTGAAATTTGAAACTTTACAGGAACGAGAACTTCCACCAAAAGGAGCGCAAAACATTTTGAAAGACGAAGACATAATCCTTTCAAACCCTATTTCAAAAGAAAAATACCCTAAAAAATTAAGAAGAGTGGCGGTTTGGGACGATGAAAACAAGCAAACTATCGAAATTATCACCAATAATTTCACTTGGGCAGCTTCCACCATTGCAGAACTGTACAAACAAAGGTGGCAGATTGAGATTTTTTTCAGAGACATCAAGCAATTGCTTCATATCAAAACATTTATCGGAACATCTGAAAATGCAGTTAAAATACAAATTTGGACGGCTCTAATTACCATTCTTATCCTAAAATACCTAAAATCAATCGCAAAATATCCTTGGCAATTATCAAATCTAGTAGCATTTATCCGACTGAATATTTTTGTGAAAATTAATCTCCAGTATTGGCTCGACAAACCTTTTGACCAACCACCTGAATCTCAAAAAACATATTATCAAGGGGTTCTTTTTTGAAATTAAATGTAAAGCTAAATGTAAAATAGGTATTTAGGCTGTTTCTATTTTTAATAATTTTTATTTAGGACAGTATTGAACAATCTTTATGATAAAAAAAAGACGCACTCGCCCGTAAGATAAAATATTCGTATATTTGCAGACTATCTTTTTGGGGTTGACTGGTTTCGACAGCAGGACCAATGGGTAATTAAGCACGCAGAGAACCGCAGCGCGATCTCTTTAATCCCTTGCTGCAAACATTAACTGGCAACGAAGAGTTTGCTCTTGCTGCTTAATCTGAAGCACAGTAGGATAAGCGTTTTCCCGAAGCACAGTAAGGAAACAGGATGTCTCGCCACAGTTCTTTTCTGCGACGGTGGGCTCTGAGGCATAGGAAAGCGGAAATAAGCTGCCGGAGGTTTCGGCCGGCAGACGAAAACCGAAGAAAATAAGCGCAGTGTTGGCGGTCTATTGTCTGCACTTCGTCGAAAATTAAGAATAGACTAAGCGTGTAGAAAGCTTGCGTATTGCCTGTTTGGACGAGGGTTCGAATCCCTCCAACTCCACAATAACCACTATGAATACGGGGTTTAACCGGTGTCAGGGACTAAATAAGGGACTAGCATGATTGGCTCTTGTTTCCGAATCTTTCTTCAGTTGTTCTAACAATTGGTTAGAATTCTGGGCCTCCTAGTATTGGATGACAAAAATATATTATCTTTTAAATCCTCTTTTCTTTTTATTGTCAAGATCTTCAATCTGCCTTTCTACAACATGTAATAATTTTGCCACATCATTTTTTAAAGTAGTATCAATTTCACGAAACGTAGCGTATCCTCTATCTCTTGCAGATAACAGAAGGTTTATGTTATTAAATTGGTCTTCCCTCGTTTTCTTGATAATATCAGACGGAATCCAATCTTGATTATTCCATGAATTATCTTTTAGAGTAAAATAAGCAAGATCATCCTTTGCGTACAATGAGAAAATTTGAATGTTATTTACAATTTTCTCATGATACAACTTATCTAATGATTCGGAAACCCCTGCCACCGCTTGATTATGCGATGAAACATCCGCTAACCGCCCATATCCTGAGCTATTAACTTCTTCTTGATAACGAACATAAATCCCTAACTCCGTAAGAATCTGCGGTGCTGATATGGCAAGTGCATCAACAATATACCCTACCTCTTTAAATTGCTTACAAGTTTGAGTGGGAATGTCTGGATTCCGCATTGTGCCCTCTATTATAATGCTATAATTGTTATTAAGTGCGTCGTTTATCAAATTTTCAGTAAACATATTTGAAAATATTTGAGTTTCAGAAGAAAAACGATGCGGAATTTTTCTTAATTCGTCATGTCTAGGATGGAATATCCTGAAATTATCCCCATTAACGATAAGAAAGTCTTGAGTTGGATAATATTCCTTACATTTTTTTACAAGGCTACCCTTTCCACTAGCTGGTTGTCCTCCCAACAAAACTGCAACAGGATTCTCGCTTGATTTTAAACCGCTAAGAAATAGATTTTTCTTTTTTTCGTATATATTACGAATTTCAGACTCTCTCATATTTTGCTTTCACGATAGGGCTGTAAAGTTTATCGATTTTCTCCATCACTGAAAGCCTGGAATGGTCATCTCCGTAGTACAATAATTTTTCTTCAGCGTCATACTTTCGGATTTCAGTCATTAATAGTGCTTTTTCAGTCTCAGTTGCATCATCTAGCTTCCTGATTTCTATTGCTCTCATTTCATTAACAAGCATCAATGCCGTGTCCAGCATCATTGGAAATTTTATCTCTTCGTTCATTTTTAGTATTTTCTAATCCTTATTTCAATTCCAGTGTGGTGCGATTAATACCCGCTAATTTATAAATTTTTCTTTCAGTTTTATAGCTGTTTTTAAGTTCGTATTTTTATCAATTGGTTGATATCAGTGGAATATTTTGGGGAGAGTTTTTTCTGATTCATTTTCCAAGTTCTTTGTATGTCCATTCCTGCAAGTTTAATTTTATCACTGCCAAGTTTTTTATTCATTTTGTCAATAGTTTCCATCAGTGGCCTGTGTTTACCCTGAAAATCTTCATCGAATAGTGATTGAGTGCGTTCATCTTCTGGAACGAATTCTGAAACAATTACACCAGCTTTCTTGTAAGACAAGCCTTCAACAAAAATTCTGTTTAGAGCATCTTTTGCAGCCTTAGAAATTACAATTGCGCTGTTGGATGAATTGACAAGCGGAATGGAAAAAGAATTGGAATATTGCCTATCTGATGTTCGGAAGCGGTCTGTTGTGATAAATACTGTAACAAACCTACAACAGGATTGTTGTTTCCTTAGTTTTTCTGCACACTTAAATGCAAATGTAGTTATTCGTTCCAGCAAGTATTCGTAGTCCTGTGATCGCTTTTCAAAAGTCCGTGTGGTGGCAATCATTTTTTTATCCTTTCTTTCAGATAAATTATATTGTGGAATTCCCTGTAATTCACGGTGCATTCTTACGCCATAAATTCCCATTATTTTCTGCACATAACCTTCCGGAAGCTGAGTGAAATCATATGCAGTTTTAATTCCTTCTGCGCTAAAGCGTTCGAAATATCTTCTTCCTATCCCCCATACATCTTCCAAAGGAAACCATTTAATTGCGCTTTCAATTTTCTTTGCATTATCTATAATGTAAACGCCGTTTGTTCGTTCGGGAAACTTCTTTGCAATTTTGTTGGCTACTTTAGCAAGCGTTTTCGAGGGAGCTATACCAATGGAGCAAGGAACATCAAGGCCGTTCAGAATATGCATACGAAGTTTTTCGCAATGTTCCTGAAGATTGACATAAGGATAACCGTGAAAATCTAAAAAGCTCTCATCAATACTATAAATTTCTACATCCTGACAATATCTTCTGCAGATATTGGTAATGCGGTTTGAAATATCTCCGTAAAGAACGAAGTTTGCAGAAAACACGGCTACACTTTCCCTATCTGCCAAATCTTTAAACTGAAAATATGGCTGTCCCATCTTAATGCCTAAGGCTTTCGCTTCATTAGACCGTGCTATGGCGCAACCATCATTATTGGAGAGAACCACAACGGGAGTATTTCTTAAATCAGGTCTGAAAATTCTCTCACAGGAAGCGTAAAAATTATTCCCATCAATCAGCCCGTACATTAGTTTAATTTATGAATGTTAAATGTTGCAATACCCCAAATTTGAAATTCATCGAATTCAGTAATGGTAATATTATTATAGGCAGGATTTTCTGACTTCAGAATAATTTCTGAAAGCTGCAAACTGTTCGGTTTATACTTCGGTTGAAAGACTTTTATAAAAAATTCACCATCCAAAAAGACTACGGCTTTATCTCCAGTTTTGGGAATAGTTCCTTTTTCGATAACAAGAATATCATTATCAAATATCCCAATATCTTTAAGGCTATCTCCAGTAACTCTACCTAAAAATGTTGTGTCTTTATCCCGGATTATATGTTTCAGCAAATCAATGGTATCTTCCGGAAAATCCAGTGCCGGACTCTCAAATGAGCCATAACCGCCAGCTTTTATTTTGGCAGGTATTAAGGGTACAGGAATATCATCCCCGTTTATCTTGTATAGTTCCAATTTTTGCATACAGCAAAATTAGATACTATGTATATCAATTCAAAATTTTGAATTGGTATAAAATATATCAAAAATTTTATAACTAGAATAAACCTGCATTGAGATTGGTTGCACAAGTTCAGCTTCGTGATTTGGGAAGGCAAAGTCTTGAATTTCCGGATTTGTCAGCCAGTCCTTTTCCATTGAATGAAAAAGAACGACCGGCATTCGGTGCTTTGTGTTGTGGATTTCGGTCATCAGTTCGTTTGCCTGCGTTGTGACGATAGAAACCGATGTGATTTCTTCACCGGTCTGTTTGTCGGTCCAAATATTATAAATGCCACCGAGAGAAAAAATTTGCTGGTCTTTTACGGTCAGGTGGTGTTTGTGCTTCTCCTTCCCTTTCTCGTCTATCCATTTCCATTCATAAAATCCATTTACCAGAACGAGACAGCGTTTATTCACGCTATTTTTGAAAGAATTTTTTTCTGCTACGGTTTCAATTTTTGCATTTAATGTTTGTTTCTGAATGCTGCGGTCTTTAGCCCAAAATGGAATTATGCCCCAGCTTGCAGTTGAGAGTTCCGTTGATGTTTCGTCAAGAATTACAGGAATTTGCGGATTCGAAAATCCATTTACGAAAGCTGAATTTTTGAATTCGGCGTTATCCGTGTTTACTCCATATATTTCTTTGATAGCCTTTTTGGTAAGGCTTAAATCAACATAATAGCACATTGTTATAAATTCAAAGTTTAAGATTCAAAATTGCTGCAGTAATTCTCTTATCCAAAATTCGTGCAGATTGAGTTTATCCAGGATGAGATAGAGAATTGCAGCGCAAGCTGCCAGTGCTACGAAATTTAACACAAGTATGATAAGAATTATATCAAGCTTTCTGTTGGGGTCAGAATAACTTTCCCAAATGCATTTACACCACCTTCATAAACAATAAAATTACCATCTCCCTTTTCATTAAATCCACCGACTAAAGCATCACCCTCACTTATATCACCTTGCATTTCATCTTTATAGTTTTTGAAATTTTTAAAACAAGAAATGAATAAATTTCCTTTTTCAAAGAAATCATTCAAATATTTTTCACTACTTAAAATTCTATAAATTGGTTTTATTCTGTACCCCCAGGCAATTTGATAAGCTGACGCACTTTGTATAAATTCTAACATAACTTTTTAATTTCTATTCAACCTTCTATTAGACAATTTTTTCCAAATCCTATCTGCTATTTCCACATCTTGTTTCGAGAATCCATAATTATCTATTAGGATTTTTTTGTTTGTAATTTCGAGTATTGTATCAACACTTTCGTTTGCACGAATCATTTCATCTATAGAGCCAATAAGTTCCTCATTTGACTCATGATAGGGAAGAAAAATGTTTTCAACTTCGCTCGGCATCAACTCCAAAACACCACCACCATGACTTCTCCCTGAAATTTCAGCAAATGCAAAAGATAGAGAGTTATAATAGCTCGCAATAAATGCATTTTGATTAACATTTTTCTTAATATTTACTCTATGCATCGTCTCAGTTGTATAAGCATTAGCCTGATTTATAATGAGCTTTGGATATAAGTGATTTCTTCTGATAAATAGTGCATCTGAAATTTTAAGTGAAGGAATTATCTGCCATTCGTCACCGTGACAAGATATACTCTTGGTGGCTTCCCGGAAGTTTCTTTATTTTTTTTGTTATCTGGTGAAATATTTTCTTTAAAAGTCAAACCAGCGACTTCCTTGATTCTGATAATTGCCTGGTGAGCATTCTTATTTTCAAAGTGCATGACCGCCTTCAGAATTCCCCCTCCTTCATTTTTCATAAAATTGAAAAATTGTGTCTCAGTAACTGCGTAACGATTTCCTTCGTCTCGGAAATAATAATTATTCCCTGACCTGCGTTCGTATTTCAGCTTGCCACGATCAGCCAAGTCTTGAAAATACGACAATACCGAGTATTTATTTGCTGCGTCGAGAATTTCCTGATTTGGTGTCATTTAGATAGTCATTATATTTAAAAATTTCTGCGGCCTCTTCATCCCAATTTTTTCTTGGCAGCAGCTGGAGAGTTATAAAAATATCTTGTTTCTTATTGTAGGTATCAACTCGTTCCAACCTTCCCTTGAAGTCTTTATCTATAATTCTGTTGAGCGAATAAGGAAGAATTGTATCAGTAACAAAAACATAATATCTTGTGTAAAATCCAGCTGTATTAGTTTCAAACCTTTTGTAGTGTTTTCCAAAAAGAATTGTGTCGGTTAATTGTTTTTTTTCCTTGTATCCTGGCACTTCCCCCTGCTGATTCATAATACCGCTCTTTTTATTCTTTACCGAGAATTGAGAATAGTTAACAGGAAGAGATTTAAAGTTGGTTTGTCTGGCTTTAGAAATATTTGTTGTTGTGTAATATGCGGTGTCAATAATAAAGTTAACTTCTCTTGTTATCTCCGGAATTTGATTGTCAGGAACAAATTCTATGATCGTGTCACCTTTGTAATTTAACTTGGATACATGAAAACTGTGAATTTTATCTAATCCTGATGAGGCGTCTAAGTAGACATTAGAAATAAGGTCGATTCCTCCTTTCTCAGATTTTATTTTCTTTTGGCAGCTTAGCGGTAAAATGAAGAGTAGTGAACAAGATAAAATATTTCTCATTATTTAAATCATTTTAAATTGGTGCAGGCGGGAGATCAACCCACCCGCACCTAAAAGAATATATAAAAATTAATGTCCTCGTGAGCGGCTGTGTTCAAGAACTTGAGATTTTTCGTGTGATTTGCTCATCTGATATGACTCATTGTTGATTTTTATCCTATTCATTTCTGAATCATAAAGTGTGATATTCTTGAACTGAGGATTGAGAACAGCACGAGCTTCTACCTTCTTATCATCTAAATCAACCATCACTTTTACCACATTACCTTTCTCAAGAGACTTTATCAGATTATCCCTGTACTCTGGCTTATTGACAATGATGTTTGATTTGTTGAGTATTGCCGCTGTGTCCACTCCGTAGTTTTTATGGAAAAAATCGTACTTAAAATTTCCTTGTTCGGTTTTCTCCTTGAAATTCATACGGATAAACACAGATTCCTTTTCATTTGTTTCCTTGCTTAAAAAATGCGTTTTGACCGCTCGGCCTTCCAATAGATTTATGGCTTCTTTGGCCGTAAAAGCTGGCGCTTTAGACGCGCCGAATGTGTGTGTTCTACTTTCCCCTTTTGATGTTTCCAAGGTTGCTTCGTATGTCCCAAATGACACATTATTGTCTTTTTCTTTTTTAAAATGCAGATTGAACTCTGCGGTATTCCCCTCACTGGCAAGCATAGATTTAGTTTTAACGGTGAATTCACTCTTTTCAAGCTCAAAGTTTTGTTTTATCTCTTTCATAATGTTGGGATCATTACCGAAACCTAAGTATTTCAGTTTCACTGCCAATTTTTGTTCATTTTCTGGATTCATATCTTTTTTATTTATGTTATCATTTGTTATAAGTTTAGAAAATCTGTTAATTTGCTTTTGGATCTGCTCTTCCGTCATACCTGCGCTTATGATAGTTCTGCTTTCCGCTTCACCCTTCCATATTCTATGCAGATTTTCTAAATCAGTGGCCGAGAGCGTTTCGTAAATGCCTGTCTTATCAATATATAATTGCAAAATGTCTGCAGTAGCCTTGTCATAATAAAGTAATTCATGAGGATGCTTTGCTGCACTTTCGGCAAGGTTCCGAAGTGTCCCTCCTATTATTGTAAAACCCTCTTCCTGTTCAATCTTTGTCTGTTCCGCTTTAGTAATCAAGTTCTCAAAATTCTTCTCAATGTGCTTCCTGTCGCTAGTGCTGAGATCTCCATCATAAATATTAGAAAACAGCTCTTGCGCTTTTTCTGCGCCGCTTCTGCTAACATCCGATTTGTCCTCTTCTGAAAGTGCTGCGTACCGGATAAGATTCTCTGTTGTATCGCCAGAGTTCGCCACGCTGAGAAAAAAATCGTCAGTTTTTTTTCCGGAAGTGTATGCAATGCCTTCTTCATATACAATGATGACCTTATCATTCTTTGAATCGTATCCATATACCTGTTTACCTTCAAGTGAACGCAAAACCTTTTCGCTATTATCACTTTCCAGTACAAGTACATCGAGTAACCCAACATTAGCCGCTTTACATCGTTCTTTAAGCTGTTCCAATTTGATATAATCATAGCATGTGGTATACAGAATCAGAGATGTTCCGGAGTATGCTGAAACTGCTTCGAGTGCTGCATTTACCTGGTCATGTTTTGGAAGAATTATCTTCGCATTGATCTCATTTTTTCTGTTTAAGACAAGTACTTCCGATTTGTCGGATAACCCGTATTTCTGCGTCATGAGGAAAGCTGCAACATCCATCGGACTTGTAATCCTTGAAAATCCCGGCTGATAATTCTCTGCATATATTTGCTTGTTGAAGGAATAAGCACGAATATCTACCTGCGGTGTTTCCTGCGCCTTAATCTGGTTAGTTTCTATATCGTGGACTTCATTGAATACCGCATATCGGCCGCTTCGAGTATTGATAATAATACCATCCTCAATTCTAATCCCGCTTCCTTCAAATACCTTCTTCATCATATTGATCATCATACGATCCTGCTTGCTAGAGTGTAAATCGCCACTGGGATGATTGTGAACAATATACATACTTTGAGTATTAAGACGTTGCGCAGCACTGTATATGGCCTTTACATCCACTAGTGATGAACTAATGTCTCCAGTTGAAAGATGCTGCACCATAAAGGTGTTATCCTTGAATCTGTGAACGACAAACGCGCTTTCGACTGATTCATCCTCAAGATTCCTGAATAGCCAAGCCACATCATCGCGATCTGTGATTTTTGTTCCACTTGTTAAATTTAATCCTCCATATTCTGAGAATCGTCTTTCGATCATGGCAAACTGGTTCTGACCTTCATATTTTTCCAGCATATCACCTTTTTGCCATAATGGAGCATTAAGCGGTCTCCCCTCGCTGTTTATTATATATCTTTTCTTGTCGGACATAATCAAAAGTTTTATCGGCGTCTGCCACGAGACCTGTTTACTTCCTGTTCTTCTTCCAAATCCTCTTCAAAGTCAATTTCTGTCTGCCTGTCACGATTTCGGTTGGCATCTTGGTATAGATCAGGATCGTTCACATCTAGGCGAATATCTGTCTGTTCCGCATTAGTATTATTAACAGGATTTATACTGTCAACAGCATTGATTTCTTTAGATACAATGTTCAAATTTGCAGTTATATCCTTAGCTATTTCTGGAAATTTATCAATCTTATCCTCCAGCATACCTTTCAATTCCAGCAGTTCAGTCTTATATCTGTTTTTTTGTTGTGGATTATTTAATTCAAGGATTGTTTTTGTTGCTTTCTCTGGATTCTTAATAATATCAATTTCCCTTATCTCGTTTTGTTCGTTGAAAATCATTAATTTTTTTGAAAATTCGAGCTCCTTACTTTCATCCGCATAGTGATTTAATTCAGTAACATACTGCACATTATTATCTCGTGCAGCATCCTTGATCTGATCTAAGTTTTTACTTCTGTAAAAAAGATTAACTTCCAACCTTGTATTGTTTTCTTTCAGTTGGAAAGTAAGTCGCTGGTTTTCTTTATCTACGATAATTGCATAACCATTCAAAAATTTTGAGATGTCTTTATCAGACAATCGTGTGGAGAAAGTCTGATCTGCATTGAGGATTCCATAGTGTTGCAGTTGTTCCTTTGGTAAATTGTCAGTTTCCATAATTTATATTTGCCATTATATTGTTTACAGATATTAGTTGGTTTAAAAATCTAACAGGATTGATGTATTGTCCATTTTCTTTCACAGCGAAGTGCAGATGCGGGCCTGTAGAACGCCCGCTGTTACCACTTCTTCCGATTACATACCCAGCATTTACTCTTTCTCCTGGCTTGTAATATATTTCGGATAGATGGAGATATGCGGTTTCATACTTCTCGGAATGTCTTATTTTCATAAAATTTCCGCTCGCAGCATCGTATCCTACATTAGACACCACACCGTCCAGCACTGCTTTCACTCGCTGATAGCTTACTGCTATATCAATTCCGTTATGCATCTTCATAAATCCCAGCACAGGATGTATTCTGTTGCCAAATCCAGAGGTAATACTTAACTTGCCGTCAACCGGCATTGACATTTTTGAAATCAATGTTTCAGTAATAGGTTCGGGAACAAAATCAAAGGTCTGCATACTGTTGGCTGTCGCCTTAATGCTGTTTTTCGGAATTGATCTCTGTAGACTGGAAACCAGTATGAGAGAATCCCGCATGCGCCTTAAATTAGCTACATTCATTTGATTTTCCTCGTGATATAATTTAATAAGTGACCGCATGGAATCCAACGAACCTTGAAGTAATTCTTTGTTGGAAAGTTTCTTTTTATTGATATCTTTTTTTGGCAGAGGAATCTCCATGCGTTGCACTTCTAGTTTTTTTGATGGCGGCGCAAAATATTTTATAGTATTAAACTGGGCTTTGACTGAGAATGAAATTGCCACTGCAGCAACTAAAAAACTATTTTTCATTTGGTTTATAAAAATATTTTACAATAATCTCTACTTCTTCCCTGATCCGAAGCATATTGGTCATCAGTTCATCTTCCTTGTCCCTAAATTTCACTCGCACCGGCATCTTTGGATAATCCGCCTCTTCTTTTTCGATAGATTTTCTGTCAAGATTAATTTTTCCTGAAAACGCGGATGTTTTGTATTCGTCAGTTTGATTTTCTTCACTTTGCGCTATAATACCCACCATTTCTCCAGTTCTGAGGCTGGATATCTTTGCAGCAGGAATCATGTTATCCATTTTTTCATTTATTGATGTTGTAGTTCCCTGTTGAGAAATTGACTGTGAATATGATTTCTGTTTGATTTTACCGAACATAGTTTCAAGCCATTGCAGTGTTTCCTTATGTCTAACAGAGCCTGAAAAAATATTTCCCATAATAGATGTAATCGTATCTGCGGCTTCTTTCTTATAATATTGTTTAAGCTGTGTTAATTCCTGTAAACCAAGAACAACTGCGACTTTGTTGCTTCTCGCTGTAGCAACAAGGTTATCGATTTTATGGATATAGATGGTAGGAAATTCGTCAGCAATGATCGCACCTGGAAGATTACCTTTATGATTGATTAATCTCATTAATCTATTCAGAACAGCGGCGTAGAGCGCTGAATTAATATCCTGAGTATCAGGATCTGAAGCCAAGATGAGTATCGTAGGGTCGTTTGGATCGGTTATTTTGAGTTCAATATCATCTCCTGAAAAAATATATGCCGTTTCTTTCGTTCTTAGTCGTGAAAGGAAAATCTTAACCGTACCAATTTGGCCTTCTAACTGGTCGAAAGCCTGATTTCTGTAAGCCGATTCAAACGGCGAAAGCAATGATGTCAGTTCAAAATTTGAAAACAATGTATCAAAGATTTCCTTATAGTCCCTATTCATAAATTCAAGAATGTGAGGTAAATCTGAGAATTTTCCGTTGTCATACTTTGCAAAAAAATAGATGGTTGCAGCCAAAAAGTTAATTGCAGATTGAGTAAAGAACTGGTCAGAACCACCGCCTGAATTGCCGCCTTTCTGCATTGAGGAAACGAGGGCTTCCGCAATTTCTTGGGCATCGATAAGAGTTCTTATGTAGTCTTTCCGGAGCGGATTTACACGATAAGACATTTCAACTTGGTTAAGATTAATGATCGCGAATTTGTGCTTGTAATCTGGGTCTTCAAGCTTTTTCTTGATATAATGGTAATAGGCAATCTGAGCCAAATCAGGAAATTTGAAATCATAAATACAGGTGCAGAACCCCTTAGCCACCATCTGTCGAATGGTAGGGTTAATCACACCGTATGACTTTCCCGATCCGGGAGTTCCGATGACCATTGTTCCTCTGAATGGATTAATATTTAGCCATCCGTTATTAGTTCTTCCGCTATAGCGAAATTTATACGGAATATTAATTGAGTATGGAGATTCTACTAATTCAGTGTTTTGAGCGAAACTTTCTTGTTCGGTATTCCACCTGTCTTTGCCCATTTGTGTTTTCAGATATTTTGAAATTGAATCCGCTCCCATCTGAGTTATCATAACCCCAATTAGTGATAAGGCAATGTATCCTATCCCAAATACATTGACGCCGAAACCTATCACAACATTGTGGGTATTTCTTGCTTCGGAAGCTAAAATAATGGCACCTAACATTAGCAGGAGTCCTATTAGAATTGGTACTACAATTTCTTTTACGATATTGAGGTCTTTCTTTTTTTTAGCCTTTGTCCCTGTGGCTACGATGCCGATCAAAAGCACCGTAAACAGTTTAGCTGCCAACGGAGATTGAAGGAATGGCATCCCAGAAAAACTTTCCAACAGGTTGGAAAGAACAGGGATGTTTTTACCTCTATACAATACAATTAGACAGTCTAGAATAGTCATTCCGTAAACTGCCCGCTGCATAAATCCGTAAATTTTAATCTGGTGCTGTTGCTCCTGCATTTTTAAAACCTACTATGAAAATTCTTTGTTGTTTGATATTTTAGCTTGTAACTTGCAATGCTAATAATAGACATCAATTTATTAAAGAGTATCAGCGTTTAATACATCTGAATAATTTACTTTCATTTCTATTGTTCTTCCGGAAACTTGTTCCTCTATCAATCTGATTTTCAGTATCTTACTATCGGGAAAGGTAAATTTATCAAACACATAGATATTCCTGAACGACTTCCTGAATTTCCTTTTACCGTTCCACTGATACTTTGGCGTCAAGTCAATACTCTGATTATTTGTGGCCTTGTATATTTTCTTATCCTCTATTGAAAACTTGATGTCTTCAATATCATATCCGAGATTTGACTGATTTTCTACGGATATATCGAGAAATATGTGATCGTCAATCACATACACATTGTTCAGTGACATTTTAAGTTTTAGATTTCTTTCCGTTCTTATCGGTTTTTTAGCTTTGCTGAAAAGAATTTTATTAGCAAAACTTCTCATCTCACTCTCAGACATTGCCATTGAAGGATATTGCATTGGATGCATATCTTCCGCTTGAATTTGAATCTGTGTTGTTGTGCTTGCTGAATTGGAATAAACAACCTTATACTGAGCCATAAATGATTGAGCAACCAAAGTGATTACGCCAATATCTTCTCCGTTGTAATATTCGAATGGTTTTCCCTGTACTGAATCTATGACAGAATGGTCGTTTAATTTAACCCTTGCTATATTTCGTGCGGGGAGATCGCCAGAAAACTTGTTTGATGAGAGGTCGACAAACTGAATAGGTTCCGGAGAAATAAAATGAAGGTTTACATCTTTTGCCATCAGAACGGTTGTAAGGTTGTTCATTTGTTTGATTTCTGTTGGCGTCTGTGCAAATGCCACGAAAGAAAAGAGCAGCACAAGTGTGGAAAAAATCTGTTTCATAAATTTAATATGGATTAGAATTACCGGTTTCTTTCTCATCTACCAAATAGATGAAGCTGTTGTATTTAAGTTTTGCTTTGTTCTTCTGAATTATGTTAGCCATAGACTGGGAGGCTGAAGTAAAAAACTTTGATCCCATACTGGCAAAGAAGTTCATGTTATCCATCTCAAGATTTTGCCCCTGAACACTGTTTACTCCAAATTCCCGCATCATTTCCCGAAACATTGAAGCAGGAACATAAAGCCCTTTCATTCCGTCAACATCGTAAATTGCAAGATTCACAGGGTATATTTTCCCTCTTGAGAGAACGCTTAAAATATTAAGGTTTACCCTCTGCATTGTAAATCCAGTGATTTGTCCGTAAAGAATTGAACCTTTTGGAATAATGTTCGTTCCTACAGCGATATCTTCCAGAATTCTGAAGCGAATCCGGCTTCCCAGATAACCTTTATTAGTTTCGTCAAGCACCGCCTTTATAAAATTGCTTTCATATTCCACAGAAACGCTGTTAAAATGTGGACTAAGGCCAACCTTAGAAACGGACAGCGATGAATTCAGGAAGGCCTTCATTTTATCTTTATTTTTTTTCAGCTTTTCCTCCGCTTTAAGTTGCGCCTGATATTCAGGATCTCTGACTTTTTCAATACTATCCATCACAAGCATTTGCTGCCGCATCACCTTTACGGGATCATAAGGTTCCTCTTCCTTTTGATATGCTTGCGATTGCATAACATTATTCGAAGATGCCGTCCCTGAAATCTCTGAATTCAGCATTCGGATAATGTCTTTAGACCGTTGGAAATCCTGTTCATCCTGCTTTTGAGCATAATAATTATGCCGACGGATTTCTTCCTGCCGTAATTGTTTTGTGCGTTCAAATTCAAGTGAGTCAATCCTTCTTTTTTGGTATTCCGATAAATTTTCACTGTATGTATTAAGAGAATCATTCTCTTCATCTAGCCCATCTAGCATTGACCTGTTTTCGCCTTTCTCAAAATATATTTCGTAGGCTTCGTTTTTAGAAATTATTTTCTCGCTGCTTTCTCCAAGTTCCGTTGAAAGCTCTTGCGCTACCTTTGCTCTGTCACCAATAAACAATCCTGAAACTTGCGTTACGATTAATATTGATGGTATAAGGGCAATTAATGGAATAATATACTTAGGTTGTTTAAAGTTAATTTTCTTTAAATTCATTTCTTAACGCTTTCATATTGTTGTAGAAGATATTTAATCCTAAGGCTGTCATCTGCCGAAAGTTGTGATTTTGAAGCTTTATCTCGTAGAATCTGTAATTCTTCGGTAATCATCTTCATTTTCTGCTCCTTTTTTTCATATTTCTGTTGAACATTCACAAGTTTTTCATTATTCGAGAATTTCGGAATCATTGAAATTGATGATTCCGGAAATAGGAAATACTGCGTAATTGACAATACCATTGAGACAGCTATCAGGATTAAGGATATTTTATAAAATTGTTTTGGATTTCTGTTTAAAGTCTCAATGGCTTTTCTGTAATGCTTTTTCATCTCTCCCTATTTGTAATTTCTGTGTTATCGATAATTCTCCAGTTTGTTAATAGGACACCGTGCGGATTTTTTGGGCTTCTGATGATGTCTTGCAGGGCACCTTCGGTAATTAGATTTCTGGTTATTACCGAAGTCTTTCTGATAATAACCTGCCTTCCAAAATAACGAAAGAATTTTTTTGACATATCAAGCTGAATTGAATCTGTATGCATCGTCATCATTCCGCTTGAGGCGATTAACTGGTTGTAAAAACCTCTATCACGTAGGTTGGCATATTCCTTCTTACCTGAATCATCAATCAGATATAAAGATTTCTCAATATTTTCCCTAATAAATTCATCATCCGGAGCAAGGGTAAAAAACATACGATGAAACAGTTCAACCTGTGATTTATATTCTACCGGCCTGTTGAGCATTTCGTCTGTTTGCTTAACCAGCAAAGGCACACCGTTGTCTAGAATATAAATTGACTTCTGAGCATTTCTTACCATTGAGTAAGCAGTAATAAAAGCTCCTGTGGAGACAATCAGTGCCGCAACAATTGATGCTATAGAAACTGTTCTGTTTATTTTAATTTTTTCTTCTATGTTTTTAATGAGTGCCATGTGCAATTTGGATGTTTATCGTTTTGTAGTTGTCATTGTACGAGCAGACGCCGCTATTTCTTTTCCTGTTTTGGCAGCTGCAGCTGCTCCCTTGGTTACAATATTGCTTCCGGCCGAAGCTACACTTTTGGCTGCGCTGTAGCCGCTTTGCGCAGTTTGCTTAGCTTTTGACATAATTTGGGATCCGCCGCCGCTAATGATAGCATCTGCGATAGTTGGCGTCATTCTGATACCAATTGCTGTTACGATATATGGAACGGTACTGAATACCAGCATATGCAGAAAACCGCTTTGCGAAACGAATGTCAAAACCAGTCCAGGATCGGTAACTGTACCGCTTTCATCTATTAGTTTATTGTATCTATCCAGTTCCATTTTATACCCCGCAATAATTAATTGCTGACCGATATTGATTATTGTATAGCAAATGAATGGGTATAAGTTTATATTGATATATTTTGCAACCCAGTTACTAAAATTACTGTCAAAACCTGGAATCAAAGACAACCCTACTGGAATAGGGCCGAGAACCAGAAGAACATAGAGCCATATTTTATGAATGAAGAAGATGCAATATGTGCAAACACGGAGGATAATCAGCGCTAAATTTTCTATAGCATATGCAATGGTTCGCTGAAATTCAAAACTTAATCTATTAGCTAATTCAAGGAGCGGTCTTTCTATATTGTCCATAACATCCTGCGTATCCTCCTTAATATCTTGTACTATTTCTCCGAGTTTCCCTAACTTATTATTTGCTAATGCTTCTGTCCTTTCCACTTTTCTTTGTTCAAGCTGTACCTGAGCGTTTAATTCAAATACTTTATCCAACAGCATCATCTGTCTTTCGTACTTTTTTACCCTATATTCATCAGCGTCTTTCTCAATTTTTTGAAAGATGGCTTCAGGTGTTTCCGAAAGAGATTGTAGAGGCTTTTTGATTAAATGTGTAAACGGTACCCAATTACTCAATAGCATTGCGATTACAATAGGCTTTATCATTGGCGTTACCTCCCATGATCTTAAACCCTCCTGCATCTGCCAGCCAATAACACTTAGTTGTATTAACGCACCAGTTGCTCCTATGGTGCGTCCAATAATACTGAATTGCCGGGCGCGAGATTCGATTTGAGTGTCCAAATTCTTAAAAACCTGCATAAACCATGTTTCAAAAGTTCCCTGCCCTTTGAGAAATTCCACCAATTTGGCAGCGTCAGCTGGATTTACTGCGCCTGGACTTGCTGTTTGCTGTGCAATTGCGAGTGCAGGAAAACACATCAGCATTGCCAG
Organism: Cruoricaptor ignavus; assembly: GCF_014961145.1. Classification (NCBI taxonomy): domain Bacteria; kingdom Pseudomonadati; phylum Bacteroidota; class Flavobacteriia; order Flavobacteriales; family Weeksellaceae; genus Cruoricaptor; species Cruoricaptor ignavus. The sequence continues at coordinate 870,263 of NZ_CP063145.1, forward strand.
TATTATGAAACAAATTTTTCTGTTATTCATATGATTAGAATTTGTCTTTGTATTGCGCCATAACTTGTTTGACTATCGCAACATCACCTTCCATCTGAGGAATATTTTTTTCACTTTTTTTCATTTTTGCCCATAATTTGTTGATCTCTAGAAGGGTAATGCCTTTTTCCCGATACCTTCTAAGATTTGAAAGGAAATCTCTCCACTCCATTAAAGCCTCATGGTATAGAAGAAATCGTTTTCCTCTTGGCATATCAGCTGATCTGGCTATCTGGTATTTATCCTTTGCCATATCTAATTGTTCCTTCAAAGACTTCAAATCTCCAAGTGATTGTGCAAGTTCAAACGATTCCTGATTTTTGAAGCCCCATTCCATGTAATTCACTGGTTCATCAGGAAAATTTTTTAGAGGTGTTAACATTCGTTTGTAATAAAGAAGCCAAAGTGGGTCGGCATCTACGGTAATGGGTGTCATATGCATAAAGTCCGCAAGTTTTCGTTTCGCTATGGAATCGGATTCAACCTCAATTTTTTTAGCGTCTGCCTCCTCCTCTAGTAGAAGGAGGTATCGTTGATTTTGTAGTCCGGTTGGTTTTAGCGGTCGGATGTCCTTCCCATTCTTATAGTCTCTGTTTTGTGATGGTGCCATCCATCCCCAAACAGATGCATATGCAACATTTGTGTTTATACCTAAAAACCGTTTTGCGGTCGGCTTCCAGTCTCCCCATTTCTGGAAGACATTCCTTTTTTCCTGAGCGACTATCGATGGGTCGTTAATTATTGTTACAGTTTGAGCAATTGTCAGTTGGCTGATTAACAACACCGCCAAGCATCTTTTGTTTAAAAATTCCATTTGTAAGTTCTAATAATGTCTTCTACAATAAATTTATCTGCATGTATCCAAGAATTTAGTTTAGGTACCTGCCAAAAAAATGACTGTTTTTTTGCGCTGTTTAGCCTATTTGTCAGATAAACTATATACATGTTGATTAGTCTGGCGTGATGAAGCATTTCGTCTATCATTAATGTTCTTTCATATGAATCCATTATATTACGATCGTTTACATGCAGAATTACATCCTGCACCTCTTTTTCCATTTCCGCAATTTCTTGGAATATCAGTACATAATACTTGTAATAGAGCGGTGCAAAGTGAGGATTGTTTGCAGTGGCTTTTCCGAGCTTTGCAGTGTTTTCACCAATCTTATTGAAATACTGAAAAAGGTATTTCAACTGCTTCCCTTGCTGGACTGTTGAATGAACTTCAGTTAATGATTTGTGAATATAATCCGTGATGAGCATCACCTGTGCGGCCTTTTCTGATATCTTTTCATAAAATTCAACCTGTTTCTTATATGAGTTAATATAGGCCTCCTCACTGGCTGTTCTCGCCGCAGAATTCACTAGTACTTGTCCTAAGAACTCAGGATTAAATGACAGTCCATATGAAAACTGGGCTGTGGCGTAATGACTTAGACATAATGCTGCCGCTGTATAAAATAGTTTAAGATTCTTCATGCTAAAAGTCTTTTATATCCTTCATGATATCCTTAACAATTTGTATATCTCTGTTTACATAATATTTTATAGAGAACGCTTTGAATCTAACGGTCTTCTTAAAATCTCTTACCAAAAACAATGTATTATAGGCTGAAGACTTTAAATTCCAAACTTCATTTAGGGCGTGGTTAAGTAAAATCTGCCGCTCAGCCTTTTCCATTTGATTGATGGCACCATACGATGAAACAATCCCTATCAAGAACCTTGAAATCATCTGTACCTGGTCTGCAAATTCGATCTGATCCTTCAGAGCTACAATTGCAGCATATGGGGTATCCTCAATTTCTTTAATTATTTCCTGTTCTATTTCTTTGATATCTTTAAATTCGAGATATAGTTTATAACCTGTAGGAATACCTTGAAGTGCAAAATCTACAAACCTTAACCGCTCCTGTATTTTTGTAGAAACCTTCTTTAATTTGTTCCATTCATTATTATTGTATTTTTCCAATACAGTCTGTTTTACCTGACCCTTACGCATGTCAACCTGCCTGTTATGTTCCTTCAATGTAGCTTCAATCTCCATATTTATCATCATCGGAGAGCAATATTCCTTTCTCTGTGCGTTTAGCAAAGAGGATACAACGACCAAAATCAGAAACAATCTTTTCATGTTTTTAGAAGTAAAATTTATATTGCTGCATTATGTTCTCTACAATGTTTTTGTCCGTGTTGATATAGCCTTGGAATGGATTTAGGCTTTTCCAAAAACCTAATCGATCTGCTCTTTCCAAAGCCAATTGGATAGATAGCAGATAAATGTTCAGCATCCGTAAATCATAGTTTATTTCCTCCAAAAGCCTATATCTATCCCCTGATGTTGCTAAATTTAATTCTCCTGGTGAAAGAATCTGTGACATTTTTGTAGTACACTCTACAATATGTTCACGGGTTGTTTGCGTGGCTTTTATTCCAAAAATGGAATACTGGGGATGTTTTTTAACCAATTCTCCAATACGCTGTGTTTTTTTTTTGGCATCGTTTAATATTTGCCCATATGTATTTCACTTGTATGGCGTTTTCTAAAGTCCCGGATACCTCACTCAGACCTTTATATAGTTTGTTCTGAATATTATTTGCCCGCTCCATCTGAAGGGATACAAATCCTTGAAGCTCTTGCAATTTCTCACTTTGCTCGATATGTTCTTTCTGTCTGTCACTCAGCGTCTCTGAAGCAAGTAAAATCGCAGCTGTCGTTGTTACATCGGCATAAATGCTCTGACTTTTAGCATTTAAACTACAGATTGTTAGCAGTATTACTAGAAGTGCCTTATGATGCATTGCTGTATTTATTAATTAGTTCATCGAATGTAATTTTCTTATCCTCCATTTCGGACTGCATATCCCTAAACAAATTGTTCGATTTAGAGTTCCTTAACCTATAATTCTCATAAAAACTGATCACAGAATCAGAAATCGGTTTTTTATTCAAATTCGTCAGCTGGACTAGAGCGTCAATATTTTTCCCGAGTTTGTTTGCATCATCTACAAATCGCATCAATGCTTTGTCATAATCTCCATCGATATTGTTTGCGTAATATTCGATTGCAGATTTCTCAGGTTTTTCAGTGGTGTAGGTTAAGTATTGCTCCAATGAAACCTCGTTTCCGTATACTTCACCTACAGAACCTCTTTTAAGATAGAATTCCTTAAACCTTGCACGACCATTCTTATTATTTAGATTGTTGATTGTGAATATTTTGTTCTGCTCGATCTGATTCAGGGAAAGAAGCGATGCAATCTTGTCAAAATTGTCCTTAAATTTTGTTTGGTCAAGCAGGATAAATGTGTCTGAGTTATTTATAATTGAATCCTTCACGACAGCATTTCCAATGATATCATCCAATTCTTGCGTAACAACAACAGCTTCTCCCCAGAATTTCCTTACGGTCTTGTAGAGATAAAGGATATATCCTCCCATGAGTTTGGAAGCGATAGCCTTCCAAGCCTCCTCAATGATCAGAGCCTTTCTGCGATCTTTTCTCAATCTCATCTTTTGAATAAATGTGTCCATGATGATGAGCGTAACAATGGGAAAGAGTTTGGGATTGTCTTTTACATTGTCAATCTCAAACACGATGAATGGTTCTTCAAACAATGTGTTATCTGCGGACTCGTTTAGCGTGGTGCCATATCTTCCGCCTTTGTAAAAATCTTTCAGAACGAACTGAAAATTACGAAGGTTAAATTCTCTATCGTTCACTGGATGCTTCTTATTGTTCAAGTATATTGGCAAAAAGCTGGATGCGAAATCATAAAAACTGTTGAATGACAATTCCTGGACTTTAAGGGTTTCCTGAAGAGCCATAATTCTTTTAATTAGAGCTTTCCGAAAATGTTCTGATTTGTCGCCGCTGGCTTTATATAACTTGATAACTTCATTCGGCGATATTAAAATCAGGGCATTCTGGTTATATTCACTACGCTTTTCCTCGTCATTCAGCGTTTGATATGCTTCCAAAATTCTAAAGAATACATCAGGATTGTAATTGCTATTCTGTTTGTTATTATCGGGATGATATTCCGTGATTAATTTTCGCCCTTGCTTACGGATCACATCTGTAGGAGAGTCAATCGGAATTCCCAAAATGTCATAATAAGTACTGTTGTCATTGAGTAGATAGTCGACATCATCGTATATATCATCTTCATGAATATTAAACTTGTCCAGATAAATCAGCAGCTCCTCATCCGTTTTGCTTTCATACCAAGCTGAATTTGCGGTGAAATATTGTTGGTAGTAAGCCATCATTGTGTTATCGAGAATTGATTTCTCTGTATTGTTCATCGTCGCGTCGGCACCTTTCCAAATTAGAAATATAAGGTTGGTAAGAAACTCGATCTTTTCTATATTGAATTCCTCTTTGCTCATTATAAAAGGGTTCATCGTTATCGGTTTCTCTTCGGTATATTGAATGTATCTCCCTCCTTTGTATTTGCATGTCCCGGAATAGGAATCACCAGTATCAACTATGACCACATCGTAATTATAGGTTAGGTATTGTTCAACTATATTATTCATTAGAAACGATTTGCCTGATCCAGATGGGCCAAGCACGAATTTGTTTCTGTTATTTATCCTTCCTGTTTTCATTGGGAGATCGCAAGGATCTATCTTTAACGGAACTCCTTGCCTATCAGTGAATCTAAGATAGAATGGCGAAGGTTCGTTTACGGGGTAACTTTCTTTAAAAAAAAAAGAAATCGCCGCCTCGCTGGTTGTCATAAATAAATCGTAATCCCGTAATTCTGCGGCGTTACCTGGGAGTGAGCATCTAAATAATTCTAGCTGATTCGTCGCTCTCTTACTTGTTACTATACCTTTCATAAACAGTTTGCTGTCTATTAAAGAATGAAGTTTATCAAGCTTCTCGAAGGAATCGGCTGAATACACCATTGAGAAATGTGCATCAACGATTAGTTGACCATCAATGGCGATATTATGAAGCAGTGTGGCGATTTCTTCCGCATTGATTGCATTGGATGGGCTGTTTTGCGCCAATCCCTGCAGTTTTCTCTGTCGCTTGTCCAGATCGCGCTGTCGTTGAGTTTGGTTAGGGATTGAAATAATCTGATTGTAAACCACCGTCGTATAATCTTCCATTTCATTTATAAATGAAAAATTATCTACCGCTGTGGAAGCAGCGGCCCCACTACCTCCAATAGTTGAGTAAGTTTCGATTTCGTTGGGAAGTTGAATATCCTCCACATCAACGAAGGAAATACCTCTGACCCATTGCCTGCCGATTTTTAAATATTCATCTGTTGCACTGATATTGTTAAGGTTGGGCACATCAGTAAAATGCATAGCCATTTGCCTAGCTATATAGTATTCATAATCTTTAGCAGAAATATATTTAGGTTCAAAGCCATTGCTGTTTAGAAGAAGTATAATGTACCCCTAAACTCAGACCACGAGTTAAGTTTAAAAAAAAGAATTAATTTTAACTCGTAAAAAGATGAAAAAACAAAGACGAAAATTTACTCCAAGCTTCAAGGCACAGGTTGCCCTCGAAGCACTGAAAGAAAGGCAAACGTTGGCAGAATTAGCCTCCCGGTTCGAAGTCCATCCCCAGCAAATCCAAAACTGGAAGAAGGAATTTTTAAGCAAGTCCGAGCAGGTTTTTGCTTTAGAAAAGAAAAAAGAACACTCCGCCGGGAAAGAGGAAAAGCTCTATCAGAAAATCGGGCAGCTGCAGATAGAAATCGATTTTCTAAAAAAAAACTTAGGGATGCTCGAGGAATAAAGGAAAGACAGGAAATGATAGACAGGAAGCACCGGCTGAGCATCCGCAAACAGTGCGATTTACTATGCATCAACAGGAGTAATTTGTATTATAGTCCGCAAAGAGAACGCGATGCAAATTTAATATTGATGACGGAAATCGATAAAATCCACCTGAAATATCCCAGTTTTGGCATCCGAAGGATCACCCGGGAACTCAAGGAAATGGGCTTTAGCGTGAACCGGAAGAGGGTTCGCCGCCTGATGCAGGTGATGGGCATCGCCACCATTTACCCTAAAAGAAATTTGAGTAAATTGGGCAAGACAAGCTATATTCGACCGTATCTTTTGAGGGGTTTAAAAATAGAAAGACCCAACCAGGTTTGGCAGATAGACATCAGCTACATCCCGATGAAAAGGGGCTTTATGTACCTTACGGCGATTATCGATGTGTATAGCCGCTATATTGTGGGCTGGCAACTTTCCAACACTTTGGAGATGGAAACCCAGACTTCGGCGATGAATGAGGCGATAAAGAAATATGGCAAGCCTGAAATCGTTAACTCCGACCAAGGGAGCCAGTATACTTCATCAAACTGGCTAGATTGCATGGAAGGACATGGCATAAAAATCAGCATGGACGGAAAAGGTAGAGCTACGGACAATATTTATATTGAACGCTTTTTTAGAACGATAAAATATGATTACATTTACTTGTATGCAATAGAATCAGCATGGGAATTGAGAGATGGTATTAGAGATTTTATTGATGAATATAACCAAAGAAGACACCAAGGAATTAATCATCAAAAACCAAAAGATTTGTTTATTTTTGAACCAACCAACAAACTTAAATCTGCTTAACCGTGGTCGAAATTTGGGGGACAGGATAGAAGGTAAACCTTTTGGGCTTTATCCCGTAATTCTTTATACTTTTTTTCAGAGAATTCATATTTCGCTTTTTTATTTCGAGTGTCAACTAAATCTGTAATAAAAAGAAGTGAATCAATCACCCTGAATTCTCTTCCGTCAAAATGTTCGGAATATTTCTGCTGAAGAAAATGTTTAGATTGTTCAGCCTTATATGTTTGTTTGCTAAATATGTCGAGCTTCTGTACGATGTGCTCCTCTCCGACAATCGAGACCACCTGGTTCATAACCGAATGAAAATTCAGATAAGCATCCGGATCGGCAGAATATTGCTGAACGATGTTCTTCAGTTTAAACCCAATAACAGGATTACCATAATGACTTATAACGGTGTCAAACGACCATCCGTGCGTTTCGCCAAAATCGTATCCTATAAATGGAATTTCAAACTGTTTTTCTTTTTTTTTCATTTCTTCTTGAGTCTTTTTCCCATCATATTTGGAATTTCGTGAACTTCACCGTCATTTTTAGTTTTGCTGTATAAACCCTTCTTGTCTTGTATTTTGAATATTATTAATATACCAACGCCTATAATAGCAAGACCTGCAACAGTCCCTAACGTTCCAACCGTCGCTGATAAAACCGCCAGCAACAAAAATCCTCCGAAAACTACTCCTAATGCGTAATAGATATATTTCTCCTTTAAGCCAAGAAAATACAGGGGCTTCTTCAGCCCCTTGTATAAGTAAAATGCCATGCTTAAGACCCTTTCATCATTGTATCTAGGAATGTAGGCATTAAGAAAAGAAACAGGCAGGCACCTGACCAACCAACGATTTCCTTATTGATATCTTGATCGCCGTTATTCCATTTGTTGTAAATCCGCACACCTCCTATTAGACCGGTAATGGCACCGATTGCATAGCAGATTTTTCTCACGTCACCTTTGTAACCGCTCAATGTATTTGCTGCCTCAGCCAATGCTGATTGAGCGCAAACCGGTACAAAGGCCAACATTACCAAGCCCAATGTTAGCATTCTTCCCAGCAGTTTTTTCTTGTTTACTTTGCTGAGACTCATTTTCAATCTGTTCATAGTTTATAAATTAAAAGGTTATTAAATTGCATATTTTCTTTCAACATATACCGTTTCGCCTTCTACCTCTTTGGCGACCACCAAACGATCACAGTTATTAAGGATGTTCATAAATTCCTCTGAGGTCATTCCTGTATCCTTAGGTTTCTGATCTTCTCTTTCTGTCAGTATGTCCTCCCCCTTCGGTTTGCTTACTTCCTCATTTTCTTCTTCTTCGAAGTCAGTAAAGTCAAATCCGTTAATTTTGCTTTCTTCTTCATAGACTTCTTGGAAATATTCATCGGGCAAATCTTTCTCGTCGAACTTCATTTTCTGCATGTGGCCTGGCGTTGTGATGTTTGCCATATCATCAAAGGAAACATCTACCGGTTCACCTTGTTCCTTCTCTGCCAGTGCAGCAATAGAGAAAACAGTTTCCCCCTGCTGATTCAGCGTGGGTTTTTCTTTCTTGAAGAAAAGATCATATGTGATCATGCCTGCGTAATACAGCACATACAGTCCTAATACGATAAGAGTAATTTTTCCCATAAAATCTTAAAATGTTGTATCAAAAGCTGTGTTCATCTTGGATATCAATTCAATACAGGTTTCCCTTGTGGCTTCTTTAACATCTGTCGGATAAGTCCTTGTATTAATCTTATGCATACAGTTGCGTTTGTAAAGAGGTGCCTCGATAAGAACCCCCGCATTCTTCAGATACGCATCAAATGTTCCCTGGGTGGGGTACCTATAGCCTTTATCCATTCTGCTCTTGATATAAAACCTTGTTCCCATAAATTGGCATTCATCAAGCATTGCATTGAACATAGCTGTAGATTTGGTAGACAAATCAGAATACTCAAAAGGAATTACGAACGCATCTGTTAGCTTTAGAAGTTGAAGATATGCAGCGTCCAGTGTTCCTGCTAAATCAAATAGCCATATTTCAGACGAATCATGATTTCCCAGCATCTCACTCGTATCGACTAATCTACCTGCATCTGCTACCAAGTTTATAACCTCATAAAGAGGCTCCTTTTCTGGTAACGATTCAGAATCTCGCAGCCATCGGGTATAGAATGACTTCTGATAATCGTAGTCAAATACCGTTAATGTCAATCCTCTTTCAAGACTAAGGAAATTAGCAAACGCCATTGCAAAAGTTGTTTTTCCTACACCGCCTTTTTGGTTTGAAATAGTTACAATCATCTATCTCCTTTTTCTTCGTTTTCGCTTTAATAAATTATCTTGACCGGATTCTTCCGTAGTTTTCCCCGTATAATGTGGTTTTAAAGTTTCCATTATAATTTTGTCGGCGGATTTCAGTATATCCGTAACACCTAAATTGATTTGCTGAGGAGCTTCCGAAAAATCCTGAATTTTCGTTGCAATTTCTTGGCTCAGCAGTTTATCCGCTGACTCAATTTTGTGAGATCGGAAATCAATAATGAATTTCTTTCCGCTATATTCGATGAGGCTAGCTTCACTTTTTACTCCTCTAAGAAGTTTAATGTATTCCTTACGAAGTTCCTTTCTTTCTTCGAAAGTAATTCTGCCTTTGGTTCCTAAAACCATGTTCGGTTTCAGACCTTTAAATTTGGTTGACAGAAAATTAACCAGAGCATCCCTATGTGCTTGACTTCCTATTTTGAAGTCGTTAACCGATTCGAAAGTCTTTTTGTCAATTCTGTCATCTGTGAATTGAAACAGCCTTTCCATTTTCAACAGACTGCTTCCCTTATAGATATTTCCTGTGCTATGGTCTATGAGTGTATAACCGAATGGTGTTCGGCCGTCTTTGGAATGAAAAACGATAGCCATTCCAAAAGATTCTTTCAAACGATGCTGGAGTTCACTGTTAAGAACGTAATTGTTTTTTACATTTTCCAGATTTCGGTGAAGCCCAAGCCCGTAGCGTTTGTCTTCAATAGTAAAAACCTTTCCAGACCATTGCTTAGAATATTTAGCAAGAATCGCCTTTACTTGGTTCTTTCTTGCTTCATCCGGTTCTTGGAAAAGTTTTGAGACATCTTCGATTTCTTTTACCTTGATACCTTTCGTATATATCGAAATCTTTTCGCGCTTGTTTTCATCAACAACAGCTTTGTAACCTGCTGTCTTTAATGCCTCTTCTAATTGTGATTTTGTCGTAAATCTGTATTTCAGAATTGCATCCAACCTTTTGTCGGTGTCTGCTTCAAATCTTTCGGCGTATGCCTGTCGCAAAGCCTGCTGTGCTTTAAGCCTCTCGAAACTTGCGTTAATCTTTTTACCTGTGCTTTTCGAAACCCTTGTGCTTACGATGTGGACATGATTATTTTCTGTGTCATTATGGAAAACTACTATATAAGGTTGTTCCCCATATCCCATCTTATTCATGAACTCCTGTGCAATGTCAGTCAGTTCCTCTTTGCTTTGCTCCCGGAACCTTGACGAAATTACAGCGTGAAACTGTGGTTTCTTTATTCGCTCGCTTTGCGAAATAGCTTTTAAGTAAATGCGTACTTCGCCGGCACTGTCACCGACATATGATGGGAAATTCTTTTTCAGCATTAATTCCCCCTTCTCGTTCGCTATTTTTTTGTCGTTATATTTTACACCATTGAAATTATCTCCGGCAGAATTCAAAATTTTAACGACCATGTGTCATCAATTCATAAATCTGATTCACTCTCTCGATTTCGAGCTTTTTCAGTCTTACTATTTCGATTAGCAACTGGTTAAAATCTTTAAGTAAATCATTTGAAATATGCTTCTGAGCGTTGGCAATCTTCGCAAATTGGTTAATATTATTTTCAACCTTCTTGTAAATATTGTCGTGCTTTTCAAGGAACTCACAAACCGTGCGTTTTTCACCAATGCTGATTCTGTTTTCGACAGAATTCACAATCAGGCTTTTCATAGAAATTTTTAAATCCTGACATTTTCTGATCCACCTTTGTTTCCGGTCATCTTCAATACGGATTTCAAGTCTTCCTTCCAGCACGCTTTGTATTCTGAATAAAATTCAATGCAAAAATGATCCGTTCGTAAAAACCTTACAAGTGATGTGTTCTTTTCGGCAGAAAGAAGTGGTTTATTAATTTACAAAGTGGTTTATTACTTCTCCGGGCAAATGTCTTTTTTTAGATTCAGCTTGCTGGACTTGAGTTCCGAAAGTTCTAAATCCTTTTCCCTTCAAGGAAAGGCAAGGAAGCCATTTAGGATTGTCGGTGCGCCGCTATCCGTACAATGGCACACCTTGCAATAAACCTTTATTTTAAAAACCTTCAAAAAATAACATAGTTTGAAAAAACAATTGTGTGTATGTATATTATAAAATAATATTATATAATATATACACAGAAAAAAAGAAAAATCTGAGACCTACAAATTATTTTTATTGAAATTTCTGAAAAAAAATGTAACAGTTTGGTTATCAAAAGATTATTTTTAAATAATTGTTGCAAAATCTGCAACAATGAAGTGCAGAATCTGCAACAATGAAGTGCAAAATCTGCAACAATGAAGTGCAAAATCTGCAACAATGAAGTGCAAAATCTGCAACAATGAAGTGCAGAATCTGCAACAATGAAGTTCAAAATCTGCAACAATGAAGTGCAAAATCTGCAACAATGAAGTGCAAAATCTGCAACAATGAAGTGCAGAATCTGCAACAATGAAGTGCAGAATCTGCAACAATGAAGTGCAAAATCTGCAACAATGAAGTGCAAAATCTGCAACAATGAATAAAAAAAAACTGTCCAAAAAGACAGTCTCTATTTATATATGTTTTCTGTAAGTTATAGTTTCACTTCAAACATCATTACAGCTTCTCTGATATCGATATCATACTTTTTGTTGTCGATTAAAACCTCTACAACATAGGCTTCATCATCCTTTCTCCAACTGGTTACTGTGCCTTTTTTATTCGCAATCTTTTTGGCGTTTCCGGACAAATTCTGAATATCCGCCACCGTATCAGCAGTGCGATTGATTGCTTCTGCACGGTTCATAACTTTTGTGGCTCCAACTACAGTCTTAATATTGTTTGATCCCATCCCAACAGCTCCGACAATGCCACCTGTTGCACCGGCAATTTTACCAATACTGCGCACGTTCATCACGTTTCCTTTTGGATTTATAGAAAGAAAATCCTTTCCAGCAGACGGCACACTGATTTGAATTTCATCCCCCTTGCTGATGCTTTTTTCTCCAATTATCAGTTTGCCGCCCTGCTCTCTGATACCGCTGGTAATGACGCCAAAAAGTTGATTAGTAGGATCATTACTTTCTAACTGTGCTATCATCATTGCTGTTATAACATTGTCGGATAAACCAGCCTTCTTTAGGCCTAAAATAGATTCAGTAGTAAGATCATAATCTCCCTTTGTAGTTTTGATTTTCCCTTGGATAAGTTCATCACTCAAGCCGGCATCCTTCATTTTAAGGATGGTAGCGTTATCCAATCTTTCCTGTGAAAACACTGCTGAACTGAATATCATTGCAGTTGTGAGTAAAATTTTCTTCATTTTAATGATGTTCGTATGACAAAAATACACCAATTATTATTCTAACGCCGTTAATAGTGTAAAATCTTTGGCTTCAAACATTTCTTTTTCATCTCTGTCTTTGTTTAGGTAATCCAGTTGGCTTTGAATCATCTCAGGAAACGCTTTATTCCAGAACCACTTCTGTATTTTAATCTCTGCTTTACCTTCATTTTCGCCCAATATTTGGCAAACTTTATTAGGAATAAAAAGCCACGGAGAAATGGTTATGTTACCAACCTTACAACTTAGCGTTGCCCTAACCGACTTTTCTTTTTGTTCGTAATCTTCTACGAAAACACTTAAACTATCTGGAGTAGATGGGTTTTGAACTTCTTCTAATTTCTCTTGCCAGAATTCCTCTTCAATTTCTAAATAATCTTCAGATTTAGTTATTTTTGATTTTGGAAACCAGGTTGTTATATTCTCTCCATTCAGATTGAATTCCACAAGCATTGCCTTTTCAGTTCTCTTTTTAATTGTAAAGTCACGTATAACCATATGGGTATTAATTTAATTTGGATTGTAGATTAGTAAGATATTCAGTAAGGAGTTTATTTTGCACTTCATTGTAAGAATTATATTCCAGTGTCATCTCTACATCTTTTAGTAGTTTATTTGCGAGATGATATTTCAAAGCAATTTTTCTCTTGTGATTATCATTTTTCATTAAAAAAAATTTCTTTCTTCTCAGAAGGCTGAGAATTTCTGATGATTGAGACTGAGCTATTTTATCCTCTCTGGTCGTAGCTTTATCTTTGACAAATTTTTCCTCAATTCCTATAAGTAAGTTGAGTTGGTCAATACTGATTGTCTGATTAATCTTTGCTATCATAATGTTATTTCTTTTTTAGTGTGAATTTTGAAAGCTATTCAAGGGAACATCTATTTTGTTCACGAAGTGAAAATATTGTTTCTTCATGTCCAAATTTCGTTTAATTGTTTGTTTACCTCCTTTACAAAATCATCTGGATTTGCTAAGCGAAAGTTATAGAGCAAATCGCCTGATGTAATACTAACTGTTCCAAGTTTAACTGATTGTCCTAAAGGATAATTTACATTTACAGATTTTACTGACCATAAGTAGATATCATGTGTGTTTTTCATAAGAATTCCGGATCTCAGTTGAATTATCCCATCAAAAACAATTATTCGAGTAGAAAGTTTAATCAACAAGATTCTAATGCAGTTGAGCATGATCAATAAAGGAATTAACAATATAGCTCTGAGGACATACGCATCTCTGACGAAAAAAAACAGTATTCCAGGAGAACATAGTAGAATCCCTACTGTAGGAATCACATACACGATCCAATGCAATTTTGCGATATAACGCACAACATTCATTTCCATGATTTATTTTGAAAGCTTGAAGTTGCTAAATTAATAATGAAACGTTGAAAATGTGTTGCCCCGTGTCTGTTTTTTTCGATAATAATTTCCGCTTGGTTGGCAGAGGGTAAGTCTATCATAGCAGGCTGACCATCATCATCTGTGTTCCAAGATGAAATTCCGTAATATTCAGGTCTGAAAATAAACATTACTACGTCGGCATCCTGTTCAATAGCTCCGGAATCTCTTAAGTCTGATAATTGTGGCCGCTTGTCACTGCGCTGCTCTAAATTTCTTGAGAGTTGAGAAAGTGCGATAACAGGGATATTAAGTTCTTTCGCAATTGCTTTTAAGCCCCTGCTTATTGACGAAATCTCTTGCTCCCGATTTTTTTTAGATTCTTGGTTTGTAACTAACTGCAGATAGTCTACGAATAAAATGCCGATATTATATCGCAATTTCATAATTTTCGCCTTTAGTCTTAGGTTTTGAATTGAAATGGCCGCACTATCGTCAATATATATCTGTAATGATTGCAGCTTGTCTTTTAATGACCAATAAGTTCGCAATTCCTCCTCGTTGAGACCTTTTCGTAATACAGCCCAGTTTGGAATGTTTGTTATATTGGTCAAAATCCTTGCTGCTATCTGTTCTGCTGACATTTCTAAAGAAAAAACGCCGACGGGAATGTGCTGTTCCACACAATCTACGATTTGCTGAACCATAAATGCGGTTTTGCCCATTCCGGGTCTTCCGGCAACGATGTTGAGATCGCTGTTTTGCCAACCACCCATAACATCGTTGATAAGTTTGAGCGAGCTCGATATTCCTATTTTCTTCCCTTCTAAGATTGCCCTGAAGTTATTTTCTACGGATTGAATTAATTCTGGAAATTGCTTTGTCCGTTTATTGCGATCAACAAACCTATCAAGAAAAAGATTATCAAAATATTCAAACGCTTTATCTCTTATCTCAAAAATGTCAACATTTGCAGTTTGCTGCGCTAAGTTTAACAGACGGGAAAATTTTGATATAAAGTCACGTTTTGTCGCTAATTCTGCTAAGTAAAATATGTGTGTTTCCAAATTTGCAGAACTTGCAACTAAAAGCGACAAATCTATGATGTAAGCATTAAGGTGAGTGATATTTTTCTTTTGCAATTCAAACGATACAGTCATCATATCAATTGCTATATTTTCATTCCACATTTTCTCAATTACTCCGTAAATGATTTGATGATCATGCACGGCAAATAAATCCTGCGAAAGCATCATGTGATAATTTTCCAAAACATTCTTCTCAATTAGCAATGTACCGAGAACAATTTTTTCGATTTCTACGCTGCTATCTATATTCTTCATTGTAAGTTGATAATGGTCTTTGTATAGTTGGTAAAACACTCTTAAAATTACCTTTATTTTTATACGCATCCATTGCTGTTCGCAATGACCCTTTCCAATTTCTAATTGGCGTCTTTCCGTTGCCAATTAGCAACTTCCAGCCGTTATCAATCCAAGATTGGTACTTGCTCGTAACAAAGAAATCCAAGCTACTGTCATAAATAGGTAGTGTTTTTGCATAATTTACAAACTCATGTAGCGTTGGGATATCAGAACTTGGAACAGAAGACTCTGTAACTTTCTCATGAATTTCCTGCTCGACTTTGTCCGCCGGTGGAATAATTAATTTATAAGTTCCGATATTTCCGAAACCCTTCCTTTTAAATTCCAAGAGACCCTTCCTTATTAATTCTTGCTTAGCCGAAGCTATTGTTCGTTTGCTACATCCTAATCGTTCTGAAAGTTTTATTTCCGAAATCTGAACGATTTCATCTTCAAAACATAATAGATATATAAGCAGAAGCTGTGAAGTTGAAGTAATCTTAGTTGTGGCCATCACTTTCCAAGCCTCTTCCAGAATCATACTTTAATTTTTTTCCTTTCTTGCAAGTAAGACATCTACTTTCTTCTTGTCCACCAAAATAATATGGCCTACCTGTATAATTGCTTCGTTAATCTTCCCTGAAGCCTTTATCCTGTGTGCAGTGCGCTTTGAGCAATGGAGGTGATTGGCAAGCCCATCGATACCATAACAATATGCTTTGTCTCCGCTCTTATTCATCGCCCTGAATTTTCCCGCATGGCCGAAATAGCAGCATCAGCATCGATTATAATCGTCCTTCCTTGCTGAATTATAGCATCACCGAAGATTCCACTTGCCTTCAGTTTGGAAGCGGTGCCGTTCGAGCAACCTAATAACTTAGCTAAACCACTGATACCATAAACATATTCTTTTTCCTTCTCCTTTACTCCGGGTTCAGTTTGTGAAAATTCTTGTAAGAGCTCACGAAATTCTCCTACGGTGAGTTCCCATAACGGTCTCTGAGCGTTCATTTTAATATATTTTTATTGTTATCAAATATTTCCTGCTCGGTATAACCTTTTTCTTTAAAAAAGTTAATGGCTTCATAACTAGCTAACCGACTGCTGTTTCTTCTGGCCTGTGCAAGCACCGAACTTTGTTTTAAACCGACACGAATAGCTAATTCTGCAGACAGAGCATTGTCTGTTAAAATTGATTTTCTAAGCTTCTCGCTAACCTTGTTCATCTTACTATTATTCTTTAAATGTATTTGTGACTATATTTGTAACTGTAACTGTAATACAATTGCAAATCTACAGTTAAATAATATAACTTCAAAATATTTTTATAGTTTTTTAAAATTTTTTCTCCCCTTTAAACCTATAATATGTCTGAGAACCAACGTTTAAAAGAATTGCAGAAATTATTGCAGTTTGACAATCAAGTAGAATTTGCTAAAAAATTAGGGATTAAGCAGGGTTCCCTCAGTAGTATCTACACGGGTAGAAATAGAGTATCAAACAACATTAAGTATAAGCTGAAAACAATGTTCAATGTAAATATGGAGTGGTTTGCAACCGGTTTCGGTGATCCGTTTCAAGATGGCTCTCAAAAAATTGAGGGCGTAACCAATGGAGGCATTAGTCAAATTAAGGGGAATAATGGAAACATCACCATCACTCATAACGATTTTACAAACCTATTAGATTTACAAAAGTCACAGCAAGAGCTTCAGGCTGAATGGCTTGAAAGACTTAAAGAATCTCAAAACCAGATCACCGAACTTATAAATCTTCTTAAAAACAAATGACCAGATATCACGGACAATTTCTTTTGGATAAAGAAAAAGGAAAATCAGATGCCAGGCTGAGATACCGGGTAAAATGGGAAGGTAATATTGTAGCATTCAATGTAGGCTACAGAGTTGAGATTGATAAATGGAGTACAGATACGCAGCGTTGCAAAATCAATACTACACACGGAAAAAAGAAAATCTCCGCCAGCATCATAAACAGGAATCTAACAAGGTTTGAAGATGCATTAGATAAAATATCCCATTCCGGACATAATTTTTCTGTAACAGATTTTAAAGAGGCTTTCAATTCTCTGGTGAATAAAAATGGTAAAAGTTCACAGAAATTAAAGTCTAAATCCTTATTTGATTTCTACGATGATTTCATCCAAGAAGAAGGTAGAAACCGATTATGGACAGAAAGCACATATGCAAAACTAAAGACCAACAAAAACCACATTTTCGAATTTAATTCATCCCTGAAGATGTCAGATATTAATGATGATTTAATGCAGAATTTGCAATTCTTTCTTCAGGATACAAAGGGGTTCCGAAATTCAACTGTGGAAAAACAGATTTCATTCTTCAAATGGTTTTTAAGATGGGCGAAAAGGAAAGATATTATGAAAGATGAGTCAGCAATTGCTTTCAAACCTAAACTGAAGAAAACACAGAAGACCATAGTTTTTCTGACACAGGCTGAATTGAAACAGTTGAAAGAATATTCACCGAAAGATGGACAAAACTATCTTAGACGGGTGAAAGATATTTTTCTTTTTCAATGCTTTACAGGTCTGCGTTTTTCGGATGTAATAAATCTTAAGAATTCGGATTTGCAAGATGGTGTATTACTCATTACAACAATCAAAACATCTGATTTATTACGCATCGATCTAAACGATTACAGTAAAGAAATAGTTTTACGATACTATAATCCAAAGCATCCAAACCTGCCGATATTTCCCACTATCAGCAACCAGAAAATGAATGAATATCTTCAGCAGTTAGCAAAAGATGCGCAAATTAATGAACCGGTTAGACAAACATTTTATATGGGAAATAAGCGGTGTGAAATCATGCTCCCGAAACATGAAGTTATTTCCAGTCATGCAGGCCGGCGCACTTTCATTTGTAACGCTCTGTCCATTGGTATTCCTGCACATGTTGTAATGAAATGGACAGGACATTCAGACTATAAAGCAATGAAACCATATATTGAAATTGCGGATGAAATCAAGGTGGATGCAATGGCCAAGTTTAACGGATTATTTTAGTCCCGCCTTTTAAAAAACAGGGACTAAAAAGCGCATAGTTTAAAAAAGTTCATGATTCTATATTACTGAGTAAATCCCGTATTAATCAGCATTCTAAGGAAATATAACACTTAGTTAATGTTTAAAATAGGGATTAAAGAATCCCTCCAACTCCACAATAACCCCTGTAAGTCATTGATTTACAGGGGTTTTTATTTTCAGGTGCTAATATAGGTGCTAAAGAAGTTTCTTTTAATAGTGGACTTTCAATGACAGATGTTATATTTAATAAAAGTATTAGTAATCTTTCACATATTGAAATAGTTTTTGAAAATCAAAAAAAAATTATTTATCAACAATGTTCTGCTTCATCTAACTGTTATGAAAATCCAAGAAACATTTTCAATCCAGCAAACTACGATGAAGAAAAGGAAACTTATAGTATCACACCTGAAGATTACCAAAACGGCAACAGATTGTAATGGAGGCTGCAACGTGACGGGAATAACTGTCGAAGGTACGCCTGCTTCTGCCCAGGATGGAGATATTTCTTTCGAAGCGTTGCGGAAGTTCGGCAAAACCGTTAACTTCGCTCGAGGCACGGTTCAGGAATTTGTTTGTCCTTAAATCCTCCGGAGATTTTTTGTAGCCATTTTATATGTTTTTAAGGGTTAATAAAAACAAAGGTACTAAAACGGCGAATGGGAAAAGCTACCGGAGGTTTAGTTCAACATCGGTTTTGCAAAAGCGGGATTGAAGTTTACATCGAAGATTTTAGCGGTTAATTAAGTTTTTAGCAAGTAGAAAGATTTCGTATTTTTAGCCCGCCTGCAGAAATACCCAAACGTTGTGCGTAATATTAAAACACTTACCGATGATAAAAACTTTTTTTGGATTATTAATTTTTACGTTGATCTCTTGTCAAATGGTTGGAAAAGAAAATGGAGTTAATTTTTCTATTGAAAACAAATCTGACCATCCTATTGAGAACGTTAGATTCACAACGTCTGAATATCTACATGAATTGAAATTTGAAATAATAAATCCGAATGAAAAAGTTTCTGACTTTCTGAATATGGAGGAAAATAGAAATGACGGAAGTTATGTAATTGAGTTCACTCGCAAAGGAGAAAATAAAGTAACAAAAGGTTTTGGATACTACACCAATGGTGGTGCTCTAGAAAAATGGGCGAAATTTCAAATAAAAAATGATACAGTAATATCGGAATTTGGAGGTACATCATATTAAAAATACTACGCACAATAACTAAGCTTTCGTCTTGTCCGCAGGACAGAAGATGAAAGCCCGTTGAACGGAAGCTCCCGTGGCTTTTCAGCAGTATGATGGTCCTCTTATGGGGATGTCGTTTTTAGAGCACCAAGGCTGCAACGTGACGGGAATAACTGTCGAAGGTACGCCTGCTTCTGCCCAGGATGGAGATATTTCTTTCGAATCGTTGCAGAAGTTCGGCAAAACCGTTAACTTCGCTCGAGGCACGATTAAGAAATTTGTTTGTCCTTAAATCCTCCGGAGATTTTTTTGTAGCCATTTTATATGTTTTTAAAAGGTTAATAAAAACAAAGTTACTAAAACGGCGAATGGGAAAAGCTACCGGAGGTTTAGTTCAACATGGGTTTTGCAAAAGAGCGGGTTAAGTTTAAACTTCAACATCTGTGCTTTTTTCCGCAAAAACCATTTTTTATTTGCTTAAAAAGAGTAAATTAGCAAATAAAAAAATGGTTTTGCTAACTGTAGTGCTGAATTGAGCTTTTGTGCTTTCTAATCCGCTCCTTCGCAAAGCCCCGAACCGTTGGTGGCAAGTGTATCAGAACTACCGCTGACAAACAAACTGACAAACAAAAAATGAACAATTTATACAGCAAAACAGACATAAACGGAATACTAAAAAGATTGGACAATCTTCAATCAAATGCCGAAAGACAGTGGGGAAAAATGGATGTGGCTCAAATGTTAGCTCACATAAATATTTCGCTTGAAACAGCAATGGGACTAAATTTTCCCAAAAGAATGTTTATTGGAAAAATCATAGGCGGATTTCTAAAAAAGAAATATTTAAATGACAAACCAATGGACAAAAATTCTCCGACAGACAAAAACTATGTTTTTACAGACAAAAAAGAATTTGAAAAAGAAAAAGCTAAAGCCATTCAACTTGTTGGACAATTTTATGAAAATGGACCTGAAAAATGCACAAAACATCCACATTCATTTTTCGGAAATTTTACACCAGAAGAATGGGCAATTTTGCAATGGAAACATTTTGACCATCATTTAAGACAATTTGGAGCATAAAAACAAGAAAAATGCACATAATCTCATTGACATATAAAACAACAATTGACGAAGTTGAAAAACATATTAAAGAGCATATTAACTTTTTAGAAAAATATTATGCCCTTGACAAATTTATATTTTCGGGGCGTAAAAATCCAAGAACGGGAGGAGTTATTTTGGCAAACAACATTTCAGACATTGAGATTCAGGAAATTATCAAAGAAGACCCATTCTATAAACATCAAATAGCTGACTATGAAATTACAGAATTTACACCAACAAAGTACGACCAACGATTTAAACCATTCATAACCGAATAAAACACCTGCCACCAATAACTAAGCTTTCGTCTTGTCCGCAGGACAGAAGATGAAAGCCCGCTGAACGGAGGCTCCGGTGGCTTTTCAGCAGTATGATGATCCTCTTATGGGGATGTCGTTTTTAGAGCGCCAAGGCTGCAACGTGACGGGAATAATTGTCGAAGGTACGCCTGCTTCTGCCCAGGATGGAGATATTTCTTTCGAATCGTTGCAGAAGTTCGGCAAAACCGTTAATTTCGCTCGAGGCACGGTTCAGGAGTTTGTTTGTCCTTAAATCCTCCGGAGATTTTTTTGTAGCCATTTTATATGTTTTTAAGGGTTAATAAAAACAAAGTTACTAAAACGGCGAATGGGAAAAGCTACCGGAGGTTTAGTTCAACATGGGTTTTGCAAAAGCGGGGATGAATTTCTCTTGCGTTGAAAGTTTCGTCATTATTAGCCGCAAAAAAACTTTTCCATTTTTAGTTTTTTTGTAATTTTGAAAAAACGAAAATGGTTTTTGCTCGGGTTCGTGTTTATGGAAAGTTTCGGATTTCTTAACCCCGCCTTCGCAAAGCCGTTTCCCGTTGGCGGTCATGCTATGAGCTGACACGATAAATCAAATAACAAACATTGACAAAATAGAATATGGTTCATAAAATTGCAATACTTGGAGACTTTAATCCAATCTATTCGACACATCATGCACTGAATGACAGTATTAGGCAGGTTCAAAAAATATTAAAAGATGAAGTTCAGTTTGACTGGATTGCAACTGACATTTTTAATTACAAAACAGCATTTAAAAAAATGTATAGTGGACTTTGGATTGCACCAGGTTCACCATACAGAAACATGGAAAACGTAATCAATACAATTACTTACGTAAGAGAAAATAATATTCCAACA
Source organism: Cruoricaptor ignavus (assembly GCF_014961145.1). Classification (NCBI taxonomy): domain Bacteria; kingdom Pseudomonadati; phylum Bacteroidota; class Flavobacteriia; order Flavobacteriales; family Weeksellaceae; genus Cruoricaptor; species Cruoricaptor ignavus. Next base: position 891,764 of record NZ_CP063145.1, read on the forward strand.
CTTGGAAATTGTGGCGGTTTTCAACACATGATAATTGAATTTGCAAGGAATGTCTGCGGTATCACAAATGCTGACCACGAAGAAACAAACCCAAATGCAACCGACTTATTAATTTCAAAATTGACTTGCTCGTTAGTTGAACAAGAAGAAGAATTAAGAATTACAGATACTAATTCACTACTGTTTGACACAATAAAAAGAGAAAAACTACTTGGAAAATATTTTTGCAGTTACGGAATTAATGGAAAGTACATTGACAATTTAAAAGCGAATGGACTTAAACTTACGGCTATATCACCAGATGGACAAGTGAGAGCTTTTGAAATTGATAAGCATCCTTTTTTTATAGGTACATTATTTCAACCAGCTTTGACTTCGACAATTGATGAGCCTAACCCATTAATAATTGAATTTGTTAATCGAAGTATAAAACATGAGTAAAAGCACGAACCGCCAATAACTAAGCTTTCGTCTTGTCCGCAGGACACAAGATGAAAGCCCGTTGAACGGAAGCTCCGGTGGCTTTTCAGCAGTATGATGATCCTCTTATGGGGATGTCGTTTTTAGAATTTAGAGGTGCAAAGCAGTTTTTTCGGAAGGACTGCTTTTTTTGTGGCGTTGGGTAGCCTTTGGAAGTGGTTTCTGCGGGGTTTTACCGGATTGGGTGACGAAAGAAATTCCTGCGGCGGACCGCGCTGCCCGAAAACGGCAATGGTCACCAGGTTTCCCTCCTTGCAGCACCGGCATTTATTGAGCAGCGTCTTCCGGTCGAAATCCAAATGCTGAAGCTTGGAATAGCGTTTAGATGTTCTGTCTTTTAATCGTACCATATTGGAATTGAAATTAGAGACGAGAGAAGAAGTAAGAATGTTAATCCGCTTTTAATCGCACCATATTGGAATTGAAATACAGGGAAAATTTCTACCTAGAGGAAACGCTTTCAGCTTTTAATCGCACCATACCATATTGCAATTGAAATTTCTGAAATTATCAGTTTGTGCGATATGACTAAAAACTTTTAATCACACCGTATTAGACTTAATAGTAGTTATTGGCACTATTTCGATTATCTTAAATTTTGGAAATTTCAAATCACCAGTTGGAAGAAATGTTTTTTTCATATTTCTTTATTAAGAAAATTGAGTTCCGAAATTTTCCAACCCTTTTTCTGAAAGAAAAGGCAAGGGCGTATTTTACGGGGATGTAGCGCAGCGAAATTCCGCTGAACAAATACACACAAATAGACATCGGAAACCGCGAACAGCAAAGCGTTCTGGAAGATTACAGGAAAAGTTTTGAGCAATAAATTTCTTGTCCTTATTCATTCCGAAGATTTTTTAATCATCGAATGATATCTTAAGTTTTTTTCAATAGATTCGTAACGGATAAATTTAATAGCAGATAAAATGAAGCCAACTCGTTTAAATCCAAAAAATATTCCTGCACCTGTCGGTAAATATTCACACATTACGGTTATTCCTAAAAATTCTAATCTATACACCTTTTCTGGGCAAATTGGCGTGGATATTAATGGCGGTATCCCAGAGGAAATGAATGAACAGATTCGCAATACTTTTAGGAATATCAGGCTGGTTTTAGAAAGCCAGAATTTGATTTCAGATGATGTTATCAAAGTAAATATTTGGGCGACGGAAGAAATTGATTGGGATTTTTTATATGCAGAGTGGGATTCGTTTTTCGGAAAGAATTATCCTTCGATGACTATTGGATATCTGAAAGCGTTGGGGCTTCCTGAAATAAAAATCGAAATAGAAATTTGGGCAGCAAAATAATTTTTTTAAAAACTTTCTAAATGGCTCTTATCTTTATTTAGTCCACAGAATTATTTTTTTAGTCGCCAAAATTTAGAACCATTCTCAAATTCAGGTGCTTAAGTTTCCGTAAATTTGCCGTGCAATGCGGAAGTTTATCGCCATATTTTTCCTGTCGGTTTACCTGCTTGCCTTCACGGAAGCAAGGCAGCTGCTGAAGCTGCCCGACCTTGTAGGGCACTACATCACGCACAAGCACGAAGATCCTGGCACATCTTTCTACTCGTTCCTCAGGATGCACTACCTGGAAAGCCACGGGAAAAATACCGACCCGGAAAACCACACCAAACTTCCCTTCAAAATGCACGACCTAGCTTTCGCACCGGCTTCCATCATTCCGCCGGCAAAGGAATTTAGCCTGCTGCCAAAGCCCGTCATTCCGCAGGACAGGAATTACAGCATCTTCTACATCGAGCCGTTTTCCGATGAATACCTCTCGTCCGTTTTCAGGCCGCCAAGCATCGGCTGATTTCTTTTTTTCCATTCTGCAATATTTTCAGTGATAAAATGCGCTGAAACCCTGTGCTGATAATCCTTTCGGATAAATCATCCCATTGCAGAATTTTTCAAACTAAAAATTTTCCTGGTTTTTTTAATCACTATCGTCAATAAAAACTTCGATAGAATGAATGTGTTTCTGAAATAAATCACAGTAAATAATCAGCGGTTTCACTTTGAATCTTCAGATTATTTTCAATAAAAAAACCAACTGTTTAAAAAGAAACCTTATGCTCAATAAAATCATTGAATTTTCCATAAAAAATAAATTCATCATCATCCTGATGACTTTGGGCCTAATATCGTTCGGCATTTACGAAACCACAAAATTGCCCATCGATGCAGTGCCAGACATCACGGACAATCAGGTGCAAATCATCACCGTTTCGCCAAGTCTTGGCGCGCCAGATGTAGAGCGCTTCATCACATTCCCGCTGGAACAGGCGAACAACAACATCGAAGGCATAAAGGAAATGCGCAGTTTTTCGCGCTTCGGTTTGTCGGTCATTACCATCGTTTTTGATGAAAAAATAAATGTTCACCTTGCAAGGCAGCAGGTTGCAGAACGGCTGCAGCAGGTTTCCACGGAAATTCCGCAAAATTTGGGAACGCCTACAATGGCACCGATTTCCACAGGCCTCGGCGAAATTTACCAATACATCATCCGCCCAAAAAAAGGCTACGAGCACCGCTACAACGCGATGGAGCTGCGCACCATACAGGATTGGATTGTGCGGCGGCAATTGCTGGGCACCGAAGGTGTAGCCGATGTGGCAAGTTTCGGCGGAGATTTGAAACAGTATGAAGTCGCTGTAAATCCTGCATCGCTGAAAGCAATGGGCGTCACGATTTCGGAAGTGTTCGATGCGCTTTCTGCCAACAACCAAAACACGGGTGGTGCCTATATTGAGAAGGCTGCCAGTGCTCTATTCATCCGAACGGAAGGCCTGCTTGCCAACATTCAGGATATTGAAAATACCGTCATCAAAAACCTGGACGACGGCACGCCGATTTACATCAAAAACATCGGCAAAGTGCAGCTGGGAAAGGCGGTGCGCTACGGTGCGATGACCTACAACGGTGAAGGCGAAGTGGCTGGCGCTGTGGTGATGATGATGAAGGACGCGAACTCAAACCAGGTGATAGCCGATGTGAAAGCGCGCGTTGCAGAAATCCAGAAAACGCTTCCGGAAGGCGTAGTCATCGAGCCGTTTCTCGACCGCACAAAAATGGTGAACAACGCCATCAGCACCGTGAAGAAAAACCTGATGGAAGGCGCGCTGATTGTAGTCTTCGTGCTGGTGCTGTTTCTCGGGAATTTCCGCGCCGGTTTTCTCGTGGCATCCGTCATTCCGCTTTCGATGCTGTTTGCCATCATTATGATGAACATCTTCGGTGTCTCGGGCAATCTGATGAGCCTCGGTGCGCTGGATTTTGGGCTGATAGTGGATGGCGCCGTCATCATCGTAGAAGCCGTGCTGCACAGGTTCCACCAAATTCCGGGCATCACGCAGCAGAAAATTTCGCAGAAAACAATGGACAGGGAAGTGCAGGCTTCGGCTTCGAAAATGATGAATTCCGCAGTGTTCGGGCAAATGATCATCCTGATAGTTTACCTGCCGATTCTCACGCTGGAAGGCATCGAAGGCAAGATGTTCAAGCCAATGGCACAAACCGTAATCTTCGCACTGCTGGGCGCTTTCATCCTTTCGCTTACCTACATTCCGATGATGAGCTCGCTGGTTTTGTCCAGGAAAATTTCCGGCAAAAAAACCATTTCCGATAAAATGATGGAAAAAGCGGAAAGCCTTTACGAGAAATGGCTGGCGAAGATTCTGCAAGTTCCGAAGCTCGTGTTTATCGGCGTTTCAATATTGTTCGGAATTTCCATTTTTGTAATGTCAAGGTTGGGCGGCGAATTTATCCCTACGCTTCCGGAAGGCGATTTTGCGGTGGATACCAGGGTTTTGCCGGGCAGCAATCTCAAAACTTCAACCGAAGCGGTTTTGCAGTCGCAGAAAGTTTTGCTGAAAAAATTTCCCGAGATTGAAAAAATCGTGGGCAAAACCGGAAGCTCAGAAATCCCTACCGATCCTATGCCCATCGATGCCAGCGATATGATGATCATCCTAAAACCGCGAAAGGAATGGACTTCCGCGAAAACTTACGATGAGCTTGCCGAGAAAATGACGGAAGAACTGCAGCGCAACATCATCGGCGTTACTTATTCCTTCCAATATCCGGTGAATTTGCGCTTCAACGAGCTGATGAGCGGTGCAAGGCAAGATGTGGTGTGCAAGATTTTCGGCGAAGATCTGGATTCGCTGAAAGTTTATGCGGAAAAACTCGGCGAAATTTCCAAAAAAGTAAAAGGTGCACAAAATATTTTCGTAGAGCCAATTTCCGGAATTCCGCAGATTGTCATCACCTACAATCGTGCCGCGCTTTCGCAGTACGGGCTGAACCTTGGCGATGTGAACAACATTGTGAACACGGCTTTTGCAGGTCAAGCCGCAGGCTCGGTGTACGAAGGCGAGAAGAAATTTGATTTGGTGGTAAGGCTGGATGAAGAGCAGCGGCAGAATCTGGAAAATGTGAGCAACCTGCTGATTTCTACACCTTCCGGAATCGAAATTCCGCTGAGCGCCGTAGCACAGGTGGAGCTGAAGGAAAGCGTGAACCAGATTCAGCGGGAAAATGCGCAACGCAGAATCATCGTGGGCTTCAATGTGCGCAACCGTGACATCCAATCCACCGTGGCAGATTTGCAGAAGGAAGTGGAGCAAAACCTGAAACTTCCTGCCGGATATTCCGTGAGTTACGGCGGCACTTTTGAAAATCTGCAGCAGGCAAAGGCACGGCTTGGCATCGCAGTTCCGGTGAGTTTGCTACTGATTTTGCTGATGCTGTATTTCGCCTTTCGCTCCGTGAAATACGGCCTGCTGATTTTCACGGCCATTCCGCTTTCTGCAATTGGTGGCATTTTTGCGCTGTGGCTTCGCGGAATGAATTTCAGCATTTCTGCAGGCGTAGGTTTCATCGCGCTTTTCGGCGTTGCGGTTTTGAACGGAATTGTCTTGGTGGCGGAATTTAACCGGCAGAAACAATTACACAGCGATTTAAAATCCGTGGTAAAAGCCGGCGGAATCACTAGATTGAGACCGGTTTTGATGACCGCATTCGTAGCATCGCTCGGTTTTTTGCCGATGGCACTTTCGCAGGGTGAAGGTGCAGAGGTGCAAAGGCCTTTGGCCACGGTAGTTATCGGCGGTTTGATGCTTGCCACATTTCTCACGCTGTTTCTGCTGCCAATTATGTACATTTGGTTCGAGACGCATTTTCCCAACAAAGAACGGAAATCGGAAACCGAAGCCGATGAAGAATTAATTGTTTCACCAAACAACGAAATCTGATGAAAATTTTGTTCAAGAAATATGTTTTAGCCTTCATAATTTTAAATGCTCAGCAAGCGTTTTCACAAATTCCTATTTCGCTGGAAACCGCTGTGGATAAGGCTTTTCAGAATAATCTCACTTTGCAGAACGGATTGCTGAAAATTGAGTATCAAGACAAGATCCGCAGTTCTTACCGTGAAATTGAGCCGCTACAAATTACCGCAGAATTAGGGCAGATGAATTCCATTTATTTTGACAACCGGTTTTCCGCCACGCAAACTTTCCGTTTGCCGAAATTCTACAACGCACAAAAAATGGTGCTGGAAGAAGAGTGGAAAAATGCAGGGATGCATCTCGAAATTCAGAAATGGCAGCTAAGAAGAGAACTGGCGCTGATTTACAACAACCTGAATTACCTCGATGAAAAGGAAAAACTGCTGCAGCAAGCCGATAGCATTTACCGTAATTTTTTTCGAAACGCAGAACTCAGACTAAAAGCCGGCGAAAGCAGCATCCTGGAAAAAACCACGGCTGAAGCCTACCGCAGCGAAGCGCAAATGCAGCTAAACGGCATCAGGAAAGACAGGGAAATTCTGCTGTTTCAGTTCAACAATCTGATAAATGATGCGGAAAAATTCACGAATGAAAGCGGTAGTTTTTTCAGCCAGGACCTGATGCCGTTGCTGGAAAATTTTGGTGAAAATTCCTTTGTGTTGCGCCAGCTTCAGCAGCAGAAAAATATTGAAGACGCAAGATTGGAAGCCGAGAAAGCGAAACTTTTGCCGAGCTTCAGCATTGGCGTAAATTCGATGACGATGAAGGGTGCTGGTGCGGATAATAAGGAGTACGATTACTCGAAACGCTTTCACAGCGCGGTAATTGGCGTGGCGATTCCGCTGTTTACAGGTGCGCAGAAATCCGTGATTGAAGGCCAGAAAATCAACCAGCAAATTGCGGAAAATAACTATGCCATCGGGCTGAAACAGCTGCAAAACCAGTATGCGCAGAGCTTTGGCGAATTTGAAAAACTAAAATCGGAAGTGGATTATTACAAAACGGCGGGCATTGCCAATGCGGAAAAAATTCTGTTCACCGCCAATCTTCTGCTGAAGGAAGGCGAAACGGATTATCTGGAATATTCCATTTTGGTGAATCAGGCGCTGGAAATTAAAAACAAATACATCGATGCACAGAAGCTGCTCAACGAAAAAATCATCGAGCTGAATGCATTGCACAATCAATAAAAATTAACCATAAAATTTATGAAAATGAAAAATTTCATCATAGCGTTTCTTGCGTTGGCAACGCTTTTTTCCTGCAAGCAAACTGAGGAGAAAGCGCAGGAACAATCTGCCATTTCTGCAGATGGCAACCAAATAACGCTCACGGAATTGCAGAAGAAAAACGCCGGAATTGAAGTGGCAACGCTTGAAAATCAGGACATTGCACACAAAATTCTGCTGAACGGTACGATAGATGTGCCGCCGCAAAGTATGGCGAGCGTTTCGTCTCAGCTGGGCGGCATTGTGAAATCCGCAAATTTTCTTCCCGGCAATTTCGTAAAACGCGGGCAAACCCTTGCCGTGATTGAAAATCCTGAAATGGTGCAGATGCAGCAGGATTACCTTCAGGCGAAAGCCAATCATAACCTGGCAAGGCAGAATGCGGAACGCCAAAGCTACCTGAGCAAACATCAGGCGGTTTCTGCAAAACAGGCACAAATTGCGCAAACCGAAGCGCAGACGCAGAACATTGCAGTGCAGGGTTTGGCGGCAAGGCTCTCGGCAATTGGTGTGAATCCGAACAGCGTTTCTTCGGGAAGCATCCAAAGAACGATGGCGGTACGGTCGCCAATTTCTGGCTATATTTCCAAGGTGAACACGAATGTTGGGCAATATGCTGCGCCGGCAGAAATTCTGTTTGAAGTGGTGAACACCGATCATCTGCACCTGGCACTGAAAGTTTTTGAAAAAGATTTGAGCAAAATTTCCGTAGGACAGCGCATTTACGCCTTTACCAATGATAATCCTGAGAAGAAATATCCTGCGGAAATCAAGGTGATTTCCAAAGATTTCGATGCGGATAAAAGCGTGATGATTTACGCGCATTTTCTGGAAAAAGATCCGGCCTTAATTCCTGGAACCTTTATGAATGCTGAGGTGGAAACCGATATGCACCAGGGCCTTGCGGTGCCTGATGATGCGGTGGTAAGCTGGGAAGGCAGGCAGTATATCTTTGAAGAAGTGGCGCAGAATACATACCGGATGTTCCCAGTTTCCATCGGAAATTCTGAAAACGGTTTTACGCAGCTGGTGAATTTTGATGTGAATAATGCCTCGAAAAAGTTTGTAACGAAGGGCGCTTACCAACTTCTGATGGCGCTGAAAAATGAGGAAGAGTAAAGATTTTTAAATTTGAAACGATGAAAGAAAATAAGGATATCACGCTGGAAAATCATCTGGACAACCACTTCATCAACCGCACCAACTGGCTTCGTGCGGCGGTTTTAGGTGCGAACGATGCGATAATTTCCTTATCCAGTTTGGCAATTGGCGTTGCCGCTGCAAGCACGACCAGAGAGCCGATTCTGCTTGCCACTACAGCGGGTCTGGTGGCTGGTGTCATCTCGATGGCTGCTGGTGAATATGTGTCCGTAAGTTCGCAGACCGACATTGAAACAGCCGACATTGAGCGCGAAAGGCAGGAGCTGCAGGAAATGCCCGCAGAAGAACTGGAAATGCTGACGCAGATTTACCAAAAGCGCGGACTGAAGCGGGAAATAGCGATGACGGTGGCCAGAGAACTTACGGAAAAAGATGCCTTGGCAGCGCACATCCGTGATGAACTGGGCATCACGGAAACCAGCCAGGCCAATCCTATGCAGGCGGCCTTTGCTTCAGGTGCAGCCTTTAGTTGCGGCGGCATTATGCCACTGCTCGTCACGCTTTTCGCACCGGTGGAAGGTATGGAATACTGGCTGTACGGCTTCACGATTTTATTCCTCATCATTCTCGGCGTGATTTCAGCGAAAACCGGCGGCTCAAGCGTTCCGAAAGCCATCGTCCGCATCACGATTTGGGGAACGGTGGCGATGATTTTGTCTGCCTTAGTGGGCTATCTCTTTGGCGTGAATGTGAGTTGAGAGATTTATTCTGCAGCGGTGTAGGTCGTGAAATCAATCGGCACATTGTTCGGGTCCATTATCACGAAATGCCTTTCGCCCCAAGGTTCATCGCGGATGTCCAGATAGATTTCCACGCCTTTTTGCTTAAGCTCGTGGTAGTAGGCATCCACATCGTCCACCTCAATGTTCAGGTAAATGCCCTTGCCATCGTAGGCTGGGTGAAAAATCGGATCCTGGCTCGGGTGATTCGGCATCAGGAAGCTGATTTCAGAACCTCCGTTCGGCGTGCTCATCAGGATGAAAAAATCCGCCTCGTACACTACGGAAAAATTCAAAACTTCCTTGTAAAATCTTTTCGATTCCTCTAAATTCTGCGTAATAATTCCCGGTTTCAGTTGCATTGTGGTAAAAATTTTATGGGTGATTTAATGCCGCAAAATTCAAAATATTCCCTCACCGGAAATTGTAAAAAACGGACATTATTTTATTCTGAAAATGCTTCGCCCGGCGTGATGCCGTAAAAAGTTTTGAACTCTTTTATAAAATGCGCCTGGTCGTGGTAGCTTTCATCAAAAAATATTTTCCTCCGCTGCAAACCAGAAGATGAAAGCTGCTGCCTGAGCATCGTTTGCAGCCGGACAACCTGACTGAAAATTTTCGGCGAAGCACCAATGTAATATTCAAAATACCGCCTCAGTTGCCGCTCGCTCAATCCGGTGTCAATGTCGCCAATTTTAATGTTGCCGCCGGATTTTAAAATCATGGCCAGCGCGTTGTAAAATCGCTGGTCTTCTACAAAATCAATATTCTGCAGTTTCTTTTTTAGAAAATCGTCAAGTGAATTGATGACCTTATCAGAATGCAATTCCGGTGGGATGTTTGAAATAAAAGTTGCGAAATCCGGAAGGATGTGCCGTAATTCCACTTCGGAATTGTGCAGTTGCCTGGCATTAATCCGGAACATTTGCGAGAAAAAAGACGGCAGAAAGCGTATCCCGAAATACCGAAATTTTCTGCCTAAATTGAATTGCACAAACTTTCGGCAGAAGCCCATCGTGTAGCTTTCCGCAGGGTTCATCCTGTTGAAATACACATCGGTGCAGCCGTCGGCAACCACTCTGTACACATAATCCTCAGCAAGCGGTTTTTCCGAATAAAGTTCCCAATAGCAAAAGACGGCGTGCTGCAAATGCTTTGCAGGAGGGTACTCCTCATAGCCAACGGCATCGTTGCTGCCGGAATCCGGCTGCTGCGGTACATAGAAATTTCTGATGACGGAGAAGGTATCCATAAAATTATCAGTGAAGGTAGGAAATTGCTGAGGAACGGAGCATAGATTGTCGTAAATTTAGCGCATCCAAATTCTTCCGAGCTTTCAAGTAAAAGAATGCGCAGAAAAAGTTTCCGGAGCAGGAACACCACGTGACTTCATCAGCTTCAATACGGCGGAAATCAAGGTAATCCGCTTTAATGAAGCGGTGGAGAACTGCAGCGAGATTAATGACGAGGTTTACCAGCCCGCTGAAATGACGCCACTGTACGATGCCGATGTAGTGCAGAATTTCTTCCAGCCGGATGAAGATTAATACGGGATTCCCTTCGGTAAGTGAAGGGAATATTTCGTAATTTACGGCAGATTTCAACAACAAATCAAAATATCGTGTGGTTTCAGGATCTGGTGGGCTTCCAGGAAATATCGGCGGAGAATGTGCGGGAGAATATTGCGCTGGAAGGCGAGTTTTTGACTTCCGCGATAAACGGCAGAAGCTTGCGCTGTGGAAGGCTGGAAATCCCAACGCTGCAGGAATTGCGTGAGAGGATACCGCTTTCGGATTTCGCAGGGAAGATACAGGTGGAGGAAGTCGTGGGGGATGCGATGGCGCTGCACAAGGATATCGCCAATGAAAACGCGGTATTTCAGGCGGCATCGCAATTTAACCTGCTAGAAATGGTGGGCCCGGGCTCACGCCGGAAGCCGGAGTTGACGGCTACGAAAACGATAAGACTCAGGGGCCTGCCTGCGCCATTGCCTGTGGCGCGGGAACGATTTACCGGAACTACTTCGTGCCGCTGAATGGGAGGATTGGGCAAAGTGCTGATAATCAGATTGATTGCCTGGAGGAAATAGGCAGGGTCCTGGGGAATGACGGCGATAAACTTTGGGAGATGCGGAACGGCTACGCGATGTTTTCCGAGGAGGGCTTGGCCATCCTTAATGGACGGCTGGCGGATTTAACAGGTGGGGAACGCGAAAATCTGAAGGCGCAACTGAAGGTGGGCATACAGTGGAACACGGAAGTTACGGCGGCGGAAAGCGGACATACGGTGTCGCAGGTTTACTGTTCGGCATTGCCGGTGGGCTATCATTATTTCGGGGATTCATCGGCATTTGAGGCATTCTCTCGGCTGATATTGGAAGCCGCATACGAGGCCACATTTTATGCAGCGGTGGAAAACTGGCGGCGCGCGAAATCGCCCAAACTTTTCCTGACATTAGTTGGTGGCGGCGTTTTCGGAAACGAAACTTGCTGGATTCTGAATGCCATCAACATCAGCCTTGAAAAATTCTGCGAAGTTCCGCTGGAAGTCAAGGTGGTGAGCTACGGGAGTTTGAATAGTCAGCTAGGGACGTTCTGCCAAAAGTTTTAAATTTACACATCTCAAACTTTAAATCTTTGACCAAGTATGTTCCGAAGAATATTTCCCGTGCTGATGATTGCTTTAGTAATTTCCTGTGAATCAAAAAATTCCGGGAAGGTGGAAGGTGAGGTAGACAGCCAGAATGCTGAAAGTTTTGAGCTGATAGAAAAAGTGGAGGCACTGGATCTATCGGTGGAGGGTGCGCAGATTGCTTTGCTGAGAAATAATGCCAATGCGGACTCGCTGATTAAGGCGGAAATTTACGGAGAAACCGGGCAGTCGGAATATGAGTTTTATTTTAACGGCAAGCTCAATCAGGCGAAGGAAAAGCGCTTCCGCTATAGGCAGCACCTGAACGAAAACAGCAATCCGGAGCTGATTCCAGACGGTGAGCAGACGCTGGAAACTTCCAAGGAATCAGCGGAAGAGCTGACCGCACTTTATAAAACCTGCAGAGATAAACTAGGAATTTAAAACCTTAAAATTCAGAACATTACCAGCTCCCCGAGGCACCTCCGCCACCGAAGCTTCCCCCTCCTCCGAAGCCGCCAAAGCCGCCAAAGGAGCCGCCGCCGCGCCCGAAAGAGCCACCGCCAAAACCCCCACCCATAGGCGGATACGGGAAGAAGCCACCGGTAACCACACGCCTGCCGCGCCGCGAAAGAATCACATCGTCACCGCGGCGGTATCCCCTGCCTCCGCCTCCTCCGCCGAACAGTATGCGCAGGATGATGAGAATGATAAACAAGGTAAGGAGGAAGCGCACAAGATCGAAAGCTTCGGGCCCGGGCTGTTTTGCTTTCGGGCTGAATTTCCCCTGTACCGCCTCCATAATCGCGGAAGTCCCCCGATTGATGCCCTCGTAATAATTGCCCTGCCGGAAATGCGGCGTCACGATATAATCGAGAATCTGCCCGGCTACGGATGCCGTGAGGTACTGCTCCACTGCCCTGCCCTGCTGGATGCTCATCGTGCGGTCTTCCGTGGCTATGAGAAACACCACGCCGTTATCCACGCCCTTCTGCCCTATCTGCCATTTCTGCCCGAACATTGTGGCGAGGAAATTCACATCCTCGCCTTTTGTGGAAGGTATGATGATGACCTCGATCTGAGTAGAGGTAGAATCTGCAAAGGCAATAAGCTTTCTGTTCAATGCCTGCCGCTCCTCGGGGCTCAGGATGCCCGCCTCATCGTACACGGGATAGAGGACCGCGGGCTTTTCGGGAATGCGGTACTGAGCAAAGGCACAGAACCCGCTGAAGAAAAAAGATAAAAGTAAAAGGATTTTATGAAAATGTGATCTCATCCGGGAGTTCATTGATATTATTTTCTTCGGAAGGAAAGAATTTCTTCAGTTCCTTGCCGGTCACCAGCACGGCATCCCTGAGGGCAGAGAAATAATTGCCCCGCTGAAACTCTGCCGTAATCTCATCGTGCAGCCGGTCCCAGAAGCTCTGATGCACTTCTCTGTGGATGCCCTCGTCCCCGATGATGGTAAGGTACCGCTGCTCGAAATTCACATGGAAAAGCACGCCGTTGCGCTCTGCGGTTTTGTCCATCCCCAGCCGCTGAAAGGCAGCATAAGCCACTTTGGCATTATCCCTCGGCTCGTCGGTGATTTCGTCTGTGGTGTTGTCTATGTGGATACGGATCTCTCCGGAGGTGTGGCCTTCCGCTACCTGAATAGCCTCCACGAGGGAGGCCATTTCTTCGTCAGATAAATACTCCGTCATAATTATTTAAAAACTTCCGGAGCAGTTTCTGCACCTGCTGCAGCCTTAAAGTACGGCTTCTCCCTTTTATTGGTGAAATTCGCAAGGATGTTGTTTGGGAATGTGCTGATGGTAGTATTATAATCCTGTGCCGCCTCGTTGTAGTACACCGTTTCCGTGCGGATGCTGTTTTCAATGGCGGTATATTCCCGCTGGAAGTTGATGTACTGCTGGTCGGCTTTCAAGTTGGGGTACTGCTCTACCACCGCCATCAGCCTGCTGAGGGCTCCCGTGAGCTGCCCCTGCGCCGCCTGAAATCTCGCCATATCCTGCTCAGTCATATTCGTAGGGTCCACGGTCACGGAAGTCGCTCTGGAGCGGGCTTCTATAACATTGGTAAGTGTCTCCTGCTCAAACTGGGAGTAGGATTTTACAGCCCTCTCCAGGTTGGGGATCAGGTTCGCGCGTTTTTGGTAAACAGTCTCCACATTACTCCATTTGGAGTTTACATTCTGCTCCTTCGTCACGAAAGTATTGTAGCCATTCTTAGCCCACATAAAAAGAATCCCGCCGATTACCAGCAGCGCTATGCCGATGGTGCCCGCGCTCATACAGCCTCTGTTTCTCATAGTATTTTTTATAAAAGATTTGCGAGCGCCAATATACAAATAATGTGCTAAATTTGTTAAAAATTTCAAAAAATTGATAACAGCCGTAGTTGCGATGGGCAAAAACCGAGGGATCGGGTTTCAAAACCGCATGCCCTGGCACCTCCCGAACGACCTGAAGCATTTTAAAAAAATCACCTCCGGGCATCCCGTAATTATGGGGCGAAAGACTTATGAAAGCATCGGGAAGCCGCTGCCCAACCGCACGAATATCGTGGTTTCCTCCCGGGAGGGCTGGTTTGAGGAAGGCATCCTGATTGTGGGAACGATAAAGGAAGCCTTAAAATTTGCAAAAAAGATTGATGAGGATGTCTGCATCATAGGCGGCGGGAGAATTTTTGAGCAGACGATGGATTTAACGGACGCACTGGAGGTCACGGTGATAGATGCCGAGCCGGAGGCGGATGTATTTTTCCCTGAAATTAATGAAAATAAGTTCCGCAAAGTTTCGGAAGAATGCCACGCTGCGGATGAGAAGCACGCGTACGGCTACTGCTTCCAGCGTTGGGAAAGAATCAAAGATGAATGATTTCCACGATTTGAAAAATAGCGCTTTGCGCTTTAGCGTGAAAACCAAACTTTTAATTATTGCTTTCTATCTTTGCACGAAATCTATCTATGAACAAAAATATAAAACCGGCCATCGCCGCACTGCTCATTCTGGCGGGGCTTTATATGATGATTTTTACGCGCAGCTTCGGCTGGGGCCTCGTGGTGTTCCTGCTTTCCGCCTTCCCGATCCTGCTATACTTTAAAAACGAATACATCCTGCTGGCTTTTTGGCAACTAAGGAAGCAAAATATGCCGAAAGCCGCCGAGTGGCTGGGCAACATAAAAGATTATAAAAAACAGCTGCACAAATCGCAGTACGGCTATTATCATTACCTGACCGGGCTAACTCTTGCGCAGGATACGCCGGCGAAGGTAGAGCCTTATATGAAAAAGGCTCTGGATTACGGATTGAATTTCAAGCACGACAGGGCTATGGCAACGCTAAACCTCGCAGCCGTGGCAATTTCCAAAGGAAGAAGGCAGGAAGGGCAGCGCCTGCTGGAGGAAGCGAAGAAGCTGGACTCCGCCGGTATGATGACCGATCAAATTAAAATGCTGAGAGACCAGCTGAAAATGCCCACAATGCAGAAACATATGCACAACCCGCATATGCGCCAGCGCGGGAAATATTACTGATACATTGCCCCATCCCCCTTACAGGTCGGGACTGTTTTTTTCAGGGTTGCTGCGCGATTTTTCGTTTAAATAAAATTTGGGCATCTCCCAATGATACTTTACCGCCAGGGTGCGTATGGCGACAATCAGGAGGATGGTAAAAACCTGGCTTAACGGATCGGAAATGTTCGTGTACTCCCTTAGCAGCAGGTAGGCACCGCCCCCCACAAGGCACGCCGTGGCATATATTTCCTTCCTGAAAATCAGCGGGATGCGGTTTAGCAGCATATCTCGCACCACGCCGCCCACCACGCCTGTTATCATCCCCAGATTCAGGCTGATGATGGGATGCATCCCGGCTATCTGCCCCTTCTGAATACCGATAATGGTGAAAAGCCCGAGCCCAAAGCTATCGAAAATAAACATCGGTACCTGGAAATTCTGCTCCACCGATTTAAATATCATTGCAAAAATCGCAGAGAAGAATATTACGGCGCAGATCAGCATATCGTCCATCCAGAAAACCGGCACTCGCAGCAGCATATCGCGCAGGGTACCGCCGCCCACGGAGGTTACGAAGGCAATGATGAGCACCCCGAAGGGATCCAGCCGCCGCTGCATAGCCGCAAATGCGCCGGACATTGCAAAGGATATTGTGCCAAGAATGATGATAGCCAGGTTGAGCTGATCGTTCACAACCGAGAAAATTAAATTTAAAATTAGAATCTTACCACATTTAAAACTAGACCCTTACTACTTCCGGCACTAGGAGTTCGTATTCTCCGCCGTGGCTGATGATCTCCCGCACGATGCTGCTGCTGATGAAGGATTTGCCGGAGGATGTAAGGAGGAACACGGTCTCCAGCTTTTTATGGGCAAGCGTTCGGTTGGTATGGGCTATTGCTTTCTCAAACTCAAAATCGGCTGGGTTGCGCAGGCCGCGGAGTATGTAGCCGGCATTTTTCTGAAGGCAGTATTCTACCGTGAGATTGTCGAAAGAATCTACCTCAACATTTTTAAAATGCGCTGTGGCTTTCTCAATAAATTCCTTTCGCTTCTCCAGCGGGAACATATATTTTTTTTGGCTGTTCTGCCCTATCGCGATGATCAGCTTGTCAAAAAGCGGCGCGGCGCGCTCTATGATATCCAGATGGCCGAGCGTGATAGGATCAAACGAGCCCGGGAATACGGCAATTTTCATTATTACTTACTGATGGTTTTATGGTACGCTCTCTCTACCTCGTTTCCGCAGAGGTCTTTTATCGAAATGCCGTAGTGGCGCGCCTGCTGTGGCAGTATGGATGCCGGGGAAAAGCCCGGGTTGGTGTTCATCTCCAGCATATATGGTTCTCCGTTTACAAGGATAAACTCGCTGCGGGAAAAGCCGGACATACCCAGCGCTTTGTAGGCACGCCGCGCGGCTTCTTCTACCTTCCGGCGGGCGGCATCATCCAGCCGGGCGGGGGTTATCTCCTGTGAGGCTCCTTCGTATTTCGCTTCATAATCGAAGAACTCATTTTCCGGGACTATTTCCGTAATGCCAAGCACCGTCACCTCCCCCCTGTAATCCACAACGCCAACGGAGACCTCCATACCGTCGAGAAATTCCTCCACGATCACCTCCTCATCCTCCTCAAATGCTCTCTGCAGCGCGGCGGGAATTTCTTCCGCTGTTTTCACTTTTGAAATGCCGAGGGAGGAGCCGCTGCGGTTGGGTTTTACGAAAAGCGGAAGCCCAAGTTTCGCTGTGATTTCCTCCGTCGGAATATCTTCATTTTTTTTTATGTAAATGCTCTCCGCAGATTTTATCCCGTACTTCGCCAGCACGGCGAGGGTGTCTTTTTTGTTAAAAGTGAGGGCGCTCTGGTAGAAGCCGCAGCCCGTGTAGCGCTGGCCTATGGTGTCCCAGTATGCCTGCAGCTCGCCGTTTTCTCCCGGCCTCCCGTGGATGATATTGAAGCAGACATCAAACTTCAGCCGGTATCCGCTCTGCATCTCCACGGAAAAATCTTCACGGCTGACAGGGGCCCTGTTGCCATTATCATCCAGGAAGTACCACTCATCCTGCAGGATCACCACCCTGTACACATTATAAAGCTCGCGGTCGAGGGAATCGTAAATCAGCTGCCCGCTTTTCAGGGAAACCTTGTATTCATCGGAGTAGCCGCCCATTACCACGGCTATATTCTTCTTTGTCATAATGCTGCATCAGCCAGTGGGGCAAATTTAAATATAATTTATTTTAAACCGCCGCTTTTCTTGTGATATTTGTGAGGCTTAGGGCGCCAGGGCATTAACATTATTTTTTATCTTTGCACGAATTATTCCGGCAATATTATGCTCAAATCCCTTTTTAACTGGAGAGTTCTGCTGAATTTCGTGCTTGCACTCGGCGTCTTTGCCGGCCTTGTGTGGCTTACCTTCCGCTGGCTGGATTACCATACGCAGCACGGGAAGGAAGTCCCGGTGCCGAATGTGATGAATATGCCGGTGCAGAATGCCATAAAAACACTGGACGACTCCGGGCTGGATTACGAGGTGGACAGCTTTCAGTTTGATCCCAAATACCGCCCCTACCAGGTGCTGCAGGTGTATCCGTCACCCGGCTCGCGCGTAAAGTACGGGAGGAACATCCTGCTAAAAGTAAACCCGAGAACCTGGGCAAAGGTAGTGGTGCCAGATGTACTGAACCGCTACAAAGGCCTAGCCTTCCGCCAGCTGGAGCAGGTGGGGCTGAAGGTGGGCGATACCATCTATGAGCCTAATATCCAGCGGGATGCGGTAATCCGCCTGGAGATGAACGGCACGAATATAAAGCCGGGAACCCAGGTGCCGCGCTTCTCGGTGCTGGATGTGGTGATAGGCACCGGGCCGAAGCGCAATGTGCCAGTGCCGAATGTGGTGGGGATGACAGTTGGCGAGGCGCGGAAAATGATCGCCTCTTATCTTTTCGAGGTGGGGCTCGTAACCTTTGAAGACGGCACCGGAAGCGACAGCGAGATCGTGTACTACCAAGATCCGGCGGTGAATGAGCTGCGCGACCAGGGTATGCAGATCGATATCTGGGCAAGCAAGAAATCGCCCGCGCAGATGAGTGAGGAAATCCGCAAGCTTGACGAAATTTATCGTGTAAAAATAGATACCACGCTGCCGCCCATCCGCTATGAAGAAATCCCCGTGGAGCCCTACCGCCCGCAGCCTGTGCCGATACCTGCCGACAGACCCCGAGCCGAAACTCCTGCGCCGAAACCCGAAAAACCTCCAGTAGAGCAGCCGAGAAGGGAAGAGCCTAAACCTGCCGCGCAGCCGAAGAAGGAAACCAAAGCTTCAACTGCCAATAGGCCAGAACCTGCCGCTGCACAACCTGCCAAAACTGCACCTTCCAAAGCATCTGAAAAGCCTAAGAAGGCGAGCACTGAGGACAAGCCTGCCAACGCAAAACCTGCACCAAAGGCAGAGAATAAACCGCCAGCAGAAGAAAAGCCGAAGGTTCGGAAAGTAATCGTGGAATAAAAAAAAACCGAAAGCCTTAGCGAAATGTTAAGGCTTTTTTCAACAAAAAATGAGCGAAGAATTAGAGCATTTTCCCGAAGAATTTCAGCCGGAAATCCCTTCGAACGACGATGAGAACGATGGACTTTTCGAGCATCTGAACATCGTGGTTGACAAAAACCAGGAACCTTTGCGGATTGATAAATTCCTGCTGATTTTCCGCCAAAATTCTTCCCGGAATAAAATTTCGCAAACCTGCAGGGCCGGCAATGTAAAAGTAAACGGAAAAGCAGTAAAACAAAACTACCGCGTAAAACCGGGCGACGAAATTTCCGTGCTCCTGGCAAGGCCGCCGAGAGAAAATGTCATCATCCCGCAAAACATCCCGCTCAACATCGTTTATGAGGACGATGATTTGCTGGTGGTGGACAAGGCAGCAGGCATGGTGGTGCATCCTGGTTTCGGAAATTGGGACGGTACCCTGGTAAATGCGCTGGCCTTCCATTTTGAGCAAATCGGGCTGGATACGGATTTGGACAGGATCGGGCTGGTGCACCGCATCGATAAAGACACTTCCGGACTGCTGGTGATCGCCAAAAATGAATTTGCGCTGAGCCACCTTGCCAGGCAGTTTTTCGACCGTACAACGCAGCGGCTGTACTGGGCGTTTGTCTGGGGTAATCTGGAAAACGACGAGGGGACGATAACCGGCCATATTGGCAGAAGCGAAAAAAACCGAATGCAGATGGCGGTGTATGAGGACGGCAGCCACGGAAAGCACGCCGTGACGCATTACCGCGTTCTGGAAAGATTCCGCTATATGACCTGGGTGGAATGCAAACTGGAAACCGGCAGAACGCATCAGATCCGTGCGCATTTCCGGCACATTGGCCACACGCTTTTCAACGATGAGAGGTATGAAGGGAATGTGGCTTTGCGCGGGCAAAACCTGCCTAAGTACCGCCAGTTCATCAGCAATGTTTTTGAAATCTTGCCACGCCACGCACTGCACGCCCACAGCCTTGGCTTCACACATCCTGTGACTGGGCAGCCGATGTACTTCGAGAGCCCGATGCCAGTAGATATGCAGCGTGCCGTGGAAAAATGGCGAAATTATCTGGCGAATAATTTATAATGATCTACATCCACATCCCCTTCTGCAGGCAGAAGTGTAGCTACTGCAACTTCCACTTCTCGGTCAACAAAAACCTAAGGGGGGAAATGGTAGCGGCTTTGCGCAGGGAAATCACGATGCGCCTTAACGAGCTTTCAGAAAAAACGCTGCAAAGCCTCTACTTCGGCGGCGGCACGCCTTCTCTTCTGAGCATTTATGAGTTGGAGGAAATTTTCAACGAAATCCAAAAATATTATAGTTTTTCTGAGAATATCGAAATCACTTTGGAAGCCAATCCTGATGATTTAAGCCGGGAATTTTTGCTCGAATTAAAATCTTTAGGGATAAATCGCCTATCCATTGGAACGCAAAGTTTTTATGATGAGGATTTGAAGCTGATGAACAGGGCGCATAATTCCACCGAAGCAGAAACTTCAATAAAATTGGCGCAAGATGTTGGTTTTGAAAACATTAGCATTGATTTAATCTACGGCTCACCAATTTCCGATTTTAGTATTTGGCAAAAAAATCTGCAAAAAACTGTCGATTTGCAAATTCAGCATATTTCTGCTTATGCGCTTACAATAGAACCGAAAACTGCGCTGGAAAACTGGATTAGCAAAAGGAAAATTCCATCACCAAACGAAAGCTTGCAGAACGAAGAATTTTATTTTATGTCTGCTTTTTTGAAAGAAAACGGATTTGAGCATTACGAAATTTCCAATTTTTCAAAGCCTGAATTTTATTCAAAACACAATATATCTTATTGGCAATCAAAGCCTTATGTAGGAATTGGACCTTCGGCGCATTCGTTTGACGGAAATAAAAAACGAAGCTGGAATATTGCCAATAATGCGATTTATATCAAAGAAATCAGTGAAGGAAAATTGCCATCCGAAAGCGAAACGCTTTCAGAAACTGATGCACTCAATGAATTTCTGATGACTGGTTTGCGAACAAGTTTCGGCGTAAATCTCGAATTATTATATTCAAAATTTTCCAACAATATTATTGAAAAATTAATAAAATCGATCGAAAATAAAATCTTTCACAACGAACTGGAAATTGAAAACAATTTCCTGAAAATTCCGCAGGACAAATGGTTTTTTGCAGATGGTATTGCTGCCGATTTATTTATCCTGAATGATTAATAATCGGTGGGCATTTTTTTATTTGGAAAATTTTTGTATTTTTGTTGTAACGATTTATGAGTAAATTCATGGGTTCGGGACCAAACCAATCCCCCCCCAGGTGTGCTGAAAATAAATTGGAAATAACATCTGTTTGGAGGTGTTATTTTTTTTTATTTCTAATCGATTCAATAAAAATCGTGAAATTTGCGAAAATAAAATTTTGAGAAAAAAGCAAAATTTTTCACAACTTGATGGAAATCAGCCGATTGGAATTTTCGACAGCGGTGTTGGCGGACTTACAATTGCGAAGGAAATCAAGCGCCTTCTACCGCACGAAAACCTAATTTATTTCGGCGATACGAAGCATCTGCCTTACGGCGAAAAATCGAAGGAGGCCATCATAAATTATTCCCTACAAATCACGGAATTTCTGCTCTCGCAAAACTGCAAATCCATCGTAATTGCCTGTAATTCAGCAACTGCCAATGCTTTGCTGGAAGTGAAAAATTTGGTTGGCGGCAAGGTTCCTGTCATAGATGTCATCAATCCGGTCGCCGAAAAAGTGGCGTACGAACTGCACAGCAATGTAGGCGTGATTGCGACGAAGGCCACCGTAAATTCAGGGCTTTACCGAAAAACAATTCGCCGGCACAATAAATTCATCAAGGTGGAAGAATTGGCAACGCCGCTTTTGGTGCCGGCAATCGAAGAAGGCTTCAAAAACCACGCTGTAACCAACGCCATCATCTATCACTATCTCAGTCAAAATAAACTGAAAAATATTGAAACGCTGATCTTGGGCTGTACGCATTACCCATTGTTAATCAATGAGATACAGCAATTTTACGGCAATAGAGTTCGCGTGATTGATTCGCCAAACATCGTAGCCAACCATCTGAAAATGGTGTTGGAAAAGCACGAACTTTTGAACGAAAACGAAACGCCGTACTACAAATTTTACCTTTCCGATCTAACGAAAAATTTTGAGAAAATCGCTAAAAGATTTTTCGGGAAAGATATAAGCTTAGAGTTAAAAACGCTCTGAATCACAATTTTCAATTTCGGAATTTTCTTCAGTATTTTTTACGAAAAAGCTAAAACTAAGATTTCCGTATTTCCTCGTTTCCGAAAGATTAGGATGCTCAAATTTCAAACGGCTTTGATGCTCTAAAACGAACAACCCATCATCCTGTAAGTAATTGTTACTCAGCACCATAGCAATTAATTCTTCGTATTTTTTCTCGTCAGTTTCGCTGAAAGGTGGATCCGCAAAAACAATGTCATACTGCTTTCTGCCCTTATTTTTCTTCAGCCAATCGTACACATCGGCACGCACCACATTGATTTGCAAACGCATATCCAGCTTTGCCGCGATTTCATCAATAAACGCCGTATGTTTCGGATTGATTTCCACTGCTGTTACATCCTCGTTCCCGCGGGAAGCAAACTCAAGCGAAATGGAGCCGATGCCAGCGAACAAATCCAGAACTGCCACAGAATCAAGCTCATAGCGATTGTTCAGAATACTGAAAAGTGCTTCCTTTGCGAAATCTGTGGTAGGGCGAACTTCAAAAAATTTCGGCGCGGCAATGCGTTTCGCTTTCCAGCGGCCTGAGACAATTCTGAACATCAGCTTAGCATAAAATTTTTTCCCGATGAATTTGCAAACACAATATTTACATCTGGTGCAAACTTCTGCAATTCCGTCGTAAATGTCTCATTTTCAGCAACTTCACCGTAAAGAAAAAACTTCGTTTCGGCGATTTCAAAATTCAGTTTTTTAAGCGTGAACATCACGAAATAAAGAAAATCCACTTCAGAATTGGCGTCCAGGTTATTATACAAAATCACGCGGCCTTTATCAAGCGCAAAAAACTCACACTGATTGTGGTAAAGATTAACATGAATCTCTTTGCCAGCCTTGGTTCGCAGCGAATTTAAAAATTTTTCTCCGGAAAAATTAAAGTGCGTTCTTGTATTCAGCGATTTAATTTCCCGATAAAAGCCCAGCGGAAAACTGTAATAAAACTGCACCGCATATTTTCGGTTTACAGACAGCATCAACTCTTCCCTATCCCTTTGTACATCGGCATTCAGCGCGATTAAATCAAAACCGGAATCGTGCTCTTTGAAACCTGATGGCATCAGCGTAAAATGATTGATTGCTGAAATCACAGAAATATCGGTAAATTTTTGCGATTTCAATATTTTCGAAAGTTCATTGAAAATCAAATCCTGCGGGCTATTCTCATCAGCGAAAAAAGATTTTTCTTCCAGAATTATCCGTTGATTGAAAGTGCGGTATTGCAGGCCATCCTTCGTGAAAAGCAGATTCAGCATCATAATCCGGCAAATTTACGGAAAATGCATCAGCTAAATTCTACAATGATGGAAGCAGACTGATGTTTCAGCACGGCATTGTGATGAAAAGTGATGCCAGACATACCTTCAAGTGTCTGAATAACAAGCTGTTGCAGCGTTCCATCACCAATACCGTGAATAATTTCCATTTTCTTTTGGCGGTGCGTTCTGCAAAAATCTAAGGCTTCCAGCAGCTTTTCCTTTTGAATGAAAAACCGCTCAAAACTATCGTACTTATCGGGATTTTCCACGAGTTTTTCAAAATGCAAATCAATGGTAAAATGGTTTCTATTGTGCTTTTTAGAAACAGGTTTGGAAAATTCAAATTTCTTCTCAGGCTTTACGCCATCATAAATTCCTGCATTTCGCAACACTAATTTCGATTGCGGAAATTCGTGCGAAAAGCCGTGCTCATCGATAAATGTAACGAGCTCACCTTTCACCGAAGAAATCTTTCCAGACAAATTCTCATCCAAAACCGAAACCCTGTCGCCAATTTTCATTTTTCACAAAAAATCATCGTTTATTTTGCGGAAACTTCACCGCGCTTTCCGAGCTCAATCACTTCTAAATTCTTCACTTCTCCAGCTTCAATCTCGAAGCGCATCATCGTGCGAACCTTGTGCCAGCCGATGTTTCCAGCAGCACCAGGATTCAAATGCAGCAGCTGATTTTTCTCATCAAAACCCGCCTTCAAAATATGCGAGTGCCCGGAAATAAAAAGCTTCGGCTTTCGTTCCGCGATTTCCTTCTTTGCCAGGGCAGAATATTTACCA
Source organism: Cruoricaptor ignavus (assembly GCF_014961145.1). NCBI lineage: Bacteria > Pseudomonadati > Bacteroidota > Flavobacteriia > Flavobacteriales > Weeksellaceae > Cruoricaptor > Cruoricaptor ignavus. Next base: position 915,676 of record NZ_CP063145.1, read on the forward strand.
GGATAGCCACCGATGTGAATCATCAGCACTTCCAAACCTTCACAATTGAAGCCCGAAACTTCCGAAAACTGCGCACGAACTTCCTGCCCATCGATGTTTCCAAAAACGCCGCGCAAAGTTTTCAGCTTCTGCAATTCTTCCGCAACGCCAGCGCCAAAATCGCCGCAATGCCATATCTCATCGGCTTCCGCGGCGTAATGCAGGATGCGCTCGTCAAGGTAGGAATGCGTGTCCGAAAGCAGCAAAATCTTCTTCAAAATTCTTACTTTTGCAGGGCAAATTTAGTAAATTGCGCTACTTCATCGAGTTTTCTTACAACGGCAAAAATTATTTTGGCTACCAGATTCAGCCGAAGGACATCAGCGTTCAGGAGGTTTTGGAAAAAGCTTTATCCACGATACTTCGCGAAGAAATCAGGACGACTGGTGCTGGCAGAACGGATACTGGTGTTCATGCCAAAAAGGCTTTTGCGCACTTTGATACGGCGCAAAATCTCGAGGAAAATTTAGCCGATAAGCTCAACAGCTTTCTTCCGCCCGATATTGCGGTACGAAGAATTTTTCCGGTGAAAGAAAACCTTCACGCAAGATTTGACGCCACTTTCCGAACTTATGAATACCATATTTCATTGGCGAAAAATCCGTTCACGAAAGATTTCGCGTGGCAAATCCCGAGAGGATGTTTAGATTTAACAAAAATGAATGAAGCTTGCGAAATCCTGAAAGGTTACGAAGATTTCGAGAGTTTTTCAAAAACAGGTGGAGATAACAAGACCACTTTTTGCAAAATCTATAATGCAGAATGGAAACAGAACGGCAGCGAAATTCTTTTCACGATCTCTGCCGACAGATTTCTTAGAAATATGGTGCGCGCCATAGTGGGAACGATGGTGGAAATCGGCAAGGGAAAAATGCAACCCGCTGATTTACACCAAATTATACAGGATAAAAACCGCTCATCAGCAGGAAGTTCTGCGCCGGCACACGGACTTTTCCTGGTGGATGTGGGCTACAATTTTGAATGATGCAGCAAGGCACCTGGCAAATTATCAAGCGGCTTTTTGGCATCGGGATGAAATTTCGGAGCTGGTTCATTCTTGCCCTCATCATTTCCGTTCTGCTTTCTGTGGTCTCCACCTACCGCCCGTACCTCACGATGCAGGTGGTGGACAATGACATCACCAATCTTCAGGACAAATCCTTGATGATGAAGCACATAGGCTGGCTCATCGCTCTTGTTTTCGCTGAAACTTTCCTGAATTTTTTCCTCGTATATTTCTCGAATTTCATCTCCCAGAATGTAATCCGCGACATCAGGGAAAGGCTCTACCATAAGCTGATTTATTTCCGCACTTCCTTTTTCGATAAAACGCCGATAGGGCAATTAGTGACACGCGCTGTGGGCGATGTGGAAACCATAGCCACCGTTTATACGGACGGTTTCTTGATGGTATTTGGCGATATTCTGCGCATCGTTTTTGTATTGGTGATGATGTTCCAAACGAATGTGGATTTGAGTTTCATTTCGCTGCTGATATTACCGCTGATGCTCATCATCACAAGGTTTTTCCAAAAAAGGCTGAAGAAGGCCTTCGGCGATGAAAGAAGCTGGACGGCCATCCAGAATTCCTTTGTGCAAGAACGGCTGCAGGGTATGCAGATCATACAAGTGTTCAACCGGCAGGATGCGGAATTCAAAAAATTCGACCAAATTAATCAGGAACTGAAAGCTGCGCTGCTTCGCACGGTCTTCATTTTCTCGCTGTTTTTTCCGGTGGTAGATTTGATTTCGTCCCTATTCATCGGCACCGTGCTTTTTTACGGCGGCTATATCACGATATCCGCAGGCGTCGTCATCGCATTCATCCAGTACATAAACATGCTAATACGGCCGCTGAGACAAATTGCCGACAGATTCAACAATATCCAGCGCGGAATCGTGGGCGCAGAAAGGGTTTTAGGGCTGATGGACCAGGATCTAGCAATGCCGAACGCTGGAACAATCGTGAAGGATGATATTCAGGGAAAGATAGAATTCCGCAATGTTCGTTTTTCTTACGATGAAAAGCAAGAGGTGCTGCAGGGCGTTTCCTTCACAGTAAATCCCGGCGAAACCGTGGCGATTGTAGGTGCTACAGGTGCCGGAAAATCCACCATCATCAGCCTGATAACGCGGCTTTACGACATTAATTCCGGGCAAATTTTAATTGATGATTTGGATGTTCAGGATTACGAACTTTACAATTTGCGAAGCCAAATCGGCGTGGTTCTGCAGGATGTTTTCCTATTTCACGGCAGCATTTTTCAGAACCTTTCCTTCGGGGATGAAACCGTGACTTTAGAGCGGATGAAGAAAGCGGCGCAGGAAATTGAAGTGGATGAATTCATCGAGCAGCTTCCCAACGCATACGATTATGTGGTAAGCGAGCGGGGTTCTTCTATCTCATTGGGACAGAGGCAGTTACTATCCTTTCTAAGGGCCTACCTTTCCAACCCTAAAATATTGATTTTGGATGAAGCCACATCTTCCATAGACACGGAAAGCGAAAAACTCATCCAGAAAGCCACGGAAAAAATCACGAAAAACCGCACATCCATCATCATTGCGCACCGGCTTTCCACGATAGAAAAGGCGGATAAAATCATCGTGATGGACAAGGGCAAAATCGTTGAAGAAGGGCACCACCACGAACTTCTGCAGCAAAACGGCTACTATGCCACGCTGTATCAATCACAGATTAGCGGCAGTGATGAGTGATTGGTAATCGGAAATAAGCAATCAACTATCACTTATCGATTAAGCCTCACCTATACATAATCCTCATCGCATTTAAGATCGCTAAAAGCGCTACGCCTACATCGGCGAAAACCGCTTCCCACATGGTTGCCAAACCAAAACTGCCGAGAATTAGAACCACCAATTTTACGCCGAAGGCCAGCGAAATATTCTGCCAAACGATGCGCTTCGTTTGCCGCCCAATTTTGATGGCCAATGGAATTTTCAGCGGTTTATCATCCTGAATTACGACATCGGCGGTTTCAATCGTGGCATCGCTTCCAAGGCCACCCATCGCAATGCCCACATCGCTCAGCGCAATTACCGGTGCATCGTTCACGCCATCGCCCACAAAAGCCGCGCTGCCATTTTGCGCCCGTATTTCGCGAACCTTTTCCACCTTGTCTTCCGGCAAAAGTTCGCCGTAGAAATCCGCAATGCCGATGGTTTTCGCTACTTCTTCCACCACGGAAACTTTATCGCCGCTCAGCATCGTGGTTTTTACGCCAAGCCTTTGCAGCTCGGCAACTGCAGCTTTGGCATCGGGTTTTATCTCGTCCGAAATCGCGATAATTCCGGCGAATTTTCCGACATAAGCCATAGCAATCACGGTTTGTGCGGCGGAAGAATTTTCAGCATTAAAATCAATATTAAATTTCTCCAAAAGTCTGAAATTTCCGGCGAGAAACTGCGCACCATTTATCATCGCAGAAATGCCGTGCCCAGGAATTTCTTCCAAATTTTCCACCTTAATCTCTGGATTAATTTCGCCCACAAATTGTTGAACTGCGGTAGCAATGGGGTGTGTAGTCTTGCTTTCCGCTGCGCACAGCATCTGCAGAATTTCCCGCTCATCAAAACCATGGGCAATTTTCACCTCTTGCACCTGAAAAACGCCCTTCGTCATCGTGCCGGTTTTATCCACCACTACATTTCTCACCTTTGCCAAAATGTCGAGAAAATTGCCGCCTTTGAACAAAATTCCGTTACGGCTTCCCGCACCAATTCCGCCGAAATAACCGAGCGGAATGGAAATGACCAAAGCGCACGGACACGATATTACAAGGAAAACAAGCGCCCTGTAAAGCCAATCTTTGAACACATAATCGCTGGCGAAAAAGTACGGCAAAAGGCAGATGGCTACTGCCAAAAAAACGACGATAGGTGTGTAGATTTTTGCAAATTTGGAGATGAATAATTCGGTGGGTGCCTTTTGTGAAGAGGCTTCCTGAACGAGTTGTAAAATTCTCGACAGCTTGGAATCTTCATAAGCCGCGGAAATTTCGACAAGTGCCAAATTGTTAAGGTTGATCATCCCGGCAAAAACTGCATCACCCTGAGATTTGGTGTCGGGCAGACTTTCCCCCGTTAAAGCTGCCGTATTAAAACTCGCTGATTCTGAGCGCAATACGCCATCCAAAGCTAATTTTTCGCCGGGTTTTAACTGGATGATTTCGCCGATTTTCGCTTCGGTGGCCTTCAAGATTTTTGGCTGATGATTTTCAATAACCGTCACTTCGTCCGGCCTTTGATCAAGCAGGGATTTGATGTTTTTTCTCGCCCTGTTCACAGCCATCGCCTGAAAATTTTCGCCGACGGAGTAGAACAGCATCACTGCCACAGCTTCTGGAAATTCACCGATTGCAAAAGCACCAATGGTGGCAATCCCCATCAGGAAAAATTCCGAGAAGATATCGCCTTTCGCAATGCCTGCCGCCGCTTCCTTCAGAACCGGAAAACCAACGGGGATGTAAGCCAAAATATATAGCGCCAACCTATACCATCCTGAAAACCAATCATTTACAATCCACTTTTGATCGAGAAAAATGCCGAGCATTAAAAGTAAAAAAGAAATAATGCTTGGCAGAAATAGCTTCCACAAAGGCTGCCCATCCGAATCGTGGGAATGGCCGCGGTCATGGGAATGTTCGTGGTCATGGGAATTTTCGTGAGAATGCCCGTGCGAACAGGTGCAGGAAGCATCGTGATGATTATGGAGCGCCACAGATTTTTTTGCAAATTTAAGAATATTGGGAACATTTCAATTCCGAACAAATAAATCAGAAAAAAGTTTAAATTTGCTGGATAAATCTTGCAATGAAAAAAATTCTTGCCACTTTGGCTTTTTCAACTTCTGCCCTGCTATTCGCTCAGAAAAGCGAAATTCCCGAAGCGGTAATCGTGCAGCAATATGGTGCCGGCGTTTCGGATGCGGAAGTTTTCAATGTGTATGATACTGCGCAACTTGCGAAGGAGCTGGGCGAAAAAAACAAGCTGGAAAACATTGTGCTGAAAGCGAAAGTGATGGCGATTTGCGAAAAGAAAGGCTGCTGGCTGACGCTGGAAAACGATGGCGGCGAAACAGTTTTTGTGAAGATGAAGGATTATGCATTTTTCCTGCCACAATCCATCATCGGGAAAACGGTGCTGATGACCGCTGATGCGGAGCGCAAGGAAACGAGCGTGGATGAGCTGAGGCACTACGCGAAAGATGCGAAGAAAAGCGCGGAAGAAATTGCGAAAATCACGAAGCCGAAGAAAGAAATCCGCGTTTTGGCCAGGGGCATTAAGGTGGTTTCGTAAAAATATTCTGGCAAGGAAATTCAAAGGCGGCTTTCTGAAAGGGAAGCCGTTTATCATTGAAAATCTATTTCATTTCTTGGCCTGAAAGCCGTATTTTTGCAGGATATGAAGCGGTGGTACCTTGCCCCGTTTGCCGTTCTCTACGGACTGGCGACGGGCATCAGGAATTTTCTTTACGATGCCGGAGTGCTGAAATCAACACGGTTCGGCACGCCGGTCATCTGCGTGGGGAACATTACGGTGGGCGGTTCCGGGAAGTCCCCAATGGTAATGTACCTGGCTGAGCTGCTCTCCGGATACTGCCGCACGGGCGTGCTATCCCGTGGCTATGGGAGAATCACGAAAGGATATGGCATCACCAACTACGAGAGTACTTACAAAACTGTAGGCGATGAGGCAATGCAGCTATTCGAGCGTTTTAAAAACCGCTTCGTGATCGGAGTGTCGGAAAAGCGGGTGCCCGGCGCAAAAAAAATCATCGAGGATATGGACTTGGATGTGCTGATCCTGGACGATGCAATGCAGCACCGCGCCCTGCGGCCTGGCTTCACCATTATGATGACGGATTTCAGCGATCCTTATTTCAATGACCACCTTCTGCCGGCAGGAAATCTCCGCGAAAGCCGCCGCGGCGCGAAGCGGGCGGATATCATTATGGTCTCCAAATGCCCCGCCGGGCTTACGGAAGAAGTGAAACAGGAATTCATCTCAAAGATAGCCCCCCAGCCGCATCAGCAGATCTTTTTTTCGTCAATCGATTATGATGAAAATATTTATTCTAAAACCAAAAGCCTTCCAGACAATAATTTAGCCTACTACGACATCCTTCTGATTACCGGCATCGCCAACCCGAAACCCCTCCTGCGGCATCTGGAAAAATTTGCAAAAAAGGTAAAACACCTCAAATTCCGCGATCACCACGATTTCACAGAGGAGGACATAAAAAAAATTTTTGAAGAATACCGACGCCTCGGGGATTACAAACTGATCCTGACCACGGAAAAGGACTATGTAAGGCTGAAAACCTACGACCAGATCAGGGATTTGGTGTATTTTTGGCCTATTAATGTAAACATTGACCGCGAGCCTGAATTTAAAAAAATAATTTTGGAATATGTTCGGAAAAATCAAAGAAACTTCTGACTTCATCCGGAACGAAATCGGCGAAACACCAGATTTTGCCATCGTTCTTGGCTCTGGGCTTGGCGCCCTGAAAAATGAGGTAGAAGCCATTAAAACCCTGAAATACCGGGACATACCGAACTTCCCGCAAACTACGGTGGCAGGGCATTCCGGGAAATTAATCTACGGAAGGCTGGAAGGGAAAAAGGTGCTGATGATGAGCGGAAGGTTCCACTATTACGAAGGGCACGATATGCAGACCATCACTTTTCCGTTCCGCGTTTTTCATTTGCTGGGCATCAAAAATCTCATCGTTTCCAATGCTTCTGGCGGCGTTCATCCGGATTTCCAGGTGGCGGATATTATGATTATCAAAGACCATATCAATATGATGCCGGAGCATCCTTTGCGCGGAAAAAACCTGGATGAGCTTGGGCCGCGCTTTGTGGATATGAGTGAGCCATATAGCCGGAGGATGATTGCGCTGGCGAAGCAAGTGGCGGAAGAAGAAGGCATAGATGCGAAGGAAGGTGTGTATGTGGCGCTGCAAGGCCCTACTTTTGAAACGCCTGCGGAATACGGTATGGTGCGGGCAATTGGCGGCGATGCGGTGGGAATGAGCACCGTTCCGGAAGTTATCGTGGCGAAACATCAGGGGATGGATGTTTTCGGGATTTCGATAATTACGGATTTGGGCGGGCCGGAAATTGCGTTCGCCGTATCGCACGAAGAGGTGCTTGCAGCGGCAGATAAAGCGATGCCAAAAGTTATCAGGCTGGTAAAAGGCCTGCTGAGAAAGTGCTAAAAAAACTCGCCGACTGAAATTTCAATCGGCGAGAGTTTTTTTGTTGTGAGATTAAATTAGTTTTTAATCACCTGTTTTGATTCGGTAGTTCCGTCGGCATATTTCACTTTCAGGATGTAAACGCCTTTAGGGCTTGCCGTGATGTCCACATTCTCTGCCGCGGTTTTCACAAGTTTTCCGTCAACAGAATAAACTTCCGTGGAAAGCACCTTCTTGTCAGACTTCACTGTGAAAACACCTTTGGAAGGATTTGGGTAAACCGCAGCCTTCGCCTTTCCGGTTTCAGAAGTTCCTAGCGTCTGGGTAGTCACTTTCAAATCATCTACCAGCATCATATAAACATCGGCAGAGATATAGTTGATAGCAAGGTAAACCGGCTTCTCATCGTAGGTTGCAGGGATATCCACCGTTACTTCCGTCCAGGTTGTAGGTGCCTGGCGTGTTCCGCCAATTGCCACGAAACCTTTGGAGGTAGTAGGCGCAGCGCCGCTGCCATCCATAATCGCGACGCGGTATTTTTCCAAACCGAAATCCGAAGCCAGAGACTTCACCCAGAAAGAAAACTTGTTGCCAGTGCCAAGCGTGATTTTCGGAAGAACCAACCAATCATCATTCTTCAGAACTCCGGCAGCAGGCTGCGGAACGCCTCCCCAAAATGCGAAATACTTATCGCCGCTATGCGGATCAAAATTGGATTGCTCGTTCCCGTGACCATTCACAACGCCGGCAATATTCGGGTTGAAAACCTGCGCTACCATCGGCTTGCCAACATTCGGCCAGTTAGCCGCATTCTCGTCAACGCCGCCGTAATAGGTGTTCATCTTGTCATTATCAATCAGCGTATATTTGCCGATGTTGGCAATGATGAAATCCTCGTGGCCTTCCACATTATCTTCAAAAAGCGTAACCTGTGCGGTAGCTTTCGCGCCGAATACTAACATTGCGGCAGCCAATAAATTTTTTTTTCACAATCGTTAAGTTTTAGTTTTAATGGTAAAATTAAAAGTTTTTTTCCAAAGAAGTGCAACTTTATTTCAAAAAATTTTATTCCGAAAGGAAATTTACCTAAAAATTAAAAAATTCCACCAAAGGAAATTTTACTAAATTTGGCGACATCAAACAAGCGTTTATGAACGGAACAATGCTGCAGGCATTCCACTGGTACACACCTGGTGACAGCACTTTTTACGATGATATTGCAGGAAAGGCGCCCTCCCTTTCCAAACTGGGAATTACGGCGGCCTGGCTTCCGCCGGCTTACAAGGCTGCTGGCGGCGGTTTTTCCGTGGGCTACGATCCGTACGACCTTTATGATTTGGGCGAATTTGACCAGAAGGGAACAATACCCACAAAGTACGGCACGAAGGAGCAGTACCTGAACGCCTGCAAAACCTTGCAGAAAAACAACATCTCGGTAATTGCCGACATCGTGCTGAACCATAAGGCTGGAGGAGATGAAAAGGAAAAATTCCGCGTGGTACAGGTGGACGAGCACAACCGCAACCTGGATGTTTCGCAGGTTATCGAGATTGAATCTTACACGAAATTCAATTTTCCGCGTGGCGAAAAGTATTCTGATTTCCAGTGGAATTTCAACTGCTTTACCGGAGTAGATTATGCGGAAGGCAGGGAGGGCGGCATCTACCGAATCATCCACGATCATGGCGAAGGCTGGGAAGATGTGATAGATGATGAGCTGGGCAACTACGATTTCCTGATGTACAACGACATTGAGCACCGCAACCCTTTCGTTCGGGAAGAGCTGAACAAATGGGCGGAATGGTACGAATCCCAAATCCATTTCGATGGCGTGAGGCTGGATGCCGTGAAGCACATTTCACCGGATTTCTACAAAGAATGGCTCACTCTTTTGCGCGCCAACACAGGCAAGGACATCTTTGCAGTGGGCGAATATTGGGCACCAGGATTGGTGGAGCTTCTCCTGAAATACATCGATGCTACAGAAGGCTGTATGAGCCTTTTCGATTCATCTTTGCAGCACAATTTCCACATCGCTTCCAACCAGGGCAGCGATTATGATTTGCGGAAAATATTCGATGAAACTTTGGTTCAGGCAAGGCCAGACTTAGCCGTAACCTTGGTGGATAACCACGATACCCAGCCACTACAACAATTGGAAGCACCGGTGGAACACTGGTTCAAGCCGATAGCCTACGCGTTAATTCTACTTCGGAAGGATGGCTATCCGTGCATTTTTGAACCGGATTTGTTCGGTGCCAGCTACAAAGATCAAGGAAGCGACGGCGGTGAATACGAGATATTTCTGAACAAGGTGGACGGCATAGAGGAGCTGATAAAAGCCCGCAAGGAAAATGCCTACGGTGAGCAAAGGGATTATTTCGAGGATGCCAACTGCCTTGGTTGGGTGCGTGAAGGCGACGGCTACCACAAAGGCTGTGCAGTGGTACTCAGCAATAAGGAGGAGTATGCAAAGCCAATGGAAATGGGTGCGCAGTATGCCGGACAAAAGTTTTTCGACAGGCTGGGAAGGTTTCAGGAAAAAATTACCATCGATGAAAATGGCTGGGCGAATTTCCCTGTGCCCGCAGGAAATGTGAGCGTGTGGATTCCAGAATAATTTGCAAAATTCTCAATTATTATCTTTGCAAGTATGGAATATAATACTTCGCGAAATGCGCTTCGCCTCCCGGAATACGGCAGAACCGTTCAGGAACTTGTGGAACGGCTGAAGCAGCTGCCCACAAAGGAAGAGCGCAACGAAATGGCGGAAGGCATTGTGGAATTTCTCGGGCAGAGAAACCCGCAACTTCGTGATGAGGAGAACTACCGCCACAAGCTTTGGGACCACCTTTTCATCCTGGCAGATTATGATTTAGATGTGGATGCCCCCTACCCTGCACCTTCGAAAGAACAGCTGCTGGAAAAGCCGAAAAAAATGGAATATCCTAAGCTGGAAGGCGAGTATAAATTCTACGGCAAAAGCATCGGGCAGCTGATTGACAAGGCGATTGCGCTAGAAAACGGCGAAGAGAAGGAAGCGCTGATACAGGTGATTGCCAATAATATGAAGAAATCGTACAACATCTACAACAAGGAGCATGTAACGGATGAGGTGATTTTCCGGCACCTGAAAGACCTTTCTGGCAACCGCCTGGATTTGGACGGCATTGAGACCTTGGATAAAAGCAAAATTTACCACAGCCAAAACCGCAACAACAGGAAAAATCAAAATAATCCGCAGAATAGGCGGCGGAATTTCAACCCAAATAAAAACCGCAACAACGGATGAGCACGGCGTTCCGCATAAAGGGCGGCCAAAGGCTGCAGGGCGAAATAATACCACAGGGCGCGAAAAACGAAGCGCTGCAGATTTTGTGCGCAGTTCTGCTGACTGATGAAGATGTACGCATCCAGAACATTCCGGACATACACGATGTGAACCGGCTAATTGACATACTGAGCGATCTGGGTGTGGCAGTGCGCAGAAACGGTAAGGGCGATTTCACTTTCTGTGCGAAAAACATTAATCTGGATTACATCAAATCTGAAGAATTCCGGAAGGAAGGTGCGAAACTTCGCGGTTCGGTAATGCTGCTCGGTCCGCTTTTAGCGCGTTTCGGCGAGGCGTATATGCCAACGCCAGGTGGCGATAAAATCGGCAGGAGGCGGCTAGATACGCACTTTCAAGGTTTTGCGGATTTGGGCGCGGAATTTTATTTTGATGAAAAATCTCACATCTATTCCGTAAAAGCCAAAGAGCTGCACGGTAAATTTATTTTGCTGGAAGAAGCTTCCGTCACAGGAACTGCGAACATCCTGATGGCAGCGGTTTTGGCGAAGGGCACCACGCAAATTTACAATGCAGCCTGCGAACCTTATCTACAGCAGCTTTGCAAAATGCTGAACAGAATGGGCGCGAAAATTTCCGGCATCGGTTCTAATCTTCTGACGATCGAAGGCGTTTCTGAACTGGGCGGAACAGAGCATAGAATGCTGCCTGATATGGTGGAAATAGGCTCGTGGATTGGGCTGGCAGCTATGACGAAATCGGAACTTACGATTAAGGATGTTAGCTGGGAAAACCTGGGCATCATCCCTTCCACCTTCAGAAAATTAGGCATCCAGCTGGAAAAGTCGGGCGATGATCTTTTTATTCCAAGTCAGGAAAATTACAGGATTCACAAATTTATCGACGGCTCCATCCTCAGCATTGCTGATGCACCGTGGCCAGGCTTCACACCGGATTTACTGTCGATAGTTTTGGTAGTGGCTACGCAGGCGAAAGGCACGGTTTTAATTCACCAAAAAATGTTTGAAAGCCGCCTGTTTTTCGTGGATAAGCTGATCGATATGGGTGCGCAGATTATTCTGTGCGATCCACACAGAGCTACGGTAGTAGGGCTCAACCACGAATCGCCGCTTCGTGCCACTACGATGACTTCGCCGGATATCCGTGCTGGAAACGCCCTGCTGATTGCGGCGCTTTCTGCGGAAGGCACCTCCACGATTTACAACATCGAGCAGATAGACCGCGGCTACGAAAATATCGATGGCAGGCTGAAAGCCATTGGCGCGAAGATTGAACGGGTTTAGTATTCCTGAATCAAAGTTTCTGCAGGAATCTTCAGTTCTTTGTTCAGTTTGCGTATCATTCCCAAGCTTAGTCTTCTTTTTCCGCTAAAAATTTCGGATTTCCTTGAGCGGTTTCCAAGAATTTTATTCAGGTCAGATTCCGCCATATTCATTTGCTCCATCCTGAATTTTATCGCTTCGATAGGGTGCGGCTTAGGAATGGAAAAATGCGTGTCCTCATAATTTTTGATTAAGACTGACAGAACCTCAAGTTCATCAAATTCTTCTGATGATTCCTGCGGCCTTTTCTGTATAAGATGGTAAGCCTTTTCCAGGGCTTCGTCATACTCTTTCTCGGTTCTAATCGGCTTTATCATAATTGATGTTTTTTGCGTCAATTCTGTCATAATCTTTGTGCTGCCCAAACCATACGATGAAAATCAGTCCGATTCTGTATTCAATATCTACGATTAATCTGAACTTGTTTCCGTGAATATTGAACACCACTCTTTTATCATCAAGAATTGAAGCATTTGCAAATTGAGATTTCAAGGCTTGTGGGTTTCTCCATTCCGCTTTTTCCGCTTCTGCAAACCACGCCAGCAAAGACTGCTCTGCTAAAGGATATTTTTCACAATACCGCTTCAAAGTTCGAACGGCAATAATTCTCATCAGCAAAAATACAAAAATGTTACCAAAATGGTTGCTACACTACCAGCCGCCGCCGCCGCCGCCACCGCCACCGCCGCCGGAAAATCCGCCGCCGCTGCTTCCTGAGGAAGAAGATGAAGGCTGTGTAGAAGCAGAGCTAAGCGTGTTGGCCAGCGAAGAATTCAGCGTGTTGCCAAAGCTGCTCGCGCTGAAGGTATTCGGGCTGACATACCAGTCGCTTTGGTAATTCGTGGCGCTGCGCACCAGCATATTTTCGAACTTTTGCCCCCAGATTTTATCCACGCCCAAAACCATTGCATAAGGCAACAGCTTCTCGAAAACTTCCGGCGTCATTTTTGGCGGATTGTGGAACTGCAAAAGCTGATTTTCCGCCGCACCCATATACATCCTGAAACCACTGATGAGCGAGCGTGCCTCCAGTTTCTGCTCGGAAGGCCGCTTGATAAGCCAAGAGTAAATGGCTATCATTATCATCGAAAGTATTGAGAAAATATTGACTGGCAGCATATTTTTATCCATGAAAAGCGAAACCAGAGTTCCGGCAGCACCCACCGATCCAAAAATCAGGATGGTCACAATTCCCAGAAAACTTCCTTTTCTGTTTTTGAAAAATGACCAAAATACCACCACGAAAATTACCTGCACGAAAACCACCCCAAAGTTTCCGAGAACTGTTTCAAAACCGTAAATTGTGCCAAGAATTGCCATCGCAATGCCGTAAACCAGAATGGTGATGATGATGGGCAAAATCAGGAAATTCCGGTTATTGCCCTCATCCAAGAATTTTTGATGCTGAGTTTTCAGGCTTGAGTGGAAATCCTTCACGATGCTCTCGATTTTGCTATCGTAGCTGCCGTCGATTGTCAGCGTATCACCCTTGGAGAAAAACCTGTTCATCAGCAGGGTTTCTTCGGCAGGCAGGCTGTCGTCATCGTTTTTTATTTTTTTTAATGTAAAACTTTTCCGGCTGAAAAATCCTGATTTCCCGCTTTCTTCAATTTTAATAAAACCTTTCGTGGCAAGGCTTACGATGGCCGCAGAAAGTAAATCCTTGCTCAGTTTGCCGTCATCAAGATAGCCCATTGTAGCAGGCGAAAAATTATTGGGCGGATTGAACTGCGGATAAACCGTTGGTTTTTGCGGGTCTTTGCCGTATTTCAGCCAGGTGAATATGTAGTAGAGCGAGAGCGCGCCCAAAGTGAGCAGCAGCAGAATAGGCACGCCGTATTTCTCGAGAAATGTAGGTGGAGGCGGCGGCTGAACCTGCCCTTTGGTAAAGCCTGCAGCCACGGTTAAACCTTCTCTGGAGCCAAGATTCAGAGCCTGCCAGGAAATTGAATTTTCACCGATTTTCCTCGAGGTACAGTTTTGCGCATTACTGCCGTATCTGCCTGTATAGCAGGCGTTTTGCAGAATTTCCACACCTTCCGGAAGATGCACTGTGGCTTTCGCAAAATCTATCGGAAACTGCCATTTATCACCGGTGGCATTCCAGTAAAATTCATCGAAATCATCGAAGAAACCTACCTGATTCGTAATGGTGTATTTCAACTCATACTCGTAAATTCCACGGGTAAGATACACGCTTTTGCTGCCGATGTAAACAACCCTGTTGCCGTCCTCAAACTCCGTGTGGTAAGATTCTGTGGCACTATCTTTCTTTACAGAAATCAGATTGAAATTTGGCGGACGGTGCTGACCTTTGGCTTCCTTGAACGGCGGAAAAGTCCGGAAAATACCGTGCTCGATGGCATCGCCTTCCGATTTCACCTTTATTTTTTCGGTGATGGTAGCCAGGCCGTTTCGGTCGATATCCACATCCACCTCGTAGCGTAGGATGCGCTCACCATAGCGTGACTTAGCGCTGTCACGGCCGCTGTAATCCTGACCGAACGCCTGAAAACACAGCATCAGGCAAAGAAATCTGAGCACCGCCTTCATTACGGGAAAATCTGAAGAAAACTTAAAACTGAACTTTCGGCGTTGTTCTTTCCGCTGTATTTTCCAGCTCGAAGAACTGCTCTTTTGAGAAGTTGCCCATATTTGCAACAATGCTGCTCGGGAAAGATTCCACCGTGATGTTGTAATCGCGCACCGTACCGTTATAATATCTCCTCGCTTTCTCGATATCACCCTCCAGATTAGAAAGCTCGCCCTGAAGTTCGCGGAAATTAGCATCAGCCTTCAAATTCGGATATTGCTCTGCCACTGCGTTCAGGCGCATCATCGCATTGCTTAGCTCCGTTTCAGCCGCCTCTTTTTCCTGCATCGTATTGGCACCCATCGCTTTGGCCCTTGCCTGCGTCACGCTGTCCAGCGTCGCTCTTTCGTGCGTGGCATAGCCCTTCACTGTTTCCACAAGATTCGGAATCAGGTCGTGGCGTTTCTTCAGCATCACATCTATACTGCTGAAGCCTTCGCGCACCATATTTCGAAGCCTCACCAGCTTATTGTAAATAGCAATTCCGTAGAAAGCCAATAGAAGAATGAGGAGGAGGAACACGCCTAAAACAGTAATAATCATAGCTTTATAATTTTCGCTAAAGATAAATATTTTTTGAAATGAAGTGCTGTTAATTGAAAATTAATTTTTTGAAGCTAATCAAAACTCCAGCACACGCACAAAAAATATTTTCTCAGAATTTGCCATACCGTTCGGGTTGCAGCCCGGCTCCCCTTCTGGAACGGGAATGCCCAGCCTGTCGTAGAATTTTTTCCAGTAATCGTCGGTTTTTCCAGTTTTTGGGTTGATGAAGGTCATCGGCTGAAGCTCGAAGATGCGGTTTCCGCGGAATGCCCTTTCCACAAAATCCGAGCAGTAGTAGGATTCCTCGTTCAGAACATAGCTGAAGTTGTAGGGCTTGCCAAGCATCGCCTTTGCATTTTCCAAAGCCTGCGGTATCGCGTGCTGGTATTGCGGTTTCAGGCGGTAAATTACAAGCTGCTGCCGCTCTTTTCCCGCCTCATCTACAAAATCTTTCAGCGGCTGCCTTTGCGAGCCGCCTTTCGGCGCAGCGTGGTACACGAAGTATTCCCTGCCGCTTTTCTCAATTAGGCCCAGATGGTCGTAGGAAAATTTCGCGCCGGTTTCGGTCACGCGGCTTATCGCGCCGGAAAGGTTTTCAGCATTTGCCGTTACAAAAATTAAATCTCCGTTTTTTAAACCGCGGAATTTTCCCGAGGCGCAGCTGTGGAGCAAGACTAAAAAAAGCACGAGGCAGAGTAATTTTTTCATTCTTAATTTCATAGTGTAAAAATGGGACTTTTTTGTAAATTAGCCCTAAATTTTTTAACGGTAAAACACTACTGCCATGCCAAAAATTTCCCGACGCGCGCAGGAAATGCCCGCCTCCCCAGTAAGAAAATTAGTGCCCTATGCCCTGCTCGCCAAGCAGCGCGGAACTAAAGTTTATCACCTGAACATCGGCCAGCCGGATATCGACACGATTCCCGCGGCGATTGAAGCTATAAAAAATATCGATATGAAAGTGCTGGATTATGCACTTTCCGAAGGCAATATAGAATACCGCACCGCTCTGATGAACTATTACCACAGGCTGGGCTTTACCGACCTTACGACTGATAATTTCATTGTGACCAACGGCGGCTCGGAAGCGCTGAATTTCGCCATTTCGCTGGTTTGCGATCCTGAGGATGAAATCATCATCCCCGAGCCTTACTATGCCAACTACAACGGCTTCGCACAGGCCTTCAATGCAAGGGTAATTTCCGTTCCAAGCAGCATTGAAACTGGTTTCTCCCTGCCGCCGATTTCTGATTTTGAGAAGAAAATTACCTCCAACACACGCGCCATCCTAATCTGCAACCCGGGAAACCCTACCGGCTATCTCTACTCCCGCGAAGAGCTGGGGCAGCTCGCGCGCATCGCTCTAAAGCACAACATCGTCATCATCTCGGATGAGGTATATCGTGAGTATGTCTATGACGGTAAGGAGCAGGTTTCTATGCTGTCTTTCCCCGAATTGAAAGATCACTGCATCGTAATAGATTCAGAATCAAAGAGATACTCAATGTGCGGGGTGAGGATCGGCACCTTTGTGACAAGATCCAGGGAACTGCACGATGCGGCTATGAGATTCGCACAGGCGAGGCTTTCCCCGGTTCTCATCGGCCAGATCGCGGCAGCTGCGGCACACAGCGATGATTTTGAATACATTAATAATGTGCGGCAGGAATACACGAAGCGCCGAAACCTGCTGGTAGATTTGCTGAATGCAATCCCGGGCGTGATTTGCCCGAAACCGCAGGGCGCATTCTACTGCGGCGTAGAGCTGCCGGTGGATGACACCGACAAATTCTGCCAATGGATGCTGGAGCATTACTCCAACAACGGCGAAACGGTGATGATGGCACCTATGGGCGGCTTCTACAGCAACCCTGAGCTAGGGAAAAAGCAGGTGCGCATGGCGTATGTCCTTAATGAGCAGGATCTGAAACGCTCGGCAGAAATTTTGGAGGATGCCCTTTTGAAATATAGGGAGGAGTTTAATATTTAATTTAAACAAGAATGAAAATCGGAGAAAAAGCCCAGGCTTCGCCTAAAATCACCGGTCTTGATGAATGGATTGAAGGCATCATCATCCGCATACGCAACAATCCTTTTATCGGTGTGGAGATTGCGATAAAAGACAACTTGGGACGGATTTTTTTTGGAGCGGAAAAATACTTCAAAGCATTATAATAATGTTCGCAATTAGTTTTGATATGGTTGTTGCAGAATTGAAAAAATACTACAATGATCCATACAATAATGCCTATTATGAAATTAGTTCCATCCTGGATAAATACGGATTTTTCGGTGTTCAGGGAAGTTTGTACTTGAGCAACAACAACGATATGTCCAATCTTGTTGATGCAATTGATGCGTTAAATGAGAAGGAATGGTTTGTAAATTCGGTAAGGGATATCAGAGCTTTTCGGGTAGAGGATTGGAGTAATTTTACTGCGAGAGCAAAACGAAAAGCCACAAACACTGACAGAGAATGATTCAGGAAAATTTTTCATTGAAGGCGCACAATACCTTTGGTGTGGATGTTTCGGCGAAGTACTTTGCGGAAGCGTCTTCCGAAGGCGAACTGCTGGAGGTTTTGCAGGAATTTAAACAGAGAAATGCCGGCGGAAGCCTGTTGATGATGATTCTTGGCGGCGGAAGCAACATCCTTTTCACCAAGGATTTTGAAGGCCTGGTGCTGAAGCTCAACCTGCTGGGAATTTCGGAAGAAATGACAAATGACGAGGAAATTTTGGTGACGGCAAAATCGAGCGAGAACTGGCACAATTTCGTGATGCACTGCGTTGGGAAGAATTTCGGCGGGCTGGAAAATCTTGCGCTGATTCCAGGGAATGTGGGCACTTCGCCGATGCAGAACATCGGAGCTTACGGCGTGGAAATCAAGGATGTCTTCCATTCCTGCAAAGCCCTGAACCTGGAAACTTTGGAGATTGAGAAGTTTGACAAAGCGCGTTGCCAATTCGGTTATCGCGATTCTTTTTTCAAAAACGAGGGCAAGGGCAAATACATCATCCTGGAAGTTACTTTTAAACTCAAAACCAAAAACCACGAAATTCACGCCGATTATGCAGCGCTGCACAGCGAACTTGAAAGGCGGAAAATTGAGCACCCTACAATTCAGGATATCGCAGAAATCGTGATTACGATTCGTGAAAGCAAATTGCCTAATCCTTCCGAAATCGGCAATGCCGGTAGTTTTTTCAAAAACCCAATAATTTCGCAGGAAAATTTCGAAATCCTCAAACAGCAGCATCCGGAAATTCCGGCCTATGGAGATGGAGAAAATATAAAAGTTCCTGCAGCGTTTTTAATTGAAAAAGCCGGCTGGAAAGGCAGGCAAATCGGCAATGTGGCCACGCACGAAAAGCAGGCACTGGTAATTGTTAACAAAACCGGGGCAGCAACTGGAAAAGAAATTTTTGAATTTTCTCGCCAAATTATTGAAGATGTTGAAAAGCAGTTTGGCATCAGATTAGAAAGGGAGGTCAATATTTATTAAATTTAAAATAGTTTAAGCTGGTCATTACATCAGATCATCTAAATTTACACCGCCTAATTTCAAGCATAGCATTAAACACAAAACTTACTTATGGCTAAGACTACCATCGGAAAATATCTGGCTTCCAGGCTGGAAGAGATCGGACTGAAATATTATTTTACAGTTCCAGGAGATTATAACTTAACCTTGCTGGACGAGCTTATCAGCAATAAAAATATGCAGTATGTGGGCAACTGCAACGAACTGAATTCCGCCTACGCCGCCGAAGGCTATGCCCGTGCCAATGGCGCCGGCGCAATGATTACCACCTTTAATGTTGGGGCATTTTCAGCATTGAATGGTATCGTGAGTGCCTATGCAGAGCGGCTGCCGGTGATTTTTGTTTGCTCCGCGCCCAACAGCAACGACATCTTTTCCAACCGATTTGTTCACCACAGCATCGCCACTCACGATTTTAGCTATCAATTTGAAATGATAAAGCGGGTGACTTGTGTGGCTGAACGAATATTGCATGCGGAAAACGCGCCGAGACAAATTGACAATGCCATCCGCACCGCCATTCGGGAGCGAAAGCCTGCTTATATTGAAATCCCAGCCAATCTTTCCACGGCTGAATGTTCAGTACCGCAACCGCTGCTACTGGATGCGCCAGTTGGCGGCAATACACCTTTGGCTGTGAACGAGGAGGCGCTTAATGCTGCAGTAAAATCAATAGCGGAACAACTCAACAAAGCCGAAAAACCGGTTCTGCTTGCAGGCCCTCATCTACGATCTTTCGGAGCTGTGGACGCATTTCGCCATTTAGCCGAAGCGCTAGGTTGCGCGGTAGCTGTAATGCCAAATGCCAAAAGCTTTTTCCCTGAAGATCACCCCCAATTCATCGGGGTATATCTAGGCAAAGTCAGCAGCCCAGGTTGTGATGCGATTATGGAATGGTCGGATATGATTTTAGCAGCTGGCGCAGTCTTCACCGATTACTCAACTGTTGGGTGGACTATGGCACTGCCAGAGAGGGAGAAAATGATTGATGTACGCGCTTGGGATGTGCAGCTTCCACAGGATGATTTTACCAATGTCCCGATAGCAAAAGTATTGGAAGGCTTGGCTAATTATGTGAACAGTAACAAAACTTCGCTCGAGCAGTTCAATCGAGAAAGCCAACAAGGTAAAATGGTTGATTATGATTCACAGGCTGCAGATGAACGGCTTAGCCGAGCTGAAATGGTAAATCAAATTGAACACAACCTCATCGATGCCAATACCACGCTGATTGTGGAAACAGGGGATTCCTGGTTTAATGGGATGTATATGAAACTCCCTAGCGGCGCCGGATTTGAAATTGAAATGCAATACGGCTCCATCGGCTGGTCTTTGCCAGCGAGCCTCGGTTACGCGCTGGGCGCCGAGCCCGGCCGCCGCACCGTGCTTCTCATCGGCGATGGCTCCTTCCAGCTGACCGCGCAGGAAATCTCCAAGATGATTGAATTGAAACAGGAAATCATTATGGTGCTAGTGAACAACTATGGCTATGTCATTGAATCGGCAATTCACGAAGGGCCTTATAATTATTACCAAAACTGGGATTATGCCGCATTAATGAAGGCATTTAACGGCAACGATGGTAATGGCCTTGGCCTCACCGCAGCCACAGCAGGAGAACTTGCTAACGCCATCGCACAGGCGAAAACTCATAAAGGCGGCCCGGTGCTCATCGAATGCCAGATAGAGCACGATGATTACACGAAGGAACTCATCACCTGGGGTAGTGCTGCCGCTGAAGCCAATGCACGCGAGCCGAAGGAGATTTAATCTATTTTTATTACCTTTAACCCAAAATTTTATCATTATGAAAAAAATCCTCTCGATCCTCACAGTGCTGATGTTCAGCCTGAACGCATTCGCTCAGAAACATTACGAAAGCGACGCGGCACACTCCAGAATCGGCTTCAGCATCATCCACATGGGCATCAATGACATTTCAGGCAACTTCGATAAGTCGAATGTTATGATCGATGGCGACATTAACGCCCTGCAAAATGCGAAAATCAATTTCAACGCAGAAACCGCAAGCATTAACACACAAGTGGAAAAACGCGATGAACACCTTAGAAATGCTGATTTCTTCGATGCTGCCACTTACCCGAAAATTGCCTTCAGCTCTACCTCGATAAAACCGACAAAGAAAAATTACTACGAGATGAAGGGCAACCTGCTGATGCACGGGGTTACAAAGCCTGTGACGCTGGTGCTGGTATACCGCGGCAGCAGCAAAAATATGAGCGGTAAAACAGTGCACGGCCTGCAGGTGCTGGGCACGCTGAAGCGCTCCGATTTTGGAATTGGCGGAAAATTCCCAGAAGCGGTGCTTAGCGACAATGTGCGCATCAAAGGGGATTTTGAAATCACCGAGAAGTAATTTCCAATTATAAAATTAACGCTGCGGACTTAATAGTCCGCTTTTTTTTGCAAAACAAATCCTTAATTTTGGTGTTAAATTCCCCATCGGTGAAACATATCATAATCTCGTTGATTTCCGCGGCATTGCTGGCGATTTCGTGGCCAACCTACGGCATTCCGTTTTTTATTTTCGTGGCGCTCGTTCCGCTGATGATGGCAGAGCACGACATTGCGAAATTTTCAAAAATAAAGCGAAAAGGCTGGCGAATCTTCATTTTGGCATACCTTACATTTTTCATATGGAATCTTGTGACAACAGGTTGGCTATACGGCTCAAGAAATCCGGACGGAAGCCATTCCATACCGGCTGTTGCGCTGCCCGTAATTCTCAATTCGCTGTTTTACGCGCTGGTTTTCCTATGCTACCACTGGTACAAAAAAACGCAGGGCACTTATTGGGGACTGGCTTTCCTCGTGGCAATCTGGATGGCTTTCGAAAAGCTGCATCTCTCCTGGGAATTCACCTGGCCTTGGTTGAATTTGGGCAATATATTTGCGGAGTATCCGAAGTTCATCCAATGGTACGATACGGTTGGTTCAACCGGCGGAAGCTTCTGGATTTTGCTCGTAAATGTATGGGTGTTCTACACTTTGCGAATTTGGCAGGCAGGCAGAAAGCGAAAGGTCTTAATCAAAAATTTATCGATTTTAGCACTCGGAATTTTGTTACCAACAATCATTTCCATTTACAAATACAACAATTTTAACGAGAAACCGATAGGCGAAGTTTCTGTGCTGATGCTTCAGCCGGAACTCGATCCTTATGAGGAAAAATACCAGAAGGACAGTCTTCAGATTTTGCACGAATTGCTGGATTTGGCGAAGGTTGACGGCAATGTAAAAGTGGATTATTTCCTGGCTCCGGAAACCGCAGTTCCTGGCAGAGGTTCGATTTCTGAGACAGGATTTTCGCAAAGTTTACTTTTGCAAGAAATTCAAAAATTCCTCGAAAACAATCCGAATTCCGTATTTGCAAGCGGGATGTCCACACATCGTTTTTTCAAAGCTGGCGAAGCGCTGCCTTCCCAGGCTTACGAACTGGATTCCGGGGATTTCGTGGTAAGCTATAATTCAGCAGTTCAGTTAACGAACGGAGAAAGTCCGGTGGTTTATCACAAAGCGAAATTGGTTCCCGGCGTGGAAATTTTCCCGTATATGAACTTCCTAAAACCGGTGATTGGCAATGCGATGCTGGATTTCGGCGGCACTGTGGCTTCGCTGGGAATTGATGAGGAAAGGGCGGTTTTCGCCAACCCTTACAATCAGGGGAAGATGGCGCCGGTTATCTGTTACGAAAGCATTTACGGCGAATTTGTGACGGAATATATTCGGAAAGGCGCGAATTTCATCGGGATAATGACGAACGATAGCTGGTGGGGCGTTTCGGAAGGGCACCGGCAGCTGCTGTCTTACGCCAGACTTCGGGCGATAGAAACGCGACGCGAAATTGCGAGGTCGGCAAATTCCGGGATTTCGGCGCACATCAATGCTTTGGGCGAAATAGAGGCCGATACGCTTTACGGCGACAGAACGGCGCTTTTCGCAAAGGTGAAACTTTACGGCGGCACCACGCCTTATACTAGAGGCGGCGACCTTATTTCAAGGATTTGTATTTTCGCTCTCGGCTTTCTGATTTTTTACACTTTGATTAAAAAATGGCAGGCCAAGCGGCAGCGGAAAATTTAAATTAACTTTACAGAAAAAATGGAAACGATTACGATAAAGATTGACAGGCGCACCAAGCACGGCAAGGCTTTTAGGGATGTTCTGGAAGTTTACGCTCAGCAGGATGGGGTGGAAATTGTGAAAAAGAACGGCTACTCCAAAGAATTCATTGAAAAAATGAAAAGAGCTGAGGATGACATAAAGAATGGCAGGGGAATAAAAGTAGATATAAATGATGTATGGAAAAATATTCTGTAATCATCCTGCCCGAAGCACAGAAGGACATTAGAAAAATAAGCAAATCTGGTGATAAAAGCAGCTTGTTGAAAATCGAAAAGATGATTGTGGAATTAGCATTTCATCCCTACGAAGGCACAGGAAAACCCGAAAAGCTCAAGCACAATTATTCCGGATATTGGTCAAGAAGAATTAATAAAAAGGATAGGCTCGTTTACAAGGTGGAAGAAGAAATCGTAACCGTTTTCGTAGTTTCTGCACTTGGTCATTATGAAGAAAGATAATTATGCTTGATATTCTCATCCTGCTTTTCGGGGCTGCAGCGGCAGGGCTCCTGGGCTCGCTTACCGGGCTGGGCGGCGGCGTTGTGATCATCCCGCTGCTTACGCTGGGCTTTGGCGTGCCGATGCACTATGCTGTGGGCGCTTCGCTGATTTCCGTCATCGGAACTTCCTCAGGCTCAGCGATTTCCTATGTGAAGGAGGGCTTCAGCAATATGAGAATCGGGATGTTCCTGGAAATTGCGACTACGCTGGGCGCCATCATAGGTGCGATAGTTGCTGGGATGCTGAATGCCAATGCCATCGCCATCGTATTTTCGCTGGTGATGCTCTTCACGGTGATTTCAAATTTGTTCGGAAAGCCGGATCACCAGGAAACATTAATTCCAGGAAGCATCGAGCAAAAGCTGAAACTCTACGGCACATTTCCGGACAATGGTGTGATGAGGGAGTACAGCGCGCGAAACACGGTGCCCGGTTTTCTGATGATGATTTTTGCGGGCGCAATGTCGGGACTTTTAGGCATAGGTTCCGGTTCGCTGAAAGTGATTGCTATGGATAACCTGATGCGGTTGCCCTTCAAGGTTTCCACCACTACGAGCAATTTTATGATTGGCGTAACGGCTGTTGCAAGCGCGCTGATTTATTTTCAGCGCGGCGAAATTCTGGCGGAAATTGCGGCGCCTGTTTTAATAGGCGTGGTGGTGGGAAGCTTCATCGGCTCGAAAACTTTGATGCGGAGCAAAACGAAAACGCTGAAGATAATCTTCGCCGTCCTGGTAGGCTCAATGTCTTTATATATGATGTACAACGCGATTTTTGGCGGATTTAAATAATGGAAATTAACACGGAAAATACCGACCAGAAGCTGCGTGAAACCGTGGGCAACCTGCTGAGAACTGGCGTGGTTTCTTCGGTGGTGCTGGCGGTTTTTGGCATTGTAAAATTATTCTTGGAAGGCTTTGAAATGCCGAAGAATTACGACGAAATCAGCCAAAGTTCAGAAAATATCTGGCGAGATTTCTGGCAATCCCTGCTGAATTTTGAAGGGCAAGGCATTATTTTACTGTCCATTTTAATATTGATTTCCACGCCGGTTCTTCGGGTGGTATTCTCATTAATCGGGTATTACAAAGAGCGGGATTTCCTGTATGTGGCCATCTCTCTAATCGTGCTATGCATCATTGCTTTCAGCTTTTTCACGGGATACGGCTAAGGATTTTTTTGGGGAAATTTCTCATAAAATTTTGCCATTCCAAAAATTGTATGTAATTTTGCCGTCTCAAATATTTACAACGGAAAAGCACATCGGGATATGTCAAGAATTTGCCAAATAACAGGAAAGCGTGCGATGGTGGGGCACAATGTATCTCACGCGAACAACAAAACGAAGCGCCGTTTTGAAATCAACCTATTGGAAAAGAAATTTTACCTTCCGGAAACAGATGAAAACATCACGCTGAAAGTATCTGCACACGGATTGAGAGTTATCAATAAAATTGGTATCGAGGAAGCTGTAGAGCGCGGAAGAAGAAACGGATACATCAAAAAAACTAAGTAATGGCTAAGAAAGGCAACAGAGTACAGGTGATTTTGGAATGCACAGAGCATAAGGAAAGCGGTATGCCTGGAATGAGCAGATACATCACCACTAAAAATAAGAAGAACACGACTGAAAGGCTGGAGCTGAAAAAATTCAACCCAGTTTTGAAGAAATATACCGTTCACAAGGAAATTAAGTAATCTCTAAAGATTTTCAACAATGGCAAAGAAAGTAGTAGCAACGCTGCAAAGCGGCCAATCTAAGAAAATGACTAAGGTGGTGAAGATGGTGAAATCACCAAAAACCGGAGCCTATGTTTTTGAAGAACAAGTGATGAACGCAGACGATGTGGACGCGTTCCTGAAGAAATAATTGCGGTTTCGCAGCAGAGTTTTGAAACTATCCAACTATTGGATAGTTTTTTGTTTATATTTGTATTTCAAGCAATTGCCAATGAGTTGGTTTAAGAAAATTTTTAAGCAGGAAGAAAAGGAAAGCCTGGACAAAGGTTTAGAAAAAAGCAGCCAAGGTTTTTTCGAGAAAATGACTAAGGCAGTAGTCGGGAAAAGCAAGGTGGATGACGAAGTGCTGGACGACCTGGAGGAAATCCTGATAGCATCGGATGTGGGTGCAGAAACCACAATAAAAATCATCAGGCGGATAGAAGACCGCGTGGCGCGTGATAAATATGTGAACACAGATGAGCTGGACAGAATCCTGCGGGAGGAAATTTCGGCTCTGCTGCTGGAAAACCCACATTCTGGTTCAGGGAATATCGACGAAAACAAGAAGCCTTATGTGATAATGGTGGTGGGCGTAAACGGTGTGGGAAAAACCACGACGATCGGCAAACTGGCTTACCAATTCAATTCTCAGGGGAAAAAGGTGGTCCTTGGTGCGGCAGATACCTTCCGTGCTGCAGCGGTGGATCAGCTCACGATTTGGTCTGAAAGAGTGGGCGTCCCTATTGTGAAGCAGAATATGGGCTCAGACCCTGCGTCCGTAGCCTTTGACACGGTGCAGAGTGCGGTGGCGCAAGATGCTGATGTAGCGATAATCGATACTGCGGGAAGGCTTCACAATAAAGTAAACCTGATGAACGAGCTGAGCAAGATAAAGCGCGTGATGCAGAAGGTAATTCCGGATGCACCGCACGAAATCCTACTGGTTCTTGATGGCTCTACCGGGCAAAATGCTTTCGAACAGGCGAAGCAATTTACTGCGGCAACCGAAGTGAATGCACTGGCTGTAACGAAACTGGACGGCACGGCGAAAGGCGGCGTGGTGATTGGCATTTCGGATCAGTTTCAGATTCCAGTGAAATATATTGGTGTGGGCGAAAAGATGACGGATTTGCAACTTTTCAACGGTGAGGAATTTGTGGATTCGTTCTTCTCGGTGAGAAAAAACCTAAACAATGCATAACATTAATTAAAAATTAGTCTGATTTTTATCATTTCGGAACAATTTTAGCTATCATTAAAATAACATTAAAAAATTATTATTATGATTGGAGGAATTCTTTCGTGGATCATTTTCGGAGCAATTATTGGTGCTCTTGCTAAAATGATAATGCCGGGCAACCAGGCTATGGGCTGGCCAATGACCATTATTCTTGGTATCGTAGGATCTATGGTGGGCGGCTGGATTGGTGATTTGTTATTTGGAGGCGGTGGTGCCAACGACTATTCCAAATACAATATTGGTTCGATAGTTCTGTCTATCGTTGGAGCGCTTATTGTACTATGGGCTGTAGGTGCAGCTACTAGAAGAAGATAAGTTTTAAAAAAAATAAAAAAAACCGGCCTCGAAAGAAGCCGGTTTTTTTTTAGAATTTAAGCCTGATTGGGCATTCCATAAAGATCGTGGATTTATTATCTGGCTCGCTCAATTGCTGTAAAATTTTATAATTTTCTTTACCTATTTTATTTTCTATCAGCTTCGTTGCAAAGCTATTATTACTCTCTTCCGTATCCATTAATTGTTCGAAGAAATTTAGCTGTTTAGGATAGCTTTCCACTTTGTATTTTTTCAGGTTAGCTTTAGCAGCTGCGAAATTTACCGCATCCATAAGGCTCCCGGTTTCATCGGCAAGGCCAAGTTCTTTAGCTCTTATCCCGCTCCATACCCTGCCTCCGCCCAGGGCATCTACCTGTTCAAAACTTTTTTTCCTGTTCTGCATCACAAACCCTGCAAATCGCCTGTAGGTTTGCTCCACACTTTTCTCAATCACGGAGCGTGTGCCAGGCGAGAGGCCATTAATGACCGAAAATCCGTCCGCATTGGCATTGGTTTTCACACTCTCTGCGTGGATGCCGTTTCTGTTGGCAATCTGTTTTACATTGGGGATCACTCCGAAAACACCGATAGACCCAGTGATCGTATTGGGCTGTGTGTAAATTTTGTCGGCAGCCATGGAGATATAGTACCCGCCAGAGGCCGCATAATCACCGAAAGAAACAATTAATGGTTTTTTCGCTTTGAGTTTTTTTAGTTCAAACAAAATTTCATCGGAAGCGTTGGCAGACCCTCCTGGAGAATTTACGCGGAACACCACTGCCTTCACTTTATCATTCTCGGCAAGTTTCTGAATTTCCTTCACATATTTCCTCGCGCTGATGCCCTGATACCGGTATCCATTAACAATATCTCCGGAGGCATACAAAATTGCCACCGCATCCCCGCCTCCATCTGCCTTCGTGCTTTCTGCATACTTGGCGAAGGAAATCTTACCAAGTTTGTCCTTGGTTTTTAAACCGATTCTTGTTTTGATAAAATCTTCATACTCAGATTTTTGTATAAGCTTATCCACCAATTTTTTGCTCAGCGCGGTTTCAGGAATGTAGCCGTCCAGGCTGTCCGTCGATTTCTGAAATTCAGCCACACTCAGCTTTCGGGATGCCGCCATTTTTCCTGCTAAATTATTCCAGACATCATTAAGCAATGTGGAAAGCTGCTCGCGATTCTCTGCAGACATATCGTCTCGGAGGAATGGCTCTACCGCAGCTTTGTAATCGCCGTGCCGTATTACTTCCATCCCGATACCGAATTTATCGAGCATCTGCTTCAGGTAGGGAACTTCCGTACTCATCCCCCGGAGCTCAATGCTGCCGGCAGGGTGCAGGAAATACTGCTGCGCGGCAGTCCCGAGGTAGTAGGCAGACTGCTGGACATTATTTCCGTAGGCATAGACGAACTTTCCGGATTTTTTGAAATCTTCTAGCGCCGCCCGTACATCGTCAATCTGGGTAGTGCCTGCGCTCAGGTTGTCCGCCTCAATGCTGATGCCGCTGATTCTGTCATCCGTCTTAGCGCGGCGGATCGCTTCAAGCATATCGTAAAGCAACACGGGCTGGTCTTCCGCATTCAGGCTGGAAAATGTTTCATTATAGTCGGTCGGGCTGTCGTTTAGCACCATCTTATCATCTATCACTAGCACGGAATTCTTCCCGAACGAAGGCGAACTCCCCCTGAATATGCCTGCTATAGCAAAGATGAGCAACAGCAGAATTGGCAATATAAACACTATAATAATAGCCGTTATATTTGCAAGAACATTTTTAAAAAAATCTTTCATAATAAAAAATATGTCTGGGTACAAAGTTATATTAATCCTGGGAAGTAACTTAGGAAATACCAAAAAAAATATTGAAGATGCAATTTTAGAACTTGAAAAATCGGCAGGTGCAATATTAAATAAAAGTGAATTTTTATACTCAGAACCCGTAGAATATTGCAGTAACAATATTTTTTGTAATATTGCACTGAAAATTCTCACCAAACTCTCTCCGTGGCAGCTTTTACAGGCTGCAAAACGGATAGAAATAAAGATGGGAAGAATGATGGACAGTGCAGCAGCAGGCCATTACCAAGATCGCATAATCGACATTGATATCGTGCAGTTTGGTAATATTAAATTTGAAAGCAAAAGGCTGAAACTGCCGCACCAGAAACATCTTTATGAGCGTGAGTTTTCAAGAAAATTGTTAGAAGATAAACACTTAATAGAATGAGAATTACTTTCCTTCTTCTTACTCTCCCGGTGGCTGCTGCCTATGCGCAAAGTGCTACGGAGACTAATGACCGCCGCATCTACGACGGGTACCCGAATACATTTTCGTCCGAAGTGCCTTATGTGGAAAAATTCCGCAGGGATAGCAAGCTCTTCCGCGACTGGACTGTCACAATAGGCAGCGGCGGGGCCTTTATGCACTCTGCCGACCTACATTCTTTTTATGACGACAAAATTGAGTGGGGATACTCTGCTTTTGTAAATTTGGAAAAACATCTGAGCCACACCTTCGGGCTCGCTCTTCAATATCAGCACGGGGAGACCAACCAAAAGGGCCAGGCAGACTGGAATTCCTGGGCCGCAGCCGTTCAAAAACACAACGGCCGCACACCAAAATATGAAGACTGGGGCGTAGGTACTGCTTCAACGAAGTTTGACCAGGTAAGTTTATTGGGAGACATAAATTTCAGCTCCCTTATGCGCCGCGTGGACAGCCGAAATAATTATCGCTGGGCGCTTCACGGATACGCAGGAATCGGTATACAGCATTATGAGACGCTCCTTACCGACAACTCTACCCGATGGAACAATCCGCTGGAGATTGATCAAAAAATGGATCAGGCTTCCTTTTTCTCGCAATTCGGCTTGGGGCTAAACTATAATGTAAACAAACTTATCGACCTTGAATTGCGTGGAATGTACTACATCACCGGGGATGATGAATTTGATGGTGGTGGATGGGAATCTTCTTCTGCACCAAAGGATAACAGGTATTCAGCTCCGAGGGAGGTGAACTACCCTTATAACTTTATCAAAAAAAATAATTCCGATAATTTCTTCACTGTCTCGCTTGGCCTTTCGTTCAAACTTGGTAAGCACGACCAGCACCTTAAATGGGCAGCTCCACTGAAGGAAATTGATCAAAGACTCGCTCTTATCGCGGTAGAGCAGCAGCCATTGGAGGTTTGTAAAAAAGGTGACGGTGATAATGACGGCGTTTGCGATGACTGGGACAGGCAGCTTGACACGCCTGCCGGCGCAAGAGTGGATGGTGCAGGTGTAGCACTGGATATGGATCTGGATGGAGTAATCGATCTATATGATAAGTGCCCAACGGTGCCGGGACCTTTGGAAAACAACGGCTGCCCTACTACCACGGCGGATATAATGCACGAAATTAATAGGAGTCTTGATGGTATAGAATTTGAATTAAACAGCGATAAAATTAGACCTTCATCTTACGCGAAGCTGGACCAGGCTGCCAGCCTTTTACTTAGCGGTGGTGAAGTATCTGGTTATAAAGTAATCGGGGCTACTGACAGCAGAGGAAAGGCTGCATATAACCTCAATCTTTCTCAAAGAAGAGCAAATGCAGTTGTACAATATCTGGTTCAGAAAGGTGTTTCCAGAGATATTCTTCAAGCCGAAGGACGCGGAATGTCTGACCTGAAATATCCGGAATGTGTACCTGCAACCAAATGTCCGGAGTGGAAGAATGAAGCTAACCGACGAGTGTTTTTTGAAAGAAAATAAATTAAAACTATATTAGGATGAAAAAAAATTTAGCAACTTTGTTTCTCGCTGGGATTCCGGCGGTAGTGCTTGCTCAAACAACTGACACCCTCTCGGTGAACAGGAACTACTACCCCAATAATGGAGAGTATCCGAATACATACACTTCCGGATCTACCCAAATAGCTCCGCAAAGAGAGACCAAGAGATTTAATGATTGGGCTATCTCCATCGGTGGAGGTGTTCCGCTGGTACAAAGTGCGGATCTTACTTCACTTAAGAATGGGAACGGTAAAAATCTTGTTGGATACTCCGCTTACTTCAGTGTTGATAAAGCTTTGACGCATGCCGTGGGCATTAACCTTCAATATGACAGAGGTGAGACCCGCCAAGGTTTCTTTAATACTAAAAATAGAGATGCTTCACCGGCTGAGCCGTTTGGTGCAAGAACCCAATACGATGCTATTTCACTTCTTGGGGATGTAAATTTCTCCAACCTATTAAGAAGAGTTGATAATAAATCTCCTTACAGGTTTGCACTACACGGGTATGCCGGTGCTGGTACATTAGCTTATAGAGCATATCTGGAAGATCAGAACGGACAAAGAAAAACTTGGGAAGTTAAGCCATTTAAAGGTACATCCTTGTTCGGTCAGGCTGGTGCTGGTTTAAAGTATAAACTGGGCAAGGCTGCTGATCTAGAGCTTCGCGCAATGTATGTAATCACTGGTGATGATGAATTCGATGGCGGCGGTGAGCAATATAGTGCAGTAAATATGCGCGAAGATAACACATCCGATAACTTCTTTAATGTAACTCTCGGTGTAAGCTTTAAACTTGGAAAGCACGAGTCTCATGTAATGTGGCATGATCCATTACAAGAGGTTTATTACAAGCTTGATGTCCTTGCTAACCAAACTCAGGATGTTGAGGTATGTAAGAAAGGGGATGCCGATAATGATGGTGTATGCGATGATTGGGATCGTCAGCTTGACACTCCTGCCGGCGCGAGAGTTGATGGAGCTGGTGTCGCTTTAGATACAGATCTTGACGGTGTAATTGACCTTTATGATAAGTGTGTAACTGTTCCCGGTCCTGCTGAAAATCAAGGCTGCCCTACAGGAGTAACTATGGGTGTAGTGGGAGATCAAACAAGATCTTTGGAAGGTATCGAGTTTGATTTTGATTCAGACAGAATTCTCCCATCCAATCAGCCTATCCTGAATAATGCTGTTAACTATATCAATTCTTCAGGAAGCAACTATAATGTAGTAGGCGGCACGGATACAAGAGGATCTGATGCTTATAATCAGAAGCTTTCTGAAAGACGCGCGAACAATGTTAAAAATTACCTTATCCAAAACGGGGTAAGTGGTTCTAAACTTAAGGCAATCGGGCGTGGCGAGAAAGATCTTAAGTATCCAGAATGTAATCCTGCAACTAAATGTCCGGAATGGAAAAACCGGGCTAACAGAAGGGTTTACTTCGAAGCTAGATAATTTGAGTTTGCTATTAATTAAAATGCTGCATAAATGTGCAGCATTTTTTATTTTTACAAAAAACTATTAAGCTTGCCTGCCAAATCTCATATATTAAAAACTTTCTGGGGGTATGAACATTTCAGGGAGCCGCAGGATAAAATTATAGACGCTGTAATCTCCGGCAAGGACACCCTGGCCATTTTACCGACGGGCAGCGGAAAATCTCTCTGCTACCAAGTTCCTGCTTTAATGCTGAGTGGCTGCTGCATCGTAATATCTCCCCTGCTCGCTCTTATGAAAGATCAGGTGATCCAGCTTCAAGGCTTGGGTATAGAAGCGCAATTACTCTCAGCGGAAACGGATAGCCTGAAGCAGGACTTGATTTACAGCAGCTGCAAAAACGGACAGACAAAATTGCTATACATCTCCCCGGAACGGCTCGGAGATAAGAAGTTTTTAGCTAATGCGGCAGAAATTCCCATATCCTTTCTTGCAGTGGATGAAGCTCATTGCATCTCCGAATGGGGGCAAGATTTTCGGCCGGCTTATCTTCGGATCAAAAATTTTCGGGAGGTATATGCAAATGTGCCAATAATTGCACTGACGGCTACTGCCACAAAAAAAGTTTCTCACGATATAGTCTCTCAATTGGGGCTGAGAAGCCCAATAATTTATAACCAAAACCCTGAAAGGAATAACCTAAATATTTATCATAAAAAAAGTGCGGATAAGTATCAGGAAATTCTTAATTTCTTAAAATACACATCCAAATCCGGAATCATATATGTTCGCACCAGGGGCGAAGCTGAAAATTTATTTAATTTTCTAAAAACCAACAAAATTCCCGAAATAAACTTTTACCACGCAGGCCTCCCCTATCGAGAAAGAACCGAACGGCAAACTGAGTGGCAAAACTCCGAGACAGCCGTAATAGTGGCAACTAACGCCTTTGGGATGGGCATTGATAAAGAAAATGTAGGTTTCGTAATCCACCACACTCCTCCGCAGTCCATTGAAAATTATTACCAGGAAATTGGCCGAGCTGGCCGCGGGAAACAGGATGCGGATACCATCCTTTTTTGGAACGAAGAAGATTTGAAGCAGAGAGATGAGATTTTCGCTGGGCAGATTGCTGAAAGGGATCAATTTGTGAAAATTTTAAAAAGCCTCTATTCCACTTACCAGATCGCTGAACACGAACTGCCCGATGCCACCTTCGAGTTCAATTATAATAAAATTCAAACACAAACTGGTGAAAAGAGAGCGATTATTAAAAATATTCTTGCCTTTCTTCACCGTCAGGAAGTTATTTTTTTTGATGAAAGTTCATCGAAATCCTGCATCCAGCTGTCATTTGACCCTCAACAATTACACCTGCTGGCGCCAAAGGATGCCTGGTTTGCGGAGCAGCTGCTGCGGAGCCTCCCGGGAATCCAATCCGGGGATGCATATTTTAACGAAGATTTTCTAGTTCAAAAACTTAACACGGAAAAAAAAATTCTCAAGTCCAGGCTAAGAGAATTGGAGCTTAAAAATCTCCTAAAATACACGGATGGAAACAATGCAACCATCAAATTTCTCAGCCCGAGGGAAGATCGTTTTTTTGAAGGCAAGTACTGGAAAAATTACAAGGAAACGCAGCGCAATAAACTGCAGAAATGGGAGGAAATGAAATATTTTATACTTGAAAATCATTTTTGCAAAATGCAGATGATACTGAAATATTTCGGCGGTAAATCACAAAAAAAATGCGGAAGATGCTCAGTCTGCTTAAGGAATTCTTACAAAATATTTTCCAGCTCAGTAAAGGATGATTTACTGAGATTTTTAAAGCAGAAACCTGCTTCTGCAGAGGAAATTTTCGCAGCGTTAAGCAGGCACCAAAGGCAGGACATCCTGGAAAACCTCATCCTGCTGCTGAACAGCGAACAGATCTTTATGGTAGATCACCGTACATATGCACTGACATAGGCTATCTTTGCAATATGAAAAGTTTAAAAATTGTCTTTTTCGGAACGCCGGAATTCGCAAAAACCTGTTTGCAGCACATCTACGAATCGCCACACGAAATCGTGGGCGTTGTCACAGCGCCCGATAAATCGAGCGGCCGAGGTTTAAAACTTAATGCTTCCGCCGTGAAAATTTTTGCAGAACAAAATAATTTGCCGCTTTTCCAACCGGAAAAATTGCGCGATGAAAACTTCTTGCAGGAAATGAAAAATCTTGGTGCCGATGTTTTCGTGGTAGTAGCCTTCCGGATGATGCCCAAAATGCTCTACAGCATCCCACCGCTTGGAACATTCAACCTGCACGCATCGCTTTTGCCGGATTATCGCGGTGCAGCGCCCATCAATTTTGCCATCATCAACGGCGAAGAAAAAAGCGGCGTTACCACATTTTTTATCAATGAAAAAATTGACGAAGGCCACATCCTGCTTCAGCGGGAAACGGCAATTTTCCCAGATGAAACAGCCGGCGAACTTCACGACAGACTGATGGAAATGGGCGCCGATTTAATCGTGGAAACCTTGGACGGTTTGTCTGAAAACGCCATTCAGGAAAAGCCGCAGCCTTTCGTGGAACAGCCGAAAAACGCATTTAAAATTTTCAAGGACGATACGAGGATTGACTGGCGGAAAAATTCTGCGGAGGTTCACAATTTCATCCGTGGTATGTCGCCCTACCCCGCAGCTTTCACGGAAATTCTGATTGGTAATTCTAAAAAAAACCTGAAGATATTTGCAGGAAAATTTGAAATTACTGACCACCAAAAAACGCCGGGCGAAATTGAAATTTCGAAGGATTCTCTGAAATTTTTCACAGCGGACGGAATTTATTTCCCAACTGAAATACAGCCGGAAGGCAAAAAACGGATGGACGCTAAAAGTTTCCTGAACGGCATCCAAGATTTTTCGGAAATAAAAAGCGCGAATTAAAGCTTCACCATTCCCACCGCTTCCACATCGTAGCCTGCGGTTTGCGGTTTTATTTCAGGATGCTGGGTAAGCACTTTAAATTTGCGAATTCCTAAATTTTTCAGGATTTGATTGCCAATTCCATAATCTCTAAAATTAGTGGTTAAATTAGAATCCAACTCTTTACCTTCCTGAAAATCAAGGAATTGCTGAAGTTTGCGCATCGTGTTCTCCGCCGTCGAAACATTGTTGATGAAAATCAGCGCACCCTTCCCCTCCGCTTCAATCATTTCCACCGTTTTGCCCAGCAAAGGCTTCTCACCCTTCACCATTCTGCTCAGAACATCGAAGTAAGAATTGGACGACTGCACCCTTACCAAAACCGCTTCATCATCGTTCCAGTGGCCTTTCGTGAAGGCAAAGTGAATCTGATCTGTGCTGGTTTCGCGGAAAGCGTGGAAATCAAATTCGCCGAATTTCGTACGAACTTTCCGCTGTTCAATCTTCTCAATCAGGTCGCCTTTTTTCAGTTGGTAATGAATTAAATCTTCAATGGAAACAATTTTCAGGTCGTGCTTTTTCGCCAATTCGATCAATTGTGGAAGTCGTGCCATTGTGCCGTCTTCATTCATAATTTCGCAAATCACGCCTCCCGGTTTCAATCCTGCCAAAACCGTCAGATCAACCGCAGCTTCGGTGTGCCCTGCCCTTTTCAGAACGCCGCCGTTTCTTGCACGAAGCGGAAAAATGTGGCCTGGTCGCATAAAATCGGACGGCTTGGAATTTTCGTCCATTAATGCCAAAATCGTTTTGGAACGGTCGCTCGCTGAAATTCCCGTGGAAACGCCGTTGCCAAGCAAATCGACGGAAACCGTAAACGCAGTTTCCTTCGGATCGCTGCTTCTGGACACCATTATATCGAGGCCTAATTCTTCGCAGCGCCTTTCGGTAAGCGGAGTGCAGATCAAGCCACGGCCGTGAATCGTCATAAAATTGATGATTTCCGGCGTTGTTAATTCTGCGGCGGAAAGGAAATCGCCTTCGTTTTCGCGGTTTTCATCATCTACCACGATGATTATTTTGCCGTTTCTGAGATCTTCAATTGCTTCGGAAATGGTATTTAGTCGGATTTCGGACATTTCAAATTTGATTAATTGAACAAAGATACTGATATTGCTTGCAAGAATGCTTGCAGGTGTAAACGAAAAATTTGCTATATTTGCAGTCCGAATAAAAAGGGTACTTTGGCCGAGGGGCTAGGCAATGGTCTGCAACACCATCTACAGCGGTTCGAATCCGCTAGGTACCTCAACAATATCCCAGGCATTCTGCGCACTGGGATTTTTTTTGCCTTTATTTATCCCACTGATTTTTATCACAAATTTTTTTTAAATTTTTATTTGTACTTATTCTAAATTAAATTAGATTTGCAGCGTTAAATCATTGTAATGAAGAAAACTTTTTTCGCTGCAGCCCTGATTGCAAGCTACTTTGCCTCAGCGCAAATAGTAAAGACAGATACCATTGATTCCAAGAAAATTGAACCGGTGGAACTTTTCGGCGTGAAAAACCGTCAGCCGGAAGGCCTGGAAATTATCTCGAGAATGCCCCTAAAACCGAGAGACCAGATTCAGTCCATCTCTGTGCTTTCCACAAAAGTAATTGAAGATTTGGGCGGCCTAACGCTAACGGATGTGGTGAAGAATGTGCCTGGCGTTACGCAGTTTTCATCGTATGGTGGCACTAAGGAAAGTATGACGCTCCGCGGTTTTCGCGGCGTTCCGGTCTTAAAAAACGGTGTGAAGATGGAAACGGATTTCCGCCGCTCTGGGATGCTTACCGATATGCAGGGCGTGGAAACGATACAGGTAATAAAAGGCTCTGCAGCGATTACGCAGGGCATTGGCAACGGACTTGGTGATGCTGGTGGCGTTATCAACATCGTCACGAAAAAACCGCACTTCATCAACGCCGGCAGCATAGGTTTCCGTGCAGGAAGCTGGGACAATTACCGCCCGTTTTTTGATGTTCAGCGCGTGTTGGATTCTCAGGGCAGGGTGGCTTTCCGCCTAAATGGTGCATATCAGAAGGGGAACAGCTTCCGCCATTTGGTGGAGAAGGAAAGTTTTTACATTAACCCCTCAATCGCTTTTAGGCCGGATGACAAAACAGAAATCGTGGCGGAAATGGATTATTTCAACGGCGATAATACGCCAGACCAAGGTACGAGGAACATTGCGCCGGAAAGCACTTATGCCCTCTACACGATGCCGAAGGACAAGTTTATGGGCTTTAAGGGTGACAATAATCACACGGAAAATTTCAACTATGCGATTACTGTGAACCGCAAGCTGAACGACAATTTTAAACTTCGAGCGGCTTACTTCAACAATGATTATTACCAAGATCTGGTGATGGCAAGCATCATCACGCCAAAAGGCACAAGGACGGATTATGCCAAGTTTTTAAGGAACCGCACAAGAACTGAGAAGCATGACAGAAACCAAACCTTCCAAATGGACTTCATAGGGAAAGATGTGAAAACCGGCCCGCTGAAACACACCTTCCAGATAGGCGGAGATTTCTCACAAGTTGCTCTAAATCAGTGGAGTTACGATTATCCAACGCTGAAAAAGGCGGGCAATGTTGTTTATATCGACGAAATAAACCTGCTGGAAAACATCAGCAATGAACTTCCTGCACCACCGCAAGGAAAGCAGTGGGAGTTTACCAACAGAAAGGAATCCAAAACGCCGATTGCACCTACCTTCGGTTTTATGGCGCAGGATGTGATGACCATTAACAAATATGTGAAAACTTCGCTGGGGATACGCTACAGCAGGCTGAACGGTGCGATTGACAAAGAGAACAACGATGCCTGGAATCCTTCCTTCGGCATCCTGGTTTCGCCGGTTGAAAATGTGAATGTGTTCGGCTCTTACACCAACACTACAAGCCTTCGTGGCGCGAACAATAAAAAGCAGGACGGCTCTCTAATTGGCCCGCAGAAAACCAATCAATTTGAAGCCGGCATAAAATCTGACTGGTTCAATGAAAGGCTAAGATTTAATGTGACATATTTCAACATCAACACGGCGAACCTTTCCTACGAAGTGCTCAACCAGAATTTCCAATCCTACAACCCGAGAATTTACGAGCTTGCAGGAAATCTGAAGAGAAGCGGCGTGGAAATTGAAGCCATCGGACGCATCCTGCCGAACCTTCAGGTGATGGCTGGCTGGGCTTACCTGGATGCACGCTACCAAGACAGCCCGGCTTACATCGATAATTCGAGGCCGAGCAACGCACCGTGGAACACGGCAAACGGCTGGTTGAATTATAAGTTTAGCCAGGGGGCACTTCGCGGACTTGACCTTGGTTTCGGCGCGTACTACATTGGCGCAAGACCAACGAATGAATGGACGAAAAGAACCGTGATACAGGGGCATGCCAACCAAATTCAAGCAGGCGTAAAGCCGCTGGAAATGAAGGCCTATACTACGCTGGATGCGCAGATTGGCTATGAATTTAAAAACTTTGCGGTACGCATTTTCGCGAACAACCTGACCAACGAAGTGAACTACACATCCTATTATCGTGGCGGCTACATCGACCAGATTGCGCCGCGCAATTACTCAGGCCAGGTCATTTTCAAGTTTTAAAACACGCTTTCATTCATATTATTTGGTTTTTACAGAGCTGTCGGCAAATGCCGGCAGTTTTTTATTTTTGAAGATGCTTTCCATTTTTTGCACGCTCATCGTTTTGCTTGCCGCAATTTCCGGTTTCGGAACGCTTTTTCTGAATTTGTTCAGGATTTATGAAGACGGTTTGGCTGAAAAATTAATCGGCGGAATTTTTTCCATTACGATGATTTTCACTTTGCTGACCTTCTTTCTTCCACTAAATTTTTGGGTAGAAATACTAACAGTTATTATAGGAATTTCTGCGTTTTTCTTTTTTAGGATTTATGAAAATTTTATTGTTTTTTTTAAGAATAATTCAAAATCAGCAATCCTAATTCTGATATCAGTTTTTGCTGTGTCTTTTCCGCCGTTCATCCTGGATCATTTCGGCTACTATGTGCCGAGCATTTTATGGCTGAGAGAAATCGGTTTGGTGAAGGGTATTTCCAATCTGGATTTAGTTTTAGGGCAAATGTCCTTCTGGCATATCTTTCAGGCTGGTTTCTCCAATTTTACTGATACAGCATTGAAAATCAATATTTTACCTTTGGTAATTTTCATAATTTATTGCTACGAAAAGCGGCAAAATCTTCCGTTAATTTTCCTGCCGATACTCTTTTTGTTTTCACAATCGCCAAGCCCAGATTTACCGGTTTTAGCATTTTCAATCATCCTTCTCGTCGAAATTTTAAACGGCAATAAAAACTTAAAATGGCTGTTCGCGCTCTCAGTTTTCATTTTTGCAATAAAGCCCACGATGATTTGGCCGCCAATCTTGGTAATACTCTACGGAATTGCCATTTTGAAAAATTTTCGCATCGGTTCTCTGGGAATTTTCGTGATGATAATTTTCATTACTAAAAATATTTTCTGCTTCGGTTACCCGATTTTTCCCCTGACATATTTCGATTTAAACCTTCCGTGGAAACCCAATCCTGAAGTAATGAAAATTTCTGAAAACATCGCTGTACAAAAGACTTACGATATGCAATACAGCGCAGAAGAAATTGCAAACTTCACTTTCGGAGAGAGAATTTCCAACTGGTTTTTTCTGCCAGGAATCAAAGCTGTAATTCACTGGCTGTTTGCAATTTCACTTTTTTTCTTCACGATTTTTACTTTCAGGAAAAATAATACACTCATCAAAATTATCTACTTTTCGCTTATCATCAAATGCATTTTAGTGCTGATAACTTCGGCACAGTATCGTTTTTTTATCGATGTGTTTTTCGTAATAATCACCGTTATTTTTTACGAAAAATCAAAACTGAAAATCTGGAAAAAGTTGGCTTTTGGCGGAAGTTTGGTCGTGCTATTTTTTCTCAGCTACCCGAAAATTCTCAATCAAATGGTGCCAAGTTTCCGACTTTCTGCGATGATGCGTGGTTTCAAAACCGAACAGCTCTGGATACCAAAGGTTTACAACGCAGTTCAGTTTGAAACTCATCAAATCGGCAACCTAAAATTCAACTTCTCTGCCAATTATCCTTTATCTTACAGCACGCCGGTTCCAGCAATTTCACCGGACCGTTTTATCGAATACCGTGACGCAAAAATATTCCCACAACTTATTGACAATCAAAATATTAGAAGCGGTTTCTATCACGAAAAACTTGGTAAAAAAGATTTGAAAAAATTAAACCAAATCATTTCCCGACAAATGGAAGAAATGCAAAAAAATTCCCGACAAAACGCCGGGAACAATCAGTAGGTATTTCTTTGCAATTATTTCTTTTCGCCTTCAGGCAATGCATCAGGAAACCTTGCCGCCGTAAATTCGCGGGAAACCGCCGCCTTCTCAAATTTCAGCTTTCCGGAAAGCGTTTCGATGATGAAGCCATCATCCTGAATTTGCGCAATTCTGCCGTGAAGCCCTGAAGTCAGCACCACTCTGCTTCCCACTTTCAGCGAGTCCTGAAAGTTCTTTTCCTTCTTCTGCCTTTGCATTTGTGGGCGTATCATCAGGAAGTAAAACGCGGCGAACATTATTGCCATCATCAGCATCGTAGGCAACATTGAATCCTGCGGCGCTGCCTGTAAAAAAGTTGTGAGCATCATTTAAAATTTAGGGTTGAACATCCGCTGAAAACGACAGCGTAATCGGTGATTTTTCCGTATTGGTAAAGACTTCGGCGGTTTTCTGCACGGCGCCGTCAAAATTCGTCGGGTCAAATGCCAAGGTTACTTTTCCCTTTTGGCCGGGCATTATCGGTTCCTTCGTGTATTCCGGCGCGGTGCATCCACAGGCAGGCTTCACGGCAGAGATGATGAGCGGTTTATCGCCGGTGTTCGTCAGTTCGTAATCGTGCGTTACGCTTTGTGCCTTGCCGATTTTCCCGAAATCGTGGTGGTTGCTGCTCAGTGCTACGGTTGTCAGCGGCTTGCTTTGGGCTTCAGCTGCTAGTTCTTCCGCAGATTTTTCGGCAAAAATTTCTGCAGAATTGTCCACAATCTCCGTTTCATTGGTTACCAAAGCATCGGCTTTTTCATTTTTTTGGCAGGCAAGCAAAGCGATTGCAGCGGCTGCCGTCAGAAAATATTTTTTCATAGCAATTAATTTATTCGGTTTTGGTCTTTAGCATAGCGGTCCAGAATTCCGTTGATGAAGATGTTGGATTTCTCGCCGGAATATACCTTCGCAATTTCCACATATTCATTGATGATGATGCGTGAAGCGGTGAACGGGAAATTGTCCAGCTCAGAAATTGCTACCAGCATTATGATTTTATCCATCAGGGAAATTCTCTCGAAGTCCCAGTTTTGCAGGCGTTCCTGAATTTTCTTCTCATTCGGCTCAAAATCTTTCACGGCGGAGCGAAGCAGCTTCACGGCGAAATCCCTGTCATCATCATCCTTGAAAACTTTTGCCAAACTAATGTGCTCATCGGGCTTCAGGAAGCCGATGGTTTTCTGCGTCATCGAATTGGCGATGTGGAAATCATCCGCCCAGCTTATTTCCAGCTCTTCCAGGTGAGAATGGAAATCATCGTTTTCCGCCACATATTTCAGGAAAAGCTTGCCGAGAAATTTCTGATCTTCTTCAAAGGAAAAGCTCTCTTCCTTCATAAAATCCTGATAGCGCTTCCCTGCCAAAATCCTGCGGAAAGTCTTGAGAACCAGCTCGTTATTCACATCCCATTTCAGCTCCTGATGCTTCGTGGTAAAATCCAGCCTTTCAGGGTTTTCCTCCAGCATTATCAGCGCTCTATTGTTGATGAATTTTTGGTTCGGGTTCAGGTTTTCCTCAGTTTTCAGGAATTTATTCTTCCCGATTTCTATTTGCTGCTCGGCAAGGTGTTTCAGCACCACTAAAAAATTCAGCTGATAGAGGTAAAGATGATAAACTTTTTCGATCTCCGTTAAAAAATTCTTTTCCACAACCTCAATTTTTAAAGGGTTTTGCGAAAAGGAATAAAGGTTCTCCACCACTTTCTCACGGATTTGTCTTCTTCCAAGCATTCAAGGAACTTTGCGCAAAGATAAGGCTTTCGGCAAAAATCATCTCATCCGAAAAGTTTACTTTTGCAAAATCGTGCAGGCCCTGAAAACCCTTAACCCTTATTTTTGGAAGCACCGGAAACTTCTTTTCTTCGGGCTGCTGTTCATCATCGCCAGCAATTTTTTTAACATTTTCAAGGTTCAGTTCGTTGGAAAATCCGTGGACGAACTGGCGCAGAATCTTGGTACGGGCTTCAATCCGCAGGTTCTGAAATATGTGGGCATCATCGTAGGTTCCTCCCTGCTTACCGGCTTTTTCACCTTTATGATGCGGCAGACCATCATCGTAGCCTCCCGGAAGATCGAGTATGAGCTTAAGAATAAAATCTACCGACAATATCAGGAGCTGTCGCTCACTGAATACAAGCAAACCACCACCGGCGACCTGCTGAACCGGCTGAGCGAGGATGTAACCGCCGTGCGTATGTACCTGGGCCCCGGCGTGATGTATCTGGCAAATCTTTCTATCCTGCTGATTATCACCACGGTGTATATGCTGCGCACCGATCCTTCTATGACGCTCTGGACGCTGATACCGCTGCCGCTGCTTTCGTTCGTGATTTATAAAGTGAGCAGTATTATCAACAAGAAATCGAAAATAAAGCAAAAAAGTCAGTCGGAAATCTCCACATTCGTGCAAGACAGCTTCTCCGGCGTCCGCGTCATTAAATTTTTTGCTAAAGAACCTCTCTTCCACAAAATTTACCAGAAAAAAGTAGCCGATTATCAGGATAAATCCCTTGATCTGGCGCGCACGGAGGCTTACTTCTACACCATTATCCTCTTCGTCATCGGTATGCTCAATGTTATCATTCTCTACATCGGCGGCTCGAAATATATCGCGGGAGAAATTTCTGTGGGGAAAATCGCGGACTTCTTTATGTACATCAACATTTTGATCTGGCCGTTTTCTATGGTGGGCTGGGTAGTTTCTGTAAATCAGCGGGCAGATGCTTCTATGTTCCGCATTAATGAATTTCTGAAGAAAAAATCCGAAATAAGGAACACGGGAACTATCAGGGGCGCAATCAGCGGAGATATAGAATTCCGCAATGTTTCCTACACCTACCCAAACACCGGCATTACGGCGCTGAAGAATTTAAGCTTCAAAGTAAAAGCCGGCGAAAGCCTTGCCATAATGGGAAAAACCGGCAGCGGAAAAACCACGGTAGCCCTGCTTTTGGCAAGATTGATAGACCCTACCGAAGGCGAAATCTTAATCGATGGGAAAAACCTGAAAGCACATCATCTCGGGAATTACCGCGAGCAGATAGGCTACATTCCGCAGGAAAGCTTCCTGTTTTCCGACACGATTGAGAACAACATAGGCTTCGGTTTGGACGAGCCTTCCCACGAAAAAGTGGTGGAAAATGCGAAGAAAGCCGATGTGCACAAGAACATCATCGGCTTCCGTGAGCAATATGAAACGATGGTGGGCGAGCGCGGTGTAACGCTTTCCGGCGGGCAAAAGCAGCGGGTATGCATTGCAAGAGCCTTAATCATTGAGCCGAAAATTTTAATTTTTGATGATTCACTTTCTGCGCTGGATACGGAAACGGAAAAAAATATTCTGGACAACATCCGGGGGGATCTGAAGCGCACCACATCCATCATCATTACCCACCGTGACAGCACCGCTGCGCAGGCGGACCGACTCCTGATACTGGAGGCATAATTAAAAAAACATTATAACCGCAATTTGGTAGTGCTGAATTAAAGATTTCTGTTATATTTGTTAAAAAAAATCAAATAACCATTTAAGTAATGAGCGAATACAGAGAGCGTCAGGAAAATGAGATTTTCACCAGGGTGCTGAAGGCAGGCAGGAGGACCTATTATTTCGATGTGAGGGAGACCAGGGCAGGCGACTATTACCTCACCATCACCGAGAGTAAGAAAAACTATTCCGAAAGCGGCGAAGCCACAGTAGAAAAGCATAAAATCTACCTCTACAAAGAAGATTTTAAGGCTTTTAAGGAAATGTTTGAGGAAAGTACTGCATTTATCCTTGA
The DNA here is from genome assembly GCF_014961145.1 of Cruoricaptor ignavus. Lineage (NCBI taxonomy): Bacteria > Pseudomonadati > Bacteroidota > Flavobacteriia > Flavobacteriales > Weeksellaceae > Cruoricaptor > Cruoricaptor ignavus. The sequence goes on from NZ_CP063145.1 coordinate 959,518, forward strand.
CGAAAAAGGTGAAGATGTGATTTCTGAGCGGCACGAAAAGGATTACCACTCCAGAAATTTTACTATTAATTCGGACGAAGAAATCTAAAAATCTTCTGAAAATAGGGAAAGAAAAAAGCACCTGAAAATCAGGTGCTTTTTTGGGTGAATGATGGGTCTCGAACCCACGACCTTCGGAACCACAATCCGACGCTCTAACCAACTGAGCTACAATCACCGTTTTGGATTGCAAAGATAATAATTTCCCCCGAATTACAAAACTATGGAATCGAAATTTTTGATGGCCATCAGTTTTTCCGTGGTAAAGCCTTCAGCAAATCCCACGCCGGAAAGCCTCCCTAAATTTTGCGCACGGTAGGTCAGGCTTTCTTTAAAATCCTTCGTGGCAATCGGTGTTTCAGGCTCTTTGGAATCTGGGTCGAAAAACTGCGTTTTGTAAGCCAGACAGGCTTCCAGCTTTTTATCCAGAAAATCCGAAATATCCACCACAAAATCCGGCTGAATTTCCTTCCACTGAATGTAATGGTAAACCTGCTTTGGACGCCAGGCTTCCTGTTCATCGCCGTTCAGCTGGGTTTTAATCTTTACCAGGCCAGAAAGAAAGCACACATCAGAAATCAGTTTTGAAGCTTTGGCGTGGTCAGGGTGCCGGTCATCAATTGCATTGGCAAATACAATTTCCGGACGGTATTTCCTGATCACCTTCACCAGCTTCATTTGGTTCTCTTCGCTGTTCAGGATGAAGCCATCCTTCATTTCCAAATTTTCCCGGTGAGAGACGCCGAGAATTTCCGCAGCATCAGCCGCTTCTCTTGCACGGGTAACTTCAGTTCCGCGAGTTCCCAGTTCACCTTTCGTCAAATCTACAACCGCCGCGGTTTTTCCCTGAGCAATCAGCAACGCCAAAGTTCCGCCGCATCCTAATTCCACATCGTCTGGATGAGCACCGATGGCTAAAATATCAACTTTCATCATTCGAAAACGAAAAAATCCCTGCCGAAAAAAGGCAGGGATTGAGATTAAAATTATTTATTCAGCGCTTTGTTCAGCTTCGCAGCATCTTCGTAGCCAGGGTTCAGGTCCACGGCTTTTTGTGCATATTCCTTAGCTTTGGCAGGATCGCTCTGCTGAGAGAAATAAGCGGTAAGGTAGTAGGCGTAGGAAAGCGTCGTTTTGTTCGCTTCCTGCTCTGCCGCAGGCTTTTTCGTCAGCGTATCGATGTATTTTTGGTAAGACTGCTTAGCCATTTCTTCATTGTTCAGCTGCTGATAAGCCACACCCTGACCATAGTAGGAATATTCCCAATCCGGTACCAACTGAGCCATTTTTTGCCAAGTGCTGAGGGCGCCTTTCCAGTTATTTGCCTCCTGATACGCCGTGCCCAGCTCTACCAACAGATTACTGTCGTTAGGGTTCGCGGCTACTTTTTTCTTTAGCGATTCTATTTTAGGATTCGTAGGCCCGGCTACCTCACCGGAGGAGGCTGTAGCCTCTGCTCCGACGCTACCCGACTGAAATGCAAACTCCCTATTCCAGTCGAGGGTTTCATCCTGAGCGTTTTTCGCGATGTCCACTTTTTGCCTTGCTTCCTGCATAAGTAATGATTTTTTTGCTGAATCTTTTTCATCCTTAGCTAATGCAGCAATTAGCAATCCTTCCAGACCGCGGTCCGCAGGCTGTATTCTATATTTGTCTTTTACTGTGGTCATAAATGTATCCAAGTTCTGCTTTGCAGAAGAGTAATCGCGGTCTGCGCTGTACTGAATGTATGCTCTTAGTTTATATTTTATAGGATCGTCAACTTTATCAAATACCTTATCCAAAGTTTGTTTTGCATTGGAATAATCAGCGTTGGAGAAATAAAGTTTAGCTATTTCCAGAGTGGTATACGGATCTTCGTCGGCGTATTTTGTATAATTGAGCAAATCCTGCGTCATCGCATCCGGCTTTTGGAATTTGTAATTATAATTAGCCTGCGCCATATAAGCCGGAGCGTAAGTAGGGTCCGCTTGAATTGCTTTTTTAATATTCGCTTCTGCTTGCTGATACTGCTGCGCCGCCATCCATAGAGTTGCCATCCTGGTGTAGACCGACGCCTTATTCTTAGCAAGTGGCAAGGCTTTATCATAGGCAGTCATCGCCTGTCCCGGATCTTTTTTCAGACGGTAAGCGTCACCAAGACTGTAGTAATAATAAGCCGGTACACCGCTTTTGCCCGATCTTTCAATGGCTCTGTTCAGAAGATCTATCGCGGCATCGGGAGCGTTATTTTTTTCAAAGAGCGTTAGTGCCTGTGCAGCACGGTACAGCTCCTCGGAGTCCTTAGATTTAGCTACAAGGTTGGTAATTTCTGATACAGCAGATTTATCTCCTTTCCCCAATTTTACAGTAGCAAGGCCGATTTTGTTCAGAGTGCTTCTTGAATCTACCGCTAAGCCTTCGTTAAAATATTTTGAAGCCTCTTCGAAATTAGGATCCGTCTGGAGTAGGAAGATATTACCAAGGTAAAAGTAATTCGAGCCGTCCTTCGGGTTTTGCTGGATCATAGTTTTATAATTCTCCTTGGCGGCTGCATATTTATGGCTGTCTGCACTTGCAATACCCTGCTGCAGGCTTTGGGCATTCGCTGTACCAGCAAGTATGAATGTTGCAGCAGCAACTGAAATTCTGTTCAAAAAAATTCTCTCCATTTTTATAATTTAGTTTTAAATGTAAATAAAACTGACAATAATCATTCCAATTTTACCTCATTTGGACTTCTCGCTTATACAAATTGTACGGCTGAAGGCCTTCTTTCTGTACCACCTTTTGTCCCACATGTGTACAGGAAAACCTTACAAAGCCATTGGCAAGAAGGAAACTTCCTTCATTTTCAAGAAAATACACCACCCTGGTAAAAGGATATTCCATAGAACGAAGACTTTGCATATCCGGGAGATAGCTGTCTTTTCCGTCATAAACTTTTAATATTTTAATCCCGCTCATCAACTCATTAGTCTTGGGGTCATATTGCCTGCTAAGCGAATTTAAACTGACTGCGCCTATCTTGCCTGGAAACTTTGAAATATTCATTAGAATCTCCTTATTGCCCGGGAGCACAGAATATTTGAGCGAATTTGCTTTTTTGCCAAGCCGTTGAGCAATGAAATTAAGGTTGCTGGCGTTGGCACCATCAAAAATAATAGGTTTCTCATCGGAACTCAGAAGTTTGTCAATTTCACTAACAGAGACCGAGTCCCGAGAGTCGTTTTTGGGTACAATAAATACCAAAGCATCAGCGGCAAAAGGTGCTGGAGTAAACTTTAAGCCTGTAATTCTCTTATATTCTTCCTGTTCTTTTTCTGTTAAGCTCCGGGAAAGCACTATCAGTCTTGCTTCCTTTTTCAAAAGTCTTAAGAAAGATAGATCCTCTTTCTCAGTTTCTACAGAAATTTTCGCTTCTGGATAGGCAATGGCATAGGCGTCTGCAAGAGCCTGCACTACGCTGACAAATGATTCATCAGTGTAAACAGTAAGGTTCCCTCTATAATAAGTTTCAGCGTCTTCCTTCTTCTTTTTGCAAGCCGACAAAAATAATAAAGGGAAAATAACATAAAAAAAAGAACGGAATTTACCCATCTTCCTTTATCTTTTTCAGTCGAATAACCGCTCTGACAATCCTGAAAATTCCATAGCTGATCATTAAGATACCAAGTATCCAAACCACGCTGAGATCTGTAAGCGGTACGAAAAAAAATTTATAGTAAATAATTGCAATGCCCAGAACAATATAGCCGAGGCCGGCGACAACCGAAAACCACTGAATCATACTGGCAAATATATAAAAAATGGGGAAGTTTCACTTCCCCCTATTTTAAAACAATTTTTCAAAAATTACTCGAAATTCATCGTTACCGGCAGTCGGAATCTTGAACGAACAGGCTCTCCATTCAGCTTGCCAGGAGTCCACTTAGTTTTGATGGCTTTAATAGCGCGCTCAGCTTCTTTATTGAAAGTGGAATTTTTACCGTTAACCTTAATTTGGCTAATGGAACCATCCGGCTCTACTACGAATGTAATTTCTGCTTTTAGCGTTCCCTCGTCCCCGCTCATTACGCTGGTATCGAAGTTATCAACAAACTTTTGACGGAATCCGTTAATACCCCCACTCGGGAAATCTGCCGCTTGGTCTACACGATCATAGATCTCTGTCTTACTTACGGTAGGAGCTGGCGGAGCTTTTACTTCTGCTGTACCGGCCCTTGTACCTGTAGAAGGTGGTGGCGGTGGCGGTGTATAGCTCGGAGTTTTCACACCTTCCTGATTTACCAAACCAGTAGTTGTTTCCAGCTGCTTGGAAATTGGTGGTGGTGGGGTTTCTACCTTCGGAGCTTTTTTAGGTTCAGGAACAACATTCTGAATAACTTCCTGCTGAACCGGTTCCTCCTTCGGCGGTGGTGGCGGTGGTGGCGGTTCTTCTTCTTCTTTCGGTTGTTCCAGAATTACATCCTCTTGCTGGATTTCTACAAGATTTGCATCAACTTCCGTTTTCTCACTTTCCTGCATTTGTTTCAGTTTTACAATGATAAACGGCGTTAAAGCAGCTATAAGAAACAATGCAGTACCTATTAGGAAGGCCCTAGTAAGATATTTCGGATAATTCGTGCGAAGCGCGTAAGCTCCGTACTCTTTATTCCTATTTTCAAATACAATGTCGTCCAAATCTGGTACGGCATTGTAAACTGTATCATTTGCCATAATTAAACCAATTCTTTAACAGCAATTACTTGCCAATTTTTTTATTGTAAATTGCTTGCTCCCAAGGCTTCACATCTGTAACACCATACTGTTCAGACTTTGTAATCTCCATTTCATCAAGAATATCGACGAAATTCTTATACACAGCGTCGTCAGTAGGTTTTATGATCACTGTAAATTTGGACTGATCTGCAGCATTTGCCTTGGCCTGCTGGATAACTTTTCGGATTCCCTCCCTGTCATAAGTGGTTTCATTAAGGTTAGCATCTGTCAAGGAGGTATTATCCTGCTGGTGCCAGAAAATCCTGTTGTCTTTACCCAGAAGCAGAGATATGGAATTTGAAAGCTTAATTTCCGTATCTGGTGCCTTTTGATCCTTTTTAGGTTTTGCCGGGAGACCCAAGTCCATTACATTTGGTTTGGTAAACGTGGTGGTAAACATAAAGAACATCAGCATCAAAAAGTTGAGGTCTACCATCGGCGTCATATCTACCCTGGGGTTGTGTTTTTTGGCGCGCACTTTACCGTCGCCGCCTTTCTCCTGTACTTGTACTTCAGCCATGTTTACTATTCTTGAGGTTTACCTTCCTGGGAGGTTATCAGCCAAAATTTAAGAAAATCAATATCTCTTAAACCTTCGAACAAATACTTTACCCGCGGATATTGTGTCTCTACATCCCCCTTAAGGGCCAGTTTATAATCCGGGTTTACAGCCAAGCTTTGCTGCACCCAGTCAATCAACTCCTTCTTAGTGCTGTCCATCGGGATCCCAGAACCCTTGTATTCCTTACGCTGTTCTTCAGGCAATGCCAGGAAGCCTTTCAATTGGGACATTGGCACACCGATAAAATCTGTATTTACAAAGGCTTTCTTTTCCTGTGGAGTAAAAGTCAATCCGTATTTCTCCCCCATATAATCCAGGAGTTGAGATCTTTCGGATGAATTTTCCACCGGCTGGAAGTAGAATCTTCCGTCTTTCGTAGCATTTATAGCCATCATGCTGGTTTCAGGAAGAAGCTTTTCTGAGATGGAAGATGGCGGCTGTATGCTCTCCACTTCCGGCTTGCGGAATTGCGTGGTCATGATAAAGAATGTAAGTAGCAGGAATGTAACATCACACATCGCTGTCATATCCGTAACTACTCCATGTCTTTTTGGTTTTATTCTCGCCATTTTACATTATTAAGTTTTAAATTACCATTAAGTTTTAAACAGATCAGATCTGCTTTGAAACTAATTAGTGGTATTCTGCAAAAGAAGATTGGATTGCCATCGCGATCTCATCAATTTTGAAGGTAAGCCCATCAATCTTCGAAGTAAAATAGTTGTAAAGGATGATCGCAATTGCAGAAGTACCGATACCAAGTGCAGTGTTAATAAGTGCCTCGGAGATACCTGTTGAAAGCGCAGCTGCATCCGGCGTACCGCCTCCGGCACCCAAAGCGAAGAACGCACGGATCATACCAATTACGGTACCAAGGAGCGCCACGAGTGTAGCAACCGTACCCAGAGTGGAGAGGATGATCATGTTTCTTTCTAGCATCGGCATTTCAAGTGTAGTAGCCTCCTCGATAGTTTTATTTAGCGCAGCCATCTTTTGCTCCTTGTTCATCGTAGTGTCAGCGGAAAGAACCTTGTAGGTAGTAAGACCTTCCTTTACTACATTACCAATAGAACCTCCCTGTTTGTCGCACTCTTCAAGAGCTTCATCGATTCTGTTTTGGTTGAGCAGCCCTCTCACTTTGTTTACAAAAGCATCCACATTACCGTTGCCGGCTGCCTTGCCAAGTACGATTGCACGCTCAATGGAGAACACAATAACTGTAAGCATAAAGGTGATAAGGATAGGTACGATAATACCTCCTTTATAAATGATCCCCATGAAGGATTCCGGGTGGATCTGGTTTCCGTCTACACCGGAGAATGCAACGGAGCCGCTGCCAAGTTTTTCTGCATCTTTAAAGTTCGAAGGATTACCCAGAACGAAAAAATAAATGCAGAATCCAATCGCAAGGAGGATTGGGATGATGATCGCAGGATTCAGACCCGCCTTCTTTCTCGGTTGAACATCTAGATGCTCATTTGTAACATTCGTTTCCATTGTGATAAGTAATTAATAGTTGTTTTTTGTTTTTCGGGTGTAAAATAAAGTGAAAATTTTCAAAGCCACAAGAGTTTAGCCATCTGAAAGCGTTTTTTTTTAATATTAAACTTTGTTAATATTGTAGAATATCCAATTAATGCAATTTAAAGTAATTAAAATTAAAAAATATCACAATATTATTGAAAATTATAGCTATCGCCAGCTTAAAATAAAAAATTAATTAATTTCATTTTTTTCTGTCAGTGAACAATATTCACAATCTTATCCTTCACTACAATCACCTTTTTCGGCGAGTTTCCGGCAAGCTGCGCCAAAACTCTCTCGTCAGCAAGTGCCGCTTTCTCCACATCTTGCGGTTCCATACCTGTAGGCAAAGCCAGTTTGAAACGCATCTTCCCGTTGAAACTTACCGGATATTCAAATTCATCTTCCACCAGAAAATCTTCGTTCAGTTCAGGGAAAGTCGCAAAATCGACCGAAGTTTCGTGACCTAATTTTTCCCAGAGCTCTTCGCAAATGTGCGGTGCATACGGCGAAATCAAAACCGCCAAAGGTTCCAGAATCTGCCGCTTGCTGCACTTCAGCTTCTGCAGCTCATTCACCGCAATCATAAACTGCGACACCGATGTATTGAACGAAAAATGCACGATATCATAGGTGAACCTTTTGATTAAAGTGTGTAGCACTTTCAGTTCGGCCTTCGTAGGCGCTTCATCCGAAACCGAAAATTCATCACCATTATAATATAGGTTGTAGAATTTTTTCAGGAAACCGTAAACGCCCGACAAACCCTGCGTGTTCCACGGCTTGCTCTGTTCCAGCGGGCCGAGGAACATTTCGTAAAGCCTTAGGCAATCGGCGCCGTACTCATCACAAATATCATCAGGGTTTACCACATTGTATTTGGATTTCGACATTTTTTCGACTTCCCGCTCTACCAGATATTTTTCGTCATCCAAGATAAATTCCGCGTCGGCAAATTCAGGCCGCCAGTTTCTGAACAATTCAATATCCAGCTCATCCGTTGCACCTTTCAGCAGCGAAACATCCGCGTGGATTTTCTGCGTCTGATAATCTTTGGCTAAATTTTTCGAGACAAATTTATTCGTTCCTTCAATCCGGAAGACAAACGCACTCATCCCCAAAATCATCCCCTGATTAATCAGCTTTTGGAAAGGCTCTTCCTGCGCTATGAAACCGCGGTCTTTCAGGAACATATTCCAGAATCGCGAATACAGCAGATGCCCTGTGGCGTGCTCACTTCCCCCGATGTACAAATCAACCTGCCCCCAATAATCCGATTTTTCCTTTTGGCAAAAATACCCATCATTCCGCGGATCCATATACCTCAGGAAATACCAGGAACTGCCCGCCCAGCCAGGCATCGTGGAAAGCTCAATCGGGAAAACCTTCTCATTATCAATCAGTTGAGATTCCACAACTTCCTCGTTGGCTTCGTCCCAAGCCCAATTTTTCGCATTTCCAAGCGGCGGATCGCCGTCTTTTGTCGGCAAGTATTTTTCAACTTCCGGCAATTCCAGCGGCAGTGCAGATTCCGGCAAAGTGTACGGCAAGCCGTCCTTGAAATACACCGGCACAGGCTCACCCCAGTATCTTTGGCGGGAAAATATCGCATCGCGCTGCCTATAGTTCGTCATCCCCTTTCCGATGCCGCGCGCTTCAATTTCTGCAATGATTTTCGCTTTCGCTTCATTATAGTTAAGGCCGTTCAGAAACTCAGAATTCACGCAAACAGAATCCTTGGAATCGTAGGACTCTTCCTGCACATCGCCATCGTGTTCAATGACATTTATAATTTCTAGCTCGAATTTCTTCGCAAAACGGTGGTCTCTTTCATCGTGGGCAGGCACCGCCATCACCGCTCCAGTTCCATAGCCCATCAGCACATAATCTGAGATGAAAATCGGCAATGCCTTTCCTGTAAATGGATGCACGGCATAGCTCCCCGTGAAGGCGCCTGAAACATTTTTCACATCGGCCATCCTTTCCCGCTCCGATTTTTTCGAAGTTTCTTCGATGTAATTTTCCACTTCGGCTTTCTGCTCATCGGTCGTCAGTTCTTCCACCAAAGGATGCTCCGGCGCCAGCACCATAAATGTGGCACCGAAAATGGTATCAGGCCTTGTGGTGAAAATTTCAACCGAAGATTTTTCATTTTGGGAAACTTCAAACTTTGGATTTTGAATTTCAAATTTAATGGACACCCCCACGCTCTTTCCAATCCAGTACTCCTGAGAATCCTTCAAAGGCTGCGGCCAGTCGAGATTTTCAAGGCCGTTCAGAAGGCGTTCGGAATAGGCTGAAATCTGCATACTCCACTGCATCATTTTTTTCTGGAAAACCGGATGGCCGCCGCGCTCAGATTTGCCATCCTTCACCTCATCGTTCGCCAAAACGGTCCCTAGTGCAGGGCACCAATTCACCGTAGTTTCAGCGCGGTAAGCCAGGCGATAATTCAGCAGAATATCCTGCTGATCGGCTTCTGATGCGTTGTTCCATTCTTCCGCTGAAAAATTCAAGGCGTCGGTTTGCGCTGCATTTAGATTTTCAGTTCCAAATTTTTGAAAATGGTTAACGAGCGTAGAAATCGGCTCCGCTTTGTCGGTTTCAAAATCATACCACGAATGAAACAACTGAACAAAAATCCACTGCGTCCATTTATAATAGGCAGGATTAGAAGTTTTCAGCTCACGGCTCCAGTCGAAAGAAAAGCCTATTCTGCGAAGCTGCTCTTCGTATCTCGCCGCATTTTCTTCAGTCGTAATTGCAGGATGCTGCCCCGTCTGAATCGCATATTGCTCCGCCGGAAGCCCGAAGGAATCATAGCCGATTGGGTGCAGCACATTATAACCCTGGTGCCTTTTGAAGCGCGCATAAATATCCGAGGCGATGTAGCCCAGAGGATGCCCTACATGCAGACCTGCGCCCGATGGATAGGGGAACATATCCAGCACATAGAACTTCGGTTTCTCTGTTTCGTTCGGTTCTGCAGCACGGAAAGTCTGCCGCTCTTCCCAGATTTTCTGCCACTTTCGCTCAATCGCTTGATGGTCGTAAAACATTCGTGAAAATTTTCGCAAAACGCAAATTTAATGTTTTTGGAAATTTTAGGTTAAGGTTAAAGTTGAGAGTAAGGGGCGGCGTAACAAAATACTTTTTACTTGGCTTTTTTACTTGGCTTTTTTACTTGGCTCTTAAATTTCCATTATTTTTGCAAAATGATGCCCGAAGTTTCCATCATCACGCCCTGCTACAATTCTGCGAAGTATTTGCAGGAAACGATACAATCGGTTAAAAATCAATCGTTTACAGATTGGGAATGGATTATTGCAGATGATGCTTCTCAGGATAATTCTGCGGAAATTATCGGTCGGGAAAATGATGAGAGAATCATCCTGATAAAATCGGCGCAGAACGGTGGTGCAGGCCACGCAAGAAATCTGGCGCTGGAAAAGGCTTCCGGAAGGTTCATCACTTTTCTGGATGCCGATGATTTTTGGGAACCAAATTTTCTTGAAGAAATGGTGGGCTTCATGAAGCGGGAAAATGCTGAGCTGGCGTACTCCAATTATGCACGGTGTGATGAAAATCTGAAACCTGTTCTCGAAGATTTCAAAGCGGATAAAACCGTGACTTTCAACAACTTACTGAAAACCTGCAGGCTTTCTCTGCTGAGCTCTATGTACGATTCTACGAGAGTTGGCAAGGAATTTTTCCCGGAAAGCAGCAAGCGTGAAGACCATGTGATGTGGCTGAATCTTCTGCGAAAAATACCCGAAGGAAAGCCGCTGCCGAAAACTATGGCAAAGTACAGGATGCATTCTGCAAGCGTTTCTCGGCGGAAATCGAAAATCGTGCGGGATCAGTATTTGGTTTATCGGGAACATATGAAATTTTCCGCGCTGAAATCGCTGTATTACACGGCAAATTGGGCGTTCAACGGTTTTTTGAAATATTCCAAGTTATTCAATTAGGGCATATTTCTTCAATTTTCCCGATGATGATTTCCGTGGCATCTGGTTGATTTTCAACGAATTGCCTTGCTGCATTTCCCATTTCTGAAATCTGCTGTGGATTTTTCAGTAATTCAAAAATAAATTCCGCCGCTGATTTTTCATCGGGGAAAGATTTCGCGCCATTTGCTAAAATCAGGGCATCGGCCTCCGGATTTTTTCGGTAATGATTTCCGAAAATTACAGGCACCCCAAACACCGCGGCTTCCAGAATATTGTGCAGGCCTTTGGAATGAAAACCACCGCCAACCACCGCAATATCGGCATAGCTGTAAATTTTCGAAAGCAAACCGATGCTGTCAATTATCAAGGTTTGAAAATCGAAACTATTAGTTTCATTTTGAAACTCTGAGTAAAGTTTTGCGGCTGGAAATTTCCTTTTGATTTCAGGAATTCTTTTCAAATCGTGCGGCGCCAAAATGATTTTAACCTGCTGATTTTCAGCTAAAAGCTCAGCAATATTCTCTTCAGCTTCCCACGAACTTCCGAAAACCACCAGTTTTGAATTACCTTTAAATTCGCCAATAAATTCCACAGAATTATCCCGCATCAAATTCTGCTTCACCCTGTCAAAACGCGTATCGCCAGAAACTGCGCCATTTTTTAAGCCCACAGTTTTTGAAAGTTTTAAGGATGAACTGTTTTGATGAAAAAAGAAACTCACAGTTTCATTGAGTTTCCGCACAAACCACTGCCCGTAAGGTTTGAAGAAAATTTGCCGCTCATAAAACAGCGCAGAAACCACGAAAATTTTAGCGCCGTTTTCTTTCAAAGTTTCGAGCAGATTGTACCAGAAATCATACTTTACCGTGAAGAAAATTTCCGTCTGAAAATTTCCGCAAAACCTTTGCACATCAGTTTTCGTGTCGAAAGGCAAATAGCACACTGCATCAGCAATGTGATTTTTTTTGGCAACAATTTCATAGCCTGAAGGCGAGAAAAAAGTGACGAGAACTTTCCTGTCGGGAAATTTTTGTTTCAGCTGCTGCAAAACCGGCAATCCCTGTTCGTACTCGCCCAAACTTGCAGCGTGCATCCAAATTACACGGTCGGTTTCGCTGATTTTTTCACGCACGATCGCTTCGCTTTCCCTCCTGCCCAGGATGCCCTTCCTTGCTTTTTCATTGAAGGCTGCGGCGATCTTCATCCCGAGAACCAAGATTTCAATAAAGATATTGTAGAGAATTTTCAAGCTGCCGACCTTTCCTTTTTATTGATTCTGTACCATTTCACTGTGAACCCAGAGGTTTAGTATAAAATTCGTTTCAGGAAGCGCAGCTTGTGCGTGTATTTTTTCAGTTCAGCGTTGTATATCCCCGTGGAATCCAGCATATCAATCCGCACTTTACCGTGGGCGTGAATGATTTTCTGCTCCTCCAGCATTATGCCGATGTGAATAATTCTGCCATCGCTGTTCTCGAAAAACGCCAAATCGCCGGGCTTTGCTTCGCCTACAAAATCCAGCAAAGTGCCTGTTTCTGCCTGCTGATAGGCGTCTCTCGGCAATTGGATGCCGTGAATTTTAAATACCAGCTGCACAAAACCGCTGCAATCTATCCCGAAAAACGATCTTCCGCCCCACAAATAAGGCACATTCAGAAATTCCCGTGCTGCAATGGCGATGCTTTCACTCAATATATCGCTGCGCTGTGGCACCGTGGTTTGGAAATCCACTTCAGAGCCCATCGACAAAAGGATTTTCCCGCTTTGCAAAACTGCGGAAGTGAAGGTTTCGCATACCAAGTTCACTTTTCTGCGCTGCCAATCTTCGTGGGAAATCGGCGTGATTTGCTTGGTATCCAGCCAGCCTTCGTAGCCGTCGAAATCCATCCGGATTTTCGTCCAGTTGTTCTGAACATCCAGTACGCTGCAGCTTTCGCCGAAAAGCATTTGGGTTACCATTTCAGCGCGGTCGGAATTTTCCGCACGGATTGGCGCCACAGAAACCGAGCAAACCGCTTTTTCCATAAATTATTTTTTTCTCAGCAAATGAACACCATCACGAATTGGAAGTATAACATTCTCAAAATCAACATCTTGCGTGATTATTTCGTTCGCTTCCTTTATTTTTAAAGTCTGCTTTGATGTCGGGCTTTCCTGCAAAACCTTGCCGTACCAAAGCACATTGTCAAACAAAATTACCGAGCCGCTTCTCGTTTTTTCCTTTGCCAATCGGTAATATTCCGGGTAGTTCTGCTTATCGGCATCCACGAAAATCAGGTCGAAAATTTCATCCGTTTCATTTAAAAAATCAACTGCATTTTTCAGCCTGAAATCGATTTTCTCGGCAAACTCACTTTCCGCAAAATATTTTTTGGGAAGATACGCCAAATCTTCGTTCACATCCAGCGTTGTGATTTTCCCGTTTTCTGCCAGGCCTTCCGCCAAGCAAAGCGTGGCAAAGCCTGTGAAAGTCCCGATTTCCAGCACCTTTTCAGGCGAGAGCATTTTGGAAATCAGGCTCAGCAACCTGCCCTGAAGATATCCGGAAATCATATGTGGCTGCGTGGTTTTTTGGTAAGTTTCGCGGCGCAGCCTGCGAAGAATCTCCGGTTCCTGCGAAGCGTGCGCTTCCAGATATCTGTCCATTTCAGGATGCTGCTCTTCAAAATAACTCATCGCTCAAATTTATAGAAATATTTCTAGCCCAGAGATTCCGGCAGCATCCGCAGAAACGGCAGCGCTTTGGAATAATCCACACTGTAAAAATCGAAACCGAGACTGATGTTTTTGTAATAATCCGCACGGTTTTCCTTGTAAAACTTTTCGGAAGGCAGCTTCCAAAATTCCTTGCCGAGCTTTTCGGCGAGAAACCATTTCTCCATAAGCCTTGCCGCCCTTCCGTTACCATCCAGAAATGGGTGAATGTGCGCCATTCTGAGATGAATCAGCGAAGCGAAATAGAAGGCTTCAGCAACATCCAGCCTCTCATTCAGCAATGCGGAAATTTCCGCAAAAAACTCGGACATAATTTCTGGCACCAGATGCTCTTCCACAGCCATATAAACCAGACCCTCACTGCCAAAAACGCCAACTTTGGAGTTGCGGTAATTGCCGCGCAAACTTTTTATGAGAAGCTCTTCGGAAAAAATGCGGTGCGCTTCCAGAAAACTTCCTTCGGTTAATGGGTTGTTCTGCGCGAAATTATAGGCTTTGCTCAGGTCATCTATTTCCTTTAAATCCTTGGCTTCCCGATGGATTTCTTTTTGGAGGCGGAAATTCATAAAGGAATTCAGATCCACCGTGTTGCCTTCGATATTGGATGAATAAACCGCCGAAGCATCCGTCTGATACCCAAAATCCTGAGTTTCAGAATTAGCGCTGAAGCCGCTCACTTTTTGCAAAATTCTGCTACCAGCTTCTTCGATAAACTGATTAAAACAAGGCCTGTCCGAAAGTTTCATCATACCAAAAATAAGGAATATTCACCTTCCGCCAAAAACCAAAAATGCCAAAGCAAAAGGCCTTGGCACTTGTGATTGTTTTTGAAAAATCAACGCTTTTGGTTGGTAGGTGCGATGTCCATCAGCTTCATAAACTCATCAAGCTTCGGCATAATGATGATTTCCGTTCTGCGGTTTTCCGCCCTGCCGGAAACTGATGCGTTCGTAGTTTTCGGGTTGTATTCGCTTCGGCCGCCAGCTGTAATTCTTGATGGATCTACACCGAATTCATTCTGCAGAACCTTAGCCACGGAAGTTCCGCGAAGTGCGGAAAGATCCCAGTTGTCACGCGGCAAGTTGCTGGAGTTCAGCGGCACATTGTCCGTATTACCTTCGATGAGAACGGAATAAGTATCGTAATCGTTAATTACCGCTGCCACCTTTCCAAGAACCGCCTTGGCTGCAGGAAGAATGCGGTAATCACCAGTGTTGTAGAGCATTTTGTCTGATAGCGAAATCATCACCACGCCTTTCAGCACTTTTACCTGAACATCATTATCCGCCACATTATCCAGCGAGCGTTTCAGCTTGTTTGAAAGCGCGAGGTTCAGGCTGTCGTTCCGTGCGTTTGTGGAAATCAGTTGCTTGATGTACTTGTTGGAAGCGTTGATTTCCCCGATCAGTTTATCAATGTTCGCCGAGCCTTTCCCAGCATTGCTCAGGCAGGCATCCAGCGAAGATTTCAGCGCGTTGTTCTGATCTTTCAGCAGGCTGTTCTCGCTCATCAGTCCGCTGTTCTGCCCTTTCAGGTCTTGGATTTCCCTTTGGCGCTCGCCCAGGTTGTCAATCGCCGTTTTGTAGTTAGCGTTCAGCGCATCGTACTGCTTCTGGCTCACGCAGCTTGCCAGCGCCAAAAGCATCATCGCCAATGCGAAAAACTTCGTGGTTTTCATCATATTCTCAGATTTTGTTTGGTCAAATTTACAAATTCCTTTTTTAAAAGCCATTATCTTTGCCGATGAAGATTGCCAATGAAGCTTACGCCCGATACTTTTTCCACCGAATTTTTGCGCCTGGCAGAAGATTTTGTCGAAAGGAAATTCCTTTTAGGAATCAGTGGCGGTGCGGATTCTATGGTGCTGGCAGACCTTTGCCTGAGGCTGAATCTTCGGTTCGAAATTGCGCACATCAACTATAATCTTCGTGGGGAAGATTCCGAAAAGGATGAAGCATTGGTACGGCACTTCGCCGAAGAAAACGGGATTGCACACCATATATATAAGGTCTCGGCAAGTGATGGCAAACCGCGGCATTCCGTTCAGATTTGGGCCAGAAACCTGCGCTATGATTTTTTCTTCAATCTTTTATCGGAAAGAAACCTGGCCGCCGTGCTTACAGCGCACCATTTAGACGACCAGCTGGAAACCTTTCTCATCAATCTTTCCCGTGGATCTGGGATAAAAGGCCTGGGCGGAATTCCTGAGAAATCCGATAAAATCCTGCGGCCGCTACTGAATTTTACCAAGGATGAAATCTACGATTATGCTGAAGCGCACGGCGTAATTTTCCGTGAAGATTTAAGCAATTTTTCAGATGATTATTTGCGGAACAGGGTGCGGCACGATGTTTCGCCGAAACTGAAGCAGGTTTTCCCGAAATTCCTTTCTGGTTTTAATGAATCTTTGCAACATTTAAATTCTGCGAATGCCTTTATACAAAGGGAAATTGCCAAGGCTTTTTCAGAAATTTTTGTAGATGGTGATGATGAGAACTTCCGCCTGAACCGCGAAAAACTTCTGGGAAAAGATGAGTTTTTATCAAGGGAAATCGTCCGCAGGTTAGGTTTCAGCGGGGAAGAAATCGCGAAGGTTTTATCGGCGGAAAGCGGCAAAATGCTCCGTAGCAGAACGCACGAAATCTGGATCACGCGCCAAGAAATAATATGCAGAACTCGAAGTAGAAACAAACAATAAAAAAACCGCTAAATAAGCGGCTATCATTTATTAAGTAATTTTCTCGACCTGCATAAAATTCAGCTCCATCGGGGTTTTTCTGCCAAAGATTGATACCGAGACTTCTATTTTCTTTTTATCTTCAAGAATTTTTTCTACAGTTCCGGTAAAGCTGTTAAAAGGTCCGTCTATCACTTTTACACTTTCGCCAATCACAAAAGGAATCGCTGCGTCTACAGGGAATTCGGAAAGCTCGTCCATTTTTCCAAGCATACGGTTTACCTCGCTCTTTCGCATTGGTACCGGATCTCCGCCCTTTGTTAAAGACAAAAAAGATACTACACCTGGAATGTTTTTGATGATATGTGGTATTTCGCCACTGAGATTGGCTTCAACCATTAAGTAGCCTGGGTAGTACGGGCGTTCTTTCGGAACCTTTTTTCCGTTTTTCAGCTGGATTACCTTCTCCATAGGTATCACTACCTGGGTAACATAATCCTCCATACCAAGACGCTTCATTTCGTTCTCGATATAGTTTTTTACTTTATTTTCCTGACCGCTGACTGCCTTCAGCACATACCACTTCAGATCTTCACTCATTGGAAAATATTAGTTGAACAAATTGATGAGCAATGTTAAAATATTTCTGATTGCCTTGGCAAAGAGTTCATCAACTCCAAAGGTGAAAAGTGAAAGAAGTATGGTACTTACAGTAACCACCACGGCGGACTGCTGCAAGTCTGCCCACTTCGGCCACTCAACCTTATGACGGAATTCGTAGAAAGAATCTTTTATGTAATTTACTAAACTCATTGCCTTACAAAAGCACGGGCACAAGGATTCGAACCCTGATCAACGGTTTTGGAGACCGGTATCCTAGCCATTGGACGATGCCCGTAGATTAAAAAAGTCCCGCAAGGTTCCTCACGGGAACTTTTTATTATTTAAACTAATCTCTTAGTCAAGGATTTCAGTAACCTGACCTGCACCTACAGTTCTACCGCCTTCGCGGATAGCGAAACGAAGACCTACATTAAGTGCAATTGGCTGAAGAAGCTCAACAGTAATGGTAAGGTTGTCACCAGGCATTACCATCTCAGTTCCTTCAGGCAGGAAGATTTCACCTGTAACATCGGTAGTTCTCACATAGAACTGCGGACGGTACTTGTTGTGGAACGGCGTGTGGCGGCCACCCTCTTCCTTGGAAAGGATATAAACCTCTGCCTTGAATTTCTTGTGCGGAGTAACGGAACCTTGCTTGGCGATTACCATACCTCTCTTGATGTCAGTTTTTTCAATACCTCTCAAAAGAAGACCAACATTATCACCAGCTTCACCTCTGTCAAGGATTTTGCGGAACATTTCCACACCAGTTACAGTAGAAGTAAGTTTCTCATCACCCATACCTACGATGTCCACAGCATCACCAGTGTTGATAACACCGGATTCGATACGGCCAGTTGCTACGGTACCACGACCAGTGATGGAGAATACATCTTCAATCGGCATCAGGAATGGTTTATCCTGATCACGAACTGGCTGCTCAATCCAAGTATCCACGGCATCCATCAGCTCTTCTACAGTTTTCACCCACTTGTCCTCACCGTTTAGTGCGCCCAGTGCAGAACCCTGGATTACAGGAGAATTGTCACCATCATATTCATAAGTAGAAAGAAGATCGCGAAGCTCAAGCTCTACTAGCTCAAGAAGCTCAGCATCATCCACCATATCCACTTTGTTCATAAATACTACGATGCGCGGTACATTTACCTGGCGGCAAAGCAGGATGTGCTCACGAGTTTGCGGCATAGGACCGTCCGTAGCAGCACAAACAAGGATAGCACCATCCATCTGAGCAGCACCAGTAACCATGTTCTTCACATAGTCGGCGTGTCCAGGGCAGTCCACGTGTGCATAGTGTCTGTTCTCAGTTTCGTACTCGATGTGCGAAGTGTTGATGGTGATACCTCTTTCTTTTTCTTCCGGAGCAGAGTCGATAGCGGAGAAGTCTCTCTTCTCAGCAAGACCTTTGTCAGAAAGCACTTTGGAGATTGCCGCAGTAAGAGTGGTTTTACCGTGGTCTACGTGACCGATGGTACCGATGTTCAAGTGCGGCTTGTTACGATTAAACGTTTCCTTTGCCATGATTTTAAATTATTGATTATTTTTTAGTTTCGTTTTCGGTTTGCAAATATAAGCAAATTTCATAATAAAAAAATTTTTTGCAAAAAAATCGCGCACCATTCTAAAGTGCGCGACTCTGTATTGCGCGGAATTTTATTTTTTTGCTAAAATATTAAGATCCAGCTCCACATCCTGCGATATAGCCCAGTCGGCAGGGTTGCCCTCCGTTTTATAATTCAGTCCCCAGTCTTTCCTGTTGATAATGAATTTTGAAGCCAGCCTCAACTCATTTTCTGCCACATCAACTTTTGCCGGGAAGGTTACATTCACCGTCTGACCTTTAATGCTCAGATTTCCGCTCACGAGCTTATTGGCACCCTCAAGTCTGGCTTCGGTTCCAGCAGCCAGATCCTCAACTTTTGTGATAGTAAAAACAACATTCGGGTGGCTTGCAACATCGAAGAAATCTTCGCTTTTCAGGTGCTCGTCCAGGTCGGTAGATTTCTTTCCTTCATTTGGGTTTACTGCAGCAGGATCTGTAAGCAGCGTGTTCATATCTGCGGTATACTCGCCGGAAACGAGGTTGCCGTTATCGGCTGTAAGCGTGCCAGTGCCGGATACCGTGCCGTAGCGGGGATTGAGGCCGCCCTTGTGCGTCGCGTGCCACTTGATGGTGGAGGCGGACTGGTCAATGGTGTAGGCATCGCCGGAGTGCGCCGCCGCGCTCTGCTCGGTACCGGTAGAAACGCTGTCTGCAGTCTTGTTGTCCTTGCATGCCGTAGCTGCCAATGCCGCAGCAAACATCATTACTGTAATTTTTTTCATTAGAATAAATTTAGATTATCCGCAAATATACATTTTTTTTATATTGATCTGCGGCCAGGCCTTACGCCTCTACCTTCGTGGTTGAATATCCGGAAAATCACAGGGAAGATCAGCAGGGTAAGCACCGTGGCCGTCTGCAGCCCGCCGATGATCACGATGGCAAGCGGCTTTTGCGACTCCGAGCCTATGCCCGTGGAAAGCGCAGCGGGTACCAGCCCTATGGTCGCCATCAGCGCCGTCATCACCACCGGCCGCGTGCGGTCGCGGATGCCTTTGGCAATGGCGGTATCCACATTCATTCCTAATTTTATATTTTTATGAAATTCCGTGAGGAGAATCACGCCGTTCTGGATGCATATCCCAAACAGGGCAATGAACCCCACACCGGCAGAAATGCCGAAATTCATCCCGGTAAGGTGCAGCGCGATGATGCCCCCTATGAGCGAGAAGGGGACATTCGCCAATACCAGCAGCGCGTCCTTCATATTACCGAAAAGTATGAATAGGAGGAAAAATATCCCGAGCAAACTTATAGGAACCACCTGCCCCAGCCGCTTTGTGGCACGCTGCTGATTTTCGAACTGCCCCGTCCATCCCACCCGGTACCCCTCCGGGATTTTGATTTCCGAGACCTTTTTCTGCGCCTCTGCGATGGTGCTGCCCAGGTCGCGGTCGCGGATGGAGAACTTGATACCGATGTACCTTTTAATATCATCCCGATAGATAAAGGCAGCGCCATTCTGCCGGCGGATGTTGCAGATTTCCCTCAGGGGGATGAGGCCTCCCTCCTGCGTGGGCACCATCAGCTGGGCAATATCGTTTTCATCCTTCCGGTAATCCTTTTCGTAGCGGATGCGGATATCGAAGCGCCGCTCGCCCTCGTAAAGCGTGGAAGCCGTGACGCCTCCGAAAGCCGCCTCCAGCACAGCCTGTGCATCGTCCAGCGACACGCCGTACTGCGCCATCTTCTGCCGATTGAGAATTACCGACACCTCCGGCTGCCCGATGTTTTTAATGATGCCCGCATCCTCTATCCCTTTGATATCCTTTATTTTATCTAAAACTTCTTTGGCAATACGGTCCAGAGTGCGAAGATTATCGCCATAAATCTTGATGCCGTTTTCTGCCTTAAAACCTGCCACCGCCTCTGCCACATTATCCGAGATCGGCTGTGAGTAGTTGTAGGTCACCCCCTGATACTGCCGCAGCTTGCCGTCCATCTCCCCTATCAGTTCGTCGTAGGATATTTTGCGTTCCCATTTCTCTTTCGGTTTCAGGTTTACGGCAAATTGTATAAATCCGAAGCCGTTGGGGTCGGTGCCGTCGTTGCTGCGCCCGGTTTGGGTAAGCACCCCGGTGACTTCCGGCAGGCTCAGGATTTCTTTTTTAAGTTTCTCGGTTGTTTTCAGGGATTCGTTGAGGCTCGTGCTCATTGGGAGCTCTGCAGTCACCCACAGGGCGCCCTCGTTCAGTGTCGGTAAAAATTCCGTCCCGAGAAATTTAGCCGAGAACAGCGTGATGACAAGGAATGCCAGCGCCGCGGCGAGGCTGCTTTTCTTGTGTTTAAAGGTATAAACGAATGCCTTTTCCACAATCCTGTCCCAGAACTGTACGAATTTATTATGCTTCTCGCGCACATTTTTGTTGAGCAAAATATGGCACAGCACCGGCACTAGCGTAAGCGTGAAGAGCAGCGCGCCCAGCAGTGCGAAGCCCAGAGTATACGCCAGCGGGGAGAACATCTTGCCCTCCACCTTCTGGAAGGAGAATATCGGCAATAGCGAGGTGATGATGATGAGCTTTGAGAAAAAAATCGCCTTGCCAAGCCCCGCGCCAGTATTTTTTATCCAGCCGCCCTTCGCCATCCTGTTGAAGCGCTCCATCCCGTATTTTGATGCTTTATGATCCAGCATTACAAAGATTCCTTCCACCATTACCACAGCCCCGTCTATAATGATTCCGAAATCTATCGCGCCTAGGGAGAGGAGGTTGGCGCTCATACCAGCCAAATTAAGGCAGAAAAAGGCAAACAGCAGCGACAGCGGTATCACGAGGGCGACTATGAGCGTGGTGCGCCAGTCCGCCATGAAGAGGAAGACCACCACCGTCACCAGCACGATGCCTTCCAGGAGGTTGTGCTCCACGGTGCTCGTGGTGAAATCCATAAGGTCCTGCCTGTCGTAAAATGTTCTGAGTTTTACATCCGGCGGGAGGATCTTCGTGTTCAGCTCCTCTATTTTTTCTTTTACCGCCTTCAGTACTTCTTCAGGGTTTTCGCCTTTGCGCATCACCACGATGCCTGCTACCACATCGTTTTTATCGTTAAGCCCTGCCTGCCCCACTCTGGGTAGGGAGCCTTCCTCCACCTTTGCTATGTTTTTTACCAGGATAGGGTTCCCGCGGTCGTTCCTTACGATTACATTTTCGATATCCTGAATGCTGCCCAGCAGCCCGATGCCGCGCACCACATAAGACTGGCCGCTTTTCTCAATCACATCCCCGCCCACATTCAGGTTGCTGCGCGACACGGCCTCGTGGATCGCCGCCGAGGTAAGCCCGAAGGTTTCCAGCTTTCTCGGGTCTATGCTGATGAGGTAAATTTTTTCCTGACCGCCGAAGACATTGACATCTGCCACACCCGGTACGCCGCGTAGCGCCCTATCCACCACCCAGTTCTGAAGCGTCAGCAATTCCCGCGAATCGCGCTTTGGGCTCTCCAGCGTGTAGCGAAAAATCTCGCCCGTGGGCCCGTAGGGGGGCTGTACCTCCGGCTCGGCGCCGTCTGGGAGCTCCACGGTGCGGATGAGGTTATTCACCTGGTTTCTTGCAAAAGCATCCTCTACGCCATCATCAAACATTATTTTAATGATGGACAGGCCGAACATCGTGGTGCTGCGGATGTTTGTTTTCTTCTGCAGCGGGCTCATCGCCAATTCCACCGGGGTGGTCACGAAGCGCTCCACCTCCTCGGCGCTGCGGCCGTTCCACTGGGTGATGATGGTTATTTGGGTATTGGTAACATCCGGAAACGCATCTATCGGCATCTGCCGGAAGCTGATGATGCCTGCTACCGTCAGTATTGCGACCCAAAAAAATGTAAAGCCCTTGTTCTTCAGCGAAAAGGCGATGATATTTTTTATTAATTTGTTCATCTTTTTATAAGGTTAATATGAAAGTGCCTGGTAGATCATCAGCTGATTGCCCGTAGCCACCCTTTCTCCCCTGGCTAGCCCCTCCGAGATGTAGGCGGTATCTTCCGTCTGGCTAAGGACCTGTACCTCCCTTACCTCCACATCCTTCTCGGAGCGGTACACCACCACGAAGTTTTTATTGTCATCAAAAATCAATGCTGCCGCAGGTATGGCGATAGCGGAGCTTGCGGTGGCGTTTCTCACGGTGATGGTCGCTTTACTCTCCGGTATCAGTTCGCCGGTGGTGTTTTCCAGATTTACCCTCGCCTGCATGGCATTGGTTTCCGGGTTGATGACTTTTATAATCCGGTCTATCGTCCCGGGGTAGCTTTTCCCGGGGTTGGCAATGGTGGATACCTGCACCCTCATCCCTGTCGATATTTTGCTGATGTCGCTCTCATTCACATTCACCAGCGCCCAGACATTTTTCGTATTGGCGATATCGAAAATATTATCGCTGCGGTCGCTGCGGAGCTGCATATCCTTGTTGATGTTTTTATAAACCACATATCCGGAGATTGGCGCGGTGACGGTGTAGATATTCCCGTTTTTAATGTTGTAAATCTGGCTGATCTGGCTGGCGCGGCGCAATTCATCCTGGGCGCGCTGCACACGGCTCTTCGCCTCGGCTACATCGCTGGAGGTATTCAGGCGGCTGTCGTACAGTTCCTTTTGCACCCTCAACTGATTCTGCGCCACAGCGAGTTCGTTCTTGGCATCGCTTACATCCCGCTGGACATCAGAGAGCTCCGTAGAGCGGATGGTGGCGAGCGCCTGTCCTTTATGCACATAATCGCCGAGGCTTACATAAACATTCAGCACATTGCCGCCCACCAGCGGATATACATCGATGTACTGATTCTGGTCTGTGGTAATTTTCCCAAAAAACCTGAGCTCTTCCTCCACCGGGGCAGCCTGCGCGGTGGCGAGCGTCAGCCCGCTGAGCATGGTTTCGGTAAGGCTGAATTTCTGAGCTTCCGCCGGCTGGGGAGCTTGGTTTTGCGGCTCTTTTTGGCAGGAGCCCAGCACAAGGGAGGCAGTTGCCGTGAGGATTATTGATTGGATGAAACGGTTTTTCATTTGAAAAGATTTTAATTAAAAGGAACCTGAATCAGGCGGCTGATTTCTTCTGCATCGGTCAGCACCTGCAGCTGCATATCGCTCAGCTGCATCATCGTTTCATTGAAACTTTCGAGGAAATCGGTAAAGTCTATCAGGCTTACATTCCCCCGTCGGAAATTCTCCGTCATACCTAGGAATACCTTCTCGAGATCCTGCGTATCCCGCTCAGATACGGAATTTAGAAGTGCGCGGCTGCTCTGCCATTGCCGGTATGCTTTCGCTACTTCGGCTTGCAGCTCCTGCTTGCGGTATTCGGCGGTAGCGCGTTTCTGCTGCAGTGCCGCATCTGCACCGACGATGTTTCCGTTGTTCTTCTTCCACAGCGGGAGGGGTATGGCGATGCCGGCATTCACTTCATTTTTAAAGACGCCCCCGTCCTGGTTGTATTGCAGGTATCCGCTAATATCCACAGTGTTCAGGGACTTCTGCCACTCCAGATAGCGGCTGCCGGATTCGATGTCCTTCAGGGCATAGAGGTATTCCGCATTGTTTTTTTCAGCTTTTATTTTCAAATCTTCCAGGCTGAGGAGCGGCTCGTGCTGTAGTGCGTAGCGGATTTCCTCAGCGGGGAATTCCGGCAGCAGTTCCTCGGGCAGGCCCGTAAGTATGCGCAAATTCTTTTCTGCCTCGGTGATGGCGCTTATGATTTCCGCGCGCTGGGCTTTTAAATTAATAACTATGGCATTCAGCCTTACCGCATCTTTCAGGGATACATTCCGGCGCTCCGCCTGCTGCCTGTACGCCTTTACCAGATCCGCGAGGTAGCCCAGCTGCAGGTCGATGTTTTCAATCTTCTTTTGGCTGAAGTATACCTCGTATGCCGACTGCCGGAGCCTGGCGAGCAGCTCTACCGCCAGCTGCCTGTACTGCAGCTGCGCCAGTTCTTTATTGGCGCGCCAGTATTCTACCTCTTTTCTGCGCTTTCCGCCGAGCAGAAACAGCTGCGAAATTTGCAGGCTTTTGTAATTTCCTACATTGAAGAAGGAGGGCTTTTCAGGATTAAGGGCATTAACTTCTAGCTGCGCCTCGGGCAGGTCCCAGATTTTTGCCTGGATGACCTCTGCATCCGCCTGAGAGATATTGTATTGCTCGGCGAGGAGCTGCAGATTATTCCTGCGGAATGCGGCTTCCATCTCGGGCAGCGTCAGCCTGGTTTGAGCGCCGGCAGCCGCTGAGACTGATAAAACTATTGCAGCAAAAACTTTTCTCATAGAAGAAATTGGAGCCGCAAAAATCAATTTACCCGATTAATTAACGCTTTAAAAAATCTTAAATTTCAATTAAACTTTTGGTTCGCCAGGAAAGGCGATACAGAATACATTCCTGCCGCCCTGCTGCCGGTAGGAAATTTCAGCCTTGTGGTAATCCAAAATCCTCCGGGAAATTCTCAGGCCAAGACCGGAGCCGGGTTTCCTGCCGGAATTCCCGCCACGGCTGAATGCCTGAAATATTCTCTCCCCGTCTCCAGGGGGAATAAGCTCGCCACTGTTGCTGATTTCAATGGTGATATTTTCCGATTGCGTGACGCTCACTTCCGCCTTTTTATCCTCAGAATAGAGGGCGGCATTCTTCAGCAGGTTATTAAACACTATCATCAGGAGGGACTTTGCGCCCATTACCGAAAAATCGGCGTCATCATTTTGGGAAGATAGGGAAAAATCCATCTCGAACTCGGGGAAGTTTTTTTTAATTATTTCAAAAGAATCAAAAATCACCTCATCAATCCTGATCGGGCTGAGCTCAAGGTTCTGGCTTTCCTCGGTCTTTGCCAGCAGCAGCAGGGACTCAAGTGTGTCGGAGAGCTGAAAAACATCCTCGCGTAACGACTGCACATAGCTGCCCACCTGCGCCTCTAATGGCAGCTCGGAGAGATTTTCCAGCCGGTAGGCTATCCTTGCCAGCGGCGTCTTCAGCTCGTGCGAGGCGCTGGAGGTAAATTCCTTCTGCGAAGAGTAGGCGCTGTCTATCCTTGCCAGCATCTTGTTAAAAACTTCCGCGAGGGTATTCAGCTCATCCCCGCTCCCGGAAACGGGCAGTTTCTCATCCAGATTCTGGGCAGAGATTTGGGTAATTTTTTTCTGAAAGATATCCAGCGGCAAAAGCATCCTATTCGTCACGAAATAGCTTAGCATCCATACGGAGGCAAGGCTGATGAGGTAGGAGAAAAGCAGGATGATCCTGAGATAGCGGAGCTTTTCCCTGCCCCAGCTGTCGTCCGCCTTGGTGAGGATGGTAAGCGGCTGCCCGGCTACCACCTCCCTGCGCGCAAAAATCTCCCACTGCCCCTCGCGGAAGAACTGCCTGTTTTTCCTGCGCACCTCTTCTAGTATCCGCCCATCCATCGCGGGCGCTGGGGCGTGCCGGTTGGCAAAAATAAGTTCGCCACTATCGTTATACACAAAGATTTCCTCGTTGAAGAGAGGGTCTTCGGTATCGATGGAAAGGATCTTCATCCCCGAATCCTCGATGGGAAGGGCCGAGAGGGCACGCATCGTGATTTCCGTACTCTGCTGCAGTCGAAGGTGGAATTCCTCCGTTCGGTAGTTGGAGAAAAGGAGATAAATTGCCAGCATCACCACGCTGAGCAGCACCGAAAAGGCGATGCTGAGCGCCAGGGACATCCGCTGCTTCAGATTCATTGCTTCCCCTGTATGTAGTAGCCGAAGCCCGGGCGGGTGTGTATCAGCTTAGGCTCAAACTCTTTGTCGATTTTCTTCCGGAGGAAGTTGATGTACACCTCTATGGTATTGGTATTCGTATTAAAATTAATATCCCAAACCGCCTCGGAAATCTGCTGCTTGGAAAATATCTGCCCGGGGCTCTCCGCCAGCAGCACCAGCAGCTGGTACTCCTTTACAGTCAGGGGGATCTCCTGCCCGTCGCGCCACACCTTCTTCTGCACCTTATCTATGCTGAGATTCTCCACCCGGATGATTTCTGCCGCATCCTCTGCCCTCTGCTGCCTCCTACCCAGCGCCTCTATCCTCATCATCAGCTCCTCAAACGCGAAAGGCTTTACCAGATAATCATCCGCCTGCCTGCCGAAGGCCTCCTTCTTATCCGAAATATCCCCGAAGGCAGAGATCATCAGGATCGGCGTATCAGCATCCGTTTCCCGGATTTTCGCACAGACCTCCAGCCCATTTACTTTCGGCACATTGATGTCCAGCAGATATAGGCCGAAGCTATTCCTGCGTATTTCCTTCAGAAATGCCTCGCCATCGTACACCTGCACTACCCCGTAGCCTCGGTTCTCAAGAAATTTACTTAATTCGGAGGAGAGCGTAGCATCATCCTCAAGCAAAAGGATTTTCATTCTCGGCTTTTTGCGAAATTACGACATTCTGAAAAAAAAGAGCTCCCTCAGCAAATGAAGGAACTCCCGGAGCCAACTATGGGATTTGAACCCACGACCTCTTCCTTACCAAGGAAACGCTCTACCCCTGAGCTAAGTCGGCAAAATCTTTAGCCGCAGTAATTTTTTTGGGCGCCTTTTCCGGCTATCCGCTGCTACTCCTCGCATCGCCGCTCCGCGGCTCTTCTGCGGGGTATCCGCTACTATCCGGGGCGCAATTACCGCAAACTTAAAAAAAAATCACAAGCCAAAAAACCGGGTTGTGATTTTGAGCGGAAGACGGGGGTCGAACCCGCGACATTCAGCTTGGAAGGCTGACGCTCTACCAACTGAGCTACTTCCGCGATTATATTGTGAGCAATATACCGTTGGTATGCACTGCTATAAAATGTGGGGAGAGCAGGATTCGAACCTACGAAGCCGAAGCAACTGAGTTACAGTCAGTCCCATTTAGCCACTCTGGAATCTCCCCAATTTTATACCGAGCCTCCAGAGGGATTCGAACCCACGACCCCGAGATTACAAATCACGTGCTCTGGCCAACTGAGCTATGGAGGCAAAAATTCTAAAGACCTTTGCTCTTTTTTGCGAGTGCAAATATACGCGAAGTTTTTGCAATCTCACAAATATTTCACCTCTTTTTTTTCTTAAAAATAGTTTTTAGTTTCTTAATTCATTGATTTCAAAACAGTTATTCTCCCGAGCTGCTCTTCGCGCGGGGGTGCGCTCCGCTGAAAACAGCCTTCAGCTGCTCTATGTCCGAATGCGTATAATCCTGCGTGCTGGCTATGCTCGTATGCCCCATCAGCTGGCGGATTTTGGAGATTTCTGCGCCGCCGTGCAGCGTGTGGGTGGCAAAACTGTGGCGCAGGATGTGGGGGCTCTTCTTGGCTTTCTGAGTGACTGCTGCCATTTGCTTGGTAACAATTTGGTACACCGCCTTCTCGTTGAGTTTTTTCCCCTTGGGAGTTAAGAAAAGCCGTTCCTCGCCATCCACAGCAGGGCGGTCTTGTTCAATATACTGGTGGATTTGCTCGACAAGCGCCGAGGAAATGGGGATGTTTCGTTCCTTTTTACCTTTGCCAAGCACGCGTATTTCTGGTTTTTCAAAATCTACGGAGCCAAGCGTGAGGGTGCAGAGTTCCGTGCGGCGCATCCCTGTCTGGTACAGCATCTCTACCACGAGCCTATCGAGCGCCGGGAAATCTTCCGCGGCAGACAGTTCCTCGAAATCCTCCATTTCTTCTGCGGAAAACGGCACTTGTTTTTCTCGGTAAAATTTCGGAGAGGAAATGCCTTCCATCGGTGAAGATTCTATTTCCCTGATTTTCAAGAGGAAAAGATAATACCCCCGCAGCGCGGAGAGCTTCCTGTTGATGCTGCGCTTGCTGATGCCCCGGGCGGAGAGGGCTGCCATAAAATTCCGTACCATACGGCGGTCGGCCTCAGGCAGATTTTCGTGCCCCTCGCTCTTTAGAAGAAATTCCTGAAAATCCTGCAGGTCTCTTCGGTAGCTTAGCACCGTATGCCCGGAATATTGCTTTTCCGTACGCAGGTAATCTAGGAATTTCTCTATCATTTTTAGGCAATAAAAAATCACTTACCAAATTTATAAAAATCTGGAAAGTGATAAATTTATATGGAAAATTAAGGGGCTTACGCCTGTTCTTCCAGGCTCTGCATACGCTGCTTGTGCGCTGCTCTCAGCCTTTGCTGGCGAAGCTCCACTGATGGTTTGGTGTATTGCTGCTTTGCTCTCAGCTTGCGCACCACGCCTGTTTTATCAAATTTTCTTTTGTACTTTTTCAGTGCTCTGTCGATAGATTCACCGTCTTTTACAGGGATTATTAGCATATTTTACATCTCATTTGGGCTGCAAATATAGACATTTTTTTTAAGTTTTTAAAATTTGAGTATGCTCTATTATAAAACCCTGAAATTAATTATTATCTTGCAGCCTATGGATCGACCGAAGAATTATACCGCCATCACTGCTTCCGCGGGAAGCGGGAAGACCTACGCACTGGTTCAGAGAATCCTGATGATTTGCCTCTCCCAGCCCAAAAACGAGCAGGCGATAGGGCGTATATTGGCACTCACCTTTACCAATAAGGCAGCCAACGAGATGAAGGAGCGCATCCTGAGCTGGCTGAAGGGTTTTACTAAAGACAATTATAAGGACAACCGGGACTTAATCAATATACAGGAGGCGCTGGCGGCGCGAGGCATACGGGTGCCCATGGAGGAGCTCCACGCGCGCTCCAGGGCGCTACTGGACTACATCTTGCATCACTACTCCACCCTGAACATCGGCACTATCGATAAATTTAACGCAAGGCTTGTGCGAAGTTTTTCGTACGAACTGGGGCTGCCCAGCCAGTTTAACATTGAAATAAATACCGAGCCATTCCTGGTGCAGGCGGTGGAACGGATGCTGGATGAGATCGGCATAGACGGGCAATTATCAAAAGCCTTCATGGATTTCGTGCATTACAATCTTGATAATGAGAAGCGCGTGAATCTGAACAAAGTTTTGTATGAAGGCGCCAAGGAGTTTGCTAGCGACATCCATTACGAAGATCTGAAAGGCAACGAGGGCTTCGACTGGGCGCGCTACGAGGCATCGAAAGAAAGGCTTCGGAAGGAAATTGCGGAGCACGAGGCATTGGCAATAGAAAACACGGAAAAAGCACTGCAACTAATGGCAAGCCGCAACCTGAGTGTATCTGATTTTGCAAATGGAAAAGATGGCATTGGCGGATTTTTTGTAAAATTCAGGTCCAATGGCTATCCGCTGATGTACGAGACAAAACAAGAAGAAGAGAGCCGAATTAACAAAATTCTCAAAGGTGCCTCCAGTACAAGTAAAAAGCGGGAGAGAGACATCGAAGAGGTATTGGATGAGCTTTTGGAAAGAAGGCAAACTGTTATTATCAACCATGTTTTATCCCTGAAAAAAAAGCACATCCTAAAGCAGCTGCTGCCACTGAAGGTGAACAAGGAGATCCAGGATCAGCTGAGGATGATAGAGGATGAGAATGATGTGCTGCTACTGTCGAGATTCAATGTGCTCATCGGGGAAAATCTGCGGAATGAGCCCTCGGCATTTATATACGAAAAAGTAGGCACGCAGTTCAGCCATTTTTTCATCGATGAATTTCAGGATACTTCGAAGATGCAGTGGCAAAACATGCTGCCGCTGAAGGACAATGCAGTCTCCGAAACTACCAACAGCTTTACGCTCGTGGGCGACCCGAAACAGAGCATCTACAGGTGGCGCGGCGGCGACAGCAGCCTTATGCTGAACATCATCAACGGCAGGGAGGAATCGCCGGTGGAGGTGAGCGTGGAGACGCTGGCAGAGAACTACAGGAGCGCAAAGAACTTGGTGGATTTCAACAATGAACTTTATGAATTCCTTTCTACAAAAAACCTGCAGGCAGACCACTGCGAACTTTTTTCTCTAAAAGCAAGGCAGACACCGCGGAAAGACATCCCGGGCAGAGTGAGGGTCTTCACTACCCCATATTCCCAACCGAAGGCCCCGTACATTGAGGCGGTGACGGACCAGATGCACCGGAGCATCCAGGAATTGGTGGAGAGGGGTTTCAACCTGAAGGACATCACGATCCTCTTCCGGAACAATGAGGATATCCGAAGTTTCTCCATCCTACTCGGTTCCAAAAAAATCGTGAGAAACGGTAATGAGGAATTCATTAAAACCATCTCCGACAAAGGCATCACACTGAATCTCTCGCTCACGCTGCGCGCGCTGATGGACTTCCTGCGGTGGGAGTGCAGCCCAGAAAATAACCAGCACGCCGTGACTATGCTCTACTGGCTGAATCGATTGGGAAGAATTGATATCAGCGACTTCACTGCGGAGATGCAGGAGATGCTCGCTCTGGGCTCCAGAAACGCTAAGCTGGGCTGGATGCAGGAAAGATTTGGTTTAAAACTGCATCGGGCGGGCAGCTCCCCACTGAACCTTTACAACTATATTGAGGGCTATCTGCACGAGTTTTCCGTAGAAGAGAAGGAAACGGATTTCCTTTTGAGTTTCCTGGAAACGCTGTATGGATTCAGCCAGAATTCTGCTGCAACCTTGAAGGATTTTGTGGCCTACTGGGAGGAGGAAGCATCGAAGATCTCCGTACAGGCGAGCGAAAGCATAGAGGCAGTAAAAATGATGACCGTGCACAGCGCAAAGGGGCTGGAATTCCCGGTGGTTTTCCTACCGGTGAGGCACGCCAATAAGGATTCGAAATTTAGTGAATGGCTGCCGATGGAGGGCTTTGAAGGACTGAAATCTGTAAATATTGAGCAGTTTAAGAAAGAGCTCGCCATTTATGACCGGGAGGTTGAAGAGTTTAATTCTGAAAACAATTATAAAAACCGAATCGACCGTTACTGCGTGCAGTATGTAGCGACTACCCGCCCCGTGGAGCAGCTTTTCCTCTTCCTAGAAAAACCATCCAGCAAATCCGTACCGACGGAGATTTTAGAATTCGCGCAGCAGAAAAACCCGGAGGGCCTCGATGAGTTCGACATTTATCCGGAGGAAGGCGATTCCTACAGCAAGCAGACGGGGAAGGCAGAGGCCAGACCGGAAACGATGCGCATTACCCAGCTTTCCGCGAGGGGTGAGGCGCGCGGCAATATTAAAATCGCAACCCCGTCCAGAAAGTATCAAAACACGAGGGCGGAAGTTAGGAACGGCATCTTCACCCACGAGATTTTATCGCAAATCAATTCAGCGGAGGATGTGGAGCGAATTTTAAGAAAGTACTTACTGAAAGGCGAAATCAGCACGGAGGAGAGGGATGAGATAAGAGCGAGAATTTTAAAAATTATAAATGATGAGAATTTCGGCCAGTATTTCCGCAAAGGCCTGAAAATCATCAACGAAAAAGACATAATGATAAGCGGCACCGATGGGGCAAAACTCTACCGCCCAGATAGGCTGATAGAGACCGGGGAAGGCATCTTCATCATCGATTTTAAAACTGGTGCGCCGAAAGATTCCCACAGACTTCAGGTAGAAAATTATAGGAAAATCCTGCTGCAGCTCGGCAAAAAAGTTGCCGGTACGGAGCTGATATACATTTAAAAAGGCAGCTCCCGGAATATCAGGACCTGCCTTTCCAACCATTAAAAAATAAAACTATGAAACTACTTCTGCAGGAACTGCATGGGTATTCTTTGGATTAAAGATTTTCTGAAAAGTTAAATCCGAAAAAGAAAATTTTTACAGTTTATTTCTCAAAGCCTTTTCCATCGCCATATTTCGCTACTAGATCAGCGATGATTTTTTCGGTTTCATCGGGAAAATCCACCGGAACCACCTTTCCGTTTTCCACCCAATCTTTCAGTTTTTTCCCGAATTCATCTTCCGACCAGACCACCGGAACACCCAGCTTTTCAAGGCCTAAAGCGTTGCACTGCTGCTCATACTGATTTTTCATCGGCACCGCTAACACCTTCTTTTTCAGGAACAAAGCTTCGGCAGGCCCTTCGAAACCACCACCAGTCAGCAAGCCTGCAGAATCAGCCAAGGATTCTAAAAATTTCTCATTATCTAGCGCAAAAACCTTGGCGTTTTTACGGCTGTAATCTTCCTTGGAATGCTTCGAGAAAATATGCCATTTTGAATCCGGCATTTTTTCAGTATAGCTCAAAATAAACTCGTCCGAATAAGCCGGAAGATAAACGGTGTAATGCCCTTCTTCCGAAGTTTTCAAATTACGAATTTCGCTACGAATAACCGGTTTGTTTATAAAATCATCAAAACGCTCAAAGTGAAAACCGATATAAGCATCAGACGGCGCATAATAATCTAAAATCAGCTTGCCCCAATGAAATCCTTTGAGCTGCGGTGTTTTCGGCGATTTGTACGCACACTGATGATTTAAGCCCACATTCTTCTTTCCACGAAACTTGCACGCCCAGGAAGTCACAGGCTCAAAGTCACTGATTATCAAGTCATAATCATTCACCGGAAGCCGTTTCAAATCATACAGAAAACGCAAAAACCGGAATTGCTTAATCGTGGCGAGAAAATCCACGCCGCCATTTTTCCCGAACTTGAAACCCAAACCGTGCAGCCGGTACTTCACCGGCTCTTCCAACCCAATTTCCACGTGGGTGCCGCTCACCACCAAATCCACAACGCCGTGCTTCTTCAAGTGCGGAATAATTTCACGGGCCCTACTGATGTGGCCGTTCCCCGTTCCCTGAATTGCGTACAATATTTTCATCGATGTAAATTGTTGACAATCAATAATTAAACTCTTCCAGAATCTTTCATCCAGTTGTAAATTTTTTCGCTAAAATCAGTTCGGGAATTAAGATTTTCCAAACTGATATGCATTCTGTAGCGCCAGTAATGCGGAAAATTTCCAGGGTCGTTTATTCGTTCGTTTTCAAGCTTCGGATTGGCAATTTCAGCATCGGTTGCAAAGAAATCCTGGATCGGGAAAATCGCAAGCATCGCATCGGAATAGATGTGCTGCTTCAAAATCATTTCCGCAAGATACGGCTCTAAATCCACCGGTGCAGTGCCCCACTGATGAAGCTGCTGATTGAAGTAATCCTGCGTAAGACCGCGGTTTTCCTGCCACCATTGCCGCAATGTGGAGCTGTCGTGCGAACTTGTGGTAACCACATTGAGATAACCCGCAACTTTCGGATTGTAAAACGGCAAATTATCAGGCGCCATACGTTGAACTTTCAACGCCAAAATCCCCAGCCTGTCCATTACAACAGGAACGCTGTCCGGAACGAAGCCAAGGTCTTCAGCGCAAATTAGCATAGCGGAAGAATCGAGAATTGCCGGCAGCTTTTCCATCGCACTTTTCGCCCAGAGCTCATCCTGCCAATTGAAAAAATAATCTTTGTGAAGATGGTAAAATTCGTGTTTTTCAAAGTCGGAAAGGAAACGGTACGAATTTGTTTTTGCCAAACTAAACTGCGGATGAAACACGGATTTTCCATCACGAATTTCTTCAATTAACAGAACATTTGCAGCCAGCGAAAGCAACTTCTGCTTCAAATCTTCATTTTTATTATTCTCAAAATATTCAGTAATTTTTTGCTGATTATAAAATTCAGGTTTTAAGGAAAACTCAGCATTTTCTTTCGCATCAAGAAACTGAGATTTAATATAATCTTTCTCTTCGCCGAAATATTCATCTAAAATTTGCTCGTTTATAAACGGCCTTACGAAACGCTCATAATTCAGTGGTATATTTCTACGGGAAAGTTCTTCCTCCGTGATCGGAACCGCAGGATAAAAGTAGCCCAGCAAAGCCTGCGTGGCTGTGGTTGGAATGCGCCAAATCCTAAAAAAACCAAGGATGTGGTCTATTCTCATCGCATCAAAATACTTTTCCAAAGCGGCAAATCTGCTCTTCCACCATTGGTAGCCATCGGCCTTCATCGCTTCCCAATTGTAAGTCGGGAAACCCCAGTTTTGCCCAAGCTCTGTGAAGAAATCTGGCGGTGCACCAGCCTGAAAATCCATACCGTAAAGCTCAGGCTCCTTCCACGCTTCCACGGAAAAACGGTAGATGCCTATTGGCAAATCGCCCTTTAAAGAAATCCCAAAATTATGGGCATATTTTATCGAATCTGATAATTGCTTATCCAACTGAAACTGCACCCAGCAATGCAGCATCGCCTCCCTGAAATCTTTACTTTTTTCCTGAAAAATTGCAGCAATTTTCCCGGCCACAAATTTCCGGTGCGTTTTCCATTTTGAAAAATCCGGCGTATTATAGCGGTCTCTCAGGATGCAAAACGCAGCGTAAGGCTGCAGCCATTCCTCATTACTTTTCAGGAATTTTTTGAAATTCCTGTCTTTTAAAATCTTGGAATAGTTAGCATCAAAAACCACGCGCAAAAATTTCCACTTAAGTGCGATAACAGCCTCGTAATTAATTAATTCTAAGGCATTTAGCTCATTTTTATTCTGCAAAAATTCCTCCTGATATTCATCCGGAATTTTAAAATCTAATTCCGAAA
The DNA here is from genome assembly GCF_014961145.1 of Cruoricaptor ignavus. Taxonomy (NCBI): domain Bacteria; kingdom Pseudomonadati; phylum Bacteroidota; class Flavobacteriia; order Flavobacteriales; family Weeksellaceae; genus Cruoricaptor; species Cruoricaptor ignavus. The sequence goes on from NZ_CP063145.1 coordinate 994,367, forward strand.
AAGAGATGTAAATCGAGTGCAGAGCGTAGAGCGAAATCGGTGCGTATGGATAAGAATCCGTCCAAGAAAAATTGGCAGTGGTATCGTTAATTGGCAGCGTTTGAATTACCGTCAAACCAGCATCTTTAGCCCAATCTGCCAGAAGTTTTAAATCCGAAAATTCACCGATACCAAATCCGTTTTCACTACGCAGGGAAAAAATCGGGATTGCAATGCCGCCTGCATAATACAGCTGCGATTTTTTGAAGCGGAAAAAATGATCCACACGAATTTGCAGCACGCCGCTTTCCGAATTTGGCTGAAGCATTCTGCTTTCACCAGCTTCAATGTCAAACACTTCGCCGGATACCGAATTCTTCAAACCGTATTTATACTCTATCAATTGATTTTCAGGAACATACAGCGCCGCTTCCCAAACACCCAGTGCCGTTTGCTCCATTTCAACAGCCTTGGCTGAATCCCAATTTCCGAGCGCTTCGCTTGCACCCATTATCACAATTTTCCAATCGGGATTGTAGATGGGCGCTTCCAAACGGAACAAGTGAGAATGCTTTTTCAGCGGTAAAACTTTCTTGAATTTCGTGCTGCCGAGTGAATTTTCAAGCACCTTGTTCGTCAAATAATTTTCAGGAAAATTTTTCTTGTTCCAAAAGTCAAACACCTGAAAATCAGCATAGTTATGAGAGAAACTGAGATGATGCAAGGCTAATTCTTCGTTGAGAATTTCGCCAGAATCATTCATCAACTGATATTTGTAAGCGATGCTTTTTGAGAAATAATCGATGGAAACCATCCACTGAGAATCACTTTCATAACTCATTGGAAACGAACGGATTTCCGCATCATTTTCAACAATGGCAAGGCAAAGATTCTGGCCAGGCTTCGTAAAATAATTGATATGAAAAGTTATGCGCATTTGAAAATTTTTATCGGGATAATTTTAAGTTTAAATATTGATAATCAGCGAATTACAAAGGTAGTTCCCTCTCTGCCGTCTTTTAGTTCGATACCTTCTTCCAGAAGTTTGTCGCGAATCTGATCGGAAAGTTCAAAATTCTTGGTTTTCCTTGCCTGATTTCTGATGTCGATTAAAATCTGCATCGCTTGATCCAGTTTTCCGCTGTCGCTCTGCTGAATATTTTGTAAGCCCAAAACATCATAAACGAAGCCATTCATCAGCTTTGAAAGCTCCTGTAAGTCAGCAAATAAAATCGTTTCTTTACCATCCCTGATTTTGAAAATCCAGTTCACGGCTTCAAACAAGTGGGAAATCAAAATCGGCGAATTGAAATCGTCTGTCAGTGCATCGTAGCAATCATTTTTCCATCGGGAAATATCAATGGTAGATTTTTCGTTAGTTGGCAGATTTTCAATTAGTTGCAGGGCTTCCATCAGTCTTTCGAAACCTTTTTCGCTGGCAATTAATGCTTCGTTCGAAAGATCCACCACACTTCTGTAGTGCGCCTGCATAAAGAAAAACCGCACAACGCTCGGATGAAATCCTTTCTGAAAAAAATCATTCTCACCAGAAATCAGCTGCATCGGCAGAATCGTATTCCCGGTGGATTTGCTCATTTTTTGTCCGTTCAGCGTCAGCATATTGGCGTGCATCCAGTAGTTTACCGGCTCGTTTCCAAAGCAGCCTTTGCCTTGCGCAATTTCGCATTCGTGGTGCGGAAATTTCAAATCCATTCCGCCGCCGTGAATGTCGAATTTTTCACCTAAGTATTTGGTACTCATTGCAGTACATTCCAAATGCCAGCCCGGAAAACCCATTCCCCAAGGTGAAGGCCACTTCATAATATGTTCCTGCGAAGCTCTTTTCCAGAGCGCAAAATCCTGCGGATTTTTCTTCTCATTCTGCCCGTCCAAATCACGGGTATTGGCAAAAAGCTCATCGATATTCCGCTTGGAAAGCTCGCCATAATTCAGGCCTTTGGCATCGTATTCCCGAACATCAAAATAAACCGAGCCATTACTTTCGTAGGCTAAACCATTGTCTATCAATACTTTAACAAGCTCAATCTGCTCAATGATGTGTCCGGTAGCTGTAGGCTCGATATTCGGCGGAAGATTGTTGAACATCTTCAGAACATTATGGAAATCCACCGTATATTTCTGCACGATTTCCATCGGCTCCAGTTTTTCCAGCCTGGATTGTTTCACGAAGCGGTCGTTATTCACATCGCCATCATCCGTCAAATGCCCAGCGTCCGTAATGTTCCGTACATAGCGCACATTGTAGCCCAGGTGCATCAGCGCACGGTAAATGAAATCGAACGACATAAAGGTGCGCACATTGCCCATATGCACATTGCTGTAAACCGTGGGGCCGCAAACATACATTCCGACGCGGTTTTCGTGGATGGGTTTGAAAATTTCCTTCTCGCCGGAAAGTGAATTGTATATTTTTAGGTTCAAAGTTTTTTGGTTTAAAGGTTAAGGTTGAAGTTTAAGGTTGAGTGGTTGAATTTTAAAATTAGCTAATCTTCAAATTAGCAAATTCTCAAATTAACGAACCGATATTCACATAATGCAGAAATTCCTGCCGTGTAATCGGGTTGGTGCGGAAAATCCCGCTGAGTTCCGCCGTGATGGTGGAGCTTGCGGTGTCCTTTATTCCGCGGCAGTTTACGCAGAGGTGTTTCGCTTCTATGATGCACGCCACATCCTTCGTACCCAGCGCTTCCTTCATCGCATCCACAACCTGCATCGTAAGCCTTTCCTGAACCTGCGGCCTTCTTGCATAATAATCCACAATTCGGTTGATTTTCGAGAGGCCTATAACCTCGCCGTTTGAAATGTAGGCTACGTGGGCTTTCCCGATGATTGGCAGGAAATGATGCTCGCAGAATGAGTACACCGAAATATCTTTTTCCACCAGCATTTGGCGGTACTTATATTTATTGCTGAAGGTGGAGATTTTCGGCTTATTTTCCGGCAGCAGCCCGCCGAAGATTTCGTGCACATACATTTTGGCAACGCGTTTCGGCGAATCTTTCAGGGAATCATCCGTCATATCCAGCCCAAGCGTATGCATTATTTCCGCAAAAAGCTCTTCTATGCGCTGCGATTTTTCAGCAGGAGACTTCCGAAAAGCATCCTTTCTGAGCGGGGTTTGCTCCTTGCCGGTAAATACATCGTCGTCCATATCTAGTAAATCCATAGATGCAAGATAAAAAGCAAATTTAACAATATTAAGCTTAAAACATTTTTAAAATTCAATTTTAAAAGCGTGAGTAGGTTTTCCGTTTTGTTTAATTTTTTATATTTGCAGCTAATTAAACCATAAACTAAGAAGACATGTCTGACATTGCACAAAAAGTAAAAGCTATCATCGCGGATAAGCTTGATGTAGAACTATCTGAGGTAACTCCTGAGGCAAGCTTCACGAATGACCTTGGCGCAGATTCCCTTGACACTGTGGAATTGATTATGGAATTCGAAAAGGAATTCAACATCCAAATCCCAGATGACCAGGCGGAGAAAATTACTACCGTAGGCCACGCTATCGCATATGTGGAAGAAGTAGCCAGCAAGTAATTTTAAAAAACACTAATTTATTTTATGGAATTGAGAAGAGTAGTCGTAACCGGATTTGGCGCTATCACACCTATCGGCAATAATGCCCAGGAATACTGGGACAGCCTCATCAAAGGTGTAAGCGGTGCGGCGCCGATTACTCTTTTCGATGCCACAAATTTCAAGACGAGATTTGCCTGCGAAGTAAAAGGCTTCGATCCTTTGAATCATTTTGATAAAAAGGAAGCGAAGAAGATGGACCGCAACACGCAGCTTGGTATGGTAGCGGCAAAGGAAGCCGTAGAGCACGCCAGGCTGAACGACGGCAGCGTAGATAAAAACCGCATCGGCGTGATTTGGGGCTCAGGAATCGGTGGCCTTGATACTTTCGAATCGGAAGTTGTCAACTGGGCTAATTCCGAAATTCCCCGCTTCAATCCGTTCTTTATTCCAAAGATGATTGCGGACATCACTGCTGGCCAAATCTCTATTGAATACGGCTTTCACGGGCCGAACTATGCCACGGTTTCTGCCTGCGCTTCCGCTGCCAACGCTCTGATTGATGCCAAGATGCTACTGCAGCTTGGCAAGGCAGATGTGATTGTTTGCGGCGGTTCGGAAGCTGCCGTTACGGCAAGCGGTGTAGGCGGCTTCAATGCTTTGATGGCGCTTTCCACAAGGAACGACAGCCCGGAAACTGCATCCCGCCCTTTCGATAAAGACAGGGATGGTTTTGTGCTTGGTGAAGGTGCAGGCTGCATTATCCTGGAAGAATATGAGCATGCTAAAAAGCGCGGCGCTACAATCTATGCCGAACTGAAAGGCGGCGGGCTAAGCGCTGATGCACACCATATGACGGCACCGCATCCTGAAGGACTTGGCGCCTACCTCGTAATGAAAAACTGCTTGGAAGATGCAGGAATTTCGCCGGAAGAAGTGGACCATATCAATATGCACGGCACTTCCACGCCGCTTGGCGATTTGGCCGAATCCAACGCTATCACAAGGCTTTTCGGTGAGCACGCTTACAATATTCAGATTAATTCCACAAAATCTATGACCGGGCATTTGCTTGGTGCTGCCGGCGTTATCGAAGCTATTGCCACCATTGGCAGCATTCAGCACGGCATCGTTCCGCCAACCATCAATCATTTCACCGATGATGAGAAGATTGATGCAAAACTGGATTTTACCTTCAACAAAGCGGTAGAGCGCGAAGTAAATGTGGCAATGAGCAACACCTTTGGTTTTGGCGGCCACAATGCCTGCGTACTTTTCTCAAAAATCTAGGTGCGAATGAAGTTGCAGAAATTCTTCATAAAATTTCTGAGCAATAACAAGAATACCTTCCGTACAGAGGAAGATTTAATATTTCGCCGGAAAATCTCGCAAATAGTTGGTTGCGAAATAGTTAACTCACACATCTACAAGGAAGCCTTTACGCTTAAAGAGCCCGGCGTAAAAAATTCCCCGAGCTACGAGCGCCTCGAGTTTCTCGGGGATGCTATTTTAGGCTCCATTATTTCTTGCTATCTTTTCAACGCATATCCCGGAAAACGGGAGGGCTTCCTTACTCAGATGAAGTCGAAAATCGTAAGCCGGAACAACCTCAACAAAATCGGCGAAGAACTTGGCCTTCCCGACCTGGCGGAGCAGAAAGCAGGCGTCAGCGCTGGGGACAATCTCGCGGGAAACCTTTTCGAGGCACTCATAGGCGCTATTTATCTGGATCTTGGCTACGAAGTCTGCGAAAAAACAGTTCTCGGAAGGCTGCTGACACCGCAGGAAATTGCCAAGCTGGAGAATAAGATAATGAGCTACAAAAGCTTGCTGCTGGAGTGGGCTCAAAAAAACAAGCTGGAGCTGACCTACGAAACCACGGAGGAACATCTTCCTAATAAAATCCTTAATTTTAAATCGGTAATAAGGATAGGCTCGGAGAAAATCTCAAACGCATCCGACAGTTCCAAGAAGAAGGCCGAAGAAAAGGCTGCGCAGAGAGCATTCTACTCATTAAACAAAAAAGAAAACATCCTTGAAAAATCAACAATTTCTATTGGATGATGATGCCGCCGAGGGCATTTCGGTGGGGCTGCTTCGGCTCTCGAAACAGCTTCCGCCTCACGAGTTTTTTTATCATTTCAACTGTGCCAACCGCCAGATTTACCTGAAGAGAATCAAGGATTTAAAAAATATAGGGAGGGACTACTCGTCATCCCATCTCCGTATGGAGGGCTATCATAGAGAGCTGCGCTGCCAGGTGCAATTTATTGAGAACCGGGCGTCGGAATCGCAGGTTTTTGAACACCAGGGGAACCTTTTCTCAGACGGGGCGGATGTTAATTTTTTGTTACCAATGCACCCCGATGTAGATTTTGTGGTGCGTACCACAGACAATCTTGATGATTTTTCATTAATTTTACTGCCGGAAGGCCTCACATTTTCAATACAAAACTTTCAAATTGACGCCGGGAGCCTTTCAGATTTAATACAATTTTATGACTAACAAAGACTTAAAGAAAACCAAGATCATCGCTACCATGGGGCCGGCAACGGGAACCAAAGAAATCCTTATCGAGATGATCCGGGCGGGGGTGGATGTTTTCAGGATAAATTTCTCTCACGCTGATTATGAAATTGTAAAAAACAATGTAAAAATGATCCGCGAGATCAATGAGGAGCTCGGCACTTCCGTGAGCATCCTTGGCGACTTGCAGGGCCCGAAACTCCGCGTGGGCGTGGTAAAGGAGGGATCTTACCTCAACCCAGGGGATGTACTTACCTTCACCAACGAGGAGGTAGAGGGCGATTCTACGAAGGTATATATGACCTACCAGCAGTTCCCGAAGGATGTAAAGGTGGGCGAAAGAATCCTCATCGATGATGGCAAGCTGGTGCTCGTGGTGCTGGAAACCAACGGAATCGATACCGTACGCGCTAAGACGATCCAGGGCGGGCCGCTGAGCTCCAAAAAAGGCGTAAACCTGCCCAACACGAATGTATCGCTGCCGGCACTTACCGAGAAGGACATCCGCGATGCGAAATTCATCCTTGAGCTAGGCCTGGACTGGATTGCGCTGTCCTTCGTACGACACGCGCAGGACATCCGCGACCTGAAGGAGCTTATAAAAGAGCACGGCGAAGGTTTTAAAACGCCAATCATCGCGAAGATAGAAAAGCCGGAAGGCGTGAAGAATATTGACGAAATCCTTCAGCAATGCGACGGCATCATGGTTGCGCGGGGCGACCTGGGTGTGGAGGTTCCGATGGAGGAAGTACCGGCAATTCAGAAGAATCTTGTGCAGAAAGCGCGCGCTTATTCCAAACCGGTAATCATCGCCACACAGATGATGGAATCGATGATCAGCAGCCTTACTCCGACGCGTGCCGAAGCGAACGATGTGGCGAATTCCGTGCTGGACGGCGCCGACGCGGTGATGCTCTCCGGCGAAACTTCCGTGGGGAAATATCCTGTCCAGGTGGTGCAGAATATGGCTAAGATTGTAAAAAACATTGAAACCACGGAATTCTACCATCGCTACAACCCGATCGTAGACAAGCAGTTCCAAAGCGAGGCAGTGAGATTTATCACCGACAGGATCAGCCTTGCAGCGGTCAGGATTGCCCGTACGACCGATGTTCAGGCGATCATCACCCTTACCAATTCAGGCTATACGGCATTCCAGATTTCCGCACACCGGCCGAACGCGCATATCATCGTATTCAGCTCCAGCCGACGGGTAATTACGATGCTCAACTTGTTGTGGGGCGTCCGGGCATATTATTACGACGGCAACGAGAGCACCGACGAGACCGTGGTGCAGGTAAACAGGCTGGCGGCCGATCTCGGCTATGTAAACGAGGGCGACCTCGTGGTAAACTTGAACGCCACCCCTGCAAATGCAAACGGGAAAACCAACACCCTGCGCCTTACCACCATTTAAATTTTTGGCAAAAGCTGGTGTTACTCAACCGTGAAGTTTCTACTCCACGGTTATTTGTTTGGTTAATGACCGACAATCGTTTTCGCATGGACGAACTCGCGGAGTGCCAGATGAGAAAGCTCCGTACCGAAGCCGGAGTTCTTTATGCCCCCGAAGGGCAGCCGCGGATCCGAGCTGGACATTTTATTAATGGAAACCATACCGCATTCCAGGTTTTCCGTAAAATAATTTGATAACTTCTCGTCACGCGTCCATACGGATGCCGAGAGCCCGTACGGAACATCATTAGCAATTTCCAAAGCTTCCGCAGCATTTTCTGCGAAAAGTATAAATCCCAGCGGGCCAAAAACCTCCTCTTTTAAAACTGGATTGCCTGGCAAAACTTTCAGCAGGCCTGGCTCGAAGGCAATATCTGAAACACGATTCAGCGGGAGGAGGATTTCCGCGCCAGCCTCCACTGCGCGCCGGTACTGCGCCTCCAGATCATCGCCAAACTCCGCTTTTGCAAGCCCACTGAGCAATGTTTCAGCTTTAAATTTATCCCCCGGCTGAAACTTTTTAAACTCTTCCACAAGCATCGGGACGAAATCTTCAGCTATATTTTCCTGGACGATGAAACGCTTGCCGGCATTGCACGCCTGACCGCAATTTTGCAGCCTTGCTCTTGCACCTTCCTCTGCCGCCCGCCGCAAATCTGCATCCTGCATTACGATAAAGGCATCGCTGCCGCCCAGCTCTAGCACAGATTTTTTGATGTGTATTGCCGCGGTGGAAGCCACCTGCGCCCCCGCTTTTTCGCTGCCAGTAAGGCTCACCGCACGCACTGCCGGGTGTGCCAGAAGCTCCTCAACCTCCTTATGGCCAATCTCCAGATTCTGGAAAACTCCCGCCGGGAAGCCGGCCTCTTCCATCGCGCTTTCAATAGCCTTGCCGCTGCCAAAACAAATGGAAGCGTGCTTCATCACCGCTACATTCCCGGCGAGGATAGCAGGAATGATGAACCTTAGAGCCTGCCAGAACGGGAAATTCCAAGGCATTACCCCTAATATAATGCCCAGCGGTTCGTAGCGGATTTCAGAGATTCTAAATTCAGTTTCTACTTTTTCGGCAGCATTATAATTATCGATTTCGGAATAATACCGCACCATTTTTATACATTTTTCTATTTCTGAAACCGATTCGGAAATGGGCTTATTCATCTCTGTGGTGATGAGCCTTGAAAATTCATCTTTGTATCTTTCCAAAACTTCTGCAAACCGAGGGAGGTAGCTTTGCCGCTGATCAAAACTTAGACTTCCCCATTCCTGAAACTGCTGCTCGGCAATGCTGATTTTATTTTTTAAATCTTCTTTCATCCTAAAAAATTTTTCATCCTAAAGCAAAAACCGCGCAATTTTAACTTCAGAATTCAACTTAGAGTTTGCCAGAGTAAAACGAGGTTGAGAAGGATAATCATTGCCGTGATGGTAATCGCCACCGCCTGCTTCCTGCCGGAATTGCGGAAGGTACCCATTATTTTGCTGCTTCCTGTAAACTGCACGAGGGGTACCACGGCAAAACTTAGCTGCATAGAGAGAATCACCTGGCTGAGAATCAGGAGCTCATTGGTGCCGCTCTCGCCGTAGAGGATTGCGACGATAAGTGCGGGGACTATCGCTATGAGCCGCGTAATAAGCCTCCTGGCCCAGGGCTTTAGCCGGATATGCACGAAGCCCTCCATCACAATCTGCCCGGCCAGCGTGCCGGTGAGCGTGCTGTTCAGCCCGGAAGCAAGCAGCGCTACTCCGAAAATTTTCGGCGCCCACTGGGAATTGAGAATGTTTCCGAGCATCTTGTATGCTTCCTGAATTTCTGCAACTCCGGTGTAGCCGCCGGTGTGGAAGGTGGAGGCGGCTACAATCAGTATAGCGGAATTGATGAAAAACGCCAGCAGTAGAGCTATATTGCTGCCCCAGGTCGCAGCCTGGATTGCAGATTTTTTCCCATCCATCGTTCTCCGATAATTTTTATGATACACGATATGGCTGTGCAGGTAGAGGTTATGGGGCATCACCGTGGCACCAAGAATGCCGATGCCAATGTAGAGCATCTCGCGGTTTTTGTAGATCTGCGAGGTTGGCACAAAACCATTTGCCACTTCTCCAAGATCCGGTTTTGAAAGAATAAGTTCATACCCAAAGCAAGCCAGCACGATGAACATAAGTGCTGCCACAATGATCTCCAGCGGGCGGAAGCCTTTGCGTTGTAGCAACAGGATCAGCAGCACATCGATACCGGTAATCACGATTCCCCAGACCAATGGAATTCCGAAAAGAAGGTTCAGGGCGATTGCCGTACCAATAACTTCCGCTAGGTCGCACGCTGCGATGGCTATCTCACAGAGAATCCAGAGTATAAAATTGACTGGTTTAGAATAATTTGCGCGGCAGGATTGCGCCAAATCCATCCCGGTAGCTATACCTAATTTGATGCAAAGATGCTGGAGGAACATAGCGAAGACATTCGATAGCAAGATCACGGACAGCAGCGCATAGCCGAACCTTGCCCCGCCTTCTATATCCGTAGCCCAGTTGCCGGGATCCATATAGCCCACAGCCACCATCAGCCCGGGCGCGGTGAACATCAGCACGCTTCTGAGCTTATGATAAAATGTCTGACTTTCGAGCATTATGCATTAAACTGCTAAAAACCATTCGTTTATAAGGCTTGCTGCCAGGCGCGCGGTACGGCCGTCGATATCGTATTCCGGATTTACCTCCGCCACATCCATTGCTACCATTTTTCCGGATTTTAAAATATGGCGGAAAATATGCATAAAGGCTGCATCCACGAAAATACCGTTGTACGCCAGCGCAGACACCCCGGGCGCGATACCGGCATTGAAGACATCCATACAGAGGGTGAGGTACAGGCAGTCTACACCTGCCAGAAATTCATCAATTTTTCTATAAATATTCGGGAGATTTTCAAAAAACAACTCATCTGCAAGGATGTAATTCATGCCAAAATTGTGCGCCGTATCGAAAAGCTTCAGAGTGTTGGAATTGCGCTGTATGCCGATATGCAGCGAGTGCATCCGCCCCTGCTGCGCAATCTGCCAGAAGCCCGTGCCGGAGCTTGCTCCCACGCCGGGTTCCGGCTCGCGGTTATCGAAATGCGCATCTATGTTAACGATACCCACCCTCTCCTCCGGGAATGCCGACTTTATGCCGGAATAATGCGCAAAAGCAATCTCGTGACCCCCGCCGAAACCCACAGACCGCGCACCCTGCGAAAGCACCCGCCGTACGCAGGCCGCAAAATTCGCCTGCGCCTCTTCCAGATTACGGTTTTCGCAGCGGATATTTCCAAAATCTGCCAGCAGGAAATCAGGGGACACCACCGGGAAGTTTGCCGCCGCACTTCGGATCCTGTCCGGCGCGGATGCCGCCCCTACCCTGCCCTTGTTTCTGCGGACGCCTTCGTCCACAGCGAAACCGTGCAGAGCAAACTGCCCCGGTTGCAGGTTTTCATAATTCAAATCCGTGAGCACCCGCTGGAAAATCCTTTGGTGCAGCGCATCTTCGCCGTCATTTCTGCCTGTCCAAATCATCTTTGGTTCAAAGGTTAAAGGTTAAAAGTTGAAGTTTAGATTGAAAACCAAACCTAATTTTTCAAATTGCAAGATCCTGATTCTTTCCTTCTAAGGTCTCAATTACTTCTCCACCGATCACTACTTTCGCGGGGCGCAGCATACCCTGCCGGTAGAGCACATCCAGGAAATTATCGGTTTCGTAGATTTGGAAATCTGCTCTTTTTCCTTGGGCCAAAACTCCGCGGTCGGAAAGGTTCAGTGCCTTTGCAGAGCGGAAGGTCATCGCGGAAAGCACTTCGGCAGTAGTCAGTTTTTGATAAGTGGCGAGTACCGATGCCTGGGTGACCAGGCTGCCCATCGGGGCGGATCCGGGATTCCAGTCGGTACCGATGGCGAGAATCGCGCCGGCATCCAGCAGCTTCCTCGCCGGGGTAAATTTTTCGCCCAACCCGAGGCTTGCGCCGGGTAGCGCGGTAGCCACCGTTTCGGACTTTGCAAGGAAATCGATATCCTCTTCCGATGTTGCCTCCAGATGATCTGCCGAACACGCGCCCACCTCTACCGCCACGCGGGAGCTCCCGGAGGTGAACTGATCGGCGTGCACGGTAAGCTCAAAGTCCATTTCCTTTGCTTTCAAAAGAAATTCCCGGCTTTCATCTATTCCAAATGCAGATTTTTCGATGAAGATATCCACCCTTCGGGCGAGGTTTTCAGATTTTATAATAGGTAAAATGTCAGCGAGGATATAATCCAGATAGTCGTGGCTGGTCCCTGAGAAATCTTTCGGCACCGTGTGCGCGGCAAGGCAGGTAGGCACCAGCTTGGCAGGCGTATGCTTCTGCGCTTCTTGGATGACGCGGAGCATTTTCAGCTCGTTTTCTGCATTCAGGCCGTAGCCGCTTTTTACCTCGATGGTGGTGATGCCCTGGGAAATCAGCTCGCCGATTCTTTGGAGCATCCCATCCAGCAGCTGCTTTTCCGAGGCATCCCGAGTATGCGATACGGAAGACCAGATGCCGCCGCCGTTTTCGGCGATTTCCAGGTAGGTTTTCCCAGCGTTGCGCATGGCGAAGTCGCTGGCACGGCTGCCGCCGAAGCATATATGTGTATGCGGATCCACGAAGGCAGGCAGCGCAATTGCACTTTGCTGCTGGAAGACGCTTTTGGGCTTTTGGCTTTGCAAAGTTTCAAAATCGGAAACTTCGGCGATGAAGCCATCATCATCCACCAAAATTCCAGCATTGGGAATGATTTCCAGCTGCTCATCGCAGAGTGCGCCGCGCAAAGGCAGCTTGTCCATCGTCACAACCTGCGTGAAAGGTCCGTAAAGTGTCATACAAAATTTTTGATAAATATAAGAATAATGAGGAAGTTCTTTACCATAAATTTAGAAACGCCAGCAGCAAAGCGCCAGAGGCTATCAGCTATAAAAAACGCTGCCGGAATTTCTTCCGAGCAGCGCCCTGCAAACACTAAAAAAAGGATTTGATTAAAATAATATCTGCAAAAGCAAGATTAAATTTAGGATAATGATAATGGCGGTGATGATGATGGCCACGGCTTGCTTCATTCGGGAATTTTTGAAAACGCCCATTATCTTGCCGCTTCCCGTAAACTGCACCAAGGGTACTACCGCAAAACTAAGCTGCATCGAGAGTATCACCTGGCTCAAAATCAGCAGTTCATTCGTGCCGCTTTCACCATAGATTATTGCCACAATCAGCGCAGGCACTATCGCTATCAGCCGTGTTAGCAGCCGCCGAAGCCACGGTTTTAGGCGGATATGCATAAAGCCTTCCATCACAATCTGCCCGGCCAAAGTTCCGGTTAGCGTGCTGTTTAATCCCGATGCCAAAAGCGCTACGCCAAACACGATGGATGCCCATTTGGAATCCAGTATGTTGCCGAGCATCAGGTAGGCATCTTGAATTTCTGCGACGCCGGTATGCCCGCCAAAATGAAATGTAGATGCCGCCACAATTAGGATGGCCGAATTAATAAAAAGCGCGATTATCAGGGCAATGTTGCTACCCCAGGTTGCATATTTTATCGCCGATTTCTTGCCCGCTTCTGTTTTGCCGTATTTTTTGTGGTAAATGATGTGGCTGTGCAGGTACAGGTTGTGGGGCATCACGGTAGCGCCCAAAATTCCAATGCCGATATACAGCATTTCGCGGTTTTGGTAGATTTCCCTCGTTGGCACGATGCCTTCTGAAACAGCCTTCCAGTCGGGCTTTGAGAGGAAAAGCTCGTAGCCGAAACACATCAGGATGATGAACATTAGCGCCGCCACGATGATTTCAATGGGGCGGAAACCTTTGCGCTGCAGCATCAGAATCAGCAAAACATCGATGCCAGTAATCACGATGCCCCAAACCAATGGAATTCCAAAAAGCAAATTCAGCGCAATAGCAGTACCAATTACTTCTGCCAAGTCACAAGCCGTAATGGCAATTTCGCAAAGAATCCACAGTGTGAAATTAACAGGTTTGGAGTAATGTGCCCTACAAGACTGAGCCAAATCCAACCCGGTAGCTATGCCTAACTTTATGCAGAGATGCTGCAAGAACATGGCAAAAATATTAGAGAGGAAAATCACGGAAAGCAGTGTGTATCCGAACTTTGCGCCCCCTTCAATATCCGTAGCCCAGTTTCCTGGGTCCATATATCCTACCGCCACCATCAGTCCTGGCGCTGTGAACATCAGCACTGTTTTCAGCTTTTGGCTAAGTGTTTGGTTGCCTCCCATTTTATTATCAAAAATACCGAATACTTTCTAAGATGCAAAATTAAGTAAAAGTTAGGAAAACCTAAATAATTTGCTAAAATAATTTTTTTTAAATTTGATGAAAGTAATTCCAATGGGAAGGTCAAGCACTGAAGAAAATTATCTGAAAGCCATTTTCACGCTAGCACAAAATGCACCAAATTCTGAAGCGGGAACCAACCAGGTTGCTGCATATCTCGGCATAAAACCGGCATCCGTAAACGAAATGCTGAAGCGGCTGAAGGATAAAGATTGGGTGGATTATGAAAAATACGGCAAAATAAAACTCACCAAGAAAGGCCAAAGTTTGGCAATACAAACCATTAGGAAGCACAGGCTTTGGGAAACTTTCCTTTATCAGAAATTGGGTTTCGGTTGGGAAGAAATTCACGAAGTGGCGGAAGAACTGGAACATATTCATTCTGAAAAACTGATTTCCGCTTTGGATAAATTTTTAGATTACCCTAACTTTGATCCGCACGGTGATCCGATTCCAGATAGTTCCGGCAGGATTGAAAAAGTAATTCGTAAAAAATTAACAGAAGTAGAAGTGGGCAAAAATTTCAGGGTGGTGGCGGTAAAGGATGTGAATGCCGAATTTCTGCAATATGTGGAAAGCGTGGGGATTGTTATCGGCAAAGAGTTTCAGCTGATTTCCCGCGAAAACTTTGACGGACAAACCACTCTGAAAATCAACGGCGATGAGAAAATCATCAGCGAAAAAGTAGCAGAAAATATTTTTGTGGTGGAAGTTTAATTTAATGTAACAATGAACGAATGTAACAGTGTAGCAATTCTTGTGCTAACAACAGTAACGAAGTCTCAAACCGCTAAAACATTTATCTTTGCTTAAACTTCCCGATGCCTGATTTCCTTCATCCTGATAAAGAAAATTTTTCCGATGATGAGCTGCAGCTCGAGGCGCAGATTCGCCCGCAGAGCTTTGATGATTTTGCAGGGCAGCGCAAGACGCTGGATAATCTTGAAGTCTTCGTGGCTGCCGCGAAGCGCCGCGGCCAGCCTCTGGATCATACCCTGCTGCACGGGCCGCCGGGCCTGGGGAAGACGACGCTGGCGCACATCATCGCCAATGAGCTGGGCGTAGGGTTTAAGATGACTTCGGGGCCTGTGCTGGACAAGCCAGGTAATCTGGCAGGCCTTCTCACCAATCTGGAGGAGAATGATGTGCTCTTCATCGATGAAATTCACCGCCTCTCGCCCGTGGTGGAGGAATACCTGTACTCCGCGATGGAGGATTTTAAAATCGACATCCTGCTGGAGACCGGCCCAAACGCGCGCAGCGTACAGATCGGGCTGAATCCCTTTACCCTCGTGGGCGCTACCACCCGTAGCGGAATGCTCACCAAACCTCTGCTGGCGCGGTTCGGCATCCAGAGCCGGCTGGAGTATTACAGCATCGAACTCCTCTCCACCATAATCCAGCGGAGCGCAAGAGTGATGGAAATCCCCATCCAGGAAAATGCCGCCATAGAGATTGCAAGACGGAGCCGCGGGACGCCGAGAATTGCCAACGCCCTGCTGCGCAGGGTGCGGGATTTTGCAGAGATAAAGGGTAACGGGAATGTGGAAATTAATATCACCCGATTTGCCCTGGATTCGCTGAATGTAGATGAGTTTGGGCTGGATGAGATGGACAATAAAATCCTGCACACGATGATCGAGAATTTCCGCGGGAAACCGGTGGGCATCTCTGCACTAGCGACCTCCCTCGGCGAGAATTCGGAAACGCTGGAGGAGGTCTATGAGCCCTACCTCATACAGCAGGGCTTCATTATCCGCACCCCCCGAGGGCGGGAAGTAACCGAGAAAGCCTACAGACACCTCGGCCTCAGTAGAAACGGAAACTTAGGAGAACTTTTTTGAATGTTCCAAGAGGGAAAGTTTTTTAACTTTAAAAAAAATTTAAAATGAAACTTTACACTGTACAGTGCGGGAAATTTAAGCTGGACGGCGGCGCTATGTTCGGCGTGGTGCCCAAAAGTCTTTGGCAAAAAACCAACCCTGCCGATGAGCGGAACCTCATCGATCTGGGCTGCCGCTCGCTGCTGATAGAAGATGGTGAGAAACTCATCCTGGTGGATACCGGGCTGGGAGACAAGCAGGATGAGAAGTTCTTCGGGCACTACGCACTCTGGGGCGGGGAAAATGTGGATAATGAGCTTGCCAGATACGGCTTCCACCGGGATGATATTACGGATGTTTTCCTTACGCATCTCCATTTCGACCACTGCGGCGGCGCGATAGAATGGGATGAGGACAAATCCGCCTACCGCCCGGCATTTAAAAATGCGAAATTCTGGAGCAATGAGGCGCACTGGCAGTGGGCAACGAAGCCAAACCCGCGGGAGAGGGCAAGTTTTTTGCCGGAAAACATCCTGCCGATGCAGGAAAGCGGACAGCTGAATTTCGTTCCGCTCCCGAAAGACGGGAATAAAGTTTCTGCGTCGGAATTGAAAATGGACATCCTTTTTGTAGACGGGCATACCGAGAAGCAGATGCTGCCGATGGTACATTATCAGGGGAAAACAGTCATCTACACGGCAGATCTCATCCCCACAGCCGGGCATATCCCGCTGGTGTACATCCCCGGCTACGACACGCGCCCGCTGCTCACAATGGATGAGAAAGATGAGTTCCTGAAAATGTGTGCGCAAAATAATTACCTTCTTTTCTTCGAACACGATGCGCATAATGAACTCGCCACTGTAAAAATGACGGAAAAGGGCGTGCGGCTGGACGAGGTTTTTTCCTTCTCAGAAGTTTTCGGTGGGTGATTGCTTTAATTTTTTTAACTTTGATTTTTCAAATTTAGCAAATGGAAAACAGCGAAGGGCGATCGGCAAAGCCGGAGCCCGAACCCAAGATCATCGGACTGACGGGCGGTATCGGGTCCGGAAAAACTACTGCCGCCACTATCATCGAGCGTTCGGGCTTCCCGGTTTATTACTCTGACGGGCGTGCGAAAAGCATCGTAAATGATGATGCCGTGCTGAGAGAAAAAATCATCTCGCTGCTGGGTGCAGAAGCCTACGACGAGAGCGGACTTTACAACAGAAAATTCGTTTCTGCCCAGGTATTTGAGAGGCCTGATTTGCTTGAAAATCTCAACAGCCTGATACACCCTGCAGTTCGGCAGGATTTTGAGAAGTGGCTTTCGGCGCAATCTTCGAGGTTTGTTTTTAAGGAAACCGCTCTTTTGTTTGAGCTTGGCCTAGATGAAAATTGTTTCAAAAGCCTGCTGATAACCGCGGACGACAGACTGCGCATAAAGCGCGTGATGGACCGAGACGGGAAAACCTACCGCGAGGTGGAGGCCGTGATGGAAAACCAGATGCCGGAGAAGGAGAAAATCAAGAAGGCGGATTTTATCATTTACAACAATGATACCCAGGAAGCCCTGGAAGAGGAAGTTTCTAAATTTTTAACCGAGCTGGAGGATTTTTAAAAATTAAAAATAAAAAAATGGCTGCCCCGAAAGGACAGCCATTTGTATTAAAACATCCTCAATTACTTTCTGATGAATTTCGCGGTGGATTTCTTATCCCCGTCTTCCACAGAAATTAAGTAAGTACCTTTCGGCAGGGCGGAAACATCCGCTTTACCGGCAGAAAGCACTCCTCTGGAAACCAGCGTACCATTCATACCGAAGATGCTGTAGCGGGCATTGACAGGTACGCCGCTCAGCGCAATCTGGCTTTCCGCGGGGTTAGGATATACTTTTATTACAGTACCCGCGTCCGCTTCGCCTGTGGCAAGCCCCTGAGCAATATAGATGCTGTAATCCTCCACCTGGCCATATGAGTGGGATCCGCAAGGCTGGAAGGTGGAATTTATACTGGAATCCTGCAGGCGGATGCGCATACCAGTTTTAGTGCCTTTTGCCATTGTGGAGGGTATGGTAATCTCGCCGGTCCACGGAGATTTTCCTTTCGGGGTAAGCAATAGCATTTCATTTTCTTCAAACACTTTATTATTATTGGTATCTATCCAAACTGCGACCTGATCCATAATGCTGGATTTTGCGCTCGTCACCGTGAGTGTATATGTGCCCCCGGCTGCTACATTTGCTACTACCGATGCAAAGTTTTCGTAGCCTGCGGTGGAGGTAGAGCTGTTATCTATATCTGCAAATTTAACATTGCTGATTCTCTCGTAGCTTGCGTTGTTTGCCGATGCCTCGCAGTACTGCTGCTCCACGGTAGTAAAGCTGTAGACCTCGCAGGCGGTATTGGCTCCGAAATCATTTTTCGGCACTACTTTCCAGTAGTATTTGGTAGAAGGCTTCAGATCTTTTTTTGATAAAGAAAGTGCCGCTGTGCTGGCGAGCAGTGTGGTAGGATTTTCTTTGGTATCGAGGTAAACATCGTAAGAATCCGCCATCTCTCCTCCCTGCGCAGCCGTCCAGCTGAGTTTTACCTCGCGGTAGTTCACATTATCAGCATTGTTAGCAGGGCCTGTGAGCGTTACGCAGTTTGGCGCGGAAGTCGGGAATTTTTTTGCTTCCAGTTCCTTCACGGCATAGAACACATTCCCGATAGCAGATATTCTTACTTTTATCCTCTTGCCTTCCTGCAGAAATCTCAGGTCAAAATTCTCCTTTCCGTCATTCGGAGTAGAGTCGGCAAGTACCACCCAGGTTTTGCCGTTATCTTCAGTATAGTCTATCCTTACATTCTGAACATTGTAAGGTGCAGCGGCTGTATTGGCGACATCCCACTCTATTGGTGCTGACGCTATGTCGTTATAAACTCTTTTGGTTGTCACCAGGAAAGGCCCGTCCTTGCCCACAACTACCTTCTGCGTTGCATACTGCGTCTGGCGAATGTTCTTTGCGGGATCGTTTTCCCTCACGAGGGCGGCGAAGTTCATCTCGCGTGCCACAGTGGATACTGCCTCCCAGGTGCGTTTGCTGTTGTCCAGCACGCCGTTCATTACGGATTCAAATTTAGGGAAGTATCGCACCGGCGAGGGATCAGGATTGTAGACGCGGAAGTTTGGACCACTGGAAAGCTTACCTATGTTGGTGCTGGTAGTGGCCGTCTTAGCGTTGTCTACCTGCTCCCAGCTGTAGAGTAGGGGGTCGCCCTCCGCATCGGATGCTTCTGCAGTAAGGAAGAAAGCCGTACCTTTCGGGATGTTGATATCCGCCATTGCTTTTACTACAGGCGGCTGGTTGTCAAGCGGGGTTTCCACATCGCAGCTTTTTGCAATAAGGTTATCCTGCATCTGGCGGATGCTGAGCGTGTGAAAGTACGGATCCGAGTGTTCTTGGACATTCTGCGAGGTAATCCCTGCATAGCCCATAATGGTACTTCCGGAACCGGGCTCGGCATTTACCCCGGCGCTTTCCAGCCTGTGGCTGAAGGTATGGTTAGCACCCAGCTGGTGGCCTATCTCGTGTGCAACATAGTCTATATCGAAACTATCACCATAAGGTTTCTTGTCTGCCGGTGATGTATATGCAGAGCCCTTTCTTCTAGGATTGTTCGGGGTTGGAGATTCGCAGATACACCCGATACAGCCAGCATTACCGCCGCCGCCATCGTGGCCGAAGAGGTGGCCAATATCGTAATTCTCCTCACCTACCACATTGGTAAGCGTCTTCTGGAGCTCCGTGGTCCAAGAATCCGGCGCACCTCCGGCTACAGAGGAATAAGGATCCGTGGCAGGATCGGTATAAATCAGCTGCGGATAATCCTGAAGATTAAGGTGCAGCGCCATCTCCCTTTCGTACACGCCGTTTACGCGGGTTAGCGTCGCATTTACCTGCGCCAGCGCTGCCTCCACGCTGCCGAACAATTGCGTATACTCGCCGGTGGTAGAGATTACAAGCCTCAGCGTGCGGTACTTTCTGTCTGAAGATTTGCTGAAATCGGTAGGGTCGTTACCCAAAACATTACCACCGGCCTTCAGGTTTTCCATCTGTTTCTGGCTTGCCGTAGATTCCTCTGTGTTGCATACGAAAGCACTTCCTTTCGTAAAGTTGGTTTTGGCAAATACTCCGTATACGGATTTATCCGCATTCTGCGGCTCTACGAACTGGTATTTTCCATCTTTCACTATCATCGCCTGGAAATCGTTCGGCGCTACGGAAAACCTCACATATTTCTTCGGATCATCCACACCTACGCCTACATACGAGCCAAGCTGATAGCGCTTTGCCAGAGACTCCGCCACTACTGGGAAGCTGTATACCCGGAAGCGCTCCACCCTGCCCTCCAGCGTGGGGATGGACACCTCCACTGCCTTCGCATTTCTCCCCTGCGGCTCGGCAGTGGCTAGCTGTGCGCGTATTTTGCCTATATCCAGGCTGTAGAAACTTTTTGCCCCGGTAGCCCTGCGGCTCTCACCGGTAGGCACCGCCGGCGACCACTGCGCAAACGCTGTGGCAGCTGCAGTGAACGCCAGGACTCCTGTAAATATTTTCTTCATAAATTTAAATTTTAGTTCTCAAATGTAAATAAAATTTCAATACAATATTAAAAAATTGTTAAATTTTTCAATCATAAACAAACGGTGATTCAGCAACATCCCGGAAGGATACGCGCTGCCCCTGATTTAAAATTTATAAGACAAATTCCAGGAGAACCCAAAATTAAACCGGCCAGAAGATTTGCCGAAGCCTGGTACTATCATCGGTTTGATATTCTCCTGCTTTACGCTGTAGACCAAATATTTTGGCTGCGCACGCAAATCAATATAAAATGGCGATTTAAACGGCTGCACCCTCCCCCCTACATTGGCCTCCACCCAGTAGGAGGATTGCGCAGCCTCGGGCATTTCCAGAAAATACTCCTGCCCCTGGAAGCCCCGCACGGGGATTTTGAAGAAATGCTGCCGGTAGAAGGATGCCGCCAGATTTGCCCCTGCAAAGAAGCCGTTCAGGTCATTTTCGCTGTCCTTCGCCAGCATATAGAAGGCACCCAGCTTTACGAATGGCCCCATAGCCTCGGCGTCGTAGCCGTTTTTACTGTAAATATTCTTTTCGTGGCCGGCTTCCCCATTGGCGTGGATGTCGCCCGAAACTTTCGCAGAGACATATCCCTGGAAAATCTTGCGATCGGAGAACAGCGAGATGCCCGCATTCGCTACATCTAAACCTGCCATTAGGCGAAAAGCCTCTGCCTTCTTCCGCTCAGCATTTTGCGGAAATGCCGCTGCAGAAACCAGGCTAAAAAGTAATATATAGGTGCGTGCGTATCTCATCGGTTATTTCATTTTGCGCTGGCTCAGCCGCTCTTGCTCCCGCAGCAGGATGCAGCTGGTACCGAACATCCCGGTAGAGCTTGCGGATACCGCAGGCTGGCGACACATACTCTGCCTGCTCAGCGTACTGCAGCTGCAGGCGCGCGGGCATTTC
Organism: Cruoricaptor ignavus; assembly: GCF_014961145.1. Taxonomy (NCBI): domain Bacteria; kingdom Pseudomonadati; phylum Bacteroidota; class Flavobacteriia; order Flavobacteriales; family Weeksellaceae; genus Cruoricaptor; species Cruoricaptor ignavus. Next base: position 1,015,555 of record NZ_CP063145.1, read on the forward strand.
CGCTTTTCTCCTGCGTATCTCCAGCAGCGTACTCCCGGAGCCATCGATACGGAGAGGCACGAGCACAGAATCCACCCTTGCCGCCTGTACTACCGCCTGGGTACCGCCGCCATAGTCTGCGGAGATGTAGAGGGAATCCAGAGTGGCAAGCCTACCTGCGGAGTCTTTAAATTTCATTTTAAGGCGAGGCGTGCCCTCGCTGTGCAGGCAGATATCATCATCACCGGCGCAGGATGCCGCAAATATGCCCAGCATTAATACAAATAACATCCCCAATTTTTTCATTTTCCAAAGATAATGATTGACAGCTGATTGTTGATACGCCCCAACCAACACGCTGAATGCCCTGCGGAAACCTGCCTTTTTCCGCTTGTTTTTAAGCCTCTGGAAACGCCGATGAATAAAGGGCCACAAAAACCTTGCTGATTTTTTGGTTTCGGACTATCTAGCTGAGAAGTAAGAGGTTACCTTTTGGAGAAGTGTGGATAGGTAACGATTTAGAAATGAGCGGAGTGCTTTGAAGTACATCGTTTTGGATAGCCAAAGAACGCTCACTATTATCACTTGCAAAGGTAGTGATTCGTGGGAGAAAGTGAGCGTTCTTACGTGATTTTCTTCTTAAAAGTTTAGTCTGAGTCCAAACATTACAATGAAAGGGGAAGGAGATGTCTTATCTCTACAGTCGTTGCGAGCGATTACGATTGACAAGCTGTTTCCATTTCTGTTCGCACCAATCTGGAACAGATAGTCCATTGATGGTAAGAATAGGCTGACGCTTCTCGTTGGTTATAATGCGTAGCTCCGCATTTTCTTCCGTGAAGTTTCGTTTGTACACTCCCGAATATGCCGTAGCTGTACCACGGACTATCTCTTGATCTTTGTGCATCTTGACCACCGTATCATCATCAAAGCCCATTTTGCGGAGCATCAGACGGATATTGAGTAAGAGGTAGAAGCTGTGAAAGAAGCGTTTGATAAAACTCCGCTCCTCCTCGTACACCTTGATTTCTCGGTGTTGTTCAGAGATAGTCTTGTCCTTATCTCTAATGGTGTCCTGAAGGAGTATGACCTCCTTGCGGATTTCGGCTTTCTCCTTTTCCGAAAGATGTCGTTGCCGTTTGACTTCTTGCTCCAACTCTTCGATGCGCTGTTCCGCCTTGTCAAGCTCGGAGTTGCCAAATAGCGAGTAGAGCGTACCCTTTACTCGGAGCTTGCCCGCCTGCTTTTCCAACTCTCTGACCTTTTGAATTAGTTCTTCCTCCTCAAGTTGTTTCTGCTTGGTCTCTTTGAGGAGCTCTTTGTAATACTCCATATTAGTACGGTGCTTGGCTTCAGATCCTTGTACCCCTCTACTCAGCCCAAATGGTCGCATTTGCTATGCGATGTGCAATAGCTTCTGTACGGTTGGTGACATTTGCGGGGAATTGCACCAAGTCTCGATTGAGGTGCGTGCGAGAGGCATCGACATTGTTCGGCACGAATGTTCGCTCGATGTGGGCACTCATTGCCGAGTCGTTGCCCCGAGCCTTGTCTATGTGTAATACTGCGTAGCCCATAAGTTGAATATAGCTTTAGGGGGTATCCAAAGGGGCTGTTTCCCCTTGGCTCAGGAGGGCTTTTTTAGCGGTAACGAAGTGGAGCGTGAAGAAAATGCCCTAATGAGCTATGGCATTTCTCCAAATGCCCGCTCCGCCCTGTCCCGCAGCCTGCCCTTGAAGTGCTTGCATTCTCTGAATGCACTGAGTCTTTGTTTCTAAGTTTGCCCCTGCAAACTTGCAACTCCAAGGGGGTGCCATAACTCTTGAAACAAAGGCTCCCATCTATACGCTTTACAGCTCTAGTCTCTTAGAAGACCCGATGGTTCCGTTGTTGAAATTTCGCTCTTTTGCGTTATCGTCTAAGCCCCCTTTTGAGCAAAAGCCTCTTCTTCCGCTGAACCTTATTATCGAACAGCAATACTGCCCGATTTTTCAATTTCGGTCAATCTACAGTTTCGTCTTTGGATTTGGATTGTTCGTATTCCTTGTTCACGTGTTCTTCGTATTCTTTGTTTGCTGTCTCATTGTATGTTCTGTTCTCTCTATTTTCTCTTTTTGGAGTTTTCCCCTTTTTATCTTACTACCTTTCTACACTAGGATAAGTGATTGACAGTGAAAGAGAAAAGTGTAACACTTTGTCGGGGTTTATCCTACTACACCATCTGTCTACACCACTTATTCTCTATCAAGCTGTAGAAGCGTAGAAGGATTGTAGTAACATCTGTCGTAAGATGAATGTCTTCTGCAATCCTTTCTCTTTCACTGTATTATCCTTAGTTGTAGTAACGTAGTAAGGAGAATAGGAAAGAAAAGAGAAAGGGGTATTACAAAGGGCGTGCAACAACAGAGTGCTATGGTGGTTGCTCGGGGTAAAATCTTTCCTGTATAGCGGTAGTCGGATAAAGCTAGTGGGCAGAGCAGGTCTAGAAAGGTCGTTTTGGAAAGACTGAAAAATGAGACGTCATATTCCGCCAAATATGTCGTCATATTTCACTCGATATGTCGTCATATTTTGTACCTTTACTCGTAAGAACTAAAAAACATACCAACCGACAATCGAATAACAACTAAAATAAGAAGATATGGCACGAGCAACAACAAAAGTTGATTTACTTGCATCCGCCAATGGGCAATTCGAGAAAATGTGGAAACTCATTGATAATATGAGCGAGGAACAACAGGTGAGAACATTTGCGGAGGAAATGGCATCGGCTGATAAAGAAGCACATTGGAGTCGGGATAAAAACCTGCGTGATGTTCTTGTTCATCTATATGAATGGCATCAGTTATTGCTAAATTGGATAAAAGCTAACAGCAACGATGAACGTAAGCCATTTTTACCTGAACCGTATAATTGGAAAACCTATCCGACAATGAATGTTGAGTTCTGGAAGAAGCACCAAAATACGCCATTGGAGGAAGCCAAAGCAAAGTTAAGAGAGAGCCACAAAGATGTAATGGCACTGATAGATCAATTCTCCAACGATGAACTCTTTGCCAAAGGAACACTAGCTTGGACAGGAACTTCCCCACTCGGATCTTACTGCGTTTCGGCAACTGCCAGCCATTACGACTGGGCGATGAAGAAAATAAAATTGCATATCAAAACATCTAAGGGATAATGCAAAAGAAATCATAATAGATACTTGCTATTAAAAGAGCTTGTTCCAGTTAATGGAGCAAGCTCTTTTTATGCTTAGGTTATCTGCTCTCATTGTTGCATCAGCCTCTCCATATCCCTTGCAATCTTTTGGTCGGTGACTTGAGCATAGATTTGCGTGCTGGCAATAGACGAATGCCCCATCATCTTAGCGATACTCTCGATAGGCACACCAGCCTCTAGCGTTAGCGTGCCGAACGTGTGTCTTGCACAGTGCCAAGTCAACGGAGTGCGGATGCCACAAGCCAACCCCACGGCTTTGAGATGACGGAGTAGCTTCCAGTCGCTCATTGTATCGGGAAATATCTTGTAGTCTCCTCTGCTCTGCTCCTTCGTGTAAAGGGCGAGTATCTGCTCCGCTATCGGGTGTAGTGGGATTAAGCTCTCGACTTCTGTCTTTTGGCGTGCTTTGCGAATATACCGCTTCCCCTCGCTGTTCGTCTCGATTTGCGAAGCTCGTAGCCCCTGCAAGTCAACAAAAGCCAAGCCTGTAAAGACGGAGAAAAGGAACATTCTTCGGCTTAGTTCTGCCCCTTTATCCTGCAACGGGAATGCCAAGAGCTTTGACACATCGCCCTTACTCAGAAAACGAGGTTTGCGCTCTACGACTTCATACTTCACCTCTTCAAACGGATTGATGCGTATTGTTCCCTGACTGACGGCTCGATACATCAATCGACTCAACCAACAGAGATGGCCATTTATCGTTGCGGGCGCATAGCCCTCCATCTTCAGATAGCAGCGATAATCCTCAAAGAACTCAATCGTAAGAGCCGACAAGGGGACATCCAGCTCCCTGCGACTGCGCACAAAAGAGTTAAGCAGCCTATCGGCATACCGATTGTTTCTATACGTACCCGCACTACTGCATTCTCGTTGGGCTTTGAGTTCTTCCGCACTAAGAGCAAGCAGGGTCGTTGGAGTTTTCCCGACACCCTGCAAGTAGTTCTTCAGCAACTCGGCACTCACTGCTCCATATTTGTAGAGCAAGGTGTTATAGCCTTGTTCTACATTCTCCCGAAAGGTTTGCAGGCGTTGGTTGGTCTTCTTCTCCTTTGTCGCCCTTCGCTTCACGCTCCAATCCTTTGGGGCAATGCTTTCGCCTGTGGTTATCACCGCGCTCGCTCCGTCTATGGTAATACGGCAAAGGATTGCCGTTGTGCCGTCTGCTTTGGTCTTGCTCTTATTGATATAGAATAGTATTCTGAATGTACTACGCATAGCTCTTACAAGGTTAAGGTTAAGTCTTCAGTGAAAGAGAGAAATTGCTCAAACTCATCGAAAAGCTTCTTCGGAGTCACATGAGCATATCGCTCGGTCGTTTGGATATTGCTATGCCCCAACATGCGGCTCACCGTTTCAATCGGCACGCCCCGCTCCAAAGTTATCAACGTGGCAAAGGTGTGGCGACCAACGTGTGCCGAAAGGGAAATAGAGATACCTGCTCGAAGTTGTAGAGCTTTGAGTTGGGAGAGGTAAACCGAATAGGGAATAGGAGCAAAGAGCGTAGTTCGTTCTCCCGATTGATGTCGCTCCATCAGACGGACCGCTTCAGATAAGAGTTTCACACGACAAAGCGTATTGGTCTTCTGTCTGCGAAACTTAAGCCATAATGCCCCCTCATCATCCGTAAAGAGATGCTCCCGACTAAGGGCAACCATATCGCAGTAGGCAACACCCGTATAGCAAGCGAAGAGAAAGAGGTCACGAGCAGTCTCCAACTTCACTTCATACGGCTCAAAGGTCAGGCTCTGCAACTTATTCAATGATGCCCTGTCCAATGCACGAGGTCGCTTGTTCTCTCCTCGTTCGATCGTTACGTGAGCAAACAGTTGTCGCGTTATCAACCCTTCACGATATGCCAAACGACAGATCTTCTTCACCGCTAATGCCATCTTACGATAATGACCTTGCGAATGCCCCAACTTGCCGACAGAGTAGCGTTGTAGGCAATCCAAGAAGTCTTCTTCTACCAGTCCGAAAGCAATATCTGAAGTGTGAAACTTCTCCTCAATAAAGGCTCTCAGATGCTTTCGAATAGTAAAGTAACTATTCAGAGCTGTTGCCTTTATCTCGATACCCACCTTTTGCTTCATCTCTTCGAGCATTTGATCATATCGTTCCAAGAGGGTGATTTGGCTTTGCATACTACCTTGCAGCAGCTCCTTAATGTCAGTCGCTGTAAAGACAATCCCTCGCTCACAAAGGGTTTGATAAGCCGACTGCGCCGAGAGAAGCAAGCGCTCCAACTTGCCATTCGTTGCCACAGCTTCACGGCTCTTGCCGTTCAGCCTGCTCTCACGAGCATTCCACAAGTTGGGGGCGCACGACAGCTTACAGCTGAACTGAGCTATCGTTCGCCCGTAGGTTATCCGCCCCATAATCGGAGCTTGCCCCGACCTGTCCAATCCGCTCTTTTTTAGGTAGAGCAACACCTTCATTTTGTCTGTTTGCATACGCTTCTGTTTTTATGGGCAAAGTTACCCGTTACCGAAGCGTTCTCAGCTATGCAAAGCATTGTATATCAGAGCAACAGCACCCGAATCGCAGAGAGTTCACTTACCGAATACTCTTCCGTCAGTTACCTGCTCCTACCTCTTCGTTACCATCCGGAGAATGGGCTAACGATTTGGTAACGGAACTTCTGCACAAATCCACGCTTTCTGCACTTTACCTCATAGCGCAAACCACTGAGATATCGTGCGAACCGCTCTCATTTCCATTTACTTACCCGCAATCCTCTCCCTAATGCCCTTCCCCCTAATAGTTCCTGCGCAGGTTTTGCTGAAAACCTAAGCACCTTTTTACAAAAACCTGCGCAGGTTTTTGTAAAAACACCCGTGTCTTTTAATAAAAACTCTTATGTGTTTTTTGGTAGGCGCTATTTGTTTTGTTTAAATGTTATCAGATTCTCTGCGCAAATAAATGATAACCCACCACATTTTATGAATTTCATCAACTTCTCCTGATGAGCAAAGCGATGTTTTCGATGTGGTGCGTTTGTGGAAACATATCGACTGGCAGAATCTTCGTGAGCGTGTACGCCTCCTTCAGCAGCGCTATGTCCCTTGCCTGTGTGGCGCTGTTGCAGCTTACATACACTATTTTCTCCGGGCGCAGCTTCAGGATTTGCTCTACCACCTTTTGGTGCATACCATCCCTCGGCGGATCGGTGATGAGCACATCGGCTTTCGGATGCGCCGCCAGAAATTCCTCTGTGAAGACTTCCTTCATATCACCGCAGTAGAAGGTGCAGTTTTCCAGGCCGTTCAGCTTGGCGTGGTCTTTCGCAGCGGCTATGGCTTCTGGCACGGCTTCTATGCCGATGACCTGTCCTGCCTTCCGTGCCAAATATTGGGCGATGGTGCCGGTGCCGGTGTACAGATCGTAAACCGTTTCGCCGCCTTGTAAATCAGCAAGTTCCAGCGTTTTGCGATAGAGTTCCAAAGCCTGGTGATAATTCGTCTGAAAGAATGATTTTGGGCCGATGCGGAATTTCAGGCCGTCCATTTCTTCGGTTAAAAAGCCTTCGCCGAAATAGGTTTGGAAATCCAGATCGTAGATGCTATCATTAGTCTTTGGGTTGATGGCGTACAGCAGCGTTTTAATCTGCGGAAATTTCCCGAGTAGGAAGTCAAACAGCGCCTGGCTGTTTTCTTTCTCTTCGCGGAAAAGCTGAAACGCCACCATCCATTCCCCTTTGGAATTTTGGCGAAGCATCAATGAGCGCAGAAAGCCGCCGTGATTTTTCACATCGAAAAATTCCAGGCCGTTCTTCGTGGCGAAATCTCTCACCGCCAAGCGTATTTCGTTGGATGGCGCTTCCTGAAGCCAGCATTCTTTCAAGTCCAGAATCTTGCTCCACATTCCAGGTATGTGGAAGCCCAGCGCATTTCTCTCGGCTATTTCTTCCTGAGAATTTATTTCCTTCGGCGAAAGCCAGCGTGCATTGGAAAAGGAAAATTCCATCTTGTTTCGGTAGAAATATTGCCTTTCCGAACCAAGAATCGGCAGCGTTTCAAAATCCGACAGCCCGCCAATTCTGCGAAGATTGTTTTCTACTTCATTCTTCTTGAATTCTAGCTGCTTTTCGTAGCTCAGGTTTTGCCATTTGCAGCCGCCGCAAACTCCGAAGTGTATGCATTTCGGCTCCACTCTGCCCGGCGATTTTTCCAGGATTTCCACTGCATCGCCTTCTATGTACCGGGATTTGTTTTTGCGCACCAGCACATTCACAAGATCGCCAGGTACAGCGCCGCTTACCAGCACGGTTTTCCCCTCGTCGGTTTTCCCGACAGCCACACCTTTTGCGCCGGCATTTTCTAGCCGGATGTTTTCCAGAATGTAGTGCTTTTTTCTCGCCATATTTGTCGCCAAAAAAGCGGACAAATCTGCCCGCTTGATTTTTTTTGGTTTAATCATTTCGTTGCCGCGGAATCAATCGCTTCTCCACCCACTTTAATTTGCACCGGATATTCGGCTTGAATTTGCGGTGCCTTCAGCCCTGTGGCATTATCCAGGGCGTTTACCAAATCGGAATCGCCAAGGTTGTAAAACCGCCGGCTTGCCAGTTTACCATCCTTATCCACCAAAATAAAATGCGGCAGCGTGAAGCCGAAAATTGCAAAATCCCTTGCAGCCTTGCTGTTGATGCCGCCTTCAATCCAGTAGTTTTTCCCAGGGAAGCCGCTGAACATTGCGCTGCTCGTCTTTTGGAACTGCTCTTTCGTATCATCCAGATTTACGAACGCAAAATCCATTTTCGATTTGTAGAAATCTGCCACTTCTTTCAGCATTGGCACGGTGTTCATTGCGATGTTTGGATTCCAGGATGTATAGAAAGTTACGAGTGTAGGCCTGCCTTTCAAATCTTTCAGGCTGATGGATTTCCCGTCCGTTGTTTGCAGTTTTAGGTTGGGTTCTGTTCCTTTTTGAAATCCTAAAACAGCGACATGCAATTTTTTCAGGTCAGATTTTACTTCGCCGTTTTTGATGTACTCATCGGTAATTTTAGTGATTTTGTCAAAGTTTTTGGCATTCATTGGGTTGATGTCAAACTGCGCCAAAACCGTTGCTATCATATAATCCTTCGTGATTTGCGAAAAATCTTTTTTGGTTTCCAGATATTTCCCGAAAAGCTCCGTCATCATCATATCATCCGTAGGATTTTGCTTTTGCGCAAATGCGTCGAAATCTTCACCGATGCTTTCCAGCAGGAAAGACCGATATTGCGGGAATTGCTTTACTAGCCGGTCATTTTCCTTCGTCATTTCCTTTTTATAATCCAGCAGTGCCTGTGACGGTTTGTAGGCCACATTGCCAGAAATTCGCCCGTGCACCTTGCCGTAAATTTCCACGATGCTGGCAAGCTGAATTTTTGTTTCGTCCTTTTTATAATTTACTACTTCTTTGTCGGCATTTATTTTCTTTGCCTCGTCGTCAATCGCCTTATTCAGCTGTGTTTCAAGTTTCTTCACGGATTCCAGGAAGGCTTTCTCATCTTTCGTAAGCCACTCATTTTGGTTGATGCCGCTCATTATTTCTTGAAACTTTTTCTCCGTATTTGCTAGGAAATCGTTGTTCGCCTTGGCATCACCACTGATTTTAAACTTGCCCTCAAAATCGTTGGCATCGGAAGTAATCTGCAGATTCTGCCCTTTTTTCAGGTAAAAGGTCGTCATTTGTCCGGCACAGGTCATCACATAGACGCCGTTTTTCGGCGCTACAAACTCGCCGGAAAATTCGCCCTTCGGGCTCACCGGTATGTTGATGAGCGGCAAAGCTGTAACGCCGGAAGCCTCGATGAATTCAATCCTTTCCAGCGGAGAAGCATTAGCGATTTTACCTGAAACCTCCGTTTTTTTCGAGCAGGAAACGATGGTCATCGCCAGCAAGAGAAACCACAAAACTTTTTTCATTGCGCAATAAATTTCGATTTGCAAAAGTAAGAAAAGCGAATGAAAGGACGATTTTCCCGATATAATTGATTACTGAAATTTGATAATTGATATTTGAACCGTACACCACCATAAAAAAACGCCGCTCGGAAATCAAGCGGCGTTTTAATTATTCTATAAAAATTATCCTCTGTCGATAAATGCAGACATATATTCCCTGTTCAACCTTGCGATGTTCTCCATCGAAATTTCTTTCGGGCATTCCACCGAACAAGCACCAGTATTTGAGCAGTTTCCGAAGCCTTCCTCATCCATCGTCTGCACCATATTGAGCACGCGGCGTTTCGCCTCTACCCTGCCTTGCGGAAGCAATGCAAACTGAGAAACTTTCGCACCTACGAAAAGCATCGCAGAGCCGTTCTTACAAGCAGCTACACAAGCGCCGCAACCAATGCACGCCGCAGCATCCATCGCCTTATCGGCATTATCCTTCGGCACAGGGATAGCGTTGGCATCCAGCGTGTTACCAGAAGTATTCACGGAGATGAAACCACCTGCCGCCATAATTCTGTCGAACGCAGAGCGGTCCACCACCAAATCCTTAATCACCGGGAAAGCCGCACTTCTCCAAGGTTCGATGGTGATGGTTTCTCCATCCCGGAACATCCTCATATGAAGTTGGCAGGTTGTAATTCCGGTATCAGGTCCGTGCGGACGACCGTTGATGTATAGCGAGCACATCCCGCAAATTCCTTCGCGGCAATCGTGGTCGAAAGCTACAGGCTCCTTGCCGTCGTTCACCAGGTTTTCATTCAGGATGTCCAGCATTTCCAGGAATGAAGAATCTGGGGAGACATCGGAAAGTTTGTAAACTTCGAACTGCCCTTTAGATTTATTGTTTTTCTGCCTCCAGATTTTCAGAGTCAGGTTAAGTCCTCTTTTTGCACTCATAATATATCGGTTTGTGCGACTTATTTATAACTTCTTGTTTTCACCTCGATGTTTTCGTACACAAGTTCTTCTTTGTGCATCACCTCAGCATTGATGTCCGCACCTTTGTATTCCCAGGCTGCTACATACATATAGTTCTGGTCATCGCGTTCTGCTTCACCATCCGGTGTGGAATGGTCTTCGCGGAAGTGTCCACCGCAGGATTCGTTTCTTTCCAAAGCATCTATCGCCATCAGCTGCCCAAGTTCCATAAAATCGGCAACGCGGAAAGCTTTCTCCAGCTCGGTATTCATCTCGTTGGCTCCGCCAGGCACTCTTACATCCTGCCAGAATTCTTTGCGAAGCTCTTCAATTTCACGGATGGCCTCCCTCAGACCTTCCGGCGTTCTTCCCATACCTACCTTGTTCCACATAATGTTGCCAAGGATTTTGTGGTAATGATCCACGGAATGCTTACCATTATTGCTAAGGAAGAATTCCACTTTATCTCTCACTGCTTTCTCAGCCTCGTCAAATTCCGCAGTATCAGTCGGTATTTTTCCGGTTCTGATGTCTGCAGAAAGATAATCTGCAATGGTGTACGGCAGCACGAAATATCCGTCAGCAAGGCCCTGCATTAAAGCGGAAGCACCAAGCCTGTTCGCACCGTGGTCAGAGAAATTTGCTTCACCGATTACGAAACAGCCAGGGATTGTGGACATCAGGTTATAATCCACCCAAACTCCGCCCATTGTGTAGTGTACCGCAGGGTAAATCTTCATCGGCGTTACATAAGGATTATCCGCCGTAATCTTCTCATACATAACGAAAAGGTTGCCGTACTTTTCTTCTACCCAGGCTCTTCCAAGCTTGTAGATTTCTTCCTGAGAAGGATTGTGCAGGTGTTTCTCCATCGCTGCTTCCCTTCCCTTTTTCATAATTTCTGTAGAGAAATCCAGGAAAACGCCTTCCTTAGTATCGTTGTTCTCAATGCCGAAACCTGCATCGCATCTTTCCTTTGCTGCTCTGGAAGCCACATCTCGCGGAACAAGGTTTCCGAAGGCAGGGTATCTTCTTTCAAGGTAATAATCGCGGTCTTCTTCCTTAATATTTTCTGGCTTCAGCCTTCCTTCACGAATGGCGATAGCATCTTCCTGATTTTTCGGCACCCAGATTCTTCCGGAATTTCTCAGGGATTCAGACATCAAAGTCAGTTTAGACTGCTGGGTTCCGTGCACCGGAATGCAGGTAGGGTGAATCTGCACGAAGCAAGGGTTTGCAAAATAAGCGCCCTTCTTGTGAATTTTCCACGCGGCAGAGCAGTTGGAGCCCATAGCATTGGTAGAAAGGAAATACACATTGCCATAACCGCCGGATGCAATAACCACAGCATGTGCAGAGTGCCTTTCGATTTCGCCGGTTACCAGGTTTCTCACAATTACGCCGCGTGCTTTCCCGTCCACAATCACCAGGTCCATCATTTCGTGGCGGTTGTACATTTTAATCTTGCCCTTACCGATTTGGCGGCTCATCGCTGAATAAGCGCCCAGCAAAAGCTGCTGCCCGGTTTGTCCTTTAGCGTAGAAAGTTCTCTTCACTTGCACACCACCGAAAGAGCGGTTGTCCAGCTGCCCGCCGTATTCTCTGCCGAAAGGCACACCTTGCGCAACGCACTGGTCGATGATATTTGCGGAAACTTCCGCAAGCCTGTAAACATTGGCTTCTCTCGCACGATAGTCACCTCCTTTGATGGTATCGTAGAACAGGCGGTAAGTGGAATCGCCATCGTTCTGATAATTCTTCGCAGCGTTGATACCGCCCTGTGCAGCGATAGAGTGTGCACGGCGTGGCGAATCCTGATAGCAAAAGGCCTTTACATTATAGCCCTGCTCTGCCAAAGTAGCTGCCGCAGAACCGCCGGCCAAACCGGTACCAATAACGATGATGTCAATCTTATCGCGGTTGTTCGGCGCCACAAGGTTCATATGGTCTTTATGATTTTTCCATTTGTCCTTTAGTGGACCGGCAGGAATTTTCGAATTGAGAGTGCTCATATTTTCAGAAAAATCTTTAAAATTAACAACAATCCTTCAGCCTAATAAATTGGTGCATCGGCAAAAAAATGATAAAGCGCAATGAAGATGAAGCCTGCAGGGATCAGGATGGAATACCACTTGCCGAAACCTTTGATGAAAGGCGTGTACTTTGGATGCCTTGCACCAACCGACTGGAACGACGACTGGAAGCCGTGCGCCAAATGCAGGCCAAGCAGCACATTGGCAATTACATAGGCTGCCACACGAATAGGATCTTTAAACTTGTGGTTCAGCTCGTCCCAAAATCTGTCCGTTACCACGGCTTCTCTTGCGATGTATTTGTAGTTCATCTCGTGAATCCAGAAATCATACAGGTGAAGCGCAAGGAACGCCAAAACCACCGCACCGGAAATTATCATATTCCGGCTCATCCAGGTAGAGTTTTCGTTGCCGCGGTTTACCGCATATTTTACAGGCCTTGCCTGCTTGTTTTTGATTTCCAGAACGAAGCCCATTACAAAATGGAAAATAACGGCAAACAAAAGGATGGGCTGCATAAGCACCTGGACTAGCGGACTATAGCCCATAAAGTACGACGCCTGATTGAAGGCATCCTTATCGAAAACCGAAATCATATTGACGCTAAGGTGCATCACCAGGAAAATAAGCAGGAACATTGCCGATAAAGCCATCGCATATTTTCTGCCAATGGTAGAGCCAGTAAGACTTGCCATAATATTTTGAATTATTATCGCAAAGTTAAAAATTGACAGCCTATTTTAAAAGTGAGAAATGTCAGAAAACTTCAGTTTGTAAACTTTCTAAATAAACTCAGTCCAGCGGATAAGCCTTCCCACCGTGATTTGCGCTGCGTGCCTTCTCAGGAATTGGATGAATTCTAAATTCCGAAATGCGGTTTTTGCTAAGGTAAGGCTCCACCAGGTATTTCGCGGCCTTCGCTTTATCGGCCTTCGGCGAAAGGTAGAATTCCGCCAAATTCTTATCCTTTATAATAAGGTGTTTCTGCTGGAAATTTTCCACGAGCAGAACTTCCGATTTTTTGAAATAATAATAATTGAGCGAAAGCCTCAGTGCGATAAACAGCAGGAGAATCGCGGCGAAATTCAAAACCGGCCGAATTTTTTTGCGAAGAAAGACCTGCCGCAGAAAATAAATCGTGAGAAATGCCAAAAGTACCTCTGCCAGAGTCATTGGGATATTTTTCGCAAAACCGAAATCTGCATTCGCAAAGGCGTGAATTACCTTCAGCAAAAACTGAACAGCGGCGTCATACACTTCCGTAAGCCATTGAAGTTCAATATTTAACGAAAACAAAGTAGCGAGAAACAGCGAGAAAATAATGATAACTTCTACCACAGGAATTACGAGCAAATTGGCAGGGATGGAAACCAGCGAATATTGATGAAAATAGTAGATAACGAGCGGCAGCGTAGCGATTTGTGCGCTCAGGCTCACAGAAAACACCGTGGCGAAAAGCCTTTTCCAGCGGTTTGCCAAATTTCCGAACCACGCTAAAATCGGCCGGTTCATCCAGAAAATTCCCAGCACAGCGATGAAGCTCAGCTGAAAACCGACATTATAAAGCTGATGCGTATCCACCAGCAAAATCGCGAAAGCTGCTAGCGCTACGGCGTTCAGCAAATCGGGTTTCCTTTGCAGCAAAACGAAGGCGTAGTATGCGGTGAGCATTATGCAGCTTCGCACAACGGAGGGCCCATAATCAATTAAAACGGCGAAAGCCCAAATGAAAACCAAGGCTAAACCGATTTGAATTTTTCTCAACCTAAACGGCAAAATTTTACGAATAACGAAAAGCATTGTCCAGAAAATAATCGCCATATGAGTTCCAGAAATTGCCAGGATGTGCACTAGGCCACTTCGGTTAAAATCGTTCACAGTTTCGGAATCCATTTCCGTTCTGTCTGCCAAGATAATTCCCTTCAATAATTCTCGGCTTTTCGGCGAAAGTTGTGAAGCATCGATGTTTTCTAAAATTTCCAGCCTTTTCTGTTTGATTTTCTCAGCGAAAGACAAATCTTTTCTTGAAATCGGTTCAATTCCAGAATTGAGAAAAGCCTGATGACAAATGCCTTTCCGTGAAAGAAACTTAGCGTAATCAAACTGAAAATCATTGTTCGGATGCTCCACTAAATTGATGAAAGATTCCGCCTGATAATAGTGTTTGAAATCGGGTTTTACCTCATCTTTCGGAATTGAAACCACGATTTTCAAAGGTTCAGGATTGCCACTTTTAAATGATTTCAACTTTAAAATTTCAGCTTCGTAACGACGGTATCTTTCGTTCGAATTTAATTTTTTTGTAATCTTAAAAATGAATTTCTGCCGGCCTACAAATTCATCAATCTTTGGTAATTTGCTGTTCTGAAAATGAAAAAATCCGCCAATTGATAAAAATAAAATTCCTAAGAAAACGCCACGAAATTTCTGAAAAATGTAATTTGGAATAAAACTAAGGAAGCCGATTAAAACCGAAGCTATTAAAATGAAATTCCAAACTTTTGCACCGAAATGAAAATTTTCCGCCAGAAGAATTCCAGCGATAAAACAGGCCAACATTATAAACAGCGGCTGCTTTTGCATCGGGCTAATTTACAGATTTACAATTACTTCCGCAGCTTTTTCGCTTGCTCCTTTTCCTCCAAGTTTTTCGCGCAGCATAGCGTAATCTTCCAGAATTTTTCCGCGATCTTGCCCTAAAATCAAGCTGAGTTCCCGCACCAAATTTTTCGTCGTCAGCTCTTCCTGAATCAGTTCCCGCACAACCTCCCTGTCCATAATCAGGTTCACCAGCGAAATAAAGCGGATGCTTTTCACCAGCATTTTCCCGATGGCAAAGGAAACTGCGCTGCCTTTGTAGCACACAACTTCCGGCACATTCAGCAGCGCCGTTTCCAGCGTGGCCGTTCCGGAAGTTACGAGCGCAGCCTTGGCGCAGCGCAGCAAATCGTAGGTTTTATTGCTTACGAATTTCACATTTTCATCGGTGAATTTCTCATAAAATTCCCGCGGCAAACCCGGTGCACCAGCTATCACAAACTGGTATTGCGGGAAGCTTTTCCGCACCGAAAGCATTACGCCGAGCATTTTCTCAACCTCCTGCTTTCGTGAGCCTGGCAAAAGCGCAATAATTTCCTTTTCGCCCAAGTGATTGTAAGACTTAAACTCCTCACAATCAATCGGTTGCAAATCCGAAATTGCATCAAGCAAAGGATGCCCCACAAATTTTGCACTCACCTGATGTTTTCGATAAAAATCTTTTTCAAACGGCAAGATGACGAGCATTTCATCCACAAATCTCCGGATGGTTTTCACCCTGCCTTCTTTCCACGCCCAAAGCTGCGGCGAAATATAATAAACCACCTTAATTCCCAATTTCCTTGAGAATTCTGCAATCCTCAAATTAAAACCAGGATAATCGATAAGCACTAATGCATCAGGCTTCCAATCCGCAATATCATTTTTGCAAAATTTAATATTCCGCAAAATTGTGGGCAAATTTTTAGCAACTTCCAAAAAACCCATAAAGGCTAAGTCTTTATAATGCTTCACAGGTTTTTCGCCGCTTGCTTCCGCCATCAAATCGCCGCCCCAAAACCGAAACTCGGCCGAAGCATCTTTCGCTTTCAGAGCCTTTATCAAGTTGCTTCCGTGCAAATCGCCCGAAGCTTCACCGGCTATGATGTAGTATTTCATACGCTTATGACCTTTGGCAAATTAAGTAAATTTCCCGCATTCTGGGTGGTTTTAAAATATTAACTTTGTAAAAAACCTGCAGTGCTTAGTCTTAAAATTTTCACCTTCAACCCGCTCGGCGAAAACACCTACATCCTTTACCACAAAAATAAAAGCGCGTGGCTCATCGACCCGGGAACTTATTGGGAAGAGGAACGGCGCGAGCTTGATAACTTCTTGAAATCCAACAATTTAAATATCGAAAAAATTTTGCTGACGCATGGCCACATCGATCATGTAATGGGGCTTCAGTGGGCAGCGGAACGATATGGAGCATCCACCTATCTGCACGAGGCGGATGAACCTTTGCTGAAAACATTCCACCTGACGGGGGAAAGGTTTGGTATGCAGCTGCAGCCGATTTCACTTGAGACCAAACGACTCAACGAAGGCGAAGAATTAGACTTTTGTGGTGAGATTTTAAGAGTCTTACACATACCGGGACACTCCCCGGGAAGTTTGGTTTTTTATCACGAAAAAGGAAAATTTGCAATCTCCGGAGATGTACTTTTCGAGGGAAGTATCGGCCGCACCGACCTTCCAGGCGGCAATTATGAATTATTAATCAAAGGAATCAGGGAAAAACTACTGACGCTTCCGCCAGATACTAAAATCTTTCCCGGCCACGGGAACGCGACCAGCATTGGGTTTGAAAGAGATCATAATCCATTCCTCAGGGATTAGGACTTCCACTTGATGTTGCAGCCCAAACTTGGCATCTGCATTTCTTCCTGCGGTGTTCCGGCGAGCAAGTTTTCAAATGCCACAATCAAATCCTCACCCGTGATTTCATGCTGGTTTCCAGGGCGTGAAGCATCCATCTGCCCGCGGTAAATCAAGTCCAGCTTCTCATCGAAAAAGTAAAAATCCGGCGTGCAAGCTGCATCATAAGCCTTGGCAACTGCCTGGCTTTCATCAAAAAGATACGGAAATGCGAAGCCTTTTTCCTCCTGAAAATCCACCATATTTTCCGGTGAATCCGCCGGATAATTTTCAATATCGTTCGAGTTAATGCCGATGAATTCAATGCCCTGCGCACGATAATCATCATAAAGCTCCGCCAGTTTTTCGATGATGTGGATCACGAACGGACAGTGGTTGCACATAAAAATCACCAGCGTTCCTTTCTCACCTTTCAGCGACTCAAGTGACTGAATTTCATTGTTTTGCGCAGGGTTCGGAAGCTCGAAATACGGCGCTTTAGTTCCCAGCGGAAGCATATTGGATGGTGTTCTTGCCATAATTTTAATTTTTCTGAATGCCGAAATCTTCCAGCAAAGATAGCGATTCTGCGAAAGCATTTTCAAAATTCACCCAATGAATATCGCTTTCGCCACGATACCAGGTGAGCTGCCGTTTTGCGAACCTCCGAGAATTTTTCTTGATTTCCGCCACGGCAAATTCCAAATCCCATTCTCCGTTCAGAAAGCGGAAAAGTTCCGTATAGCCTACTGTTTTCAGCGGTACTGATTCTTGGAATTCCGCTAAAGATTTCACTTCGGCGAGAAGTCCGGCTGCCATCATTTTATCAACCCGCTCGTTTATTTTTTGGTAAATAATTTCGCGCGGCGCTTCAATCCCGATTCTTATCGTGCGGAAATCCCGCGCTTTTTTCGGCTCGGCAATCAGCTCAGAATATTTTTTCCCGCTTTGCCAAATCACATCTATCGCCCTGAGGATTCTTCTCGGATTATCTTTGTCAACAATTGTAAAATATTCATTATCAATATCTTGCAGGGTTTCCAGAAGTTTTTCGTAGCCTTCTTTTTCCCAAATTTCTGCCAGCTTTTTCTGATTGTCAGCATTGGCTTCAGGCAAATCATTCAGGCCTTCGATTACCGCCTTTTCATACATCATACTACCGCCAACCAAAATTACAACATTTTGATTTTCAAATAATTGCGATAATTTCTCCAGTGCATCATTTTCAAACTGACCGATGGAATAATAATTCTGCACGGAAAGATGCGCGATGAAATGGTGCATTGCCTCGGAAAGTTCCGCTTCGCTTGGCGCCGCAGTTCCAATTTTCATCTCTCTGAAAAACTGCCTAGAATCGCACGACAAAATTTCCGCATTGTAATGCTTTGCCAAATCAATTGCCAGCCGTGTTTTGCCGATGCCCGTAGTTCCGATAACCGAAATTAGCGTTTTCACGCCGCAAAGTTCTGATTTTTCAAAATAAAAAAACCGCCCAAAAATTCGGGCGGCACAAAATTGTTATGAAAATTATTCTGCGTCCACTTCAATTGTGGTGATGTCGTTTTTCTTGTCGCTTTCCCATTGTAGAAAACGCTCTACCTCGTTCATTAGGCGAGGCATTAAGAATGCTAATACTGCCAAATCATCGACGATTCCGACGAACGGAATCGCAATTTCTGGTAAAATATCAATCGGCGAAATGATGTAGGCCAACCCCAAAAAAACCGTCCACATCGAAACTTGGCTCGTCTTATAATTGCCCCTTCGCCACTGCTTTAACATCCGCCAAATAACGGGTATGCTAGCTAGGAAACCCTTTTGCCTTGCGGCGTGGCTATAAACCCTGAACCTTCTTCTCATTTTGATTTCAATTTAATATCGCTAAATTAGCAAAAAATATACCGATTCTCGGTTTTATTTCGCATTTAGCAAATTCTCAATAAAGGTTAAATTACTTTGCGAATTCCAATTTCTCATTCCGCTTTCTTTCATCACTATTCTACCATCTTTGTAAATGATGAAGGTTGTCGGGAAAGTATTTGGCAAAATCTCTCCTGAAATCGGGCTCTGTGCGATGTAAACCGGCGCTGTATACTGGTTTTCGGCAATAAATTTCCGCACATCTTCTTCCTTGTCCTGCATTGCGATCAGCGCAAAATCCATCCGCTCTTTTTTGCCGTTGTAAAGTGCTTCAATCGATGGCCATTCCTGTCGGCAAGGCGGGCACCAGGTTCCCCAGAAATTCAGGAAAAGCAAATCTTTTTGCTGCAAGTTTTTCAGGTTGGTATCCGGAACATTGATGCCTTTCAAATCTATGTCTAAATCATTGGTTTCCAATTTTGTAGCTTTTTCAATCGCAGCGATTGGGAAGAAGGTGTCCCGTAAAAAAGTGCGTACATTGGGAATCATCAGCAATCCCAAAATCAAAATGGTAACGATGGTGAAAATTGTGTTTTTCCGCATAGCTTTTTATGGTTGATGATCGTTAAAATCCGTCTTTGCAATCCTTATAGCATACAGCCTAAAGCCTATCGCCCTTCCTTAGTTTATTGATTAAATACAAATCTGCCAGCACAAAAGCCGTAAGATTTTCAACGATGGGAACGGCCCTTGGCAAAACGCACGCATCGTGCCTTCCCTTTCCTTCCACAATTGCGGAATTCCCAAATTTATCCACGCTTTCTTGTGGTTTCATCAAAGTGGCCACAGGTTTGAAAGCCACACGAAAATAAACATCCATCCCGTTCGAAATGCCACCCTGAATTCCGCCGGATAAGTTCGTTTTCGTGCTGAAATCTTCGTTGAAAATATCATTATGCCCCGTGCCTTTCATCTTTGCACCACAAAATCCGCTGCCGTACTCAAAGCCTTTCGCAGCGTTAATGCTCAGCATCGCTTTCGCAAGTTCTGCCTGGAGTTTGTTGAAAACCGGCTCGCCAATTCCTGCCTGCAAATTTTGAACGACACAAGTAATCGTGCCGCCGATTGTATCGCCATCTTTCCGCACTTCCCGTATTTTTGCCTCCATTTTTTCCGCTGTTTCTTCATCCGGACAGCGAACGGCGTTGCTTTCCGTTTTGCTGAAATCCAAATCCTGATAAGGTTTTTCGCAAAAAATCTCACCAACCGATGAAACGAACGCATTGATTTTCAAATCGTTAGGAAGTAATTGCTTCGCTAAAGCGCCGGCCACAACCCAATTTACCGTTTCCCTTGCGCTCGATTTTCCGCCACCACGATAATCACGGATGCCGAATTTTTTTTCGTAAGTAAAATCAGCGTGAGAAGGGCGGTAAACATTCTGAATATGCGAATAATCCTGCGACTTTTGATTTTCATTTTTGATGATGAAACCGATGGGCAAGCCCGTAGTTTTCCCTTCAAAAATTCCCGATAAAAACTGCACTTCGTCGCTTTCTTTCCGCTGAGTTACAATAGCAGATTGGCCGGGTTTTCTGCGGTCCAATTCTTTCTGAATCGCTTCGAAGTCTACCGCAATTCCTGCAGGCACATTGGAAATAATTCCGCCATAAGCTTCACCGTGGCTTTCGCCAAAAGTGTTGAGCGTTAAAAAATTTCCAAGTGTATTCAGCATTTTTCGTTTTATTGATTTTTCGGGATTTATTGCAAATTATTGTGAAATCCGTAAATTGAGTTCGCGTAATTGTTCATCGGCAATCTGGCTTGGCGCATCAATCATCACATCTCTACCGGCATTATTTTTCGGGAAGGCAATGTAATCCCGGATGACTTCGTTGCCGTCGAGAATCGCAACAAGCCTGTCGAAGCCGAATGCAATTCCAGCGTGCGGTGGTGCGCCGTATTTGAAGGCGTTCATCAGGAAGCCAAACTGCGCCTCGGCATCTTCCTGAGAAAACCCGAGAAGTGAGAACATTTTGGATTGCAATTCCCGGTCGAAAATCCGCACGGAACCACCGCCAATTTCATTGCCGTTCAAAACCAAATCGTAGGCATTAGCTCTCACATTGCCAGGGTTTTCGCTGAGCAGCGCGATGTCCTCAGGCTTCGGCGATGTGAAGGGATGGTGCATCGCGTGAAACCTGCCAGATTCTTCATCCCATTCCAGAAGCGGAAAATCCACCACCCAAAGCGGTGCAAATTCGTCGCCTTTTCTCAAGCCAAGCTGATTGCCAAGTTCCATTCTCAGTGCGGATAGCTGCGCGCGAACTTTGCTTTCATCGCCGCTGAGAATCAGCAGTAAATCGCCTGGTTTTGCGCCAAATTTTTCAGCGATAATTTTCAAGGCCGCTTCATCGTAAAATTTATTCACCGAGGAAGTCAGCGTGCCGTCGTTCTGATATTTTACCCACACCATTCCGGAAGCGCCAATCTGCGGGCGTTTCACGAAGTCCGTATAGTTGTCGATTTGTTTGCGCGTCCAGTCAGCCGCATTTTCTACGCAAATTCCCACCACAAGTTCCGCATCGTCAAAAATCTTAAAATCGCGGCCTTTAGCCACATCGTTCAGTTCCACGAATTCCATTCCGAAGCGTATGTCTGGCTTATCATTCCCAAATCTGCGCATCGCTTCATCGTAGGTCATTCTTGGGAAATCCGCGAAATCTTTGCCTGTCACTTCCTTCAGCAGGGATTTGGTGAGGCCTTCGAAAATCTGCAGCACATCTTCCTGCTCGGCAAATGCCATTTCGCAATCGATTTGCGTGAATTCCGGCTGTCTGTCGGCACGAAGGTCTTCATCGCGGAAGCATTTCACGATTTGGAAATACCGGTCTAAACCGCCCACCATCAGCAGTTGCTTGAAGGTTTGCGGAGATTGCGGCAGGGCGTAGAACTGCCCGGGATTCATCCGGCTTGGCACCACGAAATCTCGTGCGCCTTCCGGTGTGGATTTGATGAGCACCGGCGTTTCCACTTCTACGAAACCTTTTTCGGACAAATAGTTGCGGACTTTCTGCGCCATTTTGTGGCGGAACATCAGCTTGTCCTTCACGGGATTTCTTCGGATGTCCAGGTAGCGGTACTTCATCCGAAGTTCTTCGCCGCCGTCGGTTTCATCTTCGATGGTGAATGGTGGCAGTTCGGATTCGTTCAGAATGTTGAGTTCGCTTGCCAAAATCTCGATTTCGCCGGTTGGAATTTTCGGGTTTTTGGACGAGCGTTCGATGACTTTTCCTTTGACCTGGATGACGAACTCCCTACCGATTTCCCGCGCTTTCTCGAGCAGCGCTTTGTCGCTGCGGTCTTCATCAAAAACAAGCTGCGTGATGCCGTATCTGTCACGCAGGTCAATCCAGATCATAAAGCCTTTGTCTCGCACGGTTTGCACCCAGCCTGCAAGCGTTACTTCTTCGTTTAAATTTTTGGCGGTGAGTTCGCCGTTCGTATGTGTTCGGAACATTCGCGTTTTAGATTTTAGCTGCGAGAGCCAAGAGTCAAGATTTTAGGGCAGTTTTTAATTCGTGCGCTGATTGCAAATGAAATTTCTAACCTTCAAACTTTTTGCGTCTCAATTCTTGAATCTCGGTTCTTGGGTCTTGATTCTAATTCTGCAAAGATATGGATTTTGGCGGTGGGATTTTGCGTGAGGGATAGTAGCGGATACCCCGCAGCGTAGCCGCGAAGCGAAGCGGAGCGGCAAAGCGAGGAGTAGAAGCGGATAGCCCGACGCTAAACGGAGTGAGTGGAACGCGCGAGCGAAGCGAGCGCCGAAACGAACGAAGTGCAGCGGCACGCCCAAATTATTGAGAATGAATTTGCAGGTTTGATGAATTTTTGCTAAATTCGTTTAAAATTTGAAAAATTCGTAAAAATGGGAAAAGGCGATAAGAAGACGAAGCGCGGAAAAATAACTTCCGGAAGCTATGGGAAAACGCGGCAGCGCAGGAGATCTGCGGCGAAAATACCTGTGAAGGTGATGGATGAAAACGAGAAACCGGCGCCAAAAGCAAAGGTGCGGAAAAAGGTGGGCGAACAAACCGAGCCTACGGAAAACGCCGAAGTTTAAAGAAAAAAACCGAAGCAAATTCGCTTCGGTTTTTTTAATTATTTAAACAAACTACCGAAAAGTCCGCCCAGTCCGTTTTGTTTTTGCTGCGGCGCGCCGCCCAATCCGGCGAGAATTTCGCCAAAGGGATTATTGCCGCCTTGCTGACCGGAAAGTACGGATGACAAAATATTGTTCAGCGGATTTGCGCTGCCTGCCTGGGCAGCGGTGTTGTTCAGGATGCCACCCAGCAAATCGCCGATTCCGCCGGCACCTACATTGTTCTGGCGTTTCTGCTGGCCGATGTAGCCCATAATCACCGGTGCAAGCATCGCAAGCAGGGCGCCGATCTGGTTCTGCGAAATCCCGGTTTGTTGCGCCAGCTGGTTTTCCACTTCAGATTTTTTGCTGCCGAAAATGTGAGACAAGATGGATGAGCCTTCTTCCTGGCGTTCTGCTGCCTGTGCAGGATTGCTGATGATGCTTCCATCGTGGTCTTTGTCCAGCGCGTTGTTCAGGGCTTCCGCTTCGGAAGGGTTTTCGCGGGATTTTTTCTGCAGATAGGAAATTATCAGCGGTGCGGCTACAGCTGCCAAGGCAATCATCTGGTTTTTCTCCACGCCGTAGCGGTTTTCGGCCTGCTGGGCAACTTGTGCGCCCGCATTGCCGGTAAGTAAGTCTATTAAATTCATGAAATTTTTTTGCAAGATAATCAATTTTTGAAAATCGGCACGCTGCTGCAGGCTTCGCCGAACATCAGGGATTTTACAAGTGGGCGCAGCTTTTCCACGAGTTCTATGTAGGCATTCAGCGGGATTTCCTTTTCTGAGCAGCCTTTTACCAGAACGCGCTTGTTTTCTAACGGCGAAAAATCGTAGGTTGAAATGGCGTCGTGCATTAGCATCGTTTCCAAATCTGCAGGGCTGCCGTAAACGATTTTTTTCGCAAAACCGCTGAGCCTGGAAGTGAGCAGGAAATACGACCAAAGCGGAACGATGGCATCCGCAGAATTGTGGATGTTCACGAAGCAATCGCGAAAATCTTCCGGGTTGATTGCTGCCACTTTTTCACGGAAATCCTTTTCTTTCAGGATAATGCCTTCGAAGAGATAATCTTTCAGGTCGATGCTTTTGCGCGTGCCTTCCGGAATCAGTTCGGCAAGGTCAAAATTGATGAGGCCACTTTCTGCTACGCGGTTTTTGATTGGGAAATCTTCGGAAATCATTAGGCAAATTTAGTTTAAATTTGGGGAAAATTTTTCCAAATCTTTCCAAGATGAAGCGCGCAGCATTTTTTTTTCTGCTAATTTCAACCCATTTTTTTTGTCAAAACATCCACGGCATCCAGCTTTTTAATCCTCAAACCAACGATGAAACCCCGGTGATTGGCTTTAATGAATCGCTGATTCTCCGCTTCGATGATTTCGATAATACAAGCAGGCTGTACCGCTACACCATTCGCCATTGCGACCGGAACTGGCAGCCGGACGGACTTTTTTTTACCGAAATCGCAAGCGGCAGTATGAGCGGACTCATCGATAATTACAGCTATTCCTTCAATACACTGCAGAAGTACACCCATTATGAACTGAAATTTCCAAACGAGAAAATGCAGCCGAAAATTTCCGGAAACTTTGAGCTTATTGTTTACGAAAATTCACCCGAGCGGCCGCTTTTCCGAAGGAGATTCAGCATCTCGGAGGGCCTTGCCAGCGCTTCTCTGCGCG
Source organism: Cruoricaptor ignavus (assembly GCF_014961145.1). Classification (NCBI taxonomy): domain Bacteria; kingdom Pseudomonadati; phylum Bacteroidota; class Flavobacteriia; order Flavobacteriales; family Weeksellaceae; genus Cruoricaptor; species Cruoricaptor ignavus. The sequence continues at coordinate 1,039,783 of NZ_CP063145.1, forward strand.
TGAGCCGTACGGCGGACGCCAGGCAACCTGCCGCGAACCAGCGTGTGGAGGTACAGGCGACTTCAGAAGGATACGATATAAACTCCGTGGCTAACTTGCTGACTATGAGCGTAGTACAGAACAACAATCCTTGGATGCGGATTGATAACATCCGCCCGACCTCCGTTCTTGCCAACCGTATCACTTTCCAGCATCCCGGCATCATTTTCCCTGGCAATAATGAATTTTATTACTTCGATAATAAAAATATCACCGCGGCTTTCGATATGGTGTCTGCCACAGAAAGCATTGAGGATCAGTATTATACCTATTTGTTTCCAGTCTGGGCATTCCCGCAGAATTATCAGTATATGCCGGATGTGAACGGTGCCTACTATTTCCGCAGGAACGACCTGGGAACCGAGCGAGACCCGCACCGCGAGGGCGACTACAGCTGGGTGTATTTTGCGCTGGATTCCGAGCCGGTTGACAAGGAAATTTTCGTGCTGGGCGGGTTTAACGAATTTCAACCTTCGCAAAAAAACCAGATGTTTTATGATGAAAATGCAAAAAAATACATAGCGAAAATCTACCTGAAACAGGGCTTTTACAACTACATACTCGCGACAAGATCCGGCGGGGGCACTCCGAATTTCGGGGAAATCAACGGGAATTTCTGGCAAACTGAAAACCTCTACCAGGCGTACCTGTACTACCGCCCGTTTGGCCGAAACTACGACGGACTGCTGGGCTATGGCGAATTCCGCACTCCGGTGAGATAGCCCTTGCCTACACCATAGGGTGGCGCCTGAATTCCCTGCTCCTGTCGAAGAGGTAGCGGTAGGTCACTAGCCGGCGGGTGATCCGCGTATCCAGCGCCTCTGCGATGTGCATCATTTTTGGATTAAAGTCTCCAATCCACTGCATCTCGGTGGTTTCGTATGCCGTTTTTTTCTGAATGTGCGAGGCCCCTTCCACTATCATCAGCCCTTCCACGCCGGTTCTCTGCCACTGCGGCACTACTCCGAAAACGATGCCTACCATCTTGGTATTTTTCCTTATTTTTTTAAAAAAAAGGAATTTTAATTTTTGCAAAATCCCAAATTTTCCCCGCAAATATTTAAACCACTGATTAAGGTCCGGGATATTGACCCACATTGCCACGGGGCGGTCCTTATGATAGGCGAACCAGATGATGTTCTCGTCCAGCACGGGTTTCATACTCCGGAACATTTTCAGGACTTTTGGAAAATCCAGCTCCTTCCCGCCTTCGCTGTGGCCAGCCCAGGCGAGATTGTAAATTTCAGTAAAATCTTTTGCAAATTTCTCAAGCTCATTCTTCCGCAAATGCCGTACGGAGAAATCCGGGTTGGCCAGGTGCTTCCTGTGAGAAAGCCTGAAGTGCCGCGAAAGCTCCGCATGCACAGGCCTGCTGTAGCATAACTGATTGAAGTACAGCCTGAAACCATAATTCTCGAAAAGGGCCGGGTAGTAGGGCGCGTTGTAGTTCATTCCGTAAAGGGGCTCGCTGAAGCCCTCCGCCAGAACGCCCCAGAACTGATCCCGCTCCCCGAAGTTTATACTGCCATCCATAGCCTCCATACCCCTGCGAAGAAGCCAGTCTTTACAAAAATCAAAAATAAAATTGGCAACCTCCTGATCGTTTACACAGTCGAAAAAACCGATGCCGCCCGTGGGCTGATCATTGGTATAATTAGGATTCACGAAAACCGCCACCTTGCCGATGGTATCTCCTTCGGAATTTTTGAAAAGAAATCTCTCGCATTCCCCGGTCTGGAAAAGTTTATTTTTTTTAGGATCAAAAACTTTCTCAATGTCCTGATCCAGCGGGCGGATATAATTTTGATCATCGGCATACAGCCTCGCGGGGAAATCTAGAAATTCCCTCCGGAGTTCTGCAGTATCCACCGCTACGGCATTGATTTTCAACAGAGAGGGGTTCATTTACAATTCTGGGCAGTCCTGCACTTTCACATTCCGGAGCTGCACCTGCGCACCGCCTGCCACTATCCTTACCGACGGAAATTCGCCATATGCGCAGTCGGATTCCACTTCGCCAAAATCTCCGTTTTCCGCACTGATGCTTACATCATCGCCGCTGAGCCTGTAGCTATTTTCAGAAAACTCGATGTTATTTAATGTGTAAGGCTTACCATTAACAACAACCTCGCCCTTCTGCGAGCGGGAATCGAACGCAATCACCACCCTACCCTCCTGCGTGAAAATGGTCTTCCCAAGATCGGGAGCTACGGCGAGCGTGGCTACTTCGTTGGTTGCAATTTCTGCCTGATTCGTTTCCACAACAGTAGACTCCGGAAGTTTCTCCTCTTTTTTGCAGCTAAGCACTGCTACTGTGGAGAATAATATTAAACAAAACTTTTTCATTCAGGAAAATATCTTCCAAAGATAGAGAATTTAAAAAAAAAGCCATCCCGAAAGAAAATTGCCGAAAACTTATATTTGCACACTAAACTCAGCAGAATGGTACTATCGATGACAGGTTTTGGGCGCAGCGAGGGCATTTTTGAAGGAAAAAAAATCAGCGTGGAAATCAAATCGCTGAACAGCAAACAGTTAGACCTTAATCTTCGCCTTGCGCAAAAATACCGCGAGAAAGAATTTGAAATTCGCAAAACATTGAGCGACAGCATTTTACGCGGAAAAGCGGACTGCTACATAACCATTGAAAATACCGAGGAAAATTCATCAGCGAAAATCAATCAGGATTTGGTGGAAAATTACATTTCCCAATTGCGAAAAATTGCGGATGATGCGCCGAATTTTCAATATTTGAAAATGGCGCTTAAAATGCCCGATGTACTTTCTACCGAAAATGAAGAATTCTCAGAAAATGAGTGGATTTACTTAAAATATCTCATTTCGGAATGCCTTGCAAAATTTAATGAGTTCCGGAAAATTGAAGGCGAGGCTTTAAATTTCGATATTCGCGAAAATATTGCTGAAATTCGCGAAAATCTGCAAAGCGTAAATCCTTATGAAAGTGAGCGGCTGGAAACCGTAAGGCAGCGCTTCCAGAATGCGCTGAAAGATTTTGAAGCGGATGAAACGAGATTCTATCAGGAAATGGCTTTCTACACGGAAAAACTGGATATTCAGGAAGAGAAAGTTCGGCTGGCACAGCATCTGAAATATTACGAAGAAGTTTTGCAAAAAGAGCAACAGAACGGAAAAAAACTGGGCTTCATCGCGCAGGAGATGGGCCGGGAAATCAACACGCTGGGATCGAAGGCCAACCACGCTGAAATCCAGAAACTTGTGGTGCTGATGAAAGACAGTCTGGAAAAAATTAAAGAGCAAACGATGAATATTTTATAGCCTAAAGCCTTAGGCATCAACAAGTTATCTTTATCGCTCATCAATCATGAAAATGGAAAAAGTAATCATTTTTTCGGCGCCTTCAGGAAGCGGCAAAACCACGCTGGTAAAATATTGCCTGGAAAAATTTCCGCAGCTGGAATTTTCCATCACCGCAACTACAAGAGCTTTGCGCGGAACGGAAATTCACGGGAAGGATTATTTCTTCATCACCGAAGAAGATTTTAGACAACGCATTGAAAATCAGGATTTTGTAGAGTTTGAAGAAGTTTATCCTGGTAAATTTTACGGCACTTTAAAATCGGAGATTGAACGAATTTCATCCTTGGAAAAAGTGGTAATCTTCGATGTGGATGTAAAGGGCGGCATCTCACTGAAAAAGTATTTTGGCGAAAAAGCGCTCTCAATTTTCATAATGCCGCCAAATATTGAAGAGTTGGAACAGCGTTTGATTTCTCGTGGAACTGATGATTTGCCAACGATCAAATTACGCGTGGAAAAAGCGGCGGAAGAACTCACATACCGAAATCAATTTGATAAAATAATCGTAAACGACAGCCTTGAAAATGCGAAAAATGAAATTTCCGAGGCAATTTCAGAATTTTTAAATTCATAATTTTTTACACTATTTATTGAATAATGAATAATTCACTTGAAACAGCAAAAGCCAACCTGCCCGTAAAAGGTTTTTTGGATATTTCAGATTACGCCATTCCCCAAGGTGAAGAACTGGTACAGGCGATTTTAGACTTAAAAAAGGAAAAAAGCGCGGTGATTTTGGCGCATTATTATCAGCCAGCGGAAATTCAGGACATCGCTGATTTTCTGGGCGATTCACTGCAATTAGCGAGGCAGGCAAAGAATACGGACGCTGATATGATTGCGTTTTGCGGCGTGCACTTTATGGCGGAAGCTGCAAAAATCCTGAACCCTACGAAAAAGGTGGTCCTGCCAGACACACAGGCCGGATGCTCGCTTGCCGACGGATGTTCCGGCGAAGGCTTGCGGAAAATGCGCGAAGAACACCCTAACGCATTGATTGCCACATACATCAACTGCAACGCTGAGACGAAGGCTGAGAGCGATATCATCGTAACAAGCTCGAACGCTGAGACGATTATTGAATCGATGCCGAAAGACCGCCCGATAATTTTTGCGCCGGATAAAAATCTGGGACGCTACCTGATGAAAAAAACCGGCCGTGATATGATTTTGTGGGATGGCAGCTGCATTGTGCACGAGGCGTTTTCGATGGAGCGCATCGCCAAACAACTCGCGGAAAACCCTGATGCCAAGCTGATTGCCCACCCTGAAAGCGAAGAGCCAGTGCTACAATTGGCGCACTTTATCGGCTCAACTTCTGCCCTTTTGAATTTCGTGGAAAAAGATGATAGCCAGAAATTCATCGTGGCTACGGAAGAAGGCATATTGCACGAGATGAAAAAGCGGGCACCGCAGAAAACGCTAATCCCGGCGCAGGTGTACGACGAAAGCTGCAACTGCTCGGAATGCTTTTTTATGAAGCGAAACACGATGGAAAAGCTTTACCTCTGTATGAAATACGAACTCCCAGAAATTACAATTGGGGAAGAACTACGCCTGAAAGCGCTGAAACCAATCGAAAAAATGCTGGAGCTTTCCGAAGCCATCAAATAATGAACTCGAAAATCTTCATCGAAAACCTGAAAATCTACGCATACCACGGCGTTTTGCCGGAAGAGAAAATCATCGGCACTTACTATTTCTTGAATGCGGAATTTCACGCCGATCTTCGGAAGGCTGCAGAAACTGACGACCTGAACGACGGCATCAGCTATGCCGATCTGAACGACATTATTCGGGAAGAAATGCTGATTCCATCGAAGCTTTTGGAAAATGTTGCGGGAAGAATCATCAAAAAAATCCACGAAAAATTTCCGCAGATTTCTTTTATCAAAATTAAAATCACCAAAACCGCACCGCCAATGAACGGCGAATGTTCCGGCGCAAGCGTAGAATTTTCCGCCGAGTTCTAGGTCAGGCTTTCCGCCGCTTCCTTTATGATTCTGTACGAGTGCTTTCTTGCATCGTGGTCGTAGATGTGCGCCGTTATCATTATTTCATCAACCATCACTCTTTTTTGAAAATTTGATAATTCCTCAGCAATCGTTTCTTTGCTGCCAATGAAGCTCACCCGAAGCATTTTTTGCACATAGGCCTTTTCCATCGGGCTCCAGATTTCGTCCATATTTTCAGGCGGCGGACCGAAGGGCTGTCTATTGTCCCGCACAATGTTCGTGAACGCCATATACAGCGTGTTGCTCAGTTTTTGTGCCTGTTCATCGGTGTCCGCAGCTATTCCGTTCACGCAGGCAATGGTGTATGGCTCGGCAAGATATTCGCTCGGCCTGAAATTTTGGTGGTAAATTTTAAACGCCATTTCCATCTGATCCGGTGCAAAGTGCGCCGCAAAAGCGTAGGGCAGGCCCATTTCCGAAGCGAGCCAAGCACTATCCGTGCTGGAACCAAGGATGTAAATCGGGATGTTCAGCCCTTCACCAGGCACCGCACGAATTGGCGCATCTTCTTGATTTTCAGAGAAAAAGTACTGCAACTCCTGAATTTGCCGCGGGAACTGCTCATTAATACTTGCCGGATTTCTGCCCAGGGCTTTCGCCGTAATGCCGTCAGTTCCTGGCGCTCTTCCAACGCCCAAATCTATTCTGCCGGGATAAAGCGTTTCCAGCGTTCCGAACTGTTCTGCGATGACGAGCGAACTGTGGTTGGGCAGCATTACGCCGCCTGATCCTACCCGGATTTTTTTCGTTCCGCCGGCTATATAGCCGATGAGCACGGAAGTTGCCGAGCTTGCGATGCTCTTCATATTGTGGTGCTCGGCAAGCCAGAATCTCTTGTAGCCCAGGCTTTCCACGGTTCTTGCCAAATCCAGGCTGTCTTCAAAAGTGTTAAGAATGGTTTTGCCCTTTTTTACAGGTGCAAGGTCTAATACGGATAATTCAAAATTTTTCATTATTCTTTGCTAAAAATGCAAAATGGTTAACAAGTAATCTCAGCTCCTGAAACTCAAATTCCGAAGGTAGAAAATTCCTCCACTGCGTAAGGTTCCAGTCCATCTTATCTTTAGCAAAAGCCTTTCCAAAAATTTCCAGGCGTTCGTTTGGCACGATGCGTTCGATTTCGAGCCTACCTTCCGAGGCGAATTCCGCAAGATGCCCATAAATCGTGCTTTTCATCAGTCCGCGCGTTTTGCAGATTTCCGGAATAGATTTTCCGTTTTGGAACATTTCAAAAGTAATGGAAGGCGAAGGCTTTTTCGCAACAGCCTTGTTGATTTCTGAATTCTCATCTTTATTAAATAATTGATAATCAAGTAGTTTTACCCGTTTTAAATCCTCCAGATAATCTTCCAAATCGGTAAGCAAAGTGCGCGTAACTTCGTTGTATTCCTTCAGGCCTTTCCCACCCTTTGTCTCAGCATAAAATTCTTTCAGCGGGATGTAAACTTTCTCGTTCACATTTTGGTAGAAAAAATTCACGGCGCCTTTTGCCTTGGCTTCAACCTCTGCCCAATTGTCTTCCACATCGTTTCGCCGCGATTTCTGCGTTAAAACTTTTGCGAATTTTGCATAAATCTCTGCCAAATTGTCCACATCTTTTTCAAGCAGGAAATGAATATCGGCCGCTTTTTCTTTGTCAAGAAAACGGCTTGTTTTTGCAGAATTATACCAACCTGAAACCGCCTGCTTAATCCATTGTAAATCGGTGAATCTCAAAACTTTAGCAATAGCGAAATCGAATTTTTCTGCGCTGAGAATTTCGTTGATTCTGTCATTGGCACCGGTTTCCGTCTGAAAATTTTCCACACGATGGTCACTGAAAATCACTTCCCGCGAAATCTTCGATTTCAGCACGATGCCTTCCAGCGTTCGGCAGCGTGAGAGCGCCACATAAACCTGGCCAGATGCAAAGGATTTCCCCGCATCGATGATGACGCGGTCGAAAGTTAAACCCTGAGATTTGTGGATGGTAACAGCCCACGCCAAACGAATCGGGAACTGCTGAAAGCTGCCGAGAACTTCTTCCTGAATGCTTTTGTCCGCAGCCAGAGAGTATTTTTTCTGCAGCCATATTTCGCGCTTCAGTTTGTACGGCTCGTTTTCACCATCGATGATTACGGAGATTTCATCTTCGGAAAGCGCCACAACTTCCGCCAGTTTCCCGTTGAAATACCTTCTCTCGCTGGATGCATCATTGCGGATGAACATCACCTGTGCGCCCACTCTCAGCTCAAGCTCCGCATCGTTCGGGAACTGATTTTCATTAAAATCACCCTCGATTTCCGCAGGGTAGAAGTACGACGGGCCGTGCAGCTCGCTGAGCTTTTTACGGTTGATGCCATCCGCCATAAAATTGTGTGAGGTAAGGTGTACAAAGGCTTCGTCACCAGGTTCAAAATTCGGGATATAGCGGGAATTCAGCGTTTCGAAATCAATTTCGTCGCGGTTTCCATTACGGATTGCGTTGAGGATTTTCAGGAAATGCTCGTCTTTTTGGCGGTAAACCTTCGTGAGTTCTACGGTGATGAGCGGTAATTCTTTCAGAGCAAAACTGTCGAAGAAAAACGGCGAGCTGTAGAACCGCATCATAAATTCCTCGTCCTTTACAACCGGCGGCAGCTGGTATAAATCTCCGATGAATAGCATCTGTACGCCGCCGAATTTCTGGGCATTTCTCCTGATGTGGCGCAGCGAAAAATCCACCATATCCAGCACATCGGCACGAAGCATCGAGACTTCATCGATGATGATGATTTCCACTTCGCGAAGCAGTTTCAGCTTGTCCTTCCGGTACCGGAAATGCGACACAAGGTCTGGGATGTTCATCGCTCGGTTTTCATCAATGCGGTCTATCGTAGGTATAAAATTCCGCAGCGGCAGCCCAAACATTGAGTGGATTGTAACGCCGCCTGCATTAATTGCCGCAATCCCTGTGGGCGCAAGAACGATGTGCTTCTTCGCTGAGCGGCGCACGAAATCGTTCAGGAAAGTGGTTTTCCCGGTGCCAGCCTTTCCTGTGAGGAAAATGCTTCGGTTGGTGTACTCGGCAAGCTCGAAAATATCCAAAATGCGAGGCGCAAGATTATATCATCTTTTCCAAATCAAATAGCGCTAAATCATTGCATCGTGGTGGGTTTTTGTGTCGGGCGCCACGCGCTTCATCACCTTCTCCCTTATAAACTCATCGGCTTCCTCGGGTGTGTTGATCTGCGGCACGGATTCTGCGTGAGGAGATGGCTCAATTTTATGCCCGTAATACCTTGCAGAAACTTTGGTAAATTCCGCCCCGAGGAAGATGAGCTGGCAGGTGTAATTGATCCACATCATCAGCAGCACCACCGTCCCCGCCGCACCGAAGCTGGAAGATGGCTTGAAGTTATCGAAATAAAGGGTGAGCGCAAATTTCCCAACGGCAAAAAGCAAGGAAGTCACGAAAGCTCCCAGCCAGACGGAGCGCCACTCAATATCTGCATCCGGAAGAATCTTGAACATCATTGCGAAAAGTACGGTCGTAATTATTAAGCCTATCACAAAATTTGCGAGGTTTACCCAAAACAGCGTATCCAGGTGGAACCACTGCACGATGTAATTGTTCAGCAGGCCAATCATAGAGGAGATGACCATCGTGACCAGCAGCAGGAAGCCGATGGTGAGGATCATACCTAGGGAGTTGGCACGGTCCAGCAGGAAGCGGTACCACGCCTGTTTCGGGGCGGGGCGCACTTCCCACATCTTGTTCAGCGATTTCTGCAGCTGGAAGAAGAAGTTGGTAGCACCGAAGACCAGCGCCGCCACACCTATGATTTTCATAAACCAGTCGTCCTTATCCACCATACTTTTTAGGATAAGCTCCTCGATCGTTTTCCCTACCTCCGCTCCCATTAGTTCGCCAAGCACGCGGGAAACTTCGCCGCGCGCCGCCTCCTCCCCGAGGAAGATGCCCGCCGTCCAGATCACGATGATGAGCAGGCCGGGAATTGAGAAAATCGCGCTATACGCCAGTGCCGCAGCATCTGTACCCGCATTGCGGGTGCCATAATCCTTGAAGGTTCGTTTGGTAATTTCCCAAATGTCCTTGAGTTTTTTTTTCATAGGAAAAATTTCATCGCAAATGTAAGTTTTTCAAAAATGGCAGCAACCGCTACTTGTACCAGGAGGAATATTTTACATAATTATTCGCAATCCTGTTCACCTCGCCTTCCAGAAGTTCGCGCGAAATATCCTTAATCTTCCTCGCTGGAACGCCGCCCCATACCTCGCCGGATTTTATGTGCGTACCCTGCGTCACCACGCTTCCTGCGCCCACAATGCTGTCGCTTTCCACTACGCAATCGTCCATCACTATGGCACCCATCCCAATCAGCACATTATCGTGTATCGTGCAGCCATGCACGATCGCACTATGGCCTATTGAAACATTGTTGCCGATGTTCAGCGGGAATTTTTCGTAGGTGCAGTGCAGCATCGCATTATCCTGGATGTTCACCTTGCTGCCGATTTTGATGTAATGCACATCGCCACGGATTACCGCATTGTACCACACGCTGCAGTCTCTGCCCATCGAAACATCGCCGATGATTACGGCAGTTTCCGCCAGGAAGGTATTCTCGCCAATTTGCGGCGATTTCCCGAGAAGTTCCTTGATTAATGCCATTCTTGAAGTTTGATGGTTTGAAGTTTTAAATTTAATAAATCTTTTCTCTGTCCACAAGACTTATTCATTTCGCTAATTCTTTTTCCCGTATTTTTGCATTTGTTTTTAGCAAAAAAATAAATGCGCGAAATTACCATAGAGCCTACGGCCAATCCTAAAGTGATGAAGTTCGTGGCGGATTATACCCTGATTCCTGGCGCTGTAGAGCTCGACAGAAATTCCGATGTTTCCGAAATCCCTTTGGCGCAGGAACTGTTCAATTATCCTTTCGTGGATAAGATTTTCATCACCGCCAACTTCGTTGCCGTGGCAAAGCAGGACACGGTGGAATGGGATATGGTGCAGGCCAACCTGAAAAATGTGATTGAGGACGAGCTGCTTGCCAACCCGAGAATTTACCGGCAGAAACCGCGCGAAATCTTCCCGATTTATGCGGAAATGACGCCCAATCCTAATGTGATGAAATTCGTTTCGAACAAGCTGATTCTGGATGGTTTCGTGGAAGTGAAATCCAGGGAGGAATCTTCGCAAGTTCCTTTGGCAAAAGGGATTTTAGATCAGTTTGATTTTGCGGAAGAGGTTTTCATCTCGGATAACTTCGTGGCCGTTACCAAAAACGATTCCGTGCAGTGGAACGAAGTGATGGTGGCGGTGCGCAGCTTCATCGCCGATTTTCTTCAGCAGGGAAAAACGGTTTCCGAAAAATCGCCCACGAAACACGAAAACCCTGTGGAGCAGCTGATTAACAGGGAATATACGGACGATGAGCAGCGGATTTCCGACATCCTTACGGAGTATGTAGCGCCAGCTGTGGAGAACGACGGCGGGAAAATCTCGCTGATTGAATACGATGCTGAAACGAAGACGGCGAGAATGCTTTTGCAGGGTGCCTGCAGCGGTTGCCCAAGTTCTACGGCTACTTTGAAGGGCGGCATCGAAAGTTTGCTGAAGCAATTCGTGCCAGAGCTTGTGGAAAGCGTGGAGGCGGTAAATGGTTGATAGTTTCAAGTTTAAAATTCAAAGTTCAAAATTTAATGTGCAACGCATACTTTGATTTCAGACCTTAAACTTTGAACCCTGACCCCTGAACTTTAATCTTTGAACATTTAACTTTAAACTTTGAACAAAAAGGGCATACTTCTGGTAAATCTCGGCTCGCCGAAATCTACTTCCGTTCCGGATGTGAAGGAATATTTGGATGAATTTCTGATGGACGAAAAAGTCATCGATTACCGGTGGTTTTTCCGTTCGCTTTTGGTGCGTGGCATCATCCTAAGAAAGCGCCCGAAAAAATCGGCGGAAGCCTACAAAACGGTGTGGACAGAGCATGGTTCGCCGCTCATCATCATTACAGAACAAATCCGCGAGAAGCTTCAGCAGCGCTTCGATGTTCCCGTAGAAATCGGGATGAGATACGCCGAGCCTTCCATAGAAAATGGCATTCAAAAACTTGTAAATCAGGGAGTTACGAACATTGTGCTTTTTCCGCTTTATCCGCAGTATGCGATGAGCACTACGGAAACTGTGGTGGATAAGGCGGAGGAAGTGCGGAAGGAAAAATTTCCGGGCGTGCAGATTTCGTATGTGGAGCCGTTTTACGCCAGGGATATTTACATCGATTGCCTTGCGGAAAGCTTGCGCGAAAAATTACCGGAAGAGTTCGATGCGCTGCAGTTCTCGTATCACGGCGTTCCGGAACGGCATCTCTACAAAACGGACCCTACCGATACCTGCAAAATTGGCGATTGCTGCCACGAAGAATCCAGGCCGTCGCACAAATTCTGCTACCGCCATCAGTGCTATAAAACTACGGAATTGGTGATTGAAAAACTCGGCATTCCGAAGGAAAAAACGATAGTTTCGTTTCAATCAAGATTGGGAAGGGACAAGTGGATTGAGCCTTATACCGATGAAACTTTGGAAAATCTTCCGAAGAAAGGCGTGAAAAATCTGGCGATTTGCTGCCCGGCCTTCGTTTCGGATTGTTTGGAAACTTTGGAAGAAATTTCCGAGGAAGGCAGGGAAACCTTCCTTCATTCCGGTGGAAAGGAATTCCACTATCTGCCCTGCCTGAACGATGAAGATCGGTGGATAGATGTGATTGAAACACTCTGCCGCGAAAAATTGGACGGTTTTTATCTGGTCGGCTAAAACACCTGCTCAGCAATTTTCGTGATATTGCTGCTCTTTCCCATTGAATAAAAATGCAGCACCGGCACGCCGAAATCCAGCAGCTCTCTGCATTGTGCCACCGCCCATTCTATCCCGATTTCCCGCACCGCAGCGTTGTCCTTCGCCGTATCCATCGCTTTTATCAAATCTTCTGGCAAATCAATTTTAAAAGTCTTGGGCAAAATGGACAAATGGTTTTTCGTAGCCACGGGCTTTATGCCGGGGATTATCGGCACCGTGATCCCGATGTTTCGGGCGGCATCCACAAAGGCAAAATATTTCTGATTGTCAAAAAACATCTGCGTCACCACATAATCCGCGCCCTCGTCCACTTTCTGCTTCAGCTTTTCCAGGTCATATTTCAAAGATGGCGATTCGATGTGCTTTTCCGGATAGCCCGCCACACCGATGCAGAATTTGGAATTTTCCCAAGCCCTGCCTTCATCCGTAAGAAATTTTCCGTGGCCTACATCATCTATCTGCCGCACAAGCTCGCCGGCATTGGCATTGCCGCCGTCTGTAGGCGCAAAATGGCTTTCGCCTTTGCGTGCATCCCCACGGAGCGCCATCACATTCTCGATGCCGAGGTACAGGCAATCCACGAGAAGATACTCTGTTTCTTCCCTTGTGAAGCCGCCGCAAAGCACATGCGGCACGGTATCCACACCGTATTTGTACATTATCGCGGCGCAGATTCCCAGCGTCCCGGGGCGCATTCTCGTTATGCGGCGTTCCATCAGGCCGCCGTGTTTTTCGAGGTAAACGAATTCTTCGCGCGAAGTGGTAACATCGATAAATGGCGGCTGAAACTCCATCAGCGGATCGATGTTGCGGTACAGGTCGTCTATGCTTTCGCCTTTTGTTGGCGGCACTACTTCCACAGAAAACAGCGTTTTGCCGTTGGCTTTTTTAATATGCTCAGTTATTTTCATTTCATTAAGGCTTCCTCTAATCTTTGATTTTTGAACTTTAAATGTTAATCCGCCAAGTTCGGTGCCAGCCATTTTGCCGCCAGCTCAGCATCCATATTTTTTCTTTGGGCATAATCTTCCAGCTGATCTCTGCCGATTCTTCCCACGCCAAAGTATTTGGCTTCCGGATTGCCGAAATAATAGCCGGAAACTGCGGCAGTAGGATACATCGCCATACTTTCCGTGAGGTGTACGCCGATGTTTTCCTCCACATTCAGCAGCGAAAAAATGCTGAGTTTTTCCAGATGGTCCGGGCAGGCAGGATACCCGGGCGCAGGCCGGATGCCCTTGTATTTTTCGGAAATTAAATCTTCGTTTTCCAGATTTTCGTTTTCGGAATACGCCCAGATTTTCGTGCGGATTTCCCTGTGAAGAAATTCCGCGAAAGCTTCTGCCAAACGGTCTGCCAAAGCCTTCACCATTATGGCGTTGTAATCATCGTTTTCCTGCTCAAATTTTTTCGCTAATTCTTCCGCGCCGAACCCTGCACAAACGCAGAAGGCACCTATGTAATCCTGCCTTCCGGAACTTTCCGGCGCAATGAAATCGGAAAGCGCCAGGTAGCTTTTCCCTTCGGAACGCTCGGCCTGCTGACGAAGCGTGCGGAAAATTGTCTGCGTGTTTCCGCCCAAATCCCTCACCAGAATATCATCCCGATCATTGGAATTGGCAGGGAAAATGCCGTACACAGCCTTTGCCGTCAGAAGTTTTTGGCTAATGATTTCGCCGAGCATTTTTTGAGCATCCGCGAAGAGTTTCGTGGCTTCTTCCCCCACGATTTCATCTTCCAGAATCTGAGGAAATTTCCCGAAAAGCTGCCAACTTCTGAAGAAAGGCGTCCAGTCGATAAACCCCACCAAATCCCCAAGGTTCTGATTTTCAATTGTTTGTACGCCTAATTGCTTCGGCTCAGAAATCTCGGCATTTTCCCAATCGATTTGGAATTTATTTTCGCGCGCCTTTTCTATCGAAACATATTTTTTCTCCACCTGACGGTTCAGGAAATTTTCCCTGAACTCAGCGTACTCCATTTTCAGCTCCGCAACGAATTGCCCACTGTTCTCACCAAGAAGCGCCGTGACAACGCCCACAGAGCGCGAAGCATCAGCTACATGCACCACGGCATTTTTATAGCTTGGGTCTATTTTCACGGCGGTGTGCGCCTTGGAAGTCGTGGCACCGCCTATCATCAGAGGAAAATTCAGGTTCTGCCGTTCCAGTTCGCTCGCTACGAAAACCATTTCATCAAGGCTCGGTGTGATGAGCCCGCTCAGCCCGATGATGTCCACCTTTTCCCGCACTGCCGTTTCCAGAATTTTTTCCGCAGGTACCATTACGCCCAGATCCACGATTTCGTAATTGTTGCAGCCCAGCACCACGCTCACTATGTTTTTCCCAATATCGTGAACATCGCCTTTCACAGTAGCCATCAAAATTTTCCCGTTTGATTTTTCGTCCGCGCTTTTTTCTGCTTCGATGAATGGCTGCAGGTATGCCACGGCTTTCTTCATCACCCTTGCCGATTTTACAACCTGCGGTAGAAACATCTTTCCGCTGCCGAATAAATCGCCTACGACGCTCATCCCCGTCATTAGCTGATTTTCAATCACTTCCAGAGGCCTCGCAGAATTTTGGCGGGCTTCTTCCACATCTTCTTCGATGAATTTATCGATACCCTTCACCAAAGCGTAAGTAATTCTTTCCTGAAGATTTTCCCTTCGCCATTGCAAATCTTCCGTGGTGGTTTTCTTCGCGGATTTGTTTTTTTCGGAATAATCCAGCAGTCTTTCCGTAGCATCCGCCCTCCTGTCCAGAATTACATCTTCCACCAGCGCCAGCAAATCGGGCGGAATTTCGTCGTACACTTCCAGCATTGCAGGGTTTACGATTCCCATATTCATCCCTGTCTTTATCGCGTGGAACAGGAAAACCGAGTGCATCGCTTCGCGGACTCTGTCGTTTCCGCGGAACGAAAAAGATACATTGGAAACGCCGCCGGAAACCGAGACATACGGCAGATTTTCGCGCACCCATTTTGTAGCTTCGATGAAGTCCAGCGCATTCCTCCGGTGCTCCTCCATCCCCGTCGCCACTGGGAAAATGTTCAAATCGAAGATGATATCCTGAGGCGGAAAATTTACTTTCTCGGTGAGGATTTCGTAAGACCTTTTCGCGATTTCGATGCGCCTTTCAAGGTTGTCCGCCTGACCTATCTCATCGAAAGCCATCACGATTAATGCCGCGCCATAGCGTTTCACGAGCTTTGCCTGGCGGATGAATTCTGCTTCGCCGCCTTTCAGCGAGATGGAATTTACCACCGCTTTTCCCTGGACCACTTTCAGCCCGGCTTCGATGATTTCCCATTTTGAAGAATCTATCATTATCGGGATTCTCGCAATGTCCGGCTCCGCGGCTACCAGGTTCAGGAATTTTACCATACAGTATTGGCCGTCCAGCATTCCGTCGTCAAAATTCACATCCAGGATCTGGGCACCGTTTTCTACCTGATGCCGCGCGATTTCCAACGCTTCTGCAAAATTTTCTTCCTTAATGAGCCGCAGGAATTTTTTAGAGCCTGCCACATTTGTTCTTTCCCCTACATTGATGAAGTTGGATTCTGGCGTGATGATGAGTGGTTCCAGCCCGGAAAGCTTCATCGGGCGGAAATCTGTTCTGTAATTATATTCTGCCATTTTTGGACTAGCTCAAAATTGTTTGCGGAATTTTTCTCGGTTCAAAATCTTTCACTACATCGGCAATCGCAGCGATGTGAGCAGGCGTAGTACCGCAGCATCCGCCCACAATATTCACGATGCCGCGCTCCGCATAGTCCTTCACCTGCATTGCCATAGCCTCCGGCGATTCATCGTAGCCGCCGAAAGCATTGGGCAGGCCAGCATTTGGATAGGCGGAAATGTAATAACCCGACTGATTGGCGAGGGTTTCCAGATAAGGCGTGAGCTGCTTTGCGCCCAGTGCACAATTGAAACCGACGCTAAGCAAATCGTGGTGCGAAACGGAAATAAGGAAGGCTTCAGCGGTTTGTCCGCTAAGCGTTCTGCCGGAAGAATCTGTGATGGTACCGGAAACCATTACAGGAATTTTCGCACCGCTTTCTTCCTGGATTTCATCTATGGCGAAAAGTGCAGCCTTGGCATTCAGCGTATCAAAAATGGTTTCCACCAGAAGAATATCGGCGCCGCCCTCCATCAAAGCCTTGGCTTGCTGCTTGTAGGCTTCGCGAAGCTCATCGAAGGTAATGGCGCGGAAGCCGGGGTCGTTCACATCAGGGCTAAGGCTCGCCGTCTTGTTCGTAGGGCCTATGGAGCCTGCCACGAACCGGGGCTTCGCAGGATTTTTATCGTTGAATTCTTCGCAAACTTCGCGGGCGATTTTTGCAGATTGGAAATTCATTTCCTGAACGAAATCTTCCATCCCATAATCTGCCATTGCTATGGTGGTGGCGCTGAATGTGTTGGTCTCGATGATGTCCGCGCCTGCTTCCAAATATTCTCTGTGGATTGCCGCGATAATTTCCGGCCGGGTAAGAGAGAGCAGATCATTATTGCCCTTCAAAGGCTTTTCCCAATCTTGGAAGCGTGCGGAGCGGTAATCGTCTTCATCCAGCTTATAGCGCTGGATCATCGTTCCCATAGCACCGTCCAGAAGCAGGATTCTTTCACCAAGAGAGCGGTAGAGTTCGGCTTTACGGTTCATTTCAAACAAACATTTAATCATTGAAATTCGCCGGAAAAAGCCCAGAGGAAAACTGCGTTCTCGGTTATCTTTCCTAAAATTTTTAGGTAGAATTTAGCACCTTCTCAATCCTGAGGGTTGCTAAGGCTTCGCAGGGTCTATTCCCTCAGCCTTTCCTGATAACTTCAATGTTGTGAGCTGCAAATATAGTTTTTTTCGGTATAAAATTCATTTGCATAAAAATTTTGAAAAAACTTTATCTTCGTAAAATAATTGAGCCAAAATATGATTGCAGAACGGCAAAGATTGCAGGATGACGCGTGGAAAACCTGGGGGCCTTATGTGAGCAACAGACAGTGGGGAAATGTGCGCGAAGACTATAGCGCCGATGGAAATGCGTGGGATTTCACGGGGCATAATACCGCGAAAAGCTACACCTACCGATGGGCGGAGGAAGGCATCGCAGGGATTTCTGATAACAAGCAGCGGCTGTGCTTTGCCTTCAGCTTCTGGAATAAAAATGATGAGATGCTGAAGGAGCGCTTCTTCGGGCTGAGCAACCACCAGGGGAACCACGGCGAAGATTTGAAGGAAATTTTTTACTATCTGGACAGTTCGCCCACACATTCATATATGAAGATGCTCTACAAGTACCCCATCGGTGCCTTCCCTTATGAGAAGCTGGTTCAGGAGAATTTGTCGCGCAGCAGAAAGGACCCGGAATTTGAAATTATCGACACGGGAATCTTCGATAATGATGAATATTTCGACCTGGAAATCGAATATTGCAAGGTGGACCCGGAAGACATCTTCATCCGCCTTTCCGTGCACAACCGCAGCGAAAGGGATGCACCGCTGGTAATACTGCCAACAATCTGGTACCGAAACAATTGGAGGTGGGGCTACAATTCTTACAAGCCGAATTTTTTCGAGAAAGAGCGGGGCATCATCGGAATTGAGCATAATGATATGGCGGTGCGAAATTTCTACTCGAGAAGCCGTGGTGCAGAGAGCCTTTTCTGCGAGAACGAAACCAACCCAGAAGCGATATACGGCGAACCAAGGCAGGAAGGATTTTTCTACAAAGACGGCATTAATAACCACATTCTCTTCGGTGATGATTCCGTAAATCCTGAAAAATTCGGGACGAAGGCTTGCTTTGCAATCGAGCAAGTGATAAAGACCGGGAGCTCTGAAATCTTCGATTTCAGGATCAGTCCTCACGATATTTTTCCGGATGCCTTCTACGATTTCGATGAAATTTTCGAGAAGAGAAAAAACGAGTGCCAGGAATTTTACGCGGAAATTCAGCAGGATATAGCAAGCGATGATGAGCGGAATGTGCAGCGGCAGGCTTTCGCAGGCTTGCTCTGGAACAAGCAGTTTTACCATTACAAAGTTTCCAAATGGCTGAAGGGCGACCCAAATTTTTCAATTGAGCGGGATTTTGAAAGCTTCGTGCGGAATAAGGACTGGGAGCACCTTCACAACAAGGACATCATTTCGATGCCAGATAAATGGGAATATCCGTGGTATGCCACTTGGGATTTGGCGTTTCACTGCGTGCCTTTTGCCTTGATTGATGGCAATTTTGCCAAAGAACAGCTGAGACTGCTGACGAAGGAATGGTATATGCGGCCGAACGGACAAATGCCGGCCTACGAATGGAACCTGAGCGATGTGAATCCGCCAGTTCACGCCTGGGCAACCTTCCGCGTTTTCAAAATTGATGCGAAGCTTTCCGAAAAGCCGGATTATTTCTTCCTGGAAGCCGTTTTCCAAAAACTTTTGCTGAACTTCACCTGGTGGGTAAACCGGAAAGATAAGCGCGGCGAAAATATTTTCGGCGGCGGATTTTTAGGACTGGATAACATTGGTGCCTTCGACCGAAATATGGAACTGCCCGACGGACAGCACCTAGAGCAAGCCGACGGCACAAGCTGGATGGCGATGTTCGCGCTCAATATGATGCGCATCGCAATGGAGCTCTCCCTGTACAACCCAGTGTACGAAGATATGGCGATAAAATTCTTCGAGCATTTCCTCTACATCGCTCAGGCAATGAACAAATTGGGCGATAAAGACGGGCTGTGGAACGAGGACGACGGCTTTTTCTACGACCTTATTCAGCTGGAAAACGGCGACGCCATTTCGCTGAAACTGCGGAGTATGGTAGGCCTCATCCCGATGTTTGCCGTGGAAGTCATCAGCCACGAAATGCTGGAGAAACTTCCGAACTTTAAAACCAGGATGGACTGGGTGCTGCGCAATAAGCCAGAACTTGCGGAGCTGGTATCCAACTGGCAGGTTGAGGGCGAAGGAAAGAAGCATCTCATCAGCATCCTTCGGCAAAAAAGGCTGAAAAAAATTCTAGAGAGAATGTGCGACCCGAATGAATTCCTCAGCGATTATGGCATCCGCTCAATGTCCAAATGCTACGAGCAAAACCCGTTTGTTTTCGCGGCGCACGATACGCAATATGTGGTACGCTACACCGCGGCAGAAAGCGACAGCAGTATGTTCGGCGGCAACAGCAACTGGCGTGGCCCGATTTGGTTTCCGCTGAATTTCCTGGTGGTGGAAAGCCTGCAGCGTTTCCACTATTATTTTGGCGACAGGCTGAAAGTGGAGCATCCAAAGGGAAGCGGCGCAATGCTGAGCCTGGATGAAGTGGCAAACGATGTGAGCGAACGCCTGCAAAGCATTTTCAAGAAGAATGAAAACGGCGAAAGACCTTTCAACGGCGGCAACGCCAAGTTCAACCACGATGCGTATTTCCGCGACAATATTTTCTTCTACGAATATTTCGATGGAGATACAGGGCGTGGCCTCGGCGCTTCACATCAGTGCGGATGGACGGCCACCGTAGCAAAACTTATTCAGCCAAGGCTTGGCGAGAGCTAAGAGCCAAGGCAAAAGTTTAATTTTTCTCTACCAATTCACCATTCACCTTCACCGAGAATTTTACTTCTACATTGGGTTCGAGAGTTTTCGAGACGGAGCAGTATTTTTCGAAGGAAAGTTCGGCGGCACGGTAGGCTTTCTTCGGGTCAATATTGCCGGACAAACTGAAATTCACCGTGATGGTTTTGAAGACCTTGGCATCATCTTTCGGGATTCTTTCGCCTTCCACTTCCGCAGAAAAATCCGTGATGCCCTGCCGCTGCTTTTTCAGGATGGAAACAATGTCTATGCTGCTGCATCCTGCCACAGCCATCAGAACGGCTTCCATCGGTGAAACGCCCTTGGCATCGGGAAGTGTGGCATTATCCAGGAGAATTTTGTTGCCCGCAGAATTGCTGCATTCAAACAGAAAATCGTCGTTGATTCGGTTCAGAGAAATTTTCATAATAAAAAATTTTTAAGTTATAGCAGGCCTTGCGCCTTGATTTCCAGATATTTGTTAATGGCTTCCACGCTGAGATTTTCCGGCAGGGTGTACAGGCTGTAGATGCCGTATTTCCGCAGTTCCTGAATGATGAGCTTCTTCTCGAACTCGAATTTTTCAGCGATGATTTCATCATAAATTTCCTGCATATTTTCCGGATTTCGGTGGATGATTTTTTGCAGCTCGCTGTTTTTGAAAAACACCACCACTACCAGATGGTTTCGCGCAATAGCCCGCAGAAATTTCATCTGGCGGTTCACTGCATCCAGCGTTTCAAAATTAGTAAAAAGTAAAATCAGGCTTCGCTGGCTGATGTTTTGCCGAATATTACGGTAAAGCGCGCCGAAATCGCTCTCGTAAAAATTCGTCCGAATGTTGTACAGCGCTTCCGAAATTTTCCGCAGCTGCCCTGCCTTACTTTCCGCAGGCACTCGGTTTTCCGCAGTTTTCGAGAAGGTCATCACTCCCGCTCTGTCGCCCTTTTTCAGCACGATGTGAGAGAGCGCCATCGCAGCATTTATCGAGTAATCCAGCAGCGAAAGCCCGCCGAAAGGCATCTGCATCGTTCTGCCCTTATCTATGATCATCCAGATTCTTTGCGAGCGTTCCTCCTGATATTGGTTCACCATCAGATGATTTCGCTTGGAAGTCGCCTTCCAGTTGATGGTGCGGATGTCATCGCCTGGCACATAATCCTTGATTTGCTCAAATTCCGTCTGGTGCCCTATCCTCCGCACTTTTCTTGCGCCCAGCAAAAACTGGTCACGAATGGCCTGCAGCTCGTACTTTCCGAGGTGAATGAAGGACGGATAACTTGGCAGCGAAGCATCCTTCTGAAACCTGTAACGCTTTGATACTAAGCCAATTGCAGATTTAGCGTAAACATTTAGCGCACCGAAAACAAATTCACCGCGCTCCTTCGGTTCCAGGATGTACTGCAGGAAAACATTTTTTTTCGATTCAATTTTTCTTTTAATGTTAAAGTCCCTCATCTGAAACTGAAACGGCACCTCGTCGATTATTTCCGTTTCAATCGGGAAAGGATAGTCGTTCTTCACATCCAGCTTCACGCGATTTTCATCGCCGTTGCTCAGTTTTTCCGGTAAAATCCGCTGCGCTATTACGCCGTTTTTCTTCCCGAAAAGCATTGCATAATCGATGATTGCGGCAAGGATGACCAGCCCGAAAAATACGCGCACAAAAGGCAGGAGCCAGCCGATGAAAAACGCCAGCACGAACAGCAGCATTACCACGCTGAGCAATGCGAAAAGCCTTTTGGTGAGGTAGAGGTTGCGCATTTTTTATCTTGGAATTTCGATGCCTTCAATGATTTGGCGGATGATTTCATCGGCGGTAAGCCCTTCCATCTCCCTTTCTGGCGAAACCACGATTCTGTGGCGAAGAACTGCCGGTGCTGCAAACTTTATATCATCCGGCGTTACGAAATCTCTTCCGCGAATTGCCGCAAAAGCCTTCGATGCCATCAGCAGTGCGATGCTTGCTCGCGGCGAAGCGCCGAGGTAAAGGAACGGATTTTCCCGCGTGTTCACGATGATTTTGGCGATGTATTCCATTAGCTGCGGTTCCACCACGATTTCCTTCATAATTTCCTGATAGCCAATGAGTTGCGCTTCGGTAATCACTGGATTTACCACTGTGGTTTTATCTTTTTCACGGCTTTCGTGATGCCTTTGGATGATGGCGATTTCGCTGCTGTAATCCGGGTAGCCTACCACCACTTTGAACAGAAACCTGTCCAGCTGAGCCTCCGGCAGCCGGTAAGTTCCTTCGTGCTCGATAGGGTTTTGCGTGGCCACCACCAGGAAAGGCATTGCCATAGGGTATCTCGTGCCGTCCATCGTTACCTGCCGTTCTTCCATCACTTCGAAAAGTGCGGCCTGCGTTTTCGCTGGTGAACGGTTGATTTCATCTATCAGGATGAAGTTTGAGAAAATCGGTCCGGGTTTAAACTCAAATTCCGTGGTTTTCATATTGAACACGGAAGTTCCCAAGACATCGGACGGCATCAAATCCGCCGTGAACTGTATTCTGCTGAAGCCTGTTTCCACGGTTTTTGCCAAAAGTTTCGCCGTGATGGTTTTCGCGACGCCCGGCACACCTTCTATCAGGATGTGCCCGTTGGCAAGCAGCGCGGCAATCAGGTGCTCTATCATTGCCTCCTGCCCCACTATCACCTTGCCTATCTCGCTTTTTATTTTTTCCACGCCTTCTCTCAGCTCGTTCAGCTGAACCCTCGGCGCAAACTGCATATCGTTTTGATTTTCAATATTTTGCATAATTATTTCTGGTGTTTTTATTTTGAAATTTCATCGAGAAGCCTGTTCATTTTTTCCAAATCTTGCTTCGTAACATCGTGGCTTTGGCTTAATGATTTTTGGATTAATGCCACGGCTTCCCGTATTTTTTCTTCCGGCTGTCCGCTTTTTCTGATGAGTTTTTTTATAAATTCTTCGTCGAGCCTTTCGGTATCAATCAAAAATTCCGTTCTTACAAAATGCAGAAAGTAAGTGGCTTTCTTCACCATCATATCGCGGAAATCGCCTTCCTGAAGGTAAAGGTTGCCGATGCTTTTCACGAATTCTGCCGATTTATTTTCCGGCGGGGAAATTACCGGCACGATTCTTTGGCGGCGTTTCGCATTAAAAATCATAAAGAGCAACATTGTGACAAGGAATGTCCACCACGCAAATTTCAGCGGTGGATTGCTCAGCACGAAATACATTGCGTTGTAATTTCCCTGCGTACTGAAATCCTGAAACCAAACGGTTTCCCTATTCGGTAAATAGCTGAGAACCTGCGCTGCATAGCGTTCTTCACCGGGTTTCAGCAACTGATAATTTGTGAGAAACAGCGGCTCTGTATGGATAAAAATGTTGCCCTTCCCTTTTGGGATTTGTATAAAGTTAGGATAGCTTTTGTTGGCAACTTTTGTATAACCTAAAATTTTTGCATTCTTCGGAACTCTGCTGATATACAGCCTGTCTGGAAATTTATCCAGCTTCTGAATGCCGTTCAGGTTGCGGTGCAGCAGGTGCAGGTAAACATCGTCACTGTTGAAATACCTTGAAGTGTGAACACCCATTCCATAAAGGTCGGGATTTCCGGCGATAAAAAGGTCGCTGCCTTTCTCCACTTCCTTCAGCAATCTTTCCAGCGAAGTTTCGTCCAGGAATTTATTGATGAACAGAATGTTCTGCGGCTGCTGATTTTTATTGGCGAAATATGTGTACGGCGATTGTACGGATTTCTTGAGCTTTCCGCCGAAAATTTTTTCCGCTTCCTTATCGAAAACGAAAAGTCCGAACGGTGCCTTGCTTCCCGCATCAAAGGTTTTGCGCCAATCCACCACGGTTTTGCGGCTCAGTTCCAGAAAGCCGATGAGCGCTAGGAACAGCGCCAGCACAATTCCGTAAATTCTCAGCGTGCGTTTCATATCAGGCGGTGTGCGTTTTCAAAGCTCGTGCGGTAGCCTTGGTAATCCTTTTCGGAAACTGGGAATTCGCCATACCAAACATAATCGTAAATCCTTGCCAAACTTTTAAACTGCTTTTTAAACTCAGAATTTTTTAGCTCGGCCAAATATTCCAGGTTGGTTTTTTCCGGCTGCCATTGGATGAAGCTCCGCTCGTCCATCATTTTCAGCAACTGAAGAAAGCGCATCCTGACTGCTGAGCGAAAATCTGCATTTTGTTCAAATTTCGCAATTTCCGCAGGGAAATTTATCGCGTGAATATCTTCTATCAAATCTTCCGCAGGAATTTTTGTCTTTCGGTTTTTTCGGCTAAAAATGAAGCTGCCATCGTTGCTCACCACATATTTCACCAGGAAATAAACCAGCACCAGAAAAAGAATTCCGGCAAGGAAATGCAGCAGCGTTTCAGACCTGTCGTTAAAATCGTTCACCTGCTTTGTAAAAAGCCTGTCGAAAAATTCGGCAATCTTCCGCTTCCATCTGTCCCAAAGGGTTTCGCGCGGTTTGGATGCGCTGTAGTCAAATTCTGGCGAAGTATATTTCCGCCTGAAATCCTGCCCGAAATTCCGCTGCGTTTTTGCAGGAAGCACCGTGCTTTGAACCCTCATCAGAGAATCTGCGGAAATTTCGGGCTGCTTTTCTTCAAAAACATTAGTTTTCGCCACCGTTTTTTGCGAAAAAACCGGCGCTGAAAACATCAGCAGCAGAAGAAGGAGAACGCGCAGCCTCATCATAAATTCTTCCCGATTTGATCAATCTCGCTGAAATCTTCGTTGCGCTGAAGATCCGTTCTGCTGTCGTAGTACATCAGGCCGCTGCACACATACATCAGGTTCGCCAGAATAAAACTCAGGAGAAACGAAAGGGCGGAGGCTATGGCAATCCACATCATATTCGTTGACGAAAAGCCATCGAAATTAGCTGCTTCTGCCGAAGAATACATTGCCACCATAAAGAATATGTAGGGAATCATCGTGATGACGCCAATTACCGTCTGGATGATGAAGAGAATTATGATGGATGAACCCCAGTACTTCCAGAACGGCGATTTTTCCGTGATGCCCTGATAATTGAATTGCGCATTGAAGCTATACGACAGCGACTGGAAGAAATTTCTGCCGCTGTGATAATAATCGAACAGCGTGAAATTTATGATGTTGTAAACGACAGGTGCTGCCAGCAAAATCAGGAAAATTCCGATGAGGAGCAGCATCAGAAATAGAGAAATTCCGAAGAACACGAAGAGCAGCGGTGTGATGATGAAAAGCACGCCAAGCATAAACTTGAAGGCCTTGCCCAGATACCGCCTGATGTCGCCGGAAATTTCATCCAGCTGAATTTCGGTAGCGCCAGTTTCAGAAATTCGTTTCAAATAAAGCACCGGGTAAGAATAGGTGATGATGTAGAACGCGATGAACAGTAGGAAACCTACCAATACTAAGACAAGGAGTAGCGGCAAATTCTCGTCCAGAAGGCTGTCGAAATATCCGGCATCCATCCCAAAATCCTGGCTAGCAAGCGGCACAAGAAACGCACGGTAGAAAAAGAAGAAAAGCACCATCATCAAAATCATCGGCAAACCGTTCAGGATTAAGTAGTTACGGAAATAATTTTTGCCGTAAACCTTGAAGAACGAAAAAGTATCGGAAATCAGCGCGTTGAAATCACGGCGTTTTATCAGCTGCATAGTTTAGTTTTTTAGCGATTTTCCGCGGATAAATGATGTAGTAAAAAATCATAAACCCGAGCGAACCGAGAATGATGAAAAGTATGATAGGCAAAGGCATTTCTGGTGCAAGCCTTGTAACGAAGCCTTCGATAATCCCTGCAATAATCGTGAGCGGAACCGTACTTAGATAAATTTTGAAACTATTCTTGAAGCCCGTTTTAAACGAATTTATCCGCGAAAAAGTTTTTGGGAAAAGCATCGATGCGCCCAGGATAAAGCCTGCCGCAGCTTCCACCACCATCCCCAGAATTTCGAATGTACCGTGTAGCCAAATGGCTTTCGCGCTTTCTGCCAGCACACCTTGCGTTTCAAAAAAATATTGAAAAGTGCCCACCATTATAGCGTTCTGCATCAGGATGAACAGCGTGCCCAGCCCAGCGAAAACCCCGTAAACATACAGCTTTGCACCCACCATTAAATTATTGAAGATAATGGCAAGCGCCATATCCAGCGGCGTTCTGGTGCCGTACACACCGGTAGGATTTCCTTTCTCGATGTTTTCCAGCGTCATATTCACATAGCCGTCGCCCAAAATATGGCGCACAAAATCTGGATCGTATTTGGTGGAAACCACGCCAATCATCACAAAAGCCAGAAACAGCAATATCGTGAAATATAGATATTTACGGTATTCAAACATTATCAGCGGAACTTCGTAAAGGAAGAATTGCGAAATGCGGTTTCGCTCCAGCCTCTTGGTTTTATAGATCCGCTGAAACATCATCGATGAGAGGTGGTTCAGGTAAACCGTGGTGCTGCTCTTCGGATAATAAGTTTGCGAGAAAGCCAGGTCGTTCAACAGATTGATGTAGAGCGACGAAAGCTCATCGGGATTTTTTTTCACTTTCCCAGCAATCACCGCTTCATTTTCCAGCCATTTTGCTTTATTTTGTCTGATGAAAGCCACTTCTCTCATAGGCGTAAAATTAAATAAAAATGGCAACTGTAGCCATCAATAGTTCACAAAATGTGAAAATAGATTTCACTTTGGCAAGCGTGGGCGAAAGAATCTTTGCCTGCATTATCGATTTCATCGTGATGTTCGGCTATATAATTGTCGCCCTGTTTCTTTTCAGCGAGATTGAAAAATTCATCCCATACGAAAGAAAAACCGCATTCTACATCCTGCTGGCATTGCCCATTGTATTTTACACCTTAATTTCTGAAAGCGTAATGCAGGGGCAGACTTTGGGCAAAAAGGCATTGAAAATAAAAGTGGTGAAAATCGACGGATACCAGGCAACCTTCCCGGATTATGCGATGCGGTGGTTTGCAAGGCTGGTGGATGTTTATGTGAGCAGCGGTATTGTGGGCATCGCCTCCATCATCACCTCGGCGAACAATCAGCGGCTTGGCGATATGGCTGCCGGTACCACGGTGATTTCCCTGAAAAACCGCGTAAATATTTCCCATACGATTTTTGAAAACATCGCGGAAACTTATGTGCCGGCTTTTCCGCAGGTTGTGGCTTTCAGCGATAATGATATGAGAATTATTAAGAATAACTTCGTGAAGGCGCAGAAAAACCGGGATGGAAAACTGATGATAAAACTTTCGGATAAAATTCAGCAAACCATTGGCGTTCAACCAGATAGCAAGATTTTCACGCACCAGAGCTTTATCGACAGGGTGATAAAAGATTACAATTTTATGACGGGCAAAGAGCAATAGCCTGAATTTTGCAGGGTTATTTTAAATTTAATTTTTATGAATTTCGATAATCAAAAATCAGGAAATGGCGGCGTAATCGTGATGACGAACGAGAACGCCGAAGAAGTGGGGCGGCTTACCTACACGCTTTTCCCGGAAAGGCAAACCCTGGTGATTTCCTATGTGATGGTTCACCCGCAGTTTGAAGGTCGTGGTATGGGAAAATTCCTCGTGCAGGAAGGCATCAGTTTTGCGCGGGAAAATGCGTATTCCGTAGTTCCGCACTGCTCCTATGCACGCTCTGTGATGCTGAGGATGCCGGATGTTTCGGATGTTTTCCGCGGTTAAAAAAACCTTCAGAAATTCTGAAGGTTTTTTTGTTTAAAGCGTTTCCAGCAAAGCGTCCGTCATTTCCATATTATGATAGACATTCTGCACATCGTCGTCCTCTTCAAATCTCTCAAGCATTTTCATATTCGCTTTGAACTGCTCTTCGTTCACATCCTTTGTATTATTGGCTAATCGCTGAAGCTCAGCGCTTTTCGGTTCAATGCCAAGCTCTTCCAGCTTGTGCGAAAGGCTTCCGAAATCTTCAAATGCCGTGGTAATCATCACTTCTTCATCATCCTGATCAATTTCTTCCGCACCACCGTCAATCATTTCCATTTCAAAATCATCCCAATTCATTTTGATTTGAGACTTATCGATTGAGAAAATTCCCTTCCGGTCAAAAATAAACGCCAGCTCGCCATTCTTCCCAAGGTTGCCGTCAAACTTGTTGAATACCGCGCGCACATTGGCCACAGTTCTCGTAGGATTATTGGTGGTGCACTCCACGAAAAATGCTACACCGCCCTGTCCATAGCCTTCGTAGGTAACCTCTTCATAATTTTCCGCATCAGCGCCGGACGCTTTCTTGATGGCTCTTTCCACATTATCCTTCGGCATATTTGCACCCTTCGCATTCTGTATGCAGCGGCGCAGGGCAGGATTGCTTTCAGGATCAGGTCCGCCGGCTTTCACGGCCAGTGCAATATCCTTCCCGATTTTGGAAAAAGTTTTCGCCATTTTGTCCCATCGTGCTAGCTTCGAAGCTTTTCTGTATTCAAACGCCCTTCCCATTTTGTAAATAAATTGTTTGCAAAAATAAGAAATCAACATAAAAAAACGCCCTCATTTCTGAGAGCGTTTTCGATGTAATATTTAAAAAAGATATTATTATCTCTTCTTTTTCACTGTCTTCTTCTGAACTACTGGAAGATCAGATTTTTGTAGCGCATCCCAAGCAGCACCGCTGATAGCTTCTACAACCACTTTTCTATCTTGTAGTCTTTCTTCGTTAGAAGCAGTAGCAGGTACTCTAGCATCTCTTGCACCTACACCGGTAGATTTCAGTTGAGATGGATCTACACCTCTGTTTTCAAGTTGTTTTACAACCTCAGCAGCTCTTCTTCTTGAAAGGTTCAGGTTATAGTTAGGGTTACCTTTAGCATCAGTGTGTCCTGTTACAAGGAATGTACCTCCATTGGAAGATCTGATGATTTCAGCCACCTGCTGCAGTCTGTCGTGGGACTCAGGACGGATAGTTGCTTTGTCAAAGTCGAAAAGAATACCTTTCAATGCGCCTGTAGCTTCATCTGCGTATGCACTTTGAGGTTTAGGGCAGCCGTTGTATTCTGGCAGACCTGGCACTGTAGGGCAAGCATCGTCTTTATCAAGGATGCCATCTCCGTCAGTATCTGGCCAAGGGCAGCCGTTGTTTTCAACTGGACCAGCAACAGTAGGGCAAGCATCGTCTTTATCAAGTACGCCGTCACCATCAGTATCTGGCCAAGGGCAACCTTGGTTTTCAGCAGGACCAGCTACATCTGGGCAAGCATCAACCTTATCGAATACGCCGTCACCATCGGTATCTGGGCAACCATTGAATTGCGGATCTGCAGATGGAATACCTGGCTCATCCGGACAAGCATCGTCTTTATCTAGGATGCCGTCTTTATCTCTATCTCTCTGGCCAAATCTGAATAGAAGAGATGCAGAAGCCTGCCAAAAGTTTGCTACACCAGACTTATCACCCGGAGTTCCAACATAATCACCTTGGATTCCAAGACCGAAATTTTTTGTAAGCCAAAGATTAAGACCAAGACCTGGGTTGAGAGCAAAGTGATCAGCACCTACATTTTTTCCATCTTTATCTACAGCATTGATCTGATTTTCGTAATCGTGTCTTAGATAGTTTGCACCTACACGCACATAAGGATCAAACCAGCTCTCCTCTCCACCGAAAAGACCGGCAAGCTTTATTTGAAGACCAAGACCCGTCATCAGCATGAATTCTTTATCCATACCGATTTTCTTATTATCGATATTACCTACAGAGGTTTGCCAGTCAAGAACGATACCTGGGCCAAGATTTCTTGCCACGGTAAGTTTGGAAAGTGGTGGTACCACGGTGAAGTTGTTCATTACATAAAGCTGATTCTTCTCGAATACACCTTTTCCACCGAAAGCACTTCCAAGCTGCTCGCCAGTTTTACCCTGCGCAGCAACATGGTTTACACCATGCGCACCAACACCGATCAACCACGGGTTGGTAGTGGTCTGAGCGAATGCTGCACCGCCAATGCTAAGCGCCAGTGCCGCCATTCCTACTTTTAGATTTTTCATAGAATTATACGATTAAATAATTGATGATGCAAATTAAAAACAAATATTTTTTCTAAACAAAGTTTTTTATGAATTTTTTAACTTTTTTTAAGGAGTCTGTCTAGATTGCGTTTATTTTCCCTCTCCTTTATCGTTTCCCGCTTGTCAAACTGTTTTTTTCCACGGCCTACCGCAATCAAAACTTTCGCCCTGCCTGCATCATTTATGTACACCTTCAGCGGAACAATCGTATAGCCCACATCTTTCACGCGGCGTTCCAGCTTTTGCAGTTCTCTTCGGTGCAGCAGCAATTTCCGTTCCCTTTTTGCTTTATGGTTGTAAAAAGTGCCCAGTTTATACTCCTCAATCTGCATATTGATGATGAAAAGCTCACCATCGATAAATTGGCAAAAACTTTCAGCAATGCTTGCCCTGCCCATCCTGAGGCTCTTGATCTCAGTTCCCGTCAGCACAATTCCCGCTTCCATCTCATCCGAAAGCTCGTACTCAAAACGCGCCCTTTTATTCAGGATGGAAACCGTCTTCTGTATCTTCATTATATATTATGGTGTGGCATGGCTGCCAATCTGCGCTTTATTTCGTAAATTCGCGGCAAATTTATAACATAATATGTTAACTGTTTCAAACTTATCACTGCAATTCGGAAAGCGCGTGCTCTTTGACGATGTGAACATCAATTTCACCAAAGGCAATTGCTACGGAATCATCGGTGCGAACGGCGCCGGGAAATCCACCTTCCTGAAAATACTTACCGGAAAGCAGGAACCTACCACAGGGAATGTTTCGCTGGAACCGGGCAAAAGAATGTCCGTACTGGAGCAGGACCACTTTGCCTACGATGAATACACCGTGCTGGAAACCGTGCTGCGCGGCAATAAGAAACTTTTCGAAATCAAGGAAGAAATGGATGCCCTGTATGCCAAGCCGGATTTTTCCGATGAAGACGGGATAAAGGCTGGTGAGCTGGGCGTAATCTACGATGAAATGGGTGGCTGGAATGCAGAATCTGATGCGATGACGATGCTTTCCAATGTGGGAATTCCGGAAGATATGCACTACCAAATGATGGGCGAGCTGGAAAATAAGGACAAGGTAAAAGTGCTGCTGGCACAGGCGCTTTTCGGCAATCCTGATGTGCTGATCCTGGACGAGCCTACGAACGATTTGGACATCGAAACCATTGCCTGGCTGGAAGATTTCCTTGCAGATTATGAGAATACGGTAATCGTAGTTTCGCACGACAGGCACTTCCTGGACACAGTTTGCACGCACATTGGCGATTTGGATTACAGCAAGCTGAACCTTTACACCGGCAATTATTCCTTCTGGTACCAGGCCTCACAGCTTGCCACGAAGCAAAGGGCTCAGGCAAACAAAAAGGCGGAGGAAAAGAAGAAGGAACTTCAGGAATTTATCGCAAGATTCTCTTCCAATGTGGCGAAAGCCAAGCAGGCTACCGCAAGAAAAAAAATGATAGAGAAGCTGAACATCGAGGACATTAAGCCTACTTCGCGCCGCTATCCTGCGATAATCTGGGAAACAGAAAGAGAAGCAGGCGATCAAATTCTGGAGGTGAAAAACCTGGAAAAATCGAAGGACGGCGAGTTGCTTTTTTCCAACATTGATTTCAAATTAAAAAAAGGCGACAAGGTAGCGATTATTTCGAAGAATACTTTGGCAATCACCGAATTTTTTGAAATAATTTCAGGAAATGCCACGCCAGACAACGGTGAATACAATTGGGGTGTGACGACCACGCAATCCTATATGCCGCTGGACAACACGGAATTTTTCCAGGATAAAGATCTGAACCTGGTGGACTGGCTAAGGCAATTCACCAAAAATGATGAAGAGCGCCACGAAGAATTCATCCGCGGTTTTCTGGGTAGGATGCTTTTTTCCGGTGATGAAGCGCTGAAATCCTCCACCGTGCTTTCCGGGGGCGAAAAAATGCGCTGCATGTTCAGCCGGATGATGCTGCAGAAAGCGAATGTGCTGATTTTGGATGAGCCTACGAACCACCTGGATTTGGAAAGCATCACCACGCTGAACAATTCCTTGGTGAATTTCAAGGGCAACATCCTGCTGGCATCGCACGACCACGAAATGCTGCAAACCGTTTGTAACCGCATCATCGAGCTTACGCCGAAAGGCAACATAGATAGGGAGATGACCTACGATGAATACCTTGCCGATAAGAAGGTGAAGGAACTACAGGCACAGCTTTACAGCTGAAAATTAAATGATTAAAGAATTAAGGTATTAAGAAAACAGCGCCGGAAGTTTCGGCGCTTTTTTTCAAACCAAAAGGATTAGTTTTGCCACCTTGTGAATTACTTTGCCTTTCTACTTTTCCTCGGCTCTTATCCGTTTTCCTTATCTTTGTCAATTATGAATCAAAAGTGGATTTTCCGGCAGGAACCTGATGAAGAAACGGTGGACAGGCTCAGTATGTCGCTCGGTTTCGGCACTTTTGAATCTAAACTGCTGGTGCTGCGCGGCATCGATAATTACGAAAAAGCCCGCGAATTCTTCAAGCCGAAAATGGAAGACATCCACAACCCCTTCCTGATGGCCGATATGCAGAAGGCAGTGGAACGCGTAGCCACAGCCATAGAAAACGGCGAGAAAATCCTGATATACGGCGATTATGATGTGGATGGAACCACGGCGGTTTCGCTGATGTACCTATACCTTTCCAAAATCGTGGAAAAGCGCTACCTGGATTTCTACATACCGGACAGAAACTCCGAAGGCTACGGCATTTCACACGAAGGCATACAGTTTGCGCATCAAAACGGCTTCAGCTTGATTATCGCTTTAGACTGCGGCATCAAATCGAACGAAAAGGTGGAATTTGCGCGGCAGTTCGGCATAGATTTCATCATTTGTGACCACCATTTGCCCGGCGAAGAAATTCCGAACGCTGCGGCAGTTCTCGATCCGAAGCGCAAAGATTGCCGCTATCCTTTCAAGGAGCTTTCGGGCTGCGGTGTAGGCTTCAAGCTTTGCCAGGGCCTGAACACCATTTACAAAATTCCGGAATCGGAAATTTTCGAGCTTACGGATTTGCTGGCGATTTCCATCGCTGCGGACATTGTTTCGATGACGGGCGAAAACCGGACGCTTGCAAAAATGGGACTGAAAATCCTTCGGAAAACCCGGAACATCGGGCTGAGGTTGCTCATCCCGGATGAAAAACTGCCAACCTACGATATTTCCAACATCGTGTTTGAAATAGCGCCGAAAATCAACGCTGCGGGAAGAATTTCCCACGGAAAATCTGCGGTGGAACTGATGGTTTCCGACAACCTGAAACACGCCCACCAAATCGTAAATGAGATTGTGGACCTGAATGATTCCCGAAGAATGCTGGATTCTGCCAGCACGGCAGAAGCGCTGGAACAGGTCCTCGAAACCAGGCAAACCGAAAACTTTACCACCGTGGTTTACGGGCCGCACTGGAACAAGGGCGTCATCGGCATCGTGGCTTCCCGCCTCACCGAAACCTACTACAAACCCACCGTGGTTTTCACCGATGGGAACAATGGTGAGCTGGTGGCATCGGTACGCTCCGTTCCGGAATTTGATGTGCACAAGGCGCTAGAGCAGTGCTCGGAATTTTTTATCAAATTCGGCGGGCATCCTGCTGCTGCAGGGCTTTCAATGGAAAAGGAACGCTTCGATGAATTTAAAATAAAATTCGAAGAAGTGGTGGCGGAAATGATTCGGGATGAACAAAAAGTGCCCACTTTAACCATCGACAGCGTAGCGGTAATTGAAAACCTGAACCGCGATTTCTTCAACTTCCACAGAAAGCTGGCGCCCTTTGGTCCGCACAATATGAAGCCAGTGCTGGTGCTGGAAAACCAAAGCGCCTCTGGCCTTGTAAAGCAGATGGGAAAAGACGGCAACCACATAAAATTCTACATCCATAACCCGGCAAATTCCCGAAACATCGAGTGTGTGGGCTGGAAGCTTGGGACTTTTCTGGAAGATTTTAAAACAAAATCTTTCGACCTTGCTTTTACGGTGGAAGAAAATCACTGGAAGGGCAATGTGACTTACTACCTGCAAATTCGTGATGTAAAATTTCTGAATTAAAAAATGCGCAAAAAAACGGGACTTTTTTTCGGATCTTTCAATCCTATTCATATCGGGCATTTAATCCTGGCTAATTATATTCTGGAAAATTCTGATATGCAGGAACTATGGTTCATAGTAAGCCCACAGAATCCGTTCAAGGAAAAAAAATCCCTTTTGGATGATATGACAAGGCTGGATTTGGTAGAACGCGCTTTGCGGAATTATGAAAAAATGCGTGTTTCCAATGTGGAATTTTCATTACCGAAACCAAGCTATACCATTGATACTTTGACCTATCTGAAAGAAAAATTCCCGAACCATAGCTTTGCGCTGATAATGGGCGAAGACAACCTTGCCGGCTTGCCGAAATGGAAAAATTCGGAACTTCTGGTGAAGAATTACCAAATCATCGTTTACCCGAGGTATTTCGAGAAAAGCGAAACGCTGGAGAGCTACGAAGAGCACGAGAACATCACGCTGATTGATGCACCAATTATTGAGCTTTCTGCCACGCAAATTCGGCAAATGATAAAGGAAGGCAAGAATGTGCGGCCGATGCTTCCACCCGAAGTTTTCGATTACATCGATGGCTCCAGCCTATATAAATAACTGATAATGAGCATTGTAGAAAAATTTCTGGAAAAATATCCGCAGGGAAAAATCGTGCGGTGGTTCAGGTTGGTATGTATACTGGAAGCGGTTTCCTGGCTGTTACTTTTTTCTGCAATGGTGTGGATTCGGATGGATAGGGAAAGCCTGGCACCCACCATTTACATCATTATTATGGGCAATATTCACGGGCTTTTCTTCACGCTTTATCTTTTGCTGGTTTTCCCAGCGAAGAAAATTTTCCGGTGGGATGATGAGGATTTCGTGTTTGCTTTGGGCGCAGCTTTCTTCCCTTTGGCAACAATCTGGGTGGATAAAAAGCTGGCACAGTTCAACCGTGGAGAATAAATTTCGCCCCAACATTTTTTTTAAAACTTTTTCTACATTGCATTGCATAGTATAAAAAAAAACATATATCTTTGCCTCGTTAAAAGATTTGAAACGATGAGAAAGATAAGCATCGCAGCCCTACTTTTAGGCGGAATGATTTCCGCGCAGCAAACGCCGAAGCAAGATTCTGCAAAGGCGAAGGACATTCAGGAAGTGAATATCACGAAGAAAATTTTCGAGCGGAAAACCGACAGGATGGTGTACGATGTAGCGGCATCGCCTTCTGCAAAAGGCAGCACAGCGCTGGATCTTCTCAAAGAAACGCCAACGGTAATAGCCACCGAAGATGATAAATTTTCAATGCCGGGAAAAAGCGCCGTGGCCATCTACATCAACGGGCGAAAAACGAATATGAATGCCGATGCGCTGAACGCTATGCTGAAAAACACACCGGCGGAAAACATCTCCAAAATCGAAGTGATTTCTATGCCGGGCAGCGAATTTGATGTGCCGGGAAATACGGGCATCATCAACATTGTAATGAAAAAACGCACAACGGACGGCTACAACGGAACGCTGAGAATGGAAAACGAAAAGGCGTACCGCAGCAATCCTTCTACCGCGCTGAACCTGAACCTGCGGCAGAATAAATTCGGTGCGAACATCAGCACGGGCTACAGCGAAACAACTTATTTTCAGGAGATGATTCTGGAAAACGGAATACGCGAAAATTATACGGTGAGCAGCGGAAGTATAAATCTTTTGTCCAAAAACCTGTACGCCAACCTTAGCCTGGATTATGATATTAATGAGAAAAACTATCTGAACTTCGGCTTTAATTCGAACTTCTCGAGAATTAAAAATTATTCTGCGGAATTTTCCAACCAAAGCTTCTACAGCGGCAGCATCACGAATGAAAACTATAACCGAACGGATAATCCGAAGAATCAGTCGGACAACCTTTCCGGGCAGATCCGCTATGAACTGACGCACGGAAAGAACGACAGCAAGTTGAAATTCTTCGCATCCTACCTGAATTATAAAAAAGATGAGCACAGCGAAAACCGCACCTTTGCGCTGCCAACGATGAGAATGCTGGGCGGTTTTAACCAGATTTCACCACAGCAGATAGATGCCTTTATTTTTCAGGGGGACGAAGTCCTGAAGTTCAAGGATGAAAGCACGCTGAGTTTCGGCGGGAATGTAAACCTTACCAAAACCGATAATGATACGCGGTATGAAACTGCGGACGGTTTCTATTTCATCACAAATCCTGAACTTAGCAACCACTTCGTTTACAAGGAAAATATAGCTTCTGCCTACACGAATTATGAGAGGAATTTCAGCGAGAAAATCTCGGCAAAAGCAGGGCTGAGATTTGAGCATACAACGATGGACGGTGAAATTTCTGACAAGCCGGAATACAACTTCCGCCGTTCGCTGAACGACATCCTGCCCTTCGTAAACCTGAGCTGGCAGCCTACAGAAAAACACAGCCTGAACTATGGCTTCACGAGCAGGGTGCAGCGCCCAAGCTTCTGGGAACTGAACCCGGTGAGAAACTATACCACGCCGAATAATTATGTTCAGAACAATCCGTTTATGATCCCGGCAAAAATCTATGAGCAGGAATTGATGTATATGCTGAACGGCGCCTGGTATCTGCAGCTGAGCCACTACTACACCAGGCATGCTTCCGCGCAAATTCCTTTGCAGAAAACCGATGCCAGCGGAGATGTTTCGCTAAGGTACATCCGCACGAACTACGGTGATAATCAGGGCATTACAGCAAC
This sequence comes from Cruoricaptor ignavus, assembly GCF_014961145.1. Classification (NCBI taxonomy): domain Bacteria; kingdom Pseudomonadati; phylum Bacteroidota; class Flavobacteriia; order Flavobacteriales; family Weeksellaceae; genus Cruoricaptor; species Cruoricaptor ignavus. The sequence continues at coordinate 1,076,414 of NZ_CP063145.1, forward strand.
CGTAGGAATGCAAAAGGCTTTCCTGAAGGGCAGATGGATTGCTAATGCTTCCGCCAACTTCAGCCACCAAAAGTACAGCGGAAGCGTGGATACAGACCCGCTGACTCTGGAAGTTTTCGAGCCATACATGGTGGATAGAACCACGGATTTTCTCACCATCACTGCTGGCAGCAGATATGCTTTCGACAAGGCTAAAACCTGGTGGCTGAATGCACAGTATTTCCTGCAAACGAAAAAAGAATTGGAGATGGGACATCTGCCGCTGCTGCACACGCTGAACCTTTCCCTACAGAAAAACTGGGAAAACTGGACTTTCAAGGGCTCGGTATCTGATGTGTTTAACGGCCTTAGAAAAATGGATATCATTAATGAAAATGGCAACGGCTATTTCAATAATGTTCGGCAGAGAAACTACAGCCAAAGATTTGCGCTGGGCATCACCTACAATTTCGGCAACCAAAAGCTGAAACGCACAAGGCAGGACGGCGGCGAAGCCAGCGAGCTGAAAAGCAGAACCGGCGGGAAATAATCTCGCTTATTTTCTTGGCAGGAAAACTTCGCTCATCATACAGCGCGCGCTTCCGCCGCCGTTCGTTTCGATGGTGTGAAGATCAGCGTAGATGATTTCGGAAAATTTTTCAATTTGGGAAATCTGTTTCGGCGACAAGGACTTGTAGGCAGATTCGCTCATTACCAAAAAAGTTTGCCCTTCGGAATTCCGCACCTGCAGCATATTTCCAGCGAAATTCTGCATTTGCTCTTCGGAGATTTCCACGATTTCCTTCCTGGTAAGTTTCAGCTTTTCCTCAACCATTTCCCGTTCCAGTTCGCTGTCGATGGCATCCAGGCAAATCACCGCAAATCTATCGGCTACGCACATCATCACATTGGTATGGTATATTGGCAGCCTTTCTTCGCCAGCAGTTTGGAAGCTGTGGAAAACCACGGGTTCATAGCCGATTTTCGTGCAATAATCACGGAAAAGCTGCTCATTCAGCCTTAGCGAAACCGAGCCGTAAGCCACTTTGTTATCGTGATCGAAAATCATACTTCCGGTGCCTTCCAGAAATTTCCCTTCATTTTCGCTGCCGCTCAAATCCACGATTTCCGTAATTGTAAACCCTTGATTTTCAACTTCTTCCAAAATTTCTTTGCGGCGTTCATCTCTTCGGTTTGGTGCAAACATCGGGAAAAGCGTCACCCTTCCATCGCTGCCGAAACCTACCCAGTTATTCGGGAAAATGGAATCGGGTGTGTGCGGATCCAAAGTGTCTTTCACTGTGATCACATTAATGCCCTTTGCCCGGAGCTTTTCCACAAAAGCATTAAATTCCTTCAGCGCATTTCCCTGAGTATCAGCACTTTCCGCATTGTTTTGGAAATAATTATTTTCGGCAGTCTGTGCATTGTAGCCAAAAGCTACGGGCTCTATCATCAAAACGGTATCGGTAGCCTGCATTGTTCTTTGTAAATTTTTCAGGACAAAATTAACCAAATTTCCGTACTTTGCGGAAGAGTTTTTGCGATGGAAAACCTACTGGAAATTGCCTGCTTTGAAATGACTTCCGCTGAAACGGCGCTGCGCTCAGTAGCCGATAGGATTGAGTTTTGCGCCGGGCAAAGCTTGGGCGGCATCACGCCAAATATTGATGAATTCCGCTATTTGAAGAGCCACTACAGCAAGCCGATTTTCGTGATGATTCGCCCGAAAGGCGGCGGCTTTCTCTATTCCGATGAGGATTTTCTGCGGATGAAAAACAGCATCGTGGAATTTAAAAATGCCGGTGCAGACGGTTTTGTTTTCGGCGTTCTTTCGCACGGCAACATCATCGATATGGAAAGAAACCGCGAGCTTCTAAGTTTGGCGGCAGGGAAGCCCTGCACTTTTCACCGTGCTATCGACCGTACTCCTGATGTGGAAAAATCTGTGGGAAAATTAATTGAGCTGGGCTTCCGCAATGTGCTGACTTCCGGCGGTGAAGATACTGCGATGAAAGGCCGCGATGTCCTAAAAACGCTGGTGGAAAGGTATTCTCACCGCATCAATATTTTAGTTGGCGGCGGCGTTCGTTCCGGCAACATTCGCGAACTGAAGGATTTTACCGGTGCGTGGAATTTCCATTCTTCCGCAATTCCATCTTACGAAACCTATGCCAACGAAGATGAAATAATGCGCCTGAAAGCGGAAATAAGTTAGGTTGATTTTCAGGTTGAGGTTAAGAAATTTCAGGCAAAGGTGCAGAGATATTTTCTCGTTTAAGATTACAATATTTCTTTGTGGATTTTGCTGAAAAATTTTTGCGTGCAATATCACTTAATTTCCTAATCTCTCAATCCCTAACCAGCGGCATTGTGCTGCAGCGCAGAAGCCCGCCCATTTTGGAAATTTCGCGGTACGGAATCTCTTCCACGGTGAAGTTCCACTCGTTTCGAAGGAAATCGTTCATCCCGGTAAAGGCCGAATCTGATACGATGACTTCCGGCGAAATCGAGAAAATGTTCGGGTTCATCGCAAACATTTCTTCCCTGCTTACCTGGAAGCAATTTTCTTCACCGAAAATATCGAGCAGCAAATTGTAATCGGCCTCATCCACAAAACCATCTTTGTAGATGATGCATTTATCCGTACCTATCGGGTTGAAAGTGCAGTCCAGGTGCAGGATGCCTTCGTAAGGCACGGTGTCATTTTTCTTCAATTCCAGGTCTATAATGCGCTTTTTCGGGAAGTATTCCTTCAGAATTTCTATGGCGTACTCGTTGGTTCTCGCCGTTTTGAAATTCCTGTAATCCTCTGAAAAGCAGGTGCCTATGAAGAGGAAATCGTTCCATACAATTACATCGCCACCTTCAATGTGCGCAGTTTCCGGCAGGTTGATGATTTTGCGCCATTCCACCTTCTCGAAAATTTTGCTGTAGGCATCCTGTTCATCGGCTCTGTCCGGCAGAAGATTGGCAAGTATCATCTTATCATCAATCACGAAGGCCACATCTCGCGCGAAAACCTGGTTATAATCCTGGATGACATCCGGCCGGAAAACTTCCACGCCGTACTTTTTCAGCACGCTTTCAAAGGCGCACATTTCCGCAGTGATGTCTTCTTCCGTAGGATAATTTCCCTGCTGAATCGTGTGGTAGGATTTCGCGTCGTAGCTATCTTCCAGCGTAGGCACGGCGCCGTTCGATTTTGGCTGGCCCAGCACCACAGAGCGCAGCCTGCCGGTTTCGTTTTTAATGTTGAGTTGCATAGCGCTTCAAAGATAGGGATAATGCAGCAATGTGTAAATGAAGTGAGAGGCAGGAAGAACACATCATTTTACAGAGAAAATAATATCTTCGCCGATTGTAATACACAACCTCTTATGAAGACCCTTAGGTTTGTGCTTTTTTTTGCTGCCCCTTTCTGTGCCTTTATCATTTTCAAGTTTGTATTACCGGACCTCAACTATCGTGAGGACGAGCATTTGCCTCTAAAAAGAACCGTGAAAAGTTCTGAAATTATTAAAATCCGAAACTATGGCGATGGATGGCCGCGGTACAGAAAAGTGCTCCAGCTTACATTTACTGACCACAGCAGGCTGATTTTTACTGGTGAAAAAGGTAGCCATTCTAAGGAGATTCGCGCAAAAGCCAAGCCTGGTTCGGAAGTGATATTCCGGAAGAGGCTTGTAGGAAATTCCGAACACAATCCGCATTCATTAATGATAGACGAGGAGGTAATTTATACTAAAAAAGATTTTGAAGCATATTCTTATTTCGCACTAGTATGTCTTTCCCTACCCATTTTATTGTGCGTTTACATAGAATTTCTGAATATAATAAATTCAATAAAGGCTAGAAGTTCATAAACACTAAATAATATGTATAGCATATGACTTTTTTAAAAAGGCCTTCCCACCTCGTTTTTGAGTTGTATTTTTGTCCAAAATCAAATAAACACAAATCATGAAAAAGATTATTCTTGCAGCAAGCTTTTTTGCAGCAGCGCAGATCACGGCGCAGACCACCATTTCATTTGAAACATCCGAAGGTTATAAACCGGAAAGTTGAAAGGCCAGAAAGACAATGAATGGGTATTCTCCTGGCAAAGGCCAACTCAGGCTGAAATGGATGCAATACAGATTTCAAGAGACAAAGCATCCACGGGATCCCAATCACTGAAAATTGCATACAACAGCAAGAGCCCCGCGTCTTCAACGAATGCTACTTACGAAATTACCCACTTGTATAAAACGAAGCTGGATGCTAATGACGCTGCCTTTTCAGTAGATGTATACCTTACTGATGCATCTAAAACTTTCCATACCATATTTGGCGAAGGAGAAAAGGAAACAGCGTTCCGTGTAAATTTTAAAGGAGGGGAAGTTTATGTACTTACTAAATCTGATGAGTCTTTGGTCTATGCAGGGAAATGGAATGCCAATAAATGGATGAAACTGAAAGTAGAATCCCTGAATGGTAAGCTCAACTATTACTTAGACGGAAAGCTAATAAAATCGGTACCGGCTATTACTAAAGAGAAATGGACAATGACCTCATTCGCCCATAACAACGCCAGCGGAGACGCGTATTTTGACAATGTTAAATATGGATCCACAAAAAGTTTAGCAGTTACTGAAATTCAGAAAGGGGAAAATAGGCTTGTAATAAATCCAAATCCTGCTTCAGAATTTATAAATATAAAATCCGGAGGGTATAACTTAGAAGCATACAAAATTTACTCCTCAGATGGTAAACTCGTGCTGGAAGGCACCAAGCCTGCTGAGAGAATTTCCGTGAGCAGCCTCCCGAAGGGCGTTTATATTTTAACGGCTCAAACCGCAGATGGCCAGTCCATTAGCAGCAAGTTTATTAAAAAATAGAGACTTTATTTAATAAATTAGAAACTAAAATCCCTTCCGAATTTGGAAGGGATTTTTTTTGTTATTTTTTGCGAAGATTACCTGTTCTCCATTTTCACATATTCGCGCACCTGCGCCCCTTGGTACACCTGTCTCGGTCTGCCAATTGGGTCGCCTTTTTTGCGCATTTCTTTCCATTGGGAAATCCAGCCTGGCAGCCTTCCCAGCGCAAACATCACAGTGAACATTTCTGTAGGGATGCCCAGCGCTCTGTAAATAATTCCGGAATAGAAATCCACATTTGGATAAAGTTTTTTACTTACGAAATAATCATCTTCCAGCGCAACCTGCTCCAGCTGAAGTGCGATGTCCAAAGCCTTATCGTGAATGCCAAGGGAATTCAGAATATCATCCGCCGCTTTTTTGATGATTTTTGCTCTTGGGTCAAAATTCTTGTAAACCCTGTGCCCAAAGCCCATCAGGCGGAAATTATCCTCCTTGTTTTTCGCTTTCTCCACATATTTCGCTACATCGCCGCCGTCCTGCTCTATCATTTCCAGCATCTCGATTACTGCCTGGTTTGCACCGCCGTGAAGCGGACCCCAAAGCGCGGAAACGCCCGCGGAGATAGACGCGAACAGGCCTGTGTGTGCAGAGCCCACCATCCGTACGGTGGAAGTAGAGCAGTTCTGCTCGTGGTCTGCGTGGAGAATCAGAAGCTTATCCAGAGCGCCTACAACTACAGGATCAATTTCAAATTCCTCGTAAGGCTTGCGGAAAGTCATCCGGTAGAAGTTCTCCACATAGTTCAGCTTATTATCCCCGTGGTTTACTGGAAGGCCCATTTTCTTGCGGTAAGTCCACGCACAAAGGTGGGCAAATTTGGAAATCAGCATAATGGATGCGTGTTCCATATCATCCTCGGAGCTTACATCCACAGACTTCGGATTGAAGGCTACGAGTGCGGAAGTAAGCGACGAGAGTACACCCATAGGATGCGCAGAACGAGGAAACGCATCCAGGATTTTCTTCATCTCATCGGCTACGAAGTTGTAATGCTTTATTTCATTTTCAAAGACTTCAAACTGATCCTTAGTGGGCAACTCCCCGTGAAGCAGAAGGTACATCACCTCCGAAAAGTTTGACTGTTCCGCGATTTGCTCAATCGGATAGCCCCTGTAGTAAAGCTCGCCCTTATCCCCATCAAGATAAGTAATTTCGCTGATGGTGGCCCCAGTGTTTTTATATCCAAGGTCCAGGGTGATGAGGCCTGTCTGATCGCGCAGTTTCGAAATATCGAAACCCTTATCGCCCATCGTGCTGTCTACAACCGGGAATTCATATTCCTGACCGTTGTATTTTAATTGTACTGAATCTGACATTTATATTTTTTTAATTGTTCATGACTTAAATCCCTGCCTGCATCAGGGTTGCAGGTTTTAAATTTTTCCTCTGGAAATATGAAAAGCTGACAAACCAGGGAACACTGCGGATTCTCCCAGTGCTTCCTCGATTCTCAGCAACTGGTTGTACTTCGCCATTCTGTCTGAGCGCGATGCAGAGCCGGTTTTAATCTGTCCGCAGTTTGTAGCCACCGCCAAATCAGCGATGGTGGAATCTTCCGTTTCGCCGCTACGGTGAGACATCACGGCAGTATATCTGTTGCGCTGCGCCATCTGTACGGCATCCAGCGTTTCCGTCAATGAGCCGATTTGGTTTACTTTCACCAAAATGGAATTCGCCACATTCTGCTCGATGCCCTGAGAAAGCCGCCTCACATTCGTTACAAACAAATCATCGCCCACAAGCTGCACCCTGTCGCCAATTTTCTCGGTAAGCATTTTCCAGCCATCCCAGTCGTCCTCGTGCATTCCGTCTTCTATGGAAATAATCGGATATTTGTTCACCAGCTCTTCAAGGTAAGAAGCCTGCTCGCTGCTTGAATACTGCGCCGCATCTTCGGTCTGGAATTTTCTGTAATCGTAAACGCCGTCTTTGTAGAATTCGGAAGATGCACAATCTAGCGCAAGCATCACATCGTCGCCAGGCTTGTAGCCTGCCTTTTCAATTGCCTGTAGCAAAGTATCGAGCGCATCCTCTGTTCCCGTGAAAGTCGGTGCGAAACCGCCTTCATCGCCAACCGCAGTGGAAAGGCCTCTGTCGTGAAGGATTTTCTTCAGGCTATGGAAAATCTCCGTGCCTTTGCGCAAAGCGTGCGAGAAGGAATCCGCCTTCACAGGCATTACCATAAATTCCTGAAACGCAATCGGCGCATCGGAATGCGAACCGCCGTTAATTACATTCATCATCGGCACAGGCAGCGTGTTGGCATTTACGCCGCCCACATATTTGTAAAGCGGCAGCCGCAGTTCTGCAGCCGCAGCCTTCGCCGCAGCAAGGGATACGCCCAAGATTGCATTGGCGCCCAGCTTACCTTTGTTATCGGAACCGTCCAGCTCCACCATTATTCTGTCGATAAGGTTCTGCTCGAAAACAGGCATACCAATCAATTCTGGTGCGATGGTTTCGCGGACATTCTCCACCGCCTTCATCACGCCTTTTCCAAGAAAATCTTCGCCGCCGTCTCTCAGCTCCACGGCTTCGTGCTCACCTGTGGAAGCGCCAGAAGGCACCGCAGCACGGCCCATAGCACCGCTCTCTGTGAATACATCTACTTCTACTGTGGGATTTCCGCGCGAATCCAGGATCTGCCGTGCTTCGATATAAGATATGTAGCTCATCTTGTTGGTTTTAATGATTTCTACAAATTTAAGGATTTCGTATGAAAGCACCGAGAGAATTATGTGCCGAAGTATCTTAATTTTAATTAACTTTGGAAAAGATTTTTTAAAAAAATGAAAAGATTAATAATTGCTGCAGGTACTTGCGGCCTCATAAGCATTACAGCCTGCAATAAGGAAAATAATGAAAACCTTGCCACCACGGAACAGGCTGCAGGCCCCAGAAAGCCTGGCGACCACGGCAGTTTTACATACAGGGCAAAAGATGGCTCACGAGCAAGGGTATATTTCGATCATAAGAAAAATACGATGAGCATAACATCGAATAATACCACCTTCGAGCTGGATGATAAAGGCAGCGGCCATTACGAGCGGCGTGGCATTACAGCAGACAGGAAGGGTGATTCCTTAATTATCACTCAGGAGGAGAATGTGATAGAGCTGGTTTGGGACAATTAATAACCAAACAGGCATCCGTAACGGGATGCCTGTTTATTGCTAAGTTATAAAAATTATTTTTCTTCCTCCTCGGCGGCCGGCGTACCGGTAGCTTTGTCGATATTTACATCCTGCTCATCCGCAGGAGCGTTGGGATCGTCAGAGATTCTTACAGATTCGCCCTCCGTCATTTCATCTTGTGATGTTTGTTCTTCGGATGCCTGAACGGTGGTAGCTTCAGTAGATTCATCCATTGTTACATTCTCCATATCTGTTTCCATAACTATTGAGCTTTCTTCGGCAGAAACATTCTCTGAAACGGCAGCCTTTTTAGCTGTAGAACGCCGGCTTCTTCTGGTAGCTTTTTTCTCTTCTGCCTTAGGGTTATAGAGGTCATTAAAGTCAACGAGCTCTATCATTGCTGTATCAGCAGCGTCGCCAACGCGGAATCCTGTTTTGATGATGCGCGTATAGCCACCCGGACGATCTGCAATCTTTGGGGCAACTGTCCGGAAGAGCTCTGTTACTGCATACTTGTTTTGTAGATATGCGAAAACGGTTCTTCTGTTATGCGTGGTATCTTCCTTGGCTCTGGTCAGAATCGGCTCTACATATACACGGAGTGCCTTCGCCTTAGCCACAGTAGTGTTGATTCTTTTATGCTCTATGAGAGAACAAGCCATATTAGAGAGCATCGCCTTCCGGTGCGGGGCGGTTCTTCCCAAGTGATTATTTTTTTTACCGTGTCTCATTGTAATTATTTATCAGCGTCAAGTTTATATTTCGCCACATCAAAGCCAAAATTAAGGCCTTTGCTGTGTACTAGTTCTTCAAGCTCGGTAAGGGATTTTTTACCAAAATTCCTGAATTTCATCAGATCAGTTTTGCTGTAAGAAACCAATTCGCCAAGAGTTTCCACCTCAGCAGCTTTCAGGCAGTTCAGTGCGCGCACGGAAAGATCCATATCCGCGAGTTTAGATTTAAGAAGCTGGCGGGTATGCATAGTTTCTTCATCATACTGAGCACTTGCCTTTACGGCTTCTGTCTCAAGAGTGATTCTTTCATCTGAAAAAAGCATAAAATGATAGATGAGGATTTTGGAAGCCTCTGTAAGCGCTCCCTGCGGGCTGATAGACCCGTCTGTCTCAATATCAATCACGAGTTTTTCATAGTCCGTTTTCTGCTCAACACGATAGTTTTCAATAGAATACTGAACTTTTTTTATTGGCGTATATACGGAATCAATTGCAATCGTTCCTATTGGCGCATTTGCAGGTTTGTTTAATTCAGATGGTACATATCCGCGTCCCTTACCGATTTCAAAAGTTATTTCAAACTGTACATCAGTAGTTGTATGCGCGATGACAAGATCCGGATTCAAAACAGTGAAACCGTTGATGGATTTTTCAAAATCTCCAGCAGTAATCATCTCCTGTCCGGAAATCTTAACGGTAACTGTTTCCCCTTCTTGCTTTTTAGAATTAGCCTTGAAACGGAGTTGCTTAAGGTTGAGAATAATCTCGGTAACATCTTCTACCACTCCCGGTATTGTAGAGAACTCGTGTTCTACTCCTTCGATTTTAATGGAGGTAATAGCGTAACCTTCCAAAGATGAAAGCAGCACCCTGCGAAGGGCATTACCAATCGTAAGGCCAAAGCCTGGCTCCAGAGGCCTGAACTCGAACTGACCCTTAAAATCGTCTGAGTTCAGCAGGACGACTTTATCAGGTTTAATGAATTGTAAAATTGCCATAGTATTTTTGGGGCTTTAGCGAAAGGTTATGGATTATTTAGAGTAAAGCTCGACGATGAGGTTCTCCTTGATGTCCTCAGGTATCTGGATCCGCTCCGGAGCGGAAATAAAGGTACCTTCCTGCTTCTCATCGTTGTACTGCAGCCATTCGTAAGATGAGCGACTAGCCAGCGCATCACTCACTACTTCCAGTGACTTGGATTTCTCGCGCACAGCTACTACATCTCCAGCCTTCAGAATATATGAAGGGATATTTACAATTTCTCCATTCACAGTGATGTGGCGGTGAGAGGTCAGCTGTCTTGCAGCAGCTCTAGTCTTTGCGAAGCCCAGTCTGTACACCACATTATCCAGACGGGATTCACACAGCTGTAGTAAAACCTCACCTGTAACACCTTTCGCGCGGTTTGCCCGCTCGTACATATTGGCAAACTGTCTTTCTAGAATGCCGTAGGTATACTTTGCCTTTTGTTTTTCAGCTAGCTGAATAGCGTATTCCGAGCGCTTCGCACCTCTTCTCTTATTTGGTCCGTGCTGCCCCGGCGGTTGGTTCTTACGCCTTTCGAAATTTTTATCATCACCAAAAATTGGCGCTCCAAACTTACGCGCTATTTTGGTTTTTGGTCCTGTATATCTTGCCATTTAAAAATAATTTAGAATTAAAAGCCTGCGCAAATCAGATTAAGATTGATGTTGAGCAAGTTGTTAACCTCCAAACTCCAATCCTAGCGGCGCAAACTAAAGAGTTCCTACACTCTTCTCCTTTTTGGTGGACGGCATCCATTATGAGGGATTGGCGTCACATCAATAATTTCGGTAACTTCGATACCGGAATTATGAATCGTTCTAATCGCTGACTCGCGGCCTGCACCAGGTCCTTTCACATATACTTTTACTCTTCTGAGACCCGCCTCGTGTGCCACCGCTGAGCAGTTTTCCGCTGCCATTTGTGCGGCGAACGGCGTGTTCTTTTTAGAACCGCGAAAGCCCATCTTGCCTGCAGAAGCCCATGATATCACCTCCCCGTTCTTATTGGTGAGGGAGATGATGATATTATTGAAAGAAGACTGGATATGCGCTTCACCGATGGCTTCTACTTTTACTTTTCTTTTCTTGACTGTTTTGGTCTGTTTTGCCATTTTTCTTAACGATTATTTAGTCGCCTTCTTCTTGTTAGCAACAGTTTTTCTCTTTCCTTTACGGGTTCTCGAGTTGTTTTTCGTTCTCTGGCCTCTTAAAGGTAATCCAAGCCTATGACGTATTCCTCGTTGGCAACCTATATCCATCAGGCGCTTGATGTTTAGCTGAACTTCAGAACGAAGCTCACCTTCCACCTTTACATTATCAGTAATGTAAGACCTGATGGCAGCCAATTCATCGTCATTCCAATCTCCGACTTTTTTGTCTTCGCTGATACCGGCGGACTTAAGGATCTCCGAAGCGGTGCTTCTTCCGATGCCGTAGATATAAGTCAAGCCGATAACACCTCTTTTGTTTTTAGGTAAATCTATACCGGAAATTCTTGCCATAAATTTTTACTTAGCCTTGTCTTTGTTTAAATTTCGGATTCTTTTTGTTGATCACATAGAGTACCCCCTTACGGCGTACAATTTTGCAATCAGCGCTTCTTTTTTTGATCGATGCTCTTACTTTCATTGCTTTGCTTTATGCTAAATTTAAAATGCAATCAGGTCAATACCTGAAAGTGATCCTCCCTTTTGAAAGATCGTAAGGCGACATCTCAAGTCGCACCTTGTCTCCTGGGAGCAGTTTTATATAGTGCATACGCATCTTGCCCGAAATATGGGCAATCAACATATGACCGTTCTCCAGCTCTACGCGGAACTGCGCATTGGACAATGCTTCAGTAATCACGCCATCCTGCTCGATATGTTTTTGTTTCGCCATAATAATTACAACCCTGAAGTTCTGGAAAGTTTACTTTGCATCAGCCCATCATAATGATGATTCAGCAGATAAGTGTTAATTTGCTGCACCGTATCCAGGATAACGCCAACCATGATGAGCAGCGAAGTTCCTCCGAAGAACAGTGCGAAAGCATCTGTCTGCACGATAGTTCCATGTACTATCGCGGGAAGGACTGCAAAGATAGCTAAAAAAATTGAACCCGGCAAGGTGATTTTTGACAGAATATCATCAAGATAATCTGCAGTTTCCTTACCCGGGCGAACTTTAGGGATTAGGCCGCCATTTCGTTTTAAATCATCTGCCATCTGGTTTACAGGAATGGTGATCGCAGTGTAAAAAAATGAAAAAACAATTATCAGTATTGCAAACAAAACATTATACTGCCAGCTAAAGACATTTTTGAACCCTGCAAGGAATGTATTACTTTCATCCACCTGAGTCAAAAGGCCAGGGATGAACATAAGCGCTTGGGCAAAAATGATTGGCATCACGCCTGAAGCATTGACCTTCAGCGGTATATACTGCCGCGCACCCTGCATCAGGTTCCGGTTGACGCCGCCTCGCGCTTGAGCCCTGCTTACATACTGAATCGGGATCTTGCGTACAGCCACCGAAAGCATAATAGCCAGTACTACCACAAGCATCCAGAACAGAACTTCAATTAAAACCATTATGGTCCCTGCACCGCCCTTTCCTGTTTGGGTAGCGACCTCCTGTGCAAAAGCCTCTGGCAGTCTGGATAAAATTCCCACCATTATGAGAATCGAAATACCGTTGCCGATACCTTTGTCGGTAATTTTTTCCCCAAGCCACATCGCGAACACTGCGCCAGCAACAAGGAGCACCACCGACGGCAGCCAGAACCAGATAGATCCCGGTTCTACGAAATACGCCGTACGAAACTGCTCATACGGTAGGAATACACCTGTGATGGTACCAAGATAGAAAGGTGCCTGAACAAGGCAAACCCCTATCGTAAGCCAGCGGGTAATCTGGTTCAAGGTATTTCTTCCGGACTCTCCGTCCTTCTGCAGCTTCTGGAGATATGGAATCGCCATACCCATCAACTGTACGATGATGGAAGCAGAAATATAGGGCATAATCCCCAGCGCCAGGATGGAAGCATTGGCAAAAGCACCACCGGTAAAGGAGGACAACAGCCCCAAAAGCCCTGCCCCCTGATTATTACCGCCCTGCTTTCTGTAATGATCGAGCAGGTTGCCGACTTCTGCGAGGTTGATGGCAGGAAGTGAAATGTGCGTCGCGAATCTATACACAAGAATCATCCCAAGAGTGAAGAGAATTTTTTCTCTCAACTCATTTACGCTCCAGATGTTTTTTAATGTCTGTATAAATTCTTTCATTACAAATATTAAAGTGTAACAGCTTTCCCGCCAGCCTTCTCTATTAGATCCGCTGCTGATTTTGTAAACTTATCAGCAGAGATATTTACGCCGGACTTCAGCTCACCTCTGCCCAATATTTTTACCAATTCATTCTTCGCAAGCAAACCATGCTCTATCAAAACCTCCCTTGTAATATCTCCAGAGAGATTTTTAGTGTCGATAAGTGTCTGGATAGTATCCAGGTTGATTCCACGATATTCCTTGCGGTTAATATTATTAAAACCGAACTTCGGAAGCCTTCTCTGAAGCGGCATCTGCCCACCTTCGAAGCCTATTTTCTGTGAATATCCGGCTCTGGACTTCTGTCCTTTGTGCCCTTTTGTGGAGGTGCCGCCTTTCCCGCTGCCCTGGCCACGGCCAATTCTTTTGGAATTGTGCGTAGATCCTGCAGCCGGCTTTAGATTACTTAGATTCATTTTCTTGTTTGGTTTAAAGTAAATGGATGAAGACCGAAAATAAGCCAGCATCCATCTTGAATTTATTTTTGAACTTCCACTAAATGGCTTACGGTACGGATCATTCCCTGGATTGTAGGGTTGTCCTCGTGTTCTACCACCTGGTGAAGTTTCCTGAATCCTAAAGCTTCAAGTGTTCTTTTCTGGTTCTTGGTGCGGCCGATTGCGCTGCGCACCTGTTTAACTTTTATAGTCGCCATTGTCCTGAAGTTATTTAGTGTTTAAAAACTTTATCCAGTGTAATACCCCTCATCCTTGCAATTTCTTCCGGCGTTCTCATATCGAGGAGGGCGCGGAATGTTGCTTTAACCACATTATGCGGGTTGGAAGAGCCTTTGGATTTTGAAAGGATATCCCTAACACCCGCAGATTCCAGTACGGCACGAACCGCACCACCTGCTATAAGGCCCGTACCTTCCGCCGCTGGGCGAAGAAATATATCAGCGCCGCCGTAGCGTGCGGTAGTTTCATGCGGGATGGTAGCATGCGTCACAGGTACGCGTACTAGGTTTTTCTTCGCATCCTCCACCGCTTTTGCGATGGCGGTAGCTACCTCTTTTGCCTTACCGAGTCCGAAACCAATTACCCCGGCCTCATCCCCTACCACAACGATAGCGGAAAAGCCGAACGCACGACCCCCTTTGGTCACTTTTGTTACTCTGTTTACAGCTACGAGACGATCTTTAAGCTCTAATCCTCCCGGCTTTACTTTTTCTACATTATCTATTCCTAACATTTTTCCGAAATTTAGATTAGAATTTAAGACCGCCTTCTCTTGCCCCATCTGCCAGAGCTTTTACTCTGCCATGGTACACGAAGCCGTTTCTGTCAAACACTACATTTTCAATACCGGCGGCTTTTGCTTTCTCGGCGATTGCCTTGCCAACCTCCGTGGAGATTTCTGTTTTAGTACCAGAAACATTCAGTGCGCGGGAAGAAGCTGCCGCAAGTGTGCGGCCCTCTTTATCATCGATAAGCTGTGCGTAAATCTCTTTGTTGCTTTTATAAACGGACAGTCTCGGTCTTTCGGAAGAGCCGGTGATTTTCCCTCTTACTCTTCTTTTTATCCTTTGTCTTTTTTGTTCTTTCGTAAGTGCCATTTCTTAAAATTTATTAAGCAGATTTACCAGCTTTTCTTCTAACTTCTTCACCAACAAAGCGGATACCTTTTCCTTTGTAAGGCTCAGGCTTGCGGAAGGATCGGATCTTTGCCGTTACCATACCCAGCAGTTGCTTGTCGTGCGAGCTGAGAGTGATGATCGGGTTTTTACCCTTTTCCGTCTGAGTATCCACTTTTACTTCCGCAGGCAGTTCTACCACGATACCGTGGGAGAAGCCGAGCGCGAGCTCCAGTTTCTGTCCGGAGTGGGAGGCTCTGTAGCCCACACCTACAAGCTCCAGCTGCTTGGTGAACCCCTCGGATGTACCGACAACCATATTGTTGATGAGTGCGCGGTACAGGCCGTGCAGTGCCTTGTGCTGCTTGGAGTCAGACGGGCGCGTTACTGTAAGCACCCCGTCATTCTGCTCTATAGAAATACCCTCGCTAAGCTCTTGGGAAAGCTCTCCCTTCGGGCCTTTCACAGTTACAGTTTCCCCATTTTGGGATACCGTAACTCCTGCAGGGATATTTATAATTGCGTTACCAATTCTTGACATTTTCCTTTTTCTTTAAAAATATTAATAAACATAGCAAATTACCTCGCCGCCCACATGCTCGTTCTTAGCCTGCTTGCCAGTCATCACGCCTTTGGAAGTAGAAATCACCGCGATACCCAGACCGTTAAGCACCCTTGGCAGTTCGTCGGCACCTGCGTAATAACGCAGACCCGGACGGGACGCCCGCTGAATTGACTTAATGGCCGGCTTACCGGTTTTTTTATCATACTTCAAGGCGATCTTGATATTCCCCTGAACAGCATTATCCTCAAACTTATAGTTTGCGATATAACCCTGATCAAACAGAATCTTGGTAATCTCCTTTTTGATTTTCGATGCAGGAATTTCCACCACTTTGTGGCCTGCGCATTGTGCGTTCCTTACTCTTGTCAGGAAATCTGAAATTGGATCTGTTAACATTTAATTTAATTATTGGTTAATGACAGGCAGTATTTAAACTATTAAACTTACCTGTCCTGATGTAAAAACTCGTTACCAACTTGCTTTTTTCACGCCAGGGATGAGGCCTTGGTTTGCCATCTCGCGGAAGGTAACTCTGGAGATGCCAAATGTCCTCATGTAGCCCCTTGGCCTACCTGTAAGCTTGCAGCGGTTGTGCAGCCTTACCGGCGAAGCGTTTTTCGGTAGTTTCTGCAGTGCCTCGTAGTCTCCGGCTTCTTTCAGAGCTTTGCGCTTCTCGGCATATTTCGCTACCATAGCTTCTCTTTTGCGCTCGCGCGCTTTCATTGATTCTTTTGCCATTCTTATTTCTTTTTAAATGGTAGACCGAAGTGGGTAAGCAAAGACTTCGCCTCTTTGTCCGTCTTCGCAGTAGTCACAAATGTGATGTCCATACCCTGGATCTTCTTCACTTTGTCGATAACGATTTCCGGGAAGATGATCTGCTCGGTAATACCTAAGTTATAATTGCCTCTTCCGTCGAAGCCATCTGCCTTAATTCCGTTAAAGTCGCGGATGCGCGGCAGCGCTGAGGAAGTAAGTCTGTCCAGAAACTCATACATTCTGTCTGCTCGGAGGGTCACCTTCGCTCCTACGGGCATACCTTTTCTGAGTTTAAATGCAGCCTCATCTTTTTTGGATATGGTACCTACAGCCTTCTGACCTGCGATTGCGGTAAGTTCCTCCACTGCATAATCGATGATTTTCTTATCAGCTGTAGCATCGCCAAGCCCCTGAGAGATTACGATCTTTTCAAGCTTTGGCACCTGCATTACGCTCTTATATCCGAACTCCTCCATCATCGCCGGGATGATTTCGGATTTGTATTTTTGTTTTGGTCTTGCGATATATTCCATGATCAGATTTCTTTACCGGTTGTTTTAGCGATTCTCACTTTTCTGTCGCCATCGATTTTGTAAGCGACTTTCGTTGGTTTCCCGGTTTCATCCATGAGGGATACATTGGAGATGTGGAGCGGCGCTTCTTTCTCTACAATACCTCCCTGCGGATTGGCGGCTGAAGGTTTTGTGTGTCTTTTCACAACATTTACGCCGGCAACCACCACGCGCGGGTCTTTGCCCTCCTTGCGGATCACTTCCAGTACCTCACCTTTAAGACCTTTATTTCTGCCGGTGGTAACGATCACATTATCACCTCTTCTTATTTTAACTTTAGTCATTATCAGAATAGTTTAAAGGGTTAAAGTACTTCAGGCGCAAGGGAAATCACCTTCATATATTCTTTATCTCTCAATTCTCTTGCCACAGGGCCGAACACGCGGGTCCCCCTCATCTCCCCTGCCGCGTTCAGAAGCACGCAGGCATTATCATCAAACTTGATATAAGAGCCGTCCTTCCTCCTTACAGCCTTCTTCGTGCGCACCACTACAGCTTTGGAAACCTGGCCTTTCTTCGCATTCCCGGATGGGGTAGAATCTTTGATAGTCACGACGATTCTATCACCTACGGAAGCATATCTTCTTCTGGTACCGCCCAGCACTCTGATTACCAGCACCTCCTTCGCACCGGTGTTATCAGCAACTTTTAATCTTGATTCTGTCTGTAACATTACTTCGCTTTTTCAATAATTCTCACCAGTCTCCATCTTTTGCTCTTGCTGAGCGGGCGTGTCTCCTGGATTAATACTGTATCGCCTTCCTGGCACTCGTTCTTCTCATCGTGTGCATGGTATTTCTTCGTCTTTAGTACAAACTTACCATACATCGGGTGTTTCATTCTCGCAGTCTCGCTTACAACAATCGTCTTATCCATTTTGTTGCTGGAAACCACTCCGATTCTTTCTTTTCTTAAATTTCTTTCCATTTTCAAAAAGGGACTTATTGTTGTCTAGATGCTATTTCTGTATTCAGTCTCGCGATGGTTCTGCGCATATTCTTAATCTGCATCGGATTCTCTACCGGGCTGATCTTGTGCGCCAGCTTTATCCTTTGGTACTCCGCAGTAGTCTGAGCCAGCTGTGCCTGCAAATCTTCAGCGCTTAAGTTTTTAATTTCAGCTTGTTTCATTTCGGTAAGATTTATTCAGGTTTTACAAAATCATTAGCTACTACAAACTTGGTAACGATCGGCAGCTTCTGAGCCGCGAGGCGCAATGCCTCCTTTGCAGTCTCGTAAGGTACCCCGCCGACTTCAAACATAATCTTACCAGGCTTTACTACCGCTACCCAATATTCTACAGCACCCTTACCCTTACCCATACGAACTTCCGCAGGTTTCTTGGTAATCGGCTTATCCGGGAAGATTTTAATCCAAAGCTGCCCCTCCCTTTTCATATATCTCGTCGCTGCAATACGGGCTGACTCTATCTGCCTTGCAGTAATCCAAGCTCCTTCCACCGCCTTGATGCCGAAAGTTCCATACGCAAGCTGGCTACCCCGCTGCGCATTTCCCTTCATCTTCATCTTATGAACACGACGGAATTTTACTCTTTTTGGTTGTAACATTTTATTTGAATATTAGATGTTAGATAATAGATGTTAGATGTTAGATAATTTTCAATCAGCGCTTGTAACGGAAGTTCTAATTTCTAATTTCCTACTTCTAACCCTAATTAATTATTGTTTCTTCTTGGGCGACGCTCTCTCTCACCGCGCTCCGGGCGGTCTCCCCTTCCTGCAGATGCCTTCTTCTGCTGACCTACCAGCGGAGTAAGCTCGCGCTTGCCGTACACTTCTCCCTTCATGATCCAGACTTTTACGCCAAGCCTGCCGTAAGCGGTGTGCGCCTCTGCCCAGTTGTAATCGATATCTGCACGGAAAGTAGAAAGCGGGATACGGCCCTCCTTGAAGGATTCGCTCCTTGCCATCTCCGCTCCGTTCAGACGGCCGGAAATCATAACTTTAATACCTTCTGCTCCCATCCTCATTGTGGAAGCCATCGCCATCTTTACCGCCCTTCTGTAAGAGATACGGTTTTCGATCTGCTTGGCAATGCTTTCAGAAACAAGCACCGCATCCAGCTCCGGTCTTTTGATTTCAAAGATGTTGATCTGAACATCCTTGCCGGTAAGCTTTTTGAGCTCCTCTTTCAGCTTATCCACTTCCTGTCCGCCTTTGCCAATAATCAGCCCGGGGCGCGCAGTGGTGATGGTAACGGTAACAAGCTTAAGCGTTCTTTCGATATAAATTCTGGAAACGCTGGCCTTAGAAAGTCTTGCTCCAAGGTATTTTCTGATCTGATAATCTTCCTTGATACGGTCGCCATAGTCGTTCCCGCCATACCAGTTAGAGTCCCATCCTCTGATGATGCCTAACCTGTTGCCAATTGGATTTGTCTTCTGTCCCATACCTTGAATTAGATTTCTTTATTGCCTAAAATGATTGTCACATGGTTGCTTCTCTTGCGGATTCTGTGCCCCCTGCCCTGCGGTGCTGGACGAAGCCTTTTCAGCTGGCGTGCGCTATCCACATAGATTTCTTTAACGATAAGGTTTGCCTCCTCTATGTCCGCGCCCTCGTTCTTCACCTGCCAGTTCGCCATTGCGGAAAGCAGGAGTTTTTCCAGCTTGTTCGATGCTTCTTTTTTGGAATATTTAAGGATGTAGAGAGCCTTATCAACACTCTCTCCGCGGATGATATCAGCAACGAGTCTCATCTTGCGGGGAGAGGACGGGCAGTCATTCAGGCGTGCCTTTACCACATCCCTGTTCATTTCTTTGCGCGCAAGTGCGCTGTCCTGTTTTCTTGATCCCATAATGATTATCTGCTGCCTTTATTTTTGTTACCTGCGTGTCCTCGGAAGGATCTTGTCGGAGAAAATTCGCCAAGCTTGTGCCCTACCATGTTTTCAGTGACATACACAGGCACGAAAGTTTTGCCGTTATGTACTGCGATGGTCTGGCCTACAAAGTCCGGAGAGATCATGGAAGCTCTGGACCAAGTTTTTATTACAGTTTTCTTTCCTGATTCTATATTTGCCTGAACCTTCTTATCTAAATGATGTGCGATAAAAGGCCCTTTTTTAAGTGATCTAGCCATAATTATTTCCTTTTAGATACGATATAGCGGTTCGAAGTTTTATTTTTCTTTCTGGTTTTGTATCCCTTAGCCGGCATACCTTTGCGAGATCTCGGGTGGCCGCCGGAAGATCTACCTTCACCACCACCCATCGGGTGGTCTACAGGGTTCATTACCACGGCTCTTGTCCTTGGCCTTCTTCCAAGCCATCTGCTGCGGCCTGCCTTACCGGAAACGGTAAGCTGGTGATCGGAGTTGGATACGGAACCGATGGTTGCCATACACTCCACAAGGATCATTCTGGACTCACCGGAAGGGAGTTTAATGATCGCATACTTCCCGTCGCGGGAGGTCAGCTGCGCGGAAGATCCTGCGGATCTCGCCATAATAGCGCCCTGCCCGGGCCGCATCTCGATGCAGGAAATCACCGTACCAAGCGGGATGTTCCTGAGCTTCATTGCATTACCGATGTTTGGTTCCACATTCTCCCCGGACACGATCTTCTGCCCCACCTTGATGCCATTCGGTGCGATGATGTACCTCTTCTCTCCATCGGTATATTCTACCAGGGCGATGAAGGCTGTCCTGTTCGGGTCGTACTCTACAGATTTTACTTCAGCCTCTACATCAAATTTGTTTCGCTTGAAGTCAATAATTCTGTATTTCCGCTTGTGTCCACCTCCGGTGTAACGCATGGTCATCTTACCAGTGTTGTTACGCCCACCAGACTTCTTAATACCGACTGTGAGAGACTTCTCAGGCCTGTTGGTAGTAATTTCCTCAAAGTTGTTCACAACTCTGAATCTCTGTCCCGGGGTGATAGGTTTTAATTTTCTAACAGACATTACTAATTGTTAAATGATTATTGCTTTATGCTCTAAGCTTTTGGCAGAAAGCTTGCCGCCTACTGCCAAAAGCTTACTTTCCATTTTAAACAGAGAAAATATCAATTACTTCTCCTTCTGCAAGCTTCACCACAGCTTTTTTCAGCTTGTTGGTCTTGCCTACCTGCAGTCCTCTCTTCGTATACCTTCTGGAAACTTTAGGTGCATAAATCATCGTATTCACATCGGATACCTTTACACCATAAGTTTGCTCTACCGCATCCTTGATCTGGATTTTATTCGCAGCCGGATCCACCAGGAAGGAATAAACACCTCTCAAATCAGTCAGGTAGCTTGCCTTTTCTGAAATTACCGGTTTTATGATAACTGACATAATGATTTATTTCTTTAAAATTTCAGTGAACTTCTCTACTGCGCTGTCTATGAACACGATATCACCTGCATTCATCAGATCGTAGGAGCTGATCTCGTTATAAGTCAGCACCTTCGTTTTCGGAAGGTTGCGGGAAGATAGGTACACATTCTGATTGGCTTCCGGAAGAATGTAAAGAGATTTCTTACCCTCGAAACCAAGCGCGTTATTGATCGTGATAAACTCCTTAGTCTTAGGCGTTTCAAAGCTGAAAGACTCCACAACTTTGATGGAGTTATCCCTCATCTTCTGAGACAGTACAGACTTTTTCGCCAAACGCTTCACAGCCTTGTTCAGCTTAAACCTGTAATCCCTCGGCTTAGGGCCGAATACGCGGCCACCACCCTTGAAAGTTGGCGATTTGATATCGCCATAGCGCGCCGAGCCGGAGCCCTTTTGCTTTTTCAGCTTCTTGGTAGAAGCCGTAATCTCGCTTCTCTCTTTGGATTTATGCGTGCCCTGGCGCTGCGCGGCAAGGTATTGTTTCACTTCCAGATACACAGCGTGCTGATTTGGCTCGATCCCGAATACAGAATCATCCAGCTGCACTTTTTTGCCCGTATCTTCGCCTTTTATGTTAAATACTGTTAGTTCCATCTTCTGATAACTACATAAGAATTTTTAGCTCCCGGAACCGCACCTTTTACAATCAGAAGGTTTTGCTCCTCATCTACTTTCAACACCTGGAGGTTCTGCACAGTTACCTGCTCGCCTCCCATTCTTCCGGCCATTTTCATCCCTTTGAAAACTCTTGAAGGGTCGGATCCGGCACCAATGGAACCTGGTGCTCTCAGCCTGTTGTGCTGCCCGTGCGTAGCCTGCATTACACCGCCGAAGCCGTGCCTTTTCACCACGCCCTGGAAGCCTTTACCCTTGGAAGTCCCCGTAACATCCACAAACTCTCCTTCGGAGAACAGCTTCACGGTCACCTCGTCGCCAACTTTCAAATGATCGAAACCGTGGTGGAATTCCACAAGTTTCGCCTTCGGCGAGGAGCCTGCTTTCTTGAAGTGGCCTAGCATCGCCTTGGAGACATTCTTCTCCTTTTTGTCATCGAAACCGAGCTGATAGCCTACATAGCCGTCATTCTCTACGGTTCTGACCTGCAAAACCGAGCAAGGCCCCGCCTGGATGACGGTACACGGAACATTCTTTCCGTTCTCGTCAAAAAGGGAAGTCATCCCGATTTTCTTACCAATAATACCTGACAT
This sequence comes from Cruoricaptor ignavus, assembly GCF_014961145.1. Classification (NCBI taxonomy): domain Bacteria; kingdom Pseudomonadati; phylum Bacteroidota; class Flavobacteriia; order Flavobacteriales; family Weeksellaceae; genus Cruoricaptor; species Cruoricaptor ignavus. The sequence goes on from NZ_CP063145.1 coordinate 1,098,535, forward strand.
TGTTATATAAAATATAAAGTTATCCGTGGTTTCCTCCTGAGTTTCAGTGATTTCTATTTCTGATATAGGCACACTTTTCGCTCAAAATGAGAGTGCAAATTTAGGAATAATTCCTGAACCCGCAAAAACATTTTGCAAATTATTTCTAAAATTTTGAAAACCAGCACGAAAAAAGCCAATCGATAAAGATTGGCCCTTGATACTTTATGTGGTTAATTCTACCTCTTCAAAACCTTGTAAGTTTCGCCGCCTATTTTCAAGAGGTATATGCCGGCAGCTTCCCTGCTGATATCCACCGTGTTTTTACCAGCGCTCAGCTTGTAGCTTTTTATCAATTGGCCACTCATATTATATATGGTAAGCTCAGCGGGATTTTGCTGTTCGATGAAAAGGCTGCCAGAAGTTTGCGGAGGATAGATCTTCACTGAAGTTTTCGCATTTTCGGAAGTGGCCATCGCTGCATCTTCCTCAATTTTAAATTCCTTCCAGATCGCCGCAGCTCTGTATGCATCGCCAGCACCTACAGGCACTTTCAGCACGATGTTAGCTCTCGGCATCTGGTCCAGCGCAGCAACTTCCAAAGCTGGCGGAATAGTAGCTGCACAGTAAATAGTTTTCAGGTTTTTAGAGCCGAAAAGTGCGTAGCGCGAAATTTTCTTCAGGCTGGCAGGCAGGCGCAGAACATTCAGCGCCAGAGCGTTGCTCATTGAGTAGCGCCCGATTTCTTCTACCGTAGCAGGCATTTTGTAATCCGTGCCAATCATCACCGGGAAATTGATTAGCACTTTCTTTGCCTTGTCGAAAAGCACGCCACCTTCAGAGGTGAATTTAGGATTGTTTTCCGCCACATAGATGATGCCAAGTTTCGGGCAGTTCAGGAAGGCCTGCTGTCCGATGGTTTCCACGCTTTCCGAAATCTCGATAACCTGCAGGGAAATGCAGCTGAGAAAGGCATTCACACCGATGGACTTTACACCGTTCGGAATTTTAATTTCCATCAGCCTTAGGCAGTTCACGAAGGCCGCTTCAGAAATGGTTTCCAGCGAATTTGGCAGATTGATATAGTAAAGCCTGGAACCTTCCATAGCAGCGGTGCCCATCGTTTTCACCGTATTGGGAACGCTGAAGGAATCGCCCTGTTTTCCGGCAGGGTACTTCACGAGCACGCTTCCATCCTTGCTGTACAGCACGCCTTCCACGCTTTTGAAATGCTGGCTGGCCTCATTAACTTTGAAAGCGGCGATAAACCAGGAATCCGTGAAGGCATTGTCACCAATGGTGCTTACGCTTGCCGGAATATCCACCCTTTTTAATGAAGAGCAGGAGTAGAAAGCGCCGGTTGCAATGGATTCCAGGCTTTCGTTCAGCGTGATGGACGAAAGCTCCGATGCGTTCATAAATGCATTGGCATCAATTTTCTTCACCGAGGAAGGAAGTTCCACACCGGTAATTTTCTCATTGTTGTAGAAGGCATTTTCACCAATGGCAATCACGCGGTAATCCGTGCCGTTGTTCTGCACCGTTTCAGGAATTGTGATTTCTCCGGTAGCAGTAGCACTTACGCCAACCTTCACGGTTTTATCGGCCGCAGAAACCACATCATACCTTACCTTATTTATGGTGAACGATTGTGCCAGTACGAAAACATTGGCGGCCACTACAGCAGCCGCTGTAAAAATAGACTTTTGGTAAAAATTTCCCATAGTAATGGATTTTTGAATTCTCAAATATAGAAAATTTTATACAGATAAAAGTAAAATTAACGGATGAATAATACAATTGTAAAATATATTCTTCACCGCTAGCGAAAATTTAATAAAGACTTTTTTCTGATGAAAAGCTTTGCGCTTTAGCGCTTGCTGTTGGCATTTTTTTCAAATTTGGCCATTGCGCAGAATTTTCTGCAGAAATAAAAAAACCGCTCTCTTTTGGAGAGCGGATTTCTATCATGGTTTAAGTTCGATAGGATTATTTTTTTTCCTCTCACGATTCTGTGCGTTTTTTAAGGCATCATTCCCAATTATGATTCCGGAGCGCCTTAACTCCTCTCCCATGTTATCAATATAATTATTTTTAGCAGATAAATATTGTTGCTTAGTGGCTGAAGTACCATTGAATAGCCTGCTTTCCATGGCGATTAAACTTCTTTGTTTTGAAACATCTTTAAAATTTGACAATTCAAATTTGTAGTAACCCTTTTCATCCTCCATTTTAAGAATAAGCCCGGGTAATCCGGAGAACTTATACGGACCTATAATGTACCCCTAAACTCAGACCACGAGTTAAGTTTAAAAAAAAGAATTAATTTTAACTCGTAAAAAGATGAAAAAACAAAGACGAAAATTTACTCCAAGCTTCAAGGCACAGGTTGCCCTCGAAGCACTGAAAGAAAGGCAAACGTTGGCAGAATTAGCCTCCCGGTTCGAAGTCCATCCCCAGCAAATCCAAAACTGGAAGAAGGAATTTTTAAGCAAGTCCGAGCAGGTTTTTGCTTTAGAAAAGAAAAAAGAACACTCCGCCGGGAAAGAGGAAAAGCTCTATCAGAAAATCGGGCAGCTGCAGATAGAAATCGATTTTCTAAAAAAAAACTTAGGGATGCTCGAGGAATAAAGGAAAGACAGGAAATGATAGACAGGAAGCACCGGCTGAGCATCCGCAAACAGTGCGATTTACTATGCATCAACAGGAGTAATTTGTATTATAGTCCGCAAAGAGAACGCGATGCAAATTTAATATTGATGACGGAAATCGATAAAATCCACCTGAAATATCCCAGTTTTGGCATCCGAAGGATCACCCGGGAACTCAAGGAAATGGGCTTTAGCGTGAACCGGAAGAGGGTTCGCCGCCTGATGCAGGTGATGGGCATCGCCACCATTTACCCTAAAAGAAATTTGAGTAAATTGGGCAAGACAAGCTATATTCGACCGTATCTTTTGAGGGGTTTAAAAATAGAAAGACCCAACCAGGTTTGGCAGATAGACATCAGCTACATCCCGATGAAAAGGGGCTTTATGTACCTTACGGCGATTATCGATGTGTATAGCCGCTATATTGTGGGCTGGCAACTTTCCAACACTTTGGAGATGGAAACCCAGACTTCGGCGATGAATGAGGCGATAAAGAAATATGGCAAGCCTGAAATCGTTAACTCCGACCAAGGGAGCCAGTATACTTCATCAAACTGGCTAGATTGCATGGAAGGACATGGCATAAAAATCAGCATGGACGGAAAAGGTAGAGCTACGGACAATATTTATATTGAACGCTTTTTTAGAACGATAAAATATGATTACATTTACTTGTATGCAATAGAATCAGCATGGGAATTGAGAGATGGTATTAGAGATTTTATTGATGAATATAACCAAAGAAGACACCAAGGAATTAATCATCAAAAACCAAAAGATTTGTTTATTTTTGAACCAACCAACAAACTTAAATCTGCTTAACCGTGGTCGAAATTTGGGGGACAGGATAACCTTCTGGTATAGCTATATCTAACGAATACCAGGTTTTATATTTTCTGCCCCCATAATTTAAATACGCTATACCGCATTCCATATTCTCAATGTTTTCTTTTTGAGAGGTTATTACCCAATCAAGAAGCATTTTTTCGGTATAGTTTATTGCTGTTCTAAAAAGCAAATCATAAAATGAAACTGTTTTTTCCGGAATATCTTTTACAATCCGATAAGAAAATGCAGATTTTGGCACATTCGCTAAATTTAATCCTGAAAGGTTATTGCTTTTCACTACCTCGTTTCTTATAGAGTCTCTTTTAAAAGTATTTTCTGAAACGAATAGCGATTTCTTTCTTCCAATAAACAATATAAAATTTTCCTGCTTCCTACTATTTAGATCTGTAGAATCGCTTTGATATGTCAAAATATAATCTGCATGATATTTTAAGCTGTCTATTACAACATCTTGAGACTTGAATACACAACTAATTAATATAGCAATAATAAAAATAATTTTATTCATCTTTCAATCAAAAAGCCCTCCTTATGAAGAGGGATAATGCTTTAATATATTTAGAAATTACTTACCACAAATTGCTTTATCAACTTCCCATATCAGAAAAGCTAATTCTGCAGTATTGTCGCCACAAGCGGTTCCTTGTACTCCGCACGACAAAGTGAATGGGAAGCAGCCTTCTGGAACTTTTTTATTCTTATTGGAGTACTCAACATTTTTTTTAGGTGCCTGTTCTTTTTTTGTTCTTCTACGCCGCCTTTTGCACTCATCAAACCTACGACACCAAGTGCTGCAACAATTAATAACTTTTTCATAACACTAAAATTTTGTTTGTTAGTGCAGCTAAACTAAAACTAAAACTAAAACTAAAACTATGCAAATTTTCTATGACAAAAAACATGTTTTAAAGAAATTTAGAATGATTCCAAACAAAAAATCCGCTCCCTAAAAAGGAACGGATTTTCTATCATGGTACGCTTCGGTTTTGCTCAGCGTACGGAAACATTATTTGTGGTTGCTGAAAAACTTCAGTCTTTCGACTTCCATCTTCCGGCATTTATCACACTTTAATTTCTACATCAACACCGGAAGGAAGTTCCAGTTTCATTAATGCATCAACCGTTTTGGAAGAAGAAGAGTAGATGTCCATCAGCCTCTTGTGAGAAGGGACTATCTTCCAACGGTGTTACCACTAAGGTAACCATAGAGAATGTATATGATAGCTGGAGCGGCGAACTTTTCCAGCTGAAGGATAAGAATACCGGCAAGGTACTGTGGGAATTGCAGAAGGCCAATGCCAAGGGGCAGGTAACTCGGGCAAAACTCGGCGCTACGGATATCCTGAACATTTACGACCAGTGCGGTTTCCTGATGAGCGTCAGCCACACGACGCCGAATAAGACTATCCTGCAGGTGAACTACCGCTTCGACGCGGTGAAGAACGAGCTGCTCAGCCGCAACACGGGTGGCGATTTCAATATTCTCGAGAGCTTTAGCTATGATGATAACAACCGGCTTGTTTCCTGGACGAACCCGAGAACCGGCGGCATGTCGTCCAACGGCTATGACGCCGAGGGAAGGATAAAGGAGAACGACATGCTGGGAAGTGTGAAGTTCGAGAACAACCAGTTTGTCTATAGGCCAACCTCCGTCGTATTGAATGCTGCGGGACAGCAGAAACTTGCAAACGACCTTGTGCAGACCATCGTCTATAACGAGAACAACGACCCTGTATTTATAAACGGTGTAAAGGGCGATGTAAGGTTTGAATACGGACTCACAGAGATGCGCCAGATGGCCACATACGGCGGAAACTTTGCAAATACTGGCGAGGGCAGGTTTACAAAGTATTACAGCGAGGACGGCTCCTTCGAGGTGACGAGGAATAACCAGACTGGGGAGGAGAAGCATGTGCTGTATATAGGAGGTTCTCCATACGAAAGCAACATCATCTTCGTTAAGAATTATACAGAGAGCAGCGGTTCTTACAAATTTTTGCATAAGGACTACCTGGGCAGCATACTGGCCATCAGCGACGAGTCTGGGAATAAGATTGAGCAAAGGCATTACGATGCGTGGGGCAACCTCACGCACCTGCAGGTTAATGGCGGAGCAATTGTGACCGACGAAAACCAGATAAGAGATTTTCTATCCAGCGGAGGTCTTCTCGTAGATAGAGGCTACACCTCACACGAGCATTTTGCCGAGGTTGGGCTCATCCATATGAACGGAAGGCTCTACGACCCACTATTGCGCAGGTTCCTTAATGCCGACGAGAACATCCAGGATATGTTCAACACGCAGAACTACAACAAGTACGGGTATGTGCTGAACAACCCGCTGATGTACAACGACCCGAGTGGTGAAGTATTTTTCTTGATACCATTGGTTGGTTATTTTTGGTCTGCAGTAATTGTCGGTGCGGTAATTGGAGCGGCAAGCTATCTGGTATCCAGCGCAATAATGGGGCAGGCCATTACTCTTAAAGGATTTTTAAAATCGACTTTATGGGGAGGTATTTCTGGCGCGGTAACTTTTGGCATAGGGAGCATTTTTAGCGTCGCAGGAAGCACGGCACTTACTGCAACGGGAACTGCAATAAAAGAAGCCGTTGGAGGCGTTGGTTTAGCAATCGTTCAGGCGGGTACCCATGCTGTTGCGCAAGGTGTAATGTCGTTAATGCAAGGTGGTACATTCCAGCAGGCATTTTGGTCGGGGGCTTTAGGAAGTTTGGGAGCTTATGCTTTTGGCGCTGTTGTAGGTTCAGATTTTGCTAATAAAGCGCTTGGGCAGATAACATTTGGAGCACTTAGTGGCGGTATAGGTTCAGAACTTACTGGTGGAAACTTCTGGCAAGGTGCAGTAATTGGAGGTATTGTTGCAGGATTGAATCATGCGATGCATAAGTTTGATTTTGATCCTAAACCAAAGAAAACTGCATACGAAAAATTGAAGTCAGCATTAGATGGATTGGGTGTAAACAATGCTACAAAAGAAGCAATTCTATCCTTAGTTAAAAATCCAGATGATTTAGGTAAGATAGGATTAAAGTTTAAGAACATTATTGGTGTTGCGGGTAAAGCATTAGGGGCTGCATCAGTTGGATTGGCTATAAATGATTATATCCAAAATCCTACAACAGCAGGCTTGGTTAAGGTTATATCAACAATTAGTGCGTTAGGTATTACTACAGTTGTTTCAGGCGGAGTTGCAACGTCTGTTACCGGTTGGGTGTTATCAATTAGTGACGCGATTGGAGCTTCAGACTTCATTTATGGTGAAATTGGAAAATTCATAGATACTAATTTTTACAATGGTAAATCATTAGGGCACGAAGTTTATAAAAATATAAGTAATTTTTTAACGCCGCCCTCTCCAATTTATAATTTTGTAAAATGAAAAAGTTAATATTATTCTTACCATACACCATTTATCAATTTTTGAAAAAGTATAGTAAAACAGAATATGTTGCATATACTAATAGTTTGATGTGGTTTATAATATTGATTTTGTTATATTTACAATTTTTATTTCCTCAGTTTTTACATTTTGTATTAGGCAAACCCAATGAAAATATTTTAATGCATTTTAGATTTTTAAATAATCTTCGTTTAGCGAAATATATTGGATATTTTTTATTTGCTATCTCAATATTTGTTTTTTTAAAAAAAACCACATTAGATAATTTAAGATATAATGAGTTTCAAATTAGAGTCGTTTATATTTTATCAGCAATTATAATATGGTTACCACCAATATTATTAATTATTTTGCTTGTTAAAGCTTTTTAATTGGTTGTGGACATGTCGGTTTGTCATAATATGGGATTTAGGGATAAAATAAGGAATAGTATCAAAACAAGTGCAGGCATTTTAATTTGTGCAAGAATAAAAGCCCTTTTCGTTTAATAGCAATAATCTCAACAAACATGTAAGGTTTGAGTACGGTCTTACCGAGATGCGCCAGATGGCGACTTACGGCGGGAACTTTGCCGCAGATGGCGAGGGCAAATTTACCAAATATTACAGTGAAGATGGCAGCTATGAAATCATTAGAAACAACCAAACAGGACAAGAAAAACACTTGATTTACATTGGTGGTTCGCCCTATGAAAGTAATATTGTATATTTGAAAAACTTCCAAGAAGCGCAGGCGAAGTTTGTGTTTTTACACAAAGATTATCTGGGAAGTATTTTAGCCATTAGCGACGAGGCTGGAAATAAAATTGAGCAAAGGCATTTTGACGCTTGGGGCAATCTCACCCACCTGCAGGTGAACGGCGGAGCCATCATGACGGACGAGAACCAGATACGGGATTTCCTATCCAACGGCGGATTGCTTCTTGACAGAGGTTACACCTCCCACGAGCATTTTGCCGAGGTAGGGCTTATCCACATGAACGGAAGGCTCTACGACCCACTATTGCGCAGGTTCCTGAACGCCGACGAGAACATACAGGATATGTTCAACACCCAGAACTATAACAAGTATGGATATGTATTGAATAATCCTTTGATGTATGCAGATCCTTCAGGAGAGTTTATTTGGTTTATTGTCGGAGCAATTATTGGAGCTTACATTACAGGAGCTTCAGCAAACGGAACATTAAATCCATTTAAATGGGATTGGAAGGCAACTTGGGGAAAGATTGCGTTAGGTGCAGTATTTGGAGCAATAAGCGGTGGTGTTGGAGCAATGGCAGGAAGTTCGGCGGCGGTTTTTGCGGCTTCTAGTTGGGGGATACAAGGTGGTGTTCTTGGAGGTGCAATTGCAGGATTGGTAGGAGGTGCAGTTGGAGGAGCAATAAGTGGATTAGGAAATGCGGTAATCTTCGGCGAGAGTATAGGAAGAAGTATTGTAAGAGGTTTTATTTCTGGAGCAATTGGCGGTGCTATTATTGGTGGAGCTGTAGGAGGAATACAACAGGGAATAGCAAATGCAAAAGTTACCACTACAGGTGTCGGAACAAGGGGAAATATTTGGACAGGCAAGGAAATAGCCGTAGGTAGGAGTGCGTGGGCTCTGAATAATGCCCCAAAGACGACTACTGTCGGAAAAATTCCTAAAGTGGAAATGGGTATGCCTAGCGAAGAAGTAATAATGGGCAATGGAGACGGAAATTTAAAACTTCGGGATTTGGGAGATGGAGTGAAAGTCACGCCAAAACCGAACGAGATTATTCAAAATGTTGATGAATTTAATATTACGGGAAAAGGTAATTTAAATGGTAATATAAACATTTCACAATCCGATTATAATAACTTATTTACTGGATATACACAGAATTCTACCCCAATATATAGACCAAATGGTGATATTGTATATCCTTTTAAAATAAATAATTATAGTGGTTCTTTTTATACTTCAACTTCTGGTGGAATACCATCGATGCAGATTTATAATGAAACAACAAAGTATTTATTTAAAATAAGATTTACTATAAAACCATAAAAATGAAAAATGAATTACAATTAAATATACCTAAAAATTATATTTTATTCTTTTTTGATGATAATATATTTAAAAATTATACCCAATTTTTAAGTGAAAAAGATATTGACAATTGTCTTTATTATGCAAAAAAATTTGATTTGAATAATATTAGTAATAAAATAATATTAAATGTCAAAAATGATGCTGATGTATTAAATAATGCAAAGTTAAAAGAGATTAAAAATATGTGTTCATTGTTTAATGAAAAATATTTTTATTTTTTTTCAGGAGATAAAACGAATGGAGCATGTTTTAAATTTCCTTATGATTTTAAAATTAAAGTTGAGAATAATTCGGAACAATTATTTTATTCTCCTTTGTCTTCTTATAATAGTTGGATGACAAGTAATTGGTGTAGATATGTGAGCGGAGGTCATAAGTCAGATATTAGTATTGGAGAAAATAAATACTTAGATTTTTCTCACGAATTGGTAGTTTTCAAAGCAGAACATTTTGAAAGCATATCTAAAATATATGAATCTAAATATGGTGTTATTACTCCAATTTTACAACACAAAGAATTTTTTGAAAAAATATTTGAATTAGAGTTTAAATATCTTCTTTCGAATAATGTATATATAACAAATAATTCAATTGATTATATAAAAAAACAATTAGATTCGTCAATCTACTGAAAAGGGTGTATTAAAAAAAATAGGTAATCTTCCAGGCATGTTGATTTTCCATAACCATCGGGGTTTAAGAGATAAAAAATAACAATAACAAACTTTTGCAGGCATTTGCCTGCAAAAGCGCAGAAGTTCTTTTTGGTTTTTTAATGAGGTTTGTCTTATGAGGTAAATATTGTATATTTTAAAAACTATACAGAGAGCAGCGGATCTTATAAATTTTTGCACAAGGACTACCTGGGCAGTATTCTGTCGATAAGCGACGAGGCTGGGAATAAGATTGAGCAACGCCACTATGACGCTTGGGGCAACCTCACCCACCTGCAGATTAATGGCGGAGCAATTGTGACCGACGAAAACCAGATTAGGGATTTCTTATCCAACGGGGGTCTATTGGTTGACCGCGGCTACACATCCCACGAACATTTTGCCGAAGTCGGCCTCATACACATGAACGGAAGATTGTATGATCCATTGCTGAGAAGGTTTTTAAATGCCGACGAGAACATCCAGGATATGTTCAACACCCAGAACTACAACAAGTATGGGTATGTACTGAATAATCCGTTGATGTTTAGTGATCCGAGTGGGGAATTCTTTATATTTGGTTTTCTTGCCGGAATGGCCTCTAAATTTTTAGCTGGTCTTATAACGGCCGCTATAATTGGAGCAGGTGCTGGTCTTGTTACGTATACTTTATCAGTAGCATTAACTGGACAAAAATGGCAACTTGGAGGAGCTTTGAAATCTATGTTTTTTGGAGCCGTCGGTGGAGCTGCAAGTTTTGGTATAGGTAGTATATTTACAAATGCTGCAGGAACAGCAACTCAAATAGCCGATGCTTTAGGGAAGTTTGGTACAGCTGTAGTGCAAGGTGGTTGCCACGCTATCTCACAAGGTGTATTAGGTTTGATGCAGGGGCAAAACTTTTTAAGTTCTGCTGTTGCGGGCTTTGCGGGAAGTTTAGGTGCAAGTGGCTGGAGTAGCATAATGGGAACAAGTGGCGGTGCAATGATTGCTTTTGGAGCATTAGGTGGTGGCATAGGTGCAGAACTATCTGGTGGTAATTTTTGGCAAGGAGCTTTGATTGGTGGGGTAGTTGCAGGATTGAACCACGCGATGCATAAAATGAGTGGATTTGATAATGGAGAAGATCCTCGAAAACCATTAAGAAGTAAAAGATTAATTAGCAAAAGTCAAAATCATTCCTTATCGAAAGGAAGTAGAGGCGGACAATCTGTTATTACTCGCGAAAATCCTACAAATCAGGTTGGAAATGGTAAAGGAATGTTTGCGCCAACAGGCTCACAAAGTATGACGACTTCTGATTTAACCTATTATGATGACGGGACTGTTGATGTTAATATGACAACACAAGTTGCAAAAATGAATACTACGGGCTCTTATATAGCTAATTATGACATTGTTGGCCCCAATGGTAATATAATTGATGCCGGTTTTTTGGTTAATAAAGGATTTGGAATTAATGCAAGGATGGATTATAGAGTGTACACTACACAAGGTAGTGCAGCAGTTTTATCCACTGCTAAATTTACAGTGCCTCTAAATTCTGTAATAAGAGTAAATGTAGGTCTTACCTACAAAATTCCTGCAGGTGCAACAGGAGCTATAACAACTACCCATATAATTAGAGTAAGGTAATGATTAACTATAAAATATCTATATTATGTATTTTTTTTCTTTTTCTTAGTTGTAAAAAGAACGAAGAAAAGTGTTATGAAAAATTTCAAGATTTATATTTGAAAAGATATTCTCTTTGGATGACTTTTGACAGGACTGGGATCAATTCTAATAGTAATTTTTCAAGCGAAGATTATAAAAAATTAAAAAAACAATTAAATGACAGTCTCCAAATTACTATAGATTGTGCTTTAGAAAATGATAAAAAAAATGAACTTTTTTATTTGTATAAAATGAAACAACTTTATTTGGCAGATAAATTGTATGAAGTGAAACCTTTTCTGAAAACAGTTGATATATAATGTACCCCTAAACTCAGACCACGAGTTAAGTTTAAAAAAAAGAATTAATTTTAACTCGTAAAAAGATGAAAAAACAAAGACGAAAATTTACTCCAAGCTTCAAGGCACAGGTTGCCCTCGAAGCACTGAAAGAAAGGCAAACGTTGGCAGAATTAGCCTCCCGGTTCGAAGTCCATCCCCAGCAAATCCAAAACTGGAAGAAGGAATTTTTAAGCAAGTCCGAGCAGGTTTTTGCTTTAGAAAAGAAAAAAGAACACTCCGCCGGGAAAGAGGAAAAGCTCTATCAGAAAATCGGGCAGCTGCAGATAGAAATCGATTTTCTAAAAAAAAACTTAGGGATGCTCGAGGAATAAAGGAAAGACAGGAAATGATAGACAGGAAGCACCGGCTGAGCATCCGCAAACAGTGCGATTTACTATGCATCAACAGGAGTAATTTGTATTATAGTCCGCAAAGAGAACGCGATGCAAATTTAATATTGATGACGGAAATCGATAAAATCCACCTGAAATATCCCAGTTTTGGCATCCGAAGGATCACCCGGGAACTCAGGGAAATAGGCTTTATCGTGAACCGGAAGAGGGTTCGCCGCCTGATGCAGGTGATGGGCATCGCCACCATTTACCCTAAAAGAAATTTGAGTAAATTGGGCAAGACAAGCTATATTCGACCGTATCTTTTGAGGGGTTTAAAAATAGAAAGACCCAACCAGGTTTGGCAGATAGACATCAGCTACATCCCGATGAAAAGGGGCTTTATGTACCTTACGGCGATTATCGATGTGTACAGCCGGTATATTGTGGGCTGGCAGCTTTCCAACACTTTGGAGATGGAAACCCAGACTTCGGCGATGAATGAGGCGATAAAGAAATATGGCAAGCCTGAAATCGTTAACTCCGACCAAGGGAGCCAGTATACTTCATCAAACTGGCTAGATTGCATGGAAACTCACGGCGTAAAAATCAGTATGGATGGCAAAGGCAGGGCTACGGACAATATTTATATTGAACGCTTTTTCAGGACGATAAAGTACGATTATATCTACTTAAACCCTGTGGAATCGGGCTGGGAACTGTACGAAGGAATTAGGGATTTTATTAGCGGATACCATCGAAGAAGCCATCAGGGTATCAACCTTCAGAAACCAAAAGATTTGTTTATTTTTGAACCAACCAACAAACTTAAATCTGCTTAACCGTGGTTGAAATTTGGGGGACAGTACAATAGAGATATAGTAAAGGATGACATTTATTTTCAATTATCTTTATTTAACTTGCTTTGTCAAGAACTATATTTGAAACAACAACCAACACAGGAATATATAAAACTTTTAAATTCGTATTCCCCCACCTTGAATCCGATTTATAAAGATAGAGCAATACAAGAGTTTTTAAACTATCTTATTAATAATAATACTGAAGAATTTAAAACTAAATTAAAAGCGAAATATCCATCTTCAAATTCAATTTTATTTGAGAATGATCGAGAAAGAATTATTAAGGATATAATGATGAGAGGAGATATGCTAATTTTTGACTAAATTCCAAACATGTGGTAATGTTCCAGATGTGTTGGTTTCCCGTAACCATGGGCTTTAAAAGATAAAATAAGAAACAACAATAACAAACCTGTGCAGGCAAATGACTGCAAAAGCGTAGAAGTTCTTTTAGGTTTTTAAAATGAGGCTCGCCATACGAAAGCAACATTATCTTCGTTAAGAATTATACAGAGAGCAGTGGTTCCTATAAATTTTTGCATAAGGACTACCTGGGCAGCATACTGACCATCAGCGATGAGGCTGGGAATAAGATTGAGCAAAGGCATTACGATGCTTGGGGCAACCTTACGCATTTGCAGGTGAACGGCGGGGCTATATTGACCGATGAGAACCAGATCAGGGATTTTATGTCAAATGGCGGGTTACTTATTGACAGGGGTTATACTTCCCACGAGCATTTTGCCGAAGTTGGGCTTATACATATGAACGGAAGGCTATACGACCCTCTGTTGGGAAGATTTTTAAATGCTGATGAGAACATACAGGATATTTTCAACACCCAGAACTATAACAAATATGAAACTCCTTTTCCACAACTACGAGTTACAACTACCATTTTGGCAATGGCTCAAGCATCAATCAATACCCTTTATTTAGATAGATTATGATATACAAGGACTTGCTTAAAGTAAGCATATATTTTGTTGCAATAAAACTTTTTATAGACTTTGGTTCGCAACTACCCGAGAGAATTTATAATTCATTCTATTTAAAGACGGGTAGCTTAAGCGTAGATGTTTTACTGTATACTTTGATAAATCTTTTTTTTATCATATTACTGCTCGCCAAAGGTGGATTTTTCGTGGATATTCTTTTTAAAGAAAAAAAAGAGTTGTTAAAAGAAAGCTTTAAATCATCAAATGCTGTCCTCAAAATTGCCTTAATAGTTTGTTCATACTATGTTATTTTAAATAGTTTATTCTCCTTGATAATGATTTTGCCTAATTTTCAATTTAACTCTTATACATTAGGAGTTTTAATGAACATCATTATTTCATTCCTAATATTGTTTTTCTCGGAGAAAATTTCCGTGAAATATAGAATTTAAGAGAAATATGAAAAAGCGAATTAAAGACAATGAGTTGAAAGAAAAAAAATCAGATTTTTTTGAAGTGTTTGAAGAATGGCACGACAGAAAATATAGTGATGAATACCGATATAGAAATAAACTTCCTTTCTATTTTAACCAAAAAAACTATTTAAAAATAGGTTTTTTATCTTTGGTTATTCCACTGCTATGCCTGATTATATCAATTATTATAGATTTGGGAATAGGGTTTTATATATTTTTTTTGCTAACCTGTTTCCCAGGAATGAGACTGATTATAAAATATTATAATTCAAAACAATAATGACGCCTTTGCTTTGTGAGGCGTTTTTATTTGGTAATGTTCCAGATGTGTTGGTTTCCCGTAACCATGGGCTTTAAAAGATAAAATAAGAAACAACAATAACAAACCTGTGCAGGCATTTGCCTGCAAAAGCGTAGAAGTTCTTTTTGGTTTTTAGCGGCTACACCTCACACGAGCATTTTGCAGAAGTAGGATTGATACACATGAACGGAAGGCTCTACGACCCACTATTGCGCAGATTCTTGAATGCCGATGAGAATACACAGGACCCGTACCTCATCAGATTACCTAATTTTCTAAAAGAAAGTTACCGCCCTTCATTTCAAAAATGGTAATTCGTCAAATAAAATATGACCAAAGCGAAAAGGAAGAATAAAAAAAAACAGGGACTATTTAGTCCCTGTTTTAGTCCCTAACACTTGTAAAGTACTGATTCTAAGTGTTGTTTGTAGCCTATAGGGGACTTCAATGTTGTCTGATTATCAATTGGTTATGAAAAACTTTCCCCATTCTTTCCCCGATTATTGAAATTATCTTTTTTTCCGCATTATTTTTCCAGCTGCTGTTGATTGAATTTCCACACTCGTTTTCAGCCTTCAAATTTATTCTTTTTCGTTATCTTCAAAATTCTTTCCCCCTAAAATTCAAATGCTATTTGTCAAGTCTGTGTCAATTATCTTGCAGGTTATCGTATTCATTTTTCATTCCCGTTGGTTTTTGCAGATAATTTTCCTTGCCGTGCGCCTCTTGCGGCAGTCCTGCTGAGAATTTCCCGCATTCCCTATTCTAAATATACAATGCCGTTCTCGTAGGTTTCAATTTTTATGTAAATGTTTGCTCGTCAAATTTGGCGAACAAAAATCTCTTTCGTATTCCAGCGCAAGTTCAATATAGTAGCATTTGGCGCAGAAAAAAAACGCGGTTTTCACATAGGGGGCATCGTGGTGGGCATCCCTGAATGCCAAACGGAAATCCTGATTTGATTGCCGATTTTGTGCGGACGCAATCCTTCGTAGGAATATCCGACAGTGGATTTTCCACCATTGGATTTCCACATTGTGGTTTTCCATTTTGTACCACTGTTAAAAGTTTGTAGTCTGTAACCCACTGACCTTTTTCGTCGTGACTTTCAGGATATAGATGTACACCCGAATTGCCTCACGCACTCATCGTTACTATCGGCATCATCCTCTTCACTCGCATCTTAAACTGATGCAGCGGTATCTCTTTGCCGTGAATATAGTACCTGATGCTGCCGCTGATGAATAACGCCACCGGGTTTTTATAGCTCCTCCGCACCGCCTCGTCTATCACTTTCACTTCAGAATCATTACTTGGTAAGCGCTCATAAAGTCTATCCCCCTATCCCCCTTTATCAAAAGGGGGGGCGATTGTGCGCTCCGCTATCGCTACACTTACAACCGACACTGTTTTTTTTTCTTTGCATCAATACACAAACGCAAACTGCAGTTGTCCCTTAGGGTAATACCTTTCCTCAAACTTCTTGCGGTCACGGTGGTAGTTGGTATAGGTGTTGCGTATGTTGTGAGCTATGTTGTAGTTCAGCTCCTCAATAGTGCTTGCGTTGCTGTCCCTTAGAAACATCCTCTCAAGTTCCGCATACGCGTCGGGATGATGAGCACGGTAAAAGTTAAGTCCCGTAGTGTTCAGAAACCTGCTGTCTTTCTTCTGCATACCGATTGGTAATTTCGTTACTATACAAAACCTGTCGTCTTGTGTGGAATTTCGTAGGTTCTCATCTTTGTAAAAAAGTTCCCCAAATGGTGCATCAATAGATTGAAAGGGTAGGGTAAACCTCATCTCATCCCTTTGTTCATCGTGGTTTTCGCTGTTTAATATGCCGTTTTGGTGTCGGACTATTTCGTCGTGTTTTTTGCAAGTAGTTGTCGGACTATTTCGTCGTGTTTTTTTGTTTCCTTCTTTTAAGATTGTCGGACTATTTCGTCGTGTTTTTTCTTTCTCGTGGGTTACACTATCCCAATTGAAATCTGTCGGATTTGCCCTGTTTACTTCGTTCGCTATGGCATTTGTTATCTGCTCTTGGAAGTCATATAACTTTGGCATTCCTTCGTAAATCTTTCTTTCCCTGCTGTAAAATTCCCCTCTCAAGTTCCTGAAGTAGCCTTTTGAAGTCTGCCATTGATAATAATGTTTCAGCTGGATGTTTGTCAATTTCCTTTTGTCTATGCTCTTATGGTCGTAGAAAAATGTTTCCCCCACCTGTTTCATCAGGATGTTCCGCAGCCTTTGTTCTCCATCCGCTGTGAATAGGTTTTCCAAATTGTGCCAGCCAAATGCCTTGTGCTGTTTTGTGTCCAAAATCTTTACCTCATACCTCATCGTGTCCGCCTCGCAGTAGCCGAGCTCCGCATAAGTCTTTCCGCTGGCATCGTCTTTCTGCTCCGCCTTTATGTAGAATTTTATCAGCCTGCCGCCCTTAAAGTTCTTGCCCTCCCTGCCTGCCACCGTGTAGTGTGGCTTGCCCTTATCCGGAATATGGAAGTAGTAGGTTTTGCCGTTCTTTATCGCCGTGTTCAGTATTTCGTGGCCGCATCGCATCATACTGAAGTTTACGCCTAATTCCAAGTGGATTATCCGGAACAGGTGATAGTCCGCCCGCTCAATTCCGAACATACTTAGCGTCTTTACCATTATGGCTCTCGCCTCGTTCATCGTGCAGCGGTCGGCATTATGCAGCCCTCCGTTCTTCAGCTTGTGAGCGGAAAATTCTATCTGCACATATCGCCGTGCAGCCTGTCCGTTGTTGTAGAATTGTGTCCCGAATTTTAGCCGTATGTTGCTGCAGGGGGACTTATATACCGCCTCCCGTTTTCCGCCATTGTTGGTATAGCTCTTCCCGTAGGTTGTCGGTATATATCTCCGCACCTTTTCCACAATTTCCTGCAAGTCGCACCTTATCTTCAAGAAATCCAGCATCCTTATTCTCTCGTTTTTTATTCAGCCGCAGCGTATTCCTCTTGTATTTCTTCCGTTAAGTTCCCCTCTTCATCCACCAAGCCGTAATCCTCGCACGCGGAAAACACATCGGCAAATTCCAAGTCGCATCTTCCTGCCGCCTCCTCAATGGCATCGCAGATATTGATTTTCTCCCTGTCAAGATTTTTCACGCCCAGTATGTTTTTCCGTTTCCTGCATTATCCCGTTCAGCTCTCCTCGCAGATACATTACCTTTCTACCTGTGCCGTATCTCTTCAGCACTCCTGCCTTCCGTAGTTTGTATAGGCTCGTGCGACACATCCCAGTGTATGCTGCCGCCTGCTGCTGTGTCATATACTCCGTGTGCTCTCCAGCCGCCTGTCCGCCCTTCAGCTCTCGCAGTTCGGTTAGTATCTGCTCCAGCATACTCTGCACTTGGCTTGCGCCTTTTTCCTGTATCATACCTTCGTTTTTGTCAAAGGTAAATCGTGGTGCTGCCGTGAACGGTTTTGCTTAATTGTGTTCAGTGGTAAACGCTGCTGCATCAGGCATTTAGCCCGTTGGGATGCATACATTGGAAATAGCACTCGGCTATTGTGCCGTGTGGGAATTTATCTGTAATTTCGCAGCGCAGTCATAAAAGATTGTAGGTTTGAACGCCTTAAGGGGACATCTTCCAGTCCCCTTTCTTCGTTCCCGTTCAGCAGGCTTGCAGCTGCATCGCCTTTTCCACCTCGTCCCACTTGTAGTAAACTCGCGCGCCAATCTTGTAGGCTTGGATGATGCCCCTCTTCCTCCATTCGTGCACGGTGGGCTTGGTAATGCTGAGCCTCTTGCAAAGTTCCTCCGCAGAAATGTATTCGGCAGGTTGTTTCGGTATGAATTGCTGTTTCAGCTCCTCCATCAGCTGGCTCTTCACGGTGTCGGCAATCTGCTGGATGTTCTCCTCCGGCACGGATAATTTAATTGTATTCATAATCGTAGCGATTTTATTTGTTTTAATTTTCACGCTACAAAGATTAAGTGGGTAATTGCTGGGTAATACTCTTTTTTACCCGAAATAAAAAAAACACTGACTATTTGCCAGTGTCCTTATTCTTCAATTTCAGCTTGTCCCATAATCGTTCCGCCTCTTGCACGGTTTTTTCGCTGTTGTATGGACTATTGTGTTCGGCATTGGTATAGCTGCGTAAGGCGTTAATGTAAGTGCGCAGGGTCTTGGCTTCCTCTCCTGTTATTGCGCTAATAACTTGCGCCAAATGGGTTACATTACCCTCATCAATCAGGCTTGCCGCAATCGCATCTATCACGCCCAGCTTGTCCAGCAGAATTAATTTTATTTTGGGTTTCTGGTTGTTCTCTCTGGAATAATCATCAATAGGCTCTGCACTCTCAATTTCAGCTGCCGGTTTTTCTGCCTTTGTCTTTATTCGGTTAATCTCCTCGCTGATGAAGTTTGGAATATCAAAAAATTTACTTTTATTTAGATACCACCTGAAATCTTCTAATTGTGCCAAATGGAAATCTCGCATTGCCAAAGTTTCTTCAGCGGAATTATATAATTTATCAATAAATCCGGGAAATGGCTGCTGCCACCTCCTTTCTTCCCATTTGTATATCTCGTAAAGTTTAGTGTAATAGTCCTGATACAGCCACAATGTTTGAAGTATGGTTAAGTCTTGGGGTTTTTCCTCCTCATACCTTTCTTTAAATAATTCCAAAGAATGATATACTGGCAATTTTATTGGAAATCCTAATTCTGAAAAGTCGCTGTAGATGTTCAGCAAATCAAATGTTCTTTTTAAATTTACCGTAGTAGGATTAAAATCCCCCAAAAATCCCCGATGAGAATATCTGTTACTATTACTCATAAGTCTGAACGCCTTTAAAATTAAAAATGGCGCATCACCGTGCGCCCTGATGAGAAGGATAGATTTTACTTATAAGTTTGAATGCGTCTTCAAGATATTCAATGCATCCTGAAGATTTTCCGTATGCTCTTTTAGTGCATCCTCAATATAGAAATATTCCGTTTCGTAATGATGGAATGCCCCCGTGCTGTCGTTGTTGGCATTATACTCGTTTACTTTGGTTAATATGCTGATGATGGTTTCAATCTTCTGCAATGCATCAGCTGCATTATCCCTCGCTGTGAAGAATTCCAAGCGGTTGTCCTTTAGTGCTGTGTTCATATCTGAAATGTATTTTGTGTTAAACCTTTACAATATCTGCATCCGCAGCCCCAGCGCGTTGATAATCTGCACGAAGTTGCTCATCTGCAAGTCCGTCTTGCCCTGCTCAATACGCGCGATGTACGCCCTCTCTTTGCCTACCCTGTCCGCCAGCTGCTGCTGGGTAAGTTTCTGCTCCTTCCGTGTTTCCCGTATCAGCTCCCCGTAGTAATAGGATAGCGCATCAGCGTGGAATTTCTCCCGTTCCGGTGTCCCTTCCTTTCCGTGCCTGCTCTCCAGCCATTCGCCGGCATCGTGGCACTCCGCCTTCGCCTTCTCCCAGTCTATCTTCGGTCTGTCCATTGCTCCAAAATTTTTAATGCCCTTTTTATCTGTTTGTCGTAGTCCTTCGTCGCCTTCTTCATAAATGCGTTCAGCAGCAGTATGTTCCGTGCCTGTGTGATGTTGTCGTGGTCAATCGCGAAACACAATATCCTGTATTCGTTCCCCACCTGTATCCGCAGCTCGTGCAGCGGTGTGCCCGTTAGTTTCTTCGCAGTCTTGGCATTGACGACCGGTTGGCTCTGCAAGATGCTCAGCACATAGTCAAACTTTATCAGCACGCCCTCATCCGCCTCCTCCAGAAACGCCCTTACCTCATCGCTGTATAGAATTGTCCTCATACAAATCTTATGCAAATGTAATAAATTCGTAACAATATCAGTTCGCCTTCCGAATATCCTCCGCAGCCTTTGCCTCTTCACGCTGCCTCTTCCAAACTTCGTGGAATTTGCGAGCAAGGGGGTCATCCTTCTTCCCGATGTAATTCAACAGCTGCTGCTCTGTGGAATGCCCCGTAACCGACTTTATAACGGAAGTAGGGAATTCCCCATAATACATCGTGGCGAAAGTTCTCCGCAGCGAGTGTGCGTTGAAAACTTCGTAGAGGGGGTAGTGCCCGTAGATATATCTCTTGTTCTCCTCGTCATATTTCTTGCCGTATTCCAGCCGGTCAAGTCCCGCCCGTTTGCAAAGTCTTTTGATTAGTTTCAGGAAGATGGTCGTATTGCTGTCGGGGTTGTCCAAAAACTTCTCAGGGAAGTTACCGCCGTGTTTTTCCAATATCTCCAGCACATCGGGGTGCAGCGGTATCTCCACCTTCGCCCCTGTCTTTTGCTGTGTATGCACAAGGTATCTTTCTCCCCCGATTGTTATAATCTGGTTTGGAGATAGACTGAACAAATCCGATACCCTTTGTCCCGTGTGGATGCCGATAATCATCCAGTCCCTGCATAATTTTAATCTTGGGTCAATCGTGACGAAGTCCTTTAGCTGCTGCAGTTCGTCAATGCCTCTCTTCTTGTCAATGATGAGGATGGGGCACGGTGTTTCAGGCTTGCTGCCCTTCACTTCGGTAAATACCAGCTCGTTTACCTGAATTCCCATACGCCTCGCATCCTTCAGGATTGCCTTCGGTATCGTAATCTCTCTCCCGATGGACACCGCCGAATGTTTCAAATCATTTTTCAAATAATCTTGGAAACGGTCGCTGATATGTTTATCGTAGTCGGAAACCTTCAGGTTTAGATTTTCCTTCGTCTGAAAATTTTTTAAATGCTCAATGATTTTCCTGTATTTATCCTGCGTCCTCGTGCTCAATACCTTGCCGGAATTTTCAGCGCTCTTGTGCGGCAAAATCTTTTCTATAAAGTGATTCAGGAAATTGTTCAGATTATCCAGCAGCTCCGTGCGCCTGCCCCCGTTATAGTAAGCCTCAATCACTTCATCCAGCCACTGCCCGTTGATTATCTCCGTGTCCTTCCTGTTTCGGTATTGGTCGGCAATGTAGGTTGAAAGTCCGTTCAGTGTTTTCTTCAGCTCCACCAGCCGCTCCTTCTCATCGGTCGTCGCACTTACTCTGTTAGGATTTTTCACGGTGCTGTCCTTCCCGTTCCAGAAAATAGGGTTTACGGTTTCCCTCGTTTTCTTTTCCAGCCTTTGATTGTCTGCCGTAACACGCAGGTAGATTGTCGCGGAATTACCCTTTCCCTTCCTGATGCGAAATGATGCTGTCATAATTGATTTGTTTGAACGATACAAAGGTAAAAATCTTTCCCCGAATTTTCCCCCGTTTTCCCCGAAATAATTTAAACGCATCTTATCCATCCTTACCTTAGGAAAACATCCAAACATCCGCAATTGCCTATGAATAAAGGGTTTAGTGCTAAAAAATAGGCAATAAAAAAATCCGCCTGATTTAAGCGGATTAAGGAATTGTAGCCTATAGGGGAATCGAACCCCTGTTGCAAGAATGAAAATCTTGAGTCCTAACCACTAGACGAATAGGCCATCCGAAGCGTGCAAAATTAGATATTATTATTTATTACTTCGTTACTTTCTGGATCGCGGTATAGTTTATCCCCATTGCAGCAAGCTCCTGCTGGAGTTTTATGGCTTCCTCCAGTGTACGCACTTGGCCGTAGGTATAGTAGAATGTGCCCCTCACCTTATTGCGCTGAACATTTTTCAAGTTCCTCATTACCAGTGAGCTGTCTGCAAGCTTCTCCTTACTTGCTGCGAGCTCGATCGTGTAGTAGCCGTTGGTAAGCGCCTGATTAGGCATAAAGGAGGTGATGGAAGCATTCCTGAAACCGGCATCTTTGGCAATTTTAAAATTAGCATCTCGGGTGCTGGCGAAATTAGTAGAGGCAAAGTAATAGAAATAATTCCCGTTTTCCTTGATAGTGAGGATGTCACTTAATCCTTTCAGGGCGGGATCGCCGATGTTATATTTTACGGGCGAGCTCATCAGCAGTATTCGGAAGCTGCTTTTCAGGGGCTGCTCCTTCGGCTTTTCCGGCTCTGCAGGCGCAGATGCCAAACGGCCGCCGCGGCGGTCAATAGCCGCTCGGTAGCTTTCCACGGCATCGTAAATGCTCTGGGAAATAGCCTTCTGCCCGGCAGCTGAGGAGATGTATTGCGCTTCGCCAAAGTTGCTTACGAAGCCAATTTCAATCAAAACCGAGGGCATGGCATTCAGGCGGAGCACATGGAGGTTCTGCTGCTTTACGCCGCGGGAGAACCTGCCGTCTTTCTTAGAAAAATTATCCTCCACGAAACCGCCCATCAACAGGCTTTTCTGGAGATACTTCTCCTGCTGGATCCTCAGCGCGATGAGCGACTCCGGCGAGGAGGCGTCGTAAGAGCCAAAGGTTTCCTTATCCTTCTCGTCCAGCCAGATTACGGCGTTTTCCGCCTTGGCTACTTCCAGGTTCATCTTATTCTGGTTGGGACCCTGCACGAAGGTCTCCGTACCGTGCGCCGAGGTGTTGCCCGCGGAATTCACATGGATGGAGACGAAGAGATCCGCCTTGCTCCGGTTGGCAAGATTCGTACGCTCGGTAAGGGAAGGATACTCATCCACCTTGCGGGTGTAGATTACTTTGTATTCCTTGTTTTTTTCCAGCATACGCCCCACGGCGAGGGTGATATCCAGGGTAATATCCTTCTCCCGCAGCGTTCCTAATTCTCCGTAATATTTGGTAGCGCCGGCATCCTGCCCGCCGTGGCCGGCATCCAGAACTATGGTGAACTTCTTCTGCGCCAAGGCAGGCACGCAGGCAAGAAAAAGTACGAGAAGCAGGGAGATTTTGTAGAAATTTTTTAGCAGAATCTTCATCACATATAAAATTGTTATAATTTTGACGCCGGCAATACGCGCCAGCTAAATTTCCGCAAGGCATCAAAAATAAAATACATATCCCGATTATCCTAATTTTTAACATTTTTTTGGCAAATGCACAAAGCCGGGACGATGTTAAAAACCAGCAAGCCGTTGGCTCAGCCACTGGGCAGGACAGCCTGAAGAAGAAAGAGCCGCTGGATGCGGTGGTGCATTCCAGGGCGGAAAACATCCGAAACGACATACCGCGCAGGATGTCTTTCCTTACCACTAAGGCTGCTGTGACCTACCGCGATATGCAGGTAGAGGCAGATTACATCTCTATCGACTGGAATACGGGGAACATCTTCGCCCGCGGAAAAACCGATGCCGAAGGCAGGCTGCAGGAACCGGTGGTGACAATGCAAGGCGGGAAAAAGTACGAGACCGACCAGTTCAGCTTCAATTTTAAAACAATGCAGGCCATTGCCTACAATGCGCGAACGGAGGAAAGCGAGGGGGTGATAGTGGCGCAGAAAACGAAGAAAGTAAATGATTCCATATACTTTATGCGCCGCGGAATGTACACCACCGATGAATATTTCATTAAAAAGAAGGACTCCGTGGCGGACTACCACCTGCTCGCGCCGGACATAAAACTGATACGCGGGAAGAATGCGTCACAGGTGATCACCGGCCCCGTGCAGATGTACATAGAGCAGGTGCCTACGCCGCTGATAATGCCATTTGCGATTCTCCCGATTACCGACAAACGCTCCGCGGGCATCCTCATCCCAAGCTTCGGGGAGCGGCAGGATATGGGCTTCTTCCTGAACGGGCTGGGCTACTACCAGCCGCTGGGCGATCATTTTGATGTAAAGCTACTTGCCGACCTGTATACCAAGGGCAGCTGGAACCTCCGCCCGGAGGTGAATTACAAAAAAAATTACCGCTACTCCGGCAACTTCTCCGCAGAGGCGGGCACCACCGTCCGCGGCATCCGCGGCCTGGCGGATTACAGCAAGAGCGGCACCTACCGCATCGGCTGGCGGCACCAGCAGGACCCCAAGGCCAACCCTTACCTGAATTTTTCGGCATCCGTGGATATCGTAAGCCAGAAATTTTACAACAACACCGTAAACAACAATTATTTCTTCAACCAGAATGCGCTGAACACGCAGCAGAACTCCTCGGTGAGCATTACTAAAAGGTTCCTTACCCTACCGCTGTACATCACGGGGAGCGCATCCTACAGCCAGAATTTTGCGACGAATTTTGTAAATCTCAGGCTGCCGCAGCTTACGGTAGCGGTGAATCAGTTTTATCTTTTTAAACCCAAAAACGGCGGCGCGAGGGAGGGCCTGCTGGAAAACCTTACCGTAAACACAGGGCTGAATTTCTCCAACTATGTGAATGCCCAGTCTCAGGAGATGTTTACCAAAGGAATGTGGGACAAGATGCAGACCGGGGCGCAGAATAATCTCGCGCTTTCCACCAATACCACCCTGGCAAGGTACTTCACCCTGAGCCTCAGCGCAAATGCTAATAATGTACTGAGTACCAAGACTTTAAGCCGAGCGTACGATCCGGTAAAGAACGAAATAGTAAATAATTACCGGAATAAGATTGCCGGATTCTCTACCTTTTCCACATCGGCAAGTTTGCAGACCACGCTCTACGGCCTGCTGAATTTCAAAAAAAGCAGTGCGGTACAGGCGATTCGCCATATAATGACGCCGAGCATCGGCTTTACCTACTCGCCGGATTTCGGCTCGCCATCCTGGGGCTATTATCGGCACTACTACGACGCGAGCGGCGCGATGACACCCTATTCCATCTTCGAGGGCGGCGTGTATGGAGCGCCTGCCAGCGGCCTGGTGCAGAGTTTAGGCTTCAATATCGGCAATAACATCGAGATGAAGGTACGCTCGAAATCCGACTCCGCCGGGGTGAAAAAGGTGAAGATTTTTGAAAGCCTGAATATTTCCGGCGGCTACAATTTCGCTGCAAAGGATTATAAATGGTCGATGATTAATGTAAGCGGGCAGACCTCGCTTTTCGACAGCAGACTAAGCGTGAACACCAGCCTGGTGGTAGATCCTTACAAAACCAACTATGATGAATACGGCATAGGTACCCGCACTACCAGGTTCGGCGGTTTCGGAATTCAGGGCTTCAATGTGCAGATGTCCGTGCCGCTGAGCGATGCCATTTTCGGCGAAAGGGAAAAACCGGAAAGCAGGTACCAGACCAGGGGCGCCATCCGCAATGAAAATTATTTCTTTGACGAGGAAAATTATGCGCGCTTCAGCCAGCCTTGGACGCTGAACATCAATGCCAACTACGCCTACTACCGCAGCTCTACGCGCTTCGGAAACGAGGTAGCCTCCGTAGGGCTGGACGGCAGCGTGAAGCTCACCCCGTATTGGAATATAAACTACAGCACGAACTACGACCTCGCAAGCGGGAAAATAGGCTATACCAGGCTTGGCTTCAACAGGGACCAGCGCAGCTTCCTTATTACTTTCAACTGGGTGCCTTTTGGCGCATACAAGGTTTATGACTTCTTTATCGGCATTAAAGCAAACATCCTCCGCGACGCAGTGAAGTACAAGCAGAGAAGTTTTAATGATGCAAACGCGCCGTTCTGATGAAGAATATTTTCAAGGGTAAATATATCGGATTATCTTTGCCACTATGAAAAAGATTATCAACTCAGAAATGGCGCCTGCAGCGATAGGGCCGTACTCCCACGCCGTGCTGGCGGGAGGCTTTCTCTACATCTCCGGGCAGGTGCCCGTAAACCCAGAAAACGGAAGCGTGCCCGAAGGCGTGGCAGAGCAGGCAGCGCAGGTAATGGAGAACCTGAAAGCCATCCTTACCGAAGCGGGGCTGAATTTTGAAAATGCGGTAAAGGCTACGATATTCCTTACCAATCTGGATGATTTCCAGGTGGTGAATGAAGTGTATGCCTCCTACCTGGCCGAGGGTTCCTACCCTGCGAGGGAATGCGTGCAGGTCTCCCGGCTGCCGCGCGGGGTGGATGTGGAAATTTCAATGATCGCATACAAGGGCTGATGAATTTCCTTCGCAATACCCTGGGCGTGCTGCTGGGGCTCGCAGTTTCGGCGCTCATCATCGGGCTTGCCATCCGCATCAATCCTGAATGGGTGACCTATGACAAATTTCTGCCCTTCCAGCACTGGGCAAAGTTCTTGGAATCTGTAAGCCAGGAGAAGGGCTTCTTCTGGTTTCTAATCCCAACAATCGGCGTGGCATCCATTCTGGGCGGCGTGGCGACTGCCCTTGTTGTAAAATATGCTAAGGTGGCGTACGCAATGCTTACCGGCTTGCTGCTGCTGAGCCTTGCCGTTTTGGATATCCTGATTTTCCCGTATCACCCGTGGTTTTACAAAATTGCCGTCATCTTCATCTACTTTCCGTGCGCCTGGCTGGGCGGGAAGATTGTGGAATACATCCTTGACAGGGCGGAGAAAAGGCGGCTTTCGAGGAAGCTTAATCTATAAAAAAAGGCTGCAGTTGGTTGCAGCCTCTTTTCTTTTTGTTAACATCTACTCCGGCATTCGGAAGCCTTGGGTGTAAATTCTTCCGTAGCCATCCACAAATTTTACGGAAACATTGCCCCGATGATTTTTCAGGATGTTTTCCACATCTTTCTGTGAGTTTACGCCTTTTCCGTTGATTTCGGTAATGATGTAGTTATCACCAATGCCAATCTTCGAAAGCTCTCCTCCCTGAATCACATTCTTCGCAATCACCCCGCTGTACAGGCCGTATCTCGTTTTGAAGCTATCGCTGAGCGGCTCAAATTCCGCTCCGATTTTTTCACTAACAGTCAGGTCTGCCCGGCTTCTGGCAGAAGTGCCGCCTTTCTGATCGTGCAGGGTAACAGGCACGGTAGTTTCCCGACCATTGCGCAGGTAGCTCACATTTACTTTATCCCCTGGCCTTCTGCTACCCACCAGTACGGAAAGGTCGCTGAAACTGCTCACCGGCACATTATCGATTTTTGTAATAATGTCACCCTTGCGCAGCCCTGCGGACTCTGCACCGCTATTGTCCTGAACGCTGATGACATACATACCGTTACCCGGCTTCAGGCTGGTGCGGTACTGTTGGTTGTACCTTGCCACCGACTGATCATCGGAGAGGTCCAGCGACTGCACACCGAGGAACCCACGCTGAACAAGGCCGTATTTTTTAAGATCCTCCACCACTTTCCTGGCAAGATTGGATGGCACCGCAAAGCCGTAACCCGCGTAATAGCCGCTCGGCGAAGCGATGGCGGAATTAATGCCTATCAGGTTTCCATTGGTATCCACCAAAGCGCCGCCGGAATTCCCTTGGTTAATTGCAGCATCCGTCTGGATGAAGCTCTCGATAGGGTTAGTGGCCGTGCCGCTTTGCGAAAGAATCCCGATGCCGCGGCCTTTTGCTGAAACAATGCCCGCCGTGACCGTAGAGTTCAGACCGAGCGGATTTCCCACCGCCAACACCCACTGCCCCACTTCCACCGCATCAGAATTGGCGAAATTCAGGTACGGCAAACCTTTCTCCTCAATTTTAAGGAGGGAAATATCCGTGTTTGGATCGGTGCCCACAAGCGTTGCAGAATACACCTTTTTGTTGCTCAGCACCACATCGATTTTATTGGCACCGGCCACCACATGGTTGTTGGAAATAATGTAGCCATCCGGCGAAATTATCACGCCAGAACCCATACTGGTAGGCATATTTTCCGGCATTCGCTGCTGGCGCTGCTGCTGCCTTCCGAAAGGATCTCCGAAAAAGCGTTCAAAAATATCCTGCTCTGTAATTCTTCCGGCGGAGCGGTTGCTGTAATTTCTGATGGTAACCACCGCAGGCACCGTAGTTTTGGAGGCTTTCACGAAATCATCACCGATTGCTGCGGAATTCAGGCCGGCAAAGGAAACATTTTCCGCCGTCTGGAAATAGCCCGTGTCGCTGGATGCGCCACCATTCCCAAAATAATGGATGGCTCCGAAAGTAGTAGCGCCAGACATTACGCCAACCAACGCATACGGCACAAGTTTTTTCAATCTATCCTTCATCATTTTCAATTTTCTATTTGTGAATTTTCGCAATTCATTACAAATTTAATGCTAAACCCTGTTGAGCAAAGTAAAAAGGCACAAGTAAAAAGTAAAATATGGCTTGAATACTTTTCACGCTGAGTCTTTTGAAGCGTTTTTTTAAGATTTAAAGATTGTAAAAAATCGGTAAAGCTTTGCGTATTTGCGTGCTATTAACTTTTTGCTTAAAATCTTGTTTCTCAAATCTCGGTTCTTGGCTCTGAAATCTAAACTTCTGCAAATCCTTATCTTTGCAAAAATTTTTCAGGAATTAAAATTAATGACGAAAAGCGGAAAAATAGAACTGATGGCACCTGCAGGCGATTTTGCATCGCTTCAGGCAGCGATTGATAACGGCGCAGATTCCGTGTATTTCGGTGTGGAGCAGCTCAATATGAGGGCGCGCTCTACGGTGAATTTCACGCTGGATGACCTGCCGGAAATTTCGCGGCGCTGCGCCGAAAAAGGCGTGCGCACTTATCTCACGCTCAACACCATCATCTACGATCACGACCTTTCCATCATCAAAACCCTTCTCAATAAAGCGAAGGAAGCAAACCTGACCGCCGTGATTGCGATGGATCAGGCGGTGATTGCTTACGCCCGCCAAATCGGGATGGAGGTGCATATTTCCACGCAAATCAACATTACAAACATTGAAACGGTAAAGTTTTACGCGATGTTTGCCGATACAATGGTGATGAGCCGAGAGCTTTCAATTAGCCAAATTCGGAAAATTTGTCAGCAAATTGAAAAGGAAGATGTTCGCGGTCCTTCCGGAAATCTGGTGGAGGTGGAAATCTTCGGGCACGGTGCGCTCTGTATGGCGGTTTCCGGGAAATGCTACCTGAGTTTGCACTCGCACAATTCATCGGCAAACCGTGGTGCCTGCAAGCAGAACTGCCGCAAAAAATATACAGTGATAGACCAGGAATCCGGCTTTGAAATCGAGCTGGATAATGAGTATATGATGTCGCCGAAAGACCTTTGCACGATAGGTTTTCTCGATGAAATCGTGGATGCCGGTGTGAAAGTTCTGAAGATTGAAGGCCGCGGAAGAGCGCCGGAATATGTGGCCACCGTGGTGAAATGCTACCGCGAAGCGATAGATGCAATTGCGGACGGAAACTTTGATGCTGACAAAGTGGCAGACTGGATGCAAAGGTTGGAAACGGTTTACAACCGCGGTTTCTGGTCGGGCTATTATCTTGGTCAGGAATTGGGTGAGTGGTCTCCAAATCCTGGCTCAAATGCTACGCAGAAGAAGGTTTACATTGGGAAAGGTCGGCATTTTTATCCGAAATCGAATATTGCGGAATTCCTGATTGAGGCCTACGATTTGAGCGTGGGCGATAAGGTGCTGATTCAAGGGCCGACAACCGGCTCGCAGGAAATGGTGGTGGAAGAAATGATGGTGGATGAGAAGGGCGCTGCGGAAAAAGCGACGAAATCTGATGTGATAACTTTCAGGACGAATTTCCGCGTAAGACCGAGCGATAAGCTGTATAAGGTAGTACCGGCTTAAAAGTCTGATGGTAATCGTCACTCTTCAACGCGAAAAATGCATCGGCTGCAATTACTGTGCGGAATTTGCGCCAGAATTTTTCCGTATGTCAAAGAAAGACGGGAAATCCGTACTGCTAAAATCCACTGAAAAAAAAGGCTTTCACACACTGAAAACGCCGCTGCATCACGCTTTTGAGCCCTGTGAAAAAGCGGCAAAAGCCTGCCCGGTAAACATCATCACTGTAAAAGAAATCTGATGACAAAGACTGCGCTGCGCAAAATTTACAGAGTAAAGAGAAAGGCGCTGAGTCTGAATGAAATATCTCAATTTTCAGAAAGGATTTTTGAGAATTTTATAAATTGTTTTGATTTAAAAGATTCGCAAAAAATCCACATATTTTTATCGGTTTCAAAATTGAGGGAAGTAAAAACCGAAAGTTTTATTGACTATTGTTTTCAGCGGAATATTAGTGTTTTTGTTCCGAAAATGATAGGGGATAATTTGATTTCTGTGGAAATTTTTCCTGAAACAGAATTGGAAATCAACAGTTATGGAATTTCTGAGCCAAGAACTAATGCTGATTCCGGCGAGAAATTTTTTGATTATATCATCACACCTTTATTGTATTGCGATGAATTTGGCAACAGGGTAGGCTACGGCAAAGGCTTTTACGACAGGCTTTTTGCCCAGGTTGATGAAAATTCTTTGAAGGTGGGTGTGAATTTTTTCCCACCAGCTGAAATTATTGAAAATGCCGATAAACACGATGTTCCGCTCGATTATTTGGTGACGCCGGATGAAGTTTTTTCATTCGGAACTTTGTAGTCCAAATCTTCAAAGAAAAATTTAAATTCCTTTTTAAACTGCACTGGCTTCAGCTTCATCGTAAAGCGCGCAGTTCTCGGCAAAGTCCCTACAGCACGGCTATCCTGGTTAAAATATTCCACATCGAAAGTTGCAAAATTCACAGTGTCTTTCCCGATGATTTCCTTGTGAACATTCAGGTTGGAAACCTTCGCATTTTTCGCATTTAGGCTGTCGATTTCGCGAAAAAGTTTTTTGAAAGCAAGCGAATCTGGTTTTTCAAAATAGGTTTGCATTTGCGCAAAAATCACTGAATCTATTTCAGAATCGCCGTTCCCTGAACGGTAAAGCGCTGCCAAATCCAGCAGCTCCTGCGTTTTTTGTGAGGTAATTTGCGCCATTGCCTGTGCGCTGTCCAGCTTTGCAGCAGGGTAGGTTTTCTCGTTTTTGTTATTGCGCCAGTTTTCGTTATCGGTAATTTTATCCTCTTTTTTATTGCAGGCAAGCAGAAGACTTGCGATAATTGTGGATAAAATAAAATTATTCAGCAGGTTTTTCATCGGTTTTCAAAATTCGGAATTTAATCATATTAATTTTGCCTTTGGCATCGGTTTGTGTGCTTATCACATCCAGGTTTTCCAGCGAGGTTGTCGGCAAAGTTACTAGGCTGATGTACCGCTGTTTGTCCATTGTTTCTACGCCGTATTGCTCGCTGTCGAACACCTGGTAAATCAGCGCATTATCTGCAATCAAGCGTTCCAGCTCTTGCCTTTTTTTCTTCAAATCCTTTATAGATCGCGAATAATAGTAAAGCATTTGTGCGTAATCATTCGGCTGAAGCTCGATGGTTTCGTCTCTTGGCGCATTTTCAAGGTTTCGGTAAATTTCCTTTTCCTTGTAAAATGTCGATGAAACCACCATTTTCAGTTCCTTTGCCTTTGTGTTGTAAGTGAATTCCTGCTTTGGCTGTAGCTTTACTAATATTGGGCTTTCGTCGTTTGGCCGCAGAATTTTTACTTCTACAATGTCTGCTATCAGGCTGTTTCTATCGGCGTCGATAAATCTATAGGTGTATTTTTTACTGAAAATCTCATCCTGAAAAATTAAAATCCCAAGCAAAACTGCCGCGAGAATCGTAGAAATCCACCAAAGATGATCTTTGAATGATTTTTTATGTCTTATTTTTATCTCGCTTTGATTCTCTCTATGTTTTACAAAAGCCTGATTTTCAGTATAGTTTAATTGTAAATCAGGTTTTTCATCCGTTATTTTATATTTTTCCGCAGAACTTTTTTCGGTGGATTTACTTAAAAGTTCTTCTTCACTTTCCGCCGCCGCAATTTCCTTATCAAGCTCTTCGGAAGTAATGTCTTCATCATTTTCTTTTAGTATTTCATCAGCGAAAAGATGCTGTTTTTTGAAATCGTACCACGAAGCGTAACCCGCATAAATGCTGAGGATATTTAGTAAATCAATCCTTGGCAGCTTGCTGACCGGCGATGTTTTGAAGTAGGTGTAAAAAGATTTTTCAGAAATGCTTCCCTTGGCAATCCGGCGCAGTTCTTCCTGAAAGTAGATGATGTCTATCCCTTTCCATTTGGAAATTTCTTTATCAGAAGGGCTGTGATTTTCCAGATACTTATCCTGAATCTCCTTTTTCAGCTGTTCAAAATGCAGTAAATCTATATCGTCCAAAATTGCTTAAATATTATAAAAGACTGATTTTCAATTAAGTTAAATTGTAAATCACTTTACAAAGATATTACAATTAATTTTCTATTGGATTTTTTTTGGCTGCCCTACATTTGCCTTGTTCAAAAGTGAACGAAAGAAAAAATTTAACCCTTTAATATTTTCATTATGAAAAAATCATTGTTCGTAGCGGCTGTTGCTGCTCTTTCGCTTGCTGCTTGCAAGAAAACTGAAACTGTAGAAACCAACAATGCTGCTGAGACTGACGCTGTTCTGGCTTCTGACTCTGCTCAAGCTGCTGCTGAGGACGCTGCCGCTACAGTAGACTCTGCTGCTCGCGTAGTTTCTGACGCTGCTAAGGATGCTGCTGCTGCAACAACTCAGGCTGGTGTAGATGCTGCCAAAGAAAAAGCAAACGCTGCCGGCGATGCTGCTCAGGCTGCTGCTGACAAATCTGCTGATGCCGCTGCTGAAGCTAACAAAGCTGTGAAGGACGCTGTTGGAAACGCTGCAACTACTGTAAAATAATTACAGTAAGGTTTTGAAAAAGAGTCCGGTATAAATCGGACTCTTTTTCTTTGAGTGTTGCTCGCCAGTTTGTAAAACATAATGTTTCTCAGAATCTACAGCTGTAATCCTTCCAAAACAAAAAATCCGGCCATCTTCACAGCGGTTATTGATTTATTAAGAAACAGGATGTATTTTCAAAATTTTTATTTCGAAGGATAGTTGATGAGCTTGTCCCGCTCTATAGGGTTGTAATACTTCTTTATAGTCTCTTGATAGCTTCTCCTCCTTGCGTCAAGTTGGCTCGTGGAAGTTATTTCCTCGCTACCAATCCTTATCGATTTTCCTTCTCTAAGGGATTTTGCCAAGCGATTAAAAGGGTCGTTATACTCATCGAGCATAAGCTTCTCATACTTTTTCCAATTGATAGCTATCGGATTATCGCCATAGAAAGTCTCCAGAAAGTTAGAAGTATCCGCCGTTTCCCGAAGCTGAGTGTTGCTCACAAGTTTATAAACATAATGTTTCTCAGAATCTTCCACTTCAAATATCAGCCCCGGTAAGCCGCAGAATTTATAAGGCCCCTCCGAAATTGGAACATCTGGGCTGAACCAGGCCACCCAATGCCTTCCGCGAAAATCTGCAGAAGCTTTCTGCAGGGTGTATCCATCCAGTTCCCTCAGTTCGTCGCTAAGCTTCCATTCAATGGGATCATCGCTGGCAATAGAAAAATAATTCAAATCGCTGTTCGCAAAATAGCTGATGTGCTGGTGCGAATTTCTTTTGCGCTTCAGAACTGCTGAGAAAAGGAAGTCGTTCGAATCTCTTTGTCAGGATTCTTCTTGTTGGCAGAATCAATTTCTATAAATCTGTAGTCGTAGAATTTCACTTCATCCGGATTTACATCCAGTACCATTTTAAAATCCCTCGTGGCTCCGCCAGCTTGCCGTGAAAGATTATAGATAAAGCGGTTCGTTTGCGCAGAAATATCGCAAACCAACAAGTAAATAAATAAAAGTGATAAGTGAAATCGCATAAGTTTTAATTGATAAATGCTTCAAAATTAAAACTAAAACTATGCAAATATAATATGACAAAAATCATATTTTAAATAAATTTAAAATCATACATATAATCCCACCCACTTTGGAGGAAATTATTCTAATTCTAAAGGTAAATATAAGCGCTTCTTATTTTGTAGTGAAATTTCTTTTCCGTATTGGTCATATGCTTTACCGCTCATAAAAATACCTGGATTCTCGAAATAGTTTTGTTGCATCTTACGAAAATTCTCTCTTGTTACCGGGACAATATTTTCTTCATTTCTCCAATAAATATTCATCTTCTTTTTTTCAATTGCTACAGCGGTAAAATCATAAGTGCCAACTTCATCTGTAATTTGTAGAATAAGACCAGGCAAACCCTGAAAAATATAAGGCCCATCGCTTTTTGGAATTTCTTCGGTATACCAAGCATTATATTTTCGACCTCTAAAATCCGTTGATGCTGATTTGCATTTATAACCCAACAATGTTTTTTCCGAGTTGCCCAATATCCATTTTATTTTCGGAATTGGTTCTGAATATTGATAGGTATTCTTAAATAGTCTTTCCTGATAAAGAATAGAATTTGAAAGATAATCTTTTAAAACACTTTTCTTATATGCAACATTAAATTGGCCTAATTCGTTTAATTCCTTTGCGCCTACAGACTCTAATTTACTATGTGCCTGTATTAAAGAATCTCTGCCAATGGTGTTTACATCTAAAAATTTAGAGTAATTATACCCACTTTGCAATAAGGTTTTTGCAATAGAACTTTTTCCTTTGCCGTCAGAAAAAGTAATTTCATATAAGACTACAAAATCTGACTTTTCTTTTATATCACTTCGGAATTTTGGCGCAGTAAATCTTTGAATCATAGAAAATTCCTGTCCAGAGAAAATGGAAAATTGACAGAATAAAAATAAAAAAAGAAAGTTTTTCATTTAAATATTCAATAAGGAAGATCAAAACCGTATCCTTCTCCACATTGGGCATCACATCCAGTTGTAACACTCACCCAATCATGAATTATTGGCTTCCAAACAGCTAGAGAACAAGATAAGTTAATGTTTTGAGTTTTGATGGGAGAAATTATTTTCTCAGTTTTAGCGCTCAATAATCCTGCGAAGCTAAATGCTACGGATAAAAACAGTTTCTTCATACCAAATATTTTTAATTAGTGCTTCAAAACTAAAACTAAAACTATGCAAATCTAATAAGACAAAACTCATATTTCATATTAAATTTGTAATCATTCCAAACAAAAAATCCCGCCATTTTCACAGCGGGAATTATTCATACAAACTTTCGGCATCAGGTCAGATGCCTTCAGCTAGTTATCACACTTTAATTTCTACATCAACACCGGAAGGAAGTTCCAGTTTCATTAATGCATCAACCGTTTTAGAAGAAGAAGAGTAGATGTCCATCAGCCTCTTGTGAGAAGAAAGTTGGAACTGCTCCCTTGCCTTCTTGTTCACGTGCGGCGAACGAAGCACCGTGAAGATTCTCTTGTTGGTAGGGAGCGGAATCGGCCCGTTCACTACAGCTCCGGTAGATTTTACCGTCTTTACGATTTTCTCGGCAGATTTATCCACCAAGTTATAATCGTAGGATTTTAATTTTATTCTGATTCGTTGTGCCATATTTTGCTTTTTGCTTTATGCAGTAAGCAGTAAGCTTTCTGCGAAAATTAAAACCTCAGGCAACTGGCGTAAAGCCTACTGCCTAAAGCTTATTGCGTTTTACCCTTTCGCCTTTGCAATTACTTCTTCGGCGATGTTCTGCGGTGCAGCCTCGTATTTCTCAAATTCCATCGTGGATGTTGCACGGCCGGAAGAAAGCGTTCTCAGCGCCGTTACATACCCGAACATTTCGGAAAGCGGCACAAATGCCTTAATAACTTTCGCGTTGTTCCTGTCATCCATACCGTTCACGGTGCCCCTCCTTCTGTTCAGGTCGCCCACAATGTCACCCATATATTCCTCTGGCGTTACCACCTCCAGTTTCATAATCGGCTCCATAATTACCGCTTTAGCAGCCTTTCCGGATTCCTTGAAACCAAGTTTTGCAGCAAGCTCGAAAGAAAGCTGGTCAGAGTCCACCGCGTGGAAAGAACCATCCTTCAGCGTTACCTTCATAGAGTCAACTTCGAAACCTGCCAAAGGCCCATTCTTCATCGCTTCCTTGAAACCTTTCTCTACGGAAGGGATGAATTCCTTCGGAATGTTACCACCCTTGATCTCATTCACGAATTCAAGGCCGCTTTTACCCTCATCGGCAGGCCCGATTTCGAACACGATGTCCGCAAATTTACCACGGCCGCCGGATTGTTTTTTATAAACCTCTCTGTGGTTTGCGTTTTTGGTAAGCGCTTCTTTGTACTCCACCTGAGGCTCGCCCTGGTTTACTTCTACCTTAAACTCGCGGCGCATTCTGTCTACAATAATGTCAAGGTGAAGCTCACCCATACCAGAAATAATCGTCTGTCCGGAAGCCTCGTCAGTTTTAACTTGGAAGGTTGGGTCTTCCTCGGCAAGCTTCGCTAGGGCGTTACCCATTTTATCCTGGTCTGCCTTGGTCTTCGGCTCCACTGCGATACCGATTACTGGATCCGGGAATACCATAGATTCTAGCACGATAGGGTTTTTCTCGTCGCAAAGTGTATCTCCAGTTTTGATGTCTTTAAAACCTACCGCAGCGCCGATGTCTCCAGCCTCGATGTACTCTATTGGCTCCTGCTTATTGGCGTGCATCTGGAATATACGGGAAATCCTCTCGCGGCTGTCCGACCTTGTGTTTAGCACATAAGAACCGGCATCCAATCGTCCGGAATAAGCGCGGAAAAATGCAAGGCGACCTACGAACGGGTCTGTAGCAATTTTAAATGCAAGCGCCGCAAATGGCTCACTTACGGATGGCTTTCTGCTTACCGGCTCGTCAGTTTTTGGATCGGTACCGTCTATCGCCTCCTTGTCCATTGGGGACGGAAGGTAGCGGCAAACTGCATCCAGCATAAACTGCACACCCTTATTCTTGAAAGAAGAACCGCAGGTCATCGGGATGATGCTCATATCCAGCGTAGCCGCTCTTAGTGCCGTATGGATTTCCTCTTCTGTGATGGATTCTTCATCCTCCATATATTTTTCTAGAAGATTCTCGTCATAGGCAGCAATTTCTTCGATAAGTTTTCCTCTGTATTCTTTTACATCGGCTTCCATCTCTGCAGGGATGTCCACAACATCAAAGGTAGAGCCGTGGTTTTCATCGTGCCAAATGATGGCGCGGTTTTTCACAAGGTCTACCACTCCTTTGAAATCTGCTTCATCTCCGATAGGCAGTACAATTGGTACCGCGTTAGAGCCAAGCATTTCCCTTACCTGATTACATACTGCGAGGAAGTCAGCTCCCTGGCGGTCCATTTTATTTACAAAGCCCATTCTCGGCACTTTGTAATTATCTGCAAGGCGCCAGTTGGTTTCAGATTGTGGCTCTACGCCATCTACCGCCGAAAACAAAAACACCAGGCCATCCAGAACGCGAAGTGAACGGTTTACCTCCACGGTAAAATCCACGTGCCCTGGTGTATCGATGATGTTGAAGTGGTATTCTTTCGCTTCAGGAACCGGCTTGCCCTGCTCTGTCGGGAATGTCCAGTTTACTGTTACGGCTGCAGAAGTAATCGTGATACCTCTCTCCGCCTCCTGCTCCATCCAGTCGGTGGTGGCAGAACCTTCGTGGGTTTCGCCCAGCTTATGGTTTTTCCCGGAGTAGAAAAGGATACGCTCCGTGGTAGTGGTCTTTCCCGCGTCGATGTGGGCGGCAATACCGATATTTCTTGTAAGTGTAAGATCTCTTGCCATTTCAGGTTAGAATTTAAAGTGTGAGAATGCTTTATTAGCTTCCGCCATTTTGTGCGTATCGGTTTTCTTTTTAAAGGCCGCACCCTCTTCGCGGGACGCTGCCAAGATCTCTGCCGCAAGCTTTTGCGCCATAGACTTATCGTTTCTTGCCTTGGAATATTTGATGAGCCACTTCATCGCCATAGAAATTTTCCTGTCGGCACGAATTGGCATCGGGATCTGGAAGTTCGCTCCACCTACCCTTCTTGAGCGCACCTCTACATGCGGCATCACATTAGTGAGGGCATCTTTCCAGATTTCAAGGGCGTCTTTTTCAGTTTCGCCTTTTTTCTTTTCTACAATATCGAGTGAATCGTAAAAAATCCTGAATGCGATGGACTTCTTGCCGTCCAGCATCAGGTTGTTCACAAATCTTGTCACCAGCTGATCATTAAATTTCGGATCCGGCAGCAACGGTCTTTTTTTCGCTTTCGTCTTTCTCATTGTACTTTTACCTTATTTAATGATTACTTTTTCTTTCCTTTAGCATCTGCCGGTGCCTGCCCCGGTTTAGGGCGTTTCGCGCCGTACTTCGATCTGCGCTGCGTTCTTCCGTTCACGCCCGCGGTATCCAGCGCACCGCGCACGATGTGGTATCTCACTCCCGGTAGGTCTTTCACCCTTCCGCCTCTTACCAATACTATCGAGTGCTCTTGAAGATTGTGTCCTTCGCCCGGGATATAAGCGTTGACCTCCTTACCGTTAGAAAGCCTTACCCTCGCCACTTTCCTAAGGGCAGAGTTCGGTTTCTTCGGCGTGGTAGTGTACACACGGGTGCATACACCGCGTCTTTGCGGACAGGAATCAAGGGCAGCCGATTTGCTCTTCTTGGCAAGCGTGGCTCTTCCTTTTCTTACTAACTGTTGAATAGTAGGCATCTAAATGCTTTATTTTTAGGCTGCAAAAATAAGGATAAATTCCGAAACCGCAAGCAGTTACAAATAATTAGCTCGCAGGAATAAAAAAATCTTAGAAAAAACGGAGCATCCCGGGGTTTCGCCCCACTTTTGCTTCGGTCTTCTCCCAGTCTGCCTTTCAAAGAGCAGCATTTTTCCGAACGGGACCGGAACAAAACTGGACTGAATCTCGAAGATATCTGCAAATTAAAAAAATCTCCTCTGCAAATTTTTGCGGAAAAATCTACCTTTGCCAAAACTACTCTCTTGAAAAAATTTTTACTCTTTCTGCTGATTTCTGTATGCTGCAGCGCACAAAGCGTTCTGCCGGAGGAAAAGGCGGCACTTATCAGGCTATACAACGATGCCGGCGGCGAGGGATGGGCAATCCCCTGGGATACGGATGCGGAGCCGGATGAGTGGTACGGCATCACCACGGAAGACGGGCATGTGACGGAGATAAAGCTCAACTCCAACAACCTGAAAGGCAGGCTACCATCACTTGCAGCATTAACGAAGCTGAAAACCCTCTACCTGAATGCCAACAACCTCGGCGGGGATCTGCCGCAGCTGCCTCCGACGCTGAGGGCGCTGGACATCCGCGAGAATGCTTTTACCGGAGATATTTCCCTGGTCGCCGGCTCGCTTACCAACCTTACGGAGCTGAACTTAGGAGGAAACGCGCTCTCTGCCAGCAGTTTTTCATTTCTGCAAAATTCTCCCCTGATGGCTTCACTCGATCTCTCCGGATTCGGGCTAAAGGAAATTCCTGAGCCACTAGGCCGCCTCTCTTCCCTGGAAATTCTTAATCTCTCGGGCAATGAGATCCGGGATTTTTCAGCTTTGGCTAAGCTGAGCTCCCTGAAAGAATTAGATCTTTCCGGAAATCAGCTGGCAAAAGTTCCTAACGAGGCTTCTGCCCTGAAATCTCTGGAAATTCTGAATCTTTCCCAAAATAAAATCACGGACTTCTCTGCGCTGCGTTCGCTCTCTGGTCTGCAATGGCTTTCCTTTGCAGAAAATGAATTGAAAGCAGCGCCTGTAGAGCTCGGGGTGCTGAAAGATCTGGCGCACCTGGATATGAGCGGGAATCGTTTGGAAAATTTTCAAATCCTCGGCCGCCTGAAAAATCTGCAGCTCCTGAACCTCGACCGGAATGAACTTAGCGCCATACCTGCTGAAGTGGCAGAGCTCCCGAGGCTGCAGTATCTCTCGCTGATCGGGAACCAACTCAGCGGGGAAATTCCGCAAAATCTTCCGGATATCGTGCAGCTGCAGAACAACCGCTACAGCCTTAATGAGATTAAAAACTTCCATTCCGCCAGGCGTTCGTTTACCGATATAGCCTACTCTCCGCAGAGGTATGACGAAACAGAAACGGTAGCCGGCAGAGAGGGTGGGGAAGCCACGCTGAAACAGAGCCTGCCCACGGATGTCTACAAAATCTCCTGGCTGAAAAACCTGGATGAGTACACAGGCGTGAGCACCAAAAACTTTCAGTTCAGCTCCATTAAAAAAACCGATTTTGCAGACTATACTGCGGAGGCGTATTACCTGGAGACTTCCGGCGGGGGGTATTTCGAGCTCTCCCTCTTCCGCGAGCCCGTGACACTTGCCGACGGCGCGCTGGGCACGGAGGAAGCTGATGCAAGCTTTGCCGTTTATCCCAACCCGGCGAGCGATTACCTCCACATCCGCTGCGGCGGCGAAAGGCTGGAATCTGCGGTAATTTTTGACCAGAGCGGCAGAGCAATCATCAAAACAGACAGCATTACCGTCTCTGTAGCCGCCCTGCCGGCGGGGGTTTATACCATATTAATTAAAACCGAAGGAACCGTCCGGAGTTTTAAATTTATAAAAAAATAAGCTGTGGCGGGGCCTGATTTTAAACCTATCCTTTTAAATATATGTCAAGCATTCCTCTGAATTCGATACTTGATAACGATTTTTACAAAATTACGATGCAGTGCGCCGTGGTGCAGATGTTCCCGAGCGAGCGGGTGAAGTATTCCTTTATCAACCGCGGGCGCCACAGCTTCCCGGATGGCTTCGCCGATGAGCTCCGCAAGATCGTGGAGGCTATGGCGGGGCTGGGCCTCACCCGCGAGGAGAAGGCGTGGCTGCAGCGCACCTGCCCGTACATCAAGCTGCCGTACATCGACTTTCTGGAGGGCTACCGATACGACCCGGATGAGGTGAAAATCACGCAGAACGGGGCAGAGCTGGAGGTATCCGTAGAGGGCCTGTGGTACCGCACCATCCTGTGGGAGGTACCGCTGCTTTCGCTTATTTCGGAGCTGCATTATGAGATGAACCACCTGGAGAGGGACTCCAATGAATCCGTGGTGCAGACAACCCTGAGGAAAGCCGAAAAGCTGAACGAGCTCGGGGTGTCCTTCGCGGAATTTGGCACGCGGCGCAGGCACTCCTACAAGGTGCACGACTTGGTGGTGGATTCCCTCATCAAAAGCCATAATTCTAAATTCATCGGCAGCTCCAATGTGCACCTGGCGATGAAGTACGGCATAAAGCCCATAGGCACCCACGCGCACGAGTGGTTTATGTTTCACGCGGCGCAGTTCGGCTTTAAAATGGCAAACGCCCTCTCGCTGGAGCATTGGGTAGATGTGTACCGCGGCGATCTGGGCGTGGCACTCTCGGACACCTATACCACGGATGTTTTCTTCCGGCAGTTCGACAAGAAGTTTGCGAAACTTTTCGACGGCGTTCGGCACGACAGCGGAGATCCACTGGAATTTGCGGACAAAACCATCGCACACTATGAGAAGCTCGGCATCAATCCTTTGTACAAATACATCATTTTTTCAGACGGGCTGAATCTGGAAAAGGTGGAGGAAATCACCAATTACTGCAGTGGGAAAATCGGGATCTCTTTCGGCATCGGCACCAACCTCACCAATGATGTGGGCCTGAAGCCGATGAACATTGTAATGAAGCTCACCGGCGTGATGGCGCAAAACGGCGACTGGATACCGACTGTAAAACTGAGTGACGAGAAAGGCAAATATACCGGAGACCCGAAAATGATAGAGCTAGCAAAAGAGTTTCTGAGAATCTGAAATTGAAGCCTTTTTCCTATTTTTGAAATATGGAAATTTTGTATATCGCTTTGGCGTTTTTGGTGGGTGCGGTTTTGGCGTATTTCATCGGGAAATCTCAGTCGGTTTCAAGGAAGGTGCACGAGGAACTGAATGCGAATTTTATTAAAAGTCAGTCGGATTTTGATAATTCCTGCAAGAAAAATGATGAACTGAGCCAACTGATTGATAATGAGCGGAAAACAAACCGCGAACAGACCGAAATTCTTTCCCAGCTGAAGGATGATTTCGCCCGAATTTCCGCGGAGCATTCCTCTTTAAACTCTCAACTTTCTGAGCAGAAAAATCTTAACACAAAACAGAGCGAGGAAATTGCCTCTCTGCAAAAAAGCGGGCAGGATTATCACGCGAAAAACTCTGAGCTGGAGGCCATTAACAAAAATCTGGAACGCAGCCTTGCCGAGCAAAAAGAGGAGCTGAAGAAAATCCACGAGGCGGCGAAAAATGAGTTTAAAAACCTTGCAAACGAAATCCTTGAGGAGAAAACGAAACGCTTCACAGAAAGCAATAAGCAAAACCTGGATACACTGCTGAAGCCGCTTGGCGAGAATATCGAGAATTTTAAAAAGCAGGTGGATGAGGTTTACAAAAATGAATCGCGCGAAAGATTCTCGCTGAACAACACCATCAAGCTGATGATGGAGCAGACGAACAAAGTGTCTCAGGAAGCGAACAACCTGGCCGCCGCGCTGAAAGGCCAAACGAAAACGCAGGGTGACTGGGGCGAAATGATTCTGGAGCGAATTCTGGAAGATTCCGGGCTGACAAAGGGCAGGGAATATTTCGCGCAGCACACCATTACGAATGAGGACGGCGAAACGCAGCGCCCGGATTTCATCCTGAAACTTCCAGGCGAGCAAATCGTAGTCATCGATTCCAAAGTCTCGCTGAACGCTTATGACCGAATGTGTTCCGCGGAAAATGAGGAACAGCGGCTGCAAAACCTGGCGCTGCATACCGCTGCGGTGAAAAGGCACATCGATACGCTGGCCACAAAGCGCTACGACAACATGAAGCAATCGCTGGATTTCACTATAATGTTCATCCCGATTGAACCGGCGTTTCTTTCGGCGGTGCAGCACGACACGAACCTTTGGAACTATGCCTACCAAAAGCATATCATCATGCTGAGCCCTACGAATTTAATTGCATATCTCAAGCTGATTTCCGATGTGTGGAAACGCTCTGACCAGAAGGATAATGCCGAAGAAATTGCGAGAGTTGCCGGCGCAATGTACGATAAATTCGAAGGTTTCGTGCAGGATTTGCTGAAAATCGGGCGAAAGCTGGACGAGACGAAAACCGA
This sequence comes from Cruoricaptor ignavus, assembly GCF_014961145.1. NCBI lineage: Bacteria > Pseudomonadati > Bacteroidota > Flavobacteriia > Flavobacteriales > Weeksellaceae > Cruoricaptor > Cruoricaptor ignavus. The sequence goes on from NZ_CP063145.1 coordinate 1,141,730, forward strand.
TTACGAAACGGCGATGAAGAAACTTTCCACCGGAAGAGGCAACCTCGTGACTTCTGCACAAAGAGTAAAATCGCTGGGTGCATCAGCGAAAAAGAATTTGCCGGAAGCCATTGTGGAAAGGGCTACTCTGGAATTACCGGAAAATGGGGACAATTTATTCCCTGAAAAAAGCGGCGAAGAATGACGATTGAAAGTCTTCAGAATGAGAAGGTGAAGCATTTGGTGCGGCTTTCTTCGGACAATCGTTTTCGGAAGAAGTCGCGAACTTTCGTGGTAGAGGGCAGGCAGGAAAACGAGCGCGCTTTGCGGTTTGATTTTCAGCCTATAGAGTTTTTCATTTGCGAAAAAATTTTTGATGGAAAAATTCCGGAAGGAAAAATAAATTTCGTTTCCGAAAAGGTTTACGAGAAAATAGCTTACCGAGGAAGCTCGGAAGGCATCATTGGAATTTACAATGAAAAAGAAAATCTACTGGAAGATTTTCAGCCGGAAGAAAACTCAGCCATCATCATTGTAGAAGGCGCGGAAAAACCTGGAAACCTGGGTGCTATTCTCAGAAGTTGTGAAGCTTTTGGAATAGATGCATTAATTGTAACTGATACAAAATCGGATTTTTACAATCCAAATGTGATTCGTTCAAGCGTTGGCTGTTTGTTTGGGATGAATTTTTTCTCGGCGGAAAATTCTGCGGTTTTTGAATTTTTGAACCAAAACAATTTCAACATTTTCTCAACCTATATGGATGAAGCGGCGCAAGAAATTCAGCGGAAAAATCTCACGAAAAAATCAGCGGTGATTTTCGGAACCGAGCATTCCGGAATTTCGGATTTCTGGAAAGGCAAGGCTGAGAATGTTTTAATACCTATGGCAGGAACTATCGATTCTTTAAACCTAAGCAACGCCGTAGCAATTACGAATTATGAAATTTTACGGCAAAAAATTGCGAAATAAACATCCTTAATGAAAAAACTTATTTTTTGCATCATCACAGCGGTGTTTTCCGTCCTTGTTTTCGGGCAGAAACCGAAAATCCGCATCCTCGCCACGGGGGGCACCATCGCCGGGGTGAGCCAATCGGCTACGGAGACCAGCTACAAGGCCGGTGAGCTCGGCATCTACACCCTCCTCCAGGCGGTGCCGGAGCTAAAAAATATTGCTGATGTCAGCGGTGAACAAATCGCGAACATCGGCTCTCAGGATATGAATGATGAGGTTTGGCTAAGCCTCGCGAAACGCTGCAACGAACTCCTCAACACAGAGGGCTACGATGGCGTTGTGATCACCCACGGCACCGACACTATGGAGGAGACTGCCTACTTCCTGAACCTGACCGTGCACAGCAAAAAACCGGTGGTGATGGTAGGCGCAATGAGGCCTTCCACAGCGATGAGCGCAGACGGCCCGAGGAACCTCTACAATGCCGTAAGCGTGGCAGGGAACGGAGCCTCGCAGGGGCGCGGAGTTTTAGTGGTAATGAACGACCTGGTGCTGGATGCCAAGGATGTGATAAAAACAAGCACCGTGGCGGTAGAGACCTTTCAGGGGGCGAATTTCGGGCCGCTGGCACACATCCGCAACGGCATCCCGTACTATGGCAGAAATGTGGAGAACAGGCACACCTGGCAGTCGGAATTTAATGTGGAAAATTTAAAAAAACTCCCGAGGGTTGGCATCGTTTACGGCTATTCCAACGCTTCCGAGCTGCCAATGAGGGCGTTCATCGGCGCAAAATTCGACGGGATTGTGCTTGCGGGGGTGGGCAACGGGAATCTTTACCGCACCAACTTTGAACTCGCCGCGGAAGCACAGCAGAAGGGCATACAGATTGTGCGCTCTTCCCGCGTACCTACCGGCGCAACGACGCTTGACGCCGAGGTGGACGATGCCAAATACCACTTCGTGGCTGCGCAAAACCTCAACCCGCAGAAAGCGCGGGTGCTGCTAATGCTCGCCCTTACCAGAACCAAAGACTGGCAGGCGATCCAAAGGTATTTTAATGAATACTAATGCATTGCTTACCTGCCGGGCTCTCCTACCGAAATTCCTATGGAAAAATGGAATATCTTTGCTAAACTAAATCATAAAGCATAATGGATAGTTTCAGAATAGAATCTGACCTTCTGGGTGAATTGAAAGTCCCTTCCAGCGCGTACTACGGCGTACAGACGCAGCGCGCCCTAGAAAATTTCCGTATTTCCGGGACCAAGATGGGCGACTATAAAGACTTCGTGAACGCCATAGCCTTTGTAAAACTTGCCGCAGCAAAAACCAATAACGAGCTGGGGCTCCTAAGCGACGAGCTCACAGGGGCAATCTCCGCGGCTTGCGAAGAAATCATCAGCGGTAAGATGCACGACCAGTTCCCTGTGGATATGATACAGGGCGGCGCGGGAACTTCTGTAAATATGAATGCCAACGAGGTAATCGCCAACCGCGCGCTGGAGATCCTTGGCCACAGCAAAGGTGAGTACCAGTACTGCTCCCCCAACGATCATGTGAACCTATCGCAATCTACCAACGATGCCTACCCTACCACCTTCCGCCTGGCAATGCTCAATATGAACAAAGAGCTGGTAAAGCATCTCGACCTGCTGATACAGGCATTCCGCGCAAAAGGCAAGGAGTTTTCAGATGTGATAAAGATGGGGCGCACCCAGCTGCAGGATGCCGTGCCGATGACTCTGGGGCAGGAGTTTGAAGCATTTGCTGCTACGCTTGAAGAAGAAATCATGCGCCTAAACAACAATGCCCACCTCTTCCTGGAAATCAATATGGGCGGTACCGCCATAGGCACCGGGCTGAATGCGCACCCGAGATATGCGCGCCAATGCGCCGAGAATTTAGCAAAAATCACGGGTTGGGAGTTTTTCTCCGCGCCGAACCTGGTGGAAGCCACGCCGGATACGGGCGCTTATGTCATCTACTCCTCCGCGCTGAAGAGGCTCGCAGTAAAACTCTCGAAAATTTGTAACGACCTGAGGCTTCTCTCCTCCGGGCCGCGCGCCGGGCTGAATGAAATTAATCTGCCGCCGATGCAGCCGGGATCCTCCATTATGCCCGGTAAGGTAAATCCCGTGATTCCGGAAGTCGTGAACCAAGTTTGCTTTAAGGTGATTGGGAATGATCTCACCGTCACTTTTGCCTCAGAAGCGGGCCAGCTTCAGCTGAATGTGATGGAACCCGTGATGTGCCAGGCAATCGTGGAAAATATCACTTTCTTGACCCGCGCAATGGACACTTTGAAGGAAAAATGCATAGACGGCATCACCGCCAACCGGGAGGTCTGCTATAATATGGTGAAAAATAGCATCGGCATCGTGACGGCGCTCAATCCGCATATCGGCTACAAAAACAGCACGAAAATCGCTAAAGAAGCATTGGAAACAGGGGCTTCCGTGTACGACCTCGTGCTGAAGTATGACCTGATTCCTCAGGCAAAACTCGATGAAATTCTTGACCCGGCTAATATGCTGGTGCCGCATGTGTAATCACAGGAGGCTCGTTTTTTTTTACCAATCCCTGCCGAACGGCTGGGATTTTTATTTAAAAAAGCACGGAGCAAGTTCCTTTACAAGTGCCGTTTTAAGACAAATTTTCATTATATTCGCAAACTTTAATTTTCGCAAGATTTGCAGGATGGAGACGAAGTTTGCAGAGTATAAAAGCCTGGACCTGAATGCGGTAGCAAGCCGCATCGCCAAGTTCTGGGACGAGAACGATACCTTTAAAAAATCGGTGGAAAACCGCGCCGGAAATCAGGAATTCGTGTTCTACGAAGGGCCGCCTTCTGCCAATGGCCTTCCGGGAATTCACCATGTGATGGCACGCTCGATAAAGGATATTTTCTGCCGCTTTCAAACTCAGAATGGAAAGCAGGTTTTCCGGAAAGCAGGCTGGGATACGCACGGTTTGCCCGTGGAGCTTGGCGTGGAAAAGGAGCTTGGCATCACGAAGGAAGACATCGGCAAAAAAATTTCTGTGGCAGATTACAACGATGCCTGCCGCAACGCCGTGATGCGCTACACCGATGTCTGGAACGATTTGACACGGAAAATCGGCTATTGGGTGGACTTGGAAAATCCGTACATCACCTATGAGCCGAAGTATATGGAATCGGTTTGGTGGCTACTGAAGCAGCTTTACGAAAAGGGCTTACTCTACAAGGGCTACACGATTCAGCCGTATTCACCGAAGGCTGGCACAGGGCTTTCTTCGCACGAGCTCAATCAGCCGGGAACTTACCGAGATGTAAGCGATACGACCGTTGTGGCGCAGTTTAAAATCCGGGAAATATCGGATGCTTTGCGCAAGAAGCTGCATGCTGGAAGCTTTGATTCTCAAGAAATTTCAGGAGCAACCTGTGGCGGTGCTTTGCATTGGGAAGAGTTTGATAACGAGAGGCAAGATAAAGGATATGAAACACAGGACATCCACATTTTAGCGTGGACGACAACGCCTTGGACTTTGCCTTCCAACACGGCGCTTGCCGTAGGGAAAGATATTGATTATGTACTGGTTAAAACTTTCAACCAATATACTTTTGAGCCGGTAAACCTCATTTTGGCGAAGGTTCTTCTCCAGAAAAATTTCGGCAAAAAATATCACGAAGCTGAAAACAACGAAGCCTTTACCCAATTCAAGGCGGAAGACAAAAGCATCCCTTATCAAATTCTCGCCGAATTCAAAGGCAGCGATTTGGAGGGCACAACTTATGAGCAACTGATTCCTTGGTTTACGCCGGATGAAGGTGCAGAAAAGGCTTTCCGCGTAATTACCGGAGATTTCGTGACTACGGAGGATGGTACAGGAATCGTGCACATTGCGCCTACTTTCGGTGCGGATGACGCAAGGGTTGCCAAGGAAAACGGCATTCCTCCAATGCTCGTGAAGGATGAGCACGGCAACTTGGTTCCGTTGGTTGATTTGCAGGGCAGGTTCATCAAGGGTGAAAATGTTCCCGAAGAATTTGCTGGAAAATACATTAAAAACGAATATTACGACGAAGGCGAAGCACCGGAAAAATCCTGGGATGTGCAGCTTGCAATTTTGCTGAAGGAACAGAACAAGGCCTTTAAAGTTGAGAAATATTCACACTCCTATCCGCACTGCTGGAGGACGGATAAGCCCGTACTTTACTACCCTTTGGATTCGTGGTTTGTGAAGATGACCGCCGTGAAAGACAGGCTGGTAGAGCTTAACAAAGAAATCAACTGGAAGCCGAAATCTACGGGAGAAGGCCGCTTCGGAAATTGGCTGGAAAATGTGAACGACTGGAATCTCTCACGCTCAAGATATTGGGGAATTCCGCTGCCTGTCTGGAGGACGGACGCTTCATCCGGGAAAAAGCAGGAAGAAAAGGTGATAGGTTCCGCGGAAGAACTTTACCAGGAAATCGAGAAATCTGTGGCGGCAGGCTTTATGGCGGAAAATCCGTTCAGAGGTTTTGAGCCGGGAAATATGTCCGATGAGAATTATGCAAAAATCGATTTGCATAAAAACATCGTGGATGAAATTACCCTGGTTTCTGATTCCGGAGAGCCGATGAAGCGGGAAAGCGATTTGATAGATGTGTGGTTTGATTCCGGTGCGATGCCGTATGCACAGCTTCATTATCCTTTTGAAAATCAGGAACTTATAGACGAAAGGAAAGCCTACCCTGCGGATTTTATTGCGGAAGGCGTGGATCAGACAAGGGGCTGGTTTTATACGCTGCACGCCATCGCAACTGCGGTTTTCGATTCGGTGGCTTACAAAAATGTGGTTTCTAACGGATTAGTGCTCGACAAAAACGGGCAAAAAATGTCCAAACGCTTGGGCAACGCCATTGACCCTTTTGAAACCCTGGAAAAATTCGGGCCGGATGCTACGAGGTGGTATATGATTTCCAACGCCAACCCTTGGGAAAACCTGAAATTCGACCTGGATGGCATAGATGAGGTGCGCCGCAAATTCTTTGGCACGCTTTACAACACCTACTCGTTCTTTGCGCTCTATGCCAATGTTGACGGCTTTAAATATGAAGAAAAAGACATCGAAAACCGCCCTGAAATTGACAGGTGGATTCTTTCCGAGCTGAATATTTTGGCGCGCGATGTGAAGGAATTTTACGAAGATTACGAGCCTACAAAAGCAACGAGGGCGATTTCCACCTTTGTGAACGACAACCTAAGTAACTGGTATGTAAGGCTTTGCAGGCGCAGATTCTGGAAGGGCGAGTACTCTGAGGACAAGATTTCGGCGTACCAAACGCTCTACACCTGCCTGGAAACCGTGGCGAAACTTTCCGCACCGGTTGCACCGTTTTTTATGGATGCGCTCTATCAGGATTTGAATGCCATCACCAAAAAAGATGCGGCAGAATCCGTGCACCTTACGGACTTCCCTGCCGTAAATGAGGCACTTATCGATCAAAATTTGGTGGAAAAAACACGGCTAGCACAGCAGATAACATCTATGGTGTTTTCATTAAGGAAAAAGGAAAACATCAAGGTTCGGCAGCCGCTGCAAAAGGTGATGATTCCTATTTTGGATAAAACTACGGAAGCGCAGATTCTGGCCGTGGCAGAACTCATTAAACAGGAAGTGAATGTGAAGGAAATCCAGCTGATCGACGGTGATGAAGCGGCGAATTTGATTGTTAAACAAATCAAGCCGAACTTTAAATCTCTGGGTGCAAGACTGGGCAAGGATATGAAAACCGTGGCAAATGAGATTTCTTCATTAAATCCTCAAAAAATTGCGGAATTCGAAAAATCAGGAACGATGGAAATCGGCAGTTATGAGATTGGTTTGGATGATGTGGAAATCACCACGAAAGACATTCCTGGCTGGACTGTTACCAGCGAAGGAAGAGTGACCGTAGCTCTGGATTTGAACATTACCGATGAACTGAAAGCCGAAGGAATTGCACGGGAATTCATCAACAGAATCCAGAATTTACGCAAGGACAAAGGTTTTGAGGTAACGGATAGGATTGAGATTTCCCTGGAAGAAAATATGGCATTCCGTAAGGAGCTTGAATTGAACGAAGGCTATATTTCCGGTGAAGTTTTGGCAGAAAAAATGAACTTCATCCCAGAAATTTCAGACGACGAAAACCTGGAAATTGATGATGTGAAATTCACAATAAAAATTAGTAAAATTTAAAAAATACGAAAATGACGGAAGAAAGAGCGAGATACAGCGATAAGGATTTGAAGGAATTCCGTGAGCTGATCCAGGCAAAAATTGAAAAGGCAGAGAGGGATTTGGCGCGGATTAATGAAAGTTTCATCAACGACCAGAACAACGGCACCGATGATACTTCGCCGACTTTCAAGGCGTTTGAAGAAGGTGCGGAAACACTGAGCAAGGAGCAAAACGCGATTTTGGCAGGGCGGCAGGAAAAATTCATCCGTGATTTGAAGCACGCCTTAATCCGCATCGAAAACAAGACCTACGGCGTTTGCAGAGTGACGGGCAAGCTGATCCCGAAGGAAAGGCTGCGCGCTGTGCCGCACGCTACGCTGAGCATCGAGGCGAAGAATATGCAGCGCTAATTTTCACCAAAAAATACCGTGAAACTTCTGCTTTTTTAAGCAGGAATTTTTAAAAATCTTAGAAGAACTTTGAAGAAAATCACACTCATCACGCTGCTGATTTTGCTGATAGATCAGGCATCGAAAATCTATGTGAAAACGCATTTCTACCTTGGCGAAAGCGTGGATGTTTTCCCGGGCTTCAAGCTCACTTTCGTGGAAAATCCTGGTATGGCGTACGGCTTTCATTTCGGCGGCCTACTTGGCAAATACCTGCTGGTAATCATCCGCATTTTCCTGATTGGCGGTATGGTTTACCTTTTCCGAAAATGGCTAAGGGAAGGCCGCACCACGAATTTCCTGCTGATACCGATGGCGATGATTTTCGCCGGAGCAATCGGCAACCTGATTGACGGGATGTTCTACGGTATGATTTTCGACAGCGGCACCGTGTACGATGAAGAGCTCGGCCGCTGGATTGATTACGGCGGCATTTCGAACCTTGTACCTTTTGGCAAAGGCTATTCGGCGTTTATGAAAGGCTGCGTGGTGGATATGCTGCATTTTCCACTGGTGGATACCCAAATCGGCAATACACGCATCGAATTTTTCAAATACATCTTTAATGTGGCGGATTCTGCGATAACCATCGGCGTTGCCTTGCTTCTGATTTTCAGGAAGAAAGCCTTTCCAAACGGACTGGATTTTTAGAATTCCTTACCTTTGAAACGATGGAAGGGCTGAATTTAACAGAAAAACAAATCCGTACGCTTTGCCAAGATCACAATGTGGAAGCACTCTACCTTTTTGGCTCGGCGCTCAATGATAATTTTAATGATGAAAGCGACATCGATTTTCTGGTAAAATTTCTGCCTATTGATTTGCAGCATTATTTCCGGAATTATCTTTCGCTAAAGGAAAATCTTGAAAACATTTCCGGCAGAGCTGTGGATTTGGTAGAAGAGCAGAGCATAAAAAACCCTATTTTCCGCAAAAATATTGACCGCTCAAAAGTAAAAATTTATGGATGAAGCTGTGCTGAAATATCTTCACGACATCCAAAATTCCATTCTGGAAATTAATTCTTATTTTGAAAACAGGCCAAAGGATTTCTTTGAATATCAGCAAAATACAATGCTGAAAAGGGCGGTGGAAAGGGATTTGGAAATTATAGGTGAAGCAATGAACAGGATTTTGAAAAAAGACTGTTCTATCACTGAGCAAATCCCGGAATCTCGTTCGATAATCAGCTTGAGAAACTTGGTAATCCACGCTTACGACAGTATTTCAGACGAAATTATCTGGTCCGTAATAATTCATCATTTGCCTAAATTACAGGGCGAAGTAGAACAACTCATCAATCATCAACAATAAAAAATGGCACGCATTCTCACCGGAATTCAGGCAACAGGCACACCGCATCTCGGGAATTTGCTCGGCGCAATCATCCCTGCCATCGAACTTTCCAAAAACCCGGACAACGAATCCTTCCTGTTCATCGCCAACCTGCATACGCTCACGCAAATCAAAAACGCGGATGAACTTCGCCAAAACACGCAGCAAATTGCGGCTGCCTGGCTGGCTTTCGGACTGGATACGGAAAAAACGCACTTCTACCGGCAAAGCGACATCCCGGAAGTTTGCGAGCTGTACTGGTATCTCTCCTGCTTTTTCCCGTACCAAAGGCTCACGCTGGCACATTCTTTCAAAGACAAAGCCGATAGGCTGGATGATGTGAACGCCGGGCTTTTCAGCTATCCGGTTTTGATGGCGGCAGACATCCTGCTGTACGATGCGGAAATTGTTCCCGTGGGAAAAGATCAGCTGCAGCATCTGGAAATGGCAAGGGATATTGGCGGAAGATTCAATCATCAAATGGGCGAAACCTTCGTGCTGCCAAAGGCTGAGCTGGAAGAAAGCACGAAATATGTGCCGGGAACTGACGGACAGAAAATGTCGAAATCGCGCGGCAATATCATCAATATTTTCCTGCCGGAAAAGCAGCTGAAAAAGCAGATAATGTCCATAGAGACGGATTCTACACCGTTGGAAGAACCGAAAAATCCTGACACCTGCAAAGTTTTCTCGATTTATTCCCTGATTGCTGATGAAATACAGACTGAGGATTTGCGCGAAAATTATCTTGCAGGAAACTTTGGCTACGGCCACGCAAAAACCGAGCTGTTGAATTTGATTTTGGATAAATTCTCCAAAGAGCGCGAAACCTTCAATTATTTCATCGAAAATCCTGCCGAGCTTGAAGAAAAACTAAAACACGGTGCCGAAAAAACTCGGCCAATCGCACAGGAAACTTTGGCAAGGGTTCGGGAAAGATTGGGGGTTTAGAAGAAATTTTTCAGTTCGTCCAATTTTTTGATGGTCGGAATTTCCGAATCGAAATCGTCATTAAAACGGTCGAAGAAAATCGCGGGAATTCCAAAGGCCAGTGCACCTTCAATATCGGCAATCCAATCATCACCTATCATTATCGAGTTGGTTTTCAATGCATTAGCCTTTTTTAGAGCGTGGGCATAAATTTCAGGCTGCGGTTTCCTGATGCCAATATCATCGGCAGAAGTTATCGTGCTGAAAAACTTTTTTATGCCGGAATTCTCGCACTTTCTCAGCGTTTCTTCACCAAAGCCGTTGGATAGGATATGCATCGTGAAGCCTTTATTCATCAGGTATTCCAAAATTTCAGCCGCACCTTCTACCAAATCGTTGAAATTCAGAATTTCTGAGAGAAAGGTATTTTCGAAAAACTGAGACAACCCTAAATCATCAATCCCGAAAAACTGGAAAGTATCGTAGAAACGGTGCTTCCGAAGGTACGCCTTGTCAATTTCCTTATCACGAATTTTCGCCCAAAGATTTTCGTTCACGGTGTAATATTCCCGATGAAATTCTTCAAACGAAATCCCGTGCAAATCCTGAATCCTTTCCCGTGTAAATATCTGATTTAAAGCAAGATAGGCATTCCGGCGATAATCCCACAAAGTATTATCAAGGTCAAAAAAAATGTGCTGAATTTCCACAGCACAAATGTAAGCAATTCCGTTTTCAGGCTTCAATTTTTACAGACTACCACCCTGCCTTTCGCAGTTTTCAGCGCCGCAAGGCTTTGGGAATAATTTAGTAAAAATCGGATGGTTTCAGGTTTCGGCATTGCAGCCTTCACACTTAAAGCGTCGATTTTCTTCATTCGCGAAAAATTTAGGTTTAAACCTAAAACGAAGAAAACCGGGAAATATTATTTCGTGAGCGTCACGGAATGCTCTTTCATTATTTTCCGCAGGTTCATCAGTGCGTAGCGCACCCTGCCCAAAGTTGTGTTGATGCTTGCATCGGTTTGCTCAGCGATTTCCTTGAAGCTCAGCCCGTCGAAAAACCGCAGCCTAATTACTTCCCTCTGATTTTCAGGAAGATAGGCAATTATTTTATGCAAATCTTCATTAATCTGCTGCTTCACCAAAATTTCTTCGATGCTTTCGGAAGGCTCTTTCAGCAGATCGAAAATCGAGAAATCCTCATTTTCATAGGTGGTTTCGGAAATGTGCTGCTGCTTGGTTTTCAGCCTGTAATGGTCGATAATCAGGTTGTACGCCACGCGTTTTGCCCAGATGATAAATTTCCCCTCCTCGCGGTATCTGCCTTCTTTCAGGGTAATGATGATTTTCACAAAGGTATCCTGAAACAGGTCATTTGCCAGCTCCTCATCTCTCACTTTTTTCAATATAAAGCTGAAAAGTTCGTCTTTATGGCGGCATATGAGGCTGGCGAGCGCTACTTCATTGCCAGCCTGATACTGCAGGATCAGCTGACTGTCGGGATCTGGAATCATAAAACACAGAATTATCGTGCAGCAATTCTGCAACTGCCATAAGCGCACGGGTTAATCTGTAGTTTTACTGAATATGGTTTCTTTTAGTAAATGTTTCGGTGCAAATATAAAATTTTCCAGGAACTGTTGAAATTTATTAAACAACATTCCCAATTATTTAAACAAATCCACCAGCAAAGGTATCGGCATATTCAGCGTAACGCCGATGTTCAGGCCCTCCAGTTTCTTGCCCTTCAGGGTCTGATTTTTATAGGCAAAGCCATACCCGCCGGTGATGTCCAGCATACCGGCAATATTGAAGCCCGCCTTCGGCGCGATATATTTATCCGTAGCCTCCGCGCCTGCGAGGAAATACCAGGAATGGTAGAAATCCACATTCCTCCGGAAGTTAAACAGCACATCTGCCTGCGCCTTCGGCATAATGGCGAATTCCGAATTGGAAGACCCCATAAGCGCTGCCGCCCCCACACGGAATGCAACATCATCATGGCGCAACAGCAGAATGCGCCCCCCTACCTCGCCGAACCCGCTGTTCTGATAAACATAGCCGATATGCACGAATTTATGCATCGTAAGCGGCTCCTGCGAACGAACCTGGGCATACAAGGAAAAATTGATAAGGAAAAAAAATACGGCAATCAGCTTTTTCATCTATTTAAAATCTGGGCGTAAATTTAAAACTTATCTTAAAATAAAAACCGCCTCCAGAGAAACGGTTTTCAACCTATACCTATACCAAGGAATATCATTAAATTCCGAAGGCCTTTTTAATATCATCCACCCTGTCCAGCTTCTCCCAGGTGAAAAATTCCAGATTTTCAATAGTTCTGGATGTCCCGTCCGGCTTGGTGAAGGTTTTGGTCTCCACCTTATGCTCGCGCCCCATGTGGCCGTACGCCGCCGTCACCTGATAGATTGGGTTGCGAAGCTTCAGATTTTGCTCGATAGCATAAGGCCGAAGATCGAAAAGCGCATTGATTTTCTCCGCAATCTCCCCGTCGGTAAGCTCTACTTTGGCGGTGCCATAGGTATCCACAAAGAGGCCGCACGGCTGCGAAACCCCGATAGCATAAGACACCTGCACCAGCACCTCATCCGCCACGCCTGCGGCTACCAGGTTTTTCGCGATGTGGCGCATGGCGTATGCCGCACTCCTGTCCACCTTGGAGGGGTCTTTTCCGGAGAATGCTCCTCCGCCGTGCGCCCCCTTACCGCCGTAGGTATCCACGATGATTTTACGACCAGTGAGCCCCGTGTCCCCATGCGGGCCGCCAATTACGAACTTGCCGGTCGGGTTGATGTGGTAAGTGATTTCGTTTGTAAAAAGCTTGGCGATTTCCGGCTTCTGGCGAGCGCGCACCGCAGGGATGAGAATGTTGATAATGTCACTTTTAATTTTTTCCAGCATTGCGCCCTCGCTGGCGAACTCGTCGTGCTGCGTGGATACCACGATGGTATCGATGCGCTGCGGCTTATGATCATCGGAATACTCTATGGTCACCTGCGCCTTGGCATCCGGGCGGAGGTAAGGTATGGTGCCGTTTTTGCGAAGGTTGGCGAGTTCGTACATCAACTCGTGGGCTAGGTCCAGCGCAAGGGGCAGATAGTTATCCGTCTCGCTAGTAGCGTAGCCGAACATCATCCCCTGGTCGCCGGCGCCCTGCTTCTCGGCCTTGGTTTCAAAATCATCGTCCTCGGAGGCGCGGTCCACGCCCTGATTGATGTCTCCGGACTGCTCGTGGATGGCGGAGATGATGCCGCAGGAATCGCCGCTGAACATATATTCGCCCTTGGTGTAGCCAATATCGTTGATGACTTTGCGTGCGATGGACTGCACATCCAGGTAGGTTTCGGACTTTACTTCGCCGGCGAGCACTACCTGCCCGGTGGTGACGAGGGTTTCGCAAGCCACTTTGGACTGCGGGTCGAAGGCCAGGAAGTTGTCAATCAGCGCGTCGGAGATCTGGTCTGCTACTTTGTCCGGATGCCCTTCGGATACGGATTCTGATGTGAATAGGTAGGACATAATTTCTTTTGTTTTTAAAATTTGCCCCGCGTGGATTTAGCTGCGCAACTACAAAAGAAACTAAAATAGAGAATCTGTTTTAGCATTTTTTTGCGAGGTTGCAAGCAGTCAAATTTTTCCTCGGGGTTTTATAGCGGCAAAGGTAGTTTCTTTTTTTTAATCTGAAAAGTCTTCTTTATGATTTTTGGCAGGTGTGAGCCGATGCGCGCGCCCCGGATAGCAGCGGATACCCCGCAGGGAGCCGCGGAGCGAAGCGGAGCGGCGATACGAGGAGTAGGAGCGGATAGCCGGAAATGGCGCCCAAAATATTGCCGAACGCGGGGATGCCCATCGAAGTTGTAAAAATTTTAAAGTAAATTTGATTTCTGAAACTAAAAAATACCGCCATGGAGGGTAATAATATACGGAACAAGGCGCGCACGGAGCAGCCAAAACCGGTAATGAGCGATTTCCTGCTGCAGGAGGAGCTTGCGGGCTTCGTACGGGAGCGCATCCCAGAGCGCGTGGTATTCGCCGGGGGGGCGGGGGCGTACGGCACATTCACCACCTCGGCGGACCTGTCTCGCTACACAAGGGCGGAACTTTTTTCCAAAGCCGGGAACAGCTGCCGGATTTTCGCGAGATTTTCTTCTTTTTTCAATGAGAAAGGCACGCCGGACGGGGTGCGGGATGTGCGTGGATTCGCGGTGAAATTTATGCCAGAGGGCGGCGTGTGGGATCTTGCGGGGCAGAATTTCCCTGTGAGCTTCGTGGAAGATCCGGGGAAGTTTAAAACCCTGGTGCATGTGCTGAAAAAGAATCCCGAAACGAATACGGAGAACCGCGCCGCGGCCTGGGAGTTTTTTTCGCAGAATCCGGAGACGCTGCACCTGCTGCTAATGCTTTTTTCCGAGCGGGGGATCCCGGCGGGATACGGCAATATGGATGGCTTCGGGGTGAATACTTTTTCCTTCGTTAATGAAAATGAGGAAATTTTCTGGGTGAAATTTCACCTGAAAACCCGGCAGGGCATAAGGAATTCCGAAGAGGAAAATCCCAGCAGGCTGAATTTTGCGCAGTCGCTGGTGGATGATGTATCCTCGGGGAATTTCCCGAAGTGGAAAATGTATGCGCAAATAATGACGCCAGAGCAGGCACACGCGCTGGACTGGAACCCTTTTGACCCGACAAGGGTATGGCCGCACGGGGATTTCCCGCTTGCCGAGCTTGGCGAACTGGAACTGAGCAGCCTGCCAAAAAATTATTTCGAGGAAGTGGAGAAAGCCGCATTCTCCCCTACCAATCTCATCGACGGTATCGGGATCTCCCCGGACAGAAATCTTCAGGCGCGCCTCTTTGCCTACCGAGACGCGCAGCGCTACAGGCTGGGCACGCAGGCTGCGCAGCCACAGAGCAGCAGCCCCCATATCCTCGGAGATTTCTCGCAGTACGAAACGGTTTCCTATCCGCAAGATCCCTACACCCAGTGCGGCCTATTCTATACCAAGGCCCTGAAAACGGATGAGGAACGCAGCAGGCTTGCCGAGAACATTGTGAAAAGTATGATGGAAATTTCCTCCCCGCGTAAAAATGATATTATTTTCCGGCAACTGTGCCACTTTTTCCGCGCAAATGTGGAGCTCGGGATGAAGATTTCAACCGGGCTGGGCATCAATATTGATATGAATATGATGAGCCACGCGGGTTTTTAGCTTAATTTTATCAAAAATTAAATTTCAAAAAAAATGAATTTCGAAAATATCATCACAGAAAAAGATGGAAGAATCGCCACAGTCACCATCAACCGGCCGCAGGCACTGAATGCACTGAATGCCGCGACCATCCGGGAACTCAGCGAAGCATTTGAGGAACTTGGAAACGATGCGGATGTGCGCGCCATCATCCTGACAGGGGCGGGAGAAAAATCCTTCGTCGCGGGAGCGGACATCAAGGAATTCAGTGATTTTGGCGAAGAAAAGGCTACCGAACTTTCCAGAAAAGGGCACGAAAGCCTTTTTAACAAAATTGAAAATCTGAAAAAACCAGTGATTGCGGCGGTAAACGGTTTCGCGCTGGGCGGCGGGCTGGAACTGGCGATGAGCTGCCACATCCGCTACGCTTCGCAGAATGCGAAACTCGGTCTGCCGGAAGTTACGCTTGGGTTAATACCTGGCTATGGCGGCACGCAAAGGCTGCCGAGGCTGGTGGGCAAAGGGCTTGCGAACGAAATGATTTTTTCTGCGAAAATGATTTCTGCCGAAAGAGCGAAGGATATTGGCCTGGTAAATGAAGTATTTTCTGCGGAGGATCTTCTGCCAAAAGCCAAAGAACTCGCCGAAACCATCGCGAAAAATTCACCGATGGCTATTGCCAAAGCCATCGAAGCCGTGAACCTTTCGGACGGCCCGGAAGGTTTTGAACGGGAAATAAAATCCTTTGGCGAACTTTTCGAAATGGATGACAAGAAAGAGGGCGTGGCTGCATTTTTGGAAAAAAGGAAGCCGGAATTTTAGTAATGGACGAAGAACTCATTCTTCAGGAGAGGGCTTTTCTGGGCAATCTGCTCCTGGGCGAAAATCCCGAAGTAAATCTTAAAAATTGACCATTACAAAATTTGACAAAGCATATTTAAAAATGGCTCAGGAATGGGCGAAACTTTCCTATTGCCAGAGGAAAAAAGTAGGCGCGCTCATCGTGAAAGATAGGATGATCATCTCCGATGGGTACAACGGGACGCCTTCAGGCTTCGAAAATGAGTGCGAGGATGAAAGCGGAAATACCCATTGGTATGTGCTTCACGCTGAAGCCAACGCGATCCTGAAACTGGCTAAGTCCACACAGTCTGCAGAAGGTGCCACTCTCTACCTCACTCTTTCGCCGTGCCGAGAGTGCAGCAAACTCGTGCTGCAGGCGGGCATCCGAAGGCTTGTCTACATCGATGATTACTCGGATCGCAGCGGTATTGCCTTCCTGAAAGATCGGGGCGTGGAGGTATTGCAAATCCCGCAAATACAACTGATGAGCGACGAAATATGAGGTGGGAAGATAGTATTTCTGATTTTGAAAACTACCTGAAGTTCGAGCGAAATCTTTCTCAAAACACCGTCGCCGCCTACCGCCGCGATGTCGTTAAACTGAAAAATCTCGCTGAAGACACCTCGCCCGAAACCCTCAGCTACGAGCAGCTGCAGGAGATACTGTACAGGCTCAGCCGGGAGGGCCTCGGCGAGAGGACGCAGGCACGCTGGATTTCCTCGATGAAAACCTTTTTTAAATGGATGCTGGAGGAGGATTTCCGCAGTGACAATCCCTCCGCCCTGCTAGAAACGCCTAAGCTCGGCAAGTATCTGCCCGATACGCTCAGCTTTAACGAAATAGAAAAAATGATCGCCGCCATAGACCGGAGCGAGCCCACCAGCGAGCGGAACCGCTGCATAGTGGAAGTGCTCTACGGCTGCGGATTGCGCGTCTCCGAGCTGGTAAATCTGAAAATTTCAGACATCAATTTCAAAGAAAACTACATCCGCGTGCTGGGCAAGGGTTCCAAAATCCGTCTTGTGCCGCTTGCCGATTTCACGGCAGAAGTCATTACCGCTTACAAAACCGGCGCACGGGCAGCGGGCATCATTCAGGCCAATTTTGAAGACTTCCTTTTCCTGAACAGAAACGGGCGACCGCTCACCAGAAATATGGTTTTCATCATCATAAAAAATCTCGCCGCGCAGGCGGGCATCCGCAAGAACATTTCGCCACACACCTTCCGCCACTCCTACGCCACGCACCTGCTGCAGAACGGCGCAGACCTCCGGTTTATCCAGGAAATGCTAGGCCACAGCAGCATTACCACCACAGAAATTTACACACACCTGCAGACCAGGGAGCTGCGCGATGCGATCCTGAACTGCCACCCAAGAAATAAAAAAATATGAAGCAAATGAGATTCTGTCCGCAATGCGGCAACAAAAGCCTCCGCTGGGATGGCGAGAAAAAATGGGACTGTCCGGATTGCGATTTTGTTCTGTTTCACAACTGTGCGGCGGCAGTGGCCGTGGTGGTGAAATGCGGTGAGGAAATTTTGCTGACGCGTAGAAACCAGGAGCCCTGCAAGGGGAAGCTGGATCTGGCTGGGGGCTTCTCCGATCCCGGGGAATCGGCTGAGGAAACCTGCGCCAGGGAGCTGCGGGAGGAACTGAAACTGGAAGCCGCGCCGGGGGATTTTAAAATCCTCTGCACTATGCACAATGTGTATCATTACAAAGGCATCGACTACAATACGCTTGATATTTTCTTTGAGCTGAATCTCGCGGAGAAACCGGATTTCACCCTTGCCGAAGAAGAAATCGGAGAAGTACTCTGGCTAAAGAAATCAGAAATAAAGCCGGAAGAAATCGCCTTTGAATCCCAGAAAAAATTCTTCCGGGAATATCTTGCTCAGTAGTTGCCGCTCTTCAGCAGCCCGTCGAAATAGCTGATCAGCAGCTTGCTCTGTGCCTCGCTGAGCCGCGCATCGGGATGCTGCGCCACATAGCCCGGCAGCGGCATCCGCTTCTCGATAATGTCTGCCGAGGAATTTCGAAGCATACTTTGCTTCAGGTTATCATTGTAAGTGCCCCACTCGGAAAAATTTAGGTGGCGGCGGCCGGAATTGATGTGATTTTTTAATGACCAGGAAATTGGCGCTACATAAGCGTAGTCGGGGTAAACAGTCTCGTTAGAGTGGCAGTCGTAGCAGGAATTTTTCAGCAGCTCGGCGATTTCCGGCGGAGTCTGCATCAGGTCTATGAAATTTTCACTTTTTTTCACCGGTTTATTGGTTCTGTCTACCGGGATGAACTGAATGAGCGCAAAAACAATCAGCGACCAGTAGAGTATGTTAAGAAGTTTTTTCATCATTTCTCAAATCCCAGGTTTCTACCATTTCCCAAAGCGCGCGGATTTCAACTGGCTTTTTGTAAATGTACACATCTTCTGCAGGCGTCCCCGACTGAAAATCAGCATAATCGTACACTCCGTTGCCGTCATTATCCACCAAGATCCTCGCGGTGTACCGCCCCGGTTTCAGCGCGGAAAATTTTATCAAGCCTCCCTGTGTAAATTGGGAGTAAACTGGCTCAAATCTTTCATCCAGCAGCTGGAACCAAAATTTCGAATCCGGCGCATTTTTCAGTTGAAATGTGATGGTGCCGAAATCTTCGCGGCGGGCGGTTTCAAACTCAAAGCGATAAGAACTGGCGGGGCTCTCGTAATAGCTTCTCACGCTTCCTTTCGGGATATCCAGCTGCCACCGCCTAGATGGCTCAAACTGAGATTTTACCAGAATTTTAAAGGGGTTGTCCGGAGAAATTTCGGCGGTAAATTGCTGGTTTATACTGTCTGATTTCAGCGTCCATTTCTGGGTATCAATGGCGTGGATTTCATAATTGGAAACGATTTCAAAACTGTTTTCCGGATGAATGGAGCCGCCGCTGTAGCTCTGCAGCGTCATCTCATTTTTAGGGCTCATCCGATAGAAAATGGAAGCCGTGCCGCTAAGAGTATCCGCCCTGTAGCGGAATTTCAGGTTTTCACTTTTGCCCTGCCCAAGGTTCTGTGCCTGCGCATCGAACCAGATACGCACGCTGTCGGATCTCGTTCTGTGTGTGGTTTTGTATTCCGTGAGCCTTTCATCTTCCGGGGAAATTTCCACCTGCTCCGGCCCGCCCTCGAAAAGCATCAGGATACCGCCAGGCACCTCCCGCGCTTCGGAGAACCTCAGCCTTTTTTTTACGGGCATCAGGCTCAGTTTCATCCCTGAAATATTTTCATTTAAATCAAAACCGCTTTTCAGAAATGCCACCGATTCCTTGCCGGCATCGTAAGCGGAATTCTGATTTTCATCATTGAAAGCCAAAATTCGGTACCGCCCCTCCGCAAGGTAAGACAATTCGAAATACCCGTCTGGGTCGGCCCTGGTGATGTAGTAAGGTTTTTTGGTAAAATCTGCCCGGCCTGCCGTTTCAGGGTAAAGCCCCACCACAATATTGCTCTTCGGGTCCCGCTGCTCGGCTCCGCTGCCCTTCATCGCGTCGGAAACCTCGCCGCTGATGTAGAGGTTATCAATCTCAGGCCCCGTGGAAAAGGCAAAATTGAAATACGGTAGAGCGTTCCCCTCGTTCAGGTCTGCAATGGCATTCCCAAAATTGAAACTGTAGGTGGTGTTTGGCTGCAGATCCTCCTCCCACCGGATTAGGATGTACCTGTTGCCAAGGTTGCTGGGCAGTATCCTTTTAATGCGCCTTATCTCCGGGGTAATGGTAAGGTTACGGCTAATGTCCCTCAGCGTGATGAGCTCATTAAACTCCAGCCTCAGCTCGCGCAAATCGGTAGGTACATTTATTCGTGTGGAGTCTATATTTGCCTTTACAAACTTCGGGGCTATGGTATCCCTCGCACCGCCCACGGGCGAACCCACTCGGGCGCAACTGCCGAGGACCAGGGCGAAAAATATGAGAGAAAGCCAGCGCTTCATTAGAAAAATTTACACAAAAATAGGCTATTCGGAGTAAACTTCGGCACTGTCTGCCTGCTGGGGATTCGCGTGCAGCTCTTTTCTCAGCCGGTCTGCTTCCGGCGGAAAATCTTCAAACATCGAGGAAATCGCCAGCGCAGAATACACCCTCCTGGAATATTTATTCCCAATGGCAACGATGGTGGCTTTGCTCTTCGGCAAATGCGCGAAAACCGCGTTGCTGCCGTGCCACCAGCCGTTGTGGTAAGTGAGTTTTTCGCCATTATCAAAAATCTTCATGCGGAAGCCAAGCCCATAATTGTTCACCCCCGGTTTTTCGGTGCTGTACGGCTGGAAAATCCTATCCATCAGATCCTTTCTAAGAAATTTTTCGGAAAACATTGCCTGGGAAAACCGCAGCAGATCCCGCGGCGTGGAATAGACATTTTTATCTCCGTACACAAGGTCTAGCCGGTCTAGCGCAAACTGCTTCGGCCCTTTCGGGTAGAAGGACGGTGTGGCGGTAGCGGAATCTTTTCCCATAAAAATGAAGCTGCGCGACATTTTCAGCGGCTGGAATAGCATGATCTGCATAGCCTCTGGGAAAGGCTTTTTCGTGATTTTTTCTATGATGAGCGCCAGCATCGTATAGTTGGTATTGCAGTACATAAAGCCCGTGCCGGTAGGCCGCGCCAGGGGCGGCTGGTATCGGATGAGGAGATTCAGGATGTCCCTGTTGGTAAGGAATTTTTTGCTGAGCTCCTCCGGCACAGGTTTTAGTTTTTCGATGAAATATTCGTATTTCGGCAAGCCGCTCCTCTGGCTGAGCAGCGTGAAAACTGTGACTTCGGGATACGGAAATTCCGGGAAGAATTTCGTGACCTTGTCCTCCAGGCTGAGTTTGCCGGTTTCTACCAGTTTCAGCGCTACCACCGCTGTCATCGGCTTGCTCACGGAGGCTATGTGCATCGGCGTTTCGGCATCTATCGGCTCGGTATTAGGCCCGTAGCGGTGGCCGCGGTACTCTTCCAGCAAAACATCATCTGCCTTCGCCACCAGAATACCTCCCCAAAGGTCGCCCGCCTCCCACACGGATTTATAATAATCCTGCAGCTCCGCTACCTTTGCCTGGCGGTCGGGCATTTGCCGGTCTCTTTCCGAGAAAATTTTGCTGAAATCCACCTCGCTGAAATCGCCGTACTCCGGCGCCGCGCTGACCGGCTCTTTCCTCAGTTCTTCTTTTTTTTTGCAGGAAAGCAGGCTTATAAAAATCAATATTACCCAATGAAACTTCCGGATTCTCATTCAGAAATAAAAGGTAGCAATTTACTGGAAAATGTCGCAATGGCGAAACTGTATTCTTTTAAAATTTTCTTAAAATTAATCTCCTGCCAGGGTGCCGGAATAGAGTTTTAGTATCTTTTCGACTATGACTTTTGCCAGTTTTTCCTTGCTCTCGCGCGTCCAACCGGCGATGTGCGGCGTGATGATAACTTTCTCGGAATCAAGGAGAAATTGGAGGTTCTCGTCCGCGGCTTTCAGGTTTTCAAAGGAGGATTTTTCATACTCCAGCACATCGAGCGCGGCACCCTTTATTTTTCCCGATTGTATGCCGGATGCCAGGTCTGCAGTATTTACATTCTCCCCCCTCGCAGTATTGATGAAGTAAAAAGGCTTCTGCATTTTTCGTATAAATTCCTCATTTATCAGGTAGCGCGTCTCGGCACTCAGCGGAATATGCAGGCTCAGGATATCCGCCTGGTTCTGAAGCTCTTCCAGAGATACCTGCTTGGCAAATCTATCTCCAAGCCCAGAAACTATATCGTGGAAAATCACCTCGCAGCCAAAGCCCGAGAGCCGCTTCGCGGTAGCCTTCCCCATATTTCCGTAGCCTATGATTCCGAAAGTTTTCCCCAAAAGCTCCTCGCCGCGGTTTTCCTCCCGTAGCCAGATGCCGTTTTTTACTTCGCTGGAGGAAATAATCAGCCTGTTCATCAGCGTGAGCAACATACCGAGGACATGCTCGGCAAGGGCATCGCGGTTGCCCTCGGGCGCGTTCAGGAGTGCGATGCCGAGCCGCCCTGCCGCACCTGTATCGATGTTTTCCATCCCCGCACCTACCCTTGCGATGAATTTTAGGTGGGGAGCATTTTCCAGAAAATTTTCATCCAGAGGAATTCTGCTGCGGATGATGATTCCTTCAAAATCGTTTATTTTTTTTAAAACCTCGTCATAGTTTGAAGAAAAGTCATCATAAATTTGAAAGCCCCGAGCCGAAAGCTCTTCGGCAATCAATGGATGATTCCTGTCCAGCTGCAGAATTTTCCCGGAGTTCATTCAATTTTTTTTCTGATTTTAGAATTGGTAAATTACTCAAAAATCTTCCTCAGCTCGGCAGAATCTTTCGGCTTCATACGCCCGGAAAGCACGAGCGACAGCTCTTTGCGGCGCTGGGCAGATTCGTACCGCTCTTTTTCCTGCTCGCTCTCGGGCTCTATGGGCGGTACCGGCGCAGGTTTTTTGTCCTCGTCTATTGCCACGAAGGTATAGATGCCCTCATTGGTGTGAATCCGTTCACCGCGGATGGGATCGTCCAGCCAGACATCCACATAAATCTCCATGGAGGTGGAGAACGCACGCGTGACCTTGGACTCCACAATTACGATGCCCCCAAGGGGGATCGGCTTGTGAAACGAGACATGATTTACCGAGGCGGTCACGACATTTTTGTTGCAGTGGCGCGTTGCAGAAATGGATGCGCAGCGGTCCATACGCGCCAGAAGTTCACCACCAAACAGGTTGTGAAACGAATTGGTTTCGTTTGGCAGTACAATGTTGGTCATTACCGTAAGGGATTCAGAAGGTTTTTTTGGATTCATGGCTTCAAAAGTAAGTTATTCCCAAAAAGGGCTTAATGCAAAATATTCGCAGCCGATAAGATAGGCATTAATTAAAACCAACAAAACAATCAGTAGCCACCACAGCCAGCCGAGTTTTTTTTGAATTCTGGCGGGTGGTCCTTGTATTTTTGGGATTGAGTTTGGGTTTATTTTCGGAAGATGAATTTCCTCCAGCCCGAAAAAATTATCCGCGGGATAGGGCTGAAAGTTTTCCGCGGCTGGCGTAGAGCTCCCGGCGAAAGAGCCAAGTGGCGCAAGATCCAGTTGAGAATTAATTTCGAGTGTAGAAAGCCAGGTAATGACTTCGTTTGTCACAAATTTTTCTGCTTCAGTGATATCCAGATGATTTTTTTGAGCAAAAAAATGAAGGAATTCGGCTGAAGCATCGCCGCCTTTCTCAAAAGAAATGATAGTAGCGGGAGGTTTCAGCACCTGATCTTCTTCCAGCAGGGTTGCTGGGTTTTGCCTTGAAACAAAGGTACCGAAGCGCGGCACGGCACAGCGGCCGTTTGCGTTTAAAAATTCAAAAATATCTTCTGGCAAATTCATTGATGGCAAAAATAGCTGAATTTTGTTAGCCTTCAAAATAGGCTGCTAATGACAGCTGTGGCCCTGCGTTTTGCCCGCTTCATCGTGATCGTGCTGAATCTGCAACGCCTCTGGCTTTGGGGAGATGTAAGGAATCCCGAGCTCGAGCCCGCGCAGTATAAACAGCCCGCCCAGGAGGAACATTATCACTGGAATGATTTTCAGCACCGCGGTACGGAAATTTTTGGAAATCATTCCGCCTGCGAGCGCTACGGCAAACATAAAGGGCAGCGTGCCGAGCCCGAAGAGGAGCATATAGAGCGCGCCCCCTGCGATGCCGCCAGCCGCTAGCGATGCGGTAAGCGCCATATAGACCATGCCGCAGGGCAGCAGGCCATTCAGCACGCCGGTGAGGAATCTGGAGGAGTAGCCTGTTTTCTGCAGCTGCCTCCCGAGGGCTATTTTCACCTTTACCAAAACGCCCGATACTTGGGGAATTTTTGTCACAAAATCTTGGCCGCCGAATGAGAGAGCAGCCATAAGGATAAGAACTGCCCCACTGAAGATGGTGAGGTAGCTTTGCAGGCCGGCCAGCTCAAACCCTTTCCCGAGGATCCCGAGCAGGGCGCCAAGCAGCGCGTAGGTAAAAATTCTTCCCAGCTGGTACGCCAGATTTTTTAAAACAAGCCGCCCTGCTTTCGCCCCGGAAAGCCCGAGGGATAGCGCGATGGGCCCGCACATACCGATGCAGTGGAATCCCGAGGCAAAGCCGAGCGCCAGAGCGGAGAAAATTAACGGGGCATCCATAGTACATCGTAATCAATCTGATAATCTAGCGCGTCCTTCGTCCAGAGCATTTTCAGCGTGTAGCTGCCAGGCTTGAGGATTTTTGCCGGAAGGTAGACTGAATTGTTCTTGTCCAGCTTTATTTTGGCATTTACATCATAGCGGCGGTCATCCGTACGGAAGAGGTTGAAGGAGAATTTCGAGTTGGAATTATTGATGCTCTCCGGGAAGCGGATGGTAATGCCGCCTTTGTCCTGGCTGTACTCGGGCTTCTCCGCGAGTCCGTCGGCGCGGTTTTTTGCATCTATTACATTCTGATACACGAGTTCTTCCTCGTAGTAATTATCAGAAACCATTTCTGCATTCTGCTTCCCTATGGGGAAGAGAAAGATCATACCCAGTATAAAAATAATGAAGGACGCCAGGGCGGCGATGATGCCGTGCCCCCAGTGGAATCTTTTAAACATACTTAAAATTGCATTTTGAACGGGCCTTCAAAATATGTCTGATACTCGTCAATCTTTTTGCCCTTCTGGTCGTACACACCGATGGTGATGTTCTGCTTGGAGAGTTTTATAAGGGATTCCGGGAAGCTTACATTTATGGTGCCTTTCGTGATTTTATCCCCCTCTACCAGTATTTTATTTTTGCCGCTGTAGCTTATTACCCCGCCTTCCGGCTCTTCAATCTTAAATGTAACCTCCACTTTTTCGTTCGATTTATTCAAAAGCGTGTAGTTGTAGGTGTTGCTGATTCTGCCGTCCCTTATTACGAATGTGGAACCGGCGGGTTTTATGAATTTTGCCTCCATGCTGCCACGGTTGTACAGCAGCACGCCGAGCGCAACCCA
This sequence comes from Cruoricaptor ignavus, assembly GCF_014961145.1. Classification (NCBI taxonomy): domain Bacteria; kingdom Pseudomonadati; phylum Bacteroidota; class Flavobacteriia; order Flavobacteriales; family Weeksellaceae; genus Cruoricaptor; species Cruoricaptor ignavus. The sequence continues at coordinate 1,166,644 of NZ_CP063145.1, forward strand.
CAGGCCAACGAGCACCGCGGTGTAGGCCTTCATTTTCCCGGTGAATTTAAACGGCTTTTCTTCTTCTATCTCTTCTTCTGTTGCGTATCGGATGAGCCCCGGCGGCAGGCCTACTTTCGTCATTACCTCGTCGCAGGCATCGATGCACGCGGTACAGTTTACGCACTCCAGCTGCTGCCCGTTCCGGATATCGATACCTGTAGGGCATACCACCACGCACTGGTGGCAGTCTATACAGTCGCCCTTACCGGCGGCCTTTCTATCCTCTCCTTTTTTCCATTTCGCTCTGTTTTCTCCCCGTTTATAATCGTAGTAAACATTGATGGTCTGCTTGTCGATAAGGACTCCCTGGAGCCTGCCATAAGGGCATACCAGCGTGCAGACCTGCTCGCGGAACCAGGTGAAAACGAAGTAGAACGCAGCGGTAAAGAATATCATTACCAGAAAATTGGTAGGATGCGCGAGCGGCCCTTCCTTCATAATTTTTAAAACCTCCTCCTTACCGACTATGTACATAAACATGAAGTGTGTAACTATGAGGGATATAATGATGTAGATACCCCATTTTAGGGAGCGTTTCCAGATTTTCTCAGCGTTCCAAGGCTGTTTGGCGAGCTTCATCTGCTTATTTCTGTCGCCCTCTATGGCGTACTCTATTTTTCTGAAAACCATTTCAAGGAAAATAGTCTGTGGGCAGATCCAGCCGCAGAAAATCCTGCCGTACACTACGGTGAACAGGATGATGAATACTATAGAAGCAATGGCCCCTAGCGCAAGGATGGAGAAATCCTGTGGGTAGAAGGGCATCCCGAAAATATAGAATTCCCTGTCTAATATGTTGAACATAAGTACAGGATTACCGTTGATTTTCAGAAATGGCAGAATAAAAAATACCGCCAGAAGAAAGTATGCTACAATAGTCCTGTAATTAGTATATTTTCCCTTGGGTTTCCTTGGGAAAACCCATTTACGTTTTCCGGATTGTTCCATAGTACCCACGGAATCGCGGAAGGTTTCCGGATCGAGCACCTGTCCCTGCCCGCCACGCAGGTTTTCGTTGATTTGATTTGCCATATTTTAAAACAAAGAAACATAACCCTCCACCTATGCAGGGCGGCGGGTTATGCTTATAGATTTTATATTTTGTAAAAATTATTGCTGCTTCTCCCAGTTAGCCTCGGTTCCTTGAGGCGCAGCACCACCCTCTGCTGGTGTAATTGGCGCCTGCTCCTGGTTAATATGATATACATATGCTGCAATCTTTTCTATATCGTTTCCGGTAAGCTCCCCATTTTTACCAAAGCCCCTCATCGAAGGGTTGTTCGGAGACCCGTCCCATACCATGTGGAAAATGTTTTTATACAAAGATGGTTCCACCTGGTTTATCCAGTAATTATCTGTCAGATTGGGGCCAATACCGCCACGCCCGCCGTCACTATGGCAGGAAACGCAGTTCGTCTGGAAGAGTTCTTTACCTTCTTCAATGTTATCAGCGCTATATTCGGCTGTTTCCAGCGTTGCCTGAGGCACGGTTTTCATATATTCATCCACTGCGGCTATCTGCATCTTATATTCATCTTCGTATTCCTTTATCGGATTAGCAAAATCTGTAAGGAAGAACGAGATAAGGTAGATAACGCAGTACGCCACGCCGAAGTAAAATAAACCGAGCCACCACTTCGGGAGCTGGTTATCCAGTTCCATAATCCCGTCGAAGCCGTGGTCGATAAGGATATCCTTCTCCTCGCTGGCTGTTTGTTTCTTGAAAGCTGCCTTGTATAGTCTTTGAAAATACGGGGTGTTTTTTACAGCCAGGTATTCCCTTTTTTCCTCATCATCCAGCTTTTTAAACTGTTCGTTTTCTATAAGATCGCCCAGCGCCTGGTTTATCATTGCAACGATTACCGTTATCAGCACCATACCCCAGAAGAACGGTGATGAGAGGAATGCCGAGCTCTGCACAAACATATAAAAGAAAATGATGAGCAGTACGAATAGCGTTAGAATTGTAACCGCAAGCGGTGTTCTCTGTTTCATAATTGTTGGTTTTTTTCGTCGTCATCTAAAGGCAATTCCGCCTGGTCTTCATAGTACTTTTTCGGCTTGCTGAAAACATACCACAGCAGTGCGATAAAGAATGAGAAGAAAATAAGGAGCGCTATAATCTGGTAAAGGCTTTGGCCGTTACTCAAAATATCTTTAAAGCTCTGCGGAATCACCTTTAAATCTTAAATAAATTAATTATTGCTTGCAGTCTGTACTTCAGTAGTTTTAATGTCCGTACCCAACCTTTGCAGATAAGCAATAAGGGCAGTGATTTCTCGCTTCTCTAGCGGTACAAAGTTTCCGCCCTGCTGCGCCTTCTGCTCATCAAATGATTTTTTCACATCGGCAGCTTCCGCATAAATGTCCCGTACGATTGCCGCAGCCTGATTATCTGCCCAGGCATTGGCAGAATCAATTTCTGCTTTTGAGTAAGGCACATCAAATACATCCTTCATAAGGTTAAGCTTGTCTACCATCTGAGACCTGTCCAGCGTGTTGGCAATTAGCCAAGGATAGCGCGGCATAATGGAACCTGCCGAAGTAGATCTCGGGTTGTACATATGCTTAAAGTGCCAGGAGCTCGGGTTCTTACCGCCTTGCCTGTGCAAATCTGGGCCAGTTCGCTTAGAGCCCCAAAGGAATGGCCTGTCATAAACGAACTCCCCAGCCTTTGAGTATTGTCCGTTTTTCCCGTTAAATCTTACAACCTCATCGCGGAACGGGCGGATCATCTGAGAGTGGCAGGCATTACATCCCTCTCTGATATAAAGATCCCTGCCTTCTAGCTCCAGTGGGGAGTAAGGCTTCACAGCAGCGATTGTAGGTACATTTTCTTTTATAGTAAGCGTAGGTACAATTTCTACCAGACCACCGATAGCCACTGTGATAAAGCCTAAAGTTGTGAGCAACCAAGGTGTTCTTTCCAGCCATAGGTGGAAGCCTTCCCCCTCTTTTCTTTTGCTGGTAATGTTCGCCAGAGCAGGTGCTTCAGCCTCAACTTCTCTTTGGAATGAGCCTTGCTGAGCGGTTTTTATCACATTTATGGTCATAAGCACCGCACCGATGAAGTATAGCAGACCGCCGACGAATCTCATCTGGAAATATGGGATGATAGCAGTAACGGTATCCAGCCAGTTTTTCCAAACCAGAGTTCCGTCCGGGTTAAACTGCTTCCACATCAGCCCCTGAGTAAATCCTGCAATGTAGAGCGGCACAGCATAGAAAATAATACCCAGCGTACCGAGCCAGAAGTGCCAGTTGGCCATTTTTGTAGACCAAAGCTTAGTTCTCCAAAGGATAGGAACCAGATAATAAATCATACCGAACGCTATAAAGCCGTTCCATCCGAGAGCACCTAAGTGAACATGCCCAATTACCCAGTCGGTATAGTGTCCAATTTTGTTAAGGGTTTTAGTTGCCAAAAGCGGTCCTTCAAAAGTCGCCATACCGTAGCAGGTTACCGCCACCACGAAGAATTTCAGCACTGGGTTTTCGCGCACCTTATCCCAGGCACCGCGCAGCGTAAGGAGCCCATTCAGCATACCGCCCCAGGAAGGTGCGATAAGCATAATGGAAAACGCCGTACCTAAAGCCTGAGCCCAGGCAGGAAGCGCCGTGTATTGCAGGTGGTGCGGCCCTGCCCAAATGTAGACAAAGATAAGCGACCAGAAGTGGATAATGGATAGCTTATAAGAGAACACCGGACGATCCGCAGCCTTAGGCAGGAAGTAATACATCAGGCCAAGCACGGGCGTAGTAAGGAAGAACGCCACGGCATTGTGCCCGTACCACCACTGCACTAGGGCATCTTTTACGCCTGCGTACGCAGAGTAGGATTTCCAGCCGGTGAATGTCAGCGGAACTTCCAGGTTATTAAAAATATGCAGCATTGCCACGGCAACCCAAGTACCAAGGTAGAACCAGATGGCCACATATAGGTGGCGCACCCGTCTCTTCGCAATGGTGCCCAGCATATTGATACCGAAAATCACCCAAACGACAGTGATCAGGATATCTATTGGCCACTCGTGCTCTGCGTATTCCTTTGAAGTGTTAATACCAAGGAAGAAGGTAATGACCACCGATACAATCATCAGCTGCCATCCCCAGAAATGCACCCACGAGAGCAAATCGCTGTACATCCTGGTCTTGAGAAGGCGCGGCATCGAGTAATAAACGCCGGCAAATATGGTATTACCCACGAATGCAAAAATCACCGCGCTGGTGTGTAGCATCCGGATACGCCCGAAGCCGAATGCCCCCTGGGTGTTAATAAGCCCCTGCAGGTTTCCGGCCGCAAGACTTTTAATCGTCGGGTCATCCGTACCGAAAAGAAATTCCGGCAGCTCGGGATAAAATAGCATCAAAGCAGCCGTAAGCCCCAGCAGGAAGCCTACAAGGCCAAACACAATCGTAGCCCAGAGGAAGGCTCGCACGATGGTGTTGTCATACCTAAACTTTTGTGTTTCCATTTATATTTATATCGTTTTTTCGTCCGTCTCCTGCATCCGCCGCCGCAGGCTCTTTTGTCTTTTTAGCCTCATCATCTAGGAGGATGCGCACCGCAGGCGATTCATCATCCTCAAACTGACCCTTCCTGGCACTGACGATGAATATTACCAGAAAAACTGCGGCAAGCGAAACGCTGCAGATAATCATTAGGTACAGTATATCCATCTGGCTAACAAAGGTATATTGTTTTAGGCATCAAAATTAAATAAATTTGATGATATTCCTCATAGCGGATAATTTATAACGCTTCTAAATACCGTGCCCTCCAAAATTCCTTACGGATGCAGCCCAGGAGGCAAGGGAGGTAAAAACCACCACCGTGATGGAGCTTGCCGGCATCAGGATGGCCGCCACCAGCGGGGACAGATGCCCGGAGACTGCAAAACTCAGCCCGATGATGTTGTAGAGGAAGCTTATGCCCACCGTGATTTTCACAATGCGCATTGCATCTTTGGACATCTTCAGGAATTTATCCGCCCACACCAGCGCGCCGCCATGCATAATTACATCCGAGGACGGCGTAAAGGTGTTGGTGTCTTCCGCAATCGCTATACCCACATCGCTCTGCTTCAGCGCGCCGGCGTCGTTCAGCCCGTCGCCAAACATCGCCACCCTATCTCCCTGGTTCTGAATATTCTGAATATAATCCAGCTTATCCTCAGGGCTTTGGTCGAAGGCCATCTTAGAGCCACGGGGCACTATATTTTCAAGGTTCTGCCGCTCGGCCTCGTTATCTCCGCTAAGGATGTGGATTTTGTAATTTTTCAATCTTGAGAAAAGATCTTCCAGCCCCGGGCGGTATTCATTTTTAAAGACAAATTTACCAAGGAAAATTCCACCGCGGCTGATGTAGACCGCTGTTTCCAGATGCTCCGCCTGCTGGCCGCTTAGCGACGCGGAGCCCACCGTGTAGGCGTTCCCGCGCACCTCCGCCGAGTAGCCCTTGCCGGGGATTTCCGCAAAATTTTTTGCCGGGAGGTACGGATCTTCCACTGCCAGATGCTCGTATAGCGCCTTGGACAATGGGTGTGTGGAATTCTTAAGCAATGATTTTAAATCCTCAAGAGTTTCCTTCGGCAGCTCTTTGCCTGCATACTGGATTTCCGATTTCTTACTGTGGGTGATGGTCCCCGTCTTGTCGAAAACCAGCGTATCCACCCCGGAGAGTTTTTCTATCGTGTGGGTATCTTTTACATAAAAACGGTGCCTGCCGAGGATGCGCATCACATGGCCCAGCGTGAAAGGCGCCGCGAGGGCGAGGGCGCACGGGCACGCCACGATGAGGATTGCAGAAACTACCTGCCACGCCCGGCCGGCATCGATCCTGAACCAGTACAGCGCCGCAAGCGCAGTGATGCCGAGAATCACAAAAGTAAAATACTTGCTGATGCGGTTGATCACCGTATCCAGCCCTGTTTCCTTCTTCCGGAAGGCGTCCTTGTTCCATAGCTGTGTGAGGTAGCTCTGGTCCACATTCTTTACCACCTCCAGCTCCAGCACCGCGCCCAGCTGCTTGCCTCCGGCATAGATTTTATCCCCGGGATTCTTCGGGACGGCAGCGCTCTCTCCAGTGATGAAACTGTTGTCTATATTTGCCTCGCCATTAATGAGCACCGCATCTACGGGGATGATTTCCTGATTCCTTACCAAGATCCTGTCGCCCACCTGCAGATCCGAGAGCAGCACATTCTGCTGTGAGCCATTAGCGATTTTCGTAACGGCGATAGGGTAAAAGGATTTGTAATCGCGGTCGTAAGACAGGGCGCTGTAAGTCCTCTGCTGGAATATTTTGCCTAAAAGCATAAAGAAGAGCAGCCCGCAAAGCGTATCGAAATAGCCCGGGCCATAGTCGGTGAGCACTTCGTAGATGCTGCGCAGGTAGAGAACCGCAATGCCGAGGGATATAGGCACATCGATGTTTACCACCTTATTTTTCAAGCCGTACCAGGCGGATTTAAAATAGCCCGAAGCGCTGTAAAACACCACCGGCGTGGCCAGCAGGAAGCCCGCCAGGCGGAAGAGATTTTTGTAGCGGCTGATCCAGAACTCCCCGTCCTGCACATATTCCGGGATGCTGAAGAACATCGCATTGCCGAAGGCGAAGGCAGCCACGCCGAATTTTATGATCAGGCTGCGGTCTATTTTCTCCGGTTTTTTCTCGGAGGATTCCAGCGAGATCGCAGGCTTGTAGCCGAGGCTTGCGAGGTATTTTGCCACATCGCTCAGGTTCATTTTCTCCTGATTGAAGGAAACCTGCAAGGTTTTTTTTGTAAAATTTACCTGGGTAAACTTAATATCCGGATGGATGCTCGGCAGGCTTTCCAGCAGCCAGATGCAGGATGTGCAGTGGATTACGGGGATTTTGAAGGTCACTATCGCCGTGCCCCCGTCTGAGAAGTCGGTAAGCCTTTCGAAAACTTCCGGGGTATCCAGGTAATCAAATTGGGAGAGGTTGGTATCCGGGCGCACCCCGGAGTGCCTGTTCAGCGAGTAAAAATTCTCAAGATTGTTCAGGTTTAGAATTTCATATACCGATTTGCAGCCCTGGCAGCAAAATGTTTTCTCATCGAAAAGTATCCGCTCTCGGCCTATTTCCAAACCACAATGGTAGCATTTTTCCTCTGCAACTGTTCGGGATTCCACGCTGCAAAATTAGCCTAAATTTGAATGAGTTTAAAAATTTGGCTACATTTGTGACAATTATCATCTAAAACCAAGATGTCACTCCAGCAACAGCAAACGATAGAAAAAAACCTGCGCGAAGCCTTCGATTTTGAGCGCCTGCGTACCAGCCTTGATCAGGAAACCTACGACCTTGCCAGCAATTCTCTTAAAGAAAAAACCTATAAAAAAGGCGAGTGTATCTTCGACGACGGGGAGTTTCCGAAAGGCGTTTACTTCATCACCAAAGGGACTATAAAACTCTCTAAATCAGGGACTTTCGGGAAAGACCAGATTCTCAGGTTCATAAAGGAAGGCGATCTGGTAGGCTACCGCTCCATCCTCAGCGGGGAGGATTTCCAGGCGCGGGCCGAGGCGATGAATGATGTTTCCGCGACCTTCGTTCCCGCTGCCGTGTTTCTGAAATTACTGGAGGAAGATCCAAAAATCTCCTACGCAATGCTTCAGAAAATCGCTTACGAACTGGGAGAATCTTCCAAAACCATTACCTTCCTCGCTCAGAAAACGGTACGCGAAAGACTCGCTGAGGTGCTGCTGCTTCTGGAGCACAAACTTGGGGCTGACCAGGAGGGCTACATAAAAATCTCACTAACAAGGGAGGAAATCGCCAACCTGGTGGGCACCGCCACGGAGAGCGCCATCCGCCTCATTTCTGAATTTAAATCCGATAAACTGATCCAGACCGACGGCAGAAAAATAAAAATCATCAACCACGAGAAGCTCAGAAAGCTGGCGCATGTTCAGTAGGCATTTATTTTAATCTTAATTTTTCCATTCACGAAAAATGTCCGTACACTCCGAAATAAAAAAAATCACTACTGAAACCCTCCGGGAAATGAAACGGCGCGGCGAGAAGATCTCCATGCTTACCGCCTACGATTTTACCACCGCCAAAATCCTGGATGCAGGCGGCATAGACACTATACTCGTGGGCGATTCTGCCGCCAATGTGATGGCAGGTTTTGAGACTACGCTGCCTATCACCCTAGACCAGATGATCTACCACACGCAGTGCGTAGTCCGCGGCACAAAACGGGCACTCGTAGTAGCGGACCTTCCATTCGGCACCTATCAGGGAAGCCCTGAAAAGGCCCTGGAATCCGCCGTAAGGATGATGAAGGAAGGCGGTGCGCAGGCGCTGAAACTGGAAGGCGGGAGCGAGATTTCGAAATCACTGGAAAGAATCCTAAAAGCAGGGATCCCGGTGGTAGGGCATCTTGGGCTTACGCCTCAGTCGGTACATCAGTTTGGCGGGTACGGGCTGCGCGCAAAAGATGAGGCAGAGGCGGAGAAGCTGCTGCGCGATGCGAAATTGCTTGAGAGCCTCGGTTGCTTTGCTATTGTTTTGGAAAAAATACCTGCAGCACTTGCGCGGAAGGTGAGCGAAAGCCTAAGCATTCCTACAATCGGCATCGGGGCAGGCGCCGGTTGCGATGGGCAAGTGCTTGTTTTTCAGGATTTTGTTGGGATGAATAAGGGCTTCAAACCGAAATTCCTGCGGCAGTACCTGAATCTTTTTGATGAAGTCAGCGCGGCAGTGTCCAGATTTGACGGGGATGTGAAAAGCGGTAATTTCCCGAACGAAAAAGAGAGTTACTGATCAGTTTTCTAATGCAGGAACAGATTATCTACGAAGACAACCACCTCCTCATCATCAACAAAAAGGCCGGGCAGCTGGTGCAGGGCGATAAAACCGGTGATGAATCTCTGCTGGATTTGCTGAAAAACCACATTAAAATCCGCGATGAAAAACCCGGCAATGTTTTCCTGGGGCTGGTGCACCGCATCGACAGGCCTACCTCGGGGCTCGTGATTTTTGCCAAAACATCAAAGGCGCTTTCGCGGCTGACACAGATGGTAAAAAACCGGGAAATCCGGAAAACTTACTGGGCACTCGTGGGCAAAGAGCCGATGCCGCAGCAGCAGCGGCTGGTACACTACCTGAAGAAAAATGAGAAAAACAATAAAGCAATTGTTTTCCCATACGCTACCGAAGGCGCGAAGGAAGCCATCCTCACTTACAGAATTCTGAAAACGCTTGATAATTACCGGCTTCTGGAAATCGATCTGGAAACCGGAAGGCACCACCAGATTCGTGCGCAGCTTTCGCAGATTGGCGCACCCATAAAAGGCGATTTAAAATACGGCGCACCGCGCTCCAATCCGGATGGGGGTATTTCTCTCCTTGCCAGGAAGCTGTCGTTCGTACACCCTGTCTCGAAGGAGAGTATAGAAGTCACTGCCCCTGTTCCGCAAAATGATGCGGTATGGAGGGCTGCCGAGCATTCTGAGGAATAAAAAATCCCGACAGAATTTCCGCCGGGATTTTCAATTTTTACCAATCGATATTATGCCAGGTTTCTCTTCGCTTCTTCAGCGATAAGGTTCAAGGCAGAGCCTGCACGGAACCAGCCAACCTGCTGTTCATTGTAGGTATGGTTGGCAATCACGGTATCTTTTGTGCCATCACTGTGGATGAATTCCAAAGTCAGCGGCTTACCAGGTGCGAACTGATTCAGATCAAGGAAGTTCACGGTATCATCTTCCTGAATTTTATCATAATCTTCCTTATTGTCAAAAGTCAGCGCCAGCATACCCTGCTTTTTCAGGTTGGTTTCGTGGATTCTCGCAAAAGATTTTACCAGAACAGCCTTCACGCCAAGGTGTCTCGGCTCCATCGCAGCGTGCTCCCTGGAAGAGCCTTCGCCGTAATTCTCGTCGCCCACAACGATTGACGGAATGCCGTTTGCCTTGTATTCTCGCTGAACCGCAGGCACTTCGCCGTAATCACCGGTCAGCTGGTTTTTCACCTTATTGGTTTCCATATTGTAGGCATTTACCGCGCCAATCAGCATATTGTTGGAAATATTATCCAGATGCCCGCGGTATTTCAGCCAAGGCCCAGCCATCGAAATATGGTCTGTAGTACATTTCCCGAAAGCTTTAATCAGAACTTTCGCACCGGTAATGTTCTGCCCGTCCCAAGGTTGGAAAGGCTCCAGCAGCTGCAGCCGGTCAGAATTCGGGTCCACAATTACCTGAACATTCGAGCCGTCTTCAGAAGGCGCCTGATAGCCATTGTCATCCACATCGAAACCTTTCTCAGGAAGTTCGTAGCCGCTCGGCTCGTTCAGCTTCACCTGCTCTCCGGCTTCGTTCGTAAGCGTATCAGTTATCGGGTTAAAATCCAGCCTTCCGGAGATTGCCACGGCAGCCACCATTTCTGGCGATGCTACGAAAGCGTGCGTGTTTGGGTTGCCGTCCGCCCTTTTCGCGAAGTTTCTGTTGAATGAATGGATGATGGAGTTCTTCTCGCCTTTTTCCGCGCCTTCCCTATCCCATTGCCCGATGCACGGTCCGCAGGCGTTGGTGAAGATTCTCGCGTTTTCAAATTTGCGGAAAGAATTCAGGAAGCCATCTCTTTCTGCGGTGAATTTCACCTGCTCAGAACCAGGGTTGATGCCCAGGATTGCTTTAGGCTTCACGCCTTTTGCTACGGCATCTTCCACGATGGAAGCTGCGCGGGAAAGGTCTTCGTAAGATGAATTCGTGCAGGAACCAATCAGCGCCCACTCTACATCCAGTGGCCAATCGTTCGCTTCCGCCTTCTCACGGAATTCTGCAACTGGCGTAGCCAGATCCGGTGTGAACGGCCCGTTCAGGTGCGGTGTCAGCTCATCCAGATTAATTTCAATTAATTGGTCAAAGTATTGCTCCGGATTTTCGTAAACCTCAGGGTCGCCCGTCAGGTGCTCCGCGATTTTATCGGCAGCATCCACCACATCCTGCCTGCCCGTGGCAGCAAGGTAGCGGCGCATCGCATCATCGTAGCCAAAGGTGGAAGTTGTAGCCCCAATTTCCGCACCCATATTACAGATGGTGCCTTTTCCGGTGGCAGAAAGGGATTTTGCACCCTCGCCGAAATATTCTACGATGCAGCCCGTACCACCCTTCACGGTAAGGATTCCTGAAACTTTCAGGATGACATCCTTCGCGGAAGTCCAGCCGTTCATTCTGCCGGTAAGTTTCACGCCGATAAGTTTCGGCATCTTTAGTTCCCACGGCATTCCGGCCATTACATCCACCGCATCTGCACCACCTACACCTATGGCCACCATTCCTAGGCCGCCGGCATTTACCGTGTGAGAATCGGTACCTATCATCATACCGCCAGGGAATGCGTAGTTTTCCAGCACCACCTGGTGAATGATCCCTGCACCTGGCTTCCAGAAGCCGATGCCGTATTTATCGCATACGGAGCTCAGGAAATTGAAAACTTCAGAGTTTTTGTTGATGCCTTCCTGCAAATCCTGCTCTGCACCTACCCTTGCCTGAATTAGGTGATCGGCGTGGGCCGTGGAAGGCACGGCTACCTTTTTGCGGCCAGCCTGCATAAACTGCAGCAGTGCCATTTGTGCTGTGGCATCCTGCATCGCTACGCGGTCCGGCGCGAAATCCACATAAGAATTTCCACGCTCGAAAGTTTCCGTAGCCTCGCCCTGCCAAAGGTGGGTGTAAAGGATTTTCTCAGCAAGCGTAAGCGGGCGGTTCACAACCTTGCGGGCTGCCTCTATCCTTGCCGGATACCGCTCGTACACCTTCTTAATCATATCAATATCGAAAGTCATAGTAATGATGTTTTTTTTATTTACCAAAAATTATCAACAAATATACAAAATATGAACTTTCTCATTCAAAAATTATTACATTTAGATTCTTTATAAATAATGCCTGCCTTAAAGATAGGCATGCCAAAATAAGCTGTGGAAGATTTCCTAAATTTGCCTCTATAATGAAGCGCTTAATCTTTTTCTTGAGTTTTACCGCCTCCATCTCGCTGAATGCTCAGGCGAAAAAACCCTCTGCCGCGAGTGCCCGGAGCAAAACCTCTGCAGCGAAAACTTCTGCAAAACAGGGAATGCCCACCGCTAAATCCCAGGATTTAGCAAAAATAAACGACAGCGTGCCGGCCCTGCTTCCTTTTAAAGAAAACGGGAAGATGGGCTTTAAAAACCAGTCGGGGAAAATCATTATCCCAAATACCTACTCCAATGTGGGTTTTTTCTATGAAGACTGCACCCTGCTGCACTCCCCGAGGGAGCAGGCAAGGAAGTACGGCAGCGGCGAGTATGCCTCCGTGCGGGATGCGGCAGGGGACTACCGCATCGACAAGAATGGAAAAAAAGTTTATAAATTTAAAGACGAAGACCTCGGAAAATGCCCGGCGGAATTTAAAAAACAAAAGTACCACGCCTATGTAAAAGCGGGGTTCTACGGGCTGATAGATGACGAAATTTTCAAGGATGAGAGCGACTACCGGCAGTACAGCATCTACCCACAATTCCAATACCTGCATGTGCTGGAAGGTGATGATCTTGAGAACCCGATGATCATAGCCGCGTACAAGGACCGCTTCGGCGTGATAGACAAACACGGCAAAATCATAATCCCGTTTGAGTATGAGGACATTAAGCGGAACTACAGCTGGAAAATCGCGCGGCTATTCGAGGTGACGAAGGATAATAAAAACTACTTTTTCGTGGATGCCAGCAACCGCATCTTGGGAAAGTGATTTTCTTTCCACGATTTTAATACTTTTTTAACAAATATTTTCTAAATTTGCCGCTGAATAAAGGGGTGCTGCAAAGGCGGCTGAGATTACACCCATAGAACCTGGAACGGGTAATGCCGTTTAGGGAAATCGGTTGAATGTAGCAATTTACTGATTTAACATATAACAATTTTCGGGCGGGATTTCTTGCCTGGAAAAAATTGGTAAACCGTTATATTTTTTCAAAACGCTGCACTGCGAAGCTCCTTTTATTCAATAATTTTTAAAAAATTTATAGAATGAAAGGATTTCTTATTTTGGGACTTTGCGCAATCCCGGCAGTGTTCTTCGCACAGGCGCAGAAGGAAAGAATCAGCAGCGACAGCATCCGCGAGAAGCAGATACAGGAGGTGCAGCTCATCAGGCGGCTGCCCGTGGCGAAGGAAATCATCAGCGTGGAGCGCGACCTCGCCGTGAAGAACCTTGGGCAGGACCTGCCCATTTTGCTGGGCAACCAGATGTCGGTAGTGACGACCTCCGATGCCGGTAACGGCGTGGGCTACACGGGATTCCGCATCCGCGGGGTGGGCGGCAATGCCATTAATGTGATGATGAACGGCGTGCCGTACAACGACTCCGAATCCCAGGGCACCTTCTTCGTAGATGTTCCGGATCTGATGAGTTCCGCCTCGCAGGTGGTGATCCAGCGCGGCGTGGGCACTTCCAGTAACGGCGTATCGGCATTCGGTGCCAGCGTGAATGTAATTTCCAAAGACCCAGAGGAAGTTTTTTCTGCGAAAATCGACAATTCCTACGGCTCATTTAACACTCAAAAATATGCCGGGGAGATAAACTCCGGCAAACTCCTCGACGGCAAGCTGAGCCTGATGGGGCGCTATACAAAGATAAAGAGCGACGGATACATCGACCGCGCCACATCCAACCTTGATTCTTACAACGGCACCGCACTCTTCGAGGCGGGGGACACCAGGCTGCGCTTTATGGCCTTCGGCGGGAAGGAGATTACCTACCAGGCCTGGAACGGTATAGACCGCGAGACCTGGCTTACTAACCCGAAATTTAACTTCGGCGGGGCAATCTACAACGAGGATTGGTCGGAAATTGTCGGGTTTTATGACAATGAAGTTGATGATTACAAGCAGAACCACTACCAGCTCCTCTGGGGCCAGAAATTCTCTGACCGGTGGAATCTGGAAACCACCCTGCATTATACCAAAGGCAAAGGCTATTTCGAAAATTATATGCAAGGGCAGGAGTTTGCCAGTTACGGTCTAGCGGATGTTACTGGGCTGGGCTATGCCGACTTTATCCGGAAAAAATGGCTGAACAATGATTTCTACGGCATCGTATCCACCCTATATGGCAACACGGGAAATTTAGACCTGAACTTCGGCTTGGTGGCCAACCAGTACTACGGCAGGCACTACGGAAATGTTAGCGGCGTGGCGCTTCCGCAGATTTTCGAACACGAGTATTACAGGAACCGCTCCGTAAAAAACGAAATCTCCGGTTTTGCCAAGGCTGTGTACGCGTTGGATGATTTCGAGATATTCGGCGACCTGCAGCTGCGCAATATCGACTATGATACGAAGATCCTCCTGGAGCATCCGGAAGATGGGGCAAATATGGATAAAAACTGGACTTTCTTCAACCCGAAAGCCGGCATCAGCTACAGATTCCCTGCGGGCAAGGCCTTCCTTTCCGCTGCGGTGGCGCACCGCGAGCCGAACCGCGAAGATCTCCTCGCCAATCCTGAAACCAAAGCGGAGCGCCTGTACGACTACGAAGCCGGGGTGGAGAAATCTTTCGGGAATTTCTCTTTCACTGCCAACCTGTATTATATGCAGTATACCGACCAGCTGGTGCTGACGGGCGCCATTAACAATGTGGGGGCCTTCATCCGCGAAAATTCCGGGAAAAGCTACAGAACCGGCGTTGAGATTGGTGCGCTGGCAAACATCTCCGATATGCTGAGCCTCTCCGGAAACCTTACCTGGAGCGAGAATAAAAACAAAGACTATAAAGTGGAAACCGATGCCGGCGCGGTGAATCTCGGGAATACGGACATCTCCTTCTCACCAAAATTCATCGGGAATCTCGGCTTTAGCCTGAAACCTGCAAAAGGACTCTCCTTCGGGATGCAGGGAAAATATGTGGGCAGCCAGTACCTGGACAATACGCAGAACGATGCACTGAAATTGGATGATTTCTTCCTCGCCGATGCCAACGCGCGCTATACTCTGCCGCTCAACAAGGTGGATCTCGACATCAAGCTTTTGGTAAATAATATTTTCGACAAGAAATATGTTTCCAACGGCTATGTTTATGACGCCGCACCTTACTACTACGCCCAGGCGGGAACGAATTTCCTAGCTGGGGTTACCGTAAAATTCACCAACAGAAAATAGCCTGATATTGAGGAGGTTACACTTTTGGTATTCGTTTTGATGGTAGTCATTCGAAACTTTTTATAATGAAAAAATACCTTTATCTAGCTTGCGCTGCCTTGCTTCTGTTGCTTACTTCCTGCTCAGTCAATTCAGAATCTACCTTTTACAAAGATGCCACTACGAGTATGGAGACCAAGATCCTTATGGATCAGGGGATGATTCAGATGCTGAATATGTACAACAGGGGCGATTTATCTGCTCAAACCAAAGGACTGACCCACGACTGGAAAAGCCTTTATGATATTCAGAAAGATAACAGGATTATTCTGAATGGAGACTCTGCAGCGGTGCTGAAAAAAGTTTTCGTAAAGCTGAATAATGAGCAGAACGAGGTGGCAGGCATCTCGCTGAAATATGATAAAATGAGCCAGGACGAGATTAATAAAATGTTTTCCCAAAGTCGCGAGATGAAGAATCTTCCTCTCCAGAATTTTGCCAACTGGGACGGCAGAACGCTTACCATTGATACTGAGAAATTCGATTTGGGGATGCTTGGCAAAATGGTGGAGGACAGAGGAAGATTCCCAGGGAAACAGCCGGAAACAAAGCGGGATTCCCTGCAGATGTACGGCAGAAAAATGGCGGAGGGGATGGCAGGAATGATGCGAATGTTTAATGCCGATATCTCTGCCACATTAAAATTTCAAAGGCCGATAAAAGATATTGCAGGAAGACACGATTTTGTTCAGCAAGTGGATAATAAAACCGTGAAGGTAACGCTCCGCAGCAACGACCTGCTGAATCCCGAAAAACTGGAAAATAAAGATAAAAAAATCGTAATTACCACAAAATAAAAAAAGCCTGAATTCAGGCTTTTTTTCTGTCTTAAGTCCTCTAAACAATCTCCTCAAACCTGCAATATTCCGCGATTTTCGCAGGAATTCTGATGCCGTTTTCCGTCTGGTTATTTTCCAAAAGAGCGGCCATAACTCTCGGCAAAGCCATTGCAGAGCCGTTCAAAGTGTGAACCAGCTGCGTTCTTCCATCGGCTTTGTATCGGCATTTTAAGCGGTTGGCCTGGAAAGTTTCAAAGTTGGACACGGATGATACCTCCAGCCATTTCTCCTGAGCAGCGCTCCAAACTTCGAAATCGTAAGTGAGTGCCGATGTAAAGCCCATATCTCCACCGCAGAGCCGAAGAATCCTGAACGGCAATTCTAAATCCTGCAGAATTTCCTTCACATGCTCCACCATCTCATCCAGCGCAGCATAGGAATTTTCCGGCTTCTCGATGCGCACGATTTCCACCTTCTCGAACTGATGCAATCGGTTCAGCCCGCGTACATGGGCACCGTAGCTTCCGGCTTCTCTTCGGTAGCATTGGGAAAACGCCGTGTTTTTTATCGGTAAATCCTTCTCCTCCAGCAAAGTATCGCGGTAAATGTTCGTCACCGGAACTTCCGCCGTAGGAATCAGGTACAGGTTGTCCTCATTCACGAAATACATCTGCCCTTCCTTGTCGGGCAGCTGCCCGGTGCCATAGCCCGAAGCCTCGTTCACCACATGTGGCGGATTGATTTCCAGATAGCCAGCATCCGTATTTTTATCCAGAAAATACTGCACCAGGGCACGCTGAAGCCTCGCACCTTTGCCCAGATAAACCGGGAAGCCTGCACCGGCAATTTTCACGCCGAGCTCAAAATCTATCAGGTTATACTTTTTCGCAAGTTCCCAGTGTGGAAGCGCATTTCCGCCCAAGGCATCCGCATTCCCGGACTGGAAAACCACTTCATTATCCTCCGCAGAAACGCCCGGTTTCACGATTACTGCCGGGATGTTCGGGATCTGGTAAAGCACCTGCTGAAGCTGCTCTTCCTTCTCCTTCAGCTTGGCCTGTAGGCTCTGGCTCTTCTCCTTAAACTCCGCGGTTTGCGATTTTGCCTTCTCTGCTTCATCTTTTTTCCCTTCCTTCATCAGTGCACCGATTTCCTTGGAAATCCGGTTCATTTCGGAAAGATTTTGGTCGAGCTCAAACTGCAGCGCTTTCCGCTCATCATCCAACTTTATGGCATCATCCAGCAGATGGATTTCTTTGAAATTCCGTTTCTTCAGGCCTTCTTCCGCCCGAACTTTATTTTCCCGCAAAAAATTAACCTGTAGCATATTTCGTTTTTAGCAAAATTAAAATTATTTAATGATTGTGAAAGCATTCGGCTCCGCCCCGGATTTTTTAAAGACGCATTTTCTGTTATAGCTAATGCTCTTCACGCTGAATTTCCGTGGCGTCCATTCATAAAGGACGATCATTGTGTCGCGGGTGATGTCGGTTGCGGAATCTTTCTTCAGTTCCAATAGCATCTCCGATCGGTAGAATTTCTGTTCCGGGTTTAGGGAATCGGTGAGGTTTCTTTTTGCGCCAGCGATGTATTCCGCGAAATATTTTCCGGCATCATCCCGGGCAATTTTGGCATTTCCCAAAGAAACAAGGTCGCGGATGCCGCCAAGGTCTTTCAGATGAACTTCCCGAAAGCCAGGTTTTGCATCTTTGCTAAGCAAATCTTCCCCCCCGGCATTTTGGAAGTAAATGTGCACCACCTGATCGATGATCTGCGCATCATCCCCGTCATTTCGGCAGCCTGCCATTGCCAAAAGCGATACGGCAGCAAAGCTCAGAAATTTATTCTTCATTTTGTAAAAATACGGCTTCGTGAGAAATTAATTTTTGAAAAATACAGGGCAAAACCTACCGCGCCAGCCACGAGCAGGGCTATGAGCATTGCCCAAGCCATGCCCAGAATACCTAATGGCGGTACCAGAACCGCCCCCGCGCATACGAGCACAAGCACAGAGAGAACCCCGGTAGCCGTATTTACCCGCACAAAGCCGGAAGCCGCCAGCAGGTAATTGGCCAAAACTTTGATGAGCATACTGATGGCGAAGGCAACAGTAAGCACGCGGAATGCGCCGGCTGTTCCGGTATAGGTTTCCCCAAAGAAAATGCGGATAATTTTTTCATCCCAAATAAAGAGCACGAGGATAAGGACCGCCGACACCGGAAGGAAGAGCTTGTAGAACTGCAGAATGTAGTTCCGCACAAAAGCTCTGTCGGCGTGCTTTTTAACAAGTTCGGGATAATCTGCCTGTAGAAAACTTTGCGCAAGGAAGATGATATTGGAAGGTATAAGGATCGCCGTGCGGTACTCCGCCACTGCCTGCTCATTCATCAGGAAGCTGATCATCAGGATATCTGCGGAGTAAAGAAGCTCGGAGAGCGCATTGGTAATGCCCGTATGGAGAGAAAAAGACCTCATTTCCCGGATGCTGAACACTTTTGTAGCCTCCATTAAACTGAAATACCTGCCACGCTTCCAGAACAGACTTAGAAATGGGGCGAAGGCAAACACGATAAGATAGCCGCGGAGCCCGCCCGCATATGCCGCAGCAACCACTATGGCGAACTGCAGAAGCGCATTTGCCAGGGTAAATCTTGCATAGGCAGCATTGCCGCGGCGCACCCTTAGCTCGCACTGTATGTGCGTGTAGACGAACAAACCGAGGAGGCGTACCGCAAACGCTGTGAAGATCGGGATAATGCCCTCGTACCTATCAATGTAAAAAAGCGAGCACAGGAAAAAAAGCACGGATAATATGACCTGAGAAAAAAAGCCCCGACGAAACAAATCTGCGGAGAGTCGCCGTTGATCCTCTTCCGACTCAGCGAGCAGCCCGTAGCGCAGCAACGCGTTTGGGTAGCCCAACCCGGCGAAAGGTGCAAAAACCGTAAAAAATGCCGGCGCTATAGACAATAGCCCGAAATCTTCTTTTGTCAAAAAACGGATAAGCAGCACATTGGTGAAAAATGAAGTAAGCTTCGCCACCGCAAAAGCGAGGAATACCCACTGCCCGTTTCCCCTAAGAAAACTCCGCAAGAAATGCCACAGACTTTTCATCCCAAAACTTCTTCATAAATTTCCGAAAACTGCGCCGCGATTTTTTCGGGTGAAAAGGTTTTCCGGGCAAATTCAGCGGTTGCTTTTTCGTGCAGAAAGCTTTTCTGTAAAACTTCGCGCATTGCAGTTTCCAAGGCTTCCGTGGAAATTTCTTCGAGCAAAATTCCCCCACAATCAGGGAAAAATTCCACAATGCCGCCAACATCTGTGGAAATCACCTGGGTTCCGCAGGAAAAGGCTTCGGCAATTACGCAGGGCTGATTTTCATAATCGCTGAACAGAATGAAACAGTGGGCACCACCCATTTTAGCAGCAACTTCTTCCGAAGTTAAAGTTCCAAAAATTTCAATTCTTTCTGTAAATCCCGAATTTTCTGCGATTTTTTTCAAAGGCGAAACATCACCATCACCACCAATTTGCAGTTTAAATTCATAACCTTCGTCCAAAAGTTTCAGCGCGGTTCTTAAAATTTTATCCGCATTTTTTTGTGGCGAAAGATTGGAAATATGCAGAAATGTAAACGCTGCATTTTTTGGTTTTGGCGTAAAAACTTCCGTATTCACAACATTTGGCACAACTTTCATCGGCGTTTTTATGCCCAATTCCTGAAGGCTTTGCTTCAGATTTTCGGAAACCGGCATTATTTTATTTGCTTGATTTCCAATGAATTGCGACAGTTTCTTCTGAAGAAATGATAACTTAGGATGATTTTCACGCTGTAATGCCGTCCAATGCTCAGTTACCACAAACGGAATTTTTTCAAACCATTTCAGCCAAACCACGAAAAGCAAATTGTTGTAAAGCACATTGCCGTGAACAACATCTGGACTATTAACTCGCTGAAAACCAATCCTGTAAGCCCACATCCTGCGGAAGAAATTCACCGCTTTCAGCGAACTTTTTCGGTAATAAACGATGAGGGTTTTCACGCCGTTTACTTTTTCCTCCGAAATCCGAAAGGCTTTTTCCTGCTTAATGCCCACAGAATGCAGCACTTCCACATTTTCGCGAAGCCCTACCGCTTCAGCGTGCCGCTTCACAAAATTGCCGTTCGTAGGTTCCACTTCAGAAGGGTACCACGATGAAATGAACAGGATGTTTTTCCGCTTCAAAATCCGAAATCTTATCTTTGCCGGAATTGCCGGGCATTTATGAAAGACAAATTTACTAAACTTGCGGAAGCTGCGAAGATTCTGGTGAAGCAGCCCAGCCTGATTAATCTGATGCTGAACAGTAATGAGAATTTCAAAACTAAATTCCAGGCAAAATATCCGAATATTTCCGCGCTCAATCAATTGACTATCAATGATTTGTGCGATGAAGTTCCGCAAATTCCGGTTACCACATTTTTTCTTGACGGCGGCTCGATGCTCACAGATTTACGCTTGCTGATGGGCCTGGCTTCGCGCAAAGATGTGAATTCTTATTTCGAAATCGGGACTTGGCGCGGCGAAAGCGTTTTCAATGTGGGGAAAATTCTCGAGGATTGCACCACGATGAATCTTTCGAAAAAGGACATTGTGAGTTTGGGACTGAATGCTGGATATGCCGAACAGCACGGCATTCTGTCGAGAAAGAATCCAGCAATCAAGCACATCGAAGCGAACACGAAAACTTTTGATTTTTCAAAACTTGGCAGAACATTCGACCTGATTTTCATCGATGGCGATCATTCTTATGAGATGGTAAAGAACGACACGCAGAAAGTTTTCGCCAGCCTTGTTCAGGAGAAATCCATCGTTGTTTGGCACGATTACGCATACAGCCCGCGGAAAATCCGCTACGAAGTTTTTATGGGAATTCTGGATGCACTGCCGCAAAACCTGCATAAGAAGCTGTATCACATCAAAAATACGATGTGTGCGGTTTACTTTCCATTTGAAATTTCATCAGAAAAGTTTGCAGAATTTTTCCTGCCGGAAACTGTTTTCGATGTGGAAATTTCGGAAAAGGAATTCAGAAATTAACGCAGATATTGCCCTGCCCAGCTTCTTTCCAGCGGCAAAAGAAAATCTGAGAGAAAGGCTACGAAGGTGTTCTTCGAGAAATCGAACACCTGCACTTCTTTGGAAATCTCTCCGTTTTTCACCGCGTTGCGAAAATCTGCCAGCGGCATAGTTTTCACTTCGCCGTTTTCCAAATAGCTGGCCTTCATCCTGTCGAAAAATCCCAGCTGAAATTTGGCGTCCAGTTCGCACATTACACCGTTCAGCGCATCCATCGAACAGCCTGAGGCAGGCTCCGCATCTTCATCTACCGTGATGATTATGAATTGGTTACGCTCAAATTTGAATGATGAAGAGAGCGGTTTTCCGTGGGCTTTCCAGTTTGAGAGAAAATCGAACAGCCGCTCTGAAACCGCCTTGCTTTCCTTTGCGCTGAAAGGCCGTGACGCCGGATAAATTATCACCCGGTAATCATTCGTTTCAATAATTTCAGACTCGTTGATTTTCATTTTGCTTTGAAATTATTCTTTCATAAATTCAGTAAAATCCGACCACTGTTCCACACGGAATGCTTTGATATCACGGACAGATTTTGCAAACCAAGTTGTTGATTTTAAAGCTGTTAAAGCGCGAAGTAGATTTGCCATATCTTCATTCGTCGAAAGATAAACGCTTCCCTGTGTGTTGTAGAAACCGTATTGGCTTAGGATTCTCCCAATCTCAAAATACGCATTATTGTATGGCTCGCCGAAATGCTCTTTCAGCTTCCCAACCGTCATATCAAAAGCAATGGCAAACATCAGGCAGCAACAAAAAATTTTTCTTCGCCAAAGAAAATTCTGCCGAGCGCATCTTTTATTGCGATAATAATGCCTTTGAAAGGGTTTTTCTGAATATCAATCACAATTCCTTCCACCCATTCATCAAGCCCTGTAAAATCAGGATCCACCTTTGCTTTATCACCAATTTTCATCGCGGATTTTTTACAAAGTTACAAATCTTCCGCTTCAGCCAGAAGCTCCGCGATGTCCTTCACCGCAACTTCCCGCTCTTTGTTGAAATGCTTTACGCCATCGGTAATCATCGTGTTGCAGAACGGGCACCCTGTGGCTATTACCGCCGGCTTTTCCTGCAGTGCTTCCTCGGTCCGCTCGATGTTGATGTCCTTATTTCCTTTTTCCGGCTCTTTAAACATCTGTGCACCGCCAGCCCCGCAGCACAGGCCGTTCTGCCGGCAGCGTTTCATTTCCACAAGCTCTGCATCCAGGCTTCGCAGCAGTTCGCGAGGCGCTTCGTACTCATCATTTGCACGGCCAAGGTAGCAGGGATCGTGGAAGGTGATTTTTTTGCCTTCAAACTTTCCTCCTTCCACTTTCAGCCTGCCGCTTTCCATCAGGTTTTTCAGGAATTGTGTGTGGTGCAGCACCTCGTATTTTCCGCCAAGGCTAGGGTATTCGTTCTTCAAAGTATTAAAGCAGTGCGGGCAGGCAGTTACGATGGTTTTCACTTCGTAAGCGTTCAGCACTTCGATGTTGGTTAGCGCCATCATCTGAAACACAAACTCATTTCCGGCGCGCTTCGCAGGATCACCTGTGCAGGATTCTTCCTGTCCGAGCACGGCAAACTCTACCCCTATTCTGTTTAAAATCTTAGCAAAAGCCCTAGTAATCTTTTTGGCTCGGTCATCAAAACTGCCGGCGCAGCCCACCCAGAAGAGTACTTCGGGAGATTTTCCTTCTGCGGCATATTCTGCCATTGTTTTTATAGCGAAATCCATCTTTCTGAAAAATTAATCATTTGCCCAGTTCAGGCGGTCTGCCTGGTTATACTGCCAGGGCGCGGCATTGTTTTCTATATTGCTCATCATAAGGTTCCATTCCTGCGGTGCGGAACTTTCCTCCATAATCATATACCTGCGAAGATCCATAATGATGGAGAGCGGATCTATCAGGATTGGGCACGCTTGTACGCAGGCATTGCAAGTGGTGCAGGCACGCAGCTCCTCCCGCGTGATGTGGTCGTCAATCAGTTTTTTTCCATCATCCACGAACTTTCCGTTGGCGTTGATATTTCTACCTACTTCCTCCAGCCTGTTGCGGGTATCCATCATTATTTTCCTTGGGGAAAGCTTTTTCCCGGTAAGGTTTGCGGGACAAACGGAGGTACACCGGCCGCACTCCGTGCAGGTATAGGCGTTGAGCAGCTGCACCTGGTTGAGATCAAAGATGTCATTTGCACCAAATTTTTCCGGTACTGCGTTCGGGTTCGGTTCCGGTGCTGCAGCGTACGGGTCAGCATTGGGATCCATCATCAGTTTTATCTCATCAGTTACGGACTGAAGATTGTTCAGCTGTCCCTTTGGCTGAAGTTTTGCAAACCAGGTGTTGGGGAAAGCAAAAAGAATGTGCAGGTGTTTAGACCAGTAGAGATAATTCATAAAAAACAGCACACCGAGGAAGTGAAACCACCACGCGAATCTTTCTATAAACATCAAGAAAGTATCACTGAAACTGAAAACCTCGAAAAACGGCGCTATCAAGTTGGAACTGATAGGGAAGGAACCGTGTTTCGGCAGCACGCCCCTCTGCTGCAGGATGCTGTCTGCGGCATTCATACTGAAAAACGCCATCATAAGGGCAAATTCAATGATCAGGATTAAATTGGCATCCTTCATCGGCCATCCTACCATCTCCTTCATATTCAGCCTTTTGATGTGGATGATATTCCTGCGGATAAAAAACACCACCACGGCTATGGTAACCAGCAGCGCCATAATATCCAGCAGCGCCGTAAAGTAGCTATAAAGCGTATCCCCGAAAATGCCTGCTAGGAAGCGGTGTGTACCGAAGATACCGTCAATGAAAATCTCTATCAGCTCCAGATTGATGATTATGAAACCCGAATATACCAGGAAGTGCATAAAGCCCGCGACAGGCCTCGCCCCCATCTTGCTTTGCCCAAAAGCTACCCGGAACATCGTGTTCCAGCGTTCTTTCGGGTGGTCCCTTCTGTCGATGGATTTACCAAGCTTTATATTCCGGTAAATCTCCTTAATGTGCTTATAAAAAAGCCCCAGCCCGGCTATTAGGCAGATCGCAAAAAATATATTATCAAGATATTGCATATTGACTCTAATTACTGTTTTTGCCGAATACAGAGAAATTCACATAGCGTTTCGGGTTACGCTTTACATCCAGAATCAGGCTGTCCAGATGGTTGGAAGTTCTGTTAAGATTTTGGTAAAGCTCCTCATCATACGCCAGCTTGCCAAGCGATCCATTGCCCTGCTGAATATTGGTCACTACATTGTTCAGTTTTTCGGATGTCACGGAGAGCTGGTCTATCGTTCTGTTAAGCTTCTGCACATCGATTTCATCTGCAACGCGGTAATACCTGTCCAGCGCGGTACGGGCGCTCAGGGTGGCGAGGCTCGCATTGTCCAGCACCTGCTGCAGGCGGGGATCATTATTAGTAAAAAGCGTATTCGCCCCGGAGCCAGCGGTCTCAAAGGAAGCCACGGCGCGGTTCATATTTTGAAGCAGTTGCCGGATCTCTTCGCGGTTCCGTGCATCCACCACCTGGTTGGTGCTGATAAGCAAGGAGTCCAGGTTCGCCATCACCACCTGGAATTGGTCTTTCACAGGCTCCAGTTGCGTAGAAAGGTCATTCAGTGCAGACGACTTGATGTGGCCCGCCAGCGTGTCGCCGTCCTTAGCCATCAGGCTGCCCGTCCCGAGGTTAATTCTCATCTCCTTACCGGCCATAAACCCGGGCTCAAATACTTCTACCGTAGAGTTTCGGGCGAATTTAAAATCATCATTTATCCTTAATTTCAGGATGAAGAAGAGCCTGTTTGCCTTGTCTGTTATGGGGGTAATCTCCTCCACCTGCCCTACCTTCATCCCGTTAATAGAAACAGGGCTGGATTGGGAAAGACCTTCCACATTGTCGAATTTTGCGTAGTACACATCATCCGTGCTGAAGATGTGCTTCCCGCTCATAAACCTGTACATAAATACGAAACCGAGGATCGCGAGTACAGCAATAAGCCCGGCTTTTAATTCTTTAGAAAATTTCACAGTTGTGCGCAGTTATTTCAGATGACAAATATAGATAAAATTTCAGAAGACAAAGATGAAAAAGGCAGGCCTTCCGCCTGCCAGTATTTTATATTAATTCTAAATTACGGCTTACCTCTCCGACCTGTTCCGGATTTCGATCCTGTAGTCCTTTATATCTGCATTCCTCTCCAGGCTGTTGATCAGCGCCAGACCAAACTCCTGTGCATTCCGGGAGGATAGTGTTTTGGCGATCTCCTTGGCATCCGGGCCGGGCTGCTTATTCACGGTCTCATTCTTCTTCACGAGAAGGTAGACACCCGTCATACCCTCCACTGGCTTGCTTGTTTTTCCTTTCGCAACGCCGAAGGCCGCACCGGCAACCTTAGGCTCTATGCTGCCGTTCACCATCGGGTTCAGCATATTCACCTGCGCGGTTTGCTTCATTTCTCCGAACATTTTTGCTGCGGCATCCATCGATGGGGTATTTCCAAGTTTTTCGATGATCTTTTTCGCTGCCAGCTCATTTTTCACTATTGGCTCTATCTGGTCGCGCACACTCTCTGCATCTGCGAGCCCGGCGTCCTGCTTACCGTTGAGATAAACGACTATTCTGTCGCCCGTGCCTTCCACCTGGAAAAGCTCTGTATCTCCCTTCTTTCTTTTCTTGTCGTATGCCCAGGCGATGATTTCTTCATCCTTGTCCGTGCCAAGTCCCTGGATGTAGCCCGTAAACCTCTTCACAGATTTTGCATGGCTGAACTGCCCTCCCGATTTTTTTGCAAGATTTACAAAATCGTTAAAAGACTTGCCTTGCGCCTGCTGGATGAACCGCTTGGCATCCCTGTCTGCGGCGGCTTCGGTTTGCTCACTCGGCTTTATTTCCTTTACCAGATTCGCGATCTGGTAAGTCATCGCGCCTGCTTTTTTGTCTTCTATATTGATGATATGATAGCCAAACTGGCTCTCCACCACGCCGGTAGCTCCTTTGGAATTTTCAAGTAAAAACTTCTGAAACTCCGGCACGAACGGCGTCTGCGGCGTAGTCCAGCCTAGGCTGCCGCCCTGCACAGCCGAGCCGGGGTCGTTGGAAAGATTAACAAATTCGGAAAACCTCGCCGGGCTAGCTTTTACGATGGCACCGATGGAATCTGCAAGTTTCGCCGCCTCTTCTCGGCTCCGCTTCACGCCCTGCCCCGCGGGGCTGCCGCTGTACGCAATCAGGATATGCCGGGAAAGCGTGGAGTCGCTGGGCTTCTTATCTATCAGCTTGGAAACTACATATAGATTATCCTGCTTGTACGGCCCTACCATAGTCCCGCTGCCGCCGGAGATCATTTGGGCGCGGATGTTTTCCGGCATCTGGTTGGGCATCAGGTAGTTATCGTTAAACTTTACATCCGAGTAGGCATTAAGGTACGCCCTTGCATCCGTGGTATTGGCAAAGTTTTCGGATGTCTCGCCACTGGCAAGCCTGGTGATTTCTTCCAGCGCGGCAGCGTCATCCGCTGCGGAGGGCACCGCCGGGAAGTGTACTGCTGCGAGGTTTCTGCTTGCTTCCGACTTAAATAACGACGGATGTTTTTTAATATAATCCTCCAGATCCTTGTCGGAAACTTTCAGCGGATTTTTCTGCAGGTACTTTTCGTAATCAATTTTCACGAAATCTATATCCGCTACGGCATCGCGCCGGCGCATCATTTCCTCCGCCTCTTTGCTGCTGGTGGTTACGCCCGCCGTTACATTACCGAAAACCTGGCGCGCCATCATTCGGTATTCTATCATCCGCCGCATTTTCAGCCAGTCGTTATACGCCTCGGTATTCCCGGAGTTTTTCAGGTCTTCTACCTGTTTCTTTATTTCCTTAATTCTGAAATTCCCCTTTTCATCAAAATTCTCCTGATTTTGCGCAAAGAGCGGATCAAACTGAAGCTGGTTATAGAAAAAATCCTCCGTCAGCTCCAGCCCCATCTTTTCGAACTGCTGGCGGATGAGCTTCCCCTGCACCACCATCTGCCACGCCTGGTCCTCCAACCCCTGAGACGGCTGCCCCTGCTGCTGAGCCTGCGCACGAAGCACATACAGCACATCGTGGTATTCATCGGCGGTGATCTTCTCGCCGTTCACCTTGCCCAGCACATTTGGGTTTTTGCCAAAAATATTATCCAGACTGCTCGGATTCACCAAAAAAGCCAATAGCCCCAGCGCAATCATCACAATTACGAGCCACGGGCGATTCCTTATCTCTGTTAAAACTGCCATTTTACTTTCTACAAAATTATCAGTCTGCGAAGATAGAAATTTTTGTTAATTAGAGAAGAAAATGCAGCTATAATTGATAAAAGATGATGGGTGTTTTACAGAAAACCTAATCAACTAAACACTGTGGCTCCGTGGTTCAAACTTTAAACACGGTGTCAGGGATTTTTTTCTTGAGGGGGGTGAACAAACACAGAGAACACGGATTTCTTCTAAACAATTAAAAAAACTGTGTCTGTGTTTTGCTGAAGATTCAATCAATCAAACGCTGCGGCTCCGTGGTTTAAAATTTTTAACACGGCGTCACGGATTATTTTTCTCCACCAAAAACTCTGTGAGTCTGTGTATTATAAATAATCGACCAAACTCTGTGGTTCAAACTTTAAACACGGTGTCAGGGATTTTTTTCTTGAGGGGGGTGAATAAACACGGAGAACACGGATTTCACTTAACAATTAAAAAAACTGTGTCTCTGTGTTTGCTGAAGATTCAATCAATCAAACGCTGCGGCTCCGTGGTTTAAAATTTTTAACACGGCGTCACGGATTATTTTTCTCCACCAAAAACTCTGTGAGTCTGTGTATTATAAATAATCGACCAAACTCTGTGGTTCAAACTTTAAACACGGTGTCAGGGATTTTTTTCTTGAGGGGGGTGAACAAACACAGAGAACACGGATTTCTTCTAAACAATTAAAAAAACTGTGTCTGTGTTTTGCTGAAGATTCAATCAATCAAACGCTGTGTCTCCGTGGTTTAAAATTCTCGCCACTTCAGAAATCTTTCTGCCAAATCGTCTGGTGGCATAGGAATTGAGCAGATAACGCTCCTGATGAATTTTTGCGGGTTTGCGGGCATTGCGATGGTTCGCTCAGGAAATTTCGTGGAAAAAATGACTTTTTGTCACCCAAGTTTATGATTGATTTTGAAGATATTGATATGGGCAGCGTGCTGCCGGACGGCATCGGAATTTTAACCGAAGAAATCAGCCTGAAAGATTTGGAACAGGTGCTCGGCGAAAATGAGAAACAGCAGAGTTTCCCGATTTTGCCGGTGCGGAATATGGTGATGTTCCCTACCGTGATTACGCCGATAACCGCAGGCCGCGAGCAAAGCAAACGCCTGCTGGACGATGCGCTGAGCACCGGTGATCTGGTGGGCATCATCTGCCAGAAAAATTCTAATGTGGACAGCCCTGCCCAAGAGGACCTATTCAGCGTGGGAACTTTGGCTAAAGTACTGAAAACCATCAAGTTGCCCGATGGAAACATCTCTGCCATCGTCCGCGGAATTCAGCGGTTTAAAGTAAAAAATTATACCGACAGAAAGCCGTATTTCAGAGCGGAAATTGAGAAGCTGGGCGACAGCAAGCCGCGGAAAAAGGAAGACTGGGACGCCCTTCTGGACAACATCAAGGATCTGGCGCTGCAAATCGTAAACCTTGACCCAAGCATTCCGAACGGTGCGGCTTTCGCCATCAACAACCTTGGCAACCGGGAAGAGCTGCTGAACTTCATCTGCTGCAATGGCAATTTTGAAGCGGCGCAGAAGCAGAGGCTCCTTGAAGAAAAAAGCCTGCAAAAGCGCGCCGAAATGTGCTACGAGCTGATGCACGAAGACTTCCGCAAGCTTGAACTGCGCAACCAGATTCACCAAAAAACCAATAAGGAGCTCGACAGAAACCAGCGGGAATATTACCTGAACCAGCAAATCCGCACGATACAGGAAGAGCTGGGCGGCGGACCGGATACCGATGCTGAGGAGCTTTTGGAAAAGGCAAGGTCGAAAAAATGGGACGAGGAAACCGAAGCGCATTTTCAGCGGGAACTGAAGCGGCTTCAGCGGCAAAATCCCAGCTCGCCGGATTATAACATCCAGCGGAATTACCTTGATTTCTTTCTGGAACTGCCATGGCAGCATTACTCAAAAGACATTTTCGACATCAGGAAGGCGCGCAAGACGCTGGACAGAGCGCACTTTGGCCTGGATGACATCAAGAAGCGCATCCTGGAACATATGGCCGTACTGAAGCTGAAGGACAATATGAAATCGCCGATACTCTGCCTGGTTGGTCCGCCCGGTGTCGGGAAAACTTCGCTCGGGAAAAGCGTAGCCGATGCCCTGGGTAGAAAGTATGTGCGCGTTTCTCTGGGCGGCCTGCACGACGAAAGCGAAATCCGCGGGCACAGGAAAACCTATATAGGTGCTATGGCGGGGCGAATTTTGCAAAGCCTGAAAAAAGCGGGCACGGGCAATCCAGTGATGATTCTAGACGAAATCGACAAAATTGGGCGCGGCGTACACGGCGACCCAAGCGCTGCGCTTCTGGAGGTGCTGGACCCGGAGCAAAACAGCAGCTTCTACGACAACTTCCTAGAAATGGGCTACGACCTTAGCAAGGTGATGTTCATAGCCACGGCAAACACGGTGAGCGAAATACAGACACCGCTGCTGGACAGGATGGAAGTGATCCGCATTGCCGGTTACACACTGGAGGAAAAGGTGGAAATCGCGAAACGCCACCTCATCAAAAAAATACAGGAAGAGAACGGGCTTCCCGCCGATTCCTTCAAGCTGGGAAATGCGGAGCTAAGGCACATCATAGAAGCGCACACATCGGAAAGCGGCGTGAGGGCGCTTAACCAAAAAATATCTGCCATTGCAAGATGGGCAGCACTGCAAACTGCGATGGGCAATGATTATGACGCAAAGATTTCCATCAAGAAAATAGACGACATCCTTGGCGTGCCAAGGCCAAAAACCTTATCGGAAATCACGGATTCACCAGGCGTAGTTACGGGCTTGGCGTGGACATCGGTGGGCGGCGATATCCTCTTCATCGAAAGCATCCTGAGCAACGGCGAAGGCAAGCTGACGATGACGGGAAACCTGGGCAATGTGATGAAGGAATCTGCACAGATCGCGCTGGAATACATCAAGGCAAAGCACGACCAGCTCGGCATTTCGGAGGAAATGATGGCGAAAAAAAATGTGCACATACATGTTCCAGAAGGTGCCACGCCGAAAGACGGGCCTTCGGCCGGAATTGCGATGCTGACATCGATGGTGAGCAGTTTTAAAAACAAAAAAGTGAAGCAGCACTGGGCAATGACAGGCGAAATCACGCTGCGCGGAAAGGTGCTTCCTGTGGGCGGAATCAAAGAAAAGCTGCTGGCCGCCGCACGAGCCGGCATTACGGATGTGATCCTGTGCGATGCGAACCGGAAGGATGTGGAAGAAATAAACCAAGACTACCTGAAAACCCTAACGGTGCACTATGTAAAGACAATGAGCGAGGTGATAGAGCTGGCAGTGGATGATAATTAATAGATGCGATTGATAATTGATAGGTGATTTTTCCCCAGGAATTTTTCCGGGGATTTTTTATTTGAGTAAATTTGAAGAAAATAAAAACAAACACAATGCTTCCGAAAATTAACCCTGAAAACACCGATGCCTGGCAAAGCCTGAACGAGCATTTCCTGAATTCTGATTTTGAACTTCGCCAGTTGTTCGCCGAAAACCCTAACCGCTTCGCCGAATTTTCCGTGAAGGGGGAGAATTTCCTTTTTGATTATTCCAAAAATCTGGCGGATGAAAAAACGATGGAGCTGCTGCTGAACCTTGCCGAGGAATGCCAGCTGAAAACGGCAATTGATGCGATGTTTTCTGGGGAGAAAATCAACGAAACGGAAA
Organism: Cruoricaptor ignavus; assembly: GCF_014961145.1. Taxonomy (NCBI): domain Bacteria; kingdom Pseudomonadati; phylum Bacteroidota; class Flavobacteriia; order Flavobacteriales; family Weeksellaceae; genus Cruoricaptor; species Cruoricaptor ignavus. Next base: position 1,197,753 of record NZ_CP063145.1, read on the forward strand.
ACCGCGCCGTGCTGCATACTGCGCTACGCGATTTTTCTGACCGCGAAATTTTAGTGGACGGCGAAAATGTAAAGCCATTGGTTCAAAAGGTTTTAGGGCAGATGAAGGCCTTTTCTGAAAAGGTGGTTTCCGGTGAGCACAAAGGATTTTCCGGCAAGGAAATCACCGATGTTGTGAATATCGGCATCGGCGGTTCGGATTTGGGGCCTGTGATGGTTTGCAGTGCGCTGAAGCATTTTAAAACAAGGCTAAATGTGCATTTCGTTTCCAATGTGGACGGCAATCATCTCGCGGAAACTTTAAAAAATCTTAACCCTGAAACCACGCTGTTCATCATCGCCTCAAAAACTTTTACCACGCAGGAAACGATGACCAACGCGGAATCTGCGAAGGGCTGGTTCCTGAAATCCGGCAGCGAAGGCGATGTGGCAAAGCATTTCGTGGCGCTTTCCACCAACCTGGAAGCCGTGAAGAAATTCGGCATAGCGGAAGAAAATGTGTTCGAGTTCTGGGATTGGGTTGGCGGCAGATATTCGCTGTGGTCGGCAATTGGGCTGAGCATTGTGCTTGCCGTGGGCTACGATAATTTTGAGCAGCTTTTGCGCGGCGCTTTCGATACGGACGAGCATTTCCGCAGTGCGGATTTCCGCGAAAACATCCCTGTGCTGATGGGGCTTTTGGGCATATGGTACCGCAATTTTTACGGTGCGCCAACCTACGCCATCCTGCCTTATTCTCAGTACCTCGACCGTTTTGCGGCGTATCTGCAGCAGGGCGATATGGAGAGCAACGGCAAATCTGTGGACAGAAACGGCGATTTCGTGGAGTATGAAACCGGGCCGATCATCTGGGGTGAACCGGGAACTAACGGACAGCACGCGTTTTACCAGCTGATTCATCAGGGAACGGAGCTGATTCCGGCGGATTTTCTGGCCTATGTAAAATCGCCGAACGAAGTGGGCGACCATCAGGAAAAACTTCTGGCGAATTTCTTTGCTCAGACAGAAGCCCTGGCTTTCGGGAAAACGGAGGACGAGGCGGAAGCCGAACTGAAAAGCAGCGGGAAGAGCGATGAAGAAATCCGCAAGCTGCTGAATTACAAGGTTTTCGGCGGAGATACGCCTACCAATTCCTTCCTGTTTGATGAGCTTACGCCGTTTTCCCTTGGGCAGCTCATCGCACTTTACGAGCACAAAATCTTCGTGCAGGGCATCATCTGGAACATTTTCAGTTTCGATCAGTTTGGCGTGGAGCTTGGCAAAGTGCTGGCAGGCAATATTTTAAAGGAAATAAAAACGGGCACGGAAGTCACCACGCACGATTCTTCCACGAATGGGCTGATGAATTATTATCTTTCGAAGAAGTAGAAAAATTTTGGGATGATTATGATTACTCAAACGCAATCCAATAAAATCATAGAGATACTGAAACCGTATAATCCTAAAAAAATAGGTGTGTTCGGTTCTTTTGCGCGCGGTGAAAATCTTGAAGGCAGCGATTTGGATATTCTTTACGAATTTGCGGAGCCTATTTCCCTGTTTAAAAAATTTGAAATTCAGGAGGCATTGGAAGAAAATCTAAAAACTTCGGTAGACCTGGTGTCTGAGAAGTACCTGCATCCCTTACTGCGCGAAGAAATTTACCGAGATTTGAAAATTATTTATGAAAACTAATCAGGATATTCTGCGGCTGGAACATATTCTGCAAAGCATAGAGCGGATAGATTTTGTACTTAAAAATCTTTCATACGGTGAATATTTGGAGGACTGGCAAAAGCAGGATATAATAGTCAGAAATATGGAAATTATTGGCGAAGCATCTCGCCATATTTCTGATGAATTGAAAAATTTACACTCTGATGTTGCTTGGAAACCTGCTGTAGGAATGAGAAATTACCTAATTCACGAATACTTTTCTGTCAATTATGATGAAGTTTGGACTACTTTGAAAGAAGATTTACCAATATTTAAAAATCAAATCAAAAACATTCTCAAAACCCTAACCCAATGAACAAATACCTACTGCACGGCGCGCTTTCGGCGAAGGCCGGAAAAGCAAATGAACTGGCGGAAATCCTGCTGGAAGCATCCCAACTGGTTTCCACGGCGAAAGGCTGCAAACTCTATGTCATCAGCACCGATGGTTCCGATAAAGTTTTCGTGACGGAAATCTGGGACAGCAAGGAAGACCACGATAATTCCCTGAGCATCCCTGGAGTTCGCGAGTTCATCGGAAAAGCGGTGCCCTTGCTGGAGGGCCAGCCGGAGAAAGGCCAGGAACTGAATTTACTGGGCGGTTTCGGAATTTAAAATCAAAAAGAAAAATGGCAAAAATCCTCGACGGACAGGCCCTGTCCCAAACCATTAAAAATGAAATAAAGGCGGAGGTTTCTAAAATCACCGAGGGCGGAAAAAGGCCGCCGCATCTTGCCGCAATTCTCGTGGGAGAAAACGGCGCAAGCAAGGCCTATGTAAATTCCAAGGTGAAGGACTGCAAGGAAGTAGGCTTCGGCTCTACACTTTTGCGCCTGCCGGAAACGATTTCGGAAGATGAGCTCCTCGCTGAAATTCAGAAGCTGAACGATAATCCGGAAATTGACGGCTTCATCGTGCAGCTGCCTTTGCCGAAAAATTTTGACCAAGAAAAAATCATCGAAGCCATAGACCCGAAGAAAGATGTGGACGGCTTCCACCCGGAAAACTTCGGGAGAATGGCGCTGGAGATGGAAGCCTTCCTCCCAGCCACACCCTTCGGAATAATGCAGCTTCTGGAAAGAAACCAAATCGAAACGAAGGGCAGGCACTGCGTAGTCATCGGCAGAAGCCGCATCGTAGGCAGGCCGATGAGCATCCTGATGAGCAGTAAGGGAAATCCCGGAGATTCTACCGTGACCATCGTGCACAGCCACACACCGAACATTGCGGAATTTACCAAAATGGCAGACATCGTGATCGTTGCGCTCGGAAAGCCGAAATTTCTGACGGGCGAAATGATAAAGGACGGCGCCGTGATTGTGGATGTGGGCATCACCAGGGTAGATGATGATTCCCGCAAAGGCTATCATCTGGAGGGCGATGTGGATTTCGATTCCTGCGAACCCAGGGCATCCTGGATAACGCCTGTGCCAGGAGGCGTAGGCCCGATGACAAGGGCAATGTTGATGAAAAATACGCTGATTGCTTACCAAAAAAATTTTAGATAATTATGTCAACTCAAATTAAAAACCAACACACGCAAAACGCGTTCATTACCGCCTGGGCTATAGGGCTCGTTTTTTATTTCATTGCCTATGCCACGCGTTCCACGCCTTCTGTAATGACTCAGCAGTTTTCTGACCTATACGGAGTGGCTCCTCAGCGCGCGCTGGAAATCTTCGGGGCATATTATTACACCTACTCCATCTGCGCTTTGCTGGCGGGCATTTGCCTGGATAAATTCGGGGCTAGGCGGTCTATGTTTGCGGGCACTCTTGTTCTGGGCATTGGCTGCGCACTGTTTATCCTCGCCTCAGAGGCTACCGGCGTTACGGGGCGGATGCTCCAGGGGGCGGCGAGTGCGTTTGCATTCCCGGGCTGTATCTTCCTCGCTACCAGAGGTTTTTCTCAGAAAACACAGGCAACGGCTATAGGCATCACGCAATGCGTGGGGATGTTCGGCGGCTTTGCTGGGCAGTCCTTTATGCCGCTGATAATGTCTCTCGGGGTAGAGTTTAAGACCGTGTGGCTGGCACTCAGCGCGCTGTGCTTCATCCCTGCGGTTTTAATGCTCCTAATCATCCCAAGGCCGACCCCGGAGGACGCGGCACGCAGGAAACAGATGCCCATCCTGGAGCCGCTGAAAATAATCTTCAGCAATCCGCAGTCGTGGCTTACGGGTGCCATCTCCGGGCTGATGTTTGCCCCTACTACCGTGTTTGTAATGACTTGGGCGGTAGGCTATTTCGTGACCGATCTCGGCTTTACCAAAGAGCTGGCAGCGCGTACCGCCGCTATGGCATCCCTCGGCTGGGTGGCGGGGGCACCGCTGATGGGCTTCATCTCCGACAGGATTGGCAGGAGGAAACCCGTAATCTTCGGCGCGCTGATCGGTATGGCACTGATGATCGTTCAAGGTATGCTGGCACCCAACCTGCTGCCGCCAAAGCTTACTATGTTCCTGTTCGGCGTTTTCTCCGGCTCGGCTATGGTTCCGTATTCCATCATTAAGGAAGTGAACCCGAAGAATGTAATTGGGAGTGCTTCCGGGGTACAGAATTTCATCACCTTCGGGGTCACCAGCATTATCGGGCCTTTGTTTGCAAAAACCCTTGGCAGCCAGCTTGCCACGGTTACCGACCTTCACGAGCATTTCCAAAGGAGCCTGATGTTCTGGGTATTCTGCATCGCGCTGGCATTCATCCTCACCTTCTTCCTAGAGGAAACCCACGGCAACCAGAGAGAGGAGTAAGGTTTTTAGCTAAATTTACTGCCCGTCCGTTTTCGCTAAAGTTTTGCGTAATTTTGCAGACTGATGACTTTAAATTCTGATCTGGAAAGCGGGCTGGCACTTCCCGTGATGGAGCATTTCTACACGCTGCAGGGCGAGGGTATGCACAGCGGCAGAGCGGCGTACTTCATCAGGCTGGGCGGCTGCGATGTGGGCTGCCACTGGTGCGATGTGAAGGAAAGCTGGGATGCGGAACTTCATCCGCTTATAAACGCGGAAGAACTGGCAAAAACTGCGGCGGCACACTGCAAAACCATCGTGATAACTGGCGGGGAGCCGCTGATGTGGAACCTGAAACCGCTTACGCAGCATCTGAAATCTCTGGGCTGCGCCATCCACATAGAAACCTCGGGAGCGCACCCTTTGAGCGGAAGGCTGGATTGGGTAACGCTTTCGCCGAAGAAAAACTCCCTGCCTTTGGAGGAAATTTATCAAAGGGCAGACGAGCTGAAAGTCATTGTGTACAATCAGCATGATTTTCAGTTTGCAAAAGCCCAGGCGGAAAAGGTCTCCGATAGCTGCCATTTGCTGCTGCAGAGCGAGTGGGGCAGGCGGGAGATTCTGTACCCGGAGATCACGAAATTTATATTGGAAAACCCGAAATGGCGAGCATCCGTGCAGACGCATAAGTATCTGAACATACCCTGATAAGCTATCCATTTGGTTTTGAAACAGAAAAGCATAGAAGACAACTAAAAAAATCTTACTTTCGCAGTATGATAAAAAAATTCCTGACCGCAATCGGCGAATATTTTCTGCTGCTGGGCAAGGCGATCCGCCCCCCGCAGAAGTGGAATATGTTCTACAAAGCTTTTATGCGGGAAATCAACGACTTAGGTGTCAATTCTTTTGGACTAACGGTTTTCACATCCATATTTTTCGGGGCGGTGGTCGCCATACAGATGTATAATAATTTTGATGCATCCACATTCCCGATCCCTACCACCTTTGTGGGGTACGCTACCAAGGCCGTGCTGGTACTGGAGTTTGCCCCCACGGTCATCAGCCTGGTGCTGGCGGGCAAGGTAGGATCTTACATAGCCTCCAGCATCGGGACTATGCGCGTTTCCGAGCAAATTGACGCGCTGGACATTATGGGGGTGAATTCACCCAACTTCCTCATCGCTCCAAAGGTGCTGGCAGCCGTAATTTTCAACCCGCTGCTGATAGCCCTGAGTATGGTATTCGGCATCCTGGGAGGCTACTGGGCAGGGATGATGACCGGGAAGTGGACGACTGCCGATTATATCACCGGGATCCAGATGTATATGCCGGCGTACTTCTACCGCTATGCGTTTATCAAGACGGTGGTCTTCGCCTTTATTATTGCCTCCGTGCCTGCCTATTTCGGCTATACGGTAAAGGGCGGCTCCCTGGAGGTGGGCCGCGCAAGTACCGATGCCGTGGTGTGGACGATGGTCTTTATCATCGTTTCTGAATTACTTTTAACCCAAATGCTGATGAGCTGATGATTGAGGTAAAAGATTTAACGAAACAGTTCGGGGATAATAAAGTTTTAAAAGGCATCACCGCCACTTTTGAGACAGGAAATGTAAACCTCGTAATCGGGCAAAGCGGCTCCGGAAAAACCGTGTTCCTGAAAAGCCTGCTGAATGTGCACGAGCCCACCAGCGGCAACATCCTCTTCGACGGGAGGGACATCACTAAGATGGGCAGGGAGGAAAAGCAGAACATACGCATGGAAATAGGCACCGTGTTTCAGGGCAGCGCGCTTTTCGACTCTTTGACGGTGGCGGAAAACATCAGCTTCCCGCTGGATATGTTTACCAACCTGTCCTTCCGGGAGAAGAAGAGAAAGGTACAGGAGGTAATGGACAGGGTGCATCTGATAAAGGCAGGGAGAAAATACCCGTCTGAAATCTCCGGAGGTATGCAGAAGCGCGTGGCAATAGCCAGGGCAATTGTGAACAACCCGAAATACCTCTTCTGCGACGAGCCAAACTCCGGGCTGGATCCGTTTACCTCCAATGTGATTGATGACCTGATTCTGGAGATTACCCGGGAGTACCAGACCACCACCATCATCAACACCCACGATATGAACTCCGTGCTTACCATCGGGGAAAAAATCGTGTACCTGAAGGATGGGCTGAAGGAGTGGGAAGGTACCAAGGACGATGTAATCTCTGCGCCGAATGAAAATCTGATTAATTTCGTGTACTCCTCTGAAATGTTCAAAGAGCTGCGGGATTATATGCTAAGAACCAATAAAACTTCCATTGAAAACATCATCACAAAACCACCGAAGAATGAAGGATTTGATTAGCGCCATCGCCCTTGCGTGCAGCGGTATTGCCTCTGCACAGTTTGTATCGTTTTCTGCCAAGACCCACCTGCTGGTGCCGGTAGCCAAGGCAGACTGGAAGCAGGGCTACGCCGCGGCGAAGGAGACCATTAGCAGAAAGGGCGAAAACAGCACGGGGTTCAACATTGGGCTTTCCTCAAAAATCAATTTGCCGATGTCCCTATATGTAATGCCGGAGGTTTACTACACTCATTTTAAAAACGAAATCACGGAAGCCGCTTACAATGAAAAAATAAAAGCGAGCAGCAACCGCCTGGACATCCCCGTGCTGGTAGGCTACAAGATCTGGGGCAACCTGATTAGCACACATACCGGCCCTGTGCTGAGCTATAATTTCTCACCGAAAAGTGAGGATATCAGCGATGACAGCTACCAGCATTTTTATGAAGATTCTGAAAAAAACCTCAATGTCGGCTGGCAGTTTGGCTTCCAGAGCGAAATTAAGAAGCTGGTATTAAGCCTAAAATATGAAACAGCCCTGTCCAAAGAAAAGAGGAAATTTGTAGAAAAAGTAATGGATGGCGGAGGTTACAACAATATCTCCTACGACTACCGCCCGGCCTTTGTGATGCTTGGCATTGGCTACAAACTTTAATAAAACTTATTTCCTGGTAAAGAATCGGGCGGCTTTTCTCAGCTCCTCCGCCTGTGGGTCATAGTCGGGCTGGCTCATCCGCTCCGCCTGCGCGGCGCGCCGTTCCAGCTCTTCTTTCTCGCGGCGCAGCCTCTCCAGTTCCTGGCGCTTGCGCTCGGCCTTTATGGCGCTGCCCTTTGCGGAGTATCCTACAATACCGCCGATGATGAGCCCTATGCCTACCCCGCCCATAATGCCCATTATGTGGGATAATTGAAATTTCTCTATCGAAAAATCTGTTGTTAGATAAAAAAGCAATCCTGAAATAAGTAGGAGTACGAAGCCTACAGCGGTAAGTCCTTTCATTTGCAGTAAATAAAAACTTCCCAAAGTTACGAAACTTGGGAAGTTTTTGTGGAATTAATTAAATCTTCCCTCCGGAAGCCTTATAATATTCTAGTGCGCGCGGCAGATTTTTCTCTATATCCCTTACGCGGTTGCCAGGATTCGGGTGGGTGGAGAGGAATTCTGGAGCGCGCTGCCCGCCGGATGCTGCCTCCATCCGCTGCCAGAAGGGTACCGCCTCTCGCGGATCATAGCCCGCCATAGACATTAGGTAAAGCCCCATCTGATCTGCCTCCAACTCTTGGCTGCGGCCGTATCGGAGAAGTACGACCTGCGAGCCGATAGGGTAAGCCGCCTGGAAAACCTGCTGCCAGGCCGCACTAGAGATCGTGCTGCCCGCTATAGCTCCGCCGTACTGCGCCAGCATAGCCTGGGAAATTCTCTCGTTTCCGTGCCCCGCCAGGGCGTGAGATACCTCGTGCCCCAAAACTACGGCGAGGCCTGTATCATTTTTTGTCACCGGCAAGATCCCGGTGTATACCGCCACCTTTCCGCCAGGCATACACCAGGCGTTCATCTGGTTTTCATCTATGAGGTTGAATTCCCAATTGTAATCCTGCAGGTCGCTGCTGCGTCCTATGCTACGGTAATAGTTTTCGGCAGCGTTTTTTATCCGGAGCCCTACATTGTTTACCTGTTTTGATGCGGCAGTGTTAGTAATTACCTTAGATTCGGAAAGCGTCTGGCGGTACTGCTGGAAAGCCATAGCATTTATCTGTTGGTTATTTACCATCTGCAGGGAGCGGCGCCCTGTCACGGGATTTGTGGTACAGGCAACAGTGGCAAATGCAGCAGCCCCCATCGCGATAGCTTTTATTTTTTTCATTATAATTTCCTTAAAATTTCAATTTTGCATATCAATTTCTATTCCAAGAGGTTTTTCAAGACTTAAGCATATTTTGTGATTTGGATTCAAAAAGAAAAAATGTTTCGTCTCCTTTTGATTTTATTTACTTTTCCTCTACTTTGTGTTTATAATGGCTGCCTAATCCTTTCTGCTCAATATGGCTTGCTAATTGAACGATTCGGGCAACAGGCTCAAAGCTACCTTGCTCATACACCGTCGTAAAAATCTGCTCATCGGTGTATTCTTGGATTTGCCAATTGCTGTCTTATAATGAAAAGCATTTGCTAGTTTTTTAGGCTAGCAAATGCTTTTTATTGATTTTCATGGTGGACGGGCAGAAATATTGATATCTTACAAAACTTCTAGCACTGTATCACTATCTGAAAAAAGCTTAATTATTTTTTCCTTCATCTCATTATTAAAATCAAAATCTATTTCTAAAATCTTAATACCATCTTTATAAATTTTTTGATTTGAGTTAAATAAAACTATTAAACTGTTGTTATTTATTTGTACTTTCTCAATACCGCCATCATTTGAATACATTTGAGAATTAACTTCATAATAGTAAATTTCAGAATTATCTACTTCTCTCTGTAAAATTAAATATCTGTTTGGGTCAGGCTTCTTACTGTCAGCAAAGGCAATAGTAAGTATTTCATCTTCAATATAATATACTGAATTTTCTGATTTAAATTTCATGTCAGATTTCCTTTAGAATTAACATTCAGGTTTAGGTGTTTTCTTCTTAAGTTTTCTTCCAGCATGCCAATCTTCGGCTTCTGGAGACTTATAAATAATATCTACTTCAATTATCAAAAAATTCTTTAACATCATTCATTTTACCCTTACAGCTTTTACAGGCTCTGTATTCACCTTCAATTATAACTGTATCACCTTTTTCTAAAACTGGCTTCAAAAATCTTACCAAATGCCCACGCTGATTAAGCTTACTCGATTTTTGCGTACTACTTGACTTGCCAATCCGTCGCCCAAACGCATCATAGTAATAATGCGTCGTCGTTGTGGTGACATCAAAGCCTTGTTGGTGGATTTTAATGGACTTCTCAAGCTCATTGTTTGGCGTATAAAACAGTTGTAGAGATTCCAAATACCCCACAATACTTTGGCTAGACTGCTTTAACGGCTCACCGTCTTTATCAACAGGCGTTAACGTCTTAGTCTTAACCCTGCCATGCTTATCATAAAAATAACCGACCTGTTTACCTTGGCTAATCAATTTAGTTGGGCGGTGGGTTTTCTTATCAATGCCTTGTAAATCGTTGGCTAATCCAGTAAAAAGCATTTGCTAGTTTTTAGGCTAGCAAATGCCGTATTTGTAAGTGTTTACGATAGACAAGATAATTTTATTCGGAATTGGCTAGGGAATAAAAAAATATAAGAAAAACTACTATACTTAATCTTCATCCAAATATTCTATTTGGATTTTGTCTTGAAAGTCGTAAATATCATTACCTTTTAATCTCATTTCAAGAGAACCCAAAGCCCCTAAACCTAATTCAAAAATATTCTCTCCACTATCTCTTCTAATAAAAAACCCTAAATCTCCATCTTGACCTATCAATATTGCATTAGGTTCAAAGGTTTGTATATCATACGTCATATTTCTTTCTATTAACAAAGAAAGAGGATATAAGCTAATAGACGTATTAGGAAGTTCAAATATTTCTTCACCTATGTTGGTAACAAATTTTAGATACTCTTTTGGTAATTTAAGGTTGAAATGTTGTTCTATTGATTGATTTGGTTTCATATTTTACCTCTATATATCAAATAATGGATTATTTACGTTTTGTTCTCTCAGTCCATCAAAATATTTATAAGCTTTCTTATAAGCTTTTTTAGCATTTTTTGGACTTACACCTGAATTTATCATCTCCCTATACCCTTCATTAAATTCATGTCTTAAAGAAGTATTCCAACCATTAGGTTGAGCTCTTCTAGTTCTTTGCAAAGCACTTATTTGTGCGTGAGACATACCTGAAGAAGACGGTAGAAGTATACCTGGTGCTCTATTTCTTCTATAACCAGAAATATTTCTCTGTGCCCATTCGTCTTGAATAGGATGATGACTTTGAATAAAGTTATCACTTGCATTATTTCCATGACCATCTGCACGGTTTTTTTGAGGAGATAAGTTGCCATGATTGTCTATATCATGTGTTTTATAGCCATTGGGGTCTTTACATTTAAGTCCCCACGGGTCAATCCACCCAATCGGATTCGGAGCATACTGGAATACATTATTCCCACCGAGCAGACCGATAGGGTCTCTGGAAATGAACATCCCCACATCAGAATCATAATACCTAAATCTGTTGTAGTGAAGTCCAGTCTCAGTATCTAACGACTGCCTTTGAAATTTTTGTTTACCTTGGCTTTGCAGACCGCCAGTCCATCAGTTTTGATGGTTATTTAAAATAAAAAAAACGGACAAGTTTCCTGCCCGTTTTTTTCAAATATTTACATAATTTAGTTTGTAGCCGCTTCCGGAGTCGTCACAGTAGTAGTTGTAGATGTAGCTACCGTATCTACCACAGCTTCGTTTGTCTCAGGCACTACTGTTTCGCCAGTTGTCATAGTCTCCTCAGCAGGCGTTACTACTTCAGTTTCTGTTGTTTCCACAGTTTCTACTTCTTTTTTCTGGCAAGATACTACAGAAAGTACTGCCACAGCGCTAAGCGCGAAAAATGCTTTTTTCATAGTTGATAATTTTTTTAGTGCTGCAAAATTAAAACTTTGCGACGATTTTGCAAATAAAAGTGATGAAAAGTGTGATTTTATTTTATCTGGTCCTCCTTTCGATGTCTCTTTGCACATCCTGTGCCCCTGCCTTTACATCATTGGCACCTTTTTTCGCCGCTGTACTTACATCATTGGCTACTTCTTTTGCTCCTGCCTCTACATCCTGAGCGCCTTTTTTAATGGCGTTACCCGCCTTGTCAAGGCCTTGTTCAGTTTTGTCAAGAGCGCGTTCGAAGTCGTTTTTGGCTTCATTCGAGGGTTCCAAAGTGGTAGTTGTGCTGGTGGTGGTTTCCGTTACCGGCCCGGTGCTCACAGCTCCCGTGCTTAGGGTATCGCCAAGGGAGGAGGTATCGCCAAGGCTGTCTGCTTCGTATACCACAATATTCTCATCCGTGTGGATTTCTTCTTTTTCCACTTTTTTGCAAGATACTACCGCAAGCGTAAGGGCTGTGGCAGAAAGGATTAGTTTTTTCATTGTATAAAATTTTATTCGGGACAAAAATAAAAAAAGTTTTTAATGATCAATATTTTATAAACAAATTTTAATTATCACTCCTCACCCTTCATTTTCTCAGCGTTTTCCGCCATTATCACGGCGTCCATCATTTCCTGAATATCGCCGTTCATATAGGCATCCAGGTTGTAGATGGACTTGTTGATGCGGTGGTCCGTCACCCTTCCCTGCGGATAATTGTAGGTTTTGATTTTCGCGGAGCGGTCTCCCGTGGAAACCATCGTCTTGCGCTGCGCCGCAATATCGCCCTGAACTTCCTGCAGCTTCATATCATAAAGTTTCGCGCGAAGCATCTCCATCGCCAGCTCTCTGTTCGCCAGCTGAGAACGCGCCTGCTGACAAACCACCACTATGCCGGAAGGCTTGTGCGTAAGCTGCACCTTGGTTTCCACCTTGTTCACATTCTGTCCGCCTGCTCCACCGGATCTTGAAGTCTGCATTTCAATATCGGCCGGGTTTATTTCTACATCCACTTCTTCGGCTTCCGGCAAAACTGCCACGGTAATTGCCGATGTATGCACCCTGCCCTGAGACTCCGTTTCCGGAACGCGCTGCACGCGGTGCACACCGGATTCAAACTTCATCACGCCGTACACTCCATCGCCTTCCACCTTCATTATCAGCTCTTTATAGCCTTTCGCCGCTTCGTTTGAATCGGTGATTTCGTGGCGCCAGCCTTTGTCCTTAAAATACATCGAATACATTCGGTACACATCTTCCACGAAAATCGCGGCTTCGTCTCCGCCTGTGCCTGCACGCAGTTCCACGATTACATTTTTATCATCGGCTGGGTCTTTCGGAATCAGCAGTATTTTCAGCTCTTCCTCCAAATTGGGAATTTTCTCCTGAGCTTCCAGCTTTTCCATTTTGGCAAGCTCCGCAAGGTCTTTATCTGAGCCATCTGCAATGATTTCATCAGATTCTTCGATGGTTTTCAGCGCAGCAGAATATTCATCAAATACCTTCACGATTTTTCCCAAATCGCTGTATTCCTTGTTCAGCTGTCCGTACTTCTTTTGGTCAGAAATCACATCGGGCTGGATGATCAGGTCTGCCACTTCGTTGTATCGCTGCTTTATCGCTTCTAATTTGGGAATAAGGGACTTGGCCATTTTTGGAAAATTGAATTTGCAAAGATAGCATTGTAAGATTAAATGATCCCACAGAATTTGTAGTGCGCTTTTGCAAATGAAAATTATTATCTGCTCAAAATCACAAAACAAAAAATTCCGCAACAATTTCTGCTGCGGATTAAATTTTCTAAAGATTTAAGGGCTACTGATAGGTAGGCGCATCGTCAGCATGCGTGCCGTGGCCGTGCTCGTGGATGAAAGGCCCCTCGCCTTTAGGGTTGCTGTAGACCACTTCCACACCTTCCTGCTCCGGCAGGGTTTTCCTTCGGATATCTTCCGGGTCGAACGGCTTGGTTTTGCCAAAATATTCTGCAAGCCCTTCCGTAAGCCACATTGGCACCACTACCAGGCCAAACATAAATATACACCAAAACCCCACTAAGAACATAACCAGAAAGAACAGCGTCCAGAGAAATTGGTAAAATGGCCAAAGAAGAAAAGTAAGCATCCTGTTTGATTTTAGGCAAAAGTAAGACAAATTTCCATTTCCGCAAAACATTTATATATGATTTTTTTCGTTTGCGGCAAGGAGATTTTTTTGTACTTTCGTTGCAGACAGTTTAAACATAAAATTTATCAAATATGGAATTCCGTATTGAAAAAGACACAATGGGCGAAGTGCAGGTGCCCGCCGAGAAATTCTGGGGCGCACAGACAGAACGGTCCCGAAACAATTTTAAAATCGGGCCGGAAGGCAGTATGCCGCACGAAATCATCGAAGCCTTCGCCTACCTGAAAAAAGCCGCAGCCTATACCAATGCGGAGCTTGGCGTGCTGAGCGAAGAAAAGCGCGACGCCATAGCGAAAGTGTGCGACGAAATCCTGGATGGAAAGCTGGACGACCAGTTTCCGCTCGTAATCTGGCAGACAGGCTCCGGCACGCAGAGCAATATGAATGTGAACGAAGTAATTGCCAACCGCTCTCATACCAATGCCGGCGGAAAACTGGGCGAGAAAACTACCGTGCACCCGAACGATGATGTGAACAAATCGCAATCATCGAACGATACCTACCCAACCGCAATGCACATCGCAGCCTACACCAAAGTTGTGAAGCACACCTTGCCTGCGTTAGAAAAACTTCGCAACACGCTGGATGAAAAGGCGAAGAAATTTGAAAACATCGTGAAAATCGGGCGTACGCATTTGATGGACGCTACGCCTCTAACGCTCGGTCAGGAATTTTCCGGCTATGTAGCTCAGCTGGATTATGCGAAAAAAGCCATCGAAAATACGCTGGCACACCTGAAGGAATTAGCTCTCGGCGGAACGGCCGTAGGCACCGGGCTGAACACGCCGAAAGGCTACGATGTAAAGGTAGCGGAATACATCGCGAAATTTACAGGGCTGCCTTTCGAAACGGCACCAAATAAATTTGAAGCTCTGGCAGCGCACGACGGCATCGTGGAAACGCACGGCGCATTGAAGCAGCTTGCCGTGGCGCTCTACAAAATCGCGCAGGATGTGCGTTTGCTGGCATCCGGCCCAAGGTCTGGCATCGGTGAACTTTTCATCCCGGAAAATGAGCCCGGCTCTTCGATAATGCCCGGCAAGGTGAACCCTACGCAAAATGAAGCGATGACGATGGTGTGCGCGCAAGTTCTGGGCAACGATACCACGATTTCCTTCGCCGGAACCCAGGGAAATTACGAGCTGAATGTGTTTAAGCCAGTGATGGCATACAACTTCCTGCAATCGGCGCAGCTTTTGGCGGATGCGATGATTTCGTTCAACGACCATTGCGCCGTGGGCATCGAGCCGAACGAGCCGAGAATTAAAGAGCTGGTGGAAAAATCCCTGATGCTTGTGACGGCGCTGAACACACACATCGGCTACGAAAATGCGGCGAAAATTGCGAAAACCGCTCACAAGAACGGCACCACCCTGAAGGAAGAAGCCATCAATCTGGGGCTGCTAACGGCAGAGCAATTCGACGAGTGGGTGAAGCCTGAGGATATGGTGGGAAGCCTGAAGTAGAGCCAAGACACAAGAATTAGATACAAGTTTCAAGTTCAAGGCTAAAAGTATAGTTTACAGTTTAAGGCTGCGGGCTTGCGGTTTTTGCGTGAGGGCGGAAGCCATTGTTTGAGCTCTTGCGAAGCGCAGCAAAGCGAGTGGCTGCAGACCGACCCTAAGTTTCGCGCCTTAGCGAAACTTAGGGGCACGCCAAAGAATTCAAAGTTTTAAACTCGATAAATAAAATCCGGCGGAATTCTGCCGGATTTTTGTAAAATAATCACCCGCCGATCATTTTCTTTATCGCGTTCAGCTTCATCAGCGCTTCGATGGGTGTGAGGGTGTTGATGTCGATTTTCGTGAGTTCTTCGCGGATGTTTTCTAGCACAGGGTCATCCAGCTGAAAGAAGGACAGCTGCAGGTTTTTTTCCGTTACGCGCTTTATTTTGTCGGTGCTTTCTGCGCTGCGGCTCGCCTCCAGGATTTTCAGGATTTCCTGTGCGCGGCTCACCACCTTGGCAGGCATCCCGGCAAGCTTCGCCACATAAATTCCGAAGCTGTGCTCGCTTCCGCCGGGCAGAAGTTTCCGCATAAAAATCACGCTGTCCTTGTTTTCCTGAATCGCGATGTGGAAATTTTTAATTCGCCCGAAAGTCAGCGCCATTTCGTTCAATTCGTGGTAATGCGTGGCGAAAAGCGTTTTCGGTCGTGTAGCGTGCCCGTGCAGAAATTCGGCAATCGCCCAGGCTATGGAAACCCCGTCATAAGTGGAAGTTCCGCGCCCTATTTCATCCAGCAGAATCAGGCTGCGCTCGGTCACATTATTCAGGATATTCGCCGCCTCGTTCATTTCCACCATAAAAGTGGATTCGCCGGCTGAAATATTGTCCGAAGCGCCAACTCTCGTGAAAACCCTATCCAGAATGCCGATTTCTGCGTGCTTTGCCGGAACGAAACTGCCAATCTGAGCGAGTAGGCAAACAATCGCCGTTTGCCGAAGTATCGCCGATTTTCCCGCCATATTCGGTCCGGTTACCATCAGAATTTGCTGCGTTTCATTGTCCAGAAAAATATCATTCGGAATGTATTTCTCGCCAAGCGGTAGAGAATTTTCTATGATGGGATGCCTTGCCTCCTGCAGTTCAATCGCAAAGCCTTCGTTCAGAATCGGTCTTGTATATCCTTGATTATCAGCTATTAAGCTAAAACCTAAAGCTACATCAATCTGAGCGATAATGGCGGAATTTTGCTGAATTTCATCCATGAATTCCAGAACCTGCGCACAGATTTTCCGGTAAAGCGAATATTCCAGCGCCGAAATTTTTTCTTCCGCACCAAGGATCTGCGTTTCATAATTTTTCAGTTCTTCGGTGATGTAGCGCTCGGCATTCACCAAAGTCTGCTTCCGCACCCAATCCTGCGGCACCTTGTCTTTATGCGTGTTTCGCACTTCGATGTAGTAGCCGAAAACATTGTTGAAATCTATTTTCAGCGATGCAATTCCGGTGCGCTCTGTTTCCCTGGCACACATTTCCTCCAGGTAGTTTTTCCCGTTCTGCTGCAGGTTTCGCAGCGCATCCAGCTCATCATCCA
This sequence comes from Cruoricaptor ignavus, assembly GCF_014961145.1. Lineage (NCBI taxonomy): Bacteria > Pseudomonadati > Bacteroidota > Flavobacteriia > Flavobacteriales > Weeksellaceae > Cruoricaptor > Cruoricaptor ignavus. Next base: position 1,214,352 of record NZ_CP063145.1, read on the forward strand.
CACCCTCCCTTACCACATTGCCTTTCGCCAAATTTACTGGCAATTCTTCCTGCAGATTGTTTTGCAGAAATGTGATGATTTCCGATAAATCGTGCAGCGGCTCAATCCAGGCAGGTATATCGTGAAAACGACGAAGTAACTCCCTGATTTTCTGTACACTAACTAAACTTGAGCGAAGGTAGCCCAGCTCTTTCGGCGAGATTTTTTCTGATGCTAATTTCCCAATTAACCTTTCCAGATCAGAAATGCTTTTCAGCAATTCTGAAATCTCGAAACGCAGCTGCTCCTCCCTGCTGAAAAACTCCACCAGGTTTAGCCTCCGGTTAATTTCGTTCACAGATTTCAGTGGCAACATCAGCCTTCTTCGCAAAAGCCTTGCGGCCATTGGCGTTGAAGTTTTGTCGATAATGTCCAGCAGAGATTTTCCGTCCGGATGATTGGGCTGCAGGATTTCCAGATTGCGAAGCGTAAAGCCGTCCAGCATCAGGAAATCGTCCTGCGGAATCAGCTGAATCTTCGTAATGTGCTGAAGCAAAGAGTGATGCGTACTCTCAACTAGGTAAGCGAAAATGGCGCCTGCTGCTGTGATGGCCAGCGGAAATTGCTCTATACCGAAGCCTTTCAGCGAGATGGTTTTGAAGTGCGCCGTGAGTTTTTCGTAGGCATAGGGGTACTGAAACGCCCAGTCTTCTAGCTTGAAAATGCTGCGGGTCTTCAGCTGTTCAGGGATGGGCACGCTTCTTTGGTGGATGATTTCGGCGGGATTGAAGGTGTGCAGGATGTGCAGCAGTTTCTCCAAATTGCCTTCTGCCACCAGGAATTCTCCGGTGGAAATATCGACCAGCGCTATGCCGTATTTTCCTTTTTCCTGATGCAGCGAGAGCAGGAAATTATTCTTTCGGGAATTCAGCACCTGATCGTTGAAGGTTACGCCCGGTGTCACGAGTTCGGTTACGCCGCGCTTTACGATGCCCTTCACAGTTTTCGGGTCTTCCAGCTGATCGCAGATTGCCACGCGAAGCCCTGCCCGAACAAGCTTCGGCAAATAAGAATCCAGCGAATGATGCGGGAAACCGGCAAGCTCCGTATGAGAATCGCCGTTGTTTCTCTTGGTAAGTACGATGCCCAGGATTTGGGATGTTTTCACGGCATCCTGCCCGAAGGTTTCGTAGAAATCGCCCACGCGGAAAAGCAGCAGCGCATCAGGATATTTCGCCTTAATGCTGTTGTACTGCGTCATCAGCGGTGTTTCCTTACGGGATTTTGCCATTTACTTTTGGTAGAAATTTTCAGTGAGGTAAAAAACGGTGTCGATGAAAAATGGAATTCCATTCTCAAATATCACATTCTCATCGTGTATGTCTTCTAAAATGAGCCCTAAATCTTCATTAATAAAATCCTGATTTCGTATTTTTCTGAAACTGTTGTGCTCCAAAAAATCATTTACAATTTCAAGATTCACAGGTTCGGTTTCCTTTACAAATGATTGGAGCACTACGGAATAAATTTTATCATCAAAAAATTCAAAACCCAATAATTCATAGGCGGTTAAAGGGAAGAAGTAATTATGAATCAGCAGGCTGTTCAGGTAGTCCAGCCAGAATTCGTAGAAAATACCATCATTAAATTTAACAACTTTTGAATTTCCAAATCGGTAAACTTTCTGCTCTGCGCCTTCGGAAAGATAATTTAGGTTTAAATCTTCTCTGTTAAAAATCAGTCCGTTTTCTTCACAGAATTTTCGCAGCAGCTTTTTTTCTTCACTTTTGATTGGCTTCTGCACTTTATGTTTTGCACCTGCTCCCTCATTTCCTCCAAGGTAAATTTGCGCTCTTTTGAGAACACTTCCGCCGCAAGCCTGTTCATCTCCTGAAATGATATTTTGTAGTTCATCCTTTACCAGCATTGGATTACAAAAATAGGAAATTTTGCCGCGCTATTCCGGCCGCCATTCCACCACTGCCTTTACGAAGGCCTCCGCATTTTCCACCGGAATGTTCGGCAGGATGCCGTGCCCAAGGTTCACGATGTAGCGGTCTTTGCCGAAACGCCTTATCATCTCGTGCACCATCTTCCGTATGGTTTCCGGCGAAGAATGCAATCTCGCAGGGTCGAAATTTCCCTGAAGCGTAATTTGGTTTCCGCTAAATTTCCGCGCGTTTTCCGGCGTTATCGTCCAGTCCACGCCAAGTGCTGAAGCCTTGCTGTGCGCCATTTCTTCCAGCGCAAACCAGCAGCCCTTCCCGAAAACTACAACCTTCGTTACTTCGCTGAGCGCTTCCACGATTTGGTTGATGTACTGCCAGGAAAATTCGCGGTAATCTTCCGGCGAAAGCATACCTCCCCAGGAATCGAAAATCTGCACTGCCGAAACGCCTTTTTCCACTTTGCGTTTCAGGTAGGCTATCGTGGTATCGGTGATTTTCTGTAAAAGTAAATGCGCGGCTTCAGGCTCGGTGTAGCAGAATTTTTTGGCCAAATCAAAAGCCTTAGAGCCCTTGCCTTCTACGCAATAGCAAAGGATGGTCCACGGTGAACCGGCAAAGCCAATCAGAGGAACGGCACCGTTGAGTTTCTCCAGCGTAAATTCCACAGCATCAAGTACATAGCCTAAAGTTTCGTCCACATCCGGCACTTGTATTTGCTGCACTTGTTCTGCCGTTCTTATCGGGTTTTCAAGCCAAGGTCCTACGGATTCCTTCATCTTGAAATCGATGCCCATAGCCTGCGGAACCACCAGAATATCCGAGAATAAAATAGCGGCATCCAGCGGAAACCTGCGCAAAGGCTGCACGGTAATTTCCGCTGCCAACTCTGGCGTTTGGCATCTCGTGAAGAAGTCATATTTCTCCCTAAGTGCCATAAATTCAGGTAGATAGCGCCCGGCTTGCCGCATCATCCAAACCGGCGGTCTTTCCACGGTTTCGCCGCGCAAAGCACGAAGATAAAGGTCGTTTTTCATCATAATTATTTCGCTGCCTTCTTGCCGCAGCATTCTTTTTTAATCAGGGAAAGTAAATCATCAATGTTGCTTTCCGTGCTTGTAAATATTTGAGAATCAGTGTGTTTTCTAATTTCTTTTTCGGTGGTGTAGCCTATGGAAAATATTTTTTTCCCTTCCAGCGTATTTTTTTCTACAAAGCTTCTCACGCCGCTCGGACTGAAAAATACCACCGCATCAAATGGCTTTTCAACCTTCGGGTAAAGCAAAATCGTGTTGTATACCACCACCTTTTTATACCAGATGTTCTGCAGCGGCAGCGTTGCATCCAGCACATCCAGCGCTAAATTTCCGCAGAAGTGCAGGAATTTTTCTCCCGCAGAATTTGCCGTGATAAATTCCGCCAGTTCCTGTGCGTGCTTCTTCACCTTGAAGGTTTCGTAGCCGTGCTTTCGCAGCTCTTTTTTCGTCTTTTTCCCAACGGCGTAAATCTTGTTAAAATTCTCCTTCGTGAAATCGGCCTTCGGTTTGAAACCATTGGCGAAAAAAGATTCCACTCCATTTATGCTCGTGAAAATCAGCGACTTACTCTTCAGGTCAAACGGCTCCACCTCCAGATGTTTTGCCGAAATTACCTCCACGAAATCAAAGCGGCAGTTGCCGTTCAGCACTTCGGAAATCTTCTTTCTCTCGGTTAATTTTGTAAATAAAATCTCCATCAGCTTCCCACATTCATTTTCCGCAGGGCATCCATTATTTCCTTTCCTCCGTTCTCCAAAACTTTCTGCGCCAACCTGCTTCCAAAGCCTGTAACAAATTGAATATCAGTGATTTCATCTGTTTCAATACAGTCTTTCCCATCGATTGAGCATAGCCTTCCCACAAGTCTCATCTTTCCGTTTTCAATTTCGGCAAAGGCACCTATTGGCGCTGTGCAACCGCCTTCCATCGTCTGCAAAAATTCCCTTTCAGCCTGGACGCAAAGTGCAGTTTCTTCGTGATTGATTTGGTTTAAAATCGAGCTTATCCATTGATTATCAGTTTTTCCAGCGATTGTAACCACACCTTGCGAAGCTGCGTTCAGCATAAAAGGCAAAAGTTCATAATCAAAGTTTAGCGCCAATCTTTTCAGACCTGCCAAGGAAAAAATCGTGGCATCTGCCAAGCCGTCCTCTATCTTCTGTAACCTCGTCTGCACATTTCCTCTGATGTCGGTAAATTCCGTGTTGGGAAATTCCTTCAGCCAAAATGCTCTGCGGCGTAAACTGCTCGTTGCAACTTTCAGGTTTTCAATGGGTTTCGCTTTAGATTTTGAATTTCTCACCAAAACATCCTGCGGAAAATCGCGCTCTAAAAATGCGTATAGCGAAATATTTTCTGGCAAGATCGTGGGCACATCCTTAAGGGAATGCACCGCGATATCAATCTCGTCACTCAGCAAAGCGGCGTCCAAATCTCTCGTGAAAACGCCGGTTATTCCCATCGAATACAGCGGCTGAGAAAGATTCTTGTCTCCAGAAGACAGCACCGGAACTATCTGACAATCAACACCTAAGCTCTTTAGCTTTCTCGCTGCCTCGTTGGCCTGCCAAAGTGCCAAGGGTGAATTTCTTGTGCCAATTCTAATGCTTTTCATTGAATTCATTTTTAGGCTGCTCCACCAGAATTTCTTTCATCAGAGAGCTCACCTCTTCCGCTTTCCAGGGGTGATCTATGATGTACTTTGCGAAGCGGTTCGTAAGTTTCTGTACCAGGCGGTCGCTCAGCTCCATATCTTCTATGCTGATGTAGCGGTGCTTGCGGTGGATGTTGTGCATTTCTAAATCTTCCATCCGCTTTAGTACTGCCTTAAATTCGTGAATTTTTGGCGCCATTTTCCTGCGTCTCTCCCACTCCTGGAACTCTTTGGTCATCACACGGATGATATTTTCCGCCTTGGGAACTTCCTTTTTGCGTTGCTCCATCGTCTCGCCGATCTGCTTCGAAAGTGCATCCACATCCACGAGGCTAATACCTTCCAGCATTCCCACGGATTTCTCCACATTGTTGGGAATAGAGAGGTCGAGGATAAGCATTGGCCTGCCGGCGGGGATGTGCTGCATTTTCACCACAGGTTCCTGTGCACCGGTCGCTACGATGAGGATGTCCGTCTCGAGAAGCTCCTTCGTGAAATTTTCAAAAGGGATGAAGGGGATATCAAACTTTCTGGAAATCTCTTCCGCTGTTTCCTGCGTGCGGTTGGCAATTTTTACCTTTGGTTCTTGGATGTGCTTCAGCAGGTTTTCTACTGTATTCCTGCCTATTTCGCCTACGCCCAGCAGCAGGATATTCCTTTCGGAAAGCCACTTTTGGGTATTCAGAATGTAGTGCACCGCTGCATAGGATACGGAAGCCGCTCCGGTGGAAATGCCCGTCTCGGTCTTTATTTTCTTGGAAATTTGAATCGCCAGATTAATGGCGCGCTCAAGGTAAGGATTGGAGTATTTTTTTTCCTTTTTAAATCTTGAGTAAGCCTTTTTTATCTGCCCGATGATTTCAAAATCCCCGATGATCTGGCTCTCCAGCCCCGCCGCTACGCGGAAGAGATGCATCAGCGCCTCTTCCCGGCTGTAGACGGTGACATACTGCATAAACTCCATTAAAGAAACACCCGTAGCCCTGCAGAATTCTTCAGCAATGAGCAGGTAATTGTGCGTCGTGGTGTAGATTTCCGTGCGGTTGCAGGTAGAGACGATAAAGGCATCGCCCAAATCCTTATCGTGAATATTTTTTACGAAGCCCTTTATCTGGTGATCAAAAAACGCAAATCTCGAGCGTGTCTCCGCATCGGCTTTTTCATAGCTGATGCTGAGCACCACAAAATTGGCAGTCTGATAAGTATTTGATGGAGCGGACATAAAAATGACTGCAAATTTACTGATTTTTTTTGCTTAAGGCCGAGTATTTCGGGAAGGAAGCTGCTACCACTTGGACAAATCTGAGGGCAATTCATCAAAATTTCACTCAAAATTCCAAAAGGGGAGGAAAATGATGAAGGCAAATTTATATCTTTGTAAACTTAAACGCTTTCAAAAAATGGGACTTTTTGATATGTTCACTCAGGAGATCGCCATAGATCTCGGTACCGCGAACACACTTATAATACACAACAACAAAATTGTAATCGACCAGCCCTCCATAGTAGCCGTGGAGCGCTCCAGCGGCAAACCCATCGCCGTGGGCGAGCAGGCGAAGCATATGCAGGGCAAGACGCACGAGGATATTAAAACCATCCGCCCACTGAAGGACGGGGTGATTGCGGATTTCCAGGCGTCGGAGCATATGATAAAGGAGTTTATCAAAATCATACCCGGGATCAAGGGTAAGCTTATACAGCCGGCGCTGCGCATAGTGATCTGCATCCCCTCCGGCATTACAGAGGTAGAGAAGCGCGCCGTACGGGATTCCGCCCAGAAGGTGAATGCTAAGGATGTAAGGCTGATCTACGAGCCGATGGCGGCGGCAATCGGCGTCGGCATCGATGTGCAGAAGCCGGAGGGCAATATGATCATCGACATAGGCGGCGGTACTACGGAGATCGCCGTAGTGGCGCTGGGGGGTATCGTCTGTGATAAATCGGTAAAAATCGCGGGAGATGCCTTTACCAACGACATCGCCTACTATATGCGCACTCACCACAACCTGTATGTGGGCGACCGCACCGCGGAACGCATTAAAATAGAGGTGGGCTCCGCAGTGGAGGAGCTCGACATAGAAATTGACGAAATCCCCGTACAGGGGCGCGACCTCATCACCGGGAAGCCGAAGGAGATAATGGTAAATTACAAAGAAATCGCCCGCGCGCTGGATAAGTCCATCATCCGCATCGAAGATTCCGTGATGGAGACCCTATCCCTCACCCCACCGGAGCTTGCGGCGGACATCTACAAAACAGGCATCTACCTCGCTGGCGGGGGCGCGCTGCTACGCGGGCTGGCAGACCGCCTGAACCGCAAGACCGGCCTGCCGGTGTTCGTTTCCGAAGATCCGCTGCGTGCGGTGGTGCGCGGTACGGGCATCGCGCTGAAGAATATGGATAAATTCAATTTCCTGATAAAATAGCAATACGGTAGCGCAGGGTGGGATATCTTTTAAGATTTTTAAGGGAGAATGCACTTTTCGTGCTGTTCTTTTTCCTGCAAATAATCGCCCTGGTGCTGATGTTCAGCCGGAATTCCATGCAGCGGTCGTGGATCGCGGCGCAGGCAGCCGCATTCAACTCCCGCGTGTCGGGCTATATAGACGAGGGCGCCTCCTACCTGAAGCTTAAGCAGATTAATGAGCAGCTGGTAGCCCAGAACCGCCAGCTGATGCTGGAGCTCTACGGGAAAGATTATTCCAGAAACCCGCAGTTCCGCAAGGTGCACGATACCGTGGGCGGCGGGCAGATTTATACCTTTGTGGATGGGGAAATCGTTTACAACAGCATCAACAGGCAGGATAATTATTTTACCATAAACCGTGGCAGGCGGGATGGCGTAAAGCCGCAGATGGGCGTCATTGCTCCCCAGGGCATCGCCGGGATCGTTGTAAATACCACGAACGAATACGCCCTTGTGCAGTCGGTTTTAAGCGTGAATAAAATTAAAATCAACGGGTCGCTGAAGAAATCCGGGTATTTTGGCACCCTTACCTGGCGGGGAGATAATTCGCGGATCATGCACCTTGCAGATGTCCCGAAATATGTGCCGCTGGCCATCGGCGACACAGTGGTAACTGACGGGAAATCCGCCATCTTCCCACAAAATGTGATGATCGGGCGGGTGGCTGGCTACCAGGTGGATACCAAAACCGGATTCTGGGACATCTCTGTGGAGCTCTCCGAGCAGATGGGGAAACTCAGCAAAATTTATGTGGTGAAAAACCTCCGGAAAACAGAGGTACAGAAAATTCAGGATACGCTGCAGGCGGCAATGAAAAAGGATGATCAGTAAAACGCTATATTCCGACATCATACAGATCGTGGTGCTGGTGGCGCTGCAGATTTTTGTGCTGAACAGGGTGACGCTTTTCGGCAGATATACCCCCGTGATGTACCCAATGTTCGTGATGTTCTGGCCCTTCTTCCGGAACCGGTATCAGTTCCTCGTACTTAGCTTTCTGCTGGGCTTAAGCATAGATGCCTTCCTTGGCACCTGGGGCATCAATGCCTTCGCCACCACCGCGCTCGCCTACTTCCGCACGCTGATTTTCAGGACTTCTACCGACACGGAGAGCGATTTCTTCTCCTTCCAGTCGCTTCAGTGGCCGCAGTTTCTCTTCTTCATCTTCAGCAGCATATTCCTGCATCAGTTCCTTGTGCAGTTTATGGAGTTTTTCAAGCTAAGCCGGGTTTTAGAAATTCTGCTAAACATCCTCATTACCAGCACGATTTCTTTCTTCTGCATTCTGCTGTACGCCCTGGCTTTTAAAATTAAACAAAAAGTTTAGCAAGGTTTGAATCAGCAGTATCTGAAAATAATAACCGCTATAGGCATCATCGCTGTGATTTTCATTGCGAGGCTCGCCTACCTGCAGCTATTTACGGACCGCTATGCGCTGAATGCCGCCAACACTTCCATCAAGGCGGAGTACATCATCCCGCAGCGCGGCATCATTTTCGACCGCAACGGCAAAATCCTCGTGGGGAACCAGCCAGCGTACGAATTGTCCTTTACGCAGGCTCTTATGATGCCGGACTTTGATACGCTTGGCTTCTGTAATTTGCTAAAAATCAGCAAGCAGGAATTCATTACCAGAATAGAAAACATTAAAAAGGAAAAATATTACTCGAAGCTCACGCCGATGACTTTCGCGAAAAACCTCAGCCGGGAAGACATCGCGCGCATCCAGGAGATCATCTTTAAATACCCGGCGTTCAGCATCGTGCCGAGGCCGCAGCGCCAGTATGAAATCAACACCTCCGGCAACCTCCTCGGCTACACGAACGAGGTGAACGATGCCGATATCAGGCGGGATTCCCTCTACTACCTGCCGGGCGACAACATCGGGAAGAAAGGCGTGGAACGCTCTTACGAAAAAGAACTCCGCGGCGTGAAGGGCGTGAACTACATTCAGAAAGATATAAAACTGCGGAGCATCGGGCCCTATAAAAACGGGGCGCTGGACAGAGAGGTGGTTTCCGGGAAGGATTTAACTCTTACCATCGACTACGACCTGCAGAAACTGGCGCAGGAAATGCTGGTGAACAAGCACGGAGCGATAGTAGCCCTGGACCCCAACAACGGGGAGATCCTGGTAATGGCTACCGGGCCGGACATAGACCCCAACCTCTTTACCGGGCCGGAAAAAACCAAAAACCTCTACCGCATCCAGAACGATACGCTCTACAACAACAAGCCCTCCTTCGACCGATCCGTGCAGGCTGCGTACCCGCCAGGTTCTACCTTCAAGCTCTTTACCGCGCTCGCCGGTATGCAGATGGGCGTAATGACGGATAAAACCATCTTCCCCTGCGGCGGAGGTTTTTACTATAAAGGTTTGAGAATCAAGGGCCACGGTGGCGCAGACCCGCTGGTGCCGGCAATACGGGTTTCCAGCAACTGCTATTTCTCCTACGCATTCCTGGCTATGACGAACAAATACCCGGGCAATCCCAGCAAAGGCGTGGATGAATGGCAGAAAATTATGAACAGCTTTGGCTTCGGAGTATTTCTGAATAATGACCTGGCATCCGGCGTGAAAGGCAGGATCCCCGGTGGCGAGTTTTACGAAAACAGAATGGCGCGCATCTACAAAGCCAGCGGCTCCAAAGCAGATCCTGCGAAGTGGGACCCCCTGGCGACTGGTGCCGTATTCAACGGGATGGGGCAGGGCGATATTATGATAACACCGCTGCAGCTCGCCAACGGGATGGCTGCCATAGCGAACAAAGGCTGGTACTACACGCCGCATATCGTGAAATCCATAGACGGGAAACCAAACCCCGACCCGAGATTTAAGGTAAAACATAAAGTACTGGTGGACGAGAAGTACTTCGATCCCGTGCTGGAAGGTATGGCGCAGGTAGTAACCGGCGGTACCGCCAGAAGGCTGAAAAGCAACGACTTTACGCAGCTAGCGAAAACCGGAACGGCGCAGGTGCCGCAGGGCAAGGACAACTCTATTTTCGTGCTGATAGCCCCGGCAGAAAATCCTAAAATAGTGGTAGCCGCCGTGATGGAGCACGCAGGTTTCGGAGCCACCTGGGCGGGCCCGGCCTCCAGCCTTATCGCTGAAAAATACATCACCGGGACCATCAAGCGGGAGCACCTTTACAAGCAGATGGTAAATGCCAGCTTTATGCCCGAATACAAGCGGCAATACACCGCCGAGCTGAAGCGCAAGGGCTGGTATGTAGAACCTAAGCCCGACTCCGCAGCACTGAAGCGGCAGCAGGACAGCATAGACCTGCTGAAAAAGAAGCAGGACGCAGCAAAAGCTACGCAGATGAAAAAAGATTCACTAAAAAAACAGGCAAAGAAATGAGGTGGGCGCAGGGTTTGGATAAGCTAGGCCTCGGGCTGTACTTCGTGCTTTGCATCTTTGCCATCCTGAACATCTACAGCGTAGATCCCGGCAGCGGCACACGGCAGGCGGTATGGTTCGGAGTGTCGCTGCTCGTGGGCCTTTTAATTTTTTTAACCAGGACAAAATTTTTCGAAAATCTTTCGGGCATCATCTACATCATCGGCGTTCTACTGCTGATAGGGCTCTTCCCTTTCGGGAAGGAGGTGATGGGGCAGAAAAACTGGTACAAATTCGGGCCGGTGAGCCTTCAGCCAGTTGAGTTTGCAAAAATCGGCACTGCGCTGATGCTAGCAAATTATCTAAGCAATCCGGATTTTAATATAAAAAACAGACGGTCGCTCCTCGTGGCGCTTGCCATCATCGGGCTGCCGGCATTGGTAGTGCTTGCGATCCCGGATGTGGGCTCGCTGCTGGTCTTTATGGCGTACTTCATCGCCCTCTACCGCGAGGGAATGAGCGGCTGGTTCTTTGGGTTTATCGCCATTCTCGCAGCGGTATTTCTGCTGTCCCTAGCGGTGGTGCCGCTGTATGTTGTATTGGGGATCGTCGTGTCGGCAGGAATTATTCTACTGTTAAATTCCCGCAGGATCCACTGGAACGCGCTGAGCGTAGCAGGCATAGCAGGCGGGATTTTGCTGCTTTCCGGGCTCTCGTTTGCCTCGCCCTTTGTTCTGGAAAAACTTCCGAAGCACCAGCGCGAGAGGATCGAGGTTTTGTTTAAAGGCGAGCGGGCATTCCGGGATACATCGGGTTACAACCTTCTCTATTCCAAAACGGCGATCGGCTCGGGCGGGTTGTTCGGCAAAGGCTACCGCGAGGGGTCTGTAACGCAGGGGAAATTCGTGCCGGAGCAGAGCACTGACTACATCTTCTGCACCGTGGGCGAAGAGTGGGGCTTCCTCGGCAGCTCGCTGCTGGTACTTGCCTACAGCCTTTTTATAGGAAGAATTTATTACCTTGCCGAGAATCAGAAAACGACTTTCAACAGGGTCTTCGGATACTGCTTTGCTGGCGTGCTGCTGATGCACTTCTCCATCAACCTCGCCATGGTGATGGGCCTCTTCCCCACCGTGGGCATTCCGCTGCCGTTCTTCAGCTATGGGGGGAGCTCGCTGCTTGCCTTTTCCATTATGACCGCCATTTTCTTCAAACTCAACTATGCGGATAAAAACAGCCTGGTATAATTTCGATAGCTGGGAAACATTTGCCCGCCAACACTCCGGGGACTTTATTATTTTTGCAAAAATTTGATTTTGCCAAGAATTCCTGAACAGCACGACTGGGTTTTCTTCCTAGTTTTCGGATGCCTGGGTGCCCTTGCCTTTACATTAAATATTTTCAACAGGGATGCATCGGTAAAGGATTTCCTGCTGCAGGACCGCGCATCTGCGGCAAATATATTCCCAAGTTGGCTGCTGGTATCTGCAGCAGACGCCCTGCTGCTTGCCGCCTTGCTTTCTAAAATGCTTCCCGGCCTGCCAAGGTGGGCAGAGAGCCTAAATCTTTTTGGTTTCGGGATGAGCAGATTTGGTCTGGCATTTGCCGGGCTGCTGATACTCTACCCGCTGCGCGCGCTGCTCACGCTGCTGCTTTACTACACCACGGGCAACGGCGAGCGGTGGGAGAGGTTTTATTTCGTGGCGGGGAAATTTTATTTCGTGCTTGCCTTCCCGCTGGCGGCCGCCGTCTTCTATGCCTACTACAGCGGGGTAGATGGGTTGCTTTTCTTCCGCGCCGCTGCCGCTGCCGCCTGTATTGTGTTCATTTTCAAAAATATATTCTACCTGGCGCACCCTCTCCACATACTTCCTCGGCAGTGGTATTATAAAATTTTGTACCTTTGCACCCTGCAAATGGCGCCTACCTTAGCGCTCGTGAAACTGCTGTTTCTCTAAAAACACAGAATAATAAAGAATCGTTGATGAAGATCAAATCCATACTGGTATCGCAGCCCGCACCAGGAGAGACTTCGCCCTATGCGGAGATTGCAAAGAAGGAGAAAGTAAAGTTTGATTTCCGTCCGTTTATTCAGGTCGAGGGCGTAGATTCCAAGGAACTGAGGACACAGAAAATCGATCTTTCGCAATACACGGGAGTCATTATGACATCCAAAAACGCGGTAGACCATTACTTCCGCCTCGCCGAGGAAATGCGCTTTGCCGTGCCCGATTCTATGCGGTATGTATGCCAGTCGGAGGCTATTGCCAATTACCTTCAGAAGCATGTCGTTTACCGTAAAAGGAAAATCTCTTTCGGGGAGAAAACCGTGGTGGATATGCTGCCGCTCTTCAAAAAATACCCAGACGAAAAGTACCTGATACCCACCTCCGATGTGATGAGCCCGGATATCCCCGCGGCACTGAACAAGGCGGGCATCGACTGGACGCGCGCCATCATGTACCGCACCGTATATTCCGACCTCTCCGACCTCCGGGTGAAGGATTATGATATGATAGTCCTCTTCACGCCGCAGGGCATCCGCTCACTCAAGGATAACTTTAAAGACTTTGAGCAGGGCAGCACAAAAATCGGCGTCTTTGGCGCCAATACGCAGAAGCTCGCAGAAGAGGAAGGCCTTACGGTAGATGTAATGGCACCCACGCGGGAAACCCCGAGCATGACGATGGCAATAGAGCGCTATATCCGCAGCATGAATAAATAATTTAAACTTCAAGCAATGCATTCTGAGCCAACTCGCGGAGTTGGCTTTGTCTTACAAAAATTAAAATAGCTTACAAAAAAATGAGCGATGCGCAACTTTGGGAATGGATTGAGGACTTCTTCCGGGAGAATTTCGGCACCGAGCAGAGCGCCTCGCTCGACACCATTCTTTTCCTCATCGGCGTACAGGAGCTGGGCAGCGGCCCGCAGGCTTTCAGTAAGGATGATAAGCTGAACCTCCTCCACATCGCCGTGTGCCGCCTGCTGGAGCCCTTCGGCTATTATGAATTTTCGCATTATGACCAGGATGGCTTCCCGCATTTTTCAGAAAAAAAGCCTCTGCCCGCACTAAAGCCAAATGAACAGCAGATCCTTATGAAAAAGGCTGTGATCCAGTACTTTATCGACGAAAACCTATTCCCTGAAGAGATCGTTGCTGGGATGATTTAGGCAAATATGTTAAAACCAACTTCTAACCAAATTAATGCGCAGAAATTCGGCGCATTTTTTGTTAGAGATTTGTTAAAAAATTAAATTTTAACACTTTAACTAAACTTCTGGATGAATAAGCGTTTCATTCCCGTGATTGCCGTTCTTATGACGGTTTCGCTGCTTATCTTCGTCACGCTGCAGATTCGCTGGCTGAAGGTGTACTACAGCGCCCTGAACAAGGAGTTTTCCGGCAGGGTGGCTGGCGCGATGGAGAATTCGGCAAAGCGGGTGAATGAAATCGAAATCGACACCTACCTGAACGGCATTAACCCAAATTTCGCCAAAACCGTAGAGGAACACAGCAGCCAGCCGAGCCTCATCGCCGTGAACCAGGTGCAGGACTCGGCATCGAAGACGGTGCTCACCTTCCAGAAAAGCATCATCGAAAGGCAGGATATGCCGCTTTCCACCCGGGGAGACAGCCTGAAAATCACCAAGCTGTGGAATGAAGAGGGCATTGAGCGCATCCGGAAATCCCCCGGGAGCACGGCGCCCCTTACCACTGATCTGAATAACTCCATAGCCTCCGGGGAGTACACCCTGAAGGAATTTGCAAAGCTGAACGCCGAGAATGTGCCGATAGAGAAGCGTGTGAGCAAAGCTACGCTGGACAGCGTCATTAGCCGGGAACTGAGGGAGAAAGGCATCTCTGCCGGCTTCAGCTTTGCCGTGCTGGATAAAAATTTTAATGTAACGCCCATCGCCACGGAGGATTTTAAAAAAGGGGAAAAAAAATCATACCGGCGTACGCTCTTTACCGACCGGGAGGACCGCCCGCTCTACACCCTTGCCGTGGCATTCCCGAATAAAAATTTCTCGCTCATCAGGAGCTACTACCCTATGCTGCTGGGTACTTTCTTCTCGCTTATAACCATCCTTGCCATCTACGCCACCTCCATCAATTATATGATGAAGCAGAAGAAAATTGCCGATGTGAAGACGGACTTCCTCAACAATATGTCGCACGAGTTTAAGACGCCGCTGGCGACCATCTCCATCGCGACCGACTCGCTGGCGAATGACAGAATCGCCACCAATCCGGAGAAAGTAAAATATTACTCCCAGGTCATAAAGCAGGAAAACCTCAGGATGAAGAATCAGGTAGATAATGTGCTGAATATGAGCAAATTGGAACGAAACGAAGTAAAGCTCTTCCTGAAAGAAACGGATGTAAGAAAACTGATAGAGGATGTGAGTGCATCTTTTGAGCTGATCCTCCGCGAGAGAAGCGGTGCGCTGAATAAGTATTTTCAGGCGGAAAAATTCCTCTTCAGGGTGGACGAGCTGCACCTCTCGAATGTACTGGTAAATTTATTGGATAATGCCAACAAATATTCTCCGGAAAACCCGGAAATCACCATACGCACACGGAACGAGGGGGACTGCTATGTGATCGAAATTCAGGATAAGGGCATTGGGCTTGACCCTCAAAATAAGAATAAAATTTTTGAAAAATTCTTCCGGGAGGAGACTGGCAACATCCACAATGTGAAGGGCCAGGGGCTTGGGCTGTCTTATGTAAAAAAAATTGTGGAGCTGCACAATGGTAAAATAGAAGTGGAATCCCAAAAAGGAAAAGGCTCAAAGTTTATAATAAAATTGCCGATGAATTTATGATTCATAATTGACATATTATTAAATAGTAATACTTTTTCAGTAAAATTTACAACCAAATCTCAAAAATTTAAAACAAAGAATATGAACAGAATACTATTGGTAGAGGACGACCAGAGCTTTGGCGCGGTACTGAAAGACTACCTAAGCATTAATAATTTTGAAGTAACCCTGGCTACGGATGGCGAGCTGGGGCTAAAAGAATTTACCGACGGAGAATTCGACCTGTGCATTTTCGATGTGATGATGCCGAAGAAAGACGGCTTCAGCCTCGCGGAAGATGTAAAAAAAATAGACAAAAACACCCCGATCATCTTCCTCACAGCGAAAAATATGCGGGAGGATATTCTGAAGGGTTACCAAATCGGGGCAGACGACTACATTACCAAACCGTTTGATACTGAGCTACTTCTGTACAAAATCCGGGCGATCCTGCAGCGAAGTTCCACATTGGAAAACGAGGAGCAGGAGCAGTTTAAAATCAGCAACATTTACTT
This sequence comes from Cruoricaptor ignavus, assembly GCF_014961145.1. Lineage (NCBI taxonomy): Bacteria > Pseudomonadati > Bacteroidota > Flavobacteriia > Flavobacteriales > Weeksellaceae > Cruoricaptor > Cruoricaptor ignavus. Next base: position 1,230,105 of record NZ_CP063145.1, read on the forward strand.
CGATTCAGTGCTGCGGCAGCTGAAGGTGCACGACCAGGAACACAAGCTTTCCCCGAAGGAAAACGACCTGCTGAAGCTGCTCTGCATACACCGCAACGACTTTATGCCGAGGGATTTGGCGCTGCGGAAAATCTGGAAGAAGGAAAACTACTTCACGGCGCGCAGTATGGATGTGTACATCGCCAAGCTGCGCAAGCTACTGAAGGACGATGAAGGCTTGGAAATCATCAATGTGCACGGCGAAGGCTTCCGGCTGCTGGTGAAGAATTAATTTTTAGAACGGAGATTTTAGAGCCAAGAATCAAGAGTTTTGGTGCGTCGCGAGATCCATTGATGAGTCTTGATTCCTAGTTCTTGCATCTTGTGTCTCAAGTCGTATCTTTGCCGATTTAAATGAAGAAGCTCGTCATCATCCCAACTTTCAACGAGAAGGAAAATATCGAGGCCATTATCCGGGCGGTTTTCGCTATGCAGCAGGGCTTCGAAATTCTTGTGGTGGATGATTCTTCTCCGGATGGCACGGCGGAAATCGTGCAGGAACTTCAAGCGGAATTCCCTGAAAATCTGCACCTTACGGTTCGGAAAACTAAGGATGGCCTTGGCAAGGCGTACATCCACGGTTTTCGCTGGGCGCTGGATAGAAACTACGATTTCATCTTCGAAATGGATGCCGATTTCTCGCACAATCCCGAAGATTTAATCCGCCTTTACAACGCCTGCCAAAACGCAGATATGAGCATCGGCTCACGCTATTCTCAGGGTGTGAATGTCGTGAACTGGCCTATGGGTAGGGTGCTGCTGTCGTACTTCGCATCCATCTATGTCAGGCTGGTGCTCGGCATCCCCGTGGCAGATACCACGGCGGGCTTTGTTTGTTTTAAACGGGAAACTTTGCTAAAAATTAACATTGACAAAATAAAGCTGAAAGGCTACGGTTTTCAGGTGGAGATGAAGTACCGCGCATTTTTGCAGGGGCTGAAAATCGTGGAAGTGCCGATAATCTTTACCAACAGGGTACGCGGCGAAAGCAAGATGAACGGCAACATCATCGGTGAAGCTGTGGTGGGAATTTTGCAACTGAGATGGAAAGCATTGACGGGAAAATTATGAAAAAGCTCCAGATTTTAGCCTTATCTGTACTGCTTTCCTGCAGCGGCACCATACCGAAGCGGGAAAACCTGATACCGGAAGGGGAAATGAGCAGCATCATCGCGGATTTTGCAATCAATGACCAAATGGGCTTACTGAACCAGCAGGGGGATATGCAGCAGCAGGGACTTTTCATACTTCAGCAGCACAGGATCTCGCAGGAGCAATTTTTGGAAAGCCACCGGTATTACCTCACGAAACCCTGGAAGCTGGAGAAAATTTACTCAGACGCTCAGGACATTATTCTGTCGAAAGATCCAGAAGCTAAGGCTTATATTGAAAAGAAAACAAAAGAAGAGACAGCCCCAAACTAAATGAATCCTTTTTTCCAAATTGAAAAAACCACGGAAAGCAAGGCAAGGGCCGGAATAATTTCCACAGATCACGGCAAAATCGAGACGCCGATTTTTATGCCTGTGGGAACAGTGGCTTCCGTGAAAACCGTGCACCAAAGTGAACTTCGGGAGGATATCAAGGCGCAGATAATCCTTGGGAACACCTATCACCTATACCTTCGTCCGGCAATGGAGGTGATGCAGAATGCTGGCGGTTTGCACAAGTTTATGAACTGGGATTTGCCGATTCTCACGGATTCCGGTGGCTTTCAGGTGTTCAGCCTTTCGGATTCAAGGAAGATGACGGAGGAAGGCGTGAAATTCAAATCGCACATCGATGGAAGTTATCATTTCATCTCACCAGAAAAATCAATGGAAATTCAGCGGCAGATAGGCGCCGATATTTTTATGGCCTTTGATGAATGCACTGCCTATCCTTCCACCTACACTCAGGCGAAGCTTTCGATGGAGATGACGCATCGCTGGCTGAAACGCTGCATAAAATGGTGCGAAGAAAATCCGGAAATCTATGCGCACAGGCAGCACCTTTTCCCGATTGTTCAGGGCTCTACTTTTTCGGATTTACGGAAGATTTCCGCGGAATTCATTTCGGAGCAAAACTGCGATGGCAACGCAATTGGCGGGCTTTCCGTAGGTGAGCCGGAAGACGAAATGTACCGCATAACGGATGAGGTGACGGACATTCTGCCGAAGGAGAAACCGCGCTACTTGATGGGTGTGGGTACGCCGTGGAACATCCTGGAATCCATAGGCCTTGGTATCGATATGATGGATTGCGTAATGCCTACGCGAAACGCAAGAAACGGGATGCTCTTCACCTGGAAAGGCGTCATCAACATTAAAAACGAGAAGTGGAAGAACGATTTTTCGCCACTGGATGAATTTGGCAAAAGCTATGTGGATAGGGATTATTCCAAGGCTTATGTGCGGCATTTGTTTGTATCGAGGGAGTACCTCGGGAAGCAGATTGCATCCGTGCACAACCTGGCATTCTATCTGGATTTGGTGAAAACTGCGCGGCAGCACATCCTTGCAGGCGATTTTTACCAGTGGAAAAATTCCGTGCTTCCAGAATTGAAAAACCGACTTTAGATGAAAATCATCGACAGATACATCATCCGGAAATTCCTGGGAACGCTGGCGTTTATGCTGGTGCTGCTGTCGGTAATCGTGGTTGTTATCGATGTTCAGTCAAAGGCTCCGAGAATCGAAAGCAACGGCTATACCGTGGGCTATTTCCTGCTACACTACTATCCGTACTGGATGGTGTATCTCATCATCACCTTTATGTCCATCCTCGTTTTCATCTCGGTGATTTTCTTCACATCCAGGATGGCGAACAATACTGAGATCGTGGCAGTGGTGAGCAGCGGCGCGAGCTTTCACCGTTTTGCGCGGCCATATTTTATCACCTCGCTGCTGCTCGCCGTGATGGCATTTTTCATCAACCACTACGGCCTGCCGAGGGCGAATGTGAAAAAGAACAAGCTGGAAGCCTATGTAGGCACAGAGCGCAAAAAACAGGCTCTGGAAGGTGATGTGGAAATCGCTACCAAGCTTACGCCAGACACTTATCTTTTCATCTTCAACTACAACCGGAAAAGCGAGCGCGGTACGGGGATGCTTTGGCAAAAATTTGATAAAAACGGCAAGCTGCTGCACCAGATTTCAGCGAATGATATATACTGGGACCCTCAGAAGCAGCGCTTTGTCCTTAGCAATTTTTATGAAAGGAAAGCAGGGGAAAAAGATACGCAAATAATCAGCGATGGCGACACAAAAATGCTGGACTTCGGCAGGCCGCCGAAGGAGCTCTTCCCGGACGAACTTTCCGCACAATCCAAAACCACGCCGGAGCTCCGCAGCTTCATCCGCGAGGAAAAACTGAAAGGGAACGGCAACCTGACCACCAACTACATCGAACTTTACCAGCGGACCTCTATGCCGGTGTCCATCATCATTCTCAGCGTACTGGCACTCTCCCTCTCCTCGCAGAAAAAACGCGGCGGCCTGGGCATCAATCTTGCCATCGGCATTGCGCTGGCGTTCGTTTTCATCTTCTCCTTCGAGGCGCTGAAAGTGGTGGCGGAGCACAATACCATCCCGCCGATGCTGGCGATGTGGCTGCCCAACATCGTTTTTGCGCCGGTAGCCTTTTACCTGTACTGGAAAAGGGCAAATCAGTAGAGCAGCTCCATTTCTTTGTGGTAAAATTTCCTTAGCCCTCCGTTTTCCAACTCTACCCAAAGGAAACCTTCCGCATCGGCTTTTCGGATGATGCCATTTTGTCTTACTTTTTCAATTTCAAAAACGGATACTTCATCCTTGCGGAACAGATGCCCGTTAAATTTCTCCAGGATTTCTTCATCGCCTTTTTGGGGGAAAATATTCTCGCTAATGTACTGGTGAAATTCTTCCGTAAACATATGTAAATCAGGCCTTAAGCCCGTTTGAGTGAATATCGATCCCGCTTTCGGCAGCTCCGAAAACTCATCATTTAAAATATTGATCCCTATGCCGATAATGAAATATTCCCGAAGATTCTCAGCCTTATGTTTCTCAATCAGGATGCCGCAGATTTTCTTTTTTTTAAGGATAATATCGTTCGGCCACTTTATTTCCGCATCACAATCAGTCACTTTGGCAATGAAATCTCTCACCGCCGTGGCGGTATGATAATTGAATAAGTTCGCAGAAGTGCGGAGTAAATTCGCTTCTACAGCAAGGCTGTATGCGAGGTTTTCTCCGGGGCGGCTCTGCCAGCGGTTGCCGTATTGCCCACGCCCTGCCGTTTGGCAAAATGTGTATACGGCCGTACCACAGGGGTTTTCCTGGATGAATTCCAGGATTTCGGAATTGGTAGAACCGCAGGTGGGGATATGGTGCAGGCTTATCAACATTGTAATATTTTGAAAATCGAATAATTATTTTTTTAACTTTAAACTTGGCAAAAAGCGGTAAATTTGCAAATATAAATTTTTGAATGACAAAATCTGCAGAAAAGCAAAGACTAATATCAACAATCACTGAAGCCATCCAGGATGTAAAAGGCGAAGAAATTCGCATACTCGATCTTTCCGGAATAGAAAACGCCGTAGCCGAAACATTCATCATCTGCAGCGGCAACTCCAACACGCAGGTGGCAGCCATCTCCGCCGCGATCCAGCGCCGCGTAAGGAACGAGGCAGGCGAGCGCCCGTGGCATGTGGAAGGCGAGGAGAACGCGATGTGGATCCTGATGGATTATGTATCCGTAGTTGTCCATATTTTCCAGAAACAAATCCGTGAGTATTATGACATCGAGGAGCTCTGGGGCGATGCCAAAATCACTGCCATAGCAGATTAATTTTTTTAAAACAATTTTTTCCAAATTTTAAGATGAACAACAAGGGATTCAACTGGTTTTTCCCAATAGCCATCCTCGCGATGATTTTTTTCTTCTTCGGTAATGGATTCGGGGAAGATTTAGCTAAAGCAAAAATTAATGAAGAGCGCTTTTTCGAGCTGATGCGCGAGGGCAAAGTAGATAAACTAATCCTTTACAAAGATGCCGAAGATGCCGATGTATTCCTCACAAAGGAGGCGGCATCGGCGAGCGTGAAAAACAGCCGCGCCGAGGAGATGTTCCCGGGTATGAATTTTGCTGCCGGGCCGGTGGCGGATTATTCGTTCAACTATGGGGACCTGCAGCATTTCCAGGAAAAATTCGATGCCGAAAAGGCAGCCAACCCGGCGCTAACGACACAGCTGAACATAGACCGCAAGGGCTCCGAGATGAAGAGCCTGCTGCTGCAGATGGCGATGTGGTTCGGCGTAATGTTTTTGATCTATTACATTTTCTTCCGCAGAATGGCTGGCGCAGGGGGCCCCGGGGGGCAGATTTTCTCCATCGGGAAATCCCGCGCAAAACTTTTTGACGAAAAGGAAAAAGTAAATGTAACCTTCGCCGATGTTGCAGGCCTAGAAGGCGCGAAGGAAGAAGTGCAGGAGGTGGTAGATTTCCTTAAAAATTCTGAAAAATACACCAAGCTTGGAGGGAAAATTCCAAAGGGCGTGCTGCTGGTGGGCCCTCCGGGAACGGGTAAAACCCTTTTGGCAAAGGCTGTAGCCGGCGAAGCCAAGGTGCCGTTCTTCTCACTTTCCGGCTCAGATTTCGTGGAAATGTTTGTCGGTGTAGGGGCGTCGAGAGTGCGTGATTTGTTCGCGCAGGCGAAAGCAAAATCTCCGGCGATTATTTTCATCGATGAAATTGACGCCATCGGCAGGGCACGGGGAGGAAAGAATTTCACAGGTGGTAATGATGAGCGTGAAAACACTCTGAATCAGCTACTTACAGAGATGGATGGTTTCGGTACGGATACCAATGTCATCGTAATGGCGGCTACCAACCGCGCCGATATTCTGGACAAAGCCCTGATGCGCGCCGGCCGGTTCGACCGCTCAATTTATGTAGACCTGCCGGAACTCCACGAGCGGAAGCAGATTTTCAATGTGCATCTCGCTAAAATTAAGGTGGATGAATCTGTAGATGTAGATTTCCTTGCGAAACAGACACCGGGATTCAGCGGTGCTGATATCGCGAATGTCTGCAACGAATCTGCCCTGATCGCCGCGCGGAACGGGCACGAAGCCGTTACAAAACAGGACTTTCTGGATGCTGTAGACCGAATTATCGGCGGTCTCGAGAAGAAAAATAAAGCCATCAAGCCTTCGGAGAAAAAGCGGGTTGCCTACCACGAGGCCGGCCACGCCACGATTTCCTGGCTGGTAGAGCACGCCGCACCGCTTCTTAAAGTAACCATCGTTCCGCGCGGCCGTTCCCTCGGCGCAGCCTGGTATCTTCCGGAAGAGCGGCAGCTGACGACCACGGAGCAGATGCTGGACGAGATCTGCGCTACCCTCGGCGGGCGCGCCGCGGAGCAGACTATTTTCGGAAACATCTCCACCGGTGCGCTGTCCGATTTGGAAAGGGTAACCAAACAGGCACAAGCGATGGTGACCATTTATGGGCTGAATGACAAAGTAGGGAATATTTCCTATTACGACAGCTCCGGCCAGGCAGAATTCAACTTTGGCAAGCCTTATTCCGAAGAAACTGCAAAAACCATAGATGAGGAAATCTCCAAAATAGTGGAGCTGCAGTATCAGCGCGCGCTGGAGATCCTTGGCACCCACCGCGACAAGCTAGAGAGGCTGGCAGAAAAACTATTGGAAAAAGAGGTGATCTTCCGTGAGGATTTGGAAGAGATTTTCGGCAAGCGCGCCTGGGATCCGGAGCTTACGGAAAAACCTCTGACCACCGTAGAAAACGAAATTCCGGAAACGGTGGTGGCGCCGGAGAGCGGCGGAGTTATTTAAATAAGTTTAATAATCCCTCGGGGCCCGCCTGGGGGTTTTTATTATCGGTAAAAATATTTATACATTTGTATAATAATACACGCACGGTCAGTTGAGTATTTTTAAGAAAATAATAAAAAAAATCGTCCCGCAGCAGGAGCCCGCAGACGAGCGCAATGTGGCAAGGCTTGCCGATCAGCTGAAGAATGCTGATCCGGACTACCGATTTGCTCAGCTCTTTACTCACGACGGAGGCTTTTTCAACTATTGCGGCGATGAGGCCGAGGCATTGCAGACGCTGAATCAAATAATTAAAATAGAAGAAATCCAGTCAGTGTACTGTTTCGATGAAGATCTGAAGAATTTCCTCAGCGTCATCAATGTAAAATATACTCCCGTGCTGGAGCTTTTTAATGACGCGGCATTTATCACTTGCGAATATCTAATGGCGGACAGCGGGCGTATCATGCTCACTTCCAACAATATACAGCATTACCCTTCTTCACGCCTGCCGGATAAAATCATCATAATGGCTACGGTATCCCAGATAGTGACGAACCTGAACGAGGCTATGATGAAGGTAAAACGCCAGGGCACTTGCAAAAACCTGACCTCCATCAGTTGCGGGAAAGGGCAGCTGGAGACCATGGAGAAGGCGAACACAAAAATCTTCCTACTTTTGCTGGAAGATTAGCATCTTATGGACCGCAACCTCATCCTGCGTACCGTCTCCGGCATCGTTTACTGCGCGGTAATTATCGTGTGTACCGCTCCCGTGCTGCAGGCTATCTTCCCGCACTTGCCGCAGCAGCACCTGTTTTGGGGCCTGATGGGCTTCCTGATGCTTTGCGGGGCGTGGGAGTGTACGCGCCTGATGAAATTCGACAAGAGATCCTGGGAATTCTATGCCGTATTCCCGCTAGTAATTCTTGTTTTCTACAGATTTTCGGTGCGCTACTACCGACACGGGTTTTATTTCAGCTTCCATCTTCCAGAGCTGCTGGAGCTGAGCCTGATTGCCCTCGCCGCAGTCACATTATTCAGATTCCGCGATGAGCTGTATTATGAAAACGGGAAGCTGATTTTCACAGTGATCTACACCGCGCTGCCCTTCTCCTTCGCCCTCGGGCTGCCGAAGTTCGGGAACAGCGGTTTTTCTCTGGAGGTATTTTTTCTCTTCATCCTCATCTGGTGCAGCGACACCTGCGCCTACCTGGCGGGGCGGCTCTTCGGAAGACACAAGATGGCGCCGAAAATTTCTCCCAAAAAAACCTGGGAAGGCTATGCCGGGGGAGTGGTTTTAACGCTGATCGTTTCATTTTTTGTGGAAAAATACAATCCCGACCTTCGTGGCAACTGGATCGCGGTAGGCCTGCTGGTCTCGCTCTTCGCCCCCCTGGGGGATCTGGTGGAAAGCCAGCTGAAACGCAGCTTCGGAGCGAAGGACAGCGGCAAGCTGATCCCCGGGCACGGCGGCGTGCTGGACCGGCTGGATAGTTTCATCATTTGCGCCCCGGTTGTATATTTGTACTTCTTAATCGAAAAACTTTTCTGATGAAACTCCACCGAGAATCCAGGGCTACGCTCCTTATTTCCTCAGTTTTATTTGCCATTATCGCGGCTATTTCCATCTACTACCTGGAAATGTGGTCGCTGCTGATAATAGTGCCGCTGCTGGTAACTTACGGCCTGATCCTGTGGTTCTTCCGCGTGCCGAAGCGCCAGATCGCGGAGCACAGCGAGACGGTGGTAGCCCCTGTGGACGGCAAGGTGGTGATGATAAAGGAGGTGGAGGAAAATGAGTTCCTAAACCAGAAAGTGACGCAGATTTCCATTTTTATGTCACCGCTGAATGTGCACATCTGCCGCTACCCCGTCACCGGAGAGGTGATTTATAAAAAATACCACCCGGGGAAGTACCTGATGGCGTGGAACGAGAAATCCTCCACGGAAAATGAGCGCACTACCCTTGCGGTACAAACCGCTCTAGGGCACCCGGTAGTGTTCCGCCAGATCGCCGGGTATATGGCGCGGCGCATCGTGTTTTATGCCAATGAGGGCGATGTGGCAAAGGCCGGCCACGAGTTTGGCTTCATCAAGTTCGGCTCGCGGATGGATGTCTTTATCCCGACCAATTCCGAAATCCGGTGCAAAATCGGGGATAAGGTAAAAGGCGGGCTGGATGTAATCGCTAAGCTGGTGTGACTGTAGACTGCAGCATTTAATTTTATTTTTCTTAAATTTTCCAAAAATTTTTCGGATGAAGTTTCCCGCGTCTCTCTTTGCCATTGGCATTATTTTAATCTCCTGCAGCAAAATTGACAACAGCCGCGAGGCAGGCCTGCGCGAGCGAGATTCCTTGCTTACCGCGCGCGAACAGGCTTTGGCTTTAAAGGAAGCCGATTATCAGAACCTTATAAAGATGCGCGACAGCATCCAGGCACAGCAGGACAGCCTTGCCGTCACCCCGCAACTTTCTCCCGTTTTTGCCGGTAGGTGGAATGGTAAAGTAGTGTGTACAGAATCCAACTGCTCCGACTATGTGGTGGGAGATACGCGGGTAGATGCCTGGGAGCTCACGATAGACGGCAGCGACATAGCGCTTTCCAACACCAACAAATCCGGCAGCGTACAGGTATACAAAGGCCAGTACGACGGGACGAACATAAACCTGACGAATGAGCGCACCACGGATTCCGGGAAGCTCATCGAGATAAGAATGCAGCTGAATAACTTAGGGCAGAAGCGCATTTCTGGCACGCGCGAGCTGCAGGTAGATAAAAACTGTACCGCAAAATACACCGTGGAACTCATCAAAGAATAGCGTATGCTAACAATTTTAGATCATTTTACCCTGCCGGTGGAGGATCCTGTGCTGAAGTTCCTCCTCATCCTGCTGATTATCCTCTTTGCGCCGCTGCTACTCAATAGGGTTAAGGTGCCGCACCTCATCGGGCTGATAATCGCCGGCGCGCTGGTGGGCCCGAACGGCTTCAACATCCTGCCGCGCGATGCCAATATCGTGGTTATTGGGACTACAGGTCTGCTTTTCATCATGTTTCAGGCAGGGCTGGAGATCGACCTTACGGAATTCTACAAAAATAAATGGAAAAGCCTGGGGTTCGGCTTCTACACTTTTATGATCCCGCTGATTTTCGGGATCATCGCTGGGCGGTACTTCCTTGGTTTTGATTGGCTTACGGCGGTGCTCTTCGCCAGCCTCTTTTCCTCGCATACGCTCATCACCTACCCGCTGGTAAGCAAGCTCGGCATCGCGAAAAACCCTGCCGTTACCATCACCGTGGGCGGAACGATGATTACCGACATCGCCGCACTCCTGATACTCGCCGCGTGCGTGGGAATGGCGAAGGGTGATGTAACCACAGAGTTCTGGATACGCCTGGGTGCCTCCGTGCTTGCCTTTGGCGCCGTGGTTTTGTGGCTTTTTCCCATCATCGGGCGGTGGTTTTTCAAGACAGTGGATGATAAAATTTCGCAGTTCATTTTTGTAATGGTGATGATTTACTTTGCCGCGCTGCTCGCCGAAATAGCAGGCATTGAGGCAATCATCGGGGCATTCCTCTGCGGTCTCGCGCTGAATAGGCTCATCCCGCACACTTCCGTACTGATGAACCGCATCGATTTTGTCGGGAATTCATTATTCATTCCTTTTTTCCTAATCAGTGTGGGGATGATTATTGATTTCAGAGCCTTCTTCAAAAACCCGGAAACGATAAAGGTGGCTTTGGTAATGACGGTTCTTGCGCTGGTGGGGAAATATCTCGCCTCGGTAGCCACACGAAAGACCTTCCGCCTCAGCCGTGCCGAGGGCGGCGTGATATTCGGGCTTAGCTCTGCCTCGGCGGCGGCTACCCTGGCTTCGGTAATGGTAGGCTACAACATCATCCTTGGCGAGAATGAGAATGGAGAGCCCATCCGCTTGCTCAACGAAAGCGTGCTGAATGGCAGCATCCTGCTTATTTTGGTGAGCTGTACCATCTCGTCCTTTGTGACCCAGAAAAATGCGGGGAAAGTAGCGCTGGAGATGGATGAAGAAGATGATAGCGGAGAGGGCGAGGAGCGCATAATGATAGCTCTGAATTATCCCGAAACTATAGAAAGCCTGACGGAGCTAGCCCTGCAGACAAAATCCCCCAAGAATAAGGACAGGCTCTTCGCCCTGAACATCATCGTAGAGGATGAAAGCGCGGAAGTAAATGAATCCAGCGACAAAAATGCGGATAAGCTTCTGCAGCAGGCTACGCAGATCACCACGGCTTCGGATGTGGCGATGACCCCGCTAAAGCGGTACGATTCTGATGTGATCGCGGGCATTAACAATGAGATCAAAAAGAATAAAATCACCGACCTGATCATCGGGGTGGAGCCGGATAAAGGCTTCTCGCCCACTTTTGTGTACAATCTCTACAGCGGATACCTGGCGGATGAGGATACCACGGTGCTGGTTTCGCACATACTACAGCCTATCGGCACGCTTGCGGAGTTCCACATCGCGTTGCCGGCTGGGGCAGAGCTGGAGGCCGGCTTTCAGCAGGCGCTCTCCCGAATCTGGAATTTAGGGAAAAACCTTGGGGCAAAAATGAACTTCTACGCCACAGAAAAGACCATCCGGATACTTGAAAAATTCCAGCGAAGAACGGCTTTGAATGCGGAATTTATTATCCTGGAAAACTGGAAGGAACTTTCAAAGATTTCCGGCAAGATAAAAGCCAACCATTGCCTGATCCTGCTAATGTCCCGCCGGGGGCGTGCCGCATACCTGCCGGAGATGTCGGCAGTGCCGGACTTCTTGAATGGAAACTTCCGCGAGAAAAATTATGTGCTGATCTACCCGGGAGTGCAAAGCTGAGAGACGCTTTCTCATTAACCAAAATTCTGCAGCTCTACCAGTTTTCTGTATATACCGCCCAAGGCAAGCAGCTCGGAATGCGTACCCTGCTCCACGATGCTGCCGCGTTCCATTACCACGATTAAATCCGCTTTTTTAATAGTGGAAAGCCTGTGGGCTATCACCAGCGAGGTGCGGTTTTCCATCATCTTTTCAAGGGCATCCTGCACAAATTTCTCGGACTCGGTATCCAGCGCGGAGGTGGCCTCATCCAGAATCATCACGGGTGGGTTTTTCAGCACGGCGCGGGCTATGGAGAGCCGCTGCCGCTGCCCGCCGGAGAGCTTGCTGCCCTCGTCCCCGATATTGGTATGGTATTTTTTAGGGAGGCTTTCTATGAATTGATGCGCATTGGCAATTTTCGCGGCTTTTACCACCTCCTCCTCCGTAGCCCGGGGGTTGCCGATAAGGATATTGTTGTACACGGTATCGTTGAACAGCACCGACTCTTGCGTTACCATACCGAGCAGGCTGCGGAAATCGGTCAGTTTTAAATCTTTTACATTCACCCCGTCTATCAGGATTTCTCCTTCGGAAACATCGTAGAACCGCGCGAGCAGGCTAGCCACCGTGGATTTCCCGGAGCCGGACTGCCCTACGAGTGCCACAGTTCTCCCCCGCGGTATGGTGAGGTTAAAATTTTTGAGTATGATATTTTCTTTTTCGTAAAAGAACCCAACATTGCGGAACTCGATTTTATCCTTAAGATTTTCCACCGGCAGTGCATTTTCCCGCTCCGCCACTTTTATATCAAAATCCAACACCTCGGTGACGCGCTCCAGGCTTGCCATACCGCTCTGCACGCTGCTGATGGCGTTGGAGAAACTCTTTGCAGGCTCCAGAATCTGGAAAAAAAGCCCGATGAATACCAGAAATGCCTCCGGCTGCATGCTGTGCTCCTCTATAATCTGCCTGCCTGCAAACCAGGTGATCAGCAGTATGGTGACGCTCCCCAGGAACTCGCTGGAGGGCGATGCCAGCATACGGCGGCGGCTCATCCGCATCGTGTAGTCCTGCCAGTTTTCGGATGTGGTATTAAACCGCCGTTTAAGAATTTCTTCCGCATTAAATATCTTAATAATTTTCGACGCCCTCAGGGTTTCATCTACCATAGAAAAGAGATTCCCCAGCTCGTGCTGGGCTGCGTGTGCCTCGCGCTTTAGGGACTTGCCTACGCGGGAGATGATCCAGCCCATCACGGGGAAAACGATCAGGGAAAACATGGTAAGCTGCGGCGAGAGGGCGAAGAGCGCCAAGAGGGAGAAAATTATCATAAAGGGCGCATTTACCAAATCCACCAGGCTGCCGAGTATCCCCGAATCCACCGTATTGATGTCGTTGGTAATGCGGGACATCATATCCCCTCGGCGGCGCTCCGTGAAGAAGGCTACCGGCAGCTGCAGAAATTTATTGTACATCTCGGCACGCATATCCCTGGTAATGAGCACCCTGTAATTCACGAGCAAAAGCGAACCGATGTACCGGAAAAGGTTCCTCAGCAGGAAGGCGAACCCGGTAACCGCGCAGAGCACCGCCAGCACCGGGATGGCGCCGTGCTCATTGATCTGCAGCTGGATGGCGTAGTAAACACGCTGCTGCAGGGAACCGAAGAATTCCGAAATTCCGCCTCCGCTGGGCGGCGCCTGGGTGGTATCCACAGCATCCACAGTGCCGAACATCAGCCCAAGAATCGGGAGCATAGTGGCTACGGAGAAGATATTCAGCACGGAGTACAGAATGTTGAAAAACATACTGCCCCAAAGATAGCGGCTGTATGGTTTGGCAAATTGCAGGATTCTTTGTGAAGGCTTCATTGGTTTTCAAAATTAAATAAAAATTACCGCAAAATCCGGAAGAACTCCCACATTATGATCCCTGCACACACGGAAACATTCAGCGAGTGCTTGGTGCCCAGCTGAGGAATTTCCAGAAAAGCATCGCAGTGCTTCATGGCGCGCTGCGAAAGCCCCTCCACCTCATTGCCCAGCACGAGGGTGTATTTTTTGTCTTTGCAGATTTTAAAATCGGTAACAGCCCGCGAGGCCGTCGTTTGCTCAATGCCGATGATTTCGTACCGCAGAGTTTTAAGATCGAGCAGCGCTTCAGATATATTCTCGTAAAACTGCCACTCTACGCTTTCCGTAGCGCCAAGCGCAGATTTGTGGATTTCTCGGTGGGGCGGCTTTGGCGTAATGCCGCAGAGGAAGATTTTCTCCACCAGAAACGCGTCCGCCGTGCGGAATACCGCGCCTACATTGTGCATGCTCCTCACATCATCCAGCACTACGACCAGCGGGGTTTTTGCGGCGTTCTTAAACTCCTCGATGCTTATCCTACCGAGCTCTTCAAGTTTTAATTTTTCTGTCAATTTTAATAATATTATTCTGCGGCCTTTGGCTCGCTCTCGTTGTCTTTAGTCCTGTCTTTCAGGTTTTTATCCTGCGGCTTCTCGGCTTTTTTCTTTGCGGAGTCTTTGGTTTTTGGCTTAATGTTTTTTAAGGAATCTACCGGCACCGTGTCGTATCTCACCAATACCACATTCCGCGAAGTGGCGCCCGGGGCGAAGGAATCCACCGCGGCGGTATCGTAGGGCGCAGGAAGGTTATCCGCTTCTGCTGCCGGCAACTCGCCCTGTGGTTTGCTGCAGAAAGCAAGGCAAAGGGCTGCCGAAAGGTATAAAAATTTATAAGCTCTCATCTATTTCAAAGTGAATGTAGCGATTACTGGGTAATGGTCGGAGTAGCGCACGCCCCGGTCTACGCGGTAGGTACTCGGCAGGATATCTTTGGAACAGAAAAGATAATCGATGCGGATCGGGAATTTAAAATCGTGAAAGCTGGTGGCGCTGCCCCTGCCTGCCGCGGTAAACGCGTCCTGCAAGCCTTCCGAAAGCGAGTAATATTCAAAGGAGTTGGGTACGGAATTCAGGTCGCCACCTACGATCACGGGATAGGGCGAGTTTTTGATAAATTTTTGGATTATCGGCACCTGCTGCCCGTGAATGCGGAAGGTGGAGAGTAGCCTGTTTTTCAATACCTCAGCTTTCATTTCATTTTTCGCTGCAGATTTCACTAAATCTTTATTGATATAAAACGGCTCGAGGTAGATGTTGATAAAACGGATTACTTTGCCGTTTATCTGTATGTCTGCCGCCATCGCCTGAGAATTTCCGTCGCCAATATCTATGAGCTGATAATTTACGATCCTGTGCGCAGAACTGATGGCAACCACAGATTCCTGCTTCACGAAAGGGTAGAAATTCTCCGCCGGCCTGTATTCCTGATGGAAAACCACATCCGCGTTGTGCCTCAGCAGGTAGTTCCGCACCGCATCATTCTCGCCGCCGTTATAATGACCGTTGTAGGTGATCACCTTAAAATTTCCGGGCTTTTTTTCAGGGGTAAAATTAATCCACCTCTGCGCCGGTTTGAAGAAAAAGATGCTTATCAGCAGAAAAAACACGGCACGCTTGCGCCGAAGTAGCAACCAAAGTACGGAGAGCGCGACATGAATGCCAAGCAGCGCCGGGAACGCCAGCGAAAGGAGGTTGAGGTAAGGAAAAACGACCGGCGACACCACCGCATTCAGCCCGCAGAGCAGCAGGGCCACCACCACCAGAAGGTGGACGGCGGCAAGGAAAGTGCGCAGCAAATTCATCGGTAGAAATTATGTTGAGGTAGTTTTTTCTTCCAGCTCCGTGCCATTATCCAGCCAACGATTGCCCCGCCCACATGCGCGAAGTGCGCTATCCCGCTCATCTGGTCGCTGAAGCCCAGGTATATGGATACTACGATGATGACCGGGAGGATGTACTTTGCGCTGATGGGTACGGGTATGAACATAAAGTAGAGCTTGGTATCCGGGAAGAGAGTGGCGAAGGCGGTCATCACCCCAAAAATAGCCCCCGACGCCCCCACCATCGGCGTATTCAGTATGGCGTCGCCCTCTGCGGTGCCTGCTGCCTGGGTGTAGAGGTAATAATTCCATAAATTAAACAGCAGAAATGCCCCGAGACCGCTAAGGAAATACAGCAGGGTAAACCTCTTCCCGCCAAAGAGCCGCTCTATGGTAGGCCCGAAACTCAGAAGCGTAAGCATATTGAAAAGGATGTGCATAAGGCTGCCGTGCATAAACATATGCGTAACCACCTGCCACCACCGGAAATAAGACGAGAGTGGAAAATAGGCTGGGAAGCTCACCAGAAGCTGGTGCACCGCGGGCAGGGGGAGGTACATCAGTGCAAAGATCACTGAGTTGAGCAAAATAATATTTTTGGTGATGGGCGCCTGATTGTCAAACATTGGTTTAAAATTTATTTTTTAATTCCTCCAAAGGTAATTCAATAAAACAAATTTTACCGTCCGGAGCGTAATTTGGGAAGCCCGCCGCGGAGAAATCCTTGAGCAGCTCCTGCATTTCATATTTATAAATAAAATCAAACCGGGACTTGGAATGCAGCTTATTCCACTGATTGTCATAAAAATGCAAAAAATCCTCCTCGGTGTGATAGTCAAGGATTTCGAAGAGGTCCTCCAGGAATTTTATCACCTTCGTCTCCTTCAGCCCCTGCGGCACGGCGTCTATCCTCAGCACATTCTCCTGTGCCAGCGTCATATCAAAACCCAGCTGCGGGAGGTATTTCTTTATGGAGCGGAACTTTGTTTTCTCAATTTCATTGAGGTGATATTCCAGCGAGAATAGCAGCTGGTGGGCTTCCGTACTTCGTTTTTTTCCTTTATTTCGCTCCGCATTGATGACGCGGTGCATCCGCCCGGGGTCCAGCATCAGCGTCCCGCCCTGGCGGTTCAGCAGCCAGTAGCCGTTGGGCAGCCGCAGCAGGTCTTCGTCAAGGTTTTCATCATCCTCAAAAAGGTTGATTTTTGAAGGAGCAGTTTCGGCAGTGCCGTAGATTTCCTCCAGATTCAGCATTTCCGGCTGGGTTTTGCCTTCCTGTTCAAAGGGATTGAAATTCCGGTCTACCGTGATGCCCGCCGGCTTGTTCAGCGAGCTGGCCGTAGCGTTTCCGAGAAAATTCTCAACCTGCGGATCTCGGTCAAAATCTAGCGACGGGGCAATGTTGTAGATGCCCAGAGCGCGCTTGACGGTGGAGCGGATGAGGGCGAAGATCAGGCTTTCATCCTCAAACTTTACCTCGGTTTTCTGCGGATGTATATTGACATCAATCCTGCCAGGATCCAGCTCCAGGTAGAGGAAAAATGACGGAATGTAGCCCGGCATCAGCAGCCCTTCGAATGCCTCCACCACTGCCTTGCTGAGGTACGGGCTGCGGAAATACCTGCCGTTTACAAAGAAAAACTGCTCGCCGCGCACCTTCTTTGCCCCCTCCGGCTTAGCCACATATCCGTGAAACCGTACCCAGTCCAGCTCCTCTTTTATGGGGATAAGGAGCGGCTGCAGCTTCCGCCCGAAAATCTCCACGATGCGCTGCAGCTGGGAGCCCTTGCGCAGGCGGAAGACGATATCGTCGTTATGATAGAGATCAAACTCCACCTCCGGATGCGCAAGCGCCACCCGCTGGAACTCATCGAGGATGTGCCGGAATTCCACATTATTATTTTTCAGGAATTTGCGCCTTGCGGGGACATTGTAAAAAAGATTTTTCACCAAAAAATTGGAGCCTTCCGCCGTCTGTACCGGCTCCTGAAACTGGAGCCCCCCACCTTCTATGTAGATGTTGGTACCTATGGGCGCATCCTTTTTCCGCGTCTTCAGCTCTACCTGCGCCACCGCCGCGATGGACGCCAGCGCCTCGCCGCGGAAGCCCTTGGAGGCTATTTTAAAAATATCCTCAGTGTTTCGGATTTTGGAAGTGGCGTGCCTTTCGAAGGCCATTCGGGCATCCGTTTCGCTCATCCCGATGCCGTTGTCCACCACCTGGATGAGGTTCCTGCCGGATTCTCGCACGATAAGTTCTATTTTGCTAGCCTTTGCATCTATGGCATTCTCCAGAAGCTCCTTCACGATGGATGCCGGGCGCTGCACCACCTCGCCCGCTGCTATCTGGTTCGCCACATGATCCGGCAAAAGTTGGATGATATCTGCCATTTCACCTGCAAAAATAGGCTTTTTATGCGTGCCACCTTATTCTTATTTCTCATTTGCGAAAACTTTAGACAGTGCCATTCAGTGCCTGGGCAATCAGCCAAGCCTCGCTCCAGCACGCTTGGAAGTTGAAGCCGCCGGTTACGGCATCGATGTCCAGAACCTCGCCGGCGAGGAAGAAATTCTCCAGCAGTTTGGATTGCATCGTTTTAAAATTAATTTCTTTCAGCTCCACGCCGCCCGCCGTTACGAACTCCTCTTTGAAGGTAGATTTCCCGTTTACCGAAAAACGCTTCCTGCAAAGATTTTCCAGCATTGCCATTATTTCTTTTTTGCTGATTTGGGAGAGCTGTTTTTCAGCTTTGATTTGAGATATTTCGAGAACTCTCTGCCAGAAGCGGTGAGTTACATTGAAAATTTTGCTCTGGCCTATGGATTTTTTAGGATGGTTATTTCTAAAATCAAGGAAAATTTCTTCAGTATCCCGAATGTTTTCCCCGATGAAATTCACAAGGATTTCAAACCGATAATTCTGCGCCGCTAATTCTCGTGCCTTCCACGCTGAAAGTTTCAGGATTGCCGGCCCGGAGAGCCCCCAGTGCGTGATGAGCAGCGCGCCAGATTCTTCCGTTTTTAAAGCGGGGACTGATATTTCCGCATATTCAAAGTTTGTGCCGGAAAGCCCCTCCAGCAGCGCATCCTGAACATTGAAAGTAAACAGCGACGGCACCGGCGGCACGATGCCGTGACCGAGATTTTCCAATATTTTCAGCGATCTTGGCGCGCTGCCCGTGGCGAATACTACGGCATCGGCAGGGTATACCCCCCCGGAAGTAGAAATTTTATAAATTTCTTCCTCACAGGCGATGTCCCGAATGGCGCAGCGTGTCTTCACCTCGAATCCCTTTGCTAGAACTTCTTTCGTGATGGTGTCAATGATGCTTTGCGAGTTGTTACTCTCCGGGAACACGCGGTTGTCGTCCTCGGTTTTCAGCTTCGTGCCGCGTTCTTCGAACCAGGCGATGGTATCCGCCGGCTGGAATTTTGAGAATACGCTTAAAAGCTCCCTGCTGCCTCTGGGGTAAAACTTGGCGAGCTCGCGCGGATCGAAGCAGGCGTGGGTCACATTGCACCGCCCTCCGCCAGAGATTTTTACTTTCTGCAATACATCGGCATTCTGCTCGAATATCTTTACCTCACATTTTTCCTCTTCAAGATTGGCGGCGCAGAACATCCCTGCAGCCCCGCCCCCGATGATTGCCACGCGCATTTTCATTCCGTAATTTTTTTCTAAAAAATAAAAAAGCCGCCCGAGGGCAGCCTAGATTAGGAATTTTAATTATTTAAACAAGGTCATCTCTTCTGTCAGAACCAAGGTTTTCTACATCTACCTCAGTTTCGCGTACAGTATCGGAGATGGTTTCGTCGCGCTCTGTCACATCTTTTGCAAGCTCGATTTCTTCTACCACGCGGGCAGTTTTATCTACTACCGGCACTTCGTGAGTTTCAGACATTTCCACAGTCTGGTTTTGGAATGCGCGGTCTGCGTCAGTTACCGCTCTATCTACCGGTTGTCTTTTCACATACACACGCTCTTCACGAAGGCGTACACTTTCTTCCACTGGACGCTCGATGATGCGGCTCCTTAGGCGCACACCGCCTTGCTCTACTTCTCTTTTGCCTACATTCAGCTCTTCTTTTACTACTTCCACCTTGTCTGAACCTTCAGTGGTCTGAGCAAAGTTCTGTGTTTGGGTACCTTCTACCGCTGTTCCTGCAGCATATCCAGCTTCATTATAGCCTGTAGGGATGTGGTCATCCACGCTGATAGCGCCGTTTTCATCCATAATGTCTCTCGCTCTTTCAGCGCGGTCTGCATCGTCTGTGTATACTGTTACCACATTGCTTCTTGCACCTGCTGCGCTGTAAGTTCTCCGTACGGGCTCATCTGCGCCGAAAAGCCTGTCCCAGAAGGATCCGGACCTTTCGTCTTCATCATAATCAAAATCCTCCCCTTCGTAATCCCCTTCGTATCTGTACGGAGAGTAGTCTACATTTTCTTTTTCGAATCCTGCATCATCAAGTCTTTCTGATGCTCTTTGTGCTTCTTCTGCGGTTCTGAACAAACCTACTACAGTGTAGTTCATAATAATAATTTTTTAATTGTTAGATATTTTGTGAATTGTTTTCTGTCTCAATAAATTCGTGCTTAAACTCTTCCTCCCGCACGAAAGCATTAACTGTTTCGGTGTGTGCTTCCGTGGTTTTGGTAATGATAATTTCCTCCACGAGCATAAGCTTCTTCACTACCACGGGGACCTCTTTCACCACGGGGATCACGGTTACATCGCCTTCCTGACGAATCTCTGGGATGAAATCAACCTCCTCGTTTTTTGGCACTCGCTGTATGTCAAATTTATCTGACCGAAGTTCAACTTCTGCTGGAACCTCCCGCTCAGATACTTCTTTTCTGAAAATGTGCCTGCCCCTTTCTACTTCCTTTTTCCCGAAGGCAACCTCCTCCTTTACAATTGAGATTTTCTCTGATGAATTTACGCCGTAACTTTTTTCTGATGCAAGCTCTTTTTCAGTAGCGCGT
Organism: Cruoricaptor ignavus; assembly: GCF_014961145.1. Classification (NCBI taxonomy): domain Bacteria; kingdom Pseudomonadati; phylum Bacteroidota; class Flavobacteriia; order Flavobacteriales; family Weeksellaceae; genus Cruoricaptor; species Cruoricaptor ignavus. Next base: position 1,250,518 of record NZ_CP063145.1, read on the forward strand.
TCCGCATCCGATAAATTTTTATTTTCGTAAATACCCTCGTAGCCCTCCATAGTGCGTTTTGTAGAACGGAAGATGCAAATGCCTTTCCAAAAGTTTGAACTTTTAATGTTTTAACAATTAATTAACCTTTTGTTCATTTCTTTGTTTAAATTTTTATAAATCCTGCAGCAGCTATACTCTTACTAAATTTGCAATTCAAAAATCTCCTATGACAGAAAACGAATATACGCAAGCCGTGGAATGGCTGTACGCACAAGCCCCCCGCTGGGAGAGCGCCGGCAAGGGCGCCTACAAACCAGGGCTGCAGAACATCGCCAGGCTTTGCGATTTTTTTGGAAACCCGCAGAAAACTTTGCGCTGCGTACATATCGCGGGGACCAACGGCAAAGGCTCCGTGAGCAGTATGACGGCAAGCGTACTGCAGGAAGCAGGCTACCGCACGGGGCTGTACACCTCGCCGCACATACTGGACTTTACCGAGAGGATCAAGGTTAACGGCCAGAATGCCAGCCGCGATTTTGTTTTTAGCTTCATCCAAAGACTGAAGGAAATCCCCCAAGACATAAGGCCTTCTTTTTTCGAATTTACCACTGTAATGGCTTTCGAATATTTCCAGCAGCAGCAGGTAGATTTTGCAGTGATAGAAGTCGGGCTCGGCGGCAGGCTGGACGCTACAAACATCATCCACCCCGTGCTCACCGCCATTACCAGCGTGGCGGTGGACCATCAGGATGTTTTGGGCGATACTGTGGAGGAAATCGCGGCAGAAAAAGCGGGCATCATTAAAGAAGGCATCCCCGTAGTTTGCGGAGAAGAAAATCCGACAGTACAGGAAATCATCCGAAATATCGCTGCAGAAAAAAAAGCCGAATTCATTGATGCCACAAAGATTAGCACCGACCTGAGCACCGACCTGAGTGGCAATTACCAGAAAAAAAACATCCGCGTGGCAGTGGCTATCGCAGAAGAACTCCGCAGGCAGAATGTTCGGATACCCGGCAGCGCGCCCCGTACCGGGCTTGGGAATGTGCAGCGCAACACGGGCCTCCTGGGCCGCTGGTACGAATTTTCTCGGGACCCGCTCACCATCTGCGACACGGGGCATAACCTGGCCGGCCTCACGGAGGTATTCAGCCAGCTCAACGAGATGCCGCAGCGCAAGCACATCATCCTCGGCTTTGTGAATGACAAGAAAATAGGTGAGGTTCTGCAGATGCTGCCAGAAAATGCAGAGTATTATTTTGCTAAACCTTATGTGGCAAGAGGCAGAAACCCGCAGGAATATGAACACCAGCTAAAAAAATCCGGTATACCTTATAAAATTTTTGAAAAAGTGCAGGATGCCTATCTTTCTGCAAAAGAAACACTTACGCCTGGAGAGATGATTTTTGTAGGCGGTAGTAACTTTATTGTTGGAGAATTTTTGCAAAATAATTTGCAGGTTTAAAAAAACGCCGTATATTTGCCGAACCAAAAACAAGGGTTCTTAGCTCAGTTGGTTCAGAGCATCTGGTTTACACCCAGAGGGTCGGGGGTTCGAATCCCTCAGAACCCACAAAAATCTCAGAGTAATCTGGGATTTTTTTTATTGTATTAAGCGGACGGTTAGCTCAGTTGGTTCAGAGCGCTGCGTTGACATCGCAGAGGTCGCTGGTTCGATCCCGGTACCGTCCACAGCGCCAATTCCGCAGTAGCGCGCATTACCCGAAGAACATATAGGCAAGAACGATAGATGTGATCACACCCACCAAATCTGCCAGAAGCATCGCCGGAACGGCATATCGCGTGTTGGTCACCGCCACGGAGCCAAAGTACACTGCGATAACATAAAATGTAGTATCCGAGCTGCCCTGCAGCACCGCAGCCAGCCGGCCCTGAAAGCTGTCCGGCCCGAAGGTCTGCATCGCATCCACCATCATACCCCGCGCCGCGCTTCCGGAAAGCGGCTTTATCAGGGCGGTTGGCAGCCCGTCCACAAAACGCGTATCGGCACCCGAGAGATCGGCGAGCCAGCGCATCCCCCCGATGATTACATCAAAAACGCCGGAAGTGCGCAGCATAGAAATAGCCACCAGCATACCCACCAGGTACGGGATAATCTTCACGCAGGTGGTAAAACCGTCTTTCGCGCCATCGATAAACGCATCAAAAACATTGATTTTCTTATAAACACCGCCGAGGACGATGAGTAGAAAAATTAACAAAATCAAGCCGTTGCTCAGCACTTTGCTGAACTGATCCAGCCCCTCCTTCGAGAGCCCCGTGAGGTACCATACCAATGCGGCGATGAGTGCGGAAATCCCTCCCACATAGGCAAGCACCGTAGCATTCAGCAGATTGATTTTCTGATAAATTGACACAATAATCATCGCGGCCATCGTGGCGGCAAAGGTCGCTATCATACACGGCAGGAAGATATCCGTGGGCGACTGGGAGCCCAATGAGGCGCGAATCGCGATGATGGACACCGGTATCAGCGTCATCCCCCCGGCGTGCAGGCACAGGAACATGATCTGTGCATTGCTCGCCGTGTCCTTCTTCGGGTTCAGGGTTTGCAGGCTCTCCATCGCCTTCAGCCCAAACGGCGTAGCAGCATTGTCTAACCCCAAAAGATTGGCGGAAAAATTCAGCAGCATATGCCCGAAGGCCGGGTGGTCTTTCGGGATTTCCGGGAAGAGTTTTGAGAAAAAGGGCTGAATCGCCCGGCTGAGAACCGTGACGGCACCCGCCTTCTCCGCGATGGACATAAAGCCCATAAACAGCGTCATAATACCCACAAGCCCGATGCAGATATCCACGGCGGTGCGGCTGGTGCCGATAACCCCATCGGTATCCTGCACGCGGAATTTTTCAGCGGTTTGCTGCTGAGGATTTATTTTATATTGAATTCTTCCTTCCGCTGCCACCGCATTCGCAGGCTCTATTTCAAACTTTGCCAAAACCTCCCCCGGTACTTCCCTCAGCGGCACAGTGGAAATCCGCACGGTATCGCCGCCCCTGCCCACTACCATATCGTTGAAGATATCCTTATAATCCGGGGAAGTAAGATATTTCCACCCCGCCACGCAGAGCGCTACGATGATGAATGCGGACCAGATGCGGCTGAGAACCATTTTTTTATTTTTGGCGAAATTACCAATTTAGTAAATACCTTCATTATTTTTTGCTATTATTAGCGAGTCGGGGCCTGCGGCTTCCGGCTTGCCTTCGGCATTTTTTATTTTAGATAAAAGCCCCGGCACAAAGAAGGAGGTCTCGAAAAACTGGCGGTGCACCCCCGGTAGTAATTCAAAAAAATGGCTAACGCCCACATTTATGTTATGAAGGTTTATTTCCTGCGCAGATGGATTTTTGGTAAAAACTTGCTCAGTAAGTTCTGCGATCCGGCGTGCCCAGGCGGCAGATTTTCGAGGAGATGATATCTTGCAGCAGTACATCATCACCAGGGAGCCGAGCAGAGCATTTTCATACGCCCGGAAGGCGCTGCTTCTTCGGCTGCCCCGCCAGGTCTTCTCTGCTGTTATTTTTGTTTTAATGAATGCAAGTCCAGAGAGCAGCGCGAAGGCGGGGCGAGACAGCACGAGCAGAAAGAAATTCAGGCAGGGCTTCACTTGTTCATCAGCAGCCGCAGGGTTTGGCTTACGGTTTCCTTTATTTCCGTACGCTTTACTATGAAGTCCACGAAACCTTTCTCCAGGAGGAACTCCGAGGTCTGGAAGCCTTCCGGGAGATCCCTTCCTATTGTTTCGCGGATTACGCGCGGCCCTGCAAAGCCTATGAGCGCGCCCGGCTCCGCCATGATGATGTCGCCCGTCATTGCAAAAGAGGCCGTCACCCCGCCGAATGTAGGATCGGTAAGGTACGAGATGTATGGCAGCCCCGCCTCGGAGAGTTGCGCGAGCTTGCACTGCACTTTTGCCATCTGCATTAATGAAATCGCTGCCTCCTGCATGCGCGCCCCGCCCGTCTGGTTGATGATCATATACGGAAGCCTGTTTTTTATGCAGTAGTCTACCGCGCGGCTGATTTTCTCGCCCATCACGGAGCCGAGGGAGCCCCCGATGAAGGCAAAATCCATACAGGACACCACCATCTCCAGCCCGTTCACGCTGCCGGTAGCGCTGCGGATGGAGTCCGTAAGCTTTGTTTTGCTCTTTACCTCCTTTAGGCGGTCGCTGTACGCCTTGGTATCTTTAAATTTCAGCGGGTCTATGCTTTCTACCTTGGCATCCAGCTCCCTGCAGGTGCCCCCGTCGAATATTATGTCGAAATATTCCTTGCTCCCGATCCTTACATGGAAGTCATCTTCCGGCGATACATAGTTATTTGCCCGCAGGGCGTCGTACTCTATGATCTTCCCCGTGGGGGTTTTATGCCAAAGCCCTTTGGGCATATCCTTCTTCTCCGCGGTGGAGGTAGTAATGTTTTTCGCCTGCCTTCTAAACCATTCAAACGCCATGCAGAATTTTTAAAAAAGAAAATTTCAGCTAAGGTAATTATTTTCGTTCATAGTCAAAATTATCTTGCCTCAACTTGTCATCAGAAAAAAAGCCCGGCAGAAATTCCGCCGGGCAGGTGATTTATTTTCTAGGCAAGGTTTACCCTAATGTGTTCACATTGTTCAGGTCTTCGAAAGCCTGGGTAAGCCTTTTGGTAAATGTTTCCTCACCTTTTCTCAGCCACACGCGCGGGTCGTAGTGCTTTTTGTTCGGGGAGTCCTCGCCTTCCGGGTTGCCGATTTGCCCCTGCAGATAGTCGGTTCTGTCGCGCATATAATCGCGGATGCCTTCCAGATAGGCGTACTGCAGGTCGGTATCTATGTTCATTTTGATTACGCCGTAGCCGATAGCCTCGCGGATTTCTTCCAGCGAAGAGCCAGATCCTCCGTGGAATACGAAGTTGATAGGCTTCGCTGCGGTGCCGAATTTTTCCTGTACAAATTTTTGCGAATTGTCGAGGATCTTCGGCGTCAGCACCACATTGCCCGGCTTGTATACGCCGTGCACATTCCCGAATGCCGCGGCGATGGTGAAGTTTGGCGAAATCTGCTTTAGTTTCTCGTAGGTGTATGCCACATCTTCCGGCTGGGTATAGAGCTTTGCGTTATCCACATCGGAGTTATCCACGCCGTCTTCCTCGCCGCCGGTCACCCCGATTTCCACCTCGATTGTCATATTCATCTTCGCCATCCTCTCAAAATATTTCTGGGAAATTTCCAGGTTTTCCTCCAGGGTTTCTTCGGAAAGATCCAGCATATGGGAGGAATAGAGCGACTTGCCGGTCTGATTAAAATGCGCCTCATTGGCATCCATAATCCCGTCTATCCATGGCAGAAGTTTCTTCGCGCAGTGGTCCGTGTGCAGGATTACCGTGGCTCCGTAGGCTTCCGCAAGGGTGTGGATGTGCTTTGCTCCTGCCACCGCCCCCAGGATGGCAGCCCGCTGCCCGTCGTTGTTCAGGCCCTTGCCCGCATTAAAGGCTGCCCCACCGTTGGAGAACTGGATGATTACCGGCGCGTTCAGCTTCGCAGCGGTCTCCATAGTGGCGTTCACATTGCTGGATCCGATTACATTCACTGCCGGGAGGGCAAATTGGTTTTCCTTGGCGTACTGGAAGATTTCCGTTACCAAATTTCCTGTGGCAACACCTGCCGGGAATTTTCTGCTCATAACTTAGAATTTTGATAAACTTTTGTCGTAAAATTAAAGAATTTTTATGAATTTTTATGCTCTCTTCTGTCCTGCCCCCACAGCAGTTTCTGGCGGATGGTTTCGTAGAAATTCAGATCATTGGGGTGTACCAGAGCGAAATGGAACTGCGCCTTCCTCACGCTGAACTCCGTCTCCACCGGTATGTGCACCAGCCGCGAATCCAGGGAGAGGGTAAAATGTTTGGCGCGGCTCTGCACACGGAATTTTACCTCCACATCGTCATTCACAATCAGCGGGCGCACATTCAGGTTGTGCGGAGCGATGGGAGTGATCACGAAATTATTGTTGTTCGGGGCGATGATCGGCCCGCCGCAGCTCAGGGAATAGGCGGTGGAGCCCGTAGGGGTGGAGACTATAACCCCATCTCCCCAGAACACATTCAGGAACTCGTTATCTATATAGGATTCCACCGTGATCATGCTTGTGGTTTCCCTCCTGGAGATGGCTACATCGTTCAGCGCGTAGGGGAAGATGTCGTACTCCTCCGGCAGGTGCACCTCCACCACGCTGCGGTGGCTGATGTTGGTATTCCCTCTTAAAATATCATCCAGGTAGCCGAAGAGGTTTTCCTTGGTAAAGCTCGCCAGAAAGCCCAGCCTGCCCATATTTACCCCCACCACCGGGATGCCCAGGTCCTGAATGTAGTATAGGGAGCTTACGATGGTGCCGTCTCCGCCGAAAGAGAAAAAGAAATCCACGCCGTGGCTCGCCAGCCCCTCGTAGTTGGAGAAAGTCTTGAAATTCGCAGAGAACTGCAGGTTCTCCGCCGTGCCGGTATGCACTATCGCCTTTACGCCGCGCTTATCCAGCTCGGAGATGAACCTGCTGAGGTAAAGGAAAACATCCAGGTCGTTCTTTTGGGTATAGATGGCCGCCTTCATCACACTTCTATATATTTCTGCAGAAAATCGAATCGCTGGCGCATCAGCTCATCGCGCTCGTTCTGATAATGCTTGTTAATGATAATATAGCCATAGCGCTCGAAGGTCTCCTCTATCGAGCTGAGCCCGCCACTGCTGATTTTCAGGGTAATTTCGATGCTGTCCGTATTTATCCTGCTGATGAATACGCCGTGTATCCGCCCGTTGCTGCCCTCCACAATCTGCGAGATTTCGCTCATCGACCAGTGCGCCGCCGGCGTCTGCAGGGTGAGCACCGCTCCTGCCTCGCTAAAAAGCGGGTAGCGCGCCAGCTCCGCAAATACATCGCGGTACTCCACATAGCCCTCGTACCTCTCCTCTCTGGAGATTATGGGCACCACGCTGGTGTTGTAGGTGTGGAATACCGGGAGGCTCTCCAGCACCCCGGCATCCGCTGGCAGGGCGAATTTTTCGTAATGCACCCTCAGGTCGCTAAGCCTGCTCTCTAAAAAATCTTCAAGAAAATCCTGGCGCAGCGCACCGGCGAAATACCCCTCTTCCTCAATAAAAATGTGGGTAAAGCCGAAGCTGCGGCAGATTTCGTACGCCTCCTCTGCCGGATCTTCCGGGCTGAATGCGGGATAATCCCGCGAGATATATTCTGAAACAAACATCAGGCGAATTTACTTAAAAATACTTTTAGGTAAAGAATGAGGTTTAGGCTGAGTGATTTTATCACGCTGAGCCTGCCGAAGCGCATCCTGTCACGCTGAGCCTGTCGAAGCGCATCCTGTCACGCTGAGCCTGTCGAAGCGTAAAGCCTCAATAGTTTTTGCCCTTCGACAAGCTCAGGGTGACAATCCCTGATAAGGGTGATTAAAAACTAATTTTTCATATTTTCACGGAATGAAGCAATACTTCGTTTACATACTTGAGTGCTCGGACGGCAGCTACTATACGGGAATCAGCGGAAACCTAGAACAACGCCTAATACAACACGATGAAGGTCGCTATCCCGATTGTTATACCTTTTCAAGGCGACCCTTGAAACTCGTATTTCAACAGGAGTTTAATGATGTCGTGCAGGCTATAGCTTTTGAAAAGCAGGTGAAAGGCTGGAGCCGTAAGAAGAAGCAAGCTATCATCAGTGGGCAATGGGAGTTGCTTCCGGAGCTTGCTAAGAGCAAAAAAAGTTAATGCCTTGCCACGCTGAGCCTGCCGGAGCGCATCCTGTCACGCTGAGCCTGTCGAAGCGTAAAGCTTCAATTGTTTTTGCCCTTCGACAAGCTCAGGATGACATTCCACCAAAACCTAAGCTGCAGCGTTTTAATGAAAGTAAAAGCTATAAAACTCTGTGACTTCGTGCTTACACGAAAACTAAAATTTAAACTCTCAACTTTAAACTAAGAACCATCTTTCGATGACATTAAAAAAACTGTGTGCCTCTGTGGTTAATAAAATTAAATACCGCAGCACAATGTTGAACCCTAAACTTTCAATTTTAAACATTAAACAAAAAACAGCCCCGAATTCCCAGGGCTGCCTTCACTCGAAAAGTTCCGAAGCTCTTTTTTCCTGTATTATTTTTTGAATGTCTCGGGATCTACCTCCTTCAGAAACTGATAAAAATCCTCTCCGGAATAATCGGCAAGACGCCGCGAGCCGTAAGTGTTGATATGGTCGCCGTTATAATAAATCACGGTATCATTCAGGTACGGCGCCGTTTTAAACACAGGGCTTTTGGAAATGTCGTAAATAAATACATTTTCAGTTTTCAGAGATTGTAAAAATGCAGCATCATTTGGGTTGTCCCTTGATGAGAGCTTCATTTTTGAATTGCGAATCATCCCATTGTTTATTTTGAGTGGGTTTTGTATGAATATAGGGAATGTTTTTATTAAAATGAGTTTTTGCTTGTCGTCCAGTCTCTGGATTAATGATTTTAAGGCTGGAGCTAATTCCGGTCTTGAATAAAAAATTGATGTTATTACAATTACATCATTACTTCTTATAAGGCTATCGGTTTTTGGTACGATCGACTGGCTGTATTCATAATACCTATATCTGCTTGGATCATTCAGGTCTATTGCATCCTCATTATAACCCGAGAGAGCAGGAAACACATCGCAAGTGAGAGTCTGGAATGAAAATCCTTTCTTTTGGCCTAATTTATCCAAAAAAGGCTTCATCATAAGGGCGTGGCTATCGCCTATTAGTACCATTTTAGTATCTTCGTTTAAATCTCCAAACTTTTCAACTTCCGGAGTTTTATGTGATTTCATTCCAAAATAAGGACGCGCGTAAATTGCTTCAATGTCCTTCATTTTTTTCACTTGCCACATACCATATCTTACAAAAAGGAAAAGAAACAGTATAGAGAGGGGTAATGCGACGCGGAATTTTTTCCACGAGGTTTTCCTTTGTTTTTCTTCAACAAAATGAAATGAAAGCCATGCCAAGATAAAAGTAAGAATGCAGATCATCAGCACCTGAAGAGCCGTAAATTCATACGAATCTGTAGAATATCTTATAAATGCCATCACAGGCCAATGCCACAAATACAACGAATAAGACAGTGTGCCGATATACACCATCGCGCGTGAAGTGAGAAATCTGGAGAGCGGGGTTTCGACCAGCAGCATCACCGCGGCGGCGGTGCAGGGAACTAGCGCGAGAGGCCCCGGGAATTTCGCATCTTCTGATATCAGGAAAAAGCAGCAGAGCAGCGCCACACAGGCTAGGGAAAAGAGCCAGTCGGAATGCTTCGTACGCACCTTCTCGCCACGAGGAAACCGCCCGGCAATCATACAGCCCACAAGGAACTCGGGGATTCTCGCAGGAAGTGAAAAATAGGTTTTCAGCTTTTCCCCGGCAATGTAGATAGAATAACCGGAAAGCGCGGTGAGGACCAAAGTTGCAACGAGCAGAACCAGGAACCTCCTCTTCTTTACAAAATAAAGAATAAACGGAAGGATAAGATAAAACTGCATCTCTATGGCCAATGACCAGGTGTGGAGCAAAGGATTCTCGCTCAGCTTGGCACCAAAATAGGAATCTCCGCGGGAGAAGATTTTATTGGAGAGGAATATTAACGCATACGAAAGGTCGTCCCTGAATGTTTTAATATCCGTGCTGAGGTAGAATAGGCAGGCAGCAAGCGACACCCCAAAAATCAAAGCATAGTATGCCGGCGCGATCCGGACGAGCCTTTTTTTAAAAAAATTTCCGAAAGTAAATCTGCCCTTATCCATATCCGAAATTGTGATGGTGGTAATAAGGTAGCCCGAAATCACGAAGAATATATCAACCCCCAAAAAACCACCTGGCAACCAGGCTTTGTTTAAATGGAAGATAAAAACACTCAAAAAAGCAATAGCCCTAAGACCCTGAATATCTGCACGGAATATCATTTTATTTCAAAGAAAATTTTCCAAATATACAACCGGAAACCGTCAGCACAAAAAAAACAGCCCCGGGAGTCCGGAGCTGTCTTCACTCAAAAAAAAGTTTCCGCTTTACCGCAGCCTGTCCACAGATTTCACGAGCCTCTCGTCCCGGCGGATAAATGTGTTGGCAATAGCCAGGCACACCATAGCCAGGAGGGGAAACAGCGGCTCAATACCCTTCTCAGGAAACTCCATTCCTCCGGGTAAGCTTAGCAGCCAGTACGACAGCAGAGCGAGCAACAATGCGTTCAGTACGATGCCGATCCTGTTCAGCAACACCTGTAATTTTCTATTTTTAAAACTGTAAATGCTGAAAACCGTAAGCGCTGTAAAAACCGCCATAAGGAAGTAAAAGGCGCCATCCAAAAGCTGCGGCCCAAGGTCGTCCTTTACAAAAATCAGCGAGAAGCCGCACAACAAGGCAAGCGCCATCCAAACCGTCTGAATTCTCTGAAGCATAGGTTTTCAGGAAATATTTGGCAAAAATAAGATATTTTTTTGCACAATTCAAAAATTGCTGTAGATTTGCAGCACTTAATCACAGAAACCGCACCATCTCAGCCGGTTTCCATTTCATTTGTTTGATACTTTTTGTGACCTTATATGTTCAATCTCGAAACGCTTAGCGGAAAAACCGCAGCGGAACTGACCAAGATAATGAAGGGCCTTGGTCAAAATGTGCCGAAAGGCAGCACAGCACAGGATTTAGCCTATGCCATCCTGGATTTTCAAGCGGCGAACAAAGCAACGGCAGCGGAATATTATGCCAAAAACTTCGGCACGAATGCCGAAGAAACCACGGCAAAAGCAGAGCCGAAAAAAAGCGGCAGAAAACCAGGCAGGCCGAAAAAAGTTGTGGAAGCCCCCGATGAAATTTCTGCGGAAAACGCCGTGGAAAATTCTAAAGAAATAGCAGCAGAAAAACCTGCAACCCCAGACACCTCCGAAGAAAGACCAGCACCTAAAAAGCGCGGCAGAAAACCGCGGAATGCCGCAGCACAGGAAGCCACAGCGCAGGAGCAGGAAACCACCGTTGCTGAAATTGCAGATGCTGCAGCGCCAGCCGAAACACCGCAGGAAAACGGGGAAGAAATTCCGCAAAATGCCCAGGAAGCAAGGCAGCAGAAAAATTTGAAAAACAATAACCACCGAAACGGACAAAACGGCAGGCAAAACCCGAACCACCAAAACGGAAACGGCGGAAATTCCCAAAATGGTAATCATCAAAATGGTAATAGCAACAACGGTAGCCGCCACCACAACAATAATCAGCACGGGCAAAACCCGCGCTTTCAAAACCAGCGAAACGGCGGCAGCTCGGAAGATGTAGAGGCGAAGAAGGAATTTAATTTCGACGGGATTGTGGAAATCGAGGGCGTGCTGGAAATTCTACCTGATAATTACGGCTTCCTACGCTCATCGGATTTCAGCTACATTTCTTCGCCGGATGATGTGTATGTTTCCACGGCCCAAATTCGCAACTACGGCCTGAAAACCGGCGATACCGTAAGAGGCATCGTACGCCTACCGAAAGAAGGCGAGAAATACTTCTCTCTTTTAAAGCCTGTAGAGGTGAACGGCCGCGATGTTTCCTACCTGAAAGACCGCGTGGCCTTCGAATACCTTACGCCGCTTTTCCCGGAAGAAAAATTCAATCTTGCGGGCAGAGGCTCCACGGTTTCCACAAGGCTTGTGGATATGTTTGCGCCTATTGGCAAAGGACAGCGGGCGATGATTGTGGCGCAGCCGAAAACCGGGAAAACAATGCTTCTGAAAGACATTGCCAACGCTATTTCCGAAAACCACCCGGAAGCCTATATGATGGTATTGCTAATCGACGAAAGGCCGGAAGAAGTAACGGATATGGAACGCAGCGTGAATGCGGAAGTAATAGCCTCCACCTTCGACGAGGCGGCAGAAAAGCATGTAAAGGTTGCAAATTTAGTTCTGGCAAAGGCCCAAAGAATGGTAGAGTGCGGGCACGATGTGGTGATACTGCTGGATTCCATCACAAGGCTGGCAAGAGCTTACAACACCGTGACGCCGGCTTCCGGAAAAATTCTTTCCGGCGGTGTGGATGCCAACGCGCTGCACAAGCCGAAGCGGTTTTTCGGGGCTGCAAGAAAAATCGAGAACGGCGGCTCATTAACCATAATTGCCACAGCGCTGATTGACACAGGTTCTAAAATGGACGAGGTGATTTTCGAGGAATTTAAAGGCACCGGAAATATGGAACTTCAGCTGGATAGAAGGATTGCCAACAAGAGAATCTTCCCGGCGATTGATTTGGTGGCTTCCAGCACAAGGCGTGATGATCTGCTCCTGGATGAAATGACGCAGCAGAGAATGTGGATATTGCGGAAATACCTTGCAGAAATGAACCCAGTGGAAGCTATGGAATTTGTGGAGAAACGCGTAAGAGAATCGAGGAACAATGAGGAATTCCTGATGAGCATGCAGAAGTAAACACTGTTAAAGTGTCTTAAAAAATCGGGCAGTCCGGCAGAATTACTGTATATTTGGCCAACACTAAAAACAGGATTATGTTTACACTACCACAACTAAGCTACGATTACGCAGCCCTTGAGCCGCACATTGATGCGAAAACTATGGAAATCCACCACACCAAGCATCACCAAACTTATGTGGACAACCTGAACAAAGCGATAGAAGGCACCGAGCTGGAAGGAAAATCCATCGAGGAAATCTGCAAAACTGGCACGGATAAAACGCCAGTGAGAAACAACGGTGGCGGCCACTGGAACCACACATTCTTCTGGGACATCCTTACACCCGGCGGAAGCAAAGAGCCGGTGGGAAATATAAAGCAGGCTATTGAGGACTTTGGCGGATTTGAAAAATTCAAGGAAGTTTTCACAGAAGCGGCAAAGGGGCGCTTCGGCTCCGGATGGGCATGGCTGATAAAAACTGCAGACGGGAAAGTGGAGGTGACCTCCACACCAAACCAGGACAACCCGCTGATGCCTGTGGCCGAGAAGCAGGGCACACCGCTGGTAGGGCTGGATGTGTGGGAACACGCCTACTACCTGAAGTATCAGAACAAAAGACCGGACTATATTTCCGCTTTCTGGAATGTAATTAACTGGGATAAGGTGGAGGAAAAATTCAACGAAAGCAATTCCACCTTCTAAAAATTAATTTTATAAAAAGCCGTTCGGGACGCCAAACCTGGGCGGCTTTTCGTATTACAATCTACGGGCTGAAGATTTTCTTCCCGATATTCCACGCTGTTTCAAAATTGAGGAGGCTAAGGCCGTGAGGAGTTTTTGTAGCAGCCAGCAGGTTGATGATCTGCATTGTAGAGAGGCACTTTAACTGAGCGCCGGGGTTAAACATACTGACTGTAAAAGATTGACATCCACCCTCCTTTAGCTCTATCAAGACAGCATCCGGGTTTCGGGCAAAATATTCTGATTTTGGGGCTGAGGCTGAAGCAAGAATTACGCTGTCTATTTCGGGATACTTTGATGCCGCATCCACCGCAGGGAGGCTCTGCGCCGTTACGAGAATTTTAGTGTGAGAATTATTTTTATCAATATTTTTCAGCACCTTTATCATATCCCCTGCCTCCGAAAAAATACCGAGCGAAACGGAATCAAAACCCACCGATAACAGCGCATTAATGTAATTTATTTTGCTATCGGTAGATATCTGGAATCCCGTGCTCCATAGCAGCCCAGCAGACAGCTCGGTAATTTTAATTTCTTTTTTTTCGGTACCTTCAGCCACGCAGAATTTTAAAAATGAAAAAGCAATTTTGCTAATTTAAACTTTTCCCGGCGAAACTCTGCAGCCTATTGCCATAAAGTTTTACTTTGAATTATGACTTTTGATAATATTGTTCTCTACGATGGGGACTGCGGTTTTTGTAATTTCTGGGTGCAGTGGATTTTAAAACGCGACCGGGTAGGCAGGTTTCGCTTTGCGCCCCTTCAGAGCGGGTACGGGCAGGAGTACCTTCGCAGCAGGGGGTTGCCAGCGGAAAACTTCAGTACTCTTTATTTCCTGAAAAACGGCCGCCGCTATACGAAAATGTATGCAGTGATAGAAATCGGGCGCACCCTGGGGGGAGGCTACCGCGCTCTGGGGCTGCTGAGGGCGTTTCCAAAAATAGTTTTGGACAAAATCTACGATATGGTGGCGGAAAACAGAAAGAAAATAGCCGGCGAAAGCTGCCTGCTGCCTTCCGCGGAACAGCGAGAAAGGTTTATTTCCTGAACGCATCACCAAAAGCCGTAACTTTGTTAAAAATTAAAAAATGTACACAACCGGCTTTGATAAAGTATGGGAGGAAAAACTCCTGAACCGCTTCCTGAATTATGTAAAAATATACTCCACCAGCGACCCGGAGAGTGCCAGCACGCCATCCACACCACAGCAGTGGAACATCGCGAAATTCATCTTTGAAGAACTGCAGCAGATGGGGCTGGAAAATGTGGAGATCGACGGTAATGGCTACATCTACGCTACCATCCCCGCTACCCGCGATGCGCAGGAGCCTACCGTGGGCTTCATTGCCCACTACGATACCTCGCCGGATTTTTCGGGGGAAAATGTAAACCCAAAAGTCTGGGAAAATTACGACGGGGGCGATTTGCCGCTCAACCCTGAAACGGGGTTCACCCTCTCCCCGGCTCAATTCGAAAGCCTCAAAAACCATATCGGCCATACGCTCATCACCACGGACGGCACCACGCTCCTCGGGGCGGATGACAAAGCCGGCGTGGCAGAAATCGTAACCGCTGCAGAATTCCTGATGGCGCACCCGGAAATTCCGCACGGGAGGATTGCCATAGGCTTCACGCCGGATGAGGAAATCGGCAGGGGCGCCCACAAATTTGATGTGGAAAAATTCGGCGCAGAGTGGGCATACACTATGGACGGCGGCGAGGCTGGCGAGCTGGAATACGAAAATTTCAATGCCGCAGGAGCCGTAATTACGGTGCGGGGGCTGAGCGTACATCCCGGATATGCTTTCGGTAAAATGAAAAACGCGGCACTGATGGCAGCAGAGCTCGCCTCCGTTCTTCCTTCGCAGGAAACGCCGGCGACCACACGGGGTTTCGAGGGCTTTTACCACCTCACGGATTTCAGCGGAGATGTATCCTCTGCTAAACTTCAGTACATCATCAGGGATCACGATGCAGAAAAGTTTGAAAGGAGAAAGTTATTTTTGAAGGAAAAGGTAACGGAATTTAATCAAAAATACGGAAAAGATACTTTTAGTATCGAAATAAAAGAGCAATACCGCAATATGAAGCAGCAGTTTGAAGGTAAGATGCACATCATCGATATCGCGGCACAGGCGATGCGGGAAGCGGGCATAGAGCCGGACATCAAGGCGATACGCGGCGGTACGGACGGCGCGCAGCTTTCGTATATGGGGCTGCCGTGCCCTAATATCTTCGCCGGCGGCCTGAACTTCCACGGACCCTACGAGTATGTGCCGCTGGAAAATATGGTGCTTGCCACGCTGGTAATCCTGAATATTGCGAAGGCGCAGAAGCACAGCTCGTAAACTTATTTGAGCTTGCCCATCATCTTTTGTACCCAGAGATCTGCGGCGGGGCAGATTTCGGCGTTTTTCAGCATGAGGCGATTGATCTGGTAGATTTTCCGGCGGTCGGTGTGCGGATATTCTCTGCAGGCTTTGGGGCGCACTTCGTAGATGCTGCAGTAATTATCTTCAAGAAGGAAGGGGCAGGGCAGCTCCTGCAGCACCTTGTCGGCATCCTCATCGGTGCGGAGGTATTTTTCCTCAAATTCTGAGGGCTTTTGGCGGAGGTATCTGGCGATGCGCTCGATGTCTTTTTCCGTGAAAAGCGGGCCGGTGGTCTTGCAGCAGTTGGCGCAGCTGAGGCAGTCGATCTCGCGGAAGACCTCGTCGTGGGTTTCCTGGGCGAGGTGGTCCAGGTTTTTGGGCGGCTTACGCTTGATGCCGTCGAGGAATTTTTTGTATTCGTGGTTCAATTTTTGGGCTTATTTTTTGCAAATTTCGGAATTTTGGTTTGGGCATTGTGAGCCGCCCGATGCGCGCGCCCCGGATAGTAGCGGATACCCCGCAGTGGAGCCGCGGAGCGAAGCGGAGCGGCGATACGAGGAGTAGGAGCGGATAGCCGGAAATGGCGCCCCAAATATTGCCTGTGATACGCTTGATAAATATCATAGCGAAATCTTTGCGGCAGGCAGATTTTGTGGTTAATTTTATCTGGAATTTTTAAAAATTATGAAAAAGTTAGAAAGCCGCCAGGATATCGAGCTCCTGGTGAATAGTTTTTATGCTAAGGTGGCGAAGTCCGGCATCGGATTTTTCTTCGATGATGTGGCAAAGGTGGACTGGGGTGCGCACCTGCCGAAGATGTACAGCTTCTGGGAGACGCTGCTGTTCGGGCAGATGAGCTATAAGGGCAACCCGATGGCAGCGCATTTCCCAATCAATGAGGCGGTGCCGATGGAGCAACAGCATTTCGAGACCTGGCTTCAGCTTTGGACGGAAACCGTAGAGGAAAATTTTGAGGGTGAAGCGGCCGATGCAGCCATCTATAAAGCTGGAAATATCGCGAGGCTGATGTCCCACAAAATGGAGATGGCGAGGCGCTTGGCCTAAGGGAAAATTACGGTGAAAATGTATGCCGCAAGGTTTACCAACAGCACGGTTCCGTACAGTAGGTTGGTCTTCCCACGGCTTAGCGAAAGCATCACGGTAAAAACCGTTAGGCAGAGGAGTACGATGGATTTGGCATCCAAACCGAGCACGAATGGGATGTCATTAAGGATGCACACCAAGGATACAGCGGGGATAGTAAGCCCTAAACTTGCCAGCGCAGAGCCCAGGCCAAGATTGATGGATGTCTGAATTTGGTTTTTCCGGGCGGCACGCACAGCGGCAAAACCTTCTGGCAGAAGAACCACGCAGGCAATAATAACCCCAACTAAAGAATACGGAGCATCGATACTTTTCACAAAACCCTCCACCGCTGGAGAGAGTGCTTTGCTTATCAAAATCACGGAAGCCAGAGAAATAATCAATATAATTAGGCTGAAGATAGCATTTTGAGTGCTTGGCATATGCTCTTCGGACAGGCTGTTTTCCGCATCGGCAACGAAATAATTTCTGTGGCGCACCGTCTGAACCATCAGAAATGTGCCGTAAATTGTCAGGCAGGCAAGCGAGACAAACGCCAGCTGTGCCCTGCTGTAAAATGGCCCCGAATGGCTTGAGGTAAAGTTGGGCAGAATCATAGTAAGCACAAGAATGGAGGTAATGCTTACCAGATAGGAAGTCGCCGAGCTTCGTATAAAAAACTGCTCCTTGTATTGCACGCTACCGATAAGGATGCAAACGCCGAGAATGCCATTCAGGATGAGCATTACCGCTGCAAAAACGGTGTCCCTGGCGTAAGTGAGCGCATTTTCCCCTCCGGAAAGCATAAATGAGATAATTAGCCCTACCTCCAAGACCGTGATGCAAATGGCGAGAATAATGGTTCCAAAAGGCTCGCCTACGCGCGCAGCCACTACCTCAGCGTGATGCACAGCGGAAAGCACGCTGGAAATCAATAACATAGCGCCAACTATTGAAGAAAACAGCGAATCATTCAGCATACCGCTGAAGTAAAACAGCGCGGAGAGTATTGGGAAGAGGACTGTCCAGTGAAGAAAGGTCTCTAATTTCATAAATTTGTTTCGGGTAAGATATAAATTTTTTATTATGTCAACCAAGATAACTGGTTATATTCTTCCCTTCAAAATCTCCTGCCGCTGGCTTTCTTCCAGTTTCTCAATGGCATAGCGTAGGGTGGTGCGCGGGATGAGCGGATAGTATTCCCGAAGGAAATCCAGGAGCGCCGCCTCGTCTTTTTTTCCCATTTCCCGTAGGAGCCAGCCGTTTGCCTTGTGCATCAGGTCGTGAGGATGCTGAAGATTTTTCAGCACGATTTTTTTCATTAAATCGAAGCTGCCTCGGCGCACGAAATACATCGTGGAAACTATTGCGATGCGCTTTGACCAGAGGGACTCTTCCTCGGCGAGGAAAAGAATGCGGCTGCTGTCCCCGGTTTCGTAGGCCTGCCTGCCGAGGATTTTGTATGCGGAATTATCCACCAGATCCCAATTGTTCACGAACTTTCGGTTTTGGAAATAAAAGTCTGCCAGTATGTTTTTTTCCTCCTGGGATTTTGTTTTTTCAAATTTTAAAGTGAGGATGAAGAGCGCAGTGCTCCGGTGCTCGTGGATTTCCGAGGAGAGCAAAGGCAGGAGTTCTTCCGGAGAAATTTTATTCCAGAATTCCTTTGCCACCTTCCGCTGCTCCGGTATCGTGACGCCCACGAAAAGGTCGCCCTCAGCATAGTGCCCCGGCCCGGTTTTAAAAAAACTGGAATATGTGGATGCAACCTGCGGATCGGTCATTACACTCAGAGCGGCTGCAATATCTTCGGCAGTCATTTTAGCCAAAATTTGGGTTTAAAACTTTAAGGCTGCCCCGCTGTCTCCGCACCCTCTGTGTTCTCCTCTATCACCATCTGCCTCGTGTTTGCCACTTTCCCAATCGTAAGCCCCTGAACCACGATGGAGAACACCACCACGCAGTAGGTGATACTGATGATTGCCTCGCTGTATTCGCCCTTAGGGATGGAGAGCGCCAGCGCAATCGATACGCCGCCGCGTATGCCGCCCCAGACGAGCACCTTCACCGTTTGCCTCGTAAAGCGGTAGCGGCGGGAGAGCAGCGTAGCCGGCAGCAGTATGGAAACCCACCGCGCCAGTAGCACCACGAGGATGCAGATGCCGCCCGCGGCAAGGTATTCGTTCAGGTCGTCGATGGTGAGCAGCTCAAAACCGATGAAGAGAAAAAGCACGGCGTTCAGGATTTCATCGATGAGTTCCCAGAATTTAATCAGGTAGTCCTGAGTTTCTGTTTTCATCATAAATTTTCTGCTGAAATTTCCCACAAACAGCCCGGCAGCCACCATGGCAAGAGGCGCGGAAATGTGCATTTCGTGTGCTATGAGGTAGCCGCCCATTACCACGGCGAGGGTTATTAAAACGGAAATAATGTAGTCGTCCACCTGGCGTATTGCCCGGGATGCGGTATAGCCCAGGATAACGCCGAGCAAAAGACCGCCGCCCGCCTCCTGCAGCAGCAAGCTACCGATGCTCTCCGCATTCAGCTCCACATGGTTCCCTGCGGCAAGCTGCAGCAGCACGGAGAAGACCACCACCGCCATACCGTCATTAAAGAGAGATTCCCCGGCTACCTTGGTTTCCACCGCTTTGGGGACATTGGCCTGTTTTAAGACGCTGAGAACGGCTACGGGATCCGTGGGAGAAATAAGCGCCCCGAAAACCAGGCACCAGATCAGCGGCACCGGCAGCCCTACCAGCGGGAGGAGATAGTATGCCCCGAAGCCTACGGCGAAGGTGGATATCAGCACGCCCACGGTAGCGTACACGGCTACCGGCCCGGTTTGCTCTTTTAAATCCTGGACATTAATGTGGACCCCGCCCGCAAAAAGCAGGAAATTCAGCATAGCGCCCATCAGCACTTCGCTGAAATCCACACTGTTTATGAGGCTGTAAAGATTTTTGTAAGTCTTCGGGAGTGCGGTTTCGCCGAACATTACAAGGAAAACTGAAACTGCGATGGCAATCACCATAATTCCGATGGTGCCGGGAAGCTTCAAAAATTTATAATTTACAAATGCAAAAGTGGCGGCAAAAACAATGAGTATTGAAAAAGAATAATACAGTTCCATCGGGCTAAAAATACGATTTTCCGATAAAACTTACCTAATTGTTTTGCCAGGCTAATCCTCATCGAAATACTCGAACAGGAAATCGTTGTAAGGAAAGCGGGAAATGTGGATCTTCAGCACCTCATCATAGATGAGCTTCTTCATCTCGGGAAAGTTTTCCTTCGTCAAAGCCGAAATGAAAACGGCAGGATGTTCGGATTTGGACATCCAGGTTTTCTTCCACTCATCCAGCGAGATATTTTTCTTCGTGGCAGGCGTCAGATCGTCCTCATCCTTTTTCTCGTAGGCGAAAGCATCTATCTTGTTGAAAATCATCACGGTAGGTTTTCTATGCGCATCGATTTCCTGCAGGATGTCGTTCACGGAAGCGATGTGGTCTTCAAAGCTTGGGTGAGAAATATCCACGATGTGCAGCAGCAAATCCGCTTCGCGAACTTCATCCAGCGTGGATTTGAAAGACTCTACCAGCTGTGTCGGCAATTTTCGAATAAAGCCCACAGTATCGGTGAGCAGGAATGGCAGGTTGCCTATCACCACTTTGCGCACCGTGGTATCCAGCGTTGCGAAAAGCTTGTTCTCTGCGAAAACTTCCGATTTGGAAATGGCGTTCATCAGCGTAGATTTGCCAACATTCGTGTAGCCTACCAGGGCTGCACGCACCAGCTTTCCACGGTTGTTTCGCTGCGTAGCCATCTGTTTATCAATGGTTTTCAGTTTTTCTTTCAGCAGGGAGATTCTATCCCGGATGATTCTTCGGTCTGTCTCGATTTCCGTTTCACCGGGACCACGCATCCCAATTCCGCCGCGCTGCCTTTCCAAGTGGGTCCACATACCGGTAAGCCTTGGCAGAAGGTACTCATACTGGGCAAGTTCCACCTGGGTTCTTGCGTAGGAAGTTTGCGCCCGCTGTGCGAAAATATCGAGAATGAGGTTAGTTCTGTCGATGATTTTAACTTCCATTTCCCGCTCAAGATTTTTCTGCTGAGAAGGCGAAAGCTCGTCATCGAAAATCACCGTATCTATCTCATTTTCTTTTACATAGGTTCTTATTTCTTCCGCTTTTCCGCTGCCTACAAATGTTCTTGGGTCGGGCTTTGGCAGCTTTTGCGTGAAGCGCTTATCCACCGCAGCACCTGCCGTGAAGGCCAGAAATTCCAGCTCATCCATATATTCCCGAAGTTTTTCCTCGTCCTGATTTTGCGTCACAAGGCCTACCAGCACAGCCTTTTCGTAAAGATGGTCTTTTTTCTCAAGCATAAATTTCGCACCGTTTTCCGGCTTTCAGCAAAAGTAAGGATTTCGGTTTTAAGGAAAAATCAGGCGGATTTCCTTCGGGAATAAATGAGCTTTAAAATGAAGAGTAATAGCGTGGCGGAAACTGCCAGTGCATTGGTGACGATCATCGAAATGTGGCCGTTCAGAAAGCCGTACCAAAGCCAAAGTGCGGAACTGACAACGCCGATGATGCCGGTAATCAGCGAGAAACCTTCTGCCGATTTTTCGCGGATGATTTTCGCAATCTGCGGTATGAAGAGCACGCTTGAAAGGCCGCCAGCAATAAAGCCGATGATTTCAGGGTTGATGACCATAAAAGATAATTGACTGTGAAGATAATGACTTTCCAGAAATTATACGGATATCAGCTATCACTATTTGATGATTAATCCCAATCTGCCGCTACGAATTTCATTGCCCTGCCATTGCCATCATACAAAATCAGGGTGTGGCCTTCGGTTTTATAGGTTTTGGCCTGGCGTAGAAACTGCTGAAATTCTTCACCAAAACTACCGCTGCAGAATATAGTACCGGTTCGGAAATCTGTGAATTTTATTTCACTTCTATTTTTTGTTTGTGCGTTGAAATACAATCGGTTACAGCCGTCAAAACTTGAGAAGTTAGGATGGTTTTTTGTAGGAGATAAATCCAGCTGGATTTTATTTTCCGAAAAAAATTCTTTCGGGTAATTTTCAAATTCCACCAGAAACCATTGCCTGCTGAGCTTGGTGGCTTCTATGGGAACGGATGTACAGCTTTTGGTAAAGGCGGTGGAAGTTATCAAACCGAGAATGGTGAAGAATTTTGAAAATCCTTTAAATTTTATTGGGAAAATCGCAGTGTGCATTTGCCTTGAATATTAAGAAAAACCTAAATTAGCAAAAAATTTTTGCTAAAATGAAGAAAATCTTTTTAATGTGCTCGTTCCTTCTGAGCTTCGCGCAGATGCGTGCCGACGAAGGAATGTGGCTGATGATGATGATTAAAAGGCTGCAGGGCCAGAACCTGCAGGAAAAAGGCCTGAGGCTGACACCAGAGGAAATTTACTCGGTGAACAAATCCAGCCTGAAGGATGCGATTGTACAGTTTGGCGGCGGCTGCACGGGTGAAATAGTTTCAGATCAGGGCTTGCTTTTCACCAATCACCACTGCGGTTACGGCAATATTGCCGCGCTTTCCACGCCGGAAAAAGACTATTTGACGAATGGCTTCTGGGCGATGAAAAAATCCGAAGAGCTTCCTGCAAAAGGGCTTTCTGTAAGATTTCTGGTGAGGATGGACGATGTGTCTCAGCGCATCAACGGCAAGCTGAACAACCAGATGACTGCGGAAGAGCGCAAAAACATTATCGATGCGGAATATAAAGCCATCCAGAATGAAAATTCCGAGAACGGAAAATATACCGTGGTAGTTCGCGATTTCTTTAACGGGAATGAGTTCTATTACTTTGTGTATCAGGACTTTAAGGATGTTCGCTTGGTAGGTACGCCGCCAAATGCACTGGGCAAATTCGGTGGAGATACAGACAACTGGGAATGGCCAAGGCACACCGCAGATTTTGCCGTTTTCCGTGTCTATGCAGATGCCAACGGGAACCCTGCGGAATACTCTCCGAACAATGTTCCGCTGAAGCCGAAGCATTCCCTGCCGATTTCCTTGAGAGGCTATGAGCCGGGCTCTTTCGCAATGATTGTGGGCTATCCGGGAAGAACGAACCGCTATATGACTTCGTACGGAATAGACCAATTGGTAAACCGTGACTATCCTGCCTGGGTGGAAGCTTCCAAGGTGGCGATGGATGTGATGAAGAAATATATGGATAAAGACCAGGCTACGAAGCTGAACTACGCATCCCAGTACGCATCGGTGGCCAACTATTGGAAAAACCGCCAGGGCACTATAGATGCAGTGAAGAAAAACGGCACCATCCAAGATAAGCAGAAGGTGGAAGAAGTTTACAGAAAATGGTCTCTTCTGCCGGAAAACGAGAAAACTTACTACGGCGTTCTGGAAGACATCCAAGCTTACTACCGCCAGATTTCCGCGAGAAATGTGGAGCGCAACTATTCCGCACAGCTGCAGAGAAATGCGAAGTACATTAGCCTGGCATACACTTTAGGCTCGATGTTTAAAACCTATGCCGATCAGGATGATGCTGGAAAAGCGGCGATGAAGCCGAAAGTTGTAGAAGCGGTGGATAAGGCTTACGAAAAATTCAATGTGCAGCTGGAAGGCGAAATGCTTAGCAAAATGGTGAATCTGTATCAGCTCCGCGTGAATAAAGATGTGGCATCGCCAACACTGGTGGCTGCTGATGCCGCTACGCTGCCGAATGTAGCCTACTCGTCCATCTTTGCAACCAAAGAATCTGCGATGAATTTCGTGAACAACCCTGATCGTTTGAAAATCGATGCTGACCCGATGAAGAAAATTGCCGACGGCTTCATTACCGATCAAAGGCTGCTGAGCGAAAGATTTGCTAAAGTGGAAGATAATTTCGCCAAGAACAACAGGCTCTTCCTTGACGGGCTGAGGAAATCTATGCCGGAAAAAGCCTTCTATCCGGATGCTAATTCCACAATGCGACTGACTTATGGTAAAGTGACGACGCTTCCGAAACGGAACGACAGAAATTATTTTGGAATTTCCGAGAAGGACAATTATTACACCGATGTTTACGGTATGGCGGCGAAGTATAAGAAGGGCGATGAAGAGTTCGACCTGCCGCAGCAATTCCTTGATTTAGTGAAGCGTAGGGATTTCGGCAGGTATGTGGATAAAAAGACGAAGAAACTGCAGGTGAACTTCCTTTCCGATAATGATATTACAGGCGGAAATTCCGGCTCGCCGATTTTGGATGGCCGTGGAAACCTGATTGGCCTGGCTTTCGACGGCAACTCTGAGGCGCTTTCTGGCGACATCGTTTTCGAAGAAGACTGGCAGAAAACCATCAATGTGGATGTGCGCTTCGTGCTTTGGGTAATCGAGAAATACGGCAAGGCAGGGCACCTAATCAGCGAGATGAAGTTTGTACAGTAATAATATTAAATATTCTAAAAAAACAGGCTGCTCCGTTCGGAATAGCCTGTTTTTTTACTTTGTCACAAAAGGTTTTATCACCTTTTTGCTGCTGGGGCGGGGCGCAGTATCTGTACCGACATTATAGTTTAGGCTAATGCCGAGCGTCTGTTTCACCTGCAGTTTTTCAATCTGGTCGTGGTCGTATGCCAAATCAATATTTACCGCTGCAGAAATTAATTTATTGACTTTAAGGTTCAGCGCGCCAGCGTAATGAATATCCACCCTGTCCGGCCTGTGCAGATAGTTGGAGAAAAAATTTAGCTGGCTCAGGTAAGAGATGTTTTCAATGATATTAAGCCTGTAAATGAAGTTCAGCATCGCACCAAGCTCCGAGCGTACGCTCTGCCCGTCCCTTTCCAGTCCGAACCTTCCCGCCTGCTGAAGCTGCTCATCCAGCACAAAAGTAAACTTCCCATTGGCAGGGCGGAAGATAATCTGCAGATTTTCCGAAGGGTTGTAGGAGACACCCATCCCCACATTCAGGTAGCCAGGCGCCATAAATTTTGAAACCCTGTCGGCATATTTCGGCTTAGAAGTCTTGGAATAATTGTACCCGGGACTGAATTGTGACAAAAACTGATAACCCGCAGAAATATAGACATTCCTGCCCATATCGTAGCCATAGTTGGAAGATACGCTGAGGACATCCTCCGTTTTGCGCGACCCCTGGTTCTCCGCATTTACGAATCCATAGCCCAGCTTTATAATATTCTCCACGAAGTGCCTGCCGTTTTTGTAGCTGAGATTATAATCTACCCTGCCGATGACGCCGATGTTATTATTGCCGCCAGTATACCAGTTCGAAAATGCTGCCTGATTAAAAATCAACGCATTTTTACCGAAGAAATACCATTTCTGTGGGCGGTCCTCACGCATCAGGTTATAAGGCGTTACCGGCAGATTTTCCGGCGCGCTTATTGGCTGCGGCCTCTCCCGGATCAGTATGGTGTCTTTCCTGTTCTTGCGGGGGATTTCCACCAGCCGGGGGTTGGTAAGGCTGTCCAGGTCGGTAGCCGCGCTGTCCCATTTATTTTGGTAAAGAGAATCGATTTTCCGTCGGATGTCCGTGCGCTGCGCCGCCACATCAAACGAAATAATTACAAGTAAGAATAGTGTTAATTTAATACGCATATTCCAAAATTCCGGCAAAAATAACAATTTACCCGTCGAACCCTTCAATATTTTCACTGCCAAAATTTCCGCCATTCCACGCTGGCAGTTTTTTTGAAAAAAAAATTTATAATGAAATTCTCTCGCAGGCTGGGCAGGGCTATCCTCTACCCTTTTGTACTTCTCTCCCTTATGTGGGGCTCCTTCCTGCTGCAGGCACACGGCTGGTTTTCAGGCTGTTTTGGCGCCATCATCCCCCTCTCCCCGGAGGGCCTCAAAGGCGTACTGCTAAGCCCCCTGCTCCACGGCAGCCTGGATCACATCATCAGCAACTCCATCCCGATAGCGCTGCTGAGCTTTCTGTTGTTCTACTTTTACAGCCGTATAGCCAGGCAGGTACTCTCTACCGGGTGGCTTGCAGCCGGCCTGCTCGTGTGGCTGCTCCCCCCGGTAGACATCTATACGGGGGATTTGCGCTACACCTGCATTGTGGGGGCGAGCGGCGTGGTGTATGTGCTGGCATTTTTTCTGTTTTTCAGCGGGATCTTCCGCAGGGAGCGCGGCCTTCTCGCCATCAGCCTTATGGTTGCGCTATATTACGGCAGCCTTATCTGGGGCATTTTCCCGGAGGAATATTTCATAAAAATGGAGCAGCCAAGCAGAATCTCCTGGCAATCCCACCTTGCTGGGGCTCTGGTAGGCATCGTCCTGGCATATATCTACCGCAACACCGGCAGCCGCCGACGCCGCTACATCTGGGAATACCCCGGCTACTACAGCGAGCGGGACGATAGGCTCTGGCAAGATTACAAGGCGCGCCACCCGGAGGATTTTGAAAGCCTGCCTCAAAAGCCGGAGGAGGACATCTGGAAATACCTGGACGAGCTCCGGAGAAGATGAAGGTTGAGGGAGTTTTATTGCTAAATCAATGTTTGTAAATTATACTTTTCGAGGGATTATTTTTACTTTTAGTAATTTAAAATTCTGTTTTAGCCTAAATCTCAATATTTCCTATTTTTGAAAAATGTTTTCCGAGGAGCACCTCTATTCCATCGCGCTGCGCAGCGCAGCTTTTATAGGCGATTTTAATTTCCGAAAGCTTACCGACGCTCTCGGCTCAGCAGAAAATGTCTGGAAAGCCAGCAGGAACAGCCTTTTAGGAATCGAGGGAATTGGGCTAAAAACCGCATCAGATATCGGAAATGAGGAGCATCTAAAATTCGCGGAAAAAGAATTAATTTTTTGCGAAAAACAAAAAATAAAAATTCTGCTTCGCCAAAGAAACGAGCTGCCATTTTTGCTTAATGAATGTGATGATGCGCCGTCCGTACTTTATTTAATGGGCAAAACTGATGAGGAAAAATTCCCCGTAAGCATCGTGGGCACCAGGAACCTCACGGCCTATGGCAGGCAGTTCATCTACGAGCTGCATCAGGCAATCCAAAGCCGCAGTGCCATTACCGTGAGCGGGCTTGCCCTGGGTGCGGATACGCAGGTTCACAGGGAATCCCTCTCGGCAGGAATTCCTACCATAGCCGTTCTGGCACACGGTTTCCAAACGCTTTACCCTTCCCAAAACAGAAAACTTGCGGAGGAAATCCTAAATTCCGGCGGGGCACTCCTTACAGAATTTAATTCTTCTCAAAGGCCTGACCGAGAGCATTTTATCCAGAGGAACCGTGTCATTGCCGGACTTTCTGAAGCGACCATCGTGGTGGAATCTGCTTTTGGCGGCGGCTCTATGAGCACCGTAAATTTTGCCAACCAGTACAGCCGGGATGTGTATGCCCTGCCGGGAAAGATCACCGACAGGTTCAGCCAGGGCTGCAATCAGCTGATCGCCCAGCACAAAGCCGCAGCTATTGCCACAATTCCGGACCTTGTGCACCAAATTTTTGGCAAAACCGAACTGCAGCAACCGGAGCTATTCAGCAGAAAAGAAGTGCCTTCCGCCATTCTGCCCCACCAGAAGGAAATTTATGAAGCCATAGCCGCAAGCCCAAACATTCCGCTGGACGAGCTTTCCGAAATTCTCTCATTGCCTTCTTACAGAATTTTGCCCGTAGTTTTGGAGCTGGAAATCGCAGGGCTGATAAAAACGCTTTCTGGCAGGCAGTTTGTAGCTATTTAATGACTTTGTGAAATTTCTAAAAACTGACAAAATTCTTTTTTCGGTATAATGAATTAAAGCTAAATTTGTTCAGAAAAATCCAGACAAAATATGAACAGCCTTACAGTGGAGCAGCGCATCCAGAACTTTGTAGCAAAAATTGAAGCCAAAAACCCCAATCAGCCGGAGTTCCTCCAGGCGGTGAAAGAAGTGGCTCTAACGGTAATCCCCTTCGTGGCCACACAGGAAAAATACGACGGGATGAAGCTGCTGGAGCGTATGGCAGAGCCGGAGCGCGTCATCATCTTCCGTGTGGCTTGGGTGGATGACAAAGGAGAAATTCAGGTAAACCGCGGCTTCCGCGTACAGATGAACTCCGCTATCGGGCCTTACAAGGGCGGCATCCGCTTCCACCCGAGCGTGAACCTCTCCGTACTGAAATTCCTCGCCTTCGAGCAGGTTTTTAAAAACTCCCTCACCACCCTCCCGATGGGCGGCGGCAAGGGCGGCTCCGATTTCGATCCTCAGGGAAAATCCGATATGGAAATTATGCGCTTCTGCCAGGCATTTATGACGGAGCTCTGCAAACACATCGGCCCGGAAACCGATGTCCCTGCTGGCGATATCGGTGTTGGTGCTCGCGAAATCGGCTATCTTTTCGGGCAGTATAAAAAAATCCGCAACGAATTTACGGGCGTTCTTACAGGGAAAGGCCTCGCCTACGGTGGCTCGCTGATACGCCCGGAGGCTACCGGCTACGGCGTTGTGTACTTCGCGGAGCAGATGCTGCAAACCATTGGCGAAAAAATCGAAGGAAAAACTGCCACAATTTCCGGCTTTGGAAATGTAGCCTGGGGCGTGGCGAAAAAATTCACGGAACTTGGCGGCAAAGTATTGACTATTTCCGGACCGGACGGTTATATTTATGATGAGGATGGTATTTCCGGTGAAAAAATCGATTATATGCTGGAGATGCGCGCATCGGGGAACAACCGCGCGGAAGATTATCTGAAGAAATTCCCTTCTGCGAAATTCTTCGCCGGGAAGAGGCCTTGGGAAGTGAAGTGCGATGTGGCCTTCCCTTGTGCTACGCAGAACGAGCTGGACCTGGATGATGCGAAGAACCTGGTATCCAACGGCGCAATCTGCGTGACGGAGGCAGCAAATATGCCTTCTACCCTGGAAGCAATCAACCATTTTATCGACAATAAGGTGCTCTTCTCCCCGGGTAAGGCCTCCAATGCCGGCGGTGTAGCAACTTCCGGGCTGGAAATGACGCAGAACAGCATCCGCCTAAACTGGTCTTCCGAGGAAGTGGATGCACGGCTGAAGGAAATTATGACCGGCATCCACCAAGCCTGCCTGACCTACGGCAAGGAAGAGAGCGGCTATGTAAACTATGTGAAAGGCGCGAACATTGCTGGCTTCGTGAAGGTGGCCGAAGCAATGCTGGCACAGGGCGTGGTATAGCTTACCATCCCTCGATAAATTTTAAAAAATGCCGGCATTCCCGGCATTTTTGTTTAAAATTAACATTTTCGCAACATTCATTTTAATCTACTTATGTACTTTTGCGAAAATTGCAAAAATGCCAAAAAGCCGACGGGAAGTAGAAGTTGTCATTATTTCAGATGTGCATCTCGGCACATACGGTTGCCACGCCAAAGAGCTGCTCTCTTACCTGAAATCCGTAAAACCTAAAATTTTAGTTTTAAACGGAGACATCATTGATGGCTGGGCTTTCTCGAAGCGCTATTTTCCGAAGTCTCATATGGCGGTCATCAGCGAATTGTTTAAACTGATGAAGAAGGATACGCAGGTGATCTACATCACCGGAAACCACGATGAATTCCTGCGGCAATACACGGATCTTCAGATGGGAAACCTTTTCCTGACTGATAAATATCTGCTGGAACTAAACGGAAAAAAACACTGGATTTTCCACGGTGATGTGTTTGACAACACCACCAAGGGCTGGGCAAAAATGATCGCGAAGCTCGGCGGACTGGGCTACGACTGGCTGATCCTCGTCAACCGCGCGGTGAACTGGCTGCTGAATGCGATGGGCAGGCCGAAGGTTTCGCTATCGAAGAAAGTGAAAAATTCCGTGAAGGAAGCTGTGAAATTCATCGCCGATTTTGAAGAAAAAGCGATAGAATTGGCGATTGACAACAGGTACGATTTCGTAATCTGCGGGCACATCCATCAGCCTGCGGACAGAATAGCGACGAATGACACCGGCAGCGTGCATTACCTAAATTCCGGCGACTGGATTGAGAACCTGACTTATCTGGAATACAACGACGGCGAATGGAAGCTTTGCCAATTTGACACGAAAAATTTCGTTGAAGAAAAAATAGACGGCCAAAGCATCAACCTAAACTTGGAAAGGCTGATGCAGCCGCAGGTTTTCGCGGCAATGAATGAGCTTCAAAATTAATTCTCCAAACCCCCTGCTAAAATTTCAGCATCAATATTCTCCGGCTGGAATGGCAAGTTTTTGATATCCTCGCGCGACATCACGGCGCAGTTTTCGCTGCGGTATTTCCTCATCACATCCAGTATGTCGTCCGGCGGCGTGGTGCTCTTGCGAAGCATCAGATCGATCCAGACTCCGGTGGCTTCCCCGGTGGCGATGTGCGTACCATCCGGCAGGAAAAACCGCTGAAAAAACCGGTACACTGCGCCATCTTCAGAGAAACCTCCAATCTCCACGCTTACGAAAAACTCCTGCCCGTAATGGATTTCGCGGAAAAATGAAAATCTCTCGTGAAGGATTGCCGGGCCTACGCCCCAGCGGTTCAGCTCCTTCAGGCCTATGCGGTGCTGCTCCATAAAGCGCATCCTAGCCTCGGCGGTGTACTGCATATAGGCAGAATTGCCCATATGCCTGTTGGCATCGATATCCGCCCATTGCACGCGGAATTTTGAGAAATATGTTGACATTTTTAGTAAAAATTTATATTAAAATGAAATCTTATAGCTTCCTGTGCTGGAAACTGCCGCCCGCTCGGCTTTCACATAGCGCTTCACCCAACCAATGGAGGTGGATACAACGCACGGATCCGAAATACCGCCGCTGCGCCGCGCCGAAACCACATTGCCCGCCTTATCCACGGTGTACGCAATGGTGATGGTGCCCGTAGCCGTGCAGCTGTGCGTAGGCTGCGCGCCGCCACGCCCCATCGTACCAGGTATGAAGCCCGTAAGCTGCCTATCCACACCTATTTTGCTGTCGCCGTTTCCATCGCCGCCAAGCGGATCGCCGGAATTTCCCGCGGCATTGCTGCCGTCACCCTGGCTGCCCTGCTTAGTTCCGCGGCCACGAAGCAAATTGCCAACGGCTGCGGTGCCCTGCCCATCGCCTTTTCCTGTGGGGGCATTAGGTGCGGCAGCATTGCTCCCTGGCTTTTTTGCAGATGAATTTGCACCGCTACTTTTAGCGTTCGGTTTCCCGGCTGGCTTTGAATTCTTGCCAGAAGTTGCTACCGCTTTATCCGTTTTTTTTGACGGTGTTTCGGTGGTTTTTACCTCGCGCTTTTTATCTTTTCCTGTTAATATTTTTTCGGGCTGGGCTTTGGCTTTCGGCTCAGGTTTTGGCGCCGGTTCTTCCTTAGGTAAATCTTTCGGCGAAGCTTCCGGCTCAGAAATGATTTGGGTAGAATTTTCCGCCGGTGATGAAGGTTCCGCCGCTGCATCCGCCGCCAAGCTTCCTTCCTGATTGGCCGGCTCTTCCAGGCCTGTGTCTTCCCGGTTATCACCGAAGTTGATGAGCATTGCGGATACCGTTTCGGTTTTCGGCACCGGAAGCGTTTCAGTAAATTTATACAAAAACAAGAAAAGCAGCAGCCCAGCAAAAACTACTGCGGTGATGATGCCGCTTTTCACCCGGTCGGTTTTGTTTCCGGTATCGTAACTGAAACTTCTCATTTTCTTACTGCGCTTTCTGCGTGGCTATCGCGATGCTGTACTTGTGCTTCTCGGCAATTTCCATCACGAAAACCACATCCTTGTGCATCGCGTTTTCATCGGCACGAATCGTGAACGATGGTGATGCGGCGTTCTGCATCCTAGCCAGGATTTCTCTCTCCAAATCCTGCTTCTGCACCGGCAGTTCATCTACAAAAAAACTGCCATCGCTGCTGATGCTTACCGCTAAAGGATTCGGGATGTTCGGCGCTTCGGAATTTCCCTGTGGCAATTTTACATCTATGGCGCTCTGCTGAGACACCGCGGAAGTTACCATAAAGAAAATCAGCAGCAGCAGGAAAACATCCACCATCGCTGCAAGGCTGAATTCCGGGTTGGAGGTATTTCTGCGTTTCAGTTTCATTTTCAGGAAGGATTGTTGATGATGTCCAGAAAGTCCGCAGTAAGATTCTGAACTTTCAGGGCAAATTTATCTATCCTCGTAAGGAGCAGATTGTAGAAAAAATTGGCAGGGATAGCCACGGCAAGCCCCATCGCCGTATGGCCGAGGGCGGTGTATATGCCTGCGGAAAGCGTCTGCGGCGAGAAGGTGCCTTCTGAATTTGCCATACTGAAAAACGCCATAATGATGCCTATCACCGTGCCGAGGAGCCCGAGCATTGGGGCTATGGATGGCACTGCGGATAGCAGGCTGAGGTTTTTTTCCAGGCGTGAAACTTCTATCTGTGCCTGGCTTTCCATCGCGCTCACGATGTCGGAAACCGGCCTTCCGACGCGCGATATTCCTTTTTCCAGAATTCTGGCATCGGGGCTGCTGCTCCTTTTGCAGTAATCTGCGGCGGCTTCTACGCGGCCTTCATTCAGGAGGTCTTCGATGTTCTGCAACATATTTTGCTCCGGGGTTTTCGCCATACGGTTGATGAAGAAGAGCCTCTCCAAAAAGAGGTACAGCGCAAGGACGCCCAGCAGGATGATGGCTACCATCACTGCATTGGCGAAAATATTATCGTGAAACAAAATTTCCCAAAGGGAGAAACTGCGCTGCTGCACGGATGCTGCAGCCGGCGTGGCGGCCTGTAGAAACATAAAAACTGGTTTAAAAAAATAAATAATTGGTGGCTAATCCTCTACCTCGATAAGTTCCGGCCTGAAGTTGCACTTCAGCTTGAAGGGAATTTGCGTGCCGGAGCCCGTGTAGAAATCATCGATTTCCCCCTTCCATACCAGGTGCAGCACCTCCTCCTCATCCTTGGTGAAGCTCAGCTCGTTGTCGTACAGGTAGGCCTCCTCATCATCGTGCAGGTCCACCTCGGTATAGTCATCCTCATCAGAATCATTGATGAGGATTGGCTTTCCGCAGAGCTCCGCAGAGTCGGTCGGGAAGTCGTA
Source organism: Cruoricaptor ignavus (assembly GCF_014961145.1). Taxonomy (NCBI): domain Bacteria; kingdom Pseudomonadati; phylum Bacteroidota; class Flavobacteriia; order Flavobacteriales; family Weeksellaceae; genus Cruoricaptor; species Cruoricaptor ignavus. The sequence continues at coordinate 1,283,206 of NZ_CP063145.1, forward strand.
AATGTGGAAGGAAAGCTGCGGGTAGTTGTACTGCAGGGAATCGTCATCCACATGATCCAGGCAGTCGTCTGTAATAATCTCCACCTCCAGCAGGTGCTGCCTGTTGCTGTATACCGGCTTGCAGTAGGTACTTTTAATGTTGTACTTCAGAGTTTCCTCCGGATGGTAGATTTTCAGAATCCCTTTCATTTTTTTCAGGATAAATTTGGTTTTGGTTTTATAGTTTGAGCAAAGATAAAAAATTGCAGCAATGCGGAAATTTAAAATTAAAATTCCCGCGGAAAACCACAAACTTTTTTAAATTTGGCTAAAAACCACGATGAAGATTGCCGTACTGGGTGCCGGGAAAATGGGCACCTCCTTCTCCAGATCCTTCTTGAAATTCGAACTTGTAAAGCCAGAAAACCTGCTCCTCATCACAAGAAACAAGCAAGGCAAACCGGAAGTGGAAAAGGAATTTCCAAACTGCAAAGTCCTGGCTTTCAGCGAGGTGGAAGAATGCGGCGCAGATCTGATCATCCTTGCCGTAAAGCCGCAGGATTTCGCTGCCACCGCGGAAAACCTCCCCTTCAAAATACCGGAGGAAAGCGTTCTGCTTTCCGTGATGGCGGGCATCTCCATAGAAAACATCCAGCAGGCCTGCAACCATAGCTTTGTGGTAAGGGCGATGCCCAATACTCCCACGATTTTAGGCCGCGGGATCACGGGGTATACCGCAGCGAAAGGCATCCCGCTGGAAAAAATAATGCAGGTCGAGCGCCTATTAAATTCCACGGGCAGGTCGGTTTACCTTGAGGGGGAAAGCCTTCTGAACGGCGTCACGGCACTTTCCGGCAGCGGCCCGGCTTATTTTTACTACATCGTTTCGGCGATGGTACAAGCCGGAATTTCGATGGGCATTGATGAACATCTCGCGAAGCTTTTCGTAAAGGAAACTATGCTGGGTGCCTACCACCTCATCAATAATTCTGAAAAATCCCTGGACGAACTGATAAAGGATGTGGCATCGAAGGGCGGTACCACGGAAGCGGCTCTGCGGACTTTTGAGGAAGGCGGCCTGAAAGAAATTCTGCAGAAAGGCATCATAGCCGCAAAAGAACGCGCCCAAGAGCTGAGCAGATGAAGAATATTTTCTTTAAGAAATAAACTTTACTTTTGCTAAGACCAGGCTCTTCTTAATTTTTCCTTGAATTTAAAAACTAAATAGTGAAAACAATTCTAAAATTTGCCCTTCTGCTATGCCTTGCTGCAGCCTTCTCCTGCAAAAAAAAAGATATGCCCCTAGCAAAGATAACCCCGATGAACCTGGACAGTATAGCGGCTAACTACTACGAGCAGTACCTGAAGATGCACCCGCTGGAGGCCACCGCACAGGGCGACTACAGATATAATGACCAGCTGCCCGTAGATATCGACAAAGATTTCATCGACACAGAAGTGGCTTTTTATAAAGGTGTCCAGAAGCAGCTCGAGAAAGTGGATTATGAAAAACTTCCTGATGATAAAAGGGTGGTTTTCGATGTGCTGGAATATACGCTGAAAGACAAGATTGAGCGCTTCGCATACCACCCGGAATACATCCCCTTCACGCAGTTCGAAGGCCTGCCGCTCACTTTCCCACTGCTTGGAAGCGGCAGCGGAAACCAGCCTTTCGAAACGGAAAAGGATTATGACGACTGGCTTAGCCGGATGGAAAAATTTCCGCTGTGGATGGATGCTGCGGTGGAAAACTTTAACGATGGCATAGCCGCAAAAACCGTGCTGCCGAAAAAGCTGGTGCTTAGGATGATAGCGCAAACCGAAAACCCGGACATCATTTCCGATGATTTTGAGCGGAATATCTTCTACGGACCGGTGAAAAATTTTCCAAAAAATTTCTCCGATGAGCAGAAGGAAAAATACACGAAGCTTTACAAAGCGGCAATTGCCGAGAAAATCATCCCTGCATATAAAAATATGGCGGGCTACCTTAAAACTACCTACCTGAACGCTGCGAGAGATTCCGACGGGATAAACGGCATTGCCAACGGCGATAAAACCTACCGCTACTATGTAAAAAGCTGGACGACTACCAATCTTTCTCCAGAAGAAATCCACGAAACAGGGCTGAAAGAAGTGGCGGAACTTCGCAGCGAAATGGAAAAAGTAAAGGCAGAGCTGGGCTTCCAAGGCTCGCTGGAAGAATTTTTGGCAAGCCTGAAAACCGACCCGAAAGCTATGCCCTACAAAACTGCGGACGAAGTTTTAGGTGCCTTTAATTCCGTTTTGAAGAAAATTCAGCCAAAGCTGAAAACGATGTTTTCCGTAACGCCAAAAACGCCGTTCGAAATCCGCCAGACAGAAAAATTCCGCGAAAGCACGGCAAGCGCAGAATATATGCAAGGCTCTGCAGACGGCAAAAGGCCAGGTATTTTCTACCTTCCGCTGCCCGAACCAAAGGCCTTCAATGTAGCTTCCGGGATGGAATCGCTCTTCCTACACGAAGCAATTCCCGGGCACCATTACCAAATTTCCATTCAGCAGGAAAATGAAGATTTGCCGAAATTTATGCGCTTCGGCTGGCTCGGCGCTTACGGCGAAGGCTGGGCGCACTACTGCGAAACGCTGGGCCCGGAACTTGGGCTCTACACGGACCCTTACCAAAAAATGGGCTACCTGAGCGACCAAATGCTGCGGGCGGTTCGGCTGGTAATTGATACTGGCATACATTCTGGCAAGATGACAAGGGAAGAGGCCATAGCCTATTTCCTTAAAAATGTGGCGTACGACGAGAATTCCGCAACGGCGGAAATTGAGCGCTATATGGCTTTGCCTGGCCAGGCTTTGGCTTACAAAGTGGGCTCCCTAAAAATCAAGGAATTGCGTGGAAAATATTCCGCGAAGCTTGGGAAAAATTTCTCCCTGCCGAAGTTTCACGACGAGGTTTTAAGCCAGGGCTGCCTGCCGCTTGCCGTTTTGGAAAGGAAGATGGAAAACTGGGCAGCCCATCAGGAAAAAGGTAAAAAGTAATTTTAGAGCTAAGAGTTGAGAGCCAAGACGCAAGATTCAGCGGTGCAAAAAACTTTTTACTTTTGCCTTTAAAGTCTTGGTTCCTAGTTCTTAAACCTCAAGTCTTTTAGTGATAAAATCCCCTTCCCGCTTGCCTTTTGCCGGCGAATATTCCCTGCCGTAATAGATGATTTGCAGGTGAATTTTATTCCAGCGGTTTTTCGGGAAAAGTTTTTTAGCATCGGCTTCAGTTTGCGCCACATTTTTCCCGTCGCTCAGTTTCCACAGCTTCATCAGGCGGTGAATGTGCGTATCCACCGGGAAAGCCGGTACGCCGAAACTTTGCGCCATCACCACCGAAGCCGTTTTATGGCCTACACCTGGCAAGGCTTCTAGCTCCTCGAAAGTTTGCGGCACTTCGCCGCCGTGCCTTTCTACCAGAAGCTCGGACATTCGTTTTAAATTCTTCGCCTTTTGGTTGGAAAGCCCTATTTCTCGGATAAAATCCTTGATTTCATCCACTTCCATGGCTGCCATTTTCTGCGGCGTATCAGCCCGCTTGAAAAGTTCGGGCGTTACCTGGTTCACCTTTCTGTCGGTAGTCTGGGCGGAAAGCGCTACCGCAACTAGCAGCGTGAATGGGCTGTAGTGGCTGAGCGGGATGGGAACTTCCGGGTAAAGTTTTTCGAGCTCATCCATCACGATTTGTGCGCGCTGCTTTTTCGTCATCCTCCGTAAATTTGCCCAAAAATAATTATTATGCTAAAAGTTGGCGACAGACTGCCGGATTTTGAAGGCGTAAATCAGGATGGAGAAAGGGTGTCGTCCGAAGATTTTTCGGGAAAGAAACTCATCGTTTTCTTTTACCCAAAGGCCAATACGCCTGGCTGTACTGCGGAAGCCTGCAACCTTTCGGACAATATTTCCAGGCTGAAAAATCAGGGGTTTGAATTGATGGGAATTTCGGCAGATGCAGTGAAAGCGCAGAAAAAATTCCACGAGAAATTTAATTTTCAGTACGATATAATTGCGGATGAAAACCGGGAAATCATTGAAAAATTCGGTGTTTGGCAGCTGAAGAAATTTATGGGCAGGGAGTTTATGGGCATCGTGCGCACCACTTTCATTTTCGATGAAAACGGCACCTGCACGAATGTTATCGATAAAGTGAAAACCAAGGAAGCTGCGGAGCAGATTCTGGAAACGGTAAGGATCCAATAAATTTAAAAGCGGTTCAGCTTTATTACTTTTTTCTTGGCTCTTGGTTCTTGTGTCTTAGCTCTCTTACGCATTCCAAAACTCTCTGTCCAAAGAGCGGTACTGGATGGCTTCGGCGATGTGTGGCGGCCCGATGCTTTCGGAATTATCCAGATCGGCAATTGTGCGGGCTACCTTCAGAATTCTGTCGTAGGCTCTCGCCGAAAGGTTGAGTTTTTCCATCGCTGATTTTATTAAATTCAGCGAAACATCGTTCAGGCCGCAGTATTTCTCGATTTCCTTCGGTCCCATCTGAGCGTTATAATTAATGTCCAAATCGGCATAGCGCTCGGTTTGGATTTTCCGCGCATTCAAGACTCTTTCCCGAATTGCCGAGCTGGATTCTCCCTTCCGCTTATCGGAAAGCTGCTCGAATTCCACCTTCTGCACCTCTATGTGGATGTCAATCCTGTCAAGCAGCGGCCCGGAAAGCTTGTTCATATACCGCTGCATTTCATAGGCGGAAGATGTGTTGTTCGGGTCGTCCGGAAAATAGCCGCTGGGCGAAGGATTCATACTTGCCACAAGCATAAAGCTCGCAGGGTAGTTCACCGAAAACCTTGCCCGCGAAATCGTAACCACGCGGTCTTCCAAAGGCTGCCGCATCACTTCCAGCACGCTGCGCTTGAATTCCGGCATCTCGTCCAGAAAAAGCACGCCATTGTGCGCCAGCGAAATTTCGCCGGGCTGTGGGTAGCTTCCGCCGCCTACCAGTGCCACATCGGAAATCGTGTGGTGCGGATTGCGGAAAGGCCGCACCGTCATTAGCGATGTTTCCGCACCGATTTTCCCGGCCACTGAGTGAATCTTCGTAGTTTCCAGCGCTTCCTTCAAAGTGAGCGGCGGCAAAATGCTCGGGATCCTCTTCGCCAGCATCGTTTTTCCGCTTCCCGGCGGACCGATCAGGATGATGTTGTGCCCGCCTGCTGCAGCCACTTCCATTGCCCGCTTTGCTGTTTCCTGCCCTTTCACTTCAGAAAAATCGAAAGGGAAGCGCTGCGCCTTTTCCTGAAATTCTTTCCGCGTATCTATCACCGTTCTTTCCAGCGGCTTGCCTTCGTTGAAGAAGTCAATCACTTCCCGTATGTTTTCCGCGCCGTACACTTCCAGGTTGTTCACAATGGCCGCTTCCTTCGTGTTTTGCTTCGGCAGGATGATGCCCTTGAAGCCTTCTTCCCTTGCCTGAATGGCTATGGGCAGCACGCCTTTGATGGGCTGCAGTCCGCCATCCAGCGAAAGCTCGCCCATTATGATGTAATCGCCGATGCTTTCTGCGGCGATGAGGTTGGATGCCGCCAGAATTCCGATGGCGATGCTGAGGTCGTACGCCGAGCCTTCCTTCCGAAGATCGGCCGGTGCCATATTGATGGTGATTTTCTGCTGCGGAAGTTTCAGGCCTACATTCTTCAGCGCGGCAGAAATGCGGTGGCTGCTTTCCTTGATGGCGTTGTCCGGAAGCCCTACCAGATGGTAGCCCACGCCTTTATCCACATTCACTTCTATGGTGATGGTTTGCGCAGAAACACCGTGGATGGCACTTCCGAAAACTTTGACGAGCATCTGAGTAGAATTTAAAGTTAAGGGTTAAAAAGTTTAAATATTGCTGGGGTGTTTGTTTGGGAATTGAAAATATGAACCATCACAAATTTGCAAATTCCTAAATCACCAAATTTCTAATCTCTCAATTTTCCCACATACTCCTTTATCAGCTGGTCATTTTTTCTTGGGCAGATTAAGAGGGCATCCTTCGTATCCACCACGATGAAATCCTGCAGCCCATCTATCACCGCTACCTTTCCAGCCGGCATTCTCACCGTGTTGCCTTCCGAATTGTAAAGGAAAATCTTTTCGGAATTTACCGAATTTCGCTCGGCATCTTTTTCCGCATTTTCAAAAACGGAAGTCCAGGTGCCAAGGTCCGTCCATCCTAAATCTGCCGGAATTACGAACACATTGTCCGCCCTTTCCAGAATGCCGTTGTCAATGGAAATGTTATCAACTTTCGGGTAAATTTCCGCGATGCATTCCGCTTCTTTCTCCGTGTTGAATTCGCACTTTTCAAATTCCTGCAGCATTTCGGGAAGGTGCTTTGCAAAGGCTTTCAGGATGGTATTGGCATTCCACACGAAAATTCCCGCATTCCAAAGATACTCGCCGGACTGTAGGAATTCCTGCGCGATTTCCAGCTTCGGTTTCTCCGTGAATTTTTTCACCTTGGAAATTTCGCCGCCGTTTTCTGCAAAATTAATGTAGCCATAGCCAGTATCCGGCCTCGTTGGCTGGATGCCCAGCGTTATCAGGCACTCGTTTTCTGCGGCGGCTGCCAGTGCGCTTTCAATTTTTTCGGCGAAGGCATCTTCCTTCAAAATCAGATGGTCTGCCGGAAGAACGACGATGTTCGCTTCCGCATTTTTCGCCAGGATTTTCTTCGCCATATAAAGGTTGCAGGCTGCGGTGTTCCGCATCATTGGTTCGCCCACGATGTTTTCCGCAGGAATTTCCGGCAGCTGTTCCCGGCAAAGTTCGATGTACTCTCTGTTGGTAATTACCAGGATGTTTTCCGGCGAAATTACTTTTTTAATTCTGTCGAAAGTCTGCTGAATCATCGTCCGTCCTGTGCCTAGGATGTCCTGAAACTGCTTAGGGTTTTGCTGCGTGCTCATCGGCCAGAACCTGCTTCCAATGCCTCCTGCCATTATCACGCAAAAGTTGTTTTGCTTCATCGTTCAGAGTTTTTGCACCGTAGCCAGCGGCTTGAAAAGGTACTGCTTTCCGGTGCGTGCTTCCCTGCAAAGATAATTGATTTTCCGCCGTGCCAAAACTTCGTAATCCCTGCCTTTGTAAGAAAATCTTTCTCCAGCGGAAAGCTCTTCCACCGTCACCAGATTTCCATCCGAATTGTGGAAGTAGCGCGCTATGCCGTGGCTTGCCAGAAAATTGGCCTTTGGCGATTTGGCGAATTTCAGGATTTCCGGCCGAAGGTCTTCCGGATAAACGGCAAGGCTTTCCACCAGCATTTCCCTGAAGGTATGCTTCCACTCTTTTCCGTGCGGAAGGATGTTTCGGCCGAATTTTTCAAAGGCGATGAGGTGCGCTATTTCGTGCGTGAGGACGAAGAAGAACAGCGGCCTTGGCAGCGTGGAATTGATGGTGATTTTATGGCTGCCGTCCTTCAGTTTGCGGTAGTCGCCCAGCTTGCTTTGCCGCTCCTTCGTAATCCTGATGTGCAGCGAAAAGCTGCCGCACCAGCCTTTCAGGTACGGCAATGCATTTTCCGGTAAAAATTCGGGAAGTTTTCCGATTGGCATTCTGCAAATTTAAGCAAGGCTAAAGCATCATCAAAATTGAAAAATCCCTAAATTTGTTTCCCTATGGCAACAAAGGCGCTTTTTAATTCCGTGGTGAATTGGTTCATCAAGCAGAGGATGGATGATATTGAAAAATTCATCCAAAACCCGATAGATACGCAGGATGCCGTGCTTCTCTCGCAGCTTTACCGTGCGGAAGATACGGTGTACGGCAGGAAGTTCGGCTTTAATGACATCCGGAATTACGAGGATTTTCAGCGGCAGGTTCCCATAGTGGCCTATGAGGAAATAGAGCCCTTCATCGAGCGAGCGAGGCAGGGCGAAAAAGATGTGCTTTGGCCGGGCAGCGTGAAGCATTTTGCCAAATCATCCGGCACTACGAATGCCAAGAGCAAATTCATCCCGATTACGCAGGATTCTTTGGACAGGTGCCATTACAAGGCAGGGAAGGATATGGTGTCCATTTATGCCAATAATCATCCTGATAATCAATTGTTTACGAATAAAAACTTGCGGCTTGGCGGAAGTGCGGAGCTTTACGAACATTTCAACACGAAATACGGCGACCTTTCTGCCATCCTGATTGAAAACCTGCCTTTCTGGGTGGAAATTACCACCGTGCCAAGCAAGAAAGTTTCCCTGATGAGTGAGTGGGAAAGCAAGATGAAGGCGATAGTTTCGGAAGTGCGCGCTGCTGATGTGGGCAGCCTTGTAGGCGTGCCAAGCTGGATGCTGGTGCTGTTGCAAAGGGTGCTGCAGGAAACCGGTGCGGAGAACATCGGCGAACTTTGGCCCAATCTCGAAGTGTTTTTTCACGGCGGCATCAGCTTCAAGCCGTACCGTGAGCAGTACCGGAAGGTCATCGGCAGGGAAATAAATTATTACGAAACTTACAACGCATCCGAAGGCTTCTTCGCAATACAGGACAGGCCGCACGAAACGGATATGCTGCTGATGCTGGATTACGGCATTTTCTACGAATTCCTTCCGATGGAAGATTTCGGGAAGGAAAATCCGAAAGTTGTAAGCCTGGCAGATGTGGAACTTGGGAAGAATTATGCCGTAATCATCAGCACAAATGGCGGCTTGTGGCGCTACCTGATTGGCGATACGGTGGTTTTCACTTCGCTCAGTCCGTTCAGAATCAAAATTACGGGCAGAACGAAGCATTACATCAATGCCTTCGGCGAAGAGCTGATGATAGATAATGTGGAAACCGCGCTGCAAAAGGCCTGCGCAGAAACGAACGCCGCCGTTTCGGAATATACCGGTGCGCCGGTTTTTATGCAGGATGGTGCATCCGGTGCGCACGAATGGATTTTTGAATTTGCAGAAAAGCCTGATGATTTCGCAAAATTCTGCCAAAGCTTTGATGAAAACCTGAAGGCGCTGAATTCCGACTACGAGGCGAAGCGCTATCAAAATATGACGCTGAACGAGCCCGTGATCCACATTGCGCGGGAAAACCTTTTTTACGACTGGATGGAATCCCGCGGAAAACTGGGCGGGCAGAACAAGGTGCCAAGGCTCAGCAACGAAAGGGACTACATAGAGCCGCTGCTAAAAATGAACAACTGATCTAATCCTCTATCATCCCTAAATCCTGAAAATGCTTTCGGAATTTCTGGATTTTTGGACCCACCACCGCGCTGCAGTACGGCTGGCTGGGGTTGGCTTTATAGTAACCCTGATGATAATCCTCCGCAGGATAAAACTCCGTAAAAGGTACCACTTCCGTCACTACTTTTCCGGCATATTTTCCTGAAGCATCGATTGCTGAGATTTCTGCCTCGGCTCCCCTTTTTTCCTCCTCGTTATTATAAAAAATTACAGAGCGGTATTGCGTCCCGATGTCATTCCCCTGCCGGTTTAGCTGGGTAGGATCGTGAAGGAAGAAAAACACATCCAAAAGTTGCTGGTATGAAATTTCCTGCGGATTATAGGTAATTTGCACAACTTCAGCGTGGCCGGTACTCCCTGTGCAAACTTCTTCATAAGTTGGGTTTGGAATGCTTCCGCCGGAATATCCGGAAACAGCGCTCTCCACGCCCTTCAGCATATTGAATGCGCCCTCAATACACCAGAAGCAGCCTCCTCCAAATGTGATTTGTTTTAAATTTCCCACTTTAACTTTCTTATTTTGAATTGGTTTCGCCAGGTTTTTCTCCGTTTGCCCACTGCAGGAGATGAGAAAAAAACAGGCTAAAAATTTGAAAATATTCCTCATTAAATCCTCCCTTACTTCTCCCAAACAAGGGCGCTAGCGCCGAGGATCGCGGCATCCGCCTCGCTTAGCTCGCTGAAAATAAGCTTTACCTTCCCCCGGAAGTGCGGGAAGAGGTTTCGCTCCATATGCAGCCTCGTAGGCTTCAGCAGAAAATCTCCCGCCTGAATGACCCCGCCGAACAGCAGAATAGCCTCCGGGGAGGAGAACATCACAAAATTCGCCAACGCCTCGCCGAGTCTCTGGCCCGTATAGCGGAAAACCTCGATTGCCGTAGCATCACCTCGCAGCGCACATTCGTGTACGGTTTTTGCGTTAATTTCCTCTTCAGGATATTCATTCAGGACGGACTCTGGGAACTCAGCGCGCATCTTCTTCGCTGTGATGGCTATTCCCGTTGCGGAGGCATAGGCCTCCAGGCTGCCCTCCGAGCCTGTGTTCCAGTGCTTGCGCCCTGCAGGTTTTACTATCGTATGCCCCAGTTCTCCGGCAAATCCGTCGTGGCCGTAGATCAGGTTACCGCCGCTTACAATGCCGCCGCCCACGCCCGTACCGAGGGTAATCATTATAAAATCCTTCATCCCGCGTGCCGCCCCGTACATCATCTCCCCCAGCGCTGCCGCATTGGCATCATTGGTGATCTTAGCCGGCACACCAAACTTCTCCGTAATCATCCCAGCAAATGGGATGGTGCCGCGCCAGGCGAGGTTTGCCGCATCCTCTATCGTGCCCTTGTAATAGTTGGCATTCGGGGCGCCTACCCCTATGCCCCGGAGGGTCTTTCCATTTAAAAACGGACTTATTACGGGCTGTATTTTTGCGTGCAGCGCATCTACAAAATCCTCTACCACGGGGTACTGGTCGGTACGCATCCAGCCTTTCACTAAAATCTCGCCGGTAGGCGTTACCAGACCAAATTTCGTATTGGTGCCGCCCACATCGATGCCGAGGGCTACTTCTTTTGAAAATCCATTTTCAGACATTTGGGAAAATTTAAAGCCATAAAGTTACTGAATTTCGTGTTAATTTGCGGCTCTGGCATTAGATTTTCTCTGTTAAAAATTATGGAAAACCCTGATAAAGCTTTTTCAGAAAACCTCATCATAGGCACTGGCTACAGCGGCGCGGTGGCTGCCCTGCGCCTTGCAGAAAGAGGGAAGCCCGCTACTATGCTGGAGATGGGCCTGGACTGGGGCAAGGCAGGCATCCCGTTTTCGCGGATGATAAGGCCCGGGCGCTCCGCAGCGTGGCTCCGCAGGAAAACGATAGCACCATTTTTGAATATTTTCCCCTTGAAAAAATTCACCGGTACGCTGGACCGCTGGGATTACCCTTTCATAAAAATCTGGATGGGCAGGGGCGTGGGGGGAGGCTCCCTGGTGAATGGCGGCATGGCGGTACGCCCGAAGCAGGATTGGCTTAAAAAAAAACTTCCCGAGCTGGATGATGAACTTATTTACCAAAAATACTTCCCCCTGGCAGAAAAAGAGCTAAAAGTAAATACAGCGGATGAAGACTTCCTGAGCCGCTCCGACTATTACCAATTCTCCAGGGTGGGCGAGATGGAGGCGCGCAAGGCAGGCTTCCGAACCGTTCGCGTGCCGAATGTTTATGATTTTAAGCATATGGAGCAGGAGCACGGCGGAGGCAAGCCTGGCTCGGCTTTCCGAGGGGAGGTGATATACGGAAACAACCACGGGAAAAACTCTCTTGACAAAACTTATCTGGAAAAAGCCCTGGCTACGGGAATCGTAGAAATCCGCGAGCTTCATCACGCGCAGTCCATCCGGCAGGAGGCGGACGGAACCTACACCGTTTTTGTGAATAAAATAAATACTCTGGGCCAGGTGAGGGAGAAAATTGAGATGCGCTGCAGGAACCTGTTCCTCTGCGCGGGCACTATGGGCACGCTGGAGCTTTTGTTGCGCTCCAAAGCAGAGCACCAACTTCCGATGAATGAGGAAGTCGGAAAAAACTGGGGCAATAATGGGAACTTTATGACCGGGAGGAGTTTCGTTCAGATGTTCCGGGGCGGTACCGGCTCCCGGCATTCTACCATACCCGTGGGCGGTATAGATAATTGGGACGATCCGGAGCATCCTTTTTTTGCGGAAATCGCGCCACTGCCTACCGGCATAGACCTGGCTACATCGCTTTATCTGATGATCATCCCGCCAGATAGGCCAGGCAGTGTGTCTTACAATGCGGTGACACGGAAGATTGATGTGCATTGGGATGCGAGCAACACTGCGAAAATGCGCAGAACCGCGGACTATTTTATCCGGAAAATGAATGCCGCCAACGGCGGTATGCGCTCGCTGCTGCTTTTCAAAAATGGGTTCGGGGCGGATATCTGCTACCATCCTCTGGGTGGTGCCGTGCTGGGCAAAGCCACTGACCTTGGCGGGCGGCTGAAGGGGCATAGGAACCTCTTCGTGCTGGATGGCTCCTTGATTCCGGTGTGCGTGGGTGTAAATCCCTTCCTGGCAATTACGGCACTTGCGGAATATTGTATGGAAAAAATCCTGAGGAACGCATAAAAAACTCCGCAGTTTTCTTTGGTGCGGAGTTTTTCATTCAAGTTTTAATTCTAAGCCGGTATCTCTCCTTTATAAAGAAAGCCGATGATTTCCCTGTTCATCTTGTCCACCATTTCGCTGAAAAGGTAGAAGGATTCCTGCTTGTAAATTACCAGCGGGTCTTTCTGCTCGTACACCGCGCCTTGTGAAGAACGGCGAAGATCATCCATTTCGCGAAGGTGCGTTTTCCAATTTTCATCGATGATGGCCAGCGTCACATTCTTCTCAAAATCGTTAATCAAACTTTCGCAATTCGTCTCGTAGGCCTCCTTCAGGTCGGTCACTATGGTCATCGTCTTATGCCCGTCGGAAAACGGCACCTGTATCATCCGGAAAAGATTGCCCTGATTTTCGTACACATTCTTGATGATCGGCATTGCCTTTTCCTTCAGCAGTTCCAGGCGCATTCTGTAATCTTCCTCCGCAGCTTTGTAAACGATGTTGGCAAGGTCTGCCACAGATTTATTTTTGAAATCCGCTTCGGAAACCGGTGAGCCCATCGTGAAATGCTTGATGATTTCAAACTCAAATTCCTTGAAATCTCCGGCGGCTTTCCCAGCGGAAACGATGGATTGCGACACATCGTAAATCATATTGGAAATATCGTACTTCAAGTGGTCTCCAAAGAGCGCATTCTTGCGCCGCTTGTAAATCACATCGCGCTGCTTGTTCATCACATCGTCGTACTCCAGCAGCCTTTTTCGGATGCCGAAGTTGTTCTCCTCCACCTTTTTCTGCGCCCTCTCTATCGATTTGGAAATCATCGAGTGTTGAATAACCTCCCCCTCTTTATGGCCCATCCTGTCCATCATTTTGGCAATTCTTTCCGAGCCGAAAAGCCTCATCAGGTTATCCTCCAGCGAAACATAAAACTGCGAGCTTCCCGGGTCGCCCTGCCTTCCTGCACGGCCTCTCAGCTGCCTATCAACACGGCGGGAATCGTGGCGCTCCGTACCGATAATCGCCAAGCCGCCGGCTTCTTTCACGCCTTCGCGAAGCTTGATATCCGTACCTCTACCTGCCATATTCGTTGCGATGGTTACAACGCCCGGCCTTCCGGCTTCCGCTACGATTTCTGCTTCTTTTTTGTGAAGTTTCGCGTTGAGAACTTGGTGCGGAATTTTCCTCATCTGCAAAGCCCTTGAGAGCAATTGCGAAATTTCCACGGAGGTTGTTCCCACAAGCACCGGCCTTCCCTGCGATGTTAATCTCTCGATTTCCTCGATTACCGCGTTGTATTTTTCGCGGTTGGTTTTGTAAACTAAATCGTGGCGGTCGTCCCGCTGAATCGGCTTATTGGTAGGGATTACCACCACATCCAGCTTGTAGATTTGCCAGAATTCTCCGGCCTCCGTTTCCGCAGTACCAGTCATTCCCGCAAGCTTGTTATACATCCGGAAATAATTCTGCAAGGTAATGGTGGCAAAGGTTTGCGTAGCCGCCTCAATCTTCACATTTTCCTTCGCCTCTATGGCCTGGTGCAGCCCGTCGGAATACCTTCTGCCTTCCATAATCCGGCCGGTTTGCTCATCCACGATTTTCACCTCGCCGTCTATCACCACATATTCATCGTCTTTTTCGAAGAGCGTGTAGGCCTTCAGAAGCTGGTTCATCGTGTGGATGCGTTCGGATTTTTCGGCAAAATCTGCGAATAGCTTTTCCTTTTCGGCAAATTCTTCTTCCTTGGTTAAATTCTTCGCTTCCAGCTCTGCAATTTCAGTTCCGATGTCCTGAAGCACGAAGAAGTTGGGGTCAGAATTTCCCTGAGACATATAGTCCACGCCCTTATCCGTCAGGTCAACCTGATTATTTTTCTCATCTATTACAAAGTACAAATCTTTATCAACGATCGGCATATCGCGGTTGTTGTCCTGCATATACTTAGCCTCGGTTTTCTGCAGGAGCGTTCTGTTTCCGCTTTCGGAGAGGAATTTTATCAGCTGCCTGTTTTTCGGCAAGCCTCTGTAAGCCTGCAGAAGTTTGAAACCGCCTTCCGTGGTATTGCCCTGGTTGATTAGCCTTTTGGCGTCGTTGAAAATGGTGGTAATGGTTTTGCGCTGCACTTCCACGATTCTGTCCACCGAAGGTTTCAGCACATCAAATTCCTGGCGATCGCCCATTGGTACGGGGCCTGAAATGATGAGCGGCGTTCTGGCGTCGTCCACCAATACAGAATCCACCTCATCCACAATGGCGAAGTTCAGCTCCCGCTGCACCAGTTCTTGCGGAGAACTTACCATATTATCCCTCAGATAATCGAAGCCGAATTCATTGTTCGTACCGTAGGTAATGTCCGAATTGTAGGCCTTTCTTCTCGCGTCAGAATTGGGCTGATGAAGGTCGATACAATCGATGCTCATCCCATGGAACTGATACAATGGCCCCATCCACGCTGAGTCCCTTTTGGCAAGATAATCGTTCACGGTAACCACATGGACGCCTCTTCCAGGAAGCGCATTCAGGTAGATTGGCAGCGTGCCCACCAGCGTTTTACCTTCTCCGGTAGCCATCTCGGCTATTTTGCCGCTGTGCAGCACCACGCCGCCTATAAACTGCACATCGTAGTGCACCATATCCCACACAATCTGCGAGCCTGCGGCGTTCCAGCTGTTTTTCCAAACCGCCGTATCCCCCTGGATTTCCACGAAATCGCGGGTTTCCGCCAGCTCTCTGTCCCAGTCTGTAGCCGCCACGCGAATTTCGCCGTTCTGTGCCCAGCGCCTTGCCGTTTCCTTCACCACGGAAAATGCTTCCGGCAGAATTTGGTTCAGCACTTTTTCTTCCACAGCGTAGGAATCTTTCTTCAGGGCTTCCACACGGCTGAAGAGCGCTTCCTTCTCGTCCACATTCTGCGTGGTTTTTATCTGCTCACGGATTTGCTCAATCTGCGCGGTGATGTCTTTCGTAGCGGTTTGAATCTTTCCTTTAAACTCGGCGGTTTTCGCGCGAAGTTCATCATCGGAAAGCTGCGCAATGGCAGGCTCTGCCGATTTTATTTTGGAAACTACTTTCTTTACTTCCTTCAGGTCGTTCGCGTTTTTATCGCCGAGAAAGCCTTTCAGGACTTTGTTTAAAAAACTCATTGTTTTAATGCTTTAGGCCGTGGCTGTATGCCGTGGCGCTGCCGAAAAACGGCATTATTATTAAATGTAAAAAGCTCTAAGCCTGCCGCCTAAAGCCTTTGGCTAACTGCCTTTTTTAGTATTCATCCTCGTTCCAAAGGAAATCTTCCTCGGTAGGATAATCGCTCCACACTTCCTCGATGGATTCGTAGATTTCGCCCTCGTCCTCTATGGCCTGCAGGTTTTCCACCACTTCCATCGGTGCACCGGTTCTTATGGCATAGTCTATCAGCTCAGCCTTCGTCATCGGCCAGGGTGCGTCGCTAAGGTAGGAAGCGAGTTCAAGTGTCCAGTACATATTTTAAATCGTGTTTTTAAATTTTTGCAAAAGTATAAAATTGAGGCCTACAAAATCCGCGAAATACCGTTTTCTGAAAAATTTTATTTGCGGCGGCTCAAAAACCATTCCACAAAGATTTTTATGCCAGTTTGGAAGTCGGTTTTCGGCTCGTAGCCTATCAGGCTTTTCGCCTTCGTAATGTCTGCATTCGTCAGTTTCACATCGCCAGGCTGCATCGGCAGCATTTTCCGCTTCGCTTTTTTGCCGAGCGCATTTTCGATGCTTTCCAGCATTTCTGCCAAATTGACCACCTGATTTTCGCCAAGGTTGATGATTTCGTAAACGCCCGCATTTTCTTCCAGAAATTTAATGGACTTGGTAACGCCATCTATGATGTCATCAATAAAGGTATAATCCCTTGCTGTATGGCCATCTCCATAGAACGGGATTTCGCCGCCTTCATCGATGATTTTGGTGAATTTATGAATTGCCAAATCCGGTCTTTGCCTCGGGCCATAAACCGTGAAAAACCGCAGCTGCACCATATCGATTTGGTAGAGATGGTGATAGGTGTGCCCGATGATTTCCGTGGCTTTCTTCGTGGCAGCATAGGGTGAAATCGGCCGGTCCACATTGTCGGTTTCTGAAAATGGCACCTTTTCATTGTTCCCGTAAACGCTTGAGCTGGAAGCACATACGAATTTTTTAATGCCAAATTCTTTGCAGAGCTCCCAGAGATTCATTGTACCCTGGATGTTCACGGCTTCATAATCCAGCGGCCTTTCAATCGACGGCCTTACGCCGGCCAAAGCTGCAAGATGAACGATTAAATCAATTTTATTTTCGGTGAAGATTTTCCGCAGCGCATCTTTATCGCGAAGGTCATTATAGTAAAGCCTGTAATTATCTGACCTGGTAATTTCCCTTAGGCGCTGAATATCAGCATCTTTCGAAGAAAATTCAAAATCATCCGGATTTTCGGCCACAGATTCCAGCGTGTTTTTTACCTTGATTTTATAATCGTAGAAATCGTCAAAATTATCAAGATTTATGACAGAATGTCCGCTTTTCAGAAGCGTTTCCGCTAGGTGTGAACCGATAAACCCGCTTGCTCCGGTTATTAGGTAGTTCATTGAAAATTAATAAGTTTCAGATTTTCAATGTGCTGAAAATCTTTTTTGTTAACAAAAATACAAATTTGCTAAAGAACTTATTTGCTATTTTTACCTATTAATTTTTTGGGGAAATGATTTTTGAAGGACAGCTGAGAAAGATGTGTACACAGAACGGAAAACCGGTGCAGTATTACCTGAATCTTTCCGGCGACCTTATTAATATGAACCAATTGTTTGGCGAGAAAATAGCCTTGCAACACATTGGTTATCAATGCTTAAGCTGCAATTCTGACCAGAAAATTTTCCGTATGGGCTTCTGCAAAAAATGCTTCTTCGAAAGTCCGTATGCCAGCGAAACCATCATTCGTCCCGAACTTTCCAAAGCGCATCTTGGCATAGGTGATAGAGATTTTGAAGTGGAAAGCGCGATGCAGCTTGTGCCGCACATTGTGTACCTGGCGTACACCGGCGATGTGAAAGTGGGCGTTACGAGGGAGAGCCAAATCCCGACAAGGTGGATAGACCAGGGCGCTACTTTTGCGCTGCCGATAGCACGCACCGAAAACCGCTACGAAGCCGGAATGATAGAGGTGGCGCTGAAAAAACACCTGCCAGACAAGACGAATTATAAAAAAATGCTGCAGTGCGAATTTGAAAGCGAGGTGGATCTGCACGATTTCCGGGAGAAAATCAAGGAATATTTCCCGGAAAATTATCGGAATTTCTACCGGGACGATAATGAAATCTGGCGCATCGATTACCCTTATCAGCAACCGGAAAATGTCTCGGTTTGCACGCTAGAAAAATCGCCGAAAGTTGAGGGAATTCTGAAGGGAATCAAAGGGCAATACCTTGAGTTTCAGGACGATACATTCATCAACATCCGTTCGCACGAAGGCTTCTTGGTGCAGTTGTGCATCGGCTGAAAACTTAAATTTCGTTTAACTACATTTGCCCAATGAAAAAGTGGCAAAAAATTACGCTCATCGTGCTGGGCAGCCTGCTCGGGCTCATCATTCTCCTCAACATCGGGCTTAATCTTTGGCTGAAATATGGATTGCCGGATACTATAAAGAAAAATTCCGACTATAGGGTAGATTACAGCCGGCTTGATGTGGACCTGATGACAGGCAACATACTTGCCGAGGATATTAAAATTGGAACCAAAAATCCGGAAGATAAAGAAGTTCTTGGCATTGAGGGAACCGTAGATACGCTGAAAATCAGTAAGTTAGGATTGATAAAAGCAGCCACGCAGCAGAGGATTAATTTCAGCGATCTGCAGCTTGACAAGCCAAATCTTAAGATTACTCTTGCCAAAAAGGATCCTCAAAAGGAGAAGAAAAAACAGAGCATCCCGGATTTCGATAATGTGAAAATCACAGGGGGGAATGTAGTGGTTTTGAATGAGCGGCAGTCCAAGGTATTCTCTGGCAACAATCTGAATATCAACTTACAAGATTTGAATTTCGTTTCAAAGCCATCGCTTAGCATTATCCCCTTTGTGTTTGGGAAATTAGACATCCACGGGGATAATATTTTCTTCCGTTCCGATGACATTTATGCGATGAAGGCTACAGAAATCAATACCGACGGGGGGCAAATCCAGATAAAAAATTATGAGCTGATCCCGCTGCTTACTCACCAGCAGTTTATGAAATTTTATCCTAAAAAGCGAAATTTATTTGATTTAAAAACAAAGGAGGTAATTTTTACGGATTTCAAAATTGACAAAGAGAAGCTGAAACTGGAAAATGTCACTCTTTCCGAGCCGCGTCTGAAACTCTACACCACCACTGCGAAAACCGAAAAAAAGGAGCAGAGTTTTAAGTACAAAGTCAATCTGGAAAATGCTAAAGTACTGAATGGCAAGGTGGATATCATCTATCCCGACGGCAATACGATGATGGATGTGGAAAACCTCGGGATGGAAATTACCAAGATTTTTATGGACGAACAAACCGCCAAGGGGAACATTCCGTTCAATTACGAAAAATTCAAAATAACAGGAAAGGATTTAGATTATTTCAGCCATACCCAGCACATCGCCGTCAATATTTTTGCCATCAATAAAAAATCTGCAGACCTGCGCCAGATCAGCCTGAAACCGCTCGCCAGCAATGCTACCACTACAATCTTTGACCTTAATATCTCCCGCGCCCGGCTGCTGGTAAACGATTGGAGCCTGGAGAACGATAAGCTGAAGATGGATGCTGAAAAAGTAGAAATCGATGAGGCTAAAGGTAAAATAATGCCGGCAAGAAATCCTAAAAATAAGAAGGCAGACTATTCCGGAATCGCCTTCCCGCTGAAGCTAAAGACTTTCGCGCTGAGAAATTCTGACATAATCCTCAGCGGGGACAAGCAGCCGCTAGCTATGGCTGATATCAACGCCACGCTCTCGGATATTATAATGGATGAGGCTTCGTCAAAAAACAAAATACCGTTCCGCGCCGGGGATTACAACCTTGATCTGAAAAGCATTAACTATGAAATGCGCCCATTCTACCGCCTGAGCTCCGGCAAATTTATCCTCAAAAAACACAGCGCGCAGCTGAGGGATTTTAAATACTCCCCGCTGGTAACCAGGGCACAGTATGTGCGCATGATACCGCACGAGCGCGACCTGTACGACATCAAGGCGGGCAGCATAAACATCACCGGCGACTGGGACCTCTTCTCCGACACGAAAATATTCAACGGGGAAAGCGCCTCCATCGATGGGGTGGTGGCAAACATTTTCCGCAGTAAAATCCCCCCGGACGACCTCTCGGAGAAGCCGATGTATTCCGCCGCGCTCCGGAAAATAAAGTTTCCTTTTTTCCTGAAACAGACAAAGATCAACAACGCCTTCCTGGAGTACGAGGAGGATACCAAAAGCAGCGACGGGCCGGGGAAGCTCACTTTTTCTAACCTGAGTATGGACATCCGCAACCTGAATTCAGGCAAAATGAAAGGTAAACCGACGGAGGTTCCTATTGATGTCTCCGCATCTTTTATGAAAGCCTCTCCGCTGAAAGTAAAATGGATTATGAACACCGCCGCAGCGGATGATGCCTTCTCTATTTCGGGTACTATCCACGACCTGCCCGCGCCCCGCATCAACCCTTTTGTGGAGCCCTATCTCGGTATACGCACCACGGGCACCATTGAGCTGCTGAAATTTGACTTCCGGGGGAACAAGGAGGGCATACGCGGCACGGAGCAGCTACACCCCGTGAACCTGCGGGTTCAGTTTGTAAACGATGAGGGCGGCGTGAAGAAACTAGCCACGGGGGTGGCGAATATCTTCATCAGCGGGAACAAGAGCGAGCCGAAATCTGCGGACATAGGCTATGTACAGAGGGATAAGACCAAGTCTTTCTTCAATATGTTCTGGAAGGGCGTACAGGAGGGGCTGGCGAAAATACTCATCAGCAAGAACCTCAGCGTGAGCAAATTACAAGGCAGGAACACACCAGAAGGACAGAGCAGCAACGATTCCGGGAAGAAAAGTAAAGCTGATAAAAAAGCCGAAAAGAAGGCGCGGAGAAACGAATCCAAAAACAGTAGTCTTTGGAACTGATGAAGATTTCTTCCTAAAAAAAATCCCGGCTTTAGGCGGCCGGGCTTTTTAAAACTTTCTGATATCTATTTGTCAAAATCATATTCATCATCTTCCTCTACCGGGATGCTGCGTACGAATTCATCAAACTTATCGCCAGGGTAGTTGCTGTCCGCCCCATAGGAGTCAATCATATAGCCCTTGTTGCCATCCTTATCTTCGAGGAGATAGAGCACCGCATTGTCCGACGGATCACTCATTCCCTCAAATCTGTAGGACTTTAAGATTTTCAGCTCTTCGGGTGTGTACTGGTGTTCGGAGTCTTTCAGTAGCATCTCGCCCTGGGCGTTCATGCAGAATTCTCTTGTTACATTCTTGTCTTTGGCAAGCTTTGCCATCACCTGGCTCAGCGTAAGCATTGGTTTCGGTTCTTCCATTGTTTTTATTTTTTAGGTCAAAATATTTCAGCAAAATTTAAACCATTTCCCTATTTCTTCGGCAAGTTTCTGACACCCATTTCCCAGAGTGCGAAGCTCAGCATATCGGCATTTTCACCGATTACCTGCTCTGTGCTGCGGCCTGCACCGTGGCCTGCATCCACCTCTATCCTTACCAAAACAGGATTTTGGCAGGCCTGATTCTCCTGAAGCTCTGCACCGAATTTGAAGGAATGCGCCGGAACCACCCTATCATCGTGGTCACTGGTGATAATCATCGTGGAAGGGTAGCATACGCCGGCCTTCACATTGTGTACCGGTGAATAGGATTTTAGATACTCGAACATTTCACGCGAATCCTGGGCCGTGCCGTAGTCGTAAGCCCAGCCTGCACCCGCCGTAAACTGATTGTAGCGGAGCATATCCAAAACGCCAACGCCTGGGAAGGCAACCTTCGCCAGATCAGGGCGCATAGTCATGGTGGCACCTACCAGAAGGCCACCGTTTGAGCGGCCGGACATCGCCAAATATTCCTTCGATGTGTAGCCGTTTTTCTGCAGATATTCGCCAGCTGCTATGAAGTCATCGAACACATTTTTCTTCTGCAGCTTCGTGCCGGCATCGTGCCACGCCTTGCCATATTCACCGCCACCACGGATGTTCGGCACGGCATAGATTCCGCCATTGTCCATCCACACAGCATTCACCACGGAAAAACCGGGACGAAGGCTGATGTTGAACCCACCGTAAGAATACAGAATCGTCGGGTTTTTACCGTCTCGTTTCAGGCCTTTTTTATAGTTGATCATCATCGGAATTTTCGTTCCATCCTTTGATGTGAAGAATACCTGCTCGGAAACATAATCATCCGGATTGAATTTCACTTTCGGTTTTTGGTAAACTTCCGATTTGCCGCTGTCTGCATTGAATTTGTAAATGGTGCCCGGCATTATGTAGTTGGAGAACGAGTAGTAAAGTTCCTTATCTTGCGCCCTTCCGCCAAAGCCAGAAGCCGTACCGTTCCCAGAGAGGGAAATCTCGCGAACCAGCTTTCCATCGTGGTTGTACTGCTTCACATAGGTGAGCGCATCACGCATATAATTTGCGAAAATGTAGCCACCACCTGTGGAAACGCTCAGCGCGTTCTTCGTTTCTGGGATTACTTCCGTCCACTGTTTTGGGTTGTTGATGTTGAATTTCACAACGCGGCGGTTTGGCGCATCCTTATCGGTGAGGAGGTAGATCCAGTCGCCTTTTGTATCGATTACGCTGCTGTTGTGATCAAATCCTGTTTGGATGGCTATCCAGTCCGATTTTGATTTTAAATCCTTGATATACAGCTCATTACCATTGGTAGCCACCGAAGCGGAATTGATAAGATAGCGCTCGTCCTCCGATACGGAAATTCCCATATAGCGCCGCTTCAGATCGCCGTTTCCTCGCACGATTTTATCATCACTCTGCTTCGTCCCGATTTTGTGGAAATACACCTTCTGCTCATCGGTTATCCCGCTCAGCATACTTGCATTTTTCGGCTGTTCGTAGGTGCTGTAGTAGAAGCCCTCGTCGCCAAGCCAGGATGCACCGCTGAACTTCATCACGATGGGCTCATCCAGAATTTTCTTGGTGATGGCATCCATAATGATGATTTTCTGCCAATCTGAACCGCCTTCCGAAATGGAGTACGCCACCAGGTTTCCCTTCTTGTTGAAGCTGATGCCTGAGAGCGATGTGGTGCCTTTTTCGGAAAATTTATTCGGGTCCAGGAAGATTTCCGTCTTGCCGTTTTTATCCGTTCTGTACAGCACGCTTTGCGCCTGAAGCCCGTCGTTCTTGTAGAAATAGGTATAATCGCCACGCTTGAAGGGTGCGCTGATTTTCTCGTAATTCCATATTTCGCGAAGCTGATTTTTAATATCATCGCGGAAGGTAATCTGCGAGAGATAATCATTGGTAAAGGCTACTTCCCGCTTCACCCAGTCTTTCGTATCGGCCGCCCTGTCGTCTTCCAGCCAGCGGTATGGGTCTTCAACCTTCGTCCCGAAATATTCATCGGTGTGGCTGATTTTCTTCGTTTCCGGATACTTCATCGGTTGAGAATGTGCGGTTTGCCCTGCAGTGTGGCTTTGCGGCGCGCCTTCGTTCTGCGCGGTTTTTTGGCTGCTACAAGATGCCAAGAAGGCTGCAACAGCGATGCCCATAAATGGTTTCAGTTTCATATCGATAATTTTGTTCATCTTCAAAAATACCAAATTTTTAACAAAATTTTATTTCGCGGCCTTTCGGTTTGGGAATATTTTTTGCTGATGCAGTTTACTAAAAGGTATTTGGATGAAAGCGAACAGGGTGATAGCAGTGGGCATATTGGCTGGGCTTGTGGCTACGGCTGGCGTGATAGTTTGGAAGAAGAAGAATAACAAAGAGCTGCTTTACAAGAAATATTACGCCGATTTCCACAGGCTTTTCGAGCTGAGCAAGCCGGAAGAACAGCACGGCATAGAATACCTGCCCTGATATTTTCCATTTAATCAAAACAAAAACCGCCAACATTTGCTGACGGTTTTTTTAATTAAGTGCCTTTGTATTTTTTCAAATTAAATCCCAAACACCACCCCAAAAACCGGCGTGAATCCCGAACCGAATATCGAGGAGTCTTTTTTGTAAAGTACATTGTAGTAGGCGCCCACCTGTAGTGCCGCCTTGTTCCCGAGGCGCACATTGTATCCCGCACCCAGATTTAGCGTACCCTCGTCGCCATCGGTTTTGTAATCATAAACCTTGTTTTTCCAATTATAAAAATAATGCCTATAATCGGCGTGCAGGAAGAGATTCGGAAGTACATAGTAATTCGCAAAAGGCCCCAGCCCGTACATAGAATGCGAATAATTCTTGCCGCTCGCCCAGCCGGCACTGCCCATTAGCCCGGCTTCCAGTTCGGGGGATGCAAGGTATCCCACCCTCGGAGAAATGCTGATGCTGGTTCCATAGCCGCTACTGCCTCCGGAAAGCCCAATGCCGATGCCGCCGCCAAAAGTCCAGCGGCTCTCCTTCCCGGCTCGAACTGTAGGAGAAGAAACCGCCACCTGGGCGGATGCTGCACCAGCCGCCCACGCAAAAACAACGCAATAAAGTTTTTTCATAAAGTACCGAATTTTTGCTGAAGTTATTAAAGCGTAAATTTGCAAAAAATTTCCGGATGAAAATTGTGGTCGGGCTTTCCGGCGGTGTAGATTCCAGCGTGGCAGCCTACCTTCTGAAACAGCAGGGGCACGATGTGATTGGGCTTTTTATGCGAAACTGGAACGATGCTTCCGTAACGCTGGAAGACGAATGCCCGTGGATTGAGGACAGCAACGATGCGCTTCTTGTGGCGCAGAAACTCGGCATACCCTTCCAGGTTATCGATATGAGCGCGCTGTACAAAGAGCGCATCGTGGACTATATGTTTGCGGAATATGAGCGCGGAAGAACACCGAACCCTGATGTGCTGTGCAACAGGGAAGTGAAGTTTGATGTGTTTCTGCAAACGGCCTTATCGCTAGGCGCAGAGAAGGTTGCCACAGGGCATTATGCGCAGGTTACCAGCTCTTTCGATGATGATGGTGAGGAAATTTTTCATCTTTTGGCGGGAAGGGATGCGAACAAAGACCAGTCGTATTTCCTGTGCCAGCTAAGCCAGCAGCAGCTTTCGAAATCGCTGTTTCCGATAGGGCATCTTTCGAAGCCGGAAGTTCGGGAAATTGCACGGGAAGCAGGGCTTGCCACGGCGGAAAAGAAAGATTCCCAGGGGCTTTGCTTCATTGGGAAAGTAAGTTTGCCGGAATTTCTGAAGCAGCAAATCGCACCGAAAGAAGGAGAAATCGTGGAAATCTTCCCGGATTTTGAAGCCTATCACCAGCCTTTGCCAGAATTTGAAAACAAGCGTGAAGAGCTGGAATTTCTCTCGGCAAAAATTCATTACAAAAAGGCCGATGGCAAAGTAATCGGCAAGCATCAGGGTGCGCAGTATTTCACGATTGGGCAAAGCAAAGGCCTTGGAATTGGCGGGCACAAGGAAAGCTGCTTCGTCATTTCGCGCGATATGCAGCACAATATTTTGTTCGTGGGCGAAGGCAGAAATTTCCCGGGGCTTTTCCGTAAAGCATTGAAAATCAATAACGATGATGTGCATTGGGTGCGTGAAGACTTGCGCCTTAAACCCGGCGAATCGATGGAAGTTTTAGCGAGAATAAGATACCGGCAGCCATTGGAAAAGGCGGTGCTTTATCAGTTTGAAGACGCCTTCTACATTGAGTTTGAAAATCCGCAAAGCGCGATTGCCGAAGGGCAATTTGCAGCGTGGTACCTCGGTGAAGAATTGCTAGGAAGTGGGGTTATTGCCTGATTATTAATTAATTACAGCCTTGTCTCAGCAATGCATTTTTCCAAAAAAATAATCTTTGCAGGGGGCGCAGGCATTATTGCCATTTTTCTTACTTTAGCGCTCTACGCGGTGTATTTCTCTCAGCAAACCGTGCGGAAAGTTCGTGTACAAAACATTGAAAACGAGGCACATATCAACTCTGAAATGCTGCGCCACGAAATTCACAACCTGCTGGAACTGCCCCGCCAGATCCATTTTGCCATAGAAAATTCCTGGCAGAACAATGGGCAAATCCGTGATACCGAGCTACAGCCACTCCAGAACATCCTCGAGGCCAATCCCAATTTTTTAAATGCCACACTCTGCACGCCGGGTGGGAAGAATTTTGTCCTGAAAGGAAGGGGTTTTGAAGCGGAAAAATTGAATTCAACCCCTGCCGTATCCGTGGTACCGCCAAGCACCCTGAGATACAAAACCGCCGGTCCGCAGGCCTCTTTCTTTGTCTATGACATTTCTTTGGAAGAACTGAACTGCCACCTCGCAGAGAACCACCTGGGAAGCGATCAGCAGGCGGTTGTAACGCTCGGGAGCGGACAAATCCTCTTCTCGGAAAAGCCCGACGAGTGGGGCAAAATCCTCCCGAAAAATGCAGAATTTGAATGGCAGGGCCCTATCCGCACCGATCTCCCGGAGCCTCTGATTCTCTACCTGAAATTCTCCCCGGAAAAAATCAGCCGCGGCTCCGGGCAGATTTCCCTGATGCTGTACGGCGTATCCGCGCTGGCGCTCCTTGTGCTTGTGATGCTGTATCTTTTTTACCAGAGAAACCTTTCCAGGGAGCGCAGCGTGAGCTACCGGCTCTCTGAGAAAAACCAGCAGCTACAGCTGGAAAACGAGCGTCGCCTGAAGGAAAATGCGCTGCTCCAGCTGCAGCAGATCAAGACGCAGATTAATCCTCATTTCCTCTTCAACAGCCTGAATTCCCTAAAGGCGCTGATAGAGACGGAATCCCCGAAATCCAATGAATTTTTGCAAAAACTTGCCGATGTATACCGCTATGTTCTAAAAAATAATGAAGGCGCGCTCGCAGAGATTTCAGATGAGATTCAGTTTGTTGAGGAATATTTTTACCTTCAGAAGATCCGCTTCGGCACGGCGCTGGAAATGGAAATTTCCGGTAATTTTGAGCGGGGGAAAATCCCCTTCCTCTCGCTTCAGACTCTGGTGGAAAATGCCGTGAAACACAATGCGCTATCGAAAAACCTACCCCTGAAAATCGAAATCCGCTCCGATGGAGAAAGGCTAACGGTAAAAAATAATTTAAACCCAAAAAAGAATTCTCCGGATGCCTCCACGGGGATCGGGCTGGAGTACATCGCCAATATCTACCGCTTCCACGGCAGGGGCGGCTTTGGGTTTTTGGAAGAAAATAATTATTTTGTGGTTTTTGTTCCCTTAATTTTTTAATATGTAAATGAGAGCCTTAATTGTTGAAGACGAAGATTTGGCATCGGATTTATTATTGAATATCCTGCAAAACCAGCAGATTATTGAGTTTTATGAAATCCGCAGGGCTGACAGCTTTGAATCTGCAGCGGGCATTCTTGCCAATTTTATTCCGGATGTCATCTTCCTTGATATCCAGCTGGGCGACGGCACCGGCTTCGATCTTCTCGATACTATGCAGCCACCAGCCCCCGTGGTGTTCCTCACCGCGCACGAGGAGTACGCTCTTAGGGCGCACAGCTACAACGCTTTAGGCTATATTACCAAGCCATTCGACAGGGGCAGCATTTACAAACTTCTCACAAAGATCGGTGCGCGGCAAAAATCGGCTGCGCGCACTCAGCGGCGCTTCCTTGTTTCGGAAGGGAGCAAGATGCTGAGCCTCAAGGAGAGCGAGATTGCCTACTTCTATGCCGAGGGGAAGAATCTGTTTATCCATAGTATTTCCGGGGATACCTACCTCTACGGCAGCACGCTCGGGAAGGTGGCGGAGAGCCTGGATCCGAGACTTTTTTTCAAGATAAACCGGAATGTATGCCTGAATATCGAGGCGGTTTCGGAGGTGCACAGATATTCCGGGCAGCGGCTCTGCGTGGTGGCAGTGCCGCCCTTCCCGCAGGAGGAGATGGGCATAGTAGCGAAGGCTTCTCTTGCAGATTTCAAGCATTGGCTGAACCATTGACAAAAAAACTGCTCCCGAAAAGGGAGCAGATAAGTGGAATTTCCTGCAGGTTAGTGTATCTCGCGTCCTTTCACGAGGGTTTCCTCTCCTTTCCCGAACTCGAATTCGCCCTGGTGCGTCCAGAAGAAATATCCTTCTTTGTCCGTAAATTTTGCACCGCTTGCAGATTGTGCGGTCTGCATTTCGTAGGTTTTTCCCTCTGCCTCGTTGGTTACTCGCGCGGTGCCCTGGTCAGGGTTGTACACCGCGTGAAACCTCGTACGCCCGTCTTCGCTCTGGTAAGCCATTTCGTATGTGGCTGCTGGCGCTGCCTGAGTTTCCGTCACGGGCGCGCTGCCGGTTTCAGTGGTCATCGATTCTGATTCTTTCTTTGCGCAGGAGGCCAATGCAACTGCCGCGGCGAGCGCCATTATAAAGTTTTTCATAAGAATTTAGTTAAAATATTAAAGATCCCAAGGGATGTTGTTCTGGAATTCCAAACTGTATGCCGCTTTTTCCTCCGCCTTTGTATATTTTAGAATCATTATCGGCGAGTTCTTTTCTGCGGAGCTGTTAGAAATATAGGGTTTGGGGTTGTTTTTCCAGATGATTTCCCCGTTTACTTTTTTTTGAGGATTTCCCAGCTCGCGAATGAAGGTCTCATAATCTGGCACTTCCTCGTAATATCCCAGATCGTAGTTATAAAGCGTAAACTCGCGCGGCTTCCCCGCCGGATCGAGTTTATTTAGGCGGCTGTGGAAATAATCGAACACCTTTTTATAATCGGCTTCCGCAGCGTTGCTTCCGTCCTGATTTACAGGGTGGATCCTTATGCCGGATGTGCCCCTGTACCTCTGAACCGGGTTGCCGTACTTTACATTCCTATCGGTATCCACGAATTCTATTCTGTACCTTTTAAACGGTGATGCAGGGTTTTCAGCAAAGTAATGATTCCAGTCACCATAAGATTTTTCGGAAAAGGCTACCTTGTGCTCTATAAGCTTTTGCTTGAAAACTCCTTCTTCCGCGCCCATCATTTTGTAGAGTACCGGCAGCTGCATTGTGGCGAGCGTTTGCGGCGCATTTTCATCAAAGCCCGCTGCAGGCGCATCATCGTCCCTGCCACAGGATATTACCGTGAATGGAACGCCAAGGGACAGCGTTGCCCATAGCAAAAATCTTTTCATATTTATATATTTATTTATCACATCCAGAAACCAGCGCTCTCGTCGTGTTCTGTTTGCAGATTTTTTTTCACCTCTTCAGGAGAGATTTTATAATAATCCGCTATTTCTTTTACATATTTTTCATAAGACTCCGGCGTGCCATCCAGGCTGAAATCTGCCACTACTACGAAAGGCACCGTCTGGCTAAAATCCGTAGTCCCGCTCGCAAGCAGAGATTCTGCCGGGCTATTGGCAGGGTACCAGGTTCCATTGTTGGCATATTTCGGGGTGAAAAGGTGCGCGAAGCGGATCTTCATGTCGAACCTTACGCTGCCTTTTGTGAATTTAAAATAGCCCTTCAGCCCCACGGCATCGTTCAGAAGTTGGGTTTGCTGTGTGGTACCAGGGATGAATTCGCCTTTCATCAGGTCTATAGGGTCGGTATCGCGGTAGGTATAGCTGTAGAGATTGGTGATGTAGCTGCTGCCCTGTGCATCTGTGGTGGCACCGGTTTTCAGGTCGGAGAAGGATTTTGTAGTAAAAAAGTGCTGATGCACAGGCAGCATTTCCTTGGTTACAAACTGGCTGTTCATCCGCTCCCCTTTGGCATTGTAATAATTGATCTCCATAGAGTAGCCCCAGAAACCCGCCTGCACCACCACCGGCGATTCCCCGGGCTGAAGTATTTTCCCGTTTTCATCCTTGCGGACGATGTTCTTATTAGCGTCCAGCTCGAAGGTAAATTTCTGGATTTTTGGTAAAATTGGCGTCTTCCCGCTGTTGGCGTGGAAATCATCCTTGTGAAAATGCCCCTCCCTAACGATGAATTCCACCTTGGCCCAGGTATCGTGCCCGCCGCCGTTATTCTCGTTCGTCGGTGGCGGTACGCTTTCCTCATCGCTGCGGCACGCGGAGAGCGCCAGCGTCATTACCATCAGCAGCCAGGCTGCGAGCATTCTGCAAATTCTTTTTCTTGTGTTCATAATTGAAAATTGTTTTTGGTTTTAAAAATTAAAGCTTACCCGGAACTGCAGATTCCTGCCCATCTCGTGGGCAAAATACCGGAACCGGTTGGTGTAGTCCTTATAAAGTTTATTGAAAAGATTATTCGCCTGCAGCGAGAGCGCCATATCGTCCTTCCGGAAGGTGCTCACCTGCGTGCCGATGCCCGCCCCGAAAAGGTGGTAGCCCGGCGGAGAATCCGGCAGCAAGTCTGTTTCTGCGCTGAACCTGCGCTGCTTATTCACCCACTGGTGCTCCAGCCGGAGCCAGCCTCCCCGCAGATTGGTGAGCCTATCCAAGCTGAACTCTATGTTCTGACTGAGGCGCTCCGGGGAAATGTTCGGAAAATAAAATTCCTCCGTCCGGTTGTCCGCATACACAGATGAAAACGCCGCCTGATATTTTACCCTCTCCGAAATCTGAAATCTCAGCTCCGCATCTGCACCTTTCAGCAGCGCATCCGACTGCCGGTACACGAAAAGCGGGAACAGACCGCCCCAGGTGTTTTTGTATTCGCCGGTGGGCATTTCATAGATGAAGCCGTCGATTTTTTGCAAAAAACCTTCCGCGGAAATGTAGAGCCTGCCCGTTTCGTACTGCAGCCTGGCAGTCCATTTTAGGCCTTTCTCAGTTTTGAGATTTTCGTCTCCCAGAAGGTAGAGCGCGCTGCCGTGGTCCAGCCCGTTGCTGAAGAGCTCCACCGCCTCCGGCGCACGCCAAGCTTTGCCAATGCTGGTGGCGGCGGAAAAGCCATTGCCAAACAGCCGCTGGATGCCAAGCTCGTAGCTGATGCTGCTGTAATCCCGCTGGCCACCGTAGTACTCGCCGTAGCGGTTGTAGCCCGCCGCGCTGAAGTCCTTAAAATCATAGCGGATGCCGCCCGTAGCCACCCAAGAATTTCTTCTGAACTCCTCCGAGAGCCACACGCCGGCATTATTGGAAACAAAATTGGGGAGGATGGAATTCACGCCCGTACCGGGGATGTTGAAGTTTTTCTGGTGGGAATACGCCACCCCCGCCCTGGTTTTAAAATTCTCAAGGAAAACCCTCTCGTAGTCCAGCGTGCCGGAGTGTGTTTCCAGCTCCACATCCAGCACCGGGCGGTCGGCAAGGGGTCCCGTACGCCGGTCGAATTCCTTGCGGTGGTTTTTCTGATAGGCATAATTAAATTCTGTCTTGCCAAAAGGCCGGTCGCTTTGCAGGGAAAATTTTGCAAGATGATGGTTCACTTCCTGGTTGGGCGCCTGGATCTCAAATCCCTGCGGAAACACCACGGGCGGCTTTCCAAGGCGGAGCCGCAGATTCCAGTCATCTGCACTGCCAATCCTTGAACCCATAAAGACGCCGAGGTTTGTGGAGAACTGGCTGTAGAAAACCTCTGCCGTTTCATAAGGCATTTTATAACCCAATGATCCGGAAAAATTTAGCTCCCTCGCTGCCGTATTATTCACATAATAGTCTGCGGTTTTGTAGTCGCCAAGGCGTTTCCCGCTGCCCTGAACGTGCCAGGCAAATGCGCCCGCGGCTCCGTGCAGCATCAGGTTACCACCAAATCCGGAGTTGTTGGATTGCCCTACCATTCTCGCATTTCCTCCGATTTTCTCGCCAAAAAAAGGCAGGGGGCGGTTCTTCATCACGATTACTCCTCCCAGTGCGTTGGACCCGTATCGCACGGCGTCGGAGCCTTTTATTACCTCGATCTGGGAGGCAAGATTCGGGTCTATTTCCGGCGCGTGGTCGCTGCTCCAGAGCTGGCTTTCCAGTTTTATTCCATTGTTGATAATGGCGATGCGCTGGTTGGTAAGTCCCTGAATTACAGGCTTGGAGATATTGGCGCCGCTCTGCAAAGTATTCACTCCTGAGAGCTGTTTCAAGACATTGGCAAGGTTCTCTCCGGAAGCATTTTCCAGCTGCCTACCGGAGGTAATTTCTGAATTTTTGGGCTGCCGCAGTATTCTGCTTTTGCGGATTTTTACACTGTCGATCTGCGTAATTTTTGTTTCCTGGGCCTGCAGCCTGCCAAGGCTTAGCACCACGATAGCAACCAATATTTTTCCTTCGATGTCCATTTTCTGAAAATCCTCACAAACTTAGTTTTGGAGGTAATTTAAAAAAAATGGATTGGAGTGAAATGGAGGATTGGCGGTGTGGATAAAGAAAATAATGGCTCGGAAAAAAATGAATAAATGCGGGAGTTTTTCTAAATTTTTATAAATAAAATTTCCTTTTAAAATCTGCATAATTTTTGCTTTCTAAAAATCACTAAATATTAAAACTATGAAAAATCCAATTATGATTGCAGCGGCTGCGTTGCTTTTGGCATCGTGCGGAACTACGAAAAATTATCAGATTCTGTCAAAATCTGGAACGCAAACTCAAGGAACAGCGAAATTCACGCAAAGTGGCGAGAAAGTTTCACTTGCCTTGAATGTGAAAAATCTGACACCGGGAATTCACGCGGTGCACATCCACGAAAAAGGCGACTGCTCTGACCCGAAGGCTGAAAACGCCGGCGGACACTGGAACCCAACCTCCGAAAAGCACGGCAAATGGGGCCACGCTGAGTTTCACAGCGGCGATATCGGCAACCTGACTGCTGATAATAGCGGCAATGCGAAACTGAATTTTTCGACTGATAAATGGTGCCTGGGATGCAGCGATGAGCAGCGCAACATCATCGGCAAAACGCTGATTATCCACGAAAAAGCAGACGACTTCCACACCCAGCCTACGGGTAATGCCGGCGGAAGAGTGGGCTGCGTGGAAATTAAGTAGTTTCCCTAAAATTTAAACCGCATCGATGCTTTCAAATGCGGCTTCGATGTGGTTTATTTCCAAATTTCCGGTGGTGCTTGGCATCACGGTAATGATGTCGAACCTTGCCGTTTCTTCGGCGTCGATGCTTTGCAGAAAGGCATCTGCCGCAGAAATTATGCGCCGCATTTTCCCTTTCGTCACGGCTTCCTGCGGTTCCATCAGCACATTGTTCATCCGCGCTTTCACCTCGGCAAATACGATTTCGCCGGCCTTTTTGCAGATGATGTCAATCTCCGCTTTTTGGTAAAGAAAATTTCGCGCAAGAATTTTGTAACCCAGCTTCTGCAGGAAATCGCAGGCCATATCTTCCGCCATTTTTCCGAAATCGTTGTGAGAAGCCACGGTTTAAATTGATTAATTAGGGTAACTGAATTCTGCCTTTTTGCCAACTTTCATCCGGATTTTTCCACCGATGATGATTGGGCGATTTTCGAAAATATGGCCGTTCGGAAACTGAAACGCTACGGGAAAATCGTACTTTTTCAAACGATGGTGAATTAGCTCGTAAGCCTTTTCATCAAAACTGCTTTCGTAATTTTCGTTGGATTTTTCATCGCCCATATTAATCATTCCACCGACAATCAAACCGCTGATTTTCCTGAAAACACCAGCCAATTCCAGCGCCATCAGCATTCTGTCTAGCGCATAGTATTTCTCACCGATATCTTCCAGAAACAGAATTTTATCCTTGAAATCAAAGCTGTATTTGGTGCCTAAAAGTGCGTAAACTAGCGCAAGGTTCCCTCCAACTAAAATGCCGTTCGCTTCACCTTTTTTATTGAAAGGATGACCATCAACTAAAATTTTAGTTGAACCGCCTTTTAGGATTTTAAAAATTTCTTCATAGCCTTCCTCACAAACGCCGAAACTTGAAGTTTTTAAGGTTTGCCCGTTGATTGATGCAAAACCTTTCTTCAGTAAATAGCTGTGAATCACCGTGTTATCAGAATAACCGATGTACCATTTCGGATTTTTCTTAAAATTTCTCAGCGAAATTTTTTGCAATAGATGCTGACAACCGTAGCCACCTCTTGTAGCCCATACTGCCGAAATTTCCTCATCATTCAACGCCCAATTCAAATCGTGAAGCCGCTCTTTTTCTGTGCCGGAATATGGATAGCCGTTCTCAAATTTTCCAAGTGCAAATTTCCCTAAAACTGGCACGAATCCCTTGGCCTCAATCATTTCTAAGCCTTGGGCGATCTGTGATTCTTCCACAAATCCAGCGGGCGAAATCACGGCGATTTTTGCACCGTTCTTAATAGGTTTAGGATGTTGTATTTTCATTGATTATCAATCTGTTGCAGCGTTTCATCTTCACCAAGCGGTTCCGCTTCTACAGTTTCCGTTTCTTGCTTTTTTGGCGAGATTACAGTTTCATTTCTCGCCTTTTTCTTTTTCTTCTTTTTAATTTTTACCGGCGTTTTTTCCGCCTTTTCCAACTGTTTATCAAAAGTGTTAAAGCGTTTATAACTTTGGATGAAAATCGCAAAGCTGAAGAGAATCAAAATCACCCCAACAGCTTTTCTGACTGCGTTTGCAATCTTGTCCGTCAACTTGTCGTGGAATTGCTTAGCGAGTTTTATTTTCAAAAAATCGATGCTCAGGAAAGTGAGAATCACGATGCTGATATACAGGAAAAAATTTTCCGGATCAGGGTATTGGTTGCGCACAGAAATTACGGTGACCAGCCAGAATAAAATTACACCGATGTTTAAGCCATTGAATAAGAAGCCGTTCAGAAAGGTGCGAAGGTAATTTTGTGCGATTAATCTTTCTTCGTTCGGTATGTGCATTTTCACTTTGGTGAGCATCATCACCACGCCGTAAATGAAGACCAGCAGCGCTGTGATACGATAAAAACCGGGATAAGTATCTATAAGGTGCACGATATCCTTGCTTGCGTAATAAGCCAGGATGATGCAGACGATATCTGCCGTTACCACGCCAAAATCCAGCGCTAAAGCATGTTTCGGGCCTCTCGTAAAACTCGTTTCGATGAGCAGGAAAAACATCGGCCCGACGAAAATCAGGCTGAGCATAATGCCTAAAATTACCGCAGAAAATATTAATCCACCCACTAATTTTCTTTAAAACTAAATTTTTAGTTTAAGCTAATTTTTTATCAATCTTCAATCCGGAAGTCCAGCTGCTTCGCCACAAGATTAGCCTTCATCACCTTGATTTTCACCTTATCGCCAAGCTGATATTGATTACCTGTTCTTGCACCAATCACCGAATAAGTTTTCGGGTCAAACTGGTAGGAATCGTCCATCAAATCGCGCAATTTAATCAAACCTTCGGCACCGTTTTCAGGAATCTGCACCCAGAAACCGAATTCCGCAACGCCAGAGATCACACCCTCGAAAACTTCTCCGAGGTGCTTTTCCATAAATTTCACCTGCATAAATTTTATGGAATCACGCTCTGCATCGGCTGCCAGCCTTTCCATTGCAGAGCTGTGCTTCGCCTGATCCTCGATTTCATCGCGGTTTACAGATTTTCCGCCGTCCAGGTAATGCTGTAAAAGGCGGTGCGCAATGATGTCCGGATAGCGCCTAATCGGCGATGTGAAATGCGTATAATACTCAAATCCAAGGCCGTAATGCCCGATAGGCTCCGTGCCGTACACTGCTTTGGCCATACTTCGCATCGCCAGCGTTTCTATCATATTTTCCTCGCCTTTTCCCTTCACATCGCGCAAAAGCTGGTTCAGGCTTTCCGTAGTCCGCTTGGAATTCGAGATGTTCATTTTGTAGCCAAAAGTGGACACAAATTCCTGCAATGCCGCCAGCTTTGTAGGGTCCGGATCATCGTGGATGCGGTAGATGAAGGTTTTCTCGCTGCGCTGATTGTTGCTTTTCAGCGAAACGAATTCCGAAACTTTCCGGTTGGCCAAGAGCATAAATTCCTCCACAAGATGATTGGAATCTTTGCTGATTTTGAAATAAACGCCTACAGGCTCGTTGTTTTCGTCCAGATTAAAGCGCACTTCGCTTCGGTCGAAAGTTACCGCGCCGTTTTTAATCCGTTCTTCACGCATAATTTTCGCCAGCCTGTCCATCACCAGAATTTCCTGTGCCAAATCACCCTGCCCGGTTTCAATTCTTGCCTGCGCTTCTTCGTAGGTAAATCTTCTGTCGGAGTGCGTTACCGTTCTGCCAAACCACTGCTTTACAACTTTGGCATTATCATCAATTTCAAAAACCGCCGAGAAGGTGTACTTGTCTTCTTTCGGGCGAAGCGAACATACATCATTGCTGAGGACTTCAGGAAGCATAGGCACCACCCGATCCACAAGATAAACCGAGGTTGCGCGCTTAAAGGCCTCAGCATCCAGCAGCGTTCCAGGCTTTACATAGTGCGATACATCGGCAATATGCACGCCGATTTCCCAGTTGCCATTTTCCAGCTGCCGTATCGAAAGCGCGTCGTCAAAATCCTTGGCATCTTTCGGGTCAATCGTGAAGGTAAGAGTTTCGCGCATATCACGGCGGCGCGCAATTTCTTCCGGGCGGATTTCCCTATCAAGCTCGTTGGCCTCGCGCTCTACATCGGCAGGAAACTCATACGGAAGGCCGTATTCGGCAAGGATGGAATGGATTTCCGTTTCGTGCTCACCGGGCGAACCAAGCACCTCGATGATTTCGCCTTCCGGATTTTTCTCGCCTTTCTTCCAGGCGGACATTTTCACGATGACTTTTTCGCCGTCCTTCGCACCGTTGATTTTATTTTTCGGGATGAAGATATCCGTGTTTATCTGCTTTTTATCGCAAACTACGAAGCCAAAATCCTTATGCTGGATGAACTGAAAAGTGCCCACAAATTCGCTGCGGCTGCGTTCCAGAACTTCAAGCACGGAGCCTTCTATACGCTTGTCTTTGTAGTGATAGGTGACGATGAGAACGGTATCGCCCTGCAGAGCATCCTTCACATTTTTCGAGTGGATGAATATGTCTTCTTCCAGGCCATCCACCTTCACATAGGCGTTTCCTGTCTGGTTGAAATCGATGATGCCAGTCAGCGTGCCGTCTATTTTCAGGTTCAGCAGGTACTTCCCTTTTTCGACTTCCTTTATCGTGTCATCGGCTCTTAGCTTGTGCAGTGCCTGTACTACCTGCTCTCTTTGCCGCGGATTTCTGTAATCAATGCCATCGGCAATTTGCCTGTAGTTATAAATTTTCGTGGGGTTCTCGTTCATAAAACGGGTAATCAGCCGCCCGATTTCGCGCAGCTTATACTCGTTTTTCTGAGAAATATATCGTGATTTTTTTGGCATCGATGTATAAAACTAAAATTTTAGTTTAAAAACAAATTTTCCGAACGCGTTCGTTATGCCTGCCGCCCTCAAATTCAGTGCTAAGGAATTTTCTCACAATTTCCAGGGCAAATTCTTTCGCGATAAATCTTGCAGGAATTGCCACCATATTACAATCATTGTGCTGGCGGGAAAGTTCGGCAATTTCTGGCATCCAGGCTAAGGCACAGCGGATGCCCTGGTGTTTATTGGCGCTTAGCTGAACGCCCTGTCCGCTTCCGCAAATCAGGATTCCGAATTCGTTTTCTCCGTTTTCCACGGAAGTTGCTGCAGGATGCACGAAATCCGGATAATCCACAGAATCAATACTTTGCGTACCGAAGTCCTGTATTTCAAATTCCGCAGAAAGCTCTTTTTTTAGAAATTCCTTGTACTCAAAGCCTGCGTGGTCGGCTGCTATTGCGATTTTCTTCATTGCGTTCGTTTATGTACAAATTTAAGTTTTTTAGTAATAACCGCAATTGATTATAAATTGTTGATAGCACAGATGATTTGATGTGGAAAACTTTGCGCAAAATTTTCTTGCGCCGTTAACATTTAATTCATATTGGAAACTTTTTCCGGCTCTCAAGGAATTTTTTTGACGGAATTTTTAGCGATGATATTCCAGCGAAATTCACAACGCATTCTTTCGCAAAAGAAATTCCAAAGCTTATTCACAATTGTTGATAAACCTGTAATCTCGCTCTTTTTCAATGCGTTGCAATGTGAATATATCGTGAACGCAATGTAAACCAAATGTTACGAAATTCCCGAAAAAACTTTTCCCAAATTTCACACCGCATTACAACATTTACAATTTCTTTCTTTCTAAAATTTAAAAAAAATTGTTGATTAATATCGCTGTACCTCTGTTGAAATTTTTCGGGCAAAGAATTTTTTTTCAGGCACGGAAAGCGTAAATTTGCTAAAGTCAAACCCGCAAATTCAATCTTATGAAAACCATCCAAAATTACGATTTCAACGGCAAAAAGGTGCTTGTGCGCGTAGATTTCAATGTGCCGCAAGACGATAATCTGAAGGTGACCGACAATACGAGAATTGTGGCTGCGAAGCCAACCATCGAGAAAATCCTAAACGACGGCGGTTCTGTTATTTTGCTTTCGCATCTTGGCAGGCCAAAGGGCGAAGTTTCCGATAAATTCTCGCTGAAGCACATCGTTTCCGAAATTGAAACCGTGCTTGGAAAGCCTGTGAAGTTCTGTGAAGAATCTACTGGGGATGCTGCGGCAAAATGCGCGCAAGAATTGCAGCCGGGCGAAGTGCTTTTGCTTGAAAATCTGCGCTTCCACAATGAAGAAGAAAAAGGCGACAGAACTTTTGCCGAGCAGCTTGCAAAGTTGGGCGATGCCTATGTGAATGATGCGTTTGGAACGGCTCACAGGGCGCACGCTTCCACGGCGATTATCGCTGAGTTTTTCCCAGAAACTAAATTTTTCGGTGAACTGATGTTCAAAGAACTCCAGGCGATCGATAAAGTGCTGAACAACGGTGAAAAGCCAGTGACAGCGATTATCGGTGGCTCTAAGGTTTCGTCAAAAATTACCATTATTGAGAATATTTTGCCAGCAGTTGACAACCTGATTATTGGAGGCGGTATGGCGTTCACCTTCATCAAGGCAAAGGGGGGACATATCGGAAATTCTTTGGTGGAGGAAGATAAAATGCAGTTGGCGCTTGAAATTTTGGAAAAGGCAAAAGCTCAAAATGTGGAGGTTCATTTGCCGGTGGACAGTGTGATTGCTGATGATTTCAAAAATGACGCAAAAACCGATGTGGTGGACATTTACGAAATTCCGGAAGGCTGGATGGGCTTGGATGTTGGCCCGAAAACTCGTGAACTTTTCCACGATGTGATTTTGAAATCTAAGACCATTTTGTGGAACGGACCGGTTGGCGTTTTTGAAATGGAGAATTTTTCTGCAGGAACTAAATCTTTAGGTGATGCGATTGCAGAGGCTACCAAACTTGGCGCATTCTCGCTTGTTGGCGGTGGAGATAGCGTGGCTTTCGTGAAGCAGAATAAATACGAGGACAAAGTTTCCTATGTTTCTACTGGTGGTGGTGCGATGCTTGAAAGTTTGGAAGGTGTGGAATTGCCAGGCATCAAAGCGATTAACGATTAGTATATTTTTATATAAATGTTTACAAAATTATTCCGCTTTTTTTGTAGCGGAATTTTTTTTATCGAAATTTGGCTTTCAGAAACAGGCTAAAAATCGGATAACTAATTTTTTTCGATAAAGTATATCAGACTTGAAAATTCACCGGATTTTACCGCCTTAAAATTAGAAATCGCTCCAATCGTCATCCCAAACAGGGGAAAAAATGGATTTTTCCGATATTTTTCACTCAGTATCGAAACATAGAAAGCGTCAAAATGCAGAGGTTTTATTTTTGTGATTTTTAAATTTTTCTGTGAAAGAATATTCTGCATCCCTTCTTGC
This sequence comes from Cruoricaptor ignavus, assembly GCF_014961145.1. Taxonomy (NCBI): domain Bacteria; kingdom Pseudomonadati; phylum Bacteroidota; class Flavobacteriia; order Flavobacteriales; family Weeksellaceae; genus Cruoricaptor; species Cruoricaptor ignavus. The sequence continues at coordinate 1,322,340 of NZ_CP063145.1, forward strand.
GAGTAATGAAAAAGATGGCGGGGAACATCGTAGGCTGCCCAATATTTTCCGTAGAATTTAGCATCGTAAGATTTGTAATTCGGAAGCGCGATAATTAGTTGGCCAGAATCCTTCAGCTTGCTCTTAAAAATCTCAAGCATTTTTCCCGGATTTTCCAGATGCTCGAAAACATGCCAAAGCGTAATGGCATCTAGGCTTGAATTTTCCAGCGTTTCAATGTCAGAAATAAATTGCGCAGAATTGGCTTTTTGTTTTGCAATTTCACGAGCTTTTTCATTTGGTTCGAGGCCAATCATTTGAAAATCATCCTTGCAGAATTCCAAAAAATCGCCGGCACCACAACCATAATCCAGAACCCTGGCATTTTGGAAAAGCATCGCTGCTAAAAGATTCCGTTTATAATTCAGATTAATTTTCTGAAAGTATTTGTAAATTTTTTCCTTGAAACTTTTGCTGTCCTGATGGTGCGAAATATAATTTTTGCTGTCGTAATATTTTCCCAAATCTTTAGGCTCAGGCAGTGTCTTTAGTACGCCCGGAATCTGAGTTTCTGTAATTTCAAATTCTTCCTGAGTCAGAAAATAGTCTTTCAGTTGTAAATGTTTCACGTGAAACTATTTATTAAGGTAGATGAGCAAAACATTAATATCAGCCGGCGAAACACCGCTAATTCTCGATGCCTGAGCAATGCTCGTAGGTTTAATTACAGAGAATTTCTGCTTCGCTTCGGAAGATAATGAGGTAATTTGTGAAAAATCAAAGTCCGCAGGAATTTTGATGTTTTCCAACCGTTTCAGTTTATCCACATTTTCCCGCTCTTTATCGATGTAGCCTTTGTACTTTATGTTTATTTCTGCCTGTTGCTGCGCTTCTTCATCATAATTTTCCAGTTCATTTCCAATTTCGGAAATCTCTGAAAGCTTCAGTAAATCGATGTTTGGCCTCGTTAAAAATTGTGAAGCTTTGTAAGCCTGATCCACCGGATTACTCTCATTAGCTTCCAAAATCGGATTGATAACATTCGGTTTCAGCGACAAATCCCGCAGGAAATTTTCCAGTTTCTGGCTGTTTTCCAGCTTCTCTTCTACCCTTCTCATCCTTTCTTCGCTCGCCAAACCAAGCCTATAAGATTTTTCCGTCAAACGAATATCCGCATTATCCTGCCGTAAAAGCAGGCGATATTCCGCGCGCGAAGTGAACATACGATAAGGCTCTTCTGTACCTTTCGTAATAAGATCGTCGATGAGTACGCCAATATAGGCTTCATCCCTGCTCAGCACGAATTCTCCCTTCCCGTGAATTTTGTTGTGAGCATTAATTCCGGCCATCAACCCTTGCGCTGCAGCTTCTTCATATCCCGTTGTTCCATTGATTTGCCCTGCAAAATACAGGTTTTCTACAAGCTTGGTTTCCAGGGTATGTTTTAACTGTGTTGGCGGGAAATAGTCGTACTCAATTGCATAGCCAGGACGGAAAATCTTCACATTTTCAAATCCGGGAATTTGGCGCATTGCTTTTGCCTGAATCTCTTCCGGCAATGATGAACTAAAGCCGTTCACATAAATTTCCACGGTTTTCCAGCCTTCAGGTTCCACAAATAATTGGTGGCGATTTCTGTCAGAAAACCTATTAATTTTATCTTCAATCGAAGGGCAATATCTTGGCCCGGTGCTTTGGATGGTTCCGTTAAATATCGGGCTTCTTTCAAAACCTTCACGAAGAATATCGTGCACGGTTTCATTGGTGTAAGTGATGTAGCAACTTCTTTGCTCCTTCAATTTTGGCGTATCTAAATAACTGAACTTCAATGGATTATCATCGCCTCTCTGCTCATCCATTTTAGAATAATCCAGACTTCTGCCGTCAACTCTTGGTGGCGTACCGGTTTTCATTCGTCCGGCGTCAAAGCCTAAATCAGTAAGTTGTTCGGTCAATCCATAGGCCTTTGGCTCGCCCATTCTTCCGCCGCCAAATTGTTTCTCACCGATATGAATTAAGCCGTTCAAGAAAGTACCATTCGTAAGAATTACCGACTTTCCATAAATCTTGATGCCCATTGAAGTTTCCACACCAGCTACCCTATTTCCTACCAAAATCAGGCTCTTCACCATATCTTGGAAGAAATCCAGATTTGGTGTTTGTTCTAATGCTAAGCGCCATTCTTCGGCAAAAAGCATCCTGTCGTTCTGTGTTCTTGGCGACCACATTGCTGGCCCTTTGGATAGGTTCAGCATCTTGAATTGTATTGCGGATTTGTCGGCAATAATTCCACTGTAACCGCCCAACGCATCAATTTCCCGTACAATCTGCCCTTTTGCAATACCGCCCATAGCAGGATTGCAGGACATTTGCCCGATGGTTTGCATATTCATCGTCACCAGAATCGTTTTGGAACCAAGGTTGGCAGCGGCTGCAGCTGCTTCGCAACCAGCGTGACCTGCCCCAACTACGATGACATCATATTTTTCTGAAATAACACTCATAAAATAAAAAATGTTTCACGTGAAACATTTAAAAATCCAATTGAGATAAGTAAAAATCTTCTTTCTGCCGCATTAAAATCTGCTCGTCGTCAGATTTGTCTTTATACCCGCACAAATGTAAGATGCCGTGAGCCAATACCCGATGAAATTCTTTGTGAAAATCAGCGTTTTGCTGTGCGGCGTTATCCTCAATGCGCTGCAAAGATACGAAAATGTCGCCCGATATAATTTTTCCACGAACATAATCGAAAGTGATAATATCCGTATAATAATCGTGCTGGAGAAAATCCTGATTCACCTTCAGTAAATATTCATCATCGCAAAGGATGTAGGAAATTTCGCCAGGCTTCCTCCCTTCTTCGATGATAATCGATTCCAGCCAGCTTTTAATACCTTTAGCCAGCTTGAACTCTGGTATTTCTTCAAAGTGAAAAGTAATCATAATTTAAAACCAATGACCCATTATTACACTGAATACACCATTATAACCACTGTTCAGCGGCTGAGAAAAATCCACCCTAATCTGCCCGAACGGCGACCGGTAACCTCCGGAAATGCCAACGGAGTGATGAGATATCCGCAACACTTTTTTCATATCGCTGCCGGCAAATAAATTGGCGAGGGAGTAATGACCTGTAGCAAAGAAATTTCGTGCAAATTCCACCTGAAGATTGTTTTTAAATGAAAACAAATTATCAGTAGCAAGATCGCCAAAGCGGTATCCTGTAAAGGAGGTGAAAGTACCCAAAGGCTGCCCGATGACCGCCCCCGGCCGGAAGAGGTAAAAATGCGGTGCCTCTTTGCCGAGTGAAATGCCCGCAAAAGTATCAAGTGAAAAGGTAAAAACTCTGGAAAGCGGGAAAAAAGCTCTAAGATCCAGGGTAGTCTGCAGAACCTCGTCCGACGAGCTAGAAAATATATCCAGATAGCGTGCGCCGGCATCCAAATAGAGACCCCGGGTGGGGAAATCTTTCTGATCGCGCGTATCACTTTTGATAAAAAAGTAAGGATTAAAGTAATTGTGGGACTTGTTGCCCTGCCATCCTGGTGCGGAATTTATTTCATAATAATCGTGGCTGAGGCCGCCGCCGATCGCATACCGATCCAAGAATGTAGATTGCAGAAAGGCATTATTCCGTACCCAACCCCACTTTTCCTTGATGTCGTTCTGCGAGTTTTTCAACTGAAGTTTAAAGCCTGTGGAGCTTACACCAAAGCCCGGAAGATAGCCATTGTCAATAAAATAATTGAAGTAATATCTAGGCTGATCCCCAATGATGAAGTCTGCGGAAAGAATAGCATTGCGGAAAAGTACACGCTTGCCCGTGGCATTGATAAGCAGACCTGTTTTAAAAACATCGTCATAATGCAGGCCGAATTTCAGGAACAGCCTCGTGTCATCCTCCTGAAGCTCCAGGTGCAGCGTACTTTCAGAACCTCTTTTTTCAAGGTCATAATTGATGAATTCATAATTGCCTGTGGTGTAAAGCTTATCAATTTTCTCGTTAATCTGTAGGTAAGAAAGCTGCTCTGGGAGTTTAAGATTCATCTTCCCAAGCACATAATTTCTGCCGAAAATATTATTGCCTTCCATTACCACATCCTGTATCGGGTACTGCGCGTCCCTATCCGGGACTATAATCTTGTTGAGATTATTTCCTCGTTTCGGGAGCTTGTCGAGAATTTCGGCATATTTCAGCCCTTCCCTGTATCCTTGGGTCAGTAGTAATTCTTTTTCTCCGAAATCGGCAGAGGTTTTGTTCTTTAGATCGGGTTTTATATTGATGTCGGTAAAGCCATACTGCCGCTGCGTTTCCCTCTGTATCTGGAAATCTATGACTTGGTTCAATATGTCTACCACAGAATTGAGCTCCTCCCGGGTTGACAGTTCTTGGCTAAGATCAACGCCAATTACGATATCCATGCCCTTCTTTTTAAGATGTTCCGAAGGATAATTCACAGTGATTGCACCATCGATATAAATGCTGTCGCCAATTTTCACCGGATCCATAAGTGAGGGAAATGCGGAGCTCGCAAGGATGGCAGAAGGCAGATCCCCGCTCTCGAAGACCCGCATTTTACCGGTTTCTGCATTCGTGGCTACACACAGGAACGGTATGGGCAATCGGGAAAAATCCTCCGTTTCTGATACATGATGAAGAAGCTCCCGAAGTTTATTTCCCATTTTCTGCCCTTTGGCTACAGCTTTTGGTACGGCGTTAAATTTACCGTTTTTGTAAGGCACCGTCAGCAGATATTTGTCATTTCCTTTGTTATAAAAGGTGTTTTTGCCCCACTCCTTTTCATTAAGGATGAGGTCAAAAAAATCCGTATCCCGCACCACTTTCTCAATTTCCTTGGCGCTGTAGCCACTTGCGTACAGCCCACCAACAATCGAGCCCATACTCGTGCCGGAGATATAATCCACCTTCACGCCCAGGGAGTCCATTACCTTTAGCACGCCTACATGCGCGAAGCCTTTGGCGCCGCCACCTGCGAGAGAGAGACCGATCTTAGCGTCTGGCGGTATACTGAGCGGTTCTTTCACCTGAGAAAAAAATCCGGAGGAGACGAAAGCAAAAAAAATAAACAGAAATTTTTTCATTTTAATCTTTGATGTAAATGCGTTTTACTCTTGAAGAAATGGATGTTAAAACTTCGTAAGGTATTGTATCACAATAATTTGCAAAGTCTTGGAGCGACGGGTCATTGTGAAAGATGATGACCTCATCACCCTCCTCCGCGGCAGCATCGCCGAGGTCTATCATCAGCATATCCATACACACAGAACCTACGATGGGGCAAAGTTTGCCACCTACGGATACACTGCCTTTACCCCCGCTCAGCGAGCGGCGAATTCCATCTGCGTAGCCCACTGGGATAGTGGCGATTCTCGTTTCTTTAGCAGCGGAGTATCTTCTGCCGTACCCTACGGTTTCGCCGGGTTTTAGCACCGATATCTGAGAGATTACTGTCTTGAACGCCACTACCGGCTGCAGCTCATTCTGGAGCAGTCTGTTGGCAGAAATTCCATACATACCAATTCCCAGCCTCACCATATCATACTGATATTCAGGGAATAAGCTAATTCCGGCGCTGTTGCAGATGTGGCGCATAGGCCTGTAGCCTAATTCCTCGCTTAGTTTTGCGGACATCCGTTCGAAATTTTCTGCCTGAAAGTGGACGAAACCACTTTCCTCGGGCATATCCGCGGTAGCAAAGTGGCTGAAAATACTTTTCACCACCACATTTTTAGTCTTTAGTAGCGCTGCGAGCTCCATAAGTCCCTTTTCCTCAAAGCCAAGGCGGTTCATCCCTGTTTCTAGCTTGATGTGTACCGGGAATGCCTCCTGAATCCCTTTTTCCGCCAAAGCCTTCGAAAAAAGCTCCAGCACGCGAAAGCTGTAGATCTCTGGCTCCAGCCCAAAATCAATTACAGTACCATAACTGTGCTGTTCGGGATTCATTACCATAATGGGTACCGTAATGCCTTTTTTCCGCAGTTCCGCGCCCTCGTCTGCGAACGCAACACCCAGATAATCAATATGATGATGCTGAAGAAATTCCGAAATTTCGAAACTACCTACTCCGTAGGCATTGGCTTTTACCATTGCCATTAGCCTGGTTTCCTGGCGCAGGAAGTCACGGTGGCGGTTGATATTGTGCAGCAGGGAATTAAGGTTTATTTCCAAAACTGTATCGTGCTTCTGCAGCTGGAGGAATTTTGAAATATCTTCCATCCGGAATTTCCTTGCGCCTTTAACAAGGATCAGTGAGTGGGAAATGAGCGTAAGGATTCCGCTTTGCAAAAGAGCTTGTGTGTCTGGGAAAGAATGGGTATCAGCAATGAGGCCGTGCTGGTATTTAGGAAATTCTTCGCCCACTAAAATAATTCTGCTGAAACTTTGAGCGTTGATTAATTTAACGATTTCTGGATAAAATTTTTCCGGAGACCGGACTTCTGCAAAATCGCTGATGATCAAAATTTTGTTTTCATTCTGATACTCCTGAAGTGACTGAAAAGCAACGGATAAAGAGTCCCTATCCAGCGTGTAAGAATCATTAATTATTAGGTTCCTGCGTATTCCTTTCACGCTCTCCATCCGCATTTCTATTGGACGAAGCTGAGAAATTTTTTGAGAAATTTTTTCTGGAGAGAAATTAAAATAATTTAATATTCCTGCGATGATAAGAACATTGCATAGAAATTGGTCATCCTTGTAACAGATTGGTAATGAGAGTTTAACCTTAAAATTATTAATTACAATACAGATTGTATCATCTGCGGCTTTTATCGGGTATATGTCATTCTGGGGTGATAAACCGAAGCTAATAATTTGTTTTCTGTCGAATTTTCCTCGAACTGCTGCAGTGATTCGGGTATCATCACCGTTGTAAAAAATGACTTTTGAATTCTGAAAGAGTTTTAATTTTTCTTCTACATGTTGCTCAAAACTCTGAAAATGAGACGAGTGAGCGAAGCCAACATTCGTAAGCACCCCAATTTCTGGCTGCAGCACTTCTTCCTGCAATTCCATTTCGCCTGGTTGAGAAATCCCAACCTCGAAAATTCCTAGTTGATGTTGGGCATCCGCAAGGAGGATGGATAACGGCAGACCAATTTGAGAATTATAGCTTTTAGGACTTTTCACGGTGCGGAACTCTGGCAGCAGACATTGGTATAGCCATTCTTTCACAACCGTTTTCCCGTTGCTTCCGGTAATTCCGATCTTCGTCATCCTAGAAAAATTATTCAGATGGGCTATTGCAAGCCGGCGAAGAAACGAAATCGCATCGCTACATTTTATCCATGTAATGTCCTGATTATCAATTTCTAAACTCTCAGAAATAATAACCTTGATACCCTTAGAAACAGCATCGGTGATAAATTTTTCTCCGGAATTCCGAGCCGTCCGTATAGCAATAAAAGCAGTTTTTTCAGAAGAGAAAATGCTTCGGCTGTCAATCGCGATATTTTCTATGACTAGTTCCGCATCCCCAGCAAACTGCGAATTGGTCAGCTCAGCGAGTTCTCTTACGCTGTACCTCATCCCCTTTTAGTTTTTACTTCCTTTACAAAAATTTTCCGGCTCACGGCTTCATATTTTTCGGTTTCCCCCAGCTCCACCAGTTGGTTGCCACCGCTGACTCTCATCGAGTAATTTGCCAAATTTCCTGTCCGCCTGCAAATCGCGTGAACCTTCGTCACATATTCTGCCGTTGCCATCAGGTAAGGCATCGGGCCGAAAGGGCGGCCTAAAAAATCCATATCAAGACCAGCAATTACCACGCGTATTCCACTGTCTGCCAATGTGTTAGCTATTTCCACAATGCTCTCGTCGAAGAACTGCGCTTCATCAATACCCACCACTTCACAATCGCTCGCCAAAAGTAAAATTTCGTTCGGCGAATGCACCGCCGTGGAACGGATTTTCGTCTGGTTGTGCGAAACCACATTGCTTTCATCGTACCGGGAATCGATGCTCGGCTTGAAGATTTCCACGCATTGTCCCGCCATTTCGGCGCGCCGCAACCTGCGTATCAGCTCCTCGGTTTTTCCCGAAAACATTGAGCCGCAGATGACTTCCATCCAGCCGCTCTGCTTGCTGTGGTTTATTGTATTTTCTAAAAACATTTGCTATTTTAGCCGTAAAATAATCTCCAAAATTACGGAAATTTAAAAACCTCCTTGCCCGATGAAGACAGCCCTCAAAGAATCTGCCGAATTTATTTTCAACGAATGTCAAATACGGCTTAAACAATTGTCAGAACTCAATTCTCCGCAAGATTTAGTGGAAAAAATAAATGAGCTGAAGGAGCTGCCAAAGTTTGCAGAAACGCTTAGGATTCTCCTAAGTTTTGGAGATTTACCAATGGAAGAACCGCCTATGTATCCCATTGAAAACCAGTTAATAAACTCAAAAAAAATCGTTGAGGAGGAAGATATCAATATTGAACGATTACAGGAAGATGTCGAATCTTTCACGAATGCAGAAATATCGGAAAACCCAGTAGAAAAGGATGATATTTCTGAAGTTTCAGAGATGAATTTTTTAGAAACTGTTCGCGAACCCGTGTCTCAGGATGAGCCAGAAATTTCCTCGGAAGATTCATTGTTTAGCGCTGAAGCTTTCTCTACAGAAGAGGTAGATACGGAAAAATTTTTGGAAAATTATTGGAAAAAGTACAGCACAGCGGAGCCTGCAAGGGAAATGAGTGCGGAGGAAGAAGCCAAAAAATTGTCCGATCTTCAGCAGGAAGAAATGCTCATTGAAGCTACAATTGATGAGAATCTATACGAAAAAAATGTTAGGATCCGTGAGGAGGAAATTTTGCAGGAAGAAAAGTTTCTCTCAGAAAATGCAAAGCAGGAAATTCCAGAAACCCCTGTTCAGCAGACAGGCAACAAAATTAAGCTCGCCAATATCAAGGCTTTCAGCAAAAATCAACCTTCACTTTTTGATGAGCACACAGAGGATAATTTTTTGAGCTTAACTTCTGAAAATCAAACTCATACAAAGACTAAACCTGACTTCAAATTAGATTTGAACGACCGCATTGCCTTCACTAAAAATTTGTTTAATAATAGCCAAACCGATCTGAACGATTCCATTAAAACGCTCAATTCTTTCGAGACTTTGGAAGAGGCGCAGGAATATTTGAGCGAAGTTTATTACGACCGAAATTGGAAGAAAGTTGATGAGTATGCACAGCGGCTTTGGTCTTTGGTGGAGAACAAATTCCTGTAGTTTTGTCAGGCATACTTTATTTCGTTCCTACGCCGATTGGAAATTTGGAAGATATGACTTTCAGGGCGGTAAATGTCTTGAAATCAGTGGATTATGTACTTTGCGAAGACACGAGGACTTCTGGTGTTCTGCTTAAACATTTCGAAATTTCACGGCCGCTGAAAGCCTATCATATGCACAATGAGCATCAGGCTACGGAAAAGGTGATTCAGGATTTGAAGCTTGGGCAGAACATCGCCATCATCTCCGATGCAGGAACGCCCGGAATTTCCGATCCTGGTTATCTTCTTGCAAAAGCGGTGGCAGATGAAGGCCTGGAAATGATTTGCTTGCCCGGCGCTACGGCCTTCGTTCCGGCACTCGTAGTTTCCGGCTTGCCGAATAATGAATTCCTTTTTGCCGGATTTTTACCGCAGAAAAAAGGCCGGCAAACCAAGCTGAAACAATTGGCGGAAGAGAAAAAAACCGTGGTGCTTTATGAAAGTCCACACAAGATAAACTCAACTTTGCAGCAGATAAAAGTTTTTTTCGGCGAAGAAACAAAGGTAAGTCTTAGCCGTGAAATTTCGAAGAAGTTTGAAGAAACTAAAAGAGGGACAATCAATGAGTTAATTGAGTTTGCTGAAAGTAAAAATTTAAAGGGTGAGATTGTCCTCGTGATTAATAATTCGATATAAAAAATTTTGTAAATGGGATTACTTGAAGGAAAAGTGGCGATTGTAACCGGTGGAACTCGCGGAATAGGAAAAGGCATCGTAGAAGCCTTCGTGAAACAGGGCGCAAAAGTAGCCTTCACTTACGCAGGCTCGGTAGAAAAAGCCAACGAAATTTCGGCGCAGTTTGGCGACAGCGTTAAGGCATATCAATCGGATGCTTCCGATTTTGATGCAGCGCAAAAGCTTGTGGATGAGGTACTTACAGATTTCGGTGCGGTAGATGTGCTCATCAACAATGCCGGAATTACCAAAGACAATCTGCTGCTAAGGATGTCCAAAGAAGATTGGGATGCGGTGCTGCGCGTAAACCTTGATTCCGTGTTCAATCTCACAAAAGCCGTTACCAAGCCGATGATGAAAGCCAGGGCAGGCTCTATCATTAATATGACTTCGGTGGTTGGTGTGAAGGGCAATGCTGGCCAGGCGAATTATGCCGCTTCCAAGGCCGGTGTCATAGGTTTTACAAAATCCGTGGCGCTGGAGCTTGGTTCCAGAAACATCCGCTGTAACGCGATTGCGCCAGGCTTCATTGAAACGGAAATGACGGCAGCGCTCGATGAGAAAGCCGTGCAAACTTGGCGGGATGGCATCCCATTGAAACGCGGCGGCTTGCCGGAAGATGTGGCTAATGCCTGCGTTTTCCTTGCCAGCGATTTGTCGGCGTATGTTACAGGCCAGGTGCTGAATGTGGATGGCGGAATGCTGACTTAAATCAAAATTCCAAAGTCTGGCGCAGAGTGCCGATATGTTCGTAAGCCGTAAGGTCGAACTTCACCGGAACAATTGAAATGTAGCCTTCGGAAAGCGCGTTCTCATCGGCATCGGCGCTCTCATCCATATTGTTGAAGTACCCGGTAAGCCAGTAGTATTTCTTGCCGTGCGGGTTCACGCGCTCGTCAAAATTCTCTTCCCATTTTGCATCGGCCTGCTTGCAGACTTTCACGCCCTTTATCTCATTTTCAGGAAGTTTCGGGATGTTCACATTCAGCACAACGCCCTTTGGCAAAGAGTTTTCCAGAACGCGGCGCACAATGCTTTGGATGAATTTTTTAGCCTGAAGAAAATCGGCATCCCAGGAAAAATCCAGCAGAGAGAAACCGATGGCCTGAAGCCCTTCCACACCGGCTTCTACAGCGGCACTCATCGTGCCGGAATAGATGACATTGATGGAGGAATTCGCACCGTGGTTGATGCCGGAAACCACAAGGTCCGGGCGGCGCGGCAAAATTTTATCCAGCGCAAACTTCACGCAATCCACCGGTGTTCCGCCGAGGGAAAAATCGCGCTGCGGACCTTCCAGGCTGATTTCTTCGAACATCAGGGTAGAATTGATGGTGATGGCGTGGCCTTTTCCGCTTTGCGGGGAATTGGGCGCCACCACGATTACATCGCCTATCTCGTTCATAAATTCGGTGAGGTGCCTTACACCAGGTGCCGTTATGCCGTCGTCATTTGTCACTAATATCAGTGGTTTCTCTGTCATTTTTTCATTTTCCGCAAATTTAAGTAAATTTAAAGCCAAAATCAGGAAATAGGTCTTAAATTTGGTGGCTAAAAATTCGCGCCAGCAAAGCGCTTTTGCCTTTTATGAAAAATATATTTAAACAACTGAAACTAAACACCTTACTGCTGTTCATCCCGCTTACCACGCTGATGTTCTGCTTTAATGCGCCGAAGGATGATAATGAGAAAATGTCCACCATTATGGTGAGTGTGAAGAACACACTCTCCTATCTCCATTACAGCCCGAAGCCCATTAATGATGCCTACTCTGCGGATGTTTACAAGAAATATTTTGAGTATATCGACCCTTCGAAGCGCTACTTTCTGCAGTCGGATATGAATGAATTTGCAAAGCACGAAACAAAGCTTGATGATTATCTGAAAACAGGCGACCTTACCTTTTTCAACCTGACCCACGACAGGCTAATGAAGCGGATTGACGATGCTGAGGCGATCACGAAGGACATATTCAGCAAGCCGATTAATTTCAATGAAGATGAAAGCCTTGTGCTGGAACCCAAGGTAAAGACCGCGCCGAGAGACCAGAAGGAAATGTATGCCGAGTGGCGAAAATTCATCAAATACAATATCTTACAGGAAATAGAAACTCTGAAATCCCGCGAAGAATCTCAGCAGAAAAAGAAGGATTCCTTCCAGAGGAACAAACTACCGGATACTGTAAATGTGAAAATCCTGACGCCGGAGGAAAAAATGACGAAGGCAACTTCCGAAGTGAAAGACCTGCTTGGCAATTCCTTTAAGAGGATAAAAAAAGTAAAAAAAATGGACTGGTTTTCCAGGTATATGAATTCCTACACGCTGGTTTTCGATCCACACACCAATTATTTTTCGCCAAGGGACAAGGAAGATTTCGATACGCAGTTTGTCGGGAAAATCATCGGAATCGGGGCGCTCATCAAGGAAAGCAAGGGCTACCTGGAGCTTGGCGAGCTTACCGTAGGTGCGCCGGCGTGGAAATCTAAACAGCTTTCGGAGGGGGATAAAATTTTAAAAATAAAATCCAAACCAAAAGAGCAGGCAGTGAATGCCATAGGAATGCTGAGCGAGGACGCTGTCCGCCTGATCCGCGGTGCCAAAGGAACGCCGGTAACGCTAACGGTACAGAAAAAAGACGGTACCGTACAGGAGGTGACGATGATCCGCGAGGAAGTTTCCATAGAGGATACATTTGCACGAAGCATTATGATCACTGCCAAAGACGGAAAAAAATACGGCTTCATTTATTTACCTAGCTTTAATGCGGACTTCAATGATCCGAAGGGCAGAAACGCCAGTGATGATGTAAAGGCAGAACTCCTAAAGCTGAAGGCGGGAGGAGCGCAGGGCATCATCCTCGACCTTAGAAATAACGGCGGTGGCTCGCTCACGGAAGTTGGCGATATTATGGGCCTGTTTATGAACGAAGGGCCGTATGTGCAGGTAAAGGATGGCAACGGTAAGATCCAGACCCTCCGAAACAAGACTAACAGCCCAATATGGACGGGGCCGCTGCTCATTATGCAGAACGAATTTTCCGCCTCGGCATCGGAAATTCTTGCCGGCGAAATGCAAGATTATGGCCGTGCAGTGGTGCTTGGCTCGCCGCAAAGTTTCGGGAAAGGTACGGTGCAAACCTTCGTGGATTTGAACCGTTTTCTAGATACCTCCGATGATTTCGGCTCGCTGAAAATGACGATTCAGAAATTCTATAGGGTAACGGGAGAATCCACGCAAAGAAAGGGCATCGAGGCTGATATCAAAATGAAAGACCTTTTCAGCCACGCAGAAGTGGGCGAGCGATATGTGGATTTCGCATTGGCGTGGGATAAAATCCCGGCGGTAAAATTTCAGCCAGTGGACAGAGTAAACCCGAATGAATTGGCGGTACGCAGCGCGGCGAGGCTTGAGGAAAACCCTCAGTACAATCTTTTAATACAGTCTGTAGAGTGGAAAGAATCACTGGATAAAGAGGAACGCATCACCGTAAACCGGGCAAAATTTGATGAGCTGATGAAGCAGCGCAAGGAACAGATTAAAAAGTTTGAATCGCTGCAAAAATTCAACAACGGCTTGCAGTTTACCTTAACGAAGGATGAAATTGTTCGCGAGACCAAGGATGATATTTATAAGAAAAAAACCGAAAACTGGATTAAGAATCTTCGCAGGGACATTTATCTGCAGGAAGCGGTAAATGTGCTTTCGGATATGAAATAAAACTTTCACCGTTAATTTTTTAACAATTAAAATGACAGCATTAATCACCGGTGCAACTTCTGGCATAGGAAAGGCCACGGCAAGAATTTTCGCAGAGCAGGGCAAGAAACTCCTCCTTTGCGGAAGAAGAGAAGCTTTGCTGAAAAGTTTGGCGAACGAGCTTTCCCAGAAAACCGAAGTGCACACCCTGGTTTTCGATGTGCGGAAATTCGAAGAGGTGGAAAAGGCGATAAATTCCATCCCGAAAGATTTTTCCACCATAAATATTCTGGTGAACAGCGCCGGAAATGCGCACGGCCTGGATTTGCTGGAAGACGCTTCCATAGAAGACTTGGACGCGATGATTGACGGAAATGTGCAGGGGCTGCTGTATGTTTCCAAGCTGATAATTCCACGGTTGAAGGCGCAAAAAAGCGGCCATATTGTGAACATCAGCTCCATCGCTGCGCTCAGAACTTACCGAAACGGCATTGCGTACAGCGCTTCCAAAAGGGCGGTGGACGGTATTTCTGAAGGGATGAGGGCGGAGCTTACCGAGTTTGGAATCAAGGTGACGAACATTCGTCCTGGTGCTGTGGCTACGGAGTTTTCGGAGGTGCGTTTCAAGGGCGATAAAACCCGTGCTGCCGCCGTTTACGAAGGCTACGAAGCCTTGCTGGCGGAAGATATTGCCGATGTGATTTCGTACTGCGTGAATCTTCCGAACCGAGTTTCCATTTCGGATTTAACGATCTACCCGAAAGCCCAGCTGGAAGCGCAAACGATTTACAAAACACTTTAAGTTTGAAAATTCTGCACCTGGAAACCTCGTCGAGAAACTGTTCCGTAGCCGTTTCGGAAGGCAGGGAATTGCTGTGCCTTTGCGAAGAAATTTCGGATGGGTACAAGCAGTCCGAAAAGCTGCATCGCTTTGTGGAATGGGCTTTGGAGGGTGCGGAAATTTCTCTACAGGATTTGGATGCCGTGGCATTGAGCCAAGGGCCCGGTTCATACACGGGCTTGAGGATTGGCGCTGCTTCGGCGAAAGGTTTTTGCTTTGCAATGGAAATCCCGATGATTGCTGTGGATACGATGCTATCAATGGTGCAACCTTTTGAAAATCAGGGATTTGATTACATTGTTCCGCTGATTGATGCCAGAAGGATGGAGGTTTACACGGCAATTTACGACGGGAAAACCGGTGCGGAAATTCAGGTTGCCACCAACCTTATTTTGGATGAAAATTCTTTTGCCGAACTTGAAAACCGAAAAATTCTTTTCGTGGGTGACGGTGCAAAAAAGGCGTCAGAAGTTTTAAAAGTGAAGGCGGAATTCCAGCCTGAAGTTTTTCCTTCTGCTCAATTTATGGTGAGAGCTGCCTCCCAAAAATTTGAAAATAAAGACTTTGTAGATGTCGCTTACTTTGAGCCGTTTTACCTGAAAGAATTTCAGGGCGTGAAGAAGCCTGGCAAATAAAGTGTGTTTTTTCTGTTGCACTAAAGGAAAACTTTTAACTTTGCAGAAGGTTTGGTATGAAATACAGAAAAGTATTTTTTTTCAGGGATTATTTCCAAAAATTTTTTGAGAAACTGAACAAGAAAGTGAAGTCTAAAATAGTGTGGACTTTGGAGCTGCTTGAAGATTTGGAGAGAATTCCTGAAACTTACCTCAAACATATTGAAAGTACGGATGGACTTTACGAAATCAGAGTAAAGCACGGCAGCGATATTTTCAGGATTTTCTGTTTTTTCGATGAAGGCAAATTAATTGTTGTTGCCAACGGTTTTCAGAAGAAAACGCAAAAAACACCAAGGTCAGAAATTGAAACGGCATTGAAAATCAAGGAATTATACTATTCGGAAAAAGTAACGCAAAAATGAAAAAAAGTTTAACATCACTCGAAGAATTTAAAACTAAAAATTTTGGTGAAGCTGGTTCTGAGGACAGAAATGAGCTTGAAACCGGTTATCAAAATTTTAAAATCGGTGCGATGATTCAGCAGGCAAGGCTGGAAAAGGGCCTCACACAGCAGCAGCTTGCAGAGAAGGTGGGTACCACGAAATCTTACATTTCCAAGATTGAAAATGATATTAAGGAAGCGAGAATTTCAACGCTGCAAAAAATTGTAAAGGAAGGTTTTGGCGGTCAGCTTGATTTATCCATCAAGTATTGAGGTATAGCAGTCAATCACCTTTGCAACTATTTGATTTACAATACTTAAGCTAAAAATGAAATTCCAACTGAAATCTGATTTTAAGCCGACAGGTGATCAGCCGAATGCCATCCAGAAACTTTCGGAAGGTATAGAAGTGGGAGAGAAGTACCAAACTTTGCTCGGCGTTACAGGTTCTGGAAAAACCTTTACCATAGCCAATGTGGTGAACAATGTGCAGCGGCCTACTTTGGTGCTGGCGCACAATAAAACCCTGGCAGCGCAGCTTTTTATGGAGTTCAAGGAGTTTTTCCCGCAAAACGCGGTGGAATACTTCGTGTCCTACTACGATTATTATCAGCCGGAAGCCTACATCGCTTCGTCGGGAACTTACATCGAAAAGGATTTGAGCATCAATGAAGAAGTGGAAAAACTGCGGCTTTCCGCCACGGCAAGCCTGCTTTCCGGGAGAAGGGATGTGCTCATCGTGGCGTCGGTTTCCTGCATCTACGGTATCGGCAATCCCACGGAATTCCACAAGTCGCTGATTTCCATAAAGGCAGGCGAAAAAGTAACGAGAACCGCGCTGCTGCACGCCCTGGTGAATGCGCTTTATTCCCGCTCAATCAACGAGTTTCAGCGCGGAACTTTCCGCGTGAAAGGTGATGTGGTGGATGTTTTCCCGGCTTATGCGGATAATGCCATCCGTGTTCAGTTTTTCGGTGATGAGATTGAGAAGATCCAAACTTTCGACCCGATTTCTGGAAATGTGGAATCGGATTTTGAGCAAATTCAAATTTACCCTGCCAACCTTTTCGTGACGACAAAGGAAACGCAGCAAACGGCAATCCGCGAAATACAGGACGATTTGGTAAAGCAGGTAGATTTCTTCACCGAATTGGAAAAACCGCTGGAAGCCAAGCGCTTACAGGAAAGAACCGAGCTGGATCTGGAAATGATGAAGGAGCTGGGCTACTGCAGCGGCATCGAAAATTACTCAAGATATTTCGACAGAAGGCTGCCGGGAACACGACCTTTCTGCCTTTTGGATTATTTCCCGAAAGATTATCTGATGGTCATCGATGAAAGCCATGTTACAATTCCACAAGTTCACGCAATGTACGGTGGCGACAGAAGCCGGAAGGAAGCCCTGGTGGAATACGGTTTCCGCTTGCCTGCAGCTTTGGACAATAGGCCCCTGAAATTCGAGGAATTTGAAGGGATGCAGAATCAGGTCATCTATGTTTCGGCAACGCCGGCAGATTACGAGCTGGAAAAAACCGGCGGCATTTTCGTGGAGCAAATCATCCGCCCAACTGGCCTCTTGGACCCGGAAATTGAAATCCGCCCGACGATTAATCAGATTGATGATCTGATGGAGGAAATCCAGAAGCGCGCAGAAATTGACGAGAGAGTGCTGGTGACCACATTAACCAAGAAAATGGCGGAAGAGCTTACCAAGTATTTCACGAAATTTGGCATACGCTGCCGCTACATCCATTCCGATGTGGAAACGCTGGAACGCATACAGATTATGCAGGATTTACGCACGGGGCTCTTCGATGTATTAATCGGCGTGAATCTTTTGCGCGAAGGGCTGGATTTGCCGGAAGTTTCGCTGGTTGCCATTCTGGACGCCGATAAGGAAGGGATGCTGCGCTCAAGACGCTCGATGATTCAGACGGTAGGCCGTGCGGCAAGGAACATTAACGGAAAGGCGATAATGTATGCTGATAGCATCACGGGCAGTATGCAGCGCACGATAGAAGAAACGGACTACCGCCGCAGAAAGCAGCAGGAATACAACGAGGCGCACGGCATAGTGCCAAAGCAGGTGAACAAGAAAATTTCCGAGGCGCTGGTTGGCAGGGCGAAAGATTTCCCTGATGAAAAGTACACCCAAAAGGAAATCCTGAAAAGCGTGGCGGAAGACCGTGCGAACTACAACGCGGAAGATTTAGAGCAGCTGATTGCCAAGAAGCAGAAGGAAATGGAGGCCGCCGCGAAGAATCTGGACTTCATCAAGGCTGCGAAAATCCGCGATGAAATCAAAGCGCTGAAGGAAGGGATTTCTGCTTAGGTTTTCAACAAAAAACCTCGGGAAATTTTCCTGAGGTTTGTTTTTTAAAGCATTAAATCAATCTTTTTCTCAATGGGTTGCTCGCCAAGGTGCAAGTCTGGAGGGGTATCTTCGTCGGAGAATTCATTGGCATAAACCTGGATGAGGAGGAGCGTCATAGATACGAGAATAGGGCCAAAGATCAGGCCGATAAACCCGAAGAGATTTACCCCCATAATGATACCAAAAACCGTATTCAGCGGGTGGATGTCCTCAAGTTTTTTCAAAACGGTAAATCTCAGTACATTGTCGGTAGTTCCCACCACAATCAGGCAGTACAGCGTAAGCCCGATGGCGTTGCCCGTATCACCTATTGCAAACATGTAGAGCACTACGGGCACCCAGACAATCATCGTCCCCACCACCGGCAGCACCGATGCTATCGCCGTAAGCACGAAGAGCAGCGCAGCACTTGGCGCCCCGAAAATGAGGTAGCCAATCAACGCGAACAGGCCCTGGCCTATGGCAGTCACCGGCAGCCCTACGGCGTTCGCCATTACCAGCTTGCGGAATTTTTCCCCAATCATATTTACATTCGTTCTCTTCAGGGGAAGCAGCTGGGCAGCCGTTTGTTCAAATTTGCGTGGATTGGCAAGCATAAAATACAGAATGAAGAACATGGAAAGCACCACAGTAAGCGTATTCACAGTTTCGTTCACCAGGGAAGTCCCAATTCTGCTTATGGAGCCCTGCAGCTTGTCCATATTTCCTTTGCTCAGGAGGTCAATATTCGTTTTCTCATAAACATACTCCTGAGACTTCAGGATGTACTCATTAATCTGGCTCATATACTGCTGAGAGCTGCCGATTTTCTGTACCAACAAGTCACCTATAAAATACATCGGGATGATGATTACCACCAGGCATAGAAGGATTATTACACTAGTAGCGAGCGCGGGCTTCCATTTTTTCTTTTCCTGCAGATAGAAATTCAGATCGCGCGTCACCACATACAGCGTAATGGCGCCCAGCAGAGACGGGATGAAGAGTAGCAGATTTTTTACGATGAGGTACAGCAGCCCTACAATCACCCCGATGAGGAGGATTTGCTTTACCTTTACATTGCTGATTTGTTGAGGGTTGTAGGACATTTCAGATAATTAAAAAAATTAAATATTTCCATAGATTGGCCTTGGCCTGCCCACGAAGGCGCAGTATGCGGAGTACATAGCCACGAAAATGAAGGGATAAGTAAGAATAATACCGACGAAGCACAGCAACAAGCCTGCTAAGCTGATGAGAGCGCTGAGGATAAAAATGCCGAGGAATGCGCCGTAGTTCTCCTTCGCGATATTTACAGATTTTTTTATTGCCTCTATCGCTGTAGCATTTTCAAATAGCACGATCGGGTAGCCGAGCATAAATAAAGGCGCCACGAATAAGCCCGGCAGAAAGCAAAGTGAGAAGGAAAAGGATAAGATTATACCCGAAAGAAGCCCGTAGAGAAGGACCTGACCGAAATTCTGCCTGTAGTAAACAAACAAATCACGGAATTCCGGGCGGTGCCCGTTATGATATTTGCTGGCAATGTATATCACGCCCGCAAGCAGTGGGGAGAGCAGGATACCTATAATCCCGCTGACCACCGACATGGTGCTGTATTGCGAAACAAGCTCGGGATCCAGTCTTGAAAAATCTCCGCCGGACTGCTGCACCTGCCTCATAAACTCCTGAGAATCAAAAGGGAAGAGAGCCCCAAGAAGGGAATTTAGAACAATATAAAGAACGGTGGCCAGCAGGGCATAGGCAAAGATGCCCTTGTAAAGATTAAAAGCGTGGCTGATGACGCCGCTTGTACTGCGCTCCGGGATTTCCTGCGCCGGATTTAAGTTGAAATTTTCCATAAATTTTTATTTATAAACTTGGCTCAAAAGTAGCAATTTCTTCATTTATTCCCGCCTGTAAATTTCAGAAAACATCACCTTGTACATGGCATAAATCACTGCGTTCCAAAACGGCAGGGTAAGAATGGCGCCTGCCACCGAGAATATCCCGGCATATTTTATAATGGCCGCCGCGGCAGTACAGAGGATAATCTCCGCAGGGAAGATGCGCAACGCCCGCCAGGAAAGGCTGATGCTTTCGAAGATTTTTTTGTTCATAAAAAACATCAGCGGCGCACAGAATACGGTGGCTATCACCCAGAAATACGCGAGGAAAACAGTGGAAAACAGCAGGCTGTACACCACCGACCAAAAAAGATAAAACCCGGTGAAGATGAAAAAGTTTGCCCCCTGATAGCCTGCCAGGATATCTGCTGCAGAAACTTTCTCATTCAAATCCATCTTTCGGAAAACCTTCATCAGCCCCAGATTTAAAGGGTAAAGAAATACGGAGGTTAGCATCAGCAGCCAGGATAGCCGCTGAAAACCCGGCGTGCGGGAGAGCGCCTGAACCGCTTGCGTATAGGCTTCTGAAAATGGTTGTAGCTTGCTGATGCTCAGGAGCTCCTGCCCTATCCCAGTCTTTGCGATGCCGAAAAACACCGCCGTAAGGAATACCGATAAATATATCAGCGAAAAAAGTACCTGATAGCGCAGCGTGCGCCGCCAATAGTCAAAGGCATTCCGGAGGATGTCTGCAGCAGAAGGGCGCTGCGGATTTTGCTTCATTCGAAAAAATTTCCTGCAAAAGTACGCAACGCCCGCTATTTTGCCGAATCACCGTAATTACTCATCCACCCGCACCGGATTTTTCCCGGACAAGTGATCAAAATAATTCCTCAGCACATCAGCATTCTTAGCATTACCGGTAAAGATCTCAAGGATCTTGGGCTCATTCGACGGGCTGAAGAAATTATCCAGAATCCGCTCCAGCGTAAGCTCGTCTTCCGCTTTTGCATATCCGAAACCGAAATGCTTCGCCAGGATTTCGGCGCTTCTTCGGTGTTTCGTGCCAATAAATTCGTCCAGCACATTACCGTTGGCATTCTGCGGCCCCGGGATTATTTTAAAAATATTCCCCTCCTGATTATTCAGGATAATGATCCTCGTAAACGGCGGTATATACTGGTTCCAAAGCCCATTGATGTCGTAAAAAAAAGCAAGATCGCCCGTAACAAGCACGGTGGGTGCCGCGTGCCGGATGGCAAAGCCCATCGCGGTGGAAGTAGAGCCGTCGATACCGCTGGTTCCGCGATTGCAGTAACATTTAAACTTTTGAAAATCAAATAGTTGCGCATACCGTATAGTCGCGCTGTTGCTAAGATGCACGGCGTGGTTTTCCGGGATTTTTTCGGAAATAATTTTACAGGCTGCAAAATCTGAAAACGGTGCCCGTAGTGTGAATTCCCGATGCAGCGCGTCCTTCCTTTCCCTCAGGCTGTTCCAAAGATTGTAATATGGCCGGGGGTTCAGGGAAATGTTATAGATCAGTTTGCTGAGGAAAATTTCCGGCCGCGCGGAGATTTTTTGGGTTAAATGAAAATAAGTGTCCGGGTGCCAGTGCTCGTCAATATGCCAGTGCGAATGAATATCTGCGGCCCTAAAAAACTGCTTAACTTTTTTTGATACCACATTCTGCCCAATTGTGATGAGCAAATCCGGCGCAAATGTGCGGATATCCTGCTCATCAAAACCAGAAATATAGCGGTCGATATGGTGCAGGAATCTCGGGTCTTTCAGGTTAGAATTTGTTTCGCAAAGTACCACGACAGTGTGATTCTTCACCAGCTGAATGAGCTGATTTTCAAGTTCTTCGCTTTGTTTAACGGTGCCTACAAGTATTAAGATTCTCTTGGCTAAATTCCATTCGGCAACAAGGGTGGAGGGCAGTTCTGTACCGCGTTTCCGAATAGTTTTCTCTACCTGCGGTACCAGGGGGAAATCTTGCACAAGCTCGTATAGCGGCTCCTCCAGCGGTATGTTGATGTGTACGGGGCCCTGCTTCTCGATGCATAGCTCTACCGCTTTTTTAATTGTTTCAAGGTTAAAATCATCCGCATCCGCACTACTGTCCTCCATCAGTTCAAAGTCGCCGTAGGAATGCTGACTGAAGAGCTCCTTCTGCCGGATGGTCTGCCCATCAAATATATCCACATAATCTGTAGGCCTGTCTGCGGTAAGGAGCAGCAGGGGGATATTTGAGTAAAAAGCCTCTGCAACGGCAGGGTAGTAGTTCGCCGCCGCAGAGCCGCTGGTGCAGGTAACAGCCACTGGCTTTCCCTCGCTCAATGCCATACCCATCCCCACGAAGGCGGCGCTTCGCTCATCCACGATGCTGTAGCAGTTAAAGTATTGGCTTTCAGCAAGATGTATGGCTATCGGCGCATTACGCGATCCTGGAGAAATCACGATGTTTTGTACGCCGTACTGCTGCAGTACGCTACCGAGGATCTGCACGCTGCGCTTGGAAGAAAACTTTTTCATGCGGCAAATCTACAAAGAAAGGCTCAGAAAAGGCTCAGCTGCTGCACAGTGCTCCCCGTGAAATGTTCCGTAGAAAGCGAAGGCATACTTTTGCCAGAAAAATATTTCCGCCTTGCGAGTTTATAGGTGTTGTGTATCATTTCTGCTATATTTCCTTCACCTTTGTAGCGCTCGAAAAAGCGCTTTTCCCCGAGCTCCCCACCGCGCATGCTGCGGATGAGGTTCAGCACCTTCGCCGCACGGTCCGGGTAATAAGTCTCCAGCCACTGCACGAACACGGGTTCCACAGAGTCATTCAGCCGGATGAGCGCATGGTGTGCACTGAGGGCGCCCAGTTCCGAAACGGTTTTGTATAGGCTAAGCCCCTCCTCAGAGTTCAATCCGGGGATAACGGGTGCCGCCATCACATTTACCGGGATGCCGTTCTGCGAGAGCGTTTCCACCGCCTTCAGCTTGTTGCTTACGGATGAGGTACGCGGTTCCATCACGCGGCGGAGGTCTTCATTCAGCGTCGGGATGCTCATATTTACCGAGACAAGGTTCAGCTCTGAAAGTTTTGTCAGAATGTCTAAATCTCTCAGAATCAATGCGTTTTTTGTGATGAAGGAAACCGGGTGCCGGTAGGCAAGAAATTTTTCCAGAAGCTGGCGCGTAAGCTGCAGCTGCCTTTCTGCAGGCTGGTACGGATCCGTGTTGCCGGAGAGCGTGATGGTTTTTGGCTGATATCCCTTCCTCCGGAAAAACTTTTCAAGGAGCTCCGGTGCGTTTTTCTTCACCATAATATTGCGCTCAAAATCTACCCCCGCGGAGTAACCCCAATACTCGTGCGTGGGGCGCGCAAAGCAATATGCGCAGCCATGCTCGCAGCCCTGGTAAGGGTTCAGGGAATATTCCATGGAAATATCCGGGCTCTTCACCTTGTTGACGATGCTTTTGGGAAATACCTCTGTGAATGTAGTTTTCCGGCTATCTACATCACCTTCATCTGGCTCGTGCGTGTACCGCTCAAAGCGATTTTCAACATTCCTTTGCGCGCCCTGGCCTTTTATTTTTGTCTTAATTTCCACAATGCAAACTTAGCAGATTATCTTGTCAAAAAGTTTTTTCTAAGAAAGAAATTTTGAGAGAAAAAATAAAAAAAACCTGCCTTCGCAAGCAGGTCTTAATAAAATTTTCTCAAGAAACTACTCCGCCATCTCTGCAACAGCGCTCTCTTTTTCCAGCGCGTCTTTAGCATCATTTAGCTTCAGCACTACGGTTTCGCCCTCTGTAATTTCTTTATTTACAAGCAGTTCCGCCAGGAGATCCTCGATGTACTTCTGTACGGCGCGTTTCAGAGGCCTTGCGCCGAAATCTTTGTCCCAGCCCTTTTCCACGATGAAGTCCTTCGCCTCTTCGGTAAGCTCCACGCGGTAGCCCAGCTTGCTGATTCTGCTGTAGAGCTTCGCAAGCTCGAGGTCGATGATTTTGCGGATATCTTCCTGCTGCAGCGAGTTGAAGATAATGATGTCATCAATCCTGTTCAGGAATTCCGGCGAGAAGGCTTTTTTAAGAGCATTCTCTATGGTCGCTCTCGCTCTGGCGTCGCTCGTGCTGCGCTTCGCCGAAGTACCGAATCCTACGCCGTCGCCGAAGTCTTTCAGGTCGCGGGTTCCGATGTTTGAGGTAAGGATGATGATGGTGTTTCGGAAGTCGATCTTTCTGCCCAGCGAGTCGGTGACATGTCCCTCGTCCAGAATCTGCAGGAGTATGTTGAAGACATCCGGGTGGGCCTTTTCTATCTCGTCCAGCAGCACTACGGAATAAGGTTTGCGCCGCACAGCCTCCGTTAGCTGGCCGCCCTCCTCGTATCCCACATAGCCCGGAGGCGCGCCCACGAGTCGGGACACGGCGAATTTTTCCATATATTCGCTCATATCGATGCGGATCAGCGCTTCATCAGAGTCAAAAAGCTCGCGCGCCATTACCTTCGCAAGTTCGGTTTTGCCGACGCCTGTGGTACCAAGGAAGATAAAGGTGCCTATCGGGCGGTTCGGGTCTTTCAGGCCGGCGCGGTTTCTCTGGATGGCTTTTACAACTTTTTTTACCGCATCTTCCTGCCCGATGACTTTCCCGTTCAGTTTCTCATCCATCTGGGCGAGTTTCTCGAGTTCGTTTTTGCCCACCTTCGTTACCGGCACGCCACTCATCATAGAAACCACTTCGGCAACATTTTCCTCGTCCACGGTTTCTTTTTTCTCCTTCACATCTTTGTCCCAGTCTTCCTGAGCTACCTGCAGCTCCCTACCCAGGCGCTCTTCTTCATCTTTCAGGCGGCGAGCCTCCAGGTAGTCCTGTGCCTTTACGGCCTTCTGTTTCTGCTCGCGGATGCGCTCGATAAGTTTTTCATTTTCAATGATCTGCTCCGGCACTTTCATGTTTTTGATGTAAACCCTGGAGCCCGCCTCGTCCATAGCGTCGATGGCTTTATCCGGCAGGTAGCGGTCTGTGATGTACCGCGAGGTGAGGTTTACGCAGGCGTTTATCGCCTCATCGGTATATTTTACATTGTGATGATCCTCGTATTTGTCCTTAATCTGATGCAGAATCTGGATGGTTTCCTCTATGGAGGTAGGCTCTACCATCACCTTCTGGAAGCGGCGTTCCAGCGCGCCGTCCTTTTCGATGTACTGGCGGTATTCATCCAGGGTGGTGGCACCAATGCACTGGATCTCCCCTCTTGCCAGGGCAGGTTTAAAAATATTCGATGCGTCCAGCGATCCGGTGGAGCTGCCCGCGCCCACGATGGTGTGCAGCTCATCGATGAAGAGGATTACATCGCGGTTTTTCTCCAGCTCTGTCATTATGGCTTTCATTCTTTCTTCGAACTGCCCGCGGTATTTCGTGCCGGCTACCAGGCTAGCCAGGTCGAGAGTGATAACCCGCTTGTTGTAGAGCACGCGGGACACATTTTTCTGGTGTATCCTCAGGGCAAGCCCTTCCGCTATTGCAGATTTACCCACGCCGGGCTCCCCGATTAGCAGAGGGTTGTTCTTCTTCCGCCGCGAGAGGATCTGCGATACGCGCTCGATTTCTTTATCCCTTCCTATCACAGGGTCCAGCTTGCCTTCCGCCGCCGCCGCAGTCAGGTCTCTGCCGAAATTGTCCAGCGTCGGGGTTTTGGTTTTCCCGGTGGCGAGGTTACCTGCCGGCCTGCGGGATTGCTGGCTGTAGGCAGGTTCGTCATCGTCATCATCCTCATAAACGCTCATCTGCGGAGCCTGCCCAGAATTTTGAATCATTGAACGGTATTCAGTGGTAACTCTTTCGTAATCAATGTCATAAGCTTCCAGTATGTTAGCGGCGGGATCTTCCTGCTTGTAAAGAATGCCCAGCAGAAGGTGCACGGTATTTATCTCCCCCGTTTTATACTGCCGGCTTTCCAGCTCTGCGCGTTTTACAGCCTGGTCCGCCATCCGCGTGAAAGAAATTTGACTGCTTTCCATAGCGAGCGGGTTGGCGGTAGGCATACTGATGCTCTCTATCTTCCGCCTTATCATATTGAGGTCTGCGTTAAGGTTTTTAAGAATATCCTTTGCGGAATTTTCTGTTTTTATAATGCCCAGCAGCAGGTGCTCTGTATTGAGGAATTCGCTTTTCAAACGCCGCGCTTCGGTTTTACTCTGTTTGAATACTTTGCTCAAACCGTCTGAAAATTTATTGTTCATATCGAAATAAAATTGAATTTAAAGGTAGGAAAAATTTTTTACCTGAACTCTTTTTGCAAATAACCTACCAGCAGATTTTTCTGCCGAAATGTCATAAAAATATTTATCTTAAAGTCTTAAATTTGTAAAATTCGCTAAAAAGATGGAAATATCATTCGCAGATATCTGCGGCTACCTAGGCTCCGCCCTCGTTGTTGCAAGTTTTATGCTGAAGGATTTGCGGAAAATCAGGATCGTTAACCTTGCAGGCTGCCTTTTTTTCGTAATCTATGGCGTGCTCAAGGGAGGGGGAGACGCTGCCGCAATGTATTGGCCCGTCATCATCCCCAATGGATTTCTATGCTTTATCCAGGCTTACCATATTTTTAAGGCTAAATGAGGGTTATCGTAAGCGTTTTCAACAATCTGGTGACCGATCAGCGGGTAGAAAAAGTATGCCGTACACTGCACGAAGCCGGCCACGAAATCATCCTCATCGGGAACGACTGGGCAGGCGCTCCGCCGCTGGAACGGCCTTATAAAATATTGAGAATCAGAATAAAATCTAAAAAATTAAAATTCGCATATGCGGAATTTAACCTGAAATTGTTCAGGGAAATAGTAAGGTTTAAAAGTCCGGGCTGTGTACTGCTTGCCAATGACTTGGATACGCTGCCTGCCAATGATTTAGCTTCAAAATTATTTAAAATTCCGCTCGTATTCGACAGCCACGAAATCTTCACAGAGCAGCCCTCGGTTCAGGGTAGGTTTTCTCAAAAGATTTGGAGGTTTTTAGAAAAAGCCATAGTTCCGGGCTTAAATTATATGATGACGGAGAGCGCCAGCTACGCGGGGTGGTTCCGTGCGAAATACGGGATAAGCCCCGTGGTAGTGAGGAATATTCCAAGAAGAATTCCCGGCCGGATAGATTTTATAGAAAATTCTCCGAAGATCATCATTTGGCAGGGAGCCCTAAACGAGAGCCGCGGCTTGTTTCAGGCTATTTCCGCTATGAAATATTTGGATAACGCCATTCTGAAAATCGCGGGTGATGGCAACCTAAGGGCTGATTATGAGAAACATACACGTAAGGAAGGCCTAGGGACAAAGGTGGAGTTTCTTGGCAGGCTTTCTCCGGAGAAGCTGAGGAAATTTACCAAAATTGCCGATGCAGGGCTCGCAGTAGAGGAAAATAACGGATTGAGCTACTATTACTCGCTGCCGAATAAAGTGCCAGATTACATCCAGTCGCTAGTGCCTGCAGTGCTTATCAACTTTCCGGAGATAAAAAAAATTTTCGACCGCTACAAAATAGGGGAGATGATTGATAATCATAATCCAGAAACCATCGCCGCCGCGCTAAAAACAATACTTGAAAACGGCAGAGAGTTTTATGCCGATGCCTTGCGCGGAGCGGCAAGGGAATACTGCTGGGAGATGGAGGAGGAGAAAATTCTGGAGCTTTTCAGGAAAGCCGAAATGCTCAGCAATGCTTAAATTTGCCGGATGAAAACTATTACCGAAAATCAGCAGGAAATCGTGGATGAATTTGCCTTCCTGGGAGATTGGGAGCAGAAATACGAGTACATCATAGACCTCGGAAAAGACCTGAAAGGGCTCCCGGAGGAGAAGAAAACCGAAGCCAACCAAATAAAAGGATGCCAAAGCAAGGTATGGCTGGATGCGGATTTCCGCGATGGCAAACTGTTTTTCGATGCAGATTCCGACGGTATTCTGCCAAAAGGAATTATCGCTCTGCTTGTCCGGATTTACTCCGGGCACAGCGCGGAAGAGATACTCAGTTCAGATTTTAAATTCATCGAGGATATCGGGCTGCAGGAATTCCTTTCCCCAAGCCGCGCAAATGGGCTGATGGCAATGACGAAGCAAATAAAATTCTACGCCGTAGCTTATCAGCTGAAGTCTTGAAGAAAGTTCTCGCATACCGGTTTTCTGCCTTCGGAGATGTTGCTATGGCAGCGATAGTCTGCAGGGAATTTCTGCAGCAAAATCCCGATGTGCAGGTGATGATGGTAACCCGGGAGAACTTCAGAGAGCTTTTCCTCGGGATTCCGAACCTTGTTTTTAAAGGTGTAAATCTCGATGATTACCGGGGCTATTTCGGCTTGCGCAGGCTGGCATTGTCTCTGATAAAAGAGTTCCAGCCAGACGGGATCGCCGATCTGCACGATGTCATCCGTACAAAGGTTTTCCGCAGGATTTTTGAATTGCGAGGATATCGGGTCGCCATTATCGACAAGGGAAAAGAGGGAAAAGAAGCGCTCACAGATGTGCAGAATCTGGACAAATTCCAGCTGAAACCTACCGTGGAGCGGTATGCTGATGTCTTCCGCGACTTAGGGTTTCCCGTGAAACTTTCCCACGAACTGTGCCCCACCACAGAAGAAAAACAAAACATCGGCTTTGCACCATTTGCCCAGCACAAGGGCAAAATGCTCTCCCCGGCAAAATCTTTCGAGCTGGCGCGGCTCCTTGCAAAAGAGGAAAAAGTCTATTTCTTCGGAGGCGGCGAATCCGAAACCGAAACACTGCGGCACTGGCAGGCGGCAATCCCCAATACGGAATGTGTGGCGGGCCGCCTCAGCCTCACCGAAGAGCTTCAGCTGATTGCGCGCCTTCGCCTTATGGTCTCTATGGATTCTGCCAATATGCATCTGGCGAGCCTGGTGGGCACGCGCTGCATCTCCGTGTGGGGGGGCACCCACAGATACGCAGGCTTTCTAGGCTACGGACAAAGCGTGGCGGATGTTGCCGAAGTCAAGGATCTAAGCTGCAGGCCCTGCTCAGTTTTTGGCGACAAAGAGTGCTACCGGGGTGATTATGCCTGCCTGGAGGAGCTCTCGATTCAGCAGATTTTAGAAAAAATAAAAAGGTGAAACTTTCGGTCTGCATCCCGGTTTTTAATTTTGATGTCCGCAGGCTGGTCTCGGATTTGGCGCAGGAAATTTCCAGGAAAAAAATTGATGCGGAAATCATCCTGATCGATGATGCGTCAGAAGATTATTTTCAGGAAAAAAATTCGGAAATAACCCCGAGAGTAAATAGCTATATTTTTCTGCAAGAAAACATCGGGCGCTCCGCAATCCGCAATATGTTTTTAAAATACGCCTCAGGAGAGTGGCTGCTATTCCTCGACTGTGATGCGGGAATTGTCAGCGAAAATTTTTTAAGCAAATACCTTGAATTCTTTGCTCAAAACCCTGAGGCTACAGCAGTTTATGGCGGATTTTCAGAAGACGGGGCTCAGCGCACCCTGCGAAATTACTATTCAGCAAAAAGAGAAGTGCCGGATATTGCCGCTCGCAGGAAACACCCGCATACATCATTGAAGGGCATCAATTTCGCCATCCGCAGAGATGTTTTTGCAAAAATCAATTTCGATGAACGCATCTCCACCTATGGCTACGAGGACTGGATGCTGGGATATTCGCTGGCGAAAAATGAATTTCCCGTGGATCATATTGAAAATCCCGTACTCCATCTCGATAAAACCACAGATGCGGAATTTCTTAAGAAAACAGAATGCTCTATGCGGACACTAGCCAGGCTCCTGAAAGACAAGCAATATGCGGATGCAATCTCCGGTATGAAAATAGCCAAAGCCTATAGGCTCCTTAGCTATCTTCATTTAGCGAAGCATTTCTCCGAGCTTTTCAATGTTTTTGAAAAACCCGTAAAGAGGCTCCTTTTATCAGGAAATTATTTCATCCCTTTGCTGGATTTTTACAAAATACTGCTCCTCTGCAGCCTTATGGAGCAGGATATGGATTAAAAAAACCGCCCTTTTTAGAGCGGTTTTTTCAGTTTCTTAGCAGAACTCTTCGTAGGCAGCCTGCAAGTTCGCCGCGATGGCGCCCGCCGGGTTACCCTCAATGTGGTGGCGCTCCAGCATATGCACCAGCTCGCCATCTTTGAAGAGTGCCACGCACGGAGAACTTGGCGGGAAGGGCGCCAGGTGCTTCCTCGCCTCTGCCACCGCATCAAGATCAAAGCCAGCAAATACAGTGGTAAGGTGAGTTGGTTTCTTGTCCCCGGAAAGGGAATGAACCACCCCCGGTCTTGCGGCCCCGGCCGCGCATCCGCAAACGGAATTTACCATCAGCAGGGTAGTGCCGGGTCTTTTCAGAGCATCGGTTACTTCTTGCGGCGTTGTTAGATCTTCGAAACCGTTATTCGTTAGTTCTGCCTTCATCGGCAATACAAGTTCCTGTGGATACATTTTGATTTAATTTAATTGTTAATGAAAATTATTGAGTACCCTCATACACTCAAATTCTGCGCCGAAATGGCATTAAAGGATTTTCTGCCAATATGGCATCAGTCCACATCCTTATTCAGAAATCTGTTTTCTCGAACCTGAAAACCGCCGCGCTGATCTTCCGCCAAAAAGGTGTTGATCTGCTGCTCTGATGCATTTTCCTGAGAGATGTTGATATTCTTCCTCCGGAATGCCGGCACTGTCTCAAAATCATTATCCGACTCAAAATTCTGGTAGCGGGAGTTGAATTCTTTCAGCTTGTTCCGGCGTTCCGCGGCCTTTGCGCTTACGCTTTTGCTGATGATGGTAAATTGTTCAACTTCCTCCTCATATACTATTGTTTCCGTTTCCTTCTGGGGGAGCTCATCTTCCGTGTTTTCTATAGGCGCATCCGCTTCTTTAATATTTGCTGCAGGGACAGGCGAGAAAGATTGGCTTCTGTTTTCAATGCCAAATTTGGATGAGCTGCCCAAAGTGTCAGGATCTCCCGAATTGCTTCTCACCTGAATTTTAGGCTCCTCTTCCTTAGGCTCATTTATGAAAAATGAAAAATCGCCGGTATTGCGGCCGCCTTCCGCGGGGTTCTCCCCTTCGAAATCAAAGGTGAAGGATACGGTTTCGTCTTCGTCCCTGTCGGAGGAGAAGATACTTAGCATTTCATCCTCATCAGAGTCATCCTCCAGCCTCAAATTTTCTTTTTCAAAATCCTGAGTGTCCTGCTCGGCGGCAGCCTTATCAATGGCATCCTGCTTTGTAGAGGTAAAAAATGGAGATGCCGGCTGGTCTTCCTCATCATCCAGGAGGAATATTGTATCGCCGGCAGTATCTTCCCCACGCTCTTTTCTGGTTTTGAACGGAGATTCGCGGCGTTCCGGCCTGTCGTGCAGGTTAATGAACTCCTTCTCCACATGCCCGGTATTTTTCTCTTTTGCAAACCCGGTAGCGATTACCAGAACCTTTATCGCCTCGCCGAGGCTCTCGTCTGTGCCCACCCCGAAGATGATGTTCGCCGTATTCCCCGCCTCGCTCTGGATGTAGTCGTTGATGAGCCCGATTTCGTCCATCGTGGCCTCGTGCGCCTCATCGGTGCCGCTCTGTATGAGCAGCAGAACATCCTTTGCCCCAGTAATTTTGTTATCATTCAGCAGCGGGGAATCCAAAGCCTTGCGCACCGCCTCTTCCGCGCGTTTCTCCCCGGTAGCGCTGCCTGTGGACATTAGTGCGGTGCCCGAGTTCTGCAGTACGGATTTCGCATCGCGGAAGTCAATGTTGATGGTAAACGGCGCGGTGATTACTTCCGCCATACCCTTCGCCGCATTGGTCAGCACTTCGTCTGCTTTGGAGAAGCCCTGCTTGAAGCCCAGGTTTCCAAACTGCTGGCGGAGTTTGTCATTGTTTATAACGATCAGGGAATCCACATTGTTGCGGAGTTTTTCCAGCCCCGATTCCGCCTGCTCCAGGCGCCTTCTGCCCTCAAAGCTGAACGGCACAGTTACGATCCCCACGGTCAAGATGCCCATTTCCTTAGCGATTTTTGCAATCACAGGAGCCGCTCCGGTGCCTGTGCCGCCGCCCATACCTGCGGTGATGAAGACCATCTTGGTATTCTGCCCCAGGGCCGCCTTTATATCATCAATACTTTCTATTGCCGCTTTTTCCCCTACTTCCGGGTCTGCGCCGG
Source organism: Cruoricaptor ignavus (assembly GCF_014961145.1). Lineage (NCBI taxonomy): Bacteria > Pseudomonadati > Bacteroidota > Flavobacteriia > Flavobacteriales > Weeksellaceae > Cruoricaptor > Cruoricaptor ignavus. The sequence goes on from NZ_CP063145.1 coordinate 1,354,268, forward strand.
CGCCCAGGCCCTCGGTAATGCTGATGCCCAGCTGAACTTTATTGGATACCGGATTGTTGTCCAGCGTCTGCGCATCCGTGTTGCAGATGATGAAATCTACCCCGTGGATGCCCTTTTCGTACATATGCATCAGGGCATTGTTACCACCGCCCCCTACGCCGATTACTTTTATGATAGATGAATTCCCTTTTGGTAGGTCAAAGGTAAAACCCTGATTTAGTGTATTTTCCATTCTTTTAAAATTGCTCGCCAAAGGCTTTTATGATTTGGTTTTTATGAGCAAAAATTCTGCTCACAATTTATAAAAATTTTCTGTTTTTTTCCTTAATCTTCCACTTCTTCGAAGAATTTTTTTACCTTTTCCATCAGCTGCTGGCCGAAGGTAGGGCGCTTAGCCTTAGGCTCGGTGGAAAAGTCGTTTGCATCAGTCGTTATTTGCGCGATGTCGGTAGCGGAAGCTATTTCCTTTTCTATTTCTATTCCCCTTCCGGTTTCTTTTGCTGCCGGTTCTGTTTCGGCCTCCTTTTCAGGCTCTGCTTTTTTGTCCCTGATTTTCAGGCTTTCCATTAACAGCCCGATGGAGGTCGCATATTCCGGACCCTTCAGGTGTTGGTTTTTGTCATTCGCCACATATTCATTGGCGAAGCCGATTCTGCTGTCGAAGCCGGTGGTATAGTTGGCAAGCTGCCGGAGGTGCTTCAGGTTGGAGCCGCCGCCGGCAAGCACGATGCCTGCGATGAGTTTCTTTTTCTGCTCGAAAGCGCCGTACGCCTTTAGTTCGGTATTTACCATTTCCAGGATTTCCTCTACCCTTGCGTTGATGATTTGGGCTAAAGTTTTCAGGGAAATTTCCTTATCCGGTCTGCCGTGCAGGCCTGGAATTGTCACATAGGTGGATTCCTTCTCCATCTCCGGCACTGCGGACCCGAATTTTACTTTTAATTGCTCGGCGTGTTTTTCGATAATGGAGCATCCCTCCTTGATATCTTCGGTGATGATGCCCCCGCCGTATGGGATTACGCAGGTGTGGCGGATGATGTTGTCCTTGAAGATGGCGATATCCGTGGTGCCGCCGCCTATGTCTACGATGGCCACGCCGGCCTCCTTTTCTTCCTTGGTGAGTACCGCTTCGGAAGAGGCGAGGGGCTCCAGGGTGAGGGACTCCATCTCCAGGCCAGCTTCGCGCACGCAGCGGGCGATGTTGCGGATGCTGCCCATCTGCCCCACCACTACATGGAAGTTTGCCTCCAGCCGTTTCCCGCTCATGCCTATCGGCTCGTGGATTTCGCCGTCGCTGTCCACCTTGTATTCCTGCGGCAGCACATGGATGATTTCCTCGCCAGGCAGCATTACGAGTTTTTTTACCTGGTCTTTCAGGCTTTCGATGTCTTTTTCGGTGATGACTTCCTCCGGGTGTTCTCGCATGATGTAATCCGAGTGCTGGAGTGAGCGGATGTGCTTCCCTGCGATGCCCACCGTAACTTTTTTAATGGGAACTCCGGCGCTTTTCTGCGCCTCATCTACTGCCGTGCGGATGGAGGCGATAGTCTGCGCGATATTGTTCACAATGCCCTTGTGTACCCCGAGGCTTTTGGCTTTGCCTACTCCCATTACCTCGATTTTCCCGTGGTTGTTCCGCCTGCCGACGATGGCTACAATCTTGGTAGTCCCGATGTCCAGCCCTACTGAATATTCCTGGTTTTCCATATATGTTATTTTTTCTTTTCTTTGTTTTTTGCTTCGTTTTTCTTTTTCGGCTCCGCTTTTTTTGTTTCTGATTTCTTTGGTTCCGGTTTTTTCTCAGTTTTTTTCTCCGGCGATTTTTTCGCTGCTTCTTTCTTCGGCTCCTCTTTTTTCGGCTGTGCCTTTTTTGCTTCCGCTTTCTCCGGTTTTTTCGCCGCAGGCTTTGGCGTGGCTTCCGGTTTGTTTTCCGCTTTCGCGATTTTTTCTTTGGATGAATTTATCGCCGCCTCGTTTTCCTTGAAATTCGGATTCAGCGTGGTAACGATTTGGTTATCATACTTCACCGAAATCTTACTGTACTTCCGCTGGTCCTGGTACACCAGGAATTTTTCTACGAAGGTTTTAAAGCCCTTCACCTTGAAATCGATATTATCCAGGTCGCCAATTTCCACCTTATAATTGCCATCGCTCGTCAGCAGGTTGTAGCTGTTTTTTTCTTTGCTGATGCCGATGAAGAATTTCTTGCAGAAATCGTCCGCATCTATCTTTCGCACAAGCTCCGCCAGCTTTTCGTATTCCTCCGGCTGCACATTGCCCTTCACCAGCATACAGGGATGAGCGTAGTTTTTCGAGAGCGGAAACTCCGTGCCCTGCTCATCCACATAAAATTCCTGGTTGCCCTTGCTCAGGCGGAATACTGGGATTTTCTGGTGCACATCTATGTTCAGCTGCCCGTTCAGGTTCAGGTAAACATTGGCGCTGTCCACGCTTTTTATCTCGTTGATTTTCCGTTCAAGTTCCGGTATGTTGATGCCGCCCACTTTTCCGGAAGGGTTGTCCTTCCGAACGATGTCGCGTATTTGGTTTTCATCCACGAAATACACCGGAATTGTGGTGGTGTTCAGGTTGATGGCGGTCATTTCCTCGCTCACCGGTTTTTCGCTGAAGCGGTTCAGCGAGAAGCTCAGCAAAAATCCAAGGATAATTACCGTCACAAAAATCTTCAGAAACCGCCACTTATTCTTCATTCCAAATCAAATCATTTATCGCTTATCATTCATCAGTTTTTTCCCAGCCATTCCACAATCCCATCGTACAGCGTATCGATGTTTCCTGCACCCACCGTCAGCAGTATGTCGAAATCTTTCTGCTGAATTTTCTCGAAGGCTTCCTGCAGGCCAGCCGTTTCCTTTTTTTCCAGATTGATTTTTTCCAGAAGCCAGTCTGAAGTAATCCCCGGGAAGTTTTCCTGAAGTTCTCTTGCAGGATAGATGTCCAGCAGCAGCAGCTCCTCGCAGTTTTCCAGGCTCTTGGCGAAGCCTTCCGCAAAATCCCTTGTCCTGCTGAAAAGGTGCGGCTGAAAAGCCACCAGCAATTTTTTCTCAGGGTAGAAATTGCGGATGGAGCCAATCACCGCATCAAGTTCTGTGGGATGATGCGCATAATCATCGATGTAGATTTTCCCGCTTTCAAAACGGTGCTTCGTATATCTTCGCTTGATGCCTTTGAAGGCTAAAAGTCCGCTCTTAAGTGTCTGAAAATCAACACCTAAGCTATAAAGTAAAGCGATGGCAACCGTAGCATTTTCCACATTGTGAATGCCCGGGATTTGCCATTTGAAATCCTTCACGGTTTCACCCTTCGTGTGGAAATCGAACAGGATGAAATCGTCCTCCATTCTCAGATTGTCCGAGTAGAAATCCGCCTCTTCATTTACGGCGTAAGTCATTGATTCTCTGCCGATTTCCAAACCCTTCCGCACGAAAAGTTTTTGCTTTTCCGGAACTAAGGCGGCGAAATCCTTGAAGCTTTGCTCAATGGTCGCTTTATCGCCGTAAATGTCCAGATGATCGGCATCCGTGGAAGTTACGATGGCAAAATCCGGATGAAGGTTCAGGAAGCTTCTGTCGTACTCATCGGCTTCCACCACGGAAAATTCATTTCCGGTATAGATGAAGTTGGATTGAAAATTCTCAGAAATTCCGCCTAAAAAGCAAGAAAATGATAATCCGGAAAAATGGCAGAGATGAGCCACCAGAGATGAAGTGGTGGTTTTCCCGTGAGTTCCCGCTACAGCGATGCACTTAGTTTCATCGGTTATCATCCCGAGAACCTTCGCCCTTTTGAGAATGGTGAAATTTCTTTGCTGAAAATCATCGAGAATGCCTAGCGTCTTCACGGCAGGAGTGTAGATAACCAGAGTTTTTTCAGGCTTTAGCGAAGAAATACGTTCCGTGATTTCATCTTGGAAGGAAATTTCTATGCCTTCGGAAATCAGTGCAGAAGTGAGTTTTGTTTCGGTTCTGTCATAGCCCGAAACATTTTTGCCGATGGATTTGAAATAGCGCGCCAAAGCAGACATCCCAATACCACCGATACCGATGAAGTAGAAATTTTCAAATTGTTCCAAATTCATCATTTAGTCTTATTTTTTGAGAATTTGATAAATTGAATTCACGATTTCTTCCGCAGCTTTTGGCTTCGCAAAAAATGCGATGTTTTCTGCCATCTCATTTCTAAGCTGTTCATTTTCAATCAGTTCTGAAAGCATTGCCCAGAATTTTTCCTTCATTTCAGAATCCCGCACCATTTTAGCCGCATTTTTTTCGACCAAGTTCAGCGCGTTTTTCGTCTGGTGATCTTCCGCAGCGTTTGGAAACGGCACCAGGATTACGGGCTTTTGCGCTACGGCCAACTCGGAAATTGCGATGGCACCTGCTCTGGAAACGATGATATCCGCAGCGGAATAAGCCAGCGGCATTTCGGAAATAAATTCGCGGATTTGCACCAGTTTTCGCTGTGCTTCGCTAAGGTTTCTTCCTTCAAAATCTCTTGTAATCGATTGATAATCAAGCTTTCCGGTTTGCCAAATTAGCTGTACATTTTTCCCGATGAGCTTTTCCAGATTTTCCTTCCAGGCATTGTTCAAAGTTCTTGAGCCTTGGGAACCTCCAACGGAAAGCACGGTGAGCTTGGCTTTGTCCAGCCCTAATTTTTCTTTGGCTAAATCCCTGTCAATCAAATCATTAACGATATTTTGCCTGATTGGATTTCCTAGAAAATGAATCTTTTCCTGCGGAAAGCCGTCCACTTTTGGATAAGCCGTGAAAACCGCTTTTGCACGCTTGCTAAGGATTTTATTCGTAACGCCGGCAAAGGCATTCTGCTCCTGAATGAAAGTGGGCACTCCCAAGCTGCTCGCCATAAAAAGCGCCGGGCCGCTTGCAAAGCCGCCGGTTCCAACGGCAAAATCCGGGTTGAAATCGCGGATGATTTTCCGGGCCTTGCTCAGGCTCTGCAAAAGCTTGAACGGCAGTTTGAAATTGGACAAAAGATTACCGCGATCAAAACCGGCGATGTTCAGACCTTCGATTTTATAGCCGTTCTGCGGAACTTTTTCCATTTCCATTTTTCCGTTGGCGCCGATGAACAGGAACTCTGCATCCGGATTTCTGCGCCGGATTTCATCGGCTATCGCTACAGCCGGAAAAATATGTCCACCGGTACCACCACCGCTCATTAAAACTTTCATAATATTTTCATTAAACCAAGAGCCAAGTAAAAAGTTTTAAAACTCATTTCGCCTTTACCTCAGCCTTATTATCAATTACCAATTGCCCATTACTTATAATTAAGCGATGTCGTTTATTTCTTCAATATTCTGTTTTCTGCCGATGCCTTCTTCATCCAAAACCTGAATGCGCGAGCTGACATTCAGGATGATGCCCAGCTGAACATAGGTGACAAGCATAGATGTACCGCCATAGCTGATGAGCGGCAAAGGCTGCCCTGTAACCGGAATTAAATTCACGGCTACGGCGATGTTCACCGAGAGCTGAACGAAAATCATTATCCCAAGCGAAATCACGAGCAGTGAGCCGAAGAACGCCGGCATCTTGCTTGCAATCATCACTATGCGGATGATCATTATGAAGTAAAGGCCTATCAAGCCTGCGGCACCCAGCAAGCCGTATTCTTCCACAATGATGGCGAAGATAAAATCTGATGCAGATTGCGGTAGCATCTGTTTCAGCGCGCTTTTCCCCGGGCCCTTTCCGTTAAAGCCGCCGTTCACAATGGCAGCCTTCGCCTGATTTACCTGGTAATTCTTCGCCTTATCGGCTTCGGTTTCCGCATCCTTGTTTTTATCGAAAAAAACTTCAATACGGCTCATCCAGGTATGCACACGGTTGTTGCTGAATAGGTTGGTGTTCAGCGCTACGGTGATGAACAGCCCGCCCGCTAAAACTGCGGTGGCCAGAAAGCCTACGATGTATTTCCAGTTGAGCTGGCCGATGACTAAAACCGCGAGAGATACGATAATCATCATCAGCGCTGTGGAGCCGTTGTCTTTGGCAACCAGCCCGGAAACTACGAGTATCGGAACAAATATCGCCACGATGTTTTCCAGCGGAAGCCTTTCCCTGCCGATTTTTTTGGTGAGATAGCGGCAGAGATAGATGATGAGTGCAAGGTAGGCGAATGCCGATGGCTGAAATGAAATGGGCGTGCCGGGAATTGTAAACCAGCGCGATGCCGATGCACCATCGATGGTTTGCCCAGTAAACGCTGTGGCCACCAGAACGAGAGTCATTACCACCAGGCCGAAAAAGCTGAGCTTCCCGATGTGCTCGTACCGCACAAACAGAACACCGCGCATCAGTCCAAGCCCTAAAACAACGAAGGCGATGTGTTTCACGATGTGTGAAGTGGTAGTGCCGCTGTTCACGATGTATTCCAGGTTAGAGCTTGCCGAGTAAACCGGGAATATCGAGAACAACGAAATCAGGATGATCACGCTCCACAGGACTTTGTCGCCCTTTAGAATTTCCGTTCTTTGCCGTTGCTCATTCATTTCAAAACCTCGTTTTTAAACTGCTTTCCGCGGTCTTCATAGTTTTCAAACAAATCAAAACTTGCGCAGCACGGCGAAAGCAAAACCGCATCACCATCCGTCGCAATCTGCTTGCTCAGCTTCACGCAATCTGCCATATTTGCTGTGCTGTATATCATCTCCACCTTGTTTTTGAAGTGCTCTATAATCTTTTGATTATCAAGGCCTAAGCAAATTATCGCCTTTACTTTTTTCTTTACTAAGTCGTCCAGCTCGCTGTATTCGTTACCCTTATCTACACCGCCCAAAATCCACACCGTAGGCTGCCGCATACTTTCTAGCGCATAATATGCGGCGTTCACATTGGTAGCCTTGCTGTCGTTAATGAATTTCACGCCGCCTATTTCCGTTACAAATTCCAGCCTGTGCTCTACCGCCTGGAAAGTCATCAAGGAATTTCTGATGCTTTCATTGCTGATTTTCAATATCTTACCAGCTATGGAAGCGGCTAGGCTGTTCGCTACATTGTGGCTTCCGCTGAGGCTCAGTTCGGAAACCGGCATCTGGAAATCATCGTCCAATTTCACGCGGATTTCATCGCCGCTCAGGTAGCCGCCTTCCTTTAGGTTTTCCTTCAGGCTGAACGGAATTTTCTTCGCGCGGATTTCAATTTTTTCCAGGATTTGCCGGCTCATCTCATCATCTTTGTTGTAGATGAAGTAGTTGTCGTTTTCCTGGTTTTCCGCGATGCGGAATTTCGCCAGCGCATACTCCTCGTAGTTGTAGTTGTATTGGTCCAGATGATCCGGGCTAAGGTTCAGCAGCAGAGAAATGTAAGGCCTAAAGTGCTGAATATCATCCAGTTGGAAAGAGCTTACCTCCAGCACATAGTATTCAAAATCCTCATCGGCCACCTGCCTTGCAAAGCTTGTCCCGATGTTTCCACCAAGGCCTACGCTCAGTTTATCGTTTTTTAGAATATGGTAAATCAGCGATGTGGTGGTGGTTTTGCCGTTGCTTCCTGTGATGGCGATGATTTTTGCATCGGTAAATTCCGCCGCAAACTCAATCTCGGAAGAAATCTTAATGTTGCGGTTTTTTATTTTGCCGATGATTTCCGCCTTTTTCGGAATTCCCGGCGATTTCACCACCCAATCTGCCGAAAGGATTTTCCCTTCGCTGTGCGTATTTTCCTCAAACTCAATCCCATTTTCTATGAGCAGGTTTTTGTAGTGCGGCTTTATTTCGCCACGGTCTGAAACGAACACATCCAAACCCTGCTTCTTCGCAAGGTAGGCCGCACCGAAACCGCTTTCACCGGCACCCAAAACCACAATGCTCATTCTTTCCTTCGTCATTTTGCTCTTAGCTTCTTGCTTTTTTTATTTTTCAATTTCAAATTTTCAACTGTTCAGCAAGCACTTTTTACTTTCTACTTTTGCCTTTTTACTTGGCTCTTTCTCCTATCTCACTTTCAGCGTTATCAAACAAATAATCGCCAGCATCACGCCGATGATGATCATCCGGTTCACGATTTTGCTTTCGTGGTAGCCCAGCTTTTGGTAATGGTGATGAAGCGGCGCCATCTTGAAAAGCCTATTGTTCTGCGCATATTCCAGCCCGAATTTTTTCCGACGGTATTTAAAGACCATCACCTGAAGAATCACCGATAAATTCTCGATCAGGAAAATTCCGCAAAGCACCGGCAGCAGCAGTTCCTTCCGAAGGATAATCGCCAGCACGGCTATTACGCCGCCCAGCATCAGGCTGCCCGTATCGCCCATAAAAACTTGGGCAGGGTAGGTGTTGTACCAGAAAAAACCAATGATGGCGCCCACCAGTGCCAGCGCGAAAATCGTGGTTTCGCCAGTGTTGGGCAGGAACATTATGTTGAGATAATCGGCGAAAATCGCGTTGCCGGAAAGGTAGGCGAAGAACGCCAGCGTCAGCACGATTACGGCGCTGGTTCCCGCCGCCAAACCATCGATGCCATCGGTAATATTAGCACCGTTCGAAACTGCCGTGACGATGAAAATCACGATTGGGATGAAGATGATCCACGCCCATTCTTCAGCTTCCTCCTCATCCATCCAAAACAGTGCACCGCTGTAGTCGAACTCGTTGTTCTTCACCAAGGGCACGGTGGAAATTGCGCGCTTTTCCTCCTGCATAAAGTTCTGTTCCACATTGTTGCGGTTCACAACGGAAGAATCGGCATACTTCCGCTTCACGGTAATATCCGGATGGAAATACATTGTAACGCCTACTATCAGCCCTAAGCCTACCTGCCCTATAACTTTGAAAACGCCGTGCAGGCCGTCTTTGTTTTTCTTGATTTTTTTCAGATAATCATCGATGAAGCCTATGGCACCCATCCACACAACGGATGCGCTGAGCAGGATGATGTAGATATTGTCCACCTTGGTGAATAGCAGCACTGGAACAAGCGTGGCCAGAATGATGATGATGCCGCCCATTGTAGGCGTGCCCTCCTTCTGTTTCTGGCCCTCCAGCCCAAGATCGCGCACTAATTCGCCCATCTGTTTCCGGCGAAGCAGCTTGATGATTCTTTTGCCGTAGAGCAATGCGATGGCCAGGGACAGCAGAACCGCCATTGCCGCACGGAACGATATGTAGCGGAAGAGGTTCATCCCTGGAATGTGGATGCCATTTTCAGCGAGATATTCGTAGAGATAGAAAAACATAGCTTAGTTCAAGGTCAAAGGTTCAAAGTTTAAAGTTGTTTGGCGTGGTTCATTTCCAGATTTCCAAATTGCTCAATTTTTCAAAATTATTTACTCATCTTCTTCAGCAAATCTTCTATCACTTCCTTGTCATCAAAATGGTGTTTCACACCGTTGATTTCTTGGTAATTCTCGTGACCTTTGCCGGCAACCAGCACTATGTCCTTCGGCTCGGCAAATTTTATCGCCGCCTTTATCGCTTCCATCCTATCCGGTATCACGGTGAATTTCGCGAAGTGCTGTGGCTCGATGCCTGCCGCTATGTCCTCGATGATTTGCTTTGGATCTTCCTTGCGCGGATTATCGGAAGTAATGATTGCAAGCGTTGATTTTCGAGTGGCAATTTTTCCCATTTGCGGTCGTTTCGCGCTGTCACGATCGCCGCCGCAACCGAATACTGTGATGAGCCTTTCATTATTTGTTCTGATTTGGTTAATACTGTCCAGAATATTCTCGAGCGCATCGGGTGTGTGTGCATAATCCACGATGAAGAAGATGCCGCTCTCGGATTTTAGCGTCTCGAAGCGCCCTTTTACGCGTGGCAGTTTCGAAATCGCCTGCAGTATTTCATCAGCATTAAAGCCCAGCTCGCAGGCTACTGCATATACAAGTAAAAGGTTGTAAGCGTTGAACTTCCCGGTAAGCGCCGTCCAGAATTCCTTGCCGTTGAAATTCAGCAGCATCCCGTTGAAATCCGCCTCGGAAATTTTCCCGTGATAATCTGCCAGCGTTTTCAGCGCGTAGCCGGATTTTTTCGCACTAGTATTCTGCAGCATTACCGTTCCGTTTCTGTCGTCCAGGTTGGTTATCGCCACCGCATCAGCCGGAAGCTCGTCGAAAAATCGCTTCTTTACCTTTATATATTCGTCAAAAGTTTTGTGATAATCCAGATGATCGTGCGTGATGTTCGTAAAGCCCGCCACCTTAAACTTCAGGCCATCCGTTCTGTTCTGATGGATGCCGTGCGAAGAGACTTCCATAAAGGCATACTCACAGCCTGCATCCACCGCCTTCCTCAGGATTTGGTTCAGGGTGAGAACATCTGGCGTGGTATGTGTGGAAGGGAAGGCTTCATCGCCAATCCGAACTTCCACAGTGGAAATAAGCGCAGATTTAAAGCCCAGGTTTTTGAAGGTTTCAAAAAGAAGCGTGGTGGTAGAAGTTTTGCCATTAGTTCCGGTAATGCCCACCAATACTAAGTTCTCGGAAGGATTGCCGTAGAAGTTCGCCGCCATTTTTGCGAGGGCCTTCGCAGAATTTTCCACCTTGATAAAGGTGATGCCTTCCGCTTTCCTTTCCGGCAAATCCTCACACACAATGGCTTTCGCACCATTCTCAATTGCAGAATTAATGAACTGATGCCCATCGGAAACTGTGCCCTTCATCGCCACATATAGCGAGCCTTCGGCAGCTTGCCGGCTGTCAAAAACAATCTTGGAAACTTCCCGGTTTTCATCGCCGAAAATTTCTAATGTCTTTACATTGTTCAATATTTCGCTCAGCTTCATCAGTTCTGCAGGCTTAGATAAATTTTCTGGTTCTTGCTGATGACCGTGCCTTCCAGCGGAAATTGCTCGGTGATTTTCCCTACGCCTTTATAATCCACCCTGTAGCCCAGGTTCTCCAGCTGTGGTATCACATTCTTGCCAATCAGCCCGGTTACATTGGGCATCTTATTGTTCGTCACCGCTATTTTCACATTAGGCTCGGTCATTTTGCTCAGGTCCACCTTCTTTTCCACCAGCATTTCCTTCTCGATGTTTTGCGGTGTTTTCAGGAAGGTTTTTCCCGCAATTTCCTTGAAAACCGGCGCAGCCACTGTGCCGCCGTAATACGATTTTCCGGGTGCAGGCTCGCTTATCATCACATAGCAGGTGTACTTCGGGTCGTCCGACGGGTAGAAGCCGGCGAAACTTGCGCGGTACTTCATCGGGCCTGGCTTCCAGTACTCAAATCTTGCGGTGCCGGTTTTTCCAGCCATTTTTAAATTTGGTGTGTAGATGCTTCTTGCGGTGCCTTTTTCCACGGCTTTTGTAAGAGCGCTGGTCATCATTTCTATCGCTTCCTTCGATGCCATTTTGCTTACCATCACCTGTGGTTTCGCATCGTAGTTTACCTTGCCATCCTTCATTATTTTGTCGATGAACAGGGGCTTTACCATCACGCCTTTGTTGGCGATGCCGTTGTAGAATGTGGTGAGCTGAAGCAGGTTGATATTCGTGGAGTAGCCGTAGGAAATGGAAGCCAATGTGGCGGCGTTCCAGCGTTTGTTTTCCGGCGTTACTATTCTTGGCGTGGTAATGCCTGGCAGCTCTATGTCCATTTTATCCATCAGCTTCCAGCGTTTCAGGTGGTTCAGGAAAACCTGCGGATTTGAGGCGTAGTGCTTGGTGATGAGCTTTGCCGTGCCCACATTGGAAGATTTCGCCAGCACATCGGAAATTTCGTAAGTTCCGCCACCGTGCCCGTCGGAAATTTTCTGTCCAGCATAGGTCCAGCTTCCGCCGCCCACACTTACCGTGGTGCTTTCGTCTATGAAGCCATCGTCCATCGCTGCCAGAAGGGAAACCGCTTTAAAGGTAGAGCCTGGTTCAATATTGTCCTTTATCGCGTAATTGTAGGCATCTTCGTAAACGCCCGGCTCCTTCCGCTGAAGGTTTACCATTGCCCGCACTTTTCCGGTCTTGGTCTCCATCACGATTACCGTTCCGTGCTGTGCGTCGTATTCCACGAGCTGCCTTTTCAGGGCAGAGTGCGCTATGTCTTGTATTCGCAAATCCAGGGTGATATAAACATCCATCCCATCCACTGGCTCTTTCACCTTCCAGAAATCGATGGGTTTCCATTGCGATGAATTCACGCGCTGCTCCAGCCTTGTACCGTCCGAACCTTTCAGGTATTTGCTGAATGCCGCTTCCAGGCCAGATTGCCCGCGCTCATCATCCATGCCTATCGTTCCTGCGCCAATTTCTGAAGTGGCAAGTTCCCGTTTGTAATTCCTATCCACGATGAAGCCGCCGCGGTTTTTGCCTTTGTTAAAAAGCGGAAACTTGCGGATTCTATCGTACTCGTCGAAATCCAGGCCACGAACCAAGGTGTAGTATTGGTTGTTCTTCTTTTTCTCCGCGTCAAATTTTTGGCGGAAATAGCTCTTCGGCTTCCCGAACATTTTCCCGAGAGAATCCGTCAAAGCGTTAACATTGTTGGCGTAAACCGTATCCCGAATCGTTTTGAAATCGATGTAAATATCGTAGCGCATCACCGTGGTTGCCAGGATGGAACCGTCCGATGCGTATAGGTTTCCACGGGCAGCCTGCAGCGTAGCTTCGCGGTAGTTTTTGTTTATATAGTTGTCCCGAATCTCTTCTACATCAGTGTTTTGCAGCACGATGATGCGGGTGATGAACACGCAGAACACCACGAAAGCCGTGGCGGCGAAGAGGTAGCCCCACCGCAATGTGCGCTTCCGCTTGATGTCGTATTCATTTTGCTTTTGCATCCGTGCTGTCCAGTTTTATCAAAAGTTTGTGAGGGTGGCTTTCCAGCGTCATCAGGGAATCGCCTATCACTTCCCTGCCCAGCTGAGATTCCATTTTCACCTTTATCAGCCTGCTTTGCGCGTAGGCATTTCGCGATTTGTATTCCTCCGTCTGCTCTTTCAGCTGGTTCACCAGGCGGATTTTTTGGCTGACCAGGTGGTTGCTGTAGATCATCAGCATCATCAGGATGAAAAGCAGAGCGAGGTATTTGGAGTGTGCCTTTATTTCATCGCGGTTCAGGAAATTCCCTTTCACGATGTCCATAAAGGTCAGCTGCTTCTTCTTATATGTCTGCCTTCTCTTCGCCAAGATTTTATGGTTGATGATTAATAATTGATACTCCCATTAAACTTTAAATTCTAAATTTTTCCTTTTTCCTTGTTTGTTACATCTTAATCCCTGTTCTCAGTTTCGCGCTTCTTGCCCTGCTGTTTTCCGCGATTTCCGCTTCGTCGGGAATTACCGCCTTGCTTTGCAGCAGTTCAAATTTTTTGGAATAATTGCCGAACACATCTCTTTCTGGCTCACCGCTGAACATCCCGTTCTTCAGGAAACGCTTTACCAGCCGGTCTTCCAGAGAATGGTAAGAGATTACCGAGAGTCTTCCGCCCGGCTTCAAAACTTTCAGGGCCTGCACCAGCATTTCCTTCAGCGCTTCCAGCTCCTCGTTCACCTCGATTCTTATCGCCTGGAAAACCTGCGCAAAAAACTTGTTCTGCCGGTTTGCCGGGATGTACGCAAAAACTGATTTCAGCTCAGCCGTTGTATTTATCGGCTTTTCCTTCCGGTAGCTCACGATTTCGCGCGCCAGTTTTCTCGCCTCACGAAGTTCGCCGTAATGGTAGAACAAATCTGCCAGCTGCTCCTCCTCATATTCGTTGATGATGCGCCTTGCATCCAGGTTTTGCCGCACATTCATCCGCATATCCAGCGGTGCATCGCTTCTTGTGGAAAAGCCTCTTGCCGCCTCGTCAAACTGATGGGAAGAAACGCCCAAATCTGCCAGAACGCCGTCCACACCGCTGATTCCATACATCAGCAAGGAATTTTCCAGGAAGCGGAAGTTTTGGTTGATGAGCGTAAACCTCGCATCGTCAATCTTATTTTCCAGCGCATCCAGATCCTGATCGAAGGCGAAAAGCCGCCCGTTTTCCGAAAGCCGCGAAAGAATTTCGCGGGAATGTCCGCCGCCACCAAAAGTGCAGTCCACATAAATTCCATCAGGATTTGTCACCAAATCATCCACGCTTCGTTTCAGCAGTACAGGCTTGTGATACATTGATTATGAATGACTTACGCTAATTCGTCAAAATTAATTTCACCCATCACCTCCTCGGAAAGCTGCGCAAAATCCGCTTCGTTCGTCGCGATGTTTTCCTCATAAGCCGCCTTATCCCAAATTTCAAAGAACTCACCAACACCGGAAATCACGATGTCTTTCTCCAGGCCAGCGAAAGTTTTCAAATCCTTCGGTATCAGGATTCTTTCGGCCTTATCCACCTCTGCCGATTTTACGCCGGCGGTAAACATCCGGATGAAGTCGGCGTTTTTCTTCACGAACCTGTTCAGCCCGTTGATTTTCTGCATCAGCTTTTCCCACGGTTTTGCGGGGTACACTTCCAGGCATTTTTGAAACACCGCACGCTTTATGATAAGCTCTTGATTATCAATGCTTTGCAAATGCTTCACCAGCGATGAAGGAAGCTTCAGCCTGCCTTTATCATCGATTTTGCACTCGTATGTTTCAAAAAAGAAATTCATTTGGGGACAAATTTATACATAAATTTCCAAAAATTCCCACTTTTTCCCACTTTTTGACTTATTGTGGATAAGTTTTTTAAAACCGCTAATCAATTGATTGCTAAAATGTTAAAGAACTGTTAATGTTTCTCGTTTAAATTTCACACCCTTATCTTGAATGATTTTTAATAAAAACTTTTCCTTTATATTTTTTCGTGAAAGTTGTAAATTTGTTGCTTGCTCATCGCATTATGACTTTCAATTTTAAAAAGGATAAAAAATTCTCTTACATCGAAGAAGGTGAGGGCCACCCAATCATCTTGCTGCAAGGCTTGATGGGCGGTCTCAGCAATTTCACTTCGCTTATTGGGTACTTCTCGTCCCGCGGTTTCAAGGTGTTTTTCCCGGAACTTCCAATTTATGATTTACCGGTGCTGAACACCAATCTTTCGGCACTTGCGAAATTCGTCGCCAAATTCATCGAAGAAAAAGTGGGTGAGCCTGCTACCATCGTCGGAAATTCAATGGGCGGGCACATCGCCTTGATTTTAACCGTCAATCGACCGCATTTGGTGAAAAACCTTGTGCTGACGGGAAGTTCCGGGCTTTACGAGCGTTCTTTCGGCGACAGCTTCCCGAGAAAAAGCGACCGCTCTTACATCCGCCGGAAAACGGAAGAGGTGTTCTACGATCCCAGCGTTGCCACGGAAGATTTGGTGGATGAGGTTTTTGCCATCGTGAACGACCGTGGCAAAGGCATCAAAACCGTGATGCTTGCACGAAGCGCCATCAAGCATAATATGGCGAAGGACCTGCACAAAATTGAAACGCCCACCTGCATTATTTGGGGCAAGCAGGATAATGTGACGCCGCCTGATGTAGCGGAAGAAATGCACCGCCTGATACCGAATTCTGACCTGTTTTGGATGGATAAATGTGGCCACGCAGCAATGATGGAAAAGCCGGATGAATTTAACGAGATTCTTTATAACTGGCTGAAAAATAAATAGTTATATGTTGAATTAAAACTTATAAATTCAAAGTTAAAAAGCTACTGCAAAAAACAAAACGATGCTCATCCAAACCGCTGAGTTTGTAAAAAGTTCCGAGAAGTGGCAGAGTTGCCCGCCGCCTGAATTGCCAGAGTATGCCTTCATCGGCCGCTCGAATGTTGGGAAATCTTCGCTCATCAATGCAATGGTAGGCAGGAAAGATTTGGCGAAAACTTCACAGACGCCCGGAAAAACGCAGCTCATCAACCATTTCATCATCAATGAAGATTGGTACCTTACGGATTTGCCGGGCTATGGCTATGCTAAGGTTTCCAAGGTGCAGCGGAAGGATTTTGAGAAACTCATCACCAATTACATCCTGAACCGGAAAAATCTCGTGAACCTTTTCGTGCTGGTAGATTCCCGGCACGAACCGCAAACCATCGATCTGGAATTTATGGAGTGGTGCGGCGAAAGCACAATTCCGTTTAGCATCGTTTTCACGAAAACGGACAAGCTAAAACCTGCGGCCATCACTGCAAACATCGAGAATTACAAGGCGAGGCTTTTGGAATTTTGGGAAGAGCTTCCGCCCATCTTTTGCACTTCCGCTGAGAAGAAAATTGGCACGGATGAAATCCTGAATTTCATCGAAGAAACCAATGCTGATCTGGAAAGGCAGGGCGTGGTTTTCGGGAGCTAAAGCATCCCCAGCTCAAATTTCGCTTCCTCGCTCATCATATCCTTGTGCCACGCCGGTTCGAAGGTTAGTTCTAGATCCACGCTGCGCACATCTTTCACGATGGCCACCTTGTCTTTCACTTCCTGCGGCAGCGTTTCTGCCACAGGGCAATTCGGCGTGGTAAGCGTCATCACCACCTTTACATCGCCTTCGTCGGAAATCTGCACATCGTACACCAGCCCAAGTTCGTAGATATCCACCGGGATTTCCGGATCGTAAACGGTTTTCAGGACACGGATGATATTTTCGCCAATTTCTGCAATCTGTTCATCTGTAAATGCCATAGTATCAGTCAGTTAGTCGTTCAAGCAAGTCTTCCTGGCGCATTTTCCGGAAAACATTGGCTAAAGTTAATACATCTTTTTCACAATAATCTACGATGCGCTGCAAATCTTTTTCCCGGTGGTAAACTTGGGCAACCATCGAGCCGTCGATGTCGTCTTTCGGCGTGGGAACTTTGAAGATGTGCGCCAGAAGTTCCAGCGAGACGAAGGTTTTATAATCGCCAAACTTCCAGAGCTCCATCGTATCCAGGTGCGGAATATCCCACGGTTTTTTCCCGAAAGTCTGAAACGGAAGCGGCGGCATAAAGCCGTTAATCATACATCGCCGCGCAATCCACGGGAAATCGAATTCCCTGCCGTTGTGTGCGCAGAGGATTACGCCGCTTAATCTTGGGCTGTTGAAGATTTTACCAAAATCCGTGAGGATTTTCTTCTCATCATCACCGAAAAAGCTGCGGATTTTCAGTTTTTCGCGCTCCATCATTCCCACAGAAATGCAGATGATTTTGCCAAACTCCGCCATTACGCCGGCTCTTTCGTGATAGAAATCTTCCGCGGAAATTTCGTTCCTGCGCTGCGCGAAAGTTTTTTTGTCCCAAAGTTTCTGTTCAGATTCCGGCAAATCTTCCCAGGCTGAAGCGTTCGGTACCGTTTCAATGTCGAGAAAAAGCACCTTTTCTATGGGAATATTCTGCAGCATTTTGCGCGCTTAAAATTCCATTTCCACTTCGAGTTTTTCAGCAAGAAGTTTTGATAATTTCAGCCTAAGTGCCTCAATATCAATATTTTGCATAGCATCATTGGCAAAGGCATAGAGCAGAAGTGCCTGCGCTTCTTTTTTGGAAATTCCTCTTGCACGAAGGTAAAAAAGCGCATCTTCATCCAGCTGACCAACGGTGCAGCCGTGCGAGCATTTCACATCATCGGCGAAAATTTCCAGCTGCGGTTTGGAATCTATCGTAGCGCCCTCGCTCAGCAGCACATTGTTGTTTTGCTGATAGGCATTGGTTTTTTGCGCAATTTTATCTACGAAAACCTTCCCGTTGAAAACGCCGTGCGCTTTATCCTTGAAAATGCCTTTGTAATTTTGGTAAGATTCGCAATTCGGCTCGTTGTGGTGCACCGCGGTATGATGATCCACCAGCTGTTCATCGCCGATGATCGTGATGCCGTTCATAAAGGAATTGATGTTTTCGCCTTCGTGAATGAAATCCAGATTGTTTCGCACCAGCTTTCCGCCGAAAGAAAAAGTATTCACCGTGGCCAGCGAATCGCGTTTCTGGCTTGCGTAAGTGTTGTCAATCAGGTAGGTTTTCTGCGAATCGTTCTGAAGTTTGTGCCAATCGGCCTTTGCATTTTGCCCGACGAAAATTTCGGTAACGGTATTGGTGAACACAAAACTTTCATCAAAATTATGATGGCTTTCGATGATTTCCACTTTTGCACCCTCTTCTGCAATCAGCAGATTCCGCAAGTTATAAAATGAGTTAGTTGTCTGATTATCAGAAATATAGAAGATATGTATCGGCCTTTCTACCACCACATTTTTCGGAATGTGCAGGAAGAAGCCGTTTCTGCAATAGGCCGCATTCAGATTCGCCAGGGCATTGTTTTCGTCGGCTAACTTGTTGAAATACTGCTCGAAAGCTTGGCGGTGGTTGTCGTCATTCAATGCGTAGCGCATCGAAAGCAGCTCTGCATTGGCAAAGGAAATTTTCGAAAATTCCTTGTGCAGAACGCCATTGATGAAAACGATGCGGTCAAAATTCTCTTCGCCCACCTGAAGCTCATCAAGCTGCGCTTTCGTAACGCTGTGATTTTCAGCGGGAAAGAAGTTGTAATCTTTCTCGGTAATTTCTTCAAGCGAAGTGTATTTGTATTCCTCGTCCTTTTTCGTGGGGAAGCCTTTTGCCGCAAATTTCTGCAGCGTATCCTTCCGGAAATCATCCAAAAAACGGTGGTGCAGGCTGCCTAAAAATTCTTCGTGCTTATTCAGGATTTGATTATAAAGTGCCATTCTAAAAACTTCAAAATTTCAAACTAATTCACCAGCCAATCGTAGCCTTTTTCTTCGAGCTCAAGGGCTAAAGATTTGTCGCCGGTTTTGATGATTTTCCCGTTGGCAAGCACATGGACAAAATCAGGCTGAATATAGTCCAGAAGCCTTTGGTAATGGGTGATTAAGAGCACGGCGTTCCCAGAATTCTTAAAGGAATTCACGCCTTCCGCCACAATTCTCAGCGCATCAATATCCAGTCCAGAATCCGTTTCATCCAGGATGGCAAGTTTCGGATCCAGCATCAGCATTTGGAAAATTTCGTTGCGTTTTTTTTCTCCGCCGGAAAATCCTTCGTTCAGCGAACGGGATAGAAAATCCGGACGGATGCCCAGTTTATCGGCCTTTTCACGAATCAGCGCCAGCATTTCCTTTGCCGGCATTTCTTCCAGGCCTCTGGCTTTTCTGTTTTCGTTGAGAGCGGCCTTGATGAAGTTCGTCACCGAAACACCCGGAATTTCCACCGGGTATTGGAAGGACATAAAAATCCCTTTGTGGGCGCGCTCTTCTGGCGCATCTTCCGAAATATCCTCACCTTCGAAAAAGATTTCCCCGTCAGTAATTTCGTAGTCTTCTTTCCCTGCAATCACCGATGACAGCGTGGATTTTCCGGAACCGTTCGGGCCCATAATTGCGTGAACCTCACCAGGATTAATCTGCAGGCTGATGCCTTTCAAAATTTCCCTGCCTTCCTCAATTTTTGCGTGTAAGTTATTGATTTGTAGCATTTTACCTATTTTATTTTTGAAAGTCTCAAATTTTTCGATACTCAATTTGTGACTGTATCCTAATTGTTTTCAATTGTAATTTACGCATCAAACGGAATAATTTCCAAGTCTTCGGAAACCATAATAGCCGTATTAATTGCCTTATCCGCTTCCTAATTACCCCACACTTCCTTCCAGAGAAATTTCCAATAATTTCTGTGCTTCTATCGCAAATTCCATCGGCAGCTTGTTCAGGACTTCCTTGCTGAATCCATTGACAATCAGCGCAATAGCTTTTTCCGTGTCAATCCCTCTCTGATTGCAGTAGAAGATTTGGTCTTCGCCGATTTTGGAAGTCGTGGCTTCGTGCTCCAGCTGTGCCGTGGGATCTTTAATTTCCACATAAGGGAAGGTGTGCGCACCGCATTCATTGCCCATCAAAAGCGAATCGCACTGCGAAAAATTCCGTGCGCCCTTTGCCGTTGGTAAAACCTTCACCAAGCCACGGTAAGAGTTTTGCGATTTCCCTGCGGAAATTCCTTTGGAGATAATTGTAGATTTCGTGTTTTTCCCGATGTGTATCATCTTCGTTCCGGTGTCTGCCTGCTGTTTATGGTTCGTCACTGCGATCGAATAAAATTCTCCCACAGAATTATCCCCCAGCAAAACACAGGACGGATATTTCCAGGTAACGGCAGAGCCGGTCTCCACCTGTGTCCACGAAATCTTCGAATTTCTGTAGCAAAGCCCGCGCTTTGTCACGAAATTATAAACGCCGCCGTTTCCGTTTTCATCGCCAGGAAACCAGTTCTGCACGGTGGAATATTTGATTTCCGCATCATCCAGCGCAATCAGCTCCACCACTGCAGCGTGCAGTTGGTTCTCGTCTCGTGCAGGCGCTGTGCAGCCTTCCAGGTACGATACATAGCTGCCCTCATCGGCTATTACCAGCGTGCGCTCGAACTGCCCTGTTCCCGCCTGATTTATCCTGAAATATGTGGAAAGCTCCATCGGGCATTTTACACCTTTCGGGATGTAGGCAAAAGAGCCATCCGAAAACACGGCGGAATTCAGTGCGGCGTAGAAATTATCAGTTCGCGGAACCGCTTTCCCGATGTACTGCCGAACCAAGTCAGGATGGTTTTTAATTGCCTCGGAAATCGAGCAGAAGATGATGCCCTTCTCCTCCAGCGTTTCCTGAAAAGTCGTCTTCACGGAAACCGAATCCATCACGATGTCCACAGCAACGCCAGCAAGCCTTTTCTGCTCCTCGATGTTGATGCCCAGCTTTTCGAAAGTTTTCAGAAGTTCCGGGTCCACTTCGTCCAGGCTTTCCAGTTCTGGTTTTTTCTTTGGCGCGGCGTAGTATTTTATTGCCTGGAAATCAGGTTTTTCGTAGGTTACATTCGCCCAGTCCGGTTCCTCCATTTGCTGCCAGTTTCGGAAGGCTTCCAGGCGCCATTCCGTCATCCAGTCCGGTTCCTCTTTCTTCGCGGAAATCGCCCGGATGATATCCTCATTCAGCCCTGCAGGAAACTCCTCGTACTCAATATCGGTATAAAACCCCGCTTCGTACTCCTTGGTTTTCAGGTCTTCCCGTAAATCGTCTTCAGTGTATTTGGCCATAATTTCAATTAAGAAATTCAGAAATTGGGTGATTAAGAAATTAATTCGTTCACTTGCTTCCCGCCGAATTTCTTTCTAAATATTTTATAAAGTGATACAGTTCCTTCCCGATTTCCAAGCACCTTTCTGATAAGTTCTTGAAATCCTTCTCATCTATTTTTCCAAGCATCAGCAAAAGGTACAGCATACTCCGCACTTCCGCGCTGCTGCCTTTCGCCATCCATAAAAAGCGGATGAATTGCCGGTTATTATTATATTCCGAGCCTTCCGCAATATTATTAGAGATTGAAATTGTCGCTCTTTTCAGCTGGTCTGCCAGTGCAAATTCTTTATTAAAGCTCTCAGCATCAAGCAGCTGGAAAATATCAACTGTAAAGTCAACAGTTTTCACATACACAGGGAATTGTTCAAAAGAAACCGTCATAATGTTTCTGCTAATTTCTTAATCTCCAAATCCCCTAATCCCTTAATTTTTAAAGCGAAAAACTCTCCCCACATCCACAGGTTCTTGCAGCGTTCGGGTTGTTGAACACGAAGCCTTTGCCGTTCAGCCCGCCGGAATATTCCAGCGTAGTTCCCGCCAGATACAGAATCGATTTTTTATCGACAAGGATTTTAATGCCATTGTCTTCAAAAACCTGATCGGTATCGGCCTTCGCATTATCGAACTTCAGCACATATTCCAGGCCGGAACAGCCGCCGCTTTTCACGCCTACACGGATGAAATCCTTCTCAGGTTTGAAGCCGTCTTCCTGCATCAGCCTTGCCGCCGTAGCTTTCGCCTCATCGCTTACCTTGATCATTTTTAATTAGAATGTTTTCAGATTGCAAAGTTACGAATTAACTATAAAGTCCGGGCACAAAAAAACCTGCCTAATGGCAGGCTAATTTATCACCAAAGAAATTTATTCAGTAGCTGCAGGCGCTTCAGCATCCGGAGATTCTGTAGCTGGCACTGCAGTTTCTTCTTCATCGTCTTCCATTCCTGCACCGCCTTTCATGGCCGTTCTACTCATCTTCACAGCTACCACCACAGCATTATCAGGGTGCATAAATGTGTAATTTTCGCTCTTGATATCGCCCACATAAAGCTTGTTCCCGATTCTCAGCGGCGTTACATCCACCACGATTTCATCCGGAAGATTAGCAGGGATGGCCTTCAGCTTCAGCTTTCTGAAAGACTGGCGAAGAACGCCACCTGCTACCACGCCTTTCGCACGGCCTGTGATGCGCACCGGCACCTCCATAATCACCGGCTTGTCATCAGCCAGCTGATAGAAATCGGCGTGAAGAATTTTGTCTGTAATCGGGTGAAACTGGATGTCCTGCAGCACGGCAGCAATGGTTTCATCACCGATTTTGAGCTCTACCGTGTGTGCATCCGGAGTGTAAACCAGGTTCTTGAAAGCCTTTTCGTTTGCGGAAAAGTTCACTGGCTGTTCACCGCCGTAGACAACACAAGGGACTAACTCAGCATCGCGCAAAGCCTTTGTGGATTTCTTGCCCACGCTTTCTCTTTTTGTTCCTTGAATTGTAACAGATTTCATTTATAAAAATTTTGAGACCGCAAATGTAAGGACTTTTTTCGAGATGGTGAAGGAAATTGCTGAAAATCTTTAACTTTGTATCAAACTGCGGATATGGAAGTTACCAATTTCAGCGATTTGGATTTATCGAAATCCTATACATACGCCGATTATCTGCTTTGGAAATTTCAGGAAAGGGTAGAACTTTTTAAAGGGAAAATCTTCAAGATGAGCCCTGCATCTTTGCGGTTACATCAAAGGATTTCATTGAAGATTACCGATGTTTTCCTGCAGGCTTTCCGCTCGCATACTTGCGAAATCTATGTTGCACCTTTCGATGTTCGTTTTCCCGATGTAGATGGGAAAATCCGCACCGTTGTTCAGCCGGACCTCTGCGTAATCTGTGATCTGGAAAAGCTGGATGAGCGCGGTTGTCTCGGCGCGCCAGATTTGGTGGTGGAAATTCTTTCGCCCGGAAATTCAAAGAAGGAATATGACAACAAGTACCGGATTTACGAAGAAAACGGCGTAAAAGAGTACTGGATTGTGCACCCCGGCGAAAAAAATGTGCAGCAGTTTGTGCTTCAGGGTGAAATCTTCATCGGGCTGAAACCTGCTACAGAAGGCGAAATCTTACAATCCCGAATTTTCCCGCAGCTTTCTCTAAGCGTGAGCGAATTGTTTTCCGGGATAGATTAGCAATAGAAAAACTAAATCACAAACTTATCACTGATGGATTTATGCTCGTGCACCATATGCATTACCTCTGCAAAAAGCGGCGCGCACGAAAGCACCTTTATCTTCGATGAAAGCTCCGTTTTAATCGGGATGGTATCCGTCACAATCACTTCCGAAAGCTTGGAGTTTTCTATGTTCTCGTAAGCCTTTCCGGAAAGCACACCGTGCGTAGCCATCGCCCTTACGGATTTTGCGCCCTTTTCCATCAGGATGCTCGCCGCCTTGCAAAGCGTTCCCGCTGTATCTATCATATCATCTATCAGGATTACATTCCTATCCTGCACATCGCCTATCAGGAACATCTCTTCTACCACATTGGCTTTCTTGCGCTCTTTGTAGGCTATCACCACTTCTGCGCCCAGGTACCCTGCATAGTTTTTCGCGCGCTTCGCACCGCCCATATCAGGAGATGCAATCGTCAGATTATCAAGGTTCAAGGATGTAATGTAATCCACAAAAATCGTGGAGGCGTACAGATGATCCACCGGAATTTCGAAGAAGCCCTGAATCTGGTCGGCGTGCAAATCCATCGTCATTATCCTTGTAGCACCCGCTGCGCTCAGCAGGTTGGCCACCAGTTTTGCGCCTATCGGTGCCCTGGGTTTATCCTTCCTGTCCTGCCTTGCAAGGCCGTAGTACGGGATTACCACGGTAATGTTTTTTGCCGATGCCCTTTTGGCGGCATCTATCATCAGCAAAAGTTCCAGCAGGTTGTCTGCCGGTGGAAATGTGGAGCCGATGAGGAACACCCTGCCGCCACGAACCGACTGATCGAGAACCGGCTCAAATTCGCCGTCGCTGAACTGCTGAAAATTAATTTTACCCAGCTCCTGGCCGTAGTGCTCGGCAATTTTCTGTGCCAAGTCGTAGCTGGTGCGCGTGCTGAAAAGGTAGGAGGATTGTGCCATAGTCTAAGGATGTTGATGCAAATTTAACCAAAATTTAATCCTCGGAAAGTGCCCCAGAGAGAATTAATAGCAAAAAAACGACCCGCATAGGCGGGCCGGTATTGATCATAAGCTGAATAGATTAAGGAAATTCCACGCCGGAATACAGGTTTGCATCCACAAGGGGAAGGTTGGAACGGTATTTCTGGTTGATAGCCTTCAGGAATTCATTGGCCACCATAGCGTAGCCCTTGCCTGTGAGGTGTATACCATCCAGAGAGAAGGTGCCTCCCGTCACGAAGCCCGCGTTGTAGCGCACGCCGTTCCACACAATGCCGGACTGGCTGTTCAGCCTGTTCATCAGAGAATTTATGTCAACAAGAGCCAGCCCGTACTGATTTGCGAGGCTGCTGATCGCAGCGTTGTATGCGGCGGTCGCTTTGTTTACATTTTCAATCTCTTTCGCCGTTAGGGAGAAGTTGTCCCCCAGCGGGAAGGTCACCCCTACGATAAATTGGGTGCCTGCCGTAGGCGCCGCATTGGTCATAGCATCCTTCCCCAATACGGAGGACGAGGTAAGAGTGAGTAGCTCCCCGCTCTTCGCGTGCCTTGCTTGCCCGAAAACCTTGCCGAGCATCGCCGCCTGAGCTGCCGGTACGCCAGCCTGCGTAAATGCCGCGGTAAGCTGCGCAGAGAGGTCCGCCAGAGCGTTATCCACAATCAGAACTGGGTTGGCTCCGGCTGCTGCGAGGTTTACTCTGTCGCCCTGCCCAAACGCTGTGAGCGCGGCTTTCAGGTTCTTCAGCAGGGCACTATTCATCTGGGTAGCCTGAGCTTCGCTGAGGTTGACTGCGTTATAAGGCACTCTGGTGAAGAACGGCGTGGAGGTGATGGACGGGATATTGGCAATTACGCCTTTCTCCGCTCCGGCAGATTTCATTCCTTCTATAATTATCTTAATAGAACCCGCCACCAGCTCCGGGGAGGAGATGTCGTTGGCTTTGTAAAGTTTCGGATCGGTGCCTGTCTGTACGGTAGCCGGTGCGTGGTAGGTTTGCCCGTTCACGCTTACGGGGTTGGTACCCCCATTGCTGGCGTAGGAAAGCACATCGTTATTGCCGATCCAGAGGGAGAAGAAGGTCGGCTTCTGAGCTATGGCATCCTGCAGCACGCTAGCGTTTGGCGAGGTGGCGAAGCGTACGAAGTAAGGGTTTGCGGTACCGCTCGCCAGCCCGGCGGCGCTTCCGTATCCCGGGGCAATCAGGTGGTAAGATTTCGCGCCCGGAACGCCCATATTTTGGTAAGGTCCTCCAGAAGCCACATTATCCAGATCGCCACCCGCCTTGGTAGGCACCGGCGCGAGCGCCCCGTTTGCCGACTGGAGCATTAGTTTTCCGGCAATGCCCAGATTGGCGAAGCCGCCCGTTTCATTAGGCATCAGCGGCAGTTTAAATTCTCCGCCGCCTGCGGCTTTCATCTGCATAGCCATCAGGTTGGGATAGCTTTCCTGCTGCGCGGTGGCGTAGAGCGCATTGTCCCTGTAGCCGGAGGTCAGCGAGTTGCCCAGTGCTACATATTTGCTGAAATTAGCATCTCCTGCTGTGATGAGGATGTCCTCCACATCATTATCGAAATCGTTCTTGCAGCTCATCGCGGTGGCAGCCAGTGCCACGGCCGCTGCCCATATCGTTATTTTTTTCATCAGACAGTTATTTTACAGGTTATAGCGGAGCCCGAGGCCGAAATAAATAGCTTTCATTTTTGCCTCTCCTACGAAATTTTGATAAGTGTTGTTCACGGTGCGCGGTTCGCCCAGCGGCATGCCCACGGCTGCATCCAGCCCGAAGCCGTTAAAGTTCATCCCGAAGCCGGCGGTAAGCACATGCAGGTTGAAGGATGGAGTTTCCGGGATGAAGTATTCATCATCATAAGGCGTCTCATCGAAATAATAGCCCAGCCTGCCGGCAAATTTCTCATTAAACTGATACTCCGTACCGATGCGCAGGGTGTGGGCGTTGTGGAAGTTTTTCGGTACTGTCAGGATCGTCGGGTCCTCCGGGTGGTTGCCCAGCGGCGCCTGCTCGAAGTCGAGCGTCAGTGCGCTGTATCGGTGCCAGCCGTGGTAGTTCAGGTCTGCGGAAACCTTCCACTGCGGAAGTATGCGGTAGGTAAGCCCAATGGTGTACTCCTCCGTGAGCGGCAGGGTGGCGGTGAACCTATCCTGCCCGTTCTGATCCAGCCCCACCACGGAATAGACGGATGGCTTTATGTTGAAGGCCACTACGCCCTCCTTCGCCTTCATGTCAATTGGCGAGCGGTAGGAGGCGCCCGCCTCAAATTTATCATTCGGTTTAAAGTAAAAACTGATGCCGTAGCCGTGGCCTTTAGCCTTCTCGTCCTTTATGTTCATATTCCCGTTCAGCAGCGTCACGGCGCGCGTCCAGTCCACCAGGCCTTTGGAGTAGATGTAGCTTGCGCCTACGGAGACCTCCGGGGAGAGCTTCACTGCGAGCATCGGCTGAAAGTAAAGCGCCTTCAGTTCCATACGCTGCACGATTTCCCTGCCTTCCCAGTCCTCCGGCCACTCCACCACGCTGCCGTAAGGCGTGGTAAAGCTGAAGCCCAGTGATACCTTGTCATTCAGCTTGTAGGCGAGTGCGGCATACGCAGGCGTACCCAGGGGGTTGTCTGTATCAGTTTTGGTTAAGGTCTGCGGATTCTGGAAGGTCACGGTATTTTTGACCCCAATACCTCCGGCAGCCACGCTCAATTTTGCTGGGATAAAAGAAATACCCGCCGGGTGGAAGAATGCCACGCTGGCATCCTCGGTGTGTGCACTGGTGTGTGCCATCGCCAGCTGCCGCACGCCCTGCAGCGAAACGCGGAAGCCTCCCGCGTAGGCAGAAACGCCGGAAAGGAGAGCGATGCTAAATAATATTCTTTTCATATGCGCTTGATTTTTTTTCAAATATAAAATATTTTCTAAAACAAATGTTAATTTTTTAAAAAATTTACAAACGAAATTTATTTTAAATATTCGTTTAATTGTAAAACTTGGATGTAACCTTCTGATAATAAGTAAGTTAATTATGAAAAACAATTTATTAAATATTTATGTTTAAAATAATCATTTTGTAGTTTTTGTTTAAGATATTCCCTCAAATTGGTTTGAATTTAGAATATAATCTCTATATGCTGTTTATGTGTTTAGTAAATGTTTAACGGTTTGTCTGTGTTTTCGTCCAAAGCAGGTTTAAAAAACCTTTACCAGAGATTTGGAATTTTGACAAAGCTCCCGCTATCCTTACCCTGAAACTGAAAACTCATCCTTAAACTCATTCTTAATCCTTAAATTAATAACTTTGCAGGAATTTTATTAAACAGAAAGTATGAGTTGTGGATGCAAGACATCCGGCGATTCCGCGCATTCCTGCGGCAGTAGCGCGGGCGGCTGCGCCAGCGTAGATACCTGTGGGAACAGCTATAAGTTAAGCGTTTTCGACTGGCTTGCTGGCATAGAAAGTCCTGGCAATACCCCGGAGAACGACTTCGTGGAGGTACGCTTTAAAAACGAACGGAAATCTTTTTTCAAAAATGTGAACCGCCTGCCGCTCCATCCGGGCAGCATCGTTACGGTGGAGGCAAGCCCGGGACACGATATCGGCACTGTAAGCCTTACCGGAGAGCTGGTGAAAATGCAGATGAAACGCAAGAAATTCCCGGAAGTACAGGCATTGAAAATCTACAGAATTGCCAACCAGAAGGATGTGGAAATCTGGCATGAGGCGAGAGCTAAGGAGGATTATATAAAACAGCAGGCGAAGAAAGTCGCAGAAGCACTCGGGCTGGATATGAAGATTACAGATGTAGAATTCCAGGGTGACGGCACCAAGGCGACCTTCTACTACACTGCCGACAGCCGCGTGGATTTCCGCCAGCTAATCAAGGAGCTGGCGCTGGCATTCCGCATAAAGGTAGATATGAAGCAGATCGGCTTCCGGCAGGAAGCGGCGAAGATAGGCGGAATAGGCTCCTGCGGCAGGGAGCTGTGCTGCTCCTCCTGGCTTACGGACTTCCGCTCGGTGAATACTAACGCGGCACGCTACCAGCAGCTGAGCATCAACCCGCAAAAGCTTGCGGGGCAGTGCGGCAAACTGAAGTGCTGCCTGAACTATGAGCTGGATTCCTACCTGGATGCCCTGCGGGATTTCCCCTCCTCCAACGCTAAGCTGGATACCGAGAAAGGCCTTGCCTACTGCATTAAAATCGATGTATTTAAAAGAAAAATGTGGTTTACCTATGCGGATAATTCCTTCGCGTGGTACGATCTGGATGCCCCAAAGGTGAAAGCGCTGCTTGCTGAGAATAAAAAAGGGGTAAAGAGCCCGCCGCTGGAAGACCTCGCTTCGCCGCAAAGCCTTACGCCAAAATCTGCCGACCTCATCCAGGAGGATAGTGTGGACAGGTTTGAGAAAAAGCGAAGCGGGAAGCGCAGCTCTAAAAAAGACCGAAAGCCCGCCGCTACTAAACCGCAGCAAAATATCCGTAAAGATGGAGAGAGCGGTGAAAGGCGCCCGCAGAACAAGGGGAGGAAAAATTTACCAAAAAAACCAAAACCAAATGGCGATGCAGGCGCGTAAGATATTCCCCACCCTGCTGGTGGCCGCTGCGGTAGCCATCCCTGCGGCTTGCTCCCGTATGGGCGGCGATGTCTACATGAACAGTGTAGAAGGCTCCTGGCAAAAAGAAAGCGCGCAGGTTTTCAATTTTGAAATAAAGGACGCGCAGCAGCCTAAAAACATTATATTTGTGGTCCGGAATAATGAGGATTATCCCTACAGCAACCTGCGGGTTTTCAGCGTATTAACGAAAGAAGGAGGGAAGGCGGCAACGCCTGATACGCTCAATTTTATCCTGGCAAAGCCCAACGGGGAATGGGTTGGAAGCGGCTTTGGCGCCGTGAAGGAAACGCTCTTCCAATACAGAACGAACTACAGATTCCCGGAAAGCGGCCGCTACCGGCTGGAAGTAAGGCAGGCAATGCGCAGGGATACGCTGCCGGGCATAGAGGATTTTGGAGTAATGATAGAAAACACAAAACCGTAGAAACATATTTATGGCAAAAATAAATCAGCCGGAAGGCACGCCGAAATCAACCTTTCCGCTGCCGCGGAAAAAGAAAAAAAACACCGGATGGAGGTGGTGGGTCAGCTTCATCTGGATCGGTCTGCTGGCAACGGTGCTCGGGATAGCGGCCCTATTTTTTGGTGTGTCTCAGGGTTTTTTCGGCGAAATGCCAGACACCGAAGAGCTGGAAAACCCAGACATCTATGTGGCTTCCACGATCTGGTCGGCAGATGGGGTGCTGCTCGGGAAGTTTGAAAAAGAAAAAACCATCCCGGTGACTTACAAAGACTTGCCGCCTTACCTCGTGTACGCCCTGGAGGCTAAGGAGGACGAGCGCTTCCGCGAGCACTCCGGAATAGATATAAAATCCGTAGGCCGCGCGGTATGGTTCCGGGGGAAAAGAGGCGGCGGCTCCACGATTTCTCAGCAGCTGGCGAAGCTTCTCTTCACGGGCACGGCATCTCAGAATCCGCTGCAGCGCGCCACGCAGAAACTCAAGGAATGGTCGGCAGCAGTAAGCCTCGAGAAGCGCTATACCAAGGAAGAAATCATCACCCTCTACTTTAATAAATTCGATTTCCTTTTCAATGCGAAAGGCGTGGAGATGGCTTCCCGAATTTATTTTAACAAACATACCAACGAACTCACCCTGCCGGAGGCGGCAACCTTCGTAGCAATGCTGGAGAACCCGCGCAAAAACAACCCGATGCGCTATCCGGAGCGTGCCAAAGACAGGCGCGATGTGGTGCTAAGCCAGATGCTCACTACCGGATACATAGACCAGCAGACCTACCAAAAGGCGGTGGAAACGCCAATAGTAACCGACTATCAGCCGGTGAAGTCTGTGGAGGAAGGGTATTCCGCATATTATAAATTTTATCTTCGGCAGGAAATTAACCAGTATTTGAAGGAATATGAGCGCAAAAACGGGAAACTGCTGAATATTTATAAAGACGGCTTAAAAATCTACACCACGCTGGATTCCCGCATGCAGCGCTACGGCGAGGAGGCTGTTAAGGAGCACCTTACCGATCTTCAGCGCAGA
The DNA here is from genome assembly GCF_014961145.1 of Cruoricaptor ignavus. NCBI lineage: Bacteria > Pseudomonadati > Bacteroidota > Flavobacteriia > Flavobacteriales > Weeksellaceae > Cruoricaptor > Cruoricaptor ignavus. The sequence goes on from NZ_CP063145.1 coordinate 1,384,538, forward strand.
TTTGATGCGGAGCAGCGCGGCAGGAAGAACAGGCCATTCTACGGCATCAGCGAAAAAACTGCTAACGAGCTGATGCTCCAGGCGATGCGCAGGACAGGCCGTTACAAAATGATGAAGGCTGAAGGAATGCCGGAAGACTCCATAATCCTGGAATTTAAGCAGCCAGTAAAAACCACGCGCTTCACCTGGCAGGGAGAGGAAGAGGTGGAAATGAGCCCGTGGGATTCCATACGCTACCACAAGCAGATAGCTCAGGCGGGGCTGATGTCCATGGTGCCGGGCACAGGGGAAATAAAAACCTGGGTGGGCGGTATCAACTGGCAGCACTTCCAGTACGACCATATTAAACAGGGTAAAAGGCAGGTGGGCTCCACATTCAAGCCGTTCGTGTATGCCACTGCTATTATCAACCTCGGGATGACGCCCTGCAGCACCGTTTCCAATGCCACTTACCAGAAAGGAAACTGGCGGGTTCTAGGCTCCGGCGGCAGCCTTACCCTGAGAGATGCCCTTGCTCATTCCAAAAACCCTGTTGCAGTGCGCCTTATCGAAATGGCATCGCCGAAAAAAGTAGCAGAACTCTGCCGCGACCTGGGCATTACCGAAGAAATCCCCAACCAGTATCCGGTAGCCCTCGGCTCCACAGACATCACGATCTACGAAATGGTGGGCGCCTACGCTACCTTCGCCAATTTTGGTAACTATACAAAACCGCAGATGCTGTGGCGGGTGGAGGATGCCAACGGGAGGGTGATAAAAGAAGTGCAGCCGGAGGTGCGCGAAGTGATGAATGAACTGTATGCCTACACGATGGTAGATCTGATGAAAGGTGTAGCCGCCTACGGTACGGCATCAGGAGAATTGAGGAGAAGAGGAGTGTCTGCAGACATCGAGATCGCTGCGAAAACCGGTACCACGCAGAATAATTCCGACGGGTGGTTTATGGGAATGGTGCCGAATCTCGCCACCGCCGTGTGGGTAGGCTGGGAGGACCGCGCCACCCACTTCTACAGCACCGGAGAAGGCCAGGGTGCGAAAATGTCCCTACCGATCTGGGCTATTTATATGAAAAAAGTCTGGGCGGATGAAAGCCTCGGAATAAAAAAAGATGATAAATTTATAAAACCGTCCGACTGGACGGGTGATTGTGACGCTCTTCGAGGACTGCGGGGCGGCTACGGAGACGAAGGCCAGCTACAGACGCTCGATCAGCTGAAAAACCCTGAACCTGTGAGGCAGCAGGAGGAAAAACCTTCATCTTCCAGGCCGAAGCCTGCACCGAAACGGGAGGAGAACCTGAACGAAACGCTGAACCAAGGCTCAGATATAGATTTTAACAATTAAAAAACACCTACCTTCCTCCGCGGAAGGTTTTTTTAAAATGAATTTAGAAAAGATCTCACAAAATTTTACCCAAGAATTTCCCGGAGACAAATCTGGCAGCCTGATGCCGCGGCAAACCACGGGATTGCTCTATTCTCTCGCATCGCCCGCAGGCTTTCCCGATGCACGGCTGATTCATTTGAATGAAAAGCTGGCAAATGAAATTGGTTTAGGAACATTTGAAAATCAGCAGGATGAGGATTTTCTGAATGCCAATCTCTCCCCAGCATTCGCTAAAAAATCCTATGCCACCGCTTATGCCGGCCATCAGTTTGGCAACTGGGCGGGGCAGCTGGGCGACGGCAGGGCGATATTCGCCGGAGAAATTGTGAATGATGAGGGAAAAGCAATGGAGCTGCAGTGGAAGGGCGCCGGCGCCACGCCCTACTCCCGCCACGCCGACGGCAGGGCTGTGCTGCGCTCCACCGTGCGGGAATACCTGATGAGCGAGGCTATGCACCACCTGAATGTGCCCACTACCAGGGCGCTGAGCATCAGCCTGACAGGGGAGGATGTGGTGCGGGACATTATGTACTCCGGGCAGCCTGTGGAGGAGCCCGGGGCGCTGATGGTGCGCACGGCGCCGAGCTTTATCCGCTTCGGCCACTTTGAATTTTTATTCGCCAGCGGGGAGGCGGGGCTTACGGCAAAGCTGGCAGATTACATCATAGAAAATCATTATCCTGAAATTTCTTCCGGCGGTGCGCAGAAGTATCTGGATTTCTTCTCTGCAGTCTGCAAGCGTACGGCGAACTTGATGGCGGAATGGATGCGGGTGGGCTTTGTGCATGGGGTGATGAATACGGACAATATGTCCGCACTGGGGCTTACGATAGATTACGGCCCGTTTTCGATGCTGGATGCTTTCGACCTTGCTTTTACGCCCAACACTACGGATTTGCCCGGCAGGCGGTATGCCTTCGGCGAGCAGCCGAAAATCGCACAGTGGAATCTCTGGCAGCTAGCCAACGCCTTGCACCCGCTTATTAACGATGGGGAGGCTCTCCAGGAAATTTTGGATAATTTTGGTGGATACTTCTGGAACAGACACGACCTGATGATGGTGAAAAAATTCGGGTTGGACAGGCTTACGCAAAGCGACCTGCAGCTGTTCAACGCGTGGCAAGGCGTATTGCAGCGGCTGGAGCTCGATTATACGCTCTTTTTCCAGAAGCTGGAGCGGCCGGAGGCGTTCGGCAGAGAGGAGCTTCAGGCGATTTCCTATAAAAAGCTTACGGATACGGATTTTGCAGAATTTCAGGGAGTGATGAATGATTACCAGAAGAGGCTGAGCTCTGCGAGAATCACCAGAGAGGATTCTCTGCGCAAGATGCGGGCGGCAAATCCGCGCTTTATCCTCAGAAATTATCTCCTGTTTGATGCGATTGAAAAACTGACCGATGGCGAGCGCGCACCATTTGATAAACTTTACAGCGCGCTGCAGCGGCCTTATGAAAATATCTTCCCTGAGTTCAATCAGAAACGGCCGGCTAAATATGAGGGTGTGCCAGGGTGCTCGTCGCTTTCCTGCAGCAGCTGAGATGGTGAGGTATGGTGGATGAATGATGGCGGATCAGTTGCTGTTCTGGCTTAACCTCAAGCTGATCGTCAGCCTCGATCCCGACCTACATCATTTCGCTTCCACGCAGAAAATACGGTACTGCACGGCGATGGCGCCGGGATAGGCTTTGCGTATTCTGCTGAGATCAGATGAGGCGCTCTGCTTTGTAAAGTAGCTGCCCACGAGAATCTTGTAATTTGGCCGCAGGGAGGCATCTACTTCCACTTTCAGGCTGGGGAACTGTCGCCGTATATCTGCTTTTATTTTATTTGCCTCATCATTACTTTTCACCACCGCTGCCTGTATTTTATAACCGAGGATACGAGGGTTCTGCTGGCAGATTTCCGCATTGGTAAGCTCGCGGTTTGCTACTCGGCGTACCGCAGGCGCCGGCGGGCTGTAGGTTCCGTAGGCCTCGTTTCTCCCAGTGTTTCTGGAGCTTGATTTCGAAGTAGCGCAAGTGTTTTCCATACTTTCCAGGGTTTTGCTCACCTCGGCATCCATTAAGATAGTAAGCGGGGTGCCGGCGATGGTGTCTTTCTGAACCACGAGCTGCGCGCTGGAGGGGATTGCTGAAAAAAGAACTGCGAGGATGCAGAATCGGTAGATAAACTTCATTGTAAAAATTTGGGCAAAAATAATATAATTCGAAATTATGGAGCGGTGTCTTATTTAGAATTTGTATAAATTATAATGAGTTGATAAATTGCAGTCGGGATTGCATTGTTAAAAGATCATAAATACCTTACTTTTGCGGAATTGAATGTGTACTCGTTTATTTTTAACACAAGACTATTCTAGATGATAAGTTGGAGAAAGCATTACAAAAGTGCCCTCGTAGCTCTCGGGATGCTGCTTTCGGCAGGTGCACCGCTGCACGCCCAGGAAGGCGATCCAAAAAAGGGTGAGCAGCTCTTTAAGACAAACTGTACGGCTTGCCACGCTTTAGATAAGCAGCTGGTAGGCCCTGCTTTGGAGAAGGTGGAGGAGAGGCTGCAATCGGAAGCCGGTGTGGACAGGGACTGGCTGCATAAGTGGATCAAGGATAATAAGGCGCTTCGTGAATCCGGCGATAAATATGCCAATGAGGTTTATGAGAAGTATAACAAATCCGAGATGCAGCAGTTCCCGAATTTATCGGAGCAGGATATTGATGACATCCTGGCTTATACTGCCAACCCGCCGGCTAAAGAAGAGGCTGCTGCAGGCGAGGAAAAAGAGGATGCAAACTCCCTGAAAGCCATAGAGGATGCACAGAAGAATAGTGTGAACTCACGCATCGTAATGGTTTCATTATTTGTAATTGCCGGGCTTCTTCTCTGGCTGCTTATAAGGCTCCGAGAGTTGGTGAAGCTGCAGAGAGATGAGACGCTGGATGTGCTGCAGGAAGGCAGAGTGAGGAATTTCGGGGAAATATATGAGAAGTATAACCCAGTCTTTAAGGGGCTTCTTGGTCTTCTTGCGCTGCTCGCGCTTTACGGAATCTGGAATTCCCTTATGTGGATAGGTGTTTATAAGGGCTATAAGCCTGAACAGCCGATATATTTCTCGCACAAGATTCACGCTGGTGAGAATAAAATAGACTGCCAGCTTTGCCACTCCGGTGCGAAGTATGGCAAGGTTTCCGAGATTCCTTCCCTGAATGTATGTATGAACTGCCACAGAAATATTTCTGAATATAACGGTAAATATATGGAGCCCGGCAAGGACAAGGCTTTCTACGATGCGGAAATTCAAAAGATTTACGAACATGCCGGGTGGGACCCTGCAACTCAGTCTTACACAGGTAAAGCCAAGCCGGTGCAGTGGGTGAGAATCCACAATATGCAGGACTTCGTATATTTCAACCACGCGCAGCATGTGGTGGCAGGAGAGAAGACAATCATTGATGGGTTTAACAAGAAAAATCCTAATAACCAGATAGATATTGTCTGCAAAGCTTGCCACGGAAAAATTGACACGATGAATGTGGTGCAGATGGCGAACGACTTTACAATGGGTTGGTGTATAGAATGCCACCGAACTACAGAGGTGGATATGAACAACGGCTACAACCAGGCGTATTTCTCAAAACTGCACGAAAAGCTTAAGAAGCAGTATCCTAAAGATGGCGGCAAAATTACCGTTGATGCCATCGGCGGACTTGAGTGTGGTAAATGTCACTATTAATCTTATATAAAAATCAGAAGTATAAATGGCTTCCAACAAAATACACTTCAGAAGTATTCACGAGCTAAAGGATCCTGAGCTGAATGCGAAGCTGGCTCAGAAGGAGTTTCAGAACGAGATTCCGGTAGATGAGTTTTTAGCTGATGAAAAGCTCAGCACTTCCGCTACTTCCAGAAGAGACTTTCTGAAACTTTTAGGATTCTCAACTGCGGCAGTTTCATTAGCTGCCTGCGAGTCTCCGGTAATAAAAACAATTCCGTATGTTGTAAAGTCTCACGACATTATTCCAGGGATTCCGAATTATTACGCATCAACGCATTTTGATGGTTACGATTTTGCCAGCGTTCTTGTAAAAACTCGCGAGGGCAGGCCAATTAAAATTGAAGCAAATCCTGCAGCTGGGGAGTGGGGAACTACTAATGCCCGCGTTCAGGCAAGCGTGCTCTCCCTATATGATAATGATAAGCTGAAACAGCCAAAATTAAACGGAAAAGATGCAACCTTTGATGCAGTAGATGATTATATGCTTAAAGGCCTTGCTGAGGCTCAGGCATCAGGAAAGAGGATTGTTCTCGTTTCAAGATCATTCCCTTCCCCTACATTTAAAAAACTTTTCGCAGATTTTAAAACCAAATATCCTAATGCAGAGCTTGTAACTTACGATCCCGTGTCGTATGCTGCAAACCTTGATGCCGCACAGGAAGTTTTCGGCAGAAGGGCACTCCCGGTTTATGATCTGAAAAACGCTGAACTGGTAGTGTCTTTCGGTGCGAATTTCCTGGAAGATTTCAACGCTCAGTCGTTATCAAAATCTTATGCGGAGGCACGACAGCCAGGCGCCGGTATGCTTAGACATATTCAGGTTGAGTCCAACCTGTCACTCACCGGAGCAAATGCTGATACCCGCTACAGACTGAAGCCATCCGCAGTATATAGGACGCTGGTGGAAGTTTACAATGCGATCTCTGGCGGCGGAACTTCCGACAAAAATGCAGCAGCCATAGCCAGAGAACTACAGGCTAAGGGCAGTAGGGCAGTAGTTTTCGCAGACGGCTCGAAGGCGGCTATTGTACTTTCTCACCTTATCAATCAGAGACTTGGGTCAGCTGCTTTTACCGGAGCTGCAAATTATCTTAAGGAATTTGACGGTGCGCGCTACGCAGAATTTTTAACTTGGCTGCAGTCAGGTCAGGTCGGGGTTCTTATTACAAATAATATTAATCCGGTATATACTGCTGCCAAAGGCCGTACATTTAAAGATGCGGTTGCAAGAGTGCCGTACACACTCGCCGTTGCGGATAAGAAAAACGAAACAGCAGCAACTGCCAAAGCAATAATACCAGCAGCGCACTGGTTGGAATCCTGGGGCGACCTTCAGCCTGCGAGCGGCGTGTATAGCCTTATGCAGCCTACGATTCAAAAAATTTTCAAATCCAGGCAGATAGAGGAATCCCTTCTGGTTTGGATAAACGGAAAAAATAATCCGGCGAATAATTATTACGATTATCTCAAAGCAAATTCGGCTCAATATTTAGGTGGCAAATCTTTCAACAAAGCATTGTACGATGGCTACAATGGTCAGCTTGCTGCCGCAGGGCTAAGCTATACCGGAGGGAATGCAGCACAGGCGATTTCCGAGCTGAGCGCTTTCCGCCCATCTGAGCTGGAACTCATGCTTTACACCAAAACGGGCGTGGGAGACGGTACTCAGGCCAATAACCCTTGGCTTCAGGAGTTGCCGGATCCTATTACAAGGATGTCCTGGGATAATTATTTAACGGTATCTCCTAAAGATGCCGAGCGCTTAGGATTGGAAAATACGCTAAACGGCAGGATGCAGCTCGATGGATCCAGAGTGAACATTACCGCAAACGGCATTACGCTGAAAGATGTGCCGGTATTTATACAGCCGGGCCAGGCAGATGGCTCCGTAGGTCTTGCCCTTGGCTATGGTCAGGTGGGCGCAGGAAAAGTTGCCGAGACAGGGATAAATGCTTACCCGCTTTTCGACGGTTCTAATTTTGCAGTTTCAAATGTAAAAATTGAAAAAGCCGGCGGGAAACATAAATTTGCCGGGATGCAGCTGCAGAATACCCTGATGGGAAGATATGATATTGCCAAAGAAGTTTCCCTAGATGATTTCATCAATATCAAATACGATGATCCTAAGAAAGGCTGGAATAAGCCAATAGAGTATCATACACTTACTAGTGCGGCTCCGGCTGATAAAATTGATCTTTGGGATGCGTGGGATGATACGGACGGTCCGCATTTTAACCTTTCTGTAGACCTCAATGCCTGTACCGGTTGCGGAGCCTGCGTGATTGCCTGCCAGGCAGAGAATAATACACCTGTAGTAGGAAAGGATGAGGTGCGTATGTCCCGCGATATGTATTGGCTGCGGATAGACAGATATTATTCCTCCAGCGAAAAACTTAAGGTGAAAGACGCACTTGACAAAGGTATGAATGTTCCTGATATGTATGGGAACGCCTTCAGCAAAGAGGCTGGCGTACTGAACCATCCGGCGGATAATCCTGATGTGATATTCCAGCCCGTAATGTGTCAGCATTGTAACCATGCGCCTTGCGAAACCGTTTGTCCTGTGGCGGCAACTTCACACGGTAAGCAGGGGCAGAACCAAATGGCTTACAACAGATGTATCGGTACTCGCTACTGTGCTAACAACTGCCCGTATAAAGTCCGCAGATTCAACTGGTTTACTTACAATCTGAATGATAAGTTCGATTATAACATGAATAACGACCTTGGCCGTATGGTGTTGAACCCGGATGTGGTAGTAAGGACCAGGGGGGTAATGGAGAAATGCTCCATGTGCATCCAGAAGACACAGCTTACAATTCTTGAAGCCAAGAAGGAAGGCAGAAGAGTCGCGGACAGCGAATTCCAGAATTCCGTAGCTTGCGCCACGGCGTGTCCATCCGGGGCTATGAAGTTTGGAGATATGAATGATAAAGAATCTCTTGTACGCCAGCTTTATAAGAGCGACAGGAGATATCACCTGCTGGAGGAAATCGGCACAAGGCCAAATGTCTTCTATCATACCAAGGTAAGAAACAGAAGGGAAGAAAATAATGTTTAAACAATTAAGAGCTTAGAAATGTCACATTACGAAGCACCGATTAGGGAACCGTTAATTCTTGGTCATAAGACTTATCACGACATCACTGAGGATATTGCCAGGCCAATAGAGGAGAGGGCCGGCAAACTTTGGTGGATCTCAATGACGCTCGCACTGATTTTGTTCATCTATGGCTTTGGCTGCATCGCCTATACAGTGGGCACAGGTATCGGCTCCTGGGGCCTGAACAGGACAGTAAACTGGGGTTGGGATATTACTAACTTCGTATGGTGGGTGGGTATCGGCCACGCCGGTACGCTGATTTCTGCCGTACTCCTGCTCTTCAGGCAGAGATGGAGGATGTCTGTAAACCGCTCTGCAGAGGCAATGACGATTTTTGCAGTAGTCCAGGCAGCAATCTTCCCGCTAATCCACATGGGTAGGCTTTGGCTTGGGGATTGGGTATTCCCGGTGCCAAACCAGTTTGGCTCCCTTTGGACTAACTTTAACTCGCCGCTACTCTGGGACGTATTCGCTATTTCTACCTACTTCTCAGTATCCACAGTATTCTGGTTTGTAGGGCTTATACCGGATTTTGCTATGATCCGCGATAGGGCTAAGACACCTTTCACCAAGAAAATCTATACCTTCCTGGCTTTCGGGTGGGGAGGAAAAGCTAAACATTGGCAAAGATTTGAAGAGGTGTCACTTGTGCTGGCCGGCCTTGCAACACCGCTGGTATTCTCGGTACACACCACCGTATCATTTGACTTTGCAACATCTGTAATTAAAGGATGGCACTCTACCATCTACCCACCATATTTCGTTGCCGGTGCTATTTTCTCAGGATTTGCAATGGTACAGACGCTGCTGCTGGTTGCCAGGAAAGTTTGCCACCTTGAAGATTACATCACAATGTATCACATCGAAATTATGAACATCGTAATTATCGTTACCGGAGGTATGGTTACTGTTGCATATGCAGTGGAATATTTCATTGCGTGGTATTCCGGCTCAAGGTTTGAAGATTTCACTTACCTTTCCCCGGGTGCAGCTACTGGACCCTACTGGTGGGCTTTCTGGGCACTGATAATCTGCAACCTTATAATCCCGGCATTGTTCTGGTTTAAAAAGGTGAGAACCAACATTATTGCGACCTACCTGATTGCCTTGGTAATTAATATCGGTATGTGGTTCGAGCGTTTCGACATTATCGTAATCAATCTTTCCAGAGATTATCTACCAAGTTCCTGGACGATGTTTAAGCCTACAATCATTGATGTGGGCGTATATCTGGGAACCATAGGGTTCTTCTCAGTCCTATTCCTGCTCTATGCAAGAACATTCCCCGTGATTGCGCAGGCTGAACTGAAATCCATACTTAAAATATCTGGTGAAACCTATAAAGCTAAAGAAGGAGATGAGCACCATGAACACTAATAAAATAATCTACGGGCTTTACGCAGACGATGATGAAATGATGCAGGGTATAAAAGCTTGCAACGAAAAGGGCATCGCGATCAATGAAGTTTATACACCTTTTCCGGTACACGGGCTGGATAAAGCATTGGGTCTTCGTAAAACCAGGATTTCCGACGCTGCTTTCCTTTATGCCATATATGGCTTGCTGATAGGAGGGTTGGTAACTTGGTATACAATGAACCACGACTGGCCGCAGAACATCGGCGGTAAGCCAGCGTTCGACTGGGCACACAATATGCCGGCATTCGTTGTTCCCATGTTCGAGCTTATGGTTTTCTGCTCTGCCCACCTGATGTGTTGGACATTTTTCATCAGAAATAGAATGTACCCACTAGCGCCGGCTCAAAACCCTGATCCGAGGACTACCGATGATAAGTTCCTTGTAGAGTTCGTTGGAGGAGATGTTGAAAAAATCAAACAGATACTCGTAGAAACCGGTGCTGAAGAAATAACTGTAAAAGACGCTTAAGATGAAACTTAATTTTCTGAATATACCGTTTTCAATAGCTTTAGGAGCGTTGGTACTTACATCCTGCAGCGACAGTTCGAAACCGCCACTGCAGTACTTTCCTGATATGTACTACCCTGTCGCCTATGATCCGCTGCAAAAAGCAGAAGACCCTTATTCCAAACATGAAAACGAAATCCCCGCTTTCATCGCTCAAGAAGGAGCCACTGCGCTGAAAGCAGTTGCGGGAACCGTTTCCAGGAACGCGGATGGAATTCTCGCTGAAGATAAGCTGCCATCCAATCCAGATGAATATAATGCAGGCTACGAAGCATCGAAATCAATAACTGCTTCTCCGTTGTTTGATGGCAATAAAGAAAAGGATATAGAACGAGGGAAGAAAATGTACGAATATACTTGCGCGGCTTGCCACGGGTCAGCTGGCGACGGACAGGGGCCAATCGTACAGAGCGGAGCATATTCCGGAGTTCCCAATTATGCAGATCGAGAGCTTACAGTAGGCTCCGTTCATTATGTTCTCACTCATGGCCGCAACGCTATGGGATCCTACGCCGGGCAGCTTACTCCCGGAGACAGGTGGAGAGTTGCTATGTATGTAATGAGTGCCTTTAAAGCTGGAAATACAGCTCAGCCTGCAGGGGCTCCAGAAGATAATAACAATCAGGCAGAGGCAGACGCAACCGCTAATACTACTAATGATTTAAAATAATTTCGGTAATGTATAAGTTTTCACCTAAATTAAAATCTATCTCCCTAATCACTCTTGCAGCTGGATTGCTACTTTTTTTGATTGGGTTTTTCATTAACCGGAGCTATGATGCAGGCCATATTGAACATATGATGGAAGCCGTACATCAGTCTGGGCATACGGCGCCAACACACTCAAGCGAGATGACGGGGCCACAGGATCACGCCGCACACCTGGATCACGCAAAAACCCAGGTTGGCAATCAACCTTTGGCGTCGCTGCATTTTATGGCGGTATTTGCCTTTGGTACTGCGTGCTGCGTACTCTTTTTTTATTGCATTCAGCATGCGGCACACGCTGGCTGGTCTATCATCATTACCAGGGTAATGGAGGCTGTTTCATACTTCATCCCTGTTGCAGGCGCTGTGCTGCTGATTATAATGGCACTGAATGTGACTCACATCGGTCATCTTTTCCACTGGATGGATCCTGAGCTTGTAAACCCTGAAAGCGACCATTTTGATGAGCTTATTTATGAAAAAAGCAAGTTTCTGAATATTCCAGGCTATATTATCAGAAATCTGATCTATGTGCTGGGTGCAAGTTTCTTTGCCTGGAAACTAAGGAAGCAATCCAAACTAGTTGATGAAACCAAGTCTGCAGTAGAATATCAGAATCTTTACAGATGGTCAGTAGGATATATCGTGTTTTTCGGTTTTTGCTCCGCAGCCTGGGGCTGGGACTGGCTGATGACCATCGATCCACACTGGTATTCTACCATGTACATCTGGAACGCCATGGTAAGCAATCTTGCAACCTGTATGGCGGTAATCACGCTGCTTTGTATTTATCTAAAGAAAACCGGCGCCCTGCCTGAATTTAACGACAACCACCTGCATGATATGGCTAAATATCTTTTCGCTACATCCATGCTTTGGGCTTATACCTGGTTTGCTCAGTTTATGCTTTACTGGTATGCCGATATTCCGGAGGAGGTAAACTATTTCAAAGGGCGATTTGATCACTATGGAGTAACCTACCTGCCGATGCTCATCATTAATTTCTTAATCCCTCTGATGGTAATGGTTTCTTCCAGCATTAAGAGAAATTACGCAGTGGTAGGCGCTATGGCAGTTATTGTAATCATTGGACACATTGTTGACTTCTTCAATATGGTGATGCCGGGGACGGTGGGGCCATACTGGCGGGATCCAGCTATGATCCTTATGGTTTTCGGGTCTATACTTTTATTCACGGGCGCTTTTATTTTCGTGGTGATGAATGGGCTTGCAAAACTGAAGCTAATCCCTACAGGAAACCCATACCTTCACGAGTCTATCATCTATGAATACCCTTTCTGATTAAACTATAGAAATAATTCCCGGCATTTCTTGCCGGGTTTTTTTATTTTAGCACAAAATATTTTAGTATGAAACTAAAGTTTAACCTATTCTTAGCAGCCGCATTTGTATTTCTTCTGTCCTGCAAGAAAGATAATGTGGATGGTACCACGCCGCAGGCTTTTCAGGCGAGTATAAATGATATGTCTTCCTCACTGAATACATTGCAGCAAACTAAGTTTAACGAGGCTCTTTACATCCTGAAAACTTTCGGAACGGATGGGAAAAACGATCAGGAGCAACTGAACAGCTTAGCAAAAATGCTCGATGGCAAAAGTGTAAAAGAAATATTTGCTATGGCAGATCAGGTCGCAGCATCCCACAATATTACTTGGAGTAGCGACGGGCCGCCATCTCTTGGCTCTATGAATATTTTTGGTAATGAGGCGCCGGCTCAGTACGATCCTAATGATATCAAGGCAGCGGGTCTCAGCATTGAGGTAGAGCCACTTTCCATAGAATCCGGTGTAGGGCCAAAAGCATATCAAATTATCCCCAGACTTGTGGACAGCGGAGGAAATCCTATTAAATTTACTGGAGCCGCACTGGAGGCAGAGATGGAAGTCAGCAGTGGCGGCAGCAGGCTTCTCACGATGAAAAGCCTTATGCAGGACAGTGACTTTCAGGGCTTTAATGTTCGGCTAGACAGAATTCCTGCTTCAAAAGTTTTAGATAATGCCATTGACATCACAATTTCCGTAAAAACTACCAAAAAAACCTTCCGTATGCTGAAAACCGGTGTTCCTGTAAACTCTGCGGCACTAAAGGCAACTCCGCCAGCGAATGCTGATTCCGCTACAGTAAAAAAAGATGAAAGGCTGGCGGAGCAGGTTGAAGAAAACAGGCCGGTAAACGATGCCGAGGAATCCCTCCGGCAGCAGGGAAACACAAATCCGGCAGGAGACCCGAGAAGTACTGTAGAGGCATTCTTGAAAAATCTCAATGATCAGAATTTCAGAGGTGCGTATGGAAATGCCGACAACCCTGCGTGGAGTTCCTATGAAGCCTTTGCCAACCCTGCATCAGGCTTCGGAGGGGTGAAAAATATTTCTATAAAAAGCATCGGGAAGCCCACGGTAAGCGGTAATGCGGCAACCGTAAATGCCAGCTACGAGGCTACCGACAAGGAGGGAAATACAACTCCTCTCAAGGTAACCTTCGGGCTGAAGAATGTAAATGGAAACTGGAAAATCTCAAGCTACAAAATCAATTAAATGACAGATAAAGTTCTCCGCAACAGACTCGCGGAAAGCATAGAAACTATCCCTGACTTTCCCAAGGCGGGGGTGATGTTCCGCGATATCACGCCAATATTTCTGGATACACCACTGTACGAAGAAGTCATCAAAAGCTTTGCAGACTTCAGCAGAGGGAAAATAGATGTGGTATGCGGCATCGAAAGCCGCGGCTACCTTTTCGGCATCGCCATCGCCGTGGCACTAGAGGTTCCGTTTATCCTCATCAGGAAGAAGGGAAAACTCCCGCCTCCCGTAGTATCGCAGGTCTACGACTTGGAATACGGTAGCAGCGAAATTGAAATGCGGGAAAATCAACTAAAACCGGGGCAGCGCGTCCTCATCCACGACGATCTACTCGCCACAGGCGGCACAACGGAGGCTGCGGCTATGCTTGTACAGAAACAGTCTGCCGTAGTCTCGCAGTTCAGCTTCCTTATCGAGCTGGATGATTTAAAAGGAAATGAAAAACTGAAAAGGTTCGGGGCAGAAATCTACAGCATTCTTCATTACTGAAAAATCTCACCGCGATTGCTTACATTTGCAAACATTTACAAAATATGGCTAAAAAAGAAGATATAAAAGAAAAAGAGGGCAAAGAAACGGTTGAGTTTTTTAAAGAACTCGACAGGGACGCGCTGCAAACAGAGAAGTTTTTTGAGAAACACGCAAAAACTTTTGCCGCAGTCATTGGTGCGCTTGTGCTGCTTGCCATCGGGTATTTCGCCTATTACCAGTATGTCATCGTTCCTAAGAATGATGAGGCGGCCCTGGCTTTCCTGAGAGCGCAAAAAGCCCTGAACGAAGGAGATGAAAAAGCTGCCCTTGGGAAAAAGGGCTCTGCCAACCCTGGCTTTATAGGGACATATGAAAATTACTCCGCTACCGATGCGGGCAAGCTGTCAGCGTACAATGCCGGAATCCTAAAGTTCAGAGAAGGAAAATTCAGCGAAGCCTACGATCTTCTGGATAAATTTAAATCCTCAAACAAAATCCTTATGGCGATGAAGTATGGCGCAATGGCCGACTGCAAGGCAAATATGAACAAAAAGGAAGATGCGCTAAGCCTTTTGGACAAGGCTATTGCCGCATCCGGCGATCCCTACACGGAATGCTATTTCACAAGAAAGGCAGGGATGCTTTCGCTAAGTGCCAAAAAGAAAGAGGCGGCAAAGAAATATTTTTCTAAAATTGAGGAAAAATACAGGGATTATGACAACGGTATGTCTGATGCCTATATTGAAATGGTAAAATATTATTAGAATATGGCAAGTGTAAATCTTTCCGATTACAAGCCGATCAATATCGCCAATGCCGAGGAAATTTCTGTCGGCATTGTTTTTTCTGACTGGAACAGCTTCGCAACGCACGGGATGCGGGACGGAGCGGTGGGGGTTCTTACAAAAGAAGGAATTTTAAAAGAAAACATTAAAATCTTTGAAGTGCCCGGCGCATTTGAGCTCAGCTATGCGGCAATGCAGCTCTGCAAAACAGGGAAATTTGATACGGTGATCGCCATCGGCTGCGTGATAAGGGGGGAGACGCCCCATTTTGATTATGTGTGTTCGGCGGTGGCGCAGGGCATCAAAGACTGCAATATACTAACGGAAACCCCTGCCATTTTCTGTGTGCTTACTGATGATACCAAAGAGCAGAGCATCGCCAGAAGCGGCGGCACGCTGGGCAACAAGGGCGTAGAAGCAGCGGCAACTGCTCTGCAAATGGTGGAATTCAGGCGGGCGGTAAAATTGAAAGAGTCGCCGATTGGTTTTGGCAAATAAAATTATATTTGTGAATAAATTCTCAAATTTTATAAATTTAGACCTAATTTTCTGAATATGAGATGGATAAACGAAAGCAGCGGCGGTAATGTTTCCGACAGGCGCGGCAGAGGTGGCGGCGGGATGATAATCGGCGGGGGCCTGGGCACTCTGATTATCGCGGCTATTGTCTTCTTTCTTGGCGGGGATCCGTCGGCAATCCTCGGCTCAAGCATTTCTGGGCAGCCCCAGACGGAAAGCCGCGAGCTGACGCCGGAGGAAAAACAGGTATACAGGTTTGTGGATATGATAGCAGGGGCCAATCAAAATACCTGGAACGAAATTTTCGCGGAAAATAATATGAGATTCACTCCGGCAAAAATTGTAATGTTTGAGAATGGAACAAGCAGCGGCTGTGGTGTGGCGCAGTCCGCTATGGGGCCTTTCTACTGCCCAAATGATCAGACCATCTATGTGGATATGAGTTTCTTCAATGAGCTCCAGAGTAAGTTTGGCGCACGCGTATCTGAATTTACCGTGGCCTATGTCCTCGGGCACGAGTACGGGCACCATGTCCAGAACCTTCTGGGTACGCTGGATCAAACGGAACGCCTGCGCAGAAGCGGCAGATATTCTGAAAGAGAGTTGAACCGCGTTTCCGTAGCGACAGAACTGCAGGCGGATTTCTTTGCAGGGCTTTGGGCTAGGAAAACTAACGACCGCACGAACTTCATTGAGCCGGGCGATATCGAAGCGGCGATCTCCGCTGCAGAAGCGGTGGGAGATGACAATATCCAGAGGCGAGCGCAGGGATATGTACGCCAGGAAAGTTTTACGCACGGCAGCTCTGCCCAGAGGAAAGACTGGTTTATGCGCGGCTACAACACGGGGGATATCCGCCAAGGCAATACCTTTGATCAGCTTCTTAGATAACATTATTTTGTTTTATCATTAAGTCTGGGCAGCGGAAGCAGATTTTCCTATGCTCATACATCGCAAATGAAGATATGCATTATCGGTTCCGGGAATGTAGCTTACCACCTTGCCAAGGCTTTTAAAACCAGCGGGATAAATGTGGATAGGATATATGGGCGCAACGAGGCTGCGCTGCGGGAAATCTCTGCCAGTCTGGATATTCCGTTTGCAACAGAGAGCCTTCCAGAAGCGGAGCTCTACATCATTTCCGTAAAGGATGATGCAATAGCCGAGGTGTCTTCATTTATCCAAGACAAAAAATGCCTGGTAGCGCACACCTCCGGCTCGGTGCCTATGCAAAGTCTTCGGGGAGGCTACCGCAAGGCAGTGTTTTACCCGCTGCAGACCTTTTCCAAGGAAAAAAACCTTAGCTATCGTGACATACCCTTCTTCGTAGAAGCAGAAAATGAGAAGGACGAAAAACTACTAATTAAGCTTGCCGGACAGATTTCGGATAAAGTCAGTTTGGCGGATTCCGTTCAGCGCAGATATATCCATCTCGCCGCAGTATTCGCCTGCAATTTTGTAAATCATCTATTCGCCCGTGCAAAGGAAATAGCTGAAAATCACGGCATAGCTTTTGATAACTTCCTACCGCTGATTACGGAAACCGTGGGGAAAATCTACACGATGGATCCAAAAAAGGTGCAAACGGGACCCGCAATTCGCGGAGACTTTTCAGTGATAGCTGCCCACCGCCTATTGCTAGAAGAGCAGATGCCACAGAAGATTTTTGATGTAATGAATGAATCCATAATTGAAATGTACCACCCACGGAAAAGAGAAAAATCCCGCAACTAATGTCGCAGGATTTTCCTCATTACTAACCCAAAAATTCTATGAAAAAGAATGGGGTAAAGTTACTAATATTTCTTAAACCTACAAGACTATATTATTTAAAAACAAAAAATCCGACAAGATGAAAAGATTCCTCACGCTAATTTTGCTCACAATTGTGCTTGGTGTAAATGCTCAGCAGGCTACAAGATTCTTCTACGAGCTGAATTATAAGCCAAAAAAAGATGCCGAAGGTACGGAGAAAGTAATGACAGTGCTGGACATTACGGGAGAAAAATCAATCTATAAAGATTATACACTTGCTGCGCAGGACTCCGCAATTGTAGCTGCGGTGGAAGAAATGGAGCGTACTAAAACCTGGAAGGATCCCATGAAAATGCTCACAATGCCGAAGTTTACTTACAAAATCACCAAACATTACCCCATTACACAGACCCGGTACACGGACAATATTAGCCGGAATCTTTTCGCCTATGATGAGCCGGTAAAATTTGTATGGAAGGTGGAAAAAGATAGGCAGAAAATAGGGGAATATAGTGCACAAAAAGCCACTACCGAGTTCAGGGGCCGCAATTGGACAGCGTGGTTTACTCCTGACATTCCCTTCCCAGACGGCCCTTATAAATTCTACGGTCTGCCCGGACTCATTGTGAAGATTGAAGATTCAGAACAAAATTATTCCTGGGAACTCAAAGGTAACCGAAAAATAGAGAAATACTCCGAGCAGACGGAGGCGGACAAAATAAATGCAAGATACGGCCTGGACCAGACGCCAAAAATTATCACCAAAGAAAAATTCGAACAGGCGGAGAATGCCTTCCGCGCTGACCCACTAGCAGAATTCCGCCAATTTATGACCCCGGAGATGATGGGAAGGAAGATGCCGGGATCGGATAAAACAGTGGCAGAATTTATGAAGGAAAGAGAAAAAATGGCAAAGGATTTCTTCAACTACAACACCAACCCGATAGAGCTTACGCAGTCGGAGCCCAAGAAACAACGAAAATAATTCACTAAGATTCTGATCAACTGCTCCCTGTGGGCAGTTTTTTTATGCGTTAATCTTGGGTTTCTCTCAGGCGTTAATTAGATTAAATTTAAATTAGCTAACTTTGCAACCAAAGCGAAGCCGATGGATAGCCTGAAAAAAGAAACTCTATGCTGCTTCCCGAAAAAGAAACTCGGGCAAATCTGCGATTATAACGATGGGCAGGATACGATGCCCTGCAAAATCGTGGAAATGGGCCTGGTGCCCGGCACAAAATTCCGCGTGCTATATCAGGCGCCGTTTCGCGGGCCACTCTACATAGAATTCGGCACAGAAAAAAGCAGGCTGGCACTTCGCGAAGAAGAAGCGCGGTACATACAGGTAGAAAGCCTTTAACCAAAAGTTTCGGCGGAAGCAATGCAGGAACGGAAGGAAATTTTACTGGTAGGCAACCCGAATGTTGGGAAATCCACGATTTTCAACGCGCTGTGCAACACCACGCAGAAAACCGGAAATTACGCCGGCGTTACGGTAGCATCGCTCAGCGGAAACTACACCTACCGAAATCAGGAAGTGCAGGTGGTGGATTTGCCCGGCGCCTACAGCATCTATCCTTCGGCGGAAGATGATGCAGTTTTCGCACGCTATCTGTTTGAAAATCAAGAGAATTACTCAGGAATTGTTTACATCATCGAGGCGCTGAACTTAAAGCGCGGGCTCCTGCTATTTCAGCAATTGCAGGATTTAGGGCTGCCGCTTTTGGTAGTCATCAACCAAACTGATGAAGCGGAAAAGCGAGGCATTACCATTGATTTACAATTACTTAGCGAAAAACTCGGTGTGAAGGTTTTAGGGATGAATGCCAAAGCTCAGCAGGGCATTGATGCGCTGAAGGAAGCCATACATCGGCAGGAATTCAGCATCAGCGAAAAACCGCAGTTTGAAATTCCGGCAGAGCATACTTTCGCGAAAAATTATAACGAATGGGCGGAATTTGCTTCCGGAACTAATTTACCCAAAAACCTTTCAGCAAGGCGGTTACAAACGCAGGAAACGGTAAGGCGATATCAGAACATTGAAAAATTTCTGCCGGAAGTTTACCACCAAAAACCAGATGCCAAAGAACTGCTTACAGAAAAACTGGATAAAATCTTGGTGCACCCAGTTCTCGGCTATATAATCTTCGGCATCGTGCTGCTGATGCTATTTCAGGCGGTTTTCTGGATGGCGGAATTTCCGATGAGCTGGATTGAGGACGGCTTCTCGTGGCTTTCAGCCGTGGCACATCAGAATTTGCCAGAGGGCCCGCTTAATTCACTGGTTTCCAACGGGATAATTCCAGGAATTGGCGGCATTGTAGTTTTCGCACCGCAAATCGGCATCCTGATGTTTTTCCTGTATCTGCTGGAAGATTCCGGCTATATGGCAAGGGCGGTATTTTTGATGGACAGGTTTCTGCGGCCATTCGGGCTGAATGGGAAAAGCGTGGTGCCGCTGGTTTCTGGCACAGCCTGCGCGATACCTGCCATTATGGCAGCCCGCAACATCGAGAATGCTAAAGAGCGGCTCATCACCGTACTTGTAACGCCGTTTATGACCTGCTCTGCCAGGCTGCCCATCTACACCACAATCATCACGCTGGTTATTCCGTCCGGAGATTTTCTCGGCATCCGGTACGATGCGCTGGCACTTCTGGCGATGTACATCCTCGGTTTTCTGGCGGCGATTTTCTCTGCATTTATTTTGGATAAAATCATTAAAACCGGGAAAAAATCTTTCCTGGTGATGGATTTGCCGACTTACAAAATGCCGATGTTCTGGAAAGATTTCAAGCTGATGCTGGCAAGAGTGTGGGAATTTATCAACGGTGCAGGGCGCATTATTTTCTTCATCAGCATCATCATCTGGTTTTTCAGCTTCATAGGCCCGAAAACCGAGCCCCAGCAAAAATTCGTGGCCACCGATGTGGAAATGCAGGATTCTTACCTGGCAAAAGCAGGGCAAATCATTGAGCCTGCGATAAAACCTTTAGGCTACGACTGGAAAATTGGCGTGGGCATCCTCACAAGCTTCGTGGCCAGGGAAGTTTTCGTGGGCACGATGAGCACGCTTTACAGCCTGGAAGAAGATGCGCCGGAAACCAAGCTTATCGAGAAAATGCACGCCGACACCTGGCCAAGCGGCGAAAAAATTTACAGCCTTGCCACAGGGCTTTCCATCCTGGTTTTCTACGCTTTCGCGATGCAGTGCGCTTCCACGGTAGCCATCGTTTACCGCGAAACGCAATCCTGGAAATGGACGGCCGGACAAATGCTGGGGATGACGGCGCTTGCCTACATTGCGGCATTTTTGGTTTATCAGATTTTTAAATGATGGAAACTTCTCTGCTCATTCAGTACATCATCGTAGGCCTGCTGGTCTTGTCGGCTTTCTACGCTATTTTCAGGGTTTTCCGCAAGAATTTTTCGCCAAAGAAATTCAGCAAAAAAGGAGGCTGCGAAGATAATTGTGGCTGCGGTAATTGATTTTCCCTGAAAGATTTCCCAGGAAATTTTGCTAAGTTTGAAACGGCAGCAGATGCTTTCGCTTTGCTGGATTAATCTTACTGTTAATCCGAACTTTGCGTAAATTTGCTGAAAACATCCAAATTTCCAATTTCAAACTTCTAATCTTAAACAAAGCATGGCTTTAATCAAATCAATATCAGGAATCCGCGGAACGATTGGCGGAAAAGTGAACGACAACCTTACGCCGCTGGATGTGGTGAAATTTAACGCAGCTTTCGGCACCTGGCTTCAGAATAAAAATCAGCGGAAAAATCTAACGCTGGTCATCGGAAGAGATGCAAGAATTTCCGGGCAAATGGTGTCATCTCTTGTCACGGCAACTTTGCAAGGACTGGGAATAAATGTGATTGACCTTGGCCTTTCCACAACGCCAACGGTGGAAGTGATGGTGCCAGAACTGAAGGCAGACGGCGGAATAATCCTGACGGCATCGCATAATCCAAAGCAATGGAACGCGCTGAAACTTCTGAACGACAAGGGTGAATTCATCAATGCAGAAGCTGGCGCAGAAGTTTTGCAACTTGCTGAAAATGAAGATTTTACCTTTGCTGAAATCGATGATTTGGGCAGCTATGAAACCAATGATGAGGGCTTTGAAATTCACATCCAAAAAATTCTTGATTTGAAATTGGTGGATGCAGAAGCTGTAAAGGCGAAGAAATTCAAGGTGGTGCTGGATGCGGTGAACTCTACCGGTGGCATCGCAATTCCGCCGCTTTTGGAAAAATTAGGCTGCGAAGTCGTAGAGCTTTATTGCGAGCCGAACGGCCATTTCCCACACAACCCGGAGCCTTTGAAAGAGCACCTGACGGACATTTGCGAACTCGTGAAAAAGGAAAATGCAGACCTGGGCATCGTGGTGGATCCTGATGTGGACAGGTTGGCGCTGATTGATGAAAACGGCGAGATGTTTGGCGAAGAATATACGCTGGTTGCCGTGGCAGATTATGTGCTGAGGCATACGAAAGGCTGCTCGGTTTCCAACCTATCATCCAGCAGAGCGCTCAGAGATGTAAGCCAACTCTCTGATTGTGAATACTTTGCAAGTGCTGTGGGCGAAGTAAATGTGGTGAACCTGATGAAGGAAAAAAATGCGGTAATTGGCGGCGAAGGAAATGGCGGCATCATCTACCCAGAGCTGCATTACGGCAGAGATTCGCTGGTTGGCATCGCGCTGTTTCTCACACACTTAGCGAAGGAAAACAAGACGGTTTCCGAACTTAGGGCCACATATCCGCCGTATTTTATGGGCAAGAAAAAAATCGAGCTGACGCCGGAAATTGATGTGGATGCGCTTTTAACAAAAGTGCGGGAAGCCTATCCAAATGATGAGGTTTCCACGGTAGATGGCGTGAAAATTGATTTTGAAAACAACTGGGTGCATTTGCGGAAATCTAACACGGAGCCTATTATTAGGATTTATACCGAGGCGCACACTCAGCAGGAAGCCGACGAACTTGGCGATGCAATGATTGCGAAAATCAGGAGTTTGGCGACATTCTGAAGTGATAATAAAGTATGGAGTAATGAAAAAAGTCTTCCGAAGTTTGTAAAAATTTTTCGAACTTTGGGAAGGACGATTTAGAAGAATATTGGAAGAATTTTTTGAAAACGAGCTCGCGAAAAAGTTCGAGCAAATGGTGGAAACCGGCGAGCAAACTTATTTCGACAGCGAAGAGCTGGAGGACATCATCATCTATTATCTGGAAATCGGAGATATTAATCTGGCGGAGCTTGCCGTGAATTTTGCAAGGCAACTTCATCCGAATTCCATCGAGCTGAAAACCAAGGAATTGGAGGTTCTGCTAGAACTGGAAAATTATCCTGCAGCGAAAAAAATCATTCGGGAACTTCGCGATTTAGGAATGGAAAGCACCGATTTTTTCGTGTGCTGTGCGAAGTATTATTCCAACCTTGGCAATCCGCAAAAATCCATCGAGTATTGCGAAAAGGCGCTGGAATTTGAGCAGGAAGAAGATTTTCTGCACAATTTTATCGCCGATGAATTTGTAAATCTAAACGACCCGTTCAACGCGCTGAAGCACTACAAACTTGCGCTGCAATACGAACCGCAGGACGATTATGCGCTGGAAAACATTATGTTTTGCTACGCACAATTGCAGCGGCACGATGAGGCGATAAATTTCCTAAACGACTACATCAACCAATTTCCGTTTTCGGAAACGGCTTGGAATGAGTACGGGCAATTCTACTTCAGCCGGAAAAACTACGAGGAAGCCATCCGTGGTTTTGATTACCTTTTGGCCATAAACAGCGATGCCATCGGCGTTTACGCAAACAAGGCAGCCTGCTACGAAGCGATGAAGCAGTGGGAAAATGCGATAGAAGTGTACGAAGAGCTGCTGGAAATAGAATTCACGAAAGCATACACCTACTACAAAATCGGGCTGTGCTACCGCGAAATGCAGCAGCCGATGAAGGCGCTGAAAGCCTTCCAGAAATCTCTGGTGGAAGACCCACAATTTTACCTTTCGATGATGGAGCAGAGCGCAATTTACGAAGAGAACGGGCAGCTAGTGGAAGCCCTGCATTTCGCGCGGGAAGCCGTGGCGCTGAACGAAGGCGATGTGGAGTTTCAGAAGCGGCTTGCCTTCCTGTACATCGACAGCGGAATGTTCGAGCAGAGTGTTGCTTGCCTGCGGAAAATCGTGGAGATTGAGCCTGGAAGATTTTATAACTGGTACGCTTATTCGGAAGTTCTGATGCTGCTGCACGAGTACGAAGAAGCCATCACAATTTTAAATCAGGCGATAAAAATTCACAACCGCGCAGAGCTTTTCTACCAAATCAGTAACTGTCTGTATATTCTTGATTATGAAGAAGATGCAAAGTTGGCGCTGGAAAAAGCGCTGGAAATGGACGACAGCATTTACAATGAAATGGTGATGAAATATCCTACTATTAAAGGCAAGGGAAAGAAGCCAAAAAGGACGAAGAAATAAATTTTGCTAAATTTATTACGAGAAAAAAAATCCCTAAACTCAAGATTTAGGGATTTTTAATTTTTCTGTTAAATTTTTGAAATAATCACAAAAGCCATTCCGAACTGGAAAGGTAATTTTGGTCCGGGTAGTAAAGGAAGAGGCACTGCTTGCCTTTCACGGTATCGATGATTTGCTGCGCCAATTCGCTCGGCACCGCAGGGCAGCCCCAGCTTCTGCCGATTCTCTTGTGCTGCGCCGCAAACTGCTCGCTCACATACTTCGCGCCGTGCATCACCACTGCCCGTTCAAGCGCCGCATCATTCCAGCCCTTATCCATCCCATGCAAGCGCAGCGAGTAACCGTTGCCGCCGAAATAGGTGTCATCCGTCACATAAAATCCAAGGCTGGATTGCAGGGAGTTTCGGTTGTTGGAAAAATTAGTGGCAAATTCATCGCCAGTATTTTTCCCGTGGGCAACCAACGAATTAAACAGCACTTTTTTGGAATTCAAATCGATAATCCACAGCCGTTTTGTATTGGATGATAGCGAAAAATCTACGATGCTGAGAATCTGAGATTCCTGCGGAAGTTTGCCCGCCGCTTTCAATTTCTGGAAACCCTTGTAGGCTTTTTCGAAAACTTCAGGATTCAGCTGATTGATGCCAGAAAAATCTATCGTGGAAAAAATTTCTGTGGAAGAAACCGCATTTTCCTTAATTTCTGAAATTGACTTTACTACGCTAACTGCCTTGTTTTCAACGGTTTCCGTTTCAAAATTTTCACGGTTGATGAACGAGGTGGAAAGCGCGGAAACCAAAGCAAGCGATGCCAAAAGTTTTTTCATCAAATATTATGTTAAGTGATTTAGCGCTGCAAAATTAGAAAATCTCAAAGGTTTAAACTTGAAAACAAGAGAGTTTAACGAAACTTTAGCGTTCCGTTAAGATTTTGTTTAAAATTGCTAAATTGTTGATTTTGAGTTAGTTACTCTTGCTCGTCCGCCTTAAAATTCAAACTGACGGAATTCATACAATAGCGCAGGCCAGTAGGTTCAGGGCCGTCGTTGAAAACATGGCCAAGATGCGATTCGCAGCGCTTGCACAGCACCTCGATGCGCTCCATCCCGTGCGAAGAATCACGGCGGTAAATCACGCCGTTTTTATCCGCCTCGAAAAAACTTGGCCAGCCACAGCTGGAAGCAAATTTCTGCGTGCTCTTGAAAAGATGATTTCCGCAGGCCGCGCAAAAATATTCACCCACTTCATCGAAATCGTTGTACTTCCCTGTGAAAGGCCTTTCCGTGCCGGCTTCACGGGCAATCCGGTAGAGTTCCGGCGAAAGCGCATTTTTCCAATCTTCGTTGCTCACGCTAATTTTCGCGGTGTCCGTTTCGGAATAGTACGGGTTGTTTTTGCTGTTATCCATCGTGATTTTATTATTTTTGGTTGAATTTTGCGGAAGCTGCGAGCAGGAAATTCCCGCCGAAAACATTAATGTATAAATGATGAGTTTTCGCATTTTCGATTTAAACAAAAGTAAATGACTGAAGCTGAAAAGCGCCGAAGCCTGCGCAAATATAAGACTTTCGCCACAGGTTTGTTCGTTCTGATGGCACTAATTTTCGTGGGAATGACGCTGCTGCAAAAATCAAATAGCGGTGCCTGGATTGGCTATGTGAAGGCGTTTTCCGAAGCTGCTATGGTGGGTGCCTTGGCAGATTGGTTCGCCGTTACGGCGCTGTTCCACCATCCTTTGGGACTGAAAATTCCGCACACCAATCTCATCCAGGAAAAGAAGGATGCCATTGGTGATAACTTGGGAAATTTCGTGGTCGGAAACTTTTTGAATCCGCAAAGTATCCGACCTTATATTGTGAATTTGAAAATTTCGCCCTATGCCGCAGATTGGCTACTAAACCCTAAGAATCAGAAATTTCTAGTACAGGAAGGTTCGGAAATTTTCAAGGATTTAATTATGAAAATTGATGATGCAGTGATGTCCAAATTTATTTCGGATAAAGCGATAGATTTTGGTAAGCGTTTGGAAATCAATGCTTTGGCTGGGCAGATGATTCATTACTTCTTAAGCAGAGATGACCACCAAAAGCTCATCACCAATTTGACGAGAGAGCTGAAAATTTACATCGAAAATAATCGGGAAATGGTGCAAAACCGCGTGGAAAAGGAAAGCTATGCCATCATCCCGAAATTTGTGGATAGGGCTATTGCCGATAAAATTACATCCGGAATGCTGCGCTACGCCGATGAAATTCAGCAGGATTTAGAACATCCGATTAGATTAGAAAT
This sequence comes from Cruoricaptor ignavus, assembly GCF_014961145.1. Taxonomy (NCBI): domain Bacteria; kingdom Pseudomonadati; phylum Bacteroidota; class Flavobacteriia; order Flavobacteriales; family Weeksellaceae; genus Cruoricaptor; species Cruoricaptor ignavus. The sequence continues at coordinate 1,410,346 of NZ_CP063145.1, forward strand.
TTCTAATAAATTACTAACTTTTGCTGAAGAGGTTTCATCAGGAGAGAAATGGAGCGATGAGTTTGATAAATTTAAAACCAATTTCTTAACGGAAGAAAAAATCGGAAGTTACGCTTCGGATATTTGGCTTTCTGTGAAAAAATCCTTGGTAGATTTATTGACGGAAGAGCAATCTCCGATGAAGATTTATTTCGAAAACAGCATACGAGATTTTGCAGTTAATCTTCAGAACAACAATGAGTTACAGCAGCGAATAGATAGGTGGCTTCGTACTACGATCTACAAGCAGGTTCTGAAAAATCGCCATCGTGTTGGTGAAATGATAAGTGCAACGGTGGGTAATTGGGAAGGCAAAGAGCTTTCGGAAAAACTGGAGCTGGAAGTTGGGAAAGATTTACAGTTTATCCGCGTGAACGGAACTTTGGTTGGCGGTTTGGTTGGGCTTGTAATCTATACCTTGGCTCAATTATTACTTTGATAATTTTCAAGTAATTTTTTATTAATATCGTAAATTAGTTTTGGGCCTTCGTAAATGAAGCCGGTGTAAATCTGAACAAGGGTAGCACCAGCGTTGATTTTTTCCAAAGCATCAGTGGCAGAATGAATTCCGCCGACACCGATGATCGGGAAAGCCCTGCCGGATTTTTCCGAAAGATAGTGGATGATTTCCGTGCTGCGCTTCGAAATTGGCTTTCCGCTGAGCCCGCCGTTTCCAATTTTTTCCAGCTCAGATTTCGGTGTTTTCAAGCCGTCCCGATTTGTGGAAGTATTGGTAGCAATAATGCCGTCGATCTTCGTATCTCTCACTAAATCAATGATTTCGTCCAATTGTTTATTGGTAGAATCTGGTGAGATTTTTAGCAAAATCGGTTTTTGTTTCGGCTTGGAATTATTGATTTTTTTGACTTCCGAAATCAGTTCGCGAAGGTAATTCACATCGCCCAATTTTTCGTGGCTGCCAACATTCGGGCAGCTGATATTCAGCACGAAATAATCGCAGTAAGGGTGCAGCGCTTCGAAGCATTGCAGATAATCCGCAGTGTAATCGTCAGGGTGTGTGGCAGTATTTTTTCCGATATTCCCACCAATTATCACTTTTTTTTGATTTTTCTTCAAATTCTCAATCGCCGCTGCAAGGCCGTCATTATTGAAACCCATTCGGTTAATAATGCCTTCGTCATCCAAAATGCGGAACAGCCTTTTCTTCGGATTTCCAGGTTGAGCTTTCGGTGTTACGGTGCCGATTTCGATGAAGCCAAAACCTAAATCGGCAAGTTCATTGTACAGCGCCGCATTTTTATCGAACCCTGCAGCAAGCCCTACGGGATTTCTAAATTTCAACCCGAAAACTTCGCGTTCAAGTCTCTGATTTTCAATGGGTTTCGGTAGAAAAAATTTTATCAGCCAATTGAAATTTTTCAGGACAGAGAAGGTGAAGTGGTGCACTTCTTCCGCATCAAACCGAAAAAGCACCGGCCGAATTGCCGCTTTATAAAGCCGTGAAATCATACTGCAAAGTTAGGAAAGTTTGTGTTTTGAAGTTTGGAATTTTGGCGAAGTTCTGAGGAAGAATTTTAGCGGAAAAATACTTCCAGGGATTTTGATTATTTTTGTTCAAATTCAGAAAATTTATGGCAAAGCAGGAAGATCTTTTCCGCGATGTGGTGTCGCACGCTAAAGAATACGGTTTCATTTTCCCAAGTTCCGAAATTTATGACGGGCTTTCGGCAGTTTACGACTACGGGCAGAATGGCGCCGAACTGAAAAACAACATCAAGCAGTACTGGTGGAAAGCGATGGTGCAGCTGAACGAAAACATAGTGGGCATCGATTCTTCCATCCTGATGCACCCTACCACCTGGAAGGCTTCCGGGCACATAGATGCGTTCAACGATCCGCTGATTGACAATAAGGATTCCAAGAAGCGTTTCCGTGCAGATGTGCTCATTGAAGATTTCGCGGCAAAGCTGGAAGATAAAGCGCAGAAGGAAATCGAGAAGGCGGCGAAAAGATTCGGCGAAGCCTTTGATAAGGCACAGTTTGAAAGCACCAACCAGAAAGTTATCGATTATCGCCAAAGGCAGAAAACAATTCTGGAAAGGATGGCGAAGTCTTTGGAAAACAATGATTTAGCAGATGTAAAAGCCTTAATAGAAGAGCTAGAAATTGCCGACCCAGATACCGGCTCGAAAAACTGGACGGATGTACGGCAGTTCAACCTGATGTTCGGCACAAAGCTCGGCGCTTCGGCGGAAAACGCGATGGAGCTTTTCCTTCGTCCCGAAACGGCGCAGGGCATTTTCGTAAATTTCCTGAATGTGCAGAAAACTTCGCGGCACAGGCTGCCGTTTGGCATCGCACAAATCGGCAAGGCCTTCCGCAACGAAATTGTAGCGCGGCAGTTCATCTTCAGAATGCGCGAATTCGAGCAAATGGAGATGCAATATTTCGTGCCGCCAGGAACAGAATTGCAGCACTACGAAGAGTGGAAGCAAAAACGCCTGAACTGGCATTTAGCACTTGGGTTAGGCGCAGAAAACTACCGCTTTCACGACCACGAAAAACTGGCACACTATGCCAATGCTGCTGCAGATATCGAGTTTAAATTTCCGTTCGGCTTCAAGGAACTGGAGGGCATCCATTCAAGAACGGATTTCGATTTGGGTGCGCACGAAAAGCATTCCGGCAGGAAGCTGCAGTTCTTCGATCCAGAGCGTAACGAGAGCTATGTGCCATTCGTCGTGGAAACTTCGGTTGGGCTGGACAGGCTTTTCCTTGCCATTTTCTCCAACGCACTGAAACAGGAAAAATTGGACGACGGCTCGGAAAGAACCGTGCTATCTTTGCCGCCTGCATTAGCACCGGTAAAAGCCGCAATTTTACCATTGGTAAAGAAAGACGGCCTGCCGGAATTTGCGGAAAAAATCTTCAACGATTTGAAGTTTGATTTCAATGTGATTTCCGAAGAGAAGGACAGCATCGGGAAGCGCTACAGAAGGCAGGATGCCATAGGAACGCCGTTCTGCATCACGGTGGACCACGAATCGCTGAGCGATAATTCCGTGACGCTTCGCGAAAGAGACACGATGAAGCAAGAAAGAGTTTCCGCATCGGAACTTCGCAGAATCATTGATGAGAAGGTGAATATGCGCAGCTTGCTGGAGAAGATTTAAAGCAAAAAATTATGGCAGTTTAGACTTTACGATTAAAAATTCCACAATGCTCAACCTAAAAAACATCCGCTCGGAATTTCCGATTTTAAGCCGGGAAGTGAACGGCAAACCGCTGGTTTACCTTGATAATGCGGCCACTTCGCAAACGCCGTTGCCCGTGCTGAACCGCGTAATGCAGTACTATACGGAAACCAACGCCAATGTGCACCGCGGAATACATACGCTAAGCCAAATAGCGACGCAGGAAATGGAAGATGCGCGGAAAAAAGCGCAGAAATTCATCAATGCTAAACACGATTACGAAGTCATCTTCACCAAGGGAACCACCGAAGGCCTGAACCTGATAGCCTATGCGGTGGGAAATTCCGGGCTGGTAAAGGCAGGCGATGAAATCATCGTTTCTCAGCTGGAACACCACTCCAACATTGTGCCGTGGCAGCTGCTCTGCGAAAGAACGGGCGCAAAGCTGAAGGTAATCCCGATGGATGAAAACGGCAAACTGCAGCTGGATTTCCTGGATGAAAACCTTAGCGAAAAAACAAGGCTCGTTTCCTTCAACCAGGTGTCGAACGCTTTGGGCATCATTAATCCTGCGGAAGAAATCGTGCGGAAAGTACGGCAGAATTCCAACGCTTTGATTGTTGTGGATGGCGCACAATCTGCACCGCATTTTCAGATTGATGTGCAGAAGCTGGGCTGCGATTTGTTCGTGTTCTCCGGCCACAAAATGTACGGAATGATGGGCACCGGAATTCTGTATGGCAGGGAGGAAATCCTTGAAAAGCTGGCGCCGTTTCACGGTGGCGGCGAAATGATTGCCACCTGCAGTTTCGAGAAAACCACTTTTGCCGGGCTGCCCTTCAAGTTTGAAGCCGGCACGCCGAATGTTGGCGGAAACATCGGTCTTGGCGCTGCCATCGATTGGATTGAAACCATTGGCAGGGCAGAAATCCACGAGCACGAAACAGCGCTGATGCAGTATTGCCAAAGCGAACTGCTAAAACTCGGCGGATTGAAAATTTACGGTGAAAAAGCCAATCGAATAGGCGTGGTATCCTTCACATTGGAAAACGCTGGCATCGCTTCCGACGCTGGTATGATTCTGGATAAAATGGGCATCGCTGTACGGACCGGTCATCACTGCACTCAGCCGATTATGGATTACTTTAAAATCGCTGGCACCATCCGTGCAAGCTTCGCCGTTTACAACACTTTCGAAGAAGTAGATATTTTAGTGGAAGGCATCAGGAAAGCACAGAGGATGCTGGGTTAACAAAAATCCTGACGGGAAATGCGTCAGGATTTTTTTGTTTTACATTAAGTTTAATTCTGTTTTACCGCTTTCTGCACCACTACAAAAGCCGGGAAGTGATCGCTGTAGCCGCCAGTCCATCTATCGCCAGACCAGGAGCGGAAGGGGTAGCCCTTGAAATTTCCGTCTTTCGTGATGAGGTAGGGCGGTGCATAGAGCTCGGCTTTCTGAACCTTATAGTCTGTGGTAAGGAAATCCGACACTAAATTTCTTGACACGATGATTTGATCAAAAAGGTTAGGCGCATCCTGATATGCCAGCGACGCCACACCTTTTTTATAAAGCGGGTACATCAGGTTCAGGTACGGAGTCTCGTCGGAAAGTTCCTTGGGCGTGCCCACGGCTTTCAGGTGTTTTTTCAGGCTGGAACTTACAGGGTCGTCATTAAAATCGCCCATAGCAAACATCTTTATACTCGGGTGCGCAGCTCCTATGCTGTCCATTTGCTGCTTCAGCAATGCGGCTGCTGCGTTTCTCTTTGGCAGGGACACCGCCTCGCCACCGCGCCGGGAAGGCCAGTGGTTCATAAAAACCGCTACCTTCTCATCATCCAGATAGCCGATGGCAACAAGGATGTCGCGCGTGTATTCCCGCTTGCCGTCCGGGTTGTAGATTTTCAGTTCTTTTTTATAAGAATTTACAGGGATAAAACGGCTCTTCTGATAAATCAGTGCCACATCTACCCCCCTCGCATCAAACGAATTATAATGAATAAGGTCGTAATTATATTTTTTTAATGCCGGCTGGCTGATGAGGTCTTTTACCACATTGCGGTTCTCCACTTCTATCAGGCCCATTATCACCGGGGCAGAGCCCGTCTCCCGGAAGCCTACCTCTGATATTACCTTTGCCGTATTATCCAGCTTCTGCTGATATATTTTCTTGCCGTAGCGCTTATTGCTTTCCGGGGTAAATTCTTCCGCCACCACCTGATACCTTACCACCTTTTTGCCCTTCAGCAGCGGGTCGCTCCACTGGCCTTTGTATTCCTCCGTCACCTCCAGATGGGGGATGGAATCTACCGGAATGCTGCGGTGGTATGCCGGGTTCCTCGGGTCTTTAGTGCCGTCCACATAATCGGCTGAGCGGATGGTATCAAACAGATTTTCCACATTCATAAAGCCCACGGTGGCCAGCCTTCGAGGCTGTTTCTGCGCAGGTTTTCTTTGCTGTGCGCTTAAAACGCCGATGATCATCAGCAGGCTGAAAAAAGTGATTCTAAACTTCATAGGTGCCAGTATTATTTCGCCAAATATAAAAAGTTTTTGTCTTGCGTATGTTAAAGAATTATTAATAAAAAAATAATATTGAGGCGCTTGCCCGTTTGGCAAATAAGTTTAATTTTGGCGCCAATGCTCCTCAGCTTGTTGGCGAGGATGCCAAATGTAGAAATAAATTAGTGATATGCTGAAAAAACTATCATTGGTTTCTCTTTTTTCATTGATGCCCGCATCCTTTTATTATGCGCAAACTACCGTTTTTGCATATATAAAGGACGGCCAGGGGCAGCCGGTGGAAAATGTGGAAATTGATCTGAAAGGCGAGGGGCTGGATGTGCGCACCGATAAAATCGGATACTTCCAGTTCGTAGACCTGAAGGACGGACATTATCAAATCGTAATCGCGAAGCCCACTTTTGAAACTTCCGTTTTCGATTTTGAGGTAAACGGCGAGCGGCGCAAGGATCTTGGCGTCATTACGCTGAACCAATACCAGATCACTGCCGATCAGGGGCTTGCTTATGCGGACGGCTTCACCTCGGAGGAAGACACCAGCCAGTCCACCACTGTGGGGCTGCTGCAGTCTTCTCAGGATGTGTTCAGCCGCGTAGCCGCATTCGATCTCGGTGCCTACTGGTTCCGCCCCCGCGGCATTGACGGGAGAAACGGGGAAAATATGATCAACGGTGTCTCCATGATCAGGCAGGACAACGGCCGCGTGGAATTCGGGAACTGGGGAGGCCTCAACGAGATAATGCGATACCCTGAAATCGCCACCAACCACTCCCCTTCGGAATTTGCCTTCGGAGGCTCCGCAGGGGTTATTTACAAAAATACCAAGGCCAGCGAGTACCGCAAAGGCTTCCAGGCCACCTATTCCCTAGCTAATAGGAACTACCGCAACCGCGCATCTCTGCGCTATACTTCCGGGATGAGCAAATCCGGATGGGCGGTGACCGCGATGGCGGCGAGGAGATGGGCAGAGGAGGGCATACAGGAGGGTACCTTCTACGATGCCTGGGGCGCATTCCTCGGGGTAGAAAAGAAGTTCAGCGACAGGCATACCATCACCCTGAACGCCATCGGCGCGCCCTACCGCCGCTCCACTGCCAGCCCGAGCACGCAGGAAGTTTACGACTACCGCGGCGTGCATTACAATTCCTACTGGGGGTGGCAAGATGGCGAGAAGCGCAGCGAGCGCGTGCGCAGAGGCTTCCAGCCCATCATCCAGCTGCAGGATTTCTTAAAACTAGGAAAAGATGCCAATCTTTGGACATCCGTCTCCTACCAGTTTGGTAAAGACTACGGCTCCCGCCTGGACTGGCAGAATGTTCAGAATCCATCGCCAACCTACTACCGCTACCTGCCTAGCTATTATGCCTCCCTGAATCCTGATGCTTCTACGACAGCAAACGGCAAGCCTACCACCGCACAGCAAGCCTACCAGGCTGCCGTGGAGGGATGGATAAACAACGACCCGCAGTATACGCAGATCAATTGGGATGCGCTCTACCGCAGGAACCTCGCGCAGGCACCAGTAACGAGATACGGCGCCACCGGCAAGCGCGCACTCTACTTCCTGGTTGATGATGTCAGTGATGAGAAAATCTGGAATGCCGGCACGCATTTTACTTACGACTTCAGCCCTAGCACGAGGTTTATTTTAAACCTTTCCTACCAAAACTATTACGCTGAAAACTACCGTGAAATAAAGGATCTGCTGGGTGCGGATTTCGCCTTCAATGTGGATCCGTTTGGCCCGTCCAACAAGCCCGGAGCGAGCTATCAGTACAACGAGGGTGAGGAGAATGTAGCCAAGTTTAAAGGCGATAAAATCAATTACGACTATATATTCAGAAGGCAGGAGGCAAAAGTAAATCCTGGCCTGAAGTTCTCCGCCGGCAGGTTTGACGGATTTGTCTCCGCGCTGGCAGGCTACTCCACTTCCTCCCGGGAAGGGCTCTTCCGCAATTATCTTTACAAAAGTTCCTTCGGCAAGAGTAAGGAGCACGAATATTGGGATTATGGCGTGAAGGGGCGCCTTGTTTACCGGATCGACGGGCGAAACTTCCTCGTTTACAACGGTGCTTACTACAGCCACGCGCCTTATCTCGAGGATCTTTTCATCAACCCGAGGGCCAATGCGAGCATCTCTCCGCTGGTGACGAATACGGTGATTAACGCCAACGACCTGAGCTATGTGGTGAATGCGCCAATGTTCAAAATGCGCCTTACCGGCTACATCCTGAATGCTGAAAATGAAACAAATGTGCAGAGGTTTTTCGCAGACGGCATCCAGCTGAGCGTGGATAACGCGGACGGCACAAGCACTGTGGCGCAGAGTGCATTCGTGACGCAGGTGCTCTCCGATATGCAGCGCCAGAATCTGGGAGGCGAGCTCGGCATCGACTGGAAGATAACGCCAACATTCTCCCTGCAGGGGGTGGCGAGCTACGGGCAGTATGTTTATAAAAACAACCCGAATGTGCTCTTTACTTCAGATGCTACGGGGGATTTGCCCGGCGGGGTGCCTTACATTAACCTCGGTAGGGCTTACCTGAAGAACTACAGGGTGGGTGGCACGCCTCAGCAGGGCTATACGCTCGGCCTGCGCTACAACTCGCCGAAGTACTGGTGGGTGGGCGTTACCGGAAACTATCTTGCTGAAAATTATCTCGATCCTTCAGCGATCCTCCGCTCGGAGAGATTCATACAAAACTCCTTTACCGGTACGCCGTATACGGATGTTACGGAAACGGAGCTACGCAGAAGGCTGGCGCCTACCAAGCTGGAAGATGCCTTCTTCTTGAATGCCAATGCGGGGAAATCCTGGCTTTTCGGCAAATATTATGTGCTGCTGACTGCCACGGTAAACAATGTGCTGAATAATAAGGACTACCAGACCGGCGGCTTTGAGCAGACGAGGAATGTAAGCTTCCCGAAATTCATCCAGGATGCCGACAGGGAGCGGCCGCTTTTTGCACCTAAATACTGGTATACCCAGGGGCTTCAGTATTTTATAAACCTGCAGGTGAGATTTTAATTTTAACCCTTTAAAAATTAACAATGATAATCAGAAATTATTTTAAACTTGCTTTCGGCCTGGTAGTGGGCGCCGTGGTACTGAACTCGTGCGTACAGGATGATGACTGGGACACTCCGCCGGTAAACTGCAATAATAAATTCGCCGCACCTACTAAAACGATGGCAGAGGTAGCAGCGATGGCGCCCTCCTCCGGCGCGTATACCTTTGATGCAAAGGATGGCGATATCATCATCGACGGATATGTGGTTTCCTCCGATGAGTTCGGGAATTTTTATAAAACCATTTCCTTTCAGGACAGGCCAGAGAACCCGAGCGTTGGTTTGCAAATAGAGGTGGACCGCGCCAGCAACTACGCTGATCTGCCCGTGGGCAGCCACATCCGCCTGAAGCTGAACGGGCTGAAAATTGCCAAAGACCGCGGCGTCATCAAAATCGGCAGCGAAGATCCTACCTACACCATAGGCAGGATTCCATCCTCGCTGGCAGGCCGCTATTTCTCCGGTGTCTGCGGCGGGAATGGACTGGAGGTGGCGACAATAAAGCCACTGGAGCTTCCAAGCCTGAAGGCAGCGATGAGCGATAAGTACCTCAATATGCTGGTAAGCGTGCCTGATGTACAGTTTGCAGATTCGGAAATAAAACCAGTGGTGCAAACCTTCGCCCAGGTAAATGCAGACGGGTCCAGACAGGATACCGACAGAAAAATTGAGGACAAGGCAGGCGGAAACACAGTAATCCGGACCTCAGGATATGCGAGTTTCGCAGCGAGAACTCTCCCGACGGGAAGCGGTGTGGCAACCTTCGTGGTGAGCAAGTATAATAAAAACTACCAGATGATCGTCCGCAATGAGAATGATCTTGCCTTTACAAGAGAAAGGTTCAGCGGAAGCACTACGCCGGCGCCGAACCCTACGCCGTCTCCTACCGACTCTGCACCGCCGAAAGGCTCTGCCAATGTTACTTACCCATCTGTAATTAACGAAACTTTTGAAGGTTTCTCCCCTATTAATCTTGAAGTATTCACAAATTATATTAATGATGCGGTGGTGGGCAACAGGTACTGGCAGCTGAAATCCTACAATAAAAACCAGTACATTCAGATGAGTGCCAATGCAGGCACAGGTAATTACCACACTTATTTCGTGGTTCCGGTGAACTTCACGCCTGGCAAGAAGCTGAGCTTTAATGTAAATGTGGGCTACTATAAGGGTGACGGGCTTAAAGTTTATTACTCAACCGACTACAAGCCGATGGGGGATATGACCCAGGCGAAGCTTACCGATATTACCTCAAGCTTCACCCTGCCGAAAGCACCGGCAACAGGGTACGGCACCCTTGGCAGCGCGGGCAGCTACACTACACCTGCCAGCCTGAGCGGAAACGGCTTCATCATATTTAAGTATGAAGGGAATGGCAGCGGAGTGACGACTACTTATCAGATTGATGATATCAAATATGAGTAACCGATAAAGTTTAAATTAGCGGCCGCCTGAGAAATCGGGCGGTTTTTTTATTGGTTTAGGCAGAGCCATAAGCCGGGAGGTAGCTTAGAAACGCCTGCTTGGATATCATCCCCGCCCCGAGGCTTTCCAGATGCTGGGAATGTATCTGGCAATCGATGATTTCAAATTCCCGCTGCTTTGCTACGAAGTTTAGAAACACGGCTTTCGAAGCATTGCTTTCCTTCGAAAACATACTCTCACCGCAAAAAACTTTTCCTATGGCAAGGCCGTAAAAACCACCTACTAATTCGCCATCCCTCCAGGCTTCGAAGCTCTTCGCAATGCCAATGTCGTGCAGGATTTTAAAGCTATCGATTAATTCCTCGCTAATCCAGGTGCCGTCTTGTCCGCTTCTCGGTGCCTCGGCACAGCTGCGCATCACCTGCTCGAAACATTGGTTTTCGGTAAAGCTAAACACTTCATCCCGAAATATTTTCCGCATAGATTTGGAAATTTTCACATCGCCGGGGAAGAGCACAAAGCGCGGGTCCGGGCACCACCACAGGATTTCTTCATCCGGGTCGTACCACGGGAAAATGCCGTGGCTGTACGCAAGCCATAGACGCTCTGGAGAAAGATCCCCGCCGGAGGCGATCAGGCCCTGCGGAGGGTGATACCACATAGGGTCGGGAAAGTTGAGCTCATCAGGATTCAAGTAATACATAAATAAAGAATCCCACAGTGTTTGCGGGATTTTTTTGACAAATTTTACCAATTAAATGCTAAAACGGAAGATCGTCGTCCTCGTCGTCCGCAAAGGGATCATCGTTGCGCAGCGTCTGCCCGGAAACCGGTGCAGCTTGAGTAGGTTCCTGTACCGTGGTGGTGCTGAGTTTTTCGATTCTCCAGCCACCAATCGAAGTAAAATACTTTACTTCGCCCTGTGGGGAAGTCCACTCCCGGCCGCGTATGTTGATGGAAACTTTCACTTCATCGCCTTCGCTGATGCTGTCCAGAAGGTTGATTTTATCCTGCGTGAATTCTACTGCGATCACCTGAGGGTATTGCTCGGTAGTATTCAGGATGAGTTCCCGCTTCTGGAATCCGCTTGGGAAAGTCTGAATATCAGTTAGTTTTTTTACTGTGCCCTGTAGTTCCATAATCAGTTTGTTGAGGTTGGTAAAATTAAGCAATAAATTTTATTGTGTAGTGATGGTAATGAAAAAAAACAGAAAAAAATAATCTTTAAAAAAATTTGCTGGTAAAGAAAATTGTTTCTATATTTGCACTCACAAAAAAGAACGGCGGTCTTTTTATTTCTGCGGATGTGGTGTAATTGGTAGCCACGCCAGACTTAGGATCTGGTGCCGAGAGGCGTGGGGGTTCGAGTCCCTTCATCCGCACGGATTTTTTTGCGAAAATAGCTCAGCTGGTAGAGCGCAACCTTGCCAAGGTTGAGGTCGCGGGTTCGAGCCCCGTTTTTCGCTCGGCAGGAGGGAAGTTTTTCGCAAGACTTCCCTTTTTTTGAGCCTGATGCTCTGGTGGTGGAACTGGTAGACACGCAGGACTTAAAATCCTGTGCCTCTTTTGGCGTACGGGTTCAAGTCCCGTCCGGAGTACTAAAAACGCTGTTAATCTTTTGATTATCAGCGTTTTATATTTTTAAGGGTGGCCAAAAGGGTGGCTAAATTTACATCTGTTTTATTTATCCTTTGTTTTTCTAAAAGTGAATTTTGTAATTCTACATCAAAAACTTGTTTGGAAAAAATGTTGATTGAATCCCACGAAGAATTCTTAAGGAATGTTCTACTTAATGAAGGAAGAGTTACAATCTCAGATGATATAAATACCTTAATTATTGAATTTGATGGCTTTGAGGAGTATGAAGTTTTGGTAAACGGGGTGCCAATAAAATGTTTTGACGGTTTTTTCGGAGCCTGGCACTGTTTTCAGGAGCTTGCAAAGAAACTAAAGATGCCATTTGACAATCTAACAACGGAGATAGAAAACTGCGCGGAAGTGCGCGATGAATACTATTTCTCGGGCTGCAATAATTTTTCAGCCTGAATTGAATTTGTGCACCTGGTGTCAGAATAAAGCTGCCATAATTAACGGTCAGAAGGTTCATTGAGAGCCTGAATTCCATTTTACTTTTTAATTAAAGTCTTTGGTGATTTTTCTCTACTGTACATCGGTTTCCGATTAAAATTAACAATTAAGCGACCAATCTCTGCATTTATGCGCTCACTCTCTGCACGCTATTGCTAAAAACCTTTAATGCTTTTAATATTGCCATAAAATTAAAAATCAAGCTATGGCAATTCATCTTTATTCGCATTCCAGGCAGGACCTGGAAAGAGCGGTAGAAATAATTCTACAGAAAGCAAACGCCCTTGTCTCTGCTCAGCAAAGAATCCAAGACGAAAAAACTGATGACCTGATTCCTCAGAACGAGGCCGCTGAATTTTTAAAGGTCTCACTCCCAACCATAACTGATTGGCGGAAGAACAAGGGACTGCCATACTACAATTTTTCGGGGCGATTTTATTATTCAAAATCCGAACTCCTGGAATACGGAAGAAACCGTAACCGAAAAATGATTTGATAATGGAGGATGTATGCTACATAAGGGCGGCTACGGAGTATTACAAGGTTTCCGAAAAGCCCACGATTAACGGCCACAAGGAACAAAATTTAATCAGGTGGAAGCTGTCAACGATTAACCAGGACCACAGTACGTCATATAAAAACAGGATCCCCCAATATGATGACTTTTGCTGCCTCCCCAGCCACCTTGATTTCCAGCAGGATGTGGATGGGTATTTCAACCTTTATTCTCCGCTTCCTCACAAGCCTTGTGACGAACCGGTCATTGATTTTGACATACCTGCCACGCTGTCTTTCATCAGGCACATCTTTGGCGAACAGGTTGAGCTGGGACTGGACTACCTACAGCTGCTTTACGAAGACCCGGTGCAGAAACTTCCAATTTTGTGCCTTGTAAGTTCTGAGAGGGAAACGGGCAAAACTACATTCTTGAGATGGCTCAGCGAGCTTTTTGGAAAAAATATGACATTCATTAGGAGCGAGGGACTTTCAAGCCAGTTCAATGCTGACTGGCTCGACAAGCTGCTTATCGGAATTGACGAGGCATTGATAAATGAAAAAGTGATGCTGGAGCGACTTAAAAACCTTGCAACAGCAACCAGGGAGAAGCTCGAGCAAAAGGGAAAGGATAGAAGGGAGACTGATTTTTTCGGAAAGTTCGTGCTATGCTCTAATAATGAGGAGAGCTTCGTGCAAATGGATAGAAATGAGAACCGGTTCTGGGTTCGGAAAATCCCTGTAATACCGGAGGAGATATACTCCTCAACCTTCTTTGAAGAGCTAAAATCAGAAATCCCCCAGTTTCTCCGCTATTTATTGAACAGGGAACTTTCCACCAAGAAAAGATGCAGGCTCTGGTTTGACAGGCACCAGATAGCTACAAGCGCTCTTGAAAAAGTGGTGGAAAACACTACGGATAAGCTTGAGATACAGCTGATACAGACACTTTACGCCGTATTTGAATTTACAGGAACGGATTCCATTGTAGTCCCACCTTCTTTTCGCCCTTCTGCAACAAACTACAATTTATTTATAATCATATAAAAAAATATTAAAGAATAGCGGCTACTTGTTGTAGCTGCTTTTTTTATTTAAACGGTAAGTACTTAAACAATGCACAAAAAAAGGAAACTGAAAGAAAAAAAGGAAGTGAATTTTTCTCTTTCAGCTTTCTAATAAAGTGGGATGGGCGGTGTGTTTCAGCTCTGGAGCTGGAGTGGCTTGATTTTCGGGAGTGCTAATTTTTCTACCGGTGCTATAGTAATTGTTTTGAAGTTTTTTACGATCTGCTTTAGCGTGCCCTGCCACTTGCTTAAAGGTCTATCGGTTGCCTGGCTCCTCCAGCCGTTAGTCTTCCAGCTATCGTACTTTTCTCGAAGAAAGCTATCCATCTTCTCCTCGTAATCTTCCAGGCTCTCAGCAAACTCTATGAATTCATTCCAAGAAGGAATAAGAATGCCGACTGGAGAATATTCCGGCTCAATGGATGGTTTGGCTTGTGGTTGGTCGTCCAAGTGGATACCCGCTAATTTTGAAATATTAATTTGAGAATTTTCAGGCAATCCATCCTGCGCCGAATTCTTCTTTTTCAGTTTACTGGCTTCCTTCTCTTTTTGTTGCACGGTTTGCAGGTTGATTACGGTGTAAAGCGCTACATCCTTGTAAAATACGCCTCGCCTTTTTCTTTGCAGAAAAAAGGTGGAAAATTTCGGAACTCAATTTTCAATCATTTAGAGGTGATCAGAATGCATAAATTATATTACACAAAGTTAATATAAGATTAGCCTTGGGTTAACATTTTTCTCACCGCTTTTCTTATCTATGCTGAAATTTATTCAGATGAAAAAAGATAAATGCTATGGCAAAGTTTAATATGTTGTAAACCCTAACTTTTTTAAGGAAGTAGTTTAGCTTCTAAAATAATTCCCTATCTTTGTGCTGTTTACTTACAATGGTCGGAAATTTTAAAATACTGTTGCTTTCCCTTACACTCGCGTTATTTCTGGCGCCAGGGATTTCTCAGGCTTGCAGTAAAAAGGAGAAGCAGGTTATTAAAACCGCGACCAGTTTGCAAACTTTCATAAAACAGTCATTCGCACAGATACAGCCGTCTTGCGACAGCGGCGATTGCAAAGAAGAATGCTGTCACCCAAAATCACACAATTGTCAAACCGATGGATGCTCAGGAAATTGCAGCGGAAACCTTTGCAGCACTGCTCAGTATACCATTCTATCAGACAGCAAATTTTTAGAGGATTCTAAAAACGAAGCGTCCGGTTACGATGACAAAAATTCTAATTTCTCTTATCAGTATCCCCATTACTCCGGTGGATTCCACACCATTTGGGAACCGCCCAAAATAGGTTAAGATCTTCTTTTACAGCCCGAATTGTGTCTGGTCGTGAAGTGTTTATGACACTTTCCGCAGATTATTTAGCGGTGCTGAATGTCCCTTCGAACTTCCACTTCTCGTTTAAGTAATCTTTTAGAAAAGAATGTTCTTAAAGAACAACTTGAAGATCAGGATTTTCGTACACAGTCTCTCAAGACGGAGGCTCAAAATTAACCTTTAACGATAATTTAATGAAGAATATTCTTTTAGGAATACTGGCTTTTGTAGCAGTGTTCCTCGTTTCCTGCACCAATTCAAAAGCCGAAAATACCCAAATTACCAACGCACAGTTCAAGACCGGCGACATTGTTCCCCACGACCAGGTCTGTATGGTAAACAACGCCTACATGGGCAAAAAGCAGCTCGAAGTAAAGCATGACGGCAAAACCTACTACGGTTGCTGCGAAAACTGCAAACTCAGAATCCCGCAGGAAGAAAATGCTCGCATGGCGTATGATCCGATATCTCATCAACTCATCGATAAAGCAACCGCAATTATTGCAATCTCTGATAAAAATGATAATGTCGTGTACTTCGAAAATAAAGCAAACTACGAAGCCTTTTTTAATAATAAATAACCTTTAAACTTATAAAATAATGAAAACAATACCATTCAGCCTTTTGGCAATCTGCACTTTTGCACTCTCTTCATGTAAAGAAAACAAAGAACAGAAAAAATCCACTGAAACATCAATGCAGCATGATATGAGCACGATGTCGGACAGTTCAGCGATGGACAATATGGCAATGGATGCTAAGGTAACTGTTACCGACGCAAAAAAAACTTCCGCTGACCTTACGGAGCTTTATTCTCATTACACCCACCTTACATTCGCGTTGTCCGGTGATGATGATAAGGAAGCGGTAAGTGCAGCAAAAGGAATCTTGGCGTCCTTTCCTAAAATAGACAAAAACGGTTTTTCTGCTGAACAGAAGAAAGAATTTGCGGACCTGGAATCAAGCATCAGTGAACACGCCGAGCACATTGCAGATAATGCCGGAAAGATTGATCATCAGCGCGAACATCTGGATTTAATGAGCGCCGATTTTTACGACCTGCTGAAAGATTTCGGAACTCCAAAACCGGTGTATAAAGTATTCTGCCCGATGTATAACGATAACAAAGGCGCTTTTTGGCTTAGCGATTTACGTGAGGTGAAAAATCCTTATTACGGCAAAGAAATGCTTTCATGTGGCGAGGTTCAGGAAGAAATTAAGTAAAGCCGTACAGAACCATGATTCAAAATTTAATCAAACTGTCCCTCCGCAACAGGTATTTCGTTTTGCTGATAGCAATCGGCCTTTTTATCTGGGGTATTTTTGCGGTAAGGGACAATCCCATCGATGCCATTCCGGATCTGAGTGAGAACCAGGTCATCGTTTTTACGGAGTGGATGGGCAGAAGTCCCCAGATTATTGAAGATCAGGTGACTTTCCCTCTGGTCAGCAACCTTCAGGGAATTCCGAAAATTAAGAACATCCGCGCCTCTTCCATGTTTGGGATGAGTTTCGTGTATGTTATTTTCGAAGATAATGTGGATATATATTGGGCCAGAACCCGCGTAATGGAACGGCTCAACTATGCCCAACGCCTACTCCCGCAAGACGCAACGCCTACGCTCGGACCGGATGGTACCGGCGTTGGTCACGTCTTCTGGTACCATTTCGATGCACCTAAAATGGATTTGGGAGACCAGCGCGCCCTCCAGGACTGGTATGTGAAATTTGCTCTGCAGACGGTTCCCGGTGTGGCGGAAGTAGCCTCCTTTGGCGGCTTCGAAAAACAGTACCAACTCATTGTAGATCCTGTAAAACTCCAGTACTATAACGTCTCTCTGATGGATGTCATGAACAAAGTGAAAGCCAACAATAATGATGTGGGCGGACGTAAATTTGAAATGGCTGATATGGCCTATATCATTCGCGGTCTGGGTTACATCAAGAACGTAGCCGATATCGAAGAAATTGCTTTGGGAAATTACAACGGTATTCCCGTGCGGGTCAAAGATATTGGCTCTGTACAGATGGGTGGCGATCTGCGTCTGGGTATTTTTGATGCAGACGGTGAAGGCGAAGTTGTGGGCGGTATCGTAGTGGCACGGTATGGCGAAAATGCAGATAAGGTCATCAACGATGTGAAAGAGAAAATGAAGGATGTTGAAAAAGGACTCCCTGAAGGCGTCACCTTCAAGACATCGTACGACCGCAGTACGCTGATTGAAGGGGCAATAGACAATATCAAAACCAAGCTGATTGAAGAGATCATCGTGGTGGCAATCATTGTTATTCTGTTCCTATTCCACTGGCGAAGTGCATTGAGCATCATCATTCAGATTCCGGTCACCATTGCCATCAGTTTTATTCTGCTCAATGCGTTTGGACTTTCCTCCAATATTATGTCGCTTACCGGAATTGCACTGGCAATCGGGGTGATTGTAGATAACGGAATTATCATGTCCGAAAATGCGTATAAAAATCTCTCCAATTGGCAGAACCATCAACAAAATAAAAACCCATAACAATGAAAACCAACTGGTTTAAAAATATATTCAGAAAAAAAGACAAAGAGAAAGAGAGTTGCGTTAAAATTCCCGAAGATATTCGGATGAAGATTATCGAAAAATCATCCTTACAGGTATCTAGAGGGGTCTTTTTCTCTACGGTGATTATCGTGGTTTCCTTTCTCCCCGTATTTATGTTGACAGGTCAGGAAGGTAAACTTTTTCACCCGCTGGCGTACACCAAAACCTTTATACTGATCGTTGATGCGATCCTGGTACTTACCCTTGCGCCGGTGCTTATCTCTTTTTTCATGAAAGGAAAGTTTAAGGATGACAATAAAAACCCAATAAATCGGGGCTTGGAACGGGTGTACGAACCCATCATTCGCTGGTGTATGAATTGGAAGAAAACAACCCTCGGCATTAATATTCTTGCCCTTCTGGTCAGCATCCCTTTAATTATGAATCTGGGTCGCGAGTTTATGCCGCCCTTAGATGAAGGCTCACTACTCTTCATGCCGGTCACGTTGCCTGATATTTCAAACTCTGAAGCCAAAAGATTACTCCAGGTGCAGGATAAAATCATTAAGGGTGTTCCTGAAGTCGATCATGTCCTCGGAAAAGTTGGACGGGCAAATACCGCCACAGACAATTCTCCCATTTCCATGATTGAAACCATTATTCTGCTGAAACCTCAGAACGAATGGCGTGACGGCCTTACAAAAGACGATATTATTAATGAATTGAATGCCAAACTGCAGATTCCCGGCGTAACCAATGGCTGGACCATGCCGATTTCCAACCGCATCAATATGCTTTCAACAGGGATTAGAACGGATGTGGGCGTAAAAGTGTACGGACAGAACCTGGACAGTATCGCCGTCCTTTCCGAAAAAATAAAAAAGGAGCTCACCGGTATTGAAGGAATTAAAGACATGTATGTAGAACCCATCACCGGCGGAAAATATGTGGATATCGAAGTGAAACGCGAAGAAATAGGAAGATACGGCCTAAGTGTGGATGATGTAAATGCCGTCGTGGAAAGTGCCCTCGGCGGAATGAAACTCACCACAACCGTTGAAGGCCGACAGCGCTTTTCGGTAAACGCCAGGTACGGCCAGGATTTCAGAAATAATTTGGAGTCACTGAGAAGGCTGCCCATGCAGACGATGGAATTTGGTTCCATTCCGCTGAGTGCAGTGGCGGACATTCGCCTTACAGAAGGTCCTCCAATGATCAATTCTGAAAACGCAATGTTGCGCGGAACCGTTCTGTTCAACGTCCGTGACCGGGATTTGGGCAGCACCGTAGAAGAAGCCCAGGCAAAACTCAATAACATGGTGAACAAAATGCCTAAAGGTTATTTCGTGGAATGGAGCGGACAGTACGAAAACCTGATTCGCGGTGAGCAGACTTTAAAAATAATTATGCCCCTCGTATTAATCGTGATCTTCCTTTCCATGTACTTTGCATTCAATTCTTACCGCGAAGCTTTCTTTAATCTCATCAGTATTCCTTTCGCCTTAATCGGCGGCGTCTTTATGATTTCGCTTTGGGGTGTTAATCTCTCCGTAGCAGTAGCAGTAGGATTTATTGCCCTATTCGGACTTGCGGTGGAAACCGGAATCGTGATGGTTATCTACCTGAACGATGCCATGATTCAGCTTATCACGAAGAACGGCAACTCACGGGAGACCATTACCAATGAAGAACTTCGGGAGTACGTCATCAATGGAGCAGCGAAAAGATTAAGACCTAAAATTATGACAGTGTGTGTTACCCTTTTCGGGCTGGTACCCATTCTTTGGAGCCACGGCGTTGGAAGTGATATGATGAAACCAATCGTATTACCGATGGTGGGTGGCGTTTTTACTTCCGCAATTCACATCCTTTTGGTAACACCTGTTATCTTTTATATGCAGAAAGAGTGGGAACTGAATAAACTGGGGAAAATTGACGTCCTCGACGCTTCCCATTAATCCTTAAATGATTACAAAATGAAAAAATTCATAATAACAGGAGTACTTACCTTGCTTTTTACCGCCACTTTTGCTCAGCAAATGTCCCTGCCCGCTGTAATGGACAGTATCGCAACCAACCATCCGGTGGTTAAAATGTATAATGCGGAAGTCCGGTCAATGG
The DNA here is from genome assembly GCF_014961145.1 of Cruoricaptor ignavus. Classification (NCBI taxonomy): domain Bacteria; kingdom Pseudomonadati; phylum Bacteroidota; class Flavobacteriia; order Flavobacteriales; family Weeksellaceae; genus Cruoricaptor; species Cruoricaptor ignavus. Next base: position 1,430,181 of record NZ_CP063145.1, read on the forward strand.
ACGCTGCGGGCAAAGGCGCAAGAAGCTGGATGCCCCCAACCGTTGGAGCCGGTTTCTTCATGACGCCCTATAATCCAAAACTCTGGCAGCGCGACGGCGATATGCTCGGTATGGGCTCAGTAGCAGTTTCGGTAGAACAGATGTTGCCCAACAGAAAGAAACTCGATGCCAACGAGAATCTGATGAAGGCAATGTCCTCTGTGGAAAAGGAAAAACTTTTTGCCGCCCTCAATGAAAACTTTCAGGATGCGAAAAAACTGTATTACAGTTCAATCGTCTTGGATAAAAAGCTGAAGGTCGTAAAGGAAAACGAAAAGATGCTGGATTTCATGATCAGAAACGCCGAAATCCGGTACAAAAACGGACTCGGTAAAATATCGGCCTATTACAAAGCAAAAGCTGCGCTTGGCAGTTCCAAAAACATGCAGCTCATGTACGAGAATGACCTTCGCGTCAACCGGATCCGGTTGAATGCCCTCATGGGAAGGGACGCGCTCGCACCGCTGGAGATTGAGCCCGAATACAACCTGAATGACTACTCTCTCGAGACTTTTGGTCAGGATCTCTTTTATCAGAACAGAAGTGATCTCCGCGGCATCGACCGGGAAATCAATATTGCCAAACTCAAACAGGATCTGGAAAAGCAGAATCTAAAGCCGGAATTTGGCGTAAAGTTCGAAAACATGTTTGGTTTTGGTGGCCAGCCCATGCAGTTTTCTCTGATGCTGATGGCAAAACTACCTTTCCTATCCTGGGCTTCAGGCATGAATAAAGCCAATATTGAAAGCCTGAAACTGAAAGAAGAAGCCTTGCAGGCACAGAAAGAAATGATGGTGAACGAATACAGCGGAATGGCCTACGGAATGCGCAATGAACTGGACCTGAATAAAAATCAGCTGAAACTCTATGAAGACACCATTATTCCGGCCTTAAAAAACAACTACAAATCCATGCAGTTGGGCTATGAGCAGAATACGGAAGAACTCTTCATGTTATATGACGCATGGGAACAGCTGAATTTGGCCCAACTGGAATATTTCGAGATCCTTACCAAAGCACTGCAGACGCAAACTGAAATTGACCGCTTAATTGAAAGAAGATGAGAAAAATTATAATATTCACTATGCTTTTATTTGGTTTGACGGCGTGTGACAAAGTTAAGTTCTGGGAAGATAAGCACTCGGCAGAAGCTGCAATGCATACTTATACCTGTCCGATGCACCCGGAAGTGATTTCAGACAAACCCGGCAAATGTCCCAAATGTGGGATGGATTTGGTCCTGAAAGATGCCGCTGAAAAAAAGGAAGAGGGGATTAAACTCGACGATCTGCTGAAACCAACCAATGAATTTGTAGTGTCGGAACAGCCCGTAATAAAAGTAAAAAGAGAAAACATACCCACCACGGTCGATGCTTTAGGGACGGTAGAATACGATACTCGACAGATTGGCAGTATTTCCTCACGCGTTGCGGGCCGTATCGAGAAACTCTATGTGCGGTATAAATACCAGAAAGTGTCGAAAGGGCAGCGTATTTTAGATATATACAGCCCGGAACTTTTAACCGCACAGCAAAACCTGCTCTTCGTTATTAAAAATGACCGCTCAAACAAAACAATGATCGATGCTTCGCGCCAGAAACTCCTTCTTTTGGGAATGCCGGCTTCACAGATACAGAAAGTCATCCAGCAAGGGAAACCTGATCTCACAGTTCCGGTTTTCAGCAATTACAGCGGACACATTCAGCAGGCAGGATCGGCCGGAAGCATGGGGTCATCACCACAATCTGCACCCGCAATGGCTTCTAATACGGCAGCCACCGCTGAACTACCCCTAAAAGAGGGAATGTATCTCCAGAAAGGACAGAATATTTTCAGTGTCTACAATCCCAACAGAACCTGGGCCCTGATCAATATTTTCTCTGAAGACATTGCACTGGTCAGCAAAGGACAGTCAGTCATGATCATCCCGGAAGCCAATCCTGAAAATCGCTTCAAAGGAATCATCGGTTTTATTGAACCCTTTTTCAGGCAGGGCAGCAAAACCGTAACGGCGCGCGTCTATTTTGATAATTCCACCGCAAAAATTCCTGTCGGAAGTCAGGTTAGAGCGGAGATTATGAGCCACAACAGAATGGCAGATTGGCTGCCGAAATCAGCGGTGGTTTCTTTGGGGATTGATAAAATTGCGTTCAAAAAAGTTGAAGGCGGTTTTATTGCCCACAAGGTTGTTACCGGCGCGGTGGTAGGCGATAAAATTCAGATCGTCAGTGGTTTGCTTCCTGAAGATGGAGTTGCCGAAAATGCACAGTACCTGATGGACAGCGAAAGTTTCATAAAAATTAACAGATAAAAATTGATAAGATGAAATTCAATATTTTAATGCTGGCCTTGCTGGTTTTTCTTTACTCCTGTAAAAAGGAGGAAGATCCGCATGCCGGCCACGATATCTACTACACCTGTTCCATGCACCCGCAGGTAGTCTCCGATAAACCCGGAAAATGCCCCATTTGTCACATGGATTTGGTGCCTGTCGAGAAGAAAAAGAATGCTGATCCTAACGAAATTATCTTGAATGACGAGCAGGTTAAACTTGGGAATATCAAAACAGTCGCGCTATCTGATGGGTCTATGGCCGACAAACTTACCCTGACTGGAACACTCAATTTTAATCAGTACCAAATGCAGGCAGTAAGTTCAAGAGTAATGGGTAGAGTTGAACGGTTGTATTATAAAAACATTGGCGATTTTGTTCCGAAGGGGGCGCCGTTGGTCGATATTTACAGTGAAGAACTCAATAATGCAAAGCAGGAATATTTGCTGGCATTAGAAAGACGCAAGCTGTTCGTCGGTAATACTTCCATTGATTTTGATCAGTTGCTCCAAAGTTCCCGCAACAAGCTTTATTTATGGGGAATGTCCGAAGGCCAGATCAAACAGCTGGAAAGATCAGGAAAAGCCACACCTACTACTACCGTATTCAGCAATGCGGCCGGTTACATCACCGATCTGAGCATTGCCGAAGGCGATTATCTTGCCGAAGGTAGCACCATCGTGAATCTGGCAGATCTTTCATCGCTTTGGGCAGAGGCGCAGGTGTATTCTTCCCAAATGGCTCTCCTTCAGAAAGACAGCAAGGTCACCGTATATATTCCCGATCTGGATAATTTGAAGATAAATGGGAAGGTTGATTTTACAAACCCTGAAATAAGCGCCTCCAGCAGGATAAATCTGGTTCGCATTTCCGTGCCCAACAAAGGAAATCTGCTGAAACCCGGCATGCCGGTATATGTTCTGGTGGAAAACAAATCCCGTGATGGTCTTTCAATGCCTGTGGATGCGGTAATCAGGGATGGCAAATCTTCCACGGTGTGGGTGAAAACCGCGAAGAACACCTTCGTCAACAGAATGGTGGAAACGGGTCTCGAATATGAAGACAGAATAGAAATCACATCAGGAATTAAGGCGGGAGACGAAGTAGTGGTCTCCGGGGCCTACCTTCTGAACAGCGAATATATATTTAAGAAAGGGGCAGATCCCATGGCAGGTCACGATATGAGCACAATGTAATATGAGAAAATTGAATATGATAGGCTGGAATTTTGATGAGTTTAATAACTATTCAAAAAGACGGAAAAAAGCAAAAATAAAAAGCATCATCAGCCAGATTGAGAAAGACGAAATGCCTTTAAAATCATACCGCATGATGCACGGAAACGCCAGATTATCAGCGGATGAAAAAAAGAACTGTTAGATTTTTTTAATACCATTAACCCACACTAAAAAATTACTAAGATGAAAAATTTAGAACATGATCACAACATGCTTAAGGATACTGATTCAACAACAGGCAATCATTCCAAACATGAAATGGAATCGGGCAAGGAGTCTGTCCAGCACGCGCAAGAAAGCCATGCCTCTGCATACAAAAAGTTATTTTGGATGCTTCTGATTTCCTTTATTTCAATGTTTATACTAATGTATGCGATGGTGGACAAGCTGGCTAACGTAATTCCAAACATAAACCAGTTATACATGGCAGGCCTGATGGCTTCTCCTATGTTGATCATCGAACTGCTGTTAATGGGGAAGATGTATCCCAACAAAAAACTCAATAAAATTCTTATGGGCCTCGGAGTGCTGATGATGGTGCTGTTTTGGTCGGGGATTCGGCAGCAGACCGCCGTTGGAGATATGCAGTTTCTAAAGTCCATGATTCCACACCATGCAGGGGCTATTCTAATGGTCGAAGAAAGTAATCTGGTCGATCCGGAAGTGAGAAAGTTGGGCGAGGAAATTATCAAAGCACAGGAGGAAGAAATTGCCGTCATGAGGGCGAAAATTAAGGAACTTCAAACCCGGAAGTAATCTCAAATAGCAGAATTTAACGCAAAAAAATTGAATTATGAAAAAATACACCTGTCCCATGCATCCCCAGATATTGAAGGACGAACCGGGGAAATGTCCACTTTGCGGAATGAACTTAATTCCCTTCGGAGGAACCGCCCGACCTGAAAAAGACGAACACAGCCATCATCATCAGAATCATGATCATCACTCAGAATCTGATAGTTCAGCGGCGGGATTTGACAAACATGCAGGTCATCATACTCCGGATTTTTTAAAAAGATTCTGGATTACACTGGTACTTTCTGTCCCGGTGCTGCTGCTTTCCCACATGATTCAGCAGTGGCTTGGTTTCACCATAGCTTTTCAAGGCGATAAATACGTGCTGTTGGTTTTGGGAAGTATTATTTATTTCTACGGTGGAATGCCTTTTTTCAAAGGGTTTTTGGGCGAAGTGAAAGCCGGAGCTATTGGGATGATGACGCTCGTTGCTTTGGCGATTACCGTAGCTTATGTCTATTCCGTTGCCGTCGTATTCGGGCTGCCGGGCATGGATTTCTTTTGGGAGCTCGCCACCCTAATTGTCATCATGCTTCTGGGTCATTGGCTCGAAATGCGTTCACAGATGGCAGCTTCAAATGCGTTACAATCCTTAGTGGCATTGCTACCAAATGAAGTAACCGTCGAGCGTAACGGAAGTCCGGTAAAAATAAAACTGGAACAGCTGAAAAACGGAGATACCGTAATCATAAGACCGGGCGAAAAAATCGCCGCTGACGGTCTGATTGTCGAGGGCAGTTCCTATTTAAATGAAAGCATGCTGACGGGAGAAAGTGTTCCTGTAAGAAAAGAGTCCGGTGGAAAGGTTATCGCAGGGTCTATCAATGGAGACGGGGCTTTAAAGATAAAAGCAACAGGGGTTGGGAAGGATTCGTACCTCAATAAGGTCATTAATTTGGTTCAGGATGCGCAGGCAGCAAAGTCGAACACTCAGAATCTGGCGGATAAAGTAGCCAAATGGCTTACTATAGTAGCAATTGTGGTGGGAGTAGGAACTTTCGCTTACTGGTACATCACCATGGGAGATTTGGCTTTTGCTCTGGAACGGATGGTAACGGTAATGGTAACGGCCTGTCCGCATGCTTTAGGAGTGGCAATCCCTCTGGTGGTGGCCATTTCCACTACACTTTCAGCGACAAATGGTTTACTCATCAGAAACCGCACGGCTTTTGAAACCACCAGAAAATTATCGACCATTATTTTCGATAAAACCGGCACCCTTACGAAAGGTTCCCACACTGTGCAGAAAATCATTCCTCTAACGGAACACTATTCGGAAAACGATTTACTCCAGTATGCAGCAGCAGTGCAGCAGAACTCCGAACATCACATTGCAAAAGGAATCATGCAGACCCTTTCCGAAAAAAAACTGGAGCTATGGAAGTCAGACAGTTTCCGCTACATGCAGGGAATTGGAGTGACAGGAATCGTAAACGGTAAATCGGTTGTCGCGGCTGGGCCTAATTATTTTGTTCAAAACAATAAACAGGTACCTGCCATTCCGGAAGAAATCAACCAGGATGCAGAAACAGTGAACTTTATTTTGATTGATGACGTGCCCGTGGGTATTGTTTCTTTAGCAGATACCATTCGCGAAGGCGCAAAAGAAGCTATTGACCAACTTCGAAGCATGGACATTAAGTCATTCCTGCTTACAGGTGATAACGAAAAGGTAGCGGCGGCGGTGTCAAAGCAGTTAGGAATGGACGGATATTTGGCAAATGTACTTCCGCACCACAAACAGGAAAAAGTAAAAGAATTTCAGGATAAAGGAGAAATCGTTGCCATGACAGGTGACGGCGTAAATGATGCACCGGCTTTGGCAGCAGCAGATGTAGGCATTGCAGTTGGCAGCGGAACTGATGTTGCTGCCGAAACCGCAGATATTATTCTGGTCAACAGTGACCCTCGAGACGTGGTGAAAATGATAGATTTTGGAAAGAAAACCTACAGCAAGATGATCCAGAATCTCGTATGGGCAGTGGGCTACAACGTCGTGGCTATTCCACTTGCTGCGGGTGTTCTGTATCCTACATTTGTCCTGAGTCCCGCCATGGGCGCAGTGCTGATGAGTGTCAGTACCATCGTGGTCGCACTTAATGCAACTTTGTTAAAAATTAAATAATCACAGGATGAAATATATATTTTCGCTCTTCCTATTTATGGCAATGTCCATAAACAGTTATTCACAGAGCACCAAAACCGTGTACACCTGCCCGATGCATCCACAGGTCGTGAAATCAGCACCTGGTAACTGCCCCATTTGCGGCATGACACTGGTGAAGAAAACCATCACCGAAAAAAAACCGGCAGCCAAACCCGCAGCTGCTCCTAAAAAAGTTACAGCAGTTAAAAAAACTACGGCTAAGAAACCTGAAATTACCGCTGCAAAAACAGAAAGAGGAGGCGGAATCATTAATCAGTGAGGAAAATCTGAACACGGATGAAGCCAAGCGCTATATCGCGACATCGCTACGCCGCCAATTTGCCAGTGAGAACGGCACCGAGCTGAACGCCCTGCTTCCGAAAATGAGTCCACTAAACCCACAGTACCTCACAACGAAGCAAAGAGTTTTTGAAAAAATATCTGCTTTCGTGGAAAAATTCAAGGAAGTAGGCGGGGAAATTTAGGACTATTTACCCCCAGGCCTTTTCCATTTGCTCATCGGTATAGGCTTCGGTAATCTTCATATACTTGCTGAGAACCGCATCCTTTTTAATATTGGCTATCTTCTTGATGGCGGCTGGTTCCATACCAAGCAGCAGAGAATTGGTGATGAAAGTTTTCCGCGCAGTATGGCTGGTAATCAGTTCGCATTTTGGCTTTGTTTCGCTCATTTTCTTATTGCCTACATACCAATGCCTTGTAAAGGGTGTGTCTATTCCTGCAATTCTGCAACATTCCTTGATGTAGTTGTTGAATTTCTGGGAAGATATCGATGGCAGTGGTTCATAGATAGTGCCTTTGTACCTTTCGAGAATTGCTTTGGAATATTTGTTAAGCCTAATGGTATGGTTCTGCGTCTTGGTTTTCTGTATTGAGAGGGTGATATGCGTTTCGGAAATGTTGGCAAGGTAAAGTTTTTCAATGTCTGAAAATCTTAATCCGGTAAAGCATCCGAAGCAGTAAAAATCCCTGACCTGCGATAATCTATCGCTCTCAAATTCAAAGTTATACAGTGTCATCAGTTCTTCGAATGTAAGAAAGATAATATCGATATCTTGCTCAGAAGCTTTAAAATCGAGAAATTCGCTTTTTCTATTATAGCCCTTTTTTAAAGCCCACCTCCCAAACGACTTGAGCACCGCAATAATCTTTGCGAAATAATTCGCTTTTACATTTCTTTTGGTAAAGGCATATTTTGACAACTGTTGAAAAAAAACCATATCGAAGGCTGAAAAACTTAATTCAAAGTTTCTATCAATGCAAAATTGCTTAACGAAATTTCTTACAGTTACCTGAGCTTTTATAGTATTAAATGCCTTAGCAACTCTTCCGTTTTCGATAAACTCATCGAAGCATTCAAAAAAATCAGGCTCATCCGTTTCAGTAAGCTCTTTATCTTTGTCCTCAAACTTCTCATCAAAAATTTGTTTGGAAAATTTAATGTTATTCGCCTTGAGGTAATGGTTTATGCTAAGGCATTTATCCTCAGCGTGCTGCAGCAGGTGGTTTATGAACTCGTGATTGTTAGGTTTTTCTTTCTTTTTATTTGGCTTCACACGACTTCCCGTCCAATGCTCAAGCTTAACGGACACGCCTAAATTTTTTCTGACACGGATACTTTCTGAGCGTACTACCAATTGTATAGGTATCAGGCCATCAGCTGTTTCTTTTTCTTTCCTAAGTTCAAATACAACTTTCATAGTAATTAAAGGCGTTTTAAGACAAAAAAAGGGTGGCTAAAAGGGTGGCTAAATTTGTTTTTAAGCCCATAAAATCCTACAAAAGCAAAGATGAGAAAAATCAAACAAATACGTAACTAATTGATATAAAGCGATTAAAAAACAGTAAAATTACTGATAAAATTGAGGAAGTTCGGTCCTGGGTACTAAAAACGCTGATAATCAAAAGATTAACAGCGTTTTACATTTTTAAGGGTAGCGAAAAAATGTGGCTTAGTTTGTGTCTGTTGATGTCCGGTTTGTCATTGATTTTCCTCCGATTTCAATTCCAGTGTGGTGCGATTAAAAGTGAGAAAGCTGGAAGACGCTGTATTTTTTGCGCTAATTTCAATTCCACAATGGTGCGATTAAAAGAAAAACAAAACGAAAAAATGGAAAAACTAACACAATATTTCAATTCCACAATGGTGCGATTAAAAGAAATAGACTATTAAAAATTTCCCTGCCACACCGGCATTTCAATTCCACAATGGTGCGATTAAAAGCAGTAGTATGTAGACTATTTTCTTCATTTTATCTTATTTCAATTCCACAATGGTGCGATTAAAAGGTAAGCGATTAACGCTCAATACATCGTTTCCGTGTGATTTCAATTCCACAATGGTGCGATTAAAAGCCTTGGGTTACCATCATCTAACCTTAGTTTTAAGTAGATTTCAATTCCACAATGGTGCGATTAAAAGGCCAACATACCTTTCCCAAGACCACTTGATTACGAATTTCAATTCCACAATGGTGCGATTAAAAGATGGAAATGGCGGTGATGAAATACAAAAGACAAATATTTCAATTCCACAATGGTGCGATTAAAAGGCGATATTTGTTGCTGAAATCCGTCACTTCCGTCAAATTTCAATTCCACAATGGTGCGATTAAAAGGAATATCAGGCGGAGAGGGCACGGCTTTACACAATCATTTCAATTCCACAATGGTGCGATTAAAAGATGGAAATGGCGGTGATGAAATACAAAAGACAAATATTTCAATTCCACAATGGTGCGATTAAAAGGCGATATTTGTTGCTGAAATCCGTCACTTCCGTCAAATTTCAATTCCACAATGGTGCGATTAAAAGGAATATCAGGCGGAGAGGGCACGGCTTTACACAATCATTTCAATTCCACAATGGTGCGATTAAAAGTTGACGATATTTTTGATGAAATCTCCATCAGGGGCATTTCAATTCCACAATGGTGCGATTAAAAGGCCGCCTTCTTGATAGCCCTTAGCTCGTCTATGCTTATTTCAATTCCACAATGGTGCGATTAAAAGTAATTGAAATACAAAACGGAAAATTTCTTACAAATAATTTCAATTCCACAATGGTGCGATTAAAAGGTGGACGCCTGGATTGGCGAAAGATACGCTACGAAAAATTTCAATTCCACAATGGTGCGATTAAAAGGAAAAGCACGAAAAGCGAAAAAAGATAAAAATTCTGATTTCAATTCCACAATGGTGCGATTAAAAGGAAGGGACGGTGAATTTTCGCCGTCCGATATTGCATATTTCAATTCCACAATGGTGCGATTAAAAGAATTTCCTGAAGAATAGAGATTACCATTTTTACAGTATTTCAATTCCACAATGGTGCGATTAAAAGTCCACTTCTTTCGTGTTATAATCGTCATAATCTTCCATTTCAATTCCACAATGGTGCGATTAAAAGTCGCTGGGCAAGTGAGTTAATACCGGTACCGCTACGAATTTCAATTCCACAATGGTGCGATTAAAAGAATCAGAATAAACGGCGAAACTGTGGATGCCTGGATATTTCAATTCCACAATGGTGCGATTAAAAGGATGATAACAAACCAACAAGCGGGGCCAGATTATCTATTTCAATTCCACAATGGTGCGATTAAAAGTCGCCGGTACTGAAGACTTGGTGGGAAGATTAGTATATTTCAATTCCACAATGGTGCGATTAAAAGTGGCTGGAAACTATAGTCCTTCCGTTTCCTGAAATAAATTTCAATTCCACAATGGTGCGATTAAAAGTCTGCTTTGTTAAAAGCATACCGCTTGCGCCGATAAATTTCAATTCCACAATGGTGCGATTAAAAGAATGTAAAGCTGAAGATTATTCAGAAAGTTTCCCGTATTTCAATTCCACAATGGTGCGATTAAAAGCTTACCTCTATAAAGAAATTATCAGCAAAAGTGAGATTTCAATTCCACAATGGTGCGATTAAAAGGAATATCAGGCGGAGCGTGCACGACTTTTTGAAGTGATTTCAATTCCACAATGGTGCGATTAAAAGAATTTCCGAGAGAATAGAAATAATCATTTTTACGATATTTCAATTCCACAATGGTGCGATTAAAAGGAAAACATCCTCATCTACCGTGATTTCATCGACCATATTTCAATTCCACAATGGTGCGATTAAAAGAATCGCCGTTAATAGCGGCGCAGAAGCCGCTATGATATTTCAATTCCACAATGGTGCGATTAAAAGATTAGAGATATTCGGCGATGTGATAGAGATAAAAAAATTTCAATTCCACAATGGTGCGATTAAAAGTGTTGTCATAAACAATAATTTAATTTTGTTTGACAAATTTCAATTCCACAATGGTGCGATTAAAAGTTTAATAAGGCAGAGCGAATAAAGTATATTGTTAAGCGATTTCAATTCCACAATGGTGCGATTAAAAGTCTTCCACTATCAAAATTGGCTGGTTCCCTGAGATCATTTCAATTCCACAATGGTGCGATTAAAAGTTAAAACCTCTGTGTTTCGCCACCAAGGATTTGTAAATTTCAATTCCACAATGGTGCGATTAAAAGTATCTGTCGCCGTTACGGTCGGCTTGTCAACCTTCTATTTCAATTCCACAATGGTGCGATTAAAAGCAGCAGAGATTTTGACGAGAGAGCTGCGTTCATCAGATTTCAATTCCACAATGGTGCGATTAAAAGCCGTTACTTTGGCGGAGCTAAACAAAGATTTGGCGGATTTCAATTCCACAATGGTGCGATTAAAAGTATCTTAGAATTTATAAATGCTGTTGATGATTAATGATTTCAATTCCACAATGGTGCGATTAAAAGCCACGCCGTTCCATAGCCTTATCCTATATTCTCCCTCATTTCAATTCCACAATGGTGCGATTAAAAGGCGATATTTGTTGCTGAAATCCGTCACTTCCGTCAAATTTCAATTCCACAATGGTGCGATTAAAAGCTTTAAAAAATTAAAGCAACTAAGAGACGAGGAGCTTATTTCAATTCCACAATGGTGCGATTAAAAGGAAAAACAAACAAAAAAATTGAGCGAGCTGGAAATGATTTCAATTCCACAATGGTGCGATTAAAAGAAAGATTGAGCGAACTCTACAGATTTTGTAAGTCTGTATTTCAATTCCACAATGGTGCGATTAAAAGGATTTATGTATTTATATAAATCTATAAAATATGGGCATTTCAATTCCACAATGGTGCGATTAAAAGTCTTTCATATCGGCATTATCGAATTTAGCTGACATTATTTCAATTCCACAATGGTGCGATTAAAAGCATCAGAAATTATGTTTACGATTGTAATTAAGGCGAATTTCAATTCCACAATGGTGCGATTAAAAGTGGAAAAAGCCGATGAATTGCTGGACCTTATCGAAGATTTCAATTCCACAATGGTGCGATTAAAAGTCGGCGATGGCTTCCTGCACATCGTCGAATTTCGTGATTTCAATTCCACAATGGTGCGATTAAAAGAGGTACTTCCATATAGCCTACTCATTCTGGAAACTAATTTCAATTCCACAATGGTGCGATTAAAAGTTTCGCGGGAAGCAGATTCAGATAGGCTGATGTCTGATTTCAATTCCACAATGGTGCGATTAAAAGTGAAGGCTCTGCTAATGTGCGATGCGCTGAAACTATAATTTCAATTCCACAATGGTGCGATTAAAAGTGAAGAACTGTCGCTGTATTTCGCATTTAAAAACATATTTCAATTCCACAATGGTGCGATTAAAAGTAACAAGCCCGATTGGGTATCTATTACCTGAAAAATATTTCAATTCCACAATGGTGCGATTAAAAGGTGAAAACAGAGCCTATATAAAACCTGAAAAACCTAATTTCAATTCCACAATGGTGCGATTAAAAGCCCCATTGCCCGGAAGCTTCTATCTGCGTTACCCTATTTCAATTCCACAATGGTGCGATTAAAAGCCTTATACCACTATTGGAGGAAGCATTACTAATGGAATTTCAATTCCACAATGGTGCGATTAAAAGGAAAATGAGAAATTCTTTTCTTTAGAAGTTGAGGAATTTCAATTCCACAATGGTGCGATTAAAAGTGGACAACAACAATACAATCAATGTTATCGCTGAAATTTCAATTCCACAATGGTGCGATTAAAAGTCTGAAGGATTACAATGTCTTTCGGGCTGTTGATTTATTTCAATTCCACAATGGTGCGATTAAAAGTCACATTCTCTTCCAGCCTCTTGAAGCTTTCGTCCTATTTCAATTCCACAATGGTGCGATTAAAAGCAAAGATTTTTGAAGCAAGAAAAAATGAGAGATTATTATTTCAATTCCACAATGGTGCGATTAAAAGCTGTAATTCTTCAAAAAGAAGTACGCAATCTGCTTGAATTTCAATTCCACAATGGTGCGATTAAAAGTATGAAGAAATTAAACGATACGCTAAAATTTGCCTTGATTTCAATTCCACAATGGTGCGATTAAAAGGGTAGAGCAAGATTTAAAGAGTTTTATTTAAAAAGGATTTCAATTCCACAATGGTGCGATTAAAAGCCGTGGCTTTCGCCGGTACAAAGCTAATAAACACTGGCTTCGCCGCCAAATGTTTCAACGGATTTTTCTTAATAAAATCGTCCACCCCCAATCATATGATTCCATTGAGGGTTGGACGACTTCCTACCCACCTCATTTCCAATAACTTATAAAAAATTAACGTTTCGAAAATGTCAAAGAGCATCATTCCGCAGGAGTTCGACGACTTCGCTACGGTTTTGGGCGCGCTAAAGAAAATTATCCAAATTATTCTTTTCCAAGCCTATCACCTGTTTTTCAAGCCATTTTTCGTCGCGTGATGTAAAGATAATCAAGCTATCCGTTTCATCATCCATTATTTTTTTGGCATTGGCTATCAGCTCTTTCAGTTTCACCTCGCTTATTTCGCCTTCAAAAACGCTGTTCTGTATCCAGTTCAGGTAGCGCCTGCACAGCTTCAGCATCTTTGCCACGCGCCTTTGCTCTATATCGTAAACGAGTATGCAGTACATTACCACCAGATTTTAAAAGGTTCGTAGCTGTCTATTTTCATAATGTGCTTCACGAGCTTGTAGCATTCCAGCCGGATGAGGTGGCGGTAGCTCACGCTTTTGCCCAGCGTTCTGTGCTTTATGGTTTCGCCCAGCCTTTCCTCCCAGGCACGAATTACTTTTTGTGTGGAAGATGGCTTCAGCAGGCAGCTGTTGAGATTGGCATCGAAATCCGATGCGCTGATTTGCCTTTTGTTCAGCAGCGAAAATATTAACCTGTCCACCAGGATGGGCTTGAAGATTTCCGCCAAATCGAGAGCGAGCGAATAGCGCCGAAATCCCGGCTCGTGAAGATAGCTGATGGTAGGGTTTAGCTGTGTATGGTAAATCTGATCGAGGCAGGCCGTGTAGCACACCATATTGAGAAATGATATCAATGCATTCACTTCATTATTGGGTGGCTGCTTCGTGCGGCTGTTCATTTCAAAACCGTTGATGATTTCGCCAAAGCATTCGTAATACAAAATGCGCACATTGCCTTCTATGCCCATCAGTTCGTCAATTTCCGCGGTCTCGCCAATTCGGGAAATGAGGTGCTCAATCTGCGGAATTCTCTCGCCGGTTTCCCTGCCACGGTTGGCGTAGTATTTCAGGTTGCGCAGCATATTGTAGGCGCCGCCTTCCACAAACTTTTGGGCTATGGCCATCCGCTTTTTCTTCGCCGTGTAATGCTCTACCTGGTGCACCAGCACTTTGCCGCTGAGCAAATATTCCTTCGGCATAAAGCTGCCGGTGTAATGCTCGTAATAATCGAAGAAATGCACGGGAATCTGGCTCTTGCCGAGAAAATTGTACATTGCGGAATTGGCATCCAGCGCGCCAAAGCAGTAAAGATTTTTGATGCCTTCTATGGGCAGAAATTTTGGCACACCTTCTTTCCCGTGTTCATCCGTGGGTACGAATTTCAGCGTATTGTCTTTGCGCGAAAGCCTTCCGGGATTGAACAGGTAGTAGGATTTCTTCATAATTCAGAGGAATAACAGAATTCGAAATAAGAGCAGCTTCTGCAAATCTTGGCGTGCAGCAAGGGCGGACAGGTTTCGGACTGCAGCGTTTGTGCAATTTTCGGGATGATGCTTTGCAGATATTTTTCATCTTCATCGCTCAGCGATACATCTGTGGTTTGCCGCAGCTTGGGATATTCAATTTTTCCAGAGACGCCGTGCATTCCATTCAGCGCGAAGAGCCAGATGTAGAATTTCACCTGCATTTCGTGTGCAGCTTCCACTTTGTTGCCGCGCTTTGTTTCGTGGATGATTTTTTCTTTCTTGTCGAAGAAATCTATTTTTCCAGCCAGTTCGTTGCCAGCAAAATCTGCCTTCAGCTCCACTTCGCTGTATCTTTCCGCCCTTTGTGGATAGCTTGTTTCGTGCAGCAACTTCCCATCATACACCAGTTCGGAAGTATGCTCCATTGTGATGCCATTTGAAAAAAGCCACAGCTTTCTCTTACAAACTACGATGTAATTGATATGCGTAGCGGTGATAGGCATTATGACATTATAAAAATTGGTCTTCTTTGGATTGCGTGCTTAATTCAAGTCCATATTCAAATGAATACGAATTAATTGCTACATAAATCTTCCTCACTTCATTATTCACTGTAATTTCTACAGCTGTCAGCCTATTATATTTTAAACCAATTTTGAATAAATAAGCCGAAATATCAATAGAATTTTCAATTTTGAATTCCTGGAAATCTTGCCAATAATAGAAATATTCCTGCTCTGGAAACTTTACAAATACTGACACATTCTCTGCGATATCTCTTGATTTCCAGTCTTGCATATCAACATCTTCTTCTTCATTTTGTTCACGGGGGACGATAATCCAGTTCGAAACAAATTTTTGTTTTAGCAATACTGCATTCTGCTGAGCTTTCGTTGAAAAGTTTTTAAATGTAGGGTAAACTTCATTAACCATTGCAACAAAATCATTTGCTGAATATTTTTTGCAGTCGAGAATCTGATTAGTTTTTATCAAAGATTGAAGAGGTTTCCAGCCCCTACCTGGAACATATTCCCCATAGGGCGCTGGGTAGAGGTGACCATCCTTTTCTGGATTTACTACAAATAATTTACCCACTTTTCTTTTTTCGAAACGGCATAACCGCCCTGCTCTCTGGACTAATCGATCTATAGGACAGGTTTCGGTAATCATAATATCCGCACTAATATTGACGCTCATCTCGCCAATTTGTGTAAGTATTGCTATACCGGAAGCTTTTCCCTCTTCCCAAACCTCTTTGCCAAGCATAGATAAAAGTTGTTCTTCTTTATGTTTTTTATCTGGCTCGGTAAATCTGCTGTGGTACACAATTATCGGAACACCTTTGTCTTTAAACCATTCATAAAATTCTATGGCTCGTGCCACTGTGTTTGCATAAATTATAGCTTGGCCTTTTTCTATACAAAGTTCAAATAAGTCACTAAGGTCTTCTGCTTCTTCGTAATCTCTTATTTCAACTATTTCACATCGAAATCTTGAGTTATCTGATGTATCCTCTATTATGGAGTTCACTCTGAATCCTGCATTTCTGTACATATCGAGACTAGCTTCTGGAAGTGATGCGCTCATGATCATTACAGGTACACTTAGAACTTTAAGGGCTTCTAAAAGCACAAGAATATTGGCTTGTGTGAATTCATCATAAAAATCTGCCTCATCGATAACTACACAACTGTTAGCGAGATTGAAGACAATGCTATGGTGATCTTCGCGCGATAATGTAAGCGCCACAAGCAAATGATCAATTGTACAAACGGTCACAGGCATTATTAACTGCCGGGCTGCTTCGTGCTTTTTTCTTGCAATTTCTTTTTCTATAACACCATGCTTTACATCTTTATGAAATTTACTAAACCAAGCACTAGAGTGGTACAGCCCAGTGGACGAAAGTGTCTCTGTAATATTTATGGATAAAGCGTTCGATGTAAATCTTGTGGGCATAGCAATTATTAATCTTTCCGCTTTATTATGTTTTACTTGCTTTTGCGCCCATAATAGGCAGGCATCAGTCTTTCCTGAACCAGTAGGTGCACGAAGTAGCAGAAGCTCATCATTAAAATGTTGCTCAGCTAATTGCTGAACTTTTCTTTTTTCCCAACCCGTAGGAAATTCATATTTGAATTTATCAAATCCTACAATATAACCATTGTCTTCTAAAGCACTTCCTCTTCGGTCGGCAAGCTGTAAAAATGCTCGCACACCAGAATATTCGTAATGCTCTTTTACAGCTTCAGTAAAGTAATTATGATTGCGAAATTTGGCATTAAGGTTTTTAAAAACATTCCACAAAGCAGTTGAATTTTTTCCGGAACTATTATCGAGCCATCTATACTCGTGCTTAAAACTTAGTTTGGAATGATGTGCCGCTATTGATGCTTGCACTGGAAGAGAAAAGTTATGATCCCAATGCATATCAAGAGACGAAATTTCGTGTCTTATGCCGCTTCTCCTTAGATTTTGCCCAGCTGTTTTATTGCAATGTTTGCTAAAGTCGCTGAAATTTCCAACATTGGCTTCCTTCCACTCAATATAAGTGTTGTAATCCGCACAACACGCTTTTTGCCAAGGATCTTTTTTCTTGCCATCATCATGGTACTTTATCGCTGCGGAAAGTCTTTTATATAAATCTTTTCCCGTAAAACATTTGTATTTGATAAAAGTGAAAGGAAAACTATTAAAAATGGCATCACCTTGCAGCAGCACATTTTCAATATGTTCTGATAGGGTGATGCCAGAAGGCTTGGCTAAAAACAAGCTATTACTTTTCTGTTTCAAACGCTTCAGCAAATGTTTTTATTTCAGATTCTGGAGGGCAAGGGTTGTATAAATTTTCAGAATTGAGGAATGATAGTGCACTTTCATAGGCTTGGGAAACAGACATTTCACCAGATATATCATTGCCGGCAAAATATTTGGCCTCCCTTGCGTCAAGTTCTTCCAAAATATTCTGCTTTTCATTTTCACCGGCTACAAAGTACCGTGCAGCTTTTCTGCTGAGTTTGGTGTCAAATACAATCAATACTTGCTGCGGCTCTCCGCTAACTGCATTTCTGGCCTGGTTTGCATAATCATTCATCATTCTTGTGGAGTCGATGAATAGTTTTGTTCTGCGCAGTTTCTCTTCCAATCCGATGTGTTGTATGTAGCTGCTACCAAAGCTGAAATTGTCATGGTAATGAAAAACCTTGGAAACTCCTACCATTCCAACATCAAGGGAAAAATTCATATGCATCATATCACCCTGGCTAAATTCTCTGGTTGCCACGGCATTATTCCTATCCATGGTGGAAAGTCTCAGCATCAGGTCTCTACCTATTTCACTTGGCTCTAATGCCACAGCAGGTGTAACACTTAAAGGCGCGATTCTTCTGCCTGAGTAATCACCTTTATTTGGATGCATAAAACCTCCCAGATCCGCTCTTATATCTAGTTCGATAGCATTTCCGATTCCATCGCCATTCGAAATATAGGTTTCTCCCTTGTGAGAATCATCTTCATTTAGCCGATCCATTGCAGAGAAAAGCACATGGCGCTGCATCTGCCCAGAAATATACACTTTGCCATCCGGTCTTCTTTTTATTGATGAAGCGTTGCCCAATAGTTTCTCCCCTCCATTAGCAATGTGGTTCTCCATTGGAACGAGCATTGTAACTAAAATTCCTTTTACTGTCATAATTTTATTTTTATTTGATTAGTTATTCTTGTGCATCTGAGAAATCTTCTTCGTTCTCTTCATCATCATCATTTTCAATCTCTTTTTCAATTGGATTCTGTTTCTGTTCAAATTTATTTCTTAGCCGCGAAAAAGCGATTAAAAGGTACTTAGCAGAATCAAGGCTTATTTCCCCTGTAGAAGTCTTTATCATAAACAATTCTGCTTCTGGGGGTGCATCAAGTCCTGAGGCCCTACCTGCCCTGGTAATAGCCTGAAAGATCAGCGCATCACCACTTCTTGCAGAGAAAATCGAACTTTCAATTTCAATCAGGTTTTTTGCCTTTGCTTCTTGGATTTTACTCTTTCTTTCTTCTACAGGATTCGTGTTATTCACATTGGTTTCTGCAACCCTGTATGCTGCATAGTTCAGCCATTTGCCAAGTTCTCTGGCAGAGTGTACTATTTCTTCTGATATGTTTTCCATATTAACAAAATAAGTTTTAAAAAGCATTTCTAATTGATGAGGATATTCGGCCCTAAACGAGAAAAAATCCTTAAATGAAGGCGTATTGAATAGCTGGAGAAACCGCGAAGCAAACAAATCGAATTTTTGATATTCACCAGTATTTTTAGTATCTCTTGCACCTTGGTTATAAAGTATAGTGTAATAAATACTGTCGACAATTTCACTTAGCTTATTAGCCTTAGCAAGTTCTATAATATAATGATTGTATTTAAAAGTTTGGTAAGTTTTGGTTCCTACCAGATAGATTTGTGTGTTCTTAAGACTGTCCAACACTTTTTTTGCCCACTGGATAGCTTCTGCATCTTTTGACCAAGAACCAAGGGCGGCCAACAGTGCCACAGCACCTAAGGAACTGCTTTTAGGAGCATTAGGAAAATTACCATTGTAAATTTTAGGTCTTTGCGGCTTGTTATCTTTTTGACTGACATAGCCCGTCATAAGCTGATCTGTAGACTGATTTTTAATTAATTCAAACAAATCTATGAAATCAATCATTTCAGGAAGTTCCAAATCTGGAATGATTGCAATGTTTTCAGTCTCATTTTTTTCCTTTCTATAACTCTTAAACATCAAAGAAGGTTTTTTTGAAGTGGAAGTTGTAATGGCAGCAAAAGCTGCAACTTCCGTAACCATCTTGGGCTTGCCCCTACCTATAGATTTATCTCCAAAACTCGTAAATTCTCCTGCGATTGGTGTAATAGATCTTGTAATATCAGTGCTCTTTTTGTTATTCTTTAAATCTGTTTTTAGTTGTTCAATTTTTGTTATTACACTTTTTGCTTCCTTATTACCAGACAAAACAGATGGTGACAAATATATTCCTTTTCCTGGCTCTCCCTTTTCGTTATCACAATAGACAAACTTTACAATTTTCTGACCTACAAATAAAGACTGGGGTTTCAAACGGAAATGATTTCGCGAAATTTCAAGTTCTTTTATTATATGCTCACGAGAAATTTCGCTTACTTCACTTAAGCGATTTTCCCGCATTACTACTGCAATTCCATATCTTATAAAGGGATGTGTTGTCTGATTCATATTTCCTCAATTTTTATATCCACCCATCCTTCACTGTTGCCCAAATAGGCGGTACTGTTTTCAAGCAATGCATTCTTTAATTGATCAAATAATTTAGGATCCATATGTATGCTAATGTGCATTTCTCCACCTTCGTAATCTATATATTCCCGAGGGGTTGGCGTAGTGTAAAACATAGGATAACTTCTTTTTCTTTTCTCAAAAAAATCCGAAATATTTCCGTTTTTCAAAAAGGTATGTTTCTCTTTAATAATACTGTAGTCCAAATTGGGTGTTCCATTAGGGTGAGCAGGTCCAGCACCACTATCCAATCTTGTAAATGATCTTTTCCAATAATCATTGTACTGCACAGAAGGTTGCTTAAAAACCATTCCAATCTCAAAGTAATCTACCAGCAAACATTGAAATCCGGAATTGGAAGGCTGTGGCACATAATCTTTTTTCCTGGCGCTTTTTTTCTTAATGTGTTTAATAATTTTGCCCCTATCGTTCTTGCTGAAATGCCATCCAAGAATATTCTCAAGCAGTCCACTAATTTTAAATTTGTCAGGCGTATCAAGTGTTTTATAATAAGATCCCGGTATTTCTGAAACCATAGATAGTGGTGCCAACGGCTGAATTATCAGTTTTAAATGTTTAGAAATTTCTGGTTTATTTAATAAAAAGTCTATATTGTTAATCATCTTCTAAAAAGTTTTTTTTAGACATAATCCCCCACCCCAAACTATTATAAATTCCAATTCCCGAATTTAGTAAAATTTCCACAAATTTCCTTTCCGCCGTCACCTCAATTTTTAGGTTCATCCAACCTCTGATTTTGGTTTGCTGTGGCGAGCCTTCCTTTATGGTTATCAGTCGGGATTTTGGCGGCTTTTGCAGTAAAATCGGCTTCAATAAAAGCATTGCATTTTGCGCTGTTTCATCATCATAGCACGCCGCAATTTTGCTGCGCCAGTTAAATAATAAGCTTTCTGCAAACCTTGCATCTTCCGGCGAAAGAAAGGTGTAATTACCATTCTCATTTTTCACTGCCGCTACAATTGGCGATAGCGGTTCCAGCTCCATTTTAATGATTTCGTTCTCCTTTACTTTCTGCAAAGGATTTGGTAAACTCTCTACAGATTTCACGGAAAAAACTGCGCGGGATTTCTTGTCGGCAATCTCGATTTTCTGCGACTGAAACAGCCCTTTCACGAAATTCTCCATTGCTTGCGGCAAATGAAACGCAATCTGAAAACTCACCTCATCGGTAAGCAAATTCATCCTGTCACCATCGATTTCAAACTTGCAGTTCAGCTGAGAAAATGTGAAAAACTTGAAGCCCTTGCCGTAGCCTGTATTATGCAGAAACTCGGCATACTCAGCATCGCCCTGCGAAATGATTTTATAAATCGCCGCACTCATCGGATACTGATAATTGATAGGAATGATGCGGTCCTTCGTCTGCAGCCTGACTAGAAATCTCATTAATTTTTGCTTTATTCAAATTTAAATAAAACAAAATTATAAGCAAAAAAACAGGAGCCTTATAATTAACAACTATTTCAGCGCCTGCTTTCAGTAACTTTTTGCATTCTAATAAATAAAAAAGCGCTTCTGCGAAAGCACTTCCAGTATTGGTCGGGTGCTTACTTAGGCGCAGGCCCGCTTCATATAACAAACAAAATTACAAAATTTCCATTAATATGGGTGGGGTATTCGTATTGGACGAATCCCCTGTTTTTTAAGTGCGGTATTACTCAAAATTCTAAATTTGCTGAAAAATTTTCGGTGAAAAAAAATAGCGCTTTTGCACTCCTGCCTTTTTTGGTGTTTGTAATACTTTATTTCGGGGGTTCCGTTTATGCCGGAGATTTTTATGCGCTGCCTGCGCCGCTTATATTTTTGGCTGCTGTTATTATTGCGCTCCTCCAGTTCCCGAAAGATTCTTTTGAGAAGAAGCTGAACGCTTTCGCGAAGGGCGCCGGCGATCCCAACATTATGATAATGATTATCATATTTCTCCTCGCGGGGATCTTTGGAGAGATCAGCAGGGGAATGGGCGCGGTAGAATCGGCCGTCAATTTCGGGCTGCAATACATTGCGCCGCGTTTTATGCCTGCCGCGCTGTTTGCCATTGCGGCATTTATCTCGCTTTCGCTGGGCACTTCGGTAGGAACGATTGCCGTACTCGCCCCGTTCGCGCTCGGTATAGAGCAAAGTGCGCCCGGGCACCTGGGGATTCTGCTGGGCGCGGTGGTGGGCGGATCTATGTTTGGGGATAATCTTTCCTTCATTTCTGATACCACCATCGCAGCGACGCGCACTCAGGGGATAGGTATGAGGGAAAAATTCCGTACAAATATTAAAATTGTATGGATTCCCGCCTTGCTGTCCGTTCTGGCTTTTATCTTTCTGAGCACCGATCTTAGCGGGGTTTCCGGCGGGGTACGGGGAAGCTACACTTTGCCGAAGATTCTGCCTTATCTGCTGGTTTTTGTATTAGCCCTCCTTGGGCTGAATGTAATCTGGACGCTGCTTACCGGGATAATTTCTTCGCTGGTTATCGGTTTTTTCTATCAGGATTTCAGCGCGCTCGAGGCTTTGCAAATGATGGGGAAGGGGATGTCCTCGATGTTCGAAATCAGCATTATTTGCCTTTTGATTGGGGGCATGGTCGGGATAATACGGCACAATGGCGGCATTAGCTATATCCTCGCCCACCTGAAACGGAGGACGAATTCTGCCAAATCGGCGCAGCTTACTGTAGCGGCACTTACCGCAGCTGTGAATGCCTGCACCGCGAATAACACCATCGCCATCATCATCGTAGGGCCTATAGCGAAAGAAATGAGCGATGCCACAGGCGCGAAGCCCCGGAGTATGGCGAGCATAATGGATACCATCTCGTGTTTCGTGCAGGGTGTGCTGCCCTATGGTGCGCAGATCCTCACGGCGCTGTCCATAGTTTCCTTCGCGGTTTCTCCCTGGGAGGTTATTCGGTACCTCTTTTACCCATTCCTTATCGGGGTTTTTATCATGGGGTATATTTTATTGCAGAGGGAGAATCCTATGGCGAAAGAGCGCTGAAACGCCATCATTTCATAAGCTCCTTAGCCTGTTCCAGGGCGGCATCTGTGATTTTGGCGCCGGACAGCAACTGGGCAATCTCCGTTAATTTTTCATCCGCAGAAAGCGGGATTACAGTGGTGCGGGTTTTCCCTTCCATATCGGATTTTACTACTTTATAGTTGGCATCGCCCTTGGCGGCAACCTGAGCCAGATGCGTGATCACGACCAGCTGGAGATCCCGGGACATCTCTTTCATCAGGGTTCCGATTTCCTCCGCCACCTTTCCGGAAACTCCAGTGTCGATTTCATCCAAAATCAAGGTGGGCAGGGCGGAGTTTTCAGCCATAATTTTCTTTATAGCCAGCATTACGCGGGACCTTTCACCACCCGATATCGCCGACTGTATGGGCCTCAGAGGGAATCCTGAATTTGCCCTGAAAAATATACCGATTTCCTCGCCGCCAAATGGCCCGGGCTCTGCCGCAGGGGTGAGCTCCGCGGTGATTTTTGCCTTCCCCAGTCCAAGTCTCTTCAGCACCGATTCTGTTTTTTCCGAGAAAACGGGTGCTGCGGAGGTTCGGTTTTCAGAAAGCTGCCCTGATAAGTGCATCAGTTTTTCATACGATTCTGTAAGGCTTTTTTCCGCATCAGCAATCTTGCCTTCCATATCCTCGAAACTGCTTTCCTGTGCTGCCAGTTCTTCGCGGATTTCTACCAATTCATCAAGGGATTGAGCTCCGTGCTTCAGGAAGAGCGCGTTCAGGCGGTTGTTTACACTGTTGAGGGACGCCAGCAATTCGGGGTTGATTTCCAGGTTTTCCGCGCCGCTTTCCAGTTCGCCGAGGATATCTTTTATTTCGAAATAAGTTTCTTCCAGCCTTTGCTTAAGATCATCAAACCGCGGGGAAAGTTCTGAAATTCTGGTTAATTTCATCCTCGCGTCGTTCAGCGAAGAAATCACCCCGACCTCCTCAGCATTGAATTTTGAAATTACTGAAAAAAGCTGCTCCGAGATTAATTCCGCATTCTCCTGAGTGGCAAGCTGCTGCTGAAGGTCCTCATAGTCCAGCTCGTCCAGCTGCATTTCCTCCAGTTCATTCAGCAGAAACCTGTTGTAATCCGTGGTTTTGTTTCCTTCCGCAAGCTGGGTTTTCAGCCTCTTTAGTTCTTGCTTTAATTTTTGATATTCAGTGAATTCCGCCTGATAATCAGAAAGTAAGGGATAATTCCCGGCGAGCCCGTCCAGAATCTTAAACTGATATTCCTGAGAAAAAAGCTCTGAAGTTTCAAACTGAGAGTGGATGTCGATAAGCTTTGAGGAGAGGCTTCGCAGCACTTCCAGCGTCACGGGTACATCGTTTATAAAAGCGCGCGACTTCCCGCTCGGCAAAATTTCCCTTCGGATGAGCGTCTGGGAATCGTAATCCAGGTCGTTTTCCTCAAAAAAAGCCTTCATCTTCTCGCTGATACGGAACTCCGCCTCCACTATGCTTTTCTCTCCCGATTCGCTCACCGCTTTGGCGTCTGCCCTCTCGCCCAGAATAAGGCGCAGCGCCCCGAGGATGATGGATTTCCCGGCACCAGTCTCCCCCGTAATCACCTGCAGGCCGGGGCTCAGGCTGAGCTCCAGCCTTTCGATCAGGGCAAAATTCTGTATAAAAATCCGCTCCAGCATCGGCTACTTCAGTTTGTTCCACTTCTCAGAATCTTTCGGGGAGAGCGTGTTCAGCAGCGCCTGCAGCTCCGAAATATTCACCCCGGAAGTGTTTCTCCCTGAGAAAACATTGTAAATCTCATCCTTTTTCGTATCCATATAAATGTTGAAAGGATAGTTCATCTGGAAGTTGGTCTCGTATTGTTTCAGCATCATCAGCGAGCTGAAAATGCCGCGCTTTGCCTGGTTCTGATCCTGCTGGTAGAGCTGGTCCATCCCGTTTCTGTGGTAGGAGTAGAAGGAATTGCGCATCGTGTTGCTGTCCGGGTTCAGCAGGGTTTCTATGAGCCTCGCCCGTGTGCGCGGCCCCTCGGATTGCGACCATCCGGAAAAGCGCTGATTCTGAGAATTTTGTGAAATCTTTAGCGCCTTCTCAAACCAGGGTTGGCCACCCATCTGCGCGAAACTGTCGGCATCGTAGCCAAGTATGAGGTAGGTGTAGAAGGCGACCACATCTATCATATTCTTCCCAGAAAAGGCACGCTCGTTGAACGCCAGGTTCTCATTTTCGTTGTACTCAAATTCAAATTTCTGGTCGTTGATGTTCAGCAACGGGCTCTCATAAGTGGTGTTGAACACCGGGCGGGAGGCCTGCACCACGATACTGCCGGCGTACTGGTTGCCGTTTCTGCCGGTGAGCAGTATCGCGAAGTTGCATTTTATTTTTTCGAAATTCTGGAGTTTTCGCCCCGTCCAGCTCGTGTTGTTCACAAAGTCGCGGAGCGTTTTCTCCATTGTTTTAAAGACCTGAGGATTCGTGCTGCCGAGCTGGCTGTAGTTTACCTGTACATTGGCAAGTAATTCCTGCGCCCCTGCCGCCTGCGAGAGCATTACCATCAGGATAAATATTAATTTTCTCATGAATTCAGTATTTCGTTTTCCAAAAAATCCAGGATGTCTGCCGCCACTCCCTTTTTTGGTTTCAAAGAATATTCCCGGGTGGTTTTTTCCGTTAAAATTTTAATGTGATTGGTATCATTGCGAAAGCCCGCGCCTTCGCTTCGCAGGGAGTTCAAGACTATCATATCCAGGTTTTTGGACCGGAGCTTGCCCATCGCGTTCTCTTCCTCGTTTTGCGTTTCCAGCGCGAAGCCTACGAGTTTCTGCCCCGCCTTGCGCTCGCCCATTGTGCGGAGGATGTCTGGGTTTTTCACAAGCTCTAGGGTCATTTCATCCTCCTTTTTTTTAATTTTTTCGGTTGCTGTTTCTTTCGGCCGGTAATCCGCAACGGCCGCGCTTGCGATGGCAACATCTACATCATCAAAAAACTGGAAAACCTTGTCGAACATTTCTCGAGCAGTGGTCACCCGATGCAGGATAATATTCCTGTGCAATGCGGAAAGTGCTGTTGGTCCGGATATCAGCACTACTTCTGCGCCTCTTTCTGCCGCCGCTTCTGCCAGGGCGAATCCCATTTTCCCTGAGGAATGATTCCCGATGAAGCGCACGGGGTCGATAGCCTCGTAGGTGGGGCCGGCGGTCACCAGAAATTTTTTTCCGCCTAATGATGTTGCTGTCCTGCCAAAGTACCCCCGCAAAATACCAATTATATTCTCAGGCTCCGCAAGCCTGCCCTCGCCGGTGAGCCCGCTCGCAAGTTCGCCGCTCTCAGCAGGGATGATGATGTTTCCGAAATCTTCCGCTGCTGCAAGATTCTGCCGTGTGGAGGGGTGCGCGTACATATCCAGATCCATAGCCGGGGCGATGAATACCGGGCATTTTGCGGAAAGATATACTGCGACTGCGAGGTTGTCGCAAATGCCGTGAACCATCTTCCCGAGCGTGTTTGCTGTGCAGGGCGCTACCAGGACGGCATCTGCCCAAAGTGCCAGTTCCACATGGTTGTTCCAAGAGCCATTACTGCCAAAAAAATCCTGATAGACATCATTTTTTGAAAGTGTGGAGAGGGTAAGCGGCGTGACGAAATTAGCCGCATCGGCCGTCATCACCACGCGGACCTCTGCGCCAGCCTTGACGAGCAGACGCACAATGAGCGCAGATTTATAGGCGGCGATGCCCCCTGTGACTATCAGCAGGATTTTTTTTCCTTTCAAAATTCAAACTTTGTGGAAACGAAAATAAGCATTTCCTTAAAAACAAAAAAAGCCGCGACAAGTGCGGCAGTAAATTGACAAAGAAAAGTCTTGTTAATTTCTCTCATCCGTCCTGCGGAAATAGATTTCATCATTCATCCACTCTGCGATGGCTATGGATGTCGGTTTTGCCATTTTCTCATAATGGCGGGATATCTCAATCTGTTCCCGGTTTTCGAAAACTTCCTCAAGGGTAGCATTCTGGACGGAGAATTCCTCGAGTTTTTCATGCAGTTCGCTGCGGATTTCAGCGTTGATCTGCTCCGCTCTTTTTCCCATAATTACGATGGCGTCATAAATTGAGCCTACTTTGTCCTCAATTTGTTCTCTGTCGTAAGTAATCGTGTTGATTTCCGGCTGTACTTTAGTGCTCATTAAAGCGAATATTTAAAGTCTGCAAATTTACGAATTAATTTTTTACCGGTAGCGTGATTGCCGGGGCAGGGGTGGATGCCTCTGCGCTGTCGATCCTTGCTTTGTCTGTCTGCTGCAGGCTTTTTTGAAGGTCGTTTTCTCCTTCCTCAGCTAGTTTTTTCCGCCTTTTGGCGCTTGCCCTTGCCTCTTCTGCCTTTTGCTTTTCTGCGAGTTTTTCTTTGTGTTTTTCAGTATCGGCTTTTACTTTGGCAAAGCGTTCCTTCTCCGCAAGCAGTTTCGGCTGCTGCTCGGCTGCGGTTTTTGCGGCATCGGTGCCTTGAGCATTTTTTTCCAGAAATCTTGCGTAGGAGAGCGCGTTTTCTATCCGTTCCTCCTTAAGGCTGTATATGGAGTTCATCGCCAGCTCGTAGCGGGACTTCATTATATAATCATAGATTTTTGGGCGCAGGGTGGTGGCGGGGAAGTCGTCCAAAATATTTTCAAAAGAGGCGTTCGCAGCCTTATATTCTCCCATTTTGAAGAACTGGCGTGCGTTTTCGTATGCCTTGTATTCCAGTTTGTAGCTAAGTTCCTCTATCAGCTCGTTGATGTTTTTGGCCTTCTCCGAGTCGGGATAGCTGTTTAGAAAACTCTGCATTTCATTGATGGCAGATTCCGTGCTTGTTTGGTCTAGGTTGTACTGCAGGGAGCCCTGGTAGTAGTTCAGCGCTGCCATATAGGCCGCTTCCTCCGCCCGCTCGTCATTGGGGAAGGTGGCGGCATATCTTTTAAAATGGCTGGCCGCGAGCTTGTAATTTTTATCGTAGTACTCGGCATAGGCGGTTTTAAAAAGCACCTCCTGCAGCTCATCAGTACCGGCTACCAGCTTTGCCGCACGCTCGTAGAGCGCCAGTGCCTCCTTCCATTTTTTCTTGGAGTACATATCATTCGCCGCAGAGAGGATTACATCTTTGTCTGTGCTTTTCATCGCGGCGTCGTACTGGTTTTTGCAGGAAGCCAGCAATGCCGCTATGCTGAGGATATAGAGAATCTTTTTCATAAAATTTTGACCAACGCGGCCATTCAGTCGGCAAAAATACCAATTTTTCAATTGATGGTTTCCCGGCAGGCACTTTTATGATTTTTTAACGAGGATCGGCTTCCGGCTGATAGCCAAGCAGCGAGAAGATATTCTGGTAAGAGCTGCTCAGCACCTTCGCCTGAGCCTTTTGCAGGTAGGTCTCGCTATCGTTATCGGGGATGTATTTTTTATAGAAATTTTCATTGCGGATGGCAAACAGCGCCGCCCCGATAATGGTCACCAGTATATCCTCAGACTTTGGCGCATAGTGGAAAACGCCTGTAGCCACGCCCTTTTTCACGATGGCATCTATGTAGGTCGTCACCCTGTGGTAGAATTCCAGCAAGTCATCCTTTATCACCTCGTCGTGCTGGAATTCCTGCCGAACGAAGCCGTGGAAATAGCTGTAGTGGAACATCTGGTTCACCACGAACTTTATAATTTCCTTCATCTGCATCTCCGGCTTCCCATCGATGATGGTCTGCGCAAACTCAGAGAGGTTCGCACGGGCGCGCTGCACGCGGTACTGGTACAGGTAGGCGAGCATCTTCTCCTTGGAGCCAAAGTAATAGGAGATCATCGCTACATTCACATTTGCCTTAGAGGAAATTTCCCGAACGGAGGTGCCTTTAAAACCCTTTTTTGCGATGAGCTCCTCTGCCACATCGAGGATGTGTATCTGCTTGTCAGTAAATTTCTTACTCATTAAACCGCAAAATTTTCTGCGGTAAATTTAACTTTTTTTAACTAATAAACAAATGTTTAACAAGCCGATCAATATTTTCCATACTTTTGAATGTGCAATACTTCGATTTTCACCATCATAAAAAAGAACTCTCCGGCGGTATTTACAATCTCGTTATGGATGAGCCTCCCGCGC
Organism: Cruoricaptor ignavus; assembly: GCF_014961145.1. Taxonomy (NCBI): domain Bacteria; kingdom Pseudomonadati; phylum Bacteroidota; class Flavobacteriia; order Flavobacteriales; family Weeksellaceae; genus Cruoricaptor; species Cruoricaptor ignavus. Next base: position 1,459,199 of record NZ_CP063145.1, read on the forward strand.
AAAGATGGTTTTCCGCCGGAATTCACCCGATGGACATTACGGAAAATTGGCAGCAAAAATTTGAGGAAATCAACCGTAAAGTCCTCAGCAGCCGCTGTATAGCGATTGGAGAATGCGGCCTGGATTCCCGCGCCGCCGCGCCCCATAGCCTTCAGGACGAAGTATTTTTAAAGCATCTTGAGCTCGCAGAAAGCCTCCGCAAGCCGCTCATAATCCACTGTGTGCGGCGGCATCAGGACCTTATAAGGCTCTGCGGAAACGCGCAGGTGCCGCTCATCGTACACGGTTTTAATAAAAAATCTGAAACCGCACGCGCGCTGCTAGGCGCCGGATTTTATCTTTCCTTTGGCGCAGAGCTTTTGCGCAGTGTATCTTTGCAGGAAATTTTCCGCGAAATTTCTCCCGACAGATTTTTCCTGGAAACCGATGATTCCGAAATTGAAATTGAAGAAATTTACAGCAAAGCAGCGGAAATTAAGCAAATGACGGTATTTCAAATAAACGAGCAAATCGTTGAGAATTTATCAAAATTAAAAAAATGAAACAAAATTGGCAGGAAAGAACGGAACTTCTCGTGAAGCAGGATGGCTTGCAGAAGCTGAATGCTGCCAATGTTTTAGTGGTTGGCCTTGGCGGCGTGGGCTCTTTCGCCGCGGAATTTTTAGCGAGAGCGGGCATCGGGAAAATGTCAATTGCAGACGGAGATTCTGTGGATATTACAAACATTAACCGGCAACTTCCTGCGCTGCAAAGCACCGTGGGAAAACCGAAAGTGGAAGTAGTAGCAGAACGGCTAATGGACATCAATCCGGAACTTAAGCTGCAGACAATCAATGAGTTCCTTATTCCAGAAAAAATGCACGAGCTTCTGGATTCGGAAAATTTCGATTATATATTAGATTGCATCGACAGCCTCTCGCCGAAAATCGCGCTGATAAAGGCGGCAAGGCAGCGCAAACTGAAGATCGTAAGTGCGATGGGCGCCGGCGGGAAAAGCGACCCGAGCAAGGTGATGGTGCGCGATATATCCAAAACCAGAGACTGCTACCTCGCGAAGCAGGTACGAAAGAGGCTGCGAAGAGATGGGATTAATAAAGGCTTTCGATGCGTATTTTCCACCGAACTTCAGCAGGAAGATGCGCTGAAAATGACTGACGGCGAAAATTTCAAAAAATCGTACTATGGCACCATCAGCTTTATTCCTGCCATCTTCGGGCTGTACGCCGCTGCTGAAGTCATTAACCACTTAAGGAAATGACAGACCGCGGCTACAAACGCAGTGAGAAACTGAAGGGGAAAAGCGGAATAGACAGGCTGTTCCGCGAGGGAAAATGGCATACGGGCGGCAGCCTCCGCGTGATTGTTCTGCCCGATGAAGGAGGTAAGATGCCGAAAGTAGGGGTTTCCGTATCGAAAAAATTTCTGAAAAAGGCAGTAGACCGCAACCGTGCAAAGCGGCTCCTGCGCGAAACTTACCGGCTGAACAAGGCATTGTTTCTTGAGGCTTTTGGAGTATCTTCCTCGATGCTTTTCTGGGTTTCGAGAAAATTACCCAAAAACCAGGCGGAGGTAGAAGTGGATTTTATAAAACTTTGCGAAAAAATTAAAAGACAGAAGGCTGCGGAGGAAGATGAAACCAATGCCTAAACACGCCCCCGCAATTCCTTGATTTCGTTGATCTTAGCCTCAAAATAATCCTCCCTTGCAGGATATTTGTCCTTTAGCAGCGTAAATGCCTTTATGGCCTTTGCATACAGCTTCTGTTCAGCGTAGAGATTGGCAAGGGTTTCCGTCATCAGGTGGGAAATATCGCTGCCCCTTTCCCTCGCTACGAAGCTGCTATCCTCATTCAGGCGGGAGATTTTTGGCTCAGTTTCGATGAAGCGGTCAATCGCGGAAGCTTTTGCATCAGATATAGGACCTGTTTTTGAAAGGTTTTCTGCGGGCTCGGCGGAAGTTTCTTTCGCAGCTGCTATTCCCAGTTTCAGCCAGTTTTTCCAGGTGTCTATGAAAATAGGGACATTGCTTTCGTTTGTGTTTTCAACTCTTTCCCCCGCTTGTTCGTTTTCGTGCTGTGTCCGGCTGCTTTCGCTGAAGTTCGTCTCCTGGCTGATATTCGCATCAGGCTCCTCACTGGCTGCATCCGTTTCGATTTTGTGTGAGCTGCCAGCTTGCTTTTCAAGTTTTTTTGCCTGCATTTTTGCTTCTACAGAAGCGATCAGTGCGCGCATCTCTGCATCGTGCCTGCTAAGTTGCTGCGGAGGTGGCATCTGTATATGATTTCCGCCGGCTTTCAGGTTTATTTCAGGGAAAAAATTCTCCTCGCTTTTAAAACTTGTCTGCGCAGAATGCCTGGCCTGTTTAGTCTCCCGAGTATTTGCTGAAGTTTCCTCCAGAGTTTTCCGGCTATGAAGATTTTCTTCATCCATAATTTCCTGATCTCCTTTTGCTCCTTCAAATTGCTGAATTTCAGTGTTTAAACCGTTTTCAGCGGGTTCATTTTTTAAAAGTTTTTGCTCCAAGATTTTTTCCTGATTTTGCGGTTGGGCAAATTCTCCAGTATCGCTATTCGCCAAAACAATCACCCCGGACTCCTTGGTAGATTCCAAATCGATTTCCACCGCCGGCTGATTCATGAAATCTTCCTCGCCCTCAAACAGTATTCTGTTCAGCTCACCATTCACATACACGGGCTTCAGCTTTTCTTCCTGAATAAGTTCCGGTATTTCATTAAAACTAAAATCCGGAGTTGTTCCAGCAGCTTCCTTTGCCGGCACCAGGCGGAAGCTTTCTACATCCCGGTTGTCAGAAATAGTTTCCGGTATTGATGGGCGCTCCTTAGTTTGTCTGTGTTTTCTTATGAGGCGGTAAAGCAGTTTTTTATCCGTGGTAAAAGCCGCAGTTTTAGAAAGTTCTTCAGTATAATTTACTGAGTTAAAACTCTGAATACCAATCAAATACAAAGCCCTAAAACTTTGTGCATAAGGAAATTTTTCAATGGCATTTTCTAAAATTGGCAAATCATCCGATGTGATGCTTTTCGGGTTTTTCGCCAATTGCAAAATTCTTGAATTTATCATTACCAATCTGCGATGATATCGTTAAAAATTTTATTGATAATCCGCTCATTCACTATCTTCACCTGTGAAGCTTCAATCTGATTGATGTCCAGGTCTGAACTGAAAACCGCTTCATCGGAATAAGTTCTGTCGAAGCCTTTTTCCGGATTAATTTTATTCTCGTAATGCACTTTAACTGTGATAGTTAGCTTGTTTTGCGCCGCTTGAATTATACCGCCCTGCGTTTCAATTCCGCTTGAAATCGTTGTCGGCGAAATCACATAATCCGTAATCTCACCTTCGATTAAAAGGTCCGGCTGAACCGTTGCACCCTTCAAAGTTGTGCGCTGATAAAATCGGTTTTGGATGTCGGTAGAAAACTGCTGCGCCAAATTTGGATTGACCAGAGAAGCCGTGTTTACAAAGTCCCGAACTAAAATTGTTTTCACTTCCGGACTCAGCGAAGAGCCCGTGAAACTATAGCAAGAATTCAGCAAAAATATTGCGAATAATGCAATTTGTGAAAAGCAATTTTTCAGCCTGAATTTTATAGCCATCAGCATTTACTTTTCTAAATCATACTGCTTTATCTTCCGGTACAGCGTGCGCTGCGAAATACCAAGCTCATCCGCTGCACGGTTTCTGCGGCCTTTGTGCTTTTCTAAAGCCTTCATTATCAGCTCTTTTTCATTGTTTTGCAGTGACAGCGTTTCCGGCTTTTCCTCTTCAATTTCCACATCTTCCACATCCTGATATTCCGGTGCTTCCGCCGAAATCACAGGGTTCGTCACCGCCTGATTTTCAAAATACAGCAGCGAACCAGGATTCGTCTCCTGCGTGTAGATGCGGTTTATCAGGCTTTGCTCGTGGTTTGTAAGCGCTGCGTTACCGCGGTTTTTTATCAGCTCCGAAGTTAAGGTTTTTAAATCATTAATGTCGTTCCGCATATCGAAAAGGATTTTGTACATCAGCTCCCTTTCGCTGCTGAAATCGCTGCCAGCCGAAGAATTTTTCTGCACAACTGCCGGCAGATTCTCCTGCATCGGTATGTACTCCGCCAGCTTCTGCCCGCTGATTTCGCGGTTCTGCTCCACTACGGTCATCTGCTCCACCAGGTTTCTTAGCTGCCGCACATTTCCCGGGAAAGCGTAGCCCTCCAGATATTGCACCGCATCCTGAGACAGGCTGAGCTCCGGCATCCGGTATTTCTCGGCAAAATCTATCGCAAATTTCCGGAACAGCAGGTGGATGTCGCCCTTTCTTTCGCGAAGCGGCGGCATATCAATTTGCACCGTATTCAGCCTGTAGTAAAGGTCTTCGCGGAATCTGCCATCCTGAATAGCCCTCAGCATATTCACATTCGTAGCCGCCACGATGCGTACATCCGTTTTCTGAACTTGGGAAGAGCCCACCTTCATAAACTCGCCGCTTTCCAAAACGCGAAGCAAGCGAACCTGCGTCTGCAAAGGCAGTTCGCCCACCTCATCGAGGAAAATTGTGCCACCGTCTGCCACTTCGAAATAACCTTTCCTTGTGGAAGTAGCACCAGTAAACGCACCTTTTTCGTGACCGAAAAGCTCCGAATCTATCGTGCCTTCCGGGATTGCGCCACAGTTTACCACGATGTACGGCTGATGTTTTCTTCGCGATTCGGAATGGATGATTTTCGGGATGAACTCCTTCCCGGTTCCCGATTCACCGATGACCAGCACGGTGATGTCTGTAGGCGCCACCTGGATTGCCTTTTCCAGCGCTCTGTTAAGCGCAGGATAATTTCCGATGATGCCGAAGCGGTTTTTTATTGGTTGTAAATCTGCCATAGATTTTTTGTGTTAAATTTTGTTTTATTGCTTGATTTTCAAACTATTAGGAAGCATCAGCAGAAAATCCAATGCCTTCCCGAAATCCAGAAAATCGAATTCCAGCCCAAGCTTCCGAAGGTTTTGGTAATATAAATTATGATGTCGATAATAAAATTTTTCACTTTGGATGAGCCAGGCTTTTTCGCCAAGTTTCTCCGCAAGAAACCACTTTTCCAGAAGCCGTGCAAGCCTTCCGTTGCCATCGTTCATCGGGTGGATTTTCACAAAGGTCAGATGAATTAGCGATGCGAAAAATAAAGTTTCATTAATCGTTAACTCTTCACAAATCAAATCTTTAACCTCATCAACAAACGATTTCATTTCATTTTCCAAAGCCTCAGGATTTGCCGCCACATACTCTATTTTCCCATCCTCCGTCATCACGAACATATTGCCGGTGCGAATTTTTCCCTGCTGATTTTTCGCCAGAATATTCCTTGACAAAATTTTATGCGCTTCGAAAATATTTTCTTTGGTTAATGAATTCTGCTGCGCAAAAAGATACGCATCAAACAGGTCGTCCACTTTTTTGGTGAAATCGGGCTGAAACTCCGCCAACTGATTTTTATGTTTCAGGAAAGAATCCAGCTCCATTTCCTCACCCTCAATTTTTGACGAAAAAACCGACGACACCGAAGTATAAAAACTGAAATTCTCCGCCGAAACCTCCGCATCCTTCAGCAATGAAAAATCTTCCGCAACACCTTGTGCTTCAGTAAGATATTGCGGGAAAAGTTTATCGTAAATTTCTCTGAAGCCAATCATTCCTCCACCGTTCTGCCTTTCAGCGTTCCCTGGGTATTGTCGTACACGAAAACTTGCACCGTATCGCCGATGTTTTGGCCGGGAAGTTTGTCGAAAACGCAAACCGCATTTTGGGAATTCCTGCCCTTCCATTGATTTTCATCTCTTTTGGAAGTGCCTTCTATCAGAATTTCGTGCACCCTGCCCACATAGCTCTGCATTCGCTTCCGCGAAAGCTCCCCCTGCAAATCTATTACTTCCTGCAGCCTATGCTTTTTGGTTTCAGGCGGCACATCGTCCGCCATCTTTTTGTGAGCTGGCGTTCCAGGGCGCTCCGAGTACGCGAACATATAGCCGTAATCGTACTCCACTTCGCGCATCAGCGAAAGTGTATCCTGGTGGTCTGCTTCTGTTTCCGTGCAGAAGCCCACAATCATATCCTGCGAAAAGGCAACATCTGGCACTATTTCGCGCGCCGCTTTTATCAGGTCTATATACTCCTGCCTTGTGTGCTGCCGGTTCATCAGCTGCAGAATTCTGTCGCTGCCGCTCTGCACCGGTAGGTGTACATAGCGGCAGATGTTCTTGTGCTTCGCCATCGTCCGGAAAACGCTCAGGCTCATATCCTGCGGATTGGATGTGGAAAATCTTATCCGCATTTCTGGCACGGCAACTGCCACCATATCAAGCAGTTGTGCAAAATCTACCGCTGTAGCCTTCTGCATTTCGGATGCCTTGGCGAAATCCTTCTTCGGTCCGCCGCCATACCAAAGATACGAGTCCACATTCTGGCCAAGCAGCGTCACCTCCTTGTAGCCATTCTCCCAAAGTTCGCGGCATTCCTTGATGATGGAGTGCGGATCCCTGCTTCTTTCGCGGCCTCTGGTGAAGGGCACCACGCAGAATGTGCACATATTATCGCAGCCTCTAGTAATCGTCACAAAGGCTGTCACGCCGTTTCCACCCAAGCGAACGGGATTAATGTCCGCATAGGTTTCCTCCTTGGAAAGTATCACATTTATCGCATCTCTGCCGTCCTCCGTTTCCTTCAGAAGATTGGGCAGATCCCTGTAAGCATCGGGGCCTACCACGATGTCCACCAGTTGTTCTTCCTCTAAAAACTTCGTTTTCAGGCGCTCTGCCATACATCCTAAAACGCCTACCTTCAGCCGTGGGTTTTGCTGTTTCTGGTTCTTAAACTGCGACAGTCTTTTGCGCACGGTCTGCTCCGCTTTTTCGCGGATTGAGCAGGTGTTCAGCAAGATTAAATCTGCTTCCTCCGGCACCAGCGTTGTGTTGTAGCCCTGCTCATTTAGGATGGAAGCCACGATTTCCGAATCCGAAAAATTCATCTGGCAGCCGTAGCTTTCCAGGAAGAGCTTCTTCGTATTCTCCGGCCTTTCCGCAATCGCAAAGGCTTCGCCCTGCTTGGTTTCGTCTATATATTTCTGTTCCACTACTTTGGTTCAAAGTTTAAGGGTCAAGGTTTAAAGTTAATTTGGTAAAAAGTTCCGTTTGCTAGTTGTTGATGCTTTTGTATTAAACAAAAACTCTCAAGAACTGGGCTGCAAAGATAAAGAAATAAGACAAAATGGCAGATTTGAATAGATGAGTACTCTTTCTTAAATTTGCCGATATGCCGGAACAAAATCAATTATCCCAAATTTGCGAAATCCTTTCGGAGACTGGTAATCTGCTCGTTTCCAACGGGGCCAATGCCACAAGGACGGCAAGAAACCTGCACCGGATGGCGGGTGGTATGGGCTGCGAGGCGGAATTTTTCTTTTCTCATTCCGCATTGATTTTCAGCATCTTGCACAAAAAAAGTGGCAGGAGACAGACGGTAGTAAAAAGCATAAAGGGCTACCATGTAAATTACGGCATCGTTTCGGAAATCAGCATTCTTAGCTGGGATGTGGCTCAAAAAAAAATGACTCCTGCAGAAATTCAGGAAAAACTTACGCATATCTCCAGGCTGAACGGATACCCAGAGTGGGCGAAACTAACAGGCGTCGCGCTTGCCACGGCGGGGCTTACGGGGCTCTTCGGCGGCGGCATCGGGCAGATGGCTGCAGGCTTTATTGCCGCGGCACTCGGGTATGCGGTGCGCGGCATAGTTCTTAGGAAAAAGTTTAATATGCATGTGGCTTGGTTCATCGGCGCGGCAGTTTCGGCAGGCCTCGTGGAGCTGTTCTCCCTGATATTTTCAACCCGGTTCGACGGTGCGCTTACCGCGAGCGTACTGTGGCTGATACCCGGCGTGCCTCTCACCAATGGCTGCCTGGATCTCATCTCCGGCCAGGTGGTTTCCGGCTGGGCAAAGCTCGCGATGGCGATGATGATGGTGGCAGCCGTAGCCCTGGGGTTCAGCGTGGCACTTTTATTATTTGGAAATGGGACAGGAATTCTTTAAGGAAATATTTTTGGCAATCTGCGTGGCGGTAGGCTTTGCGGTACTTTTCAGCACTCCGAAGCGCGCGCTTTGGGTGGTCGCAGTCCTGGGAGCAGCAGGCTTTACGGTTAGGAATTTTTTTTTACAATTCGTATCGGACAACATCATCGCAGCATCGCTTGCCGGAGCCTCAGTGATTGGGATATCAGGGTTGTATTTCGCACATCGTGTGCACACCCCGCCGATAGTTTTTACGGTGCCGGCAATTACCAATATGATTCCCGGCAAGCTTGGTTATCAGTTCATCATCGGCCTGCTGAAATTTGTAAGTGAGGATGTGAATTCTGCGCAGATTCAGACCTATCTCGAAATTTTGAGCGATGGCCTCCGCGCTTCGCTTATAATGCTCGCCCTCGCCATAGGAATCATCTTTCCCATCCTTGTATTCAATACCCAGACAGTGAAGAATAAAGATCCGCAGGAAATAATCAGAAGAAAGGTTGAACGCAACAAGCGGCTAATAAGATCAGCACGGCTAAAAAACAAACGCCGCTAATCTTGAGTAAATTCCTGGACTCTATAGTCTCCGCGTAACAGGCTGATTTTTAGTTCGTTAAGGGTGTCAGAATCTGGTTTGGCATTTACCATACTCTGGTGAATTTTTTCTAAAGTGTTGATTTGGGTGTTGATTTCAAAGAAACCATAGCCTCGCAGCCTGCCTTTCTCAATAAAAAGAAAAGATTTTTCGCCAATCTTCCTGCCCGAGGATATGAGAAGAAAATTTCTTTCAGGAAAATTAATTTTTTGGTTTAAAGACTCTAAATCAGTAAGTTGCAGCTCTGAAGATAGGTATTGTAGTACCTTTTTCGCCTGGCTGTAAGTTTTAAATTTAAGAATAGCATCTCTTCGGTTTTCAGTATTAAGATCTGATATAATAAACTGATTTTCAGTAAAAAAGAGACCGTGAGAATATCGGTTCCTTCGTGAGATGCCCAAATTTTTTATCATCAGCCCCGCAATTACCGGGGTACCCGTAAGCTCGTAATTAACCTGCCGAGTATTTTCTTGCAGAGCGCGCACCCTTGCAGATTTTGAGTTGAACATCCGTTTAGCCGAGCGGTTTATATTTTCAGAATAGTCGCAGCGGAGTATCTCGCCAGATGCGTTCTGAAAAAAAATAATTCCTTTGTCCGCCGGCAAATCCTGCGTCAGCTCTTTTACTTTGTTCGTATAAGTTTTCGCATTGGTTTCTTCGAATTGCTGCTCGATGATTTTTCGGTCTATATCTTTGGTAATCAGCAGTTTAAACAATTCCAAAGTTGCCCTTGCATCGCCAGAAGCCCTGTGCTGCGAAGTCAGCGGAATTCCCAGCGATTTCACCAGTTTTCCCAGCGAATAACTTTCAGCGTTGGGGATGAGTTTCCGCGAAAGCTCAATCGTATCTAAAGTGTTGATTCTGAATTCATAACCGAGCCGTTTGAAACTTTGGCGAAGCATCCTATAATCGAATTCAATGTTGTGGCCAACAAGCGTGGCACCTTCCGTAATTTCGAGAACGCGCCTTGCCAATTCGTGAAATTTCGGCGCGGTTTTCACCATTTTTGGCATAATGCCGGTCAGCTTCTGCACATACTTTGAAATCTCGTCTTCCGGATTGACGAGCGATATGAACTGGTCCGTAACTTCGTGACCGTCAAAGCGGTAGATGGCAATTTCGATGATGCTCTCCTCCCGAAATTTTCCGCCGTTGCTTTCGATATCGATGATGGCATACATCGTTTAGCGCCGTTTTCTTCCGCCTAAGCCAAGCATTCCCAAAATGCTTTTCGCACCCTCTCTCGCCAAAGTATTCGTGAAGGTTCTGCCCTGCCTGGAATTGAGAATTTGCTCGAAAACTGACGCTTCCTGTTTAGAGCTTGTGCGCTGATTTACAGTGCGTTGCGTAGGCGTATTGTAGGTTGGCGGCACTTGTTGTTGCGCGGCCTCTTCCATTCTGTGCGTCAGCATTTCGTAGGCCGAAACTTTATCCACCGGGTTTTCGTATTTTTTCACGAGTTCGGATTGAGATGTAAGCGCCGTAACCTCCTCATCTGTAAGCACATCCATCCTGGATTCCGGCGAAAGCAGGTAGGTATCCACCAAAGGCGTTGGGATGCCCTTTTCATCCAAAGCGGTGACGAAGGCTTCGCCAATTCCCAAATTCTGGATGAGCTGCGCTGCATCGTAATATTCCGTAATCGGATAATTTTCCACAGCCTTCGTGATTTCCTTTTTGTCCTTCGCTGTGAAGCCGCGCAAAGCGTGCTGAATTTTCAGCCCAAGCTGCGAAAGCACATTTTCCGGAACATCGCCCGGAATCTGCGTGATGAAGTAGATGCCCACACCTTTTGAGCGGATGAGCTTCACCATCGTTTCAATCTGCGCTAGCAAAGATTTTGATGCTTCTTTGAAGATGAGGTGCGCTTCATCGATGAAGAGCACGAGCTTCGGTTTCCCGGAATCTCCTTCTTCAGGGAATGTCATAAAAATTTCCGCAAACAGCGACAGCATAAAGGTGGAGAACAGCTGTGGCTGGCTTTGGATGTTGGCTACGCGAAGGATGTTTACCACGCCTTTTCCGTTTTTTTGGCGAAGAAAATCCTGCACATCAAAGCTTGGCTCGCCGAAAAATTTCGTGGCGCCCTGCTGCTCCAAAGCCACGATGTTTCTGCGGATGGCACCGAGAGAAGCCGGCGAAATCGCGCCGTAATTATTGGTAAACTCCGCCTTGCCTTCCTTATTTTCCGTGACGAACTGCAGCACTTTTTTCAAATCTTCCAAATCAATAAGCGGCAAGCCGTAATCATCAGCATATTTGAAAACGATGGACATAATGCTGGTCTGCGTTTCGTTCAGCCCTAAAATTTTGGACAAAAGCAAAGGCCCGAATTCTGTAACCGTAGCCCGAAGTTTCACGCCCTTCTCACCGGAAATCGTCATCAGTTCCACAGGGAAGCTTTGCGGCGAAAACTGCAGCCCGGTTTTAGTATATCTTTCCTTAATTATTTCATTTTCAGAGCCTTGCACGGCTATTCCCGAGAAATCTCCCTTAATATCCAGCACCAAACTTGGCACGCCTGCTTTGGAAAGCTGCTCCACAAAAACCTGCAGCGTTTTGGTTTTTCCGGTTCCCGTAGCACCGGCTATCAAGCCGTGGCGGTTGATGGTTTTCAGCGGGATTTCCACCGAAACTTCCGGCACCACCTCTCCGTTCAGGATGCCCTTTCCCAGCACTATGCTGTCGCCTTTTGCCGTGTATCTTGCACTAAGTTCGTTGATAAATTTCTGTTTGTCCGCCATCTTTTTCGTTCAGAATTAAGGGCTAAAGTTAATTTTTTTTGGCGAAACCTGCGCATTTCAAACATTGGTTTATTTTTTGTTAATTTTGAGTAAAATATTTTTGTGATGACGAGAAAGGACATAATGCAGGCACTGATGGACGAGCAGCAGCAGATGGTACAGCGCCTGGCGAAACGAACGGACGAGCTGGACAACGCTGCGGATTTGGATGAAGATGATACGATAGACCCAGAAGACCTCTCTCACCAGGATGAGCTAAAGCAGCAGCAGTACGGGATGGAGGATGTGCTGGCGAAAGCAAATGAGAATCTGGCAATCCTAAAATCTTTTGAAAACCAGGAATTTACAACGGTAGAAGAAGGCAGCATCGTAGATTTGGGCGAGATGATTGTGTTCTTAGGCGCTGCAATTCCTGCGGTGGATTTTAACGGGAAGAAACTCATCGGCATTTCTTCGGACGCACCTGTTTTCGCAGGCGTTCAGGGAAAAACCGTGGGCGAAAAAGTAAAGCTCGGCGAGAAAAATGCTGAGATATTAAATATTTTCTAATAAAAATTAAGGCATTGAGAAATTGAGCCATTATGAAATTTTCTCGCTGAATTTCCTAATTTCTTAATCTGGTAATTTCTTAATTTGTTAATGACAACTAAAGTGAAAATCGAACAAATCTACACCGGATGCTTAGCGCAGGGTGCCTATTATATCGTCTCCGGAAACGAAGCAGCCATCATAGATCCCTTGCGCGAAATAGCGCCTTACCTTCAGCGTCTGGATAACGACGGCGTTACGCTGAAGTACATTTTTGAAACACACTTCCACGCAGATTTTGTTTCCGGCCATTTGGATTTAAGCCAGAAAACCGGCGCACCCATTGTGTATGGGCCAACTGCCGAGCCAAGCTTTGAAGCCATCATCGCTGAAGATGGGCAGCTCTTTGAAATTGGCGATGTGAAGATAAAGGCGCTTCACACACCGGGGCACACACTGGAAAGCACCACCTACCTTCTGCTGGATGAAAGCGGAAAAGAAATCGCGATTTTCTCCGGCGATACCTTGTTTTTGGGTGATGTAGGCCGCCCTGATTTAGCGCAGAAATCAGCGAATATGACGCAGGAAGAACTTGCCGGAATGCTGTACGAAAGCTTGACGGAAAAAATTCTGCCGCTGCCCGATGATATCACGGTTTATCCAGCTCATGGCGCTGGCTCTGCCTGCGGAAAAAATATGCAGAAAGAAACGGTGGATACCCTTGGCAATCAGAAGCGCACGAATTACGCGCTGAACCAGCCTGATAAAGAGTCTTTCGTGAAGGCTGTGCTGGATGGGCTGGGTGCGCCGCCGAAATATTTCGGGATGAATGTGGCGATGAACAAGGGTGGCTACGAAAGTTTCGAAAGCGTGATGCAGCAAGGCCTGAAGCCGCTTTCCGCGGAAGATTTTGAAATGGCGGCTGAGCAAACCGGCGCCGTAATTCTGGACACAAGAAGTGCAGCGGAATTCCACAAAGCCTTCATTCCCAATTCGGTAAACATCGGCCTGAAGGGCGATTTTGCACCGTGGGTTGGCGCGATGATTGTAGATGTGCAGCAGCCTTTGCTCTTGGTTTGCGAGCCGGGCACCGAAGAAGAAGCGATCACAAGGCTTGCAAGGGTGGGCTTCGATAATGTGGTAGGCTATTTGGACGGCGGTTTTGCTTCGTGGAAAAATGCCGGGAGGGAAACCGATGCGGTGCGCAGAATTTCTGCCGATGAAATGGCGCAGGAAATCTCGCCGGATTCAAAAATTGTGGATGTGCGGAAATGCGCGGAGTTTTCTGCCGGCCACTTGGTGAATGCGCAAAGCTTCCCTTTGGCGGAAATTGCGGAATGGTCTCCGCAGATTTCAGATGATGAGCACTTCTACCTGCATTGTGCGGGCGGCTACAGAAGTATGGTGGCGGCAAGCATACTGAACGCGAAAGGCATCCGGAATTTCACGGAAATTGACGGGGGTTTTAACAAAATTAAAGAAACTAAACTCAAAACTGTTTGATTATGAATATTTTAGAGAATATAGAGTTCAGCGCTGAAAAAGCAAATATTTTCAAAATCAAAAATTCCCCCAAAAGCCGTCAGTTTGTTGTGGCTTTAGGTGAGGGTGCGGTGATGAAAAAGCATCAAACCCCGGTGCCGGCAACGCTCATTGTACTGAAGGGTGAGATCAATTTCCTGATTGAAGGGCAGGAGCTACGCTTCGGCGAGGCGGATGTCTACGAAATTCCTGTAAATGTGCAGCACGAGGTGGTTGGGATTCAGGAAAAGAATCTATTTCTCATTATTCAGGAGCTTTAATCCAATTTTTTATGTCACAGAAATTTCAGGAACTTATCCACTCGGAGCGTCCCGTCCTTATTGATTTTTTTGCTACCTGGTGCCAGCCGTGCAAAGTGCAGTCGAGCGTTTTGAACAGCGTGAAGGAAAATGTGGGCGAAAAAGCGCGGATCGTGAAAATCGACATCGACCAATATCCCTCGATTGCTGCGCAGAACGGCGTGAGAGGTGTGCCTACTTTGGCGATTTTCAAAAACGGCGAGCAGCTGTGGAAAGCAAGCGGTGTGCACGATGTGAATACGCTGACAGAACTGCTGAACCGTTTCGCTGATTAAGTGATTGAGAAAGAAGGGACTTGAAATTCCGTCCTTAGAAAACAAGTTCAAAATCGTCGCGGTCTTGAAGGAAGTGGAATTTCTCACGGAATTTCTGCAATTCAGCTAAACCGAAATTGGCGGTGATGAGGTTTCCGGATTTTTCGGAAATTTCCGAGCCGTCGGCAAAAAACGCGTGCGAACTTTCTTCGTAGAAAAGCTGGTTGCCATCCGTCCCAATTCTGTTCAGGCCAAAAACGAAGGCTAAATTTTCTATCGCCCTGGCTTTCAGCAAACTGCGCCACGCATCCACCCTATTTTGCGGCCAATTGGCAACGAAGAGCATCGCCTCATAATCATCGCGGTTTCTGGAAAAAACGGGAAAGCGCAAATCGTAGCAAACCTGCAGCAGAAAGCGTATGCCGCGAAATTCCACAATGTTCCGTTTAGTTCCCGCTTGGTAAATTTCATCTTCGCCGGAATAGGAAAATAGGTGGCGTTTATCATAAAAATCCGCGCAGCCATCGGGCTTTACGAAGTAGAAGCGGTTGAAAAACTTCCCGTTTTCCTTTACGGAAGCGCTGCCTGCAACTGCCGCATTTTTCTCCTTCGCCAAGGCTTTCATCCAGGCTAAAGTTTCGCCGGAACTATCAGCAATTTCGGCGGCATCCATACAGAAACCGGTGGAAAACATTTCCGGCAGAAGAATTACATCCGTTTGAACCTCAGCGAATTCATTTTCGATAATTTCAAAATTCGCCCTTGGGTTTTTCCAAAAAATATCAAGATTCAGCCCGGTGATTTTCACAATATTTCCCAAAGTTTTCAGTTTTTAAAACAATTCAAAGTTGGCGGTTTGCCATATTTTTTGGAAATTTACACAAAATCAGAGAAAATGAAGAAATTTTTGCTTGGCGCTGCATTATTGTTTGTCGGAAATTTCGTGCATGCGCAGGCTTGGGAGGGCCAGCAATCTCATACTGTTCAGGGCGGTGCCAATGTGTACGGCTACGGTGCAGGCCTGTCGGTAAACTACGACTATGGCCTTACCAATATGCTGAGCCTGGGTGCTGGGCTGCACCTGTACCTGAACAACGGCAACCAGAGCGGCAAAGTGCGGCAGTATTTCCTTTTTGCAAGGGCGAACGCACACCTTCAGGATGCGCTGAATTTGCCGGAGAAATGGGATGTTTATCCTGGGCTGGATTTAGGCATTGCCGGTGGAAATTTTGGCGTGGGCGCTCACATTGGCGGAAGATATTTTTTCAATGATAAATTCGGTGCTTTTGCAGAGATTGGGAGCCACGGGGCGCTTGGCATCGTTGTAAATCTTTAAAAAAAGTAAACAAAATGATAGGTACCCGACCACCGTATGCGACAGAAGAGGCGCTGCGGGAATTTGTACAAAATGCCCTGAAGGAAGATCTCGGGCCTGGAGATTTCTCCACGCTTTCCACGATTCCTGAAGGGATGGGGCAGAGCGCGAAACTCCTCATCAAGGAAGATTGCATCCTTGCCGGAATTGAGCTGGCGGAGATCATCTTCAAAACCTTTGACGCTGACCTTAGCCTGGAAATCTTGATGAGGGATGGCGATGCTGCGAAAGCCGGTGATATTGGCTTCATCGTGAAAGGCAGCGCACGGAGCATCCTGCAAACGGAAAGGCTGGTGCTGAACTGTATGCAGCGGATGAGCGGCATAGCTACGCTGACGCACGACTGGAATTCGCGGCTTCTCGGCACGAAGGCTAAGCTTCTTGACACGCGGAAAACCACGCCGAACTTCCGCGTTTGCGAAAAATGGGCGGTAGCAATAGGCGGCGGCACGAACCACAGGTTTGGCCTTTATGATATGGTGATGCTGAAGGACAACCACATAGATTACAACGGCAGCATAACGAACGCCGTGAAAATGTGCAGGGAATACCTGGCGAAAAACAATTTAGACCTGAAGATAGAAGTAGAAACGCGGAACCTTGATGAAGTGCGGGAAGCGCTGGAAACCGGCGTGGACAGGATAATGCTGGATAATATGCCGATACCGATGATGCGGGAAGCCGTGGAAATAGTGGGCCGCAGAACGGAAACAGAAGCAAGTGGTGGCATTACGAGGGATGTGCTGCACGCCGTGGCAGAAACCGGCGTGGATTATATTTCGGCGGGCGCCCTCACACACTCGGCGAGAAATATCGACATAAGCCTGAAGGCAGTGAAATAGGAAAATGCGGGAATCTTACAATTTCCGCTTTTTTTGCGATATTCTGAATTATGATTTTTATCATATAAATTTTAAACTGCTGATTTTCAGCAATTTATGAAACTTATTTAATTTAGATTGCTAAAAGTTAACATTAAGTTAATAAACAAGATTTAAATAAATCACATTTTTGCATAAATTTTCTGTAAAGAACCAAAAATATATAAAGGAATGAATACAGTGAAAAAATCAGTGCTCATAGCTGCCATCGCCTTTGCTGGCTATGGCACGGTGCACGCTCAGGTTACGACTTCGAGCATCCAGGGTGTGGTGGCTCAGGCTTCCGGCGCTACGGTAACGGCTACGCACCTTCCTTCCGGAACGGTGTACACCGGTACGGCGGACAATGCCGGTGGCTTTACGCTCCCGAATATGCGTGTGGGCGGCCCTTACCGCGTGGAGATTACAAAAGCAGGTGAAGCGCCTGAAGTTTATGATGATATTTATCTGGAACTTGGCGTTCCATTCGTGCTAAATACAAGCGCTGCCGCCAACAATGATGGTGCTGTGAAAACTACTATCCTTAGGGAAGTGGCAATCACCGGGACGCGGTCCAAGACAAACATCAACAGAACCGGTGCTGCAACCAATGTGGGGCAGAAAACCATTCAGGAACTTCCACAAATTAATAGGAGTATTACAGATTTTACAAAGCTGACCCCACAGGCTAACGGTACATCATTTGCGGGTCGGGATGCGCGCTACAACAATTTGCAGATCGACGGGGCGAACTTTAATAACGGCTTCGGTCTTAGTACCAATCCGCTGCCAGGTGGTGGTTCCCAGCCAATTTCTTTGGACGCCATAGAGGAAATTACCGTAAACATCGCCCCATTTGATGTTACACAGTCCGGTTTTACCGGCGCCGGTATTAATGCTGTAACGAAATCTGGAACGAATAAGTTTCACGGATCATTATACGGCTACTATAACGGGAAAGATCTAAACGGCTGGAAGATTAACGGTGAGGAGATCACAAAATTAAGGGGGGCAAAAACGATCAACGGTCTTACATTTGGCGGGCCGATTTTAAAGAACAAATTGTTCTTCTTCGTAAGCGGCGAGATGGAAAAATCCACCGGAGCAAATGCTAGCGGTGCAAATCTTTGGAAAGCTTCTCAGGATGGCGTCGCTAACACTGCTACGAATACGACGAGAGTTCTTGAGTCTGACCTTATTGCTGTACGCAATCACTTGATTAACAGATGGAACTACGATCCGGGTAGGTATCAGGGGTATGCTGATGAAGCGGAACAGCACGGTAACAAGTTCTTAGCCAGAATTGATTGGAATATCAACCCTCAGCATAAGCTTGCGGTACGGTACAATTATCTAAAAGGCGAATCCATGCAGGTTGCCAACGGCAGCTCCGGCCCTCAGCCGAGGTCTTCCTGGAATAGGGTAAGCGAAAATGCAATGACTTTTGAGAACGGTAATTACTCTTTTACAAACGAAGTTCAATCGGTAACTGCGGAGCTGAATTCAACTTTTAGTAATAGATTTTCGAATAAATTCTTATTCACTTACTCGAAAATTCAGGACACAAGAAGTACTCCGAGTGGCCAGCTGTTCCCGTTTGTTGACATCTGGAAGGGTGGGGGTAACTATATTTCTTTCGGGACAGAGCTGTTCTCTTATTTGAATGATGTGGTTAATGATAATTATTCCTTTATTAACAACATCACTTATAACGCAGGCAAGCACGCCATTACCGGGGGTATAGCCTATGAAATCCAGAAATTTGGTAATTCCTATACCCGTATGGGAACGGGCTATTACAGATATAATTCTGTAGAAGATTTTCTAAAAACCGGTACACCGGACGAAGTTGCCCCAATTAATTTCGGTTTAACTTATCCATATGCTGGTCAGGAAACATATGCGAGAGTAAATTTCGGATTGGGATCCCTCTATGTGCAGGATAAGTTTTCTGTAACTGACCGCTTTAATTTCACAATAGGTCTTCGCGCAGAACTTCCGTTTTATCTTAATGATTTAACTGCTAACCCTGCTATTGATGCGCTGCAGTTCGTAGACCAGGATGGAAATCAGAGGAATTACTACTCTTCCAAATGGCCGGATCAGAAAGTTCAGCTGTCCCCAAGGTTTGGATTTAACTTTGACGCGCTTGGTGACCGCTCGCTAATTTTCAGAGGTGGAACAGGTATATTCTATGGAAGAATCCCGTTCGTATGGCTAACGAATATGCCTACAAACGCAGGGGTATTGCAGAACACCATAGAGCCGTCCTATGAATCTGCCGCACCTTGGATTGGCCAGATCCGCTTCCATCCGGAGGATATTTATTATTATGTAAATAATCCTGTGTATTATACCAACCCTAAAGGTGAAAAGGTAACGCCATTTATATCTTCGCCAAGTGGCGGGGCTCCTGGTACAATTGCTACCGTGGATGATAAATTCAAAATGCCTGCTGTATGGAGATCAAGTTTAGGAATTGATTACAAAATACCAAACACTCCCGTTACATTCACTACTGATATTCTTTACACAAAAGATGTAAATGCGGTGTTTCAGTACAATCCGAACAGGAAGCCGTCCGGTGTTAGTATGACCAATCTGCCGAGAGAGTTTTATCCTGCAGCTCCTAAGGGACAGACTGCTGTATATCAGGTAAATCCGGCAATTGGTGCCAATAATGTAACGGTATTGACCAATACCAATGAGAAGGGGCATGCGTTTTCAGTGACCGGCGGCTTTAACATTCGCCCTTGGCATGGATTATCTGGCTCTGCTTCCTACACCTATTCTGAAGCAAAAGATGTTACTAGCAACCCAGGTTCCGCGGCTGGATCTGCTTGGCAAGGCCTTCCATCAATAAACAACCCTAATGAGCAGATTCTCAGCACCTCAGATTTTGCTATCCCTCACCGGGTAACTGCGAACATCAGCTACAATATGCCTTGGGGAACTACTATTGGTGCATATTATAATGGCTCCAACCAAGGGCGCTTCTCATACTATTATAGTGGAGATATAAACGGTGATAATATTGCATATGACCTGCTTTATATACCACAGAATACAGCGGATATGAAGTTTGCGCCAATTACTGATAACAAAGGGAATGTCCTTTATACTGCTCAACAGCAGAGAGATGCTTTCGAGAAATATATCGTCGATAATAAGCTGGACAAATACAGAGGTTCCTTTGTGCCCCGTAATGCAGGCCTTCTGCCTTGGCTAAATAGGGTAGACTTAAGAATATCTCAGGATCTTTTCCGGGATATGCTGGATAAAGGCCATAAACTGCAGATTTCCCTTGATATTGTAAACTTTGGGAATATGTTAAATTCTGATTGGGGAATACAAGACAGAGTTCTCTCAAACGGACGCAGCGTGCTGAAAAAAGTTGAGAGAGAAGCCGTCGCAGATCCAACATTCCAAATGCTTATGGATGGGAAAGATTTAGTGACAACACCTTATAGGCCGGTAAGTTCAAGATTTACCACCTGGAGTGCAAACTTCGGTATTAAGTATATGTTCTAAAAACACACTTATTATTTTTATTTTCCCGGCCCCACAGCCGGGATTTTTTTATCTTTGCTCAAAACAAACAATTATGGATTTTAATCTAATGCTTAACGCCCACCGTGGCTTCGCTTACCTCGTCCTGCTGGCAACGGCGGTTTTTCTCGTAGCACTTGCAATGGCAATGTTTGGCTACAGCGGCAGAATTAGCAAATTCCTGCAAAAGTCTACCCTTGCCACGATGATTCTGTTCCACATTCAGGCGCTCATCGGCCTGGTATTGCTGCTCTTCTTTTCAGACGGCTTCAAAGCGGCAAGAGAATCCGGAATGCTGATGAAAGACCCGGTGCTTCGCCACACCTATGTAGAGCATCCCACAGCGATGGTGATTGCCGTAGCGCTGATGACCATCGTAAACAAGAAATTCAAAACCAACACCCACCTGAGAATGCCTTGGGTGGTGATGGCCCTCATCGCTGTAGCCCTGATGCTGTGGGCGTTTCAGTGGCAAAGGCTGTTTGGGTAAGCGTTTAAGGTTAAATGTTTAATGTTCAAAATTTGAGGCGATGACGATTTTGGTAGAAATCCCGGATAATAAAGAAAGTTTCGCACTGGAAGTTCTGCGCAGCCTGAAGTTTGTGAAAAAAGCGGAAGTTGCCGAGCAGGATGAGCCTGAACTTCTGAAAGACATACGGGAAGCCGTGCACAATCTGAACCTTGTGAAGAAAGGCAAAATGGAGGCGAAACCTGCAAGAGAGCTTCTGGATGAGCTTTGAAATATTTACAATTCCACCGTTCGACAAGCAGCTAAAGGCGTTGTCAAAAATGTATTCATCAATCAAAAGAGATTACGATGAATTGCTTACTGAATTGGAAACTGATCCGCTAATTGGCGTTGCCATTGGGAATCAGTGCCGAAAACTCAGAATGAAAATCTCTTCAAAAAACAAAGGTAAAAGTGGCGGTGGAAGGGTAATTGCTTATGTGGCAATTTCTAAAAACTCGGTTTATCTTTTGGCGATTTATGATAAATCCGAGAAGGAAACCGTTTCCGAAAAAGAAATTTCCGCACTGCTGAAATTTATTGAAGATTAAGATATGAAACTTGCTGTTGTAGGTGCTACAGGAATGGTTGGGCAGGTGATGCTCAAGGTTTTGGAAGAGCGGAACTTCCCAGTTTCCGAGCTGATTCCCGTGGCTTCCGAAAAATCTGTCGGCACGAATATTTCTTTCAAAGGAAATGCTTACAAAGTGGTTTCTTTGGAGAAGGCTGTCGAACTAAAACCGAAAATTGCGCTGTTTTCTGCGGGCGGACAAACCTCTCTGGATTGGGCGCCGAAATTTGCGGAAGCTGGCTGTACCGTGGTCGATAATTCTTCGGCGTGGAGAATGGATGCCGGCAAAAAACTCGTAGTGCCGGAGATCAATGCCGATGTTCTCACGAATAACGATAAAATCATTGCAAATCCCAACTGTTCCACAATTCAGCTGGTGATGGTTCTGGAGCCGCTTCGCAAAAAATACGGACTGAAACGCGTCATAGTTTCCACATATCAATCCGTAACTGGAACTGGTAAAAACGCTGTAAACCAGCTGGAAAGTGAGATTGAAAATTATATCAGCCCAAATTCTTCGGCAGCGGAAAAAGTTTACCCTTACCCGATTTTCAAAAATGCACTGCCGCACTGCGATGTATTTTCGGATGATTTTTACACCAAAGAAGAGCTGAAACTGATGCGTGAACCGAAGAAAATTCTTCGCGACGAAAGTTTCGGAATTTCTGCTACGGCGGTTCGCGTTCCGGTGCAGGGCGGCCATTCCGAAAGCGTAAACATCGAGCTTCAGAAGGATTTTGAGCTGGAAGAAGTCCGCGAAGTTTTAAGCCAGATGCCCGGCGTGAAAGTTCTGGACGATTTGGAAAATCTGCAGTATCCTATGCCGCTTTTTGCCGAAGGTAAGGACGAAGTTTTCGTGGGAAGAATCCGCCGAGATTTTTCTCAGCCCAACACGCTGAATCTCTGGATAGTTGCCGACAATCTTCGCAAAGGTGCCGCCACAAACACCGTGCAAATCGCGGAATACCTTGTGCAGCAAGGTTGGGTTTAAAGCAAAATTTCCACAAATTCAGCTGATTATTTAAAAAAATGAGGCCGTCCGAAAAAACGAAATTCTCATTCCAGCGCAATGTAGCTGTGGTGGGAATTTTGCTTTTTGCGGGAAAACTTTTAGCGTGGCTGCTCACCGATTCTGATGCGATTTTCTCCGATGCGATGGAAAGCATCGTGAATATCATTGCCGCTTTTATGGGTCTTTATTCGCTGCACATCGCATCAAAACCACGCGATTCCGACCATCCTTACGGCCACGGAAAGATCGAGTTCGTCACTTCCGCTGTGGAAGGTGCGCTGATCATCTTTGCCGGAATAATGATTATCATTCAGGCGGGAACCTCGCTGGCAAAAGGCAACGAGCTTCAGAAACTGGACTGGGGGATTCTCATCGTAGCGGCAACCGCAGCCATCAATTATTTTATGGGCTATCTCTCCGTGCAGAAGGGCATCAGGGAAAATTCCGCCGTGCTGATTGCCTCTGGAAAACATCTGCAGAGCGACACCATCACAACAGCCGGTGTAGTGCTGAGTTTGGTGCTTGTTTACTTCACGAAAATTTTCTGGATTGATGCGCTGGTTGCCCTGTTTTTCGGCGGCTACATCATTTTCGTTGGGTATAAAATTATCCGCAGTTCTTTGGTCGGGATTATGGATGAGGCCGATGTAGAGCTGCTCTCTGGCATTGCGGAATTTCTTGAAAAAAAACGGCAGCCACAGTGGATTGATGTGCACAATATGAAAATTCAGCAGTATGGCAGCAGCCTGCACATCGATGCGCACCTTACTTTGCCGTGGTATCTGGAGCTTCGTGCGGCGCACGCCGAAATGGAAAACATCGTGAAGGAGATTGCGCAGCATCTTGACCGGCCTGTGGAGTTCAATTTCCATATGGATGACTGCCAGGCCTTCAGTTGCCACATCTGCACGCTGGAAAACTGCCCTGCGCGCAAACAGCCATTATCCCAAAAAATCACCTGGAATTTTAAGACAATTACACAGCCTGAAAAGCACGGGAAAGGCCACTAAGCGAGATTTCTCTTCTGCATCTCCCTCCGGTAATAAAACATCGGGACAATCAGCAGGATGGCTATTGGCTGGATGACAAAGCGGCGCACATAGAATGAAAACAAATTGCCAATGCTGAATTCGGTGTGCAGGCAGTAGAGATAGATAGGAAAGGCAATCGCAAAGACGAGGGCTATTAATAATGCTGCCTGAACTGTCCACCTTTTATTCCGGAATAAAAAATGAACGATGACGAGCGAAAAAACCAGGTTGAGAACGAAGCGGAATAAGTGGCTGAGAATCAGCGGCAGCCATTCGAACTGTGGGAATTTTCCGTGCTTATCGGCTTCGTGGAAATACTGCAAAAAAGGGTCGTAAAACAGTTGGTCTTCGAAAAAGCGCACCGCAACCAAGCCTGCAATTCCTGCCAAAACCAAGAGCCAATCAAAAAGCCTTCTCATCTTTCAGCACAAAAACTTTAATCCAAACCAGCCACAAAATCACAACGCTGCCGTAAATTACCGCAGGAAAAAGATAATCGTGGCCGATTTTAAAATATTTCTCGCCCTGAAAATACATCAGGTTCAGCCCAGCAATTCGTAACACATTCATAATGTGTAAGATAACGAGCGAAATCAGCGCGAAAACGAAGGTTTTCCTTCCTTTATAAAAAGCAAAAACGAACGCCAAAAACAGAATCATCACGGAAATCGCATTGCAGCCCTCCACCATTCTGGTCGGCATTTTTCCGTTCACCTGAAAATACGCCGTTTCGTAGCGGTGGTCCGGGATTAATTTTGATTCATATCCCAAAAAATTCTGCACGGCAACCACCTGTTTCCCCACCCACATTGAAACTGAATCCAAACCGCTCTGCGTGTTGAGATACAGCTGGTAAAGCAGCAACAGCGCAATGTAGATGAGCACGAAGCGCAGAAGGATTTTCAGTACTGGTTTGAAATCGGACATCGTTGCAAAGATAGGTTTTGGCTTCAAATTTGGCAAAAATCTTAAATTTGTAAGCGATGACGGACGAACAGGCATTAGAGTTTTTCGAAAATTTTTCCGCCGGAAATGTGCGGGATTTTAAAAGGCTGGCGCAAAGCGGTTCGGCAAGAATTAACTGGCTGGCAACTTCCGGTGATGAAAATTTCATCGTGACTTTCAACGAAAATCTTCGGGAAAATGAAGCCTTCTTTTATTTCTCAGAACTTTTTTCCGAACTGAATCTCAATACGCCGGCAGTTTTGAAAATTTCGGATGACCGCAAAATCTATGTTCAGGAATTTCTCGGCGCAAAAACCCTGTCGGAAATTATTGCGGCAGAAGGCACTTCGCAGCGTGTGAAAAATCTCGTAAGGCAAACCCTGACCAAGCTTTACACGCTTCAAACTAAAACTTTAGGGAAAACGGATTTTGCCAAAACCTTCGAGTACGAAAGCTACGATGCGCTGCCTGTGATGCACGATTTGTATTATTTCAAAAACTTCATTGCGGATGTTATGGAGCTGCATTACCACAAATCTTCACTGCTGAAAGAATTCCTGAAACTGACGGAGATTGTGGAAAACCTGCAACCTAAAGTATTGATGCTCAGGGATTTTCAGGCGCGGAATATTTTGGTGAACGACCAGGACGAAGTTTTCTTTATCGACTATCAATCTGCGATGGAAGGCCCAGCGATTTACGATGCGGTTTCGTTTCTGTTTCAGGCGAAGGCCAATTTTCCAGAAGATTTCAAAAATGAAATGCTGGAATTTTATTTTTCACTTTGGGAAAATGAAGCGCAACGCAATCAACTAAAATTTTCGTTGAAGCCCGTAATGCTGATGCGCTTCCTGCAGGTTCTGGGGGCATACGGTTTTCGCGGGCTGGTTCAGCGGAAGCCACATTTTCTGCAGAGCCTGAATCTCGGCATAAAAAACATCACGGAATTTTCAGAAAACTGGGAAGAAATGCAGCATTTCCCGGAACTCAAATCCGTAATTGCTCAGCTCGATTCTAAAAGAACTGAGATTACGACATAAGAGCCAACGCATAAGCCAACAGATTTTAGCGAAATGCAAGCCTACGGCTAACAAATTTTTCCTTAGTTTTACGGCTGAAAGTCTGATTTTATGGCGCTGAATATCGACATCCATAGTTTTTCGTACAAGAAGGGCGGCATCCCGAAGGATGAGTCGGGAAATGGCGGCGGTTTCGTTTTCGATTGCCGCGGCATCCTGAATCCCGGCAGAATAGATGAATATAAATCGCAAACAGGCAGCGATGAAGCCGTGAAAAATTACCTGAAGGAAAAAACGAAAATCCACGATTTTCTGAGCGCTGCTGAGCAGATTATTTCCATCAACATCGATGATTATCTGGAGCGCGGCTTCGAAAATCTGCAAATCAATTTCGGGTGTACAGGTGGGCAGCACCGCTCGGTTTACGCCGCCAACTACATCGCAGAATTTATCCGCGAAAAATATCCGCAGGTTTCGGTGAAACTGACGCACGACGAACAACCGCAACTGAACCAAAACGCTGCAGAATGAAGGCGATGATTTTCGCGGCAGGAATGGGCACCCGCCTGAAACCCTTTACAGACAGGCATCCGAAGGCTTTGGTTCCGGTGAACGGCGTTCCGATTTTAGAGAGAAATATTCGCTATCTTCAGAGTTTCGGGATTAATGAATTCGTGATTAACATCCATCATTTCGCGGAGCAAATTGTTGATTTTTTAGAAAAAAATAAAAATTTCGGAGCGATAATTGAGCTTTCCGACGAAAGCGCGGAGCTTTTGGAAACCGGCGGAGGCTTGCTATTTGCCAAAAATTTTCTGAATGGCGATGAAGATTTCCTGGTGATGAACGCCGATATTCTCACCGACCTGGATTTACGACCGTTCATCAGCAATCATCTTCAAAACAAAAATCTGGTGACGCTTGCCGTTTCGGCAAGGGAAAGCTCGCGTAAACTTCTGTTTAATGATGAGATGATTTTGCGCGGCTGGATCAACCATAAAACCGGAGAGCAAAGGCTGGCGGAAACTAATTCTGGATTTAAAGAGCTGGCTTTCAGCGGGATACACTGCATTACCCCGAAATTTTTCAGCCTGATGAAGCGTACAGGAAAATTTTCGATTATGGAAGAATATTTGGATTTGATGAAGTCGGAAAAGATTTTCGGCTATGAGCATCAGGCCAAACTAATCGATGTAGGCAGGGCAGAATCGGTGAAGGAAGCGGAACTTCTATTTAAGTAAAAAGTTTAAGAACCGAGACACAAGAACCAAGGACAAAGTAAAAAGTAAGCTTACGGCATAAAGCCTATAGCGTAAAGCGATTAAGTAATGAAAACCAACAAGATACAGCCAGATTACGATGTAAAAAAAGACGAGAGCCTGATAAATCCTGCGGTGGAAAACGAGGACGGCAGGCTGCAGGAGAGCTTCCGCAGGAAGACCTGGAATGAGAAGGTGACGAAGGATAGCTGGATGGTATTTAAGGTGATGGCGGAGCTTGTGGAAGGCTACGAAAAAATGGCGAAAGTTGGGCCGTGCGTTTCGATTTTCGGTTCGGCAAGATTGAGCCCGGAGGATAAGTATTACAAAATGGCGACAGAAATTGCGCATAAAATCACGGAGCTTGGGTTTGGCGTGATTACAGGTGGCGGCCCGGGAATTATGGAAGCTGGCAACAAAGGCGCTTTTGAAAACAACGGTACTTCAGTAGGGCTGAATATCGACCTGCCCTTCGAGCAGCACCTGAATCCTTACCTCAATCCGCAGTATGCGATGAATTTCGATTATTTCTTTGTGCGGAAGGTGGTTTTCGTGAAATATTCCCAGGGCTTCATCGTGATGCCGGGCGGTTTTGGAACGCTGGATGAACTGACTGAGGCGCTGACATTAATCCAAACTAAAAAAATCGGGAGGTTCCCAATCGTGCTGGTTGGCAGCGATTTCTGGGCACCGCTTCTGGACTGGTTCAAAGATACGCTGCTTGCCAACAACCTGATTTCCGAGCAGGACCTGAACCTTTACAGGGTGGTGGATTCTGCGGATGAAGCTGTTGCGCACATCAAGGCGTTTTACGACAAATATGCGGTGAATGTGAATTTCTGATTGGCATATAATTTGAGCAATGTTTGTCAAACGATTTAATGATGAAGAAGTTTTTCAAACAGTTATTTTTTCTCGGGCTTGTGCTTGCAATGAGTTTTGCCAATGCGCAGTTTTACTCATCAATGACGAAGGCTGATTATGTGGAGGGCAACAAGTCGCTGAAATTCACGACAAAAATGAACACGGAGCACATTTCCAATGCCATTAAAATCAATCCAAATACTGCTGGTTTTGAAGCGGAAGTAAAAAAGTATGTGAACCGGAATTTCAATGTGGCGGTGAACGGTAGCGATAAGCCGCTGACCTTTACAGGAAGCCAGGTGAACGGTGAATCGGTATGGGTGTATTTTGAGGCTGGAAGCGTGAGCGATATTAAGTCGCTGAAAATCCGCAATTCGATTTTGATGGATGCCTACCCGAAGCAAACGAATGTGGTAAATGTGGCGTACAAAGGGCAGCAGAAGACGATGAGCTTCCAGAAAGGCAGGGAAAGCAGCGAGATTAGTTTTTAGAATTTGATATATTTCGCCCGAGAATTTCGGGCGTTTTTCTTTTGATGTTTAGCGACGAATATTTTATGCGCCTGGCTTTGAAGGAAGCGGAGGAAGCCTATCATCAGGGCGAAATTCCTGTGGGCTGCGTTGTGGTCTCGCAAAACCGAATCATCGCCAAAAGCCATAATCTGACTGAAACGCTGAACGATGTAACGGCGCACGCTGAAATGCAGGCGATAACTTCTGCCGCAGAATTTTTGGGTGGCAAATACCTGAGAAACTGCACGATGTTTGTAACGCTGGAGCCCTGCGTAATGTGCTGCGGCGCACTGAACTGGGCGCAGATTTCGCGGCTTGTCATCGGTGCAAGGGACGAGCAGAGAGGCTTCATCAGCAAGAAGCTTTCACTGCACCCAAGAACGGAAATGAGCACCGGAATTCTGGAAGCGGAATGCTCAGAGATTGTAAAGCAGTTTTTTCGGGAAAGGCGGTGAGTTAGTCAGAAACATTCATTCCCAAAAAATACAAGCCCTTCAGCGTGTGCAGCCTGTCGGCGATGTGGATTTGCTCGGTGAGTGGCTTGTAGATGTGGGAAACGCCTCCTGTTGCTATCACGAAACAATCGTCTTGAACTTCGGCGTTGATGCGCTGTATGAAGCCTTCCACCATCCCTAAATAGCCATATACCATACCGCTCTGCATACAAGTTTCCGTATCCAGGCCAAGCACAGATTTCGGCTTTATGAGCTCGATTTCCGGAAGCTGCGCCGTTTCGCCCACCAAAGATTTCAGCGAGGTGATGATGCCCGGCGCAATGA
The DNA here is from genome assembly GCF_014961145.1 of Cruoricaptor ignavus. NCBI lineage: Bacteria > Pseudomonadati > Bacteroidota > Flavobacteriia > Flavobacteriales > Weeksellaceae > Cruoricaptor > Cruoricaptor ignavus. The sequence goes on from NZ_CP063145.1 coordinate 1,487,502, forward strand.
TAACGCCCACCGTATCGCCATCTGCCCTGATGCAGCTCACGGTAAGTGCCGTGCCGAAATCGATGATGATCTTCGTTTTATCCGGATAAAGCTTGTGCGCCGCCACAAGGTTAGCGTAGATGTCTGTACCCATTTGGTGAGATTTCATCGGCACTTCGCTCGGCGTATTCCTGTCCACCACTATTGGTTTTTTGCCGTGAATTTTCTTGAGCGCCTGAGAAATTTCGTGCGTAAGCTGCGGCACTACGGAACCGATGATGATGCGGTCTATAAGCTGCGGCTCTATGCGGTGCGTTTGGTACAGCATCATAAATTGCGCCTGCATCTCGTCACTTGTTCGGTAGGGCTTAGTGTTGATGACCCAGGAAATATCGCAGTTGTCATCATCGAAAAGCCCGAAACGAATGTTGGAATTGCCGATGTTTACAATGATGGATTTCATCGTTTTCCGTTTTTTGAATTGGTTAAATCTATGAAATTATCTTCCGGGTTTACATCCGCCAACCTTTGCGAAAAATCGATGCCAAGTGCTGCTATTTCGCTTTTACTGAAAGGCAGGGTGAAGCTGTATTCCTTCTGCGTCCAAGGCCAGAAATTCAGCGTGGTAAATTCTCCGTAAACATCCTGCTTCTTCCAGTTTCTCGTGAGGTTGGTAGGGATGTTATAGGTTGTAATTTTTCCATCCTTCGTCAGCACGCCGAAATCTATCGGCATCGGCACGCCGCCTTTGTTGATGAGCGTTACTGTAGTTTCCGCCGCACCGTATTTCACATCCTTTATCGCGTAGTCTATCGTTTTCGTAGTATTTATCCAGTAGTGGTAGAACCATTTTAAATCCATCCCGCTCACTTTCTGGGCGATGTGCATAAAGTCCCTTGGCGCAGGGTGCTTCATCTTCCATTCGTTATAGAATTCCTTCATCACGGTGCTTAGCGCAGGCTCACCGATGATGTAGCCCAGCTCTATCAGGAACATCTGCCCTTTCACATACGAAGCGTGGGAATACGCCGCGCCGCCATCGTGATGATCGGCAAGCCAGGATGCCGGCGTTTCCATTCCTCTTTTGGTAAAATTAATGTAGCGCTGAACGGTGTCGAAAAACGGATTCGGCACAGGGTTTTCCGGCGGGAAGAGCCTGTACATCGCATAATCTTCGGCATAGCTGGTGAAGCCCTCATCCAGCCAGGGATACATACTCTCGTTGCTTGCCAGCATATGCTGATACCAGGAATGCGCCGCTTCGTGGAACATCAGGCCGCAAAGCCTTTCCAGCGTAGGATGCTCGCCCAGCATCAGCGTACACATCCCGTATTCCATACCGCCATCGCCACCCTGGATAAAGGCATAAGACGGATAGACATACCTGCCGAAAGTTGCATTCATCAGCTGGAAAAACTTCGTGACATACGGCTTGCTTTCTTCCCAAAATTTCGTGCGCTCATTTTTTTGGTAAACAAAATAAACCTTCGGACCGTCAAGAATGGTAAAGGAGTCCACAAAATAATCACGGTCTGCCGCCCAGGCGAAATCAAGGATGCTCTTTGCCGTCCACCTCCAGGTTACTTTTCCGTTTTCATCCGGCGTTATTTCCGGGTTCTCTGCATAGCCCTTCACTTCCGTAGGGTTTTCCAGAGTTCCGCCGGCACCTATGATGTAATCCTTATCGATTTTAATGCTCACCTCAAAATCTGCAAATGGCGCGTGAAATTCCCTGCCCACATAATCGAAGGCCGCCCAGCCATCATAATCGTATTCCGCAATCTTCGGGTACCATTGCGTCATCGTCATATCTATGCCCTCGCTGCTGTTCCTGCCTGCCCTGCGGATTTGCTTCGGCACCACGGCATCCCATTCCATCGTGAATGTGGTGGTAGCGTTTGGCTTCAGCGGCGCTGCAAGCTGCACCTTCATCACCGTTTCCTGAATTTCAAATTTCAAATCCCTGCCGTTCTGCTTAATGAAATGGATGTTCTGCGCACCTTCTTCATTTTTCGGGATGCCCTGCAGGCGCGAAACGCCGTTCGTATGAAGCCTGCTATCGCCCATTTTTCCCTGAGCCTGCGCCCTTTGGTCCATCATAGAATTTGGGCGGAAGGCATTCCAGTAAAGGTGGAAGTACACTTCGTGCAGCTCGTCCGGCGAATTATTGGTGTAGGTAATGCTTTGGCTGCCTTTGTAGGTAAAGTTCGCCGCATCTACATCTATTTCCATTTTATATTTCGCAAACTGCTGGTAGTAAGGCTTTTGCTGTGCGGAAAGGAAACTCATCAGCAGGAGAAAAATGATGCTCGGGATTTTTTTCATCTGAATTAAAAAATTTGAAAGATTAAAGGATTAAAAGATGGCGGGACTTAAGCATAAAAAATCAGCCCAGTATCTTTTCGAGAATTTTGTAAGTGATCAGGTAGGTAGGCTTTACGCCGGCAATACCAAGGCCCCCTGAAGAAAGCGTGCTGCCGGTTTCCAGCGGATTGTCCGATGCATAGTAGGCGTAGCACAGGAACAGATCCTTCGAGATGTGCCGCCGGATTTGCGATGCTATCTGTATCGCTTTCTGGTAGTGCGCGCCCTCCATTTCCAGCCCTATCGTTTTCCAGGAGCTGTTCAGGAAGTAGGATAGGATGTCCTTATTCTGCAGCGATGTGCCCAAAACCGTGAGCATACTGCCTTCGAAAACCTGCAAATCTTCGCCTTCGAAGTCGGATTTCTTTAGCGCATTTTCGAACGGGTAATTGTCCGCCGTTCCTTCAAAAATGTGTGAGGTAGGGATCATTATATCGCCCTTCTGCCCTTCCAGGATGCCGGCCTTTCCCATTATGGAAATGGATTTTATCTTCATCATTAATACCTGATCTCCTACCGTGTAGGGCCGCAGCAATTCATCCATAATCTCAAAAGCCTGCTCACCAAAGGCATAATCGAACACCACTATTACATCATCACCGCTGTAGCCGCTGTCTGCAAACGGCGTATCTTCCAGCCGGGTTTTCGCCAGGTCGATAATCTGAACATCAATGTTGCTGCCGGAATTATCCTTGATGTAAATCATCCCGTTCCGCGTGGCGGTTTGCAGCACCTTTTCCTGCAAGGTCCTATCATTGCTGATGTCCTCATAAAGCCTGTAATCCACGGTAGAACTCGCCGTTTTCCCAAGCGCTTCGTTCGCGAAAAGCATATTCTTCACGGAATGCATATTGGCGGAAACTATGTGCAGCGCCTTACCGTTCAGCCCGTTTTTCACCAGGGTTTCCTTCACGGCATCAGCCCATTTTTCACCAAAAAAATGATGCCCTACGCGCTCCCTCAGCACCGCGCTGAAAAATACTTCGCGCTCTCGGATATCTAGCAAATCGTCCAGGCTCGTTTTGCCAAGCCAATAGATGATTTTAAACAGCCTGTCCGGATTTTCATCCGAGCCAAACCTATGGTAGGATTGCAGAATTTCCTCAAAAGTCCGCCCCAGCAGTGCCGAGACTTGCGTGAGCGCCACCTCTTTCTCCTGCCTGCTTTTTTTTGCACCGAGCGCTATTTCCTCAATCATCGCCCAAGCGCGGCGCGGCCTGTAGTCTTCGTCTTTCAAAAAGGCAAGATTGCGGATTTTATCCGCCTCAATGTAGAGGAAGGTGAGGTGGGTAAGTATGTCGTAAATTTCCGACCTGCCCAGCAGAACTTCGATGTTCATCTGGTGCTGATCGATTCGGAAGCAGTTCCGCCGGCGTTTTTTTGGGACAATGACTTCAAATGAGCCCTTGCCAAAACCCTCGTCAGATGTCAGGAATATAAAGGGCGTTTCCTCGATGCCTTCCGGAAGCCTGTCCAGCACATAGAGGAGCCCATCCAGCTCCACCTTGTTGGTGATGCCCATAGAGCCGTAGATTTCCGGAGAAATGGTCATTAGCAGGTTTCTTAGCTGCTCTCCGGAGACACCTCCCGGCTTGAAGAAGCCGCGATAAAAAAGGTGCCGCATGCTCACATATAGCCGCTCTATTGCTACGGTGGTTTCTCGCGCCCGGGAGTTGTTCATTATAAACAGTTGTCGGTTGGGCTACAAAGATAGCAAATCATCCTCGGGCTTAAAATAAAAAAATGCCGCCCAAAAAGCGGCTGTGAAGATAAGTCGTTCGCATTAGTTGCGGACAAATCCGCTGGATTCCGTGAGCATATCGTTTATCACCCGTCTCGCCTGAACAAACCTTGGCCCCCAGTACTTGTCGGAAAGAGCGGAAATCATCACTCCGCGGGATGTGGCTGCGTGAATAAACCGCACCTCGCCGCTTTCATCTACATCGTGCACGATGCCCACATGGCCAATTCTGCCGCCGCCGTGCGAGAAAAATACAAGGTCTCCCACCTTCAGCTCTGAGCGGGAAATGCGCTCACCCTGAGAAGCCTGCGAGGAGGATACCCGCGGCAGGTCTATGCCAAGAGCGGCGCCGAAAACAGACAAAACAAAAGCCGAGCAATCTATCCCGCTTCGGGTGGTGCCCCCGTATCGGTAGGGCGTCCCCAGGTAAGATTCTGCTTCGGCAATTAGGGAGCTTATTTTATTTTCGTGGAGGATGGCTTTCTCTATCTCTGCCTTTTTCCTGGATGCCTCCAGATTGGCGAGGGCGGCATCAATCTGCTTGGATGGGGAGTACTGTTTTTGCGGCTCCGTCAAATCTACTGCCGCAATCGGAGTAACTTTGGCATCAGATTTGTAAGTGTTACTCTGAGGAGAAGCTGGAGCCGACACTACATAATTTGTAACGCAAGACTGCAGGCTTAAAGCGGAAAAAAAAGCGGTCAGGTAAATTAAAACTCTTTTCTTCATATATTTTGTTCTATAGTTGAAAAAGGTTTTGTGATTCACATCAGCAAGGCAAAAGTATAAATAAGCCCCTGATAGGTTGGGCAAATGATCTTTCACAGAACAAATTTTAACATCTTTTAACATTTTCGCTTAAATTTTTAGCAAACTAAAACGCAAAAACCTGAGACATCTCAGGTTTTTGCGTTATTTTATTAAGAGATTTTAACAGCTGTAAATTTACCTCGTGAAAAGCATCTCGCGGTATTTCACCATCGGCCACAGTTCATCATCCACCATCATTTCCACGGCATCGGCAGCATCGCGGATTTTACCAAAACGCGTGCGGACATTGTTGCAGAAAAAATCTGCCTTTTCCTGCGGGTCGGCTATGGCAAGTGCCTCCGCGCGCGCTGCCAGCAGCTCATCTACACCCACCTTGATCTGATGAACATTCGCGGAAAGTTTCCGTATGAGATCCAGCTGCTCCTTGGCAACTTCCTGAAACTCACCCTCCGGGAATATCTCCTTAAGGCCTTTCACATTATCTACCAGCCTGGTTTGGTAATTCAACGCTGCAGGGATGATGTGGTTGCGGGCAATATCGCTGAGGACGCGGGCCTCTATATCCACCTCCATACTGTAGTTTTCCAGCTTGATTTCGTTTCTCGCTTCGAATTCTTTTCTGGTGTAGATGCCGAGTTCCTCGTACAGGTTTATGAATTTTTCATCCAGCTCCAGCTTCAGGGCATCCGGGGTGTTTTTTTTATTGTTAAGTCCGCGTGCCCCCGCTTCCTGCTCCCATTCGGAGGAGTAGCCATCGCCCTCGAACAAGATTTTTTTCATTTGTTTGATGTAATCCCGCAGCACATTGAATATCGCCTCATCCTTCTTTAAATCTTTGGTGAAAATCAGCCGGTCAACTTCCTTTTTAAACTCCTGGAGCTGCTTGGCCATAATGGAGTTCAGCACTATCATCGGCCCAGCGCAGTTTGCCGAGGAGCCTACCGCGCGGAATTCAAATTTATTTCCAGTGAAAGCAAACGGCGAGGTTCTGTTTCGGTCGGTATTATCGAGCAGGATTTCCGGGATTTTGCCGACCACATTCAGTTTCAGCTGGGTTTTTTCCTCGGGGGATAGTTTGCCGTCGTTCACTTTTTCCAGCTCATCCAGCACGGAATATAGGTGGCTGCCGATGAATGCGGAGATGATTGCCGGCGGAGCCTCATTGGCGCCAAGCCTGTAATCGTTGCTCGCGGAAGCTATGCTGGCGCGCATTAAATCTGCATAATCGTGTACAGCCTTCAGAGTATTGATGAAAAATGTGAGGAACCGAAGGTTTTTCTTCGGATTTCTTCCAGGGCTCAGCAGGTTTTCGCCCGTATCTGTGCTAAGGGACCAGTTGTTGTGCTTGCCGCTGCCGTTCACGCCTGCGAAGGGTTTTTCGTGGAAAAGGATGTGGAAATGGTGGCGGTGGGCGATGCGTGCCATCACATCCATCAGCAGCGAGTTGTGGTCTACAGCGATATTGGCCTCCTCGAACATCGGTGCCAGCTCGTACTGGTTAGGCGCCACCTCGTTGTGCCGCGTAGTTACCGGGATGCCCAGCTTTATACATTTTATTTCCAGCTCTTTCATAAAATTCATCACCCGGGTGGGGATCGAGCCAAAATAGTGGTCTTCCAGCTGCTGCCCTTTCGCTGGGGCGTGGCCAAGGAGTGTTTTCCCGGTAATTACAAGGTCCGGCCTTGCCTGGTACAGCGCGGTATCCACGAGGAAGTATTCCTGCTCCCAGCCGAGGGTGGCTATCACCTTGTTCACATTTTTATCAAAATATGATCTGCAAACCTCCGTGGCAGCCGCATCTACAGCGTTCAGAGCGCGCAGCAGAGGAGTTTTATAATCAAGCGCCTCGCCTGTGTAGGAGATGAAGATAGATGGGATGCAAAGCGTGGTACCCATGATGAACGCCGGGGAGGTGGGATCCCAGGCGGTGTAGCCGCGCGCCTCGAAGGTGTTTCGGATGCCTCCGTTCGGGAAGGAGGAGGCATCCGGCTCCTGCTGAATGAGCATATTGCCGCTGAAGCGCTCGATGGCGCGGCCGTCTTCCGTAGGCGTGAAGAAGGAGTCGTGCTTCTCTGCCGTGGTACCGGTGAGCGGCTGGAACCAGTGCGTATAGTGCGTGACGCCCTTGCTCATCGCCCAGTCCTTCATTGCTGCGGCGATCTGGTCCGCCGTGTGCCGCGGGATTTTTTCCCCGTATTTCACGGCAGACTGTATGGCAGAAAAAGCCTCCCTGGTAAGGTAGGCACGCATCGTATTTTCGTTAAAAACATTCTCTCCGAACAGGTCCGAAAGTTTTTCAGGTACCTGCACGGCATTTTCTCTTCTATAATCTCTGAACGGAAGCGCTTTAAGCGCATTAAATCTTAAAGTGGACATATACCCCTATTTTTATGGGGCAAAGTTAGTTTTTTTTGGATAAATTGATGGTAGTACCCCAAGAACTTTTTTGGAAGATTACTTTTTTACTTTTTTCAGCTCGAAATTAAATAAGTGTTTAAATATAATATTTGCCTAAATTTGCAAATCTTTTCCTTTGAATTTTGATGAAAATCAGATACCTGCTGTTCTCATTACTCTTCGCGATTCCGCTGCACGCCCAGGAGGATACGAAGGAGATAGAGGGCGTTACCATAAAATCCGGCATGAGTAAGTACAAAAACAGGCGAGAGAACCCTGCCTATGCCATAATGCAGGAAGTGTGGAGGCGGAAGCGAAGCAACGGACTGGCGCAGTACGACACCTACAGGTACAAAGAGTATGAAAAAATCGAGATAGATGCGGCGAATCTCGACAGTGCTTTTACGAAGAAAAGGCTCTTCCGCAATATGGACTTCATCTTCGATTATGCAGACTCGACAGCAAGCGGAAAGCTGGTGCTCCCGCTTTTTATCAATGAGTCGATCTATAAAACCACCGGGGAGAACCGACCGCAGCAGAGAAGGAAGCGCCTGCTGATCGCGCAGAAAAATTCAGGCTTTGAAGGCAACCAGGTCATTACCAAAACCGCGCAGAACCTCTACCGCGACATCAATATCTACGACAATACGCTGAATTTCTTCGATATCGGCTTCCCGAGCCCCGTGTCCTCCGACGGCTTTTCCACCTACGACTACGAGCTGATGGAGGAAACCGTGCGCAACGGTGCCGAAGTATACCGGATAAAATTCCAGCCAAAGCGTGCCGATGTGCAGGCATTCGCCGGGGTGCTTTATATTTCGAAAGAAAGCTATGCCGTGGTGCAGGCAAACCTCCGTTCCACGAAGCAGCTGAATGTAAATTTTGTGAACTCCATCGCGCTACAGCTTTCTTACGACAACCCGGATGAGCATACCTTCCTTCCGCTGCAGGTCTATACCGAGCTACAGCTCTCCATTTTATCCAAAAGTAAAGAAGCTCAATCCATGCTCGCCAAACGCACGCTGAATATCTCCGATTACGAACTCAATGTGCCGCTAAACAATGCTGACTTTGAAACCAGAAAAGAGGAGCTAGAGCCGGATTTCGCATCGCAAGATGAAGAGTTTTGGATAAATTCGCGCGCCGAGGAGCTTACGAATCAGGAGAAGGCCATCTACGAAATGCATGAAAAACTGAAACAAAATCCGAAATTTCAGCGTGTAGTAAAGGCTTATGAAACTTTGGAGTCCGGCTATGTGAATTTCGGAAATAAAATCGATATCGGGAATCTCTACAGCATCTATGGCCGAAATGCTGTGGAGGGCGACCGTATCCGGCTGGATGCTCGCACTTACTTTTCTCAAAATGATATGTGGCGCGTGCAGGGCTATCTGGCATACGGCTTCCGCGACGGGAATTTCAAGTACGGCGGAGAGGCCAAATATATGTTCAATAAAGTGAACCGCCTTACCCTCGGGGTGGCGGGGCGCAAAGATATCGTGCAGATGGGCGTGCAGCTGACTGGCGACGAAGGCATTATGAGCAGGACTTTTGCGTCTTCATCTGTTTTCAGCCGTGGGGAAAATGCCTCCCTAAGCGAGGTAGGGCAGGGGAATATTTTCACATCAATAGAACCCTGGAAAAACATCCAGCTGCGGCTGGACGGCACTCTGCAAAGCATACGATCCGCAAACCCAGAGGGTTTCAATCTGGAATATTTCCGCCAGGGCGAGCCTCGGAAAACAGTGAACGATTCTCACCTAAGCCTCAGCGTTATCGCCAGGCCGGGCGCGCTTTACTCGAAGAGCGGCGTGGAGCGCAGCGAGCACTCCACCCTGGCGGCCACCATTGTGGCACGGTACTCCCGCGGCATCGAGGGGCTTTTCAATGCAGATTTTACCTACGATAAACTTCAGCTGCTTCTTTATAAGCCTTTCCTCACAGGGAGCTGGGGAAGGATGGAGTTGAGCCTGGAGGGTGGCAAAAATTTTCAGACTTTGCCGCTGGCGCTTCAGAATGTGATCCCTGGCAACCAATCCTATTCGGTGGTGCAGAATACTTTTGCACAGCTGAATTATTATGAATTCGTAGCCGAGCAATATGCAACCCTGCATCTTGAACATCATTTCAACGGGAAACTTTTCTCCTTTCTGCCCATTCTGCAAAAATTGAAATTAAGAGAAATACTGATGTTCCGCTCGGCGGTGGGCTCGCTGAGCGACGAGGCGAAATCCATCAATGTGGATGGCTGGCGGTACTCTGCGCCGGCAGAGCACCCGTATTATGAATATGGCTTCGGGATTGAAAATATCGGGGTCGGCAATCTTCGCCTCTTCAGGCTAGATTTCAACTGGCGGGGCAATTATTTGGAAAACCCCGGGGCGAAACGGTTCGGGGTAAAGTTCGGCTACAGATTCTATTTCTAAATCAGCAAAAAATAAACAAAAAAAATCCCGGCAAAACTGTCGGGATTTTTAATGCTATGTAATCTGCTTAAGCGTTAGGCTCTACAGAAACGAAAGACCTTTTGTTGGCTTTCTTTGTGAATACCACCTTGCCATCTACCAGTGCGAAGAGCGTATGGTCTTTGCCCATACCCACATTTTCGCCAGGGTGGTGCTTAGTTCCGCGCTGCCGCACGATGATGTTTCCGGCAATGGCATTCTGCCCGCCAAAAATCTTTACTCCAAGCCGCTTGGATTCTGACTCTCTACCGTTTTTGGAGCTACCAACTCCTTTCTTGTGTGCCATCTTATTCTAAGGGTTTTGGGTTAAAAACTTAATTTTCTGCAGCAGCCTCTTCCGCGTTTTCGGCCTGCGTCTGCTTAGCCGCCGTACCATCGGTAAGCCCATTGATCCCTGTGATACGGATCTGCGTCATTTGCTGCCTGTGGCCGTTTTTCTTCGCGTAGCCTTTTCTGCGTTTTTTCTTGAAGACGATCACCTTATCCGCCTTCACATGATCGATAATTTCTGCATCCACGGAGATGCCATCTACAGCCGGGGCGCCCACTGTGGTTGTGCCGTTTACAGTCAGGAGAACTTTATCGAAGCTCACTTTGTCGCCTATCTCCCCTTGCAGACGGTTTACAAACAGCTTGCGGTCTTGCTCAACTTTATATTGAAGCCCTGCTATTTCTACAATTGCAAACATGTCTTATATTTGGTTTATAAATCAGGCTGCAAAAGTAGGAATTTTTTTTAAATAAAGCACCCTTGTTTTTAAATATTTTATACAAAACCAAACCTTGGCAACTTCTCAGCTGAAGGTCCTGCCTCCGCTCCCCCGCGATCCAGGATTATAATTAATGATTTCTTAATATAAATTTAATGCTGTCTTGGTATCCATTCATCAATTTTGTAACTGCAAATTTTAAACAAATGAAATACAAAATCCCAAGCCTGAAGGTGAAGGCTACAGCACTACTCGCCTTCGCCTCGGCCCTCGCAGATGCGCAGGCCCTACCGAAAGACTGGAATGAATACTCCATCCCATCCGTCAGCGAATATTATCTCGGCGGCAGAGATGCTTCAGCTCTGAAGCCGAATACCACGCCGTTCAGCATTAATATGACAATCAACGGGGATCCGAGAACGCGTATGGGCTTCGCTTGGTTTACCAATCAGATTCCTGCGAACGACGGAAGCGTGGTCCAGATTGTGGCTAAGGCGAACGCCACAGAGGCAGATTTCGCGAATGCTGTCTCTATTCCTGCCGCAGAGCAGAAATTCTCTATGAACTACATGAGTACAAAAAATGTAAACGAGAAAAGAACGCTGGAGCAGGAAGCAAAGAAAGACGGTATCTCGCTGCCCAATTTCAGGAACTATACCTCGCACAAAGCAGTAGCAGAAAACCTGACTCCAGACACGGACTATTCTTTCCGCGTGGGCAAGGAGGGCGCGTGGAGCGGCATCGGATCCTTCCGCACCGCGCCCCAGGGTGGCGGTTTTACTTTTAATTATACAACGGACACCCAGGCGAACACACTTCAGATGTTTGATATTTCTGCTAAGACGATAAACCGTGCAATGAAGATGTTCCCCAATGCGCTCTTCAACCTGAATACCGGCGATTTCATTGAAACGGCTTCAACATCCACAACTACCAACAACGCCTCCGAGTGGGAGTGGGAAAGATGGTTCGCCACTATGCAGGAACACTGGCTCACCACGCCCCTGGTACCGGTACTTGGCAACCACGATATGAGCGTGATAGATGTAAACTTCCACCGCCATTTCAATACCGACACCAGCTGGAACGCGGAGCATCCGCAGGTGGCAGCGCGTATGGACGGGGCAAACTACTCCTTCGTGTATGGCAACACGCTGTTTATGGCGCTGAACTATGAAGAATATAAAAAAGAGGGCTACCTGGAGACCCTGGGGGAGTGGATCACCGAACAGGTGGCGAAACACCCTGATGTAAAATGGAAGGTGCTGATGTCTCACCGAAATGTATATACCGGCGCCAGCCACCACGCAGATACTGACCAAAGGCTCATCCGCGAGAAAATTCTTCCATACATAGAAAAAAGCAACATTGATGTATACTTCCAGGGGCACGATCACGTTTATGAAGTTATCGGCCCGGTAAGCGGGGGCAAAGTAGTGGAGGGCTCCGTAACGGAACAGGAAACCGTAAAAGGCGGCGTACGGGAAAATATGACCGGGAAGCTCGGGGGCACTTATAATGTTTATAAAGGAACACTTTATCTTGTAAACAACTCAGCGGGCAAGAAAAAATATGAGCCTAAAACAGAGGCACAGATGAAAGCCCTGGAGGGATTCACCAATGTGAAGGACTATTACAAGCTCTTCACCGGGCGTTTCGGGCAGACTGGCGAGCCGACTTTCAGCAATGTAATAGTAACCGACGATATGATGAAAGTGGCCACCTATACGGTAAGTGATGAAGGCGATGCCACGCTCTTCGATGAAATTAAAATAATAAAAAAAGAGACAGCCCTGAATGTCGCAAACCTCGCCACAAACCGCCACACCTCCGTGTACCCAGTACCCGCGAGCGATGTACTGAATATCTCCGCGGAGCAGATCCAGCAGGCAGATATTTTCACCACGGAAGGCAAGCTAGTCCTTAGCTCCCCTAAAAGCAAAATAGATATCTCAAAACTGACCAAAGGTAGCTATGTGGTGCGCGTAGTACTGAAAGACGGCTCCGCAAGCACGCATAAAATCCTTGTAAACTAAGTTTACTAAATAAACTGTAAATCCGCTCCTAAGCCTGGGGCGGATTTTTTTATCATTTGCAAATTTTTACCCTTGAATCTTTAATTTTGCCCAAACTAAAAAAAATGTTCAGATTAAAACTTCCTACAGACCCCAGGTGGGCGAATATCGCCGAAGGCAACCTCGAGGAAATCCTGACGGACCACGCCTGGTGCGAGCAGAAGGCTGCCACCAACGCCATCACCCTCATCACTATGCTGCCGGAGTACCCCGAAATCATCACCGAGCTCCTCGCCATCGCGCAGGAAGAGCTGGAGCATTTCGGAATGGTGCACGAGATAATTCTGAAGCGGGGCTACACATTCGGCAGGCCGCGCAAGGATGATTATGTAAATGATCTGGCTAAATTCATCGTGCAGGGAACGCGCGCGGAATATATTATCGACAGGCTGCTGTTTGCCGCAATGATTGAAGCGCGCAGCTGCGAGCGGTTCAGGGTTTTAACGGAGAATATTAAGGATGATGAGTTACGGGAATTCTACCGAGAGCTAATGATTTCTGAGGCAAATCATTACACCACCTTCATCGGCTTCGCAAGGCAGCTCGGCGATCCTGAGACCGTAAATGCCCGCTGGGAGCAGTGGCTGGAATATGAGGCGGGCGTCATCGCTTCCTACGGAAAGAGGGAGACGATACACGGGTAACAAAAAAGCCCGGTTTTGCCGGGTTTTTTTATTTTTTTAATTTGATTTTTAAACTTATCTCTCTGCAGATTTCCTCATAGATTCCACATCCTGAGCCGGGTTGCCAAAGCCGTCGTTTTTTCTCATCCCCGGCGTGCGGAGTGGAGGCCTCTCTTGGTTGCGCCGCATCACGGGAGAGGTAGGCAATTCCGAATTCTGCATTGGCTGCACCACATCTTGCGTGGTATTGATTTCTGGTATGGGGCGGTTGGCTTCCTCGAGCCTTACCCTGGAGGTAGGCACGGATTCCCTCTCGATGCCCGCGGGGTCATCCCCGTCTAGCGGGTTTTCTGCCCGCGCCTGCGGCGCGGCCTTTTCGGCAGCAGGGATGCGGTTGCCACTTTCATCCGTCATTTCCATCTGTAGGTCGCTCTGCAGGTAGTTCAGCATTTCCGCCGCCTTCATCCCCTCCGGCGTTTTGGCATAGTTTAGGGCGAGCTGTTCCAGTTGGAGGATCATAATTTCCTTGCCTGCAGTTTTCCCGGTGTTGTAAGCGTTCAGCAATGCAAATTTCGGAACCAACGCATCTTTTGGATACTGCTCTAATGATTTGGAAATCAGCGACATGGATTCTTCATACTTCCCGTCTTCATACAGGCTGAATGCATCGGTGTAGGCTTTTACCACTTCCTTTGAAGATTGCGTAAAATCCGTATTCTTCGGGTTTTTCACAAATTCTGCATAGGAAGTATAGGGATAATCGCTCAGTATGATCTGCTTGGCACGCTCGGCGGCCTGCGGATTTTGTTCATAATTCATAGCGAAAATCTGGTATAGTGCCTGCAGCCTCACCTCATCTTCGGGCTTGGCATCCGCCAGGCTGTAGAGGGTCTCCGTAGCGAGCGGGCGGTTGCCGAAGTAGGCATTGTACATCCTGCCGAGCCCCAGGCTCGCCGTGTCTCTGGCCTTTTTCAGCGAAGCAATTTCCTCGGGATTTTTTGGCAGGTTTTCGGTGTAGAATTCTACCTCGTACCTTCTCGGGTCGCGCACGGAAGCGATGCCCATACTTTCGTTTTTTGCATCTTCCAGCGTTCGGTTTCTGCTGCTGTAGCGCCAGTTGTCCTGCGCGGAGCGGCTTCCCCAAATTTGCTTAAAATCTGCCTGGCCTCTTGCTACCGTACCCTGGTTAGCGAAGTAAAACCCCCCTCTGCTTCCCCCTGCGGAAAAATCCTGGAAGCCCCTCGGTGCAGAATTCATTGCTGCGTTTGTATCGTAATCACCGGTGTCAAAACCTTTCGTTCTTTCGCGCTGCCGTGCAAGTTTCGCCGCCTCTTCATCCTCGCGCATTTCTTTTTTCCGAATCTCGTCGACGTGTTTCGCAAAGAATGCATTGCGCTCATTTTCAGGCATTTGCACTAAATTCAAGATGGAATCGTTGCGCTTTACCAAGTAATAATTTTTGGTAATATCCTTTATGTTTTGGGACTGAAGCTCCAGCTGTGCTTTCTGCGGCTGATAGGTCATCACCGCAACAGCGGAATCGTAGTAGGCGCCTGCCGCAATGTAGTCGCTTTCGCTGAGGTACGCCCTGCCGATTTCATAATAGGTAAGGCCGCGAAGCTGCGGATCCGAAAGCTCTTCCCTAAGGGCAAGCCGGAAGAAATTCTGCGCATCTTCGGGCTTTCCGGCTTCGTTCGCCATCAGGCCAAGCGCATAGTAAAACTCGTTTTTCCGCGAAGCGTAGGTTCCCTTCTTGCTGATATTTTCCAGGTAGTTTTTCGCACTTTCATAGTCGTCATTTTTCCCGCGGAAAGTTTTAGCGATTTCAACCTGGGAGCGTACTTCAAACTGAAAATCGTTCGAGTATTTATAAGCCGTGGCAAAGCTTTCCCGGGCATCTTCATTCCGGTTCAAATCCGCCAAAACCTGCCCGCGAAGAAATGCGATACGGCTCCTCAGGTAGCGGTTTTTGTTGGCAGTAAATGCGTTCTCCAGCTCATTGATAGCAGCCTCTTTCTTCCCTGCTGCCAGCAACATTTCTGAGTAATAAATGGTTTTAAGTTTGTCGTAAGACCGTGGCATCCCGTTCAGCGAGCGGAAGATTTCATCCGCACGGAAGTAGTCGCCGAGCTTTGTGTATGCCTGCGCCTGGTATACCTTTGCCAGCCCGATGCGCTTGTCCTCCGGCATCGTCGTGAAAATATTGTTCAGGGCATCCAGTGCCTCGAGAGGCCTGTCCTGAAGCAGGCGAACTTGGGCCAGCGTGATGTAGGCATCGAAAATGGTTTTGTTTTTTTCCCTGCCATTTTTTATGACAGAATATTTTGTAATGGTTTTCTGCGCCTTGGCAGCGGCGATATCCAGCACGGATGTACCAGCATTTTGCTGACTGATGAATCCCGGGCGCGCGAGCTGCCTCCCAGCTTGGTTTGTAGGGTTTCTCCTACCCAGCGCTGACGAAGGATCATCATCATCCGAAAAGAAAGAATTCGAAACATCGAAATTACTGCCGATAGGCTGATCTTCTTCCTTCAGGATTTTGATGTAGGGCTGGTAAAAGTTGTCCTGGTGAGATTTCTTCCGCCCGTCGATTTCCGCCTTCAGCGCTTCCTGCCCGTTGAAGAGCGTGTTGTAGTAGGCCGTGTATTTCTTCAGCCCGAGATTTTTTTCTTTTTTATAATTGTTCTTCGATGAGCAGGCCAAAAGCGTGGCGATGCCCAGCAGCAGTAAGATTCTGTTTTTCATCCTGAAAAAGATAACTTTTTTCCGCGGCTTTTATTGTGGCGCGGCGGAAATAGTTTCCAAAACTAATGAATTTGCGGCAATGCTGGAAACTTTCGTAACTCATTGTATAGCAAATGAGTAGGTAGGCCCATTATGGTGTAGTAGCTGCCTTTGATCGCGGAAATCTTCGCCATACCGAGCCATTCCTGAATGCCGTAGCTGCCGGCTTTGTCCAGCGGCTTGAAGTTTTTGACATAATATTCCGCTTCTTCGGGCGATATTTCATCGAAAATCACTTCTGCCACATCGCTTTTCGTGGTGATGCTACCCTGGATTTTCACGGAAAACCCCGTGAAAACCTTGTGCGTTTTCCCGCTCAAATCCAGCAGCATTTCCACCGCATCGCTTTCGCTTTCTGGCTTGCCGAGCACTTGGTTTCCGTTTACAACAATGGTGTCCGCCGTTATCAGGATTTCATCGGCTTCCAGATTTCGGAAGGCGTTGGCCTTTTTCGCAGCAAGGTAGAAGGCGATTTCTTCCACGGGTAAATTTTCGGGAAAATCTTCCTCCAAATTGATTTCCGCAATTTCAAACCGGTAGCCAAGATTTCTCAGCAATTCTGCGCGGCGTGGCGATTTGGAACCCAGCAATATTTTCATTATTGAGACTGTATGTTATCTTCTTCCTTCCAATCTCCGCGCACCTTCATCACCTGCTCTATCACATCGCGCACCGCACCTTTCCCGCCGAAAACTGGCGAGATATAATCTGCCACCGCCTTTATTTCCGGAACTGCATTGGCAGGGCAGGCACCGATGCCGGAAAGCCGCATTATTTCCCTATCCGGAATATCATCGCCCATCATCAGGATTTCCCCGTTCTGCAGGTTGTATTTCGCCTTAAAGTGTTCAAAATCAATGCGTTTATTCGGAGATTTTGGGTAATAATCAGAAATTCCGAGATAGTGGATTCTCTGCTTCACGCCGGGATTATCACCCCCTGTTATCACGCCGAACCGATAGCCTTTGCTGATGGCCTTTACTACGGCATACCCATCCAGCACGCTCATTGTGCGGCACATTTGGCCGTCTTCCAGCAGCATAATGCTGCCGTCCGTAAAAACGCCGTCCACATCCAGCACGAAGGTTGTGATGTCCTTCAGTTTTTCCTTGTAGCTCATAGCAAAGCAAAAATAAAAAATTTAAGCCAAACTCTTACTTAAAATTAAACTTTACCACTGCCAATATTTGTGCCGGGCGCAGCTCTATTTTAGAATATTGCTCCGATAATGTGCCTACGGAATAAGTTTCAAAAGCCTTCCTGTTGCCGATATTCACCCACCGCAGCTCCAGGTCTATCTTGCGCTTCGTAAGTGTATACTGGTAGGAGAGGTCGAAAAACGCATTGCTGTAGTCCTGGCTGCCACTGCCGCTGTTAATCTGATCCCAATTAAAGCCAATGATTTGATTTTCAAAAGGATAGAAGAACGCCGCAAGCGTATGAGTATAGCCATTGCTCTTTATTGTAAGGTCTGCGGTGCGCTGCTTGTTCCAGCTCAGGCTGGCATTATAATCCAGGCTCATCCACTTAAAATAAGTGTTGTTGAATTTCAGCCCAAGGCTCTGCGTATTGAGTTTCGTCCCCAGCAAAAGACCGTTGCGCATCTGCTCGCTCTCTGTGCTGTTTATCCTCGTGCTGACTGAAACATTGGTTTTAATTTTCGGAAAATACTTGCCGATTTCTCCACTGAAAGAATTACTGTCAGAATCCAGGTCACGCAGGAGGTACTCTACCGTGCTGGTGCCGATGCCCGCGGTGAGGAAGTTTGGGGTAAGGTTTCTGCTCGTGTGGCTCCGGCGGTAGGTGGTATTGAAGAAAAGATTGTTCAGAGGGTTGCGGTACTCCAGCCTCGGCCCTGCGCTCAGGCTGCTGTTTTCCGCGATAGGATTTTCAGGATTCATCTGGCTGAACCTGAGAGGATCTCGCAGGATGCTGCCGGCATATACATCGCTGATGCTCCCGAAACTGTGGTTCCAGGAGCCCATTATCCCGGCCTTCCAGAAGGAAGCAAAAGAATACATCGCGAAGAGGTTCGGGTCGAAGGTCGCCTTATCAAGCTTCTTTTCGAAATTTCTGAAATCATCCTTTGCCGAAATATGGTTGAAGCTCACCGGTAGCCGGCCCATCAGCTGCAGCGCATTGTTTTTCATACTGATGCCCACCGCTGCATACGGTACAGACTGGGTAAAGCGCAGATCGTTTCGGAATCTCTCGCCGTAGTTTATATCAGATGTAGCGCTTTCTCCGCTGAGGAGCGAGTTCATATCATTGGTCTCGATGTCAAAGCCCACTTCCGGCGTTATGTTGAGCCCTAGTGCCTTGAAGGTTAAATTGGCGGAATGCTGCGCTTGGAAGGTCTTTATCCTGAAATCCTGGCGGGCAGTCTGTGCACCCAGCCAGTCGAAATAGCCTATCTGTGCGTTGCTCCGCAGCTCGGGAATCCGTATATAGTCCGCCGGAAGTATGCTGAGCGTCTGCTTATCATCCTGATAGCTGATGTAAGATCTCAGGTTGACGAGTTTCTCCTTCCAGGGGATCACGGTGCTCAGGGAATTTTGCAAAGCCGTGGTGGGCGCCTCTAGTGTCTGCCAGGCATCGCGGCTGCCGAAAAGGGCATCCTCCCGGTGCGCCCCGGCGCGGTCTGCATTCCAAAACTGTGTAAAGCTTGTCACATTTTTGAAGAAACCTTTCTTGGCGTTTCTGGTAAAGATCAATTCGCCTTTCAGCTGGTCCGTGAAAAACCGGTTGTAGGTGGAGGAGGAGTAGGTCTGGTTAAATTCCAGGTCGCGGGTCAGGCTGAAATCCCCCCGTTTTATAAAATTATTTGTGTAATTTGCATTCGCCTTCAGCTCCCACTCCTGGTTTTTAAAAGGGTTGGTAAGGATGTTCGCGGAAAGGAAGTGCACATTGTTTAAAAGATAGCGCTGCTCCGGCACGGAAGGCGTACCGGCCTGCTCCAGGTTCAGCCAGATGTTCTGCCCTGCCTGCACGCGGCGCCCCTCCCAGGCGTTGCCAAAGGCAAGCATATTTCCTTCGTTTTCCACGCTTTCGCCGGAATTGTTGGTCTTATAATTGGCCACCCACTGGTTTTTGCTCCCGAAGAACATCGGCGTGAGCTTCAGATTCCAGAGGAAATCATCCTCGTTAAAACCTGCGCCTGCCTCGCCACGGCCGGTCATCGTCACTTGCTTTTTCAGGACGATGTTCAGCGCGGCCTGCTCGCTGGGCACTTTGTCCTGAAGTACCTTTACCGGCTGGTGGTTTTCCATTACTTCCACTTTCTGCACGGCATCTTTCGGCAGGGAATTGTTCACCACGCCGTAGCGGCCCTCCATCAGGTCTTTGCCGTTTACATAAAATTTGTTGATAGGCTCGCCCTGGTAGAGCACGGTACCGTTCGCCCGCACCTCGATCCCGGGAATTTTTTTCAGAACATCAGCAATACTTCTGTCCGCCTTGCTCTCGAAGGCTTTTATGTCGTAGCTTATGGTATCGCCTTTTTTGGTGATGATGCGCGTTTTCAGCTTTACCTCTTTGATTTCTGTAGCTTCGCCCTGGAGCGAAAAATTTGCCGTCTGGTCGGTATTTTTCACCACCTGCTTCTGAGGTTTATGGTTGAACGCCTTTACATTTATTTCCACATTCGGCTCTGCCGTGCTGAAGGTCAGCTTATAATCCCCCTTTGTATTTGTAATACCGTAGGCAATTATCGTCTCCTTGCCAGCATCAGAAATGGTAACGGATGCGCTGGGCACGGCGGCGCCCTCCGAATCCGTAACCTTCCCAGAGATGGTTTTTTGGGCAAATAAGAAAAAAATACCAAAAAAGGTTGAAAGAAAGGTGAAAAACAGCCTCATAAGTTCGTTAATGTGAAAATAGTAAAAATCTCACTTATCATTATTGTTGGCTAAATTAAAAATAATATCCGAATATCCAATTTTTTTCGGTTTTTTCTAAAAAAAAATTAATCATTTAGCTTCAGCACTGCCATAAATGCACTTTGCGGCACTTCCACCCTGCCTATCTGCTTCATCTTCTTCTTGCCCTCCTTCTGCTTTTCCAGCAGTTTCCGTTTCCGCGAAATATCGCCACCGTAGCATTTCGCCGTTACATCCTTACGCAGCGCCTTTATCGTTTCGCGCGCTATCACCTTCGTTCCTATGGCTGCCTGCACAGCAATGTCAAACTGCTGCCTTGGTATCAGCTCCTTCAGCTTCTCGCACATTTTTTTGCCGATTGTGTAGGCGTTGCTTTCGTGGATGAGGGATGATAGCGCATCCACCATATCACCGTTGATAAGGATGTCCATCTTCACCAGCTTGGATGCGCGGAAACCGATGGGGTGATAATCGAAGGATGCGTAGCCTTTGGAGATGGATTTTAGGCGGTCGTAAAAATCGAAAACCACTTCTGCCAGCGGCATATTGAAAACAAGTTCCACGCGGTCTGCAGTCAGGTAGCTTTGGTTTACGATTTCGCCGCGCTTCTCGATGCATAGCGTCATCACAGGCCCTACGAATTCCGCTTTGGTGATGATGGTGGCCTTTATGTACGGCTCTTCCACGCGGTCCATCGTCACAGGGTCCATCATTTCGGAAGGGTTATTGATGAGTATCGGCGTTTCGGGATCTTTCTTCGTGAAACCGTGGTAGGATACATTGGGAACGGTGGTGATGACATTCATATTAAACTCCCTGTCCAGCCTTTCCTGCACGATTTCCATATGCAGCATCCCGAGGAAACCGCAGCGGAAACCAAAACCGAGCGCCGCGGAACTTTCCGGCTCGAAAACCAACGATGCATCATTTAGCCTAAGTTTTTCCAGCGATAATCTTAATTCCTCAAAATCCTCAGAATCAATAGGATAAATACCAGCAAAAACCATTGGCTTCACCTCCTCGAAACCTTCGATCGGCTTCTCGGCGGGCTTTTCCGTAGCGGTGATGGTATCGCCCACCTTTACTTCGCGGGCATCCTTTATCCCGGAAATTATGTAGCCTACATCGCCGGTTTTTATCTCGTCTTTCGGCTGCTGTTTCAGTTTTAAAGTTCCCACCTCATCGGCATCGTATTCCTTTCCTGTCGCCATAAATTTCACTTTCTGGCCTTTGCGGATGCTACCGTTCACGACTTTGAAATAAGCCTCAATGCCGCGAAATGGATTGTAAACGGAATCAAAAATCAGCGCTTGAAGCGGTGCTTCGGGATCTCCCTGCGGTGCAGGAATTCTCTCCACTATTTGCTCCAGAAGTTCGTGCACGCCCTCACCAGTTTTCCCGGAAACCCGCAGAACATCCTCATAAGCGCAGCCGATAAGGCCCATTATTTCGTCCGTCACTTCCTCCGGATTTGCGGAAGGCAGGTCTATCTTATTTAAAACAGGGATGATGGTAAGGTCGTTCTCCAGCGCAAGATAAAGATTGCTAATCGTCTGAGCCTGAACGCTTTGCGCTGCATCCACAATCAGAAGTGCGCCTTCGCACGCAGCGATAGAGCGGGAAACTTCATAGGAAAAATCCACATGGCCCGGTGTATCGATGAGGTTCAGCACATACTTTTCGCCCTTGTACTCGTAGTCCATTTGTATGGCGTGAGATTTTATGGTAATGCCGCGCTCTTTTTCCAGGTCCATATCATCCAGCGTCTGGGCTTGCAGTTCCCGCTGGGTAACGGTGTTGGTATATTCCAGCAGGCGGTCTGCCAGCGTAGATTTCCCGTGGTCGATATGTGCAATGATGCAGAAATTGCGTATATTCTTCATTAAAAGCTAAATGTGCGCAAAGTTAGTAAAACTTGCGTTTTGCATTAGGCTATAAGCAATATGCTTTAAGCATTTAAGTTACCGCCTACAATTGAACAACCCTTGCGGAATCGCTCTGCAAGGGTTGCCCAACATTAAAAAAACAAACTATTATGGGTGTTTCTCCAAGGCTTTGCATTCGTGCGCTGCCTGCTGGTGTATGATTTTTTGCCGCACCATACCTTCCGTGCTGAACAGCTTCAAAACCTGCTGCGGCGAAAGCACGCTCTGCATTTTCTGCGAGTAGGCACGGCGGTTGTTCAGCAGCGCTTCGCCTACTTCAAAGCTTTCGTTCAGCTTCTGCAGGGCTTCGGCATCGCTCAGTTTTTCCGGGTTAAAATCCGTGCTGAAGCGCGATTTTATCTTCCGCTGAGAATCGTGGTATTCCGAGTAAATCCTGCGGAATTCCGCCTCTTCCTTCGGCGAAACCTTCAGGCTCTGCACCATCATATCGGCCCTTGCAGCGCGCATTTCCTGCATCCGCTCTTCCGTGTGGAACTGCTGTGCGCTAAGCATCGCTGCGCCGAAAAACGCCGCCGAACAGAATAATTTTGATTTCATAGAATTAATAGTATATGTCCAGATACACATCGTTTTCCGCGTTTTTAATGTAGTCTGCCACCTCATCCTGCGTCATCCCTGCTATCACCTGTTCCACCAGAACTTCCTGCCTTGCGCCGCTTGGCGCTTTTTTCGGCTGAATTTTCCTCGGTGAAGCGGCTGGGTTTTCAGGGCGTTCGGTTTGGCTTGGATTAATGTTTTCCGCAAAAGTTAAAACCGGCTGGCTTTCATCCGAAAAATTTTCTTCCAGAATGCTTGCCGGCTCTGCATTCTGTACCATCGGTTCTGCAACTTGCTCGGTTTCAATGGTTTTAGCCAAAGTTTGCTGTGCCGGCTGTTCATTGGTGAAAAGGTAGCCCAGCCCAAAAACCGCTACTATCGCCGCTGCAGCAGCATACCACCAGCCATTTTTCTTTGGGGCTAATGGGATGATGGATGAATGGTTTTGCGCCGCCGTTTTATCCAGAACATTTTGTTGCATCTTCCCGAAGAAACCTTCCGGCACGCTGTAGATGTTTTTCCGCTCAAGTCGTTCAATATCAATATTTTCCATCGCTGAAAAATTATAATTCGTAGTTCTGCCTTATAAAATCTTCCACCTTTTGCTTCGCGTAGTGGTAGTTGGTTTTCAGTGTATTCACCGACATTTGCAAAATTTCGCTCATCGCATCGTACGGCAAATCGTCGTAATACCGCATCGTGAAAACCGCCTTCTGCTTTTCCGGCAGCGTTTGTATCGCCTTCTGCAGCAGTATTTGTATTTCCTCCGCATCGCCCGCCGCATTTTCCGCCACCATATTTTGCAGGATGATTTCCGCATCATCTCCCGCCTTCTGCAATCGCTTCGCCTTCTTTAAATATTGAAGCGCCTCGTTGGTCGCAATTCTGTAGAGCCAAGTGTATATTTTGCTTTCATTTTTAAACTGATGAAAGTTTTCATAAGCCTTAATGAAAGTATCCTGCAGGATATCCTGAGCGGCGTCATGCTCTACCACCAACCTGCGGATATGCCAGTAGAGCCGGCTCTGGTAGGCGTCCATCATCGCGCGTAAGCCTTTCTCGCGGGTGCGTGGCTCTGCCATCCATTCCAAAATCCGGTCATCCTGGTTATCCATCCGCTGGTTTTAGTTTGATGCAAAATTTCGGATAAAGTTAAATATTTGAGACTATTTTCCTAATCTCGAAATTACCCGTATGATTCAGAATAGTTAGATGTATACAGTTCTTCCATTTAGCTTTTGCTAAACAACTCTCTGATTTTGATCGTCAATTAAGAAATTTTATTAACACAAAATTATTGTACGGTTAATGTTTTCTTAATATGTAAGAAAAGACCTAATTGTATGTTTGTAAAAATTTAATTATAAATGAAAAGAGAAGTTCAGGCAGTCAAATTTCTTTTGGCATTTGGTGTTCTTATTGTCGGCGAGAATGCGATGGCGCAGACCAAGGATTCAATTAAAACGAGACAGATTGATGAGGTTGTAATCACGGGGCAGGGTGCTGCAATCTCCAAGCGGAGAATTTCCAACACTGTCACAACCATCAACAGCAAGGAACTGGAAAAGGTGCCGTCACAAAGGCTGGATGCTCAGCTGAGCGCTTTAGTACCGAATGCCCAGATTAATCTTAGTGGCGGACAGGCAGGATCCACTTCCATCATAAAAGCTAGGGGTATAAATTCCGCATTTCTGAATTCCACTCCTATAATATATGTGGATGGGGTAAGGATGGATAATATGAATACCAGATCTGCATTCGGTACTTCCCAAGCCTCGGCGATGAGTTCAATTGCAGACATCCCTATGGATAATATTGAAAGGATTGAATACATCAACGGTGGTGCGGCTACTACACTTTACGGTGCTGATGCGGCCAACGGCGTAATCCAGATCTTTACTAAGAAAGGCAGTGGCAGAGGAACAAATTATTCACTACTGGCTGAGACAGGGTTTCAGACACCGACTGCCGATTTTCTTTATTTTAAGAGAACCAAAGATCTTCTATTTGAAAACGGATATTCCCAAAAATACCGGTTCAACATGAACGGAAAATCCGGCAAAGACTTTGGGTACAGCTTCTCCGCAAGCTATCTGAACAGCAGTGGTGTGCAGATTTTTAAGCAGAATGAAAATCAGAAAATAGACATCAGCACCGGCTTCCGCACGAAACTTTTTGAAGGAATGGATTATGAATCCTCTTTCAGCTATGTGCGAAACGAATATAAACATAACCGAAACGGAAACCTAGGCGGATATACAGGTCTTTGGTTTACGGAATCCGGTGCGTCGAAGATTACGGGGCCGGGCTTTAATAACCGGTTGGACGATCTTACGGATCAAGAATTTCAGGCCATCCGCGATTATGTTCGCGAAGCTGAAAGACTGCAGGACAATGCCATTACTGTCAACAGATTTTTTACTTCCCAGACGGTGAAATACAGACCAGTTAACAGTCTTAACATCAAGCTGACCGGAGGTTTGGATTACCGTACGCAGAAGCAGAACATCATCACTACAAATCAGTATCTATCCCATACCACTGGAAAACCCGTTACCAACCAGGGCAGCATCTCAAATCTTACGCGGGATTATCTGGGTATTACCGGTGAACTCACAGCGCAGCATACTGCAAAAGCGCGTGATTTTTCCTTCATCACTACAGCAGGTGCCCAGGTTTTCACCACGGAGGATTATCAGGTTTCCTACAGCGGTACCAATGTGCGCGACGGTGCAAAGCTGGTATCAGAAGCTGCTGTGAAAACCGCCAATGATTTCTTAAACCAGTCCGTGAACTATGGTATCTATCTCCAGGAAAACATCGGATTCAAAAATAAAGCCTTTATAGATTTAGGAATTCGCGGAGATAAAAACACCTCCTTCGGGGAGGAAGTCGGTATGCAGTTTTACCCGAAAGCCGGGCTTTCCTATGTACTTTCCAGCGAACCTTGGATGGGTGATTTCTTTTCTACCCTGCGGCTGAGAGCCAATTACGGTGTCGCAGGAAATCTTCCACCGGCCTATGCCAATGATAAAACCGTGAGGTTCTTAGGTTTCGGAGGTGAGCAGGCTGCATTTTTCGGGCAACTCGGGAATGAATTCCTGAAAC
Source organism: Cruoricaptor ignavus (assembly GCF_014961145.1). Classification (NCBI taxonomy): domain Bacteria; kingdom Pseudomonadati; phylum Bacteroidota; class Flavobacteriia; order Flavobacteriales; family Weeksellaceae; genus Cruoricaptor; species Cruoricaptor ignavus. The sequence goes on from NZ_CP063145.1 coordinate 1,512,880, forward strand.
CGGAGAAAACAAAAACCTGGGAAGCCGGTATGGATGCTAATTTCCTCGATAACAGAATCAATCTTTCCGCCGGATATTACAATGCAAAAACTATAGATGCGCTTTTCTATCTGCGCTTGGCACCATCTTACGGATATTCATCCAATCAGCTTTTTAACATTGGTGAAATTGAAAACAAAGGATGGGAAACCAGGCTGTCCCTTGTCCCGGTGCGTACCGAAAATACAGAACTGACTTTAAGCGGATCCTTCAACACGGTGAAAAATAAGGTGCTGGATACAGGAGGCGCTCCTGCTTTCAACATCAACGGTTTTAGCGAAAGAACTATTCAGACTGTGGTGCAGGAAGGCTATCCTGTAGGATTTCTTCGCGGCTACCACGGAATTTTTGATGACAACGGTGTTCTAAAGGAAAGCATTCCGCTGTCTTATCTTGGAACTACAATCCCAGAATATTATGGTAATGTAGGGTTGAATTTCCGGTATAAAAACTTTAATCTGTTTTCATCGGGCAGCTATCAGATGGGTGCGTATGCATCGAACTGGGATGCGCAGTTCCGTTTCCTGTACGGTGCCTCAGATGATAATGTGCCTGCCGGGGAAATCAATCAGAACGGCAGAAAGAACTGGCTGAGTTTTTCCAATGCATTTATTGAGAAAACGGACTTTCTGAAAATCAGAAATATCGGTATGACCTATACCTTTGACCTAAATAACAATCAAAGCCTCACAGCAGGTTTTAACGCTATCAATCCGTTTAACTTTGCTAAATCCTCCTTCGATCCGGAGGCTACCATACCGGGAGGTGCCCAGGGACAGGGCGGCGCCACTACAGGGGGTATTTCCTACGCTACCTATTCCGCTCCCAGAGAATTTCTAATTTCACTTAAATACAATTTCTGACCATGAAAAAAATCATAATCGCTTCAGTAGTATTAGCATCCATAATCACCGGTTGCAGGGACAATCCGAATGTAACGGAAGATGTTTTCCTGACAACACCAAACTCTATGAGTAGCTGGATTGTAGGTGTAAACCGGCAGGCCGCGCTTACAATGAATTCCGTAATCATCAATGCTGAGATTACTTCCGATAATTACTTCAACAATTATTCGCAATATACCAAGGTTTTTGACCGGCTGCAGATCGAGTATTTCGACTATGATGTGAACCAACTGCAGAATCAGGTTTCTGCGCTGTATGAAATGGCAGATTACGGAATTACAAAAGTAGCTGCTGCCGATAATACCACAACGAAAGCCAATATCGCCTACCTGCATCTGATGAGAGGGTATGCAAGGATTCTGGGCGGCGAGCTTTTTATTGCCCTGCCGGAATCTCCAAAAGGCAAGATTTTAACATCCCAGCAGCTAATCCAGAAGGCTGTAGATGATATCAATAATGCCATATCGCTTGGCTTGGGTGCAACTGATGCGCAGTTTGCCCACCTGCTGCTGGCAAGGGCTTATTACAATCTAGGTGATAAATCCAATGCTAAGAAAATGGCTACCACCGTCATTTCATCAAACCCTCAGATGCTTTACACTATTAAATATGACGGTCAAAACGGAGTGGGCAATGAGATGCAAAATGCCACATTCCAAGCGCTGCCAAACCGCCTGGCGCCCTTGCCAAGGCTCGATTTCCTGGATCCGAAATATTTTTACAAAGGCACTGCAGCTCTGGAGCAGAAGAGCATTGCAATCGGCAAAAGCGAAGAAGCCTATCTGATTCTTGCGGAAGCCTACCTTAGTGAAAACAATCTCTCCTTTGCGAAAGATGTTCTTATCAACCTCATAAACGATGTGGTGGCAAAAAGGCCTACAGCGATGGTGAATGATAAAAAGGAAACCAGAAACGGAGGCAACAGAAAAGATTATCCGCTGAAAGCCGTAGGCGTGAAATTTTCTTCAGATGCTCCTGTGAAAAACGGTCTGGTGCTGGATAGGCAGGCAGGAGATGTGAAAGTTTATACAGTCTCAGGAACAAGTGTGAGCGCTGATGATGTGGCAAAAGCAGATTCTGTGGAAAGTCTGCTTTATCTCACTTACCTTCTGCGCCAGGAAATTTTCATCTCTGAAGGAAGGAGGCTTTTGGATCTTGGCATCAAGTACCCGATTTCTCAGATTGAGGAGAACAATAATCCTAATGTAACTGCGGAATTTACAAAGGTCCAAATCCCGGAATTTGTACCAAAAGATTTAGGTTTGGATGATTTTTCCACCGATGCCAGCGGCACTGTCACCATTAAAAATGATATGAACCGCATCATTGTGAATAACCGCAAATCGCCATTTATAGCACCATTTTTCAAGTAGAATGATATGAAAAAGTTAATAATAAGCCTGTTTATCATTGTTTCATCTGTACTTTCAGCACAGAGCGATAGATATATGATATTGATTACAGTTGACGGTTTCCGTCCGGAATTTTACAGAGACCAGTGCTTTCCTGCGCCTACACTGCAGTGGCTGGCAAAAGAGGGTACTTCTGCAGATGAGGTGAAAACTATTTTTCCGTCCGTTACCTACCCATCTCACACCACAATCGTTACCGGCGTACTTCCTGCGAAGCACGGCATTTATTACAACACGAAATTTGATGAGAACGGACAAATGTCCGGCTGGGTTTACGATTCAAAGGAAATAAAAGCCACTACCATTTGGGAAACCCTGAAAGGGAAAGGCCTGACAACAGCTTCTGTAAGCTGGCCGATTACCGTAGGAAATAAATTTATAGACTATAACATTCCGGAAATCTGGTCTTTTGAAAACGGTGAAGACAGAATCTCCGCAAGCCGAGAGTATTCCACGCCCGCAGGCTTATTTGATGAGGCAATGCAGAATGCTACAGGGCAGATGCAAATCCCGGAGTTTAACCTTTCGTCTATGGTGATGGATCAGAATCTCAGCAGACTTTCCGGGTTTATTTTTACTAAGCACAGACCGAACTTTATGACGCTTCACCTACCAATTGTGGACGGCGCACAGCATCTGGAAGGTAGAGAGGGTGATAAGGTGAGAATGGCAGTGGCCAATGCGGACAGTGCTATTGGTCTCCTTCTAGAAACAGTCAGGAGAAGCGGGCTTTCCGAAAAAACTGATGTCATCATCACCGGAGATCACGGCTTTGTGACCAGGAAATTCAGTGTTTCACCAAATGTATGGCTGAAGAGAAATAATCTTTATGAAAAAGCCTATTTCGTAAGCACAGGCGGATCCGTATTCCTTTATCTCCGTAATCCGAAAGACAAATCCACCCTGGCAAAAGTAAAAGATATGCTCGCTAAACTGCCTGCAGAGGAGAGGAAAACCTTTACAATAATTGAAGGTAAAAAGCTCTCTGATGCTATGGTAGATCCGGCTGTTTCTTTGGCACTGACCGCTGCAGACGGATATGCCTTCTCTGCGGCTGCTGATGGTGATGTTATTAAAAAATCCGAAGGCGGTACGCACGGCTATTATCCGGATTTTCATAACATTTATACCGGATTCATTGGTTACGGACCAAGTTTTAAAAAGGGTGCGAAAGCCGAAAACCTTAGCCTTACAGATTTTTATGACCTAGTTCAGGACATATTTTTCGGTACCCAGAAGGTGAAGAATGATTTTATCATCCGAAAGTAGTTATTCACTTTTCATTATTTCGGTTGGCTCTGTAGAATAATATCTCTACAGAGATTTTTTATAAAAAAATAACCGAAATTGTCAGAATATTTTCGGAAGTTTCATTTAATAATCAGGGATTCTTAAAGAAAAGCCACTCACAAATCTCTGTAAGTGGCTGATTATCAGGGCTCCTCCTGCTGGGCTCGAACCAGCGACCCTCTGATTAACAGTCAGATGCTCTAACCGACTGAGCTAAGGAGGATTGTGCTTTTCCTGAAAGCGTGTGCAAATATAAGGCAGTTTTTATTTCCTACCAAATTTTATTGCAATTATTTTTAAAATCCGCCCGTCAAAAGCTTGTAAATATCATTGCCGAAAACCAGCAGCATCAACCCTAAAAGGAAGATGACGCCTATCAGCTGTGCGTGCTCCAAAACCTTTTGTGGCACGGGTTTCCCAGTGATGATTTCCCACAGCGTGAACATCACATGGCCACCATCCAAACCAGGAATCGGTATGAGATTTAAAAATGCCAGCCATACGGAAAACATCGCCGTAAATTTCCAGAAGCCCGCCCAGTTTATCGCGATGCTGCCATCCGCTTTCTTATCCACAGGCATCATATTCACAATGGCAATCGGGCCGCCCACATTTTTGTAGCCCTGCACCTTGGAATTGAAAATTATTTTAAACTGCTTCACCTGCATCGTGAGCGCTTCTATCGTGCGCGTAAAACCGCGCGGAATGCTCTGCCAAACGCCGTATTGCCTCTCCGTCACGAATTTCGTCATCGGCTCCAGGTTTTGCATCACGCCAATTTTCCCATTGGCATCTACAGGGATGCTTGCCGTGCGGATTTCGCCGCCGTTCTCCAGCGAAAGCTCCACGGTTTTCCCTTTGTTTTGGTTGAAAAAATCCTTCACCTCATCGTCAAAGTTCACCGGTCGTCCGTTCACCGCCGTTACTTTGTCGCCCTTTCTCAGCCCTGCATTCCTCGCACCTTCGGAAAACGCGCTGTCTATCACCATCGGAAATCTCGGCAGCATATACAGCGCCGCTTCTCTCTGCCGTATCACTTCGGCTATGCCTTCCTCGTTCACGGGGAAGGTTACTTCGCTGCCGTTTCTCTCCACCGTCACTTCATCGCTGAAGAGCAGGTTGATGGCAGTTTCTTCAAAGCGCTCCACCGGCTTTCCGTCCAGCCTTAGGATTTTGTCTCCGTTCTGCAATCCGATTTTTTTCCCGGATGATGATACGGAAATTCCATCATCAAACTTCTTTAAATCCGTGAAAAATTCGCCGTTGAAAAAGCTCAGGCAGGAATAGATGAGCCAGGCCAGCAGGAAGTTTACGGTAACGCCGCCCAGCATTATGATGAGCCTCTGCCACGCTGGTTTGCTGCGGAACTCCCACGGTTCTGCGGGTTTTTGCAGCTGTGCGGTGTCCATGCTTTCGTCCACCATCCCGGCGATTTTCACATAGCCACCCATCGGAAGCCAGCCGATGCCGTACTTCGTGCTTTCCGGGTGCTTTCGCCAATCGCTTTCCGGCAGCCTGCCGATGTCTATCGGGATTTCCTTTTCCTTGCCATCTACCATAATTTTCTCGGTGTCAGGCTGGTTGGGCGAAAGGAATTTGTATTGCCACTTCCCGTTGATTTTCTTCATTGAAAACAGCGAGAAGTAAGGATCGAAGAACAGGAAGAATTTCTCCACCCTGGTTTTGAACCACTTTGCCGGAAGGTAGTGGCCTAATTCGTGCAGCACCACGAGAATTGAGATGCACAGCACAAACTGAAAAATCTTGATAGCTATCTCCATCTGTAAAAATAATCCTGCAAAGATAGCGAATGTTGCGCGTATTTTGGATTAAGGTTTTTTCGGGGGATTTTGGCGGGCAGCTTCATCCAGGATTTGCACATCCTCGCCATTCACAATTATCGCCTGTGAATTATTAATTGTTTTCAGATTAAGCTTATTGCCGTACTCGTTGAAAATTTCCTGCATAGGTTCTTTAAAAGGCTCTTCCCCAAAATGTGGAACCGTGTAAAAGTCGACCAGCGATAAACCTTTGAAATCCCAAATGTCATCAATTTTTTTATCCGCTTTTCCGATGTACTCGATGTTGGGTGATGCAATAACCGCACCTGCAGATTCTCCGATGAATAGCATCCCGGCTTTTATGCGTTCTGCGATGGTTTTTCCTAAATTCTTCTCCTGAATATTTTTAAGTAGATAGAAGGTGTTTCCACCGGAAAAGTATATAATGTCAAAATTGGAAATTTTCGATTTGATTTCGGCTTCCGAAAAAGTAGCCAAATCCATTTCTTCCGGCTCAAAACCTAAGCCCACGAAAGCTTCCCTTGCCTCATCCACAAACCTTTTATATTCCTCCAAATTGGAAGCGGTAGGCACAAATAGGATTTTGTTCGATTTCGATTCCGACAAAAAATCTCTGACCAGATTTTTAGTTCCCGCAAGATGGGATGTTAAAAATAATTTCATCTTTTAATCTCCAAGTTCTTAATCTCTAAATCTCCCAATCCCTTAATTCCTCACCAAATCCTTATTAAAAAAACTGCCTTTGTTTTCCTGCATCGCCAGGGAATGTTTTATGATTAAGTAGCTCACATTCACCAGGTTGCGAAGCTCGGAAAGTTCGGGCGAGATTTTGGAATGGTTGTAAAGTTCCGTTACCGCTTCGAAGATTTCGCGCTGCTTTTTCCGTGCCAGTTCCAGCCGGTGATTGCTGCGCACTATGCCTACCAGATCGCTCATCATCTCCTGCAGCTGCTTGCGGAAATACGAAATCATCACCTTCTCCTCCAGCGTTCGTATGCCCTCCTCATTCCATTCTGGTATGGCTTTCAGGTCATCAAAGTTAAACTCATTTTTCCGAAGAAGCTCGATGCTTTTCATCGCTGCATTATGCCCGAAAACCAGGCCTTCCAGCAAGGAATTGGAAGCCAGCCGGTTGGCGCCGTGCAGTCCGGAATTCGTGCATTCTCCCACGGCAAAAAGGTTTTTGATGCTGCTTTGCCCGTCCAGATCAATATCGATTCCGCCCATCAGATAATGGCACGCTGGAACCACCGGAATCATCTGGCGGAACGGATCGATGCCTTCGTCCAGACATTTTTGGTATATGTTCGGGAAATGCTCGCGGAATTTCTCCCTGTCCATCTCACGGCAATCCAGCCCCACGAAATCATCGCCGCTGATTTTCAGCTCGTTGTCTATCGCCCTTGCCACGATGTCCCGCGAAGCCAGCTCCTCACGCTCATCATATTTATGCATAAATTTCTCGCCGTTTCTCAGGCGAAGTTTCGCGCCATCTCCACGCACAGCCTCCGAAATCAGGAACAGCATCCCGTCTCTTTTCGAATACAAAGCCGTGGGGTGGAACTGATAATACTGCATATTGCTTACTTTTCCGCGGGCCCTGTGCACAAAGGCAATGCCATCTCCTGTCGCAATTTTCGGGTTCGTGGTGTTCTTGTACACATGGCCTGCACCACCTGTAGCCACCATCGTAATTTTTGCGGTGATTTTCTTAATCTGCTTCTGTTTTTCATCCAGAATGTACGCACCGTAGCAGTTAATATTCTCTTTGTCGAAGTGCTTTCCGGGAACATGGTGCTCCGTAAGGATATCGATTACATAATGATGATCCAGCATCTCGATGTTCGGCAGTTGGCGCACGGTTTCCAGCAATGCCCGCTCTATTTCGTAGCCCGTAATGTCTTTGTGGTGCACGATGCGGTTCTCCGAGTGTCCGCCTTCTCTGCCCAGCTTGTACTCGCCGATTTTATTTTGGTCAAAATGCGTACCCCATTCCACAAGTTCCTGAAAGCGTGCCGGTGCCTCGCGGATTACCATCTCCACAACTTCGCGGTTATTTTCGCCGTCACCAGCACGGATAGTGTCCTCAATGTGTTTCTCAAAACTGTCCTGCGCGAAATTCATCACCACGGAAAGCCCGCCCTGTGCATACTTCGTATTGCTCTCATCCTCGTCAGATTTTGTCACGATCATTATTTTCGCTTCGGGCAGCTGTTCCGCAATTTTTATCGCATAGGTAAGGCCGGAAATTCCCGAGCCTACAACCAACACATCCGCTTTTATCATCCCTCAAAAAATTTTAAACGAAATTAAGAAAAACTTGAAGAAGGGTAGGCTTATAGCAAAACTTAAAACAACCCGCCCATTTTCTCAAAACCTTCATCAATTTTCAGGTTTTCGCCTTTGGCAGCTTCTACGGCAAGGCGGTCGCAGAGCTCGTTTTCCGCGTGGCCGGCGTGGCCCCTTATCCAGTGGAATGTTGGGTGATGAACTTTCATCAGCGCATAAAAACGCTGCCAAAGGTCGGGATTTTTCACTTTGGCGAAGCCTTTCTTCACCCATCCGAAAATCCACCTCTGGTTGATGGCATCTACCACATAGCGGCTGTCCGTATAGATGTGCACCTCGTGGCCGGGCTCCTTCAGCTGCTCCAGCGCCGATATTACGGCGAGCAGTTCCATACGGTTATTAGTCGTTTTGCGATAGCCCTGGCTGAAGGTTTTTTGGTAATTTGTGCCGGCAACGCGCATCAGTACGCCATATCCGCCTTTGCCAGGGTTTCCGCTGCAGGCACCGTCCGTGAATATTTCGATGGTCATCGCATTTTATAATTGATCATTGATAAATGATAGAGTGCAGCAACTGTCTGAAAATTTAACCTTTATAATTAATAAACCTCATTAATTATCGATTACCACTCATCACTCATCAAAACGGCATTTCGCTGAAGTCGTCATCATCCAGATCGTTCAGTGCAGAGCCGCTCAGCCTGCCGGTATCCGGCATACCGAATGCCGCGCCGGGATCTATGGTCGTCCGGATCTGTTCATAGCCGCTTGGCTCCGGAGCCTGCGAGAAGCCGCCGGTTCCGTAAAGGTCCAGATCGGCAAATTTCCCGATGTTTTTGAAGAACGAGAGCCGCACATCTGCCGTGGCGCCGTTGCGGTGCTTGGCGATGATCAGCTCAGCCTGGTTTTCCGTGGAGGATTTCATACCCTCTTCATCATTATCCCACTCGGTGATTTTGTAGTACTCCGGGCGGAAGATGAAGGACACGATGTCGGCATCCTGCTCTATGGCGCCGGATTCCCGCAGGTCGGATAGTTGCGGCCTTTTCCCGGGCCTTGTTTCCACCGTACGCGAAAGCTGGGAGAGAGCGATTACCGGTACATTAAGTTCTTTGGCGATGGCCTTCAGGGATCGCGAGATGGTTGCGATTTCCTGCTCGCGGTTGCCTATGGCCTTGCCGCCGGTGTTTGCCGTCATCAGCTGCAGATAATCCACCATAATGATTTTCACGCCGTGCTGCATCACGAGCCTGCGGCACTTGGCGCGGAAGTCGTAGATGGAGAGGGAGGGGGTTTCGTCGATGTAGAGCGGCGCGTTTTCCAGCTCGGAGATGTTGGAGAAAAGCCGCTCCCACTCCTCATCGCTCATCTTTCCCGTTCGGAGTTTTTCGGAGGAGATGCCCGTTTCGGAAGATATCATCCTTGTTATTAGCTGCACGGAGGCCATCTCCAGGGAGAAGAGCGCCAGGGGGATTTTCCTTTCCACCGCGATGTTCCGCGCCATCGAAAGGAGGAATGCCGTTTTACCCATTGCCGGCCTCGCCGCGATGATGATGAGGTCAGAATTCTGCCAGCCGCCAGTTTCTCTATCCACCGCCGTAAAGCCCGATGGGATCCCGGAAATTCCCTCCTTGTCCTTAAGGCTTTTAATGGTGTCAATGGCCTGTTTCACGAGGTTGTTCGCAGTGGCGAAACCTTTTTTTATTGTCCCGTTGGTGATTTCGAAAAAGCTTTGCTCAGCCTTGTCCAGAAGTTCGAATACATCCGTGGATTCCTTGTAAGAGCTGTCGATCACATTCGCAGAGACATTGATGAGGCTCCTCAGGATGAATTTTTCTAATACGATTCTTGCGTGATACTCGATGTGCGCGCTGGAGGATACGCTGAGCGTCAGGTCGATGATATAGGCGTCCCCGCCCGCGGCATTGAGTTTCTCCGTACGCTTCAGTTCCTGTATCACCGTCATCATATCCACAGGGTTGTTGGCCTCGAACAAGGCGCGTATGGCGGTAAAAATCTCGCGGTGGCGCGGGTCGTAGAAGACCTCCGGCGTCAGCAAGTCGAGGACATCATTCAGGCCCTTGGTGTCTATGAGGATCGTGCCGAGAACAATGCGCTCGAAATCAACGGCATTGGGGGGCATTTTGCCGTCGGCTATCGAAAGCTCCCGTGCGAAATTGCCATGGGTGAGAGAAGATAGGGTTTCCTTTTGTGCCATTCTGCAAAAATACGCTTATTAATCTGCGCCGCTGCATAATGTGCAAATGTGGAAAACCTTTGCAGTTATTCCGCACGGTATTTTTTTATTTCATTGATGTAGATGCTCCGCTCGCCAGGATCATATTTTACCGAATCTTTTAGGTAAACTCCCGTGCTGTCCCTTTCCATTATAAAAGATTTTTTCTCAGAATTCGGCAGGAAGATTTCAGCCTTGGATTTTTCTTCGTTAAAAAGTATAAACGCGCTGATCACCGCCTCGCCGGGCTTGGCCTCGGTAGGGTTCAGCCTGTCTCCCACATTGAAGATCCTCACGCAGGTCTGCAGCAGCTCGCTCCAGCTTTCCCCGGCGGCGCCCAGGCAGCCGTGCTCGTCCTTGGAGTTGCCGGTTAGTGCGCTGGGTTTGTCTTCGTTTTTTGTTTCTAATTGGGTCCCGGCGGCGGGCTTGCTTTCCGAGCAGGCAGCGAGTAAGAATAGGGTAAGGATGGGCAACAGCTTTTTCATAAGCGTAAATTTAGCGTAAATTTTACATTTGCACCTCATTTATAATGCAAAAATTATCTTTGCGCTGTGAACTGGTTGTTGATCATCATCGCAGGCCTTTTTGAAACTGGTTTTGCTTTCTGTATGGGGAAGGCGCGGGAGGCTACCGGCACATCCGCGGTGCTGTGGTGGCTGGGGTTTGTGGTTTGTATGGGCACCAGTATGGCGCTGATGTTCCGCGCCGTGAGCGGCCCGCAGGCGATTCCCATAGGCACTGCTTACGCGGTGTGGACGGGCATAGGTGCGGTGGGCGGCGTGCTTGTCGGTATTTTGTTTTTTAATGAACCCGCCACCTTCTGGCGGCTGTTTTTTGCCTTTACCCTCATCGCATCCGTGGTGGGGCTTAAGTTGGTAAGCGGGGAATAGCGGACAGTTTTTTATGATTTTCTTTAAAATTTTTTAAAAACTTTTGATGGCATCTGCAAGGGATCTATCATTCGCTAATCTTGGAATTTTGTTTTGCCCGCCGAATTTTCCCACGGATTTTGCGTAATCGATGAAGGCGCCCTTTCTTAGCTTAAAGATTTTCAGCGGCTGCAGCACATTTCCCGCAATCAAATCATCGTAATAGGTATTCAGCTGCCGCACTTCGAAATCTAGGGTGTTGGCAAATTCCTTCAAGTCTTCCGGCTCCGAACTGAATTCCACAAACCATTCGTGAAATGGCAGGCCTTCCTGCGGATTTACCTGCGGTGCCAGATGAAATTCCGTAATCTGCGCTGGATGCTTTGCCAAAGTGCGCTTCATCGCTTCTTCCACTTCATAGCCAATTATGTGCTCGCCAAAAGCCGAAGTGTAGTGCTTCGTTCTGCCGGAAACCAAGACACGGTGCGGATTTTTCGAGATAAACCTCACCACATCGCCTATCGAATACGCCCAGAGTCCGGAGTTTGTAGAGATTACCATTGCATAATCCTTGTCCAGCTCAATCTCGCTGATTTTCAGTCTTTTAGCGTCCGGTTTGCCATAGTCTTCCAGCGGAATAAATTCGTAAAAAATACCGTGGTTTGTGAGCAGCAGCAGGCCATCATTTTCAAAATCATCCTGAAAGGCGAAGAAGCCTTCGCTCGCCGGAAAAGTCTGCACGATGTCCACTTTTCCGCCGAGAAGCTGCTGCATTTTTTCGCGGTAAGGCTCGTAATTCACGCCGCCTGTTACGATGATTTGCAGGTTCGGGAAAATTTGTTTTATGGTTTTGCCGTGTTTTTCCGTCAGCTTTTCGTAGTACATCACGAGCCAAGGCGGTATTCCGGAAATCAGCGTCATATCCTGGTTTTCAGTCTCTTGCACTATGGCATCCACCTTCGTTTCCCAGTCTTCTATCGTGTTCGTTTCCCAGCTTGGTAGGCGGTTTTTCTGCAGATAATTCGGGATGTGGTGCGCCACGATTCCGGAAAGCCGCCCGGTTTTTATACCGTTCATTTCTTCCAGCACAGGGCTTCCTTGAAGGAAGATCATCTTGCCGTTTACAAAATCGGCGTTGTTTTTTTTGGCGATGTAGTGGAAGAGTGCGGATTGTGCGCCCCTCACCTGAAAATCCATACCTTCCTTCGTTAGCGGAATGTATTTTGCGCCGGAAGTTGTGCCCGAAGTTTTCGCGAAATATTCCGGAATTCCGGGCCAGAGAATATTCCTGTCGCCGTGCTTTATTTTCTCGATAAAAGGTTTCAGGCCTTCATAATCCTGCACCGGAACTTTCGCCTGAAAGTCCTTCACGGAGCGGATTTCTCCAAACTGATGCACTCTGCCGAAAAGCGTTTTCTCGGCGGTTTTCACCAGGTTCATCAGCAGTTTTTCCTGGTCTTCCGCAGCATTCCGCTTGAAGTTTTCGGAAGATTTGATATGATTCTTAGCCCATATTTTGGCGGCATTTTTTTTGATGAAATTCAGCACGGCAGAAAATTTAGCCAAAAATAAAAAAAAGCCTGCGCAATGCAGGCTGTTCGGTTTTTTTGCGGGCTATTTATTTTCCTTGTACCGTCTGTCCGGCGTACCGTCTTTCTTCAGTTTTTTGTTCTCTTTATAGCGTTTGTCCGGTGTTCCGTCCTTCTTTAAATGACGATGGTGTGGAGGGGTTGGAAGCTCATCTTTTGCAGGTTTTTCCCTGTGATGTTTCGTTGGATGAGGGTGGTGAGGGTGAGTTTGCTGCGCCGAAGTCATACCCATAGCAAGAACGAAGGCAAGCGTTGAAATTAACTTTTTCATTTTCAGTAGGTTTAGGTTGCAAATGTAATGTTTTTTCTAAATTTCTTAAAAATAACGAGGCGCGGTTTCCTGCGAAAAAATTTACCTTTGCGCTGCGGTTTCGTGCGTTCGTGCGGAATCGTTTTTGGCGTTCGTGAAAATGGAATTGAAAAGTATCAGAGAAAGTTTTTTGCCTGCTATGCTGCAGCGGAATTTCGGCAGGGCAATTTTTGAAAATTTAGAGGAAAACCAGCATACAAAGGTGAAAGGTGCCGCCGGTTCTGCACCTTCGCTTTTCGCCGCAGAGTTGTTCCTGGCGCTGCGGCAGAACATCCTTTTCGTGCTCGATGACAAGGAAGATGCGCACTATGCCACGGCAGAACTGGAAGAATTGCTCGGCGAAAAGAGCGTGCTCTACTTCCCGGAAACCAACCGCGAACCGTACCATATCGAGAAAACTCAAAATGCGAATATCGTATTAAGAACGGAAGTTTTAAACAGAATCACTAATGATAATAATCCGAGAATCATCGTGGCAAATGCTGCGGCGCTTAGCGAAAAAGTGCTGAAAAAGGAAGATTTCAAAGCGATTTCTCACACAATAAAAACCGGCGACCAACTTGATTTCGATTTCACTGAAGAATTGCTCACACAGTTTGATTTCGAGGTGACGGATTTCGTTTCCCAACCTGGCGAATTCAGCGTTCGTGGAGGAATTGTGGATGTGTTTTCCTACTCGAACGAAAAACCATACCGCATTTCTTTTTTCGGAAATGAGGTGGAAAGCATTCGGGAATTTGACATCGAAACCCAACTTTCCACGCAGAATATCGATTCGTTTGAACTTATCTCAAATATGAATTACGCGGTCACTGGAAGTAAGGTTTCGCTTTTAGAGATTTTGCAGAAAGAGACGCTGATTATTACGAAAAACTTATTTCTGATTCAGAAGAAATTAACGCAGATTTTTGAGAAAGCGGAAGAGAATTTTGCAAAACTCAGCGAGGCTATTCAGCACGAAAAACCGCAGGAGCTTTTCGTAAGTTCTGATGATTTTATCAAAAATTTTTCTCAGTTTAAAACTATCGATTTTACTTCGGAAAGTACAGAAGGAAAGGTTGATCATCAATCGATTAGCTCAAATTTAATTCAGCTTTCTCAATCGCCGATGCCGGTTTTTAACAAGAATTTTGAGATGTTGGCTGAAGATCTGATCCAGAAGAAAAAAGACGGCTACGAAGTCTGGATTTCCTATTCCAACGAGAAGCAGCAGGAAAGGCTGGATGCAATTTTGAAAGCGGAGCGGGAGAAGGTTGAGGTTGAGTTTGAGGCTTCAGGAAATGTTGACGAATGGAAAAGCTGGCGGGAAATTAAAAGTGAGGATTTCCACGAGGGCTTCATCGATTCCGAAGAGAAAATCGCGGTTTATACGGACCACCAGATTTTCGGGCGCTACCAAAGATTCAAGGCGAAAAATTCTTTCGCAAAATCGGAACAGCTCACGCTGAAAGACCTGATGTCCCTGAAAGTAGGCGATTACATTGCCCACATTGATCACGGCATCGGGAAATTTATGGGCCTGGTGAAGCTGAACAACGATGGCAGGGTGCAGGAAAGTTTTAAACTCGTTTACAAAAACGGCGATCTGCTGTATGTTTCCATCCACTCGCTGCACAAAATTTCCAAGTACAATGCGCCAGAAGGCAAGGAGGTTGTGCTCTCGAAACTCGGTTCGCCGGCTTGGAAATCATTAAAGCAAAAAACGAAAAACAAGGTAAAGGAAATAGCCTTCGACCTGATAAAGCTCTACGCAAAACGCAAGACAGCAAAAGGCTTCGCATTCTCGCCGGACACCTACCTGCAGGACGAGCTGGAGGCCAGCTTCATCTACGAAGACACGCCCGATCAGGAAAAGGCAACGCACGATGTGAAGCGCGATATGGAAGCGGAAACCGTGATGGATAGGCTAGTTTGCGGCGATGTAGGCTTCGGGAAAACGGAAGTAGCAATACGGGCGGCTTTCAAAGCGGCAACGGACGGAAAGCAGGTCGCAGTGCTGGTGCCCACCACAATCCTGGCGTTTCAGCATTACCGAAGTTTCAGCGAAAGGCTGGCGGAATTTCCCGTGAACATCGCCTATCTGAACAGATTCCGCACCGCAAAACAGCGCACGGAAATCCTGAAAGATTTGGAAGAAGGAAAGCTGGACATCATCATCGGAACGCACCAGCTGGTTTCGGACAAGGTGATATTCAAGGACTTAGGCCTGCTCATCATCGATGAAGAACATAAATTCGGCGTGGCAGTGAAAGATAAACTAAAAACCCTGAAAGCCGATGTGGATACGCTGACGCTGACGGCAACGCCGATACCCAGAACGCTGCAGTTTTCACTGATGGCAGCACGGGATTTATCCGTAATAAAAACACCGCCGCCAAACCGACAACCTGTTGAAACACAAGTGATTGGCTTTGATGAGGAAACCATTCGTGATGCGGTTTCGTACGAAATTCAGCGTGGCGGCCAGGTGTACTTCATCAACAATAGAATTGAAAACCTGCAGGAAATAGCCGGACTGATACAAAGGCTGGTGCCCGATGCAAGAATCATCACAGGGCACGGACAAATGGAGGGCAAGAAGCTGGAGCAGAATGTGCTGGATTTTATGGCGGGAAATTACGATGTGCTAGTTTCTACCACAATTGTAGAAAGCGGCGTGGATGTGCCGAATGCGAACACGATATTCATCAATGATGCGCAGAAATTCGGAATGGCAGACCTGCATCAAATGCGCGGAAGGGTAGGGCGCAGCAACCGTAAGGCCTTCTGCTACCTGATAACGCCGCCGTACGATTTGATTTCTACCGAAGCGCGGAAAAGGCTGGAAGCCGTGGAGCAATTTTCGGATTTGGGCAGCGGTTTTCAGATTGCGATGAAAGATTTGGAAATCCGTGGTGCCGGCGATTTATTGGGCGGAGAACAGAGCGGCTTCATCAATGAGATGGGCTTTGAAACTTACCAAAAAATAATGCAGGAAGCGCTGGAAGAACTGCGGTACGACGAAGAATTTCAGGGCGTTTTCGATAATGAGCAGGAGCGGAAAAAGCTTTTCCGCAGCGTGAAGGATGTGAACATCGATACGGATTTTGAGCTGATGCTGCCAAGCGATTTTGTGCAAAGCACGGAAGAACGGCTGCTGCTTTACCAAAAGCTGGCGGAGATTACCGATAAATTCACCCTGAGCCGCTTTGAAAATGAACTAATGGACCGCTTCGGAAAATTGCCGGAGGAAGCGCAGAACCTGCTGAAATCCGTGGAGCTGAAATGGCTTGCCGCGGAGATTGGTTTTGAAAAAGTGGTGATGAAGAACGGCGTTTTCCTGGGCTACTTCCCTGAAAATCCGCAGGATAAGTATTACCAAAGCGAAAGATTCCAAAAGATACTGCGGCACATTACACAAAATCCGGAGGGCATTACGATAAAAGAAAAGAACAATCAACTGCTGCTCCGCAAAGAAAGCGTGCGCAGCCTTCAGCAGATAATGCCTGTAATGGAAAAACTGGTGGAGAAGTTGAGTGATGAAGGGTGAAGATTTACTGGTTGAATTTTATCAAAAAATAGCGAAATGAAATACCTGATAATCGGGCTGGGAAACAAGGGTGATGAATATAAGGGCACAAGGCACAACATCGGCTTTGATGTGGCGGAGAAGATTGCCGCGGAAATTGAGGCGCCCTTCCAAACCGCGAATTTCGGATGGATTGCCGAGGGCAAATACAAGGGCAGGAAAATCCTGCTGCTGAAGCCCGATACCTATATGAACCTTTCCGGAAAGGCGGTGAAATTCTGGATTCAGAAGGAAAACATCCCTGTGGAAAACATCCTGGTCATCACCGATGATTTGGCGCTGCCTTTCGGAACTCTGCGCCTGAAGATGAAGGGCTCTGATGCCGGACACAACGGCCTGAAAAGCGTGCAGCAAGAGCTTGAAACACAGAATTATCCGAGGTTGCGGTTCGGAATTTCGGCGGATTTTGCGGAAGGAAGGCAGGTGGATTATGTGCTTGGAAAATGGACGGAAACCGAAGCGGAAAAACTTCCGGAACGCATTGAGACCTTTGCGAAAGCCGCACTCTCATTCACCTTTGCTGGCGGTGCCAATACGATGTCGGCGTTTAATGGGAAATAGGCGATAGTTCAAGGTTTAAAGCTCCAAATTTCTCCTGCTCATCACCCATTTTGAATTTGTAAGGTCGTAAATTTTTTGGATATTTTTTAGGATTTCTTCAAAATCAATGTTTAGGTCGATGAGGTTGCCTGTCCGCATATCAAAAACCCAGCCGTGAACTATCGGGAACTGCTCCAGAATATACCGCTCCTGAACGCACGCCATCTTGATAATGTTGATGCACTGCTCCTGCACATTTAGCTCTACAAGCCTGTCGTAGCGCTTGGTTTCGTCTGAAATTTCATCCAGCTCATTCTGGTGAAGCCGGTATACATCGCGGATGTTCCGCAGCCACGGATTCATTAAGCCCATATCTTCCGGCGTCATCGCAGCCTTCACGCCGCCACAACCATAGTGCCCGCAAACTATTATGTGCTTCACCTTCAGATGCCGCACCGCATACTCAATCACTGCGGTGGAATTCATATCCAGCGAGTTCACAACATTGGCAATATTCCTGTGCACGAAAACTTCGCCGGGTGCTGCTCCCATCAGCTCTTCTGCGGTTACGCGCGAATCTGAGCAGCCGATGTAAAGGTATTCTGGTGACTGGCCCACCGCTAATTTTCTAAAGAAGTCAGCATCAGCATTCAGCTTATTCTGAATCCAGGATTTATTATTTTCAAAAATGCTCTCGTAAGTTTTCGAATTATTCATTCTTCAAAAATAAACAGAATTATTGCGGAATTTGTAATTTAAATTTTATTATTGATGTAGCCTTCGGTCGCATTTTTTTTCTCGATGATTTTTGCGGGATTGCCCACCACCACAGAATTTGAAGGCACATCGGTCGTCACATAGGAATTTGGCGCAATCAGCACATTATCACCAATTGTGATGGCGCCCACAATCACGGCATTTGTTCCTATCCATACTTCATCGCCAATAATCGGTGTACCTTTCTTCTTGCCGCGGTTGGATTGGCCAATCGTTACACCGTGTGCAATATTGCAGTTTTTGCCGATTTTCACGGCCTTGTTGATGACTACCGTTCCCCAATGACCAAGGTATAGGCCTTCGCCGATTTGCGTTTCCGGATAAATCTGAAAACCGTAGCGTATCTGTAATTTCCGTAGCAAGACACGCCAATAAATTCCCAGCGGATTTTTCTTCCGGTGCTGCTGGCATTTCCTCAAAACATAGATGTAGTGCAAGTTTGGGTTGATGAGTTTCCGCCGGATTTGCAGCGCATTCAGCCACTTTCCGCTTTCCCGGAAAAAATCTTTTTGGATGATGGTGTAAGGCATATCGCAAATTTAAACTTTCTCCACTAAAGGCTGTCGATAATATCCGTGATTTTCTTCACCGAAGATTTTAGTTCAAATGGCGGCTCATAGTTTTCCAGCGCGTTTTTATAACTAAATTTTTCGGTGAGTGCCTTTTTCATTCCCTGGTAAATTCCTTCCTCCGAATTTTCTACGATTAAGCCCAAGTCTCCGTCCAGAAGCATTTCGCGAACTCCCGAAACATCCGTAGCGATGATGTTTTTCTTCAGCGTGATGGCTTCGAAAAGTACGGTGGGAAAGCCTTCGTAGCGCGAACTCAGCACAAAGTAGTCCGCGTTTTTGAAGTAGGGATAAGGGTTATCTGTAAAGCCGGTCATTTCCGCTGAATTTTCCAAGCCAAGCTCTGAGCGAAGCTTTTTAATGTTCTCGAAATCATAGCCATCGCCCACGATTTGGATTCGGTGCGGCAGGCCTTCTTCCAGCAATTTTTTATGAACCCTCAGCAATCTGTCAAAGCCTTTCTGTGGGAAAACCGTGCCTACGGAAAGGAACAGCGGCGTTCTCTGCACCAAGTCCTCACTGAACGAGAGGGGAGCTGCGCCGCTCTCTGTGGGAAAATCTTTAGTCTGGATTCTTGCTTCCTGCCCTTGGCTCTCAGGTCTTGGCTCTCGGCTTTTGGATAAGATTTCTTCCGTATCCAGCGGATTGTAGATGCGCACGATTTTGCTGCGCTCTTCATCATTTTTGGCTAAGGATTCGAAATCGCTTTGGATGTGCTCGGAAATTACCAGGATTTTATCAAAGCCGAAGAACTTGCGGATTTCCTCATCGGTATAGTTGTGGAACTCGGTTTTGCGCAGGTCATTGTGAATCCACACGATTTTTTTGGAGGATTTCAGCGGTGAATTCAGGATTTCGTCGCGGAAACCATGTATCGCTGCAAACTCTATGTCGTAGGTTTTACCTTTTAGAATGAACTTGTAAAGCAGCTTCGGAAACCTTTTCAGCAGCCACTGATAGGCAACGCGCCAGGCTTTTTTCGGGATGTCCTTCGGGCGATTTGTGGTAATCATTTCGCCTTTGTTTAGGTACAAAACATTAATCCACCCTGGGATTTCTGAGAGATACTTGCCGGAATACAGGTTCAGCAGCAGGTCGATTTCGTATTTTTCCGGCGGAAGATTCTTCAGGAAAGTAGCCAGCACCTTCTCTGCTCCACCGTGCCTTAGCGAACCAATACGGATTAGAATTTTCTTTTTCCCTGCCGTTTTCATACACTATCCATACTTTATCTATACTTTATCTGCGGATTATCTGTGCCGTGCCTGATGTTCTCTCGTGTTAAGAAAATAGAATTTTTTTAACATAAAAAAAATATGTGTTAAAAAAAATGAGTTTAGTTAACTTGTTATTGTCCGGATAAAATACTGGCTAAATTTACATTGATAAAATAATTGTATTTGCCTACTTTCACTTTTTCCAATAAGCCGATTTCGCTAATCTGATCGAGGTAGCTGGATGCGGTCTGCCGAGAAATGCCCAAATCTTTCACAAGGAAATCAATTCTTGTGTAGGGAAACTTGAACAGGTTGTTAAGTAAATCCTGGCTGTAGATTTTTGGGAGCTCTGCTCTCATTCTGTTCTTATAGCGCTGCAGTAGTGTGCGTATTTCATCAATTTTTATCACGGTTTCTCCCGCTGTTTTTTCAATACCTTCCAGAAAATACAAGACCATAGTTTCCCAGTCTTCGTTATCGCGCACATTCTGCAAAACTGTATAGTAATCCTGTTTGTTCTGAGTGATGTAGCGGCTAAGGTAAAGAATGGGCAGGTTCAGCAGGTTTTGCAGAACGAGGTAAAGAATATTGATAATCCGCCCTGTTCTTCCGTTGCCGTCGTAAAACGGGTGGATGCTTTCAAACTGATAATGGATTACGGCCATTTTAATAAGTGGATCCAGGGCGGAAAAATCACCGTTATTGATGAATTCCTCCAAATTTGCCAGCAGGGTTAAAATTTCTTCTCTGGATTGGGGCGGTGTATAAACCGTTTCACCGGCGCTGTTTTTTAGCACGGTGCCACTTTGGCTACGAATTCCGGCAGAATTCTCCACTAGGATTTCCTGAATTTGCACAATATGCCTGTTCAGCAACATATTTTCTGAGCGAACGATTTCAAACCCAAACTGCAATGCCCTGGAGTAATTGTACGCTTCTTTGGAAGCGGCAGAAGTGTGGATGTCAATGTTCTCTTTATAGAGCTCATCGTGCGTGGTTACAATGTTTTCGATTTCGCTGCTGTCTTTGGCTTCCTGTAGAGAGAGCGTGTTGATCAGAATGGTTTCATTCGGGATTGTTTGTGCCACACCTTTCAGTTCAGCTAAGGCTTTGTGAGAGCGCACAAGCTGCTTTAGGATTTTCACCGTGTCGAAATCAAAATCCGGCGGCAATGGTTTTAGCTGGAAGTCTTTCATCGCGCTACAATTTCACAGGCTTGTATTTGTGCGGCAGGTTTTCGCTGATGTATTTCTCGAGGGCTTTTCTGTCCTGCTCCAGTTCACGGGGGTACGCGGTGTTGTTTTTCAACAGCCTTTCGCCATATTCATCAATAGTGCAGATGTATTTTGCGGGTGTGCCTCCGTAAACCGAATTGTCGGGAATTGAGCTGCTGACAAGGCTGAGGGAGCCTACGATACAATTGCTGCCTATAGAAACGCCCGGCAAAATTATCGTACCCTTTCCTATGAAAGTATTGTTTCCGATTTTGATTCTCCCAAAATTTCTGCCATCGCTGTAGCTTTCAAGCCTTTTTGTAACTCTTGCATCGCCGGCGTGATTGATAAAGCTTGCGCCTTCTGCCAAGGTGACATTATCGCCAATTTCAACCAAGAAAGGCTCAGAACCGAAATTTGGAATGCCCTCGATATAAAGGTTTTCGCCCACCTTCATACCTTTACTTTTGGCAATTTCAAGCGTTGCTTTTTTGACAAGGTTATGCCATTCGGTGCGCAGTTTTAGAATTATCCGATAGAAAAATATCATTGGGCTAAGAATAGTATTTCGTAATAAGGTTGGTGAGGTACAGCTGGTGATTTTCCTTGCCTTTGTCAAAAAAATAATCTGCTATTTGAGGTATCTCGATGTCATAGCTGTCACCTTTTTCCGTGTAAATTTTTTTTGCTGGTTTATCCAAAACTCTTTCAAATGTGCTCACGATTTCACCAATTGGGAAAGACTTTAGGTAAGCTATATTAACGGTAGAATTTCCCTGCGGATTCTGCAAAATCAATTCCGTAATGTTGGCAAGGTCTTCAACATCGATGAGGTTTCTGGTTGCATTAGTGTGTATTTCAATCGCCTCGTTGTTTAGAATGCTTCTATGCAGAAAATTTAAAAGCAGGTGAGGATTTCCACCATTTCCTACCGCATTGCTTACCCGTAAAATCAAAAAATTATCACTTTGGCTGCGGATTAAATCTTCCATTTCAAGCTTGTGCTTCACATACAGGCTTTCTTTTTTTGAAGAATCTAAAACGCTGCAAGTAGAAAAATACACCAGTTTTTTATTTTCTGTGGTTTGCCTTTCAATTAATTTTCGCTCTCGTTCAAATTGCAACGGGTTGGTTTCCAGTGAATTGGAAACGCCTGCAGCCAGAAATACCACATCATCCCTATCAATATTTCGGATGGCATTAGCTATGAGGCCGTTTCCAATTATCATTTTTCTGCTAAATTAAGTAATATGCCTTCGATTTTATCAAAAATCTTTTGGTTGTCAAACATTTCTTCGCTATTCCTTAGGTTTTCATTGATTGTTTGTAAAAGTTCTGGATTAGTTAAGAAATTTTTCATACCGTCATAAATGGACTGCTCATCATAGTTCATCAGGTAGCCGGTTTTTTCGTGCGTTATCATTTCAGGAATTCCGCCAACATTAGTTGCCAAAATCGGTTTTTTCAGGATAAGTGCATCGGCTATTACCAGTGGCCAACCTTCTGATTCTGAAGGCATTATGAAGTAATCCGCATTCTTTATATAAGGGTAGGGGTTGGTTTTGGTGCCAAGTAAATGGAATGTATTTTCAACCTTTAGTTTTTTTATCTGCTCTTCCAAACTGGCCCTTTCCTCGCCATCTCCAACGATGTAAATGTGGTGGGAATATCCGTCAGCAATGAGTTTTGCGTGTGCCGAAATTAATTTATGGAAACCTTTTCGCGAATGAAGCCGATTGACGGAAACGAAGATTTTATCGCCCTGCAAAACCGGTATTTCAGCCAGCGATTTGCTTTTAATTTCATCAATCGGGATGGGATTTCGCAATATTTCGTTTGGCGGAAGCTTAATGTGCGGATAGCTTTCTGTGAAAATATCTTTTGATTGCTTCGAACCGAAAATAAAAAAATCAAATTTTGGGATTTCGCCAAGGATTTGCGGAACTTTTGGCTGAAGTTTCGGCACTGTGATATCCGAATGAAACCACCCGATTTTCTTCGAATTTTTATTGGAAGAATTCAGAACCATCGGGAAATCATTGTAGGTCATCGCGATTTCCACATCGTAGCTGTCTTTCAGAATTTCTTTGTCGATGATTTCCGGCTTTCTATTCAGCCTTGCCAGTTTTCTTTGTCGAAGAAACAGCTGTATTTTTTGGATTAGCGGATTTTTGGATAAATCTTCCCTTCCTTTTGCCAAGAAAACTTTGCGCACGGCCTTCGGGAAATCATCACGCAGCTCACCTTGATTCAGGCTTAGCAGAACCGCCATTTCAAACTTTTCCCAGTCCAGATTGTTCAGCAGGCTTAGCATCACCTTCTCTACGCCGCCCATTTCCATAGAGCGGTGCCGGAAAAGTATTTTGGTTTTTTTCCTATTTGCAGTCATCAACCTGTAATTTTCTCCCAAAAAATTTTCAGTTTCTTTTTTATTCTGTATGGAATTTTATTCTGGTACTCCAGCATCTCGAAAATCTTTTCGCTGCCCGGATATTCGTCCGGAACAGGTACGCCGTTGATTGATTTCAGGTTCCGCCTTTTCATCGCAGCAAAAATCACTTTGCCAAAATTTTCTTTTGCCTTATTTTTGGATGAGCTTTGGGAAATTCCCTTTTCGTGGCGGCGGTATAGATAAAGGTTTTCCGGGATGAATTTTGCATCGCCGTGCTCAAGCAATTTTAGATATAAGTCCTGGTCTACAGCAGAGCTCAGGCTTGTATCTATGCCGGAAGTTTTATCAAAGGCTGATTTTCGGAAGACAAAGAGTGCATTGATCTGAGTGGGCAAATTGAAGAAGTACGGGTCATTGTAGATCTGCCGAATCTGCTTAAAGTCATACATAGGTTTCAGGTCGCTGTCGCAGAAAGTTATTTTCGAATAAGCAGCTATAATATTTTCATTTGTAAATGCCTGTAGGCATCTCTCCAAAGCATTCTCGGCAATGGCATCATCCGGATCAAGATAAGCACAGAATACGCCGCGCGCCTCCGTGGCGAGTAGGTTTTTCACATAGCCCACGCCTTTGTTTTCCGGAAGCTCAATCAGCCTGAACCGTTCATCGCTGCCGATGATTATTTTGATGACTTCCACGGAATCGTCCGTAGATTTATCATCAATGATTACCGCTTCCCAATTGCCGTAGGTTTGCGCAATGATGGAGTTATAGCAGTCCTGAAAATACTTGCCGTTATTATAATTGGCGATGAGCAGCGATACTTTCATAGTTTACAATCTTGCATCTACCGTATTTCTCTCCAGAACGCTCTTGCAGTCATACACGACCCCAGGATTTTTAATGTAATTTGGCAGTTCAAATTTCAAAAATTCATCGTGAGCCACTGCTAGAATGATAGAATCAAACTTTTTCCCGGTCAGTTCTTCGCGAGAGATCAGGCTTATGCCGAGCTCGTGCTCTACCGCCTGAGGATCTGCCCAGGGGTCATACACACTTACCGTGCAGCCGAATTCCTGCAGTTCCGAATAGATATCCACCACCTTCGTGTTGCGGAAGTCCGGGCAGTTTTCTTTAAAGGTAATCCCCAGCAGCAGGCATTCCGCGTCCTTAATCTGCATACCCTTGCCAATCATCATTTTTACAACTTTATTTGCGATGTATTCACCCATAGAGTCGTTTACCCGCCTGCCGGAGAGGATCACATTCGGTATGTATCCTGCCTGCTCCGCTTTGTATGCGAGATAATAAGGGTCTACACCTATGCAGTGCCCACCCACAAGCCCCGGGCGGTATTTCAGGAAGTTCCATTTGGTGCCTGCAGCTTCCAGCACTTCGGTGGTATCGATTCCTATTTTATCGAAGATAAGTGCCAGCTCATTTACAAAAGAGATATTCACATCTCGCTGCGCATTTTCGATGGCTTTAGAAGCTTCCGCAACCTTTAGAGAAGCCGCTTTGTAGGTGCCCGCCGTAATGATGGAGCGATACAGTTCATCCACAAAATCTGCCGTTTCCGGCGTAGAACCGGAGGTGACTTTTTTTATCTTGGTTAAAGTATTCACCTTGTCCCCCGGATTAATTCTCTCCGGAGAATAACCCACGAAAAAATCCTCATTGTACCTTAGCCCGCTTTCCTGCTCAAGTATCGGCACGCAGACCTCCTCAGTACAGCCCGGATAGGTAGTAGATTCGTAGATTACCGTATCCCCTTTTTTCAGGATGGAGCCAATGCTTTTACTCGCAGATTCCAGAGGCTTCAGGTCCGGGCGGTTGGACGCGTCAATCGGTGTCGGAACGGTGATAATGAAGACATTGCAGTCCCTGATGTCTGACAAATCATCTGATATGCTAAGGCCATTGCCTTCAGAGCTCAAAACTTCCCTTAGTTCGGCTTCATCGGCTTCCATTGTGCTGTCTTTTCCGCCCCGCAGTTCGCTTACCCGGCGTTCTGAAATATCATAGCCCACCGTGGGGTATTTCTTGGAAAATTCAATAGCCAGCGGAAGGCCTACATAGCCCAGGCCTATTATTGCTATTTTTGGCTCTTTTGTCATCTTTAATTTTATTGATCCCTGCAAAGATAAAAAACGCAGCACTAAATTTTTTATTTTTGCAGAATATTAGAACTCATGAGCGAAATTTCCCGCATTGCCCAAACTTTTTTGGCCTATCTGAAAAGGCCGGACCTTTATCCAGAACTTGCCCGCAAGGTTTATAAAAATATTTTTCGCAGAAATGCCGCATTTAAAGGGAAGGAGAAAACCAATGCCTGGGCAAAAGCCAGGGCGGTAAGCCAGGAAGAGGCGATTAAGCAGCTTTTCGGGACGGTGCCGAAGAAGTTTTCCGAGAGCTTCCCGCAGGATTTTGCGTCCGCAGAAAAGCGCCAGGCGGAATGCCCTGTGAAAATGGGCGGCGCCGGTGCGCTGGAGCTGATTTATTACGCCTGCGAATTCACAAGGGCGAAGAATGTTCTGGAAACCGGTGTGGCCTATGGCTGGTCGTCCTTTGCGGCGCTGAAGTCTTTAGAGAAAAGGGCAGGCACGCTTTACAGTTCGGATATGCCTTATCTTGCACTTGATGGTGACAGGTTTGTAGGCTGCGTTGTTCCCGACGAATTGCGTAAAAACTGGAAACTTTTCCGCTTTGCAGACCGGGAATCTCTGCCGAAGATTTTTGAGGAGCAGAACGTATTTGATGTGGTGCACTACGATTCCGACAAATCCTACCAGGGAATGAAGTGGGCGTACAGCCAGCTTTATCCGCGGTTGCGCAAGGGCGGCGTTTTCATCAGCGATGATATAAATGACAACTCTGCCTTTCAGGATTATTGCGAGGAGCAGAACATCCAGCCCACCGTTGTGGATTTTGAAGGAAAGTTTGTAGGGGTTTTCGTGAAGTAGCTCAAAACAGATCCTTCCGGAAATTGATGTTGTACAATCCTGAGCGGATGCCCTTATAATCGCTGAGGAGGCCGCCGAGAATCATCTGCCATTTTCTAATGCCATCGGCATTGGCAATTTCAAAACTGCGGTGCATTCTGCGGATGTGCGTTTTTATATCATCTGGAATTCGGGCTTCAGTTCCCGACCAGTCTTTCAGGGATTTCCAGAGTTTCACGCGGGTTGTAGCTGGCTTTATTTTCTTTGTATCCACCTGAGAAATGCGGTTGCTTTCGTGGATGCCACGCATTGCCACGGCTTCGTCTATAATTCCTGGATAAAGAGCGGCATACCAGGAAAGCCTTACCAAAAAATCCGTATCCTGGTGAAGACGAAGTGTGGAGTTCATCAGTTCGTTAATTTTAGCCAAGGCGCTTTTTCGGATGGTAATGGCATCCATATGGAATAAGCCAAAGCTTCCGCGGAGCCCAAGCAATCCCGGAAAAACATCTTCGGGCGGATGTTTTTTATAAACGGTGGTGAGCTTTTTGCCATAAACCTTTTGATATTGCTCCCTTGCTGCATCAGACCAGTAGTGAACACCTATGGCGCCGTAAACGCCTTCAACTTCCGGGTTTTCAAAAAGTTTCTTTTCCGCATCGAAGCGGTTCGGCAGGTAAAAATCATCGGCATCCAGAAAGGCAATGAAATCGCCTGTTGCCTTCTCGATGCCCAAATTGCGGGAGGCACCGGCACCGTGATTCTCCTTGTCAGGATGCTGAAAAAGTTTCACCCTGCTGTGTTTGTTCTCGAGATTTCTGCAAACTTCCAGCGCATTGTCCGGAGATTTGTCTTCTACCAAAATCACTTCCGAAACCTCATCAAACTGCAGCGCAGATTCCACCGCGTTGCCTACATATTTCTCGGCGTTGTAGACAGGTATTATGACGGAGATTTTCATCAGCGTTTCAGAAAAGTAAAGCGGTATCTTGTTTTTAGGATGTCTTTGTTCCGCAGAATTTCTCTCGCAAAGTTAATATATTTATGAATTGGCTTCTGCAGCGCAAGTTCGAAAGCTGTCTTTTTTAGCCTGATGTGTTCGCTATATTGCATAGGCATCGCTTTATCAAGGCTCCATTCGTGAAGAGAGTTCCAAAGTAAAAACTGACTTTCGTTATATTTCTGCGAATATATCGGGATTTTCGTAATCCTGTTATCATCGTGCACACCACGGATAGCAACAGCTTCGGTAATGTTTCCGCTTTTAAGGTGCGCACAGTAGGAGAGTTTGATAATGAAATCCGTATCCTGATGTACCCTTAGCTTTCTGTTAAATTTCAATCCGCACTTTTCCAGAGCGGTTTTTCTGATTGTAAGCCCGTTTAAATGAAAGAAAGTACCAAAGGAGTTGTCCAATCCCAGAAGTCCGAAGAACACTTCTTTGCCTTCGGCTTGTTTTTTTACCGTGGTTAATTGGATTTGCCCAAATTTCTGATGGAATTCCTCCCTGCCTTTTTCGGTTAGAAATTCAGTTCCGATGGCGCCAAACACACCGTCGATATTTTCGTTTTTAAAAATTTCCCGCTCTGCATCAAACCTGTTGGGAAGGTAGTAATCATCGGCATCCAGAAAGGCGATGAATTCCTGTGATGCCTTTTGCAGCCCAAGATTTCGTGTAGCTCCTGCACCGTGATTTTGCCGATCGGGATGCTGGAAAAGTTTTATGCGTTCGTCTTTATTCAGAAGATTTCTGCAGACATCCAGCGAGGCATCTGGTGAGCCATCTTCTACGAGCAGCACCTCCTTCACTTGCGGAAACTGCAGCGCAGAAGCCACCGCCTTTTCCAGAAAGCGCTCAGCGTTATAGACAGGGATGATGACGGAGATGTTCATATGCTTATCAATTTGTTCGACCAAATTCCCAGCTGCAGAAGGTTCCAGTGCTGTTTGCCGCCGTTTAAAAACGGCTGGGCAGCGTTGTAATTTACTAAATCATAAACTTTGTTCTGCTTACTTCCCAGAATTTCATTGCTAAGAGTCTTCATTGAATCTGTATTTAGCCAGGCAGAAACCGAGGAACCGAAGCCCTGCTTTCTGCGTTGGCGGATGCTTTCAGTCCAATATTCTCCTACGGCTTCGCGAAGGATTATTTTATCACTTTCCCCGGTAATCTTCAGGTTTTCAGGCAGCGAAATGCAAAATTCCGCAAAATCTTTATCCAGAAAGGGTGTGCGCACTTCCAGTGAATTGGCCATTGCCATCCGGTCGGATTTTACCAGCATATTCCCTGGTACATATTTTTCCAAGTCGGTTCGCATAATGTCATTCAGCGAATCAGGATGGGCGGAGAAGCTATAGGCCTGCCGGTATTTTGCATTAATGCCCAGCGCTTGGATTTCCGAATCGGCAAAATAATTCCGCACAAAGTTCTGGTGGAAATCCAGAATGCTGCTGTACTCAAGATTTTTTTGGGTAATGAAAGAAACCGTTCTGAATTTCGACCAGAGTTTCAGTCCGAATTTTGCGACAATGTTTTTATAGCTGAAATGGCTCCTCAGCTGATGTTCCACCCTGTAGAAATCGTAGCCGCCGAAGAGCTCATCGCCCACATCCCCCGCAAGAATTACCGTGAGGTGCCTGGCTGCCGCTTCACTGATGTGGAACTGCGGCGTGTAGCTCATATCGGAAAAAGGCTCGTCCAGGAATTTTGCCGCCCGCAGAATTTCTTCGGCAATATCGCCGCGGTTTTCGTGGATTTCTATATGTTTCGTTTTGTATTTATCGGCAATTTCCCGGGCAAATTTCAGCTCGCTTCTTTCGCCTTCGTAGCCGAAACTTATCGTGGTTTGCTTAGGTAAAAATTCGTTCACCATTGCCACAATGGTGGAGGAATCCAGCCCTCCGCTCAGAAAGCTGCCGACTTCCACATCGGCTACCAGCTGTTTCCTCACTGCATTTTTTAGAAGGTGTGTGAATTCTTCCTTCGCTTCGGCAAGTGAGATTTGGTCGTCGTTTTTCGGTAAGGAATAGTAGCGCTTCAGCGAAACTTTGCCGTCCCTGAAAATTAAAAAATGTGCGGGCGGAATTACGGAAATGTTTTTGTAAATGCTTTGCTGGGCGCTTATATAGCCGTATTTCAGAAAGTGATAGAGGGCATCTGGACTGATTTCCGGCTGCACCAATCCGGAAGCTAAAATCGCCTTGATTTCTGATGCGAAGATGAATTCCCCATTTTTTCCGAAGGCGTAATAAAAGGGTTTTTCGCCGAAGCGGTCTCTTGCGCAGAAGAGTTCCTGCCGTGCGTCGTCCCAGATTGCGAAAGCAAACATCCCGGGAAGTTCGTTCAGCATTTCGCTAGCTTTCTCCTGGTACATTGCCAGGATTACTTCTGTATCCGTGCTGCTTCTGTAGGGGTAGCCGTATTTTTTCTTCAGATCCTGGTAGCCGTAGATTTCTCCGTTGAACACGATGCATTCCTTCTTGGAAGCGGAAAACATTGGCTGTGCGCCGCTTTCAGAAAGGTCCACAATGGAAAGCCTGCGGTGCCCCAGCGCTGCGTTTTCGAAGAACTCGAAACCTTCAGCATCGGGACCGCGATGCGCAATGCTGTTGGCCATCCTTTTCAGGTGCCCCCGGTAGTTTTCTGCATTTGGTGTGATGATGCCTGCTATTCCGCACATAGATTATTGATTATATCTCAAAAAAACTTCGTTAAACTTCTTCATCACGGTTTCCGGCAAAAATTTTTTAAAACGGTGGGCTGCGTTTTTCGTTAAATCCGCATCCAGCAGTATTTCCTGTAGGCTGCGCTTGTCGGTATAGTAGTACGCCTCCTCGCCAAGCTCCATTATGTGCGCTTTTTCCGGCGCACCGGCAAAGGTAATCACAGGCTTGCCCATCAGCGCAAATTCCGCCACGGTAATGCCGAAGGTTTCGCCGCGCTCTCTGGCGTGAAGCAGTGCGTCGCAGGTGTTGATGAATTTCACCTTTTGCAGCATATCCGATGAAGGCGGCAGGAAGATGATGTTTTTCGGCAGGCTTCTCCACCAGGATTTTTTCACGAAAGGGCTTACGCCCATAAAGATGAAAAAAATATCGCGGTACTTCCTCGCGGTTTTCTCCACCACTTCCTGCGCAAATTTTATGTTGAAGCTTGCGGCGCCGCCGTAATAGCCGAATACTTTGGCATTCTGCGGTATGTTCAGTTCGCTTCGCAAGTTTTCGTACGTACTTAGCGGGATGTTCACCATATGCGGTACGAAGGGTGCTTTGCCACCAGTCATCACCTGAGACAGCCATTCCGAAACATAGGCGTACACATCGCCGTGCGGCTCGTAGTATTTGAAAACCGTGTGCACGGCGCTTCGGCATTCCTTGGTGTCGATGCCGTCGATATTACCGTTTTTAATATTGTAGAACAGGTCGAAATTTCCTTTGCGGATGAAGCCGTCAATTTCATTCGGGTCAGAATATTCCAGAACTTCGAAGCGTTTTTTGAATTTTTCGATGCCGGCAGGATGATTGGTGGGCAGGGTTTTGTTGTAAATAATGACGGCCTGATGCCCCAGGAATTCTTCACTGAAATGTGCATAATCGTACAGCGCGGTAGATTGCCCGCGGTAGTTCAGCTCGTTCTCGTGAAAAAGGATTTTCATATTTCTACCAATTCAATAGTCGCCTGATTCGTTTTTTAATTCTCGCCAAAATGCGCGGCGTAGGATATTTCTTCAGGTCGTTGTGCATAAACAAGCCTTCGCCCTGTGCAATTTTAAAATCTTGCTGTACCCACCACGGTGCGATGATTCTTTCAAACTGCACGCCCTCTCCTGCAAAGGGCGCAATTTTCTGCAAAAATAATTCTTTCCGCATCAGGAAGGGATTGTTCGTCCAGTTGGCCCAGCGGGATGTAGTTACAAAAAATTTTCCTTTCTTCTGGATTTTATCCGGAAATTGCTCGGCGGGATCCAGCCAGTGCAGCGATTCAAGCAAGTGCGGTGAAGATACTTTGTGCCAGTCGTCGTAATAATTCAGCTCGTTGCCTTTGTGCCTGATGGAATATAGCGGATGCCCGGGCTTTTTCCGGCTCCTGAAACGGATGATGTGAAAGCCGTTGTTCAGAAGTTCCAGGCCTTCGCTGAGTTCTGCGGAAAGTGTTTCGCAGTTTTCCACTAATTCCCAATCGTTCTCCAGGAAAAGGAAATGCTCGTATCCTGCATTTTCTGCAAGCCTGATGATTCCTTTGCCTATGCCGATGTTTTCTTTCAGGCTGATGAATTTTACACCGAATTTCTTCGCCAGTTTTTCATCGTGTGTGCTGCCTTCCTGAAAGAGGATGGTGATGTCGTCCGACAGATCCAGAAGCCCGTTTTTCTGGTAGGATTTCAGGGAATTTTCCAGAGATACGCGGTTATTCCAGGAAAGGATGCAGATGCTGATGGGAAGTTTTTCCATTATTACAGATTATTTTATACCTTCCATCAGTGCGGCCATTTTTTCAGCATAGACATCCCATGTCTGGTCTTTTACTTTTTCGTGGGCGTTTAGGCAGAGTGCACGGTAATCTTCTTCGGTCATTTCAAAAATTTTGCGGATAGCTGCAGCTACGGTATTTACCTCTGTATTTTCGAGATAAATACCAAAATTGTTTTCTTTTCCGTAATCCATCTCAAACGCCTCATATGGCTTTATTATTATAGGCGTATAGTTATACATACACTCTACAGTGCTGGAGTATGCCGCCCAAGTTTCGGACGGGTTTACAAGGATTCTGGCATTGGTTACAAGATTGTAGTATTGCTTTCGTTCTGTAGGGTTACCTTTATCCAGGTATCCATAGCAGTTAATGTTTATATCCCCCTCCTCCAGCAGCAGCCTTTCTTTAGCGATATTTACGATATTTAGGGTAATATCAGGATAATCTCTGCGGAGTAACCTTGCCGCCCGCACAAGTTTTCGGGCTCCTTCAAGATATTTCATTGAACCTATAAGAAGCAACTCGTATGATCGTTGTTTGATGGATAAGATTTCGTTTTCTGGAAGCCTATTATCATTCAGATCGTTAACAACATTAGAACCAAGGTGGCGCACTGGTACATTGTGCCGTTCCGAAATTAGCTTCTGCGCATCTTGGAAAAGAGATATTACTTCTTCAGAATTTTTAAATGTCAGAGTTTGGTAATTTATAAACCATTTTTCAAAGAAATAGGGTTTTCGCTGGAGCCTGTCCAGGATCATCATATCATAACTCCAATCGTGCAATAAAATGGTAGGTGCCGTGCTGAATTTATTGTAAAAATCAAAACTTAATATTAGGACAAAATCTATTTCAGGGTGCTCCTTTACAGCTTTTCTAATTTTTTGGTAGGTAAGAAGGCGGTGCAACGGTGTCTTCACATAGCTGTACTGATGCCCCTTCCAAAATTTTGAAAGAAGTTTCTCGGGATATTTTCTCCAGAGATTCTCCATTTTTGCATTTGGCGATATGTCAATGCGGATCAGCTCATATCCAATTTTGATAAGATTTTCCCCGAGAAGAAACGGAACATTCGACCACGCCTTAGGAGACCTGGAGTCACCGTAGCAGATGTATAATATTTTCTTACCCATTTTTTTGATTAAAGATTTAAAAAAGCGTGTGGCGCAATGATTGCCGTTTCTCGATGTTTACCAATAGTCTGAAGATTTGGCAGAAAGTATTTCATCATATCCCATTGTTCTTTTCCATCTCTAAACCTCCCTTTGAGCATTAATTTTATAAAATCCGTCCAAAGCTCTCTCTTTACAGTATCAGCTTCGAAATAGTGTAAAGGATTAAAATACACTGCTTGCTTCTGTAGCCGGAATGATAGCCATTTCTCTCTTATCGGGTCCTTGCCAGCCATTTTTTCCTCATTTTTTTTTGCATCGTGCACTACCTTACTACCAGGGGCAAAAAACAGCTTCTTCTCCTTGAATGCCAATCTGTTTACATATTCGTAATCTTCGCCGTAATGAAAGTAAAAAGGATTAAAGCCGCCAACTTTTTCTATTGTTCCTTTAGGTAATAGCCAATGTGCTGCATTTACAAAATTCATTTCATAAAATGGCTGCAGGGTTTGCAGGTAGCTTTCTCCGATGAAGTTATTTATATCTACGCTTCTCGCTATGTACCGCTGGAAGTGTGGGTCCAGCCGCAATTCGCTACCATCAAGATGCATCGGGCTTAGTATCCCGATTTCTTCTTTGTGAGGATGGTTTTCGTAAACCTCCAGCAGTTTTTCAAACGAATCTTCAAAAATCCAGGCATCCTGGTTCATCAGGTAGAAAAATTCTGCGCCCTGCTTGTAAGCCTTTTCAATGCCGATGTTGTTCGCCTTCCCGAAGCCAAGATTTTCCTCGGATTGTATGAACTCCACTTCTGGAAAATTTTTTTTAATGAAATCCTGCGTGCCATCCGTAGAGCCGTTGTCTACCGCGATGGTTTTCACGGGTACAGAGCTGCGGCGCAAACTGCCGAAGCACCGCTCTGCCCACTTCATAGCGTTGTAAGTAGCAATGATGACGAAGAAGTTAGCTTTCATATTTTTACTTTAAGTTTTTTCAGCACTTTGCCAGAGAGCCTTCTTAAATTCGCCAGCATTGCATCGGTTTTTGAAACCTCCAGCATCCGTTCTCCCACAATTCCATATTCCTGCTGCGGAAAAGAGACAAGGCGTTTCAGGCCTTTGGTTTCGTTGTTCACCATATTAAACTGATGAATCAGCTGGATGTACATCGGGTTTTTATTGTCAATTACAATATCAGGATATCTGGCATATACAGGATGCCTGTCCTTTATCACGGTTTTTGCCTGCCGTGTTTTTTCTACCAGGCTTACGAAAGGGCTTCCCGCCATGTAGGCTTGGCTTACGGTGGCCCTGTTTCCCGGAAGAATTGCAAGCTGAAAGCCGATCCTTAAATCAATCACGAAATCGTTCCGTGGCTGAAAATATTGCTGCACCGTTTTCACATAATCCCGATGAAGCATATCATCATTATCAATATCGGCAGAGATGATGAAATCCGTATTTTGGCTTTGGGCGAAATCTTCCACGAAGGCTGCCATCATAGGGAAATCTTTCACGAAAACTGGTGTGAAGTTTGAAAATTCTTTTTCAAAATCCTTGATTTTTTCACGGTAGAAACCGTTGGTCTGCTCATCGAAGAACACCAGCCAAACAAAGTTTTTCTCCGACTGATTTTTAAAAGACGGGAAGCAGTATTTGCCGAAAATCTCAAAGCGGTCTCTCAGCCACTCTTCGGAAAGTGCTTTGTGGCCGGTTCTTGTGGTCGTCCAGCTTTCCGTGGGCACATTAAAGCGCGTGGTGATGATGTGGGTAAAGGTGTTCACTTAAAAAGTTTTACGATTTTATCATAAATCTTATACGGCTTGCTGCTGTATATTTTCTCAAGTTTCTGCTCGTAAAAAAGCATTTTGCTCAAAACCTGAAAATAATTTGGGTAATACTCATAAATCACATCCTTATGGTTTTCAAAAATCAGAATTCCGGAGCGCTTTCTTCTCGCTGCATCTTGCTTTCCCGCATCGTGCGCAGATTTTCCGTGCTTCCTGTATTTAAAAATTTGATAATCAATCTTCTTTACATTGCTGCTCCTATCCCGGTTTTTCTTGAACAGCCTTATCCAGTAGTCCCAATCCTCTCCTGGCTGCCCAAGCGGCTCATCGTAGAAAACGCCCTCTGCATCTTTGCGCTGGAACATTGAAGTTATAAATAATCTGTTGGTAAGCAGTAGATCCTTCAGCCCAAATTGCGGCGCAGAATTACTGCTTTTCGGCTCTATGCCTTCGCCGAAGGAAGTGGTGTCCGAAAACACTACCAGAAGTTCCGGGTCTTTTTCAAATTCTTTCACTGCCTCTTCCACGCCTCTTGGGTTCAGCACATCGTCACCATCCAGCATCAGCAGGTATTTTCCGTTGGCGTTCCTCAGCCCGTTGTTTCTTGCGGCAGAGACGCCAGCGTTCTCTTGGTAGAAATATTTAATGCGGTCGTCTTTTTCTGAAAAAGATTTAATCACGGCGGCAGAGTTGTCCTGCGAGCCATCGTCTGTTACCAGGCATTCCCAGTTTTGATAAGTCTGGTCAAGCACGGATTGTAAGGCTTCCTTTATAAAGCCTTCCTGATTGTAGCAGGGAACGATGATGGATACTTTGGGCTGCATATTATTTTAATAAGTCAAATGTTTTGTACCGGTACTTTAAATTGATAAAGGCTGCTATCCTTTTATGGAGGGGTAATGATGCCAGGTGTCTACTGCAGTCGTCCTTTACTTTATTTTTGTAATTATGATAATACTTGCCGTCAAGGTGAAAGCTATCCGTCAGCAGTTTTACAAAAGGTATACCCCTGGCTCTTCGGTTTAAAACCTTTAACGATAATGCCTTAGGTGTTTTTTTCCCGCCGGCCGCTACTCCTATCGTCTGGTTGTCGTGCTTTCTGTAATGCGTCAGCACCTCATCTATTATTAAGAACCCGTTTACCGCGGCTGCTTTAAGTGCCAGTTCATAGTCGTGGCTTACCAGCCTGTGAATTTTTTGAAAGGGCAGGTATTTGTCTTTCGCCTCCGAAGTAAGCGCCATAGACATCCCCGGGAAAATATTGCCTTTAAAAATCAGGAATTCCAGCAGCTGGTCATTATTCCACGAAACATCAAAATCGGGACGATTCCAAAATGCGCCTTTGAAAAAGCCTCCATTTTCCAGCAAAACATCTATACGGTGGGCGAAAACTTTTTTGTCGGGATTAGCCTTTGCTGCCTGCTTTACCCGCGCAACTTTTTCTGGAAGCCAGATGTCATCCTGGTCACTGAGGAAAATCAAATCACCGGTGCAGAGGTTTATCGCTTTTTCAAAGTTTTTGATGTATCCCAGGTTTTCATCATTGTAGTGCAGGGAAAATATCCCGGGGTGCCTATTCCGGTAGCCTTCAAGTATCCCCCTAGTTCCATCCGAAGAGCCGTCATCACAAACCACGATTTCGTCCACGGGCACCGTCTGCTGCAGGATGCTGTCCAGCTGTTCGGCGATGTACCTCCCACCGTTGTAAGAGCAGAGCGCTACGGATGTTGTCATTTGCTGAATATTTTCCGGATTTTCAAATAGGCCTTTAGTACTTTTGTGGACTGCAGCTTTCTGATATATATTTTCTGGTTGTAGTTTTCGTTATTAACTTTTCGCAGAAGGAAATTCAATTTATTGAATAACATATCCTTTACCTCCTGGTTGCCCGATGTATAGATTAAACTATGCACATCAAAGATATTCTGATATACCAGCGTGAAATTTTTACTCAGGCTGTTAGGGTTATGCCGGTAATAGACTAGTTTTTCATCTATGAGTTTATAGGAGAAGCGGGGCAGGCTTGTCAGCTGTATCCAAAACCACCAATCCTCCTTTGCCTTTAGCTGCTCGTTAAATTTGATGTCTCTGATTCTGCTTTTGTTGAATAATCCGCAGTGGATGGGGATGTTAAAATCCAAGTCCCACCGCGAAATTATATTGTCCGTGTTTACTTCATATTTAGTGATGTCGCAAAAGGGCGGGGTCACATTGCCATCCGACACCATATAAAAATTTGTGAGAATGACATCAAAAGTTTCGCTGTCCGTTATGGACTTTTGAAGCTTTTCGCTGTCCATATAGTCATCACAATCCAGAAACTGTATCCACTCTCCCTGTGCCATTTCGATTCCCGCATTGCGGGCAGAGCTCAGGCCGCCGTTTTCTTTTTTAAGGTATTTAAAGCGCGGGTCCTTTTCCAGCCAGCGCTTGGCTACTTCCTCGGTATCGTCCGGGCTGCCGTCGTTCACGATGATGCACTCCCAATCCTGAAAGGTCTGCTCCAATACGGACTGCAATGCTTCATCCATATACTGGGCCTGGTTGTAACACGGGACGATGACGGAGATTTTAGGCATTGGTGTTTCTTTTATTCTAATGGCTGTTTAAACCGGTGCAAAGATAATCTTAAAAAACTTTTATAAGATGTGGTCCTTCGCGAGACCTTATATTTAGCCCGCAAGTTTTGTATAATTTATGAGAAAGCGCAGGAAGAACTACAGCCTGTCGTAGAATTTTACAAAGCCAAGCCTGTTTCCGAGTTTCAGCCAGCGCGATTTTTTCAGCAGGTCGAGTTTTCTTTCCCAGTCGGCTTTTTCGCGGTCGTAAAGATTTTTGCGGACATAGTTTTCACTGAAAACAGCCTCAATATTATTGCCCCTCCGCTCCGCTGCGTGCAGCACCGCGAGCGTGTGCCAGTAAAAGGCCTTTTCGCCGTTTCCAAAAGTAGAAACACCCCCGGTGTGAATTCTGTACAGATACAGGTCTTCATCGATATAATGCACCGGGGCCGCGTCGTACAGCTTCAGATACAGGTCCTGATCTACCGCTCTTCGGAAGAATGGATTGATGCCGGATGTTTTTTGGTAAACGCTTTTCTTGAAGGTGGCGAAATGTGAAATTTTGCCCCCGAAATTATAGAAGTTGATATCATCATTCTTTACCAGGGAGCATTTATAGGTAGATCTTGGGTTCAGGTTTTCATCACAGATGACAAAATTGGAATAGATGAGCCCTGCCTCCGGATGCTTAGAATGGGCGCTGTTCATTTTTTCTATGGCATTCCCTACCAATGCATCGTCGGGATCCAGGAAGCCGCATATCTCCGAAGTTGCCAGTTCCACCAGGCGGCGTTTGGTATAGCCCACGCCCTGGTTCTTTTCGTTTTCAAAAACTTTGAAGCGGCTATCGTCGCCAATGATTTCCTTTATAATCTCGAGGGAGTTGTCGGTGGAGCAGTCGTCAAGGATTATGGCTTCCCAGTGCTGCTCGGTTTGCCTGAGAAGGCTTTCGTAGCAATCTTGGAAGAACTTTCCGTTGTTGTAATTGGCGATGAGGAGGGATAGGAGGGGCTTTTTCAAGGTGCGTTATTTTAATAAATCTCTATAAATATCCATATGCATTTTGGCGACTTTTTCTATGGAGAATTCTTTGTCGCTGAAGCTTTTGTTTCTGCTGCCCAGTTTTTGGAAATCCTCTGCTGCAGCCTGCATAGCCGCCGCTATGGATTCCACATTCTTCGGGATGAATGCGGGGTTTCCCGTGGTTTGCAGGATCTCGTTGATGTTCCCGGTATTCGGGCCTATTACAGCCTTGCCAAAGCTCATCCCCATATAGACTACCCCGGAGTTCAGGGAATCGGTTCTGGGGCTTATGATGATATCTGCGCTGTTGAAATAATCATTAATTTCCTGTTCTGAGAGTTGGCCAGTTTTAAAAGTTATATTCCTTTCCGCGAGCATTTTGCTTTTTTTCAGATATGCCCGTTTTTTTAGGAATTCTCTTTTCCTGAAATTTGGTGTTTTTCCCAGCAGGGAATTAGTGATGATCAGAGCGGTATCCTGCCTGTTGAGGCGCAGGAATGCGTCTACGATCTGCTGTTCTTCTTCGGGTTTCCTGATCTTGCCGAAAGAGAGAAAGGTTATTCTCTCGTGGGGTTTGGGATCTACGGTAATCTGCGCATTGTAGTTGGGATGCGGGACATAGAAATTGTTGGCCTGCGGATACAGGCTGAAGCTACGCCTGCCCAGGTGTATTATGGCGTCGGCATTTTGGTAAACGGCGTCGTACAGCTGGCGGTCATTGGGGTGGTTGCGGTGCGGCAAGGCATTGTGCAGGGTAGCCACGATTTTGGTGTTCCTGTTTTTCCAGTAGATTATTCTTTCCTCGAGTTTCTTTAGGTCTTGCTGTGAAACCTCGCGCCACCAAAAAAGTTCCTCCGGCCACTGTATATGCACTATGTTGAAAGGGATATTGGAGGTCCAGAAATTCTGCCCCTCGGTAGCAATCTCGCTTTCTTTAGCAATCTCGTTTACCAGGCAGCTGAAATAGCTGTTCGGCGAGCGGTATTCAGAGGGCAGGAGGATTTTCATTTTTTCACTTTCTTTTCAATTCTTTCGATATAATCAAAAATATAAGTTTTTTTCAGGGTAAAATTCGGGAAATACCTAAAAAGTTTTTTCTCAAGTTTTACAGCGATGGAGTCTTTTTTTGTAACGGGGATAGCTATGTTGTCTATTTTTTCAAAATTCCTGTTATTTGGATTATAAGCAGAGGTGAATATTTTTTTCAAAAATTGATATTCGTACTGTATTCTATTATTTAAATAGTCTTTATCCAGCTCGTTGTTTTTAATGAAAAAATTAAATTTATTTAAAACTTTTATCTGAGAGTTTAAATGCACCAGGTTAAATCCTCCGGTCATTATTGAGTTTTCTCTTTTTAAATAGTTTAGCAAGGAATAATTTATGCCAATAACTTTTTTTGCTTTCTTGTAGATATCAAGATTTAAATATATGTCCTCAAAATACATTTGTTCTGTAAACTTAAAGTGATTTTCAATCAGAAAATCTCTTCTGTAGCACTGCGTCCACGCATTAATTGGCAGGATTTTGTATTCCGCTATGTATTGCGCACCAGATAGTACTTTTGTGTTTGACGGGGCATTTATGTTTTCCCAGCCGTTTTTTTTATTATCTTCAAATACGACTGTGTTGTTGAATATTACTATCTCGGGATATTGATTTGCTATTATGGTGTTAAAGATTTTCAGCAAAGCATCATTGTCAGATAAATGGTCATCGCTATCTACGAACCAAATATATTCACCCTTAGCCTTGGGCAGTCCATAATTCCTAGCAGAGCTAAGGCCGCCATTAGGTTTTGAGAATATTTGTATCCTCGGGTCCTGGAATTTATTTTTTATGATTTCAATGGACCTATCTGGTGAAGAATCGTCAATAATAATGATTTCAAAATCTTGATAGCTTTGATTTAAAATGCTGGATAAGCACTTTTCAATATATTTTTCAACATTGTAAACAGGGATAACAAAAGAAAATTTCATTTTATTTCTTTTATTAATACTTCGAATTTTTTTTCCAAATTCTTTTGTGGCGTTCTGTGGTTGCCTTTTTCCGCAATAAGTTGGTTTAAATTTTTAAAAGCATTTTCTATCTCCTCAATGTTATCAATAAAAACAGTATTGGTAGAGTCGGCAATCCAGTTGTAAGATTCTTTTATTTTGTGATTGTAGTTGGTTATTGCAATACAGGGGGTGCCGGTGATCGCAGATACTATCATCCCGTGTAGCCTGTCGGTAACGACTAGGGATGAACTATTGAAAAGTTTAATCTTCTCATCGATCAATTTTTGTCTGAAAGATGCATTATCTATTTCGGTTGTTCTATCTTCATAGAACATATCCGTTATAACGACCTTTTTACTTTGCTGCTCTAAAAAAGAAATGATTCGTTGTCTTTTTTTATCATCCAACACACTTTCCCTGTCACTTCGCAATACTCCAACAGATAAGGGCTTATTATCAATGCCCCCCGTATTCTTAAAAGTTGGGTGATATTGTAGTACGATATCGGGCACTAGTATTACTTTGTTATTAAAATATTCCTGAGCAAAATCGAAAGATTTTTTTTCTCTTGCGCAAATTGTCAAGTCTTTATGAAGGCTATAAATTTTCACGCTCTCCTCTAGTTCTTTACGCCCTTTCTCACTTTCGGAAAAGAAAATGGTTTGAGGTAAGATAATAATTTTATTCTTCGAGAATAGAGTGATTATATCTCGCCTCAGTTTCTCGTGATGGATGTACTCGTCGCCCAGGTTCCCGCCACCGTGTAGTAAAATAATATCGTTCTTAGAGATGAATTTCCTGAATTGAATAAAATCTTGGACTGATTTCTCATTTATTTCAATGAGATCATACTCTGGAAAATTCTCTTCAAGAAACTGGATTTCAGCCACAGAAATAAAGTGATCACCTATGTTTATGTGGGTAGGCGTCTGGAGGAGAAATAATCTTTTATCTTTCTTTTTGACGGTGATCTTTAAAAATAACTTCAGTCTATCTTTGAGAGTCATTGGATTCTATCGATTGGGTTGTTTTGAATATAAAGATTAGCTTTGGTGAATGTAGTTGAATAGGTAGATGTTTCTAGCCCCCTGATAATTATCTGCGTAAAGCTTTTATATGCACATAAATTTTTACCGCCTAACTCTTGTTTTTCGTAAATCATATAGGAAATAGTATATTCCCCGTTAACTAAATTTACTTTAGGAAAAACGATTTTAACTTTTTCCCCTTGGTCTGTATTAATATAATGATGCACAATATCACCAATGTAGGTGTTCACCAATTTTAAATCCTTATCTATAAAATCAATATTGATAGAATAGTCTTTGATCTTAGGATCAGTGATCTTTACATCAAATTCAAGAATAATATCATCGCCATAAGAAACAGAAACTTTCTCTTTTCCATTATAAGTGTTGATCCCATTAATAAGAAAATTAGACAACTCCGCACCGTTATTTAAGACGGTACCTTTTTCGCCTTTAAACTCCTCAAAATACATTTCAATGCCTTTGTGGACATTGTTCCCAATATAATACTCCTTTCCGTGACGCATAAAGAGCACAGAATCGCACACTCGGGAGATTTGCGGCATAGAATGGCTTACGAAAATTACTGCAGCATTCTGCATAATCTCCTTCATTTTATTGAGCGACTTGGTTTTAAACCCCGCATCGCCAACCGCCAGTACCTCATCTAAAATCAGCACATCCGGCTCTGTATGTGCTGCTACAGAAAAGCCAAGGCGCACCTTCATCCCGGAGCTATAGTACTGAACGGGGGTGTCTATAAACTCCTCCAATTCAGAGAACGCTACAATTTCATCAAACTTTGCACGGATTTCTTTTTCAGTCAATCCCAAAACAGCGCCGTTGTTGAAGATGTTCTCCCTTCCGGTCAATATAGGATTGAAGCCGGCGGTTAATTCTATCAGCGCGTTCACTCTTCCGTGCAATTCCACCCGGCCTCTGTCCGGAGCTATTAGGCCGGTAAGCACCTTCAGCAGGGTACTTTTGCCGGCACCGTTGTGCCCCAGCAGCCCCAGGCATTCCCCGCGCTTAACTTCAAAACTAATGTCGTCAACCGCCCAGAATTCTTTTTTCCTTAATTCCCTCGGTTGGTCTGAGCCAAAAACACTTGCTCCTAAATCCTGCAGTCCGTACCATAGTCCAAGATTCAGGTCCTTACAGAATTTTTTGCTTACATGCTCTGCT
Source organism: Cruoricaptor ignavus (assembly GCF_014961145.1). Lineage (NCBI taxonomy): Bacteria > Pseudomonadati > Bacteroidota > Flavobacteriia > Flavobacteriales > Weeksellaceae > Cruoricaptor > Cruoricaptor ignavus. The sequence goes on from NZ_CP063145.1 coordinate 1,555,013, forward strand.
TTTATTAGTATTTCCTCGCTCATTTCATTTTGATTACATTCTTTCTACAATCACAGGGATTGACACCCTATAAAATACCCAGCCAAAAAATCCAATAAATACAGTGGCAATTAAAATAACAAGCAGATACGCCGGATTATCGAGCCCGTCACCGATTGCAAGATTTCTGGTGGAATTAATCAGTGGAGTGAGCGGGTTGTAATCAATGAACTTCTGAAGGGAAGGGAATTTCGTTTCCTTATACACTACCGGCGTTATATACATTAAAAAAGACAAAGCCATCGGTATGGCCCTCCCGATGTCTTTATAAAGCATCCCTACGGGAGTTAGCAATAGCCCGATGCTTATTCCAAAAAAGATAATGAAAAGAAGCATACCCAAAAACCCGGCAAATGAAAGCACTCCCGGGAAGAAACCGAATATTAGTAAAACACTTATTATAATGATGAGTTTTATTCCCGTGTTAAACAACAGGTTATAAAATCCCGAAATCAAAATGGCTTCCTTTGGAAAATTAATTTTTGAAATCAGCGCTCTTGCGGAATTTGTCCCAGTAAGCGGCATATTGACGGATTCTGAAAAAATTCCCCAAATCATCGTTCCCAGAAAGACAAATAAGGGATAGGGGATGCCGGTACCTGTAACATTTATCGCGCCGGAAGCACTAAGAAATATCCATACTATGGCGTTGGTAAAAGGTGTGATAAATGCCCACAATATACCAAGAACGGACTGCCTGTATTCTGCTTTTTTGTCCCGGATGAAAATTCTTTTTGCGAGGCTTAAAGAAGATGTAAAATCTTGAAACATCTCCTGCAGAAGTTTCCCTAAACTTTTTTTTTGGCTTTTCGGTTCGTAAACTTGAATGTTATTCATTTTAGAGAAAACTTATTTTCCATTTACCGTCCTCCTGCCGATTGATTTATAATAAAAGCCGTGCTGCTCCGGAAGCTCTACCGGGAACATATTGCGGCCGTCGAAGATTGCCTTGTTGTTCAGCCTTTCAGCCATCAGGTCAAAATTCGGGTTCTTGAACTGCGGCCATTCCGTAGCGATGAATAGGCAGTCTGCGCCATCCAGTGCAGAATACATATCCGCAGCATATTCAAGCTTATCGCCCAAGATCCGGCGCACATTTTCTTCCGCAATCCTGTCGTATGCCACGATCTTCGCGCCCTTTTCCAGGAGAATTTTAATATTATCCAGAGATGATGCTTCCCGGATATCATCAGTATTCGCCTTAAAGGCAAGGCCCCAAACAGCAATCTTTTTACCCTTCAAATCGCCGAAGAATTCTTCCATCGCATCCACCAGGATCACCTTTTGCTTTTGGTTGATGTCTTCCGTAGCCTCCAGAATCTTGAAGTCAAAATCTTCATCCTTGCCAGATTTTACCAGCGCCTTCACATCCTTCGGGAAGCAGCTTCCGCCGTAGCCAATGCCCGGGAAAAGAAAGCGGTGGCCAATCCTGTCGTCGCTTCCCATCCCAAGTCGCACCTTATCCACATCGGCACCCACCTTTTCGCAGTAGTTGGCGATTTCATTCATAAAGGTGATCTTCACGGCAAGGAAGGAATTGGCGGCGTATTTCGTAAGCTCGGAAGATTTTTCATCCATAAAAATCAGCGGCACACCGGTGTTGGTGAACGGCTGATAAATCTGCGCCATTATCTCCTTCGCCTTCTCGGAAGATGCGCCCACTATTACTCTTGCAGGGTTCATCGAATCCTCCACGGCGAAGCCCTCGCGCAGAAATTCCGGGTTGGAAACCACATCAAACGGGATGCCCGTTTCTGCCGAAATCACTTCGCGTACCTTGTCGGCAGTTCCCACCGGCACGGTGCTTTTATTTACGATGACTTTATAATCCGTCATCATTTTGCCGATGTCCTTCGCCACGCTCAGCACATAGGAAAGATCTGCAGAGCCGTCTTCACCGGGTGGCGTTGGCAGGGCAAGATATACCACTTCGGATTTATCCAGCGCTTCCTTCAGGTGGGTGGTAAAGAAAAGACGGCGCGCTTCTATGTTCCGCTGGAACATTTCTTCCAGGTTTGGTTCGTAGATGGGTACGATGCCCTCCTTCATCCGCTGCACCTTATCCGCATCGATATCCACGCAATATACCGAATTTCCCAGCTCAGCCAGCGTAGTTCCGGTCACCAGGCCTACATAGCCCGTGCCAACGATGGTAATGTTCATTAGTAAATGAAATTTTCGGGCAAAGGTAATAAAAAGTGTTAAGTTAAAAACCCGGAAAAATTTGTGTTTGTAATGCTTGGTTTTGCTAAATTGCCCACTATAAAAATTCAATTATGAAAAACTTTAAATACGGAGTATTCATCGGCTGTCTGTTGATGTCCTCCTGCAATAAATCTGAGAAAACAGATGGTTCCGCGGAAAATAATTTAACAAAAAAAGAAATGAGCGCAGAGAATGCAATTTTCACCAAAAAGGAAAAATCCGAAGTTCCTGCGGCGCCGAAAAGTGGCGAAACCTACCTTGTAAAATATAAATCCACAGGTGCTAAAGGCAATGAAATCTGGATGACCGGCCTTGTAACTTTCCCTGAAAATTATGAGCAGAATAAGGCCGGAACGCACATTATTTCCTGGGCTCACGGCACCACGGGCATTTCCCGAAACGCTGCGCCTTCGCTTTTCCAAAAAGGCGGTGCCAATGAAGAAGCGCTGCTAATGGTGGCAGGTTATCTGGACAATTGGGTGCAGAAAGGCTTCATCGTTGTGCAGCCCGATTACGAAGGCCTGGGCTCGGAAGATTCTAAAGGCACTTACCTGAACAGGCAAAGCCTGAGCAATGCGGTAAATGACTTGGTAAAAACCGTAAAATCTCAACACCAGACTTCTGGAAAATGGGTAAATATAGGTTGGTCTCAGGGTGGATACGCCGCAATTTCTGCTGCGGATAATGCGGCAGAAGGCCTGGTGGGAACGATTTCCATAGCGCCTGGTGACAGCGAAATTGTAACGCCGGAATTGAAGGCTAAAGGCCTGAAACCGGAAGATATTCTGCGGATGATTGAAGGCGACAATCTTGGCTTCATCCCGATTTTGCTGGGCGGTGCAATAAATGCAAATGATGCCGTAAAGGCAGATGATTTCTTGAGCGAAAAAGGTAAAGAAATGATTCAAAGCGCTGATAAGATGGGACTTACCGAACTTCGCAAATCTTATTCTCAACTTTCCGGGAAGGATATGCTGAAGGAAAATCCGAACACAAAACACCTGCAGGATTATATGGATTCCCAAAGGCTTGAATTGGCGGAACCAAAGGGCGATGTGCTGGTCATCCTGGGTACGGAAGATGTTACAGTGACTGGTGATACCGTGCGCCGCCTTGCAGAAAACTGGAAAAAGCGCGGGCTGAGCGTGGATTTCAAAGAGATAAAATCTGCAGACCACAGGCAATCTGTGCCGCAAAGTTTTGATGTGCAGTGGGATTTCGTGCAGAAAGTTCTGAAATAAGCCCAGCCTTATTATTTTTCCCGATTCAAAATACTGAAGCATTTTATGCCCTCCTTCAGTAAAATGAGAAATTCAGCCCACGCAATCCGCCGATGGAGGGTGGTCGTGATGGCGCTGCAGTTTCAGGTGCTGAAACTTGCGCCCGAAGCAACGGATGTGGCGATGTCCATATTCTCCGGAATTTATAACATAGGCATCGGCGGCGGCGCATTGCTGGGCTCGCTGGTTATTGCCGCCTGGGGGCTGGGTTTGGTAGGCGCGGTGGGCGCGGGGATTGTTTTGCTGGCTCTGCTAATCCTTACAGGATACCGGCTGTTTCGCCGAAGAAGGGTATAAGCGCAGCATTTTAAAGTTGCGGGAACTCGCTTATGCGGTTTTCTGCATCACTCATCCCGCCACAATTCACCTATTGGTTCTAAAATCTTTTTTCCCTATCTTTGCACACGATTTACGGTATTAATGTCTGAAGGCCTTCGAAAGAAAGCCTTTTTTCGTAGAAACAGCCGCAAATGTTATAAAAAATGGAATTCAGACAAAAAGTAGAGCAGCTGCTCACGGATTTTTTGCAAAGCCGTCCCGATCTGTTCCTGATGGATTTAAAAATCTCCGCTGGGAATGATATCACCGTAATGCTGGACGGGGATGGGGGCGTAAGCCTTCAGGACTGCCTGGATGCCAGCCGCGCCATAGAGAACAACCTCGACAGGGAGGTGCAGGATTTCTCCCTCCAGGTGATGAGTTACGGTGCTGCGGAGCCGCTGCTGAAGCCCCGCCAGTTTGTGAAAAATATTGGCAGAACGCTGAATCTTCAGTTGGAGGATGATACCGAAATAGAAGGTGAGGCAACCCGCGCGGATGAAGATTCCGTAGCCCTAATGCTGCGCTACCGCAAACCAAAGGATGTCGGCAAAGGCAAGGTAGATGTGGAGGAGGAGCGCGAAATTCCTTATTCGCAAATAAAAAAGGCGGCAGTTGTCATAAAATTTTAAACTCAATAAAAAATAGAAGTGTAAATTGTAAAAATGAATACACAGGCATTATTGGACGCCCTGGGCGACTTTAAATACGAGAAAAATATCAGCAAAAGCGAGCTGACCGCCATCATTGAGGAGTCGCTAAAAACGCTGCTGAAAAAAAGGTACGAGACTGATGATCAGTTTGATGTGGTCATCAACCCGGATAAGGGAGACTTCGAAATCTGGCTCAACAAGCGCATCGTGGAAGACGAGATGTCCGAGGATGACGATCTAGAAATAGAAATCTCCGAAGCTCGGAAAATTGATGAAAGCTATGAGGTGGGAGAGGAGTACAGCGTGCAAATTCCGATAGAGGAACTCGGCAGGCGCAACATCCTCAGCCTGAAGCAAATCCTTGCTACGAAACTCCAGGAATTCTACAACTCGCTGCTGTACGAGGAATTCCGTGACAGAATCGGGGAGATCGTAGTCGGCGAGGTGCATCACATACGCCGCCAGCAAGTAATCCTCCTGGATGACGACGGGAACGAGTTCGTCCTCCCGAAGGAAAATCAAATCCCGGCAGACTTTTACAAAAAAGGCGAGAGCGTACGCGCCCTGGTGGAAAGTGTGGACTTCAAGGGTGCCAAGCCGCAGATCACCGTATCCAGAACTTCGCCGCTCTTCCTCGAAAAGCTGCTGGAGCTGGAAATCCCGGAAATTCAAGACGGCACCATCATCCTTAAAAAAGCCGTGCGCATACCGGGCGAAAAAGCAAAAATCGCGGTGGATGCTTATGATGATAGAATCGATCCCGTAGGTGCCTGCGTGGGCGTGAAGGGATCCCGCATCCACGGCGTGGTGCGAGAGCTCCGCAATGAAAATATCGATGTGATACAATGGTCCAAAAACCCGGAAGTACTCATCAAGCGAGCGCTGGGAAATGTGACCATTAACAAAATAGAAACCAACCCGGAGGAAAGCTACGCGATGGTGTACACGCCGGTGGACGAAATCTCCCGCGTGATAGGCAAGCAGGGGCAGAATATCCGCCTCGCATCCCAGCTTTCCGGCTACGAAATCGATGTATACCGCGAGACCAGTGAGGATGATGATGTAGAGCTGAAGGAATTCCGCGATGAGATTGAGGACTGGATTATAGAAGCCTTCCAGGAGGTAGGCCTTACCACGGCAAAGAGCGTTCTCGACAAGGATACCGACAGCCTGCTGAATATCGTAGACCTCGAGGAGGAGACCATCGAGGAAGTGAAGCAGATTCTCCGCGCCGAGTTTGAAGATTAGCCGGGAATAACCAAGAAAAAAGTTAAATTAGCCGCGCCAAATAGCGGTACCGCAAGTTTGTATGTCAAAAATTAGATTAAATAAAGCCGCAAGAGAGTTCAATATTTCCGTAGCCCGCGTAGTGGAATTTCTGCAAGGCGAAGGCTTCGAAGTAGACAGTAACCCCAACTCCCAGTTGGACGATGCGGCATACTCTGCGCTGGAATCCGAGTTTGCTACCGATCTGGAGCAGCGCCGGGCTTCCCGCGAGGTCGTCATTTCCAAAGTTCCGGAAGAGAAGCTGGAGCTGGAAGAAAAGAAAGAACCTGAGGTCATAAGAGCCAAGGCTGCAACGCCTGCAGCAAAAGTTTTGGGCAAAATAGATCTGGAGCCTAAGAAGGCAGAGCCCGAACAGCCCGCGCCATCCCAGGCAGAAGCCGCTCAGGAAAATTCTGCTGAAGAAGCTCCCGCAGAACCGAAGCAGGGGTTTAAGGTTTTGGACAAGATAGACCTGTCCGCCGTGGAGGCTTCCCGCAAGGGACGCTGCCGGGGCAGGGAGAAATCTCAAAACAAAAAACCAGAAACCGCAAGGGATACGCCTAAGGCAAGCCCGGCAGAAACTATTCCGGCACCGGCTGCGGAAAAACCTGCTGAAACCAAGGAGGAGCCTGCAAAAGAAAGTCAGCAGCCGCAAGAGCCGGAAAAAATTGAAACCGTTTACCAAAAGCTGGACGGGCCTAAGATTCTCAAGGAAAAAGTAGATCTGTCCCAGTTTGAGCGGCCGAAACCTTCCGCCAACAAGAAAAAACGCAAGCGGATAGAAAAACCTGCATCCGGAAATCAGCAGAGCAATAACAATAACCAGAATCGCGGCAGTCAGGGTCAAGGCAAGCAAGGCCAGGGCGGACAAAACCGCGGCGGACAGCGGCAGCAGGGCGGCAGAAGAAACGCGCCGGCTGCAGAGCTTACGGATGAGCAGGTGAAGAACCAAATCAAGGAAACGCTGGAAAAGCTGACGAGCAAAGGCGGAAAATCCAAGGGTGCGAAATACAGAAAGGAAAAGAGGACTTTCCGCAGAGAGCAGGAGGAATTCCAACAGGAGCTGGAGGCATCCGACAGAACGCTGAAAGTTACCGAGTACATCACCGTGGGAGAGCTGGCGGCTTTGATGGATGTGAGCCCTACCGAAGTGATTTCGGCGTGCTTCTCACTTGGCGTAATGGTAACAATGAATCAGCGCCTAGAGGCCGATACGCTTTCACTGGTTGCCGATGAATTCGGCTACAACATCGAGTTTGCGGATGCCGATCTGGAAGAAGCAGCGGCAGATGAAGAGCCTGACAATGAGGAGGATATGGAGCTCCGTGCGCCAATCGTTACCGTGATGGGCCATGTGGACCACGGAAAGACTTCCCTGCTGGATTACATCAGAAAAACCAATGTGATAGCCGGAGAATCGGGAGGAATCACGCAGCACATCGGTGCATACAATGTGAAGCTGGAGGGCGGAGAGCGCATCACCTTCCTGGATACACCGGGCCACGAAGCCTTTACAGCGATGCGTGCGAGAGGTGCGCAGGTTACGGACATCGTAATCATCGTGATTGCGGCGGATGATGAGGTGATGCCGCAAACGAAGGAGGCCATTGCGCACGCCCAGGCAGCGAATGTTCCGATGATTATCGCTATCAACAAAGTGGATAAGCCGAATGCCAATCCGGACAAAATCCGTGAGCAGCTTTCCGCAATGAATATTCTTGTGGAAGAATGGGGCGGTAATATCCAGTCGCAGGAAATATCCGCAAAGTTTGGTAACAATGTGGATGAGCTTCTGGACAAGGTCTTGCTTCAGGCAGAATTGCTGGAGCTGAAGGCCAATCCGAACAAGAACGCCCAGGGTGTAATTATCGAGGCCTCTCTGGACAAAGGCCGGGGCTATGTTTCCACGCTGCTTGTTCAGGCGGGAACTTTGAAGGTGGGCGATTATCTTCTGGCGGGTAAAAACCACGGCAAGGTGAAAGCAATGTTGGATGAGCGCGGCAGAAATATGAAGGAGGCTGGGCCATCCATTCCGGTGACGGTGCTTGGGTTGGATGGTGCGCCAACTGCCGGCGATAAATTCCGTGTGTTCGATGATGAGCGCGAAGCGAAGCAAATCGCGAACAAGCGGGAACAACTACAGCGCGAGCAATCCATCAGAACGAAAAAGCACCTTACGCTGGATGAAATCGGGCGGAGAATTGCGCTGGGCGATTTCAAGGAGCTGAATATTATTCTGAAAGGTGATGTGGATGGCTCTGTGGAGGCGCTTTCCGATCAGCTGCAGCAGCTTTCTACGGCGGAAATCCAGGTGAACATTCTGCACAGCGGCGTAGGGCAAATTACTGAATCTGATGTGCTTCTTGCCACAGCATCCGATGCGGTGATCATCGGTTTTAATGTTCGTGCCGGTGCCAATGCAAGGGATCTGGCGGACAAAGAGCAGATTGAAATCCGCACTTATTCCGTAATCTATGCGGCGATTGATGATGTGAAGGAAGCGATGGAGGGGATGCTTTCGCCGGAAATTCGTGAGCAGGTTATCGGAAATGTGGAAGTGCGCGAAACCTTCAAGATTTCGAAAGTGGGTACGATTGCAGGCTGTATGGTACTTTCCGGAAAGGTAACGCGGAACTCCAAGATCCGTGTGCTGAGGGACGGCATCGTAAAACACGACGGCGAGCTGGAAAGCCTGAAACGCTTCAAGGACGATGTGAAGGAAGTGACTAAAGGCTATGAGTGCGGCCTGAACATCCGTGGCTACAACGATATAGAAGTGGGCGACATCCTGGAAGTTTATGAGGAGGTAGAGGTGAAGAAGAAATTGAAGTAATCCCCAGTTGTAAATAACAGTAAAGCTGCTCTTTAGGGCAGCTTTTTTTATTTAGAAATTTAAAATAAATTTTTTATAATAAAAATCATTGTGATTGCAGAGTATTTTCTGTATGCGCAAATTTTATTAGATAAATTACATTTAAATGTTTATTAAATGTGTTTTTGTTAACCTAATTGCTTTTATAAATGAAAAAATTATATTTCAAAATTTGCTATATTAAATTTTATTAACATATTTGCATAGATAAACTTAAAAACTGTTAATCAATGAATGTTAAACTGAAATTAATGCCTATAGGCGCGCTGTTTTTTGTGAGTGCCAGCCTGTACGGGCAGAAAACCGATTCGGTAAAGACTAAGGACATCGAGGGTGTGGTGGTAACTGCGCTGGGCCTTAAGAAGCAAGCGCGCTCGCTTACCTATTCCACACAATCTGTGAGGGCAGAGGATGTGGCAAGGGTGCCAACTGCCAACTTTACGAGCAACCTCAGCGGAAAGGTCGCTGGTCTGAACATCAAAACGAGTGGTAATATCGGGGGCTCAGTGGATGTTACCCTGCGTGGATACCGATCTATGACGGGAAATAACCAGCCGCTGTTCGTGATCGACGGCACGCCGATGATTAACTCATCCAACTCCATTAGGAACTCGGGGCTTGCGATAGATATGGGAAATACCATTTCGGATATCAACCCGGATGACATCGCGGAAATGAATGTGCTGAAAGGTGCTGCTGCCACTGCGCTCTACGGCTCGCGCGCTGCCAATGGGGCGATCATCATTACCACAAAAAAAGGCAGGGCTTCCAAAAGGTATGATGTGGATCTGAGCTCTTCCGTTTCTGTATCGGTGATTGATAAGGAGACTTTCCCGAAATATCAGACGCAGTACGGGCAGGGCTATGGTACGGGCTACTCCCTGAACAAGGGCTACTTCGACAGCTACAACGGCGAGCCTATGGCGCCAACTTACGAGGATGCATCCTACGGGGCGGCGTTTGATCCGAACCTGCTTGTGTGGCAGTATGCGGCATTCATCCCGGGATCGCCTACATATGGAAAGGCTACGCCTTGGGTGGCGGCGAAGAATGATCCTTCAAAGCTGTTTGAAACGGCGTTCAATTATAACAACTCCGTTTCCTTCTCGAAAGGAAATGAGGTGTCCAGCTTCCGCCTTTCTTACCAGAATGTGAATGGTACGGACATACTCCCGAATACTTATCTCAACAAAAACAGCATTACGGGTAATGCGTCGTATAAAATTGCGCCGAACTTTACGGCGAGCCTATATGCTACCTATGTAGATCAGCATACCCGCGGTAAAAACCCGACAGGCTACCACGGCCTCACGGGTAACTTCCGCCAATGGTGGGCCACCAATGTGGATATCAAAGAGCAGAAGGCGCTCTATAAGCTTACCGGGCGAAATGTTTCCTGGAACATTAAGGATGCTAATGATGTGTCCCCGGCTTACTGGAACAATGTCTATTTCCAGCTGAATGAAAACTACATTACGGATTCTAGACAGAGATTCGCCGGGAACTTCAGCTTGAATTATGATATAAACGAGCACTTTAATGTAGTAGCGAGGATGTCCCACGACGGGTACGAGTACTTTATAGATGAGCGCCGCGCGATAGGTTCGTTGCCGGATAATATGTCCATCGGGCCAGCCGTCGGTAACCAGCCATCCGGCTATGCCATGATGACCCAGCGGAGAAGTGAGGAAAACTACGATGTGATCGGTAATTATAAAGGAATTTTCGCAGGAGATAATGTGACAGTGAACGCGCTTCTGGGTACTAACATTAATGTCCAAAGCTTCAAATCCAATGCTCAGGGAACGCAGGGCGGGCTTTTTGTGCCTGGCGTGTACTCCATTACCAACTCTGCTACCACGCCGAACAATCCGCTGCTGACCAATACTACGAAAAGAATTTACGGCATTTTCGCTGGTGCCAATTTGGGCTTCCTTAATACCTACTATCTTGAAGGAAATGTACGAAATGATACCTCTACAGCCCTGCCGACGCAGGATAATCAGAACAATTACTGGTATTATTCCGCTTCCGGAAGTATCGTGCTAACCGGTTGGGACTTCCTGAAAGATTCTCAAGTCCTTTCATTTGGTAAACTGAGGGCTTCCTATGCCGAGGTGGGCAGCGATACCGAGGCTAACCAGCTAAATAACCAGTATTATACCTCTACGCCATTCGGTACGCCAACATACTATTACAATACCACCGCAAAGAATAGCAGCCTGAAGCCGGAGAAAACCAAGTCTAAGGAAATCGGCCTGAACCTTCAGTTTTTCAACAATAGGTTCGGCTTTGATGTCGCAGCTTTCCAGAATGACACCTCAGATCAGATCCTCCCGCTCGCGGTATCCTATTCCTCCGGTGTGCTTTACAAATTCCAGAATGTAGGAAATATGCGCTCCGAGGGTGTAGAAGTATCCCTGAACGCTACACCGGTGAAAACAAAAGCAGTAACCTGGGATATGAACATCAACTGGTCAAATCCTCAGTCCAAAGTTACAGAGCTTGCCGAGGGTGTGGAGAACATTACTCTGGGAAGCTTCCAGGGAGGTGTGACGGTAAATGCCACCAAGGGGGAAAAGTTTGGAGCCATAAAAGGTAGCGACTTTAAATACGACGGTAACGGAAACAAAATCGTAGGAGCGGATGGAAAATATGTAAAAACAGACGGTAATTCCGTAATCGGAAATATGCAGCCGAAATGGTTCGGCTCAATTGTCAACAAAGTTTCCGTGAAGCAGCTCGCCCTATCCTTCCAGGTAGACTGGAGAGAAGGTGGCGATATCTTCTCCCTGGACCAATACTACGGGCAGGCTACTGGCCTCTATCCGGAGACGGTTTTCATCAACGACCTGGGCAACCCAGTGCGTAATACGCTGGCAAATGGCGGGGGCTACATTCTCCCTGGCGTGAAGAATACAGGCACTAAGGACAACCCGGTGTATGTGCAGAACGACATCCGCCTGGATGCTTCCGAGTTTGGTGCTATGGGCTATGCCGCATTCCCTGCAAAGCAGTTTGTTTATAAAGGGACCTATGTAAAGCTCCGCGAGGTAGCGCTCACCTACACCTTCCCGAGGGAGCTGCTTCAGAATACATTCCTTTACGGCGCATCTCTCAGCCTTGTAGGGAACAACCTTTGGATTATGAAAAAAGATCTGCCGTATGCAGATCCGGAATTCGGCCTCTCCGCGGGGAATGTTCAGGGCTATCAGACCAGCCCGCTGCCGGCAACCAGGACTTTTTCTCTTAATGCAAAACTAAACTTCTAACCTCAACAAAACATGAAAAAATATTTAATCGCGCTAATCGCCGCTGCGCCTCTTATGAATTCTTGCGTAGATGATGCAAGGATGGAGGAACTCAATAAAGACCCGAATAGCTACTACACCACGGTGCCTTCTACGCTGGTGACCTATGCTGAGAAGCAGCTTACGGACTATATGAACACCCCAAATGTGAATGTGAACAACCTGCGCCTCACTATGCAGTACTGGCAGGAAACCACCTATACCGACGAGAGCCGCTACGATTTCGATACGCGCAATGTTTCCAACCGGGTGTTCGATTATACCTATGTGAGAACTCTGAAGAATCTGGACCAGGCGAAAAAATTGGTGAACGAATATAACCCCACAGCCGCTGAGCAGGCTACCTGGCAGCAAACTAAGGTAAACCAGCTTGCCATTATTGATATGCTGCAGGTTTATACCTTTCAGGTGCTGGTAGATACCTTCGGGGATGTGCCGTATACCGAAGCCCTAGTCGCCGAGCAGAATACGCTAACTAAGTACGACAGCGGCAAGGATATCTACGCAGGGCTGATCAAAAGACTGCAGGCAGACCTTGCGTCCCTGGATACTTCCGCGGGGAGCTTTACCTCCGGGGAGAAGTTTTATAATGGCAAAACCGCTTCCTGGAAAAAATTTGGCAACTCACTTCTTCTAAAGCTTGGCATAGCTCTCGCTGATGCAGATCCTGCGCTCGCGAAAGCTACCTGTGAGGCTGCAATAAAAGGCGGAGTTTTCACTTCAGGCGCGGATGACTGCCTGCTTCCTTATCTTTCTGCCTCGCCAAATTTCAACCAGATCTACAGCAACCTGGTAGCATCCAACAGGAATGATTTCGTAGCCGGGAAAACTATTGTAGACCATATGAACGGCACTCAGGACGCCCGCAGAAGCGAGTACTTTCAGCTGAGAAACGGCGCATATATTGGAGGCGTTATTGGAGAAAACTCCCCGTTCAAGCAGTACTCCGCGCCTGGGAAGTTCGCCTATACAGCCACCACGCCGGGCATTTTGCTAAATTACACAGAGGTGGCGTTCTATCTTGCAGAAGCAGCCGCCAGATGGAATATTGGGAATGCGGAAGAACTTTATAAAAACGCTGTGAGGGCCTCGTTTGCACAGTGGGGCAAAACCGCTGCAGAAGCAGATGCATACCTCTTGGCAAACCCGTACAGCGCTGCGAACTGGAAGCAGTCCCTGGGGATGGAAGCCTGGGTAGCTATGTACAACCAGCCGGTGCAGGCCTGGAACTTTTGGCGCCGGCTTGACTATCCTAAGCTAAAGCCAGCGGTGGGTGCCGTGAACAGTGCGAATGGGCAAGTACCGGTGCGCCTGACCTACCCAACTTCTGAGAAAACAACCAACCCTACGAATTATGCTGCTGGCGCGGCAGCAATAGGCGGAGATTTTCTCTATACGAAGATCTTCTGGGATAAAAATTAACCAGCAAAAAGCTAAATATGTGACTGTAAGATACCCAGGAGGCGGGTATCTTACAGTTTTTTTAGGAACTTGCGAGGATGTTTAATTGATAAATCAAAGTTTGTATTTGTAATAAAATTTTGTTAAAGTTTTCAATTTTAGTGAAAATTTCTGAAAATTAATTGTTCTGATTTTAAATTCGGCGCCAACTAATTTTTTTCCTGACAAAAAAAAATTTTGCTATGTTAATTTTTATTAACATATTTGCTAACTCAAATATTAAAAACTGTTAATATGAATGTAAGAATAAAAGCACTAGGTGCCGGGGTAGTATTCTTCCTTGGTGGAGGGGTGCTTTCTGCACAGGTGCGGGATTCTGTAAAGACTAAGGAAATTGATGAAGTCGTAATCGTTGGTTATACTGCGGTTAAAAAAGAAGATTTTGTTGGATCAGTTTCCAAAGTTAAGAGTGAGGACATCAGCAAGAAGAATGTCTCCAATGTAGCGCAGGCTCTTACCGGTGAGGCTGCTGGTGTGCGAGTAATTACAAACTCCGGTCAGCCGGGTTCGAATCCTGAGATCCGCGTGCGAGGCTTCGGTTCCGTGAGTGGTAATAGGGCTCCGCTTTTTGTGTTGGATGGTGTGCCATTCAGCGGGAATGTAGCATCCATTAATCCGGACGATATCGAGAGTATGAATGTCCTTAAGGACGCTACTTCTACTGCGATCTACGGTTCCAGGGGAGCGAATGGTGTTGTTTTGATTACGACCAAAAAAGGCCGCGCAAACCGCGATGTTGTGCAAATAGAATCTAAGATCGGTTTCAACGGCGCATTTCTTCCGCGCTATGAAACCATCAACAACCCGGAGCAGTATATCGGGCTTGCCTGGGAGGCGCTTTATAACCAGCGCATGCTGATGAATCAGGCAAATCCAGCTAAGGCGGTGGATCCTGTTGCATATGCGAACGCCAATCTGTTCAGCAGCCGGGGTATTAATGCTAAATATAATATGTGGAACGCAACGGGAGCGGAACTTATTGATCCCGCTACCAGAACAGTGCGCCCGGGTATTACAAGAAAATATGACCCTGAAAATTGGGAAGATTACGCTTTCCAGACTTCGATGCGGAATGAGAACAATCTCAGCATCAGTGGGGGTTCTGGAAGAACAACTTACTATTCCGGTATCGGTTATCTTAAGGATGTTGGCTATAGCATCAACTCAAAATATGAGCGCTATAGCGGCCGTCTGAATGTTGGCCACCAGGCGCGTCCTTGGCTGAAGGGTGAGTTCAACATGGGTTATGCTTACACCAATGCTGATAGAAATGGACAAACCAATAACAGCGGAAGTGTATTCTGGTTTGTTGATAATATCCCATCCATCTATCCTCTGTTCTTAAGAGATGCCAAGGGAAATAAAGTGGCAGACCCTTACTACGGGGGCTACCAGTATGACTACGGTGCAGGCCGCGGATTTGGTGCGCTTACCAACGCTATTGCAGATGCTACCTATGGCATTGACAATTATAAAAAGCACGAGCTAAACTCGAACTTCTTCCTAAAGGCAGATATAGTAAAAGGACTTAGTTTTGAAACTCGTTTGGGAGGCCAGTATTTTAATAATAGCCGTAACTGGTTTGGCAACCCATATTATGGTAGTTCTGCTTCGCAAAATGGTTCCCTTTACAAAACAAGAACTGAACTCTTTTCTTGGAACTGGCTTCAGTTGCTAAGATATATGAACCGCTTTGATAATCACGGGTTGCAGGTCTTTGCAGCACACGAAACTACCGACTGGAAGCGTAACTTCCTATCCATATCAAAAAACGGTCTAGTAATACCTGACGGTAAGGAGTTGAATAATGCTATAAACCAGAATCCAGCTTACTCTTATGAAGATAATTATTCTCTAGAAAGTTACTTTGGTCAGCTCATGTATGATTACAGCAACAAATACCTCCTTTCTGCGAGTGTCCGTAGGGATGGTTCTTCCAGATTCCTTAATGATAAATGGGATACCTTCTACTCCGTAGGTGCAGGCTGGGTAATTTCGAAAGAGGATTTCATGAAGGATAATTCCGCATTCAACATGCTGAAGCTTAAATCCAGCTATGGTACAGTTGGTGATCAAGCGGGTGTAGGCTTCTATCCTGGTTATAATGTTTACAATGCTGGTAATTTCATGGGGCTGCCAGGAGCGGCTTTTGATAGGATTGGTTACCCTGACTTAACTTGGGAAAAATCCAAAATCTTCCAAGCGGGTCTGGAATTCGGGCTTCTGAAAAATCGCGTAATTGACGGTACAGTGGATTATTATAAGAAAACAACTGATAACCTGATATTTGATAAGCGCCTCGCGCCTTCTACAGGTAATGCGATTCTGAAGGCCAACGACGGCCAACTCGAAAACCAGGGATGGGAATTCACTCTTAACGCACATCTTGTAAACAAGGGAGATTTCTTCTTCGATCTAAGTTTCAATGGTGAAACTCTTAAAAATAAACTTACCAAAATGCCAATCGATGATACTACCGGTAAGGAAAAAATCATTGATCTTTCTGAGAGTGGCTTTGGTAGAGCAAAAGGCCATTCCATCTATGATTACTACCTGAGAGAATGGGCTGGAGTAAATCCGGATACTGGGGCAGCTCAGTGGGTGATGAACTATGTAGATACCAACAACAACGGAAAATTTGATGCAGGCATAGATAATGCTATACTATCTCTATATGAGTTCCAGGCCGCCAATCCAAATGTTGCTGTGGCAGAAACCCTTACCACAAACTATGCGATGGCAACTCAAAAGTTCGTTGGTAAATCTGCAATCCCTGATTTCCGAGGCGCGTTCTCTGTAAATACCGGTTATAAATCGATATCTGTAGGTGTGCAGTTTCTTTATGGCATCGGCGGTTATTCCTATGATTCTGTCTATGCTGGTTTGATGGGAAATGGTAAGATTGGTGGGAACAATTGGCACCAAGATATTCTGAATAGATGGCAGAAGCCAGGGGATATAACAGATGTCCCTAGGTTATCAAATAACCATTCAGGTGACAATAATTTCTCCAGCCGATCTACAAGATTCCTTACAAAATCAGACTATATCGTACTTAATAACGCACGCGTTGCTTATAGATTGCCAAGCCAATTCTTAGAAGGCTGGGGGCTGAATGGTCTTGAGCTTTCTGTATCTGGAGATAACCTTTGGATAAATACTAAACGAAAAGGCTTCAATCCTACTACTTCTGAAACCGGAGGCAGCGATACCTACAGATATTCTCCACTTTCTACTGTAACTTTCGGTGCTAAACTTAACTTCTAAAATTTATACAGAAATGAAAAAACTTATAATATTAGGCTCGCTCCTTGGTGCTTTAGTTTCTTTGAACTCTTGTCGCGATGAATTTCTGGAAAGTGAACCAACGGAAACCCTAGCAAACCCAGATGCACAATCCAAGCTGAACGGTTTGTACCTTATGATGGTGAATACAGAAACCGGGGGTACTAAAAACCATGATGATTTCGGACAGAAAGGTTACGATATTTACTCTGACCTTCTTTCCAGCGATATGGTGCTTTCTGCTGAAACTTATGGTTGGTACAGCCAATTCTCTAGGCTTAATGGTACGGCGGATTACACAAACCAAGTGAACTATAAACCTTGGAGGTATTATTATAGAATTGCATATGCTGCCAATGATGTAATTGCCGGCTTAGGAGGCAATGATGCTACAGTGACAAATGTAAATGATAAATATGCAATGGGTCAGGCCAAAGCAATGAGAGCCTATGCATATTTTAACTTGATGCAATTCTATACACCGGCTTACGATGCTTCAGGGGACGGGGTGCCTCTTTACACTTCTACAAGCGTAGCTGCTCAGCCCACGGCAAAGCAATCTGAAGTCTATGCACAGATCATTAAAGATTTAAATGAAGCGGTAGCGCTTTTGGAAGGTTATTCCCGACCGAACAAGGGCGTTGTAAATAAATTTGTTGCAGAAGGTCTCCTTGCTTATGCATATGCCGCGACTGGTGATTATACAAATGCTGCAAAAGCTTCTTTGGACATAGTTCAGAAAGGTGGTTTTCCGCTTACTAAGAAGGAACAGGCATACGATCCTTCATTCCAGAAAGGGGGCTTTAATAATATCCATACTGAAAGCTGGATGTGGGGCTTTGATATCACTGAAGCCAATGACCTTAGTTTAGTAAGTTGGTGGGGGCAGGCTGATATCTTCACCTACTCTTATGCTGCTGTAGGAGATTATAAATCAATTGACCTAAATCTTTGGGCAGAAATTCCATCATATGATGTGCGCAAAAATCAGTTCGTTACTGTTACAGAAAACAAAGATGGATCGTTAAAATTATCTGATGCAGATCAACCTGGCGATTATGAGGCAGTTCCAGCAAATAAATTCTACACTCCGCAGCGCGAAATACAGGGTCAGAGAAACATCGTGACAGATTATGTCTTTATGCGTGTAGATGAGTTTTATCTGCTTGCGGCAGAGTCTCTTGCCAAAACTGGTCAGGAAGCGCAAGCCAAGATAGTTCTTAAGGAGTTACTTGCCGAGCGGTATAGCGATAGCTCTAAACTGGCTCTTATTGACACACTTTCTGGTGCAGCTTTGTTGAAGGAAATAAACTTTCAGACACGCATAGAACTTTGGGGTGAAGGAAAGAGTTATTATGCTCTTAAGAGAAATAGAGGCACTATTAATAGAGGTCCTAATCACCTCTACTTCGTGGGTCAGCAAATCCCTTACAACGATAAGAGGCTTTATCTAAAAATTCCGCAAGCGGAAATCAACAATAACCCTCATATATCTAATTAATAATCTATAAAACCCCGCAATCCGCGGGGTTTTTTTGTCATTGCCATGGCGATAGGTTTTTCCCCTTTTACCGAAAATTTTCAATAGTTTTGCAGTCTAATCTTTCTGATGAGGTATTTCTGTTGGCTATTGTTTTTTTTTGCGGCATTGCTTCCGGCACAAGTCGTCAATAAGACGGATTCCAATCGGCTGCCGGCTGTTCGCGATACCCTCATCATAGACAATGGCAGGAAGGATTCTGCAAAAATTTTCCGCCCAACCATCGAGGATTACCGCCACCGCACCGAGTTTTCGGGTTTCAAGCCCTTCGATACCTCCTTCACCGTACAGAAGTATTACCGCTTTACACAGTACAACAATACCGATAATTTCGGAAGAATCCGCTTTGCCAACATAGGCGCGGGATTCCAGGATTTGTTTTTTGAATACAAACCCGCCCAGGCCCTGAGCCTGCTGCCAGGCAACAAGCGCTACCGCATCCTCACTGCGGAAGACATTGATTATTATGATGTAAAAACGCCCACCACAAGTTTCGTTTTCCACAGCGGCGTGCGGGATGGCGGAGCACTAAAAACCACCTATACGCAGAACTTCGGCAGCAACCTTAATCTCGCGGTGGAATACTCCGGTTTGCGCTCAAAAGGGCTTTACCAGAACAGCCTTACACAAAATTCGCATTTCCTGTTTTCGGGCCATTATTTTACCAAGAACCGAAGCTATGAGGCATTTGCTCATTTTGTTTCCCATAAAATAAAGGCAGAGGAATATGGTGGTATTGCCGATCCTGACTTGTTCGAAGAAAACGATTCCAGGTTCCGAAACCGCGAAAATCTCGAGGTATTGCTCAGCGGTACCTGGTCGGATTACACATCCAAAAGGGCTTACCTGAGCCACACGCTGCGTCCGTTTGGAGCCAACGGACTTGGAATCCGGCACCGCATTTATTATCAGGGCGATGATTACCGCCTGAACCTTAGCGCTGACGATTGGAAAACACTCAGCCCCAACGCTACAGATGGGCTTGCGCTAGAATCCAAAAAGTTTGCACGGGATTTCAGCAATACTGTCTCGGCAGTTTTTGAAAGAGAAAAATTTTCCGCAGACGCAGGCATCCGCTTCCGCAACCTGCAGCTCGGCTACCGGGATGTGGAGCTCACGGGGGCGCCTGATGCAGTAAAGAAAGAAAACAGGATTGGAGTAGTTGGCAGCTTGCGCATAAGTCCGTGGAGCGAAGCAAACCTTCGTTCCCGGCTAGAATTTTCAAACGGGGAATTTTTCGGGAATTTTCTGCAGTCGCGGAATGAGCTTAGATTAAAAATTTTCGAAGATTACAGTCTTGAAGCATCACTAAATTATCAGAGCGCTGCGCCGAGTTTCAATTGGTTGGTGAATTCCACCGCAGTTTTGCCAGGCAATTATAACATCACCGATTTTAAGAATGAAAATCTGCTGGAATTTGGCGGCTCCGTTGGTTTGCAATGGTTTCATTCTCAATTGTTTGCGAAATTTTTCCGAGTGGATAACCTGGCCTATTGGGATGCCGAACTTCAACCAAGGCAGAGTAGTGACGCGCTGACTGTCTTGCAGTTGGGTGCCGATGCGACTCTTGATTACAAAAAATTCCACCTGAACGGCAGGCTGCTGTTCCAGAATCACGGGGGAGCGAGGGAGGTTTATCCTGTTCCGAAATTTATCGGGCGCGGCAATCTTTATTATCAGACCTGGGCATTCCGCCGTGCCGCGGAGCTCATGGGGGGGATAAAGGTCTATTACTTCACAAATTTTGATTCCAGGGAGTACTCGCCGCTGCTAAATGAGTTTGTGATGGCGCGCCGAGGGTACTCCGTAGGAGGCCGGCCTGTTGTGGATGCGTACCTGAATATGCGCGTAAAGACGATGCAGTTCTTCATCGAAGGGCAGAACTTGACCACCACTTTTTCGCGAAACCGAAACTACACGGCGCCCTATTATCCGCTGTATGATTTCCGCGTGAACATCGGCATTGTTTGGAATCTATTTAGTTGATAATGAAGCAGATAGAGCAGATTCCGTTTTCTGAAATTCCTTCCGTTCCGAAAATTGTGAAGGATTTTATTTCTGGTGAACTTGCTGATTCTCAGCAGTTTAAGTTTAGCAAAGAGAATTTTGCAAAAATCATTCAGCAGAAATCGGAAAGCTATCCGAAACATCACCGTGAAGCTTTGCAGCAGGTTTTTCTTGAACAGCATAAAGCATTGAGCCTGAGTGATTTGCAAAAAAATAATCTGAAGATTTTGAGCGATGAAAATTGCTTTACTGTAACCACGGGTCATCAGCTGAATTTATTTACCGGGCCTGTTTTCTTCATCTACAAAATTCTTCAAACTATAAAAACTGCAGACTGGCTTCGGAAGCAATTCCCTGAAAATCAGTTTGTTCCGCTGTTTTGGATGGCATCGGAAGACCACGATTTCGACGAAATCAATCATTTCCAAACGAAGCAGAATTTTTACCAATTTAATGCAGAAAACGGCAAGGCTGTCGGCAAAATCATTGTGGAAGATTTGTCTTTTGCAGAAGAATTCCGGCGGGACTTTCAGGATAGAATTTTCGGCGAAGAACTCATCCGAAGAATGCAGCAGGCCTATGTTTCCGGACGAACTTTGGCGGAGGCTACACGGCATCTGGTGAACGGGCTTTTTTCCGAGTGCGGATTGCTGATTCTGGATGGTGATGCTACTGCACTGAAGGCTTTGGCAGAGCCAGTTTTCCGCCAGGAATTGCTGAAAAATGCCGTGCAGAAAAGAACGGAAAAACGCGTGGAATTCCTTCGTGAAAAATATGGACAAGTTCAAGTAAATCCGCGGGAAATCAACCTTTTTTACCTGGGTGAAAAGCGGGAAAGGATTGATGCTTTCGGCGATGATTTCGTCCTATCGGAAACCAGGCAAAAATTTTCCCGTGGAGAAATCCTGAATGCGCTGGAAAATCATCCCGAAAAATTCAGCCCGAACGCTTTGCTTCGGCCGGTTTATCAGGAAACGATTTTGCCGAACATCGCTTACATCGGTGGAAATGCGGAAGTTGCTTACTGGCTGGAAATGCCGGATTTCTTCGCGGAAATCGGTTTGCCTTTTCCAGTTTTAATTCCCAGAAATTCGCTGGTCTTCCTTACCGAAAAAACTTTGCGAAAAATTAAAAAAACGGACTTGCAGTTAGAAGATTTCTTCGGTGATTTTAACCAGAAGGTTTTTGATGATTTGCTAAAAAATCAGCCGCTTTCTGATGAAATTGAAAATCAGAAGAAAAAAGTGAAAGAAGCTTTTCAGGTTTTGATGGAAAAATCTGAACTTACGGATGTGTCGTTCAGAAACCTTGTGGCAGCGGAACAAAAGCGGCAGTTAAAATCTTTCGAGCGGATGAAGAAGCGACTGCTTCGTGCGGAAAAAATCAAGGAAGGAGAGAAGGTGGAAATGCTCGAAAGGCTTTATCAGGAAGTGCATCCCGGAAAAATCTGGCAGGAAAGAAGCTGGAATTTCAGCGTGTTTTTCGCCGATGAGGGCAGGGCGTTTTTCGATGCGGCGTATTCAGCAATCGATGTGGAAAACCCGAAGCTTTCAATTATTCAGATTTAATCGGAAAGCATTATTTTTGTGGCTCACACCCGAAAGATGATAAAGAAGTTTTTAGCACTTTCTGCGCTGGCAATCTTTGGAATGGCCGCTGCGCAAAGGACTTATACCGTGAAGGCTGGTGATAACCCCACCACCATTGCACGGCAGCACAATATTTCCCTGAACGAACTTATCCGCCTGAATCCTTCGGCGAAGGATGGCAAACTGCAAATCGGCGAAGTGCTGGTCATCAGCCAGGGCAAGGCTGGTTCAGCAGGCACAAATGTTCAGAAAACTTCGGTAAAAACTACCGCCACTGGCACCATTGTGCTTCAGCCAAAGCAGACCTTGTACGGCATTACCAAGCAATACCACATTTCCGAGGAAGAGGTGAGGAAGCTGAATCCTAATCTTCAGATGAAGGTTGGGGAAGAAGTGGTACTGCCATTGGAAAACTTAAAAAAATACGCTCTGCCGGGGCAAGAGGTACGCTCTACCACGGTATCCACCACCACTACCACGGTCTCTGCGCCGGAGTCCGACACCTACACCGTTCAGCCGAAGGACAATTATTACAGGATTACCAAGCAGTTTGGCATTACGCAGCAGCAGCTTTTCGCGATGAATCCAGGGTTGGAGGCGAAGGGTCTTCAGCCAGGCGATGTTATCGTGGTAAAAGGCGACGCCAAGAATTTAGCACAAAATTCTTCGCCAGGCCAATCAGGCAGTGCGGCGAAATTGCCGGGTGATGAATTCGTAACCTACACGGTGCGGGATGGCGATACGGTTTTCGGAATCCTGAACCGTTACCAAATTGATTTGGATGATTTGCTTACGCTGAATCCTGATGTTACCAAAGGCCTGAAAGCAGGGATGGTTTTGCGCATCAAAAAAGCGGAAGCTGCCTATGTGAAAACTTCCGGCGATGCACTGAGCGTGGTGCTGATGCTGCCTTTCGGCTTTGATACGAAGGATGCGAAAATGCGCGGCATAGCCACGGATTTCCTTTCCGGCGCAAAGCTTGCCATCGAGCGCAATGCAAGGCAGGGTATGAAGCTGGACATCCGTGTGATAGATGCCGGCAATGAAGCGAATTTTAAAAACGCGCTTTCTCAGCTGAACCAAAATAATACCGACCTGATAATTGGCCCGTTCTTCAAAAGCAATGTGAAGGAAGTGCTGGATTTTGTAGGGCCGAAGAAAATTCCTGTGGTGGCACCTTTCGCCAATTCGGAAGACCTGTACGGCTACAGCAACCTGATTATCGTGGAAACGAGCGACGAAGTTTATGCGCAGCGCATCATCAGGGAAGTGAAGGATGCGTACAACGGGCAGAAAATTTTCATCGTGGCGGATAAAGATAGGAAGTATGCCGATTTCATTAAATCCGATTTGGAAAAACTGCTGAAAAATCCGCAGGTTGAAATCGTAAATTCGCCGAATGAAATTCAGCCGGAAAAAAATATGATGACTGGGCAGAATGCGCCCGTTATCGCAGTTCTCGCGAATTCCAGCGACAGCGTGGGCAATGCTTTTGCCGATAAAGTCATCAGCCTTACGAAGGAAACTTCCGGCGTGAAGGCGTTCAGTATGTATTACAGCCCGGTTTTTGAGAAGAAGGTAGATGCGCTTAGTCAGGCGAATTTCGTATATTTAATGGACAGAAAAATTTCCGGCGACTCAAGTTTCGAGAAGGAAGTTCTTGCGGATTACCGCGCGAAATATTGCAAGGCGCCGCCGAAATATGCGGTAATTGGCTTCGATGTGGTAAACGATATGCTGTCGCGCGAAAACAGCCGCGGCGAAATTTTCCGCCAGATGAACAAGCCGCAAACCCAGCTTGCCACGAAATTTGAATTCGTGCGCGCAAAAAACAATGGTGCCTACATCAACACTGGATATAGGGTGGTAAGGCTGGTGCCATAGCAAAGCCGTAATTTCGGCGAGAATGAAATTGATATGAAGAAAGCTTTAGTTTTTCCTGGCCAAGGTTCGCAATTTGTAGGAATGGGCAAGGAACTTTACGATTCCCGTAAAGATGTGAAAGATTTGATGGATTTTGGCAATGAAATCCTTGGTTTTGATATTCTTTCCATAATGTTCAGTGGAACGGATGAAGAGCTTCGGCAAACAAGGGTCACTCAGCCTGCCATTTTCATCCATTCAGTTGCAGCCGTGAAGGCGGCCAATGCCTTGGGTTCTGCAATGGTGGCAGGGCATTCTCTCGGCGAATTTTCTGCATTGGTTGCCAACGGCGTTCTCTCGTTTGAAGACGGGCTGAAACTGGTTTGCGCCAGGGCGGAAGCTATGCAGGAAGCCTGCGATGCCAACCCTTCTTCGATGGCGGCAATTCTGGGTCTGGAAGATTCCAAGGTTGAAGAAATCTGCGCGGAAACGGAAGGTGTGGTGGTTCCGGCGAATTACAACTGCCCTGGTCAGCTGGTGATTTCCGGCGAAACCGCAGCAGTGGAAAAAGCCTGCGAAAAGCTGAAGGCTGCCGGTGCAAAACGCGCTCTGCTGCTGCCTGTGAACGGTGCCTTCCATTCACCGCTGATGCAGCCTGCACAGGATAAACTGGCGGAAGCCATTTATAACACGAAGTTCCGCCAGCCTACGATGCCGGTTTACCAAAATGTGACGACAACCGCAGTCACCGATCCGGAAGAAATTCAAAAAAACCTGGTGGCACAACTAACGGGCGCTGTGAAGTGGACGCAAAGTGTGCAGAATATGATAAAAGATGGCGCGGGAATTTTCGTGGAGGTGGGACCTGGAAAAACGCTGCAAGGCCTGATTAAAAAAATTGACTCGGAAGTTTCTACGACGAGCTCTTAATCCATCATTGATTATTGATAAATGATCATTGATTAGCTTGGCTGCGCTGGTGAAAGGTTTCAAATCTTTGACAAAGGTGTTTAAACCACAGAGTCACGGAGAGATTTTATCGTTAGTCTCATAAAACGCGGAGACACAGGGTTTTTGTCAAAGTCAGATTATATTAACCACAGAGTCACAGTGAGATTTTTTTAATTTAATTTTTATTTAAGATATCGCGGCACAAGATTTCGGTTGTTATGTTTTCGTTGAAATCCTTCGACAAGCGCAGGATGACAAGCTGATCGATTATCAATTATAAAAAAATATGTCCAGATTTTTCTCGCCTGGAAAGTTGCTGCTGAGCTCGGAATATGCAGTTTTGGACGGTGCTTTGGCATTGGCCGTTGCCACAAAACCTGGCCAGGAACTTTTTGCTGAAGAAAAATCGGACGGGAATTCCAGTGTTTTCTGGACGGCGAAGCATCAGGGAAAAGACTGGCTTTCAGCGGAAATCGATTACAAGCACTGGAAAATTCTTCGCACCAACAAGCCTGAGGCTGCGGAATTTGTAATGAAAGTTCTGCGGATTGTGCAGCGTTTATCAGAGGAAAAATTCCATTCGGACGCTTCTTATTATTTAACGACTAATCTGGAATTTCCTGCGGATTATGGCTTGGGCAGCAGCTCCACTTTGATGGCCAATCTTTCAAAATGGGCAGGAACCGATGCCTTTGCGCTCAACGAAAAATCGCTTGGTGGCAGCGGTTATGATGTTGCCGTGGCAATGGAAAAAGCGGCTATTCTTTACCGAAAATCAGAAAACGGAAGGGAAATTGAAAAAGTGGAATTTTCGCCTGAGTTTCGTAACGAGCTGATTTTCATCCATTTAAACCAAAAGCAAAATTCAAGGGAAGGCATCGGGCTTTACCGTGCGAAAGAAAAATCTCAGCAGTTGATGGATGAGTTTTCGGAATTAACGATGAAGATCTATCAGGCGGAAACTCTGACAGAATTTTCCCGGCTGATGGAAATTCACGAAAAAAAGCTGTCGGACTTTCTGCAGACCAAAACAGCGAAGGCGCTGCACTTCGCCGATTGCCCTGCATTCATCAAAAGTCTTGGAGCCTGGGGCGGTGATTTTGTGATGAGCCAAAAATTTGAAGGCTGGCAGCATTATTTTTCCGCTAAAGGTTTTAAAACTATTTTTGAGTGGGATGCGCTGATTCTTTAATTTCCTGTTTTCAATTCTGATTTTTATCATTAACTTTATCACCGAAATGGTGGTGATTATCGTTAAATTTGTGGAATAAACATTGAAAAACAGAATTTATGAAAAACATCAAGATCATCCAGCAGCTGGACAGCCTTGGCATCACAGGCTATGAGGAAATTGTGTATAACCCGACTTACGAAAAGCTTTATCAGGACGAGATTTCCGAGAAAAATCAGGGCTTTGAAAAAGGTACGGTAACGAAATCCGGAGCTGTGGCCGTGAAAACCGGAATCTTCACAGGGCGTTCGCCAAAGGACAGATATATCGTAAAAGACGACGAGACGAAGGATACCATCAACTGGGACGGGAAGGTGAATTTCCCTACGACCAACGAAGTTTTCCAGCACTGCAAGAAGCTGGTGATGGAGCAGCTTTCCAAGTCGCCAAAAATTTATGTGGTAGATGCATTCTGCGGTACCAACCCTGATACAAGGCTGAAGGTGCGCTTCATAATGGAGGTGGCCTGGCAGGCACACTTTGTAACGAATATGTTCATCCGCCCATCGCTTTACGAGCTGGAGCATTTCGGCGAGCCGGATTTCATCGTGGTGAACGGTTCCAAAACTACGAACCCTGACTGGAAGGAGCAAGGCCTGAATTCCGAGAACTTCGTGATGTTCAACCTTACCGAAAAAATGCAGATCATTGGCGGTACCTGGTATGGCGGCGAAATGAAGAAAGGGATGTTCGCGATGATGAACTACTACCTGCCGCTGAAGGGTATGGCATCGATGCACTGCTCTGCCAATGTAGGTGAGGAGGGCGATGTGGCGCTGTTCTTCGGACTTTCTGGAACAGGGAAAACCACGCTTTCTGCAGACCCGAAACGCTACCTGATTGGCGATGATGAGCACGGCTGGGATGACCACGGCGTTTTCAACTATGAGGGCGGCTGCTATGCTAAGGTAATTGATTTGACGGAGGAGAAAGAACCAGACATCTACCGTGCAATCCGCCGTGATGCGCTTCTTGAAAATGTAGTGGTGAAGGAGAACGGTCAAACCGATTATGCGGATAACAGCATCACGGAAAACACAAGGGTTTCCTACCCAATCTACCACATCAGCAAGATCGTGCTGCCTTCCAAGGCTGGCCACGCGAAGAAAATCGTTTACCTTTCTGCGGATGCGTTCGGCGTACTGCCACCGGTTTCCATCCTGGATGAAGATCAGGCGCAGTACCACTTCCTTTGCGGCTACACATCCAAGCTTGCCGGTACGGAAAGAGGCATCACGGAGCCGCAGCCATCGTTCTCGCCGGCTTTCGGTGAGGCCTTCCTTACGCTTCACCCAACAATGTATTCCAAAACATTGATTGGCAAAATGAAGGAGCACGGTGCGAAAGCCTACCTGGTAAACACCGGCTGGAACGGTACCGGAAAAAGGATTTCCCTGAAAGATACAAGAGCGATTATCGATGCGATTATCGATGGCTCAATCGACAATGCGGAAACTGAAACACTTCCGGTGATGAACCTGACTTTCCCTACGAAACTACCGAATGTTTCCGAAGGAATTCTTGACCCGAGAGCCACCTATGCCGATGCTTCCCAATGGGAAACGAAAGCGAAAGACCTTGCGGCGAAGTACATCAAAAACTTTGAGCAATACTGCGACAATGACGAAGCTAAAAGGCTGGTAGCTGCAGGTCCGCAGATTTAATTTTTTAGAATAAATGCAAAAAAGTTCCCTTTCAGAAATGAGAGGGAATTTTTTTACAATTCATTTTTAACTTTTATAAACGACCTATCAAGAAATCAGCAGCCAGTTTGTAGCCATTCGTTCCAAAGCCGGAAAGCACGGCGTTACAATGCTCAGCGGTTACGGATTTCCGGCGGAATTCCTCCCGCTGGTAAATGTTGCTGATGTGCACCTCAATTTTTGGGACGGAAATATTTTTCAGGCAATCTGCAATGGCGTAGGAATAGTGCGTGAAAGCGCCGGGATTGATGATGAGCGCATCGAAATCTTCCTGCTGAAGCCTGTCGATAATTGCACCTTCCGAATTGCTTTGATAAAAATCAATTTCTGCGGGAGGGAATTCTTCGCGCAAACTTTGCAGAACGCTTTCCATCGAAACCTTGCCGTAAATTTCTGGTTCGCGTTTTCCCAAAAGATTAAGGTTCGGGCCGTTTACAATGAGGATTTTCATAGGGTAAAATTAGCAAAAATAAAATTCCCGCCCGCTCAATTTAATCCTTTACCTTTGCTCAAAATTCTGATTTGAATCTCAGGCCAAGAATAGAGTACGAAAGCCCGGAAAATATCAGGCGTTTCCAGGAGGAAAAACTGCGGGAGCTTCTCATTTATCTTAGGGAAAAATCGCCTTACTACCAAAGGTTATTCATTGAGCAAAATATTGACATTCAGGAAATTAAAAAGCTGGAAGATCTGCGGAAAATCCCATTTACCACGAAGGATGACCTGCACAATTTCAATGCGGATTTCTTCTGCATCCCGATGAATGAGGTGGCGGATTTCAGCACAACTTCCGGAACGCTGGGCGATCCCGTAGCCTTTGGTCTTTCGGCAAAGGATTTGGAGAGGCTTGCGTATAACGAAGCGCTGTCCTTTGCCTGTGCTGGTTTGCAACAGGGCGATTTGGTGCAGATGATGACCACGATTGACAAGCGATTTATGGCTGGAATGGCGTATTTTCTCGGGCTGCAGAAGCTGGGTGCCGGTGTTGTTCGTATGGGGCCCGGAATTCCGGAGCTGCAGTGGGATTCAATCCTGAGATTTCGCCCAAAATGGCTGATTACCGTGCCATCCTTCCTTCTGAAAATGATAGAATATGCGGAAAGCCACGGCATTGATTACCGAAATTCTTCGGTTTTCGGTGCGGTATGCATCGGCGAAAGTTTGCGGAATCAGGATTTCAGCGATTCTGATTTGGCGGGAAGAATTCGCGAAAAGTGGGACATCCAGCTTTTCTCAACCTATGCATCAACGGAAATGGCCACCGCTTTCACCGAATGCGAATTTCAGAACGGCGGACATCATCATCCCGAACTAATCATCACCGAAATTGTGGATGATGCCGGGAAACCTGTAGCTGAAGGGCAAAGCGGCGAACTCGTGATTTCCACGCTGGGTGTGGAAGCGGTGCCGCTGCTTCGTTTTAAAACCGGCGACATCGTGCAGGCCCACACGGAAAAATGCCGCTGCGGAAGAACGACGCTGAGGCTGGGACCGGTGCTCGGACGGAAGCAGCAGATGATAAAATACAAGGGCACCACGCTGTATCCACCGGCTTTGATGGACATTCTGGCGGGGTTTCCCGATGTGGAAGTTTATCAGATTTGCATTAAGACCAACGAAATTGGCACGGATGAAATCCTGGTGCGGATCGCGGCGCAAGATGCTTCCGAAGAATTGCTTCTGGAAATTCGGGATCATTTCCGCGCGAAACTTCGGGTGACGCCAAAAATCGAAATTTGCGACAGCGAAGATTTGAGCAAAAAAGTTTTCAATCCGAAATTCCGTAAGCCGATAAATTTTGTAGATTTGAGAACTAATTAATCTTAATTATGAAAAAGCTTGTTCTGTTTTTCGCGTTGCTGCTGAGCGTTGCGGTTTTTGGCCAAAAACTAAGATTGGTTTCCGGAAACCTGGATTTTCTGAAGGATGTTCAGGAACTGAATGTGGAGTTCGATTTTTCGGAAGTGGCTTTCTACAAAGAGAATATCAGCGAAAGCCAATACATCGAAAGGCGCAAAAAGGAGATTTCCCAAAATAAGAACGAAGCGGAATTTGAAAGATGGGAAAAGGATTGGCGCCGTACGAAAAGCGTGCAGATTCCGGAGAAATTTCTGGCGTCTTTTAACAAATATCAGAAAAAAATGAAGGCTGACACTGGCGTCAAATCGAAATACACACTGAAAGTGAAAACCACCTGGATTTACCCAGGGTGGTTTGCCGGCGTGATGAGCCAGCCTTCCAAGGTAAGCACGCTGCATCAGTTTGTAGAAACTGCGAATCCATCAAAAGTTTTAGCGGAAATAGAGTGCCAAAATGCGCTGGGCGATAACTATGTGGGCCTGCCGAATAACAATGACAGAATTGCGGAAGCCTACGCGAAAACTTCCAAGGAACTGGTGCAGTTTATTGCTAAGAAACTTTAATTTTATCCAGCGTCAATCATCATCGCTAAATTCCGTACGGCATTTTTATGCTTGCGAACGAACGGGTTTTCGCGGTTCCAAACATAGCCTGCAAGTACGGCGCAGATTTTCCGCTTGATGTCCGGGTTTTCCGGCTGATGAAAAAATAATTTCTGCAGATTGCCGGTGTACCATTCCGAAACATAGGTGCGGAAAACATCCACGCCAAACTGGATGTGCGCGGCGTATTCCTTTTCCCAATCCACCGTTTCGCCTTCCAGCTGGCGCTTTGCAAGCTTCGCTGCAAGCATTCCGGATTCCGTAGCGAAGGCCATTCCGGAAGAAAAAACAGGGTCGAGAAATTCCGCGGCATTTCCAGTGAGAGCGTAGCCTTCGCCGCAAAGCTGCTTCACAGCGCAGGAATAATTGGTAAGCCTCTTCGGTTCGAATAGAAAATCCAAATCGCCGAAACGCTTTGAATAGTAATCAGATTTTTTAATGGCATTCCGCAGGGCTTCCTCTGCATCGCCGCTTTCGGAAAGTTTGTCGATATAATCGGTAGGGCCTACGATTCCAACGCTGGTATTGCCGTTGGAAAACGGGATTACCCAAAGCCAAACCTGCGTTTCCAGAATATCGAAAGAAATCTGCGTGCCTTCCACACCTTCTTCCCGATTGATGTCTTTAATGTGCGTGAAAACCGAAGAGTGCGCATCCAAAACGGAAGGCATTTCCAGGTTGAGAAGCCGTGGCAAAACACGACCGTAACCGCTGGAATCGATGATGAATTTTGCGCGAATTTGCCGTTCGTTTCCGTCCTTATCACGCAGCGTAGTCACGGAATTTGAGCCGTGGAATTCCACATTTTTTACTTCCGTTTCAAACTCGATTTCCACGCCATTTTGCTGCGCGGCTTTTGTCAAAGTATCGTCAAAATCTGCCCTGGGAACTTGCCAGGTCCAGTCCCAGCCTTCGCCAAATTTATCACCGAAATCGAAAACGCAGATTTCCTTTCCGCGGATGAATCTTGCGCCGAATTTCTTCTCGAAGCCCTGCTCGTCAAGCAGCGGGAAAAGCCCTGCTTCATCGAAGTGGTCCATCACCCTGGGTATCAGGCTTTCACCTATGACAAAGCGCGGAAACTTCGCCTTTTCTACAACCTTCACCTTCACGCCGTTGCGCTGCAGCCAAGATGAAGCCACGCATCCTGAAGGCCCTGCACCAATCACAAGAACATCCGTTTCTTCCATTGGATTTTAAATTTTCGGTTTGAGCAAAAACTTTATATTTGCGACACAAATGTATTCAAAAACATTTGAGAAACAATGTTTTAGAGTCAATAATTTTAAAGATGAAACTCAGCGGAAAACTAAGCCTGCAGGATTTTCTCAGCATCGCTGTTCAGGGGGAAAAAATTGAGATAGATGATGCAGTGCTTCGCCGTGTAGAGCGTAGTTTTGAGTTCCTGAAAAGCTTCTCGGATGACAAGGTAATTTATGGCGTGAACACTGGTTTTGGTCCGATGGCTCAATACCGCATCGCCGATTCAGAGAAGAAAGAATTACAGTACAATCTTATCAGAAGCCATTGCGGTGGCATCGGGAACCCGCTGGATGAATCAACGGCAAAAGCCGTGATGCTGGCAAGGCTGAACACCTTGGCGCTCGGGAAATCGGGTGTGCATCCCAGCGTGATTTTTCTGCTTAAAGAATTGATTAACAGAGAGATAACGCCTCTGATTTTTGAGCACGGCAGCGTAGGTGCAAGCGGTGATCTGGTGCAGCTTGCTCATCTGGCTTTGGTGCTGATAGGTGAGGGCGAAGTTTTCTACAAAGGTGAAAGAAAGCCGACGGCAGAAGTGTTTCAAAATGAAGGGCTTACGCCGATTGAGATTCACATCCGTGAAGGCCTTGGGCTGATGAACGGCACTTCTTGTATGAGCGGTATCGGAATATTGAATCTTCATTATTCTGAGCGAATTATTGAAATATCGTTAAAGCTATCCTGTGCGATTTTAGAGCTGGTAGAATCTTACAGCGATTATTTTTCCGAGCAGCTGAACAATTCAAAACTTCACGAAGGTCAGCGGAAAATAGCTGAGAAAATGCGTTCGAATTTGCACGATAGCAAGCTGGTAAGAAGAAGGGAAGACCATCTTTACACTTCTGGAAACAGCGAAGAAATTTTCAGCCAAAAGGTTCAGGAATATTATTCGCTGAGATGTGTGCCGCAGATTTTAGGGCCAGTTTTAGATACTTTGCATTTTTCGCAAGAAATACTTGAAAATGAAATAAATTCCGCAAATGATAATCCGATTATCATTCCGGATGAAGACCTGGTATACCACGGTGGAAATTTCCACGGCGATTATGTGGCTTTGGAAATGGATAAGCTGAAACTTGCCATTACACGGGTTTCAATGCTTGCGGAGCGCCAACTGAACTACCTAATGAATTCCAAAATCAACGAAATATTCCCACCGTTTATGAACCTTGGCAAGCTCGGTTTCAATTTCGGAATGCAGGGCGTGCAGTTTACGGCGGTTTCTACCACGGCGGAAAACCAGGCGCTTTCCACATCGGTATATGTGCATTCCATCCCGAACAATAATGACAACCAGGATATTGTAAGTATGGGAACAAACGCCGCCACGATGTGTGCGAAAGTCATTGATAATACTTTCGAAGTGCTTGCAATTCAGGCAGTTACGGTAGCGCAGGCTGTAGATTTTTTGAATGCCCACGGCAAAATTTCATCTGCCACGAAAAATCTTTACGATGAAATCCGAAGCATCGTCCCGAAATTTTCGGATGACCCGGTGCTTTATCCATCCATCGAAAAACTTAAACAACACCTTAAACACAATATCAAATTATGAAAAAGTTAATCCTGATCTGCACAGTGCTGCTTTCGGTTTTCGCCGTAGCGCAGCGCAGCCTTGCCCTTGTAAAAATCGGAGATAAGTGGGGCTACATCAACGAAAGGGGCGACCAAGCCATCGAAGCGAAATTTGAAACGGCGAAAAGCTTCTCGCCGGATGGCCTTGCTACTGCACGAAGTGGCAAGCTGTGGGGCTACATCGATACGAAAGGCAGCTGGGCAATTGAGCCGCAGTTTGCCAACGCTCATCCGTTTTCCGACGGCGTAGCCTTGGTGGAGAAAGACAAGAATTCATACTACATTAACAGAAAGGGTGAAAGGCTGGAATTTCCGCAGACTGATAAGCTGTTCAGCTTTCAGGGTGGCACAGCGGTTATTCGGCGCGGAAACAAAGTGGGGCTCATTAACCCGAAAGGTCAGATCGTAGCGGAAGCGAAATACGACGAGATAAAGCCGATGATAAACGGCTTTGCAAGAGCGAAGCTTTACAACAGGTGGGGAATTTTGGATGCCCATGGGAAAACCGTGGTGGATTTCGATTATGATGAAATCGGGGAGTACAGCAACGGCGTAACCTGGGCAAAGCGCGGCGCACAGTTTGGCACCGTGTACAAAGGGAAATTCAATGCGGTGGAAGGCGCGGAAAAAATCTGGGATTTCGACGGCAGCGATTTTACCTATGCCAAAAGGCTGGGGAAGATTGGCTTCATCGACAAAAAAGGCGATTGGGTAATAGAGGCGAAATACGATAAGGCAAGGTCTTTCAACGACGGTTTTGCGCCGGTTTACCTTGGTAAAAAGTGGGGCTACATTGATACGAAAGGAAATTGGCTGGTAGAGCCACGCTATGAAGATGCGGAAATTTTCAGCGAAGGTATGGCGCCTGTGAAAAGCAAAAGCTGGGGCTTTATCGATAGAAGCGGAAAGCTGGCAATTCCGCACGAATACGATATTTCCGTGAATTTCAACTTCTGGCAGAAAGAGAAAGGCTTCCAAAATGGCCTGGCAAGAGTGAAGCGTGATAAAAGGTGGGGCTTCATAGATAAGCAGGGCAATACTTTGGGGAAGGTTTGGTATGAAAATGCCGAGAATTTTGTAAGAGTAAAGTAGATGAAGTGCGCAATTGTAACCGGTGCTTCCCGTGGAATTGGCAGGGCGGTAAGCCTGAAGCTTGCTGAAGATTTGGGCTACCACATCCTGCTGAATTACACATCCAATGATGCTGCGGCGGAAGAAACTTTGCAGAAAATTCAGGAAATCGGTGGCAGTGCTACGCTGCTGAAATTCGATGTTTCTAATGCTGAGCAAACGCAAAGCGTTCTGCAGAAATGGCAGCAGGAAAACCCTGATGCCGTGGTAGAAATCATCGTGAACAATGCGGGAATTACGCGGGACGGCCTTTTTATGTGGATGCCGAAGGAAGACTGGCAAAGCGTGTTGGATGTAAGCCTGGGCGGCTTCTTCAATGTCACAAATTTTTTCATACAAAAACTTTTGCGGAATAAATTCGGGCGGATTATTAACATCGTCTCGGTTTCTGGCGTGAAAGGTACGGCTGGCCAGGTGAATTATTCCGCGGCAAAGGCTGCCCTGATAGGTGCCACGAAAGCTTTAGCACAGGAAGTTGCAAAGCGGAACATCACGGTAAATGCCGTAGCGCCGGGCTTCATAAAAACGGATATGACGCAGGATTTCGATGAAAATGAAATGAAGGCGATGATCCCTGCCCACCGCTTCGGCGAAGCGGAAGAAGTGGCGGATTTAGTTTCGTTTCTCGCTTCCAAAAAGGCGTCGTATATTACGGGCGAAATTGTGAATATCAACGGCGGCATTTATTCATAAACAAAAATTATAGGAAAAAATCTATTTTCTGGGATGGAAAACAGGGTGGTAATCACCGGGATGGGAATTTGGTCTTGCCTTGGCACTTCGCTGGATGCGGTGAAGAATTCGCTGTATGAAGGGAAATCCGGAATTCAGTTTCTGCCGGAAAGGAAGGAGTTCGGCTTTCGCTCGGCGCTTTCAGGAGTGGTGCCGAAGGCTGATGTGAAGCCGTTCCTGAACCGCAGGCAGCGGATAAGTATGGGCGAAGAAAGCGAGTATGCCTACCTTGCAACTTTGCAGGCGCTGGAACAGGCTGAGATTTCGCAGGAATTTCTCAGCGAGAACGAAGCCGGAATTCTGTATGGGAACGACAGCGTTTCCAAAGCGGTGGTAGAATCCATTGATTGCGTTCGCGAAAAAAAGGACACCACGCTGATTGGTTCCGGCGCGATTTTCAAGTCGATGAATTCCACCGTTACGATGAATCTCTCCACGATTTTTCAGCTGCAGGGCATCAACCTTACCATCAGTGCTGCCTGTGCAAGTGGCTCACACTCAATAGGTTTGGCGTATCTTTTAATCAAAAACGGCCTGCAGCAAATGGTGATTGCAGGCGGTGCGCAGGAAACCAACCAATACGGTATGGCGAGCTTTGATGGCCTGGGCGTTTTTTCCACGAGGGAAGATGAGCCTGCGAAAGCTTCCCGCCCTTTCGATAAGGATAGGGATGGCCTGGTGCCTTCCGGCGGTGCAGCCACGCTGATCATCGAAAGCCTGGAATCTGCGGAAAGGCGCGGCGCGAAAATTTTGGGCGAAATCATCGGCTACGGGTTTTCTTCAAACGGCGGCCACATTTCCACACCTAATGTGAATGGCCCTGCACTGTCTATGCAGCGCTCTCTAGAGCAGGCGAAAATTTCTGCTGATGAGGTGGATTACATCAATGCGCACGCTACTTCCACGCCAATTGGCGACAGCAATGAAGCGAGCGCGATTTTTGAAATCTTCGGTGATAAAACGCCCGTAAGTTCCACAAAATCGATGACTGGGCACGAATGCTGGATGGCCGGTGCAAGCGAAATCGTGTACTCAATGCTGATGATGCAGCACGGATTTCTGGCGCCGAATATCAACCTGGAAAATCCGGACGAAGCTTCGGCGAAAATCAACATCATAAAAGAGGTGCAAAATAAAAAAATTGATGTAATTTTGTCGAACTCTTTCGGTTTTGGCGGCACGAACTCGTCGATTATCGTGAGGAAATTTAACTGACAATTATGACTGTAGCAGAAATCGCCCAAACTGCCAACGATTTTCTTGTAAGCGAGTTTGAAGTGGATGCCGATGAAATCTCGGCTGATGCCAACTTCGGCGAAACGCTTGGGCTGGACAGCCTGGATTATATCGACCTGGTAGTAGTCATCGAATCGAATTTCGGTGTGAAGTTTGGCGAGAAAGATTTCAAGGAAATCACAACTTTTGAAGATTTTTATCAAGCAATAGCGCAGAAAATTCAGCAGAAAAATTCATAAATCCACTATGAAAAAGTGGGACGGAAAATCGCGCGGCACACTTCTCGGCTACCGTATTTTCGTCTTTTTCCTTAAAAATTTCGGTGTCCGGTCGGCATACGGCGTGCTGTATTTCGTAGCGGCATACTATTTCCTTTTCCTGAAAGAAAGCAACCGCTCAATTTTTTATTATTTCCATAACCGGTTGGGTTTCACTAAAGTAAAAGCGAAAATTTCTGTTTATAAAAATTACCTGGTTTTCGGGAAAACGATTATTGATAAAACGGCGATTTCCTCAGGGCAGAGGAATCAGTTCTCGTATGAATTTGACGGGATTGAAAATCTGCAGCGGATGATGGCAGGTGGAAAAGGCGGCGTGCTCATCAGCGCACACATCGGGAATTTCGAAATTGCCGAGCGGTTTTTTTCGGAGATTGATTTCAATTACCAAATCCACATCGTGACTACGGATCAGGAACATTCCCACATCAAGGAATACCTGGAAAGCCTTGCTGACCGGCCGAAAACCACGAAGTTCATCTACATCAAGGATGATATGTCCCACATTTTTGAAATCAGCGAGGCGCTGTCGAAAAATGGCATCGTGTGCTTTACGGGTGACCGATATTTTGAAGGCAGCAAGTTGATGGAAGAAGAATTTCTGGGAAAATCGGCGAAGTTTCCGGCAGGTCCGTTTCAGATTGCGTCCCGCCTGAAAGTGCCCGTAGCGTTCGTTTATGTAATGAAGGAACCAAAGTTGCACTACCATCTTTTCGCGAGAATTGCGAACGCAAGGCACCGGGATTCTCAGGCTTTGCTGAAGGCCTACACCGAAAATCTTGAGCAGATGCTGGCAAAGTATCCGCTGCAATGGTTTAATTATTTCGATTTCTGGGACGATTTGGAATGATATGCAGAAATTTGATGTCGTTGTAATTGGCAGCGGGCTTTCTGGCCTGGTTTCCGCCTTGATTTTGGCGAAGCACGGTCATAAAGTCGCTGTGCTGGAACAGAATGTTCAGTTTGGCGGCAATCTGCAGACTTTCAGCCGTGAAAAGTGCATTTTTGATACCGGGGTTCATTATTTGGGCGGGCTTTCCGAGGGCGAAAATCTTTACCAATTCTTCGATTATCTGGGCATAATGCAGGATTTGAAACTGCAGAAGATGGATGAGGTTTTCGATAAGATCATTTTTTCCGATGAAGATTCTGAGTTTGGAATTGCGCAGGGTTTTGAAAATTTCGTGATTAATTTGCTTGATAAGTTCCCAGAAGAAAAACCAGCGATTGAGAGGTATTACGCTGATATTCTGAATTTTACGAATCAATTTCCAAATTATGTACCTGGGAGAAAAGGCATAATTCCGGTTGAGATTTTATCAATAAATGCCCGAAATTATTTCGAAAATCTCACTTCGAATATGGAGCTACGAAGCGTTTTGGCAGGGCAAAGTTTTCTATACGGTGGGCTGGATGAAGAAGCGCCGTTCTACATCCACGCTTTGTGCGTTAGCTCTTACCTGAAAAGCTCGTGGAAAATTCAGAATGGCGGCAGCCAAATTACAAAACTTTTGGTTCGTGAACTGAAAGCTTCGGGCGCACAACTGTTTAAAAGACAGAAAGTTACGGCATTCAATTTTGATAATGAAAAGTTAATTTCAGTTTCAACAGACAGCGACAATGATTTTTTCGCAGAAAAATTTATTTCAAATATCGAGCTTAAAAAAACGATTGAACTTGCTGGAAATCAGCGGTTTAAAAAAGCGTTTACCAATCGGTTGGAAAAGCTAAAATCTGGGAAATCCTGTTTTAGTGTTTATCTGGTTTTGAAGCCTCAGACTCTGCGATATTTCAATCATAATTTTTACCATTTTGAAAATTATGAAAGTGTTTTTTGCGGAAATGAAGGATTTTATATGCTTTCTGCAACTGAATCATCAAAATTTCCAGGTTTTGCAGAAAGCTTAACAATTTTGGTTTATATGAATTTTTCCGAAGTGGAAGCGTGGGAAGCTTCGCAGAATACCGCCGCAAAACCTTCCGAAAGACCGGAAAATTATCAAGATTTTAAAGCAAGAAAATCGGCGGAAATTATTGATTTGGTTTGCAAGAAATTTCCTGAAATTCGTGATGCCGTGAAGTCGGTTTATGCTTCGTCGCCGCTTTCTTACCGCGATTACATCGGCACAGATAGCGGTGCGATGTATGCTTACGAACACTCGTCCGAAAATCCGCTACAAACGGTTTTCTCGCAAAAAACATCCGTGCCCAATCTATATCTCACCGGGCAAAGCGTGAATATGCACGGCATTTTAGGTGTTACAATTGGTGCGTTTTCTTTGTGCCGAGAAATTCTTGGCTATAATTTTTTGAACGAAGAACGCCAATGAGAAAGTTTCAGATTTTTTCGCTGGCTCTTTATTTCCTGCTGGTTTCCTGCGGTGCGAAGAAGCATTTGATTAATGAAAAAGAAATCGCTTCCTATGATTTATCCATTCCGGAAATCGAGAAAATCAACGATTCTACCCTTATTTATCAAAATGTATTTTTGACAAAAAATCAGTACAAAGTTTACGAATTGTATAATTCGGGTAATGCTTTACAACTGGGCTACAATCACGGTGCTTTGGCGGAAAATCTTTTGCATCAGCAGGAAAGGGCGCTTTTTTCCAAAGTTGAAGAATTCGTCCCATCGAAATTTAAGCAGGGAGTTCTTCGGAATCTCGTGAGAATTTACACGGGCAGTATGCCGAAGAATGTAACCAAGGAATTTCAGGCGGAAATTTTTGGGATTTCCCGCTATGTTTCGGATGAGTTTGATTTCATCGCGCCGAAATTCCAGCGTCAGATGATTCTGCACGCAGCGCACGATATCGGGCACGCAATGCAGGATTGGTTGCTTGTAGGCTGTTCGTCACTAGCAGTTTGGGACGAAAATTCCCACAACGGAAAATTGCTGATTGGCCGCGCTTTCGATTTTTATGCCGGTGATGAATTTGCGGAAAATAAATTGTTGCAGTTCGTGAAGCCCGATGAAGGAATCCCGTTTGCTTCCGTGTCCTGGCCTGGAATGATTGGCGTAGTTTCCGGGATGAATGCCGAAGGTCTGAGCGTGACGATTAATGCCGGAAAATCCGGAATTCCGCTTTCTGTGAAAACGCCGATTTCCCTGCTGACAAGGGAAATTCTGCAGTATGCAAGCACGATAGATGAGGCGGTAGAAATTGCAAAACGGCGGAAAGTTTTCGTGGCGGAATCGATAATGGTGGGCAGCGCGAAAGACCGGAAGGCTGTGATTATCGAAGTTTCGCCGAAGAAAATGGGCGTTTACGAAGTTGAAAATTCGGCACAACTGGTTTGCACGAACCATTTCCAGTCCGAAACTTTTTCGGATGACCGGCGGAATAAAAAGTGGAAGGAGAAGAGCCACTCTGTTTATCGCCAGAAAAAAATCAACGAGTTTTTAGTTGAAAATCAGAAACTTACGCCGGAAAAGATGGCGGGAATCTTGCGTGAGCGTTCCGGAATAAAAAACCGTGATATTGGCAACGGCAACGAAAAATCCATCAATCAACTTTTGGCGCACCACGCTGTGATTTTCTCGCCGGAAGAAAAAATCATCTGGGTTTCCGCGAAGCCTTATCAGCTCGGCGAATTTGTGGCTTATGATTTGGGCGAGATTTTTTCGGGAGCACTGGAGCAGAAAATTCCAAAGAGAAAAGATTTGATGATTGCCAAGGATCCGTTCCTTGATTCGGAAGAATTTGCGAACTACGAAAAATACCGAATTGCCGACAGACAGCTGGATTCCGCGATAAAATTTGGCGAAATTCTCAGCGAGGAATGGCTGGAAAATTATCGTGATCTCAACCCGGAACTTTGGATTGTGCATTTCAAATCCGGGAAATATTATTTCGAAAAAGGTAATTTCCACGAAGCGAAAAAACATTTCG
Source organism: Cruoricaptor ignavus (assembly GCF_014961145.1). NCBI lineage: Bacteria > Pseudomonadati > Bacteroidota > Flavobacteriia > Flavobacteriales > Weeksellaceae > Cruoricaptor > Cruoricaptor ignavus. The sequence goes on from NZ_CP063145.1 coordinate 1,595,157, forward strand.
AAATTGCATTAACAAAGGAAATTTCGTCCGTACCGGAAAAAGAGACCGTGGAAAAATATCTGCGGAAAACCAGGCGGAAAATTCGGGATTAGTTTTTCTTCCGATCGTAGAAATTCAGCAGAAAATAAGTCAGAAATCCAAATATTATCGCTGAAACCGCCGATAAAATCAGGCTTCCCACAATGTATTGCCAAAGATGATTCGGGATGTCTGACAGTGTGAGGTTCTGGCTCAGCAAAGTTTTTCCTGGTATAAATTGCTGCCCGATTTTTACCGAGGCCAGGATTACAAATGGAATGAGCGGCGGTAGAGACAGATTGGAAAAAGTGAAAGTCAGCACCTTGTTGAGCCCGAAAAATACGGCAAGGCTAATGGCTAGAACGGTGTGAAAACCCCAAAAAGGCGAGAACGCGATGAAGGTGCCGAGCGCTACGGAAAGCGCTTTTGTGCGGTTGCTGCCAGAGCTTTCCAGCACATCTTCACGGATGAACTGCTTTAGGCTTTTTTTTTAAAACTTCGCAGAAAATCGCGCGGCTTGATGTAGAGCAGCGTGATGGCGACAAGCACGGTATTCAGGATGCTGATGCGTGTGAAATCCTGAAACGGCCGAAAGTGCGAAACGCGTTCAGCAGGGTCGTACAGCACCTTCACCGGTACATTCTGCACGATGACACCGTTCCACGCTGAGCGTACGATTACTTCGATTTCGAACTCAAATTTTCTCGTGAAAAATTTTTTAGGCAGCCGTTTCAGCGGATAAAGCCGGTAGCCTGATTGTGTGTCGTTCAGCTTGATTCCGGTTTCAAACTGGTACCAAAAATTGCTGAATCTGTTGCCAAAACTGCTCTTTTTCGGAACGCCATCCTGCGCCATATTTCGCTCGCCAATCAGCAGGATGTCGCGGTTTTCTTCCTGAAGTTTTTCCACAAATATTGGAATATCATCAGGAAAATGCTGGCCGTCCGAATCGATCGTTATCGCAAAATGGAAGCCTTTTTCCAGCGCAGTTTTGAAACCTTGCCGAAGCGCAAAACCTTTTCCGCGGTTTTTCTCAAAATGAATTTGCGTGAGTTCAGGATATTCCGCCAGAATTTTTCGGGTGGAATCCGTAGAGCCATCGTTCACGATGATGATGTGCGAAGTAAATTCCAAAACGCCGTCAATCACGCGCTGCAAAGTCCGTTCATTGTTGTAAGTCGGAATAATCACGCAGATTTTCAAATGCTGCATCGCTTGTTTCACGGCGGCGTTTTCCATTATTTCAGCGTCGCTTTTTCAGTTGGCGTCATCGTTTTGGAATATTCCGAAAAATCACGAATCAGCTTCTGCGTCCGTTTATTTTCCGACTTGTAATGTTCTAAAATGAATTTCTTGTCATCCACCAAATTCTTTTTGTAGCCCACGATTCCTGGCAGGTTTTCCTGCAGGCTCATCCGGATTACGCGGAGTTCCGTATTCCTCGGATTAGCGGCTATCAGGCTTTCCAGCGATTTTATGCCGCCCGAAATCATCTCCTTTCTTCCCGCGCCTTTTTCAAATTTGGAGAGTATCACTCGTGCAGCCGCTTTGTACGCTTTTCCAGCCACATCACTGGCATTGCTGCGCTCTGCCATTTCCACAAAAGTTTTGGCGTTTTGATGAGATTCCGAAGCTTTCGGGTAAAAACTCCGCAATTCTTCGGTGGAAACTTGCAATAAAATTGTAAAAGCAGCAAAAAGCGAAATCAGGAATTTCATTGGAAAAGTATTTTGTAGGTTGCATTCAGTTTCAGTGCTACGGTTTCGCCAAAAGTCGCTATTTGGCTTACCTTCACTCTTTGGTTTTCTTCCGTGCAGGTCAGTTCCAGCCGTATGTCCGGATTTATTTCTGGATTGATGATTGCCATAAATTTCACATTGCTTGCCGACACTAGCTCCAGCTTTTTTTCAAAAATAATTTCCGCGATGTCTTTCACGATTTGTAGCATACAAACGCCCGGTGTCACGGGGTTTCCAGGAAAATGCCCGCGGAAAATCGGGTGCCCGGCATTCAGCCTGATGTTCGCCACCATTTTGTTCGGCGCCGTTTGCTCAGCCGAAGTAATGCGGTAGAAGTTTCCTAAAATACTCATTTAATTGAAACTGCCTCTTGGCAGCGCTTCGTTTACTTTTGTGTTGCGGAATTGTATCGCCGTTTCGTCACCGCTGCTGTCGAGCAATTTCACTTGCGAAACCGTGTATTTTCCCTCGGGAAAATGCAATTCCATTTGCCTGATAAATTTTTTCAAATCCTTTGCAGCCGGCGAAAAGCGCACGATATTTGTGCCGCCGTTTTTGTGATAGCTCACCCTAAAATCCGGGTCGGCAAACAGCGCGCCGTTCGCACTGCCAATCATCAGCCTGCTGATTTTTTCGAAGGCACGGTTTTTCGCGCCAACTTCCGTGGTTTTGCCTTTGCTCGTCACGAAAAGTTTGCCATTCCGCGAAATCATCGTCGTAGGTTTTGGTGTGATGTATTTCCAGCTCAGCAGCGATGGATTTTGGTAAGCCATCTTCCCTGTAGAAACCGCCGGTTTATCCAACATTGCCGATTTTTTCGTTTGGGTAAAATCCGTCTGCAAAGTCTTTATCGATTTGCTACCTGCCGTAAAATTTCGGATGAAGGTCGCGCTTTCATCAGCAGTCATAGGCCTTTGTGCGAAAATCACAACTGAAAAAAGGGCGAAAAAAAGTTTCAGAAAATTCTTCATTTCAATTCTAAAAGTTCGGAAACCGTGGCAAATTTGAAGCCATTGTCCCGCAAATTTAATAATAAAATCTTCAAGGCTTCCAGCGATTTTTCCGAAGTATCGTGCATTAGAATGATGCTTCCTGGTTTTGCTTTTTTTGTAATCCTTTCTGCGATTTTATGCGGATTTTTAATTACGGTATCCAGCGAGCGAATATTCCAGCCGATGCTTGTTTTTTTGGTTTGTTTAATGGCCTTTGCAATGTTCGGATTCGTAACGCCAAAAGGTGGCCTGTAAAGATCAGTTTTTATACCGGCAATTTTTTCAAAAACTTCATCGGCTTTTTCAATTTCTTCTGTCATTTTTTTTGCAGAAAGAAAACCGGTTTTTTCAGAGTGGCTGTAAGTATGATTGCCGATTTGATGACCGTTTTCAATGATTTGCTGAAAAATTTTCGGGTGAATTTCCGCCTGTTTTCCGATGCAGAAAAAAGTGGCTTTTGCGTTAAATTCGTTGAGTGTTTGCAGAAATTTTGGCGTGAATTCCGTCGGTCCGTCATCGAAAGTCAGTGCCACGATTTTTTCAGCAGTAATTTTTCCGTGCAATGATTTTGTAAAAAAATTCAGCCTGATGTCGAACGATGCCCAGGAAATTATTGCGATGAAAATTGCCAATGGAAGAAAAATCCAAACCCAGGGAATTTCTGAAACTAAAATCAGTAAAATGCTGATTGCCAGCAGGATTTGTAAAATTCTGAATTTCATCAGGAAAAATTTTCAGCCTGATTTTAGTGCAATTTTATGCCTTCGCCAAAAGTGTAAAAGAATGCTCTTTGCCAAGGAAATTATTGTAAATCAAAACGGTACGGATTTGCTTTCTCTCAGCTGAATTGATTTTTATGATTTCAGGAATTCTTTGCTTTCCTAAAATTTCATTGGCTAAAAACAGAGCGAAACCAGATGAAGTATTAAACTCTCCCGACAAATGCTTCCAAAATCCCAATTGTGAATTTCTGAAAAAACCGCGCATTTTTTTGTGAAATTCATCAGCGCTTTTATCGCCCGAAAATCCAAGTAAAACCAAATCGATATCTGCCAATGTTAAGCCATTTTTCTGAAGGAAATTTTCCGCAAAATTTTCGGTTTCTTCCAATTCTAGCACATTGGTTATTTCCACGGCTTTCACTTCAGCGCCCGTATTTTCCAGCTTTTCATTAGCCAAAACAAAAAATGCCGCGCCCTCACCCCAGAAAACGCCTTCCGTTTCAGAATTCAGCAAATCGATTGGAAATTCGTCCTGTTTCTTGATGATTTTCGCCAGCTGATAAAGTTCGGCAGTTCGCTTGGCGGTTTCATCGCAGGCACCCACCAAAACCTGCCTGGCTTCGCCGTTTTCAATTTGCAACTTGGCATCCAGCAATGAAAATTCCAGCGAAGAACCGCTGCTCACATAGGTGAAATTGTAAGCGTGGCAGCCGATGCCAAGGGCAATTTGGCCGGCAACTGTGTTGTGTGTGGATTGGATGAAATTCGTTGGCGTCAGGTGGTCTTCATCATTCTGAATTACATTGCGCAGAAATTTCTCGGAATCTTCCGTGCAGCCCATACCGGTTCCTGTGATGATGGCATCAGGCATAGAAATTCCGGCAGCATCCATCGCTTCTTGCGCGCTCACTATGCCCATTTTCACAACCTTGGACATCCGGCGAATTTGTGCTGGCGGTATGAAATCCTTGTAATTCGGCTGCTGAGCGTAGATGATGTTTTCCGAAGGATTTATTTCCAGACTCTCAAGAAAATCTGGCTCCAAACTTTTCTGCGCCGAAATGCAGGCCGCACCGTTGATATAAACCGGTTTCACGATTTTGAAAAAATTAGTGTGGAACAATTTCCGCCGAAGCCAAACGAGTTGGAAAGCACATTTTGCAGAGGTTTTTCTTTCATTTCGGTCACGGGTTTCAGGCTGAATTCCTTCATCGGCGTTGAAAAATTCAGATTCGGGAAAATCGTGTTGTGCCGCAGCGCAAGCAAGGAATACACGGCTTCTACCGCTGCAGCAGCCGCCAAAGTGTGCCCTGTGAATGGCTTGGTAGAACTGAAATCCGGCACAGCGTTTTCACCGAAAATCCTGATCATTGCTTTGCCTTCGGAAAGGTCGTTATTTGGCGTTGCCGTTCCATGAACATTCACATAATCAATATCTTGTGGCGAAAGTCCGGAAATTTTCAAAGCCTGATCCATCGCCAAAAAAGCGCCCTGCCCATCATCGCTGGAAGCGGTCTGATGATGCGCATCATTAGCATTGGCATAGCCTGATAAATATCCCAGAATTTTCTTGCCAGTTTTTTCAATCACCGCATCAGATTCCAGCACCAGAAATGCCGCTGCTTCGCCTAAATTTAGGCCTTTGCGGTTTTCGTCAAACGGCGTATTGTATTCATCCGTCACAATCATCAGCGTTTTAAAACCGTTCAGGGTAAACTTGGAAAGCGCATCGGTGCCACCCACAATCACTCTTTCCAGGATGCCGTTCTGAATTAGCTTAGCGCCCATCATCACAGCGTTTGCAGCGGATGAGCAGGCCGTGCTGATTGTGGATATCATCCCTTTCAAACCGAAATAATCTGCAATGGCAGCGGTGGAAAATCCGGCTTCGTGCGAAGTGATGAATTTCTGCTTTTCGGGATGGTTTTCATAATCGAAAAACCAGCGCTCACTCATATCCATTCCACCAACCGATGTGGAAGAAATCAGCCCGGTTCTAAATTGGTTAACATCCTGGAAATCAGCAGATTGTAGGGCTTCTTTTACTGCAAGGATTCCTAAAAAAGTTGTGCGTGTTAGCTTCGTATCTTCTGGCAAACTGAGCATTTTTATCAATTGCTCGTTGGTCAGTTTTATCTCGCCAGCTTTCAGCTTTCCGTGGTATCGTGTTTCCAGAATTTCAATATCGGAAATGCCGTGTTTTCCGGCAGTCAACGAGCGGAAATTTTCTTCAACGCCAATGCCTGCCGAAGAAACGATTCCCATTCCTGTGACTGCAACTTTCGCCATTATTTCGTCCTGTGTTCCGTGATGTAGGCAGCCATCGTATCGATGGATTCGAAAATCTGCTTGCCTTTTTTCGGGTCAGAAAGCTTGATGCCGTACTCCTTGTCCAGCAGCACGATGAGTTCCAACGCATCGATGGAATCAAGGCCAAGTCCGCTGCCGAAAAGTTCCGCAGAATCCTGAATATCAGCAGGTTGCACATCTTCCAAATTCAGCACTTCGATGATTTTCGCTTTGAGCTCTTCCTTTAGGTTATCCATTTTTCTTCAGTAATTCAGCAAATATACAAAAGCCCTATGATAATCGCCAAGCAATTCCACCCAGCCACAAAGTGCCTGCGCTGCTTTCCCCGATTTGAGCAGGTTTTCCGCGTATTTATCAAGTAGATTTCTGTTGAAATCTTCCATCACGAAGAAAATATTTTCCGTCTGCAGCTGATGCCGAATGCTGATTTCGCCAAGGCATATGTTTGGTAGCGTGTAAACGAAAACCGCAGGGCTTGGAAAGTAGTTTTCCCTGTCATTAATGCTTTGCTGATGCTTCAGGTCTGTGTCCAAACTTGAAGATTTGTTGGCGAAAATCAATGCTGTATCTTTTTGATTTTCAGTTGATAAGCATAATTCGGAAGCAAGGAATGCCAGCTTTGTAAGATTATCCATCTTGTGAAATTTGGGATAATCTATATTGATTTTTTTGTAAAATTCTTTGGCAAATTCTGCGAAGTTTTTTGTTTCAGATTGAAAGATGATTTCGCCATCCAGTTTCACTTCGAAATTATGGATTTCGCAAATTTTATTCGTTTTCATTGCCAATCATCTTTTTGAGAATTATTGCGGAATTGCTGCCGCCAAATCCAGATGCAGTCTTTAAAAATGTGCGAATTTCTTTCGCCGAATTTTCGGTAATTATGTTCAGAGGATGAGAAACGCCGCAATTTTCATAGTTCAGTGATTGGATTAAAATGTTGTGTTTCGCGCTTTCCATCGCCATAATAATTTCGAGCAAACCGGATGCACCAAGGCAGTGTCCAAAGTACGCCTTCAGGCTATTCATAGGTGTTTCCGAAAGATGAGCACGAGAAAAAGCAATGGATTCCATTTCATCATTGTAAATCGTTGCCGTTCCGTGAGCATTGATGAAATCGATGTCATCCGGAATAATTCCTGCTTCATTCATTGCGTTCTGAATGCTGCGGAAAAGACCTTCACCGGTTCTCGAAGGTCCGGAAATATGGTTGGCATCGTTAATCGACGAATCGCCTAGAATCTCAAAGCAAGTTTCTGATTTTTTTTCCTTGGAAATAAAAACCGCCGCTGAAGCCTCGCCCAAATTGATGCCGTCCCGATTTTTATCATAAGGCCTGCAAACATCGTTGCTCATCGCTTGAAAAGAATTGAAACCAGACAAAACGAATTCAGAAACTTCATCGGCAGCAATTACAAATGCATCTGAAAATTTTTCAATTTGCAAAAAAATTTTACCTGCGGAAACTGCCATCACGCCAGAAACACAGGCATTAGAAATTACAATGGGCTCATTTTTAAATCCTAAAAATTTTGCCACTTTTTTTGCGGAAAATGAAAGATAGGCGTTTTCTGGGGGAATGCTTTGATTTTGCAGGTATTTCACATTGCCTTTGGTTGTTGATAATATCAACAGGCTTTTTTCCGAGACGGAATGTTTGTCAAGCAAAGGTTTCAGCGCCAGCACGAGCATCTGTTCGAACCTTGTAAAATATTGATTTTCAGTGTTTAAACTTAATTCTGAAAATTTTTCTTCCACTAATTTTTCGGGAATAATTGCCGCGCAAACTTCGGGAAAGTTTTCGGAAAAATATTGTTTTTTAATGCCGGTTTCATTTCTCAGCAAGGCTCCGAAATTCTGTTCTGCACCGAAACCAAGCGGCGAAATGCAGTTGTAATCTGAAATGAAAACCGGTAAGAATTTAATCACTTTCGCAGAAGATTTTTGCAAAATTAAACATCGGATTTTTTCCGTTCATAAAGGATGGAAGCGCCACAGCAAACCAAGTAGAACAGCAGCAAAAGCGCGCTGTGCTGCAGGATTTCCAGAACACCTGCATTGCGCAGGATGATATCGTAGTAGCCTTTCAAGCCCCAATTCATCGGAGAAAATTTCGAGATGCCCTGCATAATTTCCGGCATCATAAAAACCGGCACCCAAATTCCGCCGATTGCTGCAAGGATGACCACCGCAGTTGCACCGAATGGCGCCGATTGCTCCTGCGTTTTAAAAACCGTGCCCACCAAAATTCCAAAGCCGATGGCTGCCAAGCCTGCAAAAACGGTCAGAAACATTAGCGGAAAAATTTTCCCGGAAACTTCGAAACTCTGAAGGCCAAGCAACGGAAAGAGCCATTTCCCGACGGCCAGCATCATTAGAAATTGTAAAATGCAAATGAAAAGGTACGCCACCGTTTTGCCGAGAAGGTGCAGTGCATAAGGCGCCGGGCTTGTTTTCAGGCGGATTGCCGTGCCCTGTTGTTTTTCCTGAACCAAATTGATGGAGAGCGGAATTACGATAAGGAAAATCGCGAAAAGCGACCACGCCGGAACATTGTGCTGCACGGAATTTGGCTTCGCACCAGCATTTCCGTTCGGCGTTATTTCTTTGAAACTGATGAGTTTATCGCCTCTCAGGATGCTGCCGTCCGCGTCCAGTTGCTCTTCAAAAGCCGTGTAGATTTTTTGGTTTTCCACCTGGAAAATCATCTTATCGATTGCGGTTTTCATCCCGTTTTTAAAACCGTCATTTGCAGCAGGGTCGAAGTAAAGTTCAATATCGGCGGTTTCCGGCGGAGGATTTTTTTGTGCCAAACTGTCAGCGATTGGGTTGTAGCCCAGGGCATCTATAATGCTTTCAACACGGAAATTAATATTGTCCGAAAGATTTTTGCTCAGGTTTTCCGGCAGAATTACCGCCATCTGATATTTTCCAGAAAACACGGCTTTTTTCGCTGAATTTTCATCGAAGCCTTTTTCCAGAATTTCGAAGGAGCCGCTTTCCGAAATGCTTTGGCGGATGCTCTGCGAAACTTCGCCCTTGTCTTTGTCGATGAAAATTATCGGCAATTTGGTGTCGTCAAAATTTCGGAAACTCGAATCCTGAATCATCGTGATGGTGATGATGAGCAGCAATGGCATCAGGAAAATAATGATTAAACCGCCGATGTCGCGCGATAAAATCTGGAATTCTTTTACGATGGCACGCCAAATTTTATACAGCATCGCGAAGGTTTTTTCCGGTTAATGCTATGAAGACGCCTTCTAGATCGGTAGCGTTTTCCGTGCTGGCAATCAGGTTTTGAGGCTCAGCCTGCGCAAAGATTTTTCCGTGATCGATGATTGCGATTTCCGTGCAGAGGTTCTGCGCTTCCAAGAGGTGGTGCGATGTGTAAATAATCGTAGTTCCTGCTTGATTGATGTCCCTAAGAAAGTCGATGATTAAAGCTCTTGACTGCACATCCACGCCTACGGTAGGCTCATCGAGGAAAAGGATTTTTGGCTGATGCAGCAGGCCTGCGAGAATGTTGCAGCGGCGTTTCATCCCGCCGGAAAAGTGCGCAATTTTTCTGTCGGCAAATTGCGAAAGCCCCACTCTTTCCAGTCCGCTTTTTATCCGTTGCTTCAGTTCATCGTGTTTCAAGCCAAAAAGGCTGCCGAAAAACATCAGGTTTTCCGTTGCTGTAAGGCTTGGGTAAAGCGCATAATCCTGCGGAATGATACCGATGATTTTTTGGATTTCCCGTAAATTTCTGTCCGGCGAAAATCCAGCTATCTCATACCTTCCGGAAGTTGGCTGAAGCAGACCGCACAGTATGGAAATCAGCGTGGTTTTGCCGGCGCCGTTCGGACCGAGCAGCCCGAAAATTTCGCCTTCTTGAATTTTAAGGGAAATATCACGGATTGAAAAATCCGCAGCATTTTTATATTTTTTTGAAAGATTCTGAATTTGGATGATTGCAGGCATCAGGCCAAAACTTTTCGCAAATATACTCAAACCGCTTTCTTCAGCCTGCGGAAAAATGCTTCTTCCAAATCGGCAATATGCAGCATCTGCTTGGAAAGTTGGTTGTAAATATCGCTTTTCGAATTCCGGTTTTTGTAAACCCGTGCAATATCCACCGCAAAATCCCGCCACAAATCGCCAATCATCGTGATTTCCTTGGAAAGTTCGCGTAGCTCCTCGTTCTGCAAAACATCCGCCGCTTCCTGCAGGAAAGCGCCGTACAGAAAGCGGAAACCGCCACCACCAGTACCTATTTCTTCCTGCATCCTGATGAGCTGCCCAAGGTAATGGTTCGTGGTTTTCGCGCCCTTTTTCGCTGCCCATTTTGGTATGCTCTTCGCCACCCAGCGCATCGCTTTCACGCCTATGATTGGTGCCGGTGCCAGCATCCGCTTCGAAGTTTCCCGGATGCCTGCCTTTATCGCCGATGCAAGTTCCACGGTTTCAGGCACTTCCACCGGGAAATACATATGGCCACGCGGCGCAAAAGCACCTTTTGCATAGCGTACTTTTTCCAACTCTGCCTCGGTAAGTTTTGTCGGGAAATCCATCACAGGGTCCGAAATCAGATACTCGCCGTTTTCCTTGCCGAAAGCCACGAGATTGTGGGCATTGAAGTGGAATTTATACTCTTCCGGAAAATAGGTGAGGTGGAATACGCCAACCTGCATCCCTGTGGGAATTCCCTTGCGAAGATTCTCGTCCAGCGCTTTTTGCGCATCTTTTGGATTGCGGAATTTCTGCCGTTTTATTTTAAAGCCGAGCCGCTTTGCCGCTTTTGAAAAAATGCTGCCAGGCATCGAACGGTAGCTGAATCCCGGTGCAAAATTCACCTTTAAAAATGGGAGGTAAACGAAGAATAGACCGGAACCGATGCCGAAAACCATGGGCTCGCTGATTTCCAAGCCCTGACTTTTCAAAAGGTTGGATGCCACGCCGTTTTCACAGTGCGCCGCCTGATGATGTTCAAATTGCAGTTTCATCAGTTGCCGTCAAAGTTTTTTAATTCATCCGCAGGAATTCCGAATGCATCGGCATATTTTTGCAAATTTTTATCGCTTAATCTTGCGAAATTCTTAGGCTTCGCATCGGCTTTCACGAACCAGGCCCATTTTCCAACATAGGCCGCCAGAACATTCCAGTCCATTTTGTTCATTTCCATAAAATAATGTATTGGGCTTGCCGTGCCGTTTTTCACCTGCGTTTTCGCGGCCTGCACGCGCTCTTCAATCAGCGCCATAGATTCATCCAGGGCAGAATTTTTCGCATCCCAGCCGCTGCTTTTTTCCGTGGTGTAGCGGTCGTTTTCATCCGTTACATATAGCACTTCCGTCATTCTCGCTTTTTCCAGGTAGCCGCCTTCCTGCGGTACTTCGCCCTTTTTCATCCGCTGATTTTTTGTAAAAACATTACCATTTCCGCTTCCAGCAATAGCTGTTCGCCGGCAAAACTTTCGCACGCAATATGGCAAATATTTTCAAATTCCGAAAGCAGCCTGGCTTTGCAGATAATTTCTGCGCCGCAGCTTGGCAGGGCGTGGATTTTTACTTTTTTAATATTGCTGATAAAGCCGATGACATCGGGGTTTTCATCATCTATGAAATGATTTTGCCCGGTGATTGTAGAGCAGGTTTGCGCGCAGTTTTCAATCAAGCCGGCTTCGTTGAATTTCCCGTTTTCGCAAAAGATATTGTCCGGCTTTACCAGGAATTTCGTAGTTGCAGAATCGTGGTTGATTTCCAGAACTTCGTCCGTCATCAGCATCGGTTCACGGTGCGGCAATATGTTTTGCAGGTCGATGTTCTTCCGCATTTTTCAGGCAAGGATTGTTTTCAGTTCGGCGGTTGAGATGGTTTCGCCGGCAAGTTTCGTAGTGGTTTTTACCAGCGTAATGCCTTCCATTTCTGCAAGGATTTCCACCTCGGTTTCCAGCGTTTCACCGATTTTCGCTAATTTTTTTACCTCGAAGATTTTCACGGCGCCAAGGTAGCCAACCGGCGCAGCTTCACCCTTCAGGAAATACTGAAAGCCGGTGTGCAGCGCCACAGATTGTGCCTGATGCTCCAAAATTCCGGGTGCCTGGAATTTTCCGTTTTCGCAGAAAATATTTTCGGCAGGAATCGTGAAGCCGGATTTTAAATGCGTCTCGGAAAATTCCAGTAGGGCATCCACCATCAGGAATGGCTCAGCCTGCGGAATGAGTTTTTCCACAAGGGAAATATCGGTAATCGGTAAGCTGCTTGGCGACAAAATTTTGGCTTTAATGAATTCGGGCAAAAAATTAAACCACCGTTAAGAGTGCGCAGGAATACGAAAACCTGCCGCTTTCCGGAATGCAGAGCAGCACTTTCTCGCCCTGTTTCAGTTTGCCGGAATTTACCAGCTCTTCCAGCGCAATGTAGATGGAAGCTGCGCCGATGTTGCCAACTTCTGACAGATTGTAGAACCATTTTTCCGCAGGGAAGTCCATATCCAGCGCTGCAAATTCTTCCTTTAGCCCGTCTTTAAAAAAGTTGGACGAAATGTGCGCAAGGACATAATCAATTTCTTCCGTCTTCAGATTGTGCTTGTCGAAAGAAGTGCGCAAGGCCTGGGCACCTTTTTTCAGGATGTTTTCGCCGAGAAGCTTCGTATCCTGCTTCAGCGCGAAAATCGATTGGTTCAGCCATTCCTGCGCAGGATATTCCGCCCAGGATTTCAGCGAGCCGTCGTCCTGCTTTTCCGCACCGGAATACATACAGGCCTCCAGTTCGTGCGCGTAGGAATAGAAATCGATGAATTCAATCCGCAAATTCACGCCGCCATTTCTCGGTTTGTTTTCCAAAAGAAAAGCGCCTGCACCATCGGAAAGCATCCAGCGAAGGAATTCCCTTTTAAAGGCGATAATTGGCCGCTCTTCAAGCTGTTTCAGGTTTTCCGCTTCCTCGTTGAATTTATCGGCGGTCATCCACGCTGAAAACCGCTCTGAGCCTACGCAAACCGCATTATTGGAATTGCCCGATTTTACGGACATATAGCCGTACTGAAGGGCATTCATCCCTGAATTGCAAAGACCTGTGGCAGAATTCACTTCGTAGGATTTCTCGGGCTTCAGTTCGCCGTGCACCATTGAAGCGTGCGAAGGCTGAATTTGATCTGCAGAAGTTGTTCCGCAGGAAAGCACTTCTATGTCTTGCTTCGTAAAATCATCGTCCAGCAGGGCTTCCACAGCTTTCGCAGTGATGGATGCGTTCGTCTCCGTAGGCACGCTGTTTTTATCGAGGGCATAGTACCTGGTTTTAATGCCGTTGTTTCTGAGAATCAGAGATTTAGCCTTGGAAGGCGTACCATTCACATAGCCCAGGAAGTCTTCCATTTCATCGTTGCTGATAGGGTTTCCGGGGAAATATTTTGATAATCTTGTGATATAAACTTCGCTCATTTTTTAAATGCCTTTGTAGTATTGAATTTTTTTCTGCCGTTCCTTCCGGAAAATCGGCGTGGTTAAGTTATAGAAAATCAGCACGATAGGTGATACAATCCAGATTGCCGTCATCAGATAAATCTTGAAAAGCTTCACCCAAAACTTTCGCTGCGCTGGATTTTTTTTGATTCTTCCAGAGAAAAAGGTGAAAAGCTTGTTGCCCACTTCTTCCACTTTTACTAAAAACGGGCGAACTTCTACGGCGCCTTTCTGCAACAGCTTCTCCTGTAATCCGTCATAATTTGCCCTGTCTAAAAATGGCTTGATAACTTCGCCGAATTTTCTGGCCCCCGCAATTTCCCTATCCGAAACGCCGGCCTTTGGCAGCGGTGGTTTCTGCTCTTTTTTACCGGTGCTCATCCAGTTCAGGATCGTGATAACGCTGGTGTAGTTGTCGTGCCTGTCCACCAGGGCTATGTTGCCCACCAGTTTTGTGCCCAGCCTATTCAGGTGCGCTTTCAGTTTGTCCTGAGACAGCATCCACATATTCCGCGTTGCAGAAATCGTGACAACTGGTGTGTTTTTCAGAAGTTTTTCGGCGAAAGGGCTTTTCAGGAAAGAGATGGTGGGAATGGATGGCGTGAGAAACCATACCTGATAGCCGAATAAAATAAGGTCGTATTTCTTGCTTAAAATTTCCTGGCTTGGCGGAAAAATTTCCCGCGGAATTTGCAGGTAAGATTCCGGGAAGGTGTTGTAGAAAACATCTTCAGGCCAGGGAAACGGGAAATCTTCCTTCGGCTGAATTTGGTAGAAATCCACGCTGTAATCAGGGTTTTGCGAAAATGGCTCCGCAATGTTTTTCACGATGTCTTGCAGCTGTCCGCTTTGCGAATAATAAACTACGAGAATGTTTTTCGGCATAATGTTGCTAAAATTCAGCGTTTCAGCACGGTGATTTTTTCGTTGCGCCGTGCCGCTGAGAACTCGGTAAATTTACCATTATTTTTGCATCTCGCAATAATAATTTGGCGGATGCTTTCCGGCAGGCTAATTTCTGGAACATTTTCATCCGAGATGATTAGCGTTGTAAAATGTTGATTTTCAGGAATTTCCGCGTGGTAGAAAATCCTGCGCTTCTTTACCACAAAATTTTCTGAGGCAATATTCCGCCGGTTTTCCTCCGGAATAACGCTGTGGATTTTCCGCGCGCTTTCGCTCAAAGCCAGAAGCATATCAATCTGCCCAAAATCACCGCAGAAATGCAGGATTTTCTCATCGGCAGAAATCAGGCGGTTCATTTCAAAATACGCCGATTTATTTTCTTCAAAATCCCGTTTCGCTTCCTCTGAAATTTCCCGTTCTTTGTAAAGGAAACTTCCGAAAATCAATGGTTTAAAGTAATTTTCGTCCTCCATTTCATTTCGGAATTCCTGAAATTTTTCCCGGTAAAACTGCTGGATTTTCTTCGTTCTTTCCGAATAATTTTCGCCGAAATTTTTATCATCGGCCGAAATTCTGCCGCCAACTTTCACGGTGATTTTTCCGTCGTGAATCATAAAATCGCCTTTCGGCATCACTTCAGAATTTCCGTGGATGAACACCGGCACCACATCAAGCCCGTATTTTTCGGCAAGGTAGAAGGCACCCTTGTGAAAGCGCTGAACACGGTTGGTTTCCGAGCGCTGAGCTTCCGGGAAAACCGCCAGGGAATAGCCTTGGTTGATTTTTTCCTGCAGAACATCGTGGCCGTTTTCAATGCCCTGAGACACAGGGTAGAAGCCGAAGCGCTTCACCACTTTTCCGAAAATCGGCGAGTTGTACACCCAATCATTTACCAAATAAACGATTTTGGGCGTTACCATTGCCATTGCCAAAGTGTCGAGAAATGAAGTGTGATTGGCGATGATTACGGCAGGCCTACTGAAATCTTCGCTTGGGTTTGGGATGAATTTTTTGCGGACGAAGGGGTTCGTGTATAGCACGGACACCAGGAATTTCGATGCCGGAACTTTCAGGATGCGCTGTGCGTTTTTCCCGAAAATCATTGCCAAAATTGAAAAGAAAAATCCGCCCAAAGCATAGTAAATCAGCGAGAAAACTGAGTTGAGAAAAACGCGGATGCTCACCGGCTGAAGGCCTTTCTGCGTGCGCTTTCGGATGAAACTGAAAATCAGCGGATATATTGTAAATGAAATGATGACCACGGAAAGCATCCCCACCGTTGCTACCGCTGCAACGGATTTTAGCGCCGGATGTTTTGCGAAAATCAGCGAGCCGATCGCCAATAGTGTGGTGATGAGCGCCAGAATGATGGAAACGCGGTAGGTGGGCAGCGCGCTTTTCCCGGTGGAAAGTTCCTTCTGCAAAGCCTTTGTGAGAAATATGTTGAAATCTACACCGGCACCGAAAACCAGCGTGCAAACGATGGTGCTGAAGATGTTGAGTTCCAGCCCGAGAAAATAGAAAATACCTGCGGTGACGATGCCGGAAAGCAAAACCGGAATGATGGCGAAAATTGTAAGGCCTAAGTTCCTGAAAAACAGCAGGAAAATCGCGATAATGGCAATCAGGGAATAATTGATAAGGCTAAGGAAATCGTCTTTCAGCAGGCCAAGAAAATTCTCGTTCATCTGCTGGCGGTCAATCACCAAAGTGTTCGGGTTTTTTTCGGCAGCACTGATGAAATCGCCGCGCTTTTTCTCGTCCAGTTTTACGATGCTCACCAAAGTTGCAAGGTCATCTTCTTCGGTGAGGAATTCGTTCAGCCTTAACGCTGGAAGTTCCTGAAATTCATTAATTTGCAAAGGGTGATGGTTTCTGTACAACAATTCCTCAAACTCAGAAAAAGCGCTCTCACTAAAACCGCTGGTTTTTCCTGCCGACTTAATTTTGGCAATGGTTTGGGCTTTTCTCGCATCGTCCCAAAAATTTTTCCAACGGGTAATTCTTTCCCCTTGCAAACTTTCTGGAATCAAAATTTCGCCGGAAGAAGTGAAGTTCAGGATGTTTCCGCCGGATTTTTCCTGGCGCAGAAATTCGGCAACTTTAGTGTTGTGCTTCAGCGCTTCTTCCGCTGTCTTTCCATAGGAAAAAACATATACCGATTTTTCCGCTAAATCTGTGATACTCTGCAACTTAGCTTCGCTTTGCTGCATTTCTTCCGGCACGAAATTCAGGTCAGAAATATCGCTATTGAATTTCACCTTGCTGAAACCAAAAAGGCAAACCGGGATTGTAATTAAGCAACTGATTATCAGGAATTTATAGCGTTCGAAAGGGTAGCCTGCCACTTTGTCAATCAGTGTTTTTTTCGGTTCTATTTCCACAGCCTTAGGCCGGTAAATTTGCGGAATGATGATGAGCGAAAAAATGGCGGAAAGCATCACAGTGATTGCCGCAAAAATGCCGAGGTCTTTCAACGCTTCGCTTCGCACGAAAACTAGGCACAGAAAGGAAACCGCCGTGGTTGCGGCGCTCATCAGCACAGGCTGCGTAATTTCGCGGTAGAGTTCGGCGATGTTCGTTTTGTGCTTGTAATGCGTGAGGATGTGCAGCGCATAATCCACCGTAAGCCCCACCAATATTGCGCTGATGCTGAGCGAAACTGCGGAAATCCGGTCTTTGATGAAATAAATAATGACGAGCGAAATGATCACGGAAACTGCGGTGGGAACGAAGATGATGAGCGGCGTGAGCCAGTTTTTGAAGTAGAAAATGAGCAGCAGGAGAAGCAGCGCCATCGAAACCAGCACGGTGCTTTGGATGTCGTGCTTTATCTGTTTGGCGTTCGCCACGGCGATTAATGGTGCGCCAAAATACGAGATTTCCGTTTTGCCGCGGTACTTTTGGTTCAGTTCGCCACGAATTTTTTCCAGGCCTTCGGCAAATTTCTCGTTGTTCTTGGTTTCGCTGCCGCCAAATTTCGGCTCGATGAACAGCAGCAGATGTTGGCCGTTTTCACTCACCACATAATTGTCTTCCAGCTGAAAATTGCTATTAGAATTCAGGCTGTTTAATTTTTGGAGCGCAATTCCCGAAAAGTCAAGCGGGTCTTTCCGGATGAAATCCTTTGTGACAACACTTGTTGGCGAAAGCATTGTGGAAAAATTATCCGAAATTTTTTGGGAAATGCTGTCGTTGTTTAATTTTTCCCTGATGATTTCGTAGTCTTTTTCTTCCAGGAAAATCGGCAGGTTTTCGCTGATGAAATGGAAGGACTGCAGGATTTCTTCGTCATCTACTTTTCCCTGGACATCGCTGATGTAGGGTTTTAGCGGCTCGATTTTTTCGAGGAAATCATCGGCAGTTTCGGAAAGCGCGTAATCATCGGTAGCGTTTTTCTTCTCGACAATTACAATCACTTTATCCGAGAAATTCTGCTGTTTCAGGACTTTTGCCGTGATGTCTGCCTTGTCACTTTTCGGGATAATTTGGCTGATATCTTCCTCGAAATTTATTTTGGTGATGCATAGAATACAAAGTACAAGAAATGCCAGCAAACCCAGCAGCCAAGGCAATTTTTGCTTAGAAATTTTGAAATAAACTTCGGTAAAAAAGCGGTGCATCCCTCTCAGAAAATTCTCTGCAAAATAAGGAAAAGAAAAATTTGGGACAGTCTTGGGAACAATGGTAAAATTAAAAACGCAACCATTTGATTTTAAAGTGATTGCGCTTGAAAGTCGTAGCCCGTAGGGAAGTATTTGTATATCCCAATGAATCCCACAGAGTAATCATTTTGCTTGATTTTTAAGTATTTATGATTTGTGTGGATTGTCTTTAAAATCATAAATACTTGTGAATATCCCTTGATTTAGTCAAAGAGGTGGATTTTGAGAATCCCCCTTTTATTTGCCCTTTCGCGTTTTCCTTAAGTGTTTCCATTTTTTTTACCAATTCTTGGAATTTTTGATTTTGCTTTTCCATTTTAATCTTTTTTTTGGAAATTATTAATAAATCTTTTGCTTTAAAGAAAGCTGTATTTAAACATTTCACATTTGCATTGCGCACTACAAATTAGAAACGAGAAAATCAGTTTAAAACGTTGAAGCCGGAGCGGTGGAGTTGTTCAGTTTCTTTTGGATCTGCAGTTTCTTACCTGAAGAAAAATTATAACTCAAACCGAGGACGAACATATTTTTATTGTTATATATATTTGAAATCCGTTCATTTAGCACTATACTACCTTCCAAAGTTTTATTGTGGTAATGGGAAGGCATCCCAAGCCAGTAGGCACCAGTATATATCTGTAAATTTTGTTTGAAATTATAGGAAACGAGGAAATTGTTCTGATTCTCATCCAAACTTAAAAACGCACCGTTGATTTGATAAACAGGCAGGCTGAAATTATAATAAATTCCAAAGTTTTTAAATTGCGAGGTTAATGCAAAATTACTTCTTATAAAAGTGTTATTAAATTTTCTGCCGTCATATAGTTTTAGAGACATTCCTACAGGCTGGACAAATGCTTTTATGACCAAAACCTGCGTTCCAAAAGGCTTGTAAGAGCCACTTATCTGAATACCTTTTTCATTGAAACCCGCATTTTGGTAGGTTAATGCATAACCATTTGTCACCGCATCAGTTTCAAAAATTTGTGCAAAGTATTTATCCACAATATTATAAAACGCGTTTACATTTACATCCAGTTTCTTTCCGTCGTAAGAATAAATAAAATTGTTTCTGAATAAATGTTGAGACTTCAAATACGGATTTCCACGCTGAACAATATTCGGAACAATCTGTGTAACATTGCTGCTCAATGCTGAAGCCCAAGGACTATTCGAAGTATATGTACTCGTAAACCGCAAACTTTGGTTTTTCGCCAAATCATAACTCAACACGAGTTTTGGTGTAGGCGCCCAGTCGTCCTGAGTGGTTTCCGCGCTTTTGTTGTGGATATTTGTAACGCCGATGCCTACACGATAGCCCAATTTATCCCATTTTCCAGAATATTCGGTGTAAAGATATTGTTCGAGATAATTCACATCATAGTGCGAACTTCCTAGAAGATTCACCAAATCATTGGAAATCGCCGTTTTGGAAATGCGGTAGCCGGAACTCAATTTGCCTTTCTCAAACTGATGGACGTGCGCAATCTCACCCACGATGCCGGTCTGCTTCGCCTTCAGATTCATATCGTTGTTGAAGATATCGGAGTTGGTTTCAGTATTCCATTCGTGGTCGAACTGCGAGGAATTCGTGTTGTAGTGCGAGCCAATTAAGTTTAAACTTACTTCGTCCTTTTTGCCGATATTTTTGGAATAATAAAGATCTAAAGTCGGTGCGGTGTAGGCGGAATTGCTGTTGTGAATGGTGCTGTGGTTCTCCGCTAAGTTATCTTTTGTGAAAACGCTTAGCCCCAAACCTTTGTTGAAATTTGAATTAATGAAAATGCTTCCTTTCGCCTGAAATGTATAATTACCGGGAACCACATTCGCGTATCTTAATGCGATATTCTGGTTGGTGTAGCCAAAATGATCTTTCTGCTGTTCTGTGGAATTATAGTGGCTGCCGTTCAAGTTGTAGTCGTAGATTTTATCAACTATACGGTTATCGTAATCTCTCAAGTTAATGGAATATTCCAGTCCGAAATCGTTTTTGCCTTTGGTGTATCTTGCATATGCAGAACCGTTCACAAAACCTGTTGTTAATGCAGAAGTAACATCCGCACCGTAGGAATACCCGATTTCGGGATTTTTGGTGATGATGTTCACCACGGTATCGGCTCTCTGTGAATATCTTGCAGGCGGAATGTCGAAATATTCCACACGCACAACATTTGTCGGCGCAATGCTTTTAATCTGGTTGTCGCTGGCTTCAATTCCATTAATCAGAAAGAGAATTTTTCCACCCCTGATACTTGTAACAGTATTGGAAATCGGGTCGAGTTGCAGTTCGGGAAGCGTGGTAAGCAAATCTTTGGAATGCCGTGCTTTTTCCAGGGCTTCTTTATCGAAAGTATAGTTGGCGTGGTCGGCAAACTGCTTTTTCCGCTGTGCTTTAATTAAAACTTCCTGAATTTCCTTCGTGGAAATGGAGTCTTTTTTTTCCTGCGCATGTATTTTAGATGATATACTCAGGCAATTTGCAAAAAATAATATGATTATGTTGTTTTTCATGAGTTATATTCAAAATGAATCATGTAGTTTCTCGATCCTTTTATTTGTGTCAAATCTAAAAAACTATTTAATATAAATCACTGAAAAGAGATTAATGTTGAAATTTATAATCGTTCTAAACAGTAAAACCTTTGCAAATGTTGGCGGTTATGTCATTACATCGCCAAAATTGGCCGCTTTCATAAGGTTTCAATCGCGACAGCAGCAGATTTTTTCTGCAACGGCTCCGCCATCGTCAATGGGTATTATTAAAGCCATAGAGCTTATTGACGAGGAGCCACAATGGAGAGCTAAAATTTGGGAAAATATCAATTATTTTAAAAGTGGATTGCAAAGTTTAGGGCTAAATACTGGTACAACTTCGTCAGCAATAGTACCGGTCAAAATTGGTGATCCGCATATTACCGGGGATGTAGGCAGGATGTTAATTGATAGAGGAATTTATACCAATCCAATCCTATATCCGGCCGTTGCGAGAAAAGATGCCCGAATAAGAATGGCTGTAATGGCAACTCATACAAAATCCCAGCTCGATAAGACGCTTAATGCCTTTGAGGATATAAATAAAAAATTGCAAATTGCATCAAATTCGTTCAAATGATTCGTAAAAAAGTTCAGGGTCCCATTAGAGACAAAGAAAAGACGAAACTTAGAATGCTAAATGCCGTTGGAAAAATTTTGAAATCTAAGGGATATCAAGGATTACAAGTAACCAAAATTGCTACGGCGGCCGGCGTAGACAAAAAATTAATCTATGATTATTATGGCAGTGTTGATAAGTTAATTAACGAATATTTGAAACAAAGGGATTATTGGAACTCTGTTTCCGAATTGGTAGAGACTACAGACATTAATGATGGAGGGAAGGTTTTAGCAAAAGTTTTACTTAGCGGCCAATTTGATGAATTAAAAAAAAATAAAGAGCTTCAAAAGATAATTCTTTGGGAATTGTCCGAGTCAAAATCTGCATTAAGGAAATTAGCTGATGAACGGGAGGCTGCCGGAGAAGAGATGTTTGCCAGCATTACAGACAGGTATTTTGGCTCAGAAGCAAAAAAGTTTAGAGCTTTAATGGCGATACTTGTTTCATCCAGTTATTATCTCAATTTGCATACAGATTTTAATGGAAGTGCTTTTTGCGGGCTAGATTTAAAAGATGATGAAGATCGGAATGTCGTCAAAGGCGTGATTTCCGAAATGATAGATATGTTTTTTAAAGAGTATTCAGAATAAACAATTAATGGGAATGACCTCACCAAGTCATCATGTTAAACATAACGATTTTTTTGGTTTATTTATCACTTTTAAGTGATATGTTTTTTATATTTGGGACGGGAGATATTTTAAAAATTAAATCACTAAAGTTAGAGCAAACACCAGCTCGCTTTAAAGTGGTAATTTTTGGCAAGGTGCAGTAATTGGAGGTATTGTTGCCGGGTTGAATGCTGCGATGCATAAATTAGACCCACCTAAAGGTTACAAAGGCAAAAAATGGGTTGATGACACTGGAAGCTATGAGAACAATAACGATGGTTCTTGGAATGCTACCTCTCCGGATGGAAAAAAATATACTTTGATTGAAGAAATAGAACTCTATGGGAAATCTAAATTAAGTCAAAATTTAGATAATGCCGCAAATGGATTAGGTATTAATGCTGCGACAAAAGAAGCTCTTTTTGAATATGCAGGAAAAACAAGTGAATTATCTTCCACAGCGTCTAAATACTTAAAATACACAAAGGTTTTAGGTAGAGTAACAGGAATATACAGTGCAGGATCTTCAATTTATGATGCTTATAGAAATCCTACTACGGGAAATATCCTTAAAGCAACATTTAATACAGGAATGCTATTTTTAAGAGTTAATCCTGTAATAGGTTTGGGTATTGGTGTTTTAGACGCAACAGGTGTAACTAATCAATTTTTTAACGGTGTTGGGAACTTTATAAATAGATAATAATATGAAGTATTTATTTTTAATGTTTTACAAGTATTATTCTGATGGAAAAGCAACTAAATCGACAGCATATATTAGTGCTTTGGGTGTTGTTAGTATTTATATTTTTGTTTTCCTTTTGAATTTATGTAAAGCTTTTAATATTGATTTTAAAATAATGTTTTGGAGTGAAAACGTATGGATGAACTATCTTTTAATTGGAATAGTCTTATTACCTATTAATGTTTTTCTTTATTTAATTTTTCCACCCAAAAAAGTTAAAGAATTGATCTTAAGCTTTAAGTATGATGTTTACAAAAATATTTTCTTTATACTATTTTTTATAATTATATTTTTCTTACTTTTTGTAAAATACTAATGGAAGGTAACCACAGGGAACATTGGCTATGATGCAGGGCGGCAATTTTGTTTCCGGCGCTTTTTCCGGGATGTTTGGTAGTCTTGGAGCTTCGGGTTTCGGAGCAGTTGCAGGAGATTTTGCTAAAACAGCTGAAGGCATTGTGTTGTCCGGAGCAGTTTTAGGAGGCGTGGGATCGGAGCTTACAGGTGGCAATTTCTGGCAAGGAGCTGTTATAGGAGGTATTGTTGCAGGATTGAACCACGCTATGCACAAGATATCGAATTCTATTGAGGAAAGAAGTATCGCAGAAAGAGAATTAAATGCAGTGGGTATTGAAGATATTAATGCAACCGCCCCTAATACTCAAGAAAGTTTGGATAAAGTTCTTAGTACTGAAACATTATCTTCCATGCATACTAAATCTGGAAATGTTGGAATTACTTATGGAACGCCAAGTGATAATAGTTATTTAGGCGAAACTACCCCAAATGCTGGTTCTACAAGAGCAACAGGAATTATAATTAATCAAAGTAAAACATTTTCATATTTTAAACTGTATGGAACTTTGGGGCACGAATTAACTCACGCAATTGATTATATACAGGGAACAGCTCTTTCCATTTTTAGAAGATATTATAAGCAAAATCCAAAAACAGCACAAACAAGATATAACGATAGATTAGAGTACAGAGCTTATCAATGGGAAGTAAAATATGCACCTACGGTTTTAGGAACTCAATGGTATAATTATTATCAAACTAAATACGGATGGAAATAATAAAGTGGAAAATTCTAATTGTAGCAATGTGTTTTATAATAAATGGATTTACTAAAGCACAGAATATTAAGATGCATTTATCATTCAACCAAAGAAAACAAATTAATATAGATATTGAATCGATTCATAATATAAAAATAGGAGCAAATTTAGAATATGCAAATGAAAGATGGAAAGAAATTTCTAAAAATGGATTATCTGAAAATCAATTGTATTTATTTATTTATGATAAAGATAAACTTATAGATAATTCTGTTGCACAGAAAAATATTCAACCAAGTGAACCTCCTATCTATTATGAAAAAAGAAAGAATGATGCGGAAATCAAAAAGAATGCTAAAATAAATTTATGTTCAAAGAAATTAAAAAATTTACAATATAATCTTTTAGTTTATCCTAATGTTGATGCTGTTTTTAAAGATAATCCTTGTAAAATATTTAATTGTTGGTATGAATTCTACTCTTTAGAAAAAGGGAAGAAATACAGAATGCAAATACAATTAAAAGTAAAATCTAAAATATACAAATCTAATTTTGTTGAATTTACATACTGAATAAATGAGGCTGTCTCAAAAGGGCAGTCTTTTTTAGTTTCTAAGGTTTTTCGGTAAGTGGTCTACTTTTTTGACAGTTTGTAAATATAGTTTTTTCAATCGAAATTTGCACCTGCCAACCGAAACGGAATTAGGCTCTGCTGAGGAGCAACCTGAGAGGGATAGGTTGGCCGACGAAATATAGTTTTCAAGGGCACTGCTTTTTGCGGTGCTTTTTTCTGAATTATATTTCAGAAGTTCATGCCTTAAAAAACCTTATGCTGCCTCATATTCCGATGGGGTTTTAAAGTCCAGTGCTTCGTGCGGACGTTCATAATTGTAGTCTTCTATCCAGCGTTCCGTAAGGTCTTTTACATCCTGAAGGGAGAAAAACAGGTTGGCGTCCAGCACATCTTCTCTGTAGGTTTTGTTGAAACGCTCGATAATGGCATTCTGCTGTGGCTTTCCTTTTTGGATTTTAACCCATTCAATGTTGTTTTTATCCAGCCAATCCTGGAAAAGGCCCGAGGTAAACTCCGGGCCGTTGTCCGTGCGTATTCCCTTGGGCTTGCCGTGCTTCTCAATCATGCGCTCCAAAAAATGGATGACCGCTCTGGACGGCATGGATGTACGCGCATCAATCCCCAGACATTTTCTGTTGTACTGATCAACAATATTCAGCGTTCGAAATCGGGATCCCCTCGCCAGTGCGTCACTCATAAAGTCCATTGCCCATTCCTCATTACGCTCCAAAGGTACAGCGATGGGATTGGCAGGATTGTCAAACCGTTTCCTTTTCATTCTTTTGTAAAGCGAAAAACCATACTTCTGATAGACCCTTCGGATTTGCGAAGAACCGTACCCCGGGTACTTTTTACGAACCTTCACGATGACTTTCTTGCGTCCCAGCCTGCTGGTTCCCAATATCGAGGTGATGGCTTCTCGAAGTTTTTCATCTTTTTCGGGCATCCGTTTTTTATAATATTTTGAGGTTCTTGAGCGTCCCATTACGCGGCACACCTTAGCATAACTTATCTCCGGTCTTTTCTCCCGAATATAAGCAATACAACGCTCCTTCTGATAAGGTGTTACCACTTTTTTGAGTTGACCTCCTTTAAAATATCGATGGAAATCTGCTGGTCCGCCACAATGCGCTTGAGACGGGCATTCTCCGCTTCAAGTTCCTTGACACGCTGGAGTTCCGAAAGACTCATTCCTCCATACTTGCTCTTCCAGTTGTAAAATGTTTGTTCGGAGATACCGTATTCCCGGCAGATCTCCGCCACTTTCTTGCCTTCCTGCTGGCTCTGGAGCATCCTGATAATCTGAGGCTCCGTAAATCTTGATTTTTTCATTGCTTTTTTTCCAAAGTTAAAGTTAATACTCCAATTTTAACCTGTCTGAAAAAAGCAGCCATGTACCATACTGTATTTAAAAAACTCCTTTATTTCAATTGATTTTTATTTGTTTTCCCATTGCAAAGAACACCTGCATACCATTGAATTTTGTTTCGAACTGTGGTTTGGGCTTTTGTCATTTGCAAATGTAGGACGGCATCATCCACGCCAAAAAATCTTTTTGGGTATCTACAAAAATTCTTTCCGCAAGCTCCAATAATTTTTCCAGACACTCCTAAATCCTTCGGACAAAAAGATTTCAAGCCCGATTCGGGATTTTGTTATTCTGAAAAGCAGCTCCGAATCGGGTTTGGTGTGTATGCTACCGTCCTGTGGTCATTGGCAAAGAAAAAGCCGGAACCTCAGTTGTACGAATCAAATCAATAGAAGGAGTTCTTTGAAATCAACGGAAAAACAGAAAAACACAGAGAATAATAATGTTTTTCCATCCAATTAAAAAAAAGAAAGCCGAGTGTCCTCGATACCAAATCATATCATTTGGTTTTTTAATCATCATCACAAAACGATAAAACGAAAAACGAGTAACGAAAAACAAAATCTACACTTAAATATTTAAAATTATGAACACAATCGTAGGTAGAATTACCAAAAATGCACAAATCAACACGCTGAAAGACCAGAGACAGGTTGTAAACTTTTCAGTAGCCATTAACGACTACTACAAAACCAAAGCTGGCGAAAGAAAGGAGCAAACCACTTTTTACAACTGCTCTTACTGGATAAGTCCCAATGTTGCCAAAATTCTTACCAAAGGCACATTGGTAGAATTGACAGGTAGAATAAGTCCATCGGCTTGGATAGGCAGAGATGGAGAAATAAAATCAGGACTGAACTTCCTTACATTGCGGATAATGGAACACGGCAATATAACATCTAATATGATTTGTGAAGATCAGGACTTCAATTCAGTAATGGCGATGCTGAAAATTTTGGTTCAACATTCCGCGTATGTTTATAGTGTTGGAGGGGCGTAGCGTAAAAATCGAGTTCCATAAGCCGAAAAGCGACCAAAAAGAAACTGCCTTTGTAAAACTCAATTTTGAGGAGCCTAAAACCGAAAACGACAATTACAGATTTCAGAACTTTTATCAGAATTATGGTGTAGATACCCAAAAAATCGTTGAAAAATCCAATCTGATTTTCGGTAAGCCTGAATACAAGGACAACACCATCAAATCTTTGGAAAAAGGCAATGTGGTAAAGGTAAAATTTGAAATGAATGACAAGGTGGTGGAAGGCAAAGCCGTCCTCAATCCCCAATACAAGAATTTAAACCTGTATGACAGCGATATGAACCGTATCAACACCAATAAGGCTTTGGAAGGGATGGAACAGGAGCAGAAAAATGAAAAAGCAAATGCCCGGGAGCAAAGCATTAAAAGATAGCTTGTTGCAGTAGAGATGACAGAGGGCTGCTTGGTGTGTGGCAGCCTTTGTTGTCTTCTATTGTATGGTTTTATTGCAAGATGATATTTGCACTGATGTTCAGTTTTTTGTGGATGTTTTTAGCCACTTGTAAAGTCGGTTCGCTTTTCCCGGAAAGATATTCGCTAATACGTGGAGCAGACACGCCCAAAAGCTCAGCTAATTTAGCCTGTGTAAGGTTCATTTCATGCATCTTGAATTTAATCGTATCCACCAAAGAAGGTGTAGCAATAGGATAATGGATATTCTCATAAACTTCTACAGCATCAGACAAAAGCATTAATTCAATCATATTTTTATCTGTTGCAGGAGTTTGGTCGTCCACTATTTTAAGAAGTTCATCAATACGGGCCATAATTGCTTCATATTGGGTTTCATTTTTTATCATATCAAATGTTTTTTATGTCGTTAATTTTATCATAATCACTATGAGTGCCTACAAACCGGATATATACCTGTTGGACTGAAAAAAGAATAAGAGCCACGATACGGTAATGATTGCCTTTGATATTAAATACAAATCTTTGATTGCCTACACTATCTACGCTATTAAAATCCTTTTTAATGTCTGCAAAATTATTCCATTCAGCTGCTGATACTGTACTATACCA
Organism: Cruoricaptor ignavus; assembly: GCF_014961145.1. Taxonomy (NCBI): domain Bacteria; kingdom Pseudomonadati; phylum Bacteroidota; class Flavobacteriia; order Flavobacteriales; family Weeksellaceae; genus Cruoricaptor; species Cruoricaptor ignavus. The sequence goes on from NZ_CP063145.1 coordinate 1,622,529, forward strand.
ATGCTCTAAAGCCAATTTAGCATCAGCGTGATGAGTATAAAATAACACCAGCGATTTTTTTGATATGACCCTCACTTTTTAAAATCAATCGGATTAGTTATTACAAAATTAAAAATATTATTACAAAATACAAAACTTTATGAAAAATTATTTTAAGCTATTAATACTTACTCTATCCTTTATGACGATTCAGTCCTGCCATAAGAAAATACAGTCTGAGAAAGGTGGAATAGACCTCGTTTCCAATGTTTATTTTAATGCCTCTAAAGGTTTGGACAAAATGCAGAGCTTCCATCTATCGAAACTCAACTATTTTCAGAACCAGATGGTGGAAATAATTCCGGATTTGGAAGTTCAGGAGTTTAACAGGAAGGTCTATTATATCAAAGATTCTCTTTGTTTTCCTTTGGAAAATACAGAGGGCAGCAATATTATTTTTTCAGAGCTAAATAAACAGCAAAAAGCAGTTCTCGTATGGAATAAAAAAGAAGGCGCAATTTTTTCAAAAGAGCATATCCCCAACTACCAAAACAGGAGAAAACTCCCAGACACGCTCTTGTTCCGAAAAAACTATAAACGCTTTGAAATCAATTCACCCTGGACTTACAGTCGTTTTTACATTTATCCCACAGATACGATAATGCCGTACTCTCTTTACCGCCATGCCGAGGAAGATTACGGAGGAAGATTAGAGCGCATCGACTACTATAATAAAAAGACCGATGTATTTGTCAGCCTGCAACTGCTCCCAAGGAAGAATTGGGATGCTGCAGCTAAAGAACTTTTCGATTACAACCAATTCGTCAACAATAAAAACCGTGAGTAACAGCCTATATACCGGACTTCCAGTTAAAAATATCTCCATAACCGAGGGAGCCAAAAATGAACTCATCGTATTTCAGTCTGAAATAGACAAACAAGCTTTTTTAGAACTGCTCCGGTTGAATTCACAGACCAATAACAGGAGTATGGCGGTGTTGCATCAATTAGGAAATGCTGGCCAACTTACAAATCATTTCCGGTATTATGAAGGAAAGATATTTCTGTGCCTTTCCGGGGACCATTCGGGAAGATCAGCAACGCAAGAAATACTAAATGAGCTAAAAGATAAAAACATCAAAGATATCCGTCCTTTATATGGAATTGGAAAAGAACATCTGAGCCTCAATGATTATCTCAAAAAAAAGATTGAGAATCAAAATGAAAATCAAACCAAAAATTTTAATTTAGGCGAAATAAAAAACAATTCAGATGAACAACGAAATAACCCTGAATCCAAAAGAATTTCCAATTCTGAGCAATTGGAATCAGACACGGCTAAACAAAACCTTGGAGCAACTGAGCAGAACAGCCAATCCGGGCAAGACGGAAATCACACCGGAAGATATGCTTTGGTCAGCCAGGATGCTGGAAATGGACTTACAGGCGGAAATGAGCAGCGTTTGGGAGACGGAGGAAGAGGAAGATCCGATGACGGAACACAACAGAAAAATGATGCAGAAGGTGCGGAAAGAGAACATTCCGTGGGCGGAATCCTATCCGGGAGAACTCTATCCGATACAGGATTAAGAATTCCAGCATCAGACTTATCTGAAATTGAAAACTTAGAGAAACGCATTGCCCAATACAAAGGTCAAAAAGTCAGCAATGAGCAAATCTCTGAGATTGTAAATCTTGTTACCACTGTTGGAGATGGTCAAAAAATCCATTTAAAACATCACTTAGCATCTCACGAAGACCTCAAGGATATTTGTTCTCGGTATAAAAGTGGCGGCACGGCAAAAGAAGGTCGTGGTATTTTAGATGAATACTACACGGATGCTAAAATTGTTGATGCTGTTCGAAACCTTATCAAAAACAGAGTACATGCCCAAAATGAAATCTTTGTTTTAGAGCCAAGTGTAGGCACTGGCAATTTTCTCTATGCTGCTAAAGATTTAGGTATTAAAGCCAATATAACCGCCTTTGAAATCAACGAAACAACGGCAAAGATTGCAAAAATACTCCACCCGGAAGCTAATATTCATCTTCGTTCCTTTGAAACTGAGTTTATCGACGATAGAGGGCATAAAAAAGACTTTAGCCAAAAATACGATTTGATTATTGGTAATCCACCTTATGGCGACCATAGAGGTTATTACAAAGGTTTGGGAGAAGAGCCCAAACTCTCCAAATACGAAGATTATTTCGTCAAGCGGTCCCTGGATGTTCTTAAACGGGATGGTATCCTTGCTATGGTGCTGCCTTCGGGCTGGTTGAACCGCCAGACTAAACTTAAAGAAGCAGAGCTTATCGATGCCCTTCGGCTACCTTCAGGAGTATTTCAAGGGACGCAGGTGGGCACAGATATTATCATTCTTAAAAAGAATACGCATAAAATTTCGGAGGATATTTCCGGATATTTTGAAAAACATCCCGAACATATTTTAGGGGAAATCCGTGAAAAAACCAATCGCTTTGGAAGACCGGAGCAGTATGTGCATGGCAGTTTGGAAGAAGCCTTGCAAAAGATAGTTCATCTTCAAAATAAAAAAGAAACGCTTCGGATAGGCAATTTGTTTGAAGACTTTTTTAATCAGGATCCATTTCCTAAACAAAATACGGAATCCAAAGAAGCCATCATTAATTTAGAGGAAAAATCGGGCGCATCAATAGAAGAAAAGGCACTTAATGAAGCAAAGGAAAATATTAAAAATGCCTTATCAAAACTGGGAGAAATCAAGTTTAAAAGCCCGGCCGTAGAATCTGAAATATCTAAATATGAAAACCTATTAAAGGATATTACTAAAACGCCTGAAAAGTTTGATTCAGAAAGCCTGTCGGAGATTAATGAAAAGGCAGAAAAAATCATTAAAAAACAAAGCGAGCGAAATACAGAATATCGGGTTCAAACGCAACCCGAAATAAAAAAAGGAATTTTAAAATACCATTTCAAAAAGCCGGATGCTATTGTAGAAACAGCACTTCAAAATAGTTCGGAGCTTACACATGAGCAGATAGCAGCATTCCGGGATACGGAATATGACGGAACGCTCAATAATCACGGAAAACATTACCAATTTGCCAATTATCACGACGGCAAATGGATGCACGATTTCTATTACGCCGAAGGAAATATCTACGCCAAATTAGAGCAACTGGAAAAAGACTTCGCAGACAAATTTTCGGTAGGTGGAATGGAGAACCAATACGAAAAACAGAAAGTACTTTTACAAAGTGTTTTGCCGAAACCTAAAAACTTAGACCAAATTTTTATGAGTCCCAACCACGAGTTTGTCCATAACTTCATTATTGGAGAAAAGGAAAGAGAGCAGTGGAATGCGGACAGCCAAAAAATGGAAATCATTAAAGAGCCTAAAAGCCTTGCGGATGAATTCAAAAGTTTTGTCGGCAAACTTAGCAGCGAAGCCTTTGCAGGTTCATCCTACTGGGAAGTTTGGAGTTTTGTAGACAATGAAAATGTAACCGGGAGCGACAAAGAACGAAACGCCCTTATTCGGGAGAGAAGAAAAGCTGCTGCCAATGATTTGTTCCAAAAGTTTTTGAGAGAAGAATTATCTGAAGACCTTAGAGAGCGATATGTAAAAGAATTTAACAGAAACTACAATAACATCTATGTTCCAGATTATTCCAAATTTCCATTGTTTTCAAAGATTTATCAAAATTTTAAAGGAAAACCACTCACACTAACCGAAGTTCAAAAAGCAGGAATAGGCAGGCAAACGACTAAGGGTGTCGGGCTTTTGGCTCACGAAGTCGGGTTTGGGAAAACCCTATCCGGAATTCTGTCTATGCACGAAGCCATGGAAAGAGGTAATGCCAAGCGACCGCTTATTGTGGTTCCGAATGAAAGTATCCTCAAGCAATGGATAGAAACCATTTTTGAGACCATTCCTGATGCTAAAGTGAATATTTTAGGCAATCTTGGAAAAGATTATGACCTTTCTAAATTTGACAATAAAGACGGAGAAATTACTATTGTTAATTATGAAGGCTTTAATAATATAGGCTTCAAAGAAGATATTACACAGCGTTTGGCTTCCACCTTTTCGTATATTTCAGAGAGTGAACTTAAAAGTGTCAATTCCATTAGCGAGAGAGATTTTCAAAAGGAACTTGAAAAGGAAAAAGAACTCGTTGGAAAAATGAAACGCGGAAAAATCTACGATTGGGAAGATTTTGGGTTTGACCATCTTACTTATGATGAAGTCCATAATGCTAACCACATCGTTGGTAAAGTAAGAATAGAAGATCGCCGTTTTGCGTCTGACTTTAGAAGTCAAAACCAGCAGACTTCAAAATTGGGAATCAATACCTGGATGGCAGCACAATATATTCAGGAGCAAAATGATGGCAGAAATGTAACACTTCTATCCGCTACACCATTTACCAATAAACCATTGGAGTATTATTCTATTTTATCACTCATTGCCAACAAACGATTGGAGGAATCAGGTTATTTTAATGTGAATACCTTTTTTGAAACCTTTATGGAGGCGGATAACGATATGGAAATTGATGCCAAAGGCGATGTGAAATTCAAAGCCAATGTAAGACGCTTTAAAAATAATTCCCTGTTCCAGCAACTGCTTTCAGAATTTATTGATATCAAAGGCGAGGAAGACAATCCTGAACTGAAACGCCCCAATAAAATCAACAAGGAATATAAAATTGAGCAAAATGATTTGACCAAAGAGCAATATGAGATGCTCAATGAGAATTTTGAGGAAACACAAAAGGGTGCCATTTTAACGCATATCCTCAATGCCAGATTGATTGCAATTTCGCCGTATCTATCTCCGTATTATGAAGATGAAGAACCGTCGTTGGAAGAGTTTATCGAAAACTCTCCAAAACTCAAACAGACGATGGATTTAATACGGCAGAATAAAAAAGACATCCCTAATTCAGGACAAATCATCTATTCTGAATTAGCAGTTTCAGAATTTCCAAAACTGAAAGAATACTTAGTGCAGAAAATAGGATACCAACCTGAAGAAATCGGAATCATCACAGGAGCAACCACCAAATCCAACCGATTAAAAATACAAGAGAATTTTAATGAAGGGAAAATAAAAGTGGTTATTGGAAGTGAAGCCATTCAGGAAGGAATGAACTTACAGAAAAATACCACTGATGTTTATATGCTTTCTTTACCCTATAATTTTACCTCATTGCGACAAGTAGAGGGTAGGGCATGGCGACAAGGCAACCAAAATGAGAATGTCCGCATTAATTTTTATGCTGACCAATGATAGCATTGATGTCTTTATGCTTCAAAAATTGCAATCCAAACAAGCCCGATATTTAGAAGCGATGAAGAAAGGAGCTGATGTGTTGGATATTTCTGATATTAGTACACAGGAACTTAAGACCGCTATTATTACCAGCCCGGAAACAAGAGCCAATATCGAGATTGAATTACTGAAAAAGAGAATTGAAAATCAAAAAAGCAGGTATGTCGCAGACAATGCTTTTATCCTTAGAAAGCATCAAGATTTTTTGAAAATTCAGGAGGGAGTAACCAAAGCCCAGAACGACTACAACCGTATTTTGAGCTATTCTAATGATGGAAGTGCAAATTCAGATTATTGGAAAAATCAACTTTCATTCTATCAGAAAAATATTGATGCTGCTAAACAAATGGTAGAGGAAAAAATTAGTGAGTTGGCAGGCAAGGGCGTCAATGTAGAGGAAATTGAAAAGCAGACCAAGTCCACCGATGAAAAGATTGAGGCCTTAGAAAAAGAATTAGAAAAACTCCCGGAAGTTAAGGCTAAATTGGTATCCAAATATACCGAGGAAAAACAGAAACAACTACTGGAAAATCAAAAATTGGATTATGTAAAAGAGCGGGCTGATGAGAATGCAAAATTGTTTGGTGCAGTTCCATCTTTTGAAGAAGAAAAGCTGGGAATCGCAGAAATTGAATTGGCGGAGGAAGTTGAGAATAAGGTAAGTTTTTCGAGGAGAAGGTAAATTGTAAAAAAATAAAAACAGGGACTTAATAGTCCCTATTTTAGTCCCTAACCTTGTAATCTATTGATTTATAGCGTTGTTTGTAGCCCGTAGGGGAATCGAACCCCTCTTGCAAGAATGAAAATCTTGAGTCCTAACCGATAGACGAACGGGCCATTTGCTAATTAAGCAAGTTTGTTTACATGCTTGCTCAGCTTGCTCTTTAGGTTGGCAGCCTTGTTTTTGTGGATGATGTTTTTCTTAGCCAGCTTGTCAAGAAGCGACATTACTTTCGGCAATTGTTCCTGCGCTACAGCTTTATCCTCCTCAAGGCGGAGCTTCTTCATCGCAGTTCTCGCCGTTTTGTGATAGTATCTGTTGCGAAGTCTTTTTGCTTCGTTCTGTCTGATTCTTTTAAGTGCTGATTTATGATTTGCCATTATCTTCTCTCAAATGTGCGTGCAAAGATACAGCTATTTTTTAAACCTGCAAATTTTCTTGATAAAAATCTCCAAAAAATTTTTTTATGATTTTTTTGGCAAAACTTAGCAAGAAATTTGTTGCGTTAAAGGCGTGCAAATTTATGACTTTCCATGATATTATAATATAAAATCATTAAAAATGAATGTTTCTGACCAACTAGTCTTGATGCTGAAAGATGCCGGAGTAAAACGCATTTATGCTATTACCGGTGACAGTTTGAACCCTGTGAATGATGCCATCCGCAGAGATGGGGAAATAGAATGGATCCATGTACGGCACGAGGAAGCCGCGGCATATGCTGCGTCTATGGATGCGGAGCTGCACGGCATCGGCTGCTGTATGGGAAGCTCCGGCCCGGGGCATGTACACCTTGTAAATGGCTTGTACGATGCCAACCGCGCAGGTAATCCCGTTATTGCTATCGCCAGCACGGTGCCTACAGGGAAGGTGGGTACGGATTATTTCCAAGAAACCTTCCCGCAATTTCTGTTCGAAGGCTGCAGTAAATACAACCAGGCGGCCAATACTCCGCAGCAGTTCGTCACTATGCTTCAGCAGGCGATCCAGGTGGCGAAGAACGAGCGCGGCGTGGCGGTGGTATCCCTGCCGGGGGATGTGGCGGCTGCCTCGTACGATGAGGTGGTGACCTCCGAGCATACCTACCACCCCAAACCGCTGTACCGCCCTCAGGATAGCGAACTCGCAGAGCTGGCAGCCATTTTAAACCAAAATGAAAAAATCGCCATATACGCCGGGTATGGCGCCAAAGATGCCGTGGGAGAGGTAGAGGCGCTTGTGGAAAAACTGCAGGCTCCATTGTCCTTCTCCTTCCGCGGGAAAATCTTCTTCGATAAAACCGAGAGCAAATACACCTGCGGTATGAACGGCCTTCTCGGCAACCCGGGAGGCTTTAAATCCCTGCACGATGCAGATGTGGTGCTTATGCTCGGTACCGATTTTCCTTATGCCGAGTTCGTCCCCCAGGATAATATTTTAATCCAGATTGATGCCAAGCCATCCCAAATTGGCCGCAGGGGCAAGGTGGACCACGGCTATGCTGGGGACATCAAAGATACAATCGCCGCTCTGCTGCCTTTGCTTCAGCCGAAGGACGACTACAGCTTTGCAGAAAAATATCATAAAGAATATGTAAGGGAGCACGCCCATCACCGAGACAAAGTGAATAAGCAGACTAAAACAGACCACATCCATCCGGAAGCGGTAGCTGTGCTGCTAGACGATATGGCAGATGAGGATGCCATCTTCACCGTAGATGTAGGAATGACCTGCGTATGGGCGGCGAGGCTGCTCTCCCCGAAAAAGGGAAGATATATGACGAGCTCTATGAACCACGGCTCCATGGCGAGTGCGCTCCCGCAGGCTATCGGGGCTGCAGCATCTACAAAAAACAGGCAGGTCATCGCACTCTGCGGCGATGGAGGTCTCTCTATGTCTCTCAGCGAGCTGGCTACCGTGATGCAGTATCAGTATCCGGTAAAAATCGTCGTGTTTAACAACCGCTCCCTCGGTATGGTAAAGTTGGAGATGGAGGTGCAAGGCTTTGTAGACTGGCAGACGGATATGGTAAACCCGCCGTTTGAAAAAGTGGCAGAACTTTTCAACATAAAAGGCTACGCCGTACGCGAGAGGGGTGAGCTGGACAGTACTATGAAGGAATTCCTGGCACACCAAGGGCCGGCACTACTGCACATATACACCGATCCCGGTACCCTCGCTATGCCGCCGCAGGTGACATTTGATCAGGTAAAAGGCTTCGCGAAATCCGCCATCCGCAAGGTAGCCCTCGGCAGGTTCTCAGATGTCGGGGATATGGTAAAAGCAGGGCTCGACGCGCTATAAACATACATCGCTACATCAAAAAGCCGCCCCAATGCCGGGCGGTTTTTGTTTCTGTCTATAATATATTGACAAACTTCAATACAGTCTGTTTTGAAAAATCTTCTACTTTTGCAAAAATTTTCCAAGCCCTTATGCCTAAAAATTTAGTAATCGTAGAATCGCCGGCGAAAGCCAAAACCATCCAAAAATATCTCGGCAAAGATTTCGAAGTAAAATCAAGTTTCGGGCATATTCGCGATTTGCCGAAGAAAGGTATGGGTGTGGATTTGGCTACTTTCACGCCGAATTACGAAGTTTCTGCCGATAAGAAAAAAGTGGTTGCAGAGCTGAAGAACGCCGCCAAAAAAGCGGAAACCGTGTGGCTGGCTTCCGATGAAGACCGTGAAGGCGAGGCCATTGCCTGGCATCTTGCGCAGGAGCTGGATTTGGATGAGGATACCACGAAACGCATTGTGTTTCACGAAATTACGAAAAATGCCATCCAGAAAGCGATCGAAAGCCCACGGACTATCAACAAAAATTTGGTGGATGCCCAGCAGGCAAGAAGGGTGCTGGATAGAATCGTAGGCTTCGAAATGTCGCCGGTTCTTTGGCGAAAAGTAAAAACCGGGCTTTCCGCAGGAAGGGTGCAGAGCGTGGCCGTTCGGCTGATTGTGGAGAGAGAGCAGGAAATCCGCAGCTTTAAACCGAAGGCGTCCTTCAAAGTGGAAGGCGTATTTCTGAACGAAGGCAGGCAGGAAATTTCTGCAAAACTTAAAAAAGATTTTTCAAAGGAGGATGATGCGGAAGATTTCCTAAAACTGGCTAAGCAGTTGGAATTCAGCGTTTTAAATGTTGAGAAAAAGCCTGGCAAGCGCTCGCCTTCTGCACCGTTCACAACTTCTACGCTGCAGCAGGAGGCCGGAAACCGGCTTGGCTATGGCGTTACCACCACGATGCGTGTAGCCCAGCGGCTTTACGAGGAGGGCTACATCACCTATATGAGAACGGATTCCGTGAATCTTTCGCAGGAAGCAATTTCCGGTGCGAAGGCGCAAATTCTGGCGGAATACGGCGAGAAATATTCCAAGCCGAGAAATTTTAAGACAAAATCTGCATCGGCACAGGAGGCGCACGAAGCCATTCGCCCAACGGATTTTTCCGTGAAAAACATTGGCGACGCCCAGCTCAACAAGCTTTACCAACTCATATATAAAAGGACGCTGGCGTCACAAATGGCGGAAGCGGAAATCGAGAAAACGGTGATTGAGATCGGTAATGAAAATTTACCGCAACACTTTGAGGCTCAGGGAGAAGTAATTGTTTTCGATGGCTTCCTGAAGGCCTACGGCATCTTCAAAAATGAGGATGATGAGGATGCGGATGACAAGCTGCTGCCAAAAGTAAATAAGGGCGAAAAGCTGGACTACAAGAGAATTACAGCAACCGAGAAGTTCAGCAAGCCTGCTGCACGATACACTGAGCCAGGCCTTGTGAAAAAACTTGAGGAGCTGGGGATTGGCCGCCCTTCCACCTATGCGCCCACCATCCAAACCATTCAAAACAGAGGCTATGTAGAGAAGCCGGAAATCTTTCCACAGCAGCGCGAAATCCTGAAAATATCTCTGGAAAAAAATTCGGAAATCAGAAAGGAAATTTTGACGGAAAATTTCGGAGGCGATAAAAATAAATTTGTGCCTACTGATATTGGCGAAGTGGTGAATGAATTTCTCACGAATAATTTTACCGAAATCCTGGATTATGGTTTTACCGCAAGGGTTGAGGAGAATTTTGACGAAATTGCCAACGGTTCGGAACAATGGCGCGAGGTTTTGGGCGGGTTTTACGAGAAATTCCACCCGAAAATTACGGAAGTTCAGGAAAATGCTGACAGGGCAACCGGCGAAAGAATTCTGGGAAAAGACCCTAAAACCGGCAAAACCGTGCTGGCAAGAATCGGCAGGTATGGCCCGATGATTCAGATTGGTGAGACGGATGCTGAGGAAAAACCGGCGTTTGCTTCGCTGCTTCCAAATCAGAATATTGCCACGATTTCCCTGGATGAAGCCCTGGATTTGTTCAAGATACCATTTGATCTGCAAGATTTTGAAGGTCAACCAGTTAGCGTAGGTGTTGGTAGGTATGGCCCTTATGTAAAATGGGGGGATTCGTACATTTCTTTAGGGCGGGGCACCAACCCTTTCAGCGTGGATCAGGAAAAGGCCGAGGAAGTCATCCGCCAAAAAATCGAGGCGGATAAACCTGTGGCGTTTTATGATGGTGAGCCGGTGACCAAAGGTGTGGGAAGGTTTGGCCCGTTTTTGAAATTTAAGGATTTGTTTGTAAATGTGCCGAAAAAATATGATTTCGATAATTTGACTCAACAGGAAATTAATGAGCTGATTTCGGCGAAAATCGAGAAGGAGGCAAACCGCTACATTCAGAATTGGGAGGATGAAAAAATTGCGATTGAGAACGGAAGGTGGGGGCCTTTCATCCGTTTTGGAAAAAAAATGCTGAAAATTCCGAAGAACAGCAGCGGCGAAAAATACACCGCGCAAGAACTGAAAAGCATTCCGCTGGATGAAGTGAAAAACTGGATAAAAGCGCAGGATGATACGGCCTTCAAAGAAAAGAAGCCGGCCAAAAAAACTGCAGCAAAAAAGTCCCCTGCTAAAAAAGCTTCTCCCAAAAAACCTGCTGCAAAAAAATAACAGAATATGAATTTTTCTGATGTTTTAATACCGGCATCCGGAATCAGCGCGGAACAGTGGCAATTGGGATACAGAATCTCAAAGGAGCTGCATCCCGGCGGCGTGGCGCTTATCTTCGCTTCGGATTTCCGCGGCGCAGGGCTTGGCGGCGGGCTGTGCAACTTCTCCACCGTTCGGGAAAATCTCTACAGGCTCTCGTGCGCGGATTTCGAAATTCCCATCTCCGATCTGGGAGACCTCCGCACCGGGCAGTCCTCAGAAGATACGCATTACATCCTTCAGGAAGTGCTTCTCACCTGTATTCGCCAGAAAGCTCTGCCGGTGATCGTCGGCGGGTCGGAGGATTTGTCTTACCCGCTTTGCAAGGCAGTTTGCAGCATCAGGGAAGAAACTTCCTACACGCACATCAGCAGTAAGGTTTCACTTAAGGCAGAAGATGGGATGCTCTCCTCGGGAAATTTTTTTCACAGGATTCTGGGTGGTAAGGAGTTTTCGCTGAAGAATGTGCATTTGCTGGGGCTGCAGTCTTATCTGAACGATTGGGAGTCTGTGGCATTGCTTGCGGACATCGGTGTGGATGCCGTAAGGCTTTCGGAAATGGCGGGCAGCCCTGAACGCTGCGAGCCCTACTTCCGGCGTGCAGATCTGGTAACCATCAGCTGCGATGCCGTGGAGAGTTTTTGCGGAGAATTTTCCATCCATCCTCAGGTAAACGGGCTGGGCAGAAGGGAGGTCTGCGCCTATATGAAAGAGGCGGGGCTGAGCGAAAACCTGAAGGCTGCGGGCGTTTTCAATTTTAATTTCTTTTCGGAAAACACTCTGAATCATCAGCTCTTGGCGCAGATGATCTGGCATTTGATCGAAGGTATCAACATAAGGCGCACGCATCCTCAGGAGAAAAATTTCGAGACCTATTATGTGCTGGCCGGGGATAATGAATACGCCTTTCACAAGGAGGTTTTCTCCGGGCTGTGGTATTTCGGGAATTCCAGGGACGAGGGGCAGTGGCTGCCCTGCTCCCGGATGGATTTTGAGGATGCGAAGCGGGGATTTATAAAGCCGAAATTTTTGGAAAAATAAAACCTTTATGAAAAAAGTTTCCGTGATTGTCCCGGTTTACAATACCGAAAGGTATTTGAGAAAGTGCCTGGAATCCCTTGTCAATCAGACGATTGACAGTATCGAAATCATCGTGGTGAATGATGGCAGCCAGGATGATTCGCAGGAAATCATTGATGATTTTGCGGGAAGGTTTCCTGAGAAAATTCTGGCTTTCAAAAAGGAAAACGGAGGGCTGAGCGATGCGCGGAATTTCGGTTTGGAAAAGGCTTCCGGCGAATTCATCGGTTTTGTGGATTCCGATGATTTGGTGGAGGAGGAAATGTTCGCGGAAATGTATGGGCTGGCGAAAAAGCACCAGGCGGAGATGGTGATTTGCAATCTGCAAAAAGTAAATGAAGCGGGAAAAGTGACGCAGAAGCTTACCCAAATCCCCAATATGCCGGAGAAAATAGAGCTGGGGGAAAACTTTTCCGTATTCTCGGACTTAAGCTATTTCGCGTGCAACAAACTTTTCCGCAGGGAGCTCTTCGAGGAAAGGAGGTTTAAAAAAGGCATTCATTTTGAGGATATCCAGCTGGTGCCACAGTTGTTGCTGGAATGCAAAGTTTTGGCGCAGACTCAGAATTATCATTACAGCTATTTTGAGCGTTCAGGTTCCATTACCAAAACACATAATGCTCGTGGGCTGGATATCCTTCGTGCGGTGGAAGATGTGGAGGAGGCTTTTCGCAGATCGGGATTCCGCGGCAGGCAGGCGGAGCTGAAGAATTTCCAGATCCTGGAGGGTGTTTATACCTATCTTGCCTATCTCGCCTTTGTGAAAGATGAGGTGCTTTACAGAAAGATGTCCGCACGGCTGAAGCTTTTTATGAAGCAAAGAAATATTAAGGTTTCAGAGGTTTTGAGGTACAGAAGGTTCGGAAAAAATTATCTTCTATCTTTGCCGCTGAGAAAGCAAGCTTATTATCTGCTCTATTTTCTGGGGCAGGAAAATCTTCTCAGAAAGATAGTGTAGTATGCAGATCTTACACCCGGTTTTTACGGTTTCCGTGCTGTTTATGATGGCCTTCAGCGTTATGGAAGGCTATCAGAACCAGTATAAAAACTATAAGGAAGCATGGTTTGTAATCATGGCGCTGATACTATTTTCGGGATTCCGGATGAATGCGGGGGCGGATTATGGCAGCTATACCACTATGTATCAGTATTACGGCCTTACGGCTACCTATCCACAGATATTGGAGGGTGCCACATTTAAGACCACCGATATTGAGGTAGAGTGGCTCTTCGTTTTGATAGGGAAGGTGTTTTTTGATTTGGGAATGCCTTTTCATTATTTCTCATTTTTCATAGCGATTATTTCCATTATTCCTAAATTTTACAGTTTTCAAAAGAATTCCGTATACCCGGCTCTATCCTGGTTGCTGTATATGTTCCCACAGTATTTTACCTCCGATGCGGGGCAGATACGGCAGGGCGTAGCCATGGGACTGGTATTTCTGTCCCTGGAGTTTATAAAGCAGCGCAGGCTGATTCCTTTTCTCATCGTCATCTACCTCTCTATGAGTTTCCATAAATCGTCTGTGATTTTCATCCCCGCCTATTGGTTTGTGCGGTATAATTTTAACAGCAGGTCTATTCTTACCGTCATTCTGATCTGTATGGCGCTTTCGCCTCTGAAACTTTTCAATTATATGGGCTTCCTCAACAGTGTGGCACCGGAGGAAATTTATGCCGGCTATACGGATTATATTGCGCTTCAGCACAGTAGGGGCGGTGTGATGTTTACGGACCTGCTCTGCCTGCTGTATACCTACTTTCTTGTAATGTACGACAAGCAGGCGTGTGCCAAAATACCATACTACGAATATGGGCGAAACCTTACCGTTGCGGGTATTTGTATTTACTTCATTATGCGCGGCAGCCCTATCTTCTCTTCCAGGCTTACCTCGATATATCTGGTCTTCAGCGCGATAGCTTTGCCAAACGCGGTAGCCGCTGTAGGCAATCTTCAGATGCGCAGATATCTGTATACAACTTTGCTGGCTTTTGTGGTATTCTATTATTTCGTTTATGCAGAAATGCAGGCAGATAAGGCGAACTACACGCCGGGCAGCTATCGTAATTTCATTTGGAGTTAAAAAATGCAAAGCTTAGATATACTTCTGGAGAGTGGCGGTATGGAGGCTTTTATAATAAAGCTTTTAATATCCGTGCTTTCCTCGTTTTTGATCAGTTTTTACACTATCCCCACCATCATAAAGATTTCCCGGCGGAAAAACCTTATGGATGAACCGGGGCTGCGCAGCTCCCATGTGAGGAAGATCCCCAACCTGGGGGGCATCGCCATAGTGTATGCGATATGCATCAGCGGGAGTATATTTGCCTTCGAGCTTTTCCATAGCTTTAAATTTCTTTTTGCTTCCATCATCATACTTCTTTTCATTGGGGTGATGGATGATATCGTGGTAATGCGCGCCTACAAGAAACTGATAGCTCAGCTTGTGGTTTCCGCGCTGATAGTATTGGGGTCAGGTGTGCGGATCAGGAGTTTTTTCGGGCTTTTCGGGGTGTATGAGCTCCCGTACCTGCTAAGCGTATTTTTCTCGGTCGCCGTCTTTGTGGCGATAATTAATGCCTTTAACCTGATAGACGGGATAGATGGACTTTCAGGCTCCTATGCCGTTCTGTGCTGCCTTTTCTTCGGCATAAGTTTTTTCCGTTTAGGGCAGCCGCTTTTCCCGCTGGTTATTTTTTGTACTGTAATTATTGGCGCGGTTTCCGCATTCCTGTACTATAACCTCTCCAACCGGCGCTCCAAAAAGATATTTATGGGGGATACGGGCTCTATGGTTTTGGGCTTTTTACTTGCCTTTACCGCTGTAAATTTCATTGATATTTTCATAAAGAAAGACCTGCCCGGCACGCCAAATTACCACCTTCAGACAGCGCCTGTAATAGCAGTAGCCATCCTTATTCTTCCAATTATCGATACCCTCACCGTGATGCTCAAGAGGCTGAGGGAGGGCAAGGGGCTGTTCGAGCCGGATAGAAACCACATCCACCACAAAATGCTCAGGCTGGGCTTTACGCACCGCCGCTCCACATTCTACATCATTTTATATTACCTTTTGATAGTTGGGCTTACCTATTTGCTGCGGCATATGAATGTGAATTTGCTTCTGATGATAATACTTGCTTTAGGTTTCATTGGAGCTTACCTGCCAGAGATAGCTTTAAAG
Organism: Cruoricaptor ignavus; assembly: GCF_014961145.1. NCBI lineage: Bacteria > Pseudomonadati > Bacteroidota > Flavobacteriia > Flavobacteriales > Weeksellaceae > Cruoricaptor > Cruoricaptor ignavus. The sequence goes on from NZ_CP063145.1 coordinate 1,637,827, forward strand.
CTGAGAAAAAAAAATTCTTAATTTTGCTAAATTTTTAAAACCAGATGAGAAAGTTTTTCCTCATTGCCATATTTTCCATACTTGCCACTTCGTGCATCACGCAGCGCGAGGTACGGTATTTTCAGCCAAGCGAAAGCCTGCAGATCAACGAGGAGGGGCTGATTCCATACAATTACCAGCCTTACAGGATCACGAAAAACGACATTTTAAATCTCCATATCGTTACTACGCCGAAAGGCGATGCAGCGCAGTTTTACTCCGATCTGAATACAAAGGCGCCTACCGGTACCGGAAATGTCTCAGGAGAAAGCACCAACGCACGACAGTATTATAATGGCCTGAAGGTAGATTTCAACGGGGATATCCATGTGTTCGGCATCGGATATATCAAGGCTGAAGGGCGCACCCTGCAGGAGGTAAGCCAGGAAATCCAGGAGAGAGTAGATGAGAATTTCTTGGAAGGCAAATCCGAAGTACGCCTCACCACAGACGGCATTACCTATTACATCCTTGGCGATGTGGAAACTACAGGGCTCACCGGCGCTAAAAAGTCTTACAAAAATACACTGAATCTTTCGGAAGCGCTGGCGACAGAGGGCGGACTAAACAGGAGCGTGGACCGTAAGAACATAGTGATCCACCGCAAATATCCGGAGGGCATAAAAATAGTCCATCTGGATCTTACGCGGGAGGACGCGATGAATTCCCCCTACTACTGGCTACAGAACGGGGATGAAATCTACCTCAGCACACGCGGTAAAAACCTGAACGGATTCGGTGCTACCCCTATGCAGACTCTTACGCAAGGTGTATCTATATTAACTACTTTAATGTCCATCTACCTCATTCTTGACAGGCTTTAATATATGATACCAGATAAAATCGGCAATACAAACGCCGCTACGGGCGATGCAGCGCAGGAGAATGAGAGAGTAGGGAGTTTCCCGCTTTTTGATGTACGGCATTTCCTCCGCAGAATTATAAAAAACTGGTACTGGTTCGTGCTGATGGGCGTGCTCGGATACCTTATCTCCCAATATTACAGCCGCTATTACGCGCAGAGGATTTATGCATCCAGCCTTTCGCTCAGTATCTCCAACACTACTGCCAGCTACTTCACGCCGAATCAGTCCATCAACTTTATTTGGGGGCAAAATTCCAACCGGGATGGTGTTTTTTTAAAGAAAATGCTCCTCTCGCGCAGCCATAATGAGTATCTGGTAAAGGAGCTGGATCTTTTCTACAACTATACCACAAAAGGGACCCTGAAATCCACCTATCTCGACTGGTCGGATTCCCCCGTAAACATAGAAATAGATAAAAGCCACCTGCAGCAGACGGGCTACCCCATCACCCTAAAACCGGCGGGCGACGGGAAGTACCGGGTGGAACTGCCAAAAGAAGGACACTCTACCAGGCTCTACAGCTACCTTACAGAATCGTTTGTAAGCGTACCCGCCTACGGGCAGCCTCAGAGCAAAGTTCTGAGAATAGGGCAGTGGTACGAAAGCCCCAATTTGAAATTCAGGCTGGTAAATAATCCTCTGCCCGAAGCAAAAACAATGTCGCTCGATAATGTGATTGTCACCCTTTCCACGGTGAACGATGCCGTGAACGAAATAGTGCGGAATATCAGTGTAGATTTCGACAAGGAGCTACCGAGCGTAATGATTATCACAAAAAAGGGATACAACCTCAACGGTACGGTAAACTTCCTAAATACCACGGTGGAAAAACTGATAGAAAAAAGAGCTATCGATAAGGGGGTGGTAGATGAAAACACCAATAAATACATCGAGGAAAATCTGGTAATCGCACGCAGGCGGCTGGACAGCGCCGCGAGTGTAATGAACGACTTACGCGTGAACGAGCGCCTTTTTGATATCAACAACAAAGACCAGAAAATGTTGGAGGAAATCAACTCTCTGGAGAAGCAGAAGGCGGAGCTCCTCAACCAAATCTCGGCGCTGAACAATATTACCAGAACCTTAAACCGGGCGGATTTTGATAACATCATCGCTCAGGAAGCCGCGGGGATAAGCGATGCGAAGATCTCATTCTCCGTAGATGAGCTAAAGGAACTTTATAAAAAACGCCGAGAAATGGCGACTATCTACACCCCGCAGTCTGAACCGATGCGCGAAATCAACCGGCTGATTGCAGAGGCGCGAGGGAAATCTACGGGGACGCTTCGGAATTATAACGATAGCTTCGTCAGGCAGCTGAACGACATTAACGCAAAAATCCGCAATGCGGAAAGTGTGCTGAACAACTTCCCGGAGAAAGAAAGAAAGTACCTGGACGCAGAGCGCGGCTACAAGATGATTGAAGCAAGCTACAACAGCCTGCTCAACAGGCAGAACGAAACACAGCTGAGGGTGGCGGGGGCAAAGAGCGATCTCGTGATAATAGACCCGGCGAAGAATCTCAGCCAGGGCCCCATCGCTCCGGATATCAAGAAGACTCAGAATATGATCATGGGAGGCCTGCTCTTCCTCCCCCTACTCTTCATCGGTGCGGCGGAGCTTCTGGATAACAGGGTTCGACGCCCTAAAGAGGTGATGGCAGCCACGAAAATTCCGCTGCTGGGAATCATCGGCAGGAATAATCATGAAAACAATCTCTCGGTAATAGAGCAGCCCAAATCCAATGTAGCAGAAGCTTTCCGGGGCGTGCGTGCCAATATGAGCTTCCTCTACACGGACGACGGTAAAAGTAAGGTGATACTTGTAACCTCCTCCACCAGCGGAGAGGGGAAGACTTACAACTCTATCAACATTGCTTCCGTGCTGGCGCTCAGCGGGAAAAAGACCATCCTGCTCGGCATGGATTTAAGAAAACCGAAAATCTTTGATGATTTCAAGGTTGATAAAAAGGTTGGGCTTTCCAACTACTTGTCCGGGGAGCTTTCCCTACACGATATCATTAAAACCACAAAAGTGCCCACGCTACATTTGGCAACGGCAGGGCCCATCCCGCCAAATCCTTCCGAACTGCTGATGAGCGAAAGAAACAGAGAACTCATCGGCGAACTCAGAAATCTCTATGATTTCATTATAATCGACTCGCCGCCGGTGGGCCTCGTGGCAGACTCTTTTGAGCTGATGAAATATTCTGACGCCAATATCTACATCGTACGCCATGAATATACTGAAAAGTATATGCTAAAAATGATAGCAGAAAAATATCAGAAAAAAGAAGTGGAACACATAGGCTTGATTTACAATGATTTCATAAATCCGAAAGGCTACGGTTATGGCTACGGTTATGGCTACGGCTACGGCTACGGCTATGGCTATGGCTATGGTTATTTCGACGAAGATAAAAACTTCAAGGAGCCTTGGTACATCCGCGTGCGCAACAAGGTTCAAAACCTTACCAGCCGGAAGTAGATTAAAGGCCGCCACACCCCAGAGGCGGTTTTTGTTTTTTTTTAATATTTTCACCCGCCTTTTAACAGCTTATTATGATAAACGCTAAGGATATTTTGTTTTATATTTGCACATTGTAAATGAAAGCACCGGGCATTCTTTTCCGAATATTTTGCTGCATCACCCTGTTCATCGGCATCAGGCTGGGGGCGCAGCGCAACTATGTGGGCGTACGCGCAGGGATGGCGAATCTCGTGGGCGATGTCGGCCGTACCGCGTTTCTTTTCCAAAAACCAATGAATGTGTCCGAATTCGGGCTGCCGGTGCAGTTTGAGCTGAGCTATGGAAAAAACTTCAACCCTTACCAAACCCTCCGGGCGGATTTCTCGATATCGCATGTTCAGTTCAGCGACCTTAGGTCAAAAGAAGATTACCGCCATATGCGCGGCGCCGGCGGCACCAACACCGTTTATGCACTGGATGTAATGTTTGAATACAACTTCCTCCCGGTAAACCTTGAGGACGATAGAGTGCTGAGCCCTTATATTTTCGGCGGGCTGGGCCCGATGGCTTATTCCAACAAGAGGGTGACGATAAAAGAAGCTAATAGCAGGCTTAAAGAGGGGAGAATCGTCTCAACAATTGTTGCGGAAGATGAGCTTTTTAAAGATTTCAAGCTTTCAATACCATTCGGGGCAGGGCTTAGGTATAAGTTTAATATGAACTGGGCTATCACCGGGGAGCTGAAATTTCGGTATACCAATAGCGACAGTGTAGATTACAGCAGGTTGTCCGGCAAGAACATTCACCTGAAAAGCATACGCCGAGAGGAAGGAAACCCAACCGATGCCTCTGTTTTGAGACAGCCTCAGGGCAACAATTTGATCTATGACCACGCCAAGCTGGGGAATAAATTTTCTCACGATGAAATTTATAACGCCCTGGAAGCTCAAAAAAACAAGTACATATCGGAGGAAAATTTTGGCAACCTCCACGATAAAGACTGGATAAACGCCATCACGCTCGGCATCACCTACTATTTCGGTTGGCCGCATTATTAATTTTTTAGTTTGAATGGCTCCGACATATAAAAATCTTATCAGTTCCGAAAAACTGCCGCGGCATGTCGCCATCATTATGGACGGCAACGGCCGTTGGGCAAGATCCAAGGGGGAGGAGCGCACCTTCGGCCACAGGAGCGCCATAGATGCCGTGCGCAACGCTATTAACGCCTGCAACGAGGTCGGGATACCTTACCTTACCCTTTATACCTTCTCCACGGAAAACTGGCAACGCCCTGCGGATGAGGTGGATACGCTGATGAGCCTCCTCTCGGAAACCCTCCTTTACGAGGCGGATCATATGTTCAGCAAGGGCTTGAAGCTGCATACCATCGGCGATATCAGCAGGCTGCCCGCGCAGGTGCAGGAGCATATCGAAAGCATTAAGAATTATACCAAAAATGGCACCCGAGGGAACCTGATTCTCGCCCTGAACTACGGTGCCCAGAGGGAAATCCTGAATGCAGTGCAGGAAATCTCCGCCAAGGTAAAATCCGGGGAGATCTCGCCTGGGAACATTGATGAAGAAGTCTTCGCGGCGCATCTTTACACAAAAGATTTTCCGCCGGTGGATCTGCTCATCCGCACCAGCGGGGAAGTCCGCGTCAGCAATTTTTTGCTTTGGCAAATCGCCTATGCAGAAATGCAGTTCCTCGATGTTCTCTGGCCGGATTTTACGAAGGAAGATTTTTTTAAGTGCATTGTGGATTACCAGTCAAAAGAAAGACGGTTCGGGAAAACCAGCGAGCAGCTGAACGGTACCGTTTAAAATAAAGAAGAAGATAAAAAGATGAGACTAAAGTTCTTGCCGGTATTGCTGTTTGCGGCATCTGCGCATTTCTATGCGCAGGAAGTGCCTATGCAGGGCGCCGCCACTGCTGCAGTGGAGCAGCGCGTTATGGAGCCGGGGACCTACATTTTGAAAGACATCGTGGTGGATGGCGCGAAACGCTACAGTGCTGCGCAGATCCTCCGCTTTACGGGGCTTAATAAAAACGAAGAAGTAGAAATCCCGGGCATAAAAATCAGCAACGCGATAAAAAAACTCTGGGCTACGGAATACTTTTCCGAAGTGCAGGTATTCGTGCAGAGTGCTGAAGGGAATCAGGTGGTGCTGAGATTTAATCTCCAGGATCTGAAGGAACTGGGCGATGTGAAAGTAACGGGCAAAGGCATCAGCAAATCGAAAGGGGAAAAAATTGCCAAGGATAATAACCTGACCCCGGGGACTAAGATTACCAATAATTTAGTCACCTCTGTAAAGCACAAAATCCCGCAGGAATATGTGAAGAAAGGCTTCGCCGATGCGCGGGTACTCATCCACGACAAGCCGAATGCAGGCGACCCGAACCTGGTGGACTGGACAATAGAGGTGGAGAGAGGGAAGCGCGTGAAGATTGCCAGCATAGATTTCGAGGGAAATGAAAATTTCAGCGATAAAAAACTCCGCCAGAAGGGGTTTAAAGACACAAAGCAGAAAGGGCTGAGCTTCCGGAGAATATTCAAGCCGTCCAGATTCATTGAAGATAAATATGAAGCCGATAAAAAGAAACTCATCAGTTTCTACCAATCTGAAGGGTATCGGGATGCGCGCATCATTTCCGATTCTGTGAGTCGGAACGCCAACAATCAGTATGAAATCAATGTAAAACTGAACGAGGGGCAGAAGTATTACATCGGCGACATCACTTTCTCGGGGAATGTCACCTATACCACGGAGGTCCTCCAGAAGATTCTGGGCTATAAAACCGGCGATGTGTACGATGCGGTAGGCTTTAACAAAAAAGTGGGAGAGGATGGCGGAAAAGAAGATGATTCGGACATAAAGTCCCTTTACCTGAACAATGGTTTCCTTTTCGCCAGCGTAATCCCGGTGGAAAAGTCCGTGGAAGGGGATAAGGTGAATCTTGAAATCAGAATTACCGAAGGCGAAAAGGCCACCTGGAACCGCGTAACCTGGTCGGGAAATACGGTGACGCATGACCATGTTATCAACCGCTCCATCTACACCCGCCCGGGCAATCTTTTCTCCAAGCAGGACATTAAACGGACCTACTACACGCTTGCGGGGATGCAGTACTTCGATCCTCAGCAAATCGGGCAGGACATCAAGCCAAATCCGCAGGACAATACCGTGGATATCCACTGGTCTCTTGTGGAAAAAGGATCCTCGCAGGTGCAGCTCCAGGCGGGCTACGGCGGGGGCTCGTTTATCGGTACGCTGGGGCTGACTTTCAATAACTTCTCCCTGAGCAATTTCCTTAAATTTAAAGACTTTAAGCCGGTGCCGCAGGGTGACGGACAGACTTTCTCCATACAGGCGCAGGCTGGGCAGTATTTCCAGAACTATGGTATTTCTTTTACAGAACCTTGGCTTTACGGGAAAAGGCCTACCGCGCTCTCTATAAGTACCAACTACTCTCGGGTGAGGTACCCTGCATCTTGGGATAGTACGAACCATATGCCTATGAAGCTGCAGATATTCAATGTCTCTGCCGGGCTGAACAATCAGCTTTCCTGGCCGGATAACTGGTTCTCCGTGTACACAGGTCTGCAGTACCAAAACTATAATTTCCAGAATTACGGTTTTATGTTCGGGGATACCAGGGAGTACAACGGGAATACCAACAACTTCTCTATCAACCTCGGCATCAGCCGGAATTCTGCCGGCTTCGACCCTATCTTCCCTACCCAGGGTTCCAACTTTGATCTTTCATTGAAGTTTACCCCGCCGTATTCTCTGTTTGAAAATAAAGATTACTCAGCAATGCCGCCGGTGGAGAAGTACAGATGGATGGAGTTTTACAAAGTGAAATTCCGCGCGGAAACTTTCAATACCATCGTGGGTAAGCTCGTCCTCCGTAGCTATGCGGATATGGGCTTTATGTCGGGCTATAATGAAAAGCTTGGCGCCCCGCCTTTCGAGAGATTCTATATGGGTGGTACCGCGCTCTACAACGGCCGCTACGACGGGCGCGAGCTCATCCCCCTCCGCGGCTACGAAAACGCCTCCGAGAACGGCTACAGCAGCGCGGCAACCTATGACATCACGCCATATGGCGGCGGTACCATTTACAACCGGTTTGTTGGCGAGCTCCGCTACCCGATTTCTCTGAACAATACCGCCAAAATCTTCGGGCTTGGTTTTGTGGAAGGCGGGAATGTCTGGAATAAATGGAGCAACTACAATCCATTCCAGCTGAAGCGCTCCGCAGGCTTTGGCGTGCGGGTGTATATGGGGGCCTTCGGCCTCATCGGTTTCGATTTTGCATACGGATTCGATAAGGCGCTAGGCACTCAGGAAGCTTCCGGATGGAAAACTCACTTCCTGATGAATCAGTCACTTTAAATTCTGAACAAAAATGAACAGACTTAAAATAGCATTTTTCGCAACAATTGTTGCCGCCGCGGCAAACGCGCAGAAGATAGGCGTGGTAGATACCAACTACATCCTGGCGAGAATGCCGCAGTATAAAGAGGCGGAGGCACGCCTGAATTCCCAGGTAAAGCAGTGGGAAGAAGAGGTGCAGCGCCTGCAGACGGAATACGAGACCAAGCGCAATACCTTTGAAAATGAGAAGGTTCTGCTGGTTGGCGATCAGCTGAAGCAACGAGAGCAGGAAATAAAAGACTTAGATGCCAAGCTGAAAAATACCGTATCCCAGCGCTTCGGCACCGATGGGGAGATGAACCGCTCCCGATCTGCCCTCGTGAAGCCTTTTCAGGATCAGATTTGGAATGCCATTAAAACAATGTCTGAAAAAAACAATCTCGGCATTGTTTTGGATAAAAGCAACAACATCAGCGTTATTTTCTTGGATAAAAAATATGATTATACCGATAAAGTGTTAGATTTGCTGCTTCAAAAAAATAACGCAGCCGGTGCAGAATCAAAGAAAACCGGAAACAATAAGAGAAATTAAATTTAAAACAACTCAATTTATATTAAAAAAGATTATGAAAAAACTAAGTGTATTTTTTGCAGCGGTAATGGTGTTCGTTGCAGTAGGGTTTACAAATGCTCAAAAAGTGGCTGCGCTGGATTATCAGGAGATTCTCGCACTAATGCCGGAGACAAAAAAAGTAACTTCAGAGCTGGATACCTTCAGCAAAACTAAAGAAGCCGAGCTGAAAAAGCAGGCAGATGCTTTCCAGGCGGAGGTGCAGAAATATCAGTCAGAAGGTGCGAAGATGACCGAGGCCCAAAGACAGACGAAGGAAACAGAACTTGCGAAAAAGCAGCAGGATCTTCAGCAGCTTAGTTTCACGGCGCAGCAGGACCTTAATAAAAAGAGAGAAAGCCTTTTGCAGCCGGTGATAGACAGGCTTAATAACACCATCGAGAAAGTGTCCAAGGCACAGGGTTGGGACTATGTGATCGATTCATCTGCGCTGATCTACAGCAACGGAAAAATCGACGGCACTGCTGCAGTGAAAAAAGAACTTGGCATTTAATATTGATACTAAAACCTTCAAACCGCTTCCCTGAGGCGGTTTTTTATTTTTGTACGATGAGCCACGAAATCAGTTCACTCACCAAAGTCCGCTTCTGGCACTGCGACCCCCTGGGGCATCTTAACAATGTTCGCTATCTGGAATATATGCTCAATGCCAGGGAAGATCACTTCGAGCAGGCGTACGGCTTTACATATGAAGAACACATCGGCGACACTGGCTGCACCTGGGTGACAGTTAAATCTCAGATCGCTTACCTTTGCGAAGTCCGAAGCAATGAAATGGTAGCGATTACCAGTAAAACAATCTCGACAGACGAGCGAACTTCCACGGTGGAGATTTTAATGACCTCTGCCGATGGCTTAGTCACGCATTGCCTACTTTGGATCACCACGATTTATTTCAATCTGCAGACCAGGAAGGCAGTGGAGATGCCTGAAAGCCTCCTTCAGACTGTGAGGGAAACGATAGCGCAGGTTGAACAAACAGATTTCGACGAGAGAGCAAAATACTTGAGACACCAAAACAAAAAAAGAATACCAAAATGAAAAAAATTCTCGTTACCGGGGGCAGCGGCCAGCTGGGAAGCTGCCTGAGAAAACTCAGCGAAAACTATAAGGAAGCTTTTCAGTTTGATTTCCAAAACTCACGTACTCTTGATATTACCGACGGCGCAGCAGTTTCCGACTATTTTGAGAACCAAAGACCGGATTTCTGCATAAATGCTGCCGCCTACACCGCCGTAGACAAGGCAGAAAGCGATGAGGAAAAAGCCTATGCCGTAAATGCCCTGGGGGTGGAAAACCTTGCAAAGGCGTGTGCGGAAAACGGAACGGTTTTTATCCATATTTCCACCGATTATGTATTCGATGGTGATACGCAGCTGCCTTACGAGGAAGGAGATTCTCCCAACCCGCAGGGTGTATATGGCGCATCCAAGCTAAAGGGGGAAGAGCTTGCGCTGGCTGCCAATCCAGAAACCATCATCCTCCGTACCTCGTGGCTATACTCAGAATTCAGTAAAAATTTTGTAAAAACAATGCTCACACTTTTTAGCCAGAAAGATGAACTGAATGTAGTGGCGGATCAGTACGGGCAGCCGACCAACGCCAACGACCTTGCTGAAGCGATTATGAAAATAATTGAGTCAAAAAATAAAACCTACGGAATTTTTCATTTTTCAAACTATCCCGAGACCACTTGGTACGATTTTGCGTCGAAGATTGCAGAATCCTCAAAAAATAATATTAAAATCCACCCCATCCCCACATCAGAATATCCAACCCCCGCAAAGCGCCCGGCGCGCAGCACCATGTCCCTGGAAAAAATCGAGCGTACATACGGCATCGAGCCAAAACATTGGGAAGCCAGCCTGGAAAAGTGCCTAGAAATTCTTATATAATCATCCCCCGAAACAATTACCCCTCTCTCCACTCGGAGCAGTTTACGATAACCATTTACTGCCGAGGCGGTCTTTCTTTAAAATTTTTCTACCTGAAAACCAGCGACTTGGGCTCGGCGGTAGATTTTTTTTAAATTATCTCTTGCCTGTTCGGGAAATCCCCTTATCTTTGCACTCCCGATTTGGTATTGGGGGAGCGTTGCGAGGGGATAATAAGCCCTATTTGAAATTATAAAAAAAAAACTTGGCGGGGCATTTGGAAGTTTGAGTGACAAATTCCTACCTTTGCCCACCCGTTTTTCGGGTCAAGCGTGGGGGGGATTTTTGCTGGGGCTCCGGGACGAAAAAAAATTAAATTTTTTTTCAAAAAAGTTTTGGTAGTTTCAAAAAAGTTCTTACCTTTGCAACCGCAAATCACGGGAGGCCTTTGGCCTGGTGGTTTGGAAGAGAGAGGATCATTGAAATCAACGATACATACAACCAGGTAAGGGGCGGCGCCCGGGTATGCTTTGTGGCGTATTCGATGGGGCGCCGCGGAACGATAGAAATACAATGGAGAGTTTGATCCTGGCTCAGGATGAACGCTAGCGGGAGGCCTAACACATGCAAGCCGGGCGGGATCCCTTCGGGGTGAGAGCGGCGTACGGGTGAGGAGCACGTGTGCAACCTGCCCCTGTCTGGGGGATAGCCCTCCGAAAGGAGGATTAACACCCCATAGGATGTTCGCCGGCATCGGCGGTCATTGAAAGGTTACGGACGGGGATGGGCACGCGCAGGATTAGGTAGTTGGCAGGGTAACGGCCTACCAAGCCTTTGATCCTTAGGGGGCCTGAGAGGGTGATCCCCCACACTGGTACTGAGACACGGACCAGACTCCTACGGGAGGCAGCAGTGAGGAATATTGGACAATGGGTGGAAGCCTGATCCAGCCATCCCGCGTGAAGGACTAAGGGCCTATGGCCTGTAAACTTCTTTTGTACGGGGATAAACCTATCTACGCGTAGATAGCTGAAGGTACCGTACGAATAAGCACCGGCTAACTCCGTGCCAGCAGCCGCGGTAATACGGAGGGTGCGAGCGTTATCCGGATTTATTGGGTTTAAAGGGTCCGTAGGCGGGCCTGTAAGTCGGAGGTGAAATCCCGCGGCTCAACCGCGGAACCGCCTTCGATACTGCGGGTCTTGAGTAGGCTTGAGGCGGCCGGAATGAGTGGTGTAGCGGTGAAATGCATAGATATCACTCAGAACACCGATAGCGAAGGCAGGTCGCCAAGGCCTTACTGACGCTGATGGACGAAAGCGTGGGGAGCGAACAGGATTAGATACCCTGGTAGTCCACGCCGTAAACGATGCTCACTCGTTCTCGGGCGTTATCGTTCGGGGGCTAAGCGAAAGTGATAAGTGAGCCACCTGGGGAGTACGGGCGCAAGCCTGAAACTCAAAGGAATTGACGGGGGCCCGCACAAGCGGTGGATTATGTGGTTTAATTCGATGATACGCGAGGAACCTTACCAGGGCTTAAATGGGGGCCGACCGGCGCAGAGATGCGCCTTTCTTCGGACGGTCTTCAAGGTGCTGCATGGTTGTCGTCAGCTCGTGCCGTGAGGTGTTAGGTTAAGTCCTGCAACGAGCGCAACCCCTGCCGCCAGTTGCCATCATTAAGTTGGGGACTCTGGCGGGACTGCCTACGCAAGTAGCGAGGAAGGCGGGGACGACGTCAAATCATCACGGCCCTTACGCCCTGGGCCACACACGTAATACAATGGCCGGTACAGAGGGCAGCCACGCGGCGACGCGGAGCGAATCTCGAAAGCCGGTCTCAGTTCGGATTGGAGTCTGCAACTCGACTCTATGAAGCTGGAATCGCTAGTAATCGCGCATCAGCCATGGCGCGGTGAATACGTTCCCGGGCCTTGTACACACCGCCCGTCAAGCCATGGAAGTCCGGGGTACCTGAAGTCGGTGACCGTAAAAGGAGCTGCCTAGGGTAAAACGGGTAACTAGGGCTAAGTCGTAACAAGGTAGCCGTACCGGAAGGTGCGGCTGGAACATCTCATTTTAGAGGCTTTATCAAGTCAATAAGCACACGGCCCTTCATGGGCCCCGCGCGCCGGAGGGCGCCGCCCCGCCCTGTTGTTGTATAGTATCGGATCATATAAAGTAAAAGGAGGATTCACGCCCGGGCGCGAGCCCAGCGCATTGTCGCGGGCCACGGGTCAGGCGGGTAGAGGAGTCTCGTAGCTCAGCCGGTTAGAGCGCTACACTGATAATGTAGAGGTCGGCAGTTCGAGCCTGCCCGAGACTACGGATGCCTGGGGAATTAGCTCAGCTGGCTAGAGCACCTGCCTTGCACGCAGGGGGTCAAGGGTTCGAATCCCTTATTCTCCACAGCCGCTGAATGCGGCCTGCCGGAAGCCCTTGGGGGGCGCTGCGAAGGAAGGATCCTGCAGCGTGGGTCCCTGGGGTGGGAGGCTAGATTGAGGATCATTGACATATACGGTAAGACATCACAAAGAGACGACCGGGCGCCGGGAGGCGCACCGAGAACCTTAGGGAAAGAAATCGTTAAGGGCGCACGGCGGATGCCTAGGCTTCAAGAGGCGACGAAGGACGTGGCAAGCTGCGAAAAGCCGCGGGGATCGGCACACACGAATTGATCCGCGGATATCCGAATGGGGCAACCCGGCACGCTGAAGGCGTGTCACCAGCAATGGGGCGAACCCGGGGAACTGAAACATCTAAGTACCCGGAGGAAAAGAAATCGAAGAGATTCCGTGAGTAGTGGCGAGCGAAAGCGGACTAGCCCAAAAGCCTTGATATGCTTAGCGGAACGCTCTGGAAAGGGCGATCGGAGAAGGTGACAATCCTGTACGCGAAAGGCATGTCAGGGTGAAACAAGAGTAGGGCGGGACACGTGAAATCCTGTCTGAATACGGGGGGACCATCCTCCAAGGCTAAATACTCCTTGAAGACCGATAGTGGACCAGTACCGTGAGGGAAAGGTGAAAAGCACTCCGAACAGGAGGGTGAAAGAGAGCCTGAAACCGTGCGCCTACAAGCGGTCGGAGTCCCGCGATGGGATGACGGCGTGCCTTTTGCATAATGAGCCTACGAGTTAATGTCGCCGGCGAGGTTAAGCGCTTAAGGCGCGGAGCCGGAGCGAAAGCGAGTCTGAACAGGGCGCGTAGTCGGCGGTATTAGACGCGAAACCTTGTGATCTACCCATGGGCAGGCTGAAGCTCTGGTAACACAGAGTGGAGGGCCGAACCGGTTGGCGTTGAAAAGCCTTCGGATGACCTGTGGGTAGGGGTGAAAGGCTAATCAAACTGGGAGATAGCTCGTACTCCCCGAAATGCATTTAGGTGCAGCGTCGCGCGAGTCCTCCGGAGGTAGAGCTACTGATTGGATGCGGGGGTTTCACCGCCTACCAATTCCTGACAAACTCCGAATGCCGGTGGATGCTGCGCGGCAGTGAGGGCGCGGGTGCTAAGGTCCGCGTCCGAGAGGGAAAGAACCCGGACCAACGGCTAAGGTCCCCAAATGCGCGCTAAGTTGGAGAAACGCGGTCGGACTGCACAGACAGCTAGGATGTTGGCTTGGAAGCAGCCATTCATTTAAAGAGTGCGTAACAGCTCACTAGTCGAGCGGTCCGGCATGGATAATAATCGGGCATAAGCGCGCTACCGAAGCCATGGGATATATTATATCGGTAGGGGAGCATTCCGGCGGCCTGGAAGCCGCGCCGCGAGGCGCGGTGGAGCTTCCGGAAAAGAAAATGTAGGCATAAGTAACGATAATGCGGGCGAGAAACCCGCACACCGAAAGACCAAGGCTTCCCCGGCCATGCTAATCAGCCGGGGGTTAGTCGGGGCCTAACGCGAACCCGAAGGGGGTAGCGGATGGACACAGGGTTAATATTCCCTGACCCGCCCACACTGGAAGTGACGGTTCTCCGTAGCTGCTGGAGACTGACGGAATAGTCAAGGCCTAGCCTTCGGGCGAAGCTGCTGCAGCGAAGGGGGATCCAAGAAAAGCGAGTGAGGCGGCCCGTACCAAAACCGACACAGGTGGTCGAGGAGAGGATCCTAAGGTGCTCGAGTGAGTCGTGGCTAAGGAACTAGGCAAAATTGTCTCGTAACTTCGGAAAAAGAGACGCCCCCGGCGACGGGGGCCGCAGTGAAGAGGCCCAGGCGACTGTTTATCAAAAACACAGGACTCTGCCAAATCGAAAGATGACGTATAGGGTCTGACACCTGCCCGGTGCCGGAAGGTTAAGGGAGGCGCTTAGAGCAATCGAAGGCGCTGACTGAAGCCCCGGTAAACGGCGGCCGTAACTATAACGGTCCTAAGGTAGCGAAATTCCTTGTCGGGTAAGTTCCGACCTGCACGAATGGTGTAACGATCTGGGCACTGTCTCGGCCACGAGCTCGGTGAAATTGTAGTATCGGTGAAGATGCCGATTACCCGCAGTGGGACGAAAAGACCCTGTGAACCTTTACTATAGCTTCGTGTTGACTCTGAGCAATCAATGTGTAGGATAGGTGGGAGGCTATGAAGCGGGCACGCCAGTGTCTGTGGAGCCGCCGTTGAAATACCACCCTTTGCTTGCTTGGAGCCTAACTCCGGAAGGAGGACACCGCGTGGCGGGTAGTTTGACTGGGGTGGTCGCCTCCAAAAGGGTAACGGAGGCTTTCAAAGGTACCCTCAGCACGCTTGGTAACCGTGCGCAGAGTGTAATGGCATAAGGGTGCTTGACTGCGAGGCCAACAAGCCGACCAGGTGCGAAAGCAGGACATAGTGATCCGGTGGTTCCGTATGGAAGGGCCATCGCTCATAGGATAAAAGGTACTCCGGGGATAACAGGCTAGTCTCCCCCAAGAGCTCACATCGACGGGGAGGTTCGGCACCTCGATGTCGGCTCGTCGCATCCTGGGGCTGGAGAAGGTCCCAAGGGTTGGGCTGTTCGCCCATTAAAGCGGCACGCGAGCTGGGTTCAGAACGTCGTGAGACAGTTCGGTCTCTATCTACTGCGGGCGTTAGACGCTTGAGGGGGCTTGGGTCTAGTACGAGAGGACCGGCCTGAACAGACCTCTGGTGTACCAGTTGTGCCGCCAGGCGCACCGCTGGGTAGCTATGTCTGGTTCGGATAAGCGCTGAAGGCATATAAGCGCGAAACCTGCCCCGAGATTAGGCGTCTTTTAAGGGTCGTGGGAGATGACCACGTCGATAGGCCGCAGGTGCACACCTGGCAACAGGTCAGCCGAGCGGTACTAATTGCCCGTAGATTTATGGCCCCGAGGCCGGAGCGCCAGGGCGCCCGATGGGTCGCCTCCTTGTGATGACGTTACCGTAAGAAATAAGCCTTTTATGAGGGCTGTCCAACTTGGGCGGCCACTGCGGAGGGGCTCACCCGTTCCCATCCCGAACACGGAAGTTAAGCCCTCCAGCGCCGATGGTACTGCGAAAGCGGGAGAGTAGGTCGCCGCCAGTCTTTTTAAACCGGGACCCCCGCCACCCAGAGTGGCGGGGGTTCTTCTTTTTTGCCCCCCGTGGCGCGCAAGAACGGGCCCCGACGGCTCACACCTGGACGACGCCAAGAAAGTTAGGTTTTATTAAATAGAATCTTTTGTTAAAACTTTGTTAAAAGACCCCAATGGATTTTTGTATCATCAAATTTTAATGGTGTGCCACTAAGTCCACCATTGCTTAGCTGGAAAGTCATAATTCCTAACTTAAACTGCATTGTAAAGCCTGCTCCAAAACTGTAAAGATTTGGATTCTTTTCCAGATTTTTATTTTCCAGAAATCCATATTGTCCAAAAAGATCGAAGTATATTCCGTCATTGACAAGATATCTGTATTCCAGACCGCCAAATGCATAGAAGGTCGCCAGAATCGACTGTTCACCAAAGCTACGCATAGATTTCCACCCTCCAAACCTCAGCATAGTATTATCTGCCGTTTTATTAGAACTACCTGGTGTAATCCCTGCTGCTTCAGCGCTTATATTTATCCAGTTCTGTTTAAATATTTTTATGTTTTGCCCATAGCCTGCTTCGAATTTAGTTTGCGTTGTCCGATGCCCAGAATCATTGTATTTCAATTTGGCAATATTTACCCCCGTTCTTAGCTCAGTATCGTATAGAAAAATTGGTATTTCAGAGTTTTTTGTAAATGAGTACCAAATACCTACTCCGTTTGAATTATAATTTTCAAAATTAGCATAACTGCCCCCTTCCAGTACTGCAGATGTTTCAAACAATGCGTTTAAACCTATTTTATTTCTTTGGTTAATTTGTCGGTAAAGCGACGGGAGAAAACGAACTTTAGCAAAGGCTGAATCCTGCACGAAAATATTCATATCAATGTTCGCTCCGGTTCGTGATTTGAACAGGAAAGGCACATCGACCTGCAAGCTGAGATTTTGTCCACCGTCCTGGCTGCGCTGCCAGTGAAGCGATATATCCTCAAAAGAATTCAGGAGATTTATGAACTGTAAATCCAGGAGCCCGTTGAATTTAAATTTTCCTCTTTCGTCTGTCCCAAAACCGATTATGCCATCAAAGGAGCTAGCCTTTTTTTTCTGAAGAAAAAGATAGATTTTGGTGGAATCTTTTGTGAATTGTGTCTGCGCTTGCCTTTCAAGTGCAATAAATTGATTTTGACTGATTTCTGTGTTTAAGTTTTGAATAAGCTTTTGACTGTATGGTTTCCCTGCATATCTCCGATTAATGTTTTTCACAAAAGCTCGAGGCACTTTATCATACCCTCTAATTTCAACGGAGTTTATTTGTCGCAATTCGCCAAGGTCTGCAGATAACCGCACCGTGGCTTGCCCTTGCTTAAAACCGATCCATTGAGTAAGCACCCGATTGAAAGGATATCCACTATTGTACAAATCTCTGCTGATGGATTTCTGAAGTGAATCCAGTTTTTTAGTGTAAGTGATCCTCTTATAATTGCTCAGTTCTGGACTGAACTCCAGGCGTGCCTGATTGAAATTTTTACCCTTTTCAAAAATTATTCTCACATCGGATCCATACTTCTCTGCCACGACAATTTTCGTAAGAAAATAGTTTGCAGAAACGAGCGAATCCAGAAATTTAACAGCGCTCATCGAATCTTTCCGCACGAATTCTTTCCCGGTTTCAATGTCTTTCAGGATGAAATTCTGAGCGAAACTCAGCGAACAAACTAAGGCAAAACTCAGCAAGAAAACTCGTGCAGCAAAGGCATTCATAGGCTTAAAACCCAGAAAATCTACATTTTATTATACCGCCTCATCAGTTTTTCGTAGAAATTCTGCGGCAAGATGTGTTTCAGCGGAATGCCGATTTTCTGCCCGAAAGGTCCGAAGAAGTAGTGCGCTTTCCAGCGCTTTTTTTGCAGCAATTTTTCGATATAAACTGCCACAAGTTCAGGCGAAGTTCCAGCCTCCACATGAGCATTCATCAGGCTGTAAACCGAGTTGAACATTTTCCTGTACGGCTCAGAAACTTCGGAACGCACACGGTTGTCCGCAATTTTCGTTTTGATGTCACCCAAATGCAGCGCACAGATTTGAATATTCCACGGCAAAACCTCGTAGCGCACAGCTTCCGTCACCTTATCCACAGCAGCTTTCGACGCGGAATAAAATCCTCGAAAAGGCAATCCCATCTCAGAACCAATGCTCGAAATATTGATGATTTGCCCGAATTTCTGTGCCCGCATTTTTGGTAAAACCGCACTCATCATTTGCACGGTTCCAATCAGATTCAAATCGAAAAGCCGCTGAATTTCAGGCTTTTGCGCATCTTCCACAGCACCCACCATTCCCATGCCAGCGTTGTTGATGAGCACATCGATGCGATTTTCTTCTTGCAAAATTTCCGAAACGGCTTTTTCGATTTCC
This sequence comes from Cruoricaptor ignavus, assembly GCF_014961145.1. NCBI lineage: Bacteria > Pseudomonadati > Bacteroidota > Flavobacteriia > Flavobacteriales > Weeksellaceae > Cruoricaptor > Cruoricaptor ignavus. The sequence goes on from NZ_CP063145.1 coordinate 1,656,009, forward strand.
CCGGCATTTGTAATGTCCGTTGGGATTGTCGTAAAATATTGAGAATCAGTAGGTTTTCTGCTGAGCCCGTACACTTTGTGCCCCAGCCTTCCAAGATGTTCGGCAAGCGCATAACCGATTCCGGCCGAAGTTCCGGTGATTATAATGGTTTTCAATCGAGATTTTTAAAAAGTTCTTCAGCGGCAAGTTGGGAGTCCGGGAAAATGTAGGAATTTACAATACCGTCGTCCACAATTGGCGGCTTTCGGAACAAATTTAGCGATTAATTTTCGGGCGAAAGAATCTTTACAAAATCCAGCCAAAATTTTGGATAAGATTTCTCTACAACCTGCTGATTTTCAATGGTTAATGGCTGTGCTAAACAATACGGCGCAAAACTCATCGCCATCCTGTGATCGTCGTAGGTTTCGATCAAAATCTCATTTTGCGGTTCAACGAATTTTTTAGTTTTAATAAAGTCATCGCCAATTTCTGTAATGCAACCGATTTTTTCCAGCTCATTTTTCAGAGCAGAAAGCCTGTCGGTTTCCTTTATTTTCAAAGTTTTCAGTCCGGAAATTTCGAACGGAATTTTCATTGCAGATGCCGTTGCACAAAGCGTTTGCACAATATCCGGACAGGAATTCATATCCAATGAAATTTTTTCCGGCTTGCTGAATTTTTCTGTTGGAATCAAGGAAATTGTTTCGTCAGAAAATTCGGTTTTTATTCCGAAAAAATTCTTGTAAAGTTCTGCAACGAATGCGTCGCCCTGCAAAGAATTTTGCTTGAAATTTCTCAGGCTGATTTTTTCACGACCAATTGCACAAGCCGAATAGAAATAGCTTGCCGAAGACCAGTCGCTTTCTATCACTAATTTTTTAGTTGCTAAATTTTTCGCCGGAAAAATCCGAATGATGCTGTTTTCAAAATGGCTTTCAATTCCGATTTCCGTGAGCAGATTGAGCGTCATTTCCAGGTACGGTTTGGAAGTGATTTCACCCAGAAGCTCGATTTCTAGGCCGTTTTCCAGCTTTCCGCCAATCATCATCAGCGATGAAATAAACTGTGACGAAATTCCGGCATCGATTTTTATGCGGTGATTTTTCAGTTTTTTCCCAACGATTTTCAGCGGCGGAAAACCTGGATTTTCCAAATAATAAATTTCCGCACCAAGCGCAAGAAGTGCTTCTACCAACGGTTTTACAGGCCTTTGCTTCATTCTTTCGCTTCCTGTGAGAATCGTGGTTCTGCCTTCCTGAATGGCGAAAAACGATGTCAAGAATCGCATCGCCGTTCCAGCGTGATGAATGTCCGCTACTTCTTCGGTAGAAACCAGCGCCCGCTGCAGCAATTGGGTATCTTGCGAATCCGAAAGATTTTCGATTTGGATGTTGCCGTATAATTTCTGCAGAATTAAAAGCCTGTTGGATTCGCTTTTTGAGCCACAAATTGTCAGCGATTTATCCCGAATTAATTTGGATTTCGGCAGGAAAATATCGCTCATTTCAGCTTCTCGTTGTTTTGATGCCGCTCGAAATCCCGCTCGGTTTTCAGCTTCATTTTGCGGTCAAAAGCTGCCTGTAGATCGATGTTCGTCTGATTGGCAAGGCATAAGGTGACGAACAGAACATCCGCCAACTCTTCGCCTAAATCTTTAGTTTTATCGCTTTCCTTCTCGCTTTGCTCTCCGTACCTTCTTGCGATAATCCGCGCAACTTCGCCCACTTCTTCGGACAAAATCGCCATATTGGTCAGCTCGCTGAAATAGCGCACGCCAACGCTTTTAATCCACTCATCCACCTGCTTTTGCAGCGCCGAAATTTCCATTACTGATAAGCACCGATGGTTGCAGGATTTGTGCGCGAAGTTCCGGCAATATCTTTCTCTAATCCGCTGATTACTGGTGCTTTAGCCTTTACCGGAGAATCATCCTTCACCCGTAAATTTAGCTTATGCGTGAAGATGTTTGCAAATTTCGGGTCTTCGTTTTTGATGGAATTTCTGATGGCAGGATTTGCGTCAAAAGTAAAGCCCGAATCTTTGCCGATTTTCAGCAGAGAGTGCGAAAATTGATAAGAAAAATTCTGTCCGTTAATCGGTTTAAACGAAACGGCATTCTCCCTTTCTCCAAAAATAATCGAGTTTTTCACGGTTAAATTTACAGCGCCGTTTTCCGTGGAATTTCCATTGTTAAATTCGTTGGTCACGAAAAGTGCGTACGCAGGCATTGCGGAATTCAGCTTCCAAAAATTCGCCAAAGTGCTATGCAGAATCGTAGTACTGCCACCTTTGTAAATTCCAAGATTGGCTTCGCCGCAATTTGAAAGTACGGAATTTTCCAAGTTTAATTTTGATGCAACTGACTGAATACCAAACTTTTGGAATGTGTGGATGATGGAGTTTTTAATTTCAGCCTCGGAAGAATTGAGCAAAATCCCGGTTTCGCCGCCGAAAATCTTAGCATAATTAATATTGAGTTTTGCGCCCTGTTCAGCGGAAATTCCTTTCCAGTTCAGCGCAATTGTATCATATCTCGTATCGCTTCTGTCGCCGCGAAACAGCACCTCATTGCCCAGTTCACCATTCACTTTCAGCGTGGAATTTTTACCAAGGCTAAGGCTTCCGTTTTTCGTAAAATAAACCTTTGTTCCTTTCTGAATCGTTAGGGTTTTTCCTTCTGATAAGGATAATTTTCCAAAAATTACCTTAGCCTTTGAATTATCCCAAACGGTATTTTCCGTGATGATGTTTGGGTTAGTTTTACTTTCGATAAAAAATTCTGCATCCTGAACCACGGAAAACAGCGTGATTTCTTTCGTGTTTGCCGCACCCTCAAACTGAATTTTGTCTTCGGCAATGGCTTCCGCAGCATTAGCTTTCGGCGCCATTTCCACGAAGATAAAAAGGCTGTCTTTCCGGCGCAGTGGCACATTCGTAAACCGTGTGCCAGGCCTTCCGTCCACATTGATTCGGTATTGAGAATTTGCGCCGTCCCGCAAAGCAATCCGCGGAATCATCACATCCTTGTCTTCCTGATTGTAAACTTTCACGGCGTAGGCTTCGGAACGGATCTGGTGGTAAACCGTGTCGATAAACACCGTGTCCTTCGAAAATTTCAGCGCAGAAGTAGGCGCATCAAACACGATTTCATCGGTCTTGCAGGAAATGGCGGCGAATAGTATGCAGAGCATTGTGCCGAAAAAATATCTGAAATTCATCGTTTAAAAAATGAAAAGTTTTCAAAAATAGGAAAAGATTGGAATATGCAGAAAAATTAATGCTGAAAATTTTCCTAAAAACTTTTTGCCGGAATGAAAAAGTTTTGTATTTTTGCGGTCTAAAATTTTGGCGGAAGAAAATGCCGCAGAGTTTAAAAGTAAGCACATTATGAAAAACGGAATCCACCCAGACAATTATAGGCTCGTAGTTTTCAAGGATATGAGCAACGATGAAATGTTCCTTTGCAAATCCACAGCGGAAACGAGGGACACAATTGAGTACGAAGGCGAAACTTACCCTTTGGTGAAGATGGAAATTTCTTCCACTTCACACCCTTTCTACACTGGTAAGGTGAAGCTTGTGGATACGGCTGGCCGTGTGGATAAATTTATGAACAAATACAAGAAATTCGCGAAGTAATTTCCGCGGAAATTCAGCTAAGCCTTCTCAGTCGGGAAGGCTTTTTTTATGTATTTTTGACAAAAATCGAAGCTATGCAACTGGTATTTTCGGACGCGCAATATTGGGAAGAATTTTTACCGCTCACATTCACACGGCCCGTCGCAGGAATGCGATGCGGAATTTTAACCTTTTCAGAAAGATGGCGTAATCTCCTGGAAATCAGCGAAGTGAGGTTTTTAACTGAGGATTATTTGCAGGAAAAATTTTCTTCGCCGACGGATGAAGAGGGTTTGGTAATTGTCCCGAACTTTTTGCCAACGGAAAAAGTTTTAAGCCAAATCAAAAATCTGCAGCTTGGCGAGGCGCTGTTTTACGAGGATGAACTGCTTGCTGCAAAGGTGCGTATGCAGGATTTTTCGCTGTCGCAAATTGAAAAAATCACAGAAGTGGCAGATCCTTTGGTGTTTTTCAAAAAGCGTACGGATTTGTTCAGCTTTAACGACAAGGCGATTGATTTCGATTTTCAGCTTTTAACGAAGGGCAGGGCATCTCAGCCGCTATCTTCCACGAACGGTCTGCTCGGAAATCCGGAAGATTTGTTCATCGAGGAAGGTGCCACGGTGGAATTTTCCACGCTGAATACGCTGACTGGAAAAATCTACATCGGGAAAAATACCGAAGTAATGGAAGGCTGCAATCTTCGCGGTCCCATTGCGCTTTGCGAAGGCTCGAAGTTTAATCTTGGCTCGAAAATTTACGGCGCCACCACGATCGGTCCGCACTCGAAAATTGGCGGCGAAGTGAATAACATAGTAGTTTTCGGCTACAGCAACAAAGGCCACGAAGGTTTTGTTGGCAACTCGGTGATTGGTGAATGGTGTAATCTTGGCGCCGATACGAATTCTTCCAACCTGAAAAATAATTACGCCAATGTGAAACTTTACAGTTTTAAATCCGAAAAACTGGAAGATACTGGGCTGCAATTTTGCGGGTTGATAATGGCAGACCACGCGAAAACCGCGATAAATACACAGCTGAACACTGGTACTGTGGTGGGCGTTGCAGCCAATATTTTTAGGGCTGGCTTTCCGTCGAACTATGTGGAGAATTTCAGCTGGGGCGGTTTTTCCGGTGATGAAAAATTTAAGCTGGATAAGGCCTTTGAAGTTGCGGAAAAAGTAATGCATCGCCGAAAAGTAGCGCTTACAAAGCAGGACAAGGATATTCTGGCGTATGTTTTTGAGAACTTTTAATCCCCAGCATTCGAAAAAATTAGTATTAATTCGAATTAATACGCTTTCGCGGAAACTATTTTTGCCGTAATTTTGCAAAGAAAGTGCGATGCCTATTCAAGACAAAATCTTAGAGCAAGCCATCACTTTCGATGATGTGCTGCTAATCCCTGCATATTCCGAAGTCCTGCCCAACCAGGTTTCCCTCAAATCAAGGCTTTCCGAGAAAATTATGCTAAATGTGCCCATCGTTTCCGCAGCGATGGATACCGTAACCGAAGCCGAAATGGCCATAGCCCTGGCAAGAGTTGGTGGCCTAGGCTTCATCCATAAAAATATGCCAATTGCCGATCAGGCTGGACAGGTGAACAATGTGAAGCGCTCGGAAAACGGTATGATTTCTGACCCGGTAACTTTAACGAAAGACCACACACTCGGCGAAGCGAAGCAGCTGATGGCACGCTATAAAATCTCCGGACTTCCCGTGGTGGATTTTGAAAATAAACTTCTCGGCATCATAACCAACCGTGATGTGAAATATCACGAGGACGATTCCCAAAAGGTGGAAACGCTGATGACGAAGGACAACCTCATTACTTCTCACCTCGATACAACGCTGGAAGATGCGAAGAAAATCCTGCTAGCCAACCGTGTTGAAAAACTTCCAATTGTGGATGAGCAATACCGTTTGGTAGGATTAATCACGATAAAAGACATTGATAACCAGCTGGAATATCCTAATGCGCTGAAGGACTCCAGCGGCAGGCTGATTGTGGGGGCTGGCGTTGGCGTTGGCGATGATACGATGGAGCGGATTTCTGCGCTAGTAACTGCAGGTGTGGACATTATTGCCGTCGATTCTGCACACGGCCATTCCAAAGGCGTTCTGGAAAAGGTGAAGGAAATCCGCAACGCATTTCCGGAGCTGGACATTGTTGGCGGAAATATTGTGACGGCTGAAGCGGCGAGAGACCTGATAGATGCTGGTGCCAATGTGCTGAAGGTGGGCGTAGGCCCGGGCTCAATCTGCACTACGAGAGTTGTAGCAGGAGTTGGCGTGCCGCAGCTTTCCGCAATTTACAATGTGTACGAATTTGCCAGGGAAAAAGGCGTTTCCGTAATTGCGGACGGCGGCATTAAACTATCGGGTGACATCGTGAAGGCCATTGCCAGCGGTGCTGCAGCCGTGATGCTTGGTTCACTTTTGGCGGGAACCGATGAAGCGCCGGGGGAAGAAATTATTTTCCAGGGCAGGAAGTTCAAATCTTACCAGGGTATGGGCAGTTTGGCGGCGATGAAACGCGGTGGCAAGGAGCGCTATTTCCAAAGCGAAGCGAAAAAATTTGTACCGGAAGGCATTGAAGGCAGGGTGCCGCACAAAGGCAAACTGCAGGATGTGATTTTCCAGCTGACCGGCGGAATTCGTGCGGGGATGGGCTATTGCGGTGCGAAAGACATTACCGCGCTGCAAACGGAATCCAAAATGGTGAAGATTACGGGCAGCGGTTTGAAGGAATCTCATCCGCACGATGTAATCATCACGCAGGAAGCCCCGAATTATTCGTTGTAATAAAATTTAATCTAATATTTAAGCCGCAGAGATTGCGGCTTTTTTTGCTTCTTACTTTCAGTCTTTTGTACTTTATAATCCTTCTCACAAACCACAAAAGATGGACTGAATTATAAAGATTTATTTTAAGAATTCATTATAGCACTTTGCATTTACTCAACCGATATTGTATAAAGAATTGGATTGTCGTCTTTCTTCCTTATTCGGAATTTATCAATAGCATAGATTTCGTCATAGCCGATATTTTCCACAGCGATCCAGCCGTGTTCGATGCCGGCATCAGGCCGTATGATTATTTTTTGGCTTCCGTTACCGTTAATAAATTCGAAATAACGGTAGTGAGGTATGTTTCCTTCAATTAATCCAAAATTTGGAAGATCAAATTCATTTTCTGCGATTGATTCTAAAAATTTATCCCTTTCCTCTGAGTTTTCAAATTCGTGAAAAAATTTGGAAGGTTTTTTCTGATTTGCGAAATCCTTTATGTTTACTGTTACGCTCTCCAAATTGAATCCTGTTTTATCTTTTAGTTTTTCAAGGAACTGTAGCATTAGCAGCACAGCGAAGGGAGATTTTACATACCTGTCGTAATAGGCTGCCTGGTAAGTGTTTCCCGCCATTAAATCCTGTAAGTTGATTCCTTTTTTTGCTAATTCTTCTAAAACTATTTCTGCAATCTCCTCTGAGTTGATTTCCTGGTGGGTTTTTATAAAAATTTCTGCTACAGAACTTCCGGTATTGAAAGTAGGCTCTGGCACTTCGGAAAATTCCGGCAGTGATGCTTTGTGCAAAATGTATGAAGCTCCTGAAATAATTGCTCCCCAATTCTCATCCGGTTTATCGGAAAATTCCTCAGCGTAATAATCAATTAACTCGCCATTCTTTAGCTTCATTATAGCTACGCGATGCAAAGGCAGGTTTTCTCCGGAAACCTTCAGTATGTTGCCATATCTTTTTGAAGTGAAAAATGTAATTTTATCGTGCTGATTTCTATAAATAGGTTCATCGGTTATAACGAAATTTATTTTGGTATTTTCACTCAGGTGCTTTATGATTTTGGAGGATTCCAAATCCCAGTGCTCGAAATTGCTGTCTGTATAGAGCCATATTTCTTCAATATCATTACGGTAGATGTATTTGTTAATATCATCCCGCACATTTCCAATAAGTTTTTTAATGCCAAGCATTTTTTCGGCAAGTTCTTTAGGCACACTTTGGTCTAGCGCTCGTTTAAGCCAATCGATAGCAAGGTGCCTGTCCAGCCAATTAAGGTGATGATTTGAATTTCTATCGATTAGGCATTTGGTACAGGCAGTCTGGCAATCGCAGTTTTCAAGTTTGTTTAGTGATTTTTCCAGAATTTTTTCAAGATATAGTGAGAATTGTGGCGCATATCCTGCACCGCCGGTTGCTGTATCAAAAATGAACAGAGATGAATAGGAGCCATACTGTTTGAGGTTGAAACTGAGCTCCTGCTCGTCTATAGCCAAGTATTCAGCAAGCATTTTTGTGAACATAACGCCTAAGGAATACAGCAGCTTTTCATCGTTGGAAAAATTATTCCCTTCATTTTTCACTCTGATTTCCACAAAATCTGTTTGGAATCTTCCGCCAAGAATTACATTATGTTTTATACTGTTGCCATCTCCGCTGCATATCGTGCCATCCTGATCTTTACCACCTCTCAGCCTTCGGTGGCTTTCCAGTTTTTGCGGGTCAAGTGATGCTCTCCCACAAACCAGGCATACTGAAAAACCATCGCCCTTACCTTTATTGTAGTATAGTATTTCTGCATTCCTATCGCTTTCTCTGATATCGATTAGTGAAGATTCATCGTTTGCCCAAGGCTTAATGTTTAGCAGTAGCGGCTCTACCGTGCTTAGACTGGTAGTTTCTTTTATTTTTCGTGATTTTTCGCTGTATAAATCTACGGCAAAACCGGCGGGCTCTATCAGTTCTGTAAAAGTTCCGGCTCCTCTAGTTGCCATAGATATGCCTACAAAGTCTGTGTGTTGGCAATTGGCGCAAGGTTGTTGTATGTTGTTTTCCTGGTCGCCCTCTACAACTCTTTGGTAGCCGCATTTTCTGCATTGTTGTACCACGGCGTGCCTATCCTGTCCGCCATAGATGTTTTGGGAAATAATTCCTCCCGAAATATATTTCCAGTTGTTTATTACAATTTCATTGCCTGGTGCATAGGCGGCCAAGGCTCTTGTAATGTGGTAGGACGGATTTTCTTTGTTCTGATTTTTCTTTAAATCATTTATCGTGGTGGTTTCAATTTCTACTAAGCCCGTAGGAATTCCTGCGCTTGGCGCGAAACCTTCTTCTACCAGGTTAGTAAGGGCATTCCTACTTAAGTACCGCCCCAACTGAAAATTTACCGCTTTGTAAGCTGGAGAATTTTCTCCATACTCTCTCCTAAGATTTTGCAGTGTATTTTCGAAATTCGTTTTTCTGGTTTCAGCCTTGTTTTTTAGTTTCTCAAAATTTTGTTTTACATTATGAATGTATGTTGAATTTTTCAGGCCTGCCATAGGTGTGCCTTTTGTAAGCTTTTCTATTTCATTAGAAAACTCGGTATCGTTCAAATTGATTAACCAATCAGAGAATCTTTGTGCCAGCGGCTCTGCACCTTCAATGCCAAAGAAGAAAGTGTCAATGCTGTCTTTCACATTTACGCCACCAATCTCTTCTGATTGGATGAATTTTCCAAACAGCAGTGCGTTGATGTGCCGCGAAACAACTTCCGGGCTTCTGAACTGTAGCATAGGTGGTGCAATCTCGTGTTCCAACGCCCACTTAGGATTGTTGAAAACATTATACCCAATAGGATTAGGAGTGCAAATGGTAACGGCAAGAGACTTCTGCTCCTGGCGCCTTCCCGCTCTACCGCTTCGCTGAAGATAGTTTGCAGGGCCTGGCGGCACATTGTTCATTAGCACCGTGGAAATCCCACCAATATCTACACCCATTTCCATCGTGGTGGAGCAGTTCAGGATGTTCAGCTTACCTTCGTTAAACTGCTCTTCAAGTTTCTTTAATGTTTTGTCGCTTTGTTGAGCAGAATGCTCTCCTGCCAAGAACAATGGCTTTATATCCAAAACTCTTTCCTGAAGGTCGCTCCAAACGCCTTGCTCTCTGAGTGTTTTTGAATTTTCAGAAATCCATATCCTCGTTTGATGGTGATTTTGTTCATTTTCACCATTCAAATTGAACGGATAGGGCAGTTTAGGAATATCAACTTCTTTAGTTATCCTGAAATTTTCTACATTCTCTGGCGTGAGCCCTCCAGTAATCCACGGTGAGTAACTGCGGAAATGCCTGTCTATCAGCCGCCGTTTTACCGGGCATAAATATGCTTTTGAATTTATGCTGAATTCGCTCTTTTCCTCCAGATTTAATTGAAACTTATTTTCACCGGTATTTGTTAATAAATTCGCTTGTAATGTTTTGCGAATTTCATTAATAAGTTCATCGATTTGGTCAACTTTTTTTTTAGACAGATCTTCGTAATCGTGCCAGCCGAGCCCAGCACAAATAAGCATTACAAGCCTGTTTTGCCGCTTGCTGTTCTCCTGCGCTTTTGGCCAGTCTTCCTCTTTTACTGTTTGATATTTCCGATAGAACCCGCTCGTTAATTGTGAAGCTGTCTCAGGGATGCTATAATAAAATTTAGCTCTGATGAAGTAGTCTACGGTAATTTTCAATAAATCTTTCCATTCATCTATAGTTATTCCGAGTTGTTCAGCGATTGCAGGGCGATTGGCAATGGCGTCAATTTTAGGGTAAGATAATGATACAAGTCCCAGATTCTCCAGAGAGTTTTCTCGTGGAAGCCTTCTGCCGAATTGGTCGTAAAGCAATGCGGTAAGGAAATCTTTCCAATTATCTCCGTATGTAAATCTGCTATCACTCAGGTTGTTTAAGAAAATGGTTTTCAGTTCGCTGCTTCTATCCGAATCAATTCTAACTATTAAATCCTTCCATTTAATTTTGGGCAGTGCATTGTTAACTTTAGCTTTTTCTTTATCTATTTCCTTTTTCAGGTGATCTCTGATTATTTGCTTCTCTGCGTTATCAAACTGTTTCTGAAGGTAATGCAGAATAGAGTTTGGATCAGCATTTGGGTTTTCCCCGTTCTTAAGCAGAAAGTGGTAAACCATCGATTTAATCCAGTTTTTTTCCGTGTCTTGATTTTGGAGCGCAGAAATTTTCGCGGTTCCCTGCCTGCTGTCAGTAAAGGAAATATATTTTCTACCTTCCCAAAGTGCCTTATCATCATTTGTCGTTCCTTCCGTTTCCCCCAGGATAATATCGGAAAGAAGCCGATTAGTGAAGGCGGTAGACATCCTGAAGTGATAAGCATTAGCGGCGCTTTCTCCGCAGAATGGGCATCTGTCAGGGACTTGGTGAGAAATTAAAAAACTTTCGCCATCATAATTTAAACGACCATCGGTTTCAATTGCACAGCGACTATACGATTCATGGGCATACTTTTTATTTGGCAAATTAGGTAAAATGATGATTTTATTTCCTTTTTGCTCAGATATATTGTCTATTTCTTCATCGTCTTCTTCCTCGTGAATGTTGAATGCCGTTCCATCTTCAATGGTAATCTGCCTGATTTTGTCTTGTTCAAAAATCTCTCCTTCCATCATATAATTTCCGCAGGATTTGCAGGAGATCAGTTCCAGCAAAGGCCAGCCGCATTCACAATTTTTGGCGGCAATGGTGTGCAGTGTTCCGGGTATATGCTTCGGCTTAAACTCTTTATGCTTTTCGCAATTTGGATTTGTGCAGCAGAATAGCCCACCCAAGCTTCTCAGAAAGAAATGTGCACGAAGCGGCACCGCATCGCTTTCCGATATAATGTCGGCAGATTTTAGAAGGTTATCCCTTAAATCAGCTGGTGAATAAGTCTCCAGATTTTGAAGAGGCATAAAGTTATTCTTAACTATATCGCTTCGCAGTTGCTCTATATTTTTAATATCAAATCGGCTGTCGGTCAGTTTGTTTTCGTCGAAAGTTTTGTTTAAAACCCTTTTGCCTTCTATCACGGCGATATTTTCTTCAGGAATGCCGCACAGGTTTGCCATAAATTTTTTCAGCGCATCATCGTTTCCGCTGCCTACGGTTGCCGAAGTAAGTGCAAAGCGAATATCTTTTATATCTGTTTTAAATGCATCCACAAGCCTACGGATAAGTAGTGCCATCTCTGCGGCTGAAGAACCCGTGAGGGTGTGCGCTTCATCCAGCAATATCCACCGCAATTTTCCCGCAGATTTCTCCAATATAGGGGTATCCTGCCTGCGAAGAAGAATGTACTCCAGCATTGATGGATTTGTGAAAAGGATGTTTGGCGGCGTGTTCCTAATTTTCTCCCGGGAAATCAGCTGCGGGTAGGCTTGCGAATCTTGATTATTCTTGCTGTTCTCCTCAGTTTTACTGTTGTACATGGCGTATGTAATGCCGCCAAGTTTTTGGCACCAGGCATCCATTCTCTTTTGCTGGCTGGCGATCAAGGCGTTTAGCGGATAGAGGAATATCGCATTAATGCTGTTGGAATTTTTACAGTTGGCATATAAATCTTGGAGAACAGGCAACATAAAACATTCTGTTTTCCCAGAGCCTGTTCCTGTAGTTACTACTATGGATTTTTTTTCATTAAGCAGTTTTTGCCAGCTTTGAACCTGGTGCTTGTAAGGCTTTCTGTCTTTTGGAAAGCGGTACTCACCCTTTACCTTATCAATGGCGGAAATAAAATTTTTCTCAAAAATCTCAGGTGCATATTCTTCCATAAGCTTTTCAGCACTTTCCCAGGGAAAAGTGTTTTGCAGCACTGGCTCTGCAAGCAGAGGCTGATCTTTGAAAAGATATTCCAGGTAGCGCTGCATTTCTGCATCACCCATTGCCCAAAGTGCGTTGATGGAATCTTTCAGCCTGCCATCAACTTTATTGTAGAAATTATCGAAATTCATTTTTATTGCAGTTTGTTGATGGAATACAAAAGTATTTGATTGTACCAGTTTTTATCCATTTCTCTTGCATAGAGGTAGTTTCGGCGGATTTTAAAACCATCTATAGAATTCTCCCAAATTTTTCGGTTTTTATCCTTGATGGAAAGGGCTGCAGCTATGGGAGCTTCTAGTAAAAGTCGGATTATTCTGTGATCATCAGCTTTATGAATTAAAGTATCAACTTCCTCAAGATCCCAATATGTGTTTGGGATTTCATTCAAAACTTGGTTGCCAAGTCTTTGCCTTAGCCCTTGAAGGATTGCCGGAGTTGGCATTAAATGCTGCATATTTGGCTGCTGCGTAGAAATGTCATAACACATATTATTGATTTCTATCTTGGTGCTTTCTTTCAGGAAGGGTACTACTGCGGAGATTTCCATGGAAGCCCATCCTGCCGCTGAAATCCATTCTTTTTGCGGAACCCAGTGGAACAGGAACCCGGTATCTTCTTCCAGTTTCCTCAGCTGATTATGAAATTCCTCAGCGTTTTGGTACGCTCTCAGTTTCTCATTCAAAAAGAAGAACGCTCTTGCGGCTACTTTTGGATTTATGGCCACACTCCGTAAAATATCGAAGGCGGCAAACGGTAATTTATAATAATCGCAGGTTGTAAAATAAATGTTGAACTTATACCAGGCCTCTGAATCTATTTCGCTTTTCGAAAGCTCGTCAGCATAGCTACTAATTCTTTCAAGCCTATCATGCTCATCTGTTGGCACATTGTCCGGGTCGCTTGTCACAAAAATTGGCAGCAGAGTGCTTTGAGCATTTTCATTACTCTCCACAATTAAAAATTTATCAGAAGGCAAGTTATCAGGGAACCGGAAAATACCATCAGATTTTTCAAGGGAGATAGTGTCTATCTGTGATGCGCTGCAATCTAAAGGAATGGCGATAAGATCCGCATCGGAATCCCTTTCAAAACGCAGAAGAGTTTCGTCGTTCTCGCAGCTTTGTTCCACTCTGTTATTGTATCGGCCAATGTTAAAACTGGCTTTTCTTCTTAAGTTATCGCGTTGATTTTCGCAAATTTCAAACAGGATTTTGCAATTATCATCCATCAAATCAGAAATTGAAAACAGCCTGCGAAAATCATTGAGATAATCTATAATCGGAATATTGCCTTTGGCACATTCTCTAATTATTTTAATTTCACCATTGCAGGTATTGCTCATTCTTACAGAAACTTTCCCATTCTTCCTGTTTACCAGCCTGCAGCCGTGAAGGTCAGAGATATTTAGTTCTGAACCTTGCTTTACAATATTGTTCTCATTATCAATCACTTGGATGCCTTCAAAAGGCGGTGCAATTTCTATAAAAAGCGCCCTGTTGTCTTCCCTTGATTTTAACGCGAAGCGTAGGGTTCTCGGGCTTTTTAGCCTGTTCGTCAAACTGATCTTAAATTCGCCATTGTTGATTTCTTCTATATCCCAGAGTTCATTTGGCTTTGGCTCAATAGAAAAATCAGCGCGGGAATGAAAGCTTATAGTGGCAGAAACCGTAGTGGCATCCTGATTTTGAATTTCAAGATTTCCAATGTTAAATACCACAGCTTCCTCCATCATATTGCCGAAATGAATTCTTAAATATAGTAAGCCGTAGGGTAGGAATTCTTTTCGTTTGAGAGTTTTCCAGTTAGTTTTGTCCTTCGAATATTCGATCTTCCTTGCCTCAAAAGTTTTCTCATCATCGTCATCATCCACTTCATTTTCATCCCCACCTTTTTTAAACACATAAATACGGGATATCGTATTCTTTACAACATGAAGGTTGGATTTTATGATTTCCTCCGGTAGAATATCGGTAATAATTTGGAAATCAAAGCTTTGTGCGTTTGTTTTGAATTCCTTGGTTTCTCCCGTTTCGTTGTATATCAGTGTTTCTGAGTCTTCTACTTCAATGGCTTGCAATTCCACCCCATTGATGATTATTTCAGTTTGCTCTTTTTCCGAAGAAAAACATTCTGGAAAAGTGAGCAGGGCTTCTTCCCAAGCTGTTTTGGTAGATTTTTCTAGAATGTATTCATCCTCAGATCTTTTACCCCAGTAGTTGGGCTGCGATGTCGATGGTAAGTGCGTTATTAAATTATCAACTCTATACGAATTTCCTTTGCTGTCCATAAGGAAAACTTCCGGTAAAATGTCTTCATTATTCCATCTTACCATCGTAGAATTACTCCAGGTTAGGCTGTATTCGCCACCGATATTTTTATAAAAACTACAGAGGAGGTAATCTCCCGCAAAAAGATTATAATGATTTGCAAGGTCATCCTTGTTTGGAAGCTCCCGAGAGAGATTTTTAAAGGATTCAGCATCCATAGATCCTGGTTCATTCGTAGCCAGCAAAACGATATAAGTGTCCTCTTGCTTTTTGAGAATCCAGTCCGCCTTCAGTGATGTTTTTCTGGTGCGTTTCTCATTTTGGTTTTGAATATTGTTTCGTAAAAGTATCCTTAGATCTTCTTCCAGATTATCGTAGCGTTCATCTGAATTTATACTTTTAATCAAATCCAGACTGCTGCGGTATACATACTCGTTACGCATACTTTTGGGCAAAAGCTTTACAAGGAAATAATCGGATTCAATGTCAGCCTCCGAGTCGGGATTCTTTTTCTGCAATTTTAAAAGAAAACGGGTATACGAATCGTAATTATTACCACTTTTGATGTGATTTAGTGGTAGGCCTCCCTGAGAAAGCAGCGTGCGGAAGTAAAGTTTGTTCTGCCTTCTGATCCAAGCAATACCGATTTTTTCAGCACCTTTCCGCGCATGTTTATAGAAATCTTCTGCGCCATAATCGGTGTTCAGTTCGAGCGATTCGTAGATTTTTTCTTTCGATGGAGTGCCGCCGCTGTATAAATAGCGCCACCAAAAAGCATAATATAAACTGGCATCTCTCGCATCAAGCCTTGCTAGGTAAGGCGTTCCTTTAATGTGAGTAGAAAGAGTTGTGAATTCCTCTTCCGAAATGATAATCTGCTGGATAGACTTAACACTGTTAGGACTAATTCCTCGCTTGTCGAGTAAATCATTAAAGAAAGACATGGTCTTATAATTTATTGTGAATTTACGAATATTTTATTTTTTTTCAAAAATAATTTGTAAAGACTTGTAAACTGAATTTTGCAACATTGCAAAACCTACCTCTCCCTCCCAGGATTATCCTTTAAAAAGCTTTCCCAGCCGGTATATTTTTTATCGGAAACGGTATTTCCGGAATTGAAATGATGGCAAACCGCCACAGCCAATCCGTCCGAAGCATCCAGGTATTTCGTCGGGAATTCCTTCAGGTTCAGCAGGTTTTGCAGCATTCCGGCTACTTGTTCCTTGCTGGCGTTGCCGTTCCCAGTTATCGCCATTTTCACTTTTTTCGGCGAATATTCTGTAATCGGGATGTCCCTATGTAGCGATGCTGCCATTGCCACGCCCTGTGCCCTGCCCAGCTTTAGCATACTCTGCACATTTTTCCCGAAAAACGGCGCTTCTAAGGCCACTTCATCCGGATGGAATTCATCTATCAGGCTCAGCGTTTTCTCGAAAATATATTTCAGCTTGGTTTCGTGGTTCGGATATTTTTTCAGCAAAAGTTCGTGGATGGACACCAGCTGCATCTGCCCCTTCTGCACGGAAATAATGCCAAAGCCCATCACGGTAGTTCCCGGGTCGATGCCGAGAATAATTTTTTCTGGTTCGGTATGCATTTTGCAAAAATAATATCGCTAAATTTACAACCGAAAAACTAAAAATTCAAATTATGAAAAAAGTGCTTTTAAGCCTGTCTTTCATGGCGGCTATTGCGGTGGCGAACGCTCATCCTGTTATTGCGGCTGATAAAGTAACTCCTGCAAAAATCCAGCAGAAACATGTGGTAATCGATGGAATGGGCGTGAAGAAATCTATCACTATGAACGGCGGAACGCTGGAAGTGAACGGTGCAAATTGCGACATTACCGTGAAGGGTTTTGCCAATGAAATCATCGTGAACGGCTCGAATGTAAATGTACGGATTGACAAGGTAAACCGTGTGGAAATGAACGGCGTGAATGCGAAAGTATACTACAAAACCACCGACAATAAATCCGGAAAAGTGGCAAGCGAAGTGAACGGCCTGAATGCGAAGGTTATTAAAGTGAAGTAAGCTTCTTTTAAAAATATCTCAAGATCCTTGCTTTCTGGCAGGGATTTTTTTTCAACCTAGCAAACTTTGCACCTTATCGCGAAATTTATTGCGCCACCTTCTTTATCATCTCGCTACGCACTTTTTCGGCGGCAAGTTCCACGGCATCTGCAGCGGTTTTCATCTCTTTGTGCGGCTGGAAAAATCCGTTCTTGCTTTTCCGTTCGTCCGCAATGTTGGAAAGTATGATTACCGAAGTTTTTGTCTTTGGGTAAAAAATATTCAGCGACGGCGAACCCTTCACATAGCCTGTGTGGAAAAAGGCTTCCGGCGCAGTAAGGTTCAGCATAATGCCGTAGCCGTAGCCTACATTTCCTAAAATTTCGTGTTCGCGCGAAGTGTATTTCGTGGTGAGAAGTTTCAGGCTTTCGGGCTTCAAGATTTTTCCGCCGAAAAGTGCCAAGTTCCATCGGTTCAAATCATTCACCGTTGAAAGAATTCCGCCGGCAGAAGTTGAGATAGAATTTTCCGCAAGCCGTGCAGGCATATTTTCCACGATGCTGTATTGCGTGGCATTTCCCGTGTAGGCGCTGCCAAAATTTTGATTGTCAAAGGTTTTCGGCGTGAAGGTGCTGTGCATTCCTGCCTTCGCGAAAAGCTCCGCCGCATTTTCATCAAAACTTTTCCCGGAAACCTCTTCGATTAATTCGCCCAAAAACCGGTAGCCTTTATTGCTGTAGCTGAATTTTTCGCCGGGCTTCGAAAGCAGCCCGTTTCCAAAATCGCTAATTCCTGAAGTGTGCGTAAGCAACTGATGAACCGTAATATCCTGATAGGTAACATTTTGAAAATCAGTTAGATAGGTGGAAACTTTATCGTTCACGCTAAGTTTCCCCTCTTCTTGCTGAAGTAAAATTAAAACCGCCGTAAACTGCTTGGAAAGCGAAGCAATCGCAAAAACCGTACTGCTGTCTATTGCCGTTTTCTGCTTAAAATCTTCAAAACCCTGCTGTTTTTCGTATAGCAAATTCCCATCCTGAAATACCGAAATGCTGCCGTTGAAATCGTATTTCGAAAAAACGGAATCCATCTTCGCTGCGTACATCGCCTGCTGAAAATTTACCAAAGTGCTGTCAATCAAAGCGTTGCGCAATTGCTGGGCGTCAGGTTTTTTTCGGCAGGATGTGATCATAAGCAAAAGCAGTGTTGCTATTATGCTGAAAGTTTTATGTCGCATTATCTAGTTACTTTATTTTTAAAGTTTATTGAATCCTGCCGCGGCAGATGCTTAACTTTGCAAAAATAAGAAGATGCCAAAATTTTTCCCGTGGCTTGTGGCCGCCGGCACCGTTCTGGTAGGTTTTGTAGAATATTTCTGTGGGGATAGTTCCGGTGTTTCAGAAGTTATCTTCTCTGCCATTGTTTTCGGCACAGCGTGGCTGGCGGCGTACCTGGCAGACCGCCCGGGCTGGCCATTCTGGAAGAAACAGCTGCTGACACTATTACCGCTGCTGCTGATCGCCGGAGCAGGGCAGGTATTTTTCTCCGAAGAAATCTGGGTGTTGCAGGTAATAAAATACGCTGCCATCGTGATGCTTTATTTTCTGCTCGCCAGCCTCAGCAGCCGTAAGACGCTGAGGTGAATGATCATTGTGTAAACAGCTAAAGGTATTTCTCGAAAACTTTATTCCTTAAATTTCAAACTTTTAGCGGTTAATCCAAAAAAAAGCTGTACCTTTGCGCACTCTATTTGGGAGAGGAATGTTTAATCTATAATCTTGTAAGTGTGAATACATTAAGTTACAAAACGATTTCAGCGAACAAGGCTACCGCTAATAAAGAATGGGTTGTGGTAGACGCTGAAGGACAGCCGCTGGGGCGCCTCGCCTCCACGGTTGCCAGGATTTTGAGAGGTAAGCACAAGGCAAACTTTACACCGCATGTAGACTGCGGCGATAATGTAATTGTGCTGAATGCCGGCAAAGTGACGCTTTCCGGTAACAAGTGGGAAGATAAAACCTACATCTGGCACACGGGTCACCCGGGAGGGCAGAGGTTCCGTACCGCGCAGGAGCAGCTGAAAAAAGATCCGCTGAAAATCCTCGAAAGATCTGTAAAAGGTATGCTTCCGAAGAACAGGCTGGGTGCTGCCATCCTGAAAAATCTGTATCTGTACGAAGGCGCGGAGCACAAGCACGAAGCTCAACAGCCGAAAACCATTAACATCAACGAATTTAAATAATATATGGCAACAGTTCACAAAATCGGTAGAAGGAAGACTTCTGTGGCAAGGGTGTATGTAAAGCCCGGCAGCGGAAACATCACCGTGAACAGGAAGGATGCGAAGGAATACTTCAATACGGATGTCCTCGTTTACAAGCTGAATCAGCCGTTCCTCCTTACGGAAACTACAGGGCAGTATGATGTTACTGTAAATGTGTTCGGCGGCGGTATCACAGGGCAGGCAGAGGCGATCCGCCTGGGTATCTCCCGCGCTTTGACGGAGATTAATGCTGAGTACCGCCTGATCCTTAAGCCTGAAGGCCTCCTTACCAGAGATTCCAGAATGGTGGAAAGAAAGAAACCGGGACAGAAAAAAGCGAGAAAGAAATTCCAGTTCTCGAAGCGTTAAGATTTGCAGAAAGCAATATGCTTTATGCAGTATGCATTTAAAAGAATTCTTTAACCGCTTGAAGCCTAAAGCCTTCTGCATTTGGCCTAAAGCAAAACAATCTGCCGTTTAGTTTAGCATCCAAACCTTACTCCCACTCATCGTAAGGTTGATTGCCGAAGTAGCGGAAAGTAAACTAAAAAAACAACAAAAAATGGCAAGAGCAAATGTAAAAGACCTCCTCGAGGCAGGGGTGCACTTCGGACACATGACCCGCAAGTGGAACCCGAATATGGCTCCATACATCTTTATGGAGAAAAACGGTATTCACATTATAGACTTACATAAAACTGCTGTGAAACTCGATGAGGCTTGCGAGGCACTCGAGAAGATCGTAGGTTCCGGCAGGAAAGTTCTCTTCGTAGCGACAAAAAAACAGGCGAAGGAAATCGTAGCAAAGCATGCCCAGGAGCTTAATATGCCCTATATCACCGAGCGCTGGCCAGGCGGTATGCTTACCAACTTCGTGACCATCCGCAAGGCTGTGAAGAAGATGAACGCTATCGACAAGATGAAGAAAGACGGTACTTTCGAAACTTTGTCCAAAAAGGAGAGGCTACAGGTAGACCGCCAGCGTGCAAACCTTGAGAAAAACCTAGGCTCCATCGCAGATATGGTGCGCCTGCCGGCTGCCCTTTTTGTGGTAGATATTATGGCAGAGCATATCGCGGTAACAGAAGCTAAGAAACTTGGCATCCCAGTGTTTGCAATTGTGGATACCAATTCCGATCCGCGCAAGGTGGACTTCGTGATCCCTGGAAATGATGATGCATCCAAATCTGTGGATATGATTCTGTCCGTAGTTTCGGACGCGGTAAAAGAAGGACAGACGCAGAGAAAGGCTGAAAAAGAAAAATCTAAAGAAGAAGGGCAGGCTGTAACTGCCGATGCGGATGAAGATTTCGATGCGGAATAATTTTCGTCCCAATATCAAAATAAAAACCGGAACTCATCATTCCGGTTTTTTTATTTTTTAGGTGGTTTACGATAACCGCTTCCTTTGTATTTTTCATCGCCTTGGAATAGTTTCGCTTGCAAATCCTTGCGCTGTTTTTGGACAAAAATGCAAAAATCTGCCCAAACTGAGCAGATTCCATTATTAAGATTAAAGTAAATTTACTTCAGCCGAAATTTCAGATAGGTAATTGTTTTGCCTTTTTCTTCGAAAAGCGTTTCGTAGTAGGTTTTCACTTCGCGTAGCAGCGGTGTTCCCGGTTCGTATTCCGGTGCGCCGTAAATATCGTGGTGCGCCGAAAGAATCTCGTGCCCTAATCCCTGCAGAAGCCCTATGGTATAGCCGTGCAGAAATTCCGAATCCGTTTTCAGGTGGATGATACCGTTCGTTTTCAGGATGTTTTTATACCTCGCCAAAAATTCAGGATTGGTAAGGCGGTGCTTCGTGCGGCGGAATTTTATCTGCGGATCGGGAAAAGTAATCCAGATTTCATCCACTTCATTCTCTGCGAAAAAATATTCGATGAGCTCAATCTGAGTGCGCAGAAACGCCACATTTCCCAGCTCTGCCGCCAAAGCCTGTTTTGCGCCGAACCAAAACCTCGCACCTTTAATATCGATGCCGATGAAGTTTTTCTCCGGGAAAGCCTTGGCAAGGCCCACGGAATATTCGCCTTTTCCGCAGCCCAGCTCCAGAACCAGCGGGTTTTCATTCCTGAAAAATTCCTGCCGCCATCTGCCTTTCAGGTGAAATCCCTGCAAAGCCTCGTCTCTTGTAGGCTGCAGCACATTTGGCAGTGTGCGGTTCTCGGCAAAGCGGGCAAGTTTATTCTTTTTTCCCATTAGTTTTAAAATTGATTCCGCCACTTGGAGTCAGCGAGCCTCCGCTGATAAATAGGCAGGTACTTTTCAATGTGAGGTTTTATTCCTTCAAAATTTTTTCTTTCTAGATAAGGCTGCAAATTATCCGACTGATATACGAACTGAAGAAAGTTATCAGTTAAATTTTCCGGAATTTTCAGTTTGGTGAAGTATTCCACACCGAAATACTTTTTAATATTCTCAATATTTGCAGTCATTTCCTGATGATTTTTCAGCCGTTGCTTCCGCCCTCTGTCGCCGCTTAGCCAATCGTAAATGGCTTCAATGCTGAACGAAATTCCACCGTCCTTCAACGACGCCAGGCTTTCCGGCGTGCTGCCGTTTTTCGGCGAAGGTAAGCCGATGATTTCCGCAACCTGCAAATTTTTCTGCTTGATTTGCAGCGCCAGAACATCCGTTTTCAAAACGCCGGTAGGTTTAAAGGTAATTACAACTTCCTCAATCTCACGGAATTGCGACTGAAGCTCGATTAAATTATTTGCCGACTGAAGCAGCGCATTAGTGAGTTTCACATCTTTCCGTTCAGAAATCATCGAGGTGAAGCGGATGACATCGCCTTCTTCCGCGGCAATCCGAAAAACACCGCGGTTATCCGAAAGCACGGTTTTCATCGTGCGAAGATTCGTCACGAAAATATGGTTCAGGTAAACCACGGAATTTTCCCGCATCATTACCTGCCCTTCAAAATTTTGGGCGAAGAAATTCTGCGCAAAAAATATCAGGAAAAAACCAACAAAAATCTTCCGCATAAGTAGGCAAAAATACTGCAAACGCTGAGCATTTGATGAAAACCGCCTGTTAAAGTTTTGCTAAAAAATAAAAAACTCTGCCCCAAAAAAGGCAGAGCATTGCTGTGAAAAATTTTAAATTAAAGGCTCACCCTGATGAAGCCAAGCACTTCTACGCCGTCTCCAAAAGACGCCACATAGTCAGAAACTTTTTTGCTTTCGTCTTTGATGAAATTTTGGTCAAGCAGCGCTCTTTCCTGGTCAAGGCTCGTATTATCGCTGATGAATCTCTGCATTTTCCCTGGCAGAATTCTATCCCAGATTTGCTCCGGCTTACCTTCTGCACGAAGCTCCGCCTTAGCATCCTCCTCAGCCTGCTTCAAGATTTCCTCCGTAAGCTGTGAGTAGGAAATGTAGCGTGGAACATTCTTCGTAGGCTTGCCAAGGCGTACCAGTTCCTCGTTATCTTTTTCGATGGCTGCAATTCTTGCCTCGGTTTCGCTCGCTACAAATTCCGGCGTGAAATTTTTGTAAGACAATGTATCCGGCGCCATAGAAGCTACCTGCATTGCAAGGTCTTTGGAAAGCTCAGCCGCTTTGTCGAAATCTTTGGAAAGGGAAACAATGGCGCCGATTTTCTTGCCGTGGATGTAGTGCCCAAGGTATGGCCCTTCGATTTTTTCGAACGCGCCCACCTCGATTTTCTCGCCGATTACACCTGTCTGCTCGATAAGTTTTTCGGAAACAGTGATGCCGCCGAAATCTGAAGCTAGGAATTCATCCTTGCTTGTAAATTCCAGAGCCTTTTCAGCAAGCTCGTTGGCAAGTTTCGTGAAATCTTCATTTTTCGCTACGAAATCCGTTTCGCAGTTTAGGGAGATTATTACGCCGCGCGTTTTATCGTCGCTCACTTTTGCAATAACCGCACCCTCTGTAGATTCTCTGTCGGCGCGGTTTGCCGCCACTTTCTGGCCTTTTTTTCTAAGGATTTCGATGGCTTTTTCGAAATCGCCTTCCGCCTCCGTTAGGGCTTTTTTGCAGTCCATCATTCCTGCACCCGTTGTGTTTCTTAGTTTCGCGACATCTGCCGCTGCCGGTGTGTACATATATTTGTCTTTACTTTATTAAAAATCCTCCCTGAGATTTGGGCTACGCAAAGATACTAAAATCAGCAAAATATTTTCATATTTTTGCGTTTAAAAATTATGATTACAGTAAAACGCAGGAAATTTTCCGGAATGAAGAAAGCTGTCACGCTCTTCTTTATACTCAGCAGCGCGTCATTTTTTGCCCAAACTAAATATACCGCAGAGCAGGTTGAAAAATCCAGCGATCCCCAGGTGATTGCGAATTTTATAAAAAACAATCCCGATCATCCGAAGACACCTTTTTTCCGCCAAAAACTTGCGAGCATCGTTTTAAACGGGAACGATGCGGCGAAGCCGAAAATAGAGCCGACGAGCAAAGAGAAATTGGCGAGCAATGTGAAGAAGGACATACGCAGCGGCAATACCGATGCCCACACGAAAAAGACGGTGGATATGCTGAACCACCTTTTCAGTAATGACCCAAACAAGCGCGAAGCCTATGTGGTGATTGAGAATAAATCGAAGTGCAACCTGATAATCAAATTTGCCGGGAAGAAGTACTACAACCTGGATGTGAAGGCGCACGACCAGAATTACATCCTTATCGACAAAGGCACTTACACGCTCACCACCAATGTTTGTGATGCAAAATATTCTTCCACCAAAAACATCAGGCAGGATATCGTGATAACGCTGAAGTAGGTTTAAGATTTAAGACTTGATTCTTGGCTCTTTCCCTCAGCCCTTAAACTCACCAATTTCAATAAACTTTTCCTGCCGCTGTTCCACCAATTCCTGCGGTGTGAATTTGGAAAAAGTTTTAATATTGCTCAGAATAGAGGCCTTCACCGTTTGGAAAGTTTGCTGCGGATCATAGTGCGCTCCGCCAAGCGGTTCCTTCACAATACCGTCGATAATCTTATTTTTCAGCATATCCTTTGGTGTCAGCTTCAGCGCATTGGCCGCCTCTTCCTTATGGTTCCAGTTTCTCCACAAAATCGATGAGCAGCTTTCTGGAGAAATTACTGAATACCAGGTGTATTGCAACATATAAACCTTGTTGCCCATACCTACGCCAAGCGCACCGCCGCTGGCACCTTCACCGATTATATAGGTGATGATGGGCGTTCTCAGCTTTGCCATTTCGAAAAGGTTTTGTGCGATGGCTTCTCCCTGTCCACGCTCTTCCGCTTCTAGGCCTGGATAGGCACCCGGCGTATCTACGAAGGTAATTACTGGGATTTTGAATTTCTCGGCAAGCTTCATCAGGCGTAGGGCCTTCCTGTAGCCATCTGGATTTGGCATCCCGAATCTTCTGTGCTGGCGTTCCTTCGTCGTTCTGCCTTTTTGCGTCCCGATGAACATCACGGAATTTCCGTCAACCTTCGCCAAACCGCCTACCATAGCAGGATCATCGGCAAAGCTTCTGTCGCCGTGCAGCTCGATGAAAGTGCCTGCATCAGCAATACCGTTGACGTAATCCAAAGTGTAGGGCCTGTTTGGATGCCTTGAAAGTTGCACCGTTTGCCACGGTGTAAGGTTGCCGTAGATTTGCCGCTTGGTATCCTCGATTTTATCCTCAATATTTTGGCACGCCGCCTTCATATCCACGCCGCTTTCGCTGCTCAGCACGGTGCAGCGCTCGTACTGCTCCAGCAGTTCCTTCACCGGCATTTCAAACTCCAAAAACTCCATTCAAAATTTTTCTTCAATCAAAAGTAAACAATTTATCCGAGACTTGGCACGGCGGCCTCAATCCTCGCCAGGCTTTCCTCTTTTCCTAAAATCGCCATAATGTCCGGAACATCAGGGCCTTTCAGTTCGCCCACCAATGCAAGTCTCAGCGGCATCATCACTTTGCCCATTCCTACGGCTTTTTCTTCCGCTACTTCGTGGATTTTCTGTTTTAAATTTTTTGGCGAAAATTCCGCATCTGAAAGTTTTTGGGAAAATGTTTTCAGAATTTCCGCAGAGCCTTCGTTCCACGCTTTTTTTGCGGCTTTTTCGTCAAAACTTTCGGGTTTTTGGAAGAAGAATTTTCCTTCATTATAAATGTCCTGTGGAAAATTCGCTCGCTCTTTCATCAGCGCAATTACCTTTAAAATCTGCCCGTCAGAAAGTGCAGAATTTTCCACGCCGTCCAGTTTTTTCAGCATTTGCAAAATTTCCTCGTCCGAAGTTTTCTGCAGGTACTGATGATTGAACCACTCGGCTTTTTCCCTACTGAATCTTGCGCCCGCCTTATGAACTTTTTCCAGGTCAAATTCGGAAATCATCTCATCCATCGAAAGAACTTCCCTGTCGCCAGAAGGTGTCCAGCCAAGCAGCGCCAGGAAATTGATGAAGGCTTCCGGCAGATAGCCTGCTTCACGATAGCCTTTGTAAGTTTCGCCGCTATCTTTGTCAAAAAAATTCAGCGGGAAAACCGGGAATCCGAATTTTGCGCCATCCCTTTTTGAAAGTTTTCCTTTGCCTTCTGGCTTCAGAATCAGCGAGAGGTGCGCAAATTTTGGCGGTTCCCAGCCGAAAGCTTCGTAGAGCAGTGTATGCAGACCGAGCGACGGCAGCCATTCTTCACCACGAATTACATGTGAAATCTGCATTTCGTGGTCGTCTATCACATTGGCAAAATGATAGGTCGGCATTCCGTCGTTTTTCACTAAAACCTTGTCATCCAGCGAGTTAGTGTTTACTGAGAAATTTCCACGGATGATGTCGTCCAGATTCAGGATTCTGTCAAACGGCATTTTAAACCGCACCACATAAGGCGTTTTTTCCGCCAGCAATTGCTCCACTTCCTCCTTCGGTAGCGCAAGGCTGTTGCGCAAGTTGTTGCGTGTCTGATAGTTATACGAAAAAACTTCACCTCCGTTTTCTGCTGCTTTCCGCGCTTTTTCCAGTTCTTCAGGCGTATCGAAAGCTAGGTAGGCATAGTCCGTCTGCAGGATTTGCCCGGTATATTTGTCGTAAATTTCTCGCCTTTCCGATTGGCGGTACGGCGCAAAAGGACCTCCTTTGCTCGGGCTTTCATCGGCTATTATTCCGCACCATTGCAGCGCTTCCTCAATGTATTCCTCAGCGCCTTCCACAAATCTCGCAGAATCGGTATCCTCAATTCTCAGCACAAAATCGCCGCCCCGATTTTTGGCGAAAAGATAATCGTACAGTGCCGTTCTCACGCCGCCCAAATGCAGCGCACCGGTAGGACTTGGCGCAAAACGCACCCGAACATTGCTCATCAGAAAAAATTTGTGGCAAAAATACGAGAAAAGCTCAAAAGGTTTAGGCTGAGGCTAAGTTTCGCTAAATTTTTCCCTCGTGTTGAAGGCCCATTTTTGTCATCAGATTGAAGCCTTCGGTGGTTATCGCCACGGAAATTGAGCCATCGTCCGCAGAGGTCATCATCCGGATTAATCCTGCTTCTTCCAGCTTTTTCAGTTCGGAAACCAGCTCAGGATTTTCCGCCTCGCTTGTTCGGAAGTTCTTGTCTTTCAATAGTTTAAGTAATTCTTCAGGTTGCATTTTATAAATTTTTAATTGTGTTCCACCAGTTTTCGAAGGAATATTTTTCAACGATTTCCAGCTCTACCGTTTCATATTCGCTCGAAAGAAATTCTTGTATTTTCTCTCTTGTCAGTTCTTCTATATTGTTGAAAATCAAAATATTATTTCGTTGGTAAAAATCTGCCAACTCTGCCGCAGGATTATTGGTGATAATTTTTTGCCTAAAATACAGCGCTTCATAAAACCGGAAAGATAAGCCGCTGTGTCCATCAAATTTAAAATCCAGCAAGCATTTTGCACGGCAGGAGATTTTCACCATTTCCTTGTAGCTAAGCATTTGATTATCAATGATTAACCCATTTTTATTCGCTTCAATTTTTTTCTTCTGATTGTTGATGAAAAGTTTAAAGTAGGTTTTGAAATTCAGCTCATTGGCTATGTTCGCAAAGTGCTTCAGCAGCAGTTTCCGCTCATCATCCAAAGTTCCGAAATACACCAAATCTAAATCTTTCTCACAACTTTTTGTTGTATCAAAATAAAAATTGTGGGTGAGCTTTAGATTTCTGAATTTTGATTTATATTTATCGTAATCATCCTTGTCAAAAATTGCGAAAACATCAAAACGGTTTACCAGGCCATCCGGCAAGTTAAAGCGTGAAAATCCATCCCACTGATAAGCAATAGTTTTTCTGCAAATATGTTGAAGCTGCGCCGCAATTTTTTCTGTAAATTGATCTGGACGAATTACCAAGCAGTAATCAAAATAGTTTTCGGGATAATCCAATTCCGCTAAGATATGTTCTTCTAACGCATTGGTTTTCAGTTGGTTTTTAAAATTTTTATTTTTAAAAAAAATCTTCCTGAAAAAGTTTTCGCAGCGCTGTTGAAAGTTGGCATACCGAAACGCCGGCACATCAAGGTAGGTCACTTCGTAGCCCATTTTTTCCAAACTTTCCCGAATCATTTCGTGGAAACCGAAATGGGAAGTCATCATCAGAAGTAGCCTCATTTCACGATTCCGTTTTCCGCCCAGAAACCTTTACGCTTCAGCGCTTCTTCCAAAATTTGATGGTTTTTTTCCAGATTTTCCTTGCTGTTTTCCTTGTGGTAAAGGTGGTACTGCACCGCTGCAAATTTTACTTTCCTGCGGTAACAGCCCTTTTTTATCAGCCGAATTACCAGGTCAGAATCTTCTCTGCCCCAGCCAACAAAACTTTCGTCATAACCATTGATTTCCAGCAAATCCTGCCGCCAAAAACTCATATTGCAGCCACGAATTCTAGTCGTCATTTTTTCCAGCGGATTGTTTTCTGGCTTTGCGAATTTATTAAAAATCGGGAAATATATTGCGTTTTGTGCATTTTTAATTCCCTTGGAAAATGGAGAAATTTTCGTTTGTTTTTCTGTTAAAATTTCTTTCGAGAATTCCGGCGACAGCAAAACTCTTGAGCCTGTGATAAAACAGTTTTTCTTGGCTAAATTTTTATGGTCTTTCACAAAATTCCGGTGCAGAATAACATCGCCATCAATTTGAATAATGTAATCGTGCTGCGATTTTGCAATGGCCTTGTTGCGAATTTCCGCCAAACGAAATCCTTTGTCCTCGTGCCAAATGTGATGAATTGGCACCCGATTTTCCGACTGAAATTTTCTGATTAAGTCTGCTGTCTGTTGCGAAGAACCATCATCTGCAATAAGGATTTCATCGGGCGGAATGCTTTGCGAAACCGCACTTTTCAAAACGGTTTCCAAGGCTTCCGGCCAATTGTAAGTGGCGATAATCAGCGAAGTTGTCAATCGGAATATTTTACCAAAATTATAAATTTGCGGCATATTTCCCAAAGCTAATGACCGCCGACAAAAAAAATTCCACGCCAATCGCTTTTTTCATCATCGATTATACTGCTTCAGGCGGTGTGGAAAAAGTAACGGCAGATTTAATGCAGGGCTTTGCTGATAAGGGTTTTACCAATCTTCATTTGCTTTCGCTTCAGCCGTCGAAGGAAATTCCTACGATGAATTTTCCGGTAAAATTTTATGCTAAAAATAATTTGGGTAAAAAAGAGAATTTCGAAAAAAATCTAACCAATTATTTAAAAAACAACAAAATTGAATTTCTGATTTTTCAGGGTGACAATATTAGTATTTCGCTGAAAATTCTACAGGTTTGCAACGCAATAAAGGTACAGGCTTATCCGCAGTATCACGGTTCGCCGTTTGCCTACCTTAAAAAATATTCTGATGCTGAGCGGAAAAATTGGGATAAGAAAATCGTGGCTGCACTGCAGTTTCCGTTTAAAAAAGCGAAATTAAAACGCTATATTTCAAATTCTAAAAACGGGATTTTTTGCGTGAGCGAAGGCTCTGCTAACGAACTGAAAAAAATATTTCCAAGTTTGGCGGATAAGGTTAAAGTCCGCCGAAATCCGATAAATTTTAATTTTCCAGGATTAGAAAAAAAGCAAAAAATCGTCAGTTTTTTATCAAGAATGGAAAATCGGCATAAGAACGCTTTTCTGAGTGTGAAGGCTTGGCAAAAAATCCACCGCAATTTTCCAGATTGGTCGCTACATTTGGCCGGTGAGGGCGCTTTGTTGAAAAAGATGAAACAATTTGCGGCTGAGCAAAATATCGAAAATATCGTTTTCCACGGCTTTCTGCAAAACCCTGAAAATCTTTTGGCAAAAAGCGCAATTTCCATCAGTTGTTCAAACTGCGAAGGCTACTCAATGTCCATTGCAGAAGCCATTGTGCACCGCAATGCCATTGCCGCAACGAAAAGTGACGGCGGAATTCAGGATATGCTGATCGACGGGCAAACTGCATTGCTTTCGCCGAAGAATGATGCCGAAGGTTTGGCGGAAAATATTGCCAGGCTTATCCAGGATTCAGATTTGCGCAGCCAGGTTGCTGAAGCGGCTTTAGAAAACTTGAAACAACAAATGCCGACTGATGTGCCGGCATTGTGGATAAATGAATTTTTTGGCTGATTATTTGCGAAATTCTAAGACCGTTTTTTCGATGATGCCTACACAATCCAGCAATTGCTCTTCTGTGATGACAAGCGGCGGTGCAAGGCGGATGATGTTTCCGTGCGTTGGTTTTGCGAGTAAACCATTGTTTTTCAGTTCGATACAAAGATTCCAAGCAGTAGGTGAGTGCTGAGAATCGTTGATGATGATGGCGTTCAGCAGGCCTTTTCCGCGCACATTTGAAACAAGGTCGGTTTTTGCAATAACCTTCCTGATTTCTTCCCTGAAAATTTGCCCAAGTTTTTCCGCTTTTTCGGAAAGCTGCTCTTCCTGCACCACATCCAGAGCAGCCATTGCCACAGCGCAAGCCAGCGGGTTTCCACCAAAAGTGGAGCCGTGCTGCCCAGGCCTTATCACATTCATAATGTGGTTGTTAGCCAGAACTGCGGACACCGGATACATACCGCCAGAAAGCGCTTTGCCGAGAATCAGAATGTCGGGCTGCACATTTTCGTGATGGCAGGCAATCAGTTTTCCGGTTCTTGCGATGCCTGTCTGAACTTCATCGGCTATGAAAAGTACATTGTGATTTTTGCAAATATCGTAAGCATTTTTTAGGAATCCTTCATCTGGAACAAAAACGCCTGCCTCACCCTGAATCGGTTCCACCAAAAACGCTGCGATGTTCTGCGCATCGTTCTTCAAAACATCCTCCAGTGCATCGGTATCGTTGTACGGAATCCTGATGAAGCCTGGTGTAAAAGGCCCGTAATTGTCGTGTGCATCGGTATCGTTCGAGAAGGAAACGATGGTGGTCGTTCTGCCGTGGAAATTATTTTCGCACACCACAACTTTGGCATTGTTCCCTTTGATGCCTTTCACTTCGTACGCCCATTTTCTCGCGAGTTTGATAGCGGTTTCCACTGCTTCTGCGCCGGAATTCATTGGCAGAACTTTGTCAAAACCGAAGAGTTCCGTGATTTTTTTTTCGTATTCACCAAGTTTGGAATTGTGGAAAGCACGGGAAGTTAGGGCCAAAGTTTGAGCCTGATTTGTCAGTGCTTCCACGATTTTGGGATGCGAATGTCCTTGATTTACAGCGGAATACGCTGAAAGAAAATCGTAGTACTTCTTGCCTTCCACATCCCAAACGAAAACGCCTTCTCCCTTTTCCAAAACAACCGGTAAAGGATGGTAGTTGTGCGCACCGTGCTTGTCTTCCAGCTCGATGAAATATTGTGAATTTTTTTGCGAAATATTTTCCATTTTAATAATTTTTGAAAGTTAATTGTTGTCATAATGTCCGTAGGCTGAAAGCACCAAAACCACTACCTTATCCTCCTGAATTTCGTAAATCAATCTATGCTTTTGTGATATTCTTCTTGACCAGGTTGGTTTCGAAAATGCTTTAGCTGTTCAGGTTTGCCAGTGCCAGATTTTGGGTGTTGTTCTAATTCTTCCAGAAGTTTGTAAAGCTTTCTCAAGCTGCCTTTGTCGCCAGATTTTTCTAGCCTTAGAATATCATCTTTGGCTTCCTGCGAAATTTCAACAGAATATTTCATAGGATACTTTTAAAAAGCTCCTGCTTCAATTCTGGTGTCAGCCTAATGGATTTCCCTTCTTCCGCTTGTTTGCGCGACTTCTCGATTTTCGCTAAAAATTCCTCCTTCGTCATTTTCGTTTCGTCTTTTTTGCGCTTCACCCTGAAATCCACATTCATTTCTTTGAACAATGATTTCAAAAGTGCCGACTGCTTCTTGCTTTCCGGGCTGATGATAATATCTTCCATCGCTTTGTTTTTTACAAATTTACTCAAATTTCTTTCAAACAAAAACTGCTTCCCGAGGGAAGCAGCACTTTTTAATAATCGTATTCTTTATCCATTTCAAAATCATCCATAAAGGCCGTGGTATAGTTGCCCTCAAGATACCGCTCATCATCCATCAGCTGCCTGTGGAACGGAATTGTGGTTTTCACACCTTCAATGTAAAACTCCTCCAAAGCCCGGCGCATTTTTGCAATCGCCTCTTCCCTTGTTTGGGCGGTGGTGATGAGCTTCGCAATCATCGAATCGTAATTCGGTGGAATGGTGTAGCCCGCGTAAACATGGGTATCCACCCTTACCCCGTGCCCACCAGGAATATTCAGTCCGGTGATCCTTCCCGGGCTTGGCCGGAAATCGTTGTAAGGATCTTCCGCATTGATCCGGCACTCTATGGAGTGAAGCTTCGGGTAATAATTTTTGCCGGAAATCTTAGCTCCCGCGGCGAGCATTATTTGCTCCCGGATGAGGTCGTAATCTACCACCTGCTCGGTAATTGGATGCTCCACCTGGATCCGCGTATTCATCTCCATAAAGTAGAAATTCCGATGTTTATCCACCAAAAACTCTATCGTGCCTACGCCTTCATAGCCGATGTATTCTGCAGCTTTCACGGCAGCCTCGCCCATTTTCTCGCGAAGTTCATCCGTCATAAATGGCGAAGGGGTTTCCTCCGTAAGTTTTTGATTCCTGCGCTGAACAGAGCAGTCTCTTTCCGAAAGATGGCAGGCTTTGCCATACTGATCACCAGCGACTTGTATTTCAATATGCCTCGGCTCTTCGATCAGTTTTTCCATATACATGCCCCCGTTGCCGAAGGCTGCCTCTGCCTCCATCACTGCAGAATCCCAGTTCTCCTTAAGTTCCTCTTCATTCCATACCCTGCGCATACCCTTGCCGCCGCCCCCTGCAGTAGCCTTAATCATCACGGGATATCCTATTTCTTCGGCAATTCTCACCGCATCATTATAGCTGTCAATCAGGCCGTCAGAGCCCGGTACGCACGGCACGCCTGCTTCCTTCATCGTAGCCTTGGCATTGGCTTTATCGCCCATTCTGTCGATTTGTTCCGGGGTAGCTCCAATGAATTTTATACCATTTTTTTGGCAAACTTTTGAAAATGTTGAATTTTCAGACAGGAAGCCATAGCCCGGATGAATAGCATCAGCATTCGTAATTTCTGCCGCGGCAATGATGTTTGGAATTTTAAGATAAGAATCCTTGCTCATAGCAGGCCCGATGCACACGGCTTCGTCCGCAAAGCGCACATGCAGGCTGTCCTTATCGGCTGTAGAATATACCGCTACCGTTTTGATGCCCATCTCCTTACAGGTTCGCAGGATGCGCATCGCAATTTCGCCGCGGTTAGCTATCAGTATTTTTTTGAACATTTCGGTAATTTTAAATTTTAGATGACAATGATGATCAACCTTCTGGTTTACAGACGGTTTTCACCTAAAATTTATGAAGGATCTACGAGGAATAGAGGCTGGTCGTACTCCACAGGAGTAGCGTCGTCCACTAGGATTTTTACGATTTTCCCGCTTACCTCGGATTCAATTTGGTTAAAGAGCTTCATAGCTTCTATTACGCAGACCACGGTGCCGGGAGCTACGGCGTCGCCAACCCCTACGAACACATCTTTGTCCGGGGATGGTTTCCGGTAAAATGTCCCGATCATCGGCGATTTT
This sequence comes from Cruoricaptor ignavus, assembly GCF_014961145.1. Lineage (NCBI taxonomy): Bacteria > Pseudomonadati > Bacteroidota > Flavobacteriia > Flavobacteriales > Weeksellaceae > Cruoricaptor > Cruoricaptor ignavus. The sequence goes on from NZ_CP063145.1 coordinate 1,688,862, forward strand.
ATGGTGATAAATTTGCTCTCATCCTCAGCGGAGGTTTCCGGCTGAGATGGCACTTCCGGATGCGCCGGTGTAGCCGCCGCAGGAGGCGGAGCTACCACAGTGGAATGAACAGGCGGTGGGAAGCTGTGCGGAATCGGCTGTGCAAAACCCGTGTTCTCAGGAGTGTAGAGCGGAGTTTTAATTGTAATTTCGAAGTCCTTCGTTTTATACTTTACCTCGGAAACCTCCGCCTTGGAAACAAATTTAATTAAATTCTGTATTTCTCTGATGTCCATCTTTTCGGAAAATTATGGGCAAATGTAGCTAATTTACGCAAAAAATCACTCATCTTTCTCAGAAAACGAGTGATTTGTATGAAATGATTTCAGTATTTTAGATTTCCTCCGTCTGCTCGCTGGATTTCTCCATTACCACTTTGCCGCGGTAGTAGAGTTTCCCTTCGTGCCAGTGTGCTCTGTGGAACAGGTGTAGTTCGCCGGTGGTAGCGTCTTTCGCCAGAGTAGGGCGCTCCGCCTTGTAGTGCGTTCTGCGCTTATCTCTTCTTGTGGATGACTGTCGTCTCTTAGGATGTGCCATTTTCTTTTTATTTTTAATTGATGAGCGATGAGATGCCATCATCTCATCATTAAATACTTAATTTTTATTTTTCAGATTTTTCAATGCAGCCCAGCGAGGATCTATAGTCGTTTCATCATAGTTCTCCTCCACCGGAACTTCGCTTACGCTGTACCGCTCAACAAGCTTGAAATCTTCCTCCGTAGCCTGCGGGCTGATTTTCTTCATCGGTACCGAAAGCATTACCTCTTCGTAAATGAGCTGTGCCACATTAAAAGCGTGGTTCCCTGCAGGGATGGTGATCACCTCCTCATTACTGTCATCATATTCCTCGCCAAATTTTACAAGGACTTTTATGCTGCTGTCGATATCGTAATCAAACGGGTCAGCAGTAATGTCGCATATCAGCTTAATAACCCCGTATGTGCGTACTGTAAATTCCAGAAAAGTGGAATGCTTGTCCAGCAATACATCCGCGGTCAGTCTCGGGTTGGTAAATTCTCTTTCGGTATCAAAAAGTTCAAAGAACGCCTCGCTTATCTCAAATCGGAATGAGTGCTTCCCAGTTTTCAGGCCGGAGAACTCTACATCATAGTTTCTTAACCTGTCCATAATTGAGTGTGCAAAAGTATTAATAATTTGCTAAACTGCAAAATGTTACAGCTAAAAAATTAAGCCTCTTCCGCCGGCAGGTCCTCATCCACATCATTTTCTGCAGCAGATTTCCTGGTTCGGAGCTGCCCGGAGGTAAGTTCCGCATACTCCGTGCGGTTTTTAAAAATTTTAATTCCGGCGAAAATCGCTTCCGAAAAACTGCGCTCATCCGCCAAATTTTGCCCGGCAATGTCGTAGGCCACACCGTGATCCGGCGAGGTGCGTACGAAGGGCAATCCTGCGGTAAAATTCACCCCATCTGCATAGTTCAGAGTTTTGAATGGCGCGAGCCCCTGGTCGTGGTACATCGCGAGTACCGCATCAAACCGGCTGTATTTCGACGGCTGGAAGAAACTGTCGGCAGGGTAGGGGCCAAATGCCAGCACGCCCTGCCCGCGCATTTCCTCAATCACCGGGGAGATGATTTCTATCTCCTCCCTGCCTATGGAGCCCCCGTCGCCGGCATGCGGGTTCAGCCCCAGTACCGCAATTTTTGGCTTTTCGATGCTAAAATCCTCTCTCAGCGATTGGTGCAGAATCTTAATCTGCTTGCGGAGCCGCTCCTTTGTAATGCTCTGCGCCACCTGCGAGATGGGGATATGGTGCGTGGAAACTGCTACCTTCAGATTGTCGGTCACGAGGAACATCAGGCTGTTTTTCCCAGATTTCTCCTCCAGGTAGGTGGTATGCCCGGCGTGGCGGAAGCCAAGTTTCAGCATTTCATCTTTGTTGATGGGCGCCGTCACCAGGATATCCACTTCGCCTGCCATCAGGGCATTTGTAGCGGCTTCCAGGGAGTCGATCGCCATTCTGGTTGATTCTTCCGTAGGCGCGCCAAGGCTCACGCTCACGCTGTCTTTCCAGAGGTTTACCATATTCAGCTGCCCTTCCTGCGCGCGGGATGCCTCCGTGATGTAGTTGTAGGTCTGCTGTATTTTAAAAATATTTTTCTGATAAGTGAACAGCTTGCCGGAGCCGAAAATCACGGGGGTAAAAAGCTCCGTGATGGCTTTGTCCTTTAATGATTTAATGATGATTTCCGGACCGATGCCATTAAAATCCCCCACAGAGATGCCCACCCGTATTTTGCGGTTTTTGGTCATTTATTTATCTTTGAATTCTGATTCTGCGGCAAATTTATTATTTAATTTTATAATATTTCTGCCGCTTCGGTTAGCCGTTTTGAAATGTTTACAGGAATTATAGAAAGTACCGCCACCGTAATGCATCTGGAGCACGGCGGCTCGAACATCACCTTTACCCTGCAGGTGCCCTTTGCCAAAGAATTAAAAACCGACCAGAGCGTGGCGCACGATGGCTGCTGCCTTACTGTAGAGGCGGTGGAGGGAGATATGTACAAGGTAACTGCGATAGACGAGACCCTGCGAAAAACAGCCATCTCCGGATGGAAGCCCGGAACCATGGTGAATGCGGAACGCTGCGTGAAGCTGGGCGATAGGCTGGATGGCCACCTCGTGCAGGGGCATGTGGATGCGGTGGGCGTTATCGAAAGCATTGAGGACCGCGGCGGAAGCCATTTCATAACAATAAATTACGATGCTGATTTCATCACGGTGCCCCAGGGTAGTATCGCGGTAAACGGGATCAGCCTGACGGTGGCGCAAAGCGGCGGGCGTAAGTTTTCCGTGGCTATCATCCCCTATACCTGGGAGTTTACCAACCTGAAATATCTCCGCGCGGGCAGCCGCGTGAATCTTGAGTTTGACATCATCGGGAAATATTTAGCAAAATTCTCAGCGGGATATGCCGGCAGGTAATTACAGCGGTTTCAGCCTGCGCAACAGGATTTTTGCAGCGATGATGAGCATCACCTTCCTCGCCCTGCTGCTTACCTCGGCGGTGTCTTACATCATACTGAAGAAAAATCTGGAGGAGCAGAGCGCGGCAGATATGCGCCGGAAGGCGGATGCGATGATGGCCTCGCTGGACTACGCCGTAAGCGAGAAAAAACTCGAAACTGAAGATCTGCCGGTGGTGCTTCAAAATAAAATTTACGAAATCGCCGATATCAGCAAGCACGATGTGCTGCTGTACGACCTGAAAGGTAACTTCTTGGTTTCCAACAGGGAAGGTGATAAATCATCGGCCAAGAAACTCCCGGAGGGCATTACCGACGAGGTTTTGATGAAGGAAAGAATTACCCACAAGGAGCGGGATCCGCAGACCGGCCAGGAATTCTACTCCTCCTATATTATCCTGAAAAACAATGTGCTGGAGCCCGTCGCGATCGTCTATTTCCCATATTATCATAACGCAGGCCTGTACCGCGAGGTGATGAATCAGGGGTTGAAGTACATCATCCTCGTGAATGCGGTCATCATATCTCTCGCGCTGCTGGCCAGCTACCGCATCTCCCGCCGCCTTACCAACAAACTGACGATATTTACGGAAAAAGTGGAGGGCATTAACCTGATGTCCAACGACCTGCAGCCCATAAAATATTATAAAAATGATGAGCTGAATATTCTTGTAAAAGCATACAACAAAATGATTCTGGAGATACAGGATCAGAAGGACAGGCTGGCGCACATAGAGCGCGAGGGCGCCTGGAAGGAAATGGCGAAGCAGGTGGCGCACGAGGTGAAAAACCCGCTGACGCCGATGCGGCTGACCGTCCAGAATTTCGAGCGGAAATTTGACCCGGAAGATCCGAAAATCCGAGAGAAGGTCAAAAAAATGAGCACAATGGTGATCGATCAGATAGACCTCATCGCCACCGTAGCCACCGCGTTCTCCCAATTTGCGCAGCTCCCGGAGCGCAACGATGAGGTTTTCAACCTGAATGCAGAGGTACAGAAGGTACTCGATGTTTTTAATGATGAGAATGTCTTTATGCACGCCAACCGGGAGAATATCATGATAAAGATGGATAAAATCTACCTGAACAGGATCGTGACCAATCTCGTGACCAACGCCCGCCAGGCCGCAAGGGAGGGCGTGGAGCCGATAATAAATGTGGATCTCGAGCAGATACAGAAACGAATTACCCTCACGGTGGAGGACAACGGCACGGGCATCCCGGAAGATAAAATCGGCCGGATTTTTGAGCCGAATTTTACCTCAAAATCTTCCGGTATGGGGCTTGGGCTTACGATGGTAAAGCGTATGGTGCAGGATGGAGGCGGGGAAATCCGAGTGGAAACGGAGCTGGGGAAGGGCACGAAATTCATCATCACCCTGCCGAGCAACCTGTGATGGAAGTTTTCCGGCTGCAGCAGTTTTCCGTAAGGCAATCGGTGGAAGTTTTCCGTGTGGGAACTGATGCGATGCTCCTCGGCGCAATGGCTGATGTGCCAGGGAAAAAATCTGCGCTGGAAATTGGCACCGGTACTGGAATTATCAGTTTGATTTTGGCGCAAAGAAATCCGCAGCTTAAAATTCTGGCAATCGATATTGATGAAAAAGCGGCAGATCTCGCCGAAGAAAATTTCCGCAACTCGGTTTTTAGCGACAGGCTTTCCGTTCAGCAGGCTGATTTTAATTTTTTCAATCCTGAAGAAAAATTTGACCTGATTATTTCGAATCCACCGTTTTTCGACGAGAATAATTCTGCAAAAGACAAAATTGCACGGCAGAAAGTTGCGCTGAGTTTTGAGGATTTAATTCAGAAGTCTGCGGATTTGCTAAGGGAAGAAGGCGTTTTTTCTGTAATTATTCCTTCCGCTGATTCTCAGCATTTCATTGATTTTGCTAAAAATTGCGGGCTGCACCTCATCCGAAAGATTAATATTTTCGGAATTGAAGGCGGAAGTTTGCGGCGCAACATTCTGGAATTTTCCCCTGCCAAAAAGGAATTTTCTGAACGGGATTTCACCATAGAAAAACGCCCGAGAACCTACTCGGACGAATATCTGGAACTCACGAAAGATTTGCATCTTTTCCGCTGAACTTACTCGAATAGCTCGGAAGTTTGCAGCACGGTTACCTTGCCGTCTTCACAGCGAATCGCTTCTCCCGGGAAATTCTGGATCATATGGTAATCGTGCGTTGCCATCACCACCGCAGCGTGGTTTTCGGCTGCCACCTGTTTCAGCACCGTCATAATCTCGTTGGAAGTTTCCGGGTCGAGATTTCCGGTAGGCTCATCGGCCAGAATTAACTTCGGATGGTTCAGCAGCGCCCTTGCAATGGCCACCCTCTGCTGTTCTCCGCCGGAAAGTTCGTGCGGCATTTTGTGGCGCTTGCTCTTCATCCCAACACTTGCCAAAACTTCGGAAATCCGCTCATCTATTTTGCGCTTGTCCTTCCAGCCTGTGGCCTCCAGCACGAAGCGCAGGTTGCGCTCAACATTTCTGTCCGGCAGAAGCTGGAAATCCTGGAACACGATGCCGAGATGCCGGCGCAAATTCGGGACATCGGAAGTGCGGAGTTTCTCCAGATCGAAGCCCACCACCTGGCCTTGCCCTGCTGTAAGCGGAATCTGGCCGTAGAGTGTTTTCAGCAGGGAGCTTTTTCCTGAGCCCGTTTTCCCGATGAGGTAGCAGAAGCGCCCCTTCTTCACGCTGATGTTCACATCGTTCAGCACGGTAAAATTTTTCTGCGCGATTTTGGCATTCTGCAGGCGGATGATGTTCTCACCTTCAATGTGGGTGTGTGGCATTTTTTAGAAATGAGAATCAAAAATAACCAAAACTTCCAACTTCGGAAATTTTTTGTGAAAATTTTAACAACAAAAAATGCCTGAAAAATTTCTTTTTCAAGCACGGGATTTTAATTGCTGTGCCCAGTTACCTTTTGGCGCGGCATACGCTTACCGAAAGCCTTTTGCGACCTTTTGCGCGCCTTGCGGCAAGCACCCTTCTGCCGTTCGGCGTGCTCATTCTTTCGCGGAAACCGTGCTTGTTTCTCCTCTTTCTATTGGATGGCTGGAATGTCCTTTTCATTTCAAATATCTTTTAGCGTAATACTGCCCTAAATTTTCAGACCGCAAAGATAAAACTTTTTTTTAAAATGTGCAAAAGAATTTTAGTCTTTAAATTTTATAGCAGAGAACTTTTTTATTTGTATTCAATCGTTTATCGTATATTTGCACACTAAATTTTTCAAATGAAGAAAATTCTCAACCTTTTATTCTTCCTGGCTACTGCGCTGCTTTATGCCCAGCTTGAAGATTTTACAGTAACCGCTACCAAGGTAAGGGATGTAGAGTGCCCGAACGCCGGAAGCATTTCCTGGGAAGTTTCCGGGAATACTACCGGTGTTATGATCTATACAGTGATAGATTCCCAGGGCAAAAAAGTTCTGTCCACAGATGAACTGCAAACGAGCAACCTACTGGCAGGAGACTTCCGCGTGGTGGCTACGCAGACTTCCGGGCAATATACCAAGCAGGCTACCAGTAATGTGGTGCACCTGGATAATAAATATATTCCGCTGGATATTACCAGTATATATGCGCAGCCTGCATACTGCGATAACGGAGTTATTTATGTATATGCCACAGGAACAGGAGAGCTAAAGTACAGCTATAGAAAAGAAGGGGAAACAAGCTGGGCAGAAACCAACACCACGGGTGAATTTGCCGGGCTTTCTGTTGGTACATACGAAATATTAGTGGTAGATGGGTGCGGTGCCTCACGCACAGGTGTAGCCGCAGTAAGCAAAGGGAGGTCCAGTTGGGGTGTTTCTACTCCTCGGCATGTAGTGATAGACTGCGAAAAGGTCGTTATAAATAATTATTTTAGGGGTATCATACCATATCCTTATACTGTAACTATTACAGCTAAAAATCCAAAAACAGGCCAAACGGAAACATTTGGATTAAATGAAGACGGAGAGCTCATAGTGCCATACTGGGTGGCAAACGAGGGCTATAGCCTTACAATAAAAGATAACTGCGGGAAGACAGTAACTAAAACAATAGGGAAGCCTAATAATGTGTATAGAATTTCTCAATTTGAAACCGGCAGTTGTGGTAATCCTTATCTTTCAATTGGGTCACCTTTAAATTTTACTAAGGCTTTCAGAGTGGTAAAATTTACTAAGGCTCCGTCAGGATTTAACCCACAGGAGCTAAATGACGACCACGGTAAGTTTTTAAATTCTCATACTTATGGAAAAGCTGATGGAGTACCTGTAGGCGACTACGAATTCATAATAGAGGATCAGTGCGGTGTGCGGACAACCCAGAGTATAACCATTACGCAATATGATGTTGTTAAAGATTTTATTGTAGAAACTAACTTTACATCTTTGTGTAATGCGCGGGCAGAGGCGCTTGTTGTATCCGGTCGGGAAGGAAGCGCTTATCAAATCGGGACTGTAAAAATCACCGCTGCCCCAGAGTCCTTCGTGGAAAAATATGGCGCTTTGCCGTATACAGTGCCAGAAGAATACTTCGGCGTGTCCCGCGGGTCCGGACGGCGCATTATGCAATTGCCGGTAGATTTAGAGATGGGTAAAACTGAAAGCTTCAGCATAGAAGTAACCCCTGAATGCGGCGACGGCTTTACATATCAGCGTACTATCGAAGTCACAAACCAACCGCTTACTATCCCTGATCCCCCAACCATAGAAGATTATTGTGACGCAGTAATATTCCGCAGTAATGCAGAAATCCAAAAATATTCACCTGAAATGGGCTGGGGTTGGGATGACGGTAATGGATTTAAAGAAGGAAAATCTAAAAATATAAACAGTGACTATGTCTTCCGAGAGCCCGGTAAATACAGAGCTATCGATATGCGACTATATTATACCCTAATAAATGGCGTGTACTACGACAAGTACTGCCCACCGACACCATTAAAAGAATTTACCATAGGTGAAGGAAACCTAAAGTTCATTAATGCCTATGCATTTCCTTGCGAGGATGGGAAGCATACCTTAGCCATAGCAGCGGAAGGCACAGGGCTGCAGTATGCGCTGGTATCCGGCCAGAATAGTGATGCCACGCTACTTACTGAGTATCAAGATACGCCACACTTCACCGGCCTTCCGGGCGGCACCTATTTCATAAGGATAAAGGACAGCTGTGGCAACTTTATTACAGAAAAGAAAGAAATTACCCAGCTCAACCAGCCAGAAATAGAGGTAAGCGGCAGCTGTGAGGATGGTAAATCCAACTTCCATCTGCAGATCAGCGCGCTGGATTTCCTTCAATTCAAATGGTATAAGTATAAAGATGCCCAGGGCAACCTTATAGAGAATCCTCAGATTATTTCCACCGAATCATTTATTGATATAGTAGACTTTAAACCAGAAGACGCAGGAACCTATAAAGTTGAAATAAGTTCAGATGATGCCACAGCCTGCGTGGAGGGCTCTGAAGTAGTAATCTTTAGCCCGGATGCCGCTACCAACCCTAAGGCAGGCACCGGCAAAACAGTTGAGATAAACTATGACGGTAGCCAGCAGTCACTCCTAAATCTTTTCGATTACCTGGAGGGAAGCTACGACAGCTTCGGTACCTGGGAGGAAGTCGGCTCCATAAAAAGCTATATGCAGGAAGGAAATTATTTCGATATTACCTGGGCTGGCAATGGCACTTACCAGTTCCGATATACTGTAAATGCAGTGTGCGGCGGCGGTAGCGACAGCACGGTAGTAACTATCCACCTTAATAAGCTGTGCTACAAAGAGCCGAAAACCGATGGCACTAAGCGGCCAACGCTGGCAGGCATCACAGCTTTAGAAAGGGCGGGCACACTGAGTGGTGATAACTGGCCTATGGTGCGCCAGAGCGGATGGGTTGCCCTGGAAGCCAATAAAAAAGGATTTGTATTGAATAGGCTTAGTACAGCGCAAATTAACGCGATTGCGAATCCGCAAGCCGGAATGATGGCGTACGATACCGATGAGAAGTGCATGAAAATCTACGACGGCACTGGATGGAAGTGCCTAACGAAGCAAACCTGCCCGAATTAATTAAAAATTCTAACGAAATTTCTTAAAATGAAAAAAGCGATTGTAATATTAACACTTGGAATATTCGGATGGTCTTCAGCGCAGGTAGCCTTTGGCAAGGATGAGATTTCTCACCCGTCTGCCTCGCTGGAATTTGGAAACGGTGCCAAGGGACTCATTCTGCCGTATGCAAATTCTGTGTCTGCACTGGCTGATACAGAAGCAGGCCAACAGGTGGTACCCGGTACGCTGATTTACGATGCATCGGACAACATCATACGCTACTGCAAAGAGGGCGATTGTGCGGATAAAGCGCAGTGGTTGGACCTCAGCAAAAATGTTCAGAATGTAAAGTATCGGGATGTGGCTATTGCTGATACTACGGGAAAGGTAGATTTAAGCATTCAAAACGGGAAAACAGATAATAAATCTGCAAGGGTGGTAATTGGCTCCAATGAGGATGCGGAAGAAGCCTCCGGCATCCTGGTGCTTTCAGATACGGACAAAGTAATGATTCTACCAAAAATGGAAAGTCCGCACCTGAACATCATCAATCCAGAGCCAGGCACCATCGCTTACGACACAAAGGCCAACCAAGTAGCGGTGTTTAACGGCACCGTTTGGAGCTTCTGGCGATAAAACTGCGCTATTGACTCGCATTCTTGAAACTCTGCTAAGATTTTAGCAGAGTTTTTATTACCAATTCTGATCGCCAAACGCTTTTAACTTTTCCTTTATCTTTGCCCAATGTTTACAGCTGCAGAAATTTTAGATATCAATCAGCTTTTGGTGCCGGAAAATAAAATCGTCATCATCACGCACTACAATCCGGATGGCGATGCCATAGGGAGTTCGCTCGGGCTGAAGCATTACCTGAAGGCTAAAGGCCTTTCGCCAGAAGTGGTGGTGCCGAACGATTTCCCGAAATTCCTGAAATGGATGCCGGAAGCGAAGAAGATTACCATCGCAGATTATAAGCGAAAAAAGGCGGCAGAACTGATTGCGGAGGCCGATGTTCTTTTCATTCTAGATTTCAATGCGCCCATCCGTGCAGGCCAGCTTGTGGCACCTTGGATTGAAAAATCGCGCGCCAAAAAAATCCTTATCGACCATCATCAGCAGCCGGAAAATTTCGACTTCGTATATTCCGATGTCACGATTCCCGCCACATCTCAGATGGTTTACCACTTCATCGAAGCGATGGAAGAAGAGCGGCTGGTGAACCTGGAAATCGCGCAATGCCTGTACACCGGGATTATGACGGATACCGGCGGTTTCCGCTTCCGTTCTACTAGTGCTGCCACGCACAGAATCGTGGCCAACCTCATCGATAACGGTGCAGATCCTGCAATGATTTCCGGCAATACCTGGGATACCAACACGGTTTCGCGGCTGCATTTGCTTTCGCTGATTTTGGGCAGAATTGAAATCGTGAAGGATGGAAAGGTGGCGATACTCTGGCTGAAAAGGGATGAGCTGGAGCGCTACGGCTTCGAGAAGGGCGATACGGAAGGCTTTGTGAATTACGGGCTGAGTATTTCCGGTGTGAAGCTTTCGGCGTTTTTTATGGAGGATTTGTATGAAAATTTCATCAAGATATCCTTCCGCTCGAAAGATTTGGTGGATGTGAACCAGCTGGCGCGAAAGCATTTCAATGGCGGCGGGCACATCAATGCGGCGGGCGGTAAATATTATAAGGACATCTACGAAACTATTGAAGATTTCAAGGAAATAATCTTGGATGAAGAGTTTTAAACAATGGTTTAAAAATTTTAGGGAAAGCATAAGGGCTTTCCTTTTTTATTATAAATCTGGATATACTGTGCCAAATGCTGATCCATAAGCAGGTTTTAAAAATTATTAAAAAAAATTTGGTTGATTCAAAAATTTGTTTTTAAATTTGATGCACAATCATTAAATCTTTATCAAATAAAAAAACAATTACTTGCTGCGCTTGTTGCATTGCCACTAATTGCACACGCACAATTCACGGAAGGTTTCGATGCTGGAACCAAGCTTCCTGCAGGCTGGTCTGTAATCAACCAGGGTGATCCCAACGGTTTCGTTTTTGGCCCTGCAGCATCGGAATCCACTTACTCCCTGCCAAACGCTGCGTTCATTCAGTATCACGCTACAGCGCACGATGACTATCTGGTGACGCCGAAATTTACGGTAACTGCCGGCGCGACGGACAGGCTGAGCTATTTCGTGAAAAACCAAGACCCAAAGTATGTAGAAGACTATGCCGTGAAGCTTTCCACAACAGGTGCCACGGCTGCTGATTTTACGACCGTGCTAAAAGCTACCGAACCGGCACCAAGTGTTTGGACGAATGTGACCATCGACCTGAGCGCCTTCGTAGGGCAGGAGGTGTACATCGCTTTCCACGCCACCTCTGCGGATAAATTCCGCCTGCTTTTTGATGATATTTCCGTTGGTACGGCGCCTACCCAGGCACCAGCTGCCGTTACGCTGAAAACTCCTGCCAATGGCTCCACCTTAGCTACCTACAATAATGCAAGGCTCACCTGGCAAGTTGCCAATGCTCACCATAGCGATACTTATGAAGTATATTGCGATGATAAACCTAATCCTACCACTAAGATAAGCAACGGTAAGTTCTTCGCTAATGTTGATAAGCTGAAAGATAATACCACTTATTACTGGAAGGTTGTAGCGAAGAATGTTGTCGGCGAATCCGTTTCTGAAATCTACAATTTTACTACTGCTAAAAATCCGGCTTTACCATATTGCGGCCCAATCGTCTTTACGCAGTATGTGGACCCGATTTCTTCAGTTACCTTCGGAGGTATGACTAATACTTCATCAAGTTCCACAATAGGTCAGCCTTCCCACGAGTTTTTCCTGGATAAAATCGCAACCGTCTCTCAAGGATCAGAGCAGGAAATCGTATTCGCAGGGAACACCGCCGGTCCGTATACTTCCCGCTTTATAGTGTTTATTGACTGGGATCAGGATGGTAAATTCAACAATACCACCGAAACTTATTTCGCAACATCGACAGACAAAGTCACGCTTGCGAATTCCACCGGTGAGGACGGCAAAACCGCCAAAGGCGTAATAAAAGTGCCTGCCGATGCCAAGCTTGGCGAAACAAGGATGAGAATTAAGAAAAACGACGGCGCCGGACCATTTGCAAATCCTTGCTTCTCAGGAAATGGCAATAATGTAAATTTCGGTCAGGCAGAGGACTACACCGTGAAAGTAGTGAGCACACTTGGTCTTACAGAAGCGAAGGATGTGAAAACTACCATCTATCCAAACCCTGTGAAAGATGTGATGAACATCGGCACTGCGGATAAGGTACTGGCTGTGAGCATCTACTCTGCGGAAGGTAAGCTCGTAAAGACTACCGATGCTAAGTCCGTGAATGTAGCCGATTTGGCGAAAGGCGTTTACATCGTGAAGGTGAAGACCGATAAGGGCGAAACTACTCACAAGGTGGTGAAGGACTAAACCCTCGGTAATCTGCAAGACGAAGGACTGCTGTTTTACGGCAGTCCTTTCTTTATTTCAGTTCGCGGCAGATGATTTCCGCGCAGATTTCCGGGCGTTCCCAATGCCCATTGTGCGCGCAATCGAGGAGGTACGCCTTGATGTTCGCCTTATCCGGTAAGCCTTTCAGCGTGGCAAGGGAGTCAATGGCGGAATCGTGCCTGCCCAGCATTACCAAAATTTTCCCCTGAAATTCCTGCAAAACACTCTGGCGGTCTGGGCGTTCCATAATGCCCTTTACCGCTGCCAGTGCGCCCAGGTTGTTCGTTTGCAACGCCATTTCCTTCGCAATCTCCACCACGCCTTCCATCTCCTCCGCTTCGTGCGGGTGAAAATTCATCGGCACACCTGCCGCCACATAACGCTCGTATTCCTGCTCTATGATGCGGAAGCTTTTCCTGCGCGTCTCCTTTTTCTCCTCGCTATCTGGCAGATATGTTGAGAAAAACAAGGAGAATCCTGCCAAAACTTCCGGCCATTTTTCAGCGAAGGCTAAGGCGGTGTAGCCGCCCATACTGTGCCCCAGCAGGTAGAAATCCGTGAGGTTCAGCTCGTCCGTTACCTGCTTTACCTTGGTTGCCATCATTTCCACGGTAGAAATCTCGCCCGTCAGTTCTGATTTTCCGTGGCCTGGCAGGTCTATTTTCACGAGCCTGAAATCCTTTTCCAAGCGGCTTTGCATCCCGTCCCAAATGTGGCTGTTCTCCATCAGGCCGTGCAGCAGCACCAAAGTCTTATCCGCATTGCCAGAAATTTCATAGTGGAGCATAAGTATAAGTTTAAAAGTTTAAGGGTAATATTTAAGGCCCTTCGACAAGTTTGGGATAGCATTCCTTAAAAAGCCATAGGCAAAACGCCATAAGCCATAAGGAAATTTGTAACGCTAAACCTGTCGAAGCGCCCATAAAATTAATAGTTTAAGATTAAAGGATTAAGGCGCTTAATAAAAAGCCTGCATCGCAGTGGTAAGGCTGTTGCGCAGGTTTCGGTTATCAATTATCAATCCTCGCAAATTCTTATGCGGCGGTTTCGCCTACTTGCCCTTTTTCTTTTGTATCCTTGCCGTCTTTAGAGCGTTCTTGATTTGCTTGCCAGGGCGGAAGATGGTGCGTAGGCTCTTGATATCCGCCTCGGTTACCTGCTCTGCCTTGTCCTTGCCGGTGCTGCTGCCACCCGCCTGAAGCGTGAAATAATCGCCTACATAAACGATCTTCCCATCAGCTACATCCTCGGCAATCTTCTCGAAGGTGCTCTCCAGCACGGCGAGCACATCGGCCTTGCTCACGGTGGATATGCTGGAAGCGTAGCGTGCCAGGTCGTCCAGCGTAGTTTTCCCATCGCCGATGATGTTGGCATAATACTTTGGCGGGTCGTCGCGTTTCTGCGGGTTTGCCCGCTCTACTACAGTAAATGTGATTGGCATAATAAAAAGGTTTTAAAGTTGTTCGTATTGAATTGCACGGTTGGAATTCCTCTCAAATATAAGAAAAATTCTATATCAAAAAAGGGGTATAAAATAATTCACACGGGTCTTTCAAAAAAAACACACGAGAGTTTTCAACAAAACACACGAGAGTTTTAATGAAAAGACACGAGAGTTTTGTAAAGCCTTTACTGGTGGGCGTTTCCGAAGGCTATTTTTCCTTGCCGAAAACGCAGTAGGGAAGAGGTGGTTTTTTAGGGGATTATTCGCTGAAATGCTCTTGATTTTTCGGAAGTTCATCAAGTGGAAGCCAGGCATCCCAGCCTACGGCTTCATCAATGCCCTTCAGGAAGGCCGCTGCTTCTTCTGCGGAGTTGAAGGAAAAGCGTTTCACATTAGTCTCAAGTTCATCGGGGGAAAGTTGCCCACCGTTCTCATAATTTCGGATTTCTTCCCTGCCGAAAAATATAATTAGCTCGTGCATTAGCCTTTGAAGATTTGTGTGAAATGATAATCTAAATAGTCCCTTTTTGGTAAAAAGCGGTCGGGAAGTGTGATTTTTCTCCTATTATACTTCAGGAAAAACGCCTGTACGGTATCATAATCACCACAATTATTTATAGCGTCCGATATTGTAATTTCATAATCTGGCGTTACGCTTATAAAACCTTCATCATAGGCTTTGTGGTGAAGCGCACTTAAACATAAGCCATTTTGCGGGTTGGTTCTCGTAGTTTTATCCTTATGCCACGGCACGATGTGGCAGGCGTGAAGGAAGGATGCGTGGTGGATGCCGGTGATGCAGCACCGAATATTGTAAGAAGAGAGCACGGCGCTTCTGAAGAAAGACTGATTGACCCTTGTGCGGACAAGCTGCTCCTTCACCTCTCCAGAAGGCAGGTTTTCCAAATCTATCCCAATGTTTTTCTCGATAGGTTGATGCTGAAGTTCGGCAATTATCCGCTCGCTTTCAAAGGTAAGCGCATCCCAATTGCCTTGAAATTCATTCCAAACCTCCTCGTCCATCCTGCTTCCATTGTCCAAACCTATAATGCCTTGCTTTCGAAGTTCAGGGTCTAACCTTCCGAAATTCCCTATCTTCATATTTAAAGCCGATGGCGTTCTGCCCAAAATATTAGCGTATTTGATTACGGTGGGGTGGGTTTTGCTGCTGCTTTTGAAGGGGATTTTGCAATAAACATAAAAGGCAACTATAGTTTCTTCCCGTGTCCAGTTCGCAGATTTTGCCATTGGCTTAAGTAAACTTTTTATTGAAGTTTGTCAACTACCACAATATATATTGTAAAAACTCTAATCAGTATCCAAGCAACAATATGCCTTTCAGCGGCAGTTTTAGCCTATTACTTATATATAAGGTCTCAAGGAATGCGTAGATTTTCATAAAGTCATCAGCGCCACGATACTGATTTCTCACCGCGATAATCAGGTATTCCACTTCAAACATCATACAGGCTTGGAAGATATCCTTTAGGAATTGGTTATTATCCACCGCTCTTCCTGCTTCTACTTCCAGCACGATTTTCCCATCTGCACTTACCGCATCGGCATTAAAACTTTTGTCAATGGTGTTATTCTGCCCAAAGAGTACGGGGATATGTATCTTGTCTAAAGTGGATTTCCCCGCCTCCACGGTGAAGTTTATCTGTTCAAGATGCGGTCTTAAGTGGGATAGAACGGCGTTGCTGTTCAGCTGAAACTTGGTAGAATCAATAGCGTTTTCTGCCAAAAGAAAGCAGTTGATAACGGCTTGTATCTCAGGCGTGATGCCGTGCGAGCGTGGAAAAAACTGGAAACGAATCATATATTCCTTTTTATAAACACTATAATCTCTTCATCACTCTTGGCAAAAACTTCCTGCGGAACATAGTAAAATATCTGTTCGTCTATCAGCCTTGCTTCCTCGGACGCGTAGTTTCCGTTCAGCATCAGGGCATCGTTCAGTTCCTCCGTGCTGATGCTCAAGCCAGCAAGCCCAGGCGTTTCCAAAGTTTTCACAGGGTATTCCCTGCCAAAGATGCGTATCATTTCGCTAAAAACTTATCATCCATCACTCATCATCCCCCGCCATCTATCTCACTGTGCCCTTCTCTTTCCACCATCTCACGCCGCACTCCAGGAATTTTTTGAAGTCCTCCTTCGGCATATAGCCGGAGACTGGCGAGTTGATCACGCGGCCGTCCGGCGTTACCAGCACATAGTGCGGCTGGGAGTTGTTGTTGAAATTCACCTGCTGGAACATACTCCAGCGGTCGCCCACGCTGCGTACCTTCTTCATCTGGCCGCCGCCCAGGTCTATGCTCGTCTGCTGCTCCTGAGGTAGTTCCTCGCGGTCGTCCACATATAGGGATGCCAGTATCACCTCGTTCTGCAGTATCGGCAGTATATCTGGCTCGCTCCATACGAATTCCTCCATCTTGCGGCAGTTCTCGCAGCCATAGCCGGTAAAGTCTATCAGCACGGGCTTCTGCTCCTTTTGCGCCAGCGCTACGGCGTCGAAATAGTCGTGCTGTGGGTGCATCCCCAGTATGCCGTCCTCCTCGTTGTGGAACCAGCTCACATTCACGGGTGGCAGTATGCCGGAAAGCATCTGCAGCTTCGGCCGCTCACCTGGGAACAAGCCTTGGATGAGGTATATGGTAAAGCCGATGCCCAGCACGCCGAGTCCCTTCCTTGCCGGTGAGATTTTAGCATTCTTGTCATCGTGCGGAAAGCGAATGATGCCGAAAAGGTACAGCACCAGCGCAATGGTGATGAGGATCCAAAGCAGGATGAAGAGCTCGCGCGATAGCAGGAAAGTCTTGCTTACCAGGTCTGCCTTGGAAAGGAACTTTAGGGCGAGGGCCAGCTCCACGAAGCCCAGTACCACCTTTACCGTGTTCATCCAGCCGCCAGACTTCGGCAGGCTTGCCAGGGCGTTCGGGAAGAGCGCGAGCAAGCCGAACACCAGTGCCCACGAAAGACCGAAGCCCGCCAGCGCAAAGGTAAGCAGCATAGGCACATCCGACGAGCCCGTAACCGCGCTGCCCAGCAGGGAACCCAGGATAGGCCCCGTGCACGAGAATGAGACGATGACCAGCGTAAGCGCCATAAAAAATATGCCGATGATGCCGCCGGCTTCCTCTGCCTTGCTGGATTTATTGGCGATGCTGCTCGGCAGGGCAATGTCGTAATACCCGAAGAAGCTGCCCGCGAAGAACAGGAATATCAGGAAAAACGCGATGTTCAGCCATACCGATGTTGAGATTTGGTTGAAGATATTACCCGCAATACCGTCAATAATGTGGAAAGGTACGCTGAGCAGCACGAAGATCAGCAGGATGAAGAAGCCGTAAAGAAGCGCGTCCCTCCTGCCTTTCGCCTTATTCTTCGCCCCCTTTGTAAAGTAAGAAACCGTGAGCGGAACCATAGGGAACACGCACGGCGTAAGTAGCGCAATGAAGCCCCCAAGGAAGCCAAGCAACAGATAGGTAATGAAGTTTTCGGAAAACTCCCGCTTCGGCGTGCCGCAATCTGTAAGCGGATTCTGGAAATCCAGCGTGGAAATGCGTAAATCCTTAGGGTTTATGCTAGCTTTCGTGCTTACTGTTGAGACTGGATCAGAAGTTAAGGTTGGGTTTACGGCCGCGCTGTCAGCAGTATTTGGCAAGGCGATTGGTGCTTCTAAACCTGCTTCCTGCTCAGGCTTAGCCTCGTCCGCCACCTTGCTTCCGCCGCTAACTTTCGACTGAAATTCGAGCGTGTTCGGCGCAAGGCATATGCGGTCGTTACAGGTTTGATAGGTGATTTCGGCGATGGCCACGGAAGGCTTCGCAGGGTCCTTAAGCTTAAATTTCCGCTTGAACTGAGCCGTGTTGGAATAGTACACGATTTGCGCACCGAAGGCTTCCGAGAATTCGTCGTATTTCTTCCCGACTTCCACGGTATTGCCTATGGGAATTATATTCTCGCCGCCCAGCTTCATCTCGGTAGGTATGCCAGAATCTGGCGGCAGGTCTTTAGAGTAGATGTGCCAGCCAGGCTCCAGCGTGGCAGTAAGCACGGCTTCGTACTCGCCGTTTTGAAGGGCATTCACTGCATATTTAAACTTCACAGGGTCCTTAATCTGCGCTTGATTTAAAGCGAAAAGAAGAATTGTAAACCAAAAAGAAAAAAAGGATTTAAGTTGCATTTATTCAGAAATCATAAAATTTGGGCGAAGTTACAGTTTTAAATTAAAAAACCCCGGAAAAGCCCATTAGATGATTTTTGGTTAATTTTGTGTTGCAATGGCAAAATTCAGCATCAATATCCCCTACCGGGGGGAAATAAACCAATCAGCAGCTCAAGACCTGCGGGAGAAGTTAATTAGCCTGAAGGGCGTGGAGGATCCTGTTTTTGATGAAGATTCTCACTGGCTGCAGCTTACAGTAAAGGACAGCGAGGCAATTGCTGCGGCGGTTGTAGCCCTGAAGGGAGCCGGTGTGCAAATACCCTCCCAGCGTGCAAGCTTCCCCGTTCTTGGGATGACTTGCGCGGCGTGCGCCTCCAGCGCGGAAAATGTGGCGAAGTATACCGAGGGCGTCCTAGATGCCTCCGTGAATTTCGCCACAGGAAACCTGAAGGTAGAGTACCTGCCCAGCCTCACCGGCCCGGAAGGAATCCGCCGAAGCGTGCAGGAAGCCGGCTACGACCTGCTGATTGAGGATAAAGCCAAGGAGCAGGAAAAGCTCAGGGAAATTCAGGAAGAAAATTTCAGTAAGCAGAAAACCAAAACCCTTCTTGCCGCCGCGCTTTCGCTGCCGGTGGCGGTGCTTGGGATGTTCTTTATGGACTGGAGGTATACGCCGGTTGTTTCGGCAATACTCTCTGCGCCGGTGGTTTTTTGGCTGGGGCGCAGTTTCTTTGTCAACGCCTTTAGGCAGGCGCGCCACGGCAGCGCGAATATGGATACCCTGGTGGCACTGAGTACCGGTATCGCTTATTTCTTCAGCCTTTTCAACCTGCTTTTCCCACAGGTTTGGGAGTCGCGGGGTATGGAGGCTCATGTGTATTTTGAGGCAGCGGCAGTCATCGTTACCTTTGTCCTGCTCGGTAAATTAATGGAGGAGAAGGCGAAGGGAAACACCTCCGCGGCGATAAAAAAACTCATCGGCCTGCAGCCTAAAACTGTGACAATCATCACTGCAGACGGGGAGGAGATCATCAAGCCCATTGAAGAAATCTCAGTAGGAGAGGCAGTCTTAATTCGCCCCGGAGAGAAAATTCCTGTGGATGGTGTGGTGCAGTCCGGAGAATCTTTCGTGGACGAGAGCGCGCTTACTGGCGAGCCTCTTCCCGTACGAAAATTGCAGGATTCCGAGGTGTTTGCCGGCACATTAAACCAAAAAGGAAGCTTTGTTTTTAAGGCAATAAAGGTTGGCAGCGATACCGTTCTGGCACAAATCATAGAAACCGTGCAAGAGGCGCAGGGCAGCAAGGCGCCGATCCAGAAACTTACCGACAAAATTGCTTCGGTTTTCGTGCCGGCGGTGCTGGGGATTGCTGCTTTAACCTTTTTTATATGGATGATATTTGGCGGAGACGATGGATTTGCGGGTGGGATACTTGCGGCTGTCACGGTGCTCGTCATTGCCTGCCCCTGCGCGCTTGGTCTTGCCACGCCTACCGCGGTGATGGTTGGCATCGGGAAGGCGGCAGAAAACGGCATCCTGATAAAAGATGCGGAAAGCCTGCAGATGATCGGGAAAATAGACACCGTGGTTCTGGACAAGACGGGAACCATCACCGAGGGGCATCCCCAGGTTACGGACATCCGGTGGGCGAAGTATGCGGACGAGGTGAGCCGCCAGGTGCTCTTCACCCTGGAGAAGCATTCCGAGCACCCGCTTGCGGAAGCCATTGTAGCGCATTTTCCAGGGTTCCGCAGCCTTCCCCTCGCAAGTTTTGAAAGTCATACAGGCGAGGGCATTTCGGGGGAATATAACGGGAAAAAATACTTTGCAGGGAACCAAAAGCTGATGAATAGAAATAATGTTCAGGCGGGGGAGTTTCAATCTTACGACGCTCTTGCCAGCAGGGGTACCACGCAAATTTATTTCGCAGATGATTCTCAAGTTCTCGCAGTCGTCAACATCGAGGATAAAATAAAGGAAGGCTCGGCAGCCGCAGTCGCCGAAATTCAGGAGGCGGGCATCGATGTATGGATGCTCACCGGGGACTCCGGCAATGCTGCAGAAAAAATCGCCGCGCAGGCGGGCATCAAAAATTTTAGGGCAGAACTCTTACCCAACGACAAAGCCGATTTTATAAAAGAACTGCAGCTGAAGGGAAAAAGAGTGGCGATGGCGGGCGACGGGATCAACGACAGCACCGCAATGGCCGTGGCGGATGTGAGCATCGCTATGGGGAAGGGATCTGATATCGCCAAGGATGTAGCGAAGATGACCATCATCTCCTCCGACCTGCGGAAGCTGCCGCTGGCGGTAAGGCTTTCGGGACAAACGTCGCAGACCATAAGGCAGAACCTGTTTTGGGCGTTTATTTACAATATCATCGGCATACCTGTGGCTGCAGGGGCGCTGTATCCTGTCAACGGATTTTTGCTGAATCCTATGCTGGCTGGCGCTGCGATGGCTTTCAGCAGCGTGAGCGTGGTGCTGAACAGCCTGCGCCTGAGGTACCGGAAGTGAAATTTTCCATACATTTGATTAACTAAAATTCTTTAAAAATGAAAGAACTGAAATTTAAAACCAACCTGAACTGCGGCAATTGCGTAGCGAAAGTGCAGCCCGCTTTCGATGCCGAGGAGGGCATCCTCGAGTGGAATGTGGATACTGAAAATCCTGATAAAATTTTATCCGTTAACGCCAGCGAGGAATTGGAGGAGGAAGACATCATAGTAATGGTGCGGAAAAAAGGTTTCCAGGCAGAGGTGTTGAAATAAATGAGAATTGCATTCCTGGCTATCTTTTTTTTTCCGCTCAGCATCTTTTCACAGATTAAGGCAAAAATAGTAGGGGTGAAGGACGGCGATACCGTAGTGGCCTTGCTGGGAGGCAACCAGCAGATGACCCTGCGCCTCGCTGATGTGGACTGCCCAGAGAAAGGCCAGGCATACGGCACCCAGGCGAGGAAATTCACCTCCGACCAGGTTTTTGGTAAAAATGTAGTATTTTACATAGAAACCACGGACCGCTACGGCAGAGCGGTGGCGCGGATCTACGACGGAGGCAGATACCTTAGCGAAGAGATCATCCGCGCGGGGTACGGCTGGTGGTACGAGCGGTATTCCAAGAATATATATTTGAAAACGGTGGAGGCGGAAGCGCGCCGCGCTAAGCGTGGATTATGGGCAGATCCGCACGCTGTGCCACCCTGGGACTACCGTAGGATGCAGCGAGGCAAAAAAGCAGCATAATTTTTTTGGAATGTCTTGCATAAGTCGGGTGGAAGTTATAAATTCGCATTATTCTTAAGAGCTGCTAAGTTCGGAGAAGAATTTTTTTCATCATTTGTGTTTTTGGGCCGTGCATCTTGCACGGTCATTTTTATTGATCAGACTCATACCCCACCAGCAGGTATACGAAGTAGGAGTAGGATATGCTTCCATCCTGCCGGTTGGATTTCAGAAAGAAATCATTCGTGAAACCAAAAATCCGCGCTATCGGCCCTTGGTTCCTCTCCCGAAATTCTATTTCTGCAAGCCGGTCTCGCTGCATGCCTGGGCTGTAGCGAGAAAGAATATTCAGTACAAACTCAGGTTCCTCATCAGCCAGCGCATTCAGCAGGCTTTTCAGCGCAAAGTATCCTGAGGCATAGCGCAGCTCCGCATTTTGCGAATCTTTTCCGCAGAGGAACCCGATGAAGCTTGCCTCCTGCTCGCGGGCATAGCCCAGCTGGTGGGCTGCCTCGTGGGGCAGCGTGGCGGCGAGCATCGTGTGGGGCATTTCAGGGTCGTACTGCGCCTCCGCGGTGAAGGGATTGTAGTAGCCAAGGATGCCGGTACTGCTCATTATTCCGCGGAAAAGGCTGGGTTTTATGCTGATGATTCCCGTATATTTTTGTTGTAAATCTTCCTTCAAAAAAAACTGCCGGAGGATGATTTCTGATTTTAATTCCTCTATATCGCGGATTTCCATAGTACCGCTTACGCTTTCTTTCACCTTCTCTCTGTCCCGTTTGCAGTTTTCGAGATATTTTTCTGCCAGATTTTTTAGCAAAGAAGTAGGCGGGCTACCGGCGTCGCCTATCTCTGCGATGGGTTTCTGATGATACAGCATCCCCCAAAAAATAGTGTAAAGAAAATAGGCAGCATTGGCGAAAACTAAAATTGCAGAAATGGCGCTTCGCCGATATTTTTTCAGAAATAAAAGGACGGAGCAGATAGCGAGAAAAAATCCGCAGAGAAAATAAAGTGCGTCACCAACGGAAAACGGCACGCCGCAGAACAGCCTCTGGTGCCCACCTTTTTGCCAATGGAAGAAATCTGCGAAATACCCTACCGCTGCTTCGGACAGCGACAGGGCGGAGAACAGCACCACCTGCCCGATTAGGAGAAACCCCAGCCGGGCAGTTTTGGATTTGAGGAGTTTACTTCGCCTCATCGCCCGTGCCTATGCCCTGCTTCTTTAAAATTTTCCTGGCATAATAGCCGTAGAACGCGAGGTATGCATAGCAGGCCACCGGGATGATGTAGGATAAATGCGTGTAGGTAGTGCCGAAAATTCCGGCAGGCCGGCTTTGGTCAAGGTCGCAAACCGCGCCCTGGATCAGCGGGATCACGCCGCCGCCGAGGATCATCATAATTAGGAAGGAGGATGCTTTCCCCGTGTTTTTGCCAAGCCCGGCAATCGCCAGATCGAAGATGGAAGGCCACATAATGGAGCAGAACAGCCCGCCGGAGATGAAGAAGTACACCGCCAGTTTTTTATCCGGTAAAACCAGCCCGCAGAGCATCATCAAAATACCCGCAATGCCGAAAACCATTAAAGTTTTCCCAGGATTTTTGCCCCCGATGAAGCTCATCAGAATAAATAAAATAATCCAGGCGGGATAGATGAAGAACTGCGAAACATCGTGCCCGCCGGCGCGGTTGGCCAGTATGAATACCGCAAACGCAAGGAACGGTACCGCAAAATGCATCAGGAGGGAGGCGGGTTTGCTAAGACTAAACACATTGATCCCGCCATTCCACCGCCCGATCATCAGGCTGCCCCAGTATAGGGAGATAAACGGCGCGATGCGGCTTTCCGGGATGCTGCCGAATTCAGGCGTGTTCAGCAATGCCGCCAGGTTGCTGGGGATGGAGACTTCCACACCTACATAGACGAAAATCGCGAGCATCCCCAGATACAGCTGCGGGTAGCGCGAGATGCGGAATTTTTCCATCGGGGTGTTATCTGCCACTATCTCCTGCACGCTGGTCGGGTCCTCTATTTTGGAGAAAAGCAGGAATGCGCCCACCAGCAGGAACGCGATGCCGAGGATAGCAAATGGCAGCCTCACATCCTGCAGGGCAAGTTCCGTGTGCCCGCCGGAGGTCCCGAAAAGCGCGATGCCGAGGATCACCGGGCCGATGGTGGTCCCCAGGGAATTTACTCCCCCGGCAAGCGTCAACCGGTGTGCGCCTGTCTCCGGGCTGCCCATTTTTATCGCCAGGGGGTTTGCCACAATCTGCTGCACGGAAAAGCCCAGGCCTACGATGAATAATCCCGCCAAAAACATCCAGAAACTTCCGGCAGATGCTGCGGGGACAAAAAGAAAAGCACCGCACGAGGAAATCGCCAGGCCGATGGCGAGAGCCTTTTTATAGCCAATTTTTTGAAGAATGTCCATCCGCAGGGAGATTAGGAAAAATATGAGAGAACCGACGAAGTATGCCGCATAAAACGCCCACTGCACCAGCTGCGACTCCAGCTGGCTGAGCGTGAAACTTCTCTTGAATACGGGAATCAGGATGTCGTTGTTGGCGGCTACAAAACCCCAGAAAAAAAAGACGATAATCAGCGAGATGAATTGGGACCACTTGGTCTGCTCAGAATGTTGATTCATTATGAAATTCTTAAGGGAAACAAAGATATTTAATTTTTTTTCAAATAATATTGCCTCAGCGCATCGGAAATCATCCCGTGAGCGGCTTCT
Source organism: Cruoricaptor ignavus (assembly GCF_014961145.1). Taxonomy (NCBI): domain Bacteria; kingdom Pseudomonadati; phylum Bacteroidota; class Flavobacteriia; order Flavobacteriales; family Weeksellaceae; genus Cruoricaptor; species Cruoricaptor ignavus. Next base: position 1,713,016 of record NZ_CP063145.1, read on the forward strand.
TTTGTTTTGAGGAAATCTGGATTGGGCTGCAGAATATCCAGAAAGAAAGCCACCGCCTTGCCAGGATAGCCTCTGGAATTATCAAACGGGAACATTTCCTTCAGCCCGCCCAGCGCAAGTACGGCTATCGGCACATTTTCGCCTGCAGAAATGCTGAATGCCCCGTTTTTAAAATCATCCAGGAGCACGGAGGTATCATCCGGCACGCCGCCTTCGGGGAAAATTATCACGCTGGTGCCTGCCCTCAGGCGCTCCGCGGTTTTCCCGTATACCGCGTGCCGGCTTCGTGCGGATTTTCTGTCAACCAAGATGCAGATTCTTTTATAAATGGTTGCAAAAAAAGGAATCTTCGCAAGCTCCGCCTTGCCCACAAAGGATACGGGGTGCCTTGGGAAAAGTATCGGGATCAGCATTATATCCATTATTGAATAATGATTGGAAATTATGATATACGGCTGGTTATCAATAAGTTGCTTCGATGTTTTTCGGATAAGTTCATAGCGGAAGCCCGCCGCTGCGAAGACGCATCTGCACCAGGTTCTTACGAAGAAGTAGGCGAATTTGTAGTGCTCTTTCCGGATGGAAAGCAGGTATACCGGCAGGAAAAACAGGAGGAAAAGCACCGCGGCTACGAGTATAATCCACAGGCGCCAGAGATAGTTGAATATTGCAGGCATTCTGCAAAAGTAAACAACACGGCGGAATGTGAGTTTTAATTATTTGTTTAATTTTTGCAAATCCGCTACTTTAGCAAAAATTTGACTATGATAGCCATTGCGGACGGGGGCTCTACGAAATGCGACTGGGTAATTCTGGACAATGCCGGCGGGGTGATGCTGCAGGCAGTGACGGATGGGTTCAACCCGAACCTGATCCCGCGTGGAGAAATTTGCACCAGGCTGCTCGCCCAGCCTGTTTTGAATTCAGTTAAAGCTGAGGTTACCAAGGTATTTTTCTATGGGTCCGGCTGCGGCCTGCTGCAAAACAGGGAGATCGTGCGGGAGGAATTTCAGAGCTTCTTCACACGGGCGGAAATTACGGTGAAAGACGATCTTACCGCGGCGGCATACGCGGCATACGAAGGTACTCCGGCCATTATCTGCATCCTGGGCACGGGCTCTAATTCCTGCTTTTTCGATGGTAAGGAAATCCGTAGAGATCTGCCCTCGCTGGGCTACCTGCTGGGGGACGAGGGCAGCGGGAGCGCGATAGGAAAGCAGCTTCTGAAGAAATATTTTATGAAAAAACTGCCTCCCGATCTTCACGAAGAATTCACGAAAGAATACGGGCTCACCATTGAGGAAGCAATTGCAAAAATTTACCACAACCCGAGGGCAAATGCCTGGCTGGGCGGGTTCAATAAGTTTGCCGCGGAGCGCAGGCAGCATCCTTTTATCCAGGAGATGATCTTCGCGGAATTCAGAAACTTCCTCCACTACCAGGTGCTGCCCTACCCGGAGGCGCACTCTGCGGAGATAAATTTCATCGGCTATATCGCCTTTATCTACGAGGAAATCCTGCGAGCGGCTGCCGCGGAATTCAACCTAAATGTGGGAAATATCCTCCAAAAGCCCATCAGCAGGCTTGTGGATTATCATAAAAAGCATATGGAATCATCTTAAAAGATTGGCAAAATGTGCTTATATTTACCCGCTAAATTATCTGCATGATTTATTCAGTTCGGGGTATGGTCATAGAGGTTGCGCCTACCTATGCTATTTTAGAAGTCGGCGGAATTGGCTACCACATTGGGATAAGCCTTCAGACCTCGTCCCTGCTAAAAAAGGGCGGGGAGGCATTCCTCTACACGAGGCAGATTATCAGGGAGGATGCGCACCTTCTCTACGGTTTTGCTTCCGTAGACGAGCGCGAGGTTTTCGATCTCCTCATCAGCGTTAGCGGGGTGGGGCCCACCTCGGCTATGATTATGCTTTCCTCGCTTACGGGGGCGGAAATTGCCAATGCCGTGAGTGCCGGGGTAAGTTCTGAACTTCAGAAAATAAAGGGCATAGGAGCAAAAACCGCGGAGCGGATCATCGTAGACCTGCGCGAGCGAATGAGAAAATATAGCACTACCGAAGAGGAGATTTCTGTTCAGAATGACAATAAAGTCCGCGGCGAGGCGTTATCTGCCTTGGAGGTGCTGGGTATCCAGCGGCGCATCGCAGAAAAAGCAGCGGATAAAATCCAGAAACAGGAGCCGGATATTTCGGTGGAAAATCTTATTAAGCAAATTTTAAAAAGCATTTAATCAGTTCATAAACATAACAGAGCTAAGTGTACAGTAGCAGCGTGAAACATACATTCAATAATATTTTAGAGTGTGGAAGGCCGGCGGCAATCCGGATACTATTTTTACTGGTTATTAACCTTATTAATACAGCTGTAGCGCAGGAGCGCCCGCTGGACAGCCTCAGCATCCGGCAGGATTATACCCTGCCCAGCCCGGTACGCTACGAAGCCTATTACGATGTGGCTACAGGCAAGTACCACCTCTACCCGAAGGTCGGCAGCATCACGGTGGGGGCGCCTACCGTGATGTCCCCGGAGGAGTACCGCGCCTATATGCTCAGCACGCAGCTGGCGGAATATTACCGCCAAAAATCCGATGATAATAATATCGTTTTCAGAAAGGACGAAAAAGAAGCTGAGAAGCGCGGCCTGATCCCGGCAGTGAGGATAAACAACCGCCTTTTTGAATCCATTTTTGGAAGCAATAAGATAGAGATAATTCCTCAGGGGTTCGCATCCTTCGACCTCGGCGCGCTGCATCAGAAAATTGACAATCCGATGATCCTGCCGCAGAACCGCTCCAGCTTTGCCATCGACATCCAGCAGAGAATCCAGCTGGGGCTTACCGGTAAGGTGGGGGACAATCTCCAACTCCGCGCCAATTACGATACGCAGAGCGGCTTCGCCTTTGAAAACAAACTCAATGTGGCGTGGCAGGCAAGGGGCACCTGGCGCGACCTGCAAAACAAAGGCCTGAACGACCGCACCACCGGCGGCGAGGATAAAATAATAAAGAAAGTAGAGTTCGGTAATGTGAATCTGCCGCTCTCTACCAGCCTCATCCGCGGCTCGGAATCGCTTTTTGGCTTAAAAACGCAGTTCCAGCTTGGGAAAACATTGGGTACCGTGGTGCTCTCCCAGCAGCAGGGAGAGGCGAGGAACATCGTGGTGCAGGGCGGCGGCGCGGTGCAGACATTCAAGATCAATGCCTCCGATTATGAAGATAACCAGCACTATTTTTTAGGGCATTATTTCCTTGATAATTACGACCGAGCGCTGCAAGATTATCCGCTGATCAATTCCACCATCAGCATCAACAGGATTGAGGTCTGGGTGCTGGAGCAGGGCTCTGGCAATTTGCAGGAGCAGAAAAGCATCCTCGGCATCCGGGATCTCGGGGAAGGAGCATCGGGCTATCCGGACAACTCGCAGAATGGCCTCTACCAAAATATCGCCGGCCTGGGCACAGCGGTCCGCGATGTGAATCTCGCATACAACGCCGTGCTGGGGCAGAATTTCCCAAATGCGGCGGGCGCTCCGGAACGCTATACCGACGGCGAGCAGTTTATTTTCAACCGCAGAGCCAGAAGGCTTCAGACCAATGAATTCAACTACAATCCTCAGCTGGGCTACATTTCATTAAACCAAAGACTTAATGACAATCAGCTGCTTGCGGTGGCGTATTCCTACACTGTAAACGGGCAGAAAACTGTGTACAAAGTGGGTGAGTTCTCTGACGAAAGCCCGGTGCTTATCGTAAAATTACTGAAGCCAAACTCCACTGTTCGCACCTCCTCGCCCATGTGGGACCTGATGATGAAAAACATCTACCCTATGGAGGCGAACCAGATCAGCGCCGATCAGTTTATGCTGAATGTGTACTACCGCGACAGCCAGGCGGGCAAGGTGAATTATCTCCCGGGGACCGCCGTGCAGGATGTGCAGCTGCTGAAACTATTCAACTGGGACAGGCTGAACATTAATAATGATATGTCCGGCGATGGCGTGGCGGGTGACGGCCTTTTCGATTTCGTTCCCGGCATCACCATTAATGCCAATGATGGGAAGCTGATATTTACCAAAGCCAAGCCTTTCGGCTCTTATCTTGAAAATGTTCTGGGAAGTAGCGATCCGAAATTCGTTTTCAATGACCTATACACTATGCAGAAGGAGGTGGCGGCGCAGCAAAACCTGGCGCAGCGCTACACCATCGAAGGGCGGTACAAGGGTGCGCAGGGGAGCGGCATTTCGCTGGGTGCCATCAATGTGCCCCGCGGTTCGGTAAAAGTGACATCAAACGGCCAGCAGCTGATGGAGGGTGTGGACTACACCGTGGATTATATGCTGGGTTCGGTGAATATCATTAATGAGGCCCTGAAAAATTCTGGGCAGGCGATCAATGTATCGCTGGAAAATCAGCTGACTTTCAATACGCAGCGCAGAAGCTTTATGGGGCTGAACCTTGAGCGGCAGTTTAATGAGCGCCTCCTCCTTGGTACCACCATCGTGAACTATTCCGAAAAACCAATTACCCAAAAAGTAAACTTCGGCAATGAAGCGGTGAATAACACGATGGCAGGCTTCAACCTGATGTACAACAACGAATTCCCGTTCCTCACGAGGCTCACGGATAAAATTCCGCTTGTAAAAACGGATGCTGCTTCGCGCTTGAATTTCCGTGCCGAGGGTGCCTACCTGATTCCTGGGCAGGATAAGAATGCAGGAAATCAATCCTATATTGATGATTTTGAACAATCTTCTACCAAAATTTCCCTTAAAGAGCCGGGCTTCTGGGGGCTAGCATCCAAGCCTGAGCAAAACAGAAACGATCCTCAGTATGCCAATGCCGGCCTGGTAAACGATGTGCGCGAGGGCTACGGCAGAGGGCTTCTTTCCTGGTATAATATCGATCCGCGCTTCTACGGCGTCGGCGGAAAAGCTCCGGCAGGCATCAATGCGGAGGCGGTTTCCAACCACGCATCTCGGCGGGTGCAGACTTCCGAGCTGATGAACAACCGGGATTTCGTAGCCGGAGAGCAAACCTACACCAACACGCTGGATATTACTTTCTACCCTAAAGAGCGCGGCCCTTATAACCTTAACCCAATTGACGAGCCGGCAAACCAGCGGTGGGCGGGGCTGATGCGACCTATTTCCGTGTCCAACTTTACCGGTTCCAATATCGAGTATGTGGAATTCTGGTTGATGGATCCCTATGCTGACGGGCGAAATCTTGGTACCTCGCCAAAATTGAAACTCCACCTCGGGAATGTTTCTGAGGATGTGCTGAAAGACGGCAAACTGATGTACGAAAACGGTATGCCTACGGCCTCCAGCGCGGTTTCTACATCCACCAGCAACTGGGGCGTTCAGCCGAACCAGTTCCCGGTACTGTACGCCTTTTCCACCGAGGGCGAGGAGCGTCGCGCGCAGGATGTAGGCTACGACGGGCTGAACAATGAGCAGGAAGCGCAGAAATTCGGTACCGGATACATTAATCCGATAACTGGGGAGCCCGATCCCGCGGCGGATGATTTCGTTTTTTATCTTTCTAATAAATTCACCGGCGCGCAGGCGTCTTCCGTGACAGAGCGGTACAAATATTTTCGCAACCCGGATGGCAATTCCCAGTCCGGATCGCTGGAAGTAGCCACGCAGATGCCAGATGCTGAGGACATTAACCACGATTATAACCTGGATCTTAATGAAAACTATAACCAGTACACCATAAACCTCGACAGGAACAGCCTCGCAGTCAACAGAAATTTTATTGTTGATGAAAAAGAAGTTCCCGTGCGTTTCCAGAACGGACAGAAGGGCAGGAATAAATGGTACCTCTTCCGCGTGCCGGTGCAGCAGTTTGATACCAATGCCGGTGCGGCTTCCGAGGATGTATTGAATAATGTACGCTTTGCGAGAATCATCCTCGATGGCTTCGATGATACGGCAACGCTGAGGTTCGGTACGCTGGATCTTGTACGCTCCGAGTGGCGGAAGTACAACAAAAATATTGTAGCGGGCAGCCTTCCGGGTGCTGCTGATAACGAAGGTTCGATGCTTGTGGACAATGAGAATTTCTTCGTGGGCAGCGTAAATCTGGAGGAGAATGCGCTGGGTGCGCCGCCTTATGTGATGCCTCCGGGCATTGATCGCCAGGTTCTGCAAACGGCTGGCGGTATGCAGCGGCAGAATGAAGCATCCCTTTACCTTAAAGTTACCAACCTGAAAAACGAAGCGCGCGCTGTGGTAAAAAATACCTTTGTGGATATGCGGAGGTACCGCAAGCTGGAAATGTTCGTACACGCCGAGGACATCCGCGGTACAGGAACTAGCAGCCAGCTGGATCGGGATATGAAGTTTTTCGTGCGTTTCGGTAGTGATGCCACGGATAATTATTATGAGTACGAAGCCTCTTTGAAATATACTCCGCGTACTGCCAGAACTGCCACTGAGATCTGGCCGCTGGAAAATATGGTTAATATCAACCTCCAGGATTTTGTAGACGCCAAAATAAAAAGAGACCAGGCCGGCGGAAACCTTATTGGCAGCAGGTTTCTCTATGCCGAGGCAAGCGACGGCGACCGGAAGATATTCGTGAAAGGCCGCCCTGTACTTGGGAATATTACCACTATGATGATCGGGGTGCGCAATACCTCCGGCGTAGGCAAAGATGTGGTACTTTGGGTAAACGAAATGCGCATCTCCGGAATCGAAAATGAGGGAGGCTACGCGGCGAATGCTAGCCTGGATTTCAACCTGGGGGATTTTGCAATGGTGAATGCCGGCGGGGCGTACTCCACGGTAGACTTCGGGAGCATCATCTCAAAACCTGCCGAGCGGAACCAGAGCACCAATTCCGCGCTGAACATCAGTACCACGGTTAATCTCGATAAATTTATCCCGGAAAAGGTAGGGATGCGGATCCCGGTAAATTACACCTATGCCCAAACCATCGAGGATCCTAAGTACAACCCAATCGATATCGATGTAGAATTCGAAAAGGCGGCAAACAGAGAGGAGCTGAAGCAGGTCGCGAGAACTTACACGCAGCAGCGCAGCATCGGTGTGGTAAATATGCGTAAGGAGCGTACGAACACTGAGCGGAAATCCCGCTTCTATGATGTGGAAAACCTGGCGCTTACACTGAATTACAGCGATGATTACTACCGGGATGTCTACACCACCAAAAACTATCGCCAGTATCTGAGAGGCAATCTGGATTACAACTACAGCTTCCGGCCGTGGGTGCTGAAACCGTTTAATAAAATGGTGAGCGATACCGCAAAATCCGCGAAATATTTGCAGTGGTTTAAGGAATTTAATTTCAACCCTGTGCCTACGAGAATCTCCGTGCGTACGGAGCTGGACAGGAATTACAACGAGCTCCAGTTCCGGAATATTGAAGCGCTGATGAACGGCGTCGCCGGCTCAGACTTCGATGTGATCCGAAACCGCGCGTTCTACTTCGGGTGGCAGTATGCTGTAGGTTTTAATTTTACAAGGTCATTAAAGCTGGAGATCAATTCCGCTACCAGGACTTTGAACGACAATATCAGCCCGACTGCGATGGACACCCGCAGCATTTTCGAGCAGCCTTTCCGCTCCGGGCGCCCCGTGCTTTACAATCACAGGGTGCAGCTGAATTACCGACTGCCGTTTGAGTATCTGCCATTTATGAACTTCCTCACTGCGGAGGTGGGCTACGGCTTCCAATACAACTGGAACGCCCGCTCTACGGTGCTTACGCAAAGCAATGCCGGGAATCTGGGGAATCTCGCACAGAATACCAACACGATTGTAGGCACGGCGACTGCCAATATACCGCAGTTCCTGAACAATTTCGCCTACTTCAGGAAGATAGAGGAGGTCAGGAATAAGCGGCGCCAGGAAATCGATTCCCTGAATAACGCCTATGCAGAAAGCGCCCTGAAGAAAAGCAAAAAGAATAAGTTTTTCGTATTTAATACTTACAAAGGTTATACTTTCAAAAACCGCCTGACACCGATGCAGACTGTGGCTTCGGCGTTGTTTTCAGGCAGGCAGCTTGATATTAATTATAATGAGAACAACGGCACGGTGCTTCCTGGCATATTGAGTTCACCGAATTTCTATGGCTACGGGCAGAATATCGGCGGGCCTACAGCTGGCTTCCTGCTCGGCTCGCAGGCGGATATCCGGAGAACGGCCATCGAGCGCGGATGGATTTCTTCGTCTCCATATATGAATGATCCCTATTCGCAGCAAAATTCAAAATCTTTCGATGCAAATCTCCAGCTCAGCCCGCTGAACGATTTGAGAATAGATATCAATGCGCTTTGGAGGCACAACAGAAACCTCGTGCAGGGAGGCTACAACCTAGATGCCGATCCCGCTACGCCGCATTTTGATTTTGCCTTCGAAAACGAGCTGGTTACTCATTCCAAATCTGTTTGGATGCTATCTACTTCATTTAAAAATTCAGGAGATTTATTCCCGAGAATTATTGAAAATGCTAGAGCGCTCTCTCAGCAAATGGGCACGGTGCCTGGTGCGGCAGGCTTCGCTCAAGGATATTCATTGGGGAATGCGTATGTACTGGTGCCTGCCTTCCGAGCAGCAGTGGAAGGGCGCAGCCTGGAGCCGATGGACAACCCGAAAAAATCCGGCTTCCCGTTGCCAAACTGGAATGTCGTTTATTCCGGCTTCCGCAACCTGCCGATGGTGGCAAGTCAGTTCTCTAAATTTGACATCCTGCATTCCTACAAATCCACCTACACGGGTACGGGGGTGCAGTCGAACATCGATTACTACAACGATCCCGACGGGTTTGATGTAAATGGCGACAGGCTCAATCCTTATATTTTCAGTCAGGTAGGCTATGTGGAATCCTTTGCCCCGCTTATCGGAGGAGATTTTACGCTTAGGAACAATATGCACTTCCGCGCGATGTACAACCGCGACCGGATGCTGCTCCTTGGCTTGGTAAACAATACCCTCACGGAGGACTACAGCAAGGAATATGTCTTTGGCTTCGGCTACATTGTGAAGGATTTAAGGATGAAACTCAATATGGGTGGCAAGCCGCGTAATGTCGTAAGCGACCTGAATGTCCGCGCAGATTTCTCTCTTAGAGATAGCGAAACACGAATTACCAACATACTCCTGGAGGATTCTCAAGTCACAGGCGGGCAGAAACTTCTGGGGATAAAATTCAGCGCGGATTACAATGTCTCCGAAAATTTTAACCTGAGATTCTTCTACGACCAGCTGGCTACCAAATACAAAATCTCCACAGCCTACCCGCTCTCCACCATTCGGGCGGGGCTCTCCGCTACATTCAATTTTAACGGCGGCATAAGATAAATTTTTAAAAACCTATTTGCAGAGACAATTTATTTAATAAATTTGCTAAAACGAAAAAAAATGAACACACCGGCAGAACTCAAGTACACAAAAGACCACGAGTGGGTAAAAATCGAAGGAGATACAGCCACCATCGGGATCACGGATTTCGCGCAGAGCGAATTGGGCGACATCGTCTTTGTTGATGTTGACAGCCTGGAAGAAGAACTCTCCGAAGGCGAGGTTTTCGGTAGCGTAGAAGCGGTAAAAACTGTATCCGATCTATTCCTACCCGTTTCCGGCACCGTAGTAGAGTTTAACGAAAAACTAGAAGAGCAGCCAGAACTTGTCAACTCAGACCCTTACGGCGAAGGCTGGATCATCAAAGTGCGTTTAGCAGAAGATGCCGACCAAAGCGGCCTCCTCTCGGCAGAAGATTATCAGGCACTCCTTGGATAAAATTCGGAAAATATCACTTATATTAATGCCCATTTATTGGGCATTTCTCACTTATATGCTCCTAAAACCCGGCGAAGAAAGTTCCGAATTCGTCTGGATATACTCCGGGTTTGATAAAATCGTGCATTTCTGCATATTCGCCGCGCTTGGCATTCTCCTACTTGCCGCCTATCCAAAAATACACCGGAGGAATTATTTCTGCATAATGTTCATCTACGCTATACTGACTGAAATACTGCAGGACGAAATGCGCGTGGGACGCTCGGCAGAACTTCTAGATGCCGTCGCCGATTTCATAGGCGCTGCGGCAACCTGGCTCTTATGGCGGTTCATTACAAGTCGCTCAGCTGCATCGTAATTCCTCGTTCTGCTCGTTGGAGCTTGGGGGTGTTTGTCTTTTTTACTGCCGTGTTGGTCTTTCTTTAAAATTTTTCTACCTGACAACCAGCGACTTGGGCCCGGCGGGCAGATTTTTTTTAAATTACCTCTTGCCTGTTCGGGAAATCCCCTTATCTTTGCACTCCCGATTTGGTATTGGGGGAGCGTTGCGAGAGGGGTAGGAAGCCCTGTTTGAAATTATAAAAAAAAACTTGGCGGAGCGTTTGGAAGTTTGAGTGACAAATTCCTACCTTTGCCCACCCGTTTTTCGGGTCAAGCGTGGGGGGGGATTTTTGCTGAGGCTCCGGGACGGAAAAAATTTTTTTCAAAAAAAGTTTTGGTAGTTTCAAAAAAAGTTCTTACCTTTGCAACCGCAAATCACGAGAGGCCTTTGGCCTGGTGGTTTGGAAGAGAGAGGATCATTGACATCGACGATACATACAACCAGGTAAGGGGCGGCGCCCGGGTATGCTTTATGGCGTATCCGATGGGGCGCCGCGGAACGAAGGAAATACAATGGAGAGTTTGATCCTGGCTCAGGATGAACGCTAGCGGGAGGCCTAACACATGCAAGCCGGGCGGGATCCCTTCGGGGTGAGAGCGGCGTACGGGTGAGGAGCACGTGTGCAACCTGCCCCTGTCTGGGGGATAGCCCTCCGAAAGGAGGATTAACACCCCATAGGATGTTCGCCGGCATCGGCGGTCATTGAAAGGTTACGGACGGGGATGGGCACGCGCAGGATTAGGTAGTTGGCAGGGTAACGGCCTACCAAGCCTTTGATCCTTAGGGGGCCTGAGAGGGTGATCCCCCACACTGGTACTGAGACACGGACCAGACTCCTACGGGAGGCAGCAGTGAGGAATATTGGACAATGGGTGGAAGCCTGATCCAGCCATCCCGCGTGAAGGACTAAGGGCCTATGGCCTGTAAACTTCTTTTGTACGGGGATAAACCTATCTACGCGTAGATAGCTGAAGGTACCGTACGAATAAGCACCGGCTAACTCCGTGCCAGCAGCCGCGGTAATACGGAGGGTGCGAGCGTTATCCGGATTTATTGGGTTTAAAGGGTCCGTAGGCGGGCCTGTAAGTCGGAGGTGAAATCCCGCGGCTCAACCGCGGAACCGCCTTCGATACTGCGGGTCTTGAGTAGGCTTGAGGCGGCCGGAATGAGTGGTGTAGCGGTGAAATGCATAGATATCACTCAGAACACCGATAGCGAAGGCAGGTCGCCAAGGCCTTACTGACGCTGATGGACGAAAGCGTGGGGAGCGAACAGGATTAGATACCCTGGTAGTCCACGCCGTAAACGATGCTCACTCGTTCTCGGGCGTTATCGTTCGGGGGCTAAGCGAAAGTGATAAGTGAGCCACCTGGGGAGTACGGGCGCAAGCCTGAAACTCAAAGGAATTGACGGGGGCCCGCACAAGCGGTGGATTATGTGGTTTAATTCGATGATACGCGAGGAACCTTACCAGGGCTTAAATGGGGGCCGACCGGCGCAGAGATGCGCCTTTCTTCGGACGGTCTTCAAGGTGCTGCATGGTTGTCGTCAGCTCGTGCCGTGAGGTGTTAGGTTAAGTCCTGCAACGAGCGCAACCCCTGCCGCCAGTTGCCATCATTAAGTTGGGGACTCTGGCGGGACTGCCTACGCAAGTAGCGAGGAAGGCGGGGACGACGTCAAATCATCACGGCCCTTACGCCCTGGGCCACACACGTAATACAATGGCCGGTACAGAGGGCAGCCACGCGGCGACGCGGAGCGAATCTCGAAAGCCGGTCTCAGTTCGGATTGGAGTCTGCAACTCGACTCTATGAAGCTGGAATCGCTAGTAATCGCGCATCAGCCATGGCGCGGTGAATACGTTCCCGGGCCTTGTACACACCGCCCGTCAAGCCATGGAAGTCCGGGGTACCTGAAGTCGGTGACCGTAAAAGGAGCTGCCTAGGGTAAAACGGGTAACTAGGGCTAAGTCGTAACAAGGTAGCCGTACCGGAAGGTGCGGCTGGAACATCTCATTTTAGAGGCTTTATCAAGTCAATAAGCACACGGCCCTTCATGGGCCCCGCGCGCCGGAGGGCGCCGCCCCGCCCTGTTGTTGTATAGTATCGGATCATATAAAGTAAAAGGAGGATTCACGCCCGGGCGCGAGCCCAGCGCATTGTCGCGGGCCACGGGTCAGGCGGGTAGAGGAGTCTCGTAGCTCAGCCGGTTAGAGCGCTACACTGATAATGTAGAGGTCGGCAGTTCGAGCCTGCCCGAGACTACGGATGCCTGGGGAATTAGCTCAGCTGGCTAGAGCACCTGCCTTGCACGCAGGGGGTCAAGGGTTCGAATCCCTTATTCTCCACAGCCGCTGAATGCGGCCTGCCGGAAGCCCTTGGGGGGCGCTGCGAAGGAAGGATCCTGCAGCGTGGGTCCCTGGGGTGGGAGGCTAGATTGAGGATCATTGACATATACGGTAAGACATCACAAAGAGACGACCGGGCGCCGGGAGGCGCACCGAGAACCTTAGGGAAAGAAATCGTTAAGGGCGCACGGCGGATGCCTAGGCTTCAAGAGGCGACGAAGGACGTGGCAAGCTGCGAAAAGCCGCGGGGATCGGCACACACGAATTGATCCGCGGATATCCGAATGGGGCAACCCGGCACGCTGAAGGCGTGTCACCAGCAATGGGGCGAACCCGGGGAACTGAAACATCTAAGTACCCGGAGGAAAAGAAATCGAAGAGATTCCGTGAGTAGTGGCGAGCGAAAGCGGACTAGCCCAAAAGCCTTGATATGCTTAGCGGAACGCTCTGGAAAGGGCGATCGGAGAAGGTGACAATCCTGTACGCGAAAGGCATGTCAGGGTGAAACAAGAGTAGGGCGGGACACGTGAAATCCTGTCTGAATACGGGGGGACCATCCTCCAAGGCTAAATACTCCTTGAAGACCGATAGTGGACCAGTACCGTGAGGGAAAGGTGAAAAGCACTCCGAACAGGAGGGTGAAAGAGAGCCTGAAACCGTGCGCCTACAAGCGGTCGGAGTCCCGCGATGGGATGACGGCGTGCCTTTTGCATAATGAGCCTACGAGTTAATGTCGCCGGCGAGGTTAAGCGCTTAAGGCGCGGAGCCGGAGCGAAAGCGAGTCTGAACAGGGCGCGTAGTCGGCGGTATTAGACGCGAAACCTTGTGATCTACCCATGGGCAGGCTGAAGCTCTGGTAACACAGAGTGGAGGGCCGAACCGGTTGGCGTTGAAAAGCCTTCGGATGACCTGTGGGTAGGGGTGAAAGGCTAATCAAACTGGGAGATAGCTCGTACTCCCCGAAATGCATTTAGGTGCAGCGTCGCGCGAGTCCTCCGGAGGTAGAGCTACTGATTGGATGCGGGGGTTTCACCGCCTACCAATTCCTGACAAACTCCGAATGCCGGTGGATGCTGCGCGGCAGTGAGGGCGCGGGTGCTAAGGTCCGCGTCCGAGAGGGAAAGAACCCGGACCAACGGCTAAGGTCCCCAAATGCGCGCTAAGTTGGAGAAACGCGGTCGGACTGCACAGACAGCTAGGATGTTGGCTTGGAAGCAGCCATTCATTTAAAGAGTGCGTAACAGCTCACTAGTCGAGCGGTCCGGCATGGATAATAATCGGGCATAAGCGCGCTACCGAAGCCATGGGATATATTATATCGGTAGGGGAGCATTCCGGCGGCCTGGAAGCCGCGCCGCGAGGCGCGGTGGAGCTTCCGGAAAAGAAAATGTAGGCATAAGTAACGATAATGCGGGCGAGAAACCCGCACACCGAAAGACCAAGGCTTCCCCGGCCATGCTAATCAGCCGGGGGTTAGTCGGGGCCTAACGCGAACCCGAAGGGGGTAGCGGATGGACACAGGGTTAATATTCCCTGACCCGCCCACACTGGAAGTGACGGTTCTCCGTAGCTGCTGGAGACTGACGGAATAGTCAAGGCCTAGCCTTCGGGCGAAGCTGCTGCAGCGAAGGGGGATCCAAGAAAAGCGAGTGAGGCGGCCCGTACCAAAACCGACACAGGTGGTCGAGGAGAGGATCCTAAGGTGCTCGAGTGAGTCGTGGCTAAGGAACTAGGCAAAATTGTCTCGTAACTTCGGAAAAAGAGACGCCCCCGGCGACGGGGGCCGCAGTGAAGAGGCCCAGGCGACTGTTTATCAAAAACACAGGACTCTGCCAAATCGAAAGATGACGTATAGGGTCTGACACCTGCCCGGTGCCGGAAGGTTAAGGGAGGCGCTTAGAGCAATCGAAGGCGCTGACTGAAGCCCCGGTAAACGGCGGCCGTAACTATAACGGTCCTAAGGTAGCGAAATTCCTTGTCGGGTAAGTTCCGACCTGCACGAATGGTGTAACGATCTGGGCACTGTCTCGGCCACGAGCTCGGTGAAATTGTAGTATCGGTGAAGATGCCGATTACCCGCAGTGGGACGAAAAGACCCTGTGAACCTTTACTATAGCTTCGTGTTGACTCTGAGCAATCAATGTGTAGGATAGGTGGGAGGCTATGAAGCGGGCACGCCAGTGTCTGTGGAGCCGCCGTTGAAATACCACCCTTTGCTTGCTTGGAGCCTAACTCCGGAAGGAGGACACCGCGTGGCGGGTAGTTTGACTGGGGTGGTCGCCTCCAAAAGGGTAACGGAGGCTTTCAAAGGTACCCTCAGCACGCTTGGTAACCGTGCGCAGAGTGTAATGGCATAAGGGTGCTTGACTGCGAGGCCAACAAGCCGACCAGGTGCGAAAGCAGGACATAGTGATCCGGTGGTTCCGTATGGAAGGGCCATCGCTCATAGGATAAAAGGTACTCCGGGGATAACAGGCTAGTCTCCCCCAAGAGCTCACATCGACGGGGAGGTTCGGCACCTCGATGTCGGCTCGTCGCATCCTGGGGCTGGAGAAGGTCCCAAGGGTTGGGCTGTTCGCCCATTAAAGCGGCACGCGAGCTGGGTTCAGAACGTCGTGAGACAGTTCGGTCTCTATCTACTGCGGGCGTTAGACGCTTGAGGGGGCTTGGGTCTAGTACGAGAGGACCGGCCTGAACAGACCTCTGGTGTACCAGTTGTGCCGCCAGGCGCACCGCTGGGTAGCTATGTCTGGTTCGGATAAGCGCTGAAGGCATATAAGCGCGAAACCTGCCCCGAGATTAGGCGTCTTTTAAGGGTCGTGGGAGATGACCACGTCGATAGGCCGCAGGTGCACACCTGGCAACAGGTCAGCCGAGCGGTACTAATTGCCCGTAGATTTATGGCCCCGAGGCCGGAGCGCCAGGGCGCCCGATGGGTCGCCTCCTTGTGATGACGTTACCGTAAGAAATAAGCCTTTTATGAGGGCTGTCCAACTTGGGCGGCCACTGCGGAGGGGCTCACCCGTTCCCATCCCGAACACGGAAGTTAAGCCCTCCAGCGCCGATGGTACTGCGAAAGCGGGAGAGTAGGTCGCCGCCAGTCTTTTTAAACCGGGACCCCCGCCACCCAGAGTGGCGGGGGTTCTTCTTTTTTGCCCCCCGTGGCGCGCAAGAACGGGCCCCGACGGCTCACACCTGGACGACGCCAAGGGAAAAGCTATCAGTTATCTCAGAGTTGTTCGCTGCCTCTATTCCCAATGATATCCATTTTCTTGTTTCTTCAGGGTTGATGATTGCGTCTGTCCACAGCCTAGCTGCAGCATAGGTTGGTTCAATTTGTTTGTTATATCTATCAGAAATTTCTCTTAGAAGTTTTTCTCTCTGATTTTCACTTAGTTCTTCACCATTTTTTTTTAGCCCCGCTTCCTGGATTTGAAGCAATACTTTTGCCGCTTGGGAACCTCCCATCACTGCGATTTCTGACCAGGGCCAGGCAACGATAAATCTTGGATCGTATGCTTTCCCGCACATGGCATAATTTCCTGCTCCATAGGAATTTCCAATAATCACTGTGAATTTTGGGACGATAGAATTTGAGACCGCATTGACCATTTTTGCCCCATCTTTAATAATTCCTCCCTGTTCAGACTTGGATCCTACCATAAACCCGGTAACATCCTGGAGGAAAAGTATTGGAATTTTTCTTTGATTGCAGTTAGAAATAAATCTTGCTGCCTTATCTGCTGAATCTGAATAGATTACGCCGCCAAACTGCATTTCACCTTTTCCGTTTTTGACTATTTGGCGCTGATTTGCAACTATGCCTATGCTCCATCCGTCTATCCTGCCAAATCCGCAGATAAGTGATTTCCCGTAATCGGCTTTATATTCCTCAAGCTTTCCTCCGTCTAAAAGACAGTCGAGAATTTCGTGCATATCGTACTGCTCGGCACGGGAGATGGGCATTAAACCAAAAATGTCCGCAGGGTTTCGTTTCGGTTTTTCTGGTTGTGTTCTGTTGAATCCTGCTTTTTTATTGTCCCCGAGGGAGGCTATTATTTTTTTAATATGATTAAGCGCATCCGCATCATCCTTAGCTCTGTAATCAGTAACCCCGGATATTTCGGAGTGCGTTTTGGCTCCGCCAAGTGTTTCATTATCAATGACTTCCCCTATTGCCGCTCTCACTAGATAGCTGCCTGCAAGGAAGATAGTCCCGGTGTTTTCCACAATGATTGCTTCATCGCTCATAGCCGGCAGATAGGCGCCCCCCGCCACGCAGCTCCCCATGATTGCTGAGATCTGAACGATGCCCATCGCACTCATTTTTGCGTTATTCCGAAAGATTCTCCCGAAATGCTCCTTATCCGGGAAAACTTCGTCCTGCATTGGTAGGTAGGCACCGGCAGAATCCACAAGATAAATTATCGGAATACGGTTTTCCATTGCAATTTCCTGTGCCCGGAGGTTCTTCTTTGCGGTGATGGGGAAGTAGGCACCGGCTTTTACTGAGGCATCATTGGCTACCACCACGCAAAGCTTCCCCGAGATGTAGCCCAATCCAGCA
Organism: Cruoricaptor ignavus; assembly: GCF_014961145.1. Taxonomy (NCBI): domain Bacteria; kingdom Pseudomonadati; phylum Bacteroidota; class Flavobacteriia; order Flavobacteriales; family Weeksellaceae; genus Cruoricaptor; species Cruoricaptor ignavus. The sequence continues at coordinate 1,730,104 of NZ_CP063145.1, forward strand.
ACCGTGCCGCCGGCAGGGCAGCCGCCATGCTCCTCGTACATCCCGTGCCCGGCAAATGCCCCGATTTCCAGAAAATCTGTGCCTGCATCGAGGAGGAAATTTATGCGTTCCCTGGCGGTCATTTTACCCTCTTCCCGTATTTTCTGCAGCCGTTTTTTGCCGCCGCCCATTTTTATTTCTTCTAGAAGCCGGTTGATTTCCGCCAATTTCAACTTATTGTGATCTTCTCTCTTGTTGAATTCCAAATCCACGATTTAAATTTTTAAGATAAATTTTATTGCGACCTATTATAATTCGCACTAAACAGGAAACGCAAAATTGCGAAAATTATGAATAAATTTGCATCCTGATGAAAAATTCTGCTGTATTTCGGCTGCATCTAATTGTCTTTATCTGGGGCTTTACTGCTGTGCTGGGCAAGCTTATCCAAGCAGGGGCATACCCGCTTACATTCTACAGGATGCTATTCGCAGCATTTTTTCTTTTTATTTATTTAAGAATGATTCGCAAAGAATCCATCGCGGTGCCTAGGAGGCTGCTGCTGCAGCTCGTTGGTATCGGCGGGCTGATGGCTGCGCACTGGCTGTGCTTTTTTTATTCTATCAAGGTCTCCAATGTCTCCATCGCCCTGTCGTGCATGTCTCTCTCCACGCTATTTGCGGCGTTTATTGAACCTATGGTATACCGCAGGCGGATAGACCTTACCGAGTTGCTTTTAGGCATCGTTATCGTTTTTTGCATCGGCTTGATTTTCAGGACGGAGTTTCACTACAAGGAGGGCATCGTTGTCGGCATTATATGTGCGCTTCTGGGAACCATATTCTCAGTACTGAACGGGAAAATTTTTGGAAAAACTTCGGCGGGAAATATTATTTTTTACGAAATATTTGGCGGATGGCTTCTGATGGCGATTTATTTCACGATTTCTGGCGATATTTTTAGTTTTACTGAAATATCCGGTCGGGATTTAGCGTTAATACTTTTGCTTGCCAGTGTTTTTACCGCATATCCGATGTTTGAATCTGTGAGGCTAATGCAGTACATTTCTCCATTTACCTTAATTTTAACTGTAAATTTGGAGCCCGTGTACGGAATTATCCTCGCTTACCTTATCTTTGGAGAATCGGAGCATATGAGTCCCATGTTCTATCTAGCGTCCCTCGGGATGATTCTGGCGATAGTAGTTAACGGAATCATAAAAGCAAAGCAAAAATCTGTTTCTCAGTATGATTAAGAGAATTCTTCCCGTAATATTTGCCTTCAGTTCAGGCTTTGCACACTCGCAGATTGTCCGGAAATATTCCAATGAATTCCTGAACATCGGCGCGGGAGCACGCGGCCTCGCCATGGGCGGAGCGGTGATTTCCCATCAGAATGATGCCTATGCCCCGATGTGGAACCCTGCGGGGCTTACCGGCGTGGAGAGCGACTGGCAGGGCGCTGCGATGCACGCAGAATATTTTGAATCCATCGCGAAGTACGACTATATCTCCTATGCCAAAGCGCTGGACAACAACGGCGGTGCGCTGGCGCTTTCCTTGGTGCGGCTTGGGATAGATGACATCCTCGATACTACACAAATGATAGATCCGGAGGGGAATATCGATTATGACAAGATTTCAAAGTTCTCGCAGGCAGATTATGCGGGGCTCATTTCGTATGCCTTCAGGCTGAACCAGAGGGTGGATGTGGGAGCCACCGCCAAAATCGTTTACCGGAATGTTGGGAAATTTGCCAATGGTTTTGGGTTTGGCTTTGATGTCGGTGCCCTGTATCACGCAGATTCAGGCTGGAATTTTGGCGGGATGCTGCGCGACGCCACTACTACGGTAAATTTTTGGAAGATCAATGAGGAAAAGCTCTCCGCAACTGTAGAAGGCGAAGAATTTAACCCCGCACCAGAAGATAGGCTGGAACTCACAATGCCCAAGCTAAATCTCGGCGCAAGTAGAAATTTTACGCTGTCCAGAGATCTATCGCTGCTACCTGAAGTGGGCATCAATGTGGACTTTGCTAAAACCGCGGCGGTAATTTCCACCGACTTTGCCAGCATCACGCCGTACTTCGGTGCCGAGCTGGTGTACGATAATTTAATTTTCCTACGCGCGGGAGTGAACCGTTTTCAGACCATCACCGATATCGAAAACGAAAAAAGGAAAGTTTCCTTTCAGCCCAGCGCGGGCATCGGCGTGCGCTACCGCGGCGTCACCGTGGATTATGCCATTTCCAACTCCGGGGTGGGCGGGTCTAATTATTACTCTAATTTCTTCTCACTGAAACTGGATATGGCGCCTATCCGTGGCAGATGATTTAGCGCCAAGTGCCGAGAGCCAAAAAACGAAGATTTAATTCAAAAATAGTTTCGGGTTTACGGGCGTGCCGTTGCGGTGTACCTCGTAGTGCAGGTGCGGCCCTGTGGATCGCCCACTGTTGCCCGTTTTTGCGATCACTTCGCCTACCTTTACCTCATCGTTTACCTTGGTAAGGATTTGCGAAAGATGCCCGTATAGCGTAGCGAGCCCGTTTTTGTGGGACACGATTACGCAATTCCCGTAGCCTCCTTTTACTCCGGCGAAAATTACCGTTCCCTCCGCGGTGCACCTCACATCGCTGCCATAGGGTACCGCGATGTCCATACCTTTGTGAAACTGCATTTGCTCCGGTTCGGATTCGTCGCTTTTTCCTTCCGCCTTACTTTTTCCTGTGGGCTTTTGCGCTGCTATTTTGCCCGGTATTATGTTCCCCAGGCTATCCCTTTCTTCAGGGTATATCTCTGCAGGCTTGGCAGGCAGCAGCGGGTTTTATTTCTTTAGCTTTTGGCGGAATTGGATTTTTTCTCAACCCGAAATTTGATGACACATACCCATCGGCGGGCATACCCAGCGGGGTTTGCAGCAGTTTTTCCTGAAGCTCGGCAAGGTAGCGGCTGTAGCGCTGGCTGCTCCTGGCGAGGTATACTGCGCTGGCGAGGCTGTCCGTGGAGAGTTTCTGTAGTTTTTCATTCGGGATTTTCTTTGCCGCAAAAAGATTGTTAAGACTCCGGAGATATTGATTTACATCCGCCAGGTCGCTGCGCATCTGCAGAAAATCTACGCTGTCCCGCTCGTTCTTTATGGGCATCAGATTTACTTCGTACAGCTTGCCGCCTGCCTTATCTTCTGTTTTGAGTTTTAAGATCCACAACGCCTGTGCTATGATAATTGCTAAAAGAATCACTACCGACAGCGGGCTTTTTGCCACTTTTTTAAATATGTCCTTCATCGGGATTTGAAAATAAAAGCAAAAATACAAACTTAATAACAACTTAATCCCTAATGAATTAGTATCTTTGCTCTCATTATTTTTTCAGTAAAATTGGCTGCAAAAAAAGCGAAGAAATCGGAGAAAAATACCAGAACCCTGCCTGCAGTAGGCGTAGTGGGCAGCGGCAGTTTTGCCACGGCTATTGTGAAGATGTTGTTGGAGAACTGCGAATGCGTGCACTGGTGTGTACGAAGCGAGTTTGTAAAGGGCGCCATAGAGCTCCGCGGCCACAACCCGACATATCTTCCAGCGGTCAATTTTAACTTAAAATGCCTGAAGCTTACCACTGATATCAACGAGCTGGTGGCACAGTGCGATGTGGTAGTGCTCGCCACGCCATCCATTTATCTCTCAGAAGCAGTAGAAAAACTCTATGTACCGTACGAAGGCAAGATTTTTGTTTCCGCAATAAAGGGTATTGTTCCGAAGGCAAATGATGTGGTAGCCCACTACCTGAGGAATGAATTCAACATCCCTTTTGAGCGCCAGGCGGTGCTGGCCGGCCCGTGCCACGCGGAGGAAGTGGCGATGGAGCGGCTCTCCTACCTTACCATAGCGGCTGGGTGCGCCGAGGTTTGCGGGATGCTGGAGCAGGCATTCGCTTCTGATTTCATCCGGGTGCACCCCAGTGCCGATATTTTAGGAAATGAATATAGCGCTATCCTGAAAAATATTTATGCCGTGGGGGCAGGCATCAGCAGCGGGCTGGGATATGGGGACAACTATACGGCGGTCTTTGTAAGCAATGCTATCCGCGAGATGGAACATTTTCTGGAAGGCATACACGAGGTGCCCCGAGATGTGAACGAAAGCGCCTACCTTGGCGACCTAATCGTGACGGCGTACTCTCTATTTTCCAGAAACAGAAATCTTGGGAACTTAATAGGGAAGGGCTACACCGTAAAATCAGCCATCCAAAGCATGAATATGGTTGCGGAAGGCTATTACGCTGCCAAAAGCATCTACGAAACCTCCAGGGCAAAGGGCTTGCACACGCCGATCATTGATACTGTCTACAGAATCCTTTACGAGGAAAAAAATCCGGAAAAGCAGTTCCGGAAGCTAAGCACAATACTGAATTAAAAAAATAAAAAATTAAAATATGCCACAAAATAAAACTCCAAAACCGCACTACGACGCCGTAATGATCGGCGGAGGAATAATGAGCGTAACCCTTGCTATGATGCTCCACGAGCTGAACCCGGAGATGAACATAGCCATCTTTGAGAGGCTTGGGAAATTTGCCAAAGAAAGCTCCGATGCTTGGAACAACGCAGGCACCGGGCACTCCGCTTTTTGTGAGCTGAACTACACCCCGGAGGCGAAGGACGGAAGTATATCAATCTCAAAGGCTGAGAAAATCGCCGAGCAGTTCGAGGTTTCCAAGCAGTTCTGGGCATACCTCGTGGACAAGGGCTATATCGAAAACCCGGCGGATTTCATCAATACCTGCCCGCATATGAGCTTGGTTTTTGGTGAGAAAGATTCAGCTTTTTTAAAGAAAAGATTTGAGGCTCTTCAGAAATCTCAGCTTTTCGAAGGAATGGAATTCAGTAACGAGGCTGAAAAAATCAGAGAATGGGTGCCGCTGATGATGAGCGGAAGAAGCGAGGCAGAAGCCATCGCGGCCACAAGGATGCACCTGGGTACCGATGTGAATTTTGGCGAACTTACCCGGAAAATGGCGCAGTACCTCTCGCAAACTGGTAAGGTAGAAACCTTTGTTTACCACGAGGCCAAGGATATTACCCCGGATCAGAATGGTAAGTGGAGAATCACAATCAAAGACAGGATCAATAAGCATAAGCAACGCGTTTCTGCAGATTTCCTCTTTATCGGCGCGGGCGGGTATGCCCTGCCGCTCCTGAATTCTTCGGGAATCAAAGAGTCCCAGGGCTACGGTGGGTTCCCCGTATCCGGGCAGTGGCTGGTATCGTTCAATCAGGATCTGGTAAAGCAGCACCGCGCAAAAGTCTATACCCAGGCAACGGTGGATGCGCCGCCAATGTCTGTACCGCACCTTGATTTAAGAATAATCGACGGGAGGGAGGCGCTTCTCTTCGGGCCGTTTGCCGGCTTTTCCACAAAATTCCTCAAGCAGGGCAGCTACCTGGATCTGCCGTTCAGCGTGAATTTTAAAAACCTGGTGCCGATGCTTGGTGCGGGCATTCACAACATCCCGCTTTCAAAATATCTTGTGGAGCAGGTGGCGATGACCAAATCGCAAAGGATGGCGCACCTTCGCCATTTCATAAAAGATGCCCGCGATTTTGACTGGGAGCTAAAGATAGCGGGGCAGCGCGTGCAAATCATTAAGGCCGACGAAAAAGATGGCGGAAAACTTGAATTTGGAACGGAGGTAGTAGTGAACAAAGCCGGCAATCTGGCATCGCTCCTCGGCGCGTCCCCAGGCGCCTCTACCGCGGTTTTTGCGATGCTTACTGTCATCGAAAAGTGCTTTCCGGAGCAGGTGAAAGGCGATTGGAAAGAAAAACTTTCTGCGATGATCCCATCTTACGGTAAATCGCTTGCAGAAGATGCCGGCTTGGTAAAAGAAATCAGAGATTACTCCCACAGCAAGCTTGGTTTGAAGAGATAATAAAGTTATAAAAAAACTGAAAAATCCGGCCAATAGTGGTCGGTTTTTTTTATTTATTCTGTCATTTGCTTTATCACTTCAAGAGATTTCGGGATTCTGATGCCCTGGTGATAGCTTAGAAATACCAGCAGGCTCTCCAGCAGTGCTTCCTTTTTTTGGATAGGAATTTTTTCGGCGTAATCAATCCCTGCGTCTAAAACTCGCTTCCAAATTTCAGAAACCTCTGCGCTGAAAAGTGTACTGCTCTGCTCCGCAGAAAAAATCCCTCTTTCGGGATCGAGAAAATCCCCACTACCCGACAGCGGCAGGATGCCAAATATCTCAATCAGTTTGAAGATGAAAAGATAATGCGCGCTGTAATTCCTGCCCTCCAGCTGCCGGAGGAATTCTTCAACGGCGGTGTATACCGCAATGTTTTGTTGCTCATCCCGCAGCAAATCATTCAGCAAATCGGCGGCGAAAAACAATATGAGATTAGCTTTTACGCTGAATTCCCGGGAAGCCTTTGCCTCAAACCTTGAAAGATATGCTAAGCTGGAGTGCCTCGTACTGTAGGAAAATTCTACTTTCTGCAAGGGTTTCAGTAGGGCTTTCTTACCTCTTCTGGATTTAAAAACAGATTTTGAAAAAAAACTTTGGTAGCCGGAGTTTTGTGAAAAAATATGCACTACGGCATCATAATCTCCCACTTTTACAAATGAGAGTAGGTAGCCTTCATCGCTGTGCATCAGTTTACTACTGCAATTTTTGCCGATGCCTTGTCGGTGCCGTCCGCATTGGTCATCAGCACGAAATAAATTCCGGACGCCACTCTTTTGCCCTTGCTGGTAAGATCCCACTCATAGGTGCCGCCGCGTGCCACCGCCTGGTGCACCAAGTTGCCGGCTGCATCCGTAATCCTGATATTTGTTTTCTCTGCAAGGCCTTTCAGGTGTACGCTGCCCTTGTACTGGGTGTAAATCACGGGGTTAGGGTAAACGAGGACATCGGAAAAGTTTTCAGTGACATTGGCAGTATCCCCCTGAAAACTTACTATCCCAGAGTGTGACACGAAATATACCTTGCCGGAGGAGTCTATTTTAATGTCCGTTACGCTGTTGTCCGGCAGCGGTGAATTTTCCTTGGTGAAATGATAAATAGTCTGCTGCCCGGAAGCGCTGAGATAATACACCCCGCCGCCATCCACGGATACCCACTTGCGGTTCCCAGAATCCACCGCGATCTGAAGGATAGCCGAATCTCGGAAGAGTTCCTCGCCAAGGCCGTTTTGCGTGATAATAATAGGTTCTGCCCGTGGATTGTTTTTCACTGCTGTATTGGCGTTGGCCAAAATTCTTAATCCGGCATCTGTTCCAAGCCACGCATCACCGTTCTTGTCAAAGGCAATGGATAATCCACCCTTTGCATTAGCAGGTAAATTAGGTGTCGTGCCCTTTAAAATATAAACTTCATCATCATTCAAATTTTGCGGCGTATTTTTCAAATCAATTGCGATGAATTCATTTGCCCTTGGATCTCCATACCAAAGAAACCCATCATTTATTACAGGTTTTTGCGCTGCTGCGTAACTTTTAACTTGTCTTCCACCAATTATAAAAGAGTTTTTTGTGTCTAATAAATGGTATCCACTACCATCGTCAGTACCAAAATATGAACTGGTAAGAAATAGATTTCTGTTATCATCTACTACAAAGCCCACAGGCCTTTTATTATAGGATTTAGCGCTACTATTTAAGATGAAATGTTTCTTGATTATAAAATCGTCCCCGTCTTTCTCTATTAGTAAGACACCTGCGCTCTCTCTTGGATTACTATAATTAGCTATAAAGGTTTCATTTAAATTTTGCGGATTTCCAATGGCATCTAAAACATTAAGTTCCACTGAATATTTTCTAAAAAGGTCTGGGTAGTGCCATTTCTTCCCGTCAAAATAATAGAAGCCAAGCTGGTTCAGAATTGTTGGCGCTTTGTTATAGCGGTCTTCCCTTGTTCCTGTGGAAACCCATATTCTATCGCCCTTCAAATTTATCTTGTAAGAAAAATTATTGAAAGGCCCATCCGGTTTAACTTCTTTTACTTTTTCAGCATTTTCCTTAAATAAAATTCCCTTGGTTTTAGAACCTGAAAATAAACTATTAGCAAGATAAAAACCAGTGTTTGAAAACGCTTCGAAATGCTCAATTTTATTTTCCGTTAAATTCTGAATCCAGGAATTTTCACCTTCACTTGTAGCTACAAGTAGTGAATTATTAGTGCTTAAAATATCCTGAATTTTACTAGCGAAGATTGTAGAACTTCCGCCCAAATTGTGGAGTGCCGTATCATTACCCGCAAAATAAACCGCCCCATTATGTAATGCTATATTATGAAAATCGCCTGTTGAACGATTTTTCCAGCTACTATACAGCGGGAAGGTCACATTTATTTCGTGGGATTTCAGGCCTTTGTTCGTTACGGTATAAACCTCGTTGTTCAAAATCACAGCCTCTCTGCTGGGCTCGCTCATTATCACCGACTGCCCGAATTCCTTTTTTTCGAGGTCAAATATAGCCAGAGCATACTGGCTGGATTGTTTGCCATTCTCGTAGCCTATCGAAACCGCCGCCCGATTCCCTGTGATGGAGATATGGTTGATGCGCTTCGTGCCCCTATATCCGCCAGAGAGCGGCACATCCACCACAAGGCTAATGCCCTCCGGTGTGATCACATCCAGACGCCCGTTTTCGTAGCCGATGAGTCCCGTCTTTGTTTCATTATTATAATCAAAGGCGGAAATTTTTACCTCGTGTAGCCCATTGGCTTTGGAAAGTTTGCTGATCTCCCCCGAAACGGGATGGTAATAAAAAATTCCGTTCTCCGCGGCAGCTATCAGCCGCTCCCCGTCTTTACGGATGGCGAGGACATTATTGTAAGAAAACAAATCCTGCCAGCGGCTGTCGCTTATCTTCTGAGCAGAAGACAAAAAAGGTAATGCCGAAAAGATGGCAAATATAATTTTCCTCATATCTTACACAATTATGCTGCCGTCCACCGGCAGTGCACCCCACGCGATGCGCTGCACATTTTTCTCCTTATCGAAATAATAATCCAGCCGGCCGAGGAGCAGCCCTGCCCAGCCAACTTGGTTAATGAGCACCGGTTTGCCGGCTCGGTTCATCACCTGCTGGGGCTCCGGGAGGAAGGTATGCGTATGCCCGCCGAGAATCAGGTCGATGTTTTCCGTCCGCGGAGCAAGCGTAAGGTCTGAAATCTGGTCATTGCCGTACTTGTACCCAAGGTGGGAAAGGCAGATTACCAGGTTGCATTTTTTTTCTTTCTTTAAAAATTCAGAATAATGCTGCGCCATTTCTACAGGGTCAAGGTATTGAGTCTCCCCGTAGTGCCTTTTGCCCACCAGCCCTGCCAGCTTTATACCGAGCCCAAAAATTCCCACCCGGATTCCTCCTTTTTCAAAAACTTTATATGGGAGGGTCTTCCCGCTCAGGATAGTATTGTCAAAATTATAATTTGAAATAATATAGGGGAAATTGGCATTCGGCATCACCTTCAGCAGGCCCTCCAGTCCGTTGTCAAACTCGTGGTTGCCTATAGTGGTAGCATCGTAGCCCATCATGCTCATCAGCTTCAGCTCCAGCTCGCCGCCGAAGAGGTTGAAATAAGGCGTCCCCTGGAACACATCCCCCGAATCCAGCAGCAGCACATTTCTTTCCTTGCCTCGGATGTCGTTTATCAATTTGGCGCGCCTGGCGAAGCCGCCCTGGTTGGGGTTGCGGGTGTAGCCGGCATCGAAGGGGTCTATACGGCTGTGCTGATCGTTCGTGTGGAGTATCGTGAGCTTGTGCTGCGCTTTTTCCGCAGAGAGGTTTCTGCCGCCGGCAAACAGCATGCCGGGAGCGAATGATGCGGCAAGTATGCCGCCGCCCGCTAGTTTCAGGAAGTGTTTTCTGTCCATTATCTGCCGGTTTTTTTGTTTTTAAAATTAAGCCGAATGTCGCTCGGTGCGGTAATTTCTGGGTTTTCCCTGAACATTTCCACGAAAGCATCCCGCAGTTTCAGCCCGGTGCTTATCATCTCTCCTTTGCCGAAAAAATCCATATTGTCCCCGCCCAGGGCGAGGTAGTCTGAAGTAGCGATTATGTAAGTCTTCTCCGGGCTCGGCGCTGCCCCCCGGATAAGGTAGTTAGTAAGCCTGCCGCTGTCGGTTTCAATATAGAGCTGAGAAACCGGATTGTTTTTCTCCGTTGTTTCATAATAGTGGAAGAGCTCCCCTATGTCCTTACCCTTTATTTTTACCAGTACCAGTTCGTTTTCAAACGGCATTACTTCGTAAATATGCCGCAGCAGTATTTCGCCGCGCCCGATGGTAGAGCGGATGCCGCCGATATTGATGATGGCCGCGTCGGGCTCCGCGATGCCGTTTTGCCTTGCCCAGCGTTTGGCGCTTTCCAGCGTGTAATCTGCCAGCAGTGCGCCCAGGTTGCTGTTGTCCCCGTTTTTTGTAAGGTCCATCGCGGTATGCGAGATGCGCTCGTTCATCTGCTTTTCCATGGTGTTGCGGTAGGGCTCTATCGTGGCGCTCACGCGCGGCTCATCCTCCAACTCCGCAGTGATGGCAATGTTTTTCTGAGTATGCACATCCGCTACTGCCAGCGGAGCCCTGCAGGCGGATAGCGCTACGGAGGCGGCAGCGAGCGCGAAAAATTTTCTTTTCATCGGAGAGAAAGTCTTGCGGGCAAATATAATGATATACTCTAAAAATCGGTTGCAAATCCGGCGCATACTCGGTTATTTTTTTTAAATTTGGATAAAAGATTTGCTATGGAAAAACTTAGAGGTGTTGGGGTGGCCCTGGTGACGCCTTTTCAGGATGATTTGTCAGTTGATTTCGAAGCGCTCACCCACCTGATAGAATTTAATATAGAAAACGGCACAAACTACCTCGTGGCGATGGGTACCACTGCAGAGGCAGCCACGCTGAGCACGGAGGAGAGGTCGCAGGTCATCAGCCATATTATTAAGGCGAATTCCGGCAGGCTGCCGCTCGTCCTTGGCATCGGTGGCAACAATACCGCCGAGGTTAGACATCAGATCGAGGCTGCGGATCTTTCGGAATTCGAGGCTGTGCTTTCGGTCTCTCCCTATTACAATAAGCCAAACCAGGAGGGGCTTTACCAGCATTACAAAACCCTCGCGGAAACGGGCAAACAAATCATCATCTACAATGTACCGGGGAGAACCGGGCAGAACATAGACGCTGATACCACGCTGCGGCTCGCCGGGGAGTTCCCGAATCTTTTTATGATAAAGGAGGCAGCGCCGAACATCAGCCAGTATTTCGATATTTTAAGGAAAAAGCCCGCGCACTTCAGCCTTTGCTCCGGTGACGATGAGTATACGCTGCCCGTCACGCTAGCGGGTGGAAGCGGCGTGATTTCAGTAATTGCGCAGGCTTACCCGAAAGAATTTTCAGATATGGTACAGTTTGCTTTCAGCAGGAAGGTGGACGAGGCCTATGAAATTCACAACAGGCTTGTGGATATTACGCGGCTTATCTTCGCGGAGGGGAATCCGTGTGGCATCAAAACGGTGCTGGCAGAAAAAGGCATCATCAAAAACAATCTGCGCCTGCCGCTGGTGAAAGCATCCGATATTCTCCAGGAAAAAATCCGGAACGAAATGCGCAAGATTTCTTTTTAAGGAAATTTTAACAATTTTCTACCGTCTTCGGCAGCATATTTGCGGTAAACTATTCAAATTTTAAATCTTATAATTATGAGCGATTCAAACAAAAAAGAAGTCCTTCTAGGAACAGCAGCAGTAGTGGGCGTAGGTGCGCTAGCTTATTATCTGACTAAGGGGAATGACAAAAAATCTCTGAAAAAAACTAAGAAAAAAGTAAACAAATTTGCGCACAATGCGTCTGACAAATTTGAAGACTGGAGAGACGAGGCAGAAGATAAAGTAGAGGATGCAAAGGAAACCATTTCCGACTTCGTAAATGATGTTCTGGATTATATCGTAGATAACCGCAAACTTATCGAGAACACAGTATCTTACGCTACTAAGATTTTTGGAAAATAATCCTTCACAAAAGTTGAGACAAAACCTGCAGATTGCTGCGGGTTTTTTTTATGAAATCCTGCCCCAGCGATTTTTCTGACGAAGATTTTTTTGATAAAAGTTTTTTACCAACATATTTTTTGGAAACAACAATAGTGGGTCTTCTTCCAGCAGCCGTTCTGCGGATTTCTTTGCCGCGCGCATAATGTGTGCATCAGCCACGAGGTCTAGTTTTTTAAAGTCCAGCGTCCCGCTTTGCTGTGTCCCGAGAATGTTGCCGGGACCGCGAAGCCTCATATCCATCTCGGAAATCCTGAACCCGTCGTTCGTTTCGCACATTGTCTTTATCCTCGTGCGGCTGTCCTGAGAAAGTTTATTGGAAGTCATCAGTATACAATAACTTTGCTCGGCTCCGCGTCCCACTCTGCCCCGAAGCTGGTGCAGCTGCGAAAGCCCGAAACGCTCGGCGCTCTCGATTATCATCACAGAAGCATTGGGCACATTTACCCCAACCTCTATCACGGTGGTAGCTACCAGGATCTGCGCATTTCCTGAGGCGAAATACTGCATCGCTTCTTCCTTTTCATCAGGCCGCATACGCCCGTGCAGCATTGCCACATTGTACTCATTGAAAAATTCTTGGATGTGGGCGAAGCCTTCCGTAAGATTTTTATAATCAAGCGTTTCGCTCTCCTCTATCAGAGGATATACGAAATAAACCTGCCGGCCTTTCCGGATTTCATCTGCCGCAAACCGGTAGACGGACAGCCGTTCCTGCTCTCGGCGGTGCACGGTGAGTACAGGTTTGCGCCCTGCCGGGAGTTCATCAATTACGGAGACATCCAGATCGGAATAGAAGCTCATCGCCAGCGTCCTGGGAATTGGGGTGGCGCTCATGATCAGGATGTTCGGAGGCGTGCTATTTTTCGCCCATAGCCTTGCGCGCTGTGCCACGCCGAAGCGGTGCTGCTCATCGATGACGGCAAGCCCGAGGTTGTGAAATTCCACCGGATCCTCCAGCACAGCGTGTGTACCGATGAGGATGGGCAGGGCGCCATTTTTCAATTCCTCAATGATGCCGCGGCGGGCGGAATTTTTCGTAGAGCCCGTGAGGAGCGCGGTTTCGATGCCGGTGTTTTTCAGTAATTCCGAAATGCTGCTGTGGTGCTGTTGCGCAAGAATTTCCGTAGGTGCCATCAGCACGCTTTGGTATCCGTTGTCCATCGCAATCAGCATAGATAGTAGCGCCACCATAGTTTTTCCGGAGCCTACATCACCCTGAAGCAGCCTGTTCATCTGGATAGGAGACTTCAGATCTGCGCGTATCTCCTTTAAAACTCGTTTCTGTGCAGCGGTGAGCTGAAAGGGAAGATGATTTTCATAAAAATCATTAAAATAATCTCCTACTGCAGGCATTGCGATTCCCGCCGGCGTGCTTTTCCTCAGCTGTTTTTTCAGTGCGTAAGTCAGCTGGAAGTAGAAAGCCTCCTCAAATTTCAGCCGTTCCTCAGCCCTCTTAAAATGCTCCAGATCTTTTGGGAAATGGCTCTGTTCAAACGCCTGGCTGCGGGGCATCAGTTTATATTTGTTTAAAATATCTTCCGGCAGGTTTTCCGGAAGCAGCCTTTCAGCTTCGGCAAGGATCAATTTGTTTGTTTTAAGGAAAAATGCCTGATTGAAGCCGCGTTTTTTAAGTTTTTCCGGCAATGAATAAACCGGCATTAACGAGTGATCTTCCAAATTTCCTTTTGGAATTTCAATTTCCGGATGCGCTATTGAAATTGAGTGATTAAAAAAATTGGGTTTCCCGTACACCAAAACCTCACGGTCCGTCGGGATTTGCGCAATCAACCAGTTTTTGTAGCGGAACCATACCAGCTCCAGCGAGCCGCCCTCGTCCTGAAACCTCGCAGTCAGCCTCCTTTTATAGCCTTCGCCCACCTCGCGCAGTGCTGAGATTCTTCCTTTCAGCAGTACCTCCGAGGAGAGTTCCGGCTGGAGTTCGGAAATTTTATAAATTTTTGTTTTATCGGTAAATTTAAACGGGAAATAGAAAAGAAAATCCTCCACAGTCCGTATGCCCAAGGCGTCGTTCAGTAGCTTGGCGCGCTCCGGACCGATGTTCTTCAGAAATTCTATGGAGGTGTCCAGTTCCAGCAACACAATATTAAAAAAAGAGGCCGAAGCCTCTCGTAGATTATCTGATCAGGTGTTCGGCGCAGGTTTCTTCCGCACATTGGACAGAATATCCGGGAAGAACTGATCAGAAAGATGATCAAATTCATCCCCACGCATAAACATCGAAGCATCTACCTGATCGTAGGTTTCCCTTCCAGCCGCGGCTAGCAGCTCGTTGCAGGTGTGTAGCGTATTCTTGTGAAAGTGGTAAACGCGCTCTGCCTTATCGGTAATGTTCAGGCCTTTAATCAGGTTTTTATCCTGCGTAGCCACACCTGTAGGGCAGGCGTTGGAATCGCAGCGCAGCGCCTGGATGCAGCCCACCGCGAACATAAAGCCGCGCGCATTGTTGCACAGATCGGCACCCATTGCCAGAGCGCGAAGGATATCCAGCGCCGTTAAAACTTTTCCACTCGCAATGATTTTGATTTTATCGCGTACGCCATAATTGATCAGCGTTCTGTTCACGAAAATAAGGGCGGGTTCCAGCGGCATCCCCACGCCGTCGGAAAATTCCGGCGGAGCAGCACCAGTTCCTCCTTCAGCACCATCCACCGTGATGAAGTCTGGGTAAATGCCCAGCAAATTCATCTGCTCACAAATGTCTTCAAATTCCTTCGTATCGCCGATGCAAAGCTTAAAGCCGATAGGCTTCCCATTTGAAAGTTCTCTCAGCTGCTGCACAAATTTGAGCAGCCCAGCCGCATCTGAAAATGCACTATGCCCCGGCGGCGATAGGATGGTAACGCCCGGCGTCACATGGCGGATCTTCGCAATTTCCGGGGTGTTTTTCACGCCTGGCAAAACGCCGCCGTGCCCCGGCTTTGCTCCCTGGGATACTTTAATCTCAATCATTTTCACATTCGGGATAGCGGATTTTTCCCGGAAAAGCTCGGGATAGAACATCCCTTCTTCATCGCGGCAGCCGAAATATCCTGTCCCGATTTGCCAGCAGAGATCGCCGCCCTCCAGGTGGTAGGGGGAGATGCCGCCCTCGCCGGTGTTGTGGTAAAAATTCCCTTTCTTCGCGCCGCGGTTCAGGGAAATCTGTGCGCGGTCACTCAGCGAGCCGAAACTCATCGCAGAAATATTGAAAAGCGAGGCGCTGTAGGGCTGAGTGCACTGGTGGTTGCCCACGGTTACGCGGGGTAGTTCCTCTTTCGGGATTTTTGCATAGATGGAATGCTTTATTCCTTCGTATTTCCTGTGGTTGATGTCTAGCTGGGTACCGAAGGGTACGGTATCTCGCAGGTTTTTTGCCCTGCGGTACACTGCGCTTCTCTGATGCCTTGGAAACGGCCTGCCGTCGGTTTCCCTTTCGATGAAATACTGCTGAATTTCCGGCGAAATGCTCTCGAAGAAATAGCGGAAATAGCCTAGAAGCGGGAAATTCCGCATAATGGCGTGGCGTTTCTGCGTCATATTGTAGATGCCGATCCCAAACAGGATAGTGAGGATAATCGGTATCGAATAATGCACTTTGAAAATCAGCGTCAACGCCCAGCTTACGGCCAGGATGATGCCGCCATACATCAGAAATTCCTTTCTCATTATTTCAAGCTAAAAAATTGCTCAAAGGTAATAAAGTTTTTGATAAAATGTAAAAATTCTACAGGTCGCGAAGCCGCGTTAAATAACCCTGCTGAGGAAACTGCGGAAAGCATCTGCGGAGGAAGCTGGCTCTATGGCAACTGTGCCGTCATCCTCAGCGGAAATAAGTTTTACAAGCTCAATCTTGTTTGCAGAATCCGCATTATAAGGTTTTTTTACCCTTACATAATTTTCTGTGAATCCATACATCGTCCCGTTTTTGTTGTCGTGCTCCCAAAGCACAGGCAGCGTGTTCCCCATTTGTGTGCGGTAAAATTCCGCCCGCTTTTTCTCGGAGAGAATCCTTAGCATTTTGGTGCGCCGCTTTCTCTCGGCAATTGGCACGGCGCCTTCCATCAGCACGGCTTCTGTATTTTGCCTTTCGGAATAGGTGAAGCAATGCAGGTAGGAAATCGGCAGGCTGCTCAGGAAGTGGTAGGTTTCCAGGAAGTGCGCTTCCGTTTCGCCGGGAAATCCGGTGATGACATCCACGCCGATGCAGGCGTCGGGCATTACTTTGCGGATTTTCGCAATGCGGTCTCTGTAAAGTTTCGTGAGGTAGCGCCGCTTCATTTTCTTCAGGATTTCATCGCTGCCGCTTTGTAGCGGGATGTGGAAGTGCGGCACGAATCTTTCTGACCTGGCCACAAGCTCTATGCACTCGTCTTTCAGCAGGTTGGGCTCTATGGATGATATCCTGATACGCTCGATGCCTTCCACTTTATCGAGTTCGGAAATCAGGTCGAGGAATGTGTGCTCGTGCTTTTTGTTGCCAAATTCACCCTTGCCGTAATCGCCGATGTTCACGCCGGTAAGAACAATTTCCTTAATGCCTTTTGCCGAAATTTCTCGGGCGTTTTTTAGCACATTTTCAATGGTGTCAGAGCGGGAAATTCCGCGCGCCAAAGGTATGGTGCAATAAGTGCATTTGTAATCGCAGCCGTCCTGAACCTTCAGGAAAGCCCGTGTCCTATCGCCGATTGAGTAGCTGCCCACGAAGAAATCTGCCTGCTCGATTTCGCAGGAATGCACGGTGCCAAGGTTTTCCGCTTTCTTCAAATCATCGATGAAATGGGCGATGTTGAATTTTTCCCTGGCTCCCAAAACCAAATCCACACCGGGAATCGCGGAAATTTCTTCGGGCTTCAGCTGTGCGTAGCAGCCTACCACCACCACCAAACCATCGGGATTGGCTTTCATAGCGCGCCTTACCACGAGCTTGCATTCGCGGTCTGCATTTTCTGTGACGGAGCAGGTATTGATGACATACACATCTGCCGCATCATCGAAATTCACCTTTTGGAAGCCTGCATCGCTGAGGTTTCGGGCAATGGTGGAGGTTTCCGCAAAGTTCAGCTTGCAGCCCAGGGTATGATATGCGGCGGTTTTCGGCAAAGAAAAGATTTTTAAGGGTGCAAAATTAGTGAAATAAAGCTAATTTTCTCTGGAGTGGCTCAAGCCTTAATGGCCGTGATGTTTCCGCAAAGGTTTTCCAGGTGAAAAATCTTATGGAACGGGCTCTGCACCTTGCTCAGCTTCTCCTTGTTAAGAATGAAGGAATAGCGCGAGGCGAGGGAATTCATATCGGAAACAATCACCAGCCAGCATTCATCCACGGTGCGGTCGTAGTAGGGATATTTCTTGTTTTTCTTCTCAATCAGGCTGATGATTTTCTCCGAAGAAAGCCCGTCGAACAGGTTCAAATCATACTCATAGGTGATAAACACATTGCGGCGGTGCGGCGTTTTCCGTAGTTTTTTCACCGCGCCGCAGGGCCTGCCCAGCCGGATGGACTTCGTGATATCAGCAATGATCTCCGCCTCGCGGCAATAAACGCCCGCGGATTTCTGCTCGGCAAGTTCCACAAAATAAATGCCGCGAAATTCCGCGACATTCTCGTTCTCCAGCTCCAGCTCCGCCTTGCGGAAAATTTTGTTCAGAACCGATTCTTTCTTCTTGATTTCCAGGTGGTTGATAACTTCAGTAAGCTCGATGCCTATCTTTTTATCATTCACCTTCGCTATAAAATCCGGGCTCTC
Organism: Cruoricaptor ignavus; assembly: GCF_014961145.1. NCBI lineage: Bacteria > Pseudomonadati > Bacteroidota > Flavobacteriia > Flavobacteriales > Weeksellaceae > Cruoricaptor > Cruoricaptor ignavus. The sequence goes on from NZ_CP063145.1 coordinate 1,747,873, forward strand.
GCAGGTCAGGTTCTCAAACTGCACATCCGGGAAGTGGTGCAGGAAGGCATTCAGCAGCAGGATCTCAGATTTCTTTTTAAACTTCTCCCGCTCGTGCAGCGCGGAGCCGTCTATTTCCTCGTGGTACTTCCGGATCCGGGTTTTTTTCAGGTGCCGGTTGTGGTAGTACAGGGAGAGATTTTTTACCAGGTTATCATCAAAAGCAGCAGTTTTCATTGCAGAAACTTTTTGATAATGAAAAAATTACGATGCTAAAGTTAGCCAATATTTTAAAACCAAAATCATTGTTAAGGAAATTTAAAATAAGGAATTAGGCTGCAAGATTTTAATGCCTAACTTTGCACTTTAGCAAAATTTTTTCTTGTGATGGATTTTAGAAATTTTGAAATGCCATTCGCCATCAGCGAAAAATATAAGAAAAAGGTGGCATATTTTTCAATGGAATTTGCGATAGATCAGTCGCTGAAAATCTACTCCGGGGGGCTGGGCTTCCTCGCAGGCTCCCATATGCGCAGTGCGTACAGCCTCCGGCAGGATTTCGTGGGCATCGGCATCCTCTGGAAGTACGGCTACTACGACCAGGCGCGTAACGCCGACCAGACGCTGGTCCCGGTATGGACGGAGAAATTCTACTCCTTTCTTGTGGATACAGGCATCAAGTTCCAGATAGAAATACACGGAGCGCCGGTTTGGGTAAAGGCGATGTACCTCGATCCGGTAACCTTCAACACGGCGCCGATGTTCTTCCTCACCACCGACCTGGAGGAAAATGATGAGATGTCAAAAACCATTTCCCATCGCCTTTACGATGCCAACCAGGCCACCAAGGTGGCGCAGTATATCCTATTGGGCAAAGGCGGGGCTAAGCTACTGGACGAGATGAATTTTGAGCGCGATATATACCACCTGAATGAGGCGCACGCGCTGCCAGCAGCATTTTATTTACTCGATAAATTTGGTGGAAATATAGAGAAGGTAAAGGAGAAGCTGGTCTTCACCACGCATACGCCGGAAGAGGCGGGGAACGAGAAACACAGCCTCCAGCTCTGCGAGGAGATGAGCTACTTCAGCGGGCTTTCCGCCGAAAAGGCGAAAGAAATTGAAGGCTACCCCGCTCCGGATCAGTTTAACCATTCCCTTTGTGCACTGAAGATGGCGCGCATCTCCAACGGTGTATCCCAGCTGCACGGGATTGTTTCCAATGAAATGTGGGGCAAATACGAAGGGATATCTGAAATCACCTCCATCACCAACGCTCAGGATTATAAATATTGGGCGGATAAGCAGCTCTACGATGCAAAGGACGACAGCGACGGGGCGCTTTTCGAATTCCGAAAAAAAAGGCTAAAAAAACAATTATTCCAAATAGTGGCGGATCAGTGCGGAAAGCTTTTCGATCCGGATGTTCTCACCATCGTCTGGGCTAGGAGATTTGCAGGATACAAGCGTGCAGACCTCCTTTTGAGAGACAGGGAAAGATTCGAAAAACTACTGAACAATCCGGAGCACCCCGTGCAGATCATCTGGGCAGGAAAGCCGTATCCGCTGGACTATGCAGCGATAGACACCTTCAATTATCTGGTGAGGGAGAGCCACAATTACAAAAATATGGCGGTGCTTACCGGCTACGAGCTGGAACTGAGCCGCGAGCTGAAACAAGGCTCCGATGTATGGCTGAACAACCCGCGGGTGCCGCGCGAAGCATCGGGTACTTCGGGGATGACGGCCGCAATGAATGGCTCCATAAACCTCTCTACCGACGACGGCTGGATTCCGGAATTTGCCCGCCACGGAGAAAATGCCTTCGTGGTGCCAAAGGCAGATTATGAAAATATGTCCATAGAAAAACAGGATCAGTACGATCTTGAAAAAATCTACGAAATAATTGAAAATGAAGTACTGCCGACCTATTACGATAAGCCGGCAAAATGGAGGAAAATTCAGTTCGCGGCGATGGATGAGGTAAAGGAGTGCTTCAGCAGTGACCGTATGGCAGATGAGTATTATACCAAATTATATAATTTTTAAAATTTTTTAAAAGATATTGAAAATTCCGCAATTTGTAGGTTGCGGAATTTTTTTTTTCCCTGCCTGCTTTTTAGTCTGGCTGAGAAAATCTTATCTTTGAAGATTTTGTAAAGTTAATTTTTTTATGAAGAAATTCTTTTTTTCCGCGGCGGTTTTTATGGCGGTTTCGGTGTTTGGCCAGGAAATTACCCTGGATAAAATTTACTCGGGATATTACCGTGGGAAGGGCATTGCGGGAATTTCTTCGATGAAAAACGGCGAGAATTATACCGTAATGGAAGCCGGCGGAATCGCAAAATATTCCTACAAAACTTCGCAAAAGGAGGGCAACATTGTGGAAGGCAGTTTTCAATCTTACGAGTTTTCGGGTGATGAATCGAAAATCCTTTTTCTGAAGCAAAGGCAGCAGATTTACCGCCATTCTTTCCTGGGAAAATATGAGGTGCGCGATTTGAAAACCGGAAGAACGCTGGCTATTAACAATGGGGATTTCGTGCAGGAGCCCGCATTTTCGCCGGATGGAAAAAAGGTGGCCTTCATCGCGGCGAACAATCTTTTCTATCAGGATTTGGATTCCGGGAAAATCGTGCAGATTACCACTGATGGCGAAAAAAATAAAATACTGAACGGCCTGGCAGACTGGGTTTATGAAGAAGAATTTGGGCACGCTAAGCAATACGAATGGACGAAAAACTCCGATGCCATAGTCTTCGTGAAGTCCGATGAATCCGAAGTTCGTGAGGTTTTGATTCCTGTTTATGAGAAGCAGCTTTATCCATCGGAAATGCGTTTCAAATATCCAAAAGCCGGCGAGAAAAACTCGGTGGTTTCGGCGCATCTTTACAGGCTGGATGCCGGAAAAGTGCTGCCCATCAACCTTTCGCAGTTCAAAAACTACTACATCCCGAATGTTTTCCAAACGGCGAAGGCCCATGAAATGGTGCTGATAACTTCCGGCAGAACGCAGAATGCGAGCGATGTGCTGAAGGTGAACACGAGGAACGGCAGCGTGACAAAACTCTTCACCGAAACCGATGACAAGTGGATTGATACGGATAATGTGACGATGGAATTTTTGGAAGACAACTCGTTTCTCTGGGCTTCTGAGCGTGATGGATTCCGCCATCTTTACTGGTATTCTGCGGACGGAAACTTGAAAAAGCAGGTAACGAAAGGCAACTGGGAAGTTACGAATTATTACGGCTATAATCCTGATACTAAGGAAATTATGGTGCAAACTACGCAGAACGGCAGCACGAATAAAGTGGTTTCCAAAATCAATATTCTCACTGGGAAATCTCAGCTGATTTCCAATGCTGAGGGAAATAATTCCGCGGCGTTCTCGAAGAATTTTAAATATTTTATCGAAACTTCTTCCACCGCTGTAAAACCGCATACTTTTACCCTGAAAAATTCGGACGGTAAGATTTTAAAAGAAATTCAAAATAATGACGAATTATTGCGAAAACTTCAAAATGATAATTTTGTGGTAAAGGAGTTTTTCACCATACCGAACGAAGCTGGCGACCAAATGAATGCCTGGATTCTGAAGCCGAAAAATTTCGACAAAAACAAGAAGTACCCGCTGTTTATGTTTCAGTATTCTGGACCCGGTTCTCAGCAGGTTTCCAATTCGTGGGATGGTGGTAATACGATGTGGTTCAACCATCTTGTGCAGCAGGGCTACATTGTAGCATGTGTGGATGGCAGAGGTACAGGCTACAAAGGCTCGAGGTATAAAAAAGTGACTTTCAGGAACTTAGGCAAATATGAAATTGAAGATCAGATTGCGGCGGCAAAATGGTTTGGCAATCAATCTTACATCGATAAAGACCGCATCGGGATTTTCGGCTGGAGTTTCGGAGGCTATATGGCGAGCCTTGCACTTACGAAAGGTGCCGATGTTTTCAAGCTGGGAATTGCCGTGGCACCGGTTACAAACTGGCGTTATTATGACACGGTTTACACCGAGAGATTCCTGCTGACACCGCAGGAAAACCCATTAGGATATGATGAAAATTCACCCACAAATTTTGCGAATTTGCTAAAAGGAAAATTCCTGATGATTCACGGAACGGCTGATGACAATGTGCATTTCCAGAACGCATTGGAATTTTCCGAAGCGCTGATACAGCAGAAGAAGCAGTTTGAATTTATGGCCTATCCAGACAAAGATCACGGCATCTATGGCGGCAACACAAGGCGCCAGCTTTATGAAAAAATGACACAGTTTGTGGTGGAGAATCTTTAATCCAAATGAAATTGTGAAGCTATAAGTTTAACTTCCATAAAAAAACTTTTTGCATTTTTGTGACTTGTAAATTAATTTAGTGTTAAATTTTTATTCAAAGGAAATGCAGAAAAATTCGCCAAAACATCCGAAAGGCCTGCCGTATTTATTCCTCACAGAAATGTGGGAACGCTTCGGTTATTACCTGATTCTGGGGATTTTCGTGCTGTATCTCATTGAGCCTGAGGGATATAACGGTGGACTTGGCCTGCCCGATAAAGCGGCGGACGATATCTTCGGCACCTTCATAGCGCTCACCTATCTTACGCCTTTCATCGGAGGTTTCTTGGCAGATAAGGTCATCGGCTATGTGAAGTCCATCTACATTGGCGGCATCCTGATGGCTGCTGGCTACATTGGTTTGGGTCTTTTCAAGGAAATGCCGCTGTTCTACCTTTCGCTGGCGTGCATCATCATTGGGAACGGATTTTTTAAACCCACGATTTCCACCGTGCTTGGTAACCTTTACAGCGAAGAACCCTACAAGGCGAACAAAGATTCCGGCTACAATATTTTTTATATGGGCATCAACATCGGTGCGTTCATCTGCAACATTATTGCGGCCTATATGCGCAACAAATATGGCTGGGGGCCTGCGTTCATCACGGCAGGTGTTGGTATGCTGCTGGGCTTGGTGGTATTCACGATGGGTAGGCCGCACTACAAGCACGCCGTACATATGAAGCCCGTGCAGGAAGGCGATACGAAGCTTTCCGAAATTTTGCTGAAGGTTTTCGTGCCGGCAATTATCGCAGGAGTTATCGGCTGGTTTTTACCAAGTTTATTGCTCGGGCAGCCACTTATCGGCAGCCAGAATACGGATGCGTTCATCTTTGCCTGCATCCCAGTCATCTACTTTTATGTATCGCTTTACTTCAAATCCAACCCTGTCGAAAAGCCTGCGCTTGGAGCCCTGCTTTCGATATTTTTGGTATCGATGTTTTTCTGGGCGGTATTCAAGCAGAACGGAACGGCCTTGACACGATGGGCTAATTACTACACCGAGCGTTCCGTGCCGAAAGCTGTGGAAAAACCGCTCGCCAATCTTTTCCTGGTGGAAGAGAAAACCTTTGCAGACAAGGAAGTCCCGATTTACGATAATGAATTTCGGGCAAAAAAGGATGCTGACGGTAAAACGCTGAAAACTATCGGAAAAGATGTTTATTTCCAAAATGCTTCGCCGGAGCAAAAAGTCGAACTGGCGAAAAATCCGGAGCAAACGGTTTACCTCTACAACACGGAGCTTTTCCAATCGGTAAATCCTTTCTGGGTAATTGTTCTCACGCCTGTGTTGGTGGGCGTTTGGGCATTTTTGAGAAGGTTCGGAAAGGAGCCTTTGACGCCGTCCAAAATCGTACTCGGATTATTCATTTCTGCACTGAGTTGCTTGGTAATGTATTTCGCCGTAAAGGCTGGAGACAATGGCGCTGTGAAAGTTTCACCATGGTGGCTGATTGCATCATACGGCGTGATTACAGTGGGAGAGCTTTGCCTTTCACCAATGGGATTGTCGTTTGTTTCCAAGCTTTCGCCCCCAAGGCTTACTGCTTTGATGATGGGCGGTTTCTTCCTGGCAAATTCCGTGGGCAACAAGCTTTCCGGGATTTTGGCGAGCACCTGGTACAGCTACGAAGACAAGGGCCATTACTTTTTGGTGAATTTTGCGCTGCTGATTTTCGCCACACTTCTAGGCCTATCCATGCTGAAAAGGCTGAATAGAATTATGAGGGAGCAAGGACATTAGTGTATTAAGGTTTAGTTTAAGGCTGAGACTGAGTTTAGGTTGGACAGAATAAAAATATACAGTAAAATTTATACTTAAAAACTTTTCTCAACCAACTTCCGCCTTAATCTCAAACTTAACCTTATTCTCAAACAATACTTTTTCAAAATAAACTATATTTGCATTTGTTAAAAAAATCTTAACACATGTTAAACCCAGATTATAAATTAATGCTTATCGCCTGGATTGGCGTGGCACTGTGGGTTGGAATCGTGATTTTCTCCAACCGGAAAGTTCATCCTAAGGCACTCTTCACGCTCTTTATGGTGGAGCTGTGGGAGCGCTTCAGCTACTATGGTATGCGTGCGCTGCTCATACTTTATATGACGGCAAATCTGATGGACGGCGGCTTCGATTTCGATGATGCCAAAGCCTATGGTGTTTACGGTGCCTACGGTGCCTTGGTTTACCTTACGCCTATTATCGGCGGTTATTTCGCGGATAAGCTCATCGGTTTCCGCAGGGCTATCGTTGTCGGATGTTTGCTGATGGCAGCCGGTCAGTTTACTTTATTCCTAAACAATCAGACCACATTCTATATCGGCCTGGCGCTGCTTGTGGTAGGGAACGGCTTCTTTAAACCAAACATTTCATCGATGGTTGGCCGTTTCTATGAAGACGGCGACAAAAGGAGGGACGGCGCTTTCACCCTGTTTTATATGGGTATCAATATGGGTGCGTTTCTTGCGCCGCTTACCTGCGGTGCCATCGGTGAAAACGAAGGCTGGCAGTACGGTTTCCTTACGGCTGGTATCGGTATGCTGCTCGGTTATGTCATTTTTGCCGTGGCTTCGCGCCGTGGTGTTTTCAAGGAAGTTGGGCTAAAACCTGACGAACTTCCGGCGAAGGATGTAGTGCCTGCAGTGCCAAACAACATCCTGCCGTACATTACTATTGTTGCCATGGTGGCAGTTTCCTGGTTGCTGATTCGCAATAATGATATTGTGGATGTGCTGCTCAGCGTGCTTGCTGTGGGAATTATCGGCTATCTGCTGTTTCAGGCGAGCAAGATGGAAACCGTGGCAAAACAGAGAATTTGGGTGGTGGTAATCCTGTTGCTTTTCACCACGATTTTCTGGACATTCTTCGAGCTTGCAGGCTCTGCGCTGAACCTTTTCACCGCAAGGAATGTGAACCGCCAACTTTTCGGGCTGGAAGTTCCTACAACTTTCTTCCAATCCATCAATCCGCTCTTCATTATGCTTTTTGCGCCGATGTTCTCGCTGCTTTGGATAAAGCTTGCTAATGCGAACAAAGAACCTGCGGCACCATACAAATTTGGTATCGGGCTGTTGCTTCTTGGTGCAGGATTTTTGATGCTAATGTTCGGCGGAAATTTCGCAAAACTGGGTATGGTGCCTGCGCTTTTTATGGTGCTGCTTTACCTGCTTCACACACTGGGTGAGCTTACGCTTTCGCCGGTTGGCTTGTCGCTGGTTACCAAGCTTTCGCCAAAGCATATGGTGGCATTTATGATGGGAATTTGGTTCCTATCATCATCCATCGCTCACCAGGGCGGAAAGCACATTGCAAAACTAACCACCGTGAACGAGAAAACCATCGTGCAGAGCGATGCCTTCCGGAATTCTCAGGAAATTGATCAGGATATTAAAAACCTGCTGCTTAGTGAAGAATTCGTGAACAACCTGGATGAAACTTCCGTGGAAAGCCTTTTGGTTTCGGATGAATTCATCAGCAAAATTAATTCTGTAAATCCTGAAAAGCAGTATGCGAAAACCACGGTAAAAATTAAGGATTTGGAAGAAAATGCGCAGAACTACCGCGGTACGAAGCGTGATAAGATGCTGCAATCGTCGCAGGCTTCCTTCCTTACAACTGCCGACAAAGCGCAGAATACCGAAGTTCAGTCGATTGAAGATTACGAGAAACTGCTGGAGCAATCACCGGTTTCAAAAATCGGCAGCGTAATTGCCAGCGAATCCCTGAACAAAGGCCTCAGCGTATTTTCCACACTTGGTTTCATTGCGATTGGCTGCGGTATTTTATTGTTCGTCCTTGGCCCATTCATCAGCCGCTGGATGCACGGCATCAAATAATTGCCTTAATTTAAAACGAGAAAAACGCGGGACGAAATGTTCCGCGTTTCTGTTTATGCAGAAAATTTAACAAAAATCCGTGCCGCAGGATTTTAAACGGCACGGATTAGTTTTGATAAAAGCGGAAATATTACTTTCTTTCCGAAGTTTTATAAACCTGAAAATTAAAAACAAAGTTGCGGTTGCGCCAGCTGGTGCTGCCGTAGGGATAGTGCGCGTCCCGAGCAAATGCCGCGCGCGAAGGCACGATAATCACGCCCTGGAGGTTATAATTCTGGCTGTCCGGGATTTCGCAGCTTTTGAAGTGTTTTAATCCTTCGCGGAAACCTTCTATTTCATAAAAATCTCTTGCCTTGCCGGATTCTGATAGAGTTTTAGCGCTGGCAAAATAGAAAGACGGGTCGTTCTGCGGTGCGCCGGAGCCATCAATCGTATTTCCGAAAACAAGCTCGGAGATGTAGTTCGCCTTGCCATCTTCCAGGTTGGAAAGGAAGGTGCCGGTATGGTGCATAATCCTTATGATATCGGTATCGCCTATGCTTCGGCCATTCTCCGGTTGCGCGCCTTCTCGCAGTATTACGACTACCCCCGAGCTCAGCTTTAAAGGATTCATTGAAGAGAGCCTCGGGTGGTTTTCAGGAGTTTCTGTGGCGGTAAATGACATTATTTTCCCCTGGCTGTTCAGGTAATGCTCATCCAGATACTTGGCGATGGCAGCATCATCATTCGCGTTTTGCGTGGAAATATTTTCGGGTTCTACATAGGCGGGCTGGCCGTCATTATCATCATCTTTCTTGCAAGCACCGAGGCTGATGCCAGCCACCATTGCGAAAATGAGCACTTTTTTCATCAGAATCTTTTAAATTTGATTGACAAAAGTAACAAATTTTATGAGAGTGGATAAGTTTCTGTGGTCGGTAAGGTTTTACAAAACCAGAAGCATCGCCGCGGAGGAAATTAAGAAAAACCGTGTATCGGTGGGCGATTCTGCCGTGAAATCTTCCAGGGAAATAAAGCCCGGGGATGTCATCAAAATCAAAAAAAATCAGATTGAGTATGCCATAGAGGTAATACAGCTGCCGCAAAGCAGGGTGGGGGCGAAGCTTGTGCCGCTGTATGTGCGCGACAGAACGGAGAAGGCACAGTACGAAATTCTGGAGCGGCGCAGGCTGGAGCAGAGCTACTACCGCTCGAAAGGTGAGGGCAGGCCCACGAAGAAGGACCGCCGGGAAATTGCGGAATTCATTGACAATGACGAAGATACATCAAAAACTTCCTCGGAAGATGATTGGGATGCGTTTTTCAGAATGCAGGAAGAAGACGAATGATTTCATCGGAAACTTCCTGCGCAGTTTTTCCATCAACCGAGATAACTGCCTGACACTGAGTGTAATAAGGATTTCTTTCGAAGAGGTGTTTCGCGATGAATTCCGGTAAATCTTCATCCGAGATTTTTGCGATTAGCGGCCTTTCGGATTTCTCAGATTGAAGTCTTTCGGATAAAGTTTTCACGCTGGCCTGCAGGAACACGCTGAAGGATTTTTGGTTGAGTAGGTGTATGTTGTCAAAATACGCCGGGGTACCGCCCCCAAGGCTCAGTACGCTGTTTTCGGGGGCGTTCAGGATTTTTTCCAAAATTTTCCGCTCAGCTTTTCGGAAAAAAAATTCACCTTGCTTTTCAAAAATTTCCGAAATCTCAAGTTGGTTTTCGGCTATAATTTGTTGGTCTAAATCTACAACCTTAAAATTTAGTCTTTTGGCTAAATCGTTAGCAATCAAAGATTTGCCGCTTCCCATATATCCTGCGAGAGAAATAATCATCTTTGGATTTTGCACAAATTTCGAAAAAAATTTTGAGAGCTGTAAAAAAAGCGTATCTTTGCACCGCTTTTTTAGAAAAAGGGAGACTCGGTAGCTCAGCTGGTAGAGCAATACACTTTTAATGTATGGGTCCTGGGTTCGAATCCCAGCCGAGTCACGGGTAGCCGTGCGACGCGGCAGTGCAGCCTGTGTGGTGAAATTGGTAGACACGCCATCTTGAGGGGGTGGTATTCGTAAGGATGTGCTGGTTCGAGTCCAGTCGCAGGCACAATCCATAATTGATGGATGATTATTGATCCTTGATGACAATCAATTATCGCATATCATCTGTCAATTGTAAATTTAGACTCGGTAGCTCAGCTGGTAGAGCAATACACTTTTAATGTATGGGTCCTGGGTTCGAATCCCAGCCGAGTCACGAATTTGCTGCAAAGTAGATTTTTTTCATATTAATATTTTGTGATTTGGTGTTCGGAGGCCTTCCCTTATTGGGAGGGCTTCTGTTCTTATTCCAGGTGCATATTGTCTATCAGCCGCACGCCTTCCGCCCATACTGCGATGAAGGCGCGGTAGCTTTTCCCCGCGTAGAAAAAATCTGTTTCCTTCAGGGTTTCTTCGTCGGCAATGATGAAATATTCGAGATCGAAAGCTTCTTCCTTCTCAAAAATTTCCTGAACTCTTTTCTTGATCTCCGGGATGGAAATGATGCGGAACCAGTCCTTTACTTTCACTAGTGTTTCGTGGATCAGCGCAGCTTTTTCCTTCATTTCTGGGCTTAGGCGCATATTCCGGGAGCTCATCGCCAGCCCGTTTTCTTCTCGTTTTATTTCTACGCTGCGGATTTTTACGGGAATTTTTTCATCGGAAACCATTTTACTTATGATCGCGAGCTGTTGAAAATCTTTCTCGCCAAAATAAGCATTATCAGGCTGCACCTGTTGGAAAAGCTCCTTCACCACGGTGCCCACTCCATCGAAGTGTCCCGGTCTGGAGGCGCCCTCCATCTCGTTTTCCAGCCCGCCGAAATCAAATTTCTCGCTTATTGCGCCGTTCGGATAAATGTCTTCCACGGAAGGCAGATACACTGCGTCCACAAGGCCACTCTCCTTAAGTTTTTCGATGTCCTGCTCCACCGTTCTGGGGTATTTTTCCAGGTCTTTGGGATCGTTGAACTGGGTAGGATTTACGAAGATGGAGGAAATTACCACATCGTTTTCAGGCCTTGCAGCGGCGTAAAGCGAAAGGTGCCCGGCGTGTAGTGCGCCCATCGTAGGTGCAAAGCCGATAGTCTTGCCGTCAGTTTTTATCTCTGAAATATATTCCCCGAGGGCGGAGCGGCTTTCTAAGACTTTCATATGAAAATATTTTTTTGACAAAGATAATAAGCAGATGCCCAAGTGGGGAATAAATTTCCATTACTTCATTTTTTCGTAATTTTGCCGCCAGAGCTTTCAGAAAGACAGCCTGATTGATTATGCCAGGACAGAAAATTTTATTTGTCACTACAGAAATGTCCCCCTACCAGGAGGATAGTGCCATAGCGGAAAGCGTGAACAGGATGGCGCTGAAGATGCACCGGGAGGGGAACGATGTGCGCGTACTGATGCCAAGATTCGGTCAGGTGAGCGAGCGTCGGTTTCAGCTGCACGAGGTGATCCGCCTTTCCGGGATGAACATCATTATCAACGACCTCGATCAGCCCCTGATCATAAAAGTGGCATCGCTGCCCGGAGAGCGGCTGCAGGTTTATTTTATTGATAATGAGGAGTATTTCAAGAGAAAGGCATACTATCTCGATGCAGAGGGGGAGCCTTTTGAAGACAACTTCGAGCGTGCGGTATTCTTCGCCCGGGGAGTGATAGAGACTGTGAAAAAGCTGAACTGGGTGCCGGATGTAATCCACCTGAACGGCTGGATGTCGGCAGTGGTTTTGGTTTATCTTAAAACTTTTTACAAGAAAGATTTTTATTTCAACAATACAAAGCTCGTCCTTTCACTTTACAACGAGCCTGATTTCGACTTTGCCGGTAGTGCCTCGGATGTGTTGAAATTTGATAAGATCCCTGCGGAGCTCTCCCTTGCTTCCGTGCGGGGTACGCTGAAGGCTGCGGCCGGTTTTGCAGATGTGCTGCTGCAGGGCGATGAGTTCCTGGAAGGGGAAATTCAGGATGCGTATGAGGCTTCTTCCGCTCAGAAGGGCGGCCACCTGGATGCCGATGCTGTATCATCAGTTTATTAAGCAACTCTGATTATGACGAATTTTAAATTAATTTTAAAGACTTCCATTGCCATAATTGGGAGCTTTCTGCTGTTTAGCTGCGAGCCCGAGCTGGATTCTCTTGGGTCTCAGCTTGTAAAAGACAATGTAATCCCGGGCAATGTGGTGTCCTATGATGTAGTGGCTTACAATGTGAACAACGGTGACATTATCCGCACCGACGGGAACAAACTTACCGCGGCCACTATTGGCGCGTTTCACGAGTCTCAATTCGGATTGCAGAAGTCATCTTTCATTACGCAGATCCGGCCCTCCGCTTATGCCCCGGATTTTGGAAAAAACCCGGTGGTAGATTCCGTAGTGCTTGTGCTGAAACCTTATTTTGCATCCGACAGCCTTACCACATCCACCGACGAAAACTTCCAGTGGAACGGCACCGCGGCGAAGAAAACGGTCAGCAGGTATCCTATCACTAAGTATGGGAAAGCCAAAAAGAATATGACGCTCCAGGTACACGAGGTAAAGGATTTCCTTGGCTCGGCGAGTGACACAATTTACAGTAACAGACAGGTAAACACAGGCGTAATGCTTGGCACAAAAAACCTTGACGGGAGTGTATCTGCAGTAAAAATTGTAAAAAAAGATGATAATTCAGAGCTACTCAGCCGGGATGCGGGAATTAGAATATCATTGGACAAAAACTTTTTCCAGGATAGAATTATCAGCAAGGCAAAAAGCCCTGAGATGGCGGATGCCTCGAATTTTGTGAGATATTTCGGAGGCCTCAGGATTTCAGTCGCTGAGGACGATGGATACATTTTTACAATGGCTCCCGGCGGAATGGAGCTTATAATGTACTACCACCACGACGCTGATGCGAATGGCAGCAGCACTGCGCAGCAAGGTACTTTCTCCTTCATTTTTGGAGGAGCGAATGCAAGGTTTAACCAGATATGGTACGATAGGAAAGGAAGTGCACTTGCCAATTGGGCATCCGATGAAAATATGGGGGATAAAAAACTTTACGCCCAGGGTATGGGAGGCCCAGGTTTCGGTATAAGGATTCCTCAATCCGTCGTTGCCCAGATAAAGCAGCTCGGCGCGTCCCAGGATCTGGCAGTGCTTTCAGCAAAACTCAGACTGTATTCCGATGTTTCCACCTGGAATAATACTTTTGCCAAGCCTGTAAGCTTCGTGATTTCTCCAAAGGGCAAAACTTCCTTTATCTCCGATATGACTGCCTTTGCGGCAAACCCTGTTTTTTCTTTAATAACTACCTCATCCCTGAAAGAAAATCCGGCATATTATGACATCTCCATCACTCAGACTTTAAAGGACATTATTGAGAAGGATGCGGAAAATACAGACCTGATTCTGAATGTCGGATATTACGAGGTAAATGCCTCTAATATAAAACTCGGAGCGGAGCACACCTCCACTGCCTACACGCCGAACAGGATTGTGCTTGTGGGAAGCGACGCCGGGAATGACAAGCGCGCACGATTACAAATAATTTACACTAAACGATAAAATGATATAATATGTGTGGAATAGTAGGTTACACCGGACACAGGGATGCTTATAATATCGTAATAAACGGCCTGCGTCGACTAGAATACAGGGGATATGACAGCGCCGGGATTGTTCTGGATGCTGAGAATCAAGAGTTTAAAGTTGCAAAAACCAAGGGCAAGGTAGATGATCTGGTTGCCATCTCATCCAGCCTGGAAAATACAGCCAATAACGGGATGGGGCATACGCGCTGGGCTACTCACGGAGCGCCAAGTGACAGAAACTCTCACCCGCATCTGTCTAACAATGGGAAGATAGCCCTGGTGCACAACGGCATCATAGAAAATTATGACGCGATAAAAACTCTCCTCTCCGGCAAAGGTTTCAGCTTTAAATCTGATACCGATACGGAAGTGCTGGTAAATCTCATCCAGTATTTTATGGATGTAAATGGGGATGTAGGCTTCCCAGAAGCGGTACGCATGGCTCTAAACGAAGTTTACGGCGCCTACGCAATCACCGTAATGCACGATGACTACCCCGGGCTGCTGGTAGTAGCGAGGCTGGGCTCCCCGCTGGCAATCGGGCTGGGGGATAGGGAATACTTCATAGCCTCCGATGCATCCCCGTTCGTAGAATTTACAAAAGAGGCCATCTACCTTGAGGAAGGGCATATGGCTACAATTTCTACGGAAAACGGTGTGGAGATAAGAAGCATTGAGGCTAATGAAATTATTAATCCGCTGGTGCAGGAGCTAAAACTAAACCTTGAACAAATAGAAAAGGGTGGCTACGAACATTTTATGCTGAAAGAGATCTTCGAACAGCCGAAATCCGTGCTGGATACAATGCGCGGCCGCCTTCTAATGAGTGAAGGAGACATCCGGATGGCCGGCGTGTGGGACCATATCGATAAATTTAGAAATGCCGACCGCATTATTATCATCGCCTGCGGCACCTCCTGGCACGCGGGACTCATTGGCGAGTACCTCATTGAAGAATTTGCCAGAATACCGGTGGAAGTAGAGTATGCCTCAGAATTCCGCTACAGAAACCCGATCATTCATGAGAACGATGTAGTGATAGCCATATCCCAGTCCGGCGAAACAGCAGATACTATGGCAGCCCTGAAACTTGCGAAGGAGAAGGGCGCCTTCATCTACGGCATCTGCAATGTGGTAGATTCTTCAATTGCAAGAATCACCGATGCCGGCTCCTACACGCACGCAGGACCGGAAATTGGTGTGGCGTCCACAAAAGCATTTACCGCCCAACTTACGATTCTTTCCCTGATAGCATTAAAACTTGGTAAAGAAAAAGGTAAAATAAGCCAGGCAGAATTCATATCACTCATTTCTGATCTCAACGCCCTGCCATCCAAGATTGAGGAAGTGCTGAACGGTACGAATGAGCTGGTAAAAGAAATTTCCAAAAATTTCGTGGATGCGCAAAACTTCCTGTACCTCGGGAGGGGCTACAACTTCCCTACGGCGCTCGAGGGCGCGCTAAAGCTTAAGGAGATATCCTACATCCACGCGGAAGGCTACGCGGCAGCAGAGATGAAGCACGGGCCAATTGCGCTGATTGATGAAAATATGCCGGTTGTCATCATCGCGCCAAAGCGAGGCCACTACGATAAGCTCGTGAGCAATGTTCAGGAGATAAAGGCAAGAAAAGGCAAAGTGATTGCAATAGTGAATCCCGGGGACGAGCAAGTGGCCGGCATTACAGATTATGTGATAGAAATACCGGATGTTCACGAGGCATTTTCGCCTATTATCGCTTCCGTTCCGCTGCAGCTGCTCTCCTACTATATCGCGGTTTTCCGTGGTGCAAATGTGGACCAGCCGAGGAATTTGGCAAAATCTGTAACGGTGGAATAAAATATTTGCTCAATTAGAATAATTAATGCAGATTTGCGTTCGAAATAAATGGACGCTTTGCTTAAGCAAAAAGCAATCAAATGAAACTCAAAAAGGCAATAATTTATGCGCTGGCAGCAGTGGCTCTTTCTTCCTGCGGGGGCAAAGGGAGGTCTGCCGGTAAACCTGGAACGAAAGGGGAGCTTATTCCGAAAGAAAAATCAAAAAGCTTCGTGGCGGAAAGGCCATATGGAATGGTAGCCATTCCTGGAGGCTCGTTCGTAATGGGGCTTGCGGACCAGGATATGACGAACCAACCTGAAAAGGCGCCCCTGAAAACTGTAACTGTTTCATCTTTTTTCATGGATGAAACGGAAACTACGAACGCAGAGTATAGAGTTTTTGTACAATATGTAAAAGATTCTATTGCAAGAGCTCTGCTCGCTGAAGCTGCGGGAGACGGCGGATCTTCCGGGAATGGCGGCAGCATTTCTGACTATGCCTACCTGGCAAAAAAGGACGGCTCCAAAAATGCGTATCAGGAATTTCTTGAGTCTCAGGGCGGGCGTGATGGCTATGATGAATCAAAACGGCTGGATTGGTCGGTACCATTGCATTGGAGAACTTCCGAATATCCGGATGTTCAATATGCTGAAATTATGGAATCTCTGTATCTGCCGCAAAGCGAAAGGATTAACAATGAAAGACTTATAGATACCCGCAAGCTGAAATATGCTTATAACTGGGAGGATGTGACCACTGCCGTGAAGGATGGCAGGAGAAGTTCTACCTATTTGAAGCATGAAAGTATCGCAGTTTATCCTGATACCACCGTGTGGGTGAAGGATTTCAATTATTCCTATAATGAGCCGCTTTTTGACCAGTACTTCTGGCACAACGCCTACAAGGATTACCCCGTTGTCGGTGTCACCTGGGATCAGGCGAGGGCGTATTGTAACTTCAGAACCAAACTTAAAACCGATTACAATAAAAGCCTGAAGCGCTCAAAACAGAAATCTATGACCTTCCGCCTCCCTACAGAAGCTGAATGGGAATACGCAGCGAAGGGCGGTCTCGAAAATGCGACCTATCCTTGGGGTGGCCCGTATATGACAGACAGCAGAGGCTATTATCTCGCTAACTTTAAGCCGAAGCGTGGTAATTATATCGAGGATGAAAAGAAGGGCAACTATCTCTATACTGCTCCGGTAAAAAAGTTTAAGCGCAATGGCTACGGCCTATATGACATGGCAGGAAATGTAGCCGAGTGGACGGAGTCCCCGTACAGCAACTCCACTTATATGTTCTCTTCTACCATGAACCCGCAGCTCTCAAACCAAGCTTACAGAGAGACGAAGAAAACAGTAAGAGGCGGTTCCTGGAAAGATGTGGGCTACCTACTAATGACTGGCTACAGAGACTGGGAACATAAGGATTCTGCACGAAGCTACATCGGATTCCGCACCGTACAGGATATCGCTGAGGGATCCGCCAAGTTTAAAAGAAAAACAAATTAAAAATAAAACACAAAATAATTATTATGAGAAAAGAAGCAATCTTTAACTTCATCTACTCCATCGGTGCGGCTATTGTAATCATCGGTGCACTTTTCAAATTGACACACTGGAGCCTTGGGCCTCTTAGCGGCAATGTAATGCTTGCAATCGGTTTGATTACTGAAGCCTTAATCTTCATTGTTTTTGCTTTCGACCCTCCAAAATCCGAGATCAATTATGCTTGGGAAAATGTATATCCGGAACTTATGGATCCGAATGCCCAGCCAAAAGCGCGACCAGCAATCACCCAGCAGTTCGCTGAAACTAAAGAAATTGAGAGCTCGCTTTCTGATAAACTTGATAAAATGCTCGCAGAAGCAAAAATTGATTCAGGCTTGTTTGACCGCTTAAGAGAAGGTATGGACAGGTTTTCAACAACCGTTGAGCAGATGAATAAGGCTACAGATGTTTCCGCAGCTACATCAAAATATAACGATCAGCTAAACCTCGCCGCTCAGCAGCTTGAGAATATGAATGCGCTATATGCCACACAGCTGGAACACGGAAGAGCGCAGACGGAATATAGCAGGAAATATGTTGCCGATCTAGAACAGTCAGCCCAGCAATCTCAGAAATTCAACGAGGAACTTGGCGGACTTACACAAAATCTAAGCAATCTCAACCGAGTGTATGGCGGAATGCTGAATGCTATGAAGTTTTAATCCCGGGCGTTTTAAACTTTATTTTTAAATTTATTTAAATGGCACAGGGAAAACAGACACCAAGGCAGAAGATGATAAACCTGATGTATCTGGTTTTCATCGCAATGCTTGCAATGCAGATTGATCAGGAAATTATAAGGTCTTACAGGGATACTAACCAGTCCCTTACCGATACCAGGGCTCTCACTCAGAAAAACAATACCATTTTTGAGCAGACACTTCGGGCAAAGGCACGGGATAATCAGGAATATACCGCTGCTGTTCAGCAGTATGATGGTCTGAAAGCTAAAGCTGACGCGTTAATTGCGGAAATAGAAGGGATAAAAGCTCAGCTGAGTAAGGATGCGCAGTATAATCCTAGCCTTGATATTAGCGAGAGCTTTACCGCGCTGAACAATACAGATCCTTCCACTCAATTCTTCTTTGAAAGGGGAGATGAAGGTAAGCCCAGCAAGCAGGCAGCTTCTATGAAGGCTAAGATTGATGATTTCAGAAATTATGTGATAAGTAATTTCAGTAATAACGGCCAGATGCAGGGGGTAGTTGAGCGAGCAAAAAGTAGCGCGATGCAGACTGAATTTCAGCAACCTATTAATAACAAAAACTGGCTTCAGTACAAATTTTATAATCAGCCGTTGATCGCCGCACTTTCCAACTTGGAAGTAATAGAATCAGCTGCAAGAGGCATCCAGACGGATGCATTGATGGTGATGCTACAGGAGAAGGTTGATGCAAATATCCAATTCGATGCGTTTCGGGCAATTGTATCCGCGCCTACCACAGTTATCCAAGGTGAGAATGCAGTTGCTGAAGTAGCGATTGGTAATTATTCCAGCAATGTGCCTGGACTATCTATGCCAGGGCTTACAGTGACCAATGGCGTCGGTAAAAGGCAGCTGAACACCTCATCCGTAGGGCAGCAGTCCTTCAGTGGTACAATCAACTTTACGGATGCTAAAGGTAAAACATTAAGCTTGCCGTACAACCATACCTATAATGTAATTGCTGGCGCAAAAGAAGTGGCGCTGCAAAGCGGTGCATTGGTATCTGCGGATAAGATGAATGTGCTTTATCGCGGACTTCCGAATCCAGTTTCAGGATCCATCCTCGGCGCAGATAATTCTCAGACTTCTCTTTCGGCATCTGGCGCATCTGTGAGCGGAGGAAGAGGCAAGTGGACGGTAACGCCAACCGGCGGAAATCAGGTTACATTAACTATCTCCGGCAAGGATCCCAAAGGCAAAACAATCTCACAATCATTCCCGTTCCGCGTGAAAAATGTGCCGCCACCAGTCGGCGAGATCCGCGGACAGAGCGTGGTAAGTATGCCTGCAAGCTCAATCCCAAATCAGACTGTTTCCGTGAATATGCCTGATTTTGATTTCCCAGTTAGTTTTTCTGTAAACAGTTTTATGTTTAAGGTTCCTGGAAAGCCTGCGATGCAGGTAAGCGGCAACTCTCTCAGAAGTGTTGAGGGACTGGTGAGAAATCTTCGTTCCGGCGATATCGCTTATGTTTTTAAAATTAATGCAACCGCTACTGGGCTTGGAAACCAGCAATTAAAAGAAATTCCGCCAGTAGTAATTAATGTCCAGTAACATCTGGCAACAATTATGAAGAAAGTATTTTTAACATTATCACTTCTGTCTTCTCTGTATTCGTTTGCACAAAATATTCTCAATGCAAAATCCCCGGCTGAATTCCGTGAAATGAGAGAACAGAATATGGCGATGAAGGGTGACTCTGCGGTATCGGTAAAGAATCAGCCGCTCAGTTATGGCTTTATAGAAGATAAAGATGTCCTGAAAAGTATGGTTGTTTGGGAAATTATCGATATGAATGACCGTATAAATCAGCCGCTGTACCATAATTCTGACGGAATTGTAGGAGGTAGTAAGTCTCTTTATCAGCTCTTGCTTGATGGAATAAACAATGGTGAGATTACAGAAGTCTACGATGATGAAATGTTCACTACGAAGCTTACACCAGACCAGATCTCTGCACGCACACATAGTGAGCGTATTTCAGACTGGCTCGTAGACAAAATAAATTCGGGAGAAAAAATTTCTGATGAAGACAGGCAGGCAGGTACCGATCGATATGAGACTAAGACAGAAAATGTAAAGCTCATCAAAATTAAAGGGATGTGGTACATTGACCGCAGAGATTCTCAGATGAAATACAGGCTGCTCGGCATTGCAGCTATGGGGCAAGACCCTGCTACGATGGGGCAATTTGGGCCGGATGGCCAGCCAATTGCGGACAGAGACGAACTCATTGATTTGTTCTGGGTTTGGTACCCTGATGCAAGGGAAATCTTGGCCAATAATGTAGTTTTCAATGGTGATAATATTTCTTCTGATATTACTTATGACGATATCCTGAACGCCCGCCGGTTTTCGTCCATTATCTACAAATCCTCCAACGGGCCAGGCGACGGCGTCATTGCGAATTATATACCTCGTAATGCAGATGAACAACTGGAAGAACACGACCGGATAAAGAATAAAATTCTGGAAATGGAGAACGAAATGTGGAATTATTAATCTGAAATTCTTGCAAAAATAAACCTGAGTAACCGCTCAGGTTTTTTCTTATGACTACGGATTACATTATTGTTGGCGGCGGTTTTGCGGGGCTTTTCTTGGCTCACCAGCTCATTAAGAACGGGAAAAATTTCCAGCTGTTTTCTGACGGCAAAACTGGTGCTTCGCAAGTTTCCGCAGGTATTGTAAATCCAGTGGTGCTGAAGAAATTCACGACCTTCTGGAAAGCACAGGAGCAGATTGGGCATCTGCAAAAAACGATGCTCGAAATTGCGCAATATGCCGGTGAAAATTTTTTGGTGAATGAGCAGGTTCACAGGATTTTTCACGATGAGAAGGAAAAAGAAATTTGGCAGAAGAAAAGAGCGCAGCCGGATTTACAGAATTTTCTTTCATCGGAATTTGTTGATTTTCAAATTGTTAGCAATCCATTTTCTACGGGTAAAGTTTTACAATCTGCACGAATGGATGTGAAAAGTTTTTTTCAAGGAATGCAGGATTTTCTCAGGAAAAATAATTTTCACATCGAAGAAACTTTCGATTATAGAACGCTAAATCCCGAAAATTCCACTTATGGAAATCTAAAATTTAGCAAAATTATTTTTGCGGAAGGCATTGCAGCAAGGCAAAATCCATTCTTTCAAAATTTGCCCATCGTTCCGAACAAAGGCCATCACTTGCTCGTGAAATTTCCAGAACCGCTGAATTTATCGGCTACTTTGAAGAAGAAGCATTTTCTTTTTTCGGTGGATGAAAATCTGTTCTATTACGGCGGAACTTATGAACGGGAAAATCTCGGGAATTCGATTGATGAAGCCGCAATTTCCCAATTGAAAAAAGGGCTTTCGGAAATTTATGACGGTAGCTTTGAAATCATCGAAAAAAAATTTGGCTTTCGCGCAACTGTGAAAGACCGACGGCCGATTTTAGGCAGGCATCCGGTTTACCGCAATTTATTCATTTTCAATGGTCTTGGTGCCAGAGGGATTCTGAATGCCAGCTATTTCTCGCAACATCTTTTTGATTTGGCGGAAAACGGAACTGCGCTTCCGCAAGAGATTGATTTGCGGCGGTTTACATAAAAAACCGGAAAAAAATCCTGGGACTTTTTCCGGCTTCCACAAAAACAAATAAACTATGAAAAAAAACTACTTAGGTTCCAAAATTGCAATCGGGATGATGCACTCTTCCAGCGAAATTCCGCCGTGCTGATAGGTATTCCGGTAATAATTCACGAAGTGGTTGTAATTTTTCGGGTAGGCAAGGAAGGTGTTGTTCTTCGCGAAAATGTACTTCGAACTCAGGTTGCCTTTCGGCAGAAACAGTTTCTCAGGCTGAGTAACCGCCCAAACTTCCTTTTCATCATATGTCAAACTGCGGCCGGTCTTGTAGCGTATGTTCGTGGAAGTTTCACGGTCGCCCACAACCTGGCTCGGTTTTTTCACATAAATCATTCCGTGATCTGTGGTAATTACCAGCTTGAAACCGCTTTCTGCAGCCAGCCTCACAAGTTTCACGATGGATGAATTTTCAAACCAGTTGTAAGTGAGCGAGCGGAAAGTTTTATCGTCCCTAATCAACTGATCCACAATTACATTGTCCGTTTTTGCGTGCGAAAGTATGTCGATAAAGTTGTAAACTATCGTGAGCAAATCGTACTTTTTATGCTGGTTGAAATCTTCAAAAACCTTGCGCTCAAAATCGGCATTTAGGATTTTGATGTACTTTCTCGTCTTCGCCGAAAGCCCAAGCCGCTTCATCTGGTCGTCCAGAAATTCCTTCTCGTACTCGTTTTTATTGCCGTCCTCATTATCGTTGAACCACTTGTCCGGAAAGCGTTTTTCAATTTCCGACGGCAACAGCCCGGCGAAGAAAGAATTCCGTGCATATTGCGTAGCTGTAGGAAGAATTGAGTAATAATAATCTTCCGAAATCTTGTTGTAATACCGCGTGAAAAGCGGCTCTATAACCTTCCATTGGTCGTAGCGCAGGTTGTCAATCACCAGCAGAAGCACCTTGTCGCGCTCAATTTCCGGCTTCACTTTTTCCTTGAAAAGCGTGTGGCTCATCAGCGGTTTGTCATCGGTATGAAGCCAGTCTTCGTAATTTTTTTCGATAAATTTTGCGAATTGTATATTGGCCTCTTCCTTCTGTGTTTGCAACAAATCCGCGAATTCACTATCGAAAACATTATCGAAGCGAATTTCCCAGTTTAGGATTTTTTTATAATAATCCGCCCATTCTTGATAATTTCGCAAATATCCCAGTTCCATCGAAAGATTGCGGAATTCCTGCCTATATTCTTCGATGGTTTTTTGCTCAACCAGCGTATCTTCCTGCAAATTTTTCTTCAAAGAAAGAAGAATTTGATTAGGATTTACCGGTTTCAATATATAATCCGCAATTTGCGAGCCGATGGCCTGCTCCATAATGTGCTCTTCCTCATTCTTCGTCACCATCACGATTTTCACGGCAGCATCCTTCGCCTTTATCATCGGTATCGCTTCTATGCCGCCAATTCCCGGCATATTTTCATCCAGCAGGGCCAGCGAGAAATGCTGCTCATCCAGCAAATCCAGCGCATCATTCACATTGTTCACAGGCGTTACCTGGTAGCCCTTTTTCTCAAGGAAAACAATGTGCGCTTTCAGCAAATCCACTTCATCATCTATCCATAAAATCTTTCCCGACATCTGTTTTTCAAAAATTTAAGTTCAAAATTACGCAGAAAACTTCCTAAGATTTTTGTAAATTTTTTGATGGATTAGTTAAAAATAGTTAAGGTTGATTTTTCAGAAAGAAAGAGCCGGGGCAAAAGTAAAATGGCAAAAGTGCTACCTTTGGAAGATTAAAGGATTAAAACTACTAAAATCTTTCCGCGTTGAACAAACTCAAAATCATCAACGATCCGGTGCACGGCTTCATCAGGATTCCGCACGAAATCCTATTCGATGTTATCGAGCATCCGTACTTCCAAAGGCTTCGGAGAATCGGGCAAACCGGCTTGCTCAGCCTGATTTTCCCGGGGGCTACGCACACAAGATTCCATCACGCCATAGGAGCGATGCACCTGATGCATCAGTCTTTGGAAACGCTGAAAATCAAAGGGATAGAGATTTCACGGGAAGAAGAAATCGCGGCACTTTTAGCTATTTTGCTGCACGATATCGGGCACGGCCCATTCTCTCACGCCTTGGAAAATGTGCTGATGAACAGCTGGCATCACGAGAAACTTTCGCTGATTTTAATGCAGGAAATCAACCGTGAATTTAGCGGTGAGCTGAGCCTTGCCATCGAAATGTTCCATGGGAAATACCACCGCAATTTCTTCAATCAATTAGTGTCTTCCCAATTGGATGTGGACCGGCTGGATTATTTGAAGCGCGATAGTTTTTACACCGGCGTTGCCGAAGGAAATGTGAATACGCAGCGCATCATTTCGATGATGAATGTCTCTGAAAATGAATTAGTTGTGGATGCGAAAGGCATCTATTCCATCGAGAATTTTCTCACGGCAAGGATGTTTATGTACTGGCAGGTTTACTTCCACAAAACCGCGGCGCTTTCCGAAAGACTTTTGGTGAAAATTTTAGGCAGGGCAAAATTTTTGGCGAAAAGCGGCGAAGAAATTCCTGCGCCGGAAAATCTGCAATATTTTCTGCAAAAAACCGATGAAAATTTAACGAGGGAAGACATCGAAAGATTCACTTTGCTGGATGATAATGATGTAACAATGGCGATGAAACTTTGGCAAAACCATCCGGATGCTGTGCTGTCTTATTTCTGTAAAGCGGTGATACAGAGGAAGTTGCCGAAAACTAAAATACAATCGAAACCTTTTCCTCAGGAATTTATCTCGGAAAAAGTAAAGGAAGCCGGTGCGTTTTTTGGCGAAGGTTTGGGGCAGTATTTTGTGGAAGAAATTTCGCGCAGCCTTTTGCCATACAATAAGGAAGAAAAACCGATATGGCTCCTGCTGAAAAACGGCAGGAAAATCCGACTGGAAGATTCTGAAAATCAGATACTTGCATCATTCATCACTACAGAAACCACGAAGCATATCCTGTATTTTCCGCGGGAAATTTCCTGACCGAAAATTTTGCGAAAGCCGCACGGAATTAATGCAAATTTCTATCTTTGCAAGATATGGAATTTACGGCTGGGCAAATTGCGTCTTTTATCGGCGGCAAAGTTATTGGCGATGAGAACGCGCTGATTACCGGTGTTTACCCGATTGAACAGGCGATGCCAAACGGCTTGTCATTCATTGCGCAGGAAAAATTTCTGCCGCTTTTGAAGGACACGGATTGTTCCGTAGTCATAGTTTCCGAGAAATTCATCGGCGAAGAAAAATTCCGTCCCACACTGATTTTGGTGGAGGACGCTTACCTTGCCGTGCAGCAGCTGATGAAAATTTACGCGCAAAATAAGCCGCAGAAAACCGGCATAGAAGCCAATTCGTCCGTAGCTGAAACAGCACAGATCGGTGAAAATGTTTACATCGGGAGTTTTAGTTACATTTCTGAAAATGTTAAAATAGGCAAAGATTCTCAAATTTATCCGCAGGTTTTTATAGGGAACAATGTGAAAATCGGAAGGAATTGCATTATTTACAGCGGAGTTTCCATTTGTGATTATTCTGTGATTGGTGATAATTGCATCATCCATTCCAACACGGTGATTGGAGCGGATGGCTTCGGTTTTCAGCCTACGGAAAAGGGCTTCGAGAAAATTCCGCAGCTTGGGAATGTGGTAATTGCCGATGATGTGGAAATCGGCGCTAATTGCACAATAGACCGCGGAACCATAGGCTCTACGATTATCGGCAAAGGTACGAAAATCGATAACCTGATACAGATTGCACACAATGTACGCATCGGCGAAAATAATGTGATTGCAGCACAGGCAGGAATTGCAGGCTCTGCCACGATTGGTGATTGGAACCAGATTGGCGGGCAAAGCGGAATTGTAGGCCATATTAAAATTGGAAACCAGGTGAAAATTCAGGCGCAAAGCGGCGTGAATAATAATGTGAACGACGGTGAAATTATTTACGGTTCGCCTGCGTTTTCTGCTGGAGATTTCCGCAGAAATTATGTGCATTTCAGAAATTTCACGGAAATCGTAAAAAGAATTGAAAATCTTGAAAAAAACGCAAAACACAGCGATGAGTGACAAGCAGAAAACCCTTGCCAAAGAAGCCGAGCTGAAAGGCGTAGGGCTGCATACCGGCAAAGAAGTGAGAATGGCGCTGAAACCTGCAGCGGAAAATACGGGCTTCGTTTTCGTGCGCACCGATCTGGAAGGGCATCCAAGAGTGGAGGCCGATGTGAATTTCGTGACGACTACAGAGCGCGGAACCACGCTGGAAAAAAACGGCGTGCGCATACAAACCTGCGAACATCTGCTCGCCGCCTTGGTAGGCTGCGATGTGGATAATGCCATCATCGAAATGGACAGCGCAGAGCCGCCGATTCTGGACGGTTCGTCAAAATTTTTCGTGGAAGCCATTGAAAATGCGGGAGTTATAGAGCAGGATGCAGAGCGCGAATATTTTGTGGTGAAGGAAGTAATGCAGTACACAAATCCGGAATCTGGTTCTGAATTAACCATCATTCCTTCCGAAAAATACGAAGTAACAACGATGGTGGATTTCGGCACGAAAGTTCTGGGAACGCAGAATGCCACGCTGAAAGATATTTCGGAATTTAAAACGGAAATCGCCTCTGCAAGGACATTCAGCTTCCTTCACGAAATCGAGATGCTACTGGATGCAGGCCTGATCAAAGGCGGCGACCTGACGAATGCCATTGTTTATGTGGATAAAGAACTGACCGAGGAAACGGCGCAGAAACTGAAAAAAGCCTTCAACAAAGAAGATGTTTCCATCCATCCAAACGGCGTTTTGGATAATTTAACCTTGAAATATCCAAACGAAGCAGCACGGCACAAATTGCTGGATGTCGTCGGAGATTTGGCTTTAGCCGGCGTAAAGCTGAAGGGCAGGGTGATTGCCAATAAGCCTGGCCACTTCGTAAATACGCAGTTTGCAAAGCTTCTGAACAGGCAATGGAAGCAGGAAAAGAAAAAAAGCGTGCCGCAGTTTGACCTGAGTGCAGAGCCGCTTTACGACATCAAGGGTGTGATGAGGATGCTGCCGCACCGTCCGCCGTTTTTGCTCATAGATAAAATTCTGGAACTCACAGAAACAATGGCAGTGGGCGTGAAAAATGTAACGATGAATGAGCCATTCTTCGTAGGGCATTTTCCGGAAGAGCCTGTGATGCCGGGCGTTCTGCTCATCGAAGCAATGGCACAAACCGGCGGAATCTTCGTGCTGGCCGGCGTTCCGGATCCGGAAAATTATTCCACCTACTTTATGAAGATGGATAATGTGAAATTCAAGAAAAAAGTAGTGCCTGGGGATACCGTGGTTTTCCGAATCGAGCTGCTGGAGCCTATTCGCCGCGGAATTGTGCAGATGCACGGCGAAGGTTTCGTGGGCGAAAATCTGGTGGTGGAGGCAGTCCTGATGGCACAGGTCATAAAAAATAAAAATATCGAGTGATGGTGCATCAGCTGGCTGCCGTGGACAAGCGTGCGAAAATCGGGAAAAATGTAGTGGTAGAGCCTTTTACCACGATTGCTGCAGATGTGGAAATAGGCAGCGGAACCTGGATAGGGCCAAATGTGACGATAATGGACGGCGCGAGAATCGGGGAGAACTGCCGGATTTTTCCGGGAACGGTGATTGCCGCAATTCCGCAGGATTTGAAATTCGACGGCGAGGAATCTCAGGTAATCATCGGTAATAACACCACCATTCGTGAATGCGTAACCGTGAACCGCGGAACGAAGGCGCTGGGCTACACGAAAGTTGGCAACAACTGCCTGATTATGGCGACTTCGCACATTGCGCACGACTGTGTTCTGGGCGATAATGTAATCATCGTGAACGGCTGCGGAATTGCAGGCCATGTGGAAATTGGCGATTTTACGATTCTGGGCGGGCTTTCGGCGGTGCACCAGTTTGGGAAAATCGGGAAGCATGTGATGGTTTCCGGCGGAACCTTGGTGCGGAAGGACATTCCGCCGTATGTAAAGGTGGCGAGAGAACCGATGAGCTATGCCGGCATTAATTCCGTAGGGCTTCGCCGGAGAGGTTTTACCAATGAGAAAATTTTTGAAATCCAGAAAATTTACCGCTATATTTTCCAGATGAAAATGAATGTGACGCAGGCTATGTCCTTCATAGAAAAGGAAATGCTGCCCACCGCAGAGCGCGACGAAATTTTAGAATTCATCAAAAATTCACCTAGGGGAATTGTGAAGGGCTATGGCTCGGCGAAAGAGTGATGGAGAATCATGATTGTAGAGGCAAGAAACAAGAATCCTCAATTTAAACATACAACAAACGGCAGGCTGCCGATAGCAATTAGCAAAAAAAAATTTTTATGGCGACAAGTAACGATATTAAAAAGGGAATGTGCATCGAGTTCAACAATGATATCTATAAAGTCATTGAGTTTCTGCATGTGAAACCGGGTAAAGGACCGGCTTTTGTGCGCACGAAACTGAAATCGGTAACGAACGGAAAAGTGCTGGACAATACCTTTTCCGCAGGGCATAAAATCGATGAGGTGAAGGTAATCACCCGGAAATTCCAGTACCTGTACGATGATGATAATGGCTTCCACTTTATGAACAACGACGATTTTTCGCAAATCTACCTGAACAAGGATATGATTGAAAATGCGCAGTTTATGAAGGCCGGGGAAGAGGTGACCATCATCCTGAAGGAAGCCGATGAAACGCCGCTTTCTGCGGAAATTCCACCGGCGGTTTATCTGGAAGTGGTGGAAGCAGATCCCGGCGTAAAAGGCAACACGGCAACGAACGCGCTGAAAAACGCCATCGTGGAAACGGGTGCAAGAGTGATGGTGCCGCTGTTCATAGAGCCCGGTGATAAAATTAAAATCAACACGGAAGACGGTGCCTATCTGGAAAGGGTGAAGGAATAATTCATCATTTATCACTCATCAATTATCATTTATAAACGGTGCGTTTCACACATCCACAAACGCTGAAATCCATTGCGGAAATCATTGATTGTCAATTCGTTGGCGATGAAGATTTTCCAGTTTTGGGCACGAATGAAATCCATCTTGTTCAGCCGGGAGAAATCGTGTTTGTAAATCACCCGAAATATTACGACAAGGCGCTGAAATCTTTGGCCACGGTAATTCTCATCGACAAAGAAGTGGAGGTTCCGGAAGGAAAAGCGCTGCTGATTTCGGAAGATCCGTTCAGGGATTTTAACCGGATTAATACGCATTTTACCAAAATATCCAACTTTCGCGAAGAAAGGCACGCCTTGGAAATCGGGGAAAATAGCTTCATTCATCCGTCGGTTGTTTTGGGAAATGAGGTGAAAATCGGCAGCAATTGCCATATTTTCCCGAATGTAGTAATTGGCGACAGAACGGTCATTGGCGATGATGTGATTATTCAAAGCAATACGGTTTTGGGCGGAGATGCTTTTTATTACAGAAAAATCGACGGGAAATTTGACCGGCTGATTTCCGTGGGAAATGTGGTGATTGAAAACAATGTAGAAATTGGCAACGGCTGCACGATAGACCGCGGCGTAACGGATTCTACGGTGATTGGCGAAGGCTCTGTGCTTGATAACCAGATACAGATTGGCCACGATACGAAAATCGGCAAACGGGCGCTGATAGCTTCTCAGACGGGAATCGCAGGCTGCTGCGTTGTGGAAGATGATGTTACGATTTGGGGTCAGGTAGGCATTGCATCGGGAAACCGTATTGCGAAAGGTTCTGTATTGATGGGGAAAACCGGAGTGAACAGGGACTTAGAAACGGGAACATACATCGGGATGTTTGCCGAGGATTATCGGGAATATCTCAAAAAAGAGGTGAAGCTGAGAAATTTATAGAGGAAAAAATTTTAGCAGAAAAATTAAATTGAGTAAATTTACCGAAAGTTTTAGGAATGCTGACTTCTCTGCAAATTAATACGATAATCAATACGCTGAAACCTTATGCACCGAAAAGCATCGGTGTGTTTGGTTCTGCAGCTCGTGGCGAGGATTTGGAGAGCAGTGATATTGACATCCTTTATAACTTTGAAAACGGAATCACGCTGTTTCAGCTTGCGAAAATGCAGTACGAGCTGGAAGAACGGCTGAACCGAAAGGTGGATTTGATTTCTGCAAGCTACATCAGTCCGTATTTGGAAGAGGGTATCAACAGGGATTTGAAGGTGATTTATGAAGCCTGAGGATGAAGCGAGGCTGCAGCATATTCTGGATTCAGCGGATAAGATTTTAGAAATTTATTCCGAAGTGGATTTCCGGAAATTTTCGGAAGATTGGCGAAGTCAGGATTTGATGATAAGGCATTTTGAAATTATTGGCGAAGCGGCGAAGCATTTGAGTGAAGAATTGAGGAATGAGTACGATGATGTGGAATGGCGTGCTGTGATGGGAATGCGGAACCTCCTGATCCATCAGTATTTCGAAGTGGATGTTGCCACAGTCTGGAATACGGTGAGCTGGGATTTGAAGCCTTTTAAACAGAAGATTGAAGGAATTTTAGCTAAAGAAAACAAAGCTTAAACGAAAAAAATTACAAAAACATAACACTATGTCAGTATTAGTAAACAAAGATTCGAAAGTAATCGTTCAGGGATTTACAGGGAATGAAGGTACTTTCCACGCTGAGCAGATGATCGAGTACGGCACCAATGTGGTAGGCGGCGTAACGCCTGGGAAAGGTGGCAGCGAGCATCTTGGCAAGCCGGTGTTCAATTCCGTGGCGGAAGCTGTGAAAAAAACCGGCGCGGATGTTTCCATTATTTTCGTGCCGCCTGCATTTGCTGCGGATGCCATTATGGAAGCGGCAGAAGCCGGCGTGAAAGTGATCGTGTGCATCACGGAAGGCATTCCTGTGGCTGATATGGTGAAGGTGAAGGACTACATCAAGGATAAAGGCAGTCGCCTTATCGGGCCGAACTGCCCTGGTGTGATTACTTCCGGCGAAGCGAAAATTGGCATTATGCCTGGCTTCGTTTTCAAAAAAGGAAAAGTGGGCATCGTTTCAAAATCTGGAACTTTGACCTACGAAGCGGCAGATCAGGTGGTGAGGGCAGGCTACGGCGTTTCCACAGCGATTGGAATCGGCGGTGACCCAATCATCGGCACAACGACGAAAGAAGCGCTGGAACTTTTCATTAATGATGATGAAACCGAAGCGGTGGTGATGATCGGTGAAATCGGTGGCTCTCTGGAAGCGGAAGCTGCAAGATGGTATAAGGAAAGCGGTTCCAAAAAACCAGTGGTGGGCTTTATCGCTGGACAAACCGCGCCGAAAGGCAGGACGATGGGGCACGCCGGCGCAATTGTAGGTGGTGCAGAAGACACAGCGCAAGCCAAAATGGCGATTATGAGAGAATGTGGCATCACCGTTGTAGATTCTCCGGCTGACATCGGCAAAACTGTTGGGCAGGTTCTTGGAAATAATTGATAATCAATGAAGAAGATTTTCATAACATCTGCGTTGATTGCTGCCTCTGCAGTGTCAGCGCAGATTGATTTTAGCAGCACCCGTTTCGGAATCACGGGTGGATACAATTATTCGCGCGTGCGGAATGCGCACAATCCTTCCGGGCCAAGGCATACTTTCCAAGCCGGAGTGCTGGCGCTGATTCCGGTTGATAATAATGATCAATTCTATCTCCAGCCGGAGATTACCTACTACGGTGCAGGAGAAACCGGAAAAGACAAAGATGCCAAAAACCGCCCGGGATATGATGCACTTTATGCTATTAATTATATCAGCGTGCCTGTTTTTGCAAAGGTTTATTTCTCAGAATCCGAAAGTGAATTTTTCGGAATGATAGGCCCGAGGTTCAATTTTGTGATTAATGAAAAAACAGAAAAGTATCCTGAAAATAAGCCTTATTATTCCAAGGATACGGAGTTTGGTGATGCTGCAAAGTTCCACTTGGCTTTAGCTGCGGGGTTGGGGTTCAGCTATAAGCGGCAGCTGGAAGTCGCCCTTCATTATGATTTTGGGATTTCCAATACCTATCCCCACCTGAAGAATTCGCCGGATGCGAATGTTGATAATGCCGCGAAACTTCACAAGGCACAGCACATCGCCGGCGTTACATTAAATTATATATTCCCGTAAATAAATTGATTCCCGAAGCTGAAGATTCGGGAATTTTTTTATCCCTTAATCCACTTCCAAAGTTCGCGGAAAGTGGCTTTGTTGCCGTACATCAGAATACCGACGCGGTAGATTTTCCCGGCAATCCATACCATTAGCAAGGCCGAAATTATCAGCAGGGAAAGCGAAAGCAAAATCTGCCAAAGCGGCACACCGAAGGGAATTCTTGCCACCATGGCAACTGGCGATGTGAACGGGATGATGGACAGCCACAATGCCATTGGGCTTTCAGGATTGTTGATGACTGAGAAGCTGCCGTACATCGCTATCATCAGCGGAACCACGGCGAAAAGTGAGAACTGCTGCGTTTCGGTTTCGTTGTCTACCGCAGAGCCGATGGCTGCGTACATCGAGCTGTAAAAAATGTAGCCCAGCAGGAAAAACAGAATGAAAACCACGATAATCTGCGGATAATTGAGGCTGAGCAGCGTGTGCGAAATTTCCGTGGCGGTTGCCGTGAAATCTAGATTGGCGGCTTCATCGGCATTCATCATTTCGGTTTGCAGTGTGCCGAAACCCTTGTTCAGAAACAGCGCGCCAAGAACCGCCATCGTAATCCACACGAAAAATTGTGTGAGCGCAACGCCTGTAACGCCGAGGATTTTCCCCATCATCAGCTCGAATGGTTTTACCGATGAAATCAGAATTTCTACTACGCGGTTGTTTTTCTCTTCCAGAACGCTGCGCATCACACGCACCCCATAGATGATGATGAACATCAGCGTGGAATACATCAGCAGGAAGCTGAGCCCGGTTTGCACACTCAATTCCAAATCGCTGTTTTCAGAATTTTCCGCTACATTGTTGATTTTCAGCGGGAAAGGCTTTTCCAAATTTTCCATTTCATTTTTGGAAAGCCCTAAATCCTGAATTTTTTTCGTGCGCAGAACGCTGCCCAAATCTGCACTAATTTTTGCTCTTGTTTCAAGCCCGATTTTTTTATTCACCAAAAATTCCGTGCCTTGCTCAATTTGCGAATAATCTTTCGTGAAGGGGATAATTAGAAGGCCATCAATTTCAGGCATTTCTTTTAGGGTGGATTTTAGCTGGTTTTCGCTCTCCGTATTTACGAAAATGTATTTTACATCGTCATCAGATTTCAGTTCGCCGCGGAAAATTTCACTCTTATCTATCACATTTACAGTGTGTTGCACTCTGCCAGAATTCATCAGGTAAGCCATAAAGGCACCCAGTGCCAAAACCATCAGCGGTGCCAAAAGCGTGAGGATGATGAAGGACTTTTTGCGAACCTGGGTGAAATACTCCCGTTTTGTAATCAGCCAAATATTCTTCATAACCCGTTGGTTTTCACTGCATTTATAAAAACTTCATTCATACTCGGAATTTTTTCTTCAAAAGTGCGGATGCTGCCAATCTGCATTAGCTCATTTATCAAATCATTTTGCGTGCCGTGATTTTGTAACTCAAACGAAATCAATCCGTTATCGTTTTTCAAGTCTTCGATTTTATATTTTTGCTGAAAATTTCTCAGATTATATTCATCCGCATCGCTGAGGACAACGCGGAAAATATTCTGCTTGAATTGCTCACGAACATCGAAAACTTTCCCGTCCAACACCTTTTTGGAATTGCTGATAAGCGCCACGAAGTCGCACATTTCCTCCACGCTTTCCATTCGGTGTGTGGAAAGGATTATCGTGGTGCCTTCCGCTTTCAGCCGCAGAATTTCATCCTTGATCAAATTGGCATTCACAGGATCAAATCCGGAGAAAGGCTCGTCCAAAATCAAAAGTTTCGGCTGGTGCAGCACCGTAACCACGAACTGAATTTTCTGCGCCATACCTTTGGAAAGCTCGGCCAGTTTTTTCTTCCACCAATGCTCGATGTGCAAACGATCGAACCAGAATTTCGCCCGCTCCAAAGCTTCGTTTTGCGAAAGGCCTTTCAGCTGCCCGAAATACATCAGCTGCTCACCTACTGCCATATTTTTGTAAAGTCCGCGCTCTTCCGGCATATAGCCTATCTCATTGATATGGTGGATGTTAAGCGCTTTATCGTTGATGATAATCCTGCCAGAATCCTGCTTTGTAATTTGGTTCAAGATTCGGATGAAGGAAGTTTTGCCCGCACCATTTGGACCGAGAAGTCCATAGATTGAGCCTTGCGGAACGCTGATGCTAAAATCATCGAGCGCGATTTTTTTGCCGGCGTTGTAAGTTTTGGTGATGTGTTCTGCCCGTAGCATTTCTGCGAAAAGTAAGTGAATTTTGCTAAATTTCACAAAATTAAAAACAAATTTTATACCCGCCAATTTGCCAGAATTTTATTAAATTTGTAACTGATGAAATTTTTACCGCAGGAAAATCTCGGTATAAAATTTGCTGGATGAATTAACACCAAACTGAAGTTTAACCATAAAAATTACGACAATGATTTCACAAGACGAACAACTGAACCCTGAAGATGTAAAGGTAACGAGAGAAGACGAGATTACGACGCAGAACGCCCTGAACGGCGATGGCGACGGAACCGATGGTGATGGTGACGGTACTGATGGGGATGGCGACGGAACCGATGGCACTGACGGTGACGGAACCGATGGCGATGGAGATGGAACGGATGGCGATGGAGATGGAACGGATGCGGATGGCGACGGAACGGACCTTTAATCTTTTACAATGAATACTGAAGTCGCGGGAATTTTCCGCGGCTTTTTTATTCCTTATATTTGAATAAAATTTAGAAAAATGGAAAATCCTTTTTTCAGCAAAATCGTGGCGCCGCTTTCTGTGGAAGAGTTTTTCGAGAAATACCACGAGAAAGATATGCTGCACATCGAGAGAAATGACGAACAATATTATAACGATATCCTGACTTCGCAGGAAATTTCTGACTACTTGGAAAGGCAGGACATTTTCTATCCTTCGATAAGAATTGTGAAAAACGGGAGCGAACTTCCGAATTCCCAATACACGAAATCGCAAATCCCAATCGGTTTCCACAAAAAGGACGGCCTGATTGATACGGAAAAAGCCTTCGCGCTTTTCAACGCAGGAAGCACGCTGGTTATTCAGGCTGGGCAGCGGTATTTCGACCATCTTTCGAAATGCTGCCTGGATTTGTCAAACAAGTTTGGTTCGCCGGTTCAGGCCAATCTTTACATCACGCCGAATAAATCGGTGGGCTTCAATCCACACTGGGACACGCACGATGTTTTCGTGCTGCAGATTGCCGGCACCAAGACCTGGAAACTCTACGGCTTCGAAAACGAATTGCCTACCGTAAATCAAAAATCAAAACTCAAAAATTACCAAAAAGAGCCACTGAAAACGCTACAGGTAAAGCCAGGAGATTTCCTCTATGTTCCGCGCGGTTTCGTGCACGATGCAATGGCGGACGACGGAATTTCCGCACACATCACCATCGGAATTCTCTCGTTCACCTGGATGAGATTTTTCAGCGAACTTCTACCGCAGCTTGAAAACTTCCGGGAATTTCGCGAGGCCGTGCCTTTCTGGAAAGAGGATTTGACACCAATCATCGCCGAAAAACTGGATTTGTTCAAGCAAAAAGCAGCGGAGCTTGATACGCAGAAAGTAGTGCGCAAGCTCAATTCCGCACAGAAAAGAATTCAGCCGCAGCCTTTTAACAATTATTTCGAGAGCCTTTTGAATATCGAAAAAATTTCCGAAAGCACCGTGTTTGCGCTGAACGAAGGCATCATCATCAGCAGAAAAGAAAATGCAGACGGCATCAGCCTGAGATTTATGGGTAAAAGCATAGCGCTGCCTTTGCCGATGAAGGATTTTATCGACGGTATTTTTGAAAAGAAAATTTTCACGGTGGAAGATTTTGAAAATACACGGCCGGAAAATGCGCTGAGTGCGGCGAAAATTTTGCTGAAAGAAGGTGTGATAAGCATCAAAGAAATTTAGGGTTGGAAGGGAAGTTATTTTGCGAAACCGTCTTTTTCTGCAGCCAGTTGTCGCGTGATTTCGGCGAAAATCTTCACGGCACGGCATCGCAATACCGCGGTTTTATTTTGGTGGAGTACAGCGAGCCTTTTCCCAAAAAGGCTTTGGATGCAAGGCTGGATGCCAGCTGGCTCCAGCAAACTAATGCGCTGGCAAAATCTCTGGGTGCAAAATTAATATTGATCAGAAACGGACAATCAGACGGTAAGTCGCTGAAAATCATCTATGTAGATGCCTTGCGGAAACGCTGGTGCCAGTACATTTCTGATGCGCAGACTTACAAGTATTTCAACCTGGCGCTTTTCATTGATGATGATGAAACGCACTGGCACCACGAGCCGTTTTTCATCGTCTGCACAAATGGAAAGAAGGATAAATGCTGCGCGAAATTCGGGCTGCCGATTTACAGGGCAATGCAAAACAACAGCGATTTTACGGTGTATGAATGCACGCATTTTGGGGGCGATAGATATGCAGGAAATGCCGTGCTGATGCCGTTTGGCGTTTATTACGGAAGGCTTCTGCCGGAACAGACTGCAGATTTGATTTTAGCGACGAAAGCCCGAAAAATTTTGGTGGATAACTACCGCGGAACTTGCACGATGAATTTCGCAAAACAGTCGGCGGAATTTGAACTGCGAAAATTTCTCGAAGATTACCACATCGATTTTCATTTTCAGGTGATTGCCGAAAGGGCGGAAGGTGATATTTTCGTGTTCGAAGCGCTCACCGATTATGGAATTT
Source organism: Cruoricaptor ignavus (assembly GCF_014961145.1). NCBI lineage: Bacteria > Pseudomonadati > Bacteroidota > Flavobacteriia > Flavobacteriales > Weeksellaceae > Cruoricaptor > Cruoricaptor ignavus. Next base: position 1,784,142 of record NZ_CP063145.1, read on the forward strand.
TCGACATCACGCTACGGAAATTTTTCCTTCCGGAAAAGCGGCTTCTGACCTGCGCTGCCAAAACGCCCAATCCTGTGGCAAACTACGAGCTCATCAGCATTGTGCAGAAGTCATAGTGCGAATTCTTTGGCGTAGAAATCCTTCACTTCGCCGATTAAATCGTCCATTTCCTGCAGCGTGAAAATTTCGAGAAATCTTTTGCGCCATTCCTTAAAATGCGGCACGCCGCGGAAATAATTGCTGTAGTGCTGCCGCATTTCAAGCAGCCCGAGCCTTTCGCCCTTCCATTCTGCAGACCATTCTGCGTGCTGACGAACGGCGGTCAATCGGTCGTTCAAGTTTGGTTCCGGCATTTTTTCCCCGGTTTTCAAGAAATGCTTGATTTCGTTAAAAATCCACGGATAGCCGATGGCCGCTCTACCAATCATCATTCCGTCGCACGCATATTTCCTGCGGAATTGCACCACCTTTTCCGGTGAATCGATGTCGCCGTTTCCAAAAATCGGGATTTCAATGTTCGGGTTCTGCTTGATGCGCGAAATATGTTCCCAATCGGCGAAGCCTTTGTACATCTGTGCCCGCGTTCTCGCATGAATTGTGAGCGCCTTAATACCGCACTCTTGCAGCCTTTCCGCCACTTCATCGATGTTGATGGAATTCGTGTCCCAACCCAGTCTGGTTTTCACCGTCACGGGAAGATGCGTAGATTTTACCACCGCCTTCGTAAGGCGCACCATCAGATCCACATCCTTCAGAACGCCAGCACCAGCACCTTTGCACACCACCTTTTTCACCGGGCAGCCAAAGTTGATATCCACAATATCCGGCTGCACGGTTTCCACGATTTTTGCGGACATTGCCATCGCCTCTTCATCGCCGCCGAAAATCTGAATGCCGATAGGCCTTTCGTAATTGAAGATGTCCAGTTTTTTTCGGGATTTAATGGCATCACGGATTAAACCTTCGGACGAGATGAATTCCGAATACATCAGGTCTGCGCCGTGCATTTTGCAGAGCTTTCGGAAAGGCGGATCGCTCACATCCTCCATCGGTGCAAGCAGGAAAGGGAAGTCCGGCAATTCTACCGTGCCGATTTTTAGCATCCGGCAAAGTTACATAAATGATAATCAATTGTCTATTATCCACAATCATTCATCAAAAACTGGCCCGAATTTGTACGCTTCCAGTGTGTATCGTGCGCTCGCCGGAATTTCTGCCGTCATAGCTTAGGTTCAGGTTGATGAAGGAATTTATTGCCTGCTGAAGATACACATTCCAAACGGCATTTTTCCCAGGCTGAAGTCCGTCCAGCATCTGGTTGCCCACAATCGAAAAACTGTTGCCGTGGAAAGCATTGCTGATGAAGGAAAAACTTCCGCGCACAGAACTGCGGTTCCTCTGCCACTGCAAAGTTCCCGTGGCTTCCCACGCCTTCAGCTTTTCCGCGCCAAGCTGGTTGCCGCGGTTTCGGTAGGCCGCCAAAGCTTCCGCCTGAAAGGCATTCGTGAAGCGGTAGGTAATCTTCGGGCGGCTTTCCCAGTTTTCCAGCCGGTAATTTCTCGATGAGAAAAGTTCAGAATTCGCCTTCACATTCTCGAAGGAATTTTCAAAATCCAACCGAAAATCCTTGCTGAAAGCATAGCCCAAGTTCAGGAAATGCAGCGCCCGCCGATTTTCTTCCTGGCTGAAATTCGCATTTATTAGATTATCGTTCGCCGTAAATCGGTAGCTGCCGTTCCAGCCTTTCAAATCGCTCGGGTTGAAATTTAGCGATGCCAGAAAGCTCTGGTTTTTAAGGATTTGCGATGCTTCCCGCTCAAAAGGGTTCCACGCCAAAACACGGTTTTTCTTCAGAAATGAGTTTTGCGAGTTGAGCGATAAATTCAGCTGCCAGCGTTTTAAGAATGCATTTTCCGAACTGAAAACCACGGCAGGATTTACGAAAAGCGAAAGCTGCAGCTTGTTTTTGTTCGAAGGCAGGTAGCGCACAGAATTCGTGTAAATCCTGATGTACTGCGCCAGATCCGAAAACTCCGCCACCTCAAATTCATCCAGCTGCTGCACGCCGTCCGCATTGTAATCCGTCCATTTGTACACACCCTTCCCATCGGTCACCTTCACATACTGAAATTCGCGCTGCGCTTCCTGCCCGTTTCCAAGCTCGTAAAACGCCTGCAAACGCATACCGTTACGGAAAAGCTGCTGATGGTAATTCACATTTCCAACCACGAAATCCTGGTTATCACCATTGCTGAATTCCGCTTTTTTGTAGATGATTTTTCGGTAATGAGCCAAAGCGCTCAGCGTGGCTTTCTCAGTCTTAATCAATTGACTTTCAGCCATTAAGCCAAAAATATTGTTGATGTGCTGCAACCTGTTTTCCCGAACGGAATCATTGCTGCGGAGGTAAATGTGCGAGAGCAATTTCGTTCTCGCAGAATCGCCGATTTTCCTTTGAGCAAAAATTTCGCGCCAGCTGAAACTCGTAGCATCAGTAATTTTTAACTGGTTGATTTCCTTTACATTATGTTCCAAGCTGCCGCCAATTGCCCAGCTCCCTTTCTGCCCGAAATATTCCGCAGATAAATTTCCTCGGGAAAATTTCGTATCAACATCCGGCGATTTTGTGCTAAGGTGAGAAAGCTTGCCGTGCGTTGCAATGCGGTTTTTCCGCCAGCCAAAATCCAAATCGTTTTTGAAGCCTTGGTAAAAATCCTTCTCGTCAAGAAAATTCAGGCGGTAATTCAGAAAATGCTGATTTTGCCAAAGGTTTAAAAAATTGAAAATCAATCGGTTCTGCGTTCTTCCGTTAAATTCATTCGCCAGATTAAAATCCCGAGCAAATTCCACGCTGTTAATCCTGTCCAAAATGTGAAACCTTTGGCTGATGTGCTGGTATTCCAGCGATGAAGTGCCCTGCCAGTCCTTCCTCCGGAAGATTTTATCACCGAAGATTCTGGCAGCATAGCCCAGATTCTCATCATTATTCTTCGCCGAAAATAGGTTTAAATCCCGGTTGCTCAGCGAAACATCCGCACCTATTTTCCCGCCTTCAAAGGTGAAAACGCCGTCCGCAGAAAATACCTGGCTTTTTTCCGGCGCAGGAAGTTTCCGCACCGCGGAATAATCGCCCAAGCCTTTACCCGCAAATTCGAAAATCCTGCCGTTGTTCAGGCTCTGCTTTATTCGGTAATCGCCACGGTTTTGCCCGAAATAGGTGAAGGCCACGCTGTAGAGCGGCTCATCAGCATTGGTGGAATATTCGTAGAAATCGCCCGCAGCACCGCTTCTCTTCGCATACAAAATCTTATCCGCAGAAAATTCTGCCAGCTCGGCGCTTGGCGCAAACATCAGGCTTTCATCGCTGCCTGCATTCGCCAAAATCTGCTCGTCGTCTTTCCTTAGGTTCAGCGAGAGCGGCGCATTTTTGTTATCATTTTCTAAGAACCAATGCAGCCCAAGCTTCAGCCGCTGCCTTTCGTGGCGCAGGTTTCCGGTTATCAGGTAGCGGTTGTAGTTGCGGTTCGTGTAGTTGTAGGCTATGGTGATGAAGTTCTGCTGGTAGATCGGGCGGAAGCTCGTGAAGGTGATTTCCCCCGTGTTGTAATTGATGGTGTAGTCCGCATCCTCGCCGCGCCGCATCGGCACCCCATCGATGAACACTTCTTCCGAGCCGGAAAGTATCGTTATGAAATTCTCGCCGTTTTTCCCGGTAAGCCTGTAAGGGCCCTGGTTGCCTTCTATGCCTTGGAAGCGTATGCGGTGGAATTCGCTTCTTGCAACGCCGGCGGAAATTTCCGCGAAAGTCCTGTTTTCCTTGCCGAAATTCGTCTGAAATTCCAGCCCCATACTTCGCCTTTGGAAGCGCGCGAAGTGTGGCCTTGTTTCCAACAAATCCAGGTGGCCGCCACGCAGCATTGTGTTTTTTTTGATGTTGAGCTGGATGTAGATTTTATCGAATTCCGCCAGGCTCTGCGTATATCCGTCGGCCTGGATGGGCAGGTTGTGGTCCGAAATGCTGGCAAGGATGGAAACCTCCGGCGTAAGCTTGCCGGAAAGCTGCAGGTCCATACTGCTTTGCACGCTGCTTCCCTGGTTGTTGCCGAAGCTTACACCGCGGATTATCGCGCCGCTGGCGTTCAGGTCGCCCAGGAATCTGTCGCGGTCGTTCTTCGCCTTTGCGGCCTCCTCCACAATCATCGTGGAGCCGCCAGTGCGTATGATGCTTGCCGTATCGCGCACGAAGTACTCTCTGTTCATCCTTGCCGCGAGGATACTGTCCTGCCGCAGGCTATCCTTTTCTAAATTGAGATTGTTCCAGGAGAAGATTTGCGCCTGAAGGAAATTTAGGCAGAAGAACAACGCCACGAAAAAAACTGCAAACCTGCGCAAAGCCACAGGCAAAGATAAGCGATAAATGGGGATTGAAATCCAAAGAAAAACTGCCGCGATTTTAAGTGCGATAAAGCCGTTCTGATTAAAAGATTTAATCCCTTTTATAAAAATACTTAAGAGCTTTTGCCCAAAAGCACGCGTGGTTTCATCAAAAGACACGCGTGGTTTCATCTAAAAGCACGCGTGGTTTGTGAGCCCTTTATTCATAGGCGTTTCCAGAGGAAAAAAAATAAGTGGAAAAAAGCATTATTGTATGGTACTTAGCAGGTGCCTGTGGACTATTGAATGGCTCTAAAAGTTCACAAATAATTAACATTGGCATATTACTCAGGAAGGAAAAAGCTCTTATTTTTGTGGCTGAAATTTTAAACCATATTAAATCTTTTACGATGAAAAAATTCTATTCTCTAATTGCTGTGGTAGGTATCGCAGCTTCTGCTTTCGCACAGCAGGTGGTGTTCAACGCTACATTTGATGATGTAGATGGTGTGGGCGGTAACGACGGCTACTTCAAAAACGACAAGGATGCTGGCGTAAACAATGTGGCTGCATCTGATCTGAAAGCATATTCTACCGGTGGCGAATGGGGCCTGGAAAAAGCTTACAAGGCAAAAGAGTGTGTGAAGCTAGGAAGTGGAAAAGCTGCTGGAAGCATCACCACTCCGGCGATCAATCTTTCAGGTGACGGTGTTCTTACTTTCAGAGCCGGCGCTTGGGACGGGAAAGGTGAGAAGCTGAATCTTGCCGTTTCTGCAGAAGGCGCAAATGCTGCACCTGCTCAGGTAACAATCGAGATTGGTAAGTTCAATACTTATACAGTGAATCTTTCCGGCGGTAATGGTAATGTGAAGATTACTGTAGCATCTGCAGCGACAGCTAACAACAGATTCTTCATCGATGATATCAAGGTTGAGAGTAAAAGCCTTAGCGTATTGGACGCAAGCAAAACAGCTGTGAAACTTGCTAAGACTACTTTTGTAACTGAGGAGATCGTTTTCGGTGCTGAAGCTACCGTATCCCTTGTAAATATGAACGGCCAGGTGGTAAAAACTGCTTCCGTGAAGGAGAACGACAGAATGAATGTGGCGAACCTTGCTAAAGGTACCTACATCCTTACCGGCGTAGTAAACGGCGAGAAGGTATCCCAAAAAATCGTGAAGAAGTAAATTTAACGAAACCTTAACAAAGACCATCTATCGCAGGTGGTCTTTTTTGTTATCTTTACACCCAATTAAAAATTTTCAGTTATGAAAAAAATCTTTACAATCTTAGGCGTTGCAGCGCTGGCATTTACTGCAAACGCACAGCAGGCAAACCTGGTACAGAACCCAGGTTTTGAACAGGGAATTGCTCCGTGGAAAGGCGGTACAGGTAAGGGGTACTCGGATCCTCAGCTCATTACTTCTGATAAGCACAGCGGCAACAGCAGTGCTGGTTATGAAAACCCTAGCGAGACGACTGGTTTTTATCAGAATGTGGCAGTGCAGGCTGGCAAAACCTATACCATTTCTTTCTGGTATAAAACCGAAGGCAGCAAGGCTTCCCTTGCCAGACTTTGGAGCGTATATAAAGACGGCAGCAATAAAACGGTGTATACTACCTCGGACGCTAAAGAGGATGCTTTCAGAACCTATAACAAGTATCTGGAAAATACCAACGGTACCTGGGTTCAGCATACGGCTACGATGCCGGCTGGTGCAGGAGCTGTTTCTCTAGATGTAGCAGTCCGTGCCTACGGAGCAGCGTCCAAAGCCTATTTTGACGATTTCTTAGTGGTGGAGGGTGCCCTTGCAACATCTGAAGTTGGAATTTCCAGGCACGCGCTGATAAAAAATACTGTAGTCGCTGAAGAGCTTACTTTTGCAGCAAAATCCAGCATCGAAATACTTGATATGTCCGGTAAGGTGGTGAAAACAGCAGAGGTAACCGATGGTTTCAATCTGAATGTAAGTAGCCTGCCAAAAGGCACATACATCGTGAAAGGTCTTGCCAACGGAGAAACGAGCGTACAGAAATTCGTGAAGAAGTAATCCTCACAATCCATACCCTAAACCCCTCTCCAAAGGAGAGGGGCTTTTTTGTTTATAATCTAAAGCCTTGAATCTCAGCTCTTGCGTCTGTATTACTTCGCGCTTTCTTCATACGCCTTCCACCCGGCGATTTTGTATTCAAGCGCAGCCTGTTCGGGATTAGGGTTTTTGTAAATTCCGCGGCCTACGATGATGAAATCCGTGCCCAGGTTTTGGAAAGCAAAATGCGGCGTGTTGTACTGCTGGCCTTTGCCATCACCCGAAGTTTCCAGGTTGATGCCCGGCGTAAAGTGCAGCAGGTCTTCCGGCAAAGATTTCTGCGAAACGCCGCCCAAAATGTTGTGGTGTTTCTGCGCGATTTCCACCGCCTTGCCGAAATAATGGTCGTCCGTCAGCGCACCTTCGCTAGACATACTAAGGATCGCCACTACACCTGTATCCGCAAACAAATCCGCGGACTTTTCGCCGGCTATCAAGTGCGCTGTAATCAGGTCTGCCCAGGCGGAAATCTGGTAAGTTCCGTAGGCATACTGCAATTCCTGCGTGCTTCCGATGTCGGCAAACTTGCGGTCTTCCATCAGCAGGAAGTTATGCTTTTGCGCTAAATTTCTCAGCGGATAAATGGTTTCATCGAAAGTGAAATCGCTAAGGATGTCGATGTGTGTTTTCAGCGCGGCAATGTGCGGGCCTACCTTTTCCGCGAAAGCGAGCAGCTCCTTAGTCGTCAGCAAATCTGCTGAGGCAATCAGGTTGGTTTGCTTTTCAATGGCTATTTCCAAAAGTTTTTTAGCGGATGGGTGCGCAGCCGTTTCCAATTTTTGCTGATAGGTTAGCCGCCGTTTTTTCTCAAAACTAATCGGGTTTCCGGCGATGAAATCTTTAATCCTCTTCACCTCGTCGGCATTGATTTTTCCTTCCTGATGAAGAATTTCCACCGCTTCGGAAATTGTGAAAAGCGCCGAAACCTTATAGCCTTGGTTTTCAAGAAGTTGCTTGCCGCCCTGTTCACGATCCAGCACCACCACGATTTCGGAAACCTTCACGCCTTCGCTTTCAATTTCCGGAATGGTTTCCAGCAGAGATTTCCCGGAAGTTATCACATCTTCCACCACAAGGCATTTCTGCCCGGCTTTGTAGATGCCTTCTATCAGTTTCTTCGTGCCGTAGGCTTTCGCTTCTTTCCGCTTGATAATCAGTGGGATATCGGCTCTTAGGGACATTGCCGTTGCCATTGGAAGCGCAGCGTAAGGCACGCCGCAAATCAGTTCGGAATTCTGGATTTCCGTAAGGCTCAGCAGCTGTTCGGCGAGCGATTTCAGAATTTTCGGATCCGAAGCCAAAGGCCTGAGGTCCACATAAAACGGACTCTGGATGCCGCTTTTCAGCGTGAACTGCCCGAATTTTATTATTCCTAAATCATAGCACTCGAGGAAGAAATCCCGTTTGTTTTGCATAAAAATCGTTTTCCACAAATTTAGGCAAATGTTTATCTTTGAAGAAAAGATTTATGCAAACAAGCACGATAAAACTGGTGGGCGAAGTTTCCCCAGAAAAATATGAGATGGCTGTAAGGGTGCTGGAAGCAATTGGCTTGCCCGTAGAGTACGACGGGCTCTCGGATTACGAAATCGAGGGAATTGAAGAAGGGCTGCGGCAAATGGAAGAAGGCAAAACGGTACCGAGCAGCGAAGTTCACAGGATGGCAGAATTGCTATGCACAGAAAAATAAGCTGGACTGAGAGGGCCTCATACGAGTTTCAAAATACTTTAAATTATTGGAATGAAAGAAACGCTACTTTTGATTATTCCAATAAAATCAGGAATGCCGTGAAAGAAGCGGAGGAAAACCTGATGCAGTTTCCGTTTATTGGAAGATTGCTTGTAAATCGTCGGGCAAAGAATGTTCGCCGATTGATAATATTACGGAATTATTCGTTGTATTATAAATTAGATGATGACAATAATATTACTGTTCTTTTCTTTTTCGATAACCGAAATAATCCTGCTAAATTAAAATTTTAGAAAATGAAAATCCGTGCGGCTATAATCTCGCTTTTTGCTTTCGCAATTTCTTTCGCCCAAATTCCTGAGCATCAATTAGATGCGTTAATCCAAAACACGCTGAAAACATTCGATGTCCCGGGAATTTCCGTGGGCATAGTGAAGGACGACAAGTTGATTTACGCCAAAGGTTTCGGAACGCGATCGCTGAAAAATCAGCAGCCTATGAACGAGCAAACGCTGGTGGGCATCGCTTCCAATTCCAAAGGCTTTACCTGTGTGGCGCTGGCAATGCTGGCGGACGAAGGGAAGCTGAGCTGGGATGATAAGGTGACGAAATTTATCCCGGAATTTAAAATGTACGACGATGCGGTGACGAACGAAATCACAGTGAAAGACCTGGTGACGCACCGCAGCGGTTTGGGATTAGGGCAGGGCGATTTGATGTTTTTTCCGGAAGGCGGCACGCTGAGCATTAATGACATCGTGCACAATGTTCGCTACCTGGAGCCTAAGGATTCCTTCCGTAACAAGCTGAATTACAATAACATAATGTACATTGTGGCTGGAGAAGTTGTCACGAGAATCAGCGGGAAAAGCTGGGCGGAATTCATTGAGGAGCGCATCTTGAAACCAGTAGGGATGAATGCAAGTTTCGGCAGTTACAACCGTGCGATTTCTGGCGGTGCGAAGAACATCATCGATGCTCATGCACCTGTGAACAGGAAGGCCATTGCCGTTCCGCACGATTGGAATGAGACGGCCAATGCTGCCGGAGGAATTATTTCCAACATTGATGATATGGCACTGTGGGCCAACTGCCTGATGAACGGCTTCACAACGAAGAGCGGCAAGAAGCTGGTTTCCGATAAGCAAATCCAGCAGCTATGGCAACTGCAGATGCCAGAAACTGTGGCGCTGAAAAACCCGTACGATACGCATTTCTACGGCTATGGCTTGGGCTGGTTTCTTAGCGATGTGATGGGTAAACTGCAGGTGCAGCATACCGGTGGACTGATTGGAACGGTGACGCAATTCACGCTATTGCCCGAATTAAAGCTGGGCATCATCGTTCTAACGAATCAGCAGCAGGGCCTGGCATTCAGCACAATTACTAACACGGTAAAGGATTCTTACCTTGGAATTTCGGAGAGAAACTGGCTGAAAACTTACGGCGAGCGTTACCAAAAAGCGAACGAGCGCTACAATAAAGAAAGGAACGAAGCCTACGCCAAAGCTGCGGAATTTAGCAGGAAGAAATCAGAGCAAGTTCCTGTAAATCAGATTGTTGGAGCTTACAATGATCAATGGTTTGGTGATGTGGTGATTTTTGAGCAGAAGAAAAAACTTCGGTTGGAATGTAGAACTTCGCCAAGGTTGAAAGGCGATATGCTGCCATATTCCCACGACACCTTCATCGTGAAATGGGACGACAGAAGCTACGATGCCGATGCCTACATTACCTTCACTTTTCAGGATGGCAAAGCGGTTTCCGCAAAAATGAAAGCGATATCTTCTGTTACCGATTTCAGTTTCGATTTTGAAGATTTAAATCTCAAGCGGAAAAAATCTGCGGAGAATAATTAAATATCCTTCGGCTTAAAGAAATTCACAAGTTTGCCCTCGGCTTCCTGGAAATTCCGCCAATCATTGGTGTTAATTTCGTAAATGCCAACACCGCAGGTCGGGAAATCCGGTGTGCTTTCATCGATAGATTTGCCAAATTCCGTAATGCCGTTGTTGTGCGAGAAAATCGCGATGGAATTGCAGGTGATTTTCAAATTGGCAATTGTGGTGATGAAGTCCGTAAGAAGCGGCTCATACAAATCCACAACCTTTGTAACTTCCCGATTGCCAAAGGTTTCCGCAAAATAGCGGCAGGTTGTGGCGGCGCGTTTTGCAGGGCTCGTGAAGAAGCCCTCAATGTTGCAGCCGCTGTCCACCAGGTGCTTGGCCATTTTCCGCGCTTCCTGGTGCCCGTATTCAGAAAGTGGCCTGTCGAAATCTTCCGTATTTTCCGGGTGCTCTGCTTCGGCGTGCCGGATGAGATAAATTGTCTTCATTGGTAAAAGTTTTTAGCGAAAGCTTTGCAAAAGCATTCTTCGAGTAAAAATATAAATTTTGCGTAATTTTGCCAAATGCCACAAATCCTCGCTATCGATTATGGCGGAAAGCGCACAGGAATAGCTGCTACGGATGATCTGCAGCTTATTTCCAGCGGGCTTCCCACCGTGGAAACTTCGCAGCTTTTCAGCTTCTTGGAAAAGTATTTTTCTGAAAACGATGTGGAGAAAATAGTGGTGGGCTTGCCGAATGATTTGAAGGGCAATCTTTCCGAGATTGAGACTGAGATTCAGGCATTTATACAAAAATTTAGAGAGAAATTTCCAGCGGTGGAAGTGGATAGGCTAGATGAAAGATTTACATCAAAAATAGCCTCCTACTACATCAGCCAGAGCGGAAAGAGAAGGAAACAGCGGCAGGATAAGGCCTTGATTGATAAGGTAAGCGCCACCATAATCCTGCAGAATTATTTAGAACAGAAGAAATGATTTTACCGGTAAGAGCATTTGGCGACCCGATTTTGCGGAAGGAATGTGCGGAAGTTCCGCAGGATTATCCCGGCTTGCAGGAACTCATCGAAAATATGTTTGAGACGATGTACAATGCGAACGGCATCGGGATTGCGGCACCGCAGGTTGGGCTTGCGCTGCGGCTTTTCGTGGTGGATGTAAGACCTTTGGCAGATGATGAAGATTTCAAGGATGTGGCCGATAAACTTCGGGATTTCAAGAAAGTCTTCATCAACCCTACCATTCTGGAACGCAGCGGTGAGCCGTGGAAATTTAACGAAGGCTGCCTTTCCATACCGGAAGTTCGGGAGGATGTGCTGCGCGAAGAAACCGTGAAGGTAGAATATTTTGACGAGAATTTCCAGAAGCATACCGAGGAATTTTCGGACATCAGGGCAAGGGTTGTTCAGCACGAGTACGACCATATTGAAGGCATACTTTTCACGGATTATCTTTCACCTCTGAAGAAAAAAATGGTGAAGGGCAAGCTTACAAAAATTGCGAACGGCGATGTGGATGTGAACTATAAAATGCGTTTCGCCAAATAATTAACTAAAATTTAAAGAAAACAACAATGATGCAGTTAGAAAAAATTATATCCATTTCCGGAAAACCGGGGCTTTACAAGCTGGTTTCCCAACTGAAAACCGGCTTCATCATCGAAGATGTGAGCACGAAGAAGAAAATCAGAATCGGCAATTCAAGCCAGGTAAGTTTGCTGGATAATATCTCGATGTTCACGGTTGAGCAGGAAGTTCCGCTGTTCGAAGTCTTTGAAAACATCGCAAAAGACAATGATTATCAGGAAAGCATTCCGCACAAATCTTCCGACGAAGAACTGCGCGCCTTTATGCTGAAAGCGCTGCCCAACTACGATACCGAGCGCGTTTACATTTCGGACATTCGGAAACTTGCACAATGGTACAACATTCTGCACAAGGCTGGCTACATAACGCCGGAAAGCTTCGTGAGAGAAGATGCGGAAGTTGCTGAGCCTGAGAGCTTTACGGAAGCAGAACCTGAAATGCCAGAGCCAAAGAAGGCGAAAAAAGCGGCGAAGGAAACCGAGGAGAAACCGAAGGCGAAGAAAACTGCGAAGCCGAAGAAAAAGGCGGACGAAACAGAAACCCAGAATTAATAACCCTAACAAACCTTGTGTAGCGCAAGGTTTTTTATTTGAAAACGATGAACAGCAAGCAGCAAAAACTGGAAGCATTTTCCCGGCTACTCGATATAATGGATGATTTGCGGGAAAAATGCCCGTGGGATAGGAAGCAAACGATGGAAAGCCTGCGGCATCTGACGCTGGAAGAAGCCTACGAACTTTCTGACGCCATCCTGGAAAACAATTTGCCAGAAATCAAAAAAGAATTGGGGGATGTAATGCTGCATTTGGTTTTCTATGCGAAGATTGCCTCAGAGGAAAAAGCGTTCGATATTGCAGATGTCATCAATGCGCTGACCGACAAGCTAATTTTCCGCCATCCTCATATTTACGGCGATGCAACGGCGGAAGATGAGGAGGCCGTGAAGCAGAACTGGGAAAAGCTGAAACTGAAAGAGGGCAATCGCTCTGTTTTGGCGGGCGTTTCCAAAGGTACGCCGAGCCTTGTGAAGGCCTACAGGATTCAGGATAAGGTGAAGGGTATTGGCTTTGATTTCCCGGACGAGCATTCCGCTTTGAAAAAGGTGGAAGAGGAATTTGCGGAATTTCAGTCGGAAAGCGCTACGGAGAAAAGGGAGGAAGAATTTGGCGATGTGCTTTTCTCGCTCATCAATTATGCGAGAATTACCGGCATCAATCCTGATACAGCCTTAGAGCGCACGAACCAGAAGTTTATTTCTCGCTTCCAAAAAATGGAGCAAATAGCCGCGGAACGAAAACTGAACCTTACAGAAATGTGCCTTCAGGAAATGGACGAACTTTGGGACGAAGCTAAGGGAATTTTGGAAGAGTAAATTGAGTAACACAAGCACAAAGAAAAACCGCCGCACATTTCAGTACGGCGGTTATTTATTTAGGCAAGATATTTTACATCAAACCTTTTGCAAATAAATCTGGGCTGATGCCTAATGCGAAAAGTAGCAGTATGATGAAGGCCGCCACGATTTTATAGGTGATGCTCGCCGTTTCCGTTTTTTCGAAGGTGTCTTCTTTGAAGAAAAACATCGACATTATCAAACGAAGATAGTAAGCAATGGATATAGCGGAACCAAGCACCGCTACCAATACCATAAATGGCGCGGTTTTGATGGCCTGCGCAAAAAGGTTGAATTTCGCTACGAAGCCTGCAGTAATAGGGATGCCTGCCATAGAAAGTACGGAAACAGCGGCGCAAACTGCAAGCAATGGCTCCGCTTTTACCAAGCCTTTGAAGGCGGAAAAAGATGTTTCGCGTTTCATTTTTTCCACATAAATCAGCGAGATGAAAACGCCTAGCGTTGCCAGGGAGTATGCGAAGAGGTAAAATGCCAATGTGTGCACGGACTGATTGGTGAGCCCGAAGAAAACCAAGCCAAGGTAGCCTGCGTGAGAAACCGATGAGTAGGCCAGCATCCTTTTGGCGTTGCTTTGCGCAAGGCCCATCACATTCGCTACGAACATTGTGATGATTACCAAAACACCGATGATGTTTATCCACGATGGAAGCACGCCGGAAAACACAATCGTCATCAGGCGGAAGAAGCCGTAGAACGCCGCGAGCTTCACAATGCTTGCCATAAATGCAGTGATGAGCGAAGGCGCACCCTGATAAACATCCGGGCTCCACATATGGAACGGCGCCAGCGAAACCTTGAATGCCATAGCGCAAAGCATCAGGATGGCACCGCTGATGAACATCATATTTTTTGGGTTTTCCACGCCGAAATTATGCAGTTCATAAATATCGAAACTTAGCGCAGAGCCGTAAACTAGCGCAACTCCAAAGAGCAGAAATCCAGTGGCAAAGGCACCTATCAGAAAATATTTCATCGATGCTTCTACGGAACGGATGTCCGTTTTATTAGCACCAGCCATCACATACAGCGGAATTGAAAGAATCTCAATGCCAAGGAACAGCACCACCAGATTTTGGAAGGAGAACAGCAGGATGCCGCCGCACAATGCGAAAAGCATCAGGGCATAAAGTTCGCTCTGATGGCTGCGGTGACTGATGAATGCGAAACTTCCCAGGAAAAAAATCAGGATGGTGATGATAAGAGCGATGCGTGTGAAAAGTGCAGCATTAGCACCAAAATCAAACATTGATTTAAACTGCGTGAAAAACTGATGCTCCGGCTGGAAGCTGAAGCCCAGCGCAATAAGAAGTCCGGCAATTCCCACATAACGCGCCAGCTTTCCCTGACCGAAAGTGCCGGTGAAAAGCGTTGCAATGGCTGTAAGGAAAACGATAATTAATACTGTCATCTCTAAAAATCAAATTAACTTGCCATCGAATGGAAGATGAATTCCAGCGAACTTCCTACCAATTCGATGATTGGCTGAGGGTAAATTCCGAACATCAGTGCGAAGCCTGCGATGCTTGCCAGCACGGCAAATTCCGAATCCGACAAATCATTTATCGTGGAAAGCTTCTGCTCATCACCTTTGCCGAACATTGTTTTTGCATAAAATCTCAGCAGGTAAACCGCCGCCAAAATGATGGTGAAACCAGCGAGAATTCCCAGCACGGTATTGAAATCAAACACGGATTTTATCAGCAGAAATTCTCCGATGAAACCGTTAGTCAGCGGCACACCGAGCGAACCGAAAAGCACAATCATAAACAGCACTGCAAATTTCGGCATCACCGCTGCAGCACCTCCCATTTCATTGATATTCCTCGTGCCGAACCTTTTCATCAACACATCTGCACAAAGGAAAAGCCCCACTACATTGAAGCCGTGCGCAAAAGCCATCACCATAGCACCTTCAGCACCTTCGCTGAAATACTGCGGATTTCCGGGCTGAGAAATTTTCAGGCAGAGCATTGCTGCGGCGAAAATTCCGGCAGTAATCAAACCGATGTGAGAAAGTGATGAGAAAGCGATGAGCCTTTTGGCATCATTCTGAACGATGGCGATGAGTGCGCCGTAAAGCACGGTGAACACCGCGAGAAGCAGCACAATGCCGCCGGAAGTTCCGCTGATTGCCGCAGGAACAATCGGCAGGAGATAACGGAAAAGTCCGTACACTGCCATTTTCAGCATAATCCCGGAAAGTAGCATACTGCCCTGAGTTGGCGCCGAAGAATAGGTATCAGCTTGCCAGGTATGGAACGGGAAAATTGGAAGCTTCACGGCGAAAGCCAAGAAGATAAACCAGAATACCACATTCTGTTCGCCCACAGTCAGTGATGCATTATACAAATCGGTGAGCGCGAAAGATGCGGCGTTTGTGTAAACATAAATGAGCCCGGCAAGCATAAACAGTGAGCCAACGAAGGTGAACACGAAAAACTTCGTGGTAATGTGCAGTCGCTTTTCCGGCTCACCCCATAATCCTACGATGAACCAAATCGGGATGAGGGTGATTTCCCAGAAGATGTAGAACAGCAGGCCATCCAGCGAAGTGAATACGCCGAGCAAACCGAACTGCATCATTAATATTAAAGCATAAAAACTTGACGGGTAGGTTTTACTTTCGTTGAATGATGAAAAAATTATCAGTGGCACCAGGATGTTGGTAAGCATCACCATCAGCATTGAAAGCCCATCCAAACCGAAATGGATGGAGCTCTTAATCCTGTCTGACCAAGGCCAGTTGATTTCGTGCTGCAGCACAGAATCCACGGTTGGTTTCGCATCGAAATCTATCAGGAGATAAAAGGTGAAAACCAGCTGCAGAAGCGCAATCAGGAAGGCTGCCCACTTGCTGAAATTCTTCGGGAGGAAGAACAGCAGGGCAGAGCCGATAAGCGGAAGCAGCAGCAGTGCAAGCAAATGATAAGACATCAGATTAGTGGGAAATTTACAATTAATATAATACCGATGGCCAGCGCCATAATCAGGATGTAGGTTTCGGTGTTGCCGTTCTGCAGGCGTTTCATAGCGTGCCCCGAATCTTCTGCGCCTGTACCGATGAATTCAACGGCAGGATCCAGGATGTCCTTATCGAACATTTTTCCGGCTCTGCCAAGGCCTTCCACGAATTTTACAAATAGCACATTATAAATTTCATCGATGTAGAGCTTCCGTGCTGAAAGCCTTTCCCATCCTGTAAACTCGTTTTCTGCCTGAGGTATTCCGTCCGGAGAAGCATATTTCTTTTTCATCCAAAGCCAGACGCCGAAGAACATCAGCACTGTGGCTGCCATTAAAATCATTTCTGTGGTAAAACTCAGGCTGCTAAGCAAGGCTTCCTGAGCGTCCCAGGAACGCTGCGCCAAAACAGGCTGAAGCCAGCCGGCAAGCTTGGCATAATTGCCGTGACCGATGTAATGCGCAGGATTGATGAAGCCGCCAGCTACAGAAAGCACAGCAAGGGCAATCAGTGGAATGGTCATATTCATCGGGCTTTCGTGCAGGTGCTGTTCCTGCTCTTTGGTTCCGCGGAAATTTCCGTGGAAGGTGAGGTAGTAAAGGCGGAACATATAGCAGGCTGTCATAGCAGCCACGATGAACAGCGTAGCCCAGATCCACGGTGATTTTGCGAAAGCTGCCGCTAAAATCTCATCCTTTGAAATCATTCCGGAAAGCAGCGGGAAGCCGGAAATTGCCAGCGTACCAATCAGGAAGGTAATGTGCGTTACCGGAATTTTACTTTTCAGCCCGCCCATCAATCGCATATCCTGTTCACCGCTCATAGCGTGAATTACGGAGCCTGAGCCCAAGAACAGAAGTGCCTTGAAGAAAGCGTGCGTCATCAAATGGAACATTGCTGTGGTGTAGGCACCGAGGCCCAGCGCCACGAACATAAAGCCCAGCTGAGAAACGGTAGAGTAGGCGAGGACTTTCTTAATATCGTTTTGTCGAAGCGCCATAAATGCTGCGATGGCCGCTGTAACAAGCCCTATGAATAGGATGCCTTCCTGAACTGTAGGCGTAAGTGTGTATAAGAAATTTGTGCGCACTACCAGGTAAATTCCGGCGGTAACCATTGTGGCAGCGTGGATGAGCGCGGAAACCGGTGTAGGCCCAGCCATTGCATCAGGCAGCCAGGTAAAGAGCGGGAATTGTGCAGATTTCCCGATGGCGCCGATGAACAGGCTGGCACAAATGAATATCAAAATAGGTGCATCCACATCGAAATTTGCGGAAGCGTTTCTCACCGTCAAATAATCAATCGCGCCAAACTGGTTGGCAATCAGGAAGATACCAATGAGCAGACCAAGGTCGCCAATTCTGTTCATAATGAATGCCTTCCTTGCAGCCTTGCCGTATTCCCAGTTTTTAAACCAAAATCCGATGAGCAAATATGAGCAAATGCCAACACCTTCCCAACCGATGAATAGGATGAGATAATTGTTGCCGAGCACCAGCAAAAGCATCGAGAAAATAAAGAGATTAAGGTATGCGAAGAACCGCGAAAAACCAGGGTCTTCCTTCATATATCCGATGGAGTAGAGATGAATGAGCGAGCCGATACCTGTGATAATCAGCGTCATCATCAGCGAAAGCTGGTCAATCTGAAAACCGAAAGGCACGCTGATATTTCCTACCTTAAACCATTCAAAAGCGTTGATGATTATAGGCTGAGAACCGGCGGTAAAGCCGGAAAAAATTCCCAGTGCAATGCAGAACGGCGCAAAAACCATCAAGCTTGCCAAAGTGCCAACAACATTCTTCGGCATCCTTTTCCCGAAAAGCCCGTTGAATACAAAGCCAAACAGCGGCAAAAGAATTATCGCATAAATTAACTGTTCCATCCTTTAGCCTTTTAATCTGTTTAAAATACTGATATCCACCGACTTAGCGTTGCGGTACATCATCGCAATAATGCCAAGCCCTACGGCAACTTCCGCCGCTGCTACCACCATTATGAAGAACACCAGAATTTGCCCGGCAGCATCACCATTGTATGCGGAAAACGCCGCCAGAAGAAGGTTTACGGAGTTCAGCATCAGCTCTACACAACCCAGAATGATGATGGCGTTTTTCCTAAGCAAAACACCCAAAACGCCGAGCGAAAACAGCACCGTGCTCAGCACGATAATGTATTCAATTGGGATGGTTTGTATGAATGTATTTCCGGTTTCCATTTACAAATCTCTTTTGCCGACAAGCACCGCGCCCACAATCCCCGCCAAAATCAGGATGGATGCAAACTCGAACGGCAGCACATATTCATTAAATAGTAATTTCCCAAGATTCTTCGTCAGCCCCACCGTAGTATCGGCAGAAGTTGCCACGGTATTTCCGCTCAAACCTTTGTAAGCGCCCAGCAATCCCAAAAACAGAATGCAGGTTGCGAAAACTCCGATAAATTTATTGGCATTATGTTTCTTTACATCATCTATCTTATTGAGGTTCAGCATCATAAGGATGTAGAGGAAGAGCACCATAATGGCACCGGCATACACGATGATTTGGATGATGAAGAGGAACTGCGCATTCAACATCAGGTAAAAACCTGAAATAGAAAAGAAGGTGACAACCAGCGAAAGAATGGCATACAGCGGGTTTTTCCCCACCACGAAATATACCGCGCTCGCTAAAGTAATGGCCGCCAAAACGAAAAATACAATCTGATCCATTACTTCACAGCGTTTTTTTGGCGTTCAGTTTGCCGCGGCGTTATATCGATTCTGTTATTCACATCCTCCACCAGTTTGTCCTTACCATAGATAAAAGAACCACGGTTGGATTCCACATTTACCAGCCTATCCGTCAGATAAATCGCTGATTTTGGGCAGGCTTCCTCGCACATTCCGCAGAAGATGCAGCGTAGCATATTGATTTCGTAAGTGATGGCGTATTTTTCTTCGCGGTATAGGTGCAGTTCGTCCTTTGTTCTTTCGCCTGAGGTCATCGTGATGGCTTCGGCAGGGCAGGCCACGGCGCAAAGTCCGCAGGCTGTGCATCTTTCGCGGCCTTCTTCGTCGCGCTTCAGTATGTGCTGCCCACGCCAGATTTTCGCGCGGTGCCTTTTTTCTTCAGGGTAAGAAATTGTGGCAGGCCCTTTCACGATGGTTTTAATGGCGTGCTTCATCGTGATGCCCATACCTTTGAAAACGGCAGGCAGGTACACGCTTTCAGCCAGCGTCATTTTCTTATTCGAAGCAACTTTAGAGCGGTTCGTCAGTTTCATTTCTTAGCTTAATTACTTCCTTGTCAGGAAATCAGTTCAGCAATTTAATCAATTATCAATCAACACCTATCGTTCATCATCTGTGGATCAGCAGCATTACCACGGCTGTTATCAGAAGGTTCACGAGAGATAGCGGTATGAATTTCTTCCAGCCAAGGTGCATCAGTTGGTCATATCTGAATCGCGGCAAAGTCCAGCGGATCCACATAAAAATCAAAATTCCTATTACCACCTTGGTGAACATTGCCAGGATGGAGAGCACGCCTGCCCAGTTTTCGCCCCAGTTTTCCGTCACCCAGTCAATCCCTGGATATTGATAACCGCCGAAGAAAAGGCAGGTGATGAATGCGCTTGAAATAAATAGGTTCACATATTCGCCGAACATATACAGCCCCAGCTTCATCGATGAATATTCCGTGTGATAGCCGTTCACCAGTTCGTTTTCGCATTCTGCCAAATCGAAAGGTGCACGGTTCGTTTCCGCCAAAGCTGTTACGAAAAAAATGATGAAGGCTAAAGGCTGATAAAATATATTCCAGTTCATTCCGGAAACTTCCGGCAGGATGCCCCAGATTTTCCCGGTGCCCTGCTGTGCCACGATTTCGCTGAGGTTAAGGCTGCCGCTCATCAGGATGATGCATAGCAGGCAAAGCCCCATTGCCAATTCGTAGGAAATCATTTGCGAACTAGCACGGATGGCGCCAATCAGGGAATATTTATTATTGGATGCCCAACCACCGAGCAAAATGCCGTAAACGCCGATGGACAGCATCCCGATGAGGTAAAGCACGCCCACATCTATATCTGCAATTTGCAGTGCGAAACTTTCACCGCCGATGTTCAGAGATTTCCCCCAGGGTATTACAGCGCCGGTAATCAGCGAGATGAACATTACTAAAGATGGCCCCAGCACAAAGAGGAACTTATCTGCATTTGCAGGCGTAAAATCTTCTTTGAAGAAAAACTTTCCACCATCTGCCAAAGGCTGCAGCAAACCGAAAGGCCCCGTTCTGTTCGGCCCGATTCTGTCCTGCATCACGGCAGCCACTTTCCGTTCCCCCCAGGTTGAATACGCCGCCACAAGCAGCGAAACCAGGAAGAGAACTAATATCAGGATAACTTTAAAAGTTAATACGCTCATTTTAAGTTAATTATTCCAAAATTTTTTCGCCATACTGATTATCATCCGAAGCGCTGATTTCCTTCGCATCGCGGTTATCAATTTGGCGGAAATAATCCTTCGGGTTTTCGTAATGATTCAGTGAAATCACAGAGTGCCTGTCAATATGTCTCGGGCCTTCAATCGTCCAGAGTTTCGGGTCCTTCTTCTCGAATCGGCATTCATTGCAGATGAAATCTTCCACTTCATCATATTGATTCTTCCGCGCCGTAACCCGGATAATTTCATCATCCTTCATCCAGAGCACCGCCTTGCCAGAGCATTTATCACATGTGCAGTGGGCATCCATCGGCTTGGTGAACCATACCCTGCTTGCAAATCTTGAAGTTTTGTCGGTAAGCGCACCTACAGGGCATACATCAATCACATTGCCGATGAAATCGTTGGTAAGCGCTTTGTTGAGATATGTTGAAATCTCGGCGTGGTCTCCGCGGAAAAGTATGCCGTGCTCCCTTTCTTCCGTCAGTTGATTAGCCGTCAGAACGCATCTTGCACAAAGTATGCAGCGGTTCATATGCAGCTTGATGTACGGCCCGATGTCTTCCGGCTCGAAAGTCCGCCGCTCGAATTCTGTTCTCGTATTTTCTACGCCGTGCTGGTAGCCCAAATCCTGAAGATGGCATTCGCCGGCCTGGTCACAAATCGGGCAATCCAAAGGGTGGTTAAGAAGAAGAAATTCCGTCACCGCCTTTCTTCCAGTCTGCGCTTTTTCGGAAGTCAGGTTTTTCACTTCCATTCCGTCCATCACCGCTGTTCTGCAGCTTGCCACTAGTTTTGGCATCGGCCTTGGGTCTGCCTCGGAGCCTTTGGAAACTTCCACCAGGCAAGTTCTGCACCTGCCGCCGCTTGTTTCCAGAGGTTTGTAGTAGCACATTGCAGGCGGTACGGATTTCCCGCCGATTTTCCGCGCGGCTTCCAGAATTGTGGTGCCGGCATCTACCTCGGTGGTTTGTCCGTCTATCGTGATTTTGAATTTTTTTACTTCTTCGCTCATATTTTCTTTGCCAAAATCAGGCGCAGATTTTATTATACTGTTGCGGCAACTGCCGATATAGGATCTGCATATCCTGCCAATCCGTAGTTCTGCGTGCGGCAAAGTTCGGGATTTAAAATATGCCATTCAAATTCATCGCGGAAATGCCGTATCGCTGCAGCTACAGGCCAAGCTGCGGCATCGCCCAGCGGACAAATGGTGTTGCCCTCAATCTTGCTTTGGATGTCCCACAGCAAATCGATGTCTTGCATAGTGCCTTGTCCGTTCTCGATTTTTTGCAAGATACGGTACATCCATCCTGTTCCTTCGCGGCAAGGTGTGCACTGCCCGCAGGATTCGTGGTTGTAAAACCTCGCCAAACTCATCGTGTGCCTTACCACGCATTGATCTTCGTCCAGAACTTCAAAGCCTCCAGAACCCATCATTGTTCCCGTTGCAAAGCCTCCATCTGCCAAAGATTCGTAATTCATCATCCTAGGTTCGCCGTTCATTGTTTTCAGCAGAAGATTCGCTGGAAGAATCGGCACGGAAGAACCGCCCGGGATGCAAGCCTTCAGCCGTTTTCCGTTTGGAATGCCGCCACAATATTCGTCAGAATAAATAAATTCTTCCACGGAAATCGTCATATCGATTTCGTAAACACCCGGCTTGTTGATGTTTCCGCAGGCAGAAATCAGTTTGGTTCCGGTAGATTTCCCCACACCGATTTTCGCATATTCCTCTCCCCCAAGCTCGATGATTGGGACAATGGCAGCGATGGTTTCTACATTATTTACTACCGTTGGCCTTTCCCAAAGCCCTTTCACAGCGGGGAATGGCGGTTTCAGCCGTGGATTTCCGCGCTTGCCTTCCAGAGATTCCAGAAGGGCCGTTTCTTCTCCGCAGATGTAGGCTCCGGCACCGCGCTGCACGAAGATTTCCAAATCGAAACCGGTGCCCAGGATGTTTTTGCCTAAAAATCCGTTTGCTTTCGCTTCTTCGATGGCCTGCTCCAGAATATCGGGAATCCAGGAATATTCACCTCTGATATAAATGAAGGAAAGATTGGCGCCGAGCGCAAAGGACGAGATAATCATTCCCTCAATCAAAAGGTGCGGAATGTACTCCATCAGGTACCGGTCTTTGAAGGTTCCTGGTTCGGATTCATCTGCATTTACCACCAGGTGTCTTGGCACGCCTTCAGGTTTTGCAAGGAAGCTCCACTTCATTCCGGTAGGGAAGCCTGCACCGCCACGCCCACGAAGTCCGGAAGTTTTCACCTGTTCCACAAGTTCTTCCGGCGTCATTTGCAGAGCTTTTTCCACGGCAGCATAGCCTCCGTTTTCTCGGTAAGCCTCGAAAAACCGAATGCCTTCGATGTGTGCGTTTTTAAGTAAAAGTTTCCTGCTCATTATTATTTTAGCGGCTCGATTTTTTCAAACGAAGCCGGATTGTTTTCATTTAAGTTGTTCCAATTTTTAAGCAAATCTTCCCTGTGGATTGCGGCCCACTCCATTACCATTGATAAAGCTTTGGGTGGGAATTTTCCTTTTATTACTGCAAAGTTTTCAATTGCAATCATTATTTCATACTCCTCGTACCTTGCGTGGAAATGTGGCGGATTATGGTCCTGCAAATACATATAGATTACAATCCCATAAAATCTACTGATTTCCGGCATATTCAAAAAAGTTTTTTCCAATGATTTTCAAATACATTGCATCGGCATCCATCTCACAGTTTTCATTCCAGCTGATGATATTGCGGTCGACTGAAAACTTTTCAAAATCATTATTCCAAACACTGAAAAATCCACATCTCGGAATTTCGGACAAATCCACTTTTCCCTGAACGCCGTCATCGAAACTTAGTTCTAGTACAAAGTTTCCAACTGGTTTTGCAGATTTTAAATTTGGAATCTCTCTCATAATTATTTCATCAGCCCAAATCTATCGCTCCATCTCTGCACAGCTGCAGGATTTCGTCCACTTTTTCAGTTGTTAAATTCTCGTGGTAGAATTTCCCAAGCTGCATCATGGGTGCATAGCCGCAAGCTCCGAGGCATTCCGCAGGCTTCAGCGTGAACATTCCGTCTGCCGTAGTTTCACCGTCATTGATGTTCAGCACCCTTCTGATATGCTCTAAAATCTTATCGCTTCCGCGCACCATACAAGGCCCTGTTCTGCACACTTCCAGCACATACTTTCCCACAGGCTTCATATTGAACATGGTGTAGAAAGTCGCCACTTCATAAACTTCAATCGGCTTAATCTGCAGTAAATCAGCCACATAATCCATCACGGGAACATCCAGCCAGCCGCCAAATTCCTTCTGCGCAATATGCAGCACGGGAATCAGCGCCGATTTCTGCCGCCCTTCAGGATAGCGTGCTATAATTATATCGACCTGCTCTAAAACTTCCGGTCTGAAAGCTATTTCACTCATTTACAATCAATTAAGAATAATTAACTCTTAATTTTAATTTTTAAAACTTTACGCATCCAGCTCACCTGCAATTACATTTAGCGAGCTCAGCGTTACGATGGCATCCGAAATCTGCGCACCGGTAATCATCTCGGGATAAGCCTGATAATAGATGAAGCAAGGCCGGCGAAAATGCAGCCTGTACGGGCTTCTGCCGCCATCGCTCACCAAATAGAAGCCAAGCTCCCCGTTGCCTCCCTCCACACAATTATAAACTTCGCCGCGTGGAATTTCCGTCTCACCCATCACGATTTTGAAGTGGTAAATCAGGGCTTCCATTTTTGTGTAGACATCGGCCTTTTCCGGCAGATAAAAATCCGGAACATCAGCGTGGAAAGGCCCTTCTGGAAGATTTTCGTACGCATTCTTCACAAGCCGGATGCTCTCCCAAATTTCCTGCTGGCGCACCATAAATCTATCGTATGTATCGCCGGAAGTTCCCACAGGAATTGCGAAATCAAAATCGTCATAGGATGAGTACGGCGCAGCGTAGCGAACATCATAATCCACACCGGTTGCCCGAAGGTTTGGCCCTGTAAAGCCGTAGCTAAGGGCTCTTTCCACAGAAATGCTGCCGGCGTTTATCGTTCTGTCCATAAAGATTCTATTGCGCTCCAGCAAATTGCTGAATTCCTGGAATCTTTTCGGAAAGCCGTCCAAAAATGCACGCAGCATCTCGTGGAAGCGTGGCGTAAAATCGCGCTCAAAACCACCGATTCTGCCCATATTGGTCGTCATTCGGTAGCCGCACATTTCTTCGTACATTTCGTAGATGCGCTCACGATCTTGGAAAACATGGGTAAAGCCAGTCAAAGCGCCTGTATCTACACCGGTTACCGAGTTGCAAACCAGGTGGTCGGCAATTCTCGCCAGCTCCATCATTATGATACGCATATAATCCACACGCTTCGGAACTTCGATGCCTGCCAGCTTTTCTACGGTGAGGTGCCAGCCGATGTTGTTAATCGGTGCTGAGCAGTAATTCATCCGGTCCGTAAGTGTGGTAATTTGCGCGAAATTCCTCCGCTCGGCAATTTTTTCAAAAGCCCTGTGAATGTAGCCCACCGTCTGCTCGGAATGCAGGATTCTCTCACCATCCATCGTGAGGATGTTCTGGAAAATCCCGTGCGTTGCAGGGTGCGTAGGCCCAAGGTTCAGCGTATAAAGCTGCCCGTCGATCTGCTCCTGTGCATCGTACGAGTTTAAAAGGTTTGAAAGTGCGTTGTCCTTCATTGCTTTACGGCTTTATCTGCCGAACATTTTATCGTCTTTATCCGTTCTTGTGCCGTCTTCCAAGCGGTATTGCTTCAGCATTGGATGATAGCCCATTTCAGGATCGTTTAAAATAATTCTCAAATCGGGATGTCCCTTAAACTTTATGCCGTAGAAATCGTAAGTTTCGCGCTCCATCCAG
Source organism: Cruoricaptor ignavus (assembly GCF_014961145.1). NCBI lineage: Bacteria > Pseudomonadati > Bacteroidota > Flavobacteriia > Flavobacteriales > Weeksellaceae > Cruoricaptor > Cruoricaptor ignavus. The sequence goes on from NZ_CP063145.1 coordinate 1,809,422, forward strand.
TTCGCCCCTGCAAATAAGTCCGTCAGCGAATCGATTTCCGCATCATCCTTCGGCATGTAGGCCTTTATGCGAAGCCTGGTGTTCTCCGGCATATTGTGGAGGTGATATATCACGCCCAGTTCCTTTTCTGGATTTTCCGGGAAATGAATTCCTGTAACATCTGTAAGAAAATGGAAATTCAGCGATGAATCTTTCAGATGATGTATGATTTTCTTCGCATCGTTTTTGCGCACTTCTACCGTCAGCATCCCGTAAGGTTCAGAGTGCTGCACGATGCTTTCTGGGAATTCCCTTTTCAGCGCTTCTAAAACAAAATCATTCGTCATACTGTAGATTCAAGATACAAGAATCGAGAGCAAGGATTTATTTTTCATACTCTCACATTCTTTAATTATCGCTTATCACTTATCATCAATTAATACCGTAGCTTTCCAGCAAAGCCTTATACTCCGGTGAATTTCTTCTCCTCAGGCTTTCGTTCTGCGCTAATTTCTGCACCTCCATTATCCCGTCCAAAATCTGCTCTGGCCTTGGCGGGCAGCCCGGCACATACACATCCACCGGCATTATCTTATCCACGCCCTGCAGAACGGAGTAGGTGTCGAAAATTCCGCCGCTGCAGGCACATGCTCCCACGGCTATTACCCATTTTGGCTCTGCCATTTGTGTATAGACTTCCTTCAGTACCGGTGCTAATTTCTTAGCGATGGTTCCGCAAATCAAGATTACATCGGCCTGCCTTGGTGAAAAACTCATCCTTTCGCTGCCAAATCTCGCCAAATCATAATGGGGGGACATAGTGCCCATAAACTCAATGCCGCAGCACGATGTAGCGAATGGCAGCGGCCAAAGCGAATAAGAGCGCGCCAAACCGATAAGGTCGGAAAGTTTCGTGGCAAAGAAGCCTTCACCTTCGTAACCTGCTGGCGGTGCAGCGTTGGTATTTATTACGGGTTTATTCTCTTGCATTTCAGTTGTTTACTTATCCCAGTCTAAAGCGCCGCGTTTCAGCACATAAATGAAACCTACAAAAAACACGCCTACGAATGCTAAAATTGCAGCGAAGCCTTCCCAGCCGAAGCCCAGGAAATTCACGGCGTAAGGATAAAAGAATACGATTTCAATATCGAACAGCACGAAAAGCACTGCCGTAAGGAAATATTTGATGGAATACGGCGTTCTTGCGTTTCCTTCCTGCTCGATGCCGCACTCAAAGTTTTTGTTTTTTTCCACCGCGCTTTTGCGCTGCCTTGCGCCAAGGTATTTTGCGCCAAGCAAAGACATCAGCACGAAGCCTACGGAAACCGCAGCCATTATCAAAATCGGGATGTAGTCTGTAGGCAGATTCATAGGATTCAAAAATTCAGCAAACAAAGTTAGAGAAAATCATAGGGACATTCAGAGTAGGTTTTTAATTTAGAAGCATTATAATTTATCATCTTTACTGGCGTTCTTCATTTTTTTTAAAAATAATATGGCGATAACTGCCAGATAAGCCAAAAGTATGCTGCCAAACAAAATGATGACTGCGGTATTCGTACGCTCATCATCAGTGGGCGGGAAGAGATTGAGTAAGAGGTAAGCGAGGATCAGCGCGCCGTAGATGTAAAGATGCTTGTTAAAATTCATACGCTCCAGTTAGTAATGTCCATCCCGTAGGTTCTTCGCCGTTTATGATTTATAGGGTTATAATCCTGCCACAGAAGCTGTATGCTTTTATTTTCCTCCAGCTCGGGGTTTGTTTCAAGAAACTTTACGCCTTTTCTCCGGAAGGTTTCATAAATTTCTTTGAAAATTATTGCTGTTACGCCCCTGCGCTGGTACTCCGGATGTATGCCGATGAGGTAAAAATTCGCCCTGTCGTTCCTGCGGCTGGCTTCCAGAAGATGCATCCAGCCAAAAGGGTAGAGGCGGCCACCCGCTCTCCGCAGTGCCTCGGAGTAGCTGGGCATCGTGATAGCGAAGGAGATCAGGCGGTCTTCCGGATCGGCGATGCAGATCACAAAGTCTTTATTGATGAATGAAAAATACTGTTCCTTGTAGGTTTCCATCTGCTCGCTTGTCAGCGGGGTATAGGTGGAGAGGTTTCTGTAAGTTTCATCCAGCAGGCGAAACATCGGCTCCACCAGCGGCAGCAATTCCTCCTTTTTCTTGAATTTTAAAACCCGGAGGCCGTACTTTTCCTTGATCAGCTCGCTGAATTTCGTGATTTTATCGGGCAGGACATCGGGGAATTCAATTTCGTACTCCACCCATTCTTTCTCCTTTTCCAGCCCAAGGTTCTCGAGATGCCGCGGATAATACTCAAAATTGTATAGCCCGATCATCGTTGCGAGGCGGTCGAAACCCATGGTCAGCATCCCCGCTTTGTCCAGGTTGGTAAAGCCCATCGGACCTTCTATTTTTATAATCCCATTTTCTTCCGCAAAATCCACAGCTTTCTGAATCAAAGCGCGCGAAACTTCCTGGTCATCAACGAAATCCAGCCATCCGAAGCGCACCTTCTTTATCCCAAGCTCCCTGGCCTCCTTATGGTTGATGATCACAGCGATTCTCCCGACCACGCTGCCCCCCCTTATCGCAATATACAGCCTGGCATCCGAGTAGGCGAGGGCAGGGTTTTTCCTCGGGTTCAGGATTTCCATCTCATCACCTATGATGGGCGGCACAAAATAAGGATTATCACGGTAAAGCTCTATCGGGAAGCGGACGAACTTCCTTAAGTCCACCCGTGTTTTTACCTCGATGATTTGTAGATTTTCCGCTGTGCTCATCAGGGGCAAAGATACGGTTTACGCAGAAAACTTCCTGCCGTAGTTTTAAAGCGTTTGGCACACTTTTTAGTAAGGATTTAAACATAACATTTATAAAGTTTAAATGAGCTACTATTTACTTTTTGGAATCATCTTTCTGGCGTCTCTGGCTGTGCAGACGATGCTGAAGTCAAAATTTAAACGCTATTCCGAACTTCACCTCCGCAACGGGATGTCCGGAAAGGAGGTGGCAGAGAAAATGCTGCGCGACCACGGAATCCACGATGTGCAGGTAGTGTCGGTACCCGGGCAGTTGACGGATCATTACAATCCTCTCAATAAAACCGTGAATCTTTCCGAAGGGGTCTATATGCAGCGGAATGCCGCCGCCGCCGCCGTAGCCGCTCACGAATGCGGGCACGCCGTACAGCACGCCGTAGGCTACTCTATGCTGAAGCTGCGCTCAGCGTTAGTACCAATTGTCAACATATCGTCTTACCTTCTGCAGTTTGTTTTAATGGCGGGAATTTTTGTGATGGCTTCCTATGGAAATCCTACACTCTTCACTCTCGGAATTATACTCTTTGCAGTCACTACCGCTTTCGCATTCGTAACCTTGCCGGTAGAGTACGACGCGAGTAACAGGGCGCTGGCGTGGCTCCAGAATACCGGTACGGTAACCCCGGACGAGTATGCCGGCGCGAAGGATGCGCTGAAGTGGGCGGCAAGAACTTATGTAGTAGCGGCACTTGGTTCGCTGGCGCAGCTGCTGTATTTCATTTCAATGCTTAATGGCAGAAGGGATTAAAAGAATTCAAACTCAATAGCCAATTCCGAAAGTTTTTGTGTAAATTCTTCCCTATATCTGGCTTTTATTTTCGCATAAATTTCACCCTGTTCTTCAGCGGTGAAATTTTTTATTTCAGCAGAAAATTTATTCAGCAGCGTGAAAACCACATTCTGCTTTACCAATGGGAATTTAGTTAATAGTTTGATTTCCAGCTCCTTGGTGATGATCTCCGTTTCGTCCAAAGTCATCTTCGCAGATTCTTTATACGCCTTTATTAGCCCAGATACGCCCAGCTTGGTACCGCCATAGTAGCGCACCACGACCAGTAGAAGATCGGTAATTCCGTGAGACAAAATCTGGTTGTAGATTGGCAGGCCGGCACTTCCTGAAGGCTCCCCGTCGTCATTAGTCCTATAGATTTCTCCCGCAATGCCCAGCCGGTAGGCATAGCAATGGTGCGTGGCTTTCGGATGAAGGGCGCGGACCTCATCAAGAGCATTCTTCACCTCAGTTTCATCAGATACCGGAGTTGCGAAGCCTATGAATTTGCTGCCCTTTTCTTTGAAAGTAATATCCTTTACAGGGCTTGCTATCGTCTGAAATTCAAAAATTTCGTTCATTTATTCCGGTAGAATTCTACAGTATTATTTCCGAAGATTTCAGTCTTTAGCGGGCTGAAAGGAAAATCCGGAGCGGGTGTACCTGAGTGCAGCTGCAAATCCGGCCGTTTAATATTAACGGCTTCATCCCATAAGTTTCGTCTAATGAAATCTCCCAGGATTTGCCCCCCACCTTCTACCATAACAGACTGAATTTCATTGTTATACAGTTCTTCAATAATCTCGTCCAAATTCAAGCTTTCAGTTTTAATAAACCTAACGCTGCCGCGCTCATCGTTTTTAACGGAGTTGAACACCAAAGTCGGCGCCTCATCATTGAAAACTTTGAAATTTTCCGCGACAGCAAGTTTGGTATCCAGTAAAATTCTCACGGGATTTCTGCCGGCAACTTCGCGCACCGTTAGGCTGGGGTTGTCATTTATAGCAGTATTTTTCCCAACGAGGATGGCCTGTTCCTCGGCGCGCATCCTATGCACCATCTGCTTCGTAAAGGCATTCCCAATCTGGTACGGCTGGTGGTTTTGGTCAATAAATCCGTCACTGCTTTGTGCCCACTTCAGCACTATGTACGGTCGCCTTTTTTGATGATAAGTAAAGAACCGCCGGTTGAGTTCGCGGCATTCTTCTTCCAGGATCCCCTGTGTCACGCTGATGCCGGCTGCCCGCAGAATTTCGATGCCCTTTCCTGCCACCTTTTCATTTGGATCTGTACAGCCGATGATGACCCGTTTGAATTTTATTTCGGCAAGTCTCAGCGCGCAGGGTGGGGTGCGGCCAAAATGCGCGCAGGGCTCCAGCGAAACGAAAATTTCCGACTCCTCCAGCACGCTTTTGTCTTCCACGGAATTTATCGCGTTGATTTCCGCGTGCGGTTTGCCGGCGCGCTCATGGTAGCCCTCTCCGATGATCTTCCCTTTGTAGACTATTATGCTGCCCACCATAGGGTTCGGGTAGGTGCTGCCCTCTGCTAGCCTGGCAAGCTGTATGCACCTTCGCATTAAATCTTTGTCTTCCACAATTGATTTGCTAAAAAAAATGTCAGAGGGTTGCGCCGCTCTGACCAGAATTTAGATTATTTTTTTTGCGAATTAATTCTCTGTCTGCGCAGATCTCAGCTCATTTTTAAGGATGTTCAGCTGCTCGCGCTTCTCATCGATGCTGCGGTAAGTATCGGAAAGCAGAGGATTTTCTCTAGAAGGATTGCTGAAGAAATTGAGGTTGCGCTCCAGGTTGGAAATTTCATTTTCCAGCTCGGAAATTTGGTTTCTCAGCTTCCGCATACCATCGTCCATTCCTGTATCCCTGCGGCTGTCGTTTCTTCTTCCGGCAAATTTTCTCTCGCCATCTGCAGAAGGAAGTTTCTCCCGGATGATGCGGTTAAACTCCTGGTTGATGCTCATCCTGTCCCGCGGAACTTTGCCTATGGCATCCCATTCTGTACGGATCTCACGGGCTCTGCCTTGTTCCTCCTCGCCGAGGGATTTCAGCTCCTCCAGGAGGGCTTCTTTTCGCTTAAGATTTTCTTTCCAGTTGTCGCCGGAGACTGTTTGGCTGCTGCCCTTTTTCCTGAAATTATCGAAGAAAGTGTTGCTAGCCTCGCGGAACTCCTCCCAGATTTTCTCCGCTTGCGCGCGCGGTACGAAGCCGGTATTCTTCCATTCTTCCTGGAGTTTTTTAAACAGCGGCACGGCAGTATCCCAGTCCTCAGAGTTCATATTGTCCTGAGCGGCCTTCAGCAGCTCCCTTTTTTTCTCCAGATTTGCCTGCTGATCGCCTTTCAGATTTTTGTAAAATTCGTTCTTTGCCGAATTGAAATCCCTTAGGCTGTCCTTAAAATCCGTCCAGTTCTGGTTGGAGAGCTTCCTTGGCACGCTGCCCACCTGCAGGAATTCTTCGCGCAGTTGCTCCACTTTTTTTATGGACTGCTGCCAGAATTTGTGGTTCTTTTCTTCCGTACTAGCGAGTATCTCCTTTATTTGCTGGATCAGCGCATTTTTCCTTTCAAGGTTAGCATTCTGTACCGCCTCGATTTCCTCACTCAGCTCGGATTTTCTTGCGTGGATCTGGTTAGAAATTTCCTTAAATTCCTGCCAGGTCTCTTCGCGGAACTCCTCCGCCACTGGGCCGGCCTCCTCTTTCCAGACTTTATGAAGATACTGCAGCTCGTTCAGCGCCTTCTGTACGGAAGATTCTTCCAGAAGTTCCTTCGCTCTCTCGATGATGCTACGCCTGCGCTCAAGATTCTGCGCATATTCCTGATCGCGGTACTCCTTGTTCAGGTCCAGCATTTTGTAGAACTGCCCAAGGTGATAGAAATAATTGTTGCTGATGTTTTTAAAATCCGCCTTTGCCACATGCCCAGCGGTTTCCCAATGGTTCCTGATTTCCCGGATTTCCTTGAAGAGATTGGTGCCGGGCTGGGTGTTCATATAGAGGTTTTTCAGGCGCTCCACAATGCCCTCGCGCTCGGCAATGTTTTTGGCATTCTGTTCAGGATCCGGTTCGGCTGTGTCCGTCTTCGCGCTGCTTGCATCATCAGCGGTTTCATTAGCGCTGCTACCAGGTGCTTCAGCAATATCAGCAGCCAGATTCGTTTCAAGATTCTGATTTTCTGAGGAGTTTTCTTCATTGGTGCTCTCCTCACTGCTGAATTGTTCTAGTATTTCCTGCTGGTTTTGGTTGTTTCCGGCAGAAGTCGGGTTCAGTGCCTCGTTTTCGGATGTATCTTCCGGGCTCATGCTTATTAGTTTTAATATCAAAATAATCCGCTTGGCGGGATATAAAATCGGCTAAAATTAAAAAGATTTTCCTATCTGTACCAAATTTCCCAAGATTTTTCCGCCTGCATTTCCAGCATCAGCTGTCCGTTCACGGTTTCTGCGCCGTTTTTCCGGCATTCTTTCAGGAATTTGGTTTCGCTGGGGTTGTAGATTAAATCAATCGCTAAGTGTTTGTCGCTCAACGCATTAAATGGAAATTTTACCGAGTTTTCAATGTCAGGAAAAGTTCCAACCGGTGTGCATTGGATGATGATTTTGCTTTCGCGGACAAGTTCTACGGTTAAATTTTCGAAATTTATTTTTCCCTTTCTACAAACGGTTACATACGGAATGCCGTGTTTTTCCAGCACGAATTTCACGGCTTTTGCTGCGCCGCCATTTCCTAAAATCAATGCTTTGTCGTGATGCGGTTTTTTGTATTTCAGCAAGGTTTGTTCAAAACCGAAAGCATCCGTGTTAAAACCTGTGGCTTCTCCGCCAGAAATTTTCACAGTGTTTACCGCACCTATTTTTTCCGCTTCTTCTGAAAGTGCGGTTAAATAAGGTATAATTTCCTGCTTGTACGGAATCGTCACATTAAAACCTACCAGATTTTCCTGCGAGAAAAGGCTTTCGATGTCGTCTAAGTTTTCAAAATCAAAAAATTCATAGGAATGGTTTTCCAGCCCAAGTTCCCGGAATTTTTCCGCAAAATATTTTTTCGAGAAAGAGTAAGAAATATTCTTTCCCAGCAAGCCAAACCGCTTTTTTTCCATCGGCTAAAAATAAAAAACCGAAGTTTTCCCTTCGGTTATTTTCCTCAAATCTTAGATTTCTACTGCACCACAAGTTTCGTTGTCGCCTTGCCGGCCTTCACGATGTAGGTGCCTTTCGGAAGGTTCAGGTTGATGCTGCCTTCGCTCTTCGTAGTCGTGAAATAGCGCACCATACGGCCTTCCGTATTGATGATTTTAATCTCGGTTTTCGGTTCAGCGCCGGAGTAATTCATAAAGCCGTCCTTCACAGGATTCGGGAAAATCCGGAAATTCTTCTGAGTTTCCGTTTCGCTTGCCGACAGATATTGTCCCCAAACTTTTTCCACGAAATCTGGGCGGTCGATGTACGGGTTCCTGTTGCCCTGGTAGGCATAGGCAGCATTGTTCCGAGAGATTTCTTCTGGCGAAACTGGGTCTTGCTGCGCCCATTTCAGGAGCTGCCTCAGTTCCCATTCCTGCAGGCCTGGATAAGCGCTGCCGCCAAGAATGTTTTCCGTTTTGAAGGTCGAAAGCTGAGATTCATACCTCGTCACGAAATACAGGATCATCCGCGCTACATCGCCTTTGAAAGCGTCAATCGGCTCGAAAACTGTACCGCCATAACCAGGCGATGCAGAGCTGCCCAGCTTGGAGCCATTCTTAGTGGTGATGCTCGCATTTTTCACCACTCCAAATGGATAATTGTCACGGTAGCCGTTTACTTTTCCGTCCGTCGCACGAATGTGATGCACATCGCTCTTCATCGGGAATTTCTCGCTAAACAAGCTCTGTGGCACGATATGCTCACGGTTGTAGCAATCGCCTTCCACTTTGTAATTTCCGCACTGGTCGGTCACCATTATAAAATTGTACGGATCTGCACCGGTAGGATTTTCGGAATAAATATCCAGCACGGTACCGTCGTTTTCGTAGAATTTATCAACATCCGTGGTTTTAAACGCCGTCCAAAGCCCGTTGTAGCCTCTATCCCTGTGGCCGTTAGAAATAATTTTGCTAAGTTCGGTTTTCAGCGCCGCGCCGCTCAGGTTTTCGGCACTGTTGTAATAATTGGCAGGAGCCTGTGCCAGGGAGAGACCGAAGCACAGTGCTAATAAAAGCTGGATGATTTTTTTCATATTAAAATTTCGGCTAAAATATAAAATTATGATTAACTATTATATTACAAAAATATTAAATCCTTAGTAAACAGTATTCCGCACTTTCGGTTTTGAAAATATTCGGGAAACCAGCAGGCCAAAAAAGGCTGATACCGCTGCAACCGTAAAGTAATTTACAGGCCGAATTCTCACCGGAAACGGCAATTCTGCGGTTGCCTTGAAAAAGCCCGTCTCTATCTGCAGCCAGCAGATCAGCGTACCGAGCACCAGGCCAGCCGCCAGGCCCGCAAATACTATCAGCAGCCCTGTGTAGAAATAGATTTGCCTTAAATCTTTTGCGGAAAATCCTATTGCAGAGAGGGCGCGTTCCTGCTCACTTTTATCGAGCTGGAGGATGATGATAGCCCCGGCCAGGTTGAATGTGGTGATGAATATCACAAGGGAAAAGATAAGATAGATAATCATTTTCTCTGTGTTTATCATTTTCCAAAAGGCAGAATTTTCCTCTTCCTTTGTTTTGATGATGAAGTTTTTTCCGAGTTTTGCAGCAAGATTTTGCTTTACGGCATCCGCCCTCTTCGGGTCCTTTAATTTGATGACAATTTGGTAAGCGGCTTCCGGTGGGAGGTCCAGAAGTTCCTGCGCGAGATCTATCGGGGCTATTAGGTAGCTGTTCAGCTGGTCTTTACCTGCAAAGACCCCCGAGGCGTAAATTTCTTTTTTATTGAAAATATCTTCCTCCCTGGTGATAATCCCCACGCCCGGCTTTGCCATATAAATATAGGCGTAGTCTTCCGTCTCGCCCACGGGCAGGCGCAGGCGGTTGTCCAGGCTGTTTTCAATAAGAACCTCATTGGTGTAAGTAAAATCCGGATACTTTCCAAAGAAGACCTCCCTGTTTATCGGGTTCACGGTGGTATATGCAGAATCTACCGCGCGCAGGTAGGCAATTTCGGAAACCTCACCGTATGATACCACTACTTTTTCCTCGATGATTTTGGAGTAGGCGGCGATTTCCCGGTGGCTCCGGATTAAGTTTTCTGTGGTGTTAATGTTTTTCAGCCTCTTGCCGCTTGCGGATGAAATTGTAAGATCGGCGTGTAGGTTGGCAATAAGATCCCGGTTCATATCCTCCAATCCCGAAAATACGGAGAGGATGATGAACATTGCTGCGGCAGCCGTCATCATTGCAAACGCGGCCAGCCAGGTGATGAAAGTAACGGCGGTGCTCCCTTTTTTGGAGATGAGGTAGCGGCGCGCTATGTGCAGGGAAGTTTTTGCCACGGGATCAGAGTTTCGGATTGTCGCCTTCCCCCTTCAGCTCGCGCTCCAGGCGCTCCACATCGTCCAGGGAGGTATCCAGATAAAATTGCAGGTTGGGGATCGTGCGCACCTGCCTAGCCATCTTCTGCCCCAGGAAGTTCCTGTACTGGGGCTTATTCAGGTCTATTTCTTTCATGATCGGCTCCCGAAATTCCGGCGGGAATACGCTGAGGTAGATTTTCGCAATGCCAAGGTCGGCAGTTACGCGCACATCCGATACGGTAATCAGCAAATTATGAGGGCTCTCGGCGGACTGCTTTCTGAAGAGTTCCGAGAAATCTTCCTGGATGATCTGTGCGATCTTTCTCTGGCGGTTATTTTCATTCATTTCACAAAAATACTTTTTTTAGATGAAAATACTTTTTTGCGAAAATAAATAGGTTTGAAAATAAAAAAAATTCTTATTTTTGCAAACTCAAAAGTGAGTGTCGTGGAGACAGGCATTCACTTACGGCGGCCTTGTAACTCAGTTGGTTAGAGTAGCTGACTCATAATCAGCAAGTCCTTGGTTCGAGCCCAAGCTGGGCCACACTGAAAATCAGCCACTTACGAATAGAGTAGGTGGCTGATTTATTTTTTGAAGAGTATTAGCCGGACTTTTTGCCAAACCCCTGTCAGCGGCTGATTAAGAAAAAAGCCCTCCAATGTGGAAGGCTTAAAAAAGTTCGGCTTTAAAATTTTACAGCGTTGAAGAATATTCCAGCAGATCCACAAGCTTATTGGAGTAGCCCATTTCGTTATCGTACCAGGATACTACTTTCACGAAAGTTGGCGAAAGCATAATGCCGGCATCTTTATCGAAGATGGAAGTTCTCTTATCGCCCACGAAATCCTGAGAAACCACCAATTCTTCAGTGTAGCCCAGGATGCCTTTCAGTTCGCCCTCGGAAGCCTCCTTCATCGCAGCGCAGATTTCTTCGTAAGTTGTTGGGTTTTCAAGCCTTGCCGTAAGGTCCACTACGGAAACATCTACCGTAGGCACGCGGAAAGACATCCCTGTGAGTTTGCCGTTCAGCGATGGGATTACTTTGCCTACAGCCTTTGCAGCACCCGTGGAAGAAGGGATGATGTTCACGCTTGCAGCGCGGCCACCTCTCCAGTCCTTCATTGAAGGGCCGTCCACAGTTTTTTGCGTAGCAGTGGTAGCGTGCACCGTAGTCATCAGGCCTTCCGCGATGCCGAATTTATCGTGAAGCACTTTGGCAACCGGTGCAAGGCAGTTCGTGGTGCAGGATGCGTTCGAGAAGATTTTCACATCATCGGTAAGCTCCTTGTGGTTCACGCCCATTACGAACATTGGCGTATCGTCTTTGGAAGGTGCGGAAAGCACTACTTTTTTCGCGCCAGCATTCAGGTGGGCAGAAGCTTTTTCCTTATCCAGGAAAAGCCCTGTAGATTCCACGATGTACTCCGCGCCGATTTCGTTCCACTTCAGGTTGTTCGGGTCTTTCTCTGCCGTCACACGGATTCTCTTGCCGTTCACTACAAGGTCATTACCTTCCACGGAAACTTCGCCGCAGAATTTGCCGTGCACAGAGTCGTACTTCAGCATATAAGCCATATACTCCGCATCGATAAGGTCATTGATGCCTACCACTTCGATGTTTTCACGCTCCGCCATTGCACGGAAAACCAGGCGCCCGATTCTTCCGAAACCGTTGATACCTACTTTGATTGTTGACATAATATTAAATTTAATTGGTTTAATGGTTTTAACTTTAAAGAGCCAGAACCTCGGAAATGAGTTTTAGCTCCGGATCTAGGTCGTTATGTTTTTTGATGGCTTCAGCAATAGGCGTGAAAACCAGCTTGTTGGACTGTATTCCTGCCATCACGCGAGATTGCCCCTCCATAAGTCCCTTTACCGCGCCGTAGCCTAGGCGGCTTGCCAGAACGCGGTCGGCGCAGCTAGGCCTGCCGCCCCTCTGGATGTGCCCCAGCACGGAGATGCGGATATCATAATTCGGGTAGTGCTGCTTGGTAATGCGTGCCAGTTCATAAACATTGCCGAGCTTTTCACCCTCTGCCACCACCACGATGCTGGAGTTTTTCCCCCGTTTAGCAGCTTTGTCAAATGTTTCAAACATCTCATCGATGCTGTCTGTTTCTTCCGGGATCAAAATATCCACAGCGCCGGTAGCAATTCCGGAATTCAGGGCGATGAAGCCGGCATCCCTGCCCATTACCTCCACGAAGAAAACGCGGTTGTGGGAAGTGGCGGTATCGCGGATTTTGTCGATGGCGTCCATCGCGGTATTCAGCGCGGTATCGTAGCCAATGGTATAATCCGTCCCGAAAATATCATTGTCGATAGTCCCCGGGACGCCCACCACGCGGATTCCCGTTTCTTCTGCAAATACATTCGCACCGGTAAAGGTTCCGTCACCCCCGATGCAGATCAGCCCATCAATCTGATGTTTCTGGCAATTTTCGAATGCCCTCTGCCTGCCCTCCGGAGTTTTAAATTCCAGGGATCTTGCGGACTTCAAAATTGTCCCGCCAAGGTTGATGATGTTGCTCACCGAGCGTGGGCCCATCTTGGTAAAATTATCCTCCATCAGCCCGTTGTAGCCACCGCGAATGCCGTAGCAATCCAGGTGAAAGTAGTGGGCAGTCCGCACCACAGCGCGAATCGCTGCATTCATTCCGGGCGCATCGCCGCCGGAGGTAAGTACCCCGATGGATCTGATTTCTGTAGCCGACATAGAGAGCAGTTTTTAAACTTCACAAATTTAATTAAAATTTCCTTCCCAGAAAATGCTTGATAAAAGTTTCCCCCATTAAAAATATCACCGCATATCTCTTCATTTTTTTATAATTTTGTGAATATTTAAGGATAAAATGAGCACAGCAGAAGACAAGAAAAAAGCGCTATCCTTAGTGCTTGAGAAACTCGATAAAACCTATGGCAAAGGCACGGTGATGACGCTGGGTGACGAATCTGTGGATACTTCCATCGAAGTAATTCCCTCCGGTTCGCTCGGCCTTGATATTGCGCTCGGTGTGGGCGGCTATCCGAAGGGCAGGATCATAGAAATCTACGGCCCGGAATCCTCCGGTAAAACCACGCTTACGCTGCACGCCATCGCAGAAGCGCAGAAGCAGGGCGGCATAGCGGCATTCATCGATGCGGAGCACGCTTTTGACAGAAGCTACGCCGCGAAGCTTGGCATCAACCTGGAAGACCTGATTATTTCTCAGCCGGATAATGGTGAGCAGGCCTTAGAAATTGCCGACAACCTGATCCGTTCCGGCGCGATTGACATCGTGGTGATCGACTCTGTGGCTGCCCTTACGCCGAAGGCTGAGATTGAAGGTGAGATGGGCGATTCCAAGGTTGGGCTTCACGCAAGGCTGATGTCTCAAGCCTTGAGGAAACTTACCGGCACGATTTCCCGTACGAAATGCACCGTGATTTTCATCAACCAGCTTCGTGAAAAAATCGGCGTGATGTTCGGCAATCCGGAAACTACAACGGGCGGTAATGCTTTGAAGTTTTACTCCTCCGTACGCATCGATATCCGGAAGGCAAGCCAGCCGATTAAAAACGGTGACGAAGCCATAGGAAGCCGCGTGAAAGTGAAAATCGTGAAGAATAAGGTGGCGCCGCCTTTCAAGCAGGCAGAGTTCGACATAATGTATGGCGAGGGCGTTTCCAAATCCGGCGAAATCCTTGACACCGCGGTGGATATGGGCATCATCAAGAAAAGCGGCTCGTGGTTTTCCTACGACGATACGAAGCTTGGGCAAGGCCGTGATGCCGTGAAAGATGTGCTGCGCGACAACCCTGAGCTTTCTGAAGAAATCGAGGAGAAGATAAAGGAAGAGATAGTTGCGAGAAAGTAATCTATATTTAAAGTGTAAAATTAAAACTTAGCAGGTTTTAAAATTTGCTAAGTTTTTAAGCTAAAAAATCTCAAAAAAACTGCCCGGCAAAATCGCCGGGCAATTTCTTTATCCCTCAATCTCCTAATTTCTAAATTTGAGCTTACGAATTTTCAAGCACATAAGTGAACATCAGTGGTGCGCAAATTGTGGCATCGCTTTCCACGATGAATTTTGGTGTATTGATGTCCAGCTTTCCCCAGGTAATTTTCTCATTCGGAACGGCGCCGGAATATGAGCCGTAGGATGTAGTAGAATCCGAGATTTGGCAGAAGTACGACCAGAACGGCACATCGTGCATCTCCAAATCCTGATACAGCATCGGCACCACGCAGATTGGGAAATCACCGGCAATTCCGCCGCCAATCTGGAAGAACCCGATGCCTTTTCCGCCAGAATTTTCACGGTACCAGTCGGCAAGGAATGTCATATATTCAATCCCGGATTTCATCGTAGAAGGCTTCAATTCGCCCTTGATGCAGTAGCTTGCGAAAATATTTCCCATCGTGGAATCTTCCCAGCCTGGAACTACAATCGGTAAATTTTTCTCCGCAGCGGCAATCATCCAGGAATCTTCCCGTGGAATTTCGTAATACTGCTCCAGCACGCCGCTCAGCACCATTTTGTACATATATTCGTGAGGGAAGTAGCGTTCGCCTTTCGCTTCCGCATCCTTCCAGATTTCCACGATGTGCTTCTGCAGGCGGCGGAAGGCCTCTTCTTCCGGGATGCAGGTATCCGTCACACGGTTCAGCCCGCGCTCCAAAAGATCCCACTCTTCCTGCGGTGTAAGGTCTCTGTAGTGCGGCACCCTTTCGTAATGAGAGTGTGCCACAAGGTTCATCAGATCCTCTTCCAGATTGGCACCTGTGCAGGAAATAATCGCCACTTTATCCTGGCGAATCATCTCGGCAAGAATCTTCCCAAGTTCTGCAGTGGACATCGCTCCGGCAAGGGAGATCAGCATTTTGCCGCCGTCTTTCAGGTGCGCCACATAGCCTTTGGACGCATCCACCAATGCTGCCGCATTGAAATGCAGGTAATATTTCTCGATAAACTCCGTAATCGGTTTGCTCATAATAAATTATTTTGTGCTAAGATAGCGATTAGAAAATGAATGGCGATTCTGCACGCAAAAACGCAAAGTTTTTACTTAAAACTTAAACCTCCTGCTCTCCTTCTTCTCCGAAATTTTCTTTTTTGCCGAAAGCCGCTTCTCAATCTGCGCTTTCGAAGGCTGCGTTTTCTTTCTCGGTTTTTTCTTTATGATGGCAGCATTCACCAAAGCCAAAATTTTCTCCGTGGCAATTCTCCTGTTTTGTAGTTGTGTCCGTGCTTCCGAAGCATTTACCTGCAGAATTCTCTCAGAATTGATGCGGTTGGCAAGCTTCGTTTTAATTAAAACTTTTTCCACCTCGCTGAAAAACGCGCTGTCCTCCACCTTCCAAAGCGCCGCCACAGCAGTTTCCACCTTGTTCACATTCTGGCCGCCGGCTCCGCTGCTGCGCGAAGTTTTATAGGTCAATTCTTTGGCGAAATCTCTCATTGCAGTGCTTTTCGAAGCTGGATTCTATCCACCTTTCCATTTGGTGTCCGTGGAATTTGCGGGATGAAAACGATTTCCTTCGGTTTGTGGAAAGATTTTTCATAGGGCAAATTGTAAATAATTTCGGCTAATTTTTCGCTTTCCCTGCCTTCAATCACGGCGATTAATTTCTGCCCAAAAAACTCATCCTCCATTCCCAAAAATACGATTTCGTTGGTGATTTCTTTTTTTGCCAACGCCTCCAGCTGTTCCGGAAAAATCTTCGCTCCGCCGGAATTTATGACATTGTCGATTCGTCCCAAAAATCGAAATTCCCGCCCGTTTTTGATTTCCACCAAATCGTTGGTCTGAAGAATTTCCATGCTAAGTTTTGGCGCTAAAATCCTCAGGCAGCCTCTTTCATCTGTGGAAATTTCCACGCCATCAAAGGTTTTGAAATAATGCTGAGCTTCTGGCGCAATTTGTTTCAGCGCAATGTGCGACAAAGTTTCGGACATCCCGTAGGTTTCGTAAACAGCATTTGGCTTCTGGCCGTTGGTTGATGGCTCTCCGCTAATTTCCTTAAGCTCCGTTACTTTGTAGTTGTCAAAAAATGGTTCCTGGTTCTTGATTCTCGATTCTTGAATCTTATACCTCAGCCTTTCCGAAACTGCCGCACCACCTATGATTAGATTTTTGATGAGATGAATTTTATCGAGGGAATTTTCAACCTGCAAGGGCGTCATCGCGCAAAAATCAATTCTTCCCCTGAAATTTTCCAGCGGCTTGGACGAAGGATTTACCACAAAAAGTTTCAGCCCTCGTTCGATGGCCCTCACCACCATCATCTTCCCGGAAATATAATCGATAGGCAGGCACAGCAGCGCAGAATCGCCTTTCTCTAAGCCCAGAAAATCGCAGGTGATTTGCGCGGAGTTCAGCATCCTGGCTTTCTCCACTTCAAAAACCTTTGGCGCACCTGTTGAGCCCGAAGTTTTCACCGGCACAGTTTTCGACCAGGAGAACCAATCTTCGACAAAATCTACCACCTTAGCTTCAAACTCTGTTTCAGGTTTTAATTCCGGTAAAATATCTTCAGAGAAATCGATAAGCATATTCAAAGGGTATTTACAAATATTTTACAGCGAAAAATTTGCCAATTATAAAAAAAGTTATACATTTGCACCACCAAAAACGGAGACCCATAGTGTAACGGTAGCACACCAGATTTTGGTTCTGTTCGTCGGGGTTCGAATCCCTGTGGGTCTACTCAATCACTTGCAACGCCTTGATTTTCAGGGCGTTTTTATTTATTTCACAAGCAGAATTTTATTATCTGATATCCGATTGATATTTTGAAGAAAGATAATTGAAAAAATCCTTATTTTTGCAAACTAAAATTTTGAACATATGAATGTTACAGCTACTAATCATGACGATGTCAGCGCTAAGTTGACCGTGACGATTGATAACGCAGATTATAAAGATAAAGTTGAAAAGCAGCTGCATAACTATGCGAAAAATGCACAGGTCCCTGGTTTCCGCAAAGGAAAGGTGCCGATGAGTATGGTGCGCCGCCAGTTTGAGGCTAATGCGGCGCTGGAAGAAATCAACAAGCTGGTTTCCGAAGCTGTAAATAACTATATTTCTGAAAATAATCTGCGGCTGGTAGGCCAGCCGGTCCCCAATCCTGTGGATGATTTCGATTACAAAAAGGATCAGCTGAGTGTAGAATTTGAAGTTGGTTTTGAACCGAACATCACGATAGACCTTGCAAAATATGAGGCGCCGTATTTCAAGGTGGAAGCTTCTGATAAGGAGATCAATACCTCGATAGAAAATATGCAGAAGCGCTTCGCGGAGCAGGTTCCGCAGGAAGAAATAGGCGAGGAATCTTTTGTTAATCTCGAAATTCAGCAGGTGGTGGAAGATGGTGCGGTGGGAGAGCATCACCACGCTCCAAAAAACGCCACGATAAATGCGCAGACTAAAGAGGCTTTTGAGCTGGTAAAAGGTAAAAAGATGGATGAGGTTTTCCGGATTTCAAAAGAAGAATTGGTTAACAATGAAGATCTTGCGAAGCAGCTGGGTTTCAGCAAAAATGAGGTTGATCATCTACATCATAATGAGCTGGAAATCAAAATTAAAGATTTTTACGGCCTGAAAGACCACGAGCTGAATCAGGAACTTTTTGATAAAGTTTACGGCGTAGGCAACATTGCGTCCGAAGAGGCTTTGAGGGAAAAAGTAAAATCCGAGCTTGATGAGTATTTCCAGCAGAATGCCGATGTGCATTTCGTGAATAAAATTCTTGAGCAAATCGTAAAAACAGAAGAAATACAGCTGCCTGAAAATTTCCTTGTGAAGCATCTGATGTTTACCAACCAAAATGTAACCTCCGAGCAGCAGGCACGCGAAATTCTTGAAAGGGAAAAAGACCAGCTGAAATATCAGATCATCGAGGGTAAGCTGATGAATGATAATGAGGTAAAGATCGATTACAGCGATGTTCTGGAGCAGGCGGAGCAGCTGGTGAGAAACCAGATGGCGATGTATGGCATTCACAACCTGGCGGATGAGGAAGTTCAGAAATACGCAGTGGAGATCTTGAAAGATCAGAACCAGCTGCAGCAGATTTCCAGCGAGGTGGCGATGGCCAAGCTAAAAGATGTAATTCTTGAAAAGGCAAAGAAAAATGAAAAAGCCATCTCCCACGATGAGTTCCTTGAAGAGATAAAAAATAAAGAGGAGGATACAGCTGACAATGCTGAAACTTCTGGAAACTAAAAAAACCGCCTCTTTTGAGGCGGTTTTCCTTTTGAAAAGAGACAGTTTTTAGTGGAACTGCTCGGTTTCAGTGGAGCCTGCCATCGCCTTTACCGACGACTGACCGGCGGTGACCACAGTCTGGATTTCATCAAAGAAAGATGTACCCACGAAGTTTTGGTGTTTTACGGCGCGGAACCCTTTTTCCTGAAGTTTGAATTCTCTCTCCTGCAGTTCGCTGTAGCCTGCCATTCCGCGGTTTTTGTAGGATAGGGCCAGCTCAAACATTGAGGTGTTCAGCGCGTGGAAACCGGCAAGCGTAATGAACTGGAATTTATAGCCCATTTTTGCAAGTTCCTCGCGGAATGTCTCCATCTCCGGAACGGAAAGCTTTGCCGCCCAGTTGAAAGAAGGCGAACAGTTGTAAGCAAGCATCTTCCCAGGGAATTTTGCGTGGATACCTTCAGCAAATCTGCGTGCCTGCTCTAGGTCCGGGTTGGAGGTTTCCATCCAGAGCAGGTCGGCATACGGCGCATAAGACAGCCCGCGGTCGATGCCTTGCTCCACTCCGTTTTTCACGCGGTAAAAGCCTTCAGAAGTTCTTTCACCGGTGATAAATTTATGGTCTCTCTCGTCGATGTCGGAGGTGAGGAGGTCGGCAGCATCCGCATCAGTCCTGGCGATTAGCACGGTTGGTACTCCGCAAACATCCGCGGCAAGCCTTGCAGCAATCAGCTTATTGATGGCCTCCTGAGTAGGTACAAGAACCTTCCCGCCGAGGTGTCCGCATTTTTTCGCAGAAGAAAGCTGGTCTTCAAAGTGAACGCCTGCAGCGCCGGACTCAATCATTTGCTTCATAAGCTCGTAGGCATTCAGGTTGCCGCCAAAGCCGGCTTCAGCATCCGCAACGATTGGAACGAGGTATTCTTTCCGCTGGTCCTCGCTTACCCCGTTTACGCTTTGTATTTGATCAGCACGGAGCAATGCGTTGTTAATTCTTTTCACTACTGCAGGTACGGAATTAGCAGGGTAGAGCGACTGGTCCGGATACATCTCACCGGAAAGGTTGGCATCTGCCGCTACCTGCCACCCGGACAGGTATATCGCCTCGAGCCCGGCATCCACTTCCTGAACCGCCTGGTTGCCTGTAAGCGCTCCCAGGCCGGCTACGAAGTCTTTCGAATTTAGCTTGCTCCAAAGCGTTTCAGACATTTTGGTGGCAATGGTGTAGTCCAGTTTATAGGAGCCTCTAAGTTTCAGCACATCCTCCGCGCTGTACGGTCTTTCCACGCCTTTCCATCTCGGGCTCTCGTTCCATTCCTGCTGCAGTTTTGCAGCTTCATCCTTGTTGATCATTTTATAAATTATTTTATGTTAAAATATGGTTGATTTAAATATATTGGTAGGCTTTAGTAGTGAGGAATTCCTCAAAATCATCATCCAGAACCAGCTCGTTAAAAAGCTCAGTGGCGAGTTGGAATCTGCCGTTTTCGAAGCGCGATTCACCCACATAATCCTTTATTTTTTCTAATTCCTCATTTTCCCATTCTTTCACTATTTCAGGGCTAAGGATTCTTCCATCGTCCAGCTTGGCATTGTTTTTCAGCCATTGCCACACCTGGGTGCGGGAAATTTCGGCTGTGGCAGCATCCTCCATGAGGTTGTAGATTGCTGCGGCGCCGGCTCCCATAAGCCAGGATTCGATGTAGAGGATGCCTACATTGATGTTTTCGCGAACGCCCTTCTCGGTGATGGTTCCTTGAGGAATTTCCAGCAATTGCTCCTCGGTGATTTCTTCCTGAGAAATAGGCCTGTCAATCTGGTTTTTTTCTGGCATCTTGTCATTAAAAACTTCCATTGCTACCTGCACGAGCGCCGGGTGGGCTACCCAGGTACCGTCGTGCCCGTTATTTGCTTCGCGCTCCTTGTCTGCCCGCACCTTGGCGAAGGCGGCATCGTTCGCTGCATCATCACCTTTTACGGGGATCTGTGCTGCCATACCGCCCATAGCGTGTACGCCGCGTTTGTGGCAGGTCTGTACCACAAGCCTTGAGTATGCGCTCATAAATGGGGCAGTCATCGTTACCTGGCTGCGGTCCGGAACAATGAACTCCGGCTGATTGCGGAATTTTTTGATGTAAGAAAAAATGTAATCCCAGCGCCCGCAGTTCAGCCCGGCACTGTGCTCCTTCAGCGCGTGGAGGATCTCGTTCATCTGGAAGGCGGCGGTAATGGTTTCAATAAGCACGGTGGCTTTTATGCTGCCCTGGGGCACTCCTAGGTAATCCTGCGCGAAAACGAAAACATCATTCCACCACTGCGCCTCGGCGTAATGCTCCAGCTTCGGGAGGTAAAAGTAAATGCCCCCGCCGTCTTCTATGGCTTTTTTGGCATTTCTAAAGAAATAAATTCCGAAATCTACCAGCGAGCCGGAAGCGATTTTCCCGTCTATCTCGATATGCTTTTCGTTTAGATGCAGCCCGCGCGGTCTTACGAGCAGGGTGGCGGTTTTTTCGGAGAGTTCGTATTTTTTTCCTTTTTCGTTCTCGAAAGAAATCGTTTTTGCAACCGCGTCGGACAGGTTTTTCTGGCCCTCCATACAGTTTTCCCAGGTAGGGGAGTTGCTGTCCTCAAAATCTGCCATAAAGCAGCTGGCCCCGGAGTTCAGCGCGTTGATGATCATCTTTCTGTCCACCGGTCCGGTGATTTCCACGCGGCGGTCCTGCAGGTTTTCCGGAACTGGGGCGCACTTCCAGTCGCCGCTGCGGATGCTTTCGGTTTCGGGGAGGAAGGTAGGTTTTTTTCCGGCATCAAATTCTTTTTGCTTTTCTTCTCTTGCCCCGAGGAGCTCGAGGCGTCTTCCGTCAAACTTTCTGTGTAGCTCCGTGATAAAATTTGAAAGCTCTTCGGTGAAAATCTCGCTGTATTTTGCATCAGCCAGAATTCTAAAATCAGACATAGGATTAAAATTTTGAATGCGACAAATGTAGTTAAAAATATTCACAAACAGCGAATGTTCGCTAAATTTTATAAAAAGTTTTTTTGATACATTTGCATCTTGCATTTATGACAGATAGCGAGTTTATAAGAATTGTCTTCGGGCTGAAAGTACGGCAGTACAGGCAGAAGCTGGGACTTTCGCAACAGCAGCTGGCAGGCGGAACCGGGCTTTCCAAATCTTACATTAATGAGATAGAGAGCGGGAAAAAATAT
Organism: Cruoricaptor ignavus; assembly: GCF_014961145.1. NCBI lineage: Bacteria > Pseudomonadati > Bacteroidota > Flavobacteriia > Flavobacteriales > Weeksellaceae > Cruoricaptor > Cruoricaptor ignavus. The sequence continues at coordinate 1,830,929 of NZ_CP063145.1, forward strand.
CCAAAGCACGAAAAAATTGTCCAGATCGCGGATGCCCTAGCAGTATCATACGACCAGCTGGTATCCACGAAGCTGGATAAGAGCCTGGAGCCCCTGGCGGAAATCCTCCGCTCAGATTTCTTCAAGCAGATACCGCTGGAGCTTTTCGGTATCAATAAAATCAACCTTATCTCCATCGTGAGCGAGGCGCCGAAGGATGTCACGGCTTTCATCAACACCATTATTGAGATATCGCAGAATTACAACCTCAGCAGGGAAGATTTTTATTTCGCCGTGATGCGTAGCTATCAGGAGCTGCACGAAAATTATTTCCCCGAGATAGAAGAAAAAGCATCGGCTTTCTTTGCAGAAAACCAGCTCCCTTCAAAGCCTTCCGCGGAAAAGCTTAGGGAAATTTTAACTGAAAAATTTCATTACAAGATCACGGATCAGGATTTCCAGAAATTCGGCGCTACGGGCAAGCTGCGGTCGCTCTATTTCCCAGACAATAAGCTGCTGATGATGAACGAACTTCTGGATGAAAACCAGAAGGCCTTCATCCTCGCGAAGGAAATCGGATACAATGTCCTGGGAATCTCCGCGCGGCCGAGCACCTACTCCTGGCTGGATTTTTCCAGCTTTGATGAGCTGCTGGGCAATTTTTTCTCCTCCTATTTTGCGGGCTGCTTGCTGATTTCCAAAAGTGATGTACTGCCGGAGCTATCCGCCTTTTTTGAGGAAAAGCAATGGGATGCCCGGAAGTTTTCTTCGATGATGGCAAGATTCACGGATTCCCCGGAGACTTTTTATTACAGGCTTACCAATCTATTGCCGCAGGAGTTTGGTTTTAAGGATATTTTTTACCTCTGTTTTACTAAGAAAAAAAATTCTGATAATGTGAAGATTATCAAAGAAATGCATTTGAACAGGAAGCAGTCTCCCCGCTCCAGCGCGGTGAACGAGCATTACTGCAGGAGGTGGGTGGCGGTGAAGAACCTGGGCAGTTTGCAGCGCCGCGGGCAGTATTCGGACATCCAGATTTCCAATTATGCGGAAAGCGGCAGGCGCTATCTCGTGATCTCCACCTCGGAGCAGAATCCCTTCTCAGACGGTACCAACCGCAGCTACTGTATCGGGATCCTTATCAACCCTGCGGTGCAGAAAAAAATCCGGTTCCTGAAAGAAGTCCCCGAGGTAAGCGTAGGCACCACCTGCGAATACTGCCCGATCCAGAATTGCGAAGTGCGGCAGGTGCCGGCGGTGCGCCTGGAGAAGGAAAAATTTAATGAGGAGCTGAAATCTGCGATCGAAAAAATTAAAGAGACTGCAGATCCGGATTAATTTTTCTTTCCGAACTCCCGGTGCCATTCTTCTGCGGCATCGCTTAGTGTTTGGAAAAAATCCTCCCCATATTTCCTGATGAGAGGCGTTTTCAGAAATTTGTAAACTGGCACCTTCAGTTCCCTTCCCAGGGTGCAGGCATCGCTGCAGATAGGCCATTCGTGATAGTTCAAAGCGGTAAAAGTGCGGTATTCTGTCACGCGGATCGGGTATAGGTGGCAGGAAATCGGCTTCTGCCAGCCGACAGTGCCGTCTTCAAAGGCCTTCTCGATACCGCATTTCGTGATGCCATTCTCATCAAAAGTCACATACGCGCACTCTCTGCCCTCTACCATCGGCGTTACAAAATCGCCATCCACAGGGTCGGTAGTCCAGGTGCCCTGAGCCTCCAGCGCCTCAATTCCTGCGGGGGTGAGGTAGGGTTTTATCTTTTCGAAAATGTTCTCTAAAATTTCGGTTTCCTCCTTCTCCAGCGGGGCTCCCACATCGCCCTCCACACAGCAGGCGCCTTTGCATTTGTGCAAATTGCAGACGAATTCTTCGCTGAAAATCTCTTCAGAAATCAGTTTGTCATCAATCTGGATCATATGATCTTTATTAATTTGTAAGTTTCTGCTCTAAAAATTACCAAACTCAAAACAATAAGCCAGAGGCAGGCTTCTTTCATCCAATATTTCGGTAGGAACCACAGCATCCGGCTGAGAATTATGGAAAACGGCAGCGCAAGCAGAAGCAGCAGCTCAAAATGATAGCCCATGTACAAGAAGATGCTCACAAGCTGCGCACCAGTGAAGGTGAGAAGGAAAGTGTATTTGTAGCGGCTGGAGGGGCTCTTTTCGCTGTAGTGTCGGAAGTGATCCAGCAGGGCGTAGATGCCCATCAGTAGCAGGGACGCGAGGCAGGCGATCGGGCGGAAGTCAGAAATAAAATTTTGCTCCGGGATTGGGAAATAGTCGTAATTTATTTCATTTAAACCAAAAAAATAGGCGATGCAGAAGTAGCTGCCCAGCGTGAGCGCGATCCCGAAAAAAAGCCTCAGCAGATTGAGCCCTATCCGGCGCGAAGTGGCGACAATGTGGATGACGAGGAACAGGAGCATCGGCCACGCGGCAGGCAGGAAAAGGTAGCCAAGGCACTGCACTACCCCCGCCAGCACATAATTTTTCCGGCTGATATTGTCATCCGGATTAGTGAGCATCAGCAGCAAAAATGAGTTGGTGAATAGCGCTGCGGAGATACCGATATCCAGCCCGGGACTATAGAATGCGAAGATGAAAAATGTGTACAGAAACAGCGGCAGATGCGTGCTGTAAGTAAGGTTCATCTGAAAAAAAACATAATACCCCAGCGATGCACCGCATAGTGCGATAATGGAGGATGTGAGGTTTAAGTAATTGAAATCCAGTATGTTGAACCCGATGAGCATCAGCAGCAAAAAACCGATGTAAAAGGGAATTGAAAAAATTGTTGACTCTTTAGAGAGCAGTTTAAACATTTATTTCTAAATTTGTGCAAAGTTAATTCAAAACCTAAAAAAATGACTTCATTCTGGCTTGCTCTGAGCAATTTCTTTAAGTGGACCTTCGGATTTTTCGACTTTGCCGGTTATGTGTTGAACTGGATTCTTTTCCTCGCGGCATCCGCAATCTTCATCTACTGGTGCTACACGCTGGTTGTAACTTTGGGCAACAACAAAGACAAGGAATATTTTTCGCCAACTGAAGGGAAGCACCCATACTACGATCCTGAAATTTATAAGAAAAATTAATCCAAAAAAATAACGCCACATCCCAAGATGTGGCGTTCAGGTTTCAATACTCTGGTTAACTGTGCATCGGGATTACCAGCACAGGGATTTTGGAATCCCTCGTCAAAGATTTTGTAAGGCTGCCCACGAAAACATCGTACATATTGCTTCTGCCGTGGCTTCCCATCACTATGTAGCTCGCCGATTTTTCTGCGGCGTATTCCAGGATGATGTCTTTCGCAATGCCCTGCTTCAGAAGGTGCTCGCAATCCACGCCAAAACCTTTGATTCTCTGCTCAATATCGCTCAGCATCTTCAGTTCTTCGCGAACTTCCATTTGCTCAATTTCCGGGAAATACTGAAACCCCATATCGCCGATTGCAAAGCCGATGTCTGACGGCGTTACATGGATCAGGCAAATTTTTCCGTTGATATCCTTCGCGAAATTCACGCAATTTTCAACGAGCAAATCGGTTTTTGCGCCGAAATCAATGGGCAGGATGATGTTTTTCATAGCACTGAATTTTGGTTAAAATTAATGAAATTCCGCCAAAAATCAAAATATCCGAATGTCCAAAACCTTCTCATTTTCCAGAAATCCTTGGAGCATATCGCCTTCGGAAATTTTCCCAACGCCTTTCGGTGTGCCGGTAAAAATCAGGTCGCCGGCTTTCAGCGTGAAGTATTTCGAAGCAAATTCAATGATGTCTTCCGGCTGAAACATCATCAGCGATGTGCTTCCCTGCTGCACCGTTTCACCATTTTTCGCCAATGAAAAGTTTAGATTTCTCAGGTCGAAATTTTCCTTCGGAAAAAATTGTGAAACTACCGCGCTTCCATCGAAAGCCTTCGCTAATTCCCAAGGTAAACCTTTGGTTTTCAGTATGTTCTGCAGATCTCTTGCCGTGAAATCTATTCCCAGGCCAATCTCGTCAAAATGCTTTGCCGCATTCTCTTTCAGGATGTATTTTCCGCCTTTGGAAATTTTCAGCACCACTTCCAGCTCGTAATGGATTTCCTGCGAAAATTCTGGGATGTAGAAATCAGTTCCCTTTAAAACCGCGGTATCAGGCTTGATAAAAATCACCGGGTTTTCCGGAATTTCGTTGCCCAGTTCCTTCGCATGATCGGCGTAATTTCTGCCAATGCAGATGATTTTCATTTCTTTGGAAAATTAAAGATTAATAATTTAAGGATTGAAAATTAAAAATATCCAACTCTGTTTCCTTTTTCTCAAAACTTGCTTCGCAGCTGAATTTTGGTGAAAATCTTTTTAGTATATAACGGGAAATCAGCGTTTTGCAGCCAGCCGAAATAGCCCGGGTCTTTCGCGAAAATATCCTTCACCCTCATCCCTTTGTATTTCCCGAACGCAAAAATTTCCTGCCCAGCTTTGTCGAAATGTATCATTCCGGCAAGGTCGGCAAATTTCTGATGGTGCGAGAATTCGCTGAGCGCATTCACATCCTTCGGCAAATCAGGATAATGCCCAACCTGTGCATCCAGGATTTCGAAAGTTGCCTGCACATCGGCTTCTGCAGAGTGTGCGTTCAGCAGCTCTTTTCCACAGTAAAACTGGAATGCCGCCGAAAGGTTCCGCGGTTCCATTTTGTGGAAAATCGTTTGTGCATCCACCAGTCTATGCTTGCTCAAATCGAAATCATAGCCTGCGCGAAGCAATTCTTCCGCAAGAAGCGGCACATCAAACCTGTTGGAATTGAAGCCCGCCAAATCGCTGCCGGAAATCATTTCCACAATCTTCGGCGCAATTTCGCGGAAAGTCGGTGCATCCTTCACATCGTCGTTCGTAATGCCGTGAATTTCAGTAGCTTCCGCAGGAATATACATTTCCGGATTTACCCGCCAGGTTTTCATTTCGCGCGAACTGTCCGGGTTTACTTTCAGGATGCAGATTTCCACAATGCGGTCTTTGCCGATGTTGTTTCCGGTGGTTTCCAAATCGAAGGTGCACAGCGGCCTGTGGAGTTTTAGGTTCATTAAGGTTTAAAGTTTAAGGTTCAAAATCTCAAATTTGGTTTTGGTAAAGCAGCGATGTGAAGATGTAAAACACGATGACGAGCGGAATTCCCGTGATACCGAAAAATGCGAGAAGAAGGATGGCGCCAGTTGCTAAAACAATTTTCGAGACATTATCCCGAATTTTCATCGACTTAAATTTCAGCGAAAGCATCTTCACCGGGCTAACTAAGAGCCAACTGCTGAGTAAGGTGAGCAGCAGTAAAAGTGCAGGGTTTACCGCCAAAAAACGGAAGCTTCCAGATTCTTGATTGGCAAGGTAAATTCCGAAAATTAAAAGCGTGTTGCTAGGCGTGTTCAGGCCTTTGAAGTAGAATTTCTGCTCGTCATCAAGGTTGAAAATCGCAAGCCTCAAACACGAGAAAAGCGTGATGAAGAAGCCGAGATATTTGATTTCAAAACCGGCATTCATCCCAAAAAAATCGCTGCCGAAAGGCTCCAGCATTTTGTACATCGTGAGTCCCGGCAAAAAGCCGAAAGTTACCATATCTGCCAGAGAATCCAGCTGCACGCCAAGCTCAGAATTGGCCTTCATTGCCCTTGCCACAAAGCCATCGAAAAAATCCAGAATCAGCGAAATGGCGATGCAAAGCGCCGCCGTTCTATAATCGCCGCCGAAAAGGTGTGCAGCACCGATGCAACCGGAAAAAAGATTTCCCAGCGTGAAAGCGTTGGCAAGATTTTTTCGGATGAAATTCATCAATCGGATTTCAGCTGTAAATTTAATTTTTTTGCCTGAAAGTAAAGGCCGAAAAGCGAGAAGAACGCCGTAATTACGGTAAATAGCAGCGATGCGGAAACCGAAAATTCCGGGGAGAATTCGAAGAGCTTGGATGCCTGGAGAAACAGCATTTCGCGAATTCCAAGCCCGGCAAAGGAAATCAAACTAAGCACCGAACTCAGAAGGAAAACCAGCGAATAAACGCCGTATCCATCAGAAACGCCAAGGCTTTTTAGCAAAAGTGCAAAGCAGATTAACTGGCAAACTTGAACGCCGATGGAATAAAGTAAGCCGGGCCAGAAATTCACGCTGAGAATCGGGAAAAGTTTTCTGATGAAAAACCAGGAAATTGCCAGGCCGATGAGGAAAAGCAACACTTCATAAGTCCAAAATTTCGGCAGAAAAAAAATTGCTAAAATGCAGATAATCAGGCAGATGCAGATTAGGCCAATCAATCTATCGATGAAAATTGCAGCGGTAAGTCCTTTGGCATTCCAGCCAAATTTTTTGTTCAGGGCAAATACTTTGTAGGCATCACCACCAATTCCACCGGGAATGAAAAAATTGTAGAACATTCCTACGAAATAAAGTTTCAGATTGCTGTGGAAACCCAGCGGAAAATCGGCGGTTTCAAAAAATTTCTGCAACCTGAGCGCTGAAATGATTTGCGAAATCAAAAATAAAATGGCCGCAGGAATCAGGTAAAAACCATTCACCTGCCTCCAAAGATCCGTGATGTCTTTCAGCGGGATTTTGCGAAAAACGAAAAATAGCAAAGCCAGGCTCACAAGGATTTTTACGGCATTCAGCGCCGATTTTTTAATGCGCTGCTTTGCCAAAATCTGTGATTTTCCGGATGTTAAACGGTCGTTTGTTCTGGGATTCGTAGTAGGTTTTCATCAGCATATCCACGATGATACCCGTCGTGAAAAACTGAATGCCGATGAACACGAGCAAAACGCCGAGAATCAGCATCGGTCTTCCGCCGATATGTTCACCTAAAATCTTGAGAATCAGCAGGTAAAGGTTGATGAGCATCCCGAGCGAAAACGCAAGAAGCCCGATGTTTCCGAAAAGGTAAATCGGTTTCGAAAGGTATTTCTGATTGAAAAGCACCAGCAGTAAATCGTTGATTACCTTGAAGGTACGGTTCATTCCGTATTTCGAAACGCCGTGCTGCCTTGCGTGGTGCTTCACGGGCATTTCCGCAATTTTCGCGCCGTTCAGGTGGGCCATCAGGCTGATGAAGCGGTGGTTTTCGCCGTACAGGTTCAGTTCCTTCGCCGTTTCCCGCGTGAAAACTTTCAGCGCGCAGCCTTGGTCAGAAATGTTCAGCTTCGTCGTATTTTTGATGATGAAATTCGCAATTCTCGACGGGATGGTGCGCACCGAAGAATCCTGCCGGTTGGCCCGTTTTCCCACCACCAAATCGTAGTTTCCGCGCTCAAGCAGGTCCACCATTGCAGGAATATCGCTCGGGTCGTTCTGCAAATCGCCATCCAGGGTGATGATGTAATCCCCCGTCGCAAAATCGAAGCCAGCCATCATTGCGGAGCTTTGGCCGTAGTTTTTCTTCAGCTCGATGAGCACCAGGTTTTCATCCGCCGCATCACGGATTTCCTGCACCGTACCATCGGTGGAGGCATCGTCTATCAGGATGAGTTCGTAGCGCAAGCCCTGCATCGCTTCGCGAATTTTCCGGATGAGCGGCGCAGCATTGCCCTGTTCGTTGTACATCGGGATTACGAGCGAATACGATTTCATCAAGTCCATAATCTGTAAATTTGTGGCAGCCCTGCAAAAATAAGACTTTGGAACAAAAAATTCTTTCGCGGCACAGCATCGCCTTTTTTTACGCCGGTTTTTTCGCGGTTTACCTTTGCGGAATGCTCGTTCCGCTGATGCAGAACGATTCGGCGCAGCACGCTTCAATGGCGATGAGAATGGCTTTGAGCGGAGATTTCCTGAATATTTACAAGGGCGAAAACCCGTACCTGGATAAGCCGCACCTTCATTTTTGGCTGGCTGCCATTTCGATGAAAATTTTCGGGATAAATCATTTCGCTTACCGGATTCCTGCGGTGCTGTGCCTTTTCCTGGCGGCGTTTTCCACGAAGAAGCTGGCAGATTTACTTTATCGAAACGAAAATCTCAGCCATTGTGCCGCGCTGATTTTTCTTTCGGCGCAAACCATCATTCTTTCGGCGCACGATGTACGCACTGATGCGGTTCTCACAGGTTTTATAGCCTTTGCAATCTGGCAGTTTGTCAATTTCATTAAAACGCAGAAAATTTCCGCGGCAATCTTAGCAGGATTTTCAGCGGCGATGGCTTTTTCGGCGAAAGGGCAAATGGCAGTGGTAATCATTGGGCTGTGCATTTTCTCGTATCTGCTTTATTCAAGGGAATGGCGGCGATTTTTCAATGCTAAAATTCTGGCGGCAGTTCTCGCATTTTTACTGGGAATTTTCCCGGTAGTTTTCGCTTATCATCATCAGTTCGGTTTGGAGGGCGTGAAATTTATTTTGTTCAACCAGAGCTTGAATCGCCTTACAGCAAGCGGTTTTATGGAAACTTCGCCGGATTATTTTTTCTTTTTCCACACTTTGCTGTGGGCATTTCTGCCGTTTTCGCTGCTGTTTTACTGCGGGGTTTTTCAGCGCTCTATTTGGTTTTTCAAAAATAAATTCCAAAAAAAGCAAGGCGCGGAATTTCTTACGCTCGGTGGATTTTGGCTGGTGATGCTGCTCTTCAGTTTTTCCAAATTCAAGCTGCCGCATTATCTCAACGGACTGATCCCCGTGATTTCGGTTTTTACTGCGGCTTATTTATTTTTAATCCGAAAAGAAAACCGACAAAGATTGATAAAAATTTTATGGCAAATTCAGTTGCTTGTAATATTTTCAGGAATAGTTGGAATTTTTATATTAACCGAAATTTTCACTGGAATTCCAAAGCCTATATTATATATGGTGTCGGTTTTTGTGCTGATGATTTTGCTGAACCGAATTTTCGTGAAGGAAAATTTATTCTCAAAATATCTGAAGGCATCGCTGCTTTTTTCTATCGGGATGAATTTGTTTTTGAACTCGCAGTTTTATCCGGTTTTAACGCAATTTCAAGGGCCATTGAAACAGGCAGAATTTGTGAATTCCCAAAATTTACCGAAGGAAAAAATCTTTATGCTGAAGGATGATGAATCCTGGGCGTTTGATTTCTACACGAAAAGAAATACGCCGCGCATTATACCTGAAAATCTTCGGTATGGTGATTATCTTTTAACTGATGAAGTTCACCTGGAGGATATCAACCGACATTATAAAATAATCAATTCAGAGAAAGATTTCCGCATCACAAGGCTATCCCTTAAGTTTCTGAATCAACAGCGGCGAGAATCTCAATTGGGAAAAAAAATATTGATTCAAATAACTGACTGATTTATGTCGTGAAGATGAATCAAAAAAAAATGAAGGTGTTTAATTTATGTTTAAATTTTTTCCTACATTTACTTCCTGGAAACTTTTTAACAATTAACATCATAACATTATGAAAAAATCAGTATTTGCATTCTCAGCAATGCTCATCTCAGCACTTTCATTTGCGCAAATCGAAGGTAAGTGGCAAACCGTAGACGATGAAACCGGCAAGCCAAAGGCAATTGTCGAAGTTTTTAAAAAGACTGACGGGAAGTATTACGCTAAAATCGAGAAACTGCTGGTGAAGCCTGCCAACAACAACTGCGTAAACTGTACGGATGACCGAAAAAACAAGCCGCTGGAAGGGATGGAAATCATCCGTGGGCTGAAGAAGGAAGGAGATAAATTTACCGGGGGAAGCATTGTAGATCCGCAAAACGGCAAGACTTACAAGTGCGCCGTATCCCGCGATGGTAATAAACTTAATGTTCGCGGCTATTTGGGAGTTGCGGCACTGGGCCGTACGCAGGTTTGGAATAAGCTGTAAATATCCCTGCCATCATATTTTAAACTGATAAATCTTATATTTTTTAATCTTCTCGTCCATTATTTTCCAAGATTAAAATCTTAAATTTGTATTCAAAATTAAAAGACTGATGGCTGAATATACTTTCCGGGAAGTGATCGCGCAGGCGATGAGCGAGGAAATGCGCAAGGACGAGTCCATATACTTGATGGGCGAAGAAGTGGCGGAGTACAACGGTGCTTACAAGGCGTCCAAAGGGATGCTGGATGAATTCGGGCCGAAGCGTATAATCGATACGCCGATTTCTGAGCTCGGTTTTGCGGGAATTTCCGTGGGCGCTGCAATGAACGGCAATAGGCCGATTGTGGAATTTATGACCTTCAACTTCTCGCTTGTCGGCATCGATCAAATTATCAACAATGCGGCAAAGATCCGCCAGATGAGCGGCGGACAATGGAGCTGCCCTATTGTTTTCCGCGGGCCTACGGCTTCTGCCGGTCAGCTTGGCGCCACGCACTCTCAGGCGCTGGAAAGCTGGTACGCCAATTGTCCCGGGCTCAAGGTTGTAGTGCCTTCCAACCCTTATGATGCGAAAGGCCTTCTGAAAACCGCCATTCAGGATAATGACCCCGTGATTTTTATGGAATCGGAGCAGATGTACGGCGATAAAATGGAGATTCCGGAGGAGGAGTACTACCTTCCGATCGGCAAGGCAGATATTAAGAAAGAAGGAAAAGATGTGACGCTCGTATCCTTTGGCAAAATAATGAAGGTGGCGATGCAGGCAGCAGAAGACCTGGAAAAAGAGGGGATTTCTGTAGAAGTTGTGGACCTTCGCACCGTTCGCCCTTTGGATTACGACACCGTTCTGGAGTCCGTGAAGAAAACCAACCGGCTTGTAGTCCTGGAAGAAGCCTGGCCTTTTGCAAGCGTATCTGCCGAGATCGCCTATATGGTACAGCAAAAAGCGTTTGATTATCTGGATGCGCCTATCAAGAGAATTACAACGGCAGATGCTCCTGCGCCTTACTCCGCGCCGCTTTTCGAGGAATGGTTCCCTAAGGTAGAGAAGGTAAAAGAGGAAATCAAAAAAGCGATGTACCTCCCTGCTTAGGGCTACTTATCAACTATTTTCCCGGCACTTCGCCGGGTTTTTTTCGTTTAGGTTACTCCGGAAATTCGTTTAATTTTGCACATATTTTTTTGCTATGTCCCCATCCTCGAAACACCTGGATATCACCCGGCTCTCCGCCCTTGGCGTGCTCGTCTCTCTCGGTATAGTTTTCGGGGATATCGGTACTTCCCCGCTATATGTGATGAAGGCGATTGTAAATTCCCGCCAGGAAAGCGCAAGCCTCCCGTTTAATGAATACATCGAGGGAGCTCTATCCTGCATCATCTGGACGCTCACGCTGCAGACTACTGTAAAGTATGTCCTCATCGCGCTCCGGGCGGATAACCGCGGAGAAGGTGGGATACTCGCGCTTTTCTCCTTGGTGAAAAATCTAAAAAAACGCTGGCTCTATCTGATTGCCATCATCGGAGCATCGGCACTCATTGCAGACGGGGTAATAACGCCCAGCCTTACCGTAATGTCCGCCATAGAGGGGCTAAAAATCTATAACCCCCACACGCCGGTGGTGCCCATCACCATCGGGATACTCATCGGGATATTCGTGGTGCAACAGTTCGGGACATCGTTCATCGGTAAGTTTTTCGGCCCGGTGATGATCTTGTGGTTCCTGGTGTTGGGCGTCCTCGGATATATTCATATGATAGAAAATTTTGAAATCCTGAAGGCTTTCAACCCGTATTATGCCTACAAACTCATCGTAAATTCCCCGAGTGCCATCCTGATTCTGGGGGCGGTTTTCCTTTGTACGACGGGCGCGGAGGCGCTGTATTCGGACCTGGGGCACTGCGGCGTGAAAAACATCCGCGTCAGCTGGATTTTTGTAAAAACAATGCTGATATTGAACTACCTGGGGCAGGGCGCGTGGGTTTTGGCAAATCCTGATGCAGTGCTCGGTACCGGGCTCAATCCCTTCTTCGGCATAATGCCGGAGTGGATGCTCATTCCCGGCGTGGTGCTGGCTACTGCGGCGGCTATTATTGCCTCGCAAGCCCTCATCACGGGCTCTTTCACGCTTTTTTCCGAAGCGATGTCGCTGAGCTTCTGGCCCAATCAGAAAATCAACTATCCCTCCGGTGTGAAGGGGCAGATGTACATCCCGAAAATAAATTGGGGGCTGCTGGTATCCTGCATTTTTGTGGTGTTATATTTCAAAGAATCCGGCAGAATGGAGGCGGCGTACGGGCTTTCCATCACCGTTACTATGTTTATGACCACCATACTGCTGACCTTCTGGCTGCTGAAACGCCGTGTGAACAACCTACTGGTACTGCTGTTTTTCCTTTTGTACAGCGCCATAGAGCTGGGCTTTTTCGGCGCCAATATTATAAAGTTCTTTGACGGGGGATGGATCTCGGTAATCCTCGCCGGCTCTATCGCGCTGGCGATGTATGCCTGGTACAACGGGCGCAGAATCAAGATGAAGTTCATCAAATTCGTACCGCTGGCCAAATATATCACCATTATAAAAGATATGAAGCTGGACGAGACGATCCCGAAATACGCCACCAACCTTGCCTTCCTCAGCAATGCGAAAAAGGAGGGCGAGGTAGATGCGAAAATCATCTACTCCATCATCCGGAAGCAGCCGAAGCGTGCCGATCATTACTTTATTCTGAGCATAGTAAACCAGGAAGATCCGTACACTTTTGAATATACCGTGGATGAAATAATGCCGGGCACCATTTTTAAAGTCAATTTCCTCCTTGGTTTTAAAATAGACCGCAGAATTAACGATTATTTCGATGATGTGCTGAAAGACCTGATGGAGCAGGGCATCATACCGGCGCGCAGCAGCTACCCGTCGCTGCGGGTTCACAACATCCCGCCGGACCTTAAATATGTGGTGATAGATAATACCTATATCAGTGATGCGCTGCTGACGCTGAAGGAAAAGATAACCCTTAAGATCTACAACCTCGTGAAGGTAATAGGCAGCGACGACTTCAAGACTTGGGGCGTATCCCCGCACAATGTGGTGGTAGAATCTGCGCCGATCTGGGATCAGAATATAGTGGCCAAGAAAATCCGCCAGAGGGAGATTCACTCGGTATAAAATTTCGCCCTGCAGAAATTATTCTGAAAACAATAAATTTGTAGAAATATATTTTGATGAACCAAAATCAGAAGATTACGGATCAGGCGGTGATCAAAGAAGTGCTGCGGAAATACCTTCAGGAAAAGGGGCTGCGCAATACCCCGGAGCGCTACACCATTCTGGAGGAAATTTATAATATGGATCAGCACTTCAATGTGGACGACCTGTACCTGCTGATGCTGCAGAAAAAATATCATGTATCCAAGGCCACAATTTACAACACCATAGATATTTTCCTGGATGCGGGGCTGATAAGGAGGCACCAGTTTGGCGAAAAAGCTTCCACAAGCACCTACGAGAAATCTTATTTCGACCGTCAGCACGATCATTTAGTAATTTACAGGGATGAAGGCGCAAAGGAAATCCTGGAAATCATCGAGTTCTGCGACCCAAGAATCCAGGGGATTAAAGATTCCATAGCGGAGGCGTTCGGGGTGAATATCCACGCACACTCGCTCTACTTCTACGGTTCAAAAAAATCCTGATGAGCCGCATCCTGCTCATTATCCTACTGATTTGCAGCGGATTGCAGGCGCAGGTACGGCAAGATCCGCCTACCAAGGATCCCTTTTTCTCAAAACCGCCTCAGCCGAAAGAGAGTGAGAAGATCCAGCATATACATTCCGACCTCTTTGGCGTGGATCCTATGCAGTTTGAAGGCAATCCTTACTTCTCCGGCAATGTGCAGTTTTCGCATCAGGGATCAGATCTTTTTGCCGATCTGGTGGTGCTTTACAAAGATCAGAATTTCGTAAAAGCCATAGGGAATGTGCGCCTCCAAAATGCTGACGGCTCTGTGATTACCGCCAGCGAAATGGAGTACGACGGCAACTCCCAACGCGGCATCGCAAGAAAAGATGTAGTGCTGACCGACCCGAAACAGACCATAAAAACCGAAACCCTCTACTACGACCGTGCGGCGAATACCGCTTACTTCAATTCCGGAGGGATAATTTTCGCCAATAATGCTGTAACTTACACAAAATCAGCTACTTACTTTGTTGAGAGCCGCACCGTGGATCTTTCTGGAAATATCAATATTGATAATGGCCAGTACATCGTGGAGGGCAGCAACATCCGGCAGAACCAGAATACGAACATTGCCGATATTTTCGGGCCTACGACCATCATTAACAAGCAGAACCCGGCCAACCGCGTTTACACCGAAAGCGGGAAATACAATATGAATACCCGGGAGGTTTTTCTGAATAAAAATTCCACCATTTTTTACAACGGGAAAACTCTGAAGGGTGATAAAATGTTCTACAATCAAAACTCGGGCTATGGCCGAGCCACGGGCAATGTACTGCTGAACGATCCTGCAGAAAGGCGCTTCATCCGCGGGGGGGTCGGAGAGGTTTATGAACTAAAAGACTCAGCGGTTATTACCGAAAAACCTTATGCGGTGAAGGTTCTTGAAAAAGATTCCATCTATTTCTCCGCTCAGAAAATCATCGCCTACCAGAAGCTTACTCCCGAAGGGAAGAAAAGTTTCCTGCGCGCCTTCCGCCAGGCAAGATTTTTTAAATCTAATGCCCAAGCGAGAACAGACTCGCTATCCTTCAACGAGACTGATGGAATCCTGCACCTGCACGGCAGTCCGGTGCTCTGGAGCGGGGCGCGGCAGGTCACGGGTGAGGAGGTCCAGGCGTACTTCGATCTGGAGCGAGAATACCTCGATTCGGTGAAGGTCAGTGGGAACGCTTTCGCCATTGTAAAGGTGGATTCACTCAGTAAAAAAGATGAGTTTCATCAAATAAAGGGCAGGCTGATGACGCTGAAATTCATTCAGAACGAAATTCACACCGCGGCGGCTATTGGCAACGCACAGGCAATTACCTATGCCGACAATGAGGATTCTAAGACAAGGGAAATGGAGCGCATCGGCGTTGCAATTTCTGCATGTGGCAACATCGAAGCACTGTTCCAGAGCAGGATTGTGCAAATCATCTCCTGCAACATCGGGGCTAGCACCGATATTTACCCGATGAGTTTCATCAGCAGAGAGCAGAGATTCTTCCCCGATTTCAGCTGGAATACCAGGGACCGCCTGCGCCGCTGGCAGGATATTTTTCTGGAAAGTCCCAACTATCCCGAAGAAATTTACATCTCTGATGATTCCCTATACGAGGCAGCTCAGGAGGAAATCCTGAAGGAGCAGGAAAAAAATAAGGCGAAGCAGCCGAAGCGCAACAAACGATAAAAATGAAGGAAGATTTTTTCAGATACCAGGCGCAGACCACACAATTTGCCTCCGCATTTGAAGTGGATAGGGCAGAAGGCAGCTACATCTACGGAAAGGATGGGGGGAGATATTTGGACTTCGTGGCAGGGGTATCCGCCAACACCCTTGGGCACTCCCATCCGAAAATCATCGATGCCATAAAATCTCAGGCAGAGCGCTACCTGCACACGATGGTGTATGGCGAGTATGCGATGGAGAAACCGGTGGCGCTCTGCAGGCTGCTCGCGGAATCCACGCCCGCGCCGCTGGAGGTCACTTACCTCGTGAACTCCGGTGCCGAGGCAATAGACGGCGCGCTGAAGCTCGCGAAAAGATTTACCGGTAGGGAAGAGATCATTGCCTACAAAGACGCCTACCACGGGAATACGCAGGGCGCGCTGTCTGTAGCGGGCAACGAGGTGCATAAGCGAGAATTCCGCCCGCTGCTGCCGATGGTAAATTTTATTGAGTTTAATAAACTCTCTGATTTACAATATATTACTGAGAAAACTGCCTGCGTTATTGTAGAAACCATACAGGGAGCCGCAGGATTTATTTTACCAGAAGAAAATTATTTCCGAAAACTGAAGCAGCGCTGCGAGGAAGTGGGTGCCCTCCTGATTCTTGATGAAATCCAGCCGGGTTTCGGAAGAACGGGAAGGCTATTCGCATTCGAGCATTACGGCATAGTGCCGGACATCCTGGTGATGGGCAAAGGCATGGGCGGGGGCGTGCCTGTGGGCGCCTTTATGTCCTCCGCAGAGATTATGCAGTCCCTCTCGCACTCGCCGAAACTGGGGCACATCACCACATTTGGCGGCAACCCGCTGATCGCGGCTGCGTCCCTCGCCACGCTTACAGAAGTGCTGGAAAGCGGCCTGATGGATGAGGTAGAGCGTAAGGAAGCGCTTTTCCGCGAGATGCTCTTACATCCAAAAATAAAAAAAATCAACGGCAGGGGGCTGATGCTCGCCGTAGATCTCGGCAGCCCGGAATTCACCCTAAATGTGGCGCAGCGATGTATGCAGAAGGGGCTCATCGTGTTTTGGCAGCTGTACCGAAACGAGTTTATGAGGATCTCGCCGCCGCTGACAATCAGCGAGGATGAGATACGGGAAGGCTGCCGTATCATACTGGAAGCACTGGATGAGGCGGAATTTGTTTGAACCTCCGGGTGGCGAGGTTTAATTTAAAATTAAATTCCGCCTGAGCCTTGCGGAAAACAAAAAATTAATCTTTATATTGCGCCTCGAAAAAAATGACAGTCCAAAATGGCTAAGCAAAAAGTGCAGTACGAATTCCCGATGCGCTGCCAGTCTGAGATTCTTTACGAATATCTCGCCAGCGGGGAGGGGCTTTCCGAGTGGTTCGCAGATGAGGTGACGGAGAAGGGCGATGATTTTTATTTTAGCTGGAATGGCGGGCCCGAGGAAAAAGCGACGCTGATCCGCTACAAGCCGGAAAGTTTCGTGCGCTTCCGCTGGGAGGAGGACGAGGGCACCAAGAACTTTTTCGAGCTTTCCATTGTGATAGATGATATCACGGAGGATTTGGCTCTGATGGTTACAGATTTTGCAGAGGAGGGCGAAGAGGAAGAGAACCGCCTGTATTGGGAAAATCTTATTGAAAATCTGAGGATTAAGCTCGGTGCGGCTTAGTTTTTTAAAAAAAATTAATCTTTGAGTGAGCGATTTTTTTTCGTTCATTTATTTTTACAATGCAGGGGCATTTTTATCCGGAAAATTTTGAGGCGGCAAACCGGGCGTTTCTCTTTGGGGATGCGGTAAAAGCTTATTTTTTCGTTCGTGAGGGCAGGCTGGTAATGCACGAGGAATGCTATTTCTTCCTGATGGCGAGTATGCGCAAGATGCGTATGAACATTCCGCTGGGCTTTACGCTGGAGTTTTTCGAAAATCTGTTTTCAGAGAAGATCATCGCCGGCGGTATTTCGGATGCCGTTATTACATTTCTCGCGTACCGCGCGGAGGGGGAGAAGCTCTGGAAGTCCGACATCCACTACTGGCTCCGCGCGGAGCCGGGGAATATTTTCGATCTTCGGCAGCCGGCAGAGCTGGATATTCTGAAGGAAATAAATGTAAACGCCGGCCTGCTAAGCAGCCTCCGTGTACACTGCCCGGAGAATATTTATGCAGAAATTTACGCGCGCGAAAATGATCTGGACGATGTAATACTTTTGAATCCCCATAAAAGGATCGCGCGAAGCATCTGGGGAAATCTCCTCTTCCTGGAGGGCAATGATGTAAAAATCCCAAAGCAGGCAGAGGGCGCCTACATTTCTCCGATGATGGAGAATTTCGTTACTTTTCTGCATAAAAAAAGCATAGCGCTGATCACTGAGGCTGAATTTAATCCGTTTGAATCGCAGAAGGCGGACGAAATTATTATTTTCTCGGATGAGCGCGGCATCACGCCCGTCCGAAAAATCAGAAGCAAGGAATTCCCGATGGAGAGGTTCCCCGAGATGATCCGCGAGTGGCAGTCCAGCTTTGCCGTTACGGATTAGTTCATCATTACATTTTCGGGAGCGTTGGCATAAAGCAGGAACTCTCCGCCGAGGTTCTGCATAATATGCTTCCAGAGCGTCTGGTCGTTCGGCGCGGTATAGTCCATATTGAAGACTTCTACCACCGTCCAGGCACGGCGCGCGATCTCGGATTCCAGCTGCTTTGCTGCCCAGCCGCTGTATCCAGAGAAAATCTTCACATCCTCCGCATTCAGCCTCCCGCTGATTATTTCGGCTGCTATCGCCTCCACATCCTCGGTCAGGTAATAATTTTCGTCAACCTTCAGGAATGCTTCCGTAAGCGGTACGCCGCGGACGATAAAAAAAATCTTGTCATTCTCCATCGGGCCGCCCTCGTACACAGCGACATCGAAACCGAAAATCTGCCGCATATGCGCGCTGATCTCATCGTTGCGCCGGTTGAGAATCAGCCCGAACGCCCCTTGCTCATTGTGGTCAATCATCAGTACCACAGCCCTTGAAAAGATATCGCCGGAGAGATCCGGAGCGGAAATTAAAATTTTACCTTTGTAAGAAAATTCCATATTCCGAATTTACAAAAATTTGAATAGATGAAAAACCTGCACGACAAAAGACAAGTTTACGAAAAATTTGAGCTAAAAGAAGATGAAATCCTTCCTGATCCTATGGCGCAGTTTGCCGCTTGGTACGGGGAGGCGGAGCGGGATTCCGGCATTGCCGAAGCCAATGCGATGTGCCTCTCCACCCTGGATGCGGATGGGTGCCCGCGCACGCGGGTAGTTTTGCTTAAGTCTTTTGACCAGAGCGGGCTGGTATTTTTCACCAATTATCAATCGAAGAAGGGGAGGTCCCTGGCAGAGGCGCCCCTTGCTTGTTTAAGTTTTTTCTGGCCGGATATGGAGCGGCAGGTGATTTTTAAAGCTCGTCTGGAAAAAGTTTCGCCCGCGGAGAGCGATCGGTACTTCGGTGAGCGCCCCCGTGGCAGCCAGTTGGGCGCGTGGGCTTCTCCCCAAAGCACGGAAATCCCGAGCAGGGAGTACCTGGAGGCTAGTTTAAAAAAATACGAGATTGAATTTGAGAATAGCGAAATCCCCCGGCCCGCCCACTGGGGCGGCTACATTGCCCGCCCGTACGAGGCAGAGTTTTGGCAGGGTAGGCCAAACCGGCTGCACGACAGGATTTTGTATAGCTTGGGGGGCACTTCCTGGAAAGTGCACCGCCTGGCACCTTAAAAGAAAATCCCGCAAATAATGCGGGATTTTATTTATTATTTATTTCTTTTTCTTGGAAGCGCTTTTTTTCTTCATAGAATCTACAGCTTCAGCGAGCTCTGCGCCAGGCTTGAATTTCGCTACCATTTTAGCAGGAATTTCAATTGGCTGCTTTGTAGATGGGTTGATGCCTTGTCTCGCAGCTCTTTCGGATACGGAGAAAGTTCCGAAACCTACCAATGACACTTTGCCGTTTTCCTGGGAAAGAGTCTCCGTCACATGCTTGATGAAAGATTCAAGCGCGGATTTAGCAGCTGCTTTTGTGATTTCTGCATCCTGTGCAATCGCTTCGATTAGTTCAGATTTGTTCATAATATGTTTGTTTTAAATGGTTTCTGTAGCGACAAATTTAAGATTTAATTTTAAATGTGCAATATTGGGAATGAATTTTAGCACGATTTCAAATAATATCCACATTCACGATATTTATTTTCCAGATAATTTCCCGGATTTTGGTATTTCAGGGATATTTACTGCCCACAGGCTGGTGCCGTTAAAAAGATATAGTTTATTTTTATGAATGGCGCCATTCAGGATGCTTGCAGTTCGCTCGCCCTTCGGCGTTCCCAGTTTATCGGCACTTAGGCGAAAAGCCGGGGAGTTTTCCTGATTGAAAACCTCGCCGCCGTGGTGCTCGTGCGCGAGGGAAGCCTCGGGAAATAAAAGTACGCCCTCCCGCGTGATGAAAAGAAATGCTGAGCGGCCGGTATTCAGAATGTTGTAGATTTCGTTCTCCTTACTGCCTACAAAGGCGAAAGACGGCATTTCGCCCATCATTTGGCCGCTTTTGCGAAACGCGATATTATCGGGCATAATGATCCAAAGGTTGGACTGATAGTCTGAAAAAAGTTTTTCCACATAATTATCCGGCAGCCCGTAGCCGCTGTGTGCTTCCTCTGCATAGCGGATGAAGGTATTGTCCGGTCTGATGCTGTAAAGGCCGAGATTGGTGCCCGCATTCACCAAGCCATCCGGCGTGGCACATACCACATACCCTGCGCCTGCGCTCAGCACTTGGGTAAAGTCATTTTTTTCCGATTGTTTATATATTCCGCTGAATTTGGTGGACGCCCAGATTTTCCCGTTAGAATCCTTTGTCAGCGATGTCACATCCAAGTCGCTCAGCAGCTGCGATACTGCCTTGCCATCGGCTAAACTGTAGGTTATGATGCCCTTTTCGGTAGCTGTCCAAAGCAAGTTGTCCTGGATAATTGCGTCATTAGCGGGGCTTCCAAAATCTGCAATCTTATCAAGTTTGCCCTTTTTATTTATGAACAGTGCCTGCTCGGTAGCTGCATACTCCTTTTTCCCGTTAAAAAGGATTTTACTGAAAGACTGGGCAGAAACCGGAAACAAGCCTAAAAGTGCCAGCGAGATGCTTATTAGTACTTTCCTCATTTTTAAAAAATTTACTCCGCAAAACAAAGAATTTATTTTTAAATATCATATAGTTTAAAAACAAAATCCGATAGCTTATACCTATAAATATGGGAGTTACATTTAACAAAAATTTAATATTAGGCTGTTTTCACACTCTGGTTTTTAGGTTAAATTTGTCAGTGTAATTGATAAACTTAACCCCCTAAAACTATATTTATGAAAACAAAATTATTTTGCGTGGCAGCATCTATGGCAGCAGCCGTAGCATTTGCACAGAAGCCAAAGCAGGTGATCATGTACATCGGCGATGGCTACGGTACATCCTCCAAAGTAGCGGCAAGGATGGCGATGGGCCAGGGTACTGAAGGCAAGCGCGTAACCAGCGATGCAAACTTTCATGTACTGGCTATTGACAAATTAAAATATCAGGGCTCCCTTACCACCCACTCGCTAAACTCTTGGATTACGGACTCCGGACCTGGCGCATCTTGCTATGCCGCCGGCGAGGCTGGTAAGCTGGATAACGAGGCCATCTCCTTCAATGTAGGAAAGGGAGAATCCGTACAGACTATTCTTGAAAAAGCAAAAAAAGCCGGCTATGCCGTGGGGCTTATCACCACTACGCGTATCACCCACGCTACTCCGGCTACCTTCGGATCCCATATCTGGTTCCGCGACCTTGAGGATTACATCGCTGCTCAATATATTTCCACCACCCAGCAGGAGTATGAGGACATTTTTAACAACTCCGCAATCAAGCCTTACAACGAAGGCAGAGACTGGATCCTCCCAGAGCCGAAAAAAGGCGTGGAGATAGATGTACTGCTGGGGGGCGGAGCAAGGCACTTCCTTCCGAAAGGCTACAGCGACCCGTACCTAGATTCCAAAGGAAATCCGATTATGGATAAAAACGGAAAAGCCGTGGCTCAGGCAGGCCGCAGGGTGGATAATGTAAACCTCGTGGAAGTGGCGAAACAGCGCGGATATTCTTATGTAAACAGCCGCGACGCCCTGATGAACCTGGATCTTTCAAAGTTTAAATCTGATAACAACGCGAAACTTCTCGGCCTCTTCAATGCATCCCATGTAAACTACGAACAGGATCGCCAGATGAACGCCGATTGGGAACCATCCCTTCCTGAAATGACAGAAATGGCGATCAAAGTTTTGCAGGCGAAAGGCGGTAAAAAAGGCTTCTTCCTGATGGTGGAAGGCGGAAGAATAGACCACCTGGAGCACGCCAACAGCGGCGGTATCTCCGTAATTTCTGATAACGGGAAAAATGTATACACTGTAGATGCCAACAAACCATCCTACATGGGCGGTGGCGAGGCTGTATACAGAGCCACGCCGGATACTCCGCGCCATACGGATGTTTTCGGATCAGACTATATGATCAAAGAAGTTCTCGCTTTCGATTATGCTATTGCGCAAGGCAGAAAGCTACTCGCAGATAACACAGCAGAAACGCTAATCTTCTCATCTTCAGACCATGAATGCGGCGGTGTCGCGATCGTAGGTCTGAACGATGCCGCAAATGTACAGAACAACGGCACCTACATCCGTACCTACGCTATGGGGCCACGCCAGAACGGAGCCAACGCATCCTCCGGCGGAGCCGCTACAGCAACTACCGTAGCAAACCCGGCCGGTGTAAAGCGTGGGGACATAGACTTCGGCACCACCAGCCCGAACGGCTGGTACCCCAACTATACGAACTATATATTCCAGAACAGAACCGAAGAGCCGTGGCCGAAAGTAGACATAAACGGCAGAAGGATCGTCATCGCCTATGCATCCAACCCACTAACCAACGGCAATGGAAACCTAGCCGGCGGAACTCCGGGTAACCACACCCCGATGGATGTATTCGTAGGCGCAGAAGACAATGTCCAGGGAGATTTCGCAAGAAGAATCACCGGAAAAGGACAGCTCGACAATACCTACCTTACCCAGATCATGGCGGATTTCCTTCAGGTAGGCGCCCTATCCGCAAAAGAGGCGAAGGCAGAATCTCCGGACGCTGTAGGCAAGGTATCCGTATACCCCAATCCTGCAACCTCCAGCGCCACTCTGGACATCAACCTTAAAAAACCCTCCACGGTAGCGGTAAGCGTGTACGATATGTCCGGCAAGCTCGTAACCGCAGTTGCAGAAGGCAGAAACGCCCAGTCCCACAAGATCGAAATCAGCACCCAGGCGCTCACCTCCGGCTCCTATGTTGTCAATGTAAAGTGCGACGCGGGCAGCTTCTCCACGAAACTAATCAAAAAATAACTAACCCTTTAAAATTCTGAAAAGGCCGGCACCCCGCCGGTCTTTTTTTTTGGCGGCAATTCCCGCTATCCGCTACTACTCCTCGCTTCGGCGCTCCGCTTCGCTCCGCGCCCTCGCTGCGGGGTATCCGCTACTATCGGGGCCGCAAGGGATTCCCCAAAATTCTCGCCTCAGAAAAATCAAAACCAAAAAGCTTAATTTTGCCCCATGCTAATAGAAGTCTTTAAATCCAAAATACACCGGGTGCGTGTTACCGAATCCGACCTGAACTATATCGGCAGCATCACAATAGACGAGGACCTGATAGACGCCGCCGGCCTCATCCCGGGCGAAAAAGTACAAATCGTAAATGTGAACAACGGCGAGCGATTCGATACCTATGTCATCCGAGGGCGAAGGAAGTCGGGAGAAATCTGCCTAAACGGCCCCGCGGCACGCAGGGTACAGCGCGGGGATGTCATCATCATCATCGCCTATGCGCTGCTTACGCCGGAAGAAGCCAAAGACTTTCAGCCCAAAATCATCTTCCCGAACGAAGAAACCAACCTGCTCTTCTGATGCCCGCCCCTGGAAAAACCAACCTGCTGAAAACGGTCCTAACCGTTGTGCTCTCCATCGCCGTGGCGGCATTCTTTATGTGGCTTGCCTTCCGCGATTTGGATTTTCGGGAGATTGCGGAATATTTTCGCCGCGCAGATTACCGCTGGGTGGGCATATCCGCTGTATTTGGTTTGCTTGCCTATTGGTTCCGCGCGGTGCGCTGGAATCTCCTTTTCGAGCCGCTTGGCTACCGCATCACCACAAAAGCCTCCCTATGGTCGCTGTCTTTCGGCTATCTTATGAACCTTACCATTCCGCGCAGCGGGGAGCTCGCCAGGGCTACGGCACTCTACGGCGTGGAGCAGATACCTGCAGACAAGTCTTTCGGAACCGTCATCCTCGAGCGCATCGTTGATCTCTGCTGCCTGCTCGTATTTTTTCTGCTCACCATTATTTTTAAATACGACGCCATCCTGTCCTTTGGCAGATACATTAGCGAAAAGCGCGCATCCGGCGAAGGTGGCGGCTGGTTTCGCTGGGTCATCGGCGGTATAGTTTTATTGTTTATTTTAATTTTCGCTTTCCGACAAAAATTAGCACAATATTCATTTTTCAACAAAATTTTCAATATCGCGCGAGGGCTGGGGCAGGGCATTACCTCCATATTCCGCCTGAAACAGCCCGGGAAATTCCTAATTTATACAATCTTAATCTGGCTCTGTTATTACCTTGCTTCATATTTGATAATTTTTGCTTTGCCGGAGACCTCCACCCTTTCTCCGGCGGACGGGCTGTACATCATTGTAGTAGGCACACTCGGGATGATTATTCCCGCATCGGGGGGCATCGGGGCATTTCACTATGCACTGAAGATAGGCATCGGGGCGCTTTTCCTCTCTATGGGCCTCGCGCTGGAAGACGGGGAGAAGGCCGGCCTTGCCTATGCCTTCATTTCGCACACTATGCAGCTTGTCCTCATCGTGGTGATGGGCTTTATATCGATCCCCGTGCTGGCTTCGATGCGCAAAAACCAGGTTTCATAAAATTATTTCATTGTGATAGTCGGTATCGGGCATCTTATTGTCACCGCTGGTCGCTTTCCGCCATCATAAAGTAAAAAACGCAAGCCTCCTATGCCTGCGTTTTTCATCATCCGAAAGCCCGTTTCAGCAGGCTGTCAATTTTAGGTTCGTCCCCCCGAAATTCCTTATAAAGCTCCATCGGGTCTTTTGTGCCGCCTTGCGAGAGAAGGTACTTAAACTTGTTTGCGATATTTTCATTAAAAATACCGTTTTCTTTAAAATAATAAAATGCATCGGCATCCAGCACCTCAGCCCACTTATAGGAATAATAGCCTGCTGCATAGCCGCCCTGGAAAATATGAGAGAAGGTAGGGCTCATAGCCGTATCGGGATTTTCAGGATAAAGGCTTAGATCCCTAAGTATCTCATTCTCAAATGCTTTGATGTCTTCCACTTGTCCTGCCCTGGTATGGTATGCCAAATCTAACAGTGCGAAACCTACCTGCCGCATAGTTTGGTATCCTTCCATAAAATTCTTGGAAGCCGAGAGTTTTTCAATTTTTTCATCGGGAAGGGTTTCGCCAGTTTGATAATGTTTCGCAAAAGTCTTCAGGAATTCCGGTTCGTAGCAGTAGTTTTCTAGGAATTGACTTGGCAATTCCACAAAATCCCATTCTACGGATGTGCCGGAAAGGCCGGGATACTGCGTGTTTGCCAATATGCCGTGCAGGGCATGACCAAACTCGTGGAAAAGCGTGGTGACCTCCTGAAATGTCAGCAGGCTAGGGCGCTCGGCGGTTGGCTTCGTAAAATTGCAGACAATGGAAATATGCGGCCGGGAATTTTCTCCATCCTTCTGCCACTGGTCTTTATAGTTCGTCATCCAGGCGCCGGCCTGCTTGCCTTCCCTCGGAAAATAATCTGTATAAAGGATAGCTACCAACTCGGTATCGTCTCTTTCATCATAGACTTCAAACACCTGAATATCAGGGTGATACTTTTGATATACGCTGCTTTGTTTAAACTTAAGGCCGAAAAGTGTCCCCGCCAGCCCGAAGACTGCCTCCTGCACACCTTCCAGCTCAAAATACGGGCGCAGCTCCTCTTCGTCTATATCAAATTTTTCTTTGCGAAGTTTCTCCGCAAAGTAAGCATGATCGTAGCTTTGCATTTCGCTGATGCCTTCGGCGGCTGCCATTTTCTTTAGTTCGGCGATTTCCTTTTCTGCAAAGGGCCTTGCTTTTTCGAGTAATTCGTTAAGAAATTTATAAACTTTTGCCGTACTTTTTGCCATTCTTTCTTCGAGAATGAAATCAGCGTAATTATCATATCCTAAAAGCTGAGCTTCATTATTTCTCAATGTGATAATTTCGCGGATCAGTTTCTGATTATCCCTTTCCGAATTATCAAAGGCCCGTCTTCCGCTCGCCAGGGCTATTTCTTTGCGGAGCTGGCGGTTTTTGGCATATGTCATCAGCGGGAGGTAGCTTGGCGATTTCAGCGTGATTACAAAGCCATCCAGCCCGCGCCGCTGCGCCTCCTCGGCATATTGCTGCATTATGCTCTCGGGGATGCCTTCCAGCTCACTTTTTTCCGTGATATGCCGAAAAAAGGCGTTGGTAGCCGCCAGCACATTCTGCCCAAACTGGAGGGTTTTGGTGGAGAGTTCCTTGTCGATGTCCTCAAGTTTTTTCTTGCCCTCTTCGTCCAGGAGGGCTCCGCTGCGAACGAAGCCCAGGTAGGTGTCTTCCAGCAGCATCTCCTGCTCGCCCGATAGTTTTAAGCTCGCCCTATTGTCATAAACGGATTTAATTCTGCTGAAAAGCTCTTCATTTTGAGAAATTTTGGAGGAAAACTCTGAAAGCATCGGGGATACTTCCTGGGCTATTTCCTCAATTTCGTCGCTGGTCTCTGCGGAGCTCAGGTTGAAGAACAGGCTGGATACCCTGTCCAGCTGCTGCCCGGAGTAGGCCAGTGCCTCTATGGTGTTGGCAAATGTGGGCGGCTCCGGGTTGCCCGCGATTTGCTGAATCTCCCCCTCTGATATTTTAATTAAATGCCGGAATGCAGGCAGGAAATCAGAGGTTTTTACTTCCTCGAAGGGCGCGGTTTCATATTTTGTTTTAAATGGCGCTGTCAGAATATTTTCCATCAAAATTTTTTGTGCAGATGGTGGCAAAATTTGTTCCGTGAAAAATTTAGCGGACAAATTTGCAGGCCGTAATTTTTTTTGCCAAATAAATCTCAAATCTTGAAATTTGCCGCATGCAAACTGAAAGCCTTACAGAATACCTCCCGCTGATTCTCGTGCTGCTTGTGCTCATCATCGTGCTGGTGCTTTTGGCACAGCGCATCCGTGTGGCATATCCCATCTTACTTGTGCTTGCAGGCCTTGGGCTCAGCTTTATCCCGAATCTTCCCAGGCTGCATATAGATCCGGATATCATATTTTTTATGGTGCTGCCGCCGCTACTTTTTGAGGCGGCCTGGTCCATCTCCCAGAAAGAATTGTGGAGGTGGAGGAAGATTATCCTCTCCTTTGCCTTTTTGGTGGTGTTCTTTACCGCTACCGTGGTAGCCTTTGTGGCGGAGCGCTTCATCCCGGGTTTCTCCCTGGCGCTCGGTTTCCTGCTGGGCGGCATCGTCTCGCCGCCGGATGCGGTAAGTATGGGTGCTATTTTGAAATTTGTAAAGGTGCCCAAGGCTACATCCTCCATCCTGGAAGGGGAGAGCCTGATGAACGATGCCTCGTCATTAATCATCATCAAGTTTGCGCTGATAGCTATCGGCACCGGGCACCTGGTATGGGGCGAGGTAGCCGCCAGCTTTAGCTGGATGGTGATAGGCGGGCCATTGGTGGGGATAATCCTGGCGTATCTGTTTCTTATTGTTCACAAATTTCTTCCGAATGACAAGAGTGCCGATATTTTGCTCCTGTTCATACAGCCATATTTAATGTATCTGCTTGCTGAAGAGGTGGGCAGCTCCGGAGTACTGGCAGTGGTGTCGGGAGGCTTGCTGCTCTCGCGCAAGCAGTATCGCAGCCTTACGGCATCTACCAGGGTGGGCCTGGGAAATGTCTGGGAAAGTTTCTCGTTCCTTCTTAATGGGGTGGTTTTCATGGTGATAGGTCTGGATCTCCCGGAAATAATTGAAGGACTGAAGGGGGACGGCGTCTCCATAGGCAAGGCCATAGGCTTCGGCGTGTTAATTACTGTAATCCTGATATTGGTAAGGATTGTAAGTTACTATATTTCAATGCTTTCCGCGTTATTTATGCGGCGGAAGAAAATTACCAAAGGTATGCTGAACGGCTGGCAGTTCTTCCCAATCGTAATGGGCTGGACGGGGATGCGCGGCGTGATCTCCCTTGCAGCGGCGCTTGCCATCCCGAACTTTATCGGCGGTAATGAATTTCCCCACCGAAGCCTTATAATTTTCATTTCATTCACAGTAATTGTATTAACCCTCGTGGTTCAGGGGCTTACCCTTCCGTATATGATTAAAGCCTTCAGATGGCCCGAGCCGGAGATTTCCGATGAGGATCTTTCCATAGAGATCGAGCGGGAGAAACTTAAATTCTCCATCGCTCGCGTGAGAGAAAAGTATGGCAGCGAGATAGAGAACAACCCAACACTCAGCCGAGTTCTTTCAGATTGGGAAAAAAGGATTGCCCTGCCCGACGAGAGATTTATGGATCAGGAAAAAATCAACTTTTTCCTCCGCCTCTACGATGCCCAGCGGCAATTCCTCCTAAGGGTAAATGCAGAAAACCCGAATATGAACGAAGATATAATCCGCGAAAAATTATATGTCATTGATCTTGAAGAGGAAAGGATTCGGCACTTTAAAGTCGATTGATATATGCTGAATGCCGATTATGACAAATCCGAAATCCGGAACCATATCCTGGAAATGCTTTCCGGCAAGGTGAAGACGCTGGATTTCTACCGCAATTTTACGCTGGAAGCAAGCCGCGATATTAAGAAAACGCCGAAGTACGACAGCTTCCGCGAAGAAATGCAGCAAGAGATTTATCACCTTGATAGACAGCGGTTTGCATTGACGACGATGCAAAAGGAAATGACGAAAGTTCTGAACTTCCCGGCGAAAACTGCAGGAACAGGTGCGCTCGTCATCACGAACAAAGCGCGGTTCTACATTTCTGTGGCGCTCGGTGAATTTTTCTTCAGAGGCGACAGATTCTACGCGATTTCGCCGGAAAGCCCGATGGCAAAAATAATGGAAGGGAAAACCGCCGGCGATGAATTTACGCTGAATGGGATTTATCAGAGAATAGAGAAGGTGCTGTAGTTCTTATTTTAAGGTCAAGTCATGAAGTTTAAGGTTGCTTAAGCGAGTTTGAAAATTCAGTAAATTCAGAGCCGTGAAAAACTTTGATCTTCAAATTTTAAACTTTGAACTAAAAGTGTTATCTTTGCACGCTTAAAATTATTAATCGGGACGAGTTCCCAAAATTTAACATTTATGGTAAAAATCAGATTGCAAAGGCACGGGAAAAAGGGCAAGCCTTTCTATCACATCGTGGTGGCAGATTCCCGCGCGAAAAGAGACGGCCGCTTCATCGAGAAGCTGGGCACTTACAACCCAATCACCAACCCGGCAACCATCGAGCTGAATGTGGATTCTGCCGTGCAGTGGCTGAACAACGGTGCGCAGCCTACCGATACAGCAAGGGCGATTCTCTCCTACAAAGGTGCACTTTACAAAAAACACCTTATGGGCGGCGTAGCTAAAGGCGCTTTCGATGAGGCTGAGGCAGAGAAGAGATTCAACGCTTGGCTTGAGGAAAAGGAAGGAAAAATCAAAGGAAAAACCGAAGGCCTGGCAAAGGCGAAGGCTGATGCCAAAGCTGCAGCGCTGGAAGCCGAGCAGAAAGTAAACAGCGACAGAAAGGCTGCTCAGGATGCGGTTCGTGCAGAAGCTGAGGCAGCGAAAAAAGCGGAAGAAGAAGCGGCGAGAGCTGAAGAGGAAGCCGCTAAGAAAGCTGAAGAGGCTGCTGAGGCAGAATCTTCAGAAGAAAAAACTGAGGAAACTGCTGCTGAAGAAGCGCCACAAGCTGAAGAAAAAGCAGAAGAGCCAAAGGCAGAGGAAGAGCCTGCTAAGGAAGAAGCAGCGGAAGAACCGAAAGCTGAGGTTGAAACTGAGGAGAAATCTACAGTGGAGAAAATCGCGGAGGGCATAGGAAGTGCAGCTGCAGCGGTAACTAAAGCGGTAGAGAATGTGGTGGACGCTGTAACCGGCGGAAACGACGAGGAGAAGGCAGAAGGAGAGGAGAAAAAAGAGGAAGCCTAAATTCCGTATAAAAAATTAATTTTGCAGAGGCGCAGTTTTGCGTCTCTGTTTGTTTCTGAAGAAATGCACAAGGATTATTATTTTCTCGGGAAAATCACGAGGACGCACGGTTTGGCGGGCAATGTGATTTTAAAACTTGATACAGATCAGCCGGAATTTTACGAAAAATTGGAATCTTTTTTCGTGGAAATCAACGGGCTTTTGGTTCCGTTTTTTGTGGAGAAACAGCAATGGACGAAGGATAATTCGAAAATCATCACCTTTAAAAATGCTTCGCTGCAAATGGCGGAACAAACCGTGGGAAAGGATGTGTACCTGCCACTTTCCACTTTGCCGGAACTCACTGGAAATCAGTTCTATTACCACGAAGTTCTGGGATTTCAGGTTTTGGATGATGAGGGAAAGGAAATCGGCAGCATTCAACAAATCAATGATCAGACGGCGCAGCACCTCTTCATCGTGGATTCAGGCAAAAAGGAAATCATCATCCCAATCATCAAAGACTGGATTGCCGAGGTGAACCGCGAAAAGCGTTTCATCAAAATGAATCTTCCAGAAGGATTGGTGGAAGTGTTTGGGTAAGAGCCAAGACACAAGACTTGAGAACCAAGATTAAGGCAAAAAGCTAGTAGCCAAAAGCTATCAGCATTTGCTATCTTTGCAATTTCCACGAGAATTTCGGCCTGCCGAACTTTTTCCCGAAAAAAGTTAGGAAAGTCCGGACACCAAAGAGCGGCATAGCGGGTAATGCCCGTCCACAGCGATGTGAGGACCAGTGCAACAGAAAGCAGGTACAGGTAAGGCTGTAGTGAAATCCGGTAAACTCTATGCGGTGCAATGCCAAGTATATCATCTGCCAAGGCCTGCTCGGCCAAAGATGAGGGGTAGGCAGCTAAAGCCGCGCAGCAATGCACGGCTCAGATAAATGGCAGGCACAGGTTTTATTTTTTTCCTGTACAGAATCCGGCTTACAGATTTTCTCGTGGTTTATTTTTCGCTGAGCAGCCGCTGCTTCGCTTCCTGTAATTTTAGCGTAACATCCTGAGAAACAGCGGGATACTTCGGGTTCATACTTTCCAAAGCGTTGATGATAATTTGAATGGCTGCCACTCTTGCGAACCATTTGTCATCGGCTGGAAGCACGAACCACGGCGCAAAATCCCTCGAGGTTTCATTGATGGCTCTTTCGTAAGCCGCCATATAATCGTCCCAAAGTGCGCGCTCTTCCAAATCGCCAAACTCGAATTTCCAGTTTTTTTCCTGCTCATCTATTCTGCTCAGGAAGCGCTCCTTCTGCACATCTTTGGAAACATTCAGAAAGATTTTCACGATTTTCGTTCCGTTCAGGGAAATGTGCCTCTCAAAATTCCGGATGCTTTCGTAGCGGTTTTCCCAAAATTTCTCGTCAAACTGCTCTACAGAATTCCAGGTTTTTTCGTTAAGATTAAACTGCGGATGAACCTTCGTCACCAAGACGCTTTCGTAATGAGAACGGTTGAAAATCCCGATGTAGCCTTTCTTCGGCAGAGCTAAATAATGCCGCCAAAGAAAATCGTGGCTGTATTCCAAAGTGGATGGCCGCTTGAAACTCGTGACATTGCAACCCTGCGGATTTACGCCGCTGAACACATGCTCAATTAGCGAATCTTTTCCGGCGGCATCCATCGCCTGAAGCACGATGAGAAGTGCCTGGCTTCCGTCTGCATACAGTCTCTCCTGCAAGTCGTAAAGTTTTTCCTTCTCTTCGGCAAGCATTTTTTTGCCGGCAGATTTATCGAGATTTCCACGGTATTTCGTAGACCAATCTTTGATGGAAAATTTATCTTTTACTAAAAAATCATCGGTGAAATCTAAATCCATTGCTGTAGATTTTTAACAAAAAAACCGCTCGTGAAAGCGGTTTCAGTCAGTGAAGAACTCAATTATTTTCTCGTGCGTGAAACTTTTGTTGTGGTAGTTGTGCGCACAGCCTTGGCATCCGCCTTTGTTTCGGCAGCCTTTGTAGGCGCTGCGGTGGCAGCTTCCGGTGCATTAGGGTCAATTTTCCCGGTGATGTAAACCGTAGCCCTGCCGTTTTGCGGGTCGTTGGAAAATACCTCGATGATTTTGCGGAAACCGTTCGGGTCCACGATGTTCGTATCGTAGCCCACCTTGATTTTAGCCGATTTCCCCGGCTGAATCGCTTCTGTAGGCCAAACCGGTGTGGTGCATCCGCAGGAAGCCTTCACATTGGTAATGTTCAGCGGCTTATCACCAGTATTCGTCACGGTGAAATAGCGCTGGCCATCAGAGCCCGGTTTAATCGTTCCGTAATCGATAATCGTTTTATCGAAAGTAATGGTTTGTGCCGTTCCAAGCACGAAAGCGCCAAGCAACGCAGCGCCTGCAAACAATTTTTTCATAATATAAATTTTTTGCAAAAATGCTATAGTTTGATACAAATTCAACGCCAAAGTTAAAAACATTTTTACAAATCGCTTTCAATTGAAATTCCGTTCCATTATTTTTGCAAAAGTTATTTCAGATTATGCAGATTTCAGACAAATACAACCCGCAAGATACAGAGCAGAAGTGGTACCAGTACTGGTCGGAAAACGGCTTCTTCCGTTCCGTGCCTGATGATAGGCCGCCTTACACCATCGTAATTCCGCCGCCGAATGTTACGGGAATTCTTCATATGGGCCATATGCTGAACAATACGATTCAGGATGTGCTGGTGAGAAGAGCGCGAATGACGGGCTACAATGCCTGCTGGGTTCCCGGTACGGACCACGCTTCCATCGCCACCGAAGCTAAAGTGGTGGCAAAGTTGAAGGCGGAAGGCATCAGTAAAAACGAGATTTCGCGTGAAGAATTTATGAAGCACGCCTGGGAATGGAAGGAGAAGTATGGCGGCACAATCCTGGAACAGCTGAAGAAATTAGGTTGCTCGTGCGACTGGGGCAGAACGCGCTTCACGATGGAACCAGAAATGTCTGCACAGGTGATTAAATCCTTCGTGGAGCTATTTAATAAAGGTTTAATCTACCGAGGATACCGGATGATTAACTGGGATCCTGAAGCTAAAACCAATATTTCCGACGAAGAAGTGATCTTCAAGGAGCAAAATGGCAAATTGTATTATCTTAAATATAAAATAGAAAATTCTGAGGATTTCATAATTGTGGCAACTACAAGGCCAGAGACGATTTTCGGTGATGTGGCGGTTTGCGTGAATCCAAATGATGAGCGCTATATTCATCTGCACGGAAAGAAAGTTACCGTGCCTATTGTAGGCAGGGAAATCCCAGTAATTGCGGATGATTATGTGGATGCGGAATTTGGAACCGGAGCGCTGAAAATCACGCCGGCACAAGATGTGGCGGATTATGAAATCGGCATCCGTCACAATCTGCAAATCATTGATTGTCTGGATGATGATGCAAATTTGAATCATCACGGATTGCATTACCACGGCAAAAACCGTTTCGAAGTTCGGAAGGCAATTGCCAAAGAATTGGAAGAAAAAGGCCTGCTGGAAAAGGCGGAAGATTATGTAAATAAAGTAGGCACATCTGAGCGGACGGGCGCTGTAATTGAGCCGAAAATTTCTCAGCAGTGGTTCCTGAAAATGGATGAAATTGCGAAGCCTGCGCTAGATGTGGTGATGAACGATGAGATAAAATTTCATCCCGAAAGATTCAAAAACACCTATAGGCACTGGATGGAGAACATCCGAGATTGGAATATTTCGCGGCAGCTTTGGTGGGGGCAGCAAATTCCGGCGTATTATTATGGTGATGGGGAAGATGATTTTGTGGTGGCGGAAAATGCAGATGAAGCCTTGGCATTAGCCAAAGAAAAATCCGGCAATGTGGCATTGAAACTGGAAAATCTGAAGCAGGATGAGGATGTGCTAGATACCTGGTTCTCATCGTGGCTGTGGCCGATTTCAGTTTTTAATGGATTGCTTGATGCTGAAAATCAGGATGTTAGGTATTATTATCCGACAACTGATTTGGTGACAGGGCCGGATATTATTTTTTTCTGGGTGGCAAGAATGATAATGGCAGGGCTGGAATTCCGTGAGGAAATTCCCTTCAGGAATGTATATTTCACCGGAATTGTTCGGGACAAACAGCGGCGGAAAATGTCAAAATCCCTCGGCAACTCGCCAGATCCTATTGAGCTGATAGATAAGTACGGCGCAGATTCTGTTCGGGTCGGCATTTTGCTGAGTTCGTCGGCAGGAAATGATTTGCTTTTCGATGAAGATTTGATGCTTCAGGGTAGGAATTTCGCCACGAAAATCTGGAATGCATATAAATTAATTCAGGGCTGGGAAAAAGCGGATAAAGAGGCAGGAAATGCAGAGCTGCAGGCAGTGCAATGGTTTGAAAATCAGATGAATAAGAGTATTACGGAAATTCAGCAGCAGTTTGAAAAATTCCGGATTTCTGATGCGCTGCACATTGTTTACAAGCTGATTTGGGACGATTTCTGCAGCTGGTATCTGGAAGCCATCAAGCCTGATTTTGGCGAACCGGTTTCGCAAGAAGTTTTCGACAAAACCATCGAATTTTTCGGTGAGCTGCTGAAAATTCTGCATCCATTTATGCCGTTTTTAACGGAGGAACTTTGGCAAAATTTAGCAGAAAGAAAAACTTATGAAGCCCTAATCATCGCTCAGCAAAAGCCGGCAGGAATTTTCAGCGAGGAATTAATTTCAAGATTTGAAACTACCAAAGAAATTATTTCAGGTGTCAGGAATTACCGGCAAAGCAAAGGTGTTTCGCCGAAAGAATTAGTGGAAATTTATACGGGTTCGTCAAAATTTGAGAATGAAGATTTGATTAAAAAACTAGCGAATGTTTCCGAAATTTATTTCTCCGAAAAAACGGAAAAACCAAGTTTTTCGTTTTTAGTTGGCGCTTCGGAAATTTCAATTCCGCTGAGCGAAAACTTGGATTTGCAAGCAGAAAAAGAAAAAACGGAAGAAGAGCTGATTTACCTGAAAGGCTTTTTGGCATCGGTGGAAAAGAAACTTTCCAACGAGAAATTCGTGGCGAATGCCAAGCCTGAAATCGTAGAGAACGAACGCAAAAAGCAGCGTGATGCCCAGGAAAAAATTGCGCATCTCGAGGCAAAACTGAAGTCTCTTGACTGAGAATTTTTTTTGCTAAATTAGCAGTAATGAATTTAAGAAATCCACATCCTAAAATCATCGTGGTGGGCAGCTGCTCTATCGACCTTGTTTTAAATACTGAAGAATTTCCCGGGGCGGGGGAGACGGTTCTTGCCTCGCGATCCGAGAATTTTTTTGGCGGAAAGGGCGCCAACCAGGCAGTAGCCGCTGCGCGCCTTGGGGCTACCGCATATTTCGTGGGTGCTGTCGGTATGGATCCCAAGGGCCAGCAGGTGCTGCGGCATCTGGTAGAGGAGGGCGTGAATGTAGGCTTCGTGGCAGAAAAAGAAAGCGTGCCTACGGGCGCTGCTTATGTGGCGGCGGCAGGAGGCCAGAATACCATCATAGTGGTGCCTTCAGCCAATCACCAGGTAAGACCAGAGCAAATAGATTTTGCAGAAAAACATTTTGCAAGCTGCGATATGGTGCTTCTTCAGCTGGAGATCCCGATTGCGGTGGCAGAAAAGGCAGCAGCTTCTGCCCTTTATCACGGAAAGAAACTCGGAATATATGCCTCCCCGGGGATTGCTCTGCCGCAGCAAATGATAGATGCTGCCACCTTCATCGTAGTAAAACAAAAGGATGTCCCAAAAGTTTTCGGTATGGAGACGGAGGAAGCCCTGCGCCGCTATCCAAACAAAATATTCATCCGCGAAGATGCGCTCACCATAAAATATTCTGATGGTTTGGAGGTGCAAAGGGAGGACGGGGAAAGACCGGATCCGGTGCACGCTATGGGGGCAGGGGATGCCTTCACCGCCGGACTGGGTGTGGCGCTGTGCCATGGCAGCTCGGTGGCAGACGGCGTAAAATTCGGTCTCGCGGTAGCGTCGCGCGCAGCTGCAAAACGCGGGTCGCAGGCTGGTTTACCTTTTTTAAAAGAATTGAAAAACGCCGACGGAATATGGAAGAACTGAAAATAAGATCTGCAAATGGCTGTATGCTCTCGGTACACCTCTTCGAGCCGGAGCGGGCTCGGGGTAGGCTGCTCCTCATCAATTCTGCTACGGGTGTGCGGCAGCAGGTTTATTTTAAGTTTGCCCGTTTTTTTGCAGAGAAAGGCTATACGGTTTTAACTTATGATTATGAGGGTATCGGGAATTCCAAGCCGGAAAATCTGAAAAAGTGCACAGCCTCGATGAGGAGCTGGGGGACAGAAGATTTTGCCTCCCTGCTCAGTTTTATAAATGAAAAGTATCCTGACCACCGAAAATTCTGCCTCGGCCACTCGGTGGGTGCGCTGATAATGGGGATGGCAGACTCCCGGATGTTCGAAAAGTTCGTGTTTACCGCCACTCAGGACAGCTGGTACCGCAACCTTCCTAATAATGTAAAACCTATGGCATTGATATGTTTCGGACTGCTGGTGCCGCTTCTTACCGCGTTTTTGGGATATTTTCCAGCGCATCGTTTTGGTCTTGGCGAGAGCTTGCCAGCCGGTTCGGCGATGGAT
Organism: Cruoricaptor ignavus; assembly: GCF_014961145.1. Taxonomy (NCBI): domain Bacteria; kingdom Pseudomonadati; phylum Bacteroidota; class Flavobacteriia; order Flavobacteriales; family Weeksellaceae; genus Cruoricaptor; species Cruoricaptor ignavus. The sequence continues at coordinate 1,867,079 of NZ_CP063145.1, forward strand.
TGGCGCACGCTCATCCTTAAGCAAAAAAGTACTTTTGAATTATATTTAAAAATAGGGAAAAATTTTGCCAAATCCTTAACACATGAAACACTGATGCTGAGTGCGGAAGACGATGCGTGGGTGACGAGGGCGGGGATGGAGAACCTCTTGAAGCATGTGTACCCAAACCTCCGGCCGGAATGGCACCAGCTAAAAAAATCCGAGTCGCCTTTGAACGACATCGGGCATATAAACTTTTTCCGTAGCTACAACAAACCGCTGTGGGAAGTGCCATTGCGGTGGCTGGAAAGTTCAGATAGCATTCGTTAACGGCGGGTATCAATGGGATATATTCTTTTTACAATTTTCGTTCTGCTTTCCCTTTCGCTGCTGCTTTCGTTTTTTAAGGAAGGGAGGCGGGCGAGGATTTTCAGGATTATCCGTTGGGCAGCAGTTTCTCTTACCATACTTTTTTTTGCCTGGAAGTTCGCCGAGGATTTTTTTAAACAGCCCAGTAATGAGGATGTTTCTGTACAGGTTATCAACAGCCTCCCTCAGCCGCTAGACTTTTACCTGATCAGCCGCGATACTGTAGGGGCGGGGCCAGTCATACACCTGGGAAAAATAAGACCCGACCATTACAGAATGGAGTATCTCCGCTTCGAAAGCGGTGGAGAACTATGGCTTGCAGGCTTTTTAGGAAATAAAAATATGGTGTATCTTTCCCGGCATCCGATGGTAAGCCGAAATCTCGACCCTATTATCGAGGTCCGCAGCTACGAGGACCTGGGTCAGGTGTTACACGCCCGTGCTGAAAAAGAGATTGGTTGGTACCGTACGCAGGCTACCCGGAGGGCGGTGCTTGCCGTTCTGTGCCTGCTGCTGCTATTTGTGAATGTTATAACATTATTGCGCAAAAGCAGTGTTTAATTTTAAGTTACTGTAAACCAGATAGTTGAGAACTTGGTTTAATTCAAAATTTCATTTTAGGGCTCTTAGAAGTCTTAATAGTTTATAAGTCGCTAAGAATTAAGCACTTACAGTTCCTTGTGGATAACTCCTTTTTCTCAATCGGAGTATCTTGGTTACTTTTGTTCACAATTCATCTGAAAACTATGGGAATTTTTGACAAAAGAATCAGCTACAAGCCGTTTGAATATCCGGAAGTTTTGAAGTTTGTGGAGGCGATTAATAAATCCTTCTGGGTGCATTCCGAAGTGGATTTCACTGCAGATGTGCAGGATTTTCACTCGCAACTTCAGCCGCACGAGAAAAACGCCGTGAAGCACGCTTTGCTTGCCATCGCACAAATCGAGGTTTCCGTGAAAACCTTCTGGGGAAATCTGTACAACCACCTGCCAAAGCCTGAGCTGAACGGCCTTGGCGCAACTTTCGCAGAGTGCGAATTTCGCCATTCCGAAGCGTATAGCCGCTTGCTGGAAGTGCTGGGCTACAACGAAGAATTCCTGAAAGTGGTGGAAATACCGGCCATTAAAAAACGCATAGACTTCCTGAGCAATGCGCTTCGCCACGCCAATTCCACAACGCCGAAGGAATATGTATCATCCCTGCTGCTGTTCTCCATCCTGATTGAAAATGTATCGCTGTTCTCGCAGTTTGCCATTATTCTGTCATTCACAAGGTTTCAGGGCTATATGAAAAATGTGAGCAACATCATTGCGTGGACTTCCGTGGATGAGCAAATCCACGCCAATGCAGGCATTTACCTTATCAACAAAATTCGGGAAGAGCAGCCGGAATTGCTCTCTGAATCGGACATTGAGGATATCTATACGCTGATAGACCATTCTATCGATGTGGAAGAGGAGATCCTGGACTGGATTTTTGAAATGGGAGAGATTGAGAATTTGACGAAGGAAAATCTGCTGAACTTTATGAAATTCCGGGTGGATGACTCTCTGAAGAAAATCGGGCTGCAGCCACGCTACGAAGTCTCGCCGGAAGAATACAGGCCGATGAAGTGGTTCGAGGAAGAAGTTTTCGCCAACTCTCTGGACGATTTCTTCGCGAAAAGGCCTGTGGACTACACGAAGCACGACAAGAGCATCACTGCGTTTGATTTGTTTTGAGTAAATTGCAGAAAGTTCAACTAAAAAACTTTAAAAATGACAATCGAAAGGGCTAATGGTGAAATTCTGCTGAAAGTCTCTGATAATGTTGATGTTATGAGTTTGCAGAAGGTTGTAAATTTTTTGAAATATAGGGAAACACTGAAAAAAAGTAAAGCTTCTGAAACTGAAGTGAATGAGCTGGCTGACGAACTGAAACGGCACTGGTGGCAGGAAAACCGTGAAAGATTTCTGCAGTGAATCTAGTTGTAGATGCCAATATCATTTTCAGCGCGCTTCTGAATCCATCATCGGATATTGGCACGATGCTGCTGAGTTTTGATGCTGAGTATCGGCTTTTTGCGCCAGAGTTCATCAGAACTGAACTCAGCAGATATTCGGAAAAAATCAGAAGTATTCTAAACTGAATGATGACGAACTGCAATTAATCTGCCGTGAAGTTTTCAGCACGGTGAATTTAATTTCAGAAGACCTAATAAGCTTGGAGAACTGGAAAAGGGCGCACCATTTATTAAAAGAAATTGATGAGGATGATACGCCGTTTTTAGCTCTGGCATTAGAACTAAATACAAAAATTTGGACAGGAGATAAGAGACTTCTAACAGAATTGCAAGACCATACGGTTTCAAGCAGGGAGCTTTTATCTGGAAAATTTTAACTATGGAAGAACAAAACACAGATATTTGGTGGCTCAATGATGAGTCCGAGCAGATGCTGAACCGCGGCTATCTGCTTAAGGGTGAAACCGTAAAAGGTGCGATAGAGCGCATCACAACTGCCGCGGCGAAAAGGCTCTACAAACCGGAGCTTCAGCCAGCCTTTGAAGAGATGATTACCAAAGGCTGGATCTCCTTTTCGTCGCCGGTTTGGGCAAATATGGGTACGCAGCGTGGCCTACCGATTTCCTGCTTCAATGTGCATGTTCCGGACAGCATCGAAGGCATTACGCACAAGCTAGGCGAAGTGATTATGCAGACGAAAATCGGCGGCGGAACCTCCGGATATTTCGGTGAACTACGGCACCGCGGAACGGCGGTGACGGACAACGGAAAATCTTCCGGCGCCGTATCGTTCATGAAACTTTTCGATACTTCGATGGATGTGGTTTCGCAGGGCGGCGTTCGGCGCGGTGCTTTCGCAGCTTACCTGGATATCGATCACGGTGATATCGAGGAATTCCTGAGCATCAAGGACATCGGAAGCCCGATACAGAACCTGTTCATCGGCGTTTGCGTTCCAGATTACTGGATGCAGGATATGATTGATGGCGATATCGAAAAGCGCAAAATCTGGGCAAGAGTTCTGGAAAGCCGGCAGCAAAAAGGCTTGCCGTACATCTTCTTCACAGACAATGTGAACCGCAATAAACCTCAGGTTTACAAGGACTTAGGCCTTACGGTAAACGCTTCCAACCTTTGCTCAGAAATTATGCTGCCGTCCACTCCGGAAGAATCTTTCATCTGCTGCCTATCATCGATGAACCTTGAGCTTTTCGATGAATGGAAGGATACCCACGCCGTGAAGCTGGCGATATATTTCCTGGATGCCGTGCTTTCAGAATTCATTGAAAAAACGGAGGGCAACTATTACCTGCAGGGCGCCAGGAATTTCGCAATGCGCCACAGAGCGCTTGGGCTCGGCGTTTTAGGCTATCACTCTTACCTTCAGCGCAATATGATTCCGTTCGAAAGTTTCGAAGCCACGCAATTCAACGCTCGGGCTTTCCGGCACATCCGTGAACAGGCTGAGCAAGCTTCGGCAGAACTGGCCAACATCTACGGTGAGCCGGAACTTCTGAAGGGCTACGGAAAGCGCAATACCACGCTGCTTGCCGTGGCGCCAACTACTTCCAGCTCGGCGATTTTAGGGCAAACTTCGCCGGGAATTGAGCCTTTCGCCTCCAACTATTACAAGGCTGGCCTTGCGAAAGGAAACTTTATGCGGAAGAATAAGTACCTCGCCAAACTGCTTCAGGAAAAGGACTTGGACAATGAAGATACCTGGCGGGAAATTATGCTGAACCACGGTTCCGTGATGAAAGTCCAGGGATTGACTGATGAAGAAAAGGCGGTTTTTAAAACCTTCCAGGAAATTTCTCCGATGGAGATTATTTCTCAGGCAGCGCAGCGGCAGCAGTACATCGATCAGGCACAATCGCTGAACCTGATGATACCGAGCACGATGCCTGTGAAGGATGTAAATTACCTCTACATCGAAGCCTGGAAGAAAGGCGTAAAAACGCTGTATTACCAAAGAAGTTCATCCGTCTCCAAAGAACTGATGGTGAATTTCGTGACTTGCACCAGCTGTGAAGCGTAATATTTAGAATAAAGACATAAGAACGAAGGCAAAAGTAAAAAGTAAGTTAGCGAAGGTTTAAATTAAGTTTTAGCTTAAACAAAATGAAATTCGGACAGGTAGAAAATCCTTCAGAGATAGATTTCAGTTTGCCAAAAGATGATAAGCGGACTGCGGAAATCCTGAAGCAGAATAAAGAGCCGCTGAAAACCATTTCCGTTGGCTGTGCAAAGTGGAACAAGACTGATTTGAAAGGATTTTATCCGCGCGGAACGAAGGATGAGCTGGCATACTACTCCACGCAGTTCAATTCTGTGGAGCTGAATGCCACATTTTACAAAATGCCTTCGCCTGAGCAGGTTCTGGAGTGGAAGGACAAGACGCCGGGCGATTTTAAATTCTTCCCGAAGGTTAATCAGAGCGTGTCGCATTACCGTAGGCTGAAGGATGTGGAAGAGCCTGTAACGCGCTTTACCACGGCGGTTTTGAATTTCGGTGAAAAATTAGGGATGAGCTTCCTGCAGCTGCACGATAATTACAAGCCGAAAGATTTCGACCGGCTGGAAAGCTTCGTGAAAGATTGGCCAGAGGAAATTCCGCTGGCTGTGGAACTTCGCAATCAGGAATGGTTTGAAGATAAGCAGATTTTTGAGCAAACGATGGCCCTGTTCGAAGCGCACAACATTACCAACATCATCGTGGATACGGCTGGAAGACGCGATATGCTGCATATGCGCCTTACGACGCCCAATGCGTTCATACGCTATGTAGGCGCCAATGCGGAAAGCGATTATACGAGGCTGGATGACTGGCTGCTAAGGCTGACGGAATGGAAGGATGCCGGCCTGCAGAACCTGTATTTCTTCGTGCACCAGAATGTGGAAAAAGCATCGCCGCTGCTTTCCGCCTACTTCATCGAGAAAATGAACAAGGCCTGGAACACCGACTTGGAAATTCCCGAAATGGCAGAGGTGAAGGAGAGGTTTTAGGGACAAGGTTTAGATTTAGGTTGAGGTTGAGGTTGAGGGATTCTCGTTTATGAATAATGGCTCTTTTGTCCTTCATTTTTGTCTTGGTTTTTGGCTCTTGATTCTTGTGTCTAAGTCTGCGCCCCGGATAGAAGCGGCTACCCCGCAGTTTTTGCCGCGGAGCGAAGCGGAGCGGCAAAACGAGGAGTAATAGCGGATAGCCGGAAAAGGCGCCCAAAAAATCTGCGGGGAAATGGTGCGCTGAAGTTTCTTTTTGCTAATTTTGAGGGATAGAATTTTTTTGTGATGAATGACCAAATCTTTGAGCTGATTGAGAGGGAAAGACAGCGGCAAACACACGGGCTGGAACTGATAGCATCGGAAAATTTCGTGTCCGATAATGTAATGAAGTCGATGGGCAGCGTGCTGACGAATAAGTATGCCGAGGGCTACCCGGGAAGACGCTACTACGGTGGCTGCGAAGTGGTAGACGAGGTGGAAAACCTGGCGATAGAGCGCGCCAAAAAACTCTTCGGCGTGGAGTACGCTAATGTTCAGCCACACTCTGGCTCTCAGGCGAATGCCGCGGTGTACCTTGCCGTGCTGAAGCCCGGCGATAAGGTGATGGGTATGGATCTTTCGATGGGTGGGCATCTTACGCACGGCTCCTCGGTGAATTTTTCGGGGATCCAGTACGAAATCTGCTCGTACGGGCTGAGCAGGGAAACCGGCCTGATTGACTATGAGCAGATGCGCGAAACGGCGCTGCGCGAAAAACCGAAAATGATAATCGCCGGGTATTCCGCGTATTCAAGGGATTTGGATTACCAAAAATTCCGTGAGGTGGCGGATGAAATTGGCGCTACACTTTGGGCGGATATTGCGCACCCTGCAGGGTTGATTGCGAAAGGTCTTTTGAACTCACCGTTTGAACATTGCCATATCGTGACTACTACCACGCACAAAACTTTGCGCGGACCAAGAGGCGGAATGATAATGCTGGGCAAGGACTACGAAAACCCATACGGCCATAAAACGCCGAAGGGCGAAGTAAAAATGATGAGCGCAGTGATGGACAGTGCAGTTTTCCCAGGAACGCAAGGCGGACCGCTGGAGCATGTGATTGCTGCAAAAGCCGTGGCTTTCGGCGAAGCGATTGACGGAAAATTTGAAACATACGCCAAACAAGTGATTGCCAACGCACAGGCTTTGGCGAAAGCTATGGTGGATTTAGGCTTCGACATTGTAAGTGGCGGAACTGATAACCACCTGATGCTCATTGACTTACGCAATAAAAATGTGAACGGCAAGGAAACGGAAAAAGCGCTGGTAAAGGCAGACATTACCTGCAATAAAAATATGGTGCCGTTCGATGATAAGTCGGCGTTCTTGACTTCCGGAATTCGTTTGGGAACGGCCGCAATTACAACAAGGGGCCTAAAAGAAAACGATATGCCGAAAATTGCCGAGCTGATTTCTGAGGTGGTGGATAATATTAAAGATGATGCCGCAATTTCCGGCGTGAAAAAGAAGGTGAATGAGATGATGGAAAGCAGGGAATTGTTCGTGTTTTAATGAATTTTCAATTTTTATTTTAAAAAGATTGCAGCTGAAAATATGGCTGCAATTTTTATTTTTGGCTGATGAAAAAAAAGCTGTTTACCTTTGAGGAAATCAAGCAGAAAATGGCGAACTACTGTGCGTATCAGGACAGGTGCCATAGCGAAGTGGAGCAGAAGATGCGGGAATTCGTGCTGATTCCGGAAGCGAAGGAGGAAATTCTGCTTTACTTGATTCGGGAAAATTACCTTAATGAGGAGAGATTTACACGAAGCTTTATCCGCGGAAAATTTTACCAGAAACACTGGGGCAGAAACAAAATCCGGCAGCATCTGAAATTGAAAGGCGTCCCTGAAAAGCTGATGAACAGCTGCTTTGATGAAATTGATGAGGAGGATTATTTCGAAACGGCAAAAAAAGAATGGGAAAAATATCACGGCAGGCTGCGCGGGATGCAGGATTATCAGAAGAACATTAAAACTACGCGGTATTTGATGGGCCGTGGTTTCGAGTGGGAGGTTTTACAGGAAATCTTCTAATTCTACTGCATAAAAAAACTCCTGCAATCCGCAGGAGTTTTTTCAATTAATCAATAGCAAGCTTATAATTATGCTTTTGCGCTCTGTTTTCTACCCATATAAGCTGCAAGGGCAACACCCGCAATTATTAGAACCGGCAGGTAATCATTAATCGGGGAAGGCGGTACATTTGGTTCCGGATCATCATCTCCAAAGAATACACCATCATGCCCAGGGTTAATACTGTTTGCCCTTTCTGTGTTATTTTCATATATATTCGGCTCTCCGGCATAGGAGCTTCCCAAGCCTGCTACGAGCATCAGAGTTGCTAAAATCTTTTTCATATTCTTAAAGTTTTATTTTTTTGTTAACCTTATTTCCGTCAGCAAGTTCTACATTTACCAGTACAAGTTTGCTGCCATTCACTCTTACTTCAGCTTTTTTAGCATTTACATTCTGAGAAGTCAATAGTCTTCCGCTAAGGTCATACACGCTGATCTTCGCAATTGTCTCCGCTGAAGTTACATTCACTTTCCCTGCGTTGCTGTAAATCTGGATGCCTGCTTTCGCTGCTTCCCCAGTTGCCAGTTTTGCATTATCATAGTATACGGTAAAGCGGCCAGGGTTAGATTTCTCTGCAGTAAAGCTATACTCTCCGGCTGAAAGTTCAGCGGTTGCGCCTGTTTCATTATCGCGGAGGTAGATTTTCTGGGTATCAAAAGCACCTTCTTTCTTCACAAGGGACAGCTGATAAGTACCCGCCTGCTCCACATCTACGCCAAGAGTGATGGCATCAGCTGCATCGAAGGATCCTCTGCCGTCGATGATGAGTTTCTTACCCTCCACGCTGCTGTAGATATCGGCACCTCCGGAAGGGATCAGCTCAGCATCGTACCCTCCCTCGTAGTTTTTGCTGCCGCCTTTGTAGCCTACCAACAGGTTTTTCGTTAGCCCTGCATCATTCTTTATGTTCAGCCAGAAGCGGTCCGCAGTCTTGGCACCTTTGTTGAAAAATTCATAATCAATCAAGCGCATATCGTTGGTGAAATTCACCGACTTTACGCCCTCCTGGCGGGCTACAAGGAAGCCTTGTGCCGGCGGTACAAGCTCATTCCCGGTGATTTCGGTAGAGCCTGTAATGGTGTATGCGAAGTACAGCTGCTCCATCGGGGTTTGGCCTGCTGCCACATTGTTAGCCTCTACGCTGTTCCAGATGTAGGTCGCGTTGATCTTAGGATTCGCCGTCAGGAAGGCATCCAGGTCCAGAGTACTTGGATATGGGTTTCCTACGAAGGCATAGGTACCTTCTACAAAGTATAGGCTGCCGTTGATATTCCCGTTGTTCGGCTTGGATCCTTCGAATCTGCCAGTAAATACTGCTGTCTCCGGTGCCGTAGGGAAATCGTTCGGTACGCGGATCAGGTAGCCCCTTCCCACTCCGAACTTAGTCCTGTGGGCATCTACCGGCTCAAACCTGCCGTCGTTATAGTGATAGAATCTCCCATCTACCGTTTTTGGCGAGAAGTCTTTAAGCGTAATATTGCTCACCACTGGGGTGGACCAAGCAGCATACTGTAGGCGGGATAGCGGCTTAGTATTCTGCTCATATACAAAGACACCTTCAGAGTAGTTGTCATCCGTACCTTCTTCGTTGGTGTTCCTCTGCACGAAGCTCGCGCCATCCTTTACCACTATGGTACCGAAGTTCTGCAGCGCGCCCTTCATCTCCATAGAGCGGTTGATGGTAAGGCTTACGCCCGGCTCTACGATGATGTCCTTCGCCCTGCTGAAGCCAGCCTCAAGGTCAGATTTTATCACGATGGTGTTCCTAAAGGAGCTGGCAGGCTCCCGCGGGGTCCATTGACCGTTTTCGTAAGTATAGGTAGTCTGTGCAAAGGCACCCGTGAAGGCAAGTACTGCAGCCGCCGCCGCAGCTTTTCTTGTCTGGTGTAGTTTCATCTTCATAATTATTTTATGTTTGAGTTTGCAAACAAACCTGGTAACGATACCACCATCTCAACTAACGCTGCTGCAAAAGCCTTCACAGAGAACGGCACCGTGCAGCCGGGAACCTGGCTGGGTTCCAACGGTACCAACTGGTTCTACTGCGAAAACTGGGAAAACTATCAGGTGCCGGATAAGACTACGGATGTCATCATCCCAGCCACCGCTACTAACAAGCCTGTGGTAAAGGCTGACGATGTTAATGCAGCGAAATATAAAAGCACCGCTACCTTCAACAATATCACGATTGAGAATGGCGCATCCCTAACGATGGGCGACAATACCGAAATCGAAATGCACGGCAACTGGAATAACGCGGGAACTTTCGAGATGGGCAACAGCACCATTACCTTTGCAGGAACAGGTACGCAGGTAATCAACGGCAACGATACTGCGAAGGCAGAAACCTTCTACAATGTAAACCTTGCGAACAACTTCAACACCCAAGAATCCAACAACCTGATTGCCAAGGGCAAGCTTAGCGTACAGCCTGGCTATAAGGTAACCGCTGCAGACGGGCGCTACATCTCCGCAGGAAACTTCGAAAACCAGGGAGACGGCAGCAACTTCATCGTGGAGAAGGACGGCAGCTTCGTAATTGATAATGCGGCGGCAAGCGTAAGCGGGCAGATCACCGTGCAGCGCGAAACGAAGAATGCGGACGACAATCAGTACAACTTCCTTTCTATGCCGGTAAAGGGCGTGAACATCAAAACCGCTACAGAGGCTAAGAGGGTGCTTTATTATGATGAGAAAACGGATTTCTTCAAGGATTCGGACGGTGCCTATGTAGTGGGCAAGGCCTACGCTGTGAAGGATAAGGCAAAGGAGAACCTGTACGGCTTCAAAGGAGCGGTGGTGCACGGCAACCAAACTTATAAACTGGAGAAAGGCGGCGAAGGCTACAACCTTCTGGGCAACCCATATGCCGCGAAGTTTAGCCTTGAAAACTTCTTCGTGGTAAACAATAATCTAGATACTACATTCTATCTGTGGGATAGCGCGGTAAACAAGGAGGTGCAGCAGTACGGCGGTGCATACAACGGTAACTCCTACGCAACCTACAATGTGGATAACTCTACCGGTACGAGAGCAACCGGAGGGGTAGCACAATCCAACGCGCAAGCGGAAACAGCGAATGATAAAGTACCGAACGGCATCCTGAAAGTAGGGCAGGGCTTTATTGCCAAGGCTACTACGGAAGGCAATGCTACATTTACCAACGAAATGATGGTGAGAGAAGGCGGTGTGGCATTCTTCGGAAATACCGCAAGGAAGCAGGATAGAGACCGCTACTGGCTAAGCCTGACGGCGCCTACAAAAATGAACAACCAAATTGCCGTGGTGTATTATGAGAATGGCAAGAAAGGTTTTGGCCAGGATGACTCTGAAGACATCAGCGGAGCTTCCGACCTGCTGTTCAGCGTGGTGGAAGGGAAAAAGGTCATCATCAACGGCCGCCCGAACTTTAAGGGAGATGATGTGGTGCAGCTGGGCACCGCCAACTTTATGGCGGGGGAATACAGCATCCGTATCGATAAGGCGGAAGGCATCTTTGCAGGCAAGCAAGACATCTTCCTGAAAGATAAAATGACGGGCAAGGTGGCAAATCTTTCACATGGCAAATATACATTCACCGCTGAAGAAGGCACCACTACGGACAGATTTGAAATCGTGTACAGCGATAATCTCCTGAAAGCCAACGATATAGCGAAGGAGGATTTGCAGGTTTACGAAGATAATCTTACCTTTGTGGCGAAATCTTCCGGTGAGCGCATCAGCAGCGTGAAGCTTTACGATGCATCCGGCAAGCTGGTATTCAGCGGTGAGTTCAACAGCCACGAGGCGAGAATTCCTGCAGCCAGCCTGGCAAAAGGCCTGTATATCATTACCGTAAAAGCTGGTGAACAAACGCTGACCAAGAAGATTTTAAAAAAATAGCAACTCAAAAAGATGAGATATGAAAAAGTTTTTGTTTAGCCTGATGCTAATGATTTCTGCGGTATCCTTCGCGCAAATCAACGAAGGTAACAGATTCCATAACGAGAATACTGCCGTAGAAGCAGGGCAGCCTTTCAGCGAAACGGCTAGGCCCAAAGGCCCGGGTAACCCTGCTGATCCAGCGCCAATCAGTGATTATATTCCTGTGCTTGTTGGAGTATCCTTAGCGCTGGCGGTTTACGCTGCTCAAAGAAACACAGCAAAGGCGTAAGTTAAAAAAGTATTTTGATAGTGAAAAGCTTCCGAACGGAAGCTTTTTTTATTTTAATTGTTTATAAACGCTGCTTATTTACTACCTTTGAAAATTGCTAAACCCAAAGTAATTTTACTGGCAATCACATATTTTAAATGAAAGACAAGATAAGATTTGCAGTGGTTGGCGGTGGGCACATTGGTTGCCGGCACGCTGATCTGATAAACCGCAATGAAGATTGCGTTTTGGATTCTATTGTTGATATAAGGGAAGATGTACGGCCTGTTGCCGCACGGTACAACGCTGACTTTTACGGCGGTCTTGAAGAGTTTTTGCACAGTGAAAATAATGCGGATGTTGTCGTAATAGCAACGCCCAATGGCTTGCATTTTGAGCAGGCTATGCATTGTATTTCTCACGGAAAGCACATTGTTCTGGAAAAGCCTATGGCGCTGAATATTAATGAAGCTAAGGAAATTATCTCGCACGCTGACAATAAAGGGGTAAAGATCTTTATGGTAATGCAGAACCGCTACTCTCCACCGGCCACATGGCTTAAAAAGGTCGTGGAATCCGGCGTGCTAGGACGGATATTGATGCTTCAAATCAATTGCTTTTGGAACCGTGATGAGCGCTATTACATCAAAAATTCCTGGCGGGGAACTAAGAATCTGGACGGCGGCACGCTCTTCACGCAGTTCTCCCATTTTATCGACATTCTCTACTGGATTTTTGGGGACATCAGTGATGTACAGTCTGTGATGGATAATTTTACCCATCAGCATCTCACGGATTTTGAAGATACAGGCATTGTCACTTTCAGATTGAGTGATGGTGGTCTGGGTTCGCTGAATTTTACGACAAGTGTTTGGGATAGCAATCTCCAAAGCTCATTGACAGTTATTGCGGAAAATGGGAGCATAAAAATAGGCGGACAGTATATGGACACAGTGAATTACTGCCATATCAAAAACTATGAAATGCCAGAGATTGCCCCAACGAATGGGTCAAACGATTACGGCTGTTATAAAGGCAGCGCGGCAAATCATCATTTTGTGATTGAAAATGTAGTGGAAGTGCTGAATAATAATGGTGAGATTTCAGTGCCTGCTGAGGACGGAAGAAATGTTATAAGTATTATAGAGCGGATGTATTCGTGCAGATTGTCCTCAGCGAACACTCCTAAATAAAGGTTATGTCAGTTTGTCATCTTTAGAAAAAGAGGTTGAAATTTTGTTGCGTATTAGAAACGAATTCCTTTCCTTTGCAATTGCAATTCACTGTTAATTATGCAGCGTTTAGAGTCTGCGTTTCGGCAGATTTACAGGGGGGATAATCTCATCAGGCTATCGGAAATCCGCTATCTTCCAAGATGGCTGGTGCTGCTGATTGATGTAGTGCTGTGCTTCTTTGCACTCGTCATTTCTTATCGGATCATTCATAAGCTTAATGTTGTTCCGCCAAGTGGCATCAGCCCAGAAGCCAAATACGCCATAATACTTACTGTAACGGCGGTTTTTATGTTCGTTTACCGCACTTATTCCGGCATTATCCGGCATTCAAGTTTCCTGGATTTATTTAAAATACTTTTGGCGTGCACTTCGGCTGCTGCTACACTACTTATCATCAATTATGCCTCTTATTTCTTTGCAGGTATCAAGCTGTTTCTCACGCCTGTTCCGCTGGTTTATCTCGTGGTATCGGTTACGCTCCTTTTCCTTTTCCGCATCGTGGTAAAGCAGGCGTTCCACTTTGTAATCGAGTTTAAAAAAACCACTTCACGGAAGAATGTTCTGGTGGTTGGGATTGGCGAATCTATGGTGGCCATTGCCACTGCCATTCAGGATAATCCTGTGGTGCCGTACCAGCTCGGCGGCTTCATCACCGCCCGTTCAGATTACAAGAGGGCGAACCTCCTCGGCAAGAAAATCTACCCGAAGGAAATTCTCTTGAAGGACGGGATTTCAGAAATGTTCGATGCCATCCTGATTATCAAGGAAACTATGCAGCGGCAAGAACTGGAAGAATGGACGAACCTTGCGCTGGAAGCAGGTTTACAAGTTTTGAAAGCACCTTCCGTCCAGAAAATGCGCGCAAGCGATTTGGCGGCAGGAATTAAGCAGCTTCAGATTGAAGATCTGCTGCAGAGGAAGCCCATCAGCATTGAAAATGAAGAGGTTAAAAAAAGGCATTACCAAAAAACTGTGCTGGTTACCGGTGGTGCAGGCTCTATCGGCAGTGAGATTGTAAGGCAGGTGGCCACTTTCCAGCCATCGCAGATCATCGTGCTGGATCAGGCTGAGACACCGCTCTACGACATCGAGCTGGAAATGAAGAAAAATTTCCCAGACATTAATTTTAAATTCATTCTTGCCGATATCTCCAATATTTCAAGGATTGAGCCAATTTTTGAACAGAACGAAATCTCGATGGTTTATCACGCTGCGGCGTATAAACACGTCCCATTGATTGAAGATAATCCGCACGAAGGCGTTTTTGTGAATATTTTGGGAACGCGCAACCTGGCAGATTTGGCTTGCAAGTATAAAATCAACCGCTTTGTGATGGTGTCCACAGACAAAGCCGTGAACCCAACCAATGTGATGGGCGCTACAAAGCGTGCCGCGGAACTTTATGTGCAGGCGCTGCAAACGCAGGAAGGCGTGACAACGAAATTCATTACCACGAGATTTGGCAATGTGCTCGGCTCGAACGGTTCCGTAATTCCGCACTTCAAACGGCAGATAGAAGCCGGCGGGCCGGTTACCATTACGCATCCTGACATCGTGCGCTATTTTATGACGATTCCCGAAGCCTGCGAACTCGTGCTGCAGGCAGGAACGATGGGAAAAGGCGGCGAAATCTATGTATTTGATATGGGAGAGCCGGTGAAGATTGTAGATTTGGCAACGAGGATGATACAGCTTTCCGGGCTGGAACCGAATGTGGACATCCCGATTGTTTACACTGGGCTAAGGCCCGGCGAAAAACTCTACGAAGAGCTGCTGAGCGACGATGCACGAACGCTGCCTACGCACCACGAGAAAATTATGATTTCCAAAGATCCTGGCAGAATTTATAGCGAGATTTCCGAGCTTTTCATACAAATTGTAAGCGAAGCCACGAAGGAAGATAAAATGGAAGTGGTGAAAATCCTGAAGGACATCGTGCCGGAATTCCTCAGCAATAACTCGGAATTTGAGTCGCTGGACAAAAAGTTCGTATCTTAGTCGGCAGAAATTTTCAGCATACTGATTTTGAAGCCAAAAGTCATCCGGGTTTCCACCGTGCCAATGTCGATAAATCATCTGCTGAAAGGCCAGTTGAAATTCCTCAGTCAGCACTTCGAAATAGTGGCAGTTTCCGGTGAAGGAAAAGATTTAGACGAATGCGCAGAAAGGGAAGGCGTACGAACGGTGCCCATAGAAATGCGCCGGAAAATTTCCGTGCTGCAGGATTTAAAATCCCTCATCCAGCTTTATTTTCTCTTCCGGAAGGAAAAACCGCAAATCGTACATTCCATCACGCCAAAAGCTGGGCTTCTTTCAATGCTTGCCGCTAAATTCGCCGGCGTGCCTATTAGGGTGCACACTTTCACGGGTTTGATCTTTCCTTACCGAACAGGCTTTCTGCAGAAAGTGCTCATCCACATGGATAGGCTGCTTTGCAAGGCGGCTACCAATATTTATCCTGAAGGAAAGGGTGTGAAGGAAGATTTGATTCGGTATAAAATCACGGATAAACCGCTGAAGATTTTAGCGAATGGAAACATCAACGGTGTGGATTTGCAGCATTTTAATCCTGGGAAGATCGGTGAAAAAGAAAGGGCTAAACTCAGGCAAACACTCTGGATTTCGGAAAAGGATTTTGTCTTTATTTTTCTTGGTAGATTGGTGAGGGAAAAAGGTATCACAGAATTATTTGATGCCTTTACAAAACTTGATGATAAAAGTGAGAAACCTGTGAAACTGCTGCTGATAGGGCCTTTCGAGAAGGTGTTTGATGAATTGCCGAACGAGGTTGTGGAAGGTTTGGAAGCTCATCCGAACATCATCCTCACAGATTTTCAAAAGGATGTCAGGAAGTTTTACGCGATTTCTAATGCGCTGGTTTTCCCAAGTTATCGGGAAGGATTTCCAAACACGGTGCTGGAAGCCGGTGCAATGAATCTGCCGTCCATTGTTACGGACATCAGCGGTTGCAATGAAATTATTGAGAATGGAAAAAACGGCATTATCATTCCGCCAAAGTCTGCGGATAAGCTTTTTGATGCGATGCGGTTATTTTTAGATAATCCACTGGAAATCAAAAAAATGGGAGAGGAGGCACGGATGAAAGTTGAGCAGAATTTTGATAATCAAACTGTATGGAACGCCGTGCTTAATGAATATCAGGATTTGCTTAAAACTGCGGATTCAGCACAATAGCTTTTGCGTTTGTTTATCTTTTGACAAACAAGGCAATTTAATTTGTTTTTGAACAGAAAATAATAATATCTTTGCGAACACAAAATTTGGGGATGAAGTACATTTGTAGGTTGTATTTTTACTTGCTTTTAATCGCTGTGGCAGCGGTTTCCTGCAAGCCGGCGGCCAGCCTGAATTATATGCAGGATATTGAACAGATTGCCGTGGCAACTTCCATTAAAAATTCGGTGAGCACCATTCAGCCCGGTGATCAACTGATTATTTCGGTTTCCGCAAGAGATATGGATGTGGTGAAGCCTTTTAACCAAAATTATTCATCGTCCAGAGACATCGTGAATTATACGCAGCCAAGTTCAAATGTGCAGCCAGTTACCACGCCGCAAGCTGGCCCAACTTACATCGTGGATTCGGATGGCAACATCAATTATCCGGTAGTTGGAAAAATTTCAACTTCAGGGCTTACGCTGGAACAGTTTCGTGATAAGATGACGCAGATTCTCACGGCTTACGTGAAAAATCCTGTGGTGGATTTGAAGACCGCGAATTATAAGGTAACGGTGCTTGGCGAGGTGAACAAGCCTGGAACCTACATCATTCCGGATGGCAATGTCACGCTGCTTTCTGCGCTTGGCCTTGCCGGCGATCTCACGATTTATGGCGTGAGGGATAATGTTCTGGTGGTGCGGAATATCAACGGTGAAATTACGCGGCAAAGGGTGGATCTGACGAGTGCAGATTTCATCAATTCGCCGTTTTTTTATTTGAAACAAAACGATGTGGTGTATGTGGATGCCAATATCACGAGGCAGCGCGCTTCAAGGGTAAATCCAAATGCCGGCATCTATATTTCCGTGGCATCAGTGCTTATCGGGTTAATCGCCATATTTATTAAATAATGAGAGAGGAAAATCCTGCTGTTGAAAAAAAGGAAGACGGCGAGCAAATCCACATCCGTGAAATTCTGGCACCGTACCTGCACAGGTGGCCTTGGTTTTTGCTTAGCGCCCTGCTGTCGCTGTTTTTGGCGTGGTTCATCCTGCGATATGCCACCAATGTTTACAAAACCGAATCCACGGTTTTAATCAAGGAAGTTGGCAAATCTTCGCAAGGTTCGCCGGAAATTGACATTCTTAATCAAATCGGTGGAATTGGTGGGATGGGAACGAATTCCGTGGACAACGAAATCGAGATTTTCAAATCGCGGAAGCTGATGAATTCCGTGGTTACGGAACTTGGCCTTGAAACAAAAATTTCTGCATTAGGGAAAATCAAGCAGTCTGAGCTTTATAAAGAAACATCGCCAATAATCATTCGCCTTGTTCAGGAGAAGCCCAAGGCTAAATTCCCGAAAAAGCCTGTGGAAGCGGTGCTTCAGGGCGATAAGTTAATCCTGACGTCTTCCGAATTGCCGAAGGGTTCCGTAGTGATGCCGCTGAACAAATCTGTAGCGCTGCCGTTCGGAATTTATATGGTGCAGCGAAATGCCGAATACAGGGTGCCGAAGGAAGGTGCGCCGAAGAATTTTACGCTGGATTTCGCTTCAGCGATGGACAGATCGAGGCAGTATCTCAAAAATCTGAATGTAGCGCTGGCGCAGAAGAATGCTACGGTTTTGCAGCTTTCAATGCAGGATGCCGTGCCGGAAAAAGCGGAGGATATCCTGAGCAGAATTGCGATTAATTATAACAAATATGCCATCATCGATAAAAATTCCGAGGCGCAGAAAACGGCGGATTTCATTGATGAAAGAATTGCGATAATAGGCCGTGAACTGGGCGATGTAGAAAATCAGAAGGAAAGTTTCAAGCGACAGAATAATATTTCGGACATTGAAACCGAAGCGCAGATTTCACTGCAATCCGGTGCGAAAGCGCGCGAACTTGAAATTGAAAACGAGGCGCAATTGCAGTTGGCGGAAGGCCTTTTAAGCTATCTCAACAAGCAGGGGCAGTACGCCATTCTTCCGCTGAATGTAGGCCTGCAGGATCCTGCTACGGCGGCAAACATCGCCACCTACAATCAGCTGATTGTTGAGCGGAACAGGCTTTTGGAAAATTCCACGCCGGCAAACCCTGTGGTGCAGGATGTGACGAAGCAGATTAACAGTATGCGCTCGGCAATTACGCAAAGCCTGCAGAAAAGCCGTGATGCAAGGATACTGGAACGCAATACGCTTCGTGTGGAGCAGAACCGCATCGCCGGAAGAATTGCTAAGGTGCCTTCGCAGGAAAAAATGTTCCGCAGCATCGAAAGGCAGCAGAACATCAAAGAGCAGCTTTACCTTTTGCTTCTGCAGAAAAGGGAAGAGGTGGCGGTCTCGCTGAAAATTGCGGCACCGAAGGCAAGAATCGTGGATGACCCTTTGACAACGGGCATCGTAGCACCAAAACGGATGATGATTTACCTCGGTGCATTGCTCCTTGGCCTGCTGCTGCCGTTTTTGGTGATTTACTTAAAACAGCTTTTAGGTAACAAGATTGAAACGAGGCATGATTTAGAAAAAATAACAAATAACGCCACGGTATTGGCTGAGATCCCGAAAATTAAAAAGGGTGAGCCCGATATAGTGAGGCTAAATGATTTTACGCCGCTTGCCGAGGCTTTCCGTATCCTTATCACTAATATGAACTTTATGCTTCCGAAATGGGAGGACGGTAAGGTTATATTTGTTACATCAAGTATTAAAGGCGAAGGGAAGACAGTTGTATCGGTTAATCTCGCTTTGACAATAGCGTCTAAAAAAAGTAATGTTATAATTATAGGTTCTGATATTAGAAACCCTCAGTTACAGAGGTATAACTTGAGTAGAAAAGGCTTTATTGGTCTGTCAGAATTTTTACACGATGATTCCATCAAAATATCGGAAGTAACCCACAAATCTTCATTTAATGATTATTTGGATGTGATTTATTCAGGCTCCATTCCTCCTAATCCAACTGAGTTACTATCAGGTCCTCGCTATGCAGAATTAATTGATGAGCTTAAAAAGCATTATGATTATATAGTTCTTGATACAGCTCCACTAATGTTGGTTACCGATTCGCTATTGTTTGCTGAGTTTGCTGATGTTACTCTATATGTTACTCGCTCTGAATATACTGAGAGGCCTCTCATTGAATTTGCGGATAATCTTATTAAAACTAAGAAAATTAAGAATGTTGGGTTTGTCTTGAACGGCGTGAGTCATAACAATCTTGGCTACGGCAACAAGTATGGCTACGGCTACGGCAGGGAAAAGAAAATTTTTTTAGATAGGATATTGAAGAATTAAATTTTTGAGTTACATGGAAAATTTATTTTCTGATTATAAAAAACTCTTAAATCAACGTCTTGACACCAAACCTTTACTGTTAATAGGAGAAGATAGTATTAGATATGATTTTTTCTATGCTTTAACATCAAATGGCGTTTCTTCTTTTGAAATTGAAGTAGAAGTTCCAATGGATGAAAATTGTTTTATTCCACGTAAAAATCCTATAGCACTTAGGAAGGAAAAACCACAAATTGATTTGTTGGTCAAATCTGAAAAATTACAGATTGCTGTTGAATTTGGGTTCTTTCGTGAAAACAATAATCCAAAAGGTACGATTAATAAAACAGCTAAAGCAGTCAAAATGTTCAATGATATGTTAAGACTTTCTCTTTACAAGCATTTTACAACTTACCCAGCCTATTTTATTTGCGTTGCCGATTACAAAATGATTGGGCATCAGATGAGGAATAAATATGTTGGTAGTTTTCCCTCTAATTACTACATTACTAATGAATTTATAGATCATCAGTTAAGTCAAAAATGCAATATGTTCGATAGTAGATTTGTAAACAAATATAAACAGCTCAATATAGAACTTACTGCAAAAATTGTCTATAATGAATAGTTAAATGCAGATCATATAAAGAATGAGACGAGGTTGATTATTTGGGAAATCATTTAATGAAAATTTTTTTGACGATATTTTGACTAAAGGGCAACTACTTGCATGATGTTTTCTTAACTTTATATATCTCTGTAGATATGATCAAAATATTATTAATTTTCGGCACAAGACCGGAGGCCATCAAGATGGCACCTTTAGTAAGGGAGTTTCAAAAATATGATGAATTTGAGACTCGGGTTTGCGTAACGGCGCAACACAGGGAAATGCTCGATCAGGTTTTGCGTTTTTTTGAAATTACGCCGGATTATGACTTGGATTTGATGCAGCCTGGTCAAAATCTCTATACTTTAACCGCCAATATACTTTTAAACCTGAAAGGTGTTATAGAGGATTATAATCCCGATTTCGTCTTCGTTCACGGTGATACTACCACTACAATGGCGGCATCTATTGCTGCATTTTATGGCGGGGCAAAAGTATGTCATGTGGAGGCCGGACTGCGGACTCATAATAAGTTGGCGCCCTTCCCCGAAGAAATCAGCCGGCAAATCACCGGTAGAATTGCAGACTTTCATTTTGCTCCAACAGAAAGTGCCAAGCAGAATCTTCTTCAAGAAAACATAACAGAAGACAGCATCATCGTCACTGGAAATACCGTTATTGATGCATTGCTCACCAGTGTTGAAAAGGTGCAGACGCTGGATGATGAAGAGATTTCGAATCTGAAAAGCGTTATTGATGATGGTAAGAAAATCGTGTTGGTGACGGGGCATCGCAGAGAAAATCATGGCGAAGGATTTATCAGGATTTGCAGAGCATTAAAGCAGATTGCGGTTGGAAATTCTGATGTTCAGGTGATTTATCCAGTACATTTGAATCCGCAGGTTCAAAAGCCCGTGTATGAGATTCTCAGTGGTGTGGAAAATATAAAACTTATAGATCCTCTTTCTTACCCTGCATTTGTCTGGCTAATGAATAAATCTTACTTAATCATAACAGACAGTGGAGGTGTACAGGAGGAAGCTCCAAGTTTGGGAAAGCCGGTGCTGGTTATGAGGGACACTACGGAGCGACCGGAAGCAGTGAATGCTGGGACTGTAATATTGGTAGGAACCGATACTGAAAAAATAATTTCGGAAACCAGTAAATTGCTTAGTGATAAAAAGATATATCAAGATATGAGTGCGCTGCACAACCCTTATGGCGATGGATTGGCAAGTAAGAGGATTGTTGATTTTTTTAAAAAAATGTATGCTTCGTGCATTTCGAGATAAGCTATTTTCCTTATCATCTTCAGAGCTGAACCGGAAGATTTTTTCTCATAGCTTCTGGATATTATTGGGCAATACGGTTTCAAAGTTTGCTTTACTTGGAGCCACGATGCTGATGACTAACTACCTCACAAAGGATGAGTATGGGCAGTTTGGGATTATTAAATCCACTATATTGACTTTTGCTGCATTTGCAGGATTGGAATTGGGCCTTACCGCTACAAAATACATTTCACAGTATCATAATAAAGATAGGAGTAAAGTAGAAGGAATTGTAGGGATTTCCAATTTTGTAGCCATATTTATAAGCCTTGTTATTTCCGCAGTGATTTATACTTTTTCAGCAGAAATCGCTGTTCAAATTAATGCTCCTGCACTTTCAAAAGAAATCAAATTGAGCTCTTTCATTGTTTTTTTTTCATCGCTAAACGGTATTCAGAATGGGATTTTAGCAGGTTTAGAACGGTTTAAGGAAATGTCGGTAAACAATTTAATTGCCGGTTTGCTTTCTGCCGTTTTACTGGTGCTTGCCTCCAAATATTATGGGCTTTATGCAGTGGTAGTTGCTTTCGGTTCTAATTTTTTGCTTCTTTTCCTTCTAAATTTAGTTTCACTGAAAAAGAATTTTTACAGCGATTACAGTATCAATATATTCAGTAAGAAAAATTTTGAGCAGGCGGATGTTCTTTGGAAGTTTAGTTTGCCGGCAATTCTGGCGGGGCTGATGGTGGCTCCGGTGACCTGGTACTGCAACTACCTTTTGGTAAACAGCCCCGAAGGCTTTAGCGAAATGGCCAATTTTGATTTGGCAAGTCAGTGGAGGAATACCATTCTCTTCATTCCGTCTGCCTTATCCCAGATTGCGCTGCCGATGCTTTCCTCCAGTGTTGAAGATAAAGAATCTTACAGAACTATTTTTTTTAAGAATCTAAAACTCAACGGCATTGTTGGTTTCAGCGCTGTTATTATTTTCGTAGTGTTATCCCCTGTAATTTTGATGTTTTACAAGGAGGATTACAATAATGCCCTTTGGCCGCTGATAATTATGTTTGTAACAACAGGATTTATAGCGGTGAATAATGTGATAGGGCAGGCTATTGCAAGCCAGGGAAAGATGTGGCTGGGATTTTATGTAAATTTGCTGTGGGCTATTGTGCTTATATCCAGCAGCCTGCTGTTTATTAATTATTTTAAATTAGGAGCTGTTGGGATTAGCCTTGCTTATCTGGTGAGTTATTTGTTTCATACTTTTGTGCAGTATTTATTGATTAAGAAAGGATTAAATATTAAATGATTTTTATAATTGAAATTTTCTTTATAGACTTAAAACCATTGAAACCATTATGAATAATTCAG
Organism: Cruoricaptor ignavus; assembly: GCF_014961145.1. NCBI lineage: Bacteria > Pseudomonadati > Bacteroidota > Flavobacteriia > Flavobacteriales > Weeksellaceae > Cruoricaptor > Cruoricaptor ignavus. The sequence continues at coordinate 1,889,622 of NZ_CP063145.1, forward strand.
TTGTGTTTTATCTACCACCAGATTCTTTGAACGAGGCAACTATTTATTATACCGATTTAATCCGTCGTGCATTTATAGATTTGGGATTTTCCATTAAAGATAGTGATCAGGTAACAAATATTGGAGATCCTTCTTGTATAGTCTGTATCCGTCCTGGAGATGTGTTGAAAGCTTTACAGAAAAGTTCGCCAAGTAAAATAGTATCATGGTTTCAGGGAATAGGTCCGGAAGAATATAAGGTGCTACATCCAGGAATACGAGGGTGTATTGGGAAGTATTATCTAAATTTTTCCGAGAAAAAAGCCTTAAGGAAGAGTGATCTATGTATAATGGTTTCAGATTCGATGCTTAAGCATTATGAGCAAAAGTACAATATTCATTTAGCGCATAAAACTGTGATTGTACCGTGCTACAACAAGCCAATTGATTCACAGGCATTTTTAGTAGAGGACAGATATAATAGGCCGAAATTTGTTTATGCCGGTGCTTTATACGAATGGCAGTGTATACGAGAAACGCTTATGATTTTTAAAGAAATAGAAAATAAAAATCCGGCAGCAGAGTTGACAATTCTTACAGGGCAAAGGGAGCAGGCGGAAAAACTTGTCGAGGAATTTAAACTAAAAAATGTTGAAATCGACTTTGAGCCACTATCTACACTTCAAGATCGATTGCAGAAATATAAATACGGTTTTCTTCTCAGAAGGGATAATGTGGTGAATAATGTAGCGACACCAACTAAAATGAATTCATATCTTGCTGCTGGATTGGTTCCAATTTATACTGATGTAATAGATGCCTTTGAAAAATATATTGATTTGAAAGAATTTACATTAAAGACTAATCTGGAAGCAAAATCAATTGAAAGCATCGTCCAGCAAATTTTGGAATTTGATAAAAGGGAAATAGATTCTAAAGCTTTTTTCACGGTGACGGAAAGAATTTTTTCTCATTACTATGATGATTTACAAAATTTGAAAATTATAAAAATGCATTTTAAAAAATTATTGAGCATTGAATCAGCAACAGTTTGAAACGATTTATCATTTGCTTTATGGGACGGCAGGATTTCTATCGCTGATGTTTGCATCTATACAAGATGTTAAAAGGAGGTACTTTTATAAAGCGGGTACTTTCCTTTCCTTCGTTCTTGTATTTTTATTTGCAATATTATTCGGGAGCAGGGGCAATGAAGTGGGTACAGATACTGAAATGTATATATGGCAATATGAAAATTATCAGCTTTTTCCTATCAACATTGATTTTATTTACTCTTACTTGCTAATTTTTTTAAATTGGTTAGATATAGGTACTCATGGATTTCTGTTGGTTATTTCTTGTTTCTACTTATTCATTCTAGGCTGGGCAATTAGTGTTTTTTCAAAAAAGATTCGGCTTAATTTGTTATTCATATTTTTTGCCTTTATAAGTTTTTTCTTTTTTAAAAGTTTGGGTATTAACATTATAAGGCAGGGTGTAGCACTCTCTTTTTTTCTATTAGGAGTTTCTTATTTTTTTAAATTGGATAAGATTAATGGCCAGGCAGTTTTAGCATTTATCCTTGCAGTAGGTTTCCATTATACAATTTTAGTAGCTGCTCTACTGTTCGTTTTTGCAATAATTTCGAAAAAAATAAGGATTGAATATTTTATAACATTTTATGTAACCTGTCTTATCCTCGCTTTGCTCAATTTCGGTATAAAAGATTTTGCATCCGTATTTAGTTTTCTTCTGATTGACGAAAGGCGAAACACTTATCTTGAAGATTATGGGAGTGACAATTACGAGATAGGTTTTAAACCGCAGTTCGTAGCCTTCAATTCCATTTTTTTAATTATTTTTTACTGGATCAGAAGACGATACAAACAAATACAATTGTTAAATGTTAGTAATTATGAAATATTACTGAAATACTATATTCTAATGAGTGGATTATTCTTCCTGACTTTTCAAATAGCCTATAGCGATAGGTGGGGTGTGATGTCTTGGTTCGTAATACCGTTTTTATTTTCTCCTATTTTTTCAATGAAATCTAACGCGCTTTCAGCTACTCTTGGTGTATTTATGCTTATATGCGTTTATGTTATATTTAGTTTTTTATGAGTACTATACTTACTGTTGCCATTCCCTTTTATAACGCTGATAAATACCTTGCAGAAGCTATAGAATCAGTGCTAGCACAAACTTTTAAAGATTGGACTTTATTGCTCGTGAATGATGGTTCAACTGATAATTCACTTCATATTGCTCAGAGATACGCCGAAAAAGATGATAGGATAAAAGTTCTTTCTGATGGTGAAAATAAAAATTTAGGGGCAAGATTAAATGAAATTGCTGATACCGCTGAGACAAAGTTTCTAGCAAGGATGGATGCTGATGATATAATGCATCCGGATAAATTGGCCAAGCAACTTGCTGTATTGGAAAGTAATCCCAATATTGATGTATTAGGTACTAATGCATATTCCATCAATGAAATAGGAGAAGTTGTCGGTATAAGAAACAAGTACAATGGTGATGGGGAAATAATGAAGGTGGATAGTTTTATCCACCCAACAATAATGGGTAAATCGAGCTGGTTTAGGAATAACAAATATGACGTAAAAGCTGTACGTATAGAAGATGCAGAATTATGGCTTCGCACAAAAGATTACTCAAACTTTTATTGTTTGACAGAGCCATTGTTTTATTACAGAGAGTTCGGAGACCATTACTATAAAAAGTATTTTAAAGCTTTTCCTTCATTGCTGTACCTGATGAAAAAACCCAACAAAGATAAAGTTGTCTTTTCATTAAAGTACATACTAGCGTCATTTCGTTGCTATGTTTATTATTTATTAGGTAAAGAGCAGAAGTTAATTGCCAGGAGAAATGAAATTATCTACTAACTCAAAATAGATCATTAATGAAATTTAATTTACACAAGAAATTTATTTTCATAGTTGTCTCTTTTTTCATAGGCATCGTCACAGCCTTTCCGCAAATGAGCTGGAAATATATGAAACCTGAGCAGAAATATAAAGTTTACTTTACACCGATACCCAGCGAAGCACTAGATATTACATCTTATCTGCCAAAAAATTTTGTCAAGGATAAAAGTGCGGATTATACTGAAATTCTGCAAAAAGCTATTGATGAAAATAAAATTGTTTTGCTTCCCAATTTTCCTGTGAAAATAGGTAAAACGGGATTGAGAATACCCTCAGACAGAAAAATTTATTTTAATAAAAAATCTGAGATTTATTTTGATAGTGATGCCAAAGGGAGGCTTGATGATGCCATAAAAATCTATGATGTAGAGAATGTGTCCATTTACAATGCGAATGTTAAGGGTAACAGAAAAGAGAATAAAAAACAGCAAGGAGAATGGAGTGCAGGAATAGCAATTTTGAATTCGAAAAATATTCTTATCCAAAACTTCATAATAGCTGATACTTGGGGTGATGGGCTTTTTGTAGGTTCTGAAGATTTAAAATATTCACAAGATATAACCATTAAAAATGGTGTTATTGATAATGCTCGCAGAAACGGAATATCGATAACTTCAGTAAGAAATGCCTTGTTGAGTGAAATTAATATTTCAAACACAAACGGAACGGCGCCACAATGTGGGATTGATATTGAGCCAAGCGTCGCTGAAGAAATATTAGATAATGTATATTTAAGCAATATATTTACTTATAATAATGCTAATGCTGGGTTAAATATTAATTTAAATGCTTTGAGTGTATTAGATATAAGAAATAGAAAATATGTTTCTATACTTATTGATAACCATATTGATAACTATTCATATGGAGGGTTTTCAACATCCTTAAATGTTTATAACAAATACTATGATGCTGGCGGTGTAATTAGAGTACAAAATAGCGATTGGACAAAAGCTAAAATACCATTCTCTCGTACATCAAACTCCGCAACAGTAAAAATATATTATAAAAATATATATCATATTGATGAAAAAGGCAATAATAAGTTCAAAAAATTAGCGAGTGATCGGAATGTCTTTATTGAAAAGTAATGTTGAAAAAAAATACTCATAAAATAATACGTACCGCGACTGTTCCTGAATCGCTGAATGTCCTTTTGAAAGGGCAACTAGAGTTCCTGCAAAAACATTATGAAGTATTAGCTGTTTCCAGCCCTGGGGAATACTTAACAGAGGTTGAGGAAAGGGAAGGCGTAAGGACTCAAGCCGTTGAAATTCAGCGGAAGATTTCTCTTGTTGACGATTTTAAATCCTTAACTAATCTGTATTCTTTATTCAAAAAAGAAAAACCGCAAATAGTACATTCCATTACACCAAAAGCAGGGTTGCTTTCTATGCTTGCCGCAAAGGCTGCCGGTGTTCCTATTCGGATGCACACCTTTACAGGCTTGATTTTTCCTTATAAAACCGGTGCTTTTCAGAAAATATTAATTTGGATGGACAAGCTTTTATGCTGGGCAGCAACAAACATTTATCCGGAAGGGCAAGGTGTAAAGGAAGATCTGATAAAATTTGAAATAACCAAAAAACCGATGAAAGTTTTGGCCAATGGTAATGTAAACGGAATTGATACTGATTATTTCTCGGTTAAACATTTTACTGATGATTTTAAAAGTAAATTGAAAAATGAGTTGGGAATTGATAGTCAGGATTTCGTTTTCGTTTTTGTTGGGAGACTTGTAAAGGACAAAGGAATTGTAGAGTTGGTAAGAGCATTTGAAAATTTATCAAATAAAGCGGTCGATAAAAAAGTGAAACTTTTGCTTGTGGGTCCATTTGAACAGGAACAAGATCCACTGCCAAATAACATTATAAACGAAATTGATAAAAACACAAATATTATAACGGTAGGTTTTCAGAAAGATGTGAGGCCTTATTTCGCAATTTCAGATGTTTTGGTTTTCCCAAGTTATCGGGAAGGTTTTCCAAATGTAGTGCTGCAGGCAGGGGCAATGGAATTGCCTTCAATTGTCACTAATATTAGCGGAAGCAATGAAATCATTGAGAATGGAAAAAATGGTGTCATTATACCAAAAAAAGATAGCGGTGCTTTGATGGAAGCTATGTTAGAACTTTTGAATAACCATGAGAAAAGAAGCCGACTAAAGTCCAATTCCAGAGATTTAATTGTAGGCAGGTATCAAAATGCGAAGGTTTGGGAGGCAGTTCTTTCAGAATATGAAAAACTTTTGGAAGAGAATCCCAAAACCACAGTGAGGAAAAAATCTTAATTTTGTAATGTTCTAATCCTTTAGGAATGTTATATAGGGATTTTTTAAAACCACTGTTAGATTTCGCTCTGGCGCTCATCGGCTTCGTTGCTTTATCGCCGCTGTTTGTGCTGGTTACGGTAGCCTTATTCTTTGCCAATGCAGGAAAGCCTTTCTTTTTTCAGCTTCGTCCAGGAAAAAGCGGAGAGATATTCCGCATCATAAAATTCAAAACGATGAATGACCGGAAAGATGCGCAAGGAAATCTGCTACCTGATGCCGACAGGCTTACAAAAGTTGGCGCGTTTGTACGCAAAACCTCTCTGGACGAAATTCCGCAACTTATCAATGTCCTCAAAGGGGATATGTCTTTAGTTGGGCCAAGGCCGCTGCTGCCATCCTACCTGCCGCTTTACAACGATTTTCAGCGGAGAAGAAACGAAGTAAAGCCGGGAATCACAGGCTGGGCACAGGTGAACGGCAGAAATGCGATCAGCTGGGAGCGTAAATTTGAGCTGGATGTCTGGTATGTAGATCACATCAGCTTTTGGGTTGATTTAAAAATTCTTCTACTTACTGTGAAGAAGGTTTTCGTTCGTGAAGGCATCACGCAGGAGGGCCATGTAACTTCTGAAGAGTTTAAAGGGAATAAATAATGGTACTTTTCGGAGCCAGTGGTCACGCTAAGCCTATCATTGATATTGCACTCTTAAGAGGGGAGGAGGTAGAGTTAATCTATGATGATAACCCAAAGTGCAGTCATATTTTTGGCATCCCTGTGGAGAAATGTAACGGAATATTCCCATTGCATAAAAAATGTGTGATTTCTATCGGAAATAATCATGTCAGGCGCAAGATTGTTGAGCGTCTCAATTTCAATTACATATCATTAATTCATCCGAATGCAGTGATTTCATGCTATTCAGAGGTGGGGGTAGGAACAGTTATAATGGCAAACGCTATTGTAAATCCTGCCGCTCAAATCGGAAGGCACTGCATTATCAATACAGCGGCTGTTGTTGAGCACGATTGCATTATTGATGACTATGTTCATATCTCACCAAATGCAGCCCTAGCAGGTGGTGTAAAAATTGGTGAGAATACCCACATTGGAATAGGAGCATGCATTATCCAGGGTGTAAAAGTGGGTAAAAACTGCATCGTGGGAGCAGGTACTGTCATCATCCGCGATGTACCGGATAATTGCACCGTGGTGGGGAATCCTGCTAAACCGATTAAATTTATCGATTAAATGAATACAAAAATATGGCTTTCTTCGCCACATATGGGCGGAAGCGAACTGAACTTTATCCATCAGGCCTTTGATGAAAACTGGGTGGCGCCACTTGGTCCCAATGTGAATGATTTTGAAAAAGATCTTGAAAATTTTCTGGGCGGGGAATCTAAGGTGGCTGTGCTCAGTGCAGGTACTGCAGCGCTTCACCTTGCGCTAATAATTTTGGGCGTAAAGTCGGGAGATACTGTTCTGTGCCAAAGTTTTACTTTTTCTGCATCGGCCAATCCAATAACTTATGTTGGCGCAAAACCTATTTTTATCGATTCCGAGCCGGAAACTTGGAACATGTGCCCGCACGCATTGGAAGAAGCCATAAAAACGGAGATAGAGGCAGGCCAAAAACCGAAGGCAATAATTATGGTGCATTTGTATGGAATGCCTGCAAAACTGTCTGAAATTCAGGAAATCGCAAAACGTTACGAAATCCCTGTAATTGAGGATGCGGCGGAAGCCCTTGGCTCGGAATACAAAGGACAAAAGTGCGGAACTTTCGGCGAACTATCCATCCTGAGTTTCAACGGGAATAAAATCATCACCACTTCAGGTGGCGGAGCCTTGGTCTGCAAAACTCAACAGCAGAAGGACAAGGCGGTATTTCTTTCCACGCAAGCTCGTGACAATGCGCCGCATTACCAGCATTCAGAGATTGGCTATAACTACCGTATGAGCAACGTGTGTGCTGGGATTGGCCGTGGACAAATGGAGGTGCTGCCAGAAAGGATTGCTGCCAGAAGGAAGATGCACGATTTTTATAATGAGCTTTTCAAAAATGCTGCAGGCATCACGCTTTTCACAGAGCCGAATCCAGATTTTTTCTCCAATCACTGGCTTTCCGCAATTACGATTGACCAGGAAATCGCAGGCTTTTCAAGGGAAGATTTGCGCTTGAAATTCTTGGATGATAATATAGAATCGCGGCCGCTTTGGAAGCCAATGCATCTGCAGCCAGTCTTTGGAAATGAAAAATATTACGGTGGCAATGTAGCCGAAAAATTATTCGAAAACGGGCTCTGCCTGCCTTCTGGAAGCAACCTCACGGATTCTGACCGAGAGAGAATCGCTGCGGTTATAAACTCGTTACTTTTCTAACCAAACAGTTGGTATAAAGGAAAAATCGTATCTTTCCCAACTGAATTAAGTATATGGACCACGATTTCAGACCTTGGGGTGAATATTGGGTTTTAGAAGATGCGCTTACTCACAAGGTAAAGAAAATTTTTGTAAAGCCAGGCCATCGGCTTTCGTTGCAGTATCATAAGCATAGGGCTGAGGTATGGACAATTATTACAGGAATGGCTACTGTAACACTTAATGATGAAGTAAAGGATTTTCTTCCTGGTGAGGTTATCCGTATACCACGGGGTGCGCAGCACAGAATTGCGAATAATTCAGAAGAAGATTTATACTTCATTGAGGTGCAGTATGGAGAGTACTTTGGTGAAGATGATATCGTGCGGATTGAGGATGATTATAATAGGAGTGAGTAGGAAAAAATTCGAGAGCTGGAGATGCGACAACTTTATCATCGTTTTGCTTCGATTTTAAAACTTTCAGATGCTATTTCGCTTCTACTAACTTTTCTTTTATTACACTTTTTCAATTTATTCCCTGTTGCGTTTGCGGAGCAAGTAGTTATTTTGTTAGGGTTGTTATTGATATGGTTTGTAATTTCTTGGTTCACAAAGCTTTATGAGAATGCTTACGTAAGATATGCCCAGGAGCATTTGGGGGTTCTTGCTAAAACTTATATAGTTTTTAGCTCTGTTAGTTTAAGTATATATTTTCTCCTTTTTGAAATTTTACCTAAAAGAAAAGCAATTCTTTCGGCAATAGTCATTTGCGCAGTATTTCTGTTTATATTTAGAATTTTAACGTTTCTTTACAGGAGAAAATACCGAATTTATCTAAACCGCAGGCTTGTAAGCGTTCTCTTAGGGAAGAGCAGGGATATTGAAGTTTTTTTGAGAAAAAAGAATTTCCGTTCATCATTGGGCATCAAGGGTTTTTATACGGTAAATGCTGAAAATGATGTCGGCCGTGGAAAATACCTAGGTGATTTGAATGATTTGTTAAATGATTTAAATGAAAATAATATTGACAACATCATTCTTTGCGATACAGAAAATTTTCAGGAAGATTACAAAACGGTTTTAAAAAAAGCGGATGACCAAATGGTGAGAATTTATCTTTTACCGGCGTTAATCAGCAATGTGCCCTCAGCTTCCCTTAATATTGTTGGAGATGTCGCACTATTTAAAATGATACCGGAACCTTTGCAATCACTGGAGAAAGCATTATTAAAAAGAACATTTGATATCATCTTTTCACTTGTTGTCATTATTTTCATTTTGTCGTGGCTTACGCCGATAATTGCCATCATCATCAGGGCGGAGAGCAAAGGCCCGGTGTTTTTCACGCAGCTTCGTTCCGGTTTGGATAATAAGCCGTTTAAATGCTTTAAGTTTCGAACGATGAGGGTAAACGATGAAAGTGATACACGGTTAGTTGCAAAAAATGATGACAGGATAACCAAAATAGGGGCCTTTCTTCGAAAAACGAGTATTGATGAATTTCCCCAGTTTTTCAATGTTTTGCTTGGTGATATGTCTGTCGTTGGGCCTCGCCCAATGATGCTTTCAGTTACAGAAGCCAATAAGAAAATTATAGAAAAATTTAATGTAAGGCATTTCGTAAAGCCCGGCATCACAGGTTGGGCGCAGGTTACAGGTTCCCGCGGAGAAATTTTCAGCGAGGAAGATATGCAGCGCCGCATCGAAAAAGATGTGTGGTACATCCAAAACTGGTCTTTTTTCCTTGATTTAAAAATCATATTTTTGACGGTTTATAATCTTATTAAGGGCGATGAGCAAGCCTATTGATTAAATATTTTCTAATGAAACTGATCCAGACACCATTAAAAGACTGCTACATCATCGAGCCCACAATTTTCGAGGATGACAGAGGCTATTTTTACGAAAAGTTTAACGAGAAAAAATTCGAGGAGCTTACTGGGCTGAACGGGCATTTCGTTCAAGATAATATTTCCAAATCGTGCTACGGCGTTTTGCGCGGCATCCATCTGCAGAAAGGTGAAAATGCCCAGGCAAAATTAGTTTCCTGCCTGGAAGGGAAAGTTTTAGATGTGGCTGTGGATTTGCGAAAAGATTCGCCGACTTTCGGTAAATGGTACGGCGTGGAACTTTCTGCGGAAAACAAGCTGCAGTTCTATGTGCCAAGAGGTTTCGGCCACGGATTTTCAGTGCTGAGCGAAACGGCAGTTTTCGCGTACAAATGCGATAATTTCTACAACAAAGAATCGGAAGGCGGCGTGCTTTGGAACGATGCCGATTTGAATATCGACTGGAAACTTCCGGCTTCTGACATCATTCTTTCAGAAAAAGACAAGGTTCAGGCAAAATTCTCGGAGGGAAATTTTTGAGCTTAGATGTGGCCAAGATGCAAGACATAAAACTTGTCATACAAACAACAATAGACAGTAAAAAACCTTTTAATCATTCAACCTTTGAATTTTTTAATCCTAAAATAGAATGCAGTCCATCATTATCACCGGAGGTGCCGGTTTCATAGGTTCGCATGTTGTGCGGGAATTCGTGAAAAACCTGCCCGATACGAAAATCATCAATCTGGATGCGCTCACATACGCTGGAAATCTGGAAAACTTGAAGGATATTGAGAACGAGCCTAATTACATTTTCGAAAAAGCGGACATTACCAAAACCGAAGATCTGCGCCGCGTCTTCGAGAAGCACAAGCCTGATGCCGTGGTGCACCTTGCCGCGGAAAGCCATGTGGATAGAAGCATTGCCAATCCAAATGCCTTCATCAATACCAATGTTTTCGGCACGGCAAATCTGCTGAACCTTTGCCGCGAATTCTGGGAGCTGAACCCTGAGCATACCCACGGAAATTTCCCGGATGAGAAGCGCAAAAACCTGTTCTACCACATTTCCACCGATGAAGTTTACGGTGCCCTGGGAGAGACCGGATTCTTCACGGAGGAAACGGCCTACGATCCGAAATCGCCGTATTCCGCAAGCAAAGCGGCTTCCGATCATCTAGTGAGGGCCTACGGCAATACCTACGGCCTGCCGTTCATCGTGTCCAACTGCTCAAATAATTACGGCCCGAACCATTTTCCGGAAAAGCTGATTCCGCTCTGCATCCATAACATCCTGAACGAGAAGCCTTTACCAATTTATGGCGATGGAAAATATACCAGGGACTGGCTTTTCGTGATTGACCACGCTAAGGCGATTTTCCAGATTTTCCACGAAGCGAAAACCGGCGAAACCTACAACATCGGGGGCTGGAATGAGTGGCAGAATATTGACTTGGTAAAGGAATTAATCCGCCAGGTTGATGAGAAAACCGGCAAGCCAGCAGGCTATTCCGAAAAGCTGATAACCTTCGTGAAAGACAGGCCAGGCCACGATAAGCGCTACGCAATAGACGCTACGAAACTTCACCGAGACTTAGGGTGGAAACCCTCCGTAACCTTTGAAGAAGGCCTTTCCCAAACCATCGATTGGTTCCTTGAAAATCAGGAATGGCTGGAAAATGTGACCAGCGGAGATTATCAGAAATATTATAGTGAGCAGTACGCAAACTGATGCGGATTTTTGGCGAATTAATGCTAATTATTAGCGAATTCTCAAAGGATGGGTGATAAAATTATTTTTCCTGAGGAAAGTTATAGGATTATCGGCATTTGTATGAACATTCATTCACAAATGGGAAGCGGATTTTTGGAGGCGGTGTATTCTGAAATTCTCGAAAAGGAATTTTTAAAAAACCAAATACCCTACAAAAAGGAAGTTCCGCTGGATTTGTATTATAACGGAGAAAAGCTGACGAAGAAATACCGCGCTGATTTTTTGTGTTTTGATGAAATTATATTGGAGATTAAATCGGTGTCGTTTATTCACGATAATCTGCTGCGCCAAACATTAAATTATCTGAAAGCCACAGGAAAAAGATTAGGCCTGCTCATCAACTTTGGAGAGAAATCTTTAACTTATAAAAGGATTTTAAACCCTATTTTGCATTAGTATGTATTTGTAAATTCGCATCAATTCGCAATAATTCGTAATAATCTGCAATAATTCGCAAAAATATGAAAGGAATTATTCTCGCCGGAGGATCCGGCACAAGACTTTATCCGCTGACCATCGCTGTTTCCAAGCAGCTGATGCCGGTGTACGACAAGCCGATGATCTACTATCCGCTTTCCACGCTGCTTTTGGCGGGGATTCGTGAAATACTGGTCATCACCACGCCACACGATCAGGAAGGCTTTAAAAAACTTTTGGGCGATGGCTCAGAAATCGGCTGCCAGATTGAATATGTGGTGCAACCTTCGCCGGACGGCTTGGCGCAGGCGTTTATTTTGGGCGCAGATTTTATCGGCAATGATTCCGCTGCGCTGGTTCTTGGTGATAATATTTTCTACGGCTATGGTATGGGCCAGCTGCTGAAGGAGAAAACCAATCCTGATGGCGGCGTAGTATTCGCCTACCATGTAGCCGATCCGGAAAGGTATGGCGTAGTGGAATTTGATGAGAATTTCAGAGCGGTATCCATTGAGGAAAAACCGCAGGATCCGAAGTCCAATTATGCAGTTCCCGGGCTTTATTTTTACGATAATGAGGTGGTGGAAATTGCGAGAAACATCAAGCCTTCGGCTCGTGGCGAACTGGAAATTACCGATGTGAACAATGTTTATCTGCAAAAAGGAAAGCTGGAGGTCGGCGTTTTGGACAGAGGCACAGCCTGGCTGGACACAGGCACTTTCGATTCCCTGCACGATGCATCGGAATTTGTGCGCGTCATAGAAAAGCGGCAGGGCTACAAAATAGGCTGCATCGAGGAGATTGCGTGGCGCAATAAATTCATCACCGATGAAAAACTTCTGGAAATCGCCGATAAATATGGCAAGAGTGGGTATGGGAATTATCTGAAGAAACTCGTGAGCGAATAGTACAAAAAAAGATATTTATATTTGTAGCCAAACTTCGCGGATGAAATTCTATATCACAGCGGCGAGCCTTTTTGCCGCGTCCTTCTTCTCAGCGCAGTCCATCAAATTTGAAGAACTGCCAATGAGTGAAATACTCGCAAAAGCAGGCAGGGTGGGGAAGCCTGTATTCCTAGATGCCTACGCAAGCTGGTGCGGACCTTGTAAAATGATGGAGCGGAATGTATTTGTAAAGAAGGAAGTTGCAGATTTTTATAATGAAAATTTTATAAACGCCCACCTGGATATGGAAAAGGGCGAGGGCAGGGAAATTGCCCGAAAGTATCAGGTATACTCCTATCCCACCTATCTTTTTTTAAATGCTAATGGCGAGGTGCTTTATCGTGGCGGCGGATATCTTGAGCCTGATGATTTTATCAGCCTGGGTAGGAGGGTGGCAAACCCGCTTGTAAAAGAAGGAAACGCAAAAGAGCGCTTCGAAAAGGGTGAAAAAGATCCGGAATTCCTGAAATCTGCCGTACAGCTCTTTGCGGCTACTGATCCGGAATTTGCCAAAAAGGTAAGCGAGCGCTATTTTGCCAATAAAAAAGACCGCCAGCTAAGCAGGGAAGAATTATCGATGCTTTTGTCTTACATACGGTCAACGAACGACGCTAATTATAAATATTTCTTTGAAAACAAGGCAGAAATCACGAAGTTGCTCCCGGAGGAAGTGTACCGCCAATTCAATGAGCAAATCTTAATAAGCGATGCGCTGGCGAAGGCCATCAACACCAGCGATGGCAGCATAAATGCTGGGATATATCGCAAGGAAATAGCAGGAAAAGTACCGGGGGAAGAGGCTGAAGCAGGCCTAGCAAGGTATGAGATGAATTTCTACCTCACCTCAGGTAATTTTGAGAAATTTGAAGAAACAGCGTTGGCATTTTTTAAAGATGGAAATGGTTTTGATCCTGCTGATCTTGTGCAGCCGGCAATGCTCATCTCCGAACACAGCAATGATGCCCGGTCGCTAAAAACTGCCTCCGCCTGGCTGGAAAAATCTGTGATGTCGCGCGAAACCGTGCAGAATACCTATGCCTTGGCAAAGATTTATCTGAAAACAGGAAAAAAACAGGAGGCCAGGATGTTTGCCGAGCGCGCGCTGCAGCTTGCGGAAAGCGGAAACCTCGATACCAACCCCGTGAAAGAGCTGCTCAATGAACTTTAGAATCTGGGTAAGTTTTTTTGTTGTTTGGAGTGGAATTCTTTTTTCCCAGCAAGCAGAGGAGCGGCAGGTTTTCGTAAAGGGGAATGCCCTACTGCTGCCAGTCGGCATTATTAATACGGCAGCGGAGTTTCAGTTAGCGCCAAAAATCACCCTGCAGGGTGATGCCACACTTTCTCCCTGGAAGTCTTTTGCGGGGCACAATGCCCGCTTTCTGATCGCAGGGGTGGACGGGAGATATTACTTTAAAGAAGCCTTTAGCGGCTGGTATGTAGGTGCTAATGTCTCCGGCGCCGCATTCAACATATCAAAGTGGAACTACTGGAACAATGAATTCTCCAAAAACAAGCAAGGCGAGATTACCCCATACATCAACTCAAATCTTTACCAGAAGGGCTACGGTTTTATAATCGGTGCTGTCGGTGGCTATCAGTTTAGCTGGAAAGAGCGGTGGAATCTGGATGTGTTTCTTGCATTCGGGAACGCGCAGGATAGATATAAAGGCTACGACAAGCTGAGTGGCGACCGCTACGATACAGACCACGGGGACGGCTGGAACCGCAGCGGAGAGTGGCTCCCGTACCGAGGCGGCATTATGGTTTCCTATAAAATTAAGTAAAATGAAACTCTTTGGCAGAAATCATATCGTAGTGTCAGTGCTTACATTTATCATCGTATTTTTGATGAATTACCTCGGTAGTGAAGCTCCCGACCGCCTTCCGAGGGCGTTGTTGAATGCCGTAGCCGGCGTGTTGGGCCTCAGCATAGGGCTTTTTATACTTTATAAAAACAGAGACTCCGGCAGGGGACCAGATTTTGATTAAATTTCCTGGATTTTGAGTTTTCCACTTTATTACGCCAATAAAATTGCTTTAGCGAAAAGTTCTAAAAATAACCTCTCGCGGGTTATCATCTTTATCGGGAGGCTTTCCGTAGCGCTGGGTGTCATCGTCTCCCTCATTACCGTATCTACGGGGCTTGGTTCCAAATACGCTATCAGGGACCGGCTGGCGGATTTCACCGGGGAGCTTATGCTGAAATCTACCCGATCTAATACCTCGTACAACTCTTCCGCCCTCAGTACGGAGGCATTGAATCTCCCTGAAATAAAACGGCTGCAGGGGGTGGAAGGAATGCAGAAGTTTGTAACCGCAAGCGGGATCCTGCGCACGAAAGACAATTTTGCCGGGATTATTTTCAAGGGAGTCGGCAAAGATTTTGACCACGCACGGTTCAAAAAATTCTTGGTAGCGGGGGAGACTCCTCAGGTCACAGAAGATGGATTCAACGGGAATATCGTGCTTTCGCAAAAAATTGCTGTGGATTTAGGCAAAAAAGTGGGCGACAGCGTGGTCGCGATTTTCTCGAAAGAAGACCAGAAGCCGCTGTACCGAAAATTCCGTATCTCTGGGATTTACAGCACCGACATCAAAATGATTGATGATCTCTACATCATTGGAGGTATTAATCACGCCAGAAAAATTACAGGTTTGGGCAATGACGATGCTGGTGGTTACGACATTTTCCTGGACAACCGCTCCGGGACAGACAGACTTGCAGCGGAGATCCAGCAATTGGCTGGCTACAAAAATTATGTTGAAAAAGTCACAGACAATTACCCGCAGATAGTGGACTGGATCAGTATTTTTGATGTCAATATAGCGCTGATCATCGGGATAATGCTTGCAGTGGTAATAATCAACATTATAATGGTGCTTTTGATTCTCATAATAGAGCGCACCAACAGCATCGGGATCCTAAAAACTTTGGGCGCAAATAACCGCTGCATACGGCAGATTTTTATTTATTACACACTTATCATCATGCTGCCGGGGCTGCTTTTCGGAAATCTCATCGGGATTGGCTTGCTTCTGCTTCAGAAATATTTTGGCATAATAAAGCTCAATCCGGAAAATTATTATGTCAGCGAAGTTCCTGTGGACTTAAATCCGTTACTCATCCTTTCCATTTCGCTCGGGATGCTGATTATATCGGCTCTTACACTGATTTTGCCCAGCTATCTCATCAGCAAAATCTCACCCGTACGCTCAATTCGCTACAGTTAATTTTAAAGCGATAACTTTGCGGCTTTAAATTTTCCGAATGAATTACGCAAATAATATTCTTGAAACCATTGGGAATACGCCACTTGTAAAGCTGAACCGAGTTTTGGGCGATGATTTTCCTGCGCTTGTTTTGGCAAAGGTAGAAACTTTTAATCCAGGAAATTCCGTGAAAGACAGGATGGCGCTGAAAATGGTGGAAGATGCGGAGAAAGACGGAAGGCTGAAGCCCGGCGGAACCATTATAGAAGGGACTTCCGGCAATACCGGTATGGGTCTGGCGCTGGCTGCCATCGTGAAAGGCTACCGCTGCATTTTCGTGACGAACGATAAACAGTCGAAGGAAAAAGTAGATGTGATGAAGGCTATGGGTGCGGAAGTTGTGGTGTGCCCAGATGATGTGGCACCAGATGATGAGCGCTCGTATTACTCTGTTTCTCAGCGACTTGCAAATGAAACGCCGAACAGCTGGTATGTGAATCAGTATGACAATTTGTCAAACCGGCAGGCTCATTACGAACAAACAGCGCCAGAAATTTGGGCGCAAACTGAAGGGAAGCTCACGCATTTCGTGGTGGGTGCAGGAACCGGCGGAACCATTACAGGTTGCGGAAAATTCTTCAAGGAAAAAAATCCGGACATCAAAATTATCGGTGTGGATACCTATGGCTCGATTTTGAAAGAATTCAAGGAAACCGGTGAATACAGGCCGGAAAATGCGTATGCCTACATTACCGAAGGCATCGGAGAAGATATTATTCCGCAGAATTATGATTTTTCAGTAATTGACCATTTTGAGAAAGTAACTGATAAGGATGGTGCGCTTTTTACGAGAAAATTAGCAAAGGAGGAAGGGATTTTTTGCGGATATTCTGCGGGAAGTGCGATTTCGGCAATCAAGCAAATGCAAGCGCAATTTACTGAAAATGATGTAGTTGTGGTTCTACTTCACGACCACGGATCTCGTTATGTGGGCAAGGTTTACAACGATGATTGGATGAAGGAAATGGGCTGGCTTTAAGATAAGCCGTTCAAAACTTCCGCTAATTTTTTCGTGAGATTTCTTCTTGAGAATTCTTCAATATTGCTCGTCTTATTTTGAGAATTTCCTAATTTCCATTGATTGTAGGTTTTTAAGATAAATTCTTCAATCTTTGCGGAATCATTAAATTGGAAGTGTTTTCCAGAATTTGTTTTTTCAAGAATTTTTTCAACATCTGCATTTTTTGGTCCGAAGGAAATAATATGGTTTCCTGTTGATAAATATTCGAAAAGTTTTCCGGGAATGATTCCACGGGAATTTTCCTGGGGGAAATTTGTAATTAACAGTAAATCAGAGCTTTGCATTTCTCGATAAGATTCATCGTGAGAAAGATAGCCCATATTTTTGATATGGCTTTTTAAGTTTTTGCGCTCTAAATCCTGTAAGATTTTTTCATCTATTTTGCCTACAAATTTGAGTTGAAAATCATTGGAAAATTCAGCATTCTGTTTTATCATTTTCTCTAAAACCTGCCATAAATTTTCAGGATTTCGTAATTGCTCCAAAATACCGATATAGCTCAGCGAAAATTTTTCAGTTTTGGAATTTGAAACTCCTGGTTCAAAATCGAAACCATTGGTTATGGTCACAGACTTTGCGCCTCTTTCTCTGAAGTTCTCAGCATCTGTAAAGCTGGTAGCGATTGTAATATCGGCAGTTTTAAAAACTTTCCGCTCAAGTTTATGGTGAATAAAGTTGGCTAACTTACTGAGCCTCAGATGTTTATAGTATGAAATTTCAGTCCACGGATCACGGAAATCTGCAATCCATTTTAGTTTGAGATTTGCCTTTTTCAATGCTAATCCGATGAGATGCAAAGAATGCGGCGGACCGGTTGTGATTACTGTATCTATTTGATTTTTAATTAAATACCTTTTCAGAAAATTTACGGATGGCTTCACCCAGAAAACTCTTGCATCCGGAATGAAAAAATTGCCGCGAATCCAAACTGAAAGTTTTGATTTCCAGGATTGGTGTTTCCCGACATCAAATTGCCCAGCTTTAAATTTTTTATTTTGCGGATTTAATTTCTCTGCAAAACGGTACGGTTCCCATATTTTTTTTCTTATAACTTTCAGGTTTTCAGGCACTTCCTTCAAAAGTGATTCGTCAGAAATCGGGTAGCTTGGATTTGCCGGTGCGTAGATTACTGGCTCGAAACCAAATTCCGGAAGGTATTTCGCAAACTTTAGCCAGCGCTGAACACCTGGTCCGCCAGCAGGCGGCCAGTAGTAGGTGACGATGAGGACTTTTTTACTTTGCAAAATTTTTCTGTTTTCTGAAATAGAAAATTCCGGCAAGGCTCAGCGCTAAAAATAAACCGAAGGAGATCCAGGAAAAAAGTTTGCCGCGCTGTAAAACTTCCGGCTCGAAAATCATTTTCACATCGTGCCTTCCGGCTGGAATGTGCAGCGCACGAAGCAAGTAATTCGCCTTGATGTACGGCACTTCCTCACCATCCAAAAACATTTTCCAGCCGTGCGGATAAAATATTTCTGAGAAAACTGCCAGTTGTGATGTGGAACTGTTAGTTTTAAAATGCAACTCGTTCGGCTGGTAACTTGTCAGCTGGATGCTCGCCAAAGAATCACGCTGCAGATTTTTCCCATTAATATATTCTTTGTCATTTGCCGAGATTATTGCGAATTTTTTAGTGTCTATTTCACCTATTTTTTCAATTTCTTCGTTTGGTGTATTGGCAAACTGAATTTCGGAAACTAGCCAGGCATTTCCGTTGTTGTTCGGATTGGCAATCACCTGTCCACTTTCAGTGCCAAGCACAAAGTATTTGGTGTTCAGCATATTAAGGATTTCCATCGTCTGTTTTTCTTCAATAGAATCCTTCGGTGAAAAATATTTCCCGATTAAATCATCGTATCGTCTCAGCTTTGCAGCAGAATATCCACCAACCGAAGATTTAAAATAGGAGGTGTTTGTTTCGCTGAAAGTGCCCAACACCTGATTGTAAATTCTGTAATGATTCTGGTCTTTTTCTGTGATTTCTTCAAGGCGCTTATTGATTTCGATGCTCGCTAAAAGTGGTTCAAGTTTGGGATTTTCCATCATCCGTTCATCGAATTCGGTTTGGAAGGGATGATCGGCGAAGACTTTTTCCACGAAATTATCATTGTTCAAATAGCGCCTATTCACCGTCCACAAATCGAAAGTGCTCACCAAAGCAATGATAATCAGCGCCACATTCCCTGAGATTTTTTTGGAAACAGCAAGGAGCATCGCAGCGGCGGTTATTAGGATGTAAATGATGGCTTTCAGCGTATCGGCCTGAAACATTTTGTAGCGCTCATCTATCAGATAATCAAGGAGATAGGGCGGAAGGTAAGTCTTTTCATTTTCGCTGTAGAAACCTAAAATCGGTTTACTGAAAATCATTAGCAAAAGCAAAAATGCTACAAATCCAGCAGTCAAGAAAATCAGCGTTTTAGCTTTCGGGTTTTTTTTCAGATTGATGAATTTAGCATTACTTTCCGCTTGAGATTTCAGCTCTGCTTTTTTTGTAACCTTTTGATTTTCATTGAGTTGAAAAAAATAATAAAGCCCAATCATTGCAATTAATGGCAACAATAATTCCGGTACTACAAGTATGGAACTTGGCGCGCGGAATTTGTTGTACAGTGGCACAAATTCGATAAAAAAATCGGATAGCCACATTAAATTGCTGCCCCAGGCCAGCATTATGGTGAGAATTGTGGCGGCTAAAATCCAGTAGCGGTAATTTTTCGGTGCAAAGAAAAACCCGAGAAATGCCAGGAAAATTACCACCGCACCCTGATAAGCTGGTCCGGAAGTTCCGGGCTGCTCACCCCAGTAAGTTGGGCTTTGAAGGCCGCGGTAAATATTCTGTAACTCGTTTTCAGATTTTACATTTTCCTGCACAATCTGCGATATCTCCTGCATCATTTTTTCCGAACCTGGCTCATCACTTGCACCACCCATCAGTCTGGGTATCAATAAGTTAAGCGTTTCCATTTTGCCGTAGCTCCACATCAGCATACTTTCCTTATCCATCCCGGATTTTGTGGAAGAGCCGCCTTCGTCCTGCAAAATTTTCTTGCCGCGCACAGTTTCTGTCACATATTCAGCGTTCGCCATCAGGCGCTGTGCATTCATCCCAACACCCAAAACGCAGGCGATGCCCACGATTCCAGTGGAAATCAGGAAGTGCTTCCACGATGATTTTTTCTGAATGGCGCGGATTAATTCCGAAATGAACAAAAATGCCAACGCGATGAACAGATAATAGGTCATCTGTGGATGGTTGGCAGCCACCTGAAGCCCCATAAATAAAGCGGTGATGATAAAACCGAGCAAATATTTTTTGCGGATGTAAACCAGCAAGATACCGGCTAAAAGCGGTGCAAAGTACGATATGGTGTGCACTTTGCCGTTGTGCCCGGCCGCTATGATGATGTAGAAATAGGTGGAAAGCCCGAAGAATAAAGCGCCGAGAAGTGCGTACTTCCAGTTTCGCACGGCCACCATCCCCAGTAAGAAAAAGCCGGCAAACAGCGTGAACAGGTAGTTTACAGGTTTCGGGAAAATGTTCAGCACATCGTCAATTTTGTTGATAACATCGCCGCTGAAACGGGCACCCATCTGATAAGTGGGCATTCCGCCGAACATACTGTTGCTCCAGTAGGTTTCCTTGCCGTGCGCTTCGCGGTAATCCAGCAGTTCCTTCGCACCGCCTTTGTACTGGATGATGTCGTGCTGGAAAAGCTTTTGCCCGGAAAGCACAGGGTTGGCATAGATGAAGCCCAGCAGCACGAAAAGCAGCAGGCAAGCGAGAATGTACAGCCAGTTTCGTTGGTTCTTTTGCATAAAAAAACTTTGGTCTCGCAAAAATAGCAAACCAAAGTTTAAGAGTTTGGTGTTTAAAGTTTAAATTTCTACCATACAATTGTAACCAAAATCACTTCTCGGGATACTTTATCCACATATTTTTCTCGAGTGGGTTTTGGCTGTTTCTTATCGTTTTCTGCTGTGCCAGCCTTCTTTGGTCCAGCTGTGTAGGCGATGTAATCGGTTGATTGTCAATCGTTACCGTGCCGCCATCTTTCAAAACCCGAATCAAATTCTCAAACGGATTTTCATAATCATCCAGCTTTATTTTCTCGTACTGCTTCCAGCTTACCGCTATTGGCTGTGCGCCGTAGTGCGTTTCCACGAAATCCGTAGTGTTGTAGGTTTCCTTCAGCATCTTGTTCTTCACAAGTTTGTAGATGAATAGCTGCTCATCATCGGAAATCTCGAAGATTAAGCCGGGCAAGCCGCGGAATTTGTACGGCCCTTCGTTGATGTTCACATCGTGGGCAAACCACGCCGTCCAGTGCCTTCCGCCGAAATCCGTTTCCGCTTTTTGCAGCTTGTAGCCGTCCACCGTTTTCGTTTCCTTGCCCAGCTTCCATTTCATTTCGTCCTTGGTTTTCAGCTGGAAATAATCGCCACGGTTGTTGGTGAGGTAAGAAATGTTCTCGCTGGAATTTCTCTTCCGCTTCAGCACCTGTCCGCTCTGTGAGTTCGTGCGGAAGTTATGTCCTGGCGTTTTCTTCGTGAGAGAGTCCGTCTCGATGAATTTATAATCATAAAACTTCGTCTCATCAGGGTTTACATCCAGCGCCATATAAAGTTGGGTGTAGTTGTTCCAATCCGGTTTTTTGCTTTTGTATTCATAAACGAAGCGGTTGGTTTGCGCAAAAACATTCGCGAAAACAAGGCTTAATACCATTCGCAAAATTTTTCTCATAATTCTTTTTTTTGATAAATTTATAATGTTTAGGTTAAATCCTTCAAGCAAATTTAATGCAATATTATAAAATTTTTTGGTTGAGGTTAATATAAAGTTTAAGGTTGAGAAAAATTTTCAGGGTAGAAGCAATGAAACGCAATTTGCTCTTGGCTCTTTTTCCTATCTTTACGAAAATTTTCCCAATGAAAAAGTTGGCATACCTTCCGCTGTTTTTCGCCCCGCTTTTCTCGGCGCAAATTCAGGATTACAAATACATTGCCGTGCCTTCCGAAATGAAGGACTTCCGAAAAAATGATTACGGCCTGCCGAAAATCCTGAAGCAAAAACTGAACGCGAAAAACTATGCCGTGCTGGAAGGAAAGCAGCAGGAATGGCCTGCCGAAGCGCAGAACAACTGCAATGTCCTCAGCGCAGAAATCGCCAATTCTTCCAGCCTTCTGAAGAATAAAATCACCGTGAATTTCTCGGATTGTAATGGCAGGCAAATCGCAAGTTTCACGGGCGCTTCCAACGATAAGGATTATGACACAGGCTATCCTGATGCGCTGAACAAGGCGCTTGCCAACCTTCCGGAATCGAAGCCTGTGCAGAAGGATTTTGCCAAAACCGAAGCACCGACGATAGCTGAAACGCCGGCGAAAACGGAACCGAATTCCACCACGAATTCCAAAGCGGAAATCTACAGCAATGGCACCATTTCTCTCAGCAGAATTAATCTCAATTCCAAACAATTTATCTTGTCGAACGCATCCAGCTCTGTACCTTTTGCAACTTTCACGCAGTCCGGAAAGCGCGAGGTCTATCACTGCAAATTGGAAAACGGCAATTTTGCGCTGGGCTATTTCGATGGCAATGATTTAATCATCGAAATCCCAACAAACGACGGCAATTTTGCGAGAACGGTTTATACAAGGGCGAAATAAAAAGTAAGGTTTGGGCTGAAGTTAAGTTTTAGGTTAAGGCGGAGATTAAGGTTAAGGCGGAGATTAAGCTTGAGCGGATTGTCACCCTGAGCTTGTCGAAGGGCAAAAAATTTTTAAGGTTTAGATTGAAAAATTTAAACGCTTCGGCAAGTTCAGCGGGACGACACTTTTTACTTTTACCTTTTGCCTTTTTCCTTTTTCCTTTTTCCTTGGCTCTTGGCTCTTACCCATTAAAATACTCCCACACCACTTTGCCTTTGCTTTTGCCCAGGATTTCTTCCAGCGTTTCCAGCGGTGCTTCCTTGATGCGCTTCACGGATTTCAACTTCGTGAAAAGCAGTTCCACGCTTTTCGGACCAACGCCCGGAATTTCGTCCAGCTCGGTTTTTATTGTTGAATTTTTCCGGCGCGTTCTGTGGTGCCTTACGCCAAACCTGTGCGCTTCGTCTCGCACTCTTTGCAGGATTTTCAGCGTCTCAGATTTTTTGTCCAGATATAGCGGAATGGGATCTTCTGGGAAGAATATTTCTTCCAGCTTTTTCGCAATGCCGATGACTGTGATTTTCCCGTATAGTCCAATCTGCTTCAACGATTTTACGGCGGCGGAAAGCTGGCCTTTCCCACCATCTATCACGATGAGCTGTGGCAAAGGCTCTTCCTCATCCAGCAACCTTTTGTAGCGGCGGAAGATCACTTCTTCCATCGTGGCAAAATCGTTCGGCCCTTCTACAGTTTTTGGGTGGAAGATGCGGTAATCTGCCTTGCTCGGTTTGCCGTCCTTAAAAACCACGCAGGCTGAAACAGGGTTGCTGCCCTGGATGTTCGAGTTGTCAAAGCCTTCTATGTGCCTTGGTTCCTCGGGCATTCTCAGGTTTTTCTGCATCTCTGCCATTATTCGGTTGGTGTGCCTATCGGGATCTACAATTTGGATCTGCTTCAGTTTTTCGATGCGGTATTCCTTCGCGTTTTGCGCGGAAAGCTCTACCAGACGCTTTTTATCGCCAATTTGCGGCACTATGAATTTCACGCCAGGTATTTCGAAATTCAGGTGGAACGGCAGCAGGATTTCCTTTGATTCTGAAGCGAATTTCTGCCGGATTTCTATCAGCGCTTCTTCCAGGATTTCCTCGTCGCTTTCTTCCAGCACCTTCTTTATTTCCGTGGTGTAGCTTTGGATGATGTTCCCGTTCTGAATTTTGAAATAATTGACATAGGCCGCCGTTTCATCGCTTGCCATCCCGAAAACATCCACATCGTTTACCGCTGGGTTTACCACGGTATGCTTCGCCTGGTAGTTTTCCAGCAGGTCCATCCGTTCCTTCACGAGCTGTGCGTTTTCAAATTCCAGGTTTTCGGCGTAGCGCATCATTTCTTCCGTAAGATAGGCCTTCGCCAAGCGGAAATCCCCCTTGATAATTCCACGGATGGCATTGATTTTCCGGTTGTATTCGTCCTCCGCTTCCAGCATTTCGCACGGCCCAGCGCAGTTTTTTATGTGGTATTCTAGGCACACCTTGTATTTTCCCTCGGCTATTTTCTCTGGGCTAAGGTTCAGGTTGCAGGTGCGGATTTTGTAGATGTGCCGTATCGTATCCAGCAGCACCCTTGCTGGCTTTACCTTGGCGTAAGGCCCGTAGTATTCCGAGCCATCCTTAATCACTCTTCTTGTTAGGAAGATTCTGGGGAAATGTTCGTTCTTGATGCAGATCCACGGGTAGCTTTTATCGTCCTTCATATTCACATTGTAGAAGGGCTGATGTTCCTTTATCAGGTTATTTTCCAGCAGAAGTGCATCGTATTCGCTTGGTACTATGGTGGTTTCCAGCCGGTGTATTTTCCCTACCATTATCCGCGTTCTGTAGCCGGAAAGGTTTTTGTTGAAGTAAGATAATACCCTGTTTTTCAGGTTTTTAGCCTTTCCTACATACAGTAGCTGATTGTTCTTGTCGTAATATCTGTAGACGCCCGGTTCATTCGGCAGAGATTTCAATTGAAGTTCCAGCTCAGAATTCATAGGGCAAAATTACGAAGTATGCGCGCCATCCGCAATTCTGTGGATTTTGGCAGTCGCCAAAAAAAAGACCGCGAATCCGCGGTTTTATTTTGTATTGTTCGGTTC
The DNA here is from genome assembly GCF_014961145.1 of Cruoricaptor ignavus. Taxonomy (NCBI): domain Bacteria; kingdom Pseudomonadati; phylum Bacteroidota; class Flavobacteriia; order Flavobacteriales; family Weeksellaceae; genus Cruoricaptor; species Cruoricaptor ignavus. The sequence continues at coordinate 1,914,235 of NZ_CP063145.1, forward strand.
ATTAGGAATTTCCTCGTACTCAGCCGTCTCCGCATCCCACTTGATTTTACCCGAAGTTCCTTTCGGAAAATTTTCTTCCTTCGGTTTCCTGCTGAATCTTCTCTGGGGAAAAAAGCCCTGCAGCCAGTTCCAAACAAAGAAGACGATGGCAGTACTCAGGATAAGTTCCAGGATGTATTTCATGGCGTCTATTTATTACCCGGGTTTACGATTACTGTGGTCACCGCATTGTTTTTTATCGTCTGGCTCTGTTTCCCATCCGAGATGCTTTCGCTCTGGTTAGTCTTCACGGCGATGTTCTGATTGTAGACCCATCCCGTATTCCGGTCGAAAATTACCGTGCCACTTTGGCTCATTTCCGAGCTGATGCTGTGCGTCATCCCGTCTTTGCTACGCTTGTCAGACTTCTTCGGAATCCCTCCGGATACGCTGAGGATAGCTCTGGTATCATCTACCGATTTCAGAGTGTAGGTAGTTGTAAGTTTTACGGAGCCATCAGGAGAGGCATTTTCCGTGTGCGACCAGCTTTCCCCGATTTTCGCCCCCTTTTTTGGTAAAACATTCAAGTTCTTTTCAAGCTGCTCTTTCAGCGCCCTATCACTTAAACTTTGTTTAAAACCGGCCATGAAATTTTGCTGCTGTTCGGCACTTTTCAGGTGTTTTTTTATCACACTTTCCACCTTTGTGTAAATATTGTCAAAACCAGAAACGGACAGCACTGTGCCATCCGGCTTCATCATCATTTTCAGCTGGCTGCCAGCCAGTGCCTTGTTCACCGCCCACATCAGTTTCAGGTTCTCGTCCTTCGGCTCCGGGGAGTTGGTATCTATGGAAATTTTCTGCCCGTTCGCTGTTTCAGAATTCTTCTTCCCGATGAGGTTTATCGTGATGTCATAAATATTATTTTCAAATTTATTCACCCTAAAGCTCATCTCGTCAGTCGCCTCCGAAGTTCCGGAGACCGCCTTGCCGTCTGGAGCGGTAAGTGTCTGTACATTTTTCGTATAAGTCGTCAGCGGGTAGCTCTGCCCCGGCACCAGTTTGTAAGATTGCGTGTAGACCCCCGCAGAGTCGGAAATAGCGGGTTTCACTTCGGCTATCTCGGGGGCAGGCTCCTCCGTCCGCTCCGTATTTGCGGGCGCTTCTGCACTGGCTTTTCCTGCTTCATTCGTTCCTTTGCTGGTTTGCCCGTCCTTTTTGCACCCGGTGAGAGCTATGCCGATCAGCGCGATTGCTGTTATTTTTTTCATTCTGATGATTTTTTTTAGATTGGCAACTCTGCTATTTCTATGCCGAATTCTGCAGGAGAGCCGGAGATTTTTTATTTTAAATTTCCGCCGCCGGATTTCTGCCGTACCGCCTCGTAGAGGATCGCTCCGCACGCTACGGACACATTCAGGCTCTGCGTTCTGCCAAGGAGGGGCAGCTTTACTTTTTCATCGGCGTGATGCAGAACTTCCTTCGAGATTCCTGCCTCCTCATTCCCCATTACAATGGCGCAGGGCTCTCGCAGGTCGGCATCATAGATGTATTTTTCGGCCTTTTCTGTAGCCGCAAAAACCTGAACGCCACTCTGCTGCAGGTAGTCCAGAGTGTGCGCGAGATTGCTTTCCTTGCAGATTTTAAGGTTGTAAATGGCACCCGCGGAAGTTTTTATCGCATCGGAATTTACCGGCGCCGCGCCCTTCTCCGGGATGATGATGGCGTGAACGCCCGTGCACTCCGCCGTGCGGCATATCGCCCCGAAATTCCGTACATCCGTAAGCCTGTCCAGGATGAGAAGGAAGGGAGTTTCCCCTTGCTCAAAAATCGCCGGCAGCACATCCTCAATTTTGTAAAAAGGAACATCTGAGATGAATGCCACCACGCCCTGGTGGTTCTTCCGGGTGAAGCGGTTCAGCTTTTCGGGGGGCACAATGTTCGGCTTTATTTTCTGCTTCGCAAGAAGGGCTTTCAGCTCGGCATAGTTCTGCCCCTGGAGGCCTTGCTGGAAGAAAACTTTGTCAATAGTTTTCCCAGCATCCAGAGCCTCCATCACGGGGCGGATCCCGAAAATGAAGTCTTCTTTTTTCTCCTTGTTCAAATGTAAATTTTTCGCAAATTTCGGGATTTTTAAAAATATGGATCACTCCTCCCAGCTCCTCTCGCCGAGGATGGCCCTTTTCTGCGCCAGCGCGTAGCCGTAGTGCTGGCATTCGTGCATATTGTTGAAGATTATGGCTTCCTGAATGTCGTGCAGTACCAGCCCGAAACTGGTGGTATATTTCTGGTATTCCGGGAAGAAATCCGCATCATAGTCCTTCAGCAGTATCTTCGATGTCTCCGTCAGCAAAAAATCCAGATCTTCAATCTCGGATGCATTTACGCTCAGGTTCGGCAGCGTACCCTTTTTATAAGTCTCGATCCAGTATTTATCTATACGGAAGGGGTTCCCGCTAAGGTAGTAGTGCAGCAGCTGCTGCGTGGCCACGCTGTGCGCAATGTTCCAGTACATATTGTTATTGAATCCGTCCGGGATTAGCAGAAGGTCTTCCGTAGGGGTCTCGCGCAGCAGCTGGCGGAGGTTTAGTCTGATCTGCCGGTGCGCCTGGAAATGAAAATTCATCGGGAAACTTTTTCCAAAAGTAAGGATAAAGTTTTTAGAAAATTAAAATCAATAGATTTGTAAATTCGGCAACGGGAATCAGGCTTCAAAATTGGGTTCTGCATATTAAGATTCCTAGGGAGTTTTAGAAAATCTGGCAGGAGCGTTAATTGGCTTTAACAAATTTTAACCAAAATTAGACTTCGCCAGCTTGATTAATAGCGGGAATTATCGCAATTTTACCACTTATTTTTTAATAAAAAAATGGCAGAAGCAAATCAGTCCGATGATATTCGGCAGCTGACAGAACGCGTACGCGAGCAGAATTATTTTTTCAGCCTCCTGAGGCAGGAGATCAATAAGGTCATAATCGGGCAGCAGTATATGGTGGACCGCCTGCTGATCGGCCTTTTGGGGAACGGGCATATCCTCCTGGAAGGCGTACCCGGGCTTGCGAAAACGCTCGCAATCAAAACTTTGGCAGAGGCGGTACACGGGGAATTTTCCCGCATACAGTTTACGCCGGACCTCCTGCCTGCTGATGTGGTAGGCACACAAATTTATAACATCAGGGAAAATAATTTTTCCATAAAAAAAGGGCCTATTTTTGCGAATTTCGTATTGGCAGACGAGATCAACCGGTCACCATCCAAGGTGCAGTCGGCATTGCTGGAAGCTATGCAGGAAAAGCAGGTAACCATCGGGGAGGAAACCCTTCCGCTGCCGCGGCCTTTCCTGGTTTTGGCTACGCAAAACCCTATAGATCAGGAAGGTACCTACACGCTGCCAGAAGCGCAGAGCGACCGTTTTATGCTGAAGTGCCGCATAGACTACCCCGAGCTGGAGGATGAGAGAAAGGTGATGAGGATGGTTTCCACTGCGCATCAGCCGAAGATCCAGCCTGTGATTTCGCTGCAGAATGTGGTGGATGCCAAGGCGCTCATCAACCAGATTTACCTTGATGAAAAAATAGAGACCTACATCCTCGACATGATTTTCGCTACGCGCTACCCGGAGCGGTACGGCTTGCCGCATTTAAAAAATTACATTTCCTTCGGCGCATCTCCCCGAGCGTCCATCAACCTTGCCATCGCTGCCCGAGCCAATGCATTTCTGAAGAATAGGGCATTTGTAATCCCGGAAGATGTGAAGGAGCTCGCCGTGGATGTGCTGCGCCACCGCATAGGCCTTACTTATGAAGCGGAGGCGGAAGATATTTCGGCGGAAAACCTTGTGTCTCAGATTCTTGCGAAAATTCAGGCGCCTTAATTTTTTAATCCTCAAAGCAAAAAGTTGCAGTTGGAAATCAGGGAAATCCTCAAAAAAGTACGCCAGATAGAAATCCGCACCCGCAGGCGAACGCACGCCGCGATGATGGGGCAATACCAGAGCACCTTCCAGGGGCAGGGGATGAGCTTTGCCGAAGTGCGCCAATATGAGCCGGGAGACGAGGTTCGCAGGATTGACTGGAATAAAACCGCAAGATTCCAGGATACCTTTGTGAAAGTAATGGAGGAGGAGCGGGAGCTCAGCGTTTTCTTCCTGGTGGATGTTTCGGCATCGATGGACTACGGAACTAAAACGGCGCTGAAGAGGGAATTCGTGGCGGAGATCTGCGCAAGTCTGGGCTTCTCCGCCGCGGCAAACAACGACAGGGTGGGGCTGATTTTATATTCGGATAAAGTTCATAAAATCATTCCGCCTAAGAAGGGGCGCTCGCACATTCTTACCATCATTGCTAGCATCCTCTCTGCCGACTATCGGCCAGCTGCGGCAAATCTCGACGAAGCCCTGAATCTCGCCGTAAAACTAAACCGCAGGAGAGGTTTTTTATTCTTGTTTTCCGATTTCGGAGAAGATTTTGACAGGAAAATCCTGAAGATTGCAGCCAAGAAAAACGCGCTCCTCGCCATAAGGATTTTCGATGAAAAAGACGAGATAATCCCAGATGTAGGCTATGCCTTGCTGCGCGATGCGGAAACCGGCAGAGAATTTTGGGCAAATACCTCCAGCCCAAGGTGGCGGTATAATTTTGCCGAGCAGCAGAGGCAGCGGGTGAGAATGCTTGGCAGCGAGTTCGAATCCGCATCCGCTACTTTCCTTAATCTGGCTACGGGCAGCGACTATGCCCGCGAGCTTTACCGTTTTTTTCAAAAAAGCTGATGAAAATGAAGCTTTTTCGCATTTACATATTATTTATTTTTTCCTTTGCCGCCTCTCTTCGTGGCCAAACCCTTTATTCCTCCCTGGACAAGAACATTGTGGAAGTTGGCGAGCCCAATGTTTACCGGATAAAAATAGATGGCGTCAATGCTAAAGATGTAGCTGCAGCACCAAAGAACGAGCTGCTGCCGTTTCATTTTGAAGTTATAAAGGATTCCATCATACGGTCGCAGGATGTGTACGAGCGCACTGTGGAATTCTCAATTTTTCAGGAGGGGGATTTCCGAATACCGCCGCTGGATTTCGTGATCGACGGACGAAAATTCAGCACCATTCCTTACGAGATTAAAGTGACCAATCCCGCGCAGGCGGGCGACCCCATCAGCGATATAATGAACAACAAGGAGCTGCCGCTGGGCATCCGCGACTACTGGGAGATGTACAAATGGTATGTTCTCGCGACGCTCACTGCTGTGGCGTTGGCTTTAGCATTATGGCAAATCCTTCGCTACGGGAGGAAATTGCGGAGGCCGGAAGTGCGAGCCACCAACTCCACGCTGCGGCAGCTGGAAGATTTAAGGAAAAAAAATTATCTGCAGGCAGGGGATTTCCGCAGTTTTTATGTGGGTTTAATAGAAATTACGCGCCACTTTCTTTCCACCCAGTACCACTTTCCCGCTGAGGTGCTTCTCACAGAAGATTTAATTGAATATTTGCAAAAAAACACTACGATTTCTGAAGAAAACGAAAAAGCTGTCTCTGGTGTTCTGCTGCGCGGAGACAATGCTAAATTTGCAAAAATATTCCCCGAGGCTCAGCAGGCAGTTCAGGATTTTGAGAATATTAAAGCCTTTGTGAAAAGATCATCAAAAGATTTGGAACTTCAAAACCTTAGGCAGGATGTTTAGATTCGGGAATTTTGAATTTCACTCCCCGTGGTTTCTGCTGCTTTTCGCCCTGATGATTCCGCTATTTCTGCGGGATATTTCCGCGCGCGAGAGAAAGGGTATTCCCGTACCGGCCACCGCCGGCATGCAGGAATCTGCCGGTATCCTGGGGGCGCTGGCTTTGCTGAAACTTTTAAAATATATCATCCTCAGTTCCATGATAATCGCCATGGCTAGGCCTAGAAGCTTTACGGTGATGAGCGCTCAGGACGATGACAAGGGGGTCGACATTATGCTCACCGTGGATGTTTCGCTCTCCATGCTCTCCCGGGATCTGGATCCGGACCGCCTCACCGCCCTGCAGGGCATCGCCAAGGATTTTGTAAGGCAGAGGCCGAACGACCGCATCGGGCTGGTGACCTATTCCGGCGAGGCCATTACGAAGGTGCCCGTAACCACCGACCACGATGTGATGCAGGAAGAGCTGGATCTGCTGAACCCGATGGAGCTGGAGCCAGGCACGGCGATAGGTGAGGGGCTCATTACCGCCGTGAACCACCTGAAAAACGGTAAGTCTAAAAGCAAAATCGTAATCCTGATGACCGATGGCGTGAACACCGTCGCGAACGCGATGCCTCCACACACCGCCGCGGAAGTTGCGAAAAACAACGGGATTAAGGTTTACACCATCGGGATTGGTACCAATGGCTTTGCGCTGATGCCCACCGCGATCGATGTTTTTGGAGATCTGGTGTTCAATCATACCGAGGTGAAAATTGATGAAGGTGTGCTGCGCGATATCGCTGCGATGACGGGCGGCAGATACTTCCGGGCGACTACTAATAGGAGCCTTGCGGAAGTGTATCAGGAGATCAACCAATTGGAAAAAAGCGATGTAAAAAGCCGGAAGCTCTACAGCTACACGGAGTATTTCCGCCCGTTTCTCTGGGTAGCGCTCCTTGCGCTGCTGCTGGACGCGCTGCTGCGCTGGGTAGTTTTTAAGACACTGCAATAATGAATTTTTATATTGACAATTACCGATATCTCCTTCTGCTCTTGGTGCCCGCGCTGGCTGGGCTGCTGCTTCTGCGCTTCATCCGCTGGCGGAAGGCAAAGCAGGATGCCTTCGCCGAGCCGCGCTTTCGAGAGGCAATTTTCGGGAAGGCAGGGCGTTTCAGAAAGCTTTTCCCGATGCTCTATTTAGCTGCGCTGCTATTTCTAATTTTTTCGATAATAGATTTCCTTGCAGGCAGCGAGGAGGCCATTGCCAAACAGAAAGTAAACAATCTAGTGTTTGCATTGGATCTTTCCAATTCAATGAATGCCGAAGATGTAGAGCCAAGCCGGCTGGCACAGGCGAGGAACATTATCACCAATTCTCTGGATAAATTCCAGAACGACCGCGTAGGCATCGTGGTTTTCGCCGGGCAGGCAGCCAGTGTAATGCCGCTTACCACCGATTTCGCAGCTGCAGAAAATTACATATCGGCGATGGAGACCAGCGTGCTGAAAGTACAGGGAACGGATTTCCTGCAGGCTGTAAAGACAGCGGCAGAGAAGTTTAAAAAAATCCCCCCTGGTGCCAGGCAGGTAATCCTCATCAGCGATGGGGAGGATAATGAAGGCAATGATGCCGAGGCGGCGAAACTCGCAAAAAAGGAGGGTATAAAGATAATAGCAGTGGGCATAGGCACGGAAGAAGGCGCGCCAGTGCCGGAATACCTCTACGGCCAGCTGATGGGCTACAAAACCGATATGAACGGGAATACGGTGATTTCCCGCCGTGCCGTATCTGCCCTGAAGGAAATGGCAGCTGCCACGGGCGGAGAATACATCGATGGCAATGATATGGAACAGGCGGTGCAGAAGCTGGCAGCGGAAGTAGCCAAGCAGTCGTCGGACTCCTCTATTATGGTAAAATCGCAGAATCCTGTACATTATTATCAATATTTTCTTGGCGTGTCGCTGCTGCTCTTTTTCGTGCTTTATCTTACCAACCCAAAGAGAGATCTGAATTTTTAAACCAGATTTCTGCCAAAAATTTTCTGCCCATTTTAACCCTATTTTAACAGTAGGAGAGGTGGTTTTTTAACACATAATCAAATAAATTTGCATCCTGAATATGGTGCATCTTTACAGGTTGTTTCTCTTTTTTTCGTTAATATCTTCCGGGCTGGCTACTGCCCAGAAGAACTATAATGCCCTGATTTTTGAAGGCAACCAGGCATTCCGGAATAAGGATTACGAAGGCTCTTCCTCAAAATTCGGCGATGCGGCGAGGCAGCAGCCCAATGATTTTGCCGCGCACTACAATCTGGGAAATTCATTTTACAAAAGAAAGCTGTACGCCGAGGCGGAGGCGGAGTATGCCAAGGCAGAAAACCTTGCCAAAACCCGGGAAGACAAAGCTGCCGCAACCTACAACCGCGGGAATGCCCTAATGCAGGCGGGCAGGAATATGGAGGCTGCGGAGTTTTACAAAAAAGCTCTGAAGATGGATCAGTTTAATGAGGCGGCGAGGAAGAATTACCAGATTGCGATAAAAAAACAGGAGCAGAAGCAGCAAAAAAATAAGCCTGAACAACGGGATCAGGATAAATCTCAGGACAACAAAAATGGCGATTCTCCGCAGGACGGCAAAGGGCAAACGCCTCAGGATGGCGGCGAGAACGGCGGCGAGAATGGCAGGGACGGCAGCGGGAGAATGCCGCAAAACAATGGCGAAGAGAGGAGGGGAATGCCAAAGGAGCTGGAGGACCAGCTGCTGAACCGCGCAGGAGATAAGGAGCGCGAAACCGCGAGAAAAATTTTAAACAACAATGCCTATTCCGCGCCGCGGAGCAGGCCGAAAGACTGGTGAGGGGAAGTTTACATTTCATATTCTATTTGTTTTTTGCCGGCATAGCGCAGGGGCAGGTTACGCTCATCACCGCTGTGAAGGACAGGGAGTATAGGGTTGGCGAGCAGGTCACGGTAAATTTTGTGCTGAGGATAGAGGGGCAGGATCTGGTGCAGGAGTCGCCCCTGTATCTTCCTGATTTTTCGAAGTTCCAGGTGGTGGGGAATGCTTCTGAGCGCAACGCTTTCATTGATCCCGCAAAGAAAATAGCTGTGAACCAAGTAGTCTATCAGTGGGTGATTTCTCCTAAAAACCCAGGCAGGCAGCGCATAGGCTCCGCAATGGTGGATGTAAGCGGGGTGCGCTACAAGACTGAGCCCATCGATATCCTGGTTCGGGAAAATATGGCGCCGGAAAAACCGGCGCGCCAGGAGGGGGGGCAGGTGCACCTCGCGATGCACCTCAATAGTAAAAACACCTTTGAAAATCAGCCGGTTGTGGCTACAGTACGCGCTTACAGCACAGATTACAACAAACTCAGAAATGTGGGGAAGGTGCATTGGCAGGCACAGTCCGGCGTTACGGTAACGCCCGTATCCCTCGAAAAGGCGGAGATAGAGCAGGACGAGGAGAGTAAAATGGCTTCCCAGGTGATAGCGGTACTCACGATTATTCCCGACAAACTTGGAGAAATAGAGCTGAACCCCGTGATGGCGGAATACCGCACGGAGCAGAAGCCGGTGAAACTCTTTACCAATAAGCAAAAATTGGTGGTGAAGACATTGCCCGGGAAGGCACCGAAAACTTTTGACCAAATCGTAGGGCGCTACAAGATGTCGCTCACCGGCAAAAATGTCCGGAAAAAAGTGCCGCTCAATAAGCCGATAGATATCTACCTGAAGGTATCGGGCGAGGGAAATCTCAGCGTAGATAAGCTGCCGGGGCTTCTGGAGTCGGATGACTATACTTTCTACAAACCGAAAATCAGCACAGAGCTGATAGACACTGAAATGGGGAAAAGCGGGGTGTACACGGCGCACTATATCGTGGTACCCAAAAAGTCGGGAATGCTCAGTATCGGCACAGAGGGTTTAACTTTTTTTAACCCAAAACGCGGCGAGTATAAAGAAATCAGCGGGAAAACGCTGATAGTGGAGGTGCAGGAGGAAGCCGTGGGCAGTAATACTGCTGTGATGCAGCGCGTGAACGACTATTCCAACTCCGTACTGCAAACCGTAGAAACTCCGGTGCTAGGGACGCGGAAACTGATAATAGACCGGGATGAGGGGATCAGCTGGAGCACCGTGCTGGGGAATTTTGGTATTTTCGCAGTTGCGGCGGGGGCGCTGGGTGCAGGTTTTTATTATTTCCGAAAATCCAGAGCGAAAGTTCCCCAGGGCAGAGATAGCGCTTTAAGCCTTGCCGAAACGGAAAGACTTCTGCGCGACCAGCAGGCTCCGGATATTTCTGCCGATCTGGAATATCTTTCGAAATTAATTAGGGAGGGAAACATTGAGGAATTTTTCAAAACTTTCTATACGATGGATTTTGAAGTAAACGAGTTCCTGGTACGGAAATATCGCCAGAATACTGCGCAGTATCTTGAGGATAAATATGGATACTCCCTTGCTCAGCGCTATGCCCAGCTGATGAGCCGAGTAAAAATCGAGAAATATTCCCCGATGAGAGAGGCTGATGCTCCAGCTTACCTTCTTGAAGAAGCTAAGGATATTTTTTCTCAGATTAAGTAAATTTTACCAATTATATTCTATTTTTGCGAAAAATTAACTGTATGCTGCAAGAGCTCTCTTTCCGCGAAATTCTTACCTGCACCATGGTGCTTTTTGCCCTCATCGACATCATCGGCTCAGTGCCGATCATCGTTTCCCTGAAGCAGAAATTTGGCCGAATAGAGGCGGAAAAGGCGTCGATCGTTGCAGGCGTGCTTATGATTTCCTTTCTCTTCATCGGGAAGCAGATCCTCGGGCTTATCGGTGTTGATGTAAACTCATTCGCCATAGCGGGAGCACTCGTGATTTTCGTAATTGCACTGGAGATGATTTTGGGCATAGAAATACAGAAAAATACCGAAGCCTCCTCAGCGAGCATAGTGCCCATAGCGTTTCCCCTGATCGCCGGTGCCGGCACGCTTACCACTATACTTTCGCTCCGTGCTGAGTATCACGATATTAACATTATCCTTGCTATCATTATCAACTGCCTTATCGTTTATCTTGTCTTGAAATCTGCGGACTGGATTGAGAAGAAGCTCGGAGCAGGTACCCTGCAGGTACTCCAGAAAGTCTTCGGGATTATCCTTCTGGCTATTTCTATCAAACTATTTACTGCTAATTTCGCACAATTGGTACAAACTTATATAGAATTTAATTAATTTGCCTACTTCGCATCAAAATATAATAAATGAAAACCGTTTATAAAGTATTTCTAATAATTTTTGCAATAATTATAGCTGCCAACCTTTATTTTTTCGATTGGCAACTGGGAATAATGCATACTGAAAATACCAAATTTGTATTCTCAATCGCTGCAGCACTCATCGGGATGCTGCTGACGGTGGTGATGAACACCTGGTCTCAGTTGGGGGCTAAAAGATAGCGAGATTATCCAGTATGGCACGGGACTTCAGCTCTGTTTCGCGCCACTCCTTCTGCGGAAGGCTCTTGCTGGTTATTCCCCCGCCGGCGAAAAGCATCGCTCGATTCCTAAAAAGTTTTGCGCAACGCAGATTTACAAAATAATAAACTGCAGTTTCCGTCTCCGTTCGGGAATAGCCGGCGTAAAGTTCGCGGTTAAAATTCTCCAGGGATTTTATTGCGGATTTACATAGGTCTTTAGGAAATCCGCAGACCGCGGGCGTAGGGTGAAGCTCAGAAATAAGAGTTTCGAGATCCTCAAGATTGATGTCCGCACTAAAATCTGTACGGAGATGTTTGATGCTGCCCGAAATGTGATCATAGGTTTCGGAAACCTCTACATCATCAGCGTATTGGCGCAGAATTTTTAAGATAAAATCTGTAACGGGTGCCTGTTCTTCAATTTCTTTCGGAGTCCACTGCTCCTCCACGGGCAGGGTTCCCGCAAGGCTCATAGTGGTAAACTTTTGGCTTTTTTTATCAAATTTCCCGAGAAGTTCGGAAAATGCACCAATCCAGCTTTGGCTCTCATCCCGGAAAAAATACACAAATGCATTGGGATAATTTTTGGAAAGATTGAGGAAACTTTCGGAGATATTTATATCATTAAAATCAACCCCGATTTTCCTCGCGATGACTATTTTCTGAAGCTGGTTTTCGTTAACTACACCAATTGCCCGGTTGATTTTTTCAAGATAATCTTCCCTGCTCTCCTGGCTAAATTCCGGGGTTGCCGGCAGCTGCTTGAAATCCAGAGCCCGGATTTCATCTGCGCTTAGAGGTTTAAATTTCCCTTTAAATACGGATGATCTTTCTCCACCGAAGGTATGAAATACCACAGAATCTCCGCCTTCTCCATAGCAAGTATGGAAAACCCCATCGGGTAAACGGAAGATAATCAAGGCTTTGTGATGATATTGTTGGTCATCACGATATGAGAGATAAGGTTATCGTTTTCATCCTTTACCATTATTTCCGATACATGCATCGTGTTGCCTTTCCGGATAAATCTCGCAACGCCCGTTACCAACCCGGAAGTGGTGGACCGCAGGTGGTTGCAGCTGAGGTTGGTTCCCACAGGAACCTGTTTTTCCTGATCTATGTGCAGGAATGAGAGGGTAGAGCCTAGTGTTTCTGCAAGTGCTGCTGTGGCGCCGCCGTGCAGCAAGCCCATCGGCTGGTGTACGCGCGGGCTTACCGGCATAGTAGCTGTGAGGCTGTCTTCGCTTATATCTGTAAAGCGGATTTCTAGAGTATCCAGCATTGTTTCGGATCCCCAGGTGTTCAGCCGCTGGAGTGTTATTTCTTTTTTCTGCTCAGTCATTTATAGTAAAATTTGGGTTCCAATTCTCAGGGACGGCAGGCACAAGATTTTTTTCCTCTACATAATCGCTTATCTCCTGCAGCACGCCTGCATAGCCGAGTTCTAAAATTCTTTCGTAAGGAATTTTATATCCGAGGTAAACGGTTTTTGTGGCATAATCTCCCGCACCTATTACGATGGGTACTTTTGCCGCAAGTGCCATCTGGTAAAAGCCGCTGCGCCAGCGCTCTACCTGCGTCCTTGTGCCCTCCGGGGCTATCACGAGGCTGAAATCTTTATTCTCCAGCTGCTCTGCCACGAAGTTTACGAGGTCATTTTTTCTGCTCCGGTCTATCCCTATGCCGCCGATGCTCTTTACCAGCCCCCCGTACCAGGCGCGCGTGTGTTTGTCCTTTATAATGATTCTCAGGTCTTTGCCTAGCGCCATATAAGCAAAATTCCCAATGAGGTAGTCAGAGTTATGCGTATGCGGCACCACCACGAGGATGCACCTGTCCAGGTTGTCCGCATCGCCGTCCAGCACCACTTTCCAGCCGATAATTTTCAAAATGGCTTTGCCAAGAAACTTTCTCATCCAAAAAATAAAAAAGTATAACCATAGCGGTTATACTTCACAAATATAAGAAAAAAGGAAATGCTACCTGGCCTTTATCGTGATTTCTTTTTTGCCGTTTTCGATTTTTACGCTCACGCTTTTGGCTTCACTGTTTTTGGCATCACGCAGCATTTTTTCTGCCTGATTTTCAGTCACTTGCTTTCCGTTTACAAAAATGCTGTCTTCGCTGATTCTCAGCGTAGTGCCATAATCTTCGTCGCCGTTTTCATCCGCATTGTCATCATAATTATCATCGGCAGAATCTTCAATTATTGATTTTGGAAAATTGTTGATAATGGTTTTATTTGCCGGAATTACCAGCTCATAATTCGTGCGGTACCCTCTCCCAATTTCAGAATATGGATAGCTTATGTAGTTGGGAATCAATACTTTATTATCCAAAACTTCCACCGCCACTTTGGATTTTAGTGGAAGATTATAGCCGTCGGCTTCTTTGGTAATGATAAGGTGGGGCTTCACATCGCCTTCCTTTCTGGTAATGCGGATTTCCGGCGTTTCACCATCGTAAACCGTTTTTTTATCACTGAAATAATCGTGGCCTACCGCCTTGAAATTTGCAGGAATCTGAATTTTTTTCTGCTCGATGAAAATGGAGTCCGATGCTGAATTTATCGCCACATTCTGCACATCGCTGTTTTCACCGGAATAGCGGAATTCCTTGCGGAAAAATAGCGCCGAAAGCACGATGAGCAGCACAAACCAGGAAATCAGCATTCCGCCGAAAACATAGCCTGTGGATTTTAGCGTGGTTTTTGGCGAGAGCAATTTTATGGCGAAATAAATGAAGAGCGATGCTGGAAGCAAAATGCTGATGAGCGTGAATGCCAGGAAGAGGTAGCGGAAAAGCGGATCGTCCAGATAGAAACGAAACTTGCCCGGAAGCTGCAGCATATTTTCGGAAAATGATGCGAAAACTACCGACATTGCGCCGAAAATCAGGGCGATGCCAACCAGCGCAAAAATACCGCCGATAAAGTAGCGGAGAACATTCCAGATGCTGCTGAACGCCTTTTGGCTGCCATTTTTTCTCACCGCATTTCCAGAATTTGGCTCGATGATGAATTTTGCATTTTTCGCAGATTCCGCTTTCAGATTGTCAAAACCCAAGGGCTGCCCTTTCATTTTCAGGAAGTCTGATGCCGTTACAGCATTTGGGATGATAATCCATAACAGGCAGTAAATCAATACGATAAGCAGCGTGGAAATGTGCGCCGTGAAAATTCCAAGCACGGCAACTGCCGCCCAAATCAGCTGCATAATGTACGGCTGTATGCCGAAATAATGCGCCAACCCGGAACAAACGCCGCCGATTTTTGCGTTGGTAGGATCGCGGAACAGCGGTTTCTCGTAAAATTTTTGCTGCGCTTGCTGCACTTCAGGATTTGCGGTGTAGCCTTCGTTCTGCGCCTCTATTTCTTCTGGGTTTCCAATTTGTGTGATGACTTTCTGCACATCGCTTTCGTTGATAACTTCCCGTTTTCCGAGTTCTTCGCGGAAGATTTCCACCATCCGTATTTCGATGTCGTGCATTACCTCGTCGGCTTCTGCAGCATCCAGAGTGTTTCGCAGCGCTGATAAATAGTCACTTAGCTTGATGTAAGCGAATTCATCGATGATGAAAGAGTAGCCTGCAAGCGCTACTGATATTGTCCTATTCATGATCTTTAGTTTTATTTTGAGAAGTGATTGAATTGATCGCCGTGCTCAGTTCGGTCCAGGTTTTCTCCAGCTCGGTTAAAAACTCTCTGCCTTTTTCCGTGATTCTGTAATATTTCCTGGGCGGCCCGCCCGTAGATTCCTCCCAGCGGTAGGCTAGGATTTCAGCATTCTTCAGGCGCGTCAGCAGCGGATATACGGTGCCTTCCACCACTTGCAGCCCTCCCTTTCGAAGCGCTGCCAGCAAGTCGGCTACATACATTTCCTGAATGTTTATGAGGCTAAGTATCGCGTATTCCAGGATGCCTTTGCGCATTTGTGCCTGCGTGTTTTCCAAATTCATCTATGCTAATTTTCTGTTGCAAAGATATAAAAATTAAAATGTAATATGCAAAGCAAAGTATTAGAATTTTGATATTTACTAAATTTATGCCGTGGGTTTATTCAGCACAAACATCGATACACCGATCGGGGAAATGCTGGCAATAGCAAATGCCAATGGCGTGCTGCTACTGCTTTTCAGGGATGATGAAAAGCTGGAATGGGAGACGGCAAAAATAAGGCAGCATTCCCAAATGGAAATATCAACACAAGAGAATCCTGTGCTCTGCTCATTGGTATCAGAGCTTGAAGAATATTTTTCCGGAAAGAGGGAGAGTTTCAGAGTGAAAGTTTCCCCTCGTGGCACGGATTTTCAGCAGAGGGCGTGGCAAGTTCTCACGGAAATTCCTTTTGGAAAAGCCGTTTCCTACCGGAGGCAGGCAGAGATGATGGGCTCTGCGTCGGCGATCCGAGCGGCTGCTGCAGCCAATGCCGCCAACAGAATTTGCATCCTCATTCCCTGCCACCGCGTGCTCACATCCTCGGGGAAGATCGGCGGCTACCGAGGAGGCGTCTGGCGGAAAAAGTGGCTGATAAATTTTGAACAGAATCGCATCATATCCTCTCCAGCTCATCTCCAGAAATTTGCGTTTTGAAGCTGCCGTAGTTCACGGTTACTTTGCCGTTTTTGTCGATAAATTCTATGGTGCCTACAGAAGTCGAGCCTTTTATGCGCACTCTTTGTCCGGGTTTCAGCCAAACAGCCCGCTCTTTTTTCCGTTTTTCCTCGAGTTTCTCGTTTGTTTCCGCGATTTTTTCCTGAACATCCTGCTTCTTCAGCTGCTGCGTTATTTTCCGCTTTATCACTTGTAGCCGTTTGCTCTCATCTTTGTCTGCACCAAGCTTTCGGAACTTCTCCTGCTCCAGGATTTTCACGAAATCCCGTACCAAATCCTTCCGCGGTTTTCCATTGATGTATGATTTGATGAAGCCCTCAATCTTGTTCCCGAACTGCAGCTTGCGGTGCTCCTCCTCGTAAAGCTTTTGGAAATTAAACAACTTCTGCTGCAGCTGCTCATTCAGTTTCTGAAGGTTTTCGCGCTTATCCTCCACAGATTCACGCTGCTCCGTAAGGTTCGTTTTCAGCTTCTCCACTTCAAACTTCTCCTGCTGCAGTTTCACGATGGTTTTATCCAGGTTCACCACATCTTTCTCCACCTTTTGCCGCGCATTTTTAATGATGAATCTCGGGATTTTATTCTTCTCCGCCACTTCAAAGGTGAACGAACTTCCTGCCTGCCCTATTTCCAGTTTGTACAGCGGCTCCAGCGTTTTTTCATCGAAAAGCATCGCAGCATTTGTAGCGTTCGGAAGCTGCTCCACCAGCAGTTTTATGTTGGTGTAATGCGTGGTGATGATGGCGAAGGATTTTTTATCGTAAAAGAATTCCAGGAAACTTTCCGCCAGAGCGCCGCCCAATTCAGGATCGGAACCTGTGCCAAATTCATCGATGAGTAGCAGCGAATGTCTGTCGGCTTCGCGAATCATCGCTGCCATTTTTTTCAAACGGGAAGAATAAGTGGAAAGGTGATTTTCAATCGATTGATTATCACCAATGTCCGTCATTATTTTCCGGAAAAAGAACATTTCCGATTTTGGATGTACCGGCACTAAAATTCCACTTTGAAGCATCAGCTGCAGAAGCCCTACCGTTTTCAGCGTGATGGATTTTCCGCCGGCATTCGGTCCGGAAATCGCGATTATTCTGTTGTGCTCCGTTAAAGTAAGCGATTGCGGAAGAATTTTTTTGCCCTCATTTTTGTTCTGGATGAAAAGTAGCGGATGATAGGCATCGCGAAGCCTGAGCGTTTGGTGGCGGTTGATTTTCGGCAGCACGCCGTTGATTTTCAGGGCAAATTTCGCCTTCGCCATCGTTAAATCCAAATCGAAAATGTAGCGCTGATAATCCGAAAGCTGCGGCTGGAATTCTGCAATTTCGGCAGTCAGTTTCCGCAAGATTTTATCAATTTCCCGCTTTTCTTCTTCCTGGTTTTCCCGAAGTTTGAAGTGATGCCTAATCACGCTTTCCGGCTGAATATAGGTGATAGAGCCCGTTTTCGAAATGCCGAGAACTCTGCCGGAAACCCTTTTTTTGAAGCCGGATTTTACCGCCAGAACTCTCTGGTCATCAATGATGGTTTCCCTTATATCTTCCAGAAAATCAGCGTTTTGCGATAAGGCTCTGCTGAAATTTTCATCAATGGCTTTCCTCGATTGCTGAATTTCCGTGCGGATGTTCTTCAGGCTAGGCGATGCATCGCTTTTCACCTCGGCAAAACGGTTGAAGACACGGTCGATTTTTTCAATAATTTCTTTCCTGAATTCAATTGCGGAAATTTCTTCCGAAAGAATCGGGAAATTTTCCTTAAACGATGAGAAAAATTTCTGCAGCCTGCCGATTTGTTCCGTGAGTTGTTTAATCTTTACAAAACTCTGATTATCAAGTCGATAGTTTTCAATCAGAATCAGCTTTAGCTCCGTTTCAATGTCATCAAATTCATTAAACGGTATGGTGTTTTCGCTCTCAAAACTTGCGAGAAATTCCGAAGTTTTTTTCAAAGAAATTTCCGCTTCATCGATGGGCATCGGGCGAAGCTGCGCAATGTTTTCCGCTGTTTTTCGGGAAAAAGCAAAGGGCGAAATTTCCGCAAGCAATGCCGGAAATTCAAGCTCGTCCAAATCTTCCTGCTGAATAATCACAACGCAAATTTAGGCTTTCGCCGCCAAATAAAATTTCGGTTTCATCAGATTTGCTCTAATTTTGCAGTTGATTTTCTGATATGACCTGGACTGAAATTTTGGCGCCGGTAAAGAATTCTGACGAGTTTAAAACGCTGTGGGCAAAAGTGAAAACCGAATATGCCACGGCGAAAATCTTCCCGCCAAAGCATCAGGTTTTCCGTGCTATTGAGCTTACGCCGTTTGATGAGGTGAGGGTGGTTATCATCGGTCAGGATCCGTATCATGGTGATTTTCAGGCAAATGGGCTCTGCTTTTCTGTTTCGGAAAATGTGGAAGCGCCGCCTTCTCTCAAAAATATTTTCAAAGAACTGCACGCCGATTTAGGTATTTCGAGAACTTCCACAGAACTTGACGACTGGGCAAAACAGGGCGTTCTTCTGCTGAATTCCACGCTTACAGTACGGGCTTACAGCGCCAATTCGCACAAAGATTTGGGCTGGGAAAATTTCACGAACTATATCATCCAACAAATTTCTGAGCGGAAAGAAAGCGTGGCCTTCGTTCTTTGGGGTTCTTTCGCGCAGAAAAAGGCAGAGTTCATCGATGAATCCAGGCATTTCGTCATCAAATCAGCGCATCCTTCGCCGCTTTCTGCGCACCGTGGATTTTTCGGTAGCAAGCCCTTCTCAAAAATCAATAAATATTTGATTTCCAAAGAATTGCAACCAATAATTTGGTGAAAAATTATCTCACCATTACAGGTTGCTTTGTTTCACCCTTTTCAATTTTCAAGGTCGCGGAATATAGCCCGTTGATTTTCCCGTCAGCATTTTTCGCTGGCTTCAAATTAATCAGCGTGATGAGGTTTCCGTTAAAACTTGCTGATGAAAATTGCTCTTTCGCCTTGTCGTCAGAAGTGCTCAGCTGCACCTTTATCGGCCTGGAATAGGTGGCCATCAGCTCAAGCTCGATGGTTGCATTTCCCGCGTGAACGCAGTTCACATTTTCTGGGCAGCGTGAATCCTGCACGATACGAAGGAAAGTCACATTCATTTCGGCTTCCTGCACGAACTGATTTTCGCCCAGTTTCAGCGTGATTGTTTTAGCCTTACTCTCTTCGTATTGAGAATTCTGCACTGCTGCTTTTTTTTCGCTGGGGTTTTCCCGGGGGTTGGCGGTGCAGCAGAGCATCATCATAGAGGCGGCGAGTGTGGCAAGTGGCATTTTCATATTTTAAAGTTTGGTTAAAATTAGAAAAAAATATAAATCAGCAATAAAACTTTGCTAAATTTGTAAAAGTGAAAGACGAGTTAATAGGTACGCAGGGTCTCCTTCAGACTCTCAGTGATGAGATCCACCGCTGGGCTTTCCGCGCAGTGCCGGAAGGCTTTATACTTTTTTCTCAGATATCGCTAAAAATTCTGCTCCTGCTGGCGGTTGTAGCCATTTTTAATTTTATCGCCTGGTATTTTCTGAAGAGTTTCCGCTCGCTGTTTTATAATAAGCTTAAAGACAATGCCGTGGTGGCGGCGCTTTACCAAAGCAAAGTGCTGGATTCCGTGGCGAATTTTATTGCGCTTTTTATAGGCAGGGCTTCCGTTCAACCGATTTTTTACCGCCACCCCAATAGTTTTGAGGTCTTATCGAGGATTTTTGCTGTGCTAATGATCATCGCCGGTTATGTCCTCTACCACAGGATTCTTACTACTGTAGACCGATACTTTATCATTAAAAAAGATTTTTATCGAATGACGGCGATGCGCGCAGTGACCTCCTCACTGGACATTGTGGGGATCTTCATCTTCGGGTTCATCGGCATTACAGTGCTTTTCGGCGTTAGTGCCAGCGCCATTCTCGGGGTGCTCGGTGCCCTTACGGCGGTCATCCTCCTGGTATTCCGCGACACGATTCTGGGATTCGTTACCGGCATCCATGTCTCCACATCGAGGATTGTAAAAGTGGGCGATTGGGTCATTATCCCGAAATATCAGATTGAGGGAAATATTGAAGACATCAGCCTGCTGACGACTAAAATAAAAAATCTGGACCGCACGGTTTCCACGATACCGACCTATGATCTGATGAGTACCGAGATTAAAAACTTCCAGGTGATGCTGGACAATAACCGGCGGCGCATCAAGCGGTCCATAGTACTGAATGTCAAATCCTTTAAGTTTTTGGATGAGGAGCTGCTTACGAGGCTCAGCAAAATAAATCTCATTAAAGATTACCTCTCGGAGTCGGAGACAATTTTGAACAGAGAGCGCGCCCTGCTGGACAATCAGGAAGAAATCATAAACGGCAGGCAGCTTACCAACATCGGCGTCTACAGACATTATATTTACCGATATCTTGAGAGTAATCCCTACATTGATCAAAATCTCAACCTAATGGTAAGGCAGCTGGAAGTAACGCCCACGGGTATGCCCTTGGAGATTATATGCTTTACAAAAACCTCCGAATGGAAAAAATATGAAACTATAATGGCAGATATTTTCGACCACCTGCTTACTGCAGCCAAAGAATTTGATCTTGTGATTTTACAGGTAACACGAATTAACGGAATTACAGAAAATGACTAAATTATCGGTAAATATTAATAAAATCGCAACGCTGAGAAATTCACGCGGCGGAAATCTTCCGAGCGTTACGCAGGTTGCAGTTGATGCGCAAAAGTTTGGCGCTCAGGGAATTACGATTCATCCAAGGCCTGATGAAAGGCACATCACGAGAAAGGATGTTTATGATTTGAAACCGCTCATCACCACGGAATTTAACATAGAAGGAAATCCGCACAGAAATTTTGTAGAAATGGTGCTAGAAGTGCAGCCTGAGCAGGTTACGCTGGTTCCCGATGCAGATGATGCGCTCACTTCAAATGCTGGCTGGGATTGCAAAACGAATCAGAAATTTTTGCGCGAAGTTATTTCTGAATTTAAAAATGCAGGCATCCGGACTTCCATATTTCTCGATCCAAATCCTGAAATGGTAAAATATGCAGCCGACACAAACACTGATAGAATCGAGCTTTACACAGAATCCTACGCCAAAAACTTTTCGCAGAACAAAGCGGCGGCGATTGAAGATTATATCAAAACTGCTGAAGAAGCGGCAAATTTTGGATTAGGTCTTAATGCAGGCCACGATTTGAATTTAGAGAATATTCAATATTTTGCCGAAAATATTCCGAATTTGTTAGAGGTGTCCATTGGCCACGCTTTAATTTCAGAAGCCTTATATTTAGGGTTGGAAAATACAATTCAGGCTTATTTAAAACGGCTTTCGTTAGCTTAACGACAACTTAGCAAGTTAAAAAAATGCAACAAATTCTGCACTCAAAAATTTATGGGGAAAATCAGGGTGGAACACCGCTACTGGTTTTGCACGGGCTTTTCGGAATGCTGGATAACTGGGGAAGTTTCGGCAAAGAATTCGGTGAGAAAATGCCGGTGCATCTGCTCGATTTGCGGAACCACGGCAGAAGTTTCCATTCCGATGAGATGTCGCACGATGCAATGGCGGCGGACATCCTGAATTATATGCAATCGAAAAACATCGAAAAAGCCCACCTTCTCGGGCATTCTCTCGGCGGAAAAGCAGTGATGCAGTTTGCCATAAATCATCCTGAAAAGACGGAAAAACTCATCGTGGCAGATATTGCGCCGAAATCCTATCCGCCGCATCATCAGGGAATTATCAAGGGTTTGCAGAGCGCAAATTTCGATGAGGTGAGATCGCGAAGCGATGTGGATGAAGTGCTGAAACAGTATATTCCCGAAGAATTTGTGCGGCAGTTCTTGATGAAAAGCCTTTACTGGACGGATGATAAGAAGTTGGCGTGGCGTTTTAATCTGGAAATTCTCGACAAAAAATATCAGGATTTTGTGGCGAATAATATAAAATTTGGAGTTTTTCCCGGGAAAACGCTTTTTATCCGTGGCGAAAATTCCAACTATATTTTGCCACAGGATGAGCTGGCGATAAAGCAGCAATTCCCTGATTATAAGATAGTTAGCATCGCTAATGCTGCACACTGGCTTCACGCCGACAATCCTTCGGATTTCAATGCTGCGGTTGCCGATTTTCTCGGCAGTTAACAGCATTTACCTATCTTTGCGAAGATGGTTTTGGTAACGGGCGCTACGGGAATTTTAGGCAGGGTGATTGTGCTGCAGCTGCTGCAACGCGGTATGAAGGTGCGCGCTGCCAAAAGGCCGGGCAGCATACTTTCCGAAGTGCAGGCATCGTGGCGGTTCTACACCGAAAACTACGCCGAACTTTTTGCGGAAATTGAATGGGTGGATGTGGATTTTACAGATGTCAACACTCTGGAAGCTGCGCTGGAAGGCGTTTCCCAAGTTTACCATTGTGCGGCGGCAGTTGGTTTTGACCCAAGAGATGATAGGAAAATTTTCGACACTAATATAAAAGGAACGCAGAATTTGCTGTATGCCGTGGAAAGTTCTTCGGTGGAAAAATTCCTTTTCGTCAGCTCGATTTCCGTGCTAGATGAGCCGAATGAAAAGGGTGAGCTGGACGAGGATTCTGCCTACAATCCTAAGCTGGATCACGCAGCGTACCCGATTTCCAAGCACTTCGCAGAAATGGAAGTTTGGCGTGCCGCAGCGGAAGGCCTGAAGGTCATCGTGGTGGTGCCAGGAATGATTATCGGCAGCGGAAACTGGGGGCAGAGCAGCGGTAGCATATTTTCCACTTACGAGAAAAAAAAACTGATGTTTCCCGGCACTGGCTCTTTTGTAGATGTTCGCGATGTGGCACGCGCATCTATAGAACTTATGGAAGGAAACCACTTTGGCGAGCGCTTTATTCTCATTTCCCAGAACCTTCCTTACCTGCAGGTAGGGAATATGGTGAGGAGAAAGTTAGGACTAAAACCCGCAGCAAAAATACCAGAGAAACCGCTGCATATGCTTGTGAAAATCAGCCCGTTTCTCTCGTGGCTCGTTCCGCCACTGAGGCTAGCAACGCCTTACAATATCAACGCTATGACGGGGATCAACAGGATTTCCAATAATAAAATCCGCGAGACTTTGAAATTTAATTTCATTCCTGTAGATCAAAGTATTGACTTTCATGTAAATAACTATATCGCTGATCATAATTCCAGGAAAAAAATAAATCAATGAACATTGCCGAACTTCTGAACATCAACGCTGAAAAATTTCCGACAAGGCCAGCCATCGGTTTCCAAAAAAACAATGCCTGGAGAGATTTGGACTGGAAGAGGTTCCGCATTCTGGTGTTCAAAATTGCGAATGCGCTGAAGAATGCCGGCGTTCAGCAGGGAGACCGTGTGGCGATTTTTTCGGAAAACTCTGCCGAATGGATTTCCTTCGATCTGGCAATTCTCTGTGTGGGTGCTGTCACAGTCCCCATTTATGCCACCAACGGCAGGGAGGAGGTAAGATATATTTTGGAGGATGCAGATGCTAAAATAATCCTTGC
Source organism: Cruoricaptor ignavus (assembly GCF_014961145.1). NCBI lineage: Bacteria > Pseudomonadati > Bacteroidota > Flavobacteriia > Flavobacteriales > Weeksellaceae > Cruoricaptor > Cruoricaptor ignavus. The sequence goes on from NZ_CP063145.1 coordinate 1,937,487, forward strand.
CGGCGGGCAGGCTCAATATGATATTTTAATTGGTTTGCTAGCGGAAGGTGTTGATATTCAGAAGATAATCATTTCGAAAAAATCTGTCTGGCAAAAGGATAGAATCGGCATTTACCTCGAGGATTTTATTGCTACGATGCCGGAGACTTTTGAAATTGTCTCCAAAAATGCGGAAGATCTTGCCACCGTGATTTACACCTCTGGCACTTCCGGGGAGCCGAAAGGCGTGATGCTTTCTCACGGCAATTTCCGAAGCACCTTCCGTGCGCACCACGAATATTTTCGGTTTAAAAACTTCGAGAAGGAACATTCGCTGGCGTTTCTGCCGCTCACTCATGTATTTGAGCGTGCCTGGACGCTGCTCTGCCTGGATGGCGGGGCGAAGGTATCGTTTCTGGAAGACCCAAAGGCTATTGCCGACACATTGCCGCAGGTACGCCCAACGATGATGTGCTCCGTGCCCAGGTTTTACCAAAAAATATATGCCGGCATCCGTGGAAATATCAATAACGGCAGTAAGGCTATTCAGAAACTTTTCCGCTGGGCAATGGGTGTGGGAGCAAGAGCTGCTGAACTGAGGAGAAAGGACAGAAAACTGCCGCCAGTATTAGCAATGCAAAAAAAATTAGCAGATGCTCTGGTTTTCAATAAAATCAAGATTAAACTGGGCGGAAAACTTAGGTTTCTGCCGTGCGGCGGCGCAGCCATTTCTCCCGAAATCACGCGGTTTTTCGATGCAATCGGAATTCACATCATCGCGGGATACGGACTTACGGAAACCACTGCCACTGTAGCCGCCAGCCCGCTCACAGGCTATGTACACGGGACTAACGGCGCCGCATTCGGGAAAACGGAAATACGGATCGGGGAGGAAAATGAGGTGCAGGTGAAGGGCGAAAATGTGATGCTTGGCTACTGGAAGAAACTTGAGGACACGGCGGCCGCTTTCACCCCGGATGGCTGGTTTCGCACCGGGGATGCCGGAGAGCTAGATGAGAACGGGTTTCTTATCATCACAGACAGGATTAAGGATTTGATGAAAACCTCCAACGGGAAATATATAGCACCCCAACCTATTGAAAATCAATTGAGTGAGGATGATTTCATCGAGCAGATAATGCTTGTGGCTGAAGGCAGGCCTTATCTGTCTGCGCTGATAGTGCCGAATTTCCCTTTGCTGGAAAAGGAACTTGCTTCGCTGAGTGTAGAATTTACCAATTGGAAAGAAGTCTTGTCGAATTCTGCTGTTAATGAATTTTATGAAAAAAAAATTGGGGACCTTCAAGCCGCTGCTTCCAAGGTGGATAAAATAAAAAAATTCAAGCTGATGCCGCAGGAATTTTCATTGGAAACCGGCGAAATAACGCCAACGCTGAAAATCAAGCGTAGGATTCTGATGCAGAAATACGCCCAGGAAATTGAGAATTTATACAAATGATTCAGGAAACGGAATTTATTGGAAATCAAGAATTTACAGTTAATGATGCAAAAGTTTTTGCATCCTGCCCGAGCAATATTGCCATCATAAAATATTGGGGGAAATATGAGAATCAGGTGCCTGCAAATCCGAGCGTCAGCTATACTCTGAACAATTCCAAAACCAACACGGAAATTGAATTTAAGGCTGACGAAAATTTCTCTGTTCGGACATTTTTGGCAAATGAAGAAAATTCAAAATTTTCCGAAAAAATTGAGAAATACTTCAAAAGTATCGAACGCTATTTGCCGTGGATTTTGCAGGGCAGTTTTGTAATCAGAACTGAAAATACCTTTCCGCATAGTTCTGGAATTGCAAGCTCTGCATCAGGTTTTGGTGCGATTGCAAAGTGTTTGATGCAAATTGATGAGCTTTTTTGCGGAAAGGTTTCGGACGAATTTCATCTGAAAAAAACTTCTTTTCTTGCAAGATTGGGCAGCGGAAGTGCGGCGCGAAGCATTGAAAATGGACTGATTGTTTGGGGAGAAACACCTGTGGTAGAAGGTAGTTCGGATTTGTTTGCCGTTTCTTTTCCGCCAGAAAAAATCCATCCGATATTTAAGCATTTCAACGATTGGATTCTGCTGATTCACGAAGGTGAAAAAGCAGTTAGTTCTACAGTGGGCCACAGTTTGATGAAAACTAATCCTTATGCAGAACGGCGTTTTCAGGAAGCAAAAGAAAATTTTTTCACGCTTGAAAAAATTCTGAAAAACGGTGATTTACAAGGGTTTATAAAGCTAACCGAACACGAAGCGCTCACGCTACACGCAATGATGATGGTGAGCGATCCGGCTTTCATTTTGATGCAGGCAGGCACCGTGGAAGTCATTCATAAGATATGGAATTTCCGGAAGGAAACTGGTTTGCCACTTTTTTTTACTTTGGATGCCGGTGCCAATGTTCACCTGCTTTTTCCTGAAAATGAAGATTCCCAAAGAATATGCGATTTTATTGAAAATAATTTATTTCAGTTTTCGCAGAAAGGGGGATTAGTTCGAGACTTTATAAATTTTTATTGAAACTTCAATTTTATGAAAATTGGCATTTTAGGCGGCGGGCAATTGGGCAGGATGTTCATACAAAACGCCTTGAAATACGACGATGAATTTTTTGTTTTGGATCCAAATCCGGAATGTTCCTGCGCCAGAATTTCGAAATTAATGGTAGGTGATTTCAATGATTATCAGGCAGTTATGGATTTTGGTCAGGATAAAGATGTGGTGACGATTGAGATTGAGCACATTAATGCCGATGCGCTTTTCGAGCTGGAGGCTCAGGGTGTGAAGGTGATTCCTTCGCCGAAAATCATCAGCATCATCCAACAGAAAATTTTGCAGAAGCAGTTTTACCAGAGCAAAGGCATTCCAACGCCTGATTTTCAGATTGTTCACAGCAAATCCGAAGTGGATTTTCCGCTGCCGTTTGTTCAAAAACTAAACACCGGCGGTTACGATGGAAAAGGTGTGCAACTCATTAGAAATGAGGAAGATAAGGAGAATCTTTGGGATGAGCCTTCCGTGATTGAAACGCTGATTGAAATTGACAAAGAACTTTCCGTAATCGTGGCGAAGAATGAAAGCGGCGTAACGAAAACTTTCCCGGTAACTGAGATGGTGGCCGATCCAGAACTGAACCTGCTGGATTTTAATATTTCGCCGGCTGAAATTTCGGAAAACATACAGAATCAAATAGATGAGATTGCAGCGAAGTTTATTGAAGCGGCAGATTCTGCGGGAATTTTTGCAATTGAATTGCTTCTGGACAAAGCCGGAAAAGTGTGGGTGAATGAAACTGCGCCAAGGCTGCACAATTCCGGGCATCAGTCTCAGGAAGGCAATTCCAACTCGCAGTTTGAGCAGATGTACCGCACACTGAAAAATTTGCCTTTGGCAGATACTGACAATCTGAAATTTTCTGGGATGGCCAACTTGGTTGGTGCCGAAGGTTTCAGCGGAAAAGTGAGGTACGAAGGGCTGGAAGAAGTGCTGAAGATGCCGCAGACCTTTGTACATCTTTATGGAAAAAATATAACGAAACCCGGCAGAAAGATGGGGCACATCAATGTTTTGGGTGAAAGCAGGGCTGAAGTTTTCGAGAAATTAATGAAGGTGAAGGTACTTGTGAAGGTTGTATCAGAATAGTTTTTTAGTATTTGTTGAATTCGCAATAATTCACAATTTCTTGTAAAAATTCGAAAAAGAATGATTGGAATAATAATGGGCAGCAAGAGTGATTTACCAGTGATGTTTCAGGCTGCTGAATTTTTAAAATCGATGGAGATTCCATTTGAACTGACGATAGTTTCTGCACACAGAACACCGGAACGAATGTTCGATTATGCGAAAACAGCTGCAGATCGCGGCATAAAAGTCATCATCGCTGGTGCTGGCGGCGCTGCGCATTTGCCAGGAATGGTGGCAAGCTGCACCGCTTTGCCTGTGATTGGCGTCCCGATTTTGTCTTCCAATTCGATTGACGGTTGGGATTCTATATTGTCGATTTTACAGATGCCGTCTGGAATTCCAGTGGCAACGGTTGCGCTGAACGGTGCGACAAATGCCGGGATTTTAGCCGCGAAAATCCTCGGAACCTCAAATGAAGAAATCGCAAAAAAATTGCAAAATTATCAGGATTCGTTAAAGCAAAAAGTTTTAGATTCTGTTGGGGAAATTCAGAACGAGCATCCTAACTTTTTCGATAAATAAAAAAGCGGCTTGTGAATGCCGCTCTGAAAAGTTTTTAACTGAAATTATTTTAGCGCTTCCAAAAGTGCATCTGCAACTTTCCCTGAAGAAAGCGGATTTTGCCCGGTAATCAGGTTGCCATCCTGCACGGAATGTGGCGCAAAAGGAATCACGGAATTATCAATCTCAGCGCCAAGTTTTTTCATACGGTCTTCCAGCAGGTAAGGCACATTGTCTTTTTTGAAAACCAATGCTTCTTCGGCATTGCTGAAGCAGCTTATCTTCTTGTCTTTCAGGAAGTTAGGCTGATGTTTGGTTGCTGCAATTAGTGCCGCAGGTCCGTGGCACACGGTGGAAATCGGCTTATTATTTTTGTAAAATTCCAGAATAATTTTTCCTGTAGCATCATCATCAGCTAAATCGAACATTGGGCCGTGCCCTCCCGGAAAAAATACGGCGTCATAATCGGCAGCGTTGATTTCGGTAAGCTTTAAAGTATTGCAGAAGGCTAACTGAGCAGCCTCGTCATCGTTGAAGCGGCGGTTAGCGCCAGTAATATTTTCTGTTAGCTGGCTTGTTTCATCAATGGGCGGACGACCTCCAGCCAAAGAAGCTAGTGTGACTTCGTGTCCGGCATCCAGGAATTTGTAATAAGGTTCAGTAAATTCTCCCAGCCAAACACCAGTTTTGGTATTGGTGTTGAGCATATCAGCGTGAGAGGTAATGATAATTAGGATTTTTTTCATAAAATAAAATCTGCCAAGACCTCAGCAAATATTATACCTCTGTTATTATTGCTTCTGAATCCGCAATTGTAGATTTTCACACAACAGAAAAAAGATGCACTTATATTTTGAAAATGGGAGCAGTATTTTAGTATATGGATATTAGAAACAAGCTCACAATCCATCCAGACAAAAAAAAGGTAAAACTAAAGTGGTAATATCTTATCAGTACGAACAGTAGTTAATCCAAAAGAATTTAAGCAGGCACTGTAAAAAAATAAGATGACAATAAGCGGTGGGACTCGAACCCACTCCTACTGGCTAGGCCAGCCGCCGTTCCGACATCATGACTCTACTATATTGCCATCTTGTTTTGCAAACTTATAAAATATTTTACATTGCCAATTATAGCGCAAATTTTTGAAACGAAAAAACCGCTCCTAAAAAGAGAAGTGACCCCGCACTGGGCGGAATTTTACAAAGTTTTTCTTACCAAAGATTTGGGAATGCGAAAGAATAGCGTTTCCACCAACTTGGCAAAAATGAAAAGCATACTAAACCGAGCCTACGCAGCCGGCATCACGAGGCGATCCGGATACGGAATTAAAATTCAGCGAGAAGCGACGGTGCAGATTTACCTTTCCTGGGATGACCTTTCCAAACTTTACCACAGCGAACTTTCCACCGAGGGCAAGGAGAGAATCAGGGATATATTTGTAATGCACTGCCTTTGCGGAATGCGGATCGGCGATTTTTTAAGGTTTCTCCGCAATCCGAAAAAATATATCATAACGGTGGAGGGTAGGGAATTCATCCAATATTTTTCTGAAAAAACCAATGTGGAATCCGTGGTGCCAATTCACACCGTGGCACGGCAGATACTGGAAAAGCACGGCTACAATTTTGGTGAAAAATTCTCCTACCAGCACTACAACTATTATTTAAAAAAGATAGGCGAGGAATGCGGACTGACGGACACGGTACGCCTATATTACACCAAGTCCGGAGAATTTATAGAGGAAAGTGTACCGAAGTTTGTAAAGATTTCCAGCCATACCGCACGGCGCACCTTCGCCAGCCTTGCCGAGCTTGCGAAGATAGACCGGCCTTCGATAATGAAAATCACAGGGCACAAAACCGAGGCGGCGTTTATGAGCTACATAAAGATAAGCAAGCTGGAAAGCGCTCTGGATATTTCTGGCCATCCGTTTTTTTTCAAAGAAATTTAAAATGGATAATTTTGGGCAAAAATTCAGAATGGCGGTAACAGAAGAGATTTTGCGGAAGCGTGAAAAGGTGGCGGACATCCTGCAGCGTGCAAGGGTTCAGCGTGGCCTTACGCAAGAGCAGCTGGCGGAGATGACGGATTTTAGCCGTAGCACGATCATCCGGATCGAGCAGGCAAAATTTTCTCCAAACGCCGACCAGCTGTATGCGCTTTGCGATGCGCTGCAGATAGGGCTTAAAATTGACGAAGAAAAAATATGAAAGGGATTCCGCTAAAAAAAAGCGGAATTTTTTTTTAAAAAAAAGTAAAAAAACTTTAAAAAGTTTGCTTAATACAAACTTTTGTTTTATCTTTGTGGTAACAAAAGCAAAGGGGTTCTTTGAATTTATCGTCTAACAAAAAAGTTTTCAAAATGGAAGATTTAATTGAGAGAGTTTGGGAGCACTCACAAAACAATCCCGAAGGTTTTACGCTGAACCTTGAAACGCTGAGACCTGTGAAATTCGGCATTTCGGTAGCTTACTTCGAAACGCAGAACTCACACGACAAGGAAAGTCTGGAGAAGGTAATCAGCCACGCACTACGGCACGAAAAAATAGTGGGCGGCTGGTTGAATTACGGAAACGGAAAGTTTTACTTCGATTCTGTAAGAATCTTTAAAAATTCGGAGCTTGAAGAAGCGATAGAATTTGCAAAAGATAATGAGCAACTTAAGATTTATGATTTAACTAACTTAAAAGAAATTAACATCGCAAAGGGGTAAAACCCCGCCCCTTTGCCTTTGTTTTTTTAAAAAAAATAAAATGGTTGAAACATTAGAAATTATGAAAGAGCAGGCTGAATCTATCGAAGCCTACAGAAGAATGGGAATTGATATTGATGTTGTGGATGATGTGGTGGTGGTTCATCAGCGCCGGCTGCTGAACGGCTATATATTAAACCAAAAGCAACTTCACGAGCGAGCGAGGGAAATTTTTCCAACAGAAAAAATTCACGCTGATGTTTTCTCGCTGGATGTTTCGCAGATTGACGAAAAATGGATTTTGGATAAGATGGATGAATTCGGTATCAAGCGGAACGATCTTATTAAACAGCTTGCATTGACGAAATCTTACATAAGCCTGCTGTTTGCCGATGATGACAATCCGCGAAAAATCCACCTTTCCAGGCAGACGAAGGCGATGTTTTATTACTACTTCCTTACCTATGAGCTGAACAGGGATTTCCGTGAATATCTGAATAATGAATAATTTGCTAATTTTGCATCGTGATCCGTTCTCATTTTCGGATTTGAAATTGTTTTTAAGGCGGCCGCAAGGCCGCCTTTTTATTGTGCCAGCTTAAGCTGTTTTAGCTTATCATTTTTACGCCGTTCCCTGCCGGTAGCGTAGATGCCTGTAGTTCGGTTGGTGGTGTGGCTTGCGGCGGCCTGCGCCAAAGGTATAATCGGAGCAGCGTCTTCCAACGCATCCAGCTCATCAAGAAACTTATGCTTTAATGTGTAAAAGTCGGCGGTAACTTTTACCGGATTGCCAGCATCGTCTAAAATTTTGCTCGATTTCTTCACCAGCCTATTCCAACGCCGTGTTATCTGGGAAGGTGATATTGCTTTTTCACCTGGTACCAATCCAACGGAAAACAAGTAATCGTCATCGTTTTCCGCCAATTCTAAAATCTCCTTCCAAAAAGGCACGGCATCCAGCGTTATAACTTTCGTCTTCCAAACCGCCTTCCTGCCTTTTTGAATTTGCACCAAGAATTCCTGTTCTTCCAGCCGTACATCTTTCTTTCTGACCTTCATCAGCTCGCTGGAGCGGCCAGCGGAATAGCCGAAAATCATTCTATACCGGTAGAATTCAGGGTAATTTTTTTTCAGGTAAGGGTCGATAAACTTCAGCTGAGAATCGGAAATAATCTCCCGTTGTTTTTCCGGCGTATATTTTTTCTTTCGGATATCACGGCAAGGGTTGTGGTCAGCGCAGCCGTACTCTATAAGCTCGTCAAAAATCCGCTTCAAATACTGCAGGAACTTATTGTATGTATAGTCTGAAAGGTTGAGGAACTCCAAGGAATTCTTAATGTGGTGCAGGCGGATTTCTTCAATGTTCAAAATGTCGTAGTTCAGCGCCTTCATCGCCTTTAAAACATTGTTCACGCACCACTTGATCTGCTTGACATAACTCGCCGATCCGCTGACTTTCTGCAGGGCGGTTTGGAGAGCGGCCTTGGTGTCCATATCCGGTCGCAATTCTGCAAAATCCGAATACATAAAGGTTTTAGTAATGGGGTTGTAATGCTTTTCATCCAGCTGGCTTTCCAGCATCCTTTTGAAATGCTCGGCGGCGTATTTCCGTTCCTGGATGTCTTCGAACTCGTTCACACGCTTCCGGAACTGAAAGCCTTTAGGGTATTGCTCTGCAAATTTCGGGTCGAAAAAACGGCAGGCCACAAACCAATCCTTGTCAAGATCGGATTTGTTCCTAAGGGATTTATAGTTTTTGGGGAAAATAAAAACTTCGGTGCGTGAGCATCCGTTCCGGAGTTCCGTTCTGGGTTTTCTTTTTTTTGTCGGCATCTTAGAGTTACTATTAGAGTTACTATTAGCAACAATTAATGCCCGAAGTTGAGGTGGTAAAAATCGGCAAACCCTTTGTGGCAGTGGGTTTACCAATAGTGAGCGCGATAGGATTCGAACCTATGACCGTCTGCTTAGAAGGCTGTAATTTTTTATTTTCTCTTGTTTTCCTTTATTTTGTAATTAATTGATATTTAATCGATTGTGTAATTTATTTTTTTCTTATGTTATCTATTTTTATCTTTTATTTCGTAAATTTGTGTTACCTATGTGTAACCCAAGATATGAGATTGAACTATGGCAACATCAAAATTAGTTCTTAAAGATAAAGTTCTTTCAAATGGATTGTATCCAATTTTTCTTCGAATTACTAAAGATAGAAAAAGGAAATATATTTCTACCGGATTTTCATGCGAAAAATCTCAATGGAATGATAAAACTTCAGAATTTAGAAAAAACTGTCCTGAATATCAACAAAAAAATGCATCTATTCTTAAACTTAAAAATAGATGTGAAAAAATATTTCTGGATAGTTTTTCTGATGGGAAGGATTTGTCAATAAACGAATTTGAAGAAATTTTTTATGATTTCAAAAGGAATAAAAAAATTACTGTTAATCAATTTTGGGAGAATAAAATTGAAATGCTGGTTAAATCTAAACAAACCGGAAATGCTAGAGCTTATAAAGATGCAAAAAGAAGTTTTTTCAAATTTCTTGGATCTGAAAAAAGTATTGATTTCAAATATATCACCCCATCGCTACTTAATAATTATGAAGTTTTTTTAAGATCAAATAACGGGACTGATGGAGGTATTTCTGTGAAAATGAGGACAATTAGAGCCTTGTTTAATGCTGCTATTAAAGAAAAAATCGCTTCCAAAGATGATTATCCTTTTGATGTTTATAAAATATCTAAATTAAAATCTTCTAGCAATAAGAGGGCTTTAGCAATTGAGGATATGGAAAAAATTAAAAATTTTAATTGTGAAAATTATCCAACATTGCTTAATTCGAAAAACTACTTTTTGTTTAGTTATTTTACTAGAGGAATGAATTTTTATGATATGATGATGCTTACTTGGAGTAATATTGAAAATGAAAAAATTATCTATAAAAGAAGAAAGACAAAAACAAATTTTAGTATTAAAATTACTCCTCCTGTGAGGAAAATTTTAGATTTTTATAAAGAAAATAATAAGAATAATACAAGCTATATTTTCCCAATTTTACTAAGTGATAACTTAACTCCGATGCAAATTGAATATAGAAAAGATAAAGTTTTAAAGAAATTTAATAAAGATTTGAAAAAAATAGCAGAATTGTGTGGAATTGATGCAAAAATTACCAGTTATGTAGCAAGACATAGCTTTGCAACAAATCTAAAACAGAAGGGTATTTCGACAGATATTATTTCTGAAGCAATGGGACATCAAAATGTTTCAATTACGCAGGTCTATCTTAAAGATCTTGAAAGTTCGGTTATTGATGAGGCGATGGAAGTTTTATTGTAACTAATTCTTTATACCTCTATCGTGTTGTAAAATAATTTACTATTCTCTTTTATTACTTAAATAGTCTTCCATCTCTTGCTCTATTTCTGAAGTGGATTTAGTACTATTACTTGTTAGCCATAAATCTATTTTTTTTCTTTCAAAAAATAAGACTTTTCCATTAGGTTTAGAGTAAGGGATAAGGTTTTTATGAACTAATTTGTATATATAGGATTTTCTTAATCCTGTATAGTGTGAAAGTTCTTCCACATTTAGAATATCTTTGAGTCCGAAAATATATTTTTCTATACGATCGAGTTTTTTTATGATTATTTCATTTTCTATATGCATGGTTTTATTTTGAAATTTGATAAAAATTTTTCTGATTGAAAAGTCGAGTATATGCTTTAATAAATTATAGAAATTTTTCTATTTTTTAATGAGTTCAATTAGAGAAGCTACTTGTTTCATACTATCTGATAGCTGATCCTGGCAGGTCTTCAATCGATCACTAAGCTCACGCTGCATTTCCTGATAACCTTTCTGGATGTCAATCATATTGGAAAACTCACTATGGGAAATAGTAACATTTCCACTGATGTTCCCATTAATATTGCTGTTTACATTGTTGCCGTTACCGTTATGGTTAGACTGGTGATTGGTTTTTAGCATTGATCCAATTTCAGAAATAAACCACTCCGGGCTTAAATCATCGTAAGTAGATAGTATTTTTTCTATAGTGTCAGAGTTTAATCCGGAGTTATTCTTAATCGCCCTTCCGATTAATCCGTTCGATAACCCCGCCTCCACAGTAATCCTGTTTGGGTTTAAGCCTTTGTGCGCCATATAGGCTTGAAGCCTTTCTGTGATTGTCATGATATGTAAGATTTTATTTTTGTTTAAAAGCTTTATTTGTATAGATTAAAATCTATATATTTGCAATGTTTTTACAATGCAAATATAGTTAAAATAATATATTACAATGCAAAATAACATGAAAGTATCTTTTTTAGACAATTAACACTATTTTGTAATATAGGAGCTAAAGTTAAGATACTGAGGAACGGAATACATTAAAAATAAAAAACATAAAATGGAAGATTTAAGCAAGCCTTTATGGCAATTAACCATTGGAGAGTTTGTAGAATTATTAGACTCCAAAATTCCTTCAACAAAAACAGAAGAAGCAGACTCCGAAACTCTGAATAAAAACTACGTCTACGGACTTGCCGGCTTAGCCAAAATTTTAGGCTGCTCAAAAAACCATGCCAGCAAGCTCAAAAGCACGGGGATGTTTGATGAGGCCATCATCCAAAATGGCAGAAAGATTATCATTGACTCAGAGAAGGTATTAAAATTATTCAATAAAAACCTATGAAAAACATAAACCCTAAAACCCCGATTTGGAAGCTTACTGTAGAGGAATTTATAGATGTTTCGAACCAGATACAAAGAGAAAGTAAATATACCTTTGGCTTGCAAGGTTTGGCAGATCTTTTAGGCTGTTCTGTTTCCACGGCATCAAAAATAAAATCATCAGGGATATTAAAAGGTGCCATCTTTCAGAGAAAGCATTTAATCGTTACCAATAAGGAGAAGGCGTTAAAGCTTTTTGACGAAGCATCATAGGCGATGTATTATTCGGAACTCATCCATAAATTTTGGAAATTCAATGAAAAAATCAACATCGGGGCCACTGCCATTGCGATGTACCTCTACCTTTTAAAGTTAGCAAAAGATGCCAACGGATATGCAATCACGGCTTCCGATGTCGCAGTAGGCAGGGCTTTGGGCATAACCAGAAAAACCGTGAAGGCCACCAAGCAGAAATTAAACAAACTCGGACTCATTGAGTATGGGACTAAAAATGGCATCTCCGGATCATACAGGATTATTGTGGATTATCCTTTCCGGGAGGCCGGGGCTGTTTGTCGCAAAGAGACGGAGCGGAAGAAATATAGCAGGGATAAGAAGCCTGAAGAGGAAACTGCTTTAACGCCTTACCATCAAAAACAAAAGCGAAATGATAAGGATAGCAATAGGAATCTCAATTTAACTGAGGGAGAACTCCCGCAAACCAGTATGCCAAATATTGGGCACCAATCCCGCATTCCCACTTTGGATGAGTTTTTAGAATATGCCCAGACCCTGGACGCCTTCGTGCCACCGCTTCACTCTGAACTAATCCAAAAGTATAGCTTCTGGAAAGGCAATGGGTGGAAGAACAACTCCAATCGTCCCATTACCAATTGGAGGCTAGCCTTAAAACAGCTATTGCCGTATATGAGGGAGAATTCAAATCAAGAATTAAATGCAATTCTACCAATCCCCAACATCAAAGTCCCCGAGGAATTAGGCCGTAATTAGAAATTATAATAGACATTATTCTATATCGAGATAGCAGAATGACCGTGCCAGAGAAGGATTCAAAAATCATCCGAAAGCAATTTGAATCGCCCAAAACGACCGAGCCAGAAAAAATTCGGTTGGGCAATTCTTTTGCAGATGATTTCCTTTTTGAAGGGGCGGAAGCGGCGGATATTCCCATCAATGCCTTACGGGTTATATTCAATATCGTTTCTATAATCGGCAGCGAACAATTCCGCCCGCAGGACAGGCCTAAGCAGCTTTCATTGTTTGAGGATGAATTTGAAACCGAAAACAATATTTTTGTATCCCTTAAAATCCCGAACTATAAAATATCTCCTAGCGGTTCCACTAAACAGGTGGTAGAGGCTTATGAATTCCTCGCCAGGTTTAAGATGGGCTGGTACAAATCTACAAACCGGCAGGGTAAAGAAATCAAAACTTTCGGGGGGCTGATCTCCACGCCCGCCTACGACCAGAGGGGACACACCCGCTTTCTCATAAGCAGCTACTGGCTCAAAAAGCTCTTGGTCATTCCTGAATATAACTATGTTCTGTATAATCTGGTGTACCATATCCGGAATAATAAGCACATCCTTCTGGCGATATGGTTAACGAAACTTCCCAAGGAAGGCGTCCGGCTAAGACTTTCCACTTTAAATAAAAAATTTGGATTAAACTATAGAACCGCGAACGACTTCTGCTCCAAATTTTTAAAACCCGCAAAGCTCAAGTTTAACCAATACAACGACCGCACGTTTCTTTACCATTATAAAGGCGATTTCATTACGATAATTCCTTTTGCCAATCCAAACCCTATGGCCGAAAAGAGCATTGAAATTTCGCAGGATAAAAAGTCTGTCAACAGAAGGCTGCTTTACTTCCGTAAGCGCTATGGACTAAAAACAGAGGAAATGCAGCGGTTTTCCTATCAATACCAAAACATTGCACAAACCAGGGAGCTTATAGAGAAAGCTTTTAAACGATTTGTCAGGGTCAGCCGGCACAACAATATCAAGTCAACTGAGTGGCAGGGAAAAGCGTTCTTGCACCAGATTCAAGGCTTCATTATTGAAATTTATGGTGAAACCAAATTGGGACAACTATTACCGAACGGGTATCCCGTTATTGTATGAATTCGGAATTGCACTCCTGCGCTTTTCGGAATTGCACTCTTAAAACTTAAGGAAATGTTAAAATCAAAATTTTTACCGACCTCTTTTCGGAATTGCACTCGTGTCCCGATTGAAGAACCGAAAAAACCTGTGGATAACCCCATGAAATTGTGGATAAAATCGGAAATTAGGCCAAAATTAAAAAATCAATTCGGAATTGCACTCCTGCGAAAAACAGCCTTTTTTCGGAATTGCACTCTTGATTTTTCGGAATTGCACTCCTGTGATTTTCGGAATTGCACTCCTGCCAAAAGTGGCTCTATCGCCTTGCTGAAAGGCGATAACGAGAATCATTAAAAGTATTATAAAAGTAATAAAAAAGCTTTTTTTATTTAAAAGGAAAATGTGGAAAACTCAATTGCTCTAAAAACAAAAAAATGAATTGTAAAACCATCAAGGAAAAAGTCGACATCCGTACGGTTTTGGAGTCCTTTGGAAAATTTCCGGCGAAAGAACATTCAAAGACGGCATTTTATTTCGCCCTGGATCGCGAAGAAGAAAAACCCAGCCTTTGTGTAGATTTTGAGAAGAATATGGCATTCGACTTCGGAACCGGCAAGAGCTATGATGTAATTTCCATCGTTCAGCAGTTAAAAAAATGTTCTGTTTCGGACGCTTTGAAATACCTGTCTCAATTTGTGGTTCTCAACCAGAATTTTACTCCAAAAACACTCACTCCCAAACCGGAAAATTATCAAATTCTCAACGTTCAGGAAGTTAAACATCCGGCATTGTTGGATTATCTGAAATCCCGCAAAGTCCTTGAACAAAAAGATTTAGTAAAAGAAGTCCATTACCAACTTGGCGGAAAACAAGGTTTTGGAATTGGTTTTCAAAATAATTCCAAAGGCTTTGAAATCAGGAATGCTTATTCAAAAATTTGTCTTGGGAAAAAGGATATTTCCTTTATTCAAACGGAAACGGAATACAAAGAAATAGCCCTTTTTGAAGGTTTCTTTGATTATTTAACCTTCCGAAATTTAGAACAAGACAATACACCGAGTTGTGATTATTTGATTTTAAATTCTACGGCGATGTTTTTCAAAGCCGAAGAAATTTTGAGGGGATATGATAAGATCTTACTGTTTTTGGACAACGACAACAATGGAATTTCTCTAAAAACAAAAATCAAAAACCTTTACTCAGATGTGGAAGATTGTTCTTTGGTATATCATGATTTTAAGGATTTGAATGAGTGGTTTATCTCAAAAAAAATTTTATAAAGGTTTGATTTCATTAGTTTCGTTAACAGAACCTTGCTCTTCGAAGATTGAATTTATTTTTAGTTGAATTACTTTTCTATTAGATTTATAACGAATTTCTAAGAAAAAAGCTAAAGTAACTATAACCTCCAATTCCTCTAAATTGCTGACATTACAATATTTTTGTTTATCCTGTCCCCCAAATTTCGACCACGGTTAAGCAGATTTAAGTTTGTTGGTTGGTTCAAAAATAAACAAATCTTTTGGTTTTTGATGATTAATTCCTTGGTGTCTTCTTTGGTTATATTCATCAATAAAATCTCTAATACCATCTCTCAATTCCCATGCTGATTCTATTGCATACAAGTAAATGTAATCATATTTTATCGTTCTAAAAAAGCGTTCAATATAAATATTGTCCGTAGCTCTACCTTTTCCGTCCATCGCTGATTTTTATGCCATGTCCTTCCATGCAATCTAGCCAGTTTGATGAAGTATACTGGCTCCCTTGGTCGGAGTTAACGATTTCAGGCTTGCCATATTTCTTTATCGCCTCATTCATCGCCGAAGTCTGGGTTTCCATCTCCAAAGTGTTGGAAAGTTGCCAGCCCACAATATAGCGGCTATACACATCGATAATCGCCGTAAGGTACATAAAGCCCCTTTTCATCGGGATGTAGCTGATGTCTATCTGCCAAACCTGGTTGGGTCTTTCTATTTTTAAACCCCTCAAAAGATACGGTCGAATATAGCTTGTCTTGCCCAATTTACTCAAATTTCTTTTAGGGTAAATGGTGGCGATGCCCATCACCTGCATCAGGCGGCGAACCCTCTTCCGGTTCACGCTAAAGCCCATTTCCTTGAGTTCCCGGGTGATCCTTCGGATGCCAAAACTGGGATATTTCAGGTGGATTTTATCGATTTCCGTCATCAATATTAAATTTGCATCGCGTTCTCTTTGCGGACTATAATACAAATTACTCCTGTTGATGCATAGTAAATCGCACTGTTTGCGGATGCTCAGCCGGTGCTTCCTGTCTATCATTTCCTGTCTTTCCTTTATTCCTCGAGCATCCCTAAGTTTTTTTTAGAAAATCGATTTCTATCTGCAGCTGCCCGATTTTCTGATAGAGCTTTTCCTCTTTCCCGGCGGAGTGTTCTTTTTTCTTTTCTAAAGCAAAAACCTGCTCGGACTTGCTTAAAAATTCCTTCTTCCAGTTTTGGATTTGCTGGGGATGGACTTCGAACCGGGAGGCTAATTCTGCCAACGTTTGCCTTTCTTTCAGTGCTTCGAGGGCAACCTGTGCCTTGAAGCTTGGAGTAAATTTTCGTCTTTGTTTTTTCATCTTTTTACGAGTTAAAATTAATTCTTTTTTTTAAACTTAACTCGTGGTCTGAGTTTAGGGGTACATTATAGTTTTAAATTTTCAGATTCTGATTTATTGATGTCTCTTACTGAAAAGTAAATCTTGTACTCACTACTAATCTTTTCCAGTTTTAATTCTTTAATTTCATTATCTTGAGGTTCAGTGAATTTAAATTTAGGCAAATCTTCTTCTTTTATGATATATAAAACATTTCTTAGATCGGTTGAAGGTAGATAAATAATGTTATCTTTATGATCACTATTCTGTAATATTCCTTTAGATTCATATTCCAAGTTAAAAGCAATTATTTTAATATTATTTTTGTTGCTCAATATTTTATCAAGTGCATCTAAAAGACTGTTATTACTGATTAGATATTGTTCTGTTCTTGCCATTAAAAATGAGTTAGGAATATATTTGTTCAAATGGTAAGAAACCAATGAGCTAGCCAAAATACTATCATAATTCATATGTGATATATCTCCATCTGTAAAGGCAGATTTTCTAAGTAGTGTAGTCGATCCTCTTAAATATGATTTAATATCTTTTTCAGTTTCTGGGAAATCATCTTTGTTGCTGATTTTTTCAAATTGTTCAAACCCTTGTTCTAAAATTTCTTTTGAGGAATTTTTAAATTCTTTAATTTTAACTTGTGATAAGTCTGCAGTAGTTTTTTTGCTTTTAATATTACTGTTAATATTTGCTTCTAACCCACTAATAAACTTATCAATTTCCTCAAATTTATTGGTGTATGTATCATAAAGATCAAGCTGTATTAAGGTATTCTTTTCTTTTAAAACTTCATTTAAACAAAATTTAAAATATCCTATGCATTTCTCCCAATCATATAATTTTAAAAGGTCATTTGGTAATTGAGGTTGATCTGTAGCGTTATTATAATAAAGCGTTTTTGCAATACTAAATTGTCTTATAAATAAAATACATATATACTTACATATAGAAAAAGTGACTCCATCTCGAACTCCTAAATTATTTAAATTTTGAAAAGGATATTTATTAAATCCAATAAAATTTCCTAAATGATTATTCTCATTATAAAACCACTCAAACCAATAAAAAATATCATTCATAGTATATTATCCTGTCCCCCAAATTTCGACCACGGTTAAGCAGATTTAAGTTTGTTGGTTGGTTCAAAAATAAACAAATCTTTTGGTTTTTGATGATTAATTCCTTGGTGTCTTCTTTGGTTATATTCATCAATAAAATCTCTAATACCATCTCTCAATTCCCATGCTGATTCTATTGCATACAAGTAAATGTAATCATATTTTATCGTTCTAAAAAAGCGTTCAATATAAATATTGTCCGTAGCTCTACCTTTTCCGTCCATGCTGATTTTTATGCCATGTCCTTCCATGCAATCTAGCCAGTTTGATGAAGTATACTGGCTCCCTTGGTCGGAGTTAACGATTTCAGGCTTGCCATATTTCTTTATCGCCTCATTCATCGCCGAAGTCTGGGTTTCCATCTCCAAAGTGTTGGAAAGT
Organism: Cruoricaptor ignavus; assembly: GCF_014961145.1. Classification (NCBI taxonomy): domain Bacteria; kingdom Pseudomonadati; phylum Bacteroidota; class Flavobacteriia; order Flavobacteriales; family Weeksellaceae; genus Cruoricaptor; species Cruoricaptor ignavus. The sequence goes on from NZ_CP063145.1 coordinate 1,955,292, forward strand.
TGCCAGCCCACAATATAGCGGCTATACACATCGATAATCGCCGTAAGGTACATAAAGCCCCTTTTCATCGGGATGTAGCTGATGTCTATCTGCCAAACCTGGTTGGGTCTTTCTATTTTTAAACCCCTCAAAAGATACGGTCGAATATAGCTTGTCTTGCCCAATTTACTCAAATTTCTTTTAGGGTAAATGGTGGCGATGCCCATCACCTGCATCAGGCGGCGAACCCTCTTCCGGTTCACGCTAAAGCCCATTTCCTTGAGTTCCCGGGTGATCCTTCGGATGCCAAAACTGGGATATTTCAGGTGGATTTTATCGATTTCCGTCATCAATATTAAATTTGCATCGCGTTCTCTTTGCGGACTATAATACAAATTACTCCTGTTGATGCATAGTAAATCGCACTGTTTGCGGATGCTCAGCCGGTGCTTCCTGTCTATCATTTCCTGTCTTTCCTTTATTCCTCGAGCATCCCTAAGTTTTTTTTAGAAAATCGATTTCTATCTGCAGCTGCCCGATTTTCTGATAGAGCTTTTCCTCTTTCCCGGCGGAGTGTTCTTTTTTCTTTTCTAAAGCAAAAACCTGCTCGGACTTGCTTAAAAATTCCTTCTTCCAGTTTTGGATTTGCTGGGGATGGACTTCGAACCGGGAGGCTAATTCTGCCAACGTTTGCCTTTCTTTCAGTGCTTCGAGGGCAACCTGTGCCTTGAAGCTTGGAGTAAATTTTCGTCTTTGTTTTTTCATCTTTTTACGAGTTAAAATTAATTCTTTTTTTTAAACTTAACTCGTGGTCTGAGTTTAGGGGTACATTATATATGGTAATAATTCATATTTTGGTGGTTGCTGATTTGTATGGTTGAAAATATATCTTAAAGCTTCATAATTTTCACTATATAATAATAGCCCCCCTAAAGCATAATGAAATTCTAAAAATCTTTTTCTTTCGTTTTTTCTGTTTTCGACAATTTCATTGTTTTCTATAAAAAAATTATGATGCTCATCAATCTTATGAATAGGAAAAATATCTTCTAATTCTGTCCAAAAATATTGATGCGAATGTGCCCAAAATAATTCGATAAATTTGGGATTATTCCTTATTAAAGTTACATTGTACCAAAGTCTCTCATATGTTTTTTCAGAAATTTTTATTTTTTGAAAATCATTGGGAATGAGAAGACTTCCATTTACCGCACTGTTCTGTAGATTCGATAATTTGTTTTTAGTATTATCAGTACATTCTCTAACTATCCTGCTAATTATATCGTAATAATCAAAAGGATATTCTAAACCTTTTTTAATTTTGTCTTTCATTATACTCTTTTCTAAATAGTATGCAATATTCCATATAAAATTTTAACAAGTCCTCTTCAATCCTAATATCTTGTTTGTCAATTGCAGATATTGCAATATCATTAATCGATTTTAATATGATTTGTTTGGCCTCTGTAGACTTTGAATTCTTAAATTTTTTAATTAAGTGCTTGTAAGCTCCCCATTTTCAGTACACTTCAAAAGTAGAATTTTTTCTTGATATTTTACTGCTGTTGTTGTCGGATGTGGAAAAGCGGTCAGGAAAAGCGCTGACCTTAGCCTGGGATTGCTGTCCATTTTTCCACATCACAGGTGATAAACCACCCAATGAATCATGCGGCCTTTCGTAGTTGTAATCCTTTACCCATTCCTCGGTAACGCTTCTTACTTCATCCAGGGTTTCAAATATATAGGCATTGAGTATCTGATCGCGGTAGGTTTTATTAAAACGTTCGATATAGGCATTCTGTGTGGGTTTACCTGGTTGAATGTATGCAAAACCAATCTCATTTACCCGGCTCCACACTTCAGCAATATTCGCTATAAACTCAGGACCATTATCCATGCGGATTTTCTCAGGCTTTCCATAGCGGTTCACCAGATGGTTCAGTATCCAGATCACCCGCGAACTTTTCAAGCTGTAATCTGCCTCAATGTGGAGGATTTCCCGGTTGTAATCATCAATCACATTAAAACTGCGGAACTTTCTTCCGTTGGAGAGAACATCGCTCATGAAATCGATGCTCCAGGTATGAGTGAATGTTTCCGGCACCTCCAACGGCGTTTTTACTCTGGCAGGAAGACGCTTCTTTACCTTTCGACGCAAGGGAAGCTTCATTTCCTTATAAATTCGGTGCAGCCGCTTATGATTGATTTTTTCACCCCGGTTGCGCAGGCGGTAATAGTACTTCCAGAAACCTTCCCTGGGATGGCTCTGTGTAAGCTGTTCAAGCTTCATCATCACCGTAGAATCATCTCTCAGCGAGCGGTAATGAAAACTGCTTCTGCTTAATTTTAGCACGCGTAAAGCCTTGCCGGAATCCTTCGGACGGAGCTTATGGATCTCCATGACAATCTCCCGTTTCCGACAAGGCTTTAGAGCTTTTTTTCGATAATGTATTTAGCTACGTCAAGTTCCATTGCCAGATTGGCGTACATGCGCTTGAGGCGGGCATTCTCTTCTTCAAGCTCTTTCACCCGCTTAAGCTCACTGGCCTCCATCCCGTTGTATTTCTGGCGCCACTTGTACAAAGTGGCTGTGCTGATGCCGTTTTCCCTTGCCAACTCCTCGGCACTGCGGCCTCCGGAAAACTCCTTTAAAATACCTGCAATCTTTGCAGGACTGAATGTGCTCTTTTTCATTGTCTTGATTACGATTTAAAGTTAATAATTTTATACTTTTAAACCGTACTGTTTTCGGGGGAGCTTACAACATAAAGACCACATTGAAATAATGTTATTTTTTTATTAAGGCACTTTATTGGTTTATTAAAAAATTCTTTTTCAAACACTTGAGTTATGTATTCGGATTTATACCTGTCCCCAATATCAGATGTCTCTTTTAAAATAATAGGATAGGCAATAGTCATAATCCCGACTATAATTGGTGTTAAAATTCCTATAATACTACTTATTTCCATTTTTTTAATATTTTTTTTCAAATGCTTTTGCCATCAATTCCTGTTCGCCTCTTGAAATACCTATTTCTGTAGCGACATTTCTCCAGTTTTTTACGGAACCGAAAACTTCATCAATGGTTTGATTCATGTCTGTAATATTTAATCCGAAGTATTCTCCAACGCTTTTGGCTAATTCTATATCTAGGTCATTTTCATCATAGTTGATGTTGAGTGATAAGCCATTTTTATCAACAGAAGGGTTAAGGTCGTAAGCCGGAGACAATATCCAGCCGTTTTCAGTTAGGATAAATCCGTGGTTTCTCAAATGATCATCGGTGTTGGAAATGGCAATATTAAAGACAATTCTTCGCCAGAGTTGTTTGAGGTTGTTGTCTATATCTGTACCGTTGTTCATGAGAAACTCTGCAATATCAAGATAACTCGCTGTGTGTTCTTTCAATTTTTCTTCATTATTTCCTGTCATCGTCATTGCAGAAGAAAAGTGGATTCTTTGCCTTCCTTTTCTGTCAAATCTTTTGGTAAAAAAAGTATGATGAGGGTGGTTTATTTTCTCTATTTTGCTTTCAGACATTTCAATACCGCAATCCAGGGCCAACCGATAAGCCAAAAATTCCCAAGCACCTTTGTTGATGGTGTCATTTTTTGAAGGAAATTTTGCAATCCAAAGTTCGTTCTTTTCATCCAAGATATTAGCTTTTGGTCTTGCACCGCCGAGGGAAGAACCCGGAGCAATGAGAATTTCCAACCATTGTTTAATGTGCTTTTCGTCTTCGTTTTCCAATTGAGATACGGCATATTGCAATTCTCTAACAGATGTCCAGGGCGGAGTTGGATAATCTTGATTATTATCCAAAAAATCTCCGTTTAAATCAGTTTTGAAACGAAGCGCTCCAATTCTGGTTTCATCATAAACACCTAATAGATAATCAATATCGTATAAAATTTTAGGAGTTTCATCGAGTTCTTTAGCAATTTGTAAAGCTCTCCGCTTCATCAAAGTTCTGCCCCAGGTATCTGGCATACTGTCTAAAAAAACACCAAAATTTTCTTTTCCATTAGGAAACTGTTTCCCTGAAAATAACTGAATATCCGGATCTAATAAAAATTTATGAGGAGATAATAACCATTGTTTATCATACCCGAAACTAAAGGATTTTCTCCCTTTTGCAAATTGTGCTGTAAGGACTCCGATAAGCGTAGGTTCTTTAATACCCATCCAATCGGCAAACACGAAAATATCTGTTTTTGTGGTTGTTGCCATTCTTTGTGATTATAAAAGTTCTAAATCCTGCAATCTGCGTCCGAGTTCATCATCTGATGCTAATTTCAGAAAATCATCCTGCAATCCTAATACTCTTAACACATTGAAATATGCCCCCATAGAAACCTTTGCATCTCCCTTTTCAATAAGGTAAAGTGTTGACCTGGAAATTCCGGCCCGCTCGGCGACTTGTATCGTTGAAAGATTTCTCCTTTTCCGGGCAAGTTTAAAATTCTCACCCATCTGCTGTAAGGTGGATTCATATTTGGGCAGTATAATTTGTTTCTTGACTTTCATTTGTCTTATATTATACACAAAATTACTAAAAATGTTTATAATAACAATCAAATTATTTTTTTTGATAAGGATTTTAAATGATACTGTATTTAAAAAACTCATTTATTTCAATTGATTTTTATTTGTTTTCCCGTTGACAAAGAACATCTACCTACCATTGAATGTAGTTTCGGACTGAGGTTTTAGCTTTTGTCATTTGCAAATGTAGGACGGCATCATCCACACCAAAAAATCTTTTTGGGTTTCTACAAAAATTCTTTCCACGAGTTCCAATAATTTTTCCAGACACTCCTAAATCCTCTGGACAAAAAGATTTCAAGCCCGATTCGGGATTTTTGCTTTACAGAGAAGCAGAACCGAATCGGGTTTGATGTGTTTTATCCTGTCCTATCGTCATTGGCAAAGAAAAAGCCGGAACCTCAGTTATACGAATCAAATCAATAGAAGGAGTTCTTTGAAATCAACGGAAAAACAGAAAAACACAGAGAATAATAATGTTTTTCCATCCAATTAAAAAAAAGAAAGCCGAGTGTCCTCGATACCAAATCATATCACTTGGTTTTTTAATCATCATCACAAAACGATAAAACGAAAAACGAGCAACGAAAAACAAAATCAACACTTAAATATTTAAAATTATGAACACAATCGTAGGTAGAATTACCAAAAATGCACAAATCAACACGCTGAAAGACCAGAGACAGGTTGTAAACTTTTCAGTAGCCATTAACGACTACTACAAAACCAAAGCTGGCGAAAGAAAGGAGCAAACCACTTTTTACAACTGCTCTTACTGGATAAGTCCCAATGTTGCCAAAATTCTTACCAAAGGCACATTGGTAGAATTGACAGGTAGAATAAGTCCATCGGCTTGGATAGGCAGAGATGGAGAAATAAAATCAGGACTGAACTTTCATACTTCAAGAATAAAACTTCACGGGGGAGGAAAACAAAACGACAGAAATGCTGAAGCACAATTCGAGCAAATACAGCACGCTTCAGCACAAACAGAGAATACCAATCCGTTTTCAGACGACTCGGAAGACGACCTGCTATTTTAAGTGCCAATTATCATTCATCATTAATTATTAAATCTATGAAAAAGCAGTTTAATTTCCAAATAAGATACAGGCACGACAAAAGAGAATGGGAAAACATCGAGGTTTATTATAAAATCCATTGCGACAGGGAAACAGCAGTCCGCTATGCACGGCAAATATCTAAAACTTTCAAATCAGAAGTCCGAATGACAGAGGGAGCAGAACCTCTCAAAGCCAACGGAACTTATATCAACGCATACTCATAATCTGCCAACCATTGGCACCACAAAATTTAAAACGATGAAAGCTAAAGCAATAGCAACAAAATTTGTTTCTCACGAAGTTCCCAACTTAAGCCATTATACAAACTCAAAAGTCTATCGGCTTAGAGAGAAACTCAATAATGGCGAAAATCTAAACCGAGAAGAAAAGAATTGGATAGCAGAAAAAGTAAATCATAATGCTTATTTCAAAAAAGCTATTCCGTTAATGGGCTACCGATTTAATTTTGAAGATGTTTTGAAAACCTTTTTGGTAAAGCAATACGGAGATTGGCACGAATACAACGCACCCGATAAAACCAGTCTTAGAGCAATGCTTTACGGAAAAATCGACAGAATTGTGGAAGTTTCAGATTAATTGCTAAATATCATTTCAAACTTAATCACCTCTAATACACAGAATATGCACATTACAGATTTGAACGGTTGCAAAATTGAAGTTGCCGACCTTGATAAAGCCATTGAAGTAACAACAAGATACCGACAATACGAACATTTGAACAATGGTTTTTCTAAACAGGATAGGGAACTCAATCGATACTGGACAGATATGAACGAAAAACTAAAAAAGCTACAGAAAAAAACTAAACCAAAATTCACGAAACACTAATTTAAAATATCTAAAAATGCAGACCAAATTTTTCAGACAACTTGCAAAAATGAACCTTGTAGGCGATTTGAACCTCACACTCAGACCCACAGAGGAAAATAGTTTTGTTCTATCCGTATTGCTCCGAAACGAGCAATGTGGAGATGAAGCAGGAAAACTTATTCCACCACTCAATCTTCGGGGAACAGCTGAAGAATTGGATAACGGATTTTTTGAGAGTATTAAAGCACCGCTACAAACCGTATCGGGATTAATGGTCAATATGGAAAACTTTATGAAGCAAGTAGAGGAAGCCAAAAAACAATCGGCAATGGAAAAAGAAAAAGCCGACAGGGAGAAGAAAGAAAAGGAAGCCAAAGAGAAAAAATATAAAGACGCCTTTGCCAAAGCTGAAGCACTCGAAAAAGAGGGAAAATATAAAGAAGCGTGGTCAGCATTACCAAAGGCATCGGAATATCCCGACTTTGCTGAAACTATCCGCAAAAAGCAGAATGAATATGAGAGACACTTTGCTCCAAGTCTTTTTACCGAAAATCAATCATAAACTTAATTTTTAATATCTAATTTCTAACTTCTAAAATCCAAAATATGTTATTAGCCACACAATTAGAAAGACTATTTGTATTGAAAGACAAAGGACAAGAGATTAAACTTCCAGACCCCGAACCTAAATGGAGCGTGGAAGCCGTAATGAACTTTTACGCAAATACCTATCCGTTATTAACGACTGCTAAAGTTTCAGCACCGAAAATCCAAGAAGATAAAGTGGTGTATTATTTTGAAAGCGTAATGGGAACGAAAGGATAATTTGGTTATTGGTTTTGGTTGTCAGTTATCAGTTGGATAGCATATCAAAGATATTTTAATCAATATTTAAACCGACAACCAATTTCCATAAATAAAACAAAAAAACTAATCCCTATAAACTAAATCCCTAAAAAATAAATGAATGCAACAAAGAATTATATCGGGAAGCGTAAATATACCCGAAAAAGCAAAACAGCGACAACTACACCGACAATTAGGAGAATTTGCCGAATGGGTGAAACGCCCCAAAGATGCTTCGGAGATTCGGAAAGACAGACAGAAATCTGTGCGGATAAGCCGACTTCCGATGCTTTTCTAAAATGGACTTTTCTGCCTAAGCATGAAAAGAACAAGGAGCAGGAACAGGAGCAAGAACCTAAAAAGACGATGGAAATGGAAAAAGAATGTTTTCAGTCCCTTTTTCAATTAACTGAACATTATGGAATTAAACCAAAACTCACCCAATATTTAGAGTATCCCTACAATATAGCATTGGTTTTGGATGATATTCAAAAGCAACTGAAATTTAAAACAGAGCATTGGGAAGAAATCCGACTGGTAAAAGATAAAACAAAAAACCAATCCTATTTTATAAGCGAAGAACGCTTTCATACGGGTTCAATTCTGTATTATATCCCCATTTTGCCGTTGTATCGGTTGTCCAAAAACCCAAAGCGCAAACAGGCTTCCGAACTTTTGAAATCGGTTTGTTCCTACCTCTACCATATTGCCGAAGTGCCGTATTACCGGCAACAAAGCAGTTATTTATTTTGGATGTATGAAATGATAACCGACTGGATAGCTTCAGACGAGCAAAATGAAGAACAACCTGCTTATTTGTCAGAAATCAAACAGGCGGAACAAATAGGGGAGATAATGGAAAAGAAAATTTATAATTCCTACCACTTAACGCATTTTAAAAACCGATTAAAACATTTCAAAGCAAAAGATGTCTTTGATAATGATTGTTGGAGGTTGGCAAGTAAAGTATTTTCCCTCTATGAGCAATATCCAAATACCACAATTTTCAGAAATGCTACTGTAGACCAGGCGTTAATTGAAGATGATGAGCAGGAAAATATTTTAGCGATGAATCAATATATTTCATTCTGTGCAGATGCTAAAGGTGTATTATTTGAAACCCTTTTTGAAACCGTTAATTCTGAATTTCAAGAATGTAATATACAGGAAGAACCTATTGTCAGTAAACACTTTAATGGAAAAGAAATGATTGATGCTCATCTCGATTTTGAAAGACGACTTTTCCCCTTGATAGAAGAACTCATTTACATTTTGAATAGTTTTTAATCTCAGTCTTTAACCTTAGCCTCGACGAAAATGGAAGATATTACATCACAATTAGGGAAACTTTACTATCCGACATCGGCACTCGTATTTTATCAAACCAAAGATAAATTTGGCAATACCTATGTAGAGCATTTTGATATGGATAGCAACGGAAATCCTATCAATGCCCATCCGCTTAGCGAAAGGGAAGCAGAAGCATTGGCAAAAGCCCTCACAGTAAAGAACAAAAAAGAAAAACAGCAAGATTTTTTGAAACCTGTAGGTATTTTACCCAGTCATATTTTGCACATCAATCCAAGTGAAAAGGCTTCCGTAATTTGGTTTACCAAAGCAATACAACGACCATTATTTTTTACGGAAAATTTAGAAATTCCTAATGGTTTAGCACAAGTCCCAGCAATGCTTTGGTATGCCGATAAAAGGAATTTGAGAGTATTTGCCCTTGCAACAAACCGAAGACCCAACGAAGAAACACCTCTATATTATGCGCCATTTTTCAATGTTTATGAAAATGGAAGTGTCTGTATGGGAACAGTGGATGTTCAAATTAAAAACTCATCTTCATTGGAAGAGTTTATTTCTACTTGGGAAAACTACTTTTTTAACTCTTATTTCAGTCATTTGATGAACGAATTTAATCCGGTAAAAGGAAACTGTGTTAGCCTCTGGAAAAATCTTATCAATACGGATAAGGTATTTCCAAAAAAAGTATTGAAAAAATCAACCAAAACATTAAAAGACCTACTCTAATGGAAACACAAATTATAAATACTATCACAAAAACAAAAGTTCACTTCACAGATAATTATTTGCTCAATCCAACGAATCCCATTACGATAAATCTTATAGGAGCTGGCGGAACAGGTTCTCAAACACTTACTGCATTAGCAAGAATGAACCATGCCCTTATAGAATTAGGACACGCAGGGCTTTCGGTGAGATTATGGGATGATGATAAAGTGAGTGAAGCTAATTTAGGCAGACAACTTTTTGCGGAATGTGAATTGGGAATGTATAAATCGGTGGCATTAATTAACCGTGTGAACCGATTTTTCGGAACTAATTGGAAAGCAGAAACCATGAAATTTGATAAGGAAAACTTGAAAGAAATGTCCGAAAATAATATGTATGCAAATATTTACATTTCTTGCGTAGATAGTGTAAAGGCGAGATTTGAAATTGCCGAAATTTTGAACCAAATTGATAATGGTAGGTATCACGCCAATCGTTCTTGTTATTGGATAGATTTTGGAAACAGCCAACATACGGGACAGGTTATTTTATCGACTATTGGAAGTATCAGACAGCCAAATTCAGAAAAATATGAAGCAATAGATAAGTTAGCATTTGTAACCGAAGAATTTGGAGATTTATTGAAACAATCCGAGCAGGAGGATGAAACTCCAAGTTGCAGTTTGGCAGAAGCCTTGGAAAAGCAGGATTTGTTTATAAATTCAACATTGGCACAAATGGGAAGTTCTCTATTATGGAATTTATTCCGAAACGGAATGGCTGAAAAAAGAGGCTTTTTCCTTAACCTCAAAAACTTTCAGTCCCAGCCATTAAGATTATAAAAAAGCCCGAACTCAAAATTTGGGCGGCAAAAATGCAGTTCCACCTTTAGTAGGTCGGAACCGCATTTTTGCATTTTGGAGCAACCACATTTCTAAAACATTGTCTTTTCGGGGACTATCCATGTTTTTGAAAAGAGGTTGCGAGTTTTTTATAGATGTTTAATTAGTCACTCCTTAACAAGCCGCCATTTTCAGTTTTTCGTTAAGAATATTCCGATAAAAGAGCAGGCGGATAAGGTTTAAAAAATAGAAAAAGATTTTCTCTTTGAGAATCTCCATCATTTTCTTCATGTTCCACGCCGTTGCAGATAGTAATGCGTTGATTTGCGGTCCTGTTTCTCCTAAGAAATAGTTCTGAGCCAGTCTGAAATCGGTTTTTAAATGTCCGATGATGGGCTCTATTGCCGCCCTGGTTCTGAATTTCTTGCGTTTTGTGTGTTTCTGGTAGGCGGTGTCTGTTTTTCTGGGCACGCCCGGAATAGAGATTTTTACGCCCTTTATCTCTGATTTTCCTTTTCCGCCGCGGTCGTAGACGAGTTCTTTTGGAAGCTGCTGTCCACCCGTTTCCATCTGTTCCAAAAGCGGCTCGATGGTGTGTCCGTCATAGGGAGTCTGCAAAAATGACTTAATGCCGAGGATGATTTTTTTCCCTTTATTGGAAGTGGTTACCAGACCGACCTTGTTCCCAAACTCGTACTGCTTGTGGGCCTTTCCTTTGGCGATGCACCGGGTGAATGGCTTGTGGAGGCTGTAAACCTTGTCGGTGTCGTTTCTTTTTTGTGTGACCGCCTTGGTGTAGAGCTCCATTGATTCTCTATAAAACTCTTGCTGCTCTGCCGTGAAGTTGCGTTCAAGCTCGCGTATCAGCCTGATGGCGATGGTTTTGAGCTGCCTTTGGGATTTCCTTGCCAGTTTTGCACGTTTGGGATGTTTGCCGTTGTAGGTGTTGCGCACCAGTTGCTTGCTGACTTTCGTGTATCTCTGCCTCTGCTTTATGCCTTCGCTTTCGGCTATTTTGTTGCAGTAGTCGATTACTTTTTTGCAGAGCTTCGCATCGGTGGGAAAAGTGGTGTTGTTCTCCTGAACGGTGGTGTCGGACAGCACGAAGTTTGAGGTACTGGTCTTCGCATCGTGCATCCTTACGCTGTAGGAGAAGATTTTCTCAATCCCCTTTTCTCCAATTCTTTTCCTGAAGTGGACAAAATTACTCGGATCGCAGGGAAACTGGTGCTCAAAGAAAACCCTCCCACAAAAATGCTGCATGTAGGGGTTCATGATCCAGGCGGAAGCAAGGGTCTCATCTCCCAAATTATAAAGGTGTTTCAGAAGCAGGCAGCCCACCATAAAGCGGATCGGATGGCTCGGATTGCCCGTCTTGGAATATAGCGGGGAAAATTCATCTTCAAAATAATTCCAGTCTATCTTCTCGGAAAGTAAGACAAGCTCGTGTTGGTTATCAATAAAGTCCACCAACATCGGGCGGAATAATTCTGGCTGCTTTTTTGGATTTTTCCCCAACATATTTGCAAGGTTTTAATGCTCCAAGATACGAAATCCTGCAAAGAAAAACAAGAAAAATTACAATTAATTTACTGATTGTCAGTCTGTTGATGCTATTTTAAGGAGCGACTAATTAGTCTCCCCTTAATAGATGTCAGATAACCGACTTGTCAGATTAAGGTGGCTATTACTATTCTATTCTGTGTATGGCTTTGCTGTAATTTATTATTCTTAATTACCTAGTTCGAGTTGATTTTTTACAAGATTAAAATAATCTGCTTTTTTGTTAACAAGTTCATGATGATTACCCTGTTCCACAATCTCTCCATTTTTAAGGACAATAATTTGGTCTGCATTTTTTACTGTGGAAAGTCGGTGTGCAACAATTATCACTGTTTTTCCTTTAAAAAATGATTGAAGATTATCGTGAATTATTTTTTCATTTTCAGCATCTAAGGCTGATGTAGCTTCATCAAAAAAGATATAATGTGGATCTTTGTATACGGCCCTAGCAATAAGAATTCGCTGTTTCTGACCGCCAGATATTCCGTTGCCTGATGCTCCGATCTTGGTGTTGAATTTCAAAGGCAGAGACTCTACAAATTCATCTATATTAGCTGTTCTGGCGGCCTGCATCAGCCTGTTATACTCTCCCTCCTTATTACCTGTAATGATATTTCTTTCTATAGTATCTGAAAAAATATACCCGTCCTGCATTACGACACCACATCCAGTTCTTAAGTTTTTGGGCGAAATTGCTCCTATATCTATTTCATCATAAAAAATTGTTCCAACCGTAGGCTCATAAAACTTCAGTAACAGCTTCATCAGCGTAGTTTTCCCGCTTCCACTTGTTCCTACGATGGCAGTTATCTTTCCTTCTGGAATCAGCAGGTTGATATTTTTCAAGACATAAGGCGATCTACTGCCTCCGTACTGAAAGCTTACATTTTCAAACCGGATTCCTTTCGTTTGCTGCTGATTTTCTATTTTTTCAGGAAAAAGATCAATCTGATCCGGGCTTTCTTCAGTAGGATAGCTCTGTACTTCATTCAATCTCTCCAGGCTGAGTTTTGCATCTTGCAGAGAACGGAAAAAACTAATCAGCTGATTAACGGGGGAATTCATTTGCCCAATGATGTAAGATACGCTTAACAGCCCTCCCAACGTCATTTTATCATTAACAACAAGTGTTGCCACCAGAAAGGTCACGAGAATATTTTTCAGCTGGTTCATAAATTCAAATCCGGAAAGCTGTATCTGGTTCAACTTTAATATTTTGATATTAACTTTAAATAATTTTTGCTGCACTTCTTCCCATTGGCTGCGTTTGAAATCTTCAAATTGATTGAGTTTCATCTCTGTAACACCTTTTATAATCTCAAATACAGATTCCTGATTCTCGGCTCGCTGTTGAAAACGGAGATAATCTAAAATTTTTCTTTTTTTTAACCAATAGAAAGACCAGCCAATGGAGAGAATCGTCAAAATAAGATAGACCATTAAAATCGTATAATCATAATACAGTAGAACTCCGAAGAAAACAGAAAAATTGATAATTGAGAAAAAGGTAAGAAGACTGTGAGAGGTGAGGAACTCTTCTATTCTCTCATTATCCTGAATTCTCTGGTTAAAATCTCCCATTTTTTTTGTGTCAAAAAATCGGATAGGAAGCTGAAGCATTTTCTTCAAGAATTCCGAAATAATGGTGATACTCAATTTTGTCCCTATAAAAAGCATAAGCCAGTTTCTGAATACTTCAATGGTAATTGATCCCAAGAAAAGTCCCAATTGAGAAAGAAGGATCAGTGCAATAAGATTCAAATTTTTAGCACTTACCCCTTTATCAATCAAGGCCTGCGTTAAAAAAGGAAAAACCAGTGTAATAGCACTTCCGGCCAGTAAAAGAAGAAACATTAATACTAGCTGCCATTTGTATGGGGTAAGGTATTTCAAGATATAACTCAGGGTGATCTTTTTTTCCTGAGGAACTTCTAATGCAAAAAAATCCTCTGAAGGCTTTAAAATTAAAGCAATTCCCATATTCTCACTGGAAATCCAGTATTTTTTAAATTCCTGTTCTTTTATGGAAATCAGGCCATGAGCAGGGTCTGCAATCTGAAGGTTATATTCTGAGGACATGAATTTCTTTGTTACTTTTTTAAGAACAACAAAATGATTCTTCCCCCAATGCAGTATACAGGGCAGTGAATTTGGAAAATTGATAAGCTTTTCTACCGTTAATTTTACCGGAAGTGTTTCAAAGCCTATTTTTTTTGAAGCCTCTACAATCCCAAACATAGATACGCCTTCTTTGGTAATAAAAGAATGATCACGCAGGTACTGCAGACTGTAGTTTTTTCCATAACTACTGGCTATCATTGCAAGACATGCCGGCCCGCAATCCATCTGATCATGCTGAATAATAATTTTCATATACGTTATACCTTGAAAACATTTTTAATAAGAAGTGTGCGCAAGGACTGATTAAAATGGAGTCTATTTTCAATAAAATTAACTATGTTCCGGGCAAGATCAGGATTATCTCCAGTTAGTTTATAAAGATCGAGAAGCAATGAGATTTTCAAAATATCATAAAACTGATTGTAGGGTTGCTGGAAACAATACAGTAAACCGTCAAAATAATCTTTATAATTTGAATTCCTAAGCTGCTTATTGATATAAATCCAGTTATAGATGATCTGTCTGTCCGGAGTATTGACCTCAAAATCAAGTTCTGAATACCAGTCGTCGGGAAGGAATTCCTGACTATTGATATTAAACCTGATCATATCTTCCGTGATCATTGTGAAAAGTTCATAGGCATATGTTTCCCTTATCATATGAACTTTCTCCCAATATTGGTTATGACTGAAAATATTCCCGAAAAGGTTCTTATTGATCCCGTTAAGCAGATAATTAATCAGGTTGAATATAAGTTCATATCCTAGCTCTGTCTTCTGATCTCTGAAATAGATCCTTGAAATGTTTTTATTCTGTTCAAAGCATCTTAAATTTAAAGTATAAATGCCCTTCTGTACGAGGTAGTCATTCAGAACCAGACATTCCATTGTAAATGTTATGGCTTTGGGAAAGTTTTTTATTTTGTAGTAATAAAGTGCTTTTACAGACAGTGCTCCCTGCTTTGTATACATATACATATTTCCGGAAAATTTATCTTCAATTTCTTTTTCAAGCCTCAAATAATCTTTCAGCGACTGCTCAAGATCAGTTTCTCTAAGCAGACCAGTAACTACTTTCCCAAGCTCCCGGTCGATACTGTCTGCAGCTTCAAACTCACTTTCACTGATTTTACATATTTCAAAAACTTCTTTCTTCTGTAGGATTTTGATCAGCTTTCCGGTATCATATTCAAATGTAGAACTGACCAGTGAATCCGGAAAATCAGGCATTGCATTAATAAAATCTTTAAGCTCTTTACGGTATGTTATTATTTCTTTTTCCATCTTTTTAAGCAATAAAAGTTAAATCCGCCGGTGAAGGAAGACTATCCTCCTCGAAATACATTAAGGTAACGCCGATTCCTATTAGTCCCCAACCAAAAGAGATCTGCCACAGGATATTATCTTCCGCGATACGGCTTTTAAACCCAGCAAAATTATTGGAATGTACAGCATATGTCAAAATCTGATCATTCCAGTACTCTGCTCTTTCAGCAAATCTGTTATCACCGGATATTTTCGCTAGTTTATCAAATGTAATCGCAAGCCCTGAAGCGCCATAAAATACGCTTGCATCCAGAGTTAGGTTGTCTTCTTTCGTCCGGAGAAGACAGTCATCAAGGATTATGTTAGCAAAATTGCCAACCGCTTGATCCTCCAAAACTTGCGAAGCTCTCAATAAAACATATCCTACGCCCAGATCTCCATAGCAAAGGGCAAACTGCATCGGCTCAATCTTATCTCCAATCATGTTTGGAAATAATCCTTTATATTCTGATTCTCTGTATTGTTTTGTAAGAAACTTAATGGCTTTTCTGATAATTTCCTCACATAATCTTGTTTCCAATCCCGCCTCGTACAGGGAAGCCAGAAATGAAATGATAAGGGATGAACCATGTGAAATTCCCAGATATACTCTATTGTATA
This sequence comes from Cruoricaptor ignavus, assembly GCF_014961145.1. NCBI lineage: Bacteria > Pseudomonadati > Bacteroidota > Flavobacteriia > Flavobacteriales > Weeksellaceae > Cruoricaptor > Cruoricaptor ignavus. The sequence goes on from NZ_CP063145.1 coordinate 1,971,030, forward strand.
GAGAAGGACATTCCCAGTAATAATCTCCTGCTTCGTCTTTAAATGCTGCTTCATCAATACTATGGATAAGAAATGACAGATATTCCTGAACTTCTGCACCGTTTTTCAAGCGGGCTAAATAATAAAACCCAGCTGCCAAAGCTCCGGTTCCCGAGTCAAAATCCTTATTATTAATCTTGCTTTTCATCAGGCCAAAAAGGATCTGATCTAGGTTGAGCAGATAATCTTCACTGGAAACGGACAGCAAACCATTATTCTCGCAGAATATCAGATATCTTCCGATATGCGACAGGTGGGCATCCAATGAGTCTGTGCCATGTATCCTGTGAAATGTTTTAGGATTAAATGCAGCCAAGCCTTTATTGAGATATTCCTCTGCAGTTGCTATATAGGAACTGTCATCGGTATACTTTGATAAATACAAATAATAGAGAGAATATCCGAGCAGCCCTGTTTCATAAGAAGCATTATGTAATATCTGCTCACAAGAATATTTTTCAATGGACTCTGTAATGGTATCAATCAGTTTTCTATGTTTAATTTTATTTCGTATCATATTAGAATATTGTTTTTGGCTTTGCCTATTTCCGATTCATAAAACTTCTTTAGAAAATAGTAAATCACAAGCTCATGTCTTCTCTGATTTACCATGAATAAGCGGTTTAAAGTCATATGAATATAGCTCATCAGCAGATGATCTTTCATCTCCCAGGACAGATGCTGATAAGCGGATAGTTCAGCAGAAATGCTTTCACTTCTTTTATTAAAGCATTCGTAGGCTTCGGCATATTGTGTTGTCTCATTCTCAAGAATAATATCCGATATTTCTTTTTTGAGGTTCCGATGCTTGCTGCTCAGTGTTCTTGAGATAGCAACATAATTTTCTGAATTATTGTAGCTGAATTCATTGGTGAAATTTTCACACAAGGAAGCAATCACCCTCATTTTATCTTTTATTGAGTATTTAAAATCCTCTAGCAGTCTGTTTACATCAACAAGGGCGAACTTCCATCTCAACCTTTCGCCTTCGTTTCCATGGATTAGGTTTAAGAATTCTGAAACCGCAACACTGTCATAGAAAAAAATACGCTCGCTTAATTCCATTGTTTGAGCTCCATATCTTTCTATCTCCCTCACATAAGTATCCGCTACGATCCTTACAGCCTGCTCTACTTCTATAAAATGATGAACAGCTTTCTGTAGATTCTCTAATATCCGGTACCACTCATCTGTTTTATGATCGGGATCAAAACAGTGAAATCTCACCCTGATATGATGCTCAGGGTCATTATATTTGATAAAAAACCATTGATCAATAGTCTTTTGTTTTAACAATTCGGCGGCGAAATCTGCAATAACTTTGGTCAGAAGATCTTCAACATTTTTACTTCCGGAATATATTTTCAGATACAACCATTCACTTCCGGGAGGAAACACCCTTTTTACCACTGCTGGTGCTATATTTCTTATCTGTGAAGAATACACCTGCTTTTTACTTCCCATTGGAATAACAACCTCATTCGCATAACTTTTTCCACCTTCCTTGATAAAACAGTTTTCGCTAGTATGAAGATTTTCGTACAAAATGATATTCTTCATGCTGATTTCTTTCAGGAAAATAGCTTGGCTGACTTTATTGCCAAGATCTAAAAGAAGCTCATTATCTCCGGCAGATAAAACGACATATTGAGGAAGGCTGTATTTTTTTCTGATATCTGCTACAGCTTTTTCGGCTGTAGATTCTTCTTTATAATTTATTTTTTCTTTTTTCAGAAACCACCGTGCGCGGCTTACAATCATTTTTTTATATTCAATTCTCGGCAGGAACTGTTCCTGTTGATATATTCCCCAATCCCAGAAAAAGCCAAGTCTCATGTTCTGGCTGCCCACATCTGCCAGGAATTTGTATAACGGCTGTGCCAGGGTTGTATTATAGGTGTTGGAAAGGCAGGGAATAATCTGTTTATTCAGTTTTTTTGATCTTAAAACCACTTTTCCGTTTCGGACAGAAACCATAAGGTCGTTGACATCAATCTGATGTTCCTTACTTAGTTTTGAATTGGATAGAAAAGGGATTTCGTAATCACGGATCGTAGTGTATAATGTAATATTGGCATAATTATCATCCGGTATGGTAAGCACTTCAGCAAGGATCACATCAGGATTGGTCTTCTGTTCCTGTTCTGCAATTCTCCTGACCTGCCTTTTAAGATCTGGGTTTCCATGGGTAAACCTGGTCAGTAATCTGGCTGCAAACGGAGCATGACACTGAATAGGAAAAAATTGATAATCCCCGTTATCCAGTGCCTCCTCAGAACCGGAAAGAATTCTTCCGAAAATATATGCACTGGGCGGCAGCTCTCCCTTTGAAACAGAATTTTGTTTTTGCGACAAATAATTTTTTACATCTTCATCAGCATTAATCGTCATTTCTCCGGTTTTGCAATATTGCTTAAACAGCTTTTCTCTAAGCACCTCAAAACCTCCGTAAATAATTCTTGGTTCATTATCCGGGTCAGCCATTACGGGAATTCCATCTAGTAGTGGCATGTATTCTGCATTTCCGGTTACTACTTTTTCATAGCCTATGCCATAATTCGTATCTAAAACCTGGGTTAAGGGAAGCTCTCTTTCTTCATATTTTCCGGCAAATGCGATCATAAAATGGTGCAATGCCAAAGATGTTTTCTCGGAAAAAAGATGCAGTATTTCGTACGAAGTTCTGCTTATCTCATCCAGAACTTTTTTATTAACATTGTTTTTCTGAAGGTTGTAAAAAAGATCCAACTTATAGAAATCATTGGATATAATCCGGTTCCGAGGATTATTTTCAATATAACTCCTGAAAGCATCAATATCATTAACTGATGATATATTTCTGATAACATTGTAAATTTCCTTTAGCTCATTGATTTCTTCAAGGTCAATCTCTTTTTGATCTATCTTATAAATTAAATCTTCAATAAAATCCTCTGTAGACACACTTGGAAGTAGTTCACTGACAAGGATCTGAGACTGGATAATATTTTTGATGAAGTTTTGTTTCTGTTCTGAAGTTATGTTCGGATTAGCTATTGCATATTCCATTTCTTGTACGGTGGCTCCGTTTTCTGCGGATTCCAATATCGCTTTCACATATTCACTTAATCTGATGGAGGTAAGATTGGAGGCGATATAACGGCCGTTATCAAATTGCTCTACAAAAAAGGCTTTGTCTTTCAGGGTGTAAAGCGTATTATTTTTATAATATTTTATGGTATTGACCAACTCCTGATGGAGAGGATCAATATTTCGGATCAGCTTTGTAAGGCTGTGGATATTAAGCTGGCAGACCAGTTTGTATTTATCAGTATCAAATTGTACTGCGCTCGGTTTATCATCCATGGTAACCACAGAGGTTCCAGAAAAAAGTCCATATGGTGTTGACCTGTGAGACATTCTTGACAGGTATTTATAGAATGTCATGAAAAAACGTTGGTTGGCATCCCTATTGGGAAAATTATTTTCCTTCAGGTTTAGAAATGTTTCATACAAATCTCTGGAAGCAATATAAATGGCTTCTCTGTAATAGGTATTGGAAAAAATGTCGTTCAAAACTGTTACCAGCTGCTCATGATCTTCTGTATTAAGATTCTTAATCGTCTCATTGAATTCCAGAAAGGATTCCACGGGATGAGACGGAATTCTTAAGCATGCGTAGTCATGTAAAAAATATTCAGTGTGATCCATCAGTAGTATCCAATATTAAAGCGTTAAAAAAAGAGAGGCTGTACCATAATACAGCCTCTCCTGATATTATTGATCTATTGTTGCCTGCGCAGAACAAGTACTTCCTCCTGAACCGCATCCAGTAGATCCGCCCGCAGTAGTAGTCTGGGTAGCACCGCAAGTACTTCCTCCTGATCCGCATCCTGTAGATGTTCCCGGAGCTGCAGCCTGTCCACCAATAATTTCCTGTAACTGCTTTTCATCCAGTAAAGCAATTGTTTCCTTGTCTAATGACAATGGATCTAGTTCTAATTTTTTCATAATAAAAAAGATTTAATGTTTTACCTACTCTGTTTTTTTTGGGGTCGGCTTTCCCTTTTTTTTAGCTTAATTTGAGATTTCAACTTCGGAAATACAAGTGCTTCCTCCTGATCCGCATCCTGTAGATCCGCCTCCAGTCCCACATCCGCTTCCTCCTGTACCGCATCCTGTAGATGTTCCCGGAGCAACAGCCTGTCCACCAATAATTTCCTGTAACTGCTTTTCATCCAGTAAAGCAATTGTTTCCTTGTCTAATGACAATGGGTCTAGTTCTAATTTTTTCATAATAAAAAAGATTTAACGTTTTTGCCTACTCTGTTTTGGAGGGTTTTCGGCTTTCCCCTTTTTTTAAACTTAATTCGAGGTTTCAACTTCGGAAATACAAGTGCTTCCTCCTGATCCGCATCCTGTAGATCCGCCTCCGGTTCCGCAAGTACTTGCTCCTGAACCACATCCTGTAGATGTTCCCGGAGCAACAGCCTGTCCGCCTACAATTTCCTGTAACTGCTTTTCATCTAGTAAAGCAATTGTTTCTTTGTCTAATGACAATGGGTCAAGTTCTAATTTTTTCATAATAAAAAGATTTAATGTTTTGCTTACTCTTTAAAGGTTTTTCAGCATCCCCCCCCTATATGATTTTCTGATAGAATGATTATTTTTAAAACAAACCGGCGAAATTAACTTACAATCTTCAATAATAATTGAAATTCAAATATTTACACTTTATTCATTAGGCAAATAGTCAAGTGGTTTTAGCAACCAGCGGATTTATGAAGAAATAACTTTCCACATGTTTTTAATTTTAGAATGATTTTATCCAAAGGCTTTACCTGTACCGGACCGTAAATTAATACTGATTTTTCTTACAATTCATCGGCTGCCTGTCAGGGGTAAGAGCTAAGGTTTGTGTTTGCTTTTTTCATGATAAAATATTTTGGTTGAGTTATATTTTCCTGGTGTTAATTGGCTCTATTCTTCTCGTCCAGCTGTATTTGTTTGGTATTGCCCTTTACATTCCTATTTCCAAAAGCATAGGTCATATTCAGAGTGAAACGTCTGGCATCGTAGTAATTATTATAAAACTGGGTGAATTCATTATAGAAGATTTTCCCCTTGCTTTGTGTTCCTCTGAAAATATCCTCTACCATAAGATTAAATTTCAGATTTTTGTCCATCAGTGAAAATCTTAAACCTGCTGAAAGGTTGGAGATATTCCCAATATAAGTATTCCCTTGCTTGTTAGGCAGATAGTGATAAAAATTTAATAAAAATAGTACCGCTTTTTTTTTATTAAGGGTGAAGGTATTATTGATCGTATAGTACATGGAGAACCCTTTCTGTGGAACCACTTCAGGAATAGATGATTCGGTTTCTGAATAAAAAGAAACTACGTTCATATTGTTTTCCCACCAGTTTGTTATGTTGGTATAAAGGTTGGAACTCAATCCGGCATCATACTGCGTCAGATAATTTTTATAGTTAACTTCTTTGATTCCTCCCATCACAGAAGTAATCCTTCCATAACCGTTGATCGTCTTCTGCCCGTATACCGTTACAGAATATTTATTTTTGTAGAGGTAAGTAAACTCAATATTATGATTGTAAGAAGGCTGAAGATAAGGATTCCCAGTATAGAAAGAATAAGGGTTGGAGTACCATCTGAAAGGATTCAGGGCCGTGAATCCCGGACGGTTGATCCTTTTTGAATAGTTCGCAGAAATGGTATTGTTATCATTCGGTTTATACTCGAAATAAGTGGAAGGAAAAAGCCTGCCATACTCATTTTTGTTTCTTTGACCTGCAGTTTCAGAATAGCCATCAATAGTGGAATATTCATATCGGAGTCCTGCTTTTGCAGACCATTTTTTACCCAGATATTTGGATATACTTACATACGCGGCAGCATTATTTTCACGGTATTCAAAAACGTTGCTTCTACTTTGATCCAAGATATAGTCAAAAGTATTATCAGCGGAGAAATACTTCACATTTGAATCGTTCATAAAGTGGGTAAACTTCAGTCCTGTCTCAACCGTTCCCCATTTAAAAGGAAGATAAAGATCCCCTTGCCCCGAAATAATCTGATAATCAAGGTTACTTACGTTTCTTATTCTTTGGATATTTGAATTGATGTTCGTAAGGGTCTGAAAATGCACATCTGCATCTGGACTATTTGAGTAATAATTTCCGGCAATAATTAATTTCTTGCCTAGAGAATCAATTTTATAATCATAATAAGCATTCAGTGAATGTATCAGTATAGGTTTCCTGTGGTCCGAAGTGGTGGTCAGCAAGGAATCCTGAATAGTATTCGTGTTATAGATGGATCTGTTGAAAATGTCCATATCCGAATGAGACTTCGAAATATCATAGATCACACCCGCATTAGACTTTGAGCCTAGCCTATAATCAAAACTAAAGTTCGCTCCGGTCCCTTTAAACTTGTCTTTTCTTGTATCAGCACTTAGAATAGAATTAGTCCCGATAATATCAATCAGCTCCACGGCTTTTGAAGGTCTGTCGTATTGTCTCAGCCTTAATGAAGTGGTGATTTTATTCGAATTATAATTTAAGGTCAAATTATTCGCGTTACCAACATAGGTTGTTTGAATATAGGACGTGCTTAAAATTCCGCTCCAGCCCAATTTGGTATTTTTCTTCATAACGATGTTCAAAATACCGCTGTTTCCTTGAGCTTCATACTTTGCAGGAGGTGTGGTGATGATTTCAATCTTAGCAACATCATCAGACCTCAGAGACCTTAGATAATTGATCAGATCTGTACCGCTGATGTTCAGTATTTTGTCATTAACCATTACGGCAACACCACTTTTTCCAACAATAGAAACAGAATTTTCACTTACAGACAACATCGGGGTTCCGGATAAAACTTGTGCTAGATCTGCTCCGCTTGAAAATATGGAATTTTCTACATTAAAAACCGTACGGTCAATCTTCTTTTCAATTAATTTCTTTTTCTTTTCAAGGGTAACTTCTTTGATCTGCTGTAATTCTTCAATGCGTATTTCATTCAGATGAAGATCGCCATCTGTCTTTATGTCTTTTGAATACAATACATCTTTGAATCTTTTAACCTGTAATATATAGGAGTCTTTAGGTGTATTGATGATAAATCCACCTTCAGCATCGGTAATCACACTTCTTATTTTAGCTGAATCCCTTTTCAGAAGCAGAACTTCAGCAAATTCCACAGGAGAATTTTCCTTATTCAGAATCCTGCCAGTAATTTTAATATCTTGCGATGATAATGATTGGCTAATTATTATTAAACTAACCAACAGAATATATTTCATGTTATTTTATATAAATATTGTAAATAAAAAATTAGTAATTTTTATACTTTTAAATTGTACTGTTTTTGGGGGAGCTTACAGCAGCCCAACCACTTTTGAGCCGATTACACTTTTATTGAAAATATTGGTTAAACCAGTTCCTAAACGATAAGCAAATTTTTCTTTTGCCTGAATACCGCCTTTTATATTTGTTACAGTGTTGCTGACAGGATCCAGTTGAAGCTCGGGAAGTGTAGTTAACAAATCTTTGGAGTATCTTGCTTTTTCCAATGCCTCTTTATCAAAAGTGTAATTTGCATGATCGGAAAATTGTTTCTTTCGCTGCGATTTAATTAAAACCTCCTGAATTTCCATTGTGGAAATGCTGTCTTTTCTTTCTTGAGCTTTTATTTTGGATAAACAGCACAAAGAAGATATGATGAGTAATATGGAAATGTTTCTATTCATTTAGTGTGAATTTTCTAATGATTTGAATAATTATATTTAACAAATCTAAATTTATTTTTTATAATAGTCACTAAATAGTGACAAAATATTATAATTTATACTAATTCTAAATAAATCTTTACTAGTTATGTATTCAATGCCTTTCTCATTAACAAACTTTTGAACAGCTTCTATATTTTGATTTTTTAACTCTTTATAAGTTGCAGCTAAAGATTCTTTGTTTGGAAAATACAATCTCCCATTTTTTGTTGTGGCATCTTGAATTAAGGAGTTCGTTTCTTGAATCTCATTTGTTGAGAGCATTTATTGTCTACAGGAAATTGCAGTCGCAAATATGCTTAATAATCCAATTGCAAGCGTCTTCGTTGTTTTCATTGTTTGTTCAAATTTTATTAATTTTTTGATTACGTTTTATTAATTGACGGATTAGTTTCCGTTCTTGTTAATTTCGGTAAAACTATACTATTTTTTTATAAAAGTCACTAAAAAGTGACAAATTATGATAATTTATATTAATTCTAAATAAGTCACTTAAAAGAGATTTACTATATTTGTTCAAAACGATATAATATGGATATAGATTTTAGAAAAGCAACATTTAAAGATTTTGAGAACATTCCTGGAGCTGATATGTCCCAGCGTGCAGAAGTATTCTATGATTTTTTAAATTTTATGAAATCAAATGGGCATATGAATTACAGACTGAAAAATTTTAGTGGATGTAATTCAATAATGAATGTGGAAATTGAGAAAAAGAATGATAATTATGTGAGTTTTGTCTCCAATGATTATTTAGGTTTTACGCAGCATCCAAAAGTAAAAAAAGCAGCAATTGAAGGTATTGAAAAATATGGCACAGGCGCAGGAGCATCGCCACTGATCGGTGGTCACTTTGCTTATCATGAGGATTTAGAAAAGAAAATTGCTGGATTCTTTGGCCGCAAGCAAGATGAAGCAGTGGTGTTCACTACTGGATATACCGCGAATAGCGCTACACTTCAAATCCTTCTTCAAAAAGAGGATATTGCAATTGTAGATATGGCGGTGCACACAAGCGTGTATGAAGGATGTATTTTGACAAATACAAAATCGTTTCCTCACAATAATCTGGAGGCGCTTGAACATATTTTGAAGACCTCAAAAGATAAATATAGAACAAAGCTAGTAATAGTAGATGGTGTGTACTCCCAAGATGGTGATGTTGCTCCGCTAAAGGAAATATTTGACTTAGTTAAAAAATATGACGCTTATCTTATGGTGGATGATGCTCATGGCATTGGTGTTTTAGGTAAGACAGGGAGGGGTTCGATGGAAGATGCCGCGGTTCTGAATAAAGTTGACATAATCACTGGAACCTTTAGTAAGACTTTTGCCAATGTTGGAGGTTATGTCATTACATCGCCAAAATTGGCCGCTTTCATAAGGTTTCAATCGCGACAGCAGATTTTTTCTGCAACGGCTCCGCCATCTTCCATGGGCATCATTAAAGCCATAGAGCTTATTGACGAGGAGCCACAATGGAGAGCTAAAATTTGGGAAAATATCAATTATTTTAAAAGTGGTTTGGAAAGTTTAGGGCTAAATACTGGTACAACTTCGTCAGCAATAGTACCGGTCAAAATTGGTGATCCACATGTGACTGGGGATGTGGGTAAAATGCTTATTGAGAGGGGGATTTATACTAATCCGATTCTATATCCGGCCGTTGCGAGAAAAGATGCCCGAATAAGAATGGCTGTAATGGCAACTCATACAAAATCCCAGCTCGATAAGACGCTTAATGCCTTTGAGGATATAAATAAAAAATTGCAAATTGCACCAAAATCGTTCAAATGATTCGTAAAAAAGTTCAGGGTCCCATTAGAGACAAAGAAAAGACGAAACTTAGAATGCTAAATGCCGTTGGAAAAATTTTGAAATCTAAAGGATATCAAGGATTACAAGTAACCAAAATTGCTACGGCGGCCGGCGTAGACAAAAAATTAATCTATGATTATTATGGCAGTGTTGATAAGTTAATTAACGAATATTTGAAACAAAGGGATTATTGGAACTCTGTTTCCGAATTGGTAGAGACTACAGATATTAATGATGGAGGGAAGGTTTTAGCAAAAGTTTTACTTAGCGGCCAATTTGATGAATTAAAAAAAAATAAGGAGCTTCAGAAGATAATTCTTTGGGAATTGTCCGAGTCAAAATCTGCATTAAGGAAATTAGCTGATGAACGGGAGGCTGCCGGAGAAGAGATGTTTGCCAGCATTACAGACAGGTATTTTGGCTCAGAAGCAAAAAAGTTTAGAGCTTTAATGGCGATACTTGTTTCATCCAGTTATTATCTCAATTTGCATACAGATTTTAATGGAAGTGCTTTTTGCGGGCTAGATTTAAAAGATGATGAAGATCGGAATGTCGTCAAAGGCGTGATTTCCGAAATGATAGATATGTTTTTTAAAGAGTATTCAGAATAAACAATTAATGGGAATGACCTCACCAAGTCATCATGTTAAACATAACGATTTTTTTTGGTTTATTTATCACTTTTAAGTGATATGTTTTTTATATTTGGGACGGGAGATATTTTAAAAATTAAATCACTAAAGTTAGAGCAAACACCAGCTCGCTTTAAAGCAAAACGCCATAACTATGAAAAACAAATTTATTATCCTGCCATTCTTCGCTATGTGCGGTTTCTATTTTGGCCAAAGTACTATAGTATTCAGATACGATGAGGCGGGCAATCAAATTTTCCGAGGTGTTGATATTCGCAGACTTGCTGAGGAGCAGCAGGGCGATTATTTGACGACATGGAGGTCGTCGTCGGCCGAACAAACTGATGAAAGCAAGTTCTGGTCGATGGTCAAGGTATATCCCGTTCCGGTAAAAGATGAGCTAACGATAGGCTGGTCGGATGAGGCCGATGAAATGATTGACCATGTGACCCTTTACCAGCACAATACTGTGGCAAATGTTTTCACGACAAAAAACCTTCCCAACTTGAACCGCAAGGTACAGGTAAACATGAACGGAATGTATATGGGGGTGTATATCCTTAGCTTTCAGCTTAAGGACGGACGTAAGATGAGCAGAAATATTATTAAACTGTAAACAAGTTCCCATGAAGCAATTATATTTTTTCCTACTCTTTATGGTAGCAGGAATACTTCCTGCACAGAATTTCCACGACACCCAAGGGAATATAGAAGTCAATGGCGGTGGCCAGCTACAATATACTCTGCCGATAGCCTTGCCACCAGGCGTAAAGTCTGTAGCACCTCAAATCAACCTCGTTTACACAAGCGGAGCCGGGAACGGCATTGCCGGCTATGGCTGGAATCTTTCAGGCATCACCAGTATTACCCGTATGAGCAGGACTATTGAAAAAGACGGTGCTGTAAAGGGAATCCAGCTTGATGACACAGATTATTTCAGCTTCAACGGGCAGCGACTGCTTTTGAAATCCGGCACCTATGGATCTAGCGGTGCGGAATATGTGACTGAAAAATTCTCGAATGTAAAGATCAGATCAATAGGAAATGTGTCTGGACACGGCTGGACAGGGCCGGAATACTGGGAGGTAACCTTCGAGGACGGCAGCCAGGCGTGGTACGGAAATACCTGGGAATCTCGCACGCCGGTAGAATATAACATCAGCAAATGGAAGGACGCCCAGGGAAACTACATAAGCTATAACTATTTCCAGTCCAACAATGTGGCGGCTATAAACAGCATATCTTGGGGCGGAAATGAAAACCTCGGCAAAAGCCACTTCAACCAGATTAATTTTTATTACTCCACCCGCGAACTTACCGAGACGTCCTATGTAAACGGCGTAAAGTTCCTACAGGATAAGGTATTGAACTCCATCCAGGTTAAAACTAACGGCAACCAGTTCAAAAGATACCAGATAACCCACACATCCAGCGATGGGTATCCTAAAATCTCGCTTATAACGGAATATAATTCGCAGGATGAGGCTGCCAATCCGGCAGTCTTCAATTATCAGGGTAATCCATCGAACAGTCCGCTTACAAGTATTGAAACAAGCGTGAGCAATGCCAACACAAGGAAGTATGGCGACTTTGACTATGACGGCGTGACGGATTTTATCGAGATGAACAACCGCGGGGCACTGTCTTTCAAGAAGTCGGTCTATGTCGAATCAGAGGCGGTAAACATAAGCTACAATACTTCTGAGTTTACTTTAGCCAACTTTCGCGACGCCGCAATTATCAGCTATAAGAACAATAACGTCGTTGGAGAGAATGCGGGCATTGTCATACCCATAAGAAAAAACCGGGCAGACGGCTCAAATGCTTACGACTACGAGTTTAGAATTTATGCGGTGAACCTACAGAGCCGCACTCTTGATTTCAAATACTCGAAAACCTTATTGTATGAAAACTACAAGGCTTACGGTGAAGGCGAGTCAGTCGACCCGTCAAATTGCTACAGCAATCCTTCCAGCTTGCTGAGGGTGGCATCCTATGATTATGATGGGGACGGTATATCGGAGGTACTCTTAGATTTCACATATGAATTGACTTGTTATAGTGAGGGGCCAATTGATCCGTATAGTGCCAACAAGAAGGCGTCCAAAATTACAGTCGCCAATGCCGAACCAAAAACCGATCTTGAACAGGACACCATCCTAATCCCGCAGTCAAATTTAAGAAAGGACAATACGCAGGTGCCATCCGTAGATAAGGATCAGGCCAGCGATACAACACTGCAAAAAATTATGCCTCCGGATGTGGGCTTTGAGTACCAGAGCTACACCGAAAACTCAACCGTATTTTTCGACTTAAAGCACGAGGTTCCCTATGAACAAAGCTTTTTTAAATTTAATTACAGTTCCTCATCCGACCAGGTTTTCGAGAGTGCCGATTTTAATGGCGACGGCATCGATGAACTGTATAAAGACCGCGGTAATAGCCTTCAGGATTTTTACAACATCAAGCGAGATGCGAATGGACACTATTCACTAGTATCGGTAATGCCTTATACCTCCCTGTCGGGGCTTGGCTCGAAAAAGATATTGGGCGACTTCAATGGTGACGGCAAGGTGGATATGGCCGTTCCGCAGGCGGACAAGTCTTCAAACTGGAAATTTTATATGTCCACAGGGAAAGGCTTCGATGTTCATGATTACTACAATTTCATTTATTTTTCCGCTAACCAAGAAATAACTAATCAGGGCAGGCATAATACATTCTTTGAGTCTGGATGTAATTATGCTACAATTACAAACTATCAATATCAGGCTACCGATTTAGATCAGGATGGCAAGAGCGAGATTGTTGTTAACAAACTTGTTATTAAAAATCATGCTTGGAACGCACATAATGACTGGGAGAATACATCGGTTACCCTATCTGTCTATTCTACCAGTAAGCCTGGCAGCATATCTTCTATCGGCAGCACGACGCTCCCTTTTAACTTTGGCAACACTCTAAATCATTCTCAATATTACAACCAAAAGGTAATTCCATTCCAGCCCTTATTTATCAATAAGACCAACCGTCAAATTATTTTAATTGGAGCTCCCGACGATTGCCCGTTGAGCAATTGTTCGCGCCTTCATGTCATCTATCTGGACTACAAGCATATCCCGACAAGTTCGAGAATCAGCTCCATCACCCAAGGAAAATTGACAACAGATGTCCAGTATGCCGAATTGTTGCCGGGCTACCAGTACAAGGCGGATAGCCCAATGCAATACCCTTATATGGCATTAAACCGGGTTAACAAAAGCTATGTGGTCAGCAGTCTTGTGCAGGAATCACGCAGGCAGGACTTTAGATATAAAGGTCTCGTGTCCCATCTTCACGGCCGGGGCATGGTAGGCTTCCGCCAGACGGCAAGATCGTCCTGGTACAGTTACAACTATCCTTTTTATCAGACAATTATTTGGAGCGGTGCCGAGATGGATCCGTTACAGGAGGGTGTTCCAGTTAAGGAATGGAGTATCAAGACCGCAGACGAGAACCTAATTTTCCCTTCTGACATATCGGTTAACAACTCGCAACTGCTCTCTTTCAAATCAACCCAATACCGGAACGACGCACTGCCATACGGTGTGAAGGCACTTCTGCCTGTTACAACTACGACTAAGGACTTCCAGCGTGATATTACGACGACTAGTACGATAATTAGCTATAACGAATACTACCTGCCTACGCAGACGGTGAGCAGCATCAACAACGGCTTTGCCACTACCACGACCAATCTGGAATATCTGCACAATCCGGGAGGAACCGGCAAAGACTACTATATCGGACGTCCGAAGTCCAAGACAGAGACCGTACAGGTATATGGCGACAGCAAAGGTGCCAAGGAGGATTACGAATACGAGAATAACCTGCTAAAAAGCAAGACCAGTTGGAACCAGAATAACTCCGGCTGGATAAGGGAGACCTATTCTTATGACGGCTTCGGGAACACGACCTCGAAAACCATCAGCAACAGTGCAGATGGAAACACTCAGAGCGAGAGCGCGCAATATGAGGCTACTGGACGTTTTGTAGTGAAGAAGACCGACAACCTCGGCCTGCAGACATCTATATGTTATAACGATTGGGGGCAGGTACTGGAGCAGACCGATCCGCTTGGCAATAAGCTGACCAATACCTACGATGGCTGGGGTAAAATGCTGACTTCCAAGACTAACCTTGGTGGCACTACCACATATACGTATGAAAAGTTTTATAACGGCGATGCACGCATTACGGAATATAGTCCTGACGGTGATGAAAAAGCGACCTATACCAATAAAATAGGCCAGATTTATAAGACCAGGGTGAAGTCCGTGAACAGCGGTCGCTATGTTGCGAAAGATACCCAATATGACGAATTGGGAAGAAAGACCGCCGAAAGTGAGCCTTACTATGAGGGCGAGGGTGCTTCCAAATGGAATACCATCCAGTATGACGAATACTCACGCCCCATAAAGGCTACATCGTTTACAGGGAAAGTAGTAGAAAGTTCCTATAATGGTAGGACGGTTACGGTAACCGAGACCAACGCCAACAACCGCTTCAAAAAGCAGACTGCCGACGCCCTAGGAAATATCATCAGCTCCGAGGACAAGGGTGGTGTCATCAACTTCAAATTCAATGCGGCGGGTCAGGTTACGGAAGCCAAGTACGGCTCCAATATCGTCACTACCAAGTATGACGAATGGGGAAGGAAGTCGGAATTTTACGATCCCTCCAACGGGCTTTATAAATACCAGTATAATGCCTTTGGACAGGTGGTAAAGGAAACCAGCCCGAAAGGAAATAAAGAATACAGCTACAACAGCCTCGGTCAGCTGATTTCTCAAAGAGAGATCACAACTGATGGCACGCAGAACACGGATAAGACCATTACCTATGCCTATAACGACAAGGGACTTATTATCTCTAAGAATGGTTCATCTAAAGGCAAGGCATTCGGCAGCAGTATTAACTACGATAACTACGGACGGATTCTATCTAGAACGGAGTCAGGAAATGGTAGGTCCTTCTGGCAGAGTGGCATTACTTACGACGATAAATCCAGAGTTACTTCCTATGAAAAAGGTCTTTATTCCAACGGTGTTACCACTAAGGTAACCATAGAGAATGTATATGATAGCTGGAGCGGCGAACTTTTCCAGCTGAAAGATAAGAATACCGGCAAGGTACTGTGGGAATTGCAGGAGGCCAACGCCAAGGGGCAGGTAACACGGGCAAAACTAGGCGCTACAGACATACTGAACATCTACGATCAGAACGGCTTCCTGATGAACATCAGCCACACGACGCCAAATAAGACTATCCTCCAAGTTAATTATAGTTTCAATGCTATTAAAAATGAGCTTAACAGCCGCAACACGGGAGGCGATTTAAATATCAGCGAGTCCTTCAACTACGATGACAACAACAGGCTCGTTTCCTGGACGAACCCGAGGACGGGCGGCATGTCCTCCAACGGCTATGATGCCGAGGGAAGGATAAAGGAGAACGACATGCTGGGAAGCGTGAAGTTCGAGAACAACCAGTTCGTCTACAGGCCAACCTCCGTCGTATTGAATGCTGCGGGGCAGCAGAAACTTGCGAACGACCTTGTGCAGAACATTCTCTATAACGAGAACAACGACCCGGTATTTATTGACGGTGTAAAGGGCGATGTAAGGTTTGAATACGGCCTTACCGAGATGCGCCAAATGGCGACCTACGGCGGAAACTTTGCCGCAGATGGCGAGGGCAAATTTACCAAATATTACAGTGAAGATGGCAGCTATGAAATCATTAGAAACAACCAAACAGGACAAGAAAAACACTTGATTTACATTGGTGGTTCGCCCTATGAAAGTAATATTGTATATTTGAAAAACTTCCAAGAAGCGCAGGCGAAGTTTGTGTTTTTACACAAAGATTATCTGGGAAGTATTTTAGCCATTAGCGACGAGGCTGGAAATAAAATTGAGCAAAGGCATTTTGACGCTTGGGGCAACCTTACACACCTGCAGGTGAACGGCGGAGCCATCATGACGGACGAGAACCAGATACGGGATTTCCTATCCAACGGCGGATTGCTTCTTGACAGAGGTTACACCTCCCACGAGCATTTTGCCGAGGTAGGGCTTATCCACATGAACGGAAGATTGTATGATCCTCTATTGAGAAGATTCTTAAATGCCGATGAGAACATACAGGATATGTTCAACACCCAGAACTACAACAAGTATGGGTATGTGATGAACAACCCATTGATGTTAAGCGATCCGAGTGGGGAGTTTTTTGTCTTCCTTGGGTTAGGCGTTTTATTTTGGAAGGCTGTAATCATTGGAGCCGCAATTGGTCTGGCAAGTTATACGGTCGGTCTTGCAGTAACCGGAAATATTAAGCAATGGAACATTGGCGGTGCTTTAAAATCTATGTTTTGGGGTGCAGTTTCTGGCGCGGTTACTTTTGGAATTGGCAGTATCTTTAGCGTCGTCAAAGACGGGGTGCAAGTCGCTACTTCGTTCGCAAAAGCTCTTGGGGAGGTTGGAACAGCGTTTGTGCAGGCAGGTGCTCATGCGGTTGCTCAAGGAGCTTTGTCATTGATGCAGGGAGGTTCATTCACCCAAGCCTTTTGGTCCGGTGCGTTAGGAAGTTTAGGAGCAAGTGCATTTGGAGCGGCTGTGGGCAAAGAGTTTGCTAATAAAGCGCTTGGTCAGATTGCATTTGGGGCTGTTTCTGGTGGAATTGGTGCTGAGCTAACAGGCGGGAACTTCTGGCAAGGTGCAGTAATTGGAGGTATTGTTGCAGGATTGAACCATGCGATGCATAAGATGAATTCGCCTTTTGATAATGATGAAGGAGAAGACCCACCAGGAAAGGGAAAGAAAACAACAGCAAATAAAATAAAGTATGGGGCGAAAGTTGGTAAAGAGATAGGAGCTTCTGCTGAATTTATTGATGCAATGGATAAGAGCTTAAAAGGAAATAGTAAGATTTTAGGAAAATTCGGAAAAGTAGGCGGGTATTTATCTGCAGGTGGACAAATAATATATGATGGAGTGGAATATATCAATGGAGAAATCAGCGGTTACCGTTTTAGTTTTCGATTAGGAGCTACAGTTACTTCTTATGTTGCGGGAATGGAAGTAGGTGCAGCTATAGGAGGTACAGCGGGTGGACCTGCAGGTTTTGTGGTAGGAACTACTATAGGAGTTGGAGCTGGTGTTACAGAAAGTGCTTGGGATACTTGGTGGCCACAATTTAAGCATAGTTATAATAATTTTATTAATACTGCTATAAGTAATTGGATGCGTTATAGATAATATATGGATTTGAAAATATCATTAAAAAGCCAACTCTATGCATTAAGAGAACTGATTATAATAAGCATCGTTTATTTTGGGCTTATGTATTTTTTGTATTTAAACGCAGAATTTGATTTGTTTAAAATATTGTTCCTATCAACATTTGTTTTTTATTTTATTGCTATTTTCTTACCGGTGGCAATATTGCATATGAATTATCTAAATAATACATATAGGCATATTAAAGTCGAGCAAAATAAATTGACTATAAATGATATTGTTTATGAAGTAAATGACATAGATAAGATAAAGATTTATGCAACAGGACAACACTTCAGCGATTCTGTCGGGGTCTCTGCATCGGCATATAATGATTATTACTATTATGTTGAAATCTGCTTAAAAGACGGGAAAAAATTAAATTTGTCTTCTCTGATAGATTATAAGATAGATAAAATAATTAGAGAGAATTTTAAGACTATTGAAATAATTGAACACCCATCTCCTTTTCCAATGTTACTGATTAAATGGTAATGTTCCAAAAGTGTTGGTTTCCGATAACCACTGAGATTTAAGGGATGAAATGTGAAATAAACTTAGCAAACCTGTGCAGGCAAATGCCTGCAAAAGCGTAGAAGTTCTTTTTGGTTTTTTAGAGGTTACACCTCCCACGAGCATTTTGCCGAGGTAGGGCTTATCCACATGAACGGCAGGCTCTACGACCCACTATTGCGCAGGTTCCTGAACGCCGACGAGAACATCCAGGATATGTTCAACACCCAGAACTACAACAAGTATGGATATGTGTTGAATAATCCGTTGATGTTCAACGATCCAAGCGGGGAATTTATTCCATTGCTTGCAGCCGCAATAGGATGGATAGTATCCAATGCTGCTGCGATTGCAACTGCTGCTGCAATTGGCGCTGCTGTTGGGTTGGCGGCCTATACGGTCGGAGTTTTGGTGACGGGTGGCAAGTGGTCGTTTGTAGCTGCTTTAAAAGCCACATTTTGGGGTGGGATTTCTGGCGCGGTCACCTTTGGGATTGGAAGTATTTTTTCTACTGCTGCTCAAACATTTGGAAACGCTCTATTGCAGGCTGCCGCACATGGTGTTGCGCAAGGGACGCTTTCATTGATGCAGGGTGTGAGTTTCAAGCAGGCATTTATAGCAGGTGCATTAGGTAGTTTGGGTGCAAGTGCCTGGGGTTATGCGCTTAATAAGGTCGGGTTGTCACAATTTGCTTCAAGTTCGGTAGGTACGATTGCTTTCGGGGCGCTATCAGGAGGTGTAGGGTCTGCACTAAGTGGTGGCAATTTTTGGCAGGTGCCTTGATTGGAGGGGTTGTTGCTGGTTTGAATCATGTAGCGCATGCAATTAGCGAGCCGCGTGTAGATAAAGATACTCGTCGTACGTTTAGAAAGTTAGTTAAAAATGATGATTATCAGGGTGCGTTCGATTTAGTCAATTCAAAGTATAATTTAGATGCGGGTATTGAAGGGAAATATACACTTACTTTTTCAGATGATTACAGCTACTCAGGATTGACTGGCGGTGAGGCTTACGGAATGCAAGAGGTAACTATTGCAAAACATGTATTTAGGGGGCCTGTTGCAACATTTGCGAGGGTGGTTCATCATGAATTTGTTCATGTTTACCAAAGAGCTATTTTAGGAATGACAGGGAACCTAAGTATATATCAAGTAAGAGAGTTTTTAGGTTACCATGACTCTTTATTTAATAAAAATTTACCTAAGGCTTCCTTTAGTTCCATGGAGGGGTATTGGAATAAAGCTCGCGAATTTTATAATTATATGACAGCCCACCCTGCGCTAATCAGGGCTTATCAATCACGATATAATGATTTTGCAAACTCAAGTTTTTTTAAATAATATGTATAAATTTATTCTAATACTGGTTGTGAGTTTTTTTTCTGCGCAACAAAAATGTAATCTATCTTTTGCAAATAATACTTTGTCAAAGGATGGTACGGTAACTCTTATAATTAAAAATCAAACTAAAAGAAAATTAAAAGTTCCTATCCAATATAAAAGTGAATGGGCTAGACCAACTGATGTTCAGATTTATAATGAAGAAAAAAAGTCGTATGAATATACTGGCTATAGTTTTGACGGAGCATCATGTTTGGATACTAAAAAATGTTTAGGAAAAACGTTTTGTCTGAAAAATAATAAAATCAAAGAATACAAAGTCAAAGTTATTCCTGGAAGGATTTCGCAGGTTTTTAAAGAAAACAAAAAATATAGATTTAAATTAGCCTTTGATACATATTTATTCAGTAATTGTGAAGAGTATTTAACTGATTGGTTTTACTATGATTTGAATTAGTAAGTATAGTGTTATTGTTCTGTCGGCGTATTCTAATAGAGATTCATTGCTTGACATATACTATACTTTCCACGAGCATTTTGCGGAAGTAGGCCTCGTACAAATGAACGGAAGATTGTATGATCCATTGCTGAGAAGGTTTTTAAATGCCGACGAGAACATACAGGTTATGTTCAACACCCAGAACTACAACAAGTATGGGTATGTACTGAATAATCCGCTGATGTTTAGTGATCCGAGTGGGGAATTCTTTATATTTGGTTTTCTTGCCGGAATGGCCTCTAAATTTTTAGCTGGTCTTATAACGGCCGCTATAATTGGAGCAGGTGCTGGTCTTGTTACGTATACTTTATCAGTAGCATTAACTGGACAAAAATGGCAACTTGGAGGAGCTTTGAAATCTATGTTTTTTGGAGCCGTCGGTGGAGCTGCAAGTTTTGGTATAGGTAGTATATTTACAAATGCTGCAGGAACAGCAACTCAAATAGCCGATGCTTTAGGGAAGTTTGGTACAGCTGTAGTGCAAGGTGGTTGCCACGCTATCTCACAAGGTGTATTAGGTTTGATGCAGGGGCAAAACTTTTTAAGTTCTGCTGTTGCGGGCTTTGCGGGAAGTTTAGGTGCAAGTGGCTGGAGTAGCATAATGGGAACAAGTGGCGGTGCAATGATTGCTTTTGGAGCATTAGGTGGTGGCATAGGTGCAGAACTATCTGGTGGTAATTTTTGGCAAGGAGCTTTGATTGGTGGGGTAGTTGCAGGATTGAACCACGCGATGCATAAAATGAGTGGATTTGATAATGGAGAAGATCCTCGAAAACCATTAAGAAGTAAAAGATTAATTAGCAAAAGTCAAAATCATTCCTTATCGAAAGGAAGTAGAGGCGGACAATCTGTTATTACTCGCGAAAATCCTACAAATCAGGTTGGAAATGGTAAAGGAATGTTTGCGCCAACAGGCTCACAAAGTATGACGACTTCTGATTTAACCTATTATGATGACGGGACTGTTGATGTTAATATGACAACACAAGTTGCAAAAATGAATACTACGGGCTCTTATATAGCTAATTATGACATTGTTGGCCCCAATGGTAATATAATTGATGCCGGTTTTTTGGTTAATAAAGGATTTGGAATTAATGCAAGGATGGATTATAGAGTGTACACTACACAAGGTAGTGCAGCAGTTTTATCCACTGCTAAATTTACAGTGCCTCTAAATTCTGTAATAAGAGTAAATGTAGGTCTTACCTACAAAATTCCTGCAGGTGCAACAGGAGCTATAACAACTACCCATATAATTAGAGTAAGGTAATGATTAACTATAAAATATCTATATTATGTATTTTTTTCTTTTTCTTAGTTGTAAAAAGAACGAAGAAAAGTGTTATGAAAAATTTCAAGATTTATATTTGAAAAGATATTCTCTTTGGATGACTTTTGACAGGACTGGGATCAATTCTAATAGTAATTTTTCAAGCGAAGATTATAAAAAATTAAAAAAACAATTAAATGACAGTCTCCAAATTACTATAGATTGTGCTTTAGAAAATGATAAAAAAAATGAACTTTTTTATTTGTATAAAATGAAACAACTTTATTTGGCAGATAAATTGTATGAAGTGAAACCTTTTCTGAAAACAGTTGATATATAATGTACCCCTAAACTCAGACCACGAGTTAAGTTTAAAAAAAAGAATTAATTTTAACTCGTAAAAAGATGAAAAAACAAAGACGAAAATTTACTCCAAGCTTCAAGGCACAGGTTGCCCTCGAAGCACTGAAAGAAAGGCAAACGTTGGCAGAATTAGCCTCCCGGTTCGAAGTCCATCCCCAGCAAATCCAAAACTGGAAGAAGGAATTTTTAAGCAAGTCCGAGCAGGTTTTTGCTTTAGAAAAGAAAAAAGAACACTCCGCCGGGAAGGAGGAAAAGCTCTATCAGAAAATCGGACAGCTGCAGATAGAAATCGATTTTCTAAAAAAAAACTTAGGGATGCTCGAGGAATAAAGGAAAGACAGGAAATGATAGACAGGAAGCACCGGCTGAGCATCCGCAAACAGTGCGATTTACTATGCATCAACAGGAGTAATTTGTATTATAGTCCGCAAAGAGAACGCGATGCGAATTTAATCTTGATGACGGAAATCGATAAAATCCACCTGAAATATCCCAGTTTTGGCATCCGAAGGATCACCCGGGAACTCAGGGAAATAGGCTTTATCGTGAACCGGAAGAGGGTTCGCCGTCTGATGCAGGTGATGGGCATCGCCACCATTTACCCTAAAAGAAATTTGAGTAAATTGGGCAAGACAAGCTATATTCGCCCGTATCTTTTGAGGGGTTTAAAAATAGAAAGACCCAACCAGGTTTGGCAGATAGACATCAGCTACATCCCGATGAAAAGGGGCTTTATGTACCTTACGGCGATTATCGATGTGTACAGCCGGTATATTGTGGGCTGGCAGCTTTCCAACACTTTGGAGATGGAAACCCAGACTTCGGCGATGAATGAGGCGATAAAGAAATATGGCAAGCCTGAAATCGTTAACTCCGACCAAGGGAGCCAGTATACTTCGAATCATTGGATAGAAAGCATGGAAACTCACGGCGTAAAAATCAGTATGGATGGCAAAGGCAGGGCTACGGACAATATTTATATTGAACGCTTTTTCAGGACGATAAAGTACGATTATATCTACTTAAACCCTGTGGAATCGGGCTGGGAACTGTACGAAGGAATTAGGGATTTTATTAGCGGATACCATCGAAGAAGCCATCAGGGTATCAACCTTCAGAAACCAAAAGATTTGTTTATTTTTGAACCAACCAACAAACTTAAATCTGCTTAACCGTGGTTGAAATTTGGGGGACAGTACAATAGAGATATAGTAAAGGATGACATTTATTTTCAATTATCTTTATTTAACTTGCTTTGTCAAGAACTATATTTGAAACAACAACCAACACAGGAATATATAAAACTTTTAAATTCGTATTCCCCCACCTTGAATCCGATTTATAAAGATAGAGCAATACAAGAGTTTTTAAACTATCTTATTAATAATAATACTGAAGAATTTAAAACTAAATTAAAAGCGAAATATCCATCTTCAAATTCAATTTTATTTGAGAATGATCGAGAAAGAATTATTAAGGATATAATGATGAGAGGAGATATGCTAATTTTTGACTAAATTCCAAACATGTGGTAATGTTCCAGATGTGTTGGTTTCCCGTAACCATCAAGCTTTAAGAGATGAAATGTGAAATAAACATAGCAAACCTGTGCAGGCATTTGCCTGCAAAAGCGTAGAAGTTCTTTTAGGTTTTTAAAATGCGGCTCGCCATACGAAAGCAACATTATCTTCGTTAAGAATTATACAGAGAGCAGCGGTTCTTACAAATTTTTGCATAAGGACTACCTGGGCAGTATGCTCAAACTTTTGGAAACGCTATATTGCAGGCTGCCGCACATGGTGTTGCGCAAGGGACACTTTCATTGATGCAGGGCGCGAGTTTCAAGCAGGCATTTATAGCAGGTGCATTAGGTAGTTTGGGTGCAAGTGCTTGGGGGTACGCCCTTAACAAGGTTGGCTTGTCGCAATTTGCTTCAAGTGCAGTAGGGACAGTTGCATTTGGAGCGTTATCTGGTGGAATTGGAGCAGAACTAAGTGGTGGAAACTTCTGGCAAGGAGCGGTAATTGGAGGTATTGTTGCAGGATTGAACCACGCGATGCATTTGGGAGATAGTCCTAATGACAACGGATATGATGAAAATGGGAAGAAAGTTAGCAATAAAGGCGGTGATAGAACTGATTATCTTTATGACAAAAACGGAAATGAAATAGCTTCTACAAGTGTAAAAGTTACTTTTTCACAAGGTGGAGAAGTCAGTTCATCATTTGAAGGTTATGGGTTTAGATATTATACGCAGGGAACAGGTGGAGCATTGTATGATCCAAGTTTTGATATAATGTCAAGCTTTGTTGGGGGTGTTGTTACTGGAAAAGCTCTGGGATTTGGAGTCGGATATTTAAATAAGGTAACAGGAGGTTTAAAACAATGGGTCAGAACAGGTTCTTCATATAGTATAAAGGGAGGTTTTAAGACTTATAGCACAAGATGGGGAGCTGGTGGAAATCACTGGAAAAAAATTGGAAATTCCACATTGCAGAATTGGAATAGGTCATTTAGACAAACTAAATTACCTGGAAATAGTTGGAGAGTTCAAGATCCTGGGCATTTTCATTGGTGGAAGAAATAAATATATATATATGGAAAAGTATCTAAAATTTAGTTTACCTCTTGAACTTGAGAAAAAGAGTAATTTTTCTAAAAAAATAATTAGCAAAATCCTTAAAACAATTTTACCTGTTAGTAATCCTGATTTTGAAGACAAGATAGATGATGTTAAACATTGGTTGGTAGAATTTGATGAAGAAAATACTCCCATAAGAGAAATAGGACTAGATGAGAATGATAAAGTTATTTTAAAAATGCCATATAAAAAAAACTATGGCTTCTGGACGGATAATGAACTGTTATATGAAGATTTTATTAATAAATTTTCAGCAGTTAAAATTGATAGTATAATGTTTAATTCAAAATGGAACGCTTTAAACTGGTAATATTCCAGACGTGTTGGTTTCCCATAATCATCAGGGTTTAGGAGACAAGAGATATAATAATAATCAATAACCTGTGCAGGCAAATGCCTGCAAAAGCGTAGAAGTTCTTTTAGGTTTAAAAGCATTAAGAAAGCTCCTTCGAGGTGACAAGGCTATAGGTCAGATTGCTTTTGGAGCATTAAGTGGTGGCATAGGTGCAGAACTATCTGGTGGTAATTTTTGGCAAGGAGCCGTAATTGGAGGTATTGTTGCAGGATTGAACCATGCGGCGCATAGAATTGGGAATGGAGAGGATCCTCCGGGAAAGAAATATAAGTTTCCAAGAACAAAAGTTAGTTTCAAAGTTGACCAAGGTGCAGCACTTTTTATAGAAGAGGATAACAAAAGATTTTTTGACGTAGACATTTATACTGTCAAAGGAACAATTACTTTAGACGAAGGCGTTTTAACCATAAGTGCAGTAGGAGCGACAACTACAACGCAAGTAAGCCCATACTTTTTTGGAACAGCGACCGTAACGGGAAGCAGCGCTTATGGCTTGTCTCCTTTTAGTGTATCGCTTCCACTTTATAGGGATTATGGATATACTGCTCTGCAATCAGGATATCAACAGATAGGGTCGACAACTTTTACCCTTCCTAAAGGAACTACTCACGTAAATGTAAGTATTAAAGCAGGTTATATTTTTAATTTTCCGGGAAAAGGGGTTGGAACTCCTTTTCCACCAACTACGAGTTACAACTACCATTTTGGCAATGGCTCAAGCATCAATCAATACCCTTTATTTAGATAGATTATGATATACAAGGACTTGCTTAAAGTAAGCATATATTTTGTTGCAATAAAACTTTTTATAGACTTTGGTTCGCAACTACCCGAGAGAATTTATAATTCATTCTATTTAAAGACGGGTAGCTTAAGCGTAGATGTTTTACTGTATACTTTGATAAATCTTTTTTTATCATATTACTGCTCGCCAAAGGTGGATTTTTCGTGGATATTCTTTTTAAAGAAAAAAAGAGTTGTTAAAAGAAAGCTTTAAATCATCAAATGCTGTCCTCAAAATTGCCTTAATAGTTTGTTCATACTATGTTATTTTAAATAGTTTATTCTCCTTGATAATGATTTTGCCTAATTTTCAATTTAACTCTTATACATTAGGAGTTTTAATGAACATCATTATTTCATTCCTAATATTGTTTTTCTCGGAGAAAATTTCCGTGAAATATAGAATTTAAGAGAAATATGAAAAAGCGAATTAAAGACAATGAGTTGAAAGAAAAAAATCAGATTTTTTTGAAGTGTTTGAAGAATGGCACGACAGAAAATATAGTGATGAATACCGATATAGAAATAAACTTCCTTTCTATTTTAACCAAAAAAACTATTTAAAAATAGGTTTTTTATCTTTGGTTATTCCACTGCTATGCCTGATTATATCAATTATTATAGATTTGGGAATAGGGTTTTATATATTTTTTTGCTAACCTGTTTCCCAGGAATGAGACTGATTATAAAATATTATAATTCAAAACAATAATGACGCCTTTGCTTTGTGAGGCGTTTTTATTTTGTAATGTTCCAGATGTGTTGGTTTCCCGTAACCATCAAGCTTTAAGAGATGAAATGTGAAATAAACATAGCAAACCTGTGCAGGCAAATCCCTGCACAGGTTATTTTTAATACATAAAACAGCAATTTATGGAGATAAAGATTTACTCATGTTCCAAATGTGTTGGTGCAAATGTCCAGTTTATAAAGTATGGCAAAACTTCCTCGGGAAAGCAAAGGTACCAATGTACTAACTGCAAAGCGACAAGTGTTTTAAAATTTACTTATAATGCTTACAAACAGGAAGTTAATAAAAATATCATCCAGTTTACAAAAGAAGGGCTGGGCATCCGTTCTACCGCAAGGTTCTTAAAAATTTCTCCCACAACATTACTTAGCAGAATTATTAAAATTTCTGAGAAAATCTCTCCACCGGCATTAGCGTTTGCTAAAATGTATAAGCTGGATGAAATGCGTTTCTTCATAAAAAAGAAAGCGCGCCCCTTTTGGCTCTGCTACGCCATCAATCGTGAAAACAAACAGGTTGCGGACTTTTACATTGGAAGAAGAACCAACCCGGACATTAAAAGCAGTGGTGAAAACTTTAGAAAATGCCAAAGCCACAAAAATATTCACCGATAAACTAAAACACTATTCAATATCTCATTCCCAAAGAACAACACTCCACAAAAAGATTTGCCACCAATCATATAGAAAGAAAAAATCTAAGCATTCGAACTCACTTAAAACGCTTTCAAAGAAAAACAATTGGTTTTAGTTATAATGTACCCCTAAACTCAGACCACGAGTTAAGTTTAAAAAAAAGAATTAATTTTAACTCGTAAAAAGATGAAAAAACAAAGACGAAAATTTACTCCAAGCTTCAAGGCACAGGTTGCCCTCGAAGCACTGAAAGAAAGGCAAACGTTGGCAGAATTAGCCTCCCGGTTCGAAGTCCATCCCCAGCAAATCCAAAACTGGAAGAAGGAATTTTTAAGCAAGTCCGAGCAGGTTTTTGCTTTAGAAAAGAAAAAAGAACACTCCGCCGGGAAAGAGGAAAAGCTCTATCAGAAAATCGGGCAGCTGCAGATAGAAATCGATTTTCTAAAAAAAAACTTAGGGATGCTCGAGGAATAAAGGAAAGACAGGAAATGATAGACAGGAAGCACCGGCTGAGCATCCGCAAACAGTGCGATTTACTATGCATCAACAGGAGTAATTTGTATTATAGTCCGCAAAGAGAACGCGATGCAAATTTAATATTGATGACGGAAATCGATAAAATCCACCTGAAATATCCCAGTTTTGGCATCCGAAGGATCACCCGGGAACTCAAGGAAATGGGCTTTAGCGTGAACCGGAAGAGGGTTCGCCGCCTGATGCAGGTGATGGGCATCGCCACCATTTACCCTAAAAGAAATTTGAGTAAATTGGGCAAGACAAGCTATATTCGACCGTATCTTTTGAGGGGTTTAAAAATAGAAAGACCCAACCAGGTTTGGCAGATAGACATCAGCTACATCCCGATGAAAAGGGGCTTTATGTACCTTACGGCGATTATCGATGTGTATAGCCGCTATATTGTGGGCTGGCAACTTTCCAACACTTTGGAGATGGAAACCCAGACTTCGGCGATGAATGAGGCGATAAAGAAATATGGCAAGCCTGAAATCGTTAACTCCGACCAAGGGAGCCAGTATACTTCATCAAACTGGCTAGATTGCATGGAAGGACATGGCATAAAAATCAGCATGGACGGAAAAGGTAGAGCTACGGACAATATTTATATTGAACGCTTTTTTAGAACGATAAAATATGATTACATTTACTTGTATGCAATAGAATCAGCATGGGAATTGAGAGATGGTATTAGAGATTTTATTGATGAATATAACCAAAGAAGACACCAAGGAATTAATCATCAAAAACCAAAAGATTTGTTTATTTTTGAACCAACCAACAAACTTAAATCTGCTTAACCGTGGTCGAAATTTGGGGGACAGGATAAGTAAAAGCATTAAATTAACGGTGGCAGTTTTGAAAATTTACTTTTGGATATAATTTTTTAATCCAGTGTAAGAACCGCTTT
Source organism: Cruoricaptor ignavus (assembly GCF_014961145.1). Lineage (NCBI taxonomy): Bacteria > Pseudomonadati > Bacteroidota > Flavobacteriia > Flavobacteriales > Weeksellaceae > Cruoricaptor > Cruoricaptor ignavus. Next base: position 1,999,210 of record NZ_CP063145.1, read on the forward strand.
TTCAAACTGTACCCTGTGTAAAAAAAACTATAGGTTTTTCTCCGCCTGCATATAAAAGATACAGGCCGGATTTGGAAGCTGAGTAAAATGAACTCCACATATTTGTTTAAAACGGAACACGGCTAAAATACTGCCCTTTCTTAAAAGAAATAGGTTTGTTCAAAAGCACTAACAGAGTTCTTAACCTGCGCAATAGGGATACAGGCTTATTTCAAAGATGAGTAAAAAAGGTACAGGTAAATCAAAACCTGTCATTGAGATACAGCCACTTCCAAAAGGTGAGTAAATAGAATACAACTTCATCGCTACCCTTCGTATAAATGCCCATTCAAGAAAATTTCATCGTTGTTTCTTTCTCTTTTTAAAGCAAAAATCACATAAAACAGATGCTTAATGTAAACTTTAAGTTCTTCTAAATCTCAGAAAATGAGTTTGGCAAGATGTGTCTTTGTACCCACAAACTTTTTCAAGTTTTGGGACAAAGACGCTCTTGCCTTTTCTGCGAAAAGGGATAAAAACTTCGGAACTCAGTTTTTGGTTTTGCTGGAAAATTTAGGTTTAAGATTCCAAACTCATCCAAACTAATAGTTTTTAAGCCAACAGGCATTCCAAACTCATCCAAAACATTCTTTTTTAAGCCAACGCCGATGAACACTATTGTTTTGGTGGAATTTCTACTACAATTTTGTGGCAGAAATTTTAATCAAAAAACGGATGAAAACATTTTTAAGCCTTGCTTTAATTTACTTCGGAATTGGAATGAATGCCCAGGTAGGTATTAATACATCATCTCCACAGACTACATTAGAAGTCGTAGGAAAGCCCGACAATATTAAACACTTTGATGGTTTTTTACCACCCAGAATTACAGGAGACCAGCTTGCAAAAAAAGTCTACACCAATTCTCACAAAGGTACCATTGTATATGTAACCAAGCCGGCGAGTAATTTAACCGGCCAGGTAATCCATATTGTTAAAGAAGGCTACTATTACTTTAACGGAAAATATTGGACAATGATGCTGGAGGAACCCAGATATTACGATACATTAATTGTTTTAGATGAAACACTCCCAGCAAATACCATCTCCGAATACTATGCCCAGGATTATGATTTGCCATTTCCGACAAATCCGCGCCAGCATATATATTCCGTAAAAGTATAAAAGCTTGGAACCTCGGGATTAGGTATTACGGGGCAGATAGATGCAAGGCGTGTTGGCACGACCGGCTATCTAGATGTCAGCATAACCTGTAAGATTCCTTTTTCTGGAAATTATGTTTCATTAAACCTTGCTAAACCGTTAAGAGAATTGGGCTTTATGTCAGACGGCAGTGTAGGATCTATTAATAACATTCTGGTAACGGGAACCTCGAAACTTGACGGGCGTTCCAAAGAATTGGGTACTTTGTCATTGACCAATGTAGATTTTAACCTGCTATTATGGAAAAACCAAGTAGAGAAGTTTGAGGGTAATATCAGCGGCATGATGACATTTCCTATCAATTATCTCAACGTGCAGTAAACATACAAAAGAAAAAGTGGAAAAGGAAGACTATCTGAAAATCCGAATTTCCAAATCCCAAAAATCCCGATGGAAAACGATCTGTAAAAAGAGGAACATCTCATTGACGAGTTTAATCATCCACTCGGTAGAAGGCAGGATACAGGATGATGAAAGAAGAAAAGTATTAGCGTTCATTGAAAGCCAGGATAACATTTTTAAAAAAATAGAAACCAACATCAACCAAGTGGCAAAGATGGTCAATGGGCAAAGGTATATCTCTGAAATCCAACTTAAAGACTTTGCCGGCCAACTTCAGAGTATAGTAAAACTTAAAGAAAAGCAAAATCAAATCTTTATAAAGATTTACGCCTTACTCTCGGATGATTGTTAAGATTTTAGGTTCCGCAGGAAGCAACTTTAACGGCATCCGTTACAATGAAAAAAAAGTAGAAACCGGCAAAGGCGAGCTGATGCTGATGAAAAACTTTCCGTCCTTCATTAACGAAGACAGCAAACCGGAGGAAGTGAGAAACTATCTGAAAGCCATATCAAAGAACGATAAAATTAAAAAGCCACAGTTTCACGCCGTTATTTCCACAAAATTCAGAGAACACAGCAAAGAAGAACTGGCGAGAGTAGCAGAAGAATTTATGAACGAGATGGGCTATGGACAGCAACCCTATATTGCGGTCTTCCATAACGATACGGAGAACAACCACATCCATCTGGTATCCACGAGGGTGGACAAGCAAACCGGAAAGAAGATTAAGGACAATTTTGAAAAATTAAAGGCACAACAAGCCCTAAGCAAAACATTAGAAGAAATATATGGAATAAGCCAAGATGAAGAACTCAACCGACTGCTGGACTATAAAACAGGTTCCCTGCACCAGTTGGAAACCCTGCTCCAAAGAAGCGGCTACAGACTAGTACAAAACACAAATGATGAAAAAGAATACCAGGTGCTTAGGAATGGCGTGTTTCAGCGGAGTATAACAGGAAGGCAGTTGGTTTTTCATAACACAAAAGATGATAAGCGAGCCCAACAGATTAAAGCCATTTTACACAAATATAAAGGCTTAGCGAGCAATAAAGTATTTAGAGTAGAAGACAGGAGAGAGCAGCAGTCAAAACTGCCGGAGGATAAGCATCAAGATTTTTGGAAGCCCAAAATAGAATATGAAAGCGAACTTCAAAGGAAATTAAGGGACATCTTCGGAATAGACATCGTATTCCATTTTAAAGACGATAAAATGCCCTTCGGCTATACGCTGATTGACCATAAGACAGGAAGGGTGTATAAAGGCAGTGATCTGATTAAGATGAACGAACTTTTTGAATTGACTACCGACAGCATAGACAAGAAGTGGTTTGAAAGTCTGAAGGATTACAATATTGCAGATGAAGACTCTAAAAAGGTTTTGATGGCAATGCTGAAAAGGCAAAACCCGGAGCATCCAATTAGAGAATTTATGCTTTTTAAGACCAATAAATGGAAAAACAAAGAACTATTAAACACGATAAGAAATGATGTTAAAGAATACCTCAAAACCCAAAGCCAAAAGGACATCGGCATCATCAAGTCCGAAGAAGGCATTTATTACGCCGTTCATTTCCGGCAGCATTATATCGGCAGGCTGGAAACCCTGATAGGCGAAAAAGAATATCAAATCTTTTTAAATCAGTATCCGGTTCAGCAAATTAAGGAAGAGCAGAAAGTAGAAGCTATTTCAAAAGAATTCAATCAAAGTATTAATGAATTAATGTTCGAGTGGAGTAAAAACACGGGTGGTGCCAAAGACCCTTCGGAAGACGATTGGAAAAAACGAAAAAGGAGGCGGAGATAAGGGGTTAGATTCGAGACACAAGACACAAGACAAAAGACGCAAGATTCAAGACGCCAGACAAAAAACAAAAAAACAAAAAACCATCAACCATCAACCATCAACTGGTAACCCATAACCACTAACCAAAATGATCATCACATTCGGAACCCAGAAAGGCGGTGCAGGCAAGACCACCTTAGCGATAGCCTTTGCCAATTATATTGCTTGCCGAACCGAAAATACCGTTCGTGGCTACGACTATGACTTCCAAAAATCATTTTACGGCAAATGGTTAGAGGACGAACAGGTGGGGAAGCTACACAAACTGTATGATGTTGAAATTTTTGATGAAGAAAAAAACCAACTCTTTAAAGATTGGGACAAGATACTGGAAATGAAAGAAAGCAACGAGGTTTACCTGTTTGATATGGCGGGAACGCTGGACAGGAAATACAGCGATTTGCTGATTTACAGCGACTATATCATCATTCCTTTCGAGTATTCCGATGTATCGGTAAAATCCACGCTGGTATTCCGAAATTTTCTGGGGCTCATAGAGAGCGAATCCGAGCGCATCTTCATCCGTTCCAGATATGACAAAAGCTATTTCTACCGGAATCAGGAAGAGATGGATATAGAACTTTCCAAATACGGAATCCTGCTCAAGCACCCGGTATACAAGAGGAATATTCTGCAAAAACTCAATACGCGGGAATTAAACCAGCAGCAGAAAGATGCCGTAAGAAGACCGTTCGACGAACTACTTGAAATCATAGGAAAACAATATAGCATAGAATATAAACCACAAAAAAAATCTGAAAAATGTTAAAATACACCTTACTCCTGCTGATGCTCTATGTTCTGTATTATCTCGGAATGATCCTTTACGACCTGTTTCTTAAAAAAGAAAAGACAAAAGCAGAAGACCTCCCTGAAAAATACGCACTAAGTGGGCTAGTGATAAGCCCGGTTGAGAATATAAAATCCGTAGAGATTGAAGATGTAGAAAATTTAAAGACGCCGGAATCTTATCAGAAGGATATTTTCAGGAGTACCGATCAGGAATCGAATGAGGAAGAGCCCTTGGACTTAGAGGAGATCAGGAAGCGATTTGAAGCAGAACAGGATATTGACGGCTATGAATCAGGAGTACAAAAGAATCTTCCTTCAGAATTACAAGGACCATCTTCCCAAGATGAAGGCGATGAAAATGCTTTTCAGGATGAATCCAATGGACCTATTGTGAAGGATGAATACTCAAAATCGGAACATGAGGATGTTCAAGTAGAAGAAACATCCCAAGAGCCGGAGTCGGAGGAACATCCCAATCCAATGGAAGAAATCCTCCGCAAAGAAGTAGCGGAAAAAGAACGCCAATGGCAGGAATACAGATATCTGTCAGAATCTTCCATTGAGATGGTAGCTAATTATGACGGACACAAAGTATATCACTCATTAATGTAAAACCTTAAAAACAACAGTAAGATGGAAGAAACAATTTAGAAAACGGCGAAAGAACAAAAAAACAAAAAAACAAAAACACAATTAGCACAAGTTTAAAAACAGTTTAAAAACCACAAATGATGAAAAAAAATTTCAAAAAGCACTTTCAGATAAGGAAAGTGATGGCGGCAGGTTTATTACTGCTGGCGGTAAGTCCGGCCTTTGCACAGGGAGGTGCAACGGCAATCACCAATGCCGCGGGTGATATAAAAGAATATTGGGATCCCATAAAACTTATCCTGAAAGCCGTTGGAGGTTTGGTAGGCTTTATTGGAGGTCTCAGGGTGTATAACAAGTGGACGAATGGCGATCAGGATGTCAACAAAGAAATCCTCGGCTATGGAGGTGCGATGGTATTTCTGATAGTCGTTCCGGAATTTGTAACCGCATTCTTTAACTAATGGGGTTCTACCTATACAAGGGGCTTAAAAAACCCCTTGTGTTTTTCGGATTAAAGGGAAAGTACATCTTTTACGCCGTTGGAGTTATCGGTGTCGGCGTAGTAACATCACTCGCCTTATCCAAAATAGGGCTTATAGGATCCCTATTAGGACTGGGCATTACCGCAGGAGGCGTCTATCTCATCTTTAAAAGACAGGATAAGCTCGGGCTGTACGATAAAACCAGGAATGAAAACCAGATTTACATATTCCCTAAAAAAATAAGCCAAAGAAAAACCATCAGGTAAACGCATCAACACCTCAATCCTTAACCATCATACCGACCGACAACCAAGAACCAACAACCGACAACCAAAAACACATCCAAATGAAGACCAAAAAACAAAGCTTTGACTTAGCCTATATCGGCTATGATTATGCCAAAGACCACGGGTGGGACTTTGATGTTCTCTTTGGGCAGTACGGCAATCCCATTATAGGCATTAAAATTAAAAACCCGGTTGAGCAGTACTCCGCAGATCCGGACAATTATCTGAACTTCCATAGCATTCTTAACCAAGTTGTTTCCATTATTGGAGAAGGAAGGATGATTCAAAAATTAGATATTTTTTCTAAGAAGAAATATGTAGCAGAGCCATCTTCTCAGTTTTTACAGCAGAAATACTCCGAGCATTTTGACGGCAGGATGTTTAAAACCATCGACACGCTACTTCTCTTTACAGACATTATCGACGACAAGCTAAAAAAGAAGCCCAAGCAGTATGATTTTTCAGAAAAACGCTATAAAGAGCTCCGTGACAAGTGCCAGAAAGTATGGATGCTGTTACAGCAAAGCGGATGCGAGCCCCAATTTTTATTTGAGAAAGACTTTGAATCTTACTTGTCGGTAGTCCTAACCATGCGTAAATCGGAAATTCCAGTTTACGATAATATCAAGAGTGGCAATGAATATCTGCAGATGGGAAATCGCTATGTGAAAAATATATCTTTTGTCGATGTAGAAAATATAGACCTACCCTCGGAAATAGAGCCCTATTCTCAGTTGGGAGGCGGAGGAGCCGCCTCAGAAACCGCTGTTGATAACTTTACTTTTATTAATGAACTTGAAGATTATGAAACCATCATCTACAATCAGGTCATCAGCATACCATTACAGGCGGCCCAGCAACGGGAACTCGACAAGAAAAAGAAAAAGCACGAAGGCGCAGCCGCTAACTCACCATCCAATGCCATTATAGCAGAAGAAATCCAGACCCTGCTCCACAACATCGCCATAGACGGTCAGCTGGTAGTGAATGCCCATTTTTCTCTGTTGTTTTCCGCAAACAATTTAGAAAAAATGGAAAGTCTCCAGTCGGCAATAGAGAATAAACTCTTTACAAAAGGAATTATCGTGTCTAAAAATGCTTACAACCAGTTGGAACTCTTCCGTTCGGCATTGCCCGGCAATGCGACAGAACTGAGAGAATACGATTTATTTATGACCACGAGTGAAGCTGCACTTTGTTTTTTTTTTAAAGAAAGCTACCCCGTGAATGAGGAATCCAACTTTTACCTGCGGTTTACCGACCGGCAGGGCGTACCGCTCAAGGTAGATCCGTCGGACTTACCGATGAAGATAGGAAGAATCAATAACAGGAACAAATTTGTGCTGGGGCCTTCTGGTTCGGGAAAATCCTTCCTGATGAACAATATTGTGGAACAGTATCTCACCTACAATTACGATGTCGTGATTGTGGATACGGGAGATTCGTATTCCGGAACCTGCCAATACAAAGGCGGGCGATATATCCAGTACACCGAAGAGAAACCCATTACGATGAATCCCTTTTTAATGGACAAAAAAGAGTTCAATATTGAAAAAATAGAATTTTTAACCAATCTGATATTCCTGATCTGGCAGGGGCCGGATGCTGTGATGACGGCGGCACAAAAATCTATTTTGGACAATGCGCTGATGTCGTATTACCACGGCTATTTCAATAAGGGGACTTCCTGGTATGAAAATAAAAGCACGGACGAACTCATCCTATATCTAAGAAAATACAATATTTATGAAGAAGACCTGTATGCCGAATACGAAAATGACAATAAAGAGCAATCTTATTATGAACTGCTCGGAATAGAATTCAATGCAGGATCGGAAGAAATTCGGGATGCTTTCAGGAGATTGGCGATAGAATACCACCCGGATAAAAACATCAATAATCCCAACTACGACGGCGAGAAATTTTTCAAAATATATGAAGCCTATGAAACGCTGAGCGACGAACATAAACGGAAAATCTATGATGAAAGCCATATGCTTCTCATCAGGTCTGCCGATTTAATGAAGCATCCGGAAACAGCGGAGCAATGGGGCGCATCATTTAGAAAAGCCATCATAAAAAAAATCAAAACGATAGAAGAAAGCTTGAAAGTAGAAGAACTGTCTTTTAACGGATTTTACGATTTCTGTGACCAGTTTCTGCCGATGTATCTCAACAATAAGAAGCATGCCATTACGGAAAAAGAATTTAACCTAAGAACTTTCCTGTTTGTGTTAAGAGATTTTTACAAAGGCGGAAGATATGGCACCACGCTAAACGAATCTGCTGATAACACGCTGTTTGAAGAACCATTTATCGTGTTTGAGATTGACAATGTAAAAGACAATCCCAAACTCTTTCCCATTGTTACGCTCATTATTATGGACACCTTCATCCAAAAAATGCGACTGAGGAAAGACCGCAGGAAAGCCCTGATCATCGAGGAGGCCTGGAAAGCCATTGCGAGTAAACTGATGGGTGGCTACATTCTGTATCTGTACAAAACCGTGAGGAAATTTTGGGGCGAGGCAGTGGTAGTAACGCAGGAGTTGGATGATATTATCGGGAATGCCGTTGTGAAAGACTCCATTATCAACAACTCTGATACATTCGTTTTGCTGGATCAGACCAAGTTTAAAGACAATTTCGACCGCATTGCGGCATTGCTGTCATTAAACAAAGTGGAGCAGAATAAGATTTTCACCATCAACAATCTTAATAACAAAGCAGGAAGAAGCCGCTTTAAGGAATTTTATCTCAAGCGTGGTTCCAAAGGCGAAGTCTATGGTAACGAGGTATCCTTGGAGCAATACCTGACCTACACTACGGAAAAACCCGAAAAATCTGCCGTGGAATATTATGTCTGGGAATACGGCGATTATGACAAAGCGCTTCAGCGGATTGTTGCAGATTTAAAAAACTTTGGTGACAGCCTTGAAAATTTGGTTTTACTCGTCAATTTATACCAAAAGCCATTAGATAAAAAACTTGCAGCATACTATCATCAATTAAAGAAAAATAATCCCGGCAAAAATGTTTTCAAAATTATTTCGCAGGAACTGGAAGAAAGGAATATCAGTTTTTCAGACTTACTCAAGCATAAAGAATTTGAATATGAAAAAGTTTAATCTAAAATTAGCCTTGCTCATTTTTCTCCTTTGGGAGATAGGGGGCTTTGCACAAAACACCTACATCGATCCGACGGTAACTGCGGCAATGATCTTATATTCCGAGAACCTCAAAGCCAAGCAAAACGAAGTCATAGAGGAGACCTCCAAGTTAAAACAGGCCCAGACCTGGGTAGGAACACAGATGGTAGCCGCCAATGAAATTCAGAATAAGATACTTAAGGGACTTAGTGAAGTATCGGGCACTTTGCAGAATGGCATCCAGGTTAAGGAGATTTATAACGAGCTCAACAAATGCTATAAATACTCCTCAGATGTAGTTGAGCTGGCCTCGAAGCATCCACAGTACGCTATTTTCGGTATAAAAGCTTCACAGAAAACTTATGAACAGGGGATTAAGATCGTTACCGATGTATCAGATATACTTTCTTCAGGAGAGCTCAATTTGGCAACTGCTGGCGACCGCTATAAACTTTTGCACAATATCTCCGAGAATGTAAAAAATCTAAAGCTTTGGCTGCTGGCCATTAAACTAAGGCTGGAAAAAGCCAACCGCCTGGGATTTTGGAACTCCATTAATCCGTTTGCAGGCTACATCAATACCGATAAAGCCATTGTGGAGAATATTATGAACCGCTATAAACGTAACTTTTAAAACTTTATCTGATGACTCCTGAAATTAATCTTCAACTCCTGCAAACTTCGAGGAAAAGGTTTTTGAAAATCTTCATTTTTCCTTTGGTGTGGTTGATTCTGACTTCCTCCGGAGGTGGATCTACACCTTCCTGGCAAAAAGAGGAAGTTTCATTTCCAATGATGGATATCGAGATTAATGCTACGATGAAGGAGAACGAACGGCAGAAAGAAATGCGCAAAAACCAAACCGCCAACGCTGCGGTAGAAGCATTGAATAAAAAGCAGTGGACAAAATTTGAAGAAAAAGTCACCAAGATACAGGACAGGCTTCGAATCGTTTCATTGGCGATACAGGCAGTGCCTACAGGAATTGCAATGAGCAGGGAGGTGAAAAAAATCAAACAAAACCAATCCGCCATTATTGAAGAAATCAAAACTGCTCCTTATTCTATTGTCGCCGTTTTGCCCTCGCAGGTGCAGTTTGTTGATGACCTACAGATGGTTACCCGGCTCATCACTGGAATTATTGTTTCCTACGGAGCCATCAACCAGATGGAGAAGTCAGAGAGAAAGATACTCTTGGATTATGCCCTGGGCGAAGTCAAGACACTTAGCAGGAATTCCACCTATATGCTTGTAAAAATAAGGGATATCAAAGCCAAGGTATTGAGAAATAAGAGAGCATTCCAATACTATGTAAACAGAGATAGGCAGGTAGTAGAAAAGATTATGAAACAAATCAAAACCTATTAGAGATGAAGAAAATTTTATTCGGATTTATCATGGCATTTTCGGTAGTAGCCGTCAAAAGCCAACAGGTGGTTCAGCTTGTCATCAATGATAAACTACTGTCACAAATTTCAGTAAACCACGGCGTAAGGATGGCGAGTGAGGAAACTTTTTTAAACTCCTACGAAAAGCAGAAAGCCTGGTATGAGGATGTGAAGAAGAAAACAGCACAGGTAGTTGCCATTCAGGAATACATTTACCAGCAACTCAAGAATGTCAATTCCGCTATTTCCCAGAGTAAGAAGCTGGTTTATCTCTATGAATATCTGGAGAAAATCGCAAAAAACTCTGAACGGATGCTGGAACTTTCGGCAAAGCATCCCGAGTATGCGGCACTGGTCTCCCGATACTATATTGAGATTGGGAAGCAGTCCCTAAAACTTAAGCAGGAAGTAGTGCAGGATATTTTAAATGAAGACAAAGATTACCTGATGGATTCCAAAGACCGTGAGATGCTGATTGACAAGGTCTATACAAGAGTAAGAAATATCAACGGGAATATATTGTATATCATATTAAGGCTGGAGAACGCTAAAAACATTCCTTACCTCTATCAGGTTCCCGTACTCCGGAACTATGTCAATATCGACAAAGCCATTGTAGGAGACATTATTCAAAAATATAAATACTTAACACACTAAACGATGAAAAAACTATTAAAAACACGATGCATAATGCCTTTACTGCTATTGAGTACAAGCATTTTCGGACAGATTTCCGTCAAGCGGCTCAATGACCCATCCATTGTTGCCCAGCATAAAAGAATGGTCTTTCAAAGCTGGGGAGACTGGCGGCCTTATCCCAAATACTTTTTGGGCATTCAGACCAACTTTGCCTATGCCACGGTATGGGGAATGTGGGCGCCAAAAATCAACAGGGATTATAAAAACGGTCCGGATATTCGTCCATTAAAACCTACAGGAGAGCAAAATAAGCGACTGGCGCAATTAAAACTACAGGAGCAAGAAGCCAAAAGAATAAAAGCAGCTTCCGATACACTTTATAAGCGGAGCGTTCAGGATTTTGCCCATTGGACATCCACAACGGTAGATGCCGACCCCTTATGGCTTCTGTATTATAAAAGGATGCTGAAACCCGTTACGCAGTTTCCCGACCGGCCCCAAAATTTTATAGAGTGGCGGTTGAAAGACCAAAAGACTTATGAGACACTTTCCAGCACAGGAGCCTTAAAACGGTTGCAGGAAGAACTCGATTTGATTAAGGAAAAGTATGCTATGTCCCGAAGCATGGATATGCCCAGAGGAAAACGCTTTTTGATGTACCATGAAACACTCATTGGCTGGCGGAAGTTTGTTCAGGAACTCAAAAAGTATAACGATAAAACCACCTTGCTTCTGGATTTTAAAAACATTATGAAAAACCATTCGCAATCTGCGCTTCCCTCTGTCCATGAGCCGGCATCTGATAAGAAGATTATGCAGAAAACGATGGAGAAATATAAAAACCGATATTAAGATGAATAAGAATACAGTCTTACTATTATCTTGCCTCATCGCCCTGTGTTTGCCGATTATGGGCTTTGCCCAGACGGATGCCGATTACAGCAACCTCCTACAGTTCCTCAAGGGAGACGGAGCCTTTGAAAAATGGTTTATGGAGGTTTTTACCAAGTTGGATACGAGGGTTCAGGATAGTGCCTCCGGCTCAGCATTAGTAGGAAGAGCTATTGGCGGTTTGGGAGCATTAATGTATCTGGGCTATATGGGTTGGCAGATGGCGGCCGGCGACCGAGAATGGGAAATCACGCCGATGCTCAAACCCGTGCTCATTGGCTTTACACTGGTCTATTGGTCGGGCTTTGTCAATTTAATACAGGCGCCCTTTGAAGCCATTGCAGAACCCGGCATCTCCATATTCAGCGATATAGAATCCGAAGTCAATGATTTAAGGATACAGAGATTCAAGAAACAGCAACAGCTATTGGATGCTGTTATTAAGCTTAAAGCCGATGAAGACGCTAAACAGGAAGTTATCAATAATACCGGTAAAGATGCCGACGATTCCTGGTTTGATGTGAGTGAGGGGATTGACAAACTCTTACAGCCCATTAAGGAATGGTCAATCCGTATGGAGTTCCAGCTACAGAAACTCGTTGCTGAAATCATAGAATTTATCTGTCTTTCCATATTGAGAATCTGTGTCTATCTGATATTCTTCATCCAGAAGATTTGGGCTTACATTCTTATCATACTCGGCCCGATCGCCGTGGGTATGGCATTGATACCAGGCTTTGAAAACTCCTTATACGGCTGGGTGTCCAAATTTATCAATATCAACCTTTACACATTTGTAGCCTATACTATTATCAATATCGGCCAACAGCTCATCGCTTCAGGATATGAAATGGAAATTGAACGATACGACACCTTACTTACCAATGGTACAATTACCAATCTGGATGCTTTAATGGTTTATGTAACCAATTCCGGGATGATTTACAACCAGCTTTTCACGTGTGTGGCCTACATCGTTACGGGCATTGGGGTATTAATGACGCCGACTATTGCCGACACCATCGTCACGGCAGGAGGAGCTACAGCGATGACGAAGATGAAAACCGCAGCAGGAAGGCTGGCCGGTTCAGCAAAAACAGCTGTATTGGCTGCAAAAACCGGAGGCGCATCCGTAGCAGGTGCAGCTACAAAATCAGCAACCCAAGGCTCTGCATCTGGAATGGCTCAAAGTGCGATGAATTCTAAGAAAAAGTAGATAAGATGTGAGATGTGAGATTCGAGATTAAAGAGAAAAGACAAAAGACGAAAAACCAAAAACCAAAAACTAAAAACAATCAACGATTAACGAACAACCAAAAACCAAAAACAGAAAAATGCTAATAAAAAATATAGAACAAAGGATAAAAATCAACAAAATCGTATCGCTGGGTGCGATGGGTTTTGCAGTTATCATTGTCATAGCGGGATTTTTCTTCGCTTACAGAATGATTCAGGACTCCCGAAAATCCATATACATCTTGGATAATGGTGTTCCCGTCCTTGCCAAGCAGACCGATGTGCTGTTGAACCGCCCCGTAGAGTATAAAGCACAAATCGAATTGTTCCACCGTCTGTTTTTTACACTGGCACCCGATGATGCCTATATCAAGGAGAATATTCAAAAATCCCTTTACCTCATTGACGATAGTGGTAAAAAGGAATATACCAACCTCAAAGAGAAAGGCTTTTATAACCAGGTCATAGCTTCCAGTGCAATGGTGAGTATCCACGCTGATTCCATCCAGCTCAATATGGAACAGAAGAAATTTGCATTTTACGGGAGGCAAACGATTACCAGGAAATCATCCGTCATTACAAGGAAGATAGATACCGAAGGCTATTTTGAGGACATCATCCGGAGCCCCAACAATCCCCACGGCGTGTTGCTCAAAAACTGGAGAATTCTGAACAATGACGAGATTTCCAACCAATCTAAAAACTCTTATTAATCATGAAAAGTACAATAAATAGATGGACGCTGTATTGGGTAAACCACCCCAAAAAATTCTTTGTCTATTCTATGGTTTTTTTAAGCCTGTCCTTTATTGGTTCGCTAATTCAGGGAATATTTTACCCTTCAGAATCGGTTTTCAAAATCAAGGTTCCGCAGCTTTATACCAAAAAACTACCCGAAACCACCAGCTATAATCACGAAAAAGAAATGCAGAACATCGTGGAGGAGCTTAAAATGCTTAAGGAAAAAAGAGACAGGCACGAACTGCAGAGGGCAGACAGCCTCCGCATCGAATATTTGTATCACCAATACCAAAAACTAAAAAATGGACATTAAAAAAATTAATTTCAAAGATAAAAAATATATTCTGCCTCTTTTGGCATTGCCATTCCTGCTGTTTTTTATTTATGTAGGCACACAGCTGGCGGAAAAGAAGCAGCCCAAAGACCAACCCAAGGAACTCTCATTATCATTAGGAGACACCAAAGATTCCATCCTTACCAAAAACGATGCTTATGATGAATTTTTCAGAAAAGATGATAACAGGACAATGCTTGGCGGTTTGGATAAAGAGCAGGACAGCCTGATGTCTTACGAAGACCGGTTAACATTGGAACAGAAGAGGAAAATTGATTCTTTGAGAGCAGAATCCGGGAAGCACCGTAACGCTACAAAAGCAGTGGCCTCATCCTATTATAATCCAAAATCAAATAGTGATGATAAGGACTACCAAAGATCTGCGGACATTATTAAGATGCTCAATGACAAATCTTATGGAAAAGAGAATGGAGCTGATGTGCTGACATCTAAAAATAACACAATACAGGAGCAACCAGACCCTGTAAAATACCTGAAGCAACAAATGCTGGTGATGGATTCCTTGGAAAAAGCCAAAGACCCCGAATACCAAAGCAGGCTGGCGGCAGAAGAAAAGCTCAAAGCCAATAAGGAGAAGCTGCAAGCATTCCTCAACTCTACCTTTAATGTAAGCAAATCAGGGATTAACAACAGTTTCAATGCTATTTATAAAGAAGCAGAAAACAGTTTTATAAAGGCAGTAATAGATGAAAACAACAAAGGCTTTTTAGGAAGCAGAATCCGCTTTCGCTTGTTGGAGGATATTTTCGTGGGACAGCGAAAAATCAGCAAAGGCTCCATTCTTTACGGTCAGATTTCAGGATTTTCGATGCAAAGGGTAGAGCTGAATATTATCTCAGTTTTTTCAAAGGGCGAAATATTGCCTGTCAATTTATCCATCTATGATTTGGACGGTATGAAAGGGCTTTATGTACCACAAAGCATATTTCGGGATATGGTGCGTGAAATGGGCAGTAACTCCGTTCAGGGCACACAGATGGATATGGGCGGCTCTGGCTTTTTCACCAGCTTAGGCACCCGATTATTCACATCCACTTCTAAATCCATCGCCAATCTCATCAAGGCTAACAAAGCAAAGCTCAAATATAACTCCTATGTTTTGCTCATAGACGAAAAAGAACTTAAAAAATCAAAAAACACAAATTAATTTAAACATTCAATTGATGAAAAATTTAATCTATGCCGTGTTGCTGTTCGCAACGCAGCTGCTATCTGCACAAACGACAATGAAAGAGCAATTCCTTTCCGAACTGCCTGAACTTGAAATTACCGACGGAGTTAATTTACACATCGTATCTCCGGAGCCTATCCAGTATGTAGATTTATCCACCACCCAACTAACGGGCGATTTACCTTCTGCCAATATCGGAAGAATAAAGCTAACAGATGATACTAAAGATACGGTTAAGGAAAGATTAAAGGCAAATTCACATTTCTCCAATGGTGAAAATATCGGGATTATCACCGTGGTCGGACAGTCTTTTATGGCGCAGTATAAAGCCGTTTACAGAAATCCGGATAATCCGAATATTGTGAGCAATATCCAGATACAGCCCGAAGATATGCAGCCGATCGAACTGAATAAAACCCGTTTTTCCAATTTAGAACTCTCGAAGTTGTCAATGGACATCATCCGGAAGCAAAGCGATGAGAAGCCCATCAGAAAAGAAAATAATTTAAAGCTGAAAATGCAGCTCAACAATGTGTTCGTATTAAGCGACTATATTTTTCTGGATATGACTTTTATAAATACGACGCATCTGAGTTATGATATTGAGGACTTGAAATTCACGATAGAGGATAAATCCATTCATAAAACAACCAATAATCAAAGCATCGAATTAACGCCAGTTTTCCAGCTGCATCCTCAGAAATCTTTCAGAAAAAACTTTAGGAACATCTATGTTTTTAAAAAGTTCACCTTTCCCAACAGCAAGGTTATGAAGATCAGGCTTATTGAAGAGCAACTTTCGGGGAGAACCATTGAGATGAAAGTGAATTATTCGGACATCCTTAAAGCAGATACTTTTTAATTATGATAGGAAATTTCATTACAGAACACTGCTACCTATTTTTAGTGGTTGCTATGGCTCTGATATTAAGCATTATAGTATGGATGTTAAACACATATGAACAGTGCTCATCAGATATAATAGATATGAGAAAAATGTTTAAAAAACAAGTCTATTTAAATGAATGGTACAGGAAAATTTTGATTGAAATCTACGATCAGGATTATATAGAAAAAGCAGAACAGGAATTTATTGAGAAACATCAATTATAAATCAATATGCAAGAACAGCAACATCAAATTAAACTCTACGGTTTTCTGCAAAAGGCGGTCTATGCGGTGGTAGCACTGGATTGTTCAGCATTGTTTTACCTCAATGCCGACATCCCCGTAGTCTCCAATTTGCTGAAAAACTTTACCAAGATGAGTTTTTTCTATCCACCGTTGAATGCCAAACTTTCAACATTGATTTTAATAGGACTGGTAGCCGTTGGTACAAGGGCTAAGAAAAAGAAAGACCTGAATATTGGAACGGAAATCATCCTGCCAATGCTCATTGGTTTGGTGATGATGTTTTCCGCTTTGGTTTGGCAACAGCAGGCAGGAAATCCTAAACTCCCGAAAATACTACCCGGTTTCAGCCTCTATCAGGTGCTGTATGCCTTACTTTCCTTTTTAGGAGCCGTTATCCTGCAAATGGGAGCCGATTCTATTTCCAAACTCATCCAACAAAAAATGGGAAAAGACCGATGGAATGTAGAGGAAGAAAGCTTTGCCCAAAATCAGGAACTTGTAGATAACGAGACCTCCGTTAACATTCCTTATCTGTTTCGGTATCAGAAAAAGACCAACAAAGGCTGGGTCAATCTTAATCCATTTCGGGGCACGATGGTCATCGGTACGCCGGGAAGCGGTAAATCTTTTGGTATTATCAATCCGGCTATTCGGCAAATGATTGCTAAAGGATTTTGCCTGTGTATTTACGATTTTAAATTTCCGGACTTGGCGCAGATAGCCTACTACCATTACCTTTTGAAGAAAGCCAAAGATTCGGCTTACGATTATGAATTCCATGTCATCAATCTCAACGAAGTAGAAAAATCCAAAAGAGTCAATCCCTTTAGAAAGGAATATATCCGCACATTGGCAGAGGCGCAGGAAATGGCAGAATCAATGGTGTCTTCACTTCAAAAAGGAGGCTCTGGTTCGGGAGGTGGCTCAGATGCCTTCTTTACCCAGTCTGCCATCAACTTTCTGTCATCGAGCATCTACTTTTTTGCTACTTATAATCACGGGAAATATTCAGATTTACCCCACATCCTTGCCTTCATGAACAGGAGTTATCAGGAGATTTTTGAAACACTTTTCAGCAACGAAGAAATCGTTTCTTTACTTTCACCTTTTAAAACGGCGTATGACAACAAGGCTTTTGACCAGTTGGAAGGCCAGGTGGGCACATTGAAAATCTTTCTTTCACGATTAGCCACCAAGGAAAGTTTCTGGGTATTTTCGGGTGATGAAGTCGAATTGAAAATTACCGACCGAAAGAATCCATCCATTCTCATCCTTGCCTCAGACCCGGGGACGCAGGATATTAACTCTGCTTTGTATTCTTCGGTGCTGAACAGGACATTAAGATTAATCAACTCCAAATACAACCTGCCGGGAGGCATTATTGCCGATGAGTTTCCGACCATTTACATCCATAAAATTGATAATGTGGTGGCAACAGCGAGAAGCAACAAAGTGGCGGTACTTTTAGGATTACAGGAAATCCCCCAGTTGCGGCAGTTTTACAAAAAGGAAGTGGCAGATACCATTTCTGCTATTGTAGGAAACATCCTCTCGGGATCAGCAAGGGATAAAAATACTTTAGAGTGGCTGGAAAAACTATTTGGGAAAATCAAGCAGAAATCTTATTCGCAATCCATCTCGCAGCAGGGTACGACCACGAGCATCAATGAGAAAATGGACTTTATGATACCTGCCGGAAAAATTGCCACGCTGAAAACAGGAGAGATGGTAGGAATGATCGCCCAGGGAGAAGAAAACGATACACTGGAGTATAAAACATCCGCCATGCACGGAAAAATCAATCTGGATATAAAGGCTATCAAAAAGGAAGAGCAAGGCTATGTGCCGATGCCGGTCTATTATTCTTTCGTGGATAAAACTGGAAAAAACCGCAAGGAAGAAGTCCTGATGACCAATTTCAGAAAAATCAATAAAGAAGTAGAACTCATCGTAAAAGAATTTTCAAAAAATGAAACCTAAAGCCCCAAAAATAATCTGTCTGTTTTTTCTTTTTGGAAGCCTTTTTCTAAAAGCGCAGTTCAATACGCTGTTGCCGGTTGCACCAAAAAAAAGCGAGATGAAGCACAATTCAGAATATCATCAGGCAGAAATGAATAGAGAAGAAAAAGGACTGAGCAATCCAACATTGAAAAAAATATGGAAAAATCTTTTTGTTTCTGATAACAACGAAAAATTGAAAAGTGAAATAGACTCTCTTAAAAATAAGATGACGGAATTTGAAAAGAGCAGCAGGAGGAAAGAGAATTATCAAAAAATAAAAGACTCCATATGGCTTCAGATGCAGCTTCAGTGGAGACAAAACACTGCCGGGCCTCCAATACCTACGGAGACTACGGCATCGGCAAAAGAGATGCGAGCACTATCGGAGAGAATTTCCCTACCGCTTAAAAACAGTATGTCGATCAGTTCGCCGTTTGGATTTCGACTCCATCCAATTTTCGGCATTCGTAAAATGCACAACGGCATGGACATCAAAGCCAATTATGAAAAAGTTTACTCGGTATTGGACGGCGTAGTCAGTGCCGCGGGCTGGGATCCCAAAGGTGGTGGAAATTATATCAAAATCAACCACTTCAACCGCTTTGAAACTGCCTACCTGCACCTTTCCGAGATGTATTACAAAGTTGGAGAGCGTGTAAGGGCTGGATTTATTATTGGGAGGAGCGGCAATAGCGGCAACTCTACCGGTCCGCATCTTCACTTTGCAGTAAAAGAGTACGGAAGGTTAATCAACCCTGACCATTTTTTGAAAGAACTTATGAATATCAAACACTTAAACATCAATAAAAACACATTATGAAAAACAACGCATTACCCATCACCGACCTTAAAAAGTACGGCATTATCAATGAAGACCTTTCTTTCTCCAGAATATTGAGAGAGGAAGATATTAAAAAATTTCTTCAGGGTTACACTATGGTGGCCGACAACGGCAAGAACAGAGCCACTTTCCAACTCACAGAGGATAATACGCGCCTCAAGGTTATCTTTTTGGAGAGAGACCGAAAACTTTCTGAAATTTTAGAAAGTAGTAAAGAGAAAATCCAGTTTTCCGATATGGCAGACCTGTCATCTTACGATCTTAAGATGCTTTCTGTGGAGAAAAAAGCCTTTATCTACGATAAGGAAAAAAACATCGTCAGAGAATATGATTTTGTGAAAAATGCCATAGAGCTTACACAAGTTCTCGCAAAAAAGGATGATCCAAAACTGATGAGCATTTATAAAAATGAACTTGAAAAACTCAAAGCCTACCTTCAGGATAAATTAGAGATGTACCCGGAGTTTTCAAAAGAAATTGCACGGGATATCAACATCGTTTCTAATGAAATCAATACCGTCAACAGTATTTCACCCGATGAGAAGCAAGTATCGAAAGATCCCCGGTCCAATGTGGTTTTGAATGTGAACGAAAGAGACCTTTATGAAGATGCCCAATCAGAAAGGGAAAACCAAAGAGAACTTCCTGAAGAGACTGAGGAAAGGCAGAGGCCAAGAGGAATGAGAAGGTGAATATAAGATTTTAAGATACGAGATACAAGACTCAAGAAACGAAAAACAAAAAACAAGAAAAGACACAAGATGAAAAAGCAGTTTTTAAAATTTTCGCAGGTTCACGAAAAACCTAACAAACGCTATCGTCCGACAGATGTAAAGAATATGAGACGGCAGTTTTACTTCAAAAAACTGAAAGACTATGGAAAAATTAAATCTCTTTAATTATCAGTCGTACCATGGGCAGAACAGCAATTATCAGTTTGAAGAAAACGAGAAGACGCAATATCTTAAAACATCGGAAGGGAAAAGATTACCGTATCAATTGTTTTCAGGGGCAAATCGTACTGATCGACAGGCCAGCTTATTACGGGAAGACGATTCAAAAGGCTACAGCAGTGATTTTGCATTAATAGAAAGACAATTTTCTGAAAACAAATCACTATCCTTTACTGCCGGAACAAAAGTTAGAAATGCAGCGGATGTTGCCTGGCTGTTTAGGGCTTTAGAAGATGAAGCCGTAGAACACACTTTTGCTTTATACCGCTTTAAAGACGACAGTTATCTCGTACAACATTTATCATCGGGAGGCATCACATCTGCGGTAGTTGATTTTAGGCTATTGGCAGGAAATGCATTTAGACTGAAGCCTGAAAGCATCACCTTAGTCCACAACCATCCCAGTGGTCATTTGGTATCAAGTCGCCAGGATCGGATGATGCTGGAAAAACTCAATAAAATATTTGAAAATACGGGCATCAAGGTGGAAGATGGCATCATCCTTAACCTGAGGTCGGGGAAATACCTAAGCTTTTCTTATGAAGATCATATGGACACTATACAAAATCATAAGGAACAGGCACAAGACCAAAAACCTGTAAATGTTTACAGTTTCAACAAGCAGGTATTTGTTTCCAACTATCAGCCTTATCAGATTAAAGGACCGGAAGATATTGCAGCCTATTTATCTGCCCAAAAATTTGGATTATCTGATAAAACGGAAGCTCTGATTTTAAACAATGCCAATGAGATTGTAGGAAAATTTGTATTGCCCCAGCATAAGCAACTGGAAAAACTCACGGAACTCCTTAGCATCTATGCAGGAACATCCGTAGTGCTGTTCGGCAATAATGTTAATGAGGAAATGTACAATAATTATAAAAAGCAGTTGGAGTATTCGGGATTTACCGCTTTGGATGCCATAAGGATGAAGAGCGGTAATTACTATTCCATCTCTCAGGATGTAAGTATAATTCCTACCGAAAGCAATATCAAACGCTTTAGCCCAAAAGAGCAAAGTTCTTCGCAGATGGTCAGTGAGCACAACAAAAAATATCAAACCAATTTAGACACACAGAAAGAAATTAATATTAACAACAAAAACACAAAACAGATGAGTACAGAAAAAACATTCAACCAGGAAGAGTATTTAAAAAATCAACTAAAATATTTAGGATTTGGAGAAGGAGAGAAACTCCACAAGGATTTGGAGAAAGGCATCAAATCCAAAGAGCAGCAATTTGAAATTAAGACCAGTTCGGACAAAGCCCTAACTGGCAACAAAGCCGATTTTA
The DNA here is from genome assembly GCF_014961145.1 of Cruoricaptor ignavus. Taxonomy (NCBI): domain Bacteria; kingdom Pseudomonadati; phylum Bacteroidota; class Flavobacteriia; order Flavobacteriales; family Weeksellaceae; genus Cruoricaptor; species Cruoricaptor ignavus. The sequence continues at coordinate 2,020,548 of NZ_CP063145.1, forward strand.
CTTTAAAATTTGGTAAAACCGAAAGCGGCGGTGTTTTCCTGAATTCCTATCAGGCGAAACTTACCAATGCCAAAGGAGAGGAGTTGAGCCATAACTTTCCGGTCAACAGGGAAAATACTTTCACGGCAAAAGAAGCCATCAATTTGTTGGAAGGTCGCAGCGTAAAAATCGAGTTCCATAACCCGAAAAGCGACCAAAAAGAAACTGCATTTGTAAAACTCAATTTTGAGGAGCCTAAAACCGAAAACGACAATTACAGATTTCAGAACTTTTATCAAAATTATGGTGTAGATACCCAGAAAATCGTTGAAAAATCCAATCTGATTTTCGGTAAGCCTGAATACAAGGACAACACCATCAAATCTTTGGAAAAAGGCAATGTGGTAAAGGTAAAATTTGAAATGAATGACAAGGTGGTGGAAGGCAAAGCCGTCCTCAATCCCCAATACAAGAATTTAAACCTGTATGACAGCGATATGAACCGTATCAACACCAATAAGGCTTTGGAAGGGATGGAACAGGAGCAGAAAAATGAAAAAGCAAATGCCCGGGAGCAAAGCATTAAAAGATAGCTTGTTGCAGTAGAGATGACAGAGGGCTGCTTGGTGTGTGGCAGCCTTTGTTGTCTTCTATTGTATGGTTTTATTGCAAGATGATATTTGCACTGATGTTCAGTTTTTTGTGGATGTTTTTAGCCACTTGTAAAGTCGGTTCGCTTTTCCCGGAAAGATATTCGCTAATACGTGGAGCAGACACGCCCAAAAGCTCAGCTAATTTAGCCTGTGTAAGGTTCATTTCATGCATCTTGAATTTAATCGTATCCACCAAAGAAGGTGTAGCAATAGGATAATGGATATTCTCATAAACTTCTACAGCATCAGACAAAAGCATTAATTCAATCATATTTTTATCTGTTGCAGGAGTTTGGTCGTCCACTATTTTAAGAAGTTCATCAATACGGGCCATAATTGCTTCATATTGGGTTTCATTTTTTATCATATCAAATGTTTTTTATGTCGTTAATTTTATCATAATCACTATGAGTGCCTACAAACCGGATATATACCTGTTGGACTGAAAAAAGAATAAGAGCCACGATACGGTAATGATTGCCTTTGATATTAAATACAAATCTTTGATTGCCTACACTATCTACGCTATTAAAATCCTTTTTAATGTCTGCAAAATTATTCCATTCAGCTGCTGATACTGTACTATACCAATGCTCTAAAGCCAATTTAGCATCAGCGTGATGAGTATAAAATAACACCAGCGATTTTTTTGATATGACCCTCACTTTTTAAAATCAATCGGATTAGTTATTACAAAATTAAAAATATTATTACAAAATACAAAACTTTATGAAAAATTATTTTAAGCTATTAATACTTACTCTATCCTTTATGACGATTCAGTCCTGCCATAAGAAAATACAGTCTGAGAAAGGTGGAATAGACCTCGTTTCCAATGTTTATTTTAATGCCTCAAAAGGTTTGGACAAAATGCAGAGCTTCCATCTATCGAAACTCAACTATTTTCAGAACCAGATGGTGGAAATAATTCCGGATTTGGAAGTTCAGGAGTTTAACAGGAAGGTCTATTATATCAAAGATTCTCTTTGTTTCCCTTTGGAAAATACAGAGGGTAGCAATATTATTTTTTCAGAGCTAAATAAACAGCAAAAGGCATTTCTGGTATGGAATAAAAAAGAGGGTGCCATTTTTTCAAAAGAGCATATCCCCAACTACCAAAACAGGAGAAAACTCCCAGACACGCTCTTGTTCCGAAAAAACTATAAACGCTTTGAAATCAATTCACCCTGGACTTACAGTCGTTTTTACATTTATCCCACAGATACGATAATGCCGTACTCTCTTTACCGCCATGCCGAGGAAGATTACGGAGGAAGATTAGAGCGCATCGACTACTATAATAAAAAGACCGATGTATTTGTCAGCCTGCAACTGCTCCCAAGGAAGAATTGGGATGCTGCAGCTAAAGAACTTTTCGATTACAACCAATTCGTCAACAATAAAAACCGTGAGTAACAGCCTATATACCGGACTTCCAGTTAAAAATATCTCCATAACCGAGGGAGCCAAAAATGAACTCATCGTATTTCAGTCTGAAATAGACAAACAAGCTTTTTTAGAACTGCTCCGGTTGAATTCACAGACCAATAACAGGAGTATGGCGGTGTTGCATCAATTAGGAAATGCTGGCCAACTTACAAATCATTTCCGGTATTATGAAGGAAAGATATTTCTGTGCCTTTCCGGGGACCATTCGGGAAGATCAGCAACGCAAGAAATACTAAATGAGCTAAAAGATAAAAACATCAAAGATATCCGTCCTTTATATGGAATTGGAAAAGAACATCTGAGCCTCAATGATTATCTAAAAAAAAAGATTGAGAATCAAAATGAAAATCAAACCAAAAATTTTAATTTAGTCCAAGCCAAAAATAATTCCAATGAGCAACGAAATAACACTGAACCCCAAAGACTTTCCGATACTGAGCAATTGGAGCCAGAAAAGGCTGCACGAAACCTTGGAGCAACTGAGCAAAAGAGCCAATCCGAGCAAGACCGAAATTACATCGGAAGATCTGCTTTGGTCAGCCAAGATGTTGGAAATGGACTTACAGGCGGAAATAAGCAGCGTTTGGGAAACGGAGGTAGAGGAAGATCCGACGACGGAACACAACAGAAAAATGATGCAGAAAATGCGAGAAGAGAACATTCCGTGGGCGGAATCCTATCCGGGAGAACTCTATCCGATACAGGATTAAGAATTCCAGCATCAGACTTATCTGAAATTGAAAACTTAGAGAAACGCATTGCCCAATACAAAGGTCAAAAAGTCAGCAATGAGCAAATCTCTGAGATTGTAAATCTTGTTACCACTGTTGGAGACGGACAACAAATCCATTTAAAAAATCACTTAGCATTTCATGAAGACCTCAAGAATATTTGTACTCAATACAAAAGTGGCGGCACGGCAAAAGAAGGTCGTGGTATTTTAGATGAATACTACACGGATGCTAAAATTGTTGATGCTGTTCGAAACCTTATCAAAAACAGAGTACATGCCCAAAATGAAATCTTTGTTTTAGAGCCAAGTGTAGGCACTGGCAATTTTCTCTATGCTGCTAAAGATTTAGGTATTAAAGCCAATATAACCGCCTTTGAAATCAACGAAACAACGGCAAAGATTGCAAAAATACTCCACCCGGAAGCTAATATTCATCTTCGTTCCTTTGAAACTGAGTTTATCGACGATAGAGGGCATAAAAAAGACTTTAGCCAAAAATACGATTTGATTATTGGTAATCCACCTTATGGCGACCATAGAGGTTATTACAAAGGTTTGGGAGAAGAGCCCAAACTCTCCAAATACGAAGATTATTTCGTCAAGCGGTCCCTGGATGTTCTTAAACGGGATGGTATCCTTGCTATGGTGCTGCCTTCGGGCTGGTTGAACCGCCAGACTAAACTTAAAGAAGCAGAGCTTATCGATGCCCTTCGGCTACCTTCAGGAGTATTTCAAGGGACGCAGGTGGGCACAGATATTATCATTCTTAAAAAGAATACGCATAAAATTTCGGAGGATATTTCCGGATATTTTGAAAAACATCCCGAACATATTTTAGGGGAAATCCGTGAAAAAACCAATCGCTTTGGAAGACCGGAGCAGTATGTGCATGGCAGTTTGGAAGAAGCCTTGCAAAAGATAGTTCATCTTCAAAATAAAAAAGAAACGCTTCGGATAGGCAATTTGTTTGAAGACTTTTTTAATCAGGATCCATTTCCTAAACAAAATACGGAATCCAAAGAAGCCATCATTAATTTAGAGGAAAAATCGGGCGCATCAATAGAAGAAAAGGCACTTAATGAAGCAAAGGAAAATATTAAAAATGCCTTATCAAAACTGGGAGAAATCAAGTTTAAAAGCCCGGCCGTAGAATCTGAAATATCTAAATATGAAAACCTATTAAAGGATATTACTAAAACGCCTGAAAAGTTTGATTCAGAAAGCCTGTCGGAGATTAATGAAAAGGCAGAAAAAATCATTAAAAAACAAAGCGAGCGAAATACAGAATATCGGGTTCAAACGCAACCCGAAATCAAGAAAGGAATTTTAAAATACCATTTCAAAAAGCCGGATGCTATTGTAGAAACAGCACTTCAAAATAGTTCGGAGCTTACACATGAGCAGATAGCAGCATTCCGGGATACGGAATATGACGGAACGCTCAATAATCACGGAAAACATTACCAATTTGCCAATTATCACGACGGCAAATGGATGCACGATTTCTATTACGCCGAAGGAAATATCTACGCCAAATTAGAGCAACTGGAAAAAGACTTCGCAGACAAATTTTCGGTAGGTGGAATGGAGAGCCAATACGAAAAACAGAAAGCACTTTTAGAAAGCGTTTTGCCGAAACCTAAAAACTTAGACCAAATTTTTATGAGTCCCAACCACGAGTTTGTCCATAACTTCATTATCGGAGAAAAAGAAAGAGAGCAGTGGAATGCGGACAGCCAAAAAATGGAAATCATTAAAGAGCCTAAAAGCCTTGCGGATGAATTCAAAAGTTTTGTCAGCAAACTTAGCAGCGAAGCCTTTGCAGGTTCATCCTACTGGGAAGTTTGGAGTTTTGTAGACAATGAAAATGTAACCGGGAGCGACAAAGAACGAAACGCCCTTATTCGGGAGAGAAGAAAAGCTGCTGCCAATGATTTGTTCCAAAAGTTTTTGAGAGAAGAATTATCTGAAGACCTTAGAGAGCGATATGTAAAAGAATTTAACAGAAACTACAATAACATCTATGTTCCAGATTATTCCAAATTTCCATTGTTTTCAAAGATTTATCAAAATTTTAAAGGAAAACCACTCACACTAACCGAAGTTCAAAAAGCAGGAATAGGCAGGCAAACGACTAAGGGTGTCGGGCTTTTGGCTCACGAAGTCGGGTTTGGGAAAACCCTATCCGGAATTCTGTCTATGCACGAAGCCATGGAAAGAGGTAATGCCAAGCGACCGCTTATTGTGGTTCCGAATGAAAGTATCCTCAAGCAATGGATAGAAACCATTTTTGAGACCATTCCTGATGCTAAAGTGAATATTTTAGGCAATCTTGGAAAAGATTATGACCTTTCTAAATTTGACAATAAAGACGGAGAAATTACTATTGTTAATTATGAAGGCTTTAATAATATAGGCTTCAAAGAAGATATTACACAGCGTTTGGCTTCCACCTTTTCGTATATTTCAGAGAGTGAACTTAAAAGTGTCAATTCCATTAGCGAGAGAGATTTTCAAAAGGAACTTGAAAAGGAAAAAGAACTCGTTGGAAAAATGAAACGCGGAAAAATCTACGATTGGGAAGATTTTGGGTTTGACCATCTTACTTATGATGAAGTCCATAATGCTAACCACATCGTTGGTAAAGTAAGAATAGAAGATCGCCGTTTTGCGTCTGACTTTAGAAGTCAAAACCAGCAGACTTCAAAATTGGGAATCAATACCTGGATGGCAGCACAATATATTCAGGAGCAAAATGATGGCAGAAATGTAACACTTCTATCCGCTACACCATTTACCAATAAACCATTGGAGTATTATTCTATTTTATCACTCATTGCCAACAAACGATTGGAGGAATCAGGTTATTTTAATGTGAATACCTTTTTTGAAACCTTTATGGAGGCGGATAACGATATGGAAATTGATGCCAAAGGCGATGTGAAATTCAAAGCCAATGTAAGACGCTTTAAAAATAATTCCCTGTTCCAGCAACTGCTTTCAGAATTTATTGATATCAAAGGCGAGGAAGACAATCCTGAACTGAAACGCCCCAATAAAATCAACAAGGAATATAAAATTGAGCAAAATGATTTGACCAAAGAGCAATATGAGATGCTCAATGAGAATTTTGAGGAAACACAAAAGGGTGCCATTTTAACGCATATCCTCAATGCCAGATTGATTGCAATTTCGCCGTATCTATCTCCGTATTATGAAGATGAAGAACCGTCGTTGGAAGAGTTTATCGAAAACTCTCCAAAACTCAAACAGACGATGGATTTAATACGGCAGAATAAAAAAGACATCCCTAATTCAGGACAAATCATCTATTCTGAATTAGCGGTTTCAGAATTTCCAAAACTGAAAGAATACTTAGTGCAGAAAATAGGATACCAACCTGAAGAAATCGGAATCATCACAGGAGCAACCACCAAATCCAACCGATTAAAAATACAGGAGAATTTTAATGAAGGGAAAATCAAAGTGGTTATTGGAAGTGAAGCCATACAAGAAGGAATGAACTTACAGAAAAATACCACTGATGTTTATATGCTTTCTTTACCCTATAATTTTACCTCATTGCGACAAGTAGAGGGTAGGGCATGGAGACAGGGTAACCAAAATGAGAATGTCCGCATTAATTTTATGCTGACCAATGACAGTATTGATGTTTTTATGCTCCAGAAATTGCAGTCCAAACAGGCAAGATATTTAGAAGCAATGAAGAAAGGAGCCGATGTTTTGGATATTTCTGATATAAGTACACAGGAACTCAAAACGGCTATCATTACCAGCCCTGAGACAAGAGCCAATATCGAGATTGAATTACTGAAAAAGAGAATTGAAAATCAAAAAAGCAGGTATGTAGCAGACAATGCTTTTATCCTTAGAAAGCATCAGGACTTTTTGAAAATACAGGACGGAGTAACCAAAGCCCAGAACGACTACAACCGTATTTTGGGCTATTGTAATGATGGAAGTGCAAATTCAGATTATTGGAAAAATCAACTTTCATTCTATCAGAAAAATATTGATGCTGCTAAACAAATGGTAGAGGAAAAAATTAGTGAGTTGGCAGGCAAGGGCGTCAATGTAGAGGAAATTGAAAAGCAGACCAAGTCCACCGATGAAAAGATTGAGGCCTTAGAAAAAGAATTAGAAAAACTCCCGGAAGTTAAGGCTAAATTGGTATCCAAATATACCGAGGAAAAACAGAAACAACTACTGGAAAATCAAAAATTGGATTATGTAAAAGAGCGGGCTGATGAGAATGCAAAATTGTTTGGTGCAGTTCCATCTTTTGAAGAAGAAAAGCTGGGAATCGCAGAAATTGAATTGGCGGAGGAAGTTGAGAATAAGGTAAGTTTTTCGAGGAGAAGGTAAAGTTTCTACATCAAAGTAAAATCTTTAATAAATTTGTTCAAATTCAAATTTTGATTATGATATACGCTGTACCAACTAAAAAAGGAATAGGAGTTGAGTTATGGGGAACCCGTGCTGACTTAGAATATCTATATGATGTTATCTCAAAGTTTTGGGGGGATGATATTTCTGCTGGAATTCGAGGTTCGGAAGATAAAGATAATTTGATAAGTAGTTTCTCTTATGAATTACGAAAAGCATTATATGGTAGCAGACTTACGAGGGATACCAGTCACTATTATTTTGAAGAAACTCCATATTATGGGTTTAAAGTTTCTTGGGTACATATACTTTTTACACTCGCTACCATTAAGTATAATATGAAGTTGGTTCAAACCAATAAGGCTGATATTGCAATGATATTGCATATAGAATATTGGGTAGAAAAAGCAATGAAAGATTATGATCCTATTGGAGCCATAGCATTATTACCCTATTTTGATGATGCCATTTACGCAGAAAATGAATATTTATACTTGTATATGAGACATATAAATTTAAGATTTTTTGAAATGAAAGGAGGCAAAATTTCCTTTAGAAAATTAGGCGATCTGATGAGAACAGCTGTATATTCTTCGGATGAATATAAAGAATTACTCAATTTTATGCGCTCTGAAGCAAAAAATCATAAATGCCAAATTCAAGATATGGAGTTGAATGATGATAATGAAATCTATGAAATTGAATGGTAATTTAATAATTTCTGTAATTAAATGACAAGCGAATCGTTGCAACTATTACTGGATAGATTAAATCAGAATGAAACATCATCTTTTTAATGTTTTCAAAATCTTTAAGCTCTTCTGTTGATTTTGCCAAAATTTGGATAGAAAAACCTAAAGTAACAGATAATGTTTCATCTTATGATGGACCAGATTATTTTTATTTAATAAAAAATGATCAAAATATTTTTGTTGCCGTTGTATTTGATATGCGAAGAGATTTACATTGGTATGTTCATTCAGGTTATAGAGGGAAAGGATATCTGACAAAAGCTATGAGAGCTACAATTATACCTCACTTATTTTTATCAAGAAGCGAGCAACGAATAACCATAAAAGAAGATGAGATCGGATTAGATAATTTTAAGGCTTCTGAAAAAGTAGCATATAGTTTAGGATTTCTAAAAAAAGAAGAAGGTGAATATTTACTTAATGCTAACAATATTTCTGAACAATGCATTTTGCAAAAAGATATAGCACTTTCAGAGAATAGAATTAACGAATTAAAAAAATACATAAATTTTCTTAGCAGATCTCTATGGACAGTGCAAACAGAAATAGAAATGAGTTATGGAGAAACAGACTATTCAGATGAATTAAAAGATTTGGTTAAAGAAATTAGAGACTACACTTGGAAATTAGATGATTTTTATTGGAAAAGTAAAGCAGAGGAAATTGAAAATTGATTTGCTATCCACTAAAATAAAATTTCCTGTTAAGAGTAAAATACTATAATTATATGTTTACAGAAATTGAAATAAAGTCTATTATTTCTTCCGGAGAGGGATATAATGCGGAATTTAAGTTAAGTTTTCCTTCAAAGATTAAAGAAATTACGGAGAAAATATGTGCTTTCGCAAATGCAGCAGGAGGCACACTTTTGATAGGTGTTGACGATAGTAATAGTATTCAAGGAGTTTCTTTTGATAATTCAAAGCACTCTTCATTACAAAACTCCATCAGGGAAATATCTCCGTCTCTTCATTGTGAAATTTATGCAATGGAAATCGAAAGTAAAGAAATTGTAGTGATTGAAGTTCCGTCAGGAGACAATAAACCTTATGTGTTTTCGGGAGCGATATATGTCCGTCAAGGTCCTAATTCCCAAAAACTGACCACCGTGGAAGAAATGAGAGACTTCTTTCAGCAAGCAGACCGTATTTATTTTGATGAAGCTCCGTGCAAAGCGATTGATATTACCAAAGACATTCCGGAAGAAAATATCAGACAGTTCAGAGCATTAGCCGGACTTAGTAGTGTTATAGGCGATGAACAGATTTTCAATAATCTGAAATTATATACCAAAGATTCAGTTCTGAAAAACGGTGCCGTATTATTCTTTGCACAAAATCCTGAACAATTTTTCGAAAAAGCAGTAGTTAGATGTATTGCATTTGAAGGAAATGATAAAAGATTTATCATAGATGATAAAATTATGACAGGAACTTTATATCAACAATTTCTTCAGTCAATGGATTGGTTGAAAGGGAAGCTGGATGTCCGTTATGATATAGAAGGGGCAGGTGCTCAACCGAGAAAAGAAATATGGGAAATACCTGAGACTGTTTTTAAAGAAGCTATCATAAATGCTTTGGCACATAGAGATTATTATGAAAAGGGGGCAAGAATTACCATTGAACTTTTTTCGGATAGAGTTGAAATATCTAATCCTGGAGGTCTGGTGAGTGGCATTCCAAGAAATGAGTTTGGTAAAAGAAGTTTAAGTAGAAATTATCTCATTTTTGGATTATTTGAAAGAATAATAATGGTTGAGCAAATTGGTTCGGGAGTAAACCGTATGAATGATTTAATGATAGAAGCAGATTTGACTCCTCCTGAGTTTACAATGGAAGGAATGTTTACTGTTACACTTAGAAGACCTTTTGATTTCAAAAAGTGGGTAGATAGGTGGGTAGAAAAACTGACAGATAATAGAATTAAAATTCTTGAAGAGGTTCATAGAAATAACAGAATTACCAAGAAAGAGTTAGAACAAAATGTTGGTATAAGTGCCTCTGCAATAGATAATAACATAAATATTCTAAAAGAACTAGGATTAATTGAAAGAGAGGGTAGTGATAGAAGTGGTTATTGGAAAATCAATTATATTTTACCTATAGGTGGGTAGAAAGATGGGTGCAAAATAGAAGTTTTGATTTATGGGTCTGTGATGCTGAAAGTATATACATTTTAGATAGCGGATTATATAGTAAGTAGAAAGATGATTGTTTTGATAGCAAAAAAGTTGTAATCAGGAAATTAAAATATCTTTACAGAAAATAAGATCAATATGAAAATAGATATTCATGTTCATACTCGTAAGATAAAATCAGGTGATGCGCCTTCAAGAAATATTGAAGCAGAAAAATTTATTGAAATAATGAAGAATACCGATGTAAAGATTATGGCAATTACAAACCATAACCACTTTGATATAACACAATATGAAGTGTTCAGGGAGGGAGTCAAAGATCATTGCCAATTATGGCCAGGTATTGAACTCGATGTTTTTGAGAATGATAAAAGGGGTCACCTTATCGTAATTTGCAATCCTATAAACCACGAGGAATTTGATAAAAGAGTTAAAGCGTTGATTGCCGAAAAAAATGTAGATACTTTTACGTGCTCAATAAAGGAAATGGTAGATTCATTTGATGATTTGGATTGCGTTTATGTTGCCCATTATCTTGTAAAAAAACCAAATATTGGAGATGAAGAACTAGAACTTTTAGGAAATCAAATTGCAAATAAAAAGAGAATTATAAAAGAAGCGACAAATTCTATTTCTGCGGGTATCTATATTAGTCATGGTCATAATTCTATTTACGGTTCTGATGTTCATGATTGGGATAGCTACATTAAAGAAAGTGAAAATTTGCCAGAACTTAGGCTCCCGGTCGAAAGTTTTGAACAATTTACTTTACTACTTGAAAAAGATGAAGCAACAATAAATACACTTCTCAATAGCAAAACAAAAGAAAATGTAGAACTTGTTCCTTTTACAGTAGCCGATAAGATATCTTTAGAAATTTTCAATGATATCAATATTTTGTTTGGTTCGAAAGGAACAGGGAAGACAGAAATTTTAGATAGTTTGTCAAAATATTACAATGATTTAGGTTACAAAACAAATGTTTATAAATCCAATGACCAACATCTAAACGAGGCATTTGATTTACGAGGTTCAGCTAATATCGATTTTTCTACATTGAATATAGATGAATGTGAAGAAGAAATCCAGTTTATTAAGCAAGTAAGTGAAGAAGATATTACGAGTATTTCAAAATACGAACAACATTTCGCTTTAGAGCAAACAAATAAAATTTCAAAAAATCTAAAAATTAAGGACACCATTCTGCAAGATGATACTATAATATCTCGTAAATTAAGTGAGTTGAATACGATTTCGCAAAAATTTAATGATTTCCTTACTTATACTAGAGATAACGACAATTTGAAAGATTATATTGATTTGGAACTGCTTAAGGAATTAATTGGAGTTTTGAATAAAATTTTGTTTTCATTGAAAAAACATACAGAAGATAAATTCATTGAGAAAACAAGTGTAAAAATGCTAAATCAAATAATTAATCTTTTTAGTACAGAAATTGCAAAAAAAACGGGTCAACCTCAAAAACCTGCAAAAACTGGATTTGCAGAATACGCAAGTAATCGTATAAAAATTGAAAAAACTATAAAAAAAATTCTTCAAAATATTAGTAAACAAATTGAACCGATTGAAGAATACGCTGGAAGCCTAGGAGAGAAAGGTGAAATTTTTTGCAAAACAAATCTTAAAATTCAAGATGGCAATATTACTGATAGTGCTTATACTCCAGTAAAGCAAGTTAGAAAAACACCTCAAAAAGATTTCGCAAAATCAATAATAGCGATACAGAGATCTTTATATAATAATAATTTATTCGAGAAAATTACAGAATTGAATGCGATCGATGGTATTGAAACAATTAATTCAGTAAGTGATTTACTTTTGAAATACAAACATTTCATTCTGAATAATGAGTCTTATAGTCCTTCTAATGGAGAGTCTTCGATGATCTTATTGCATAAAGAATTAAGCGAGAACAAGGAAATTTACTTGATTGATGAACCAGAAAAAAGTTTAGGAAATGATTATATAAATGATGTAATTGTACCTTTGTTGAGGGAAAAAGCACTGCTCGGTAAAAAAGTGATAATTGCGACTCATGACGCAAACATTGCAGTGAGAACTTTGCCCTACAACTCGATATATAGGCTTCACGACCAAGGACAATATTACACATTAACAGGAAATCCGTTTTCTAATAAATTGAAATGTATTTACGGAATTCATGATGAATTAGATTGGAAAGAAATAAGTATGAAAACATTAGAAGGAGGTAAAGAAGCCTTCGGAGAAAGAGGAAAAATATATGGAAACTAAAACAGCAAATATCAAACGAGAGGCAACAGCAACCTCCTTAATTCTTAATTTAGACACTCCTTTGGAAATAATTCTAACAGAGGATAATCCAAATTCTGTCAAAGCAATTTTTAATAATTTAATAAAAGAACTTAAAAAAGGTCTCTTAAAATTTGAACTGGAAGATGAAAAAAAAGATGATATGTACTTTCACATTTGCGATGAATACATTAAACAACTAAATTCTGAAATGGAAACCGTCTATAACGAATTGAAAGATTATGAACTTTTAGATATTGAAGAAGAATAACTCCCGTCTTAATTCTAAAGAGTTTGTGAATTAAAACAATCCATTAATTTTTTACTTTATTACTGGAGTAAGATGAAACAATGGATATTTGTAATTCTTACCAAGTTATTTGAAGTTTTTATACATTAGTCCCCACTTCAAAAATCGGGGACTAAATTGGGCGTAGTTCAATAGTTTTTAATGTTTTTAAGAGTTAAGGCTTTGTTGTTAAATCATTGGTAATCAGTAGAAATGATTATTTACAGTGATTTAATGTTATATAAATTTACTTCCGTCTTCGCTACAAACCACCCCATAAACAGGGTGGTTTTTTGTTGTCACCCCGGAAACACCCCCGAAATTACTGTTTTTTGAAAAATTTGTGTTCGTTGAGATACTCTGCTTAGTCCCCAACTTTTGTTCTTGATCCTTAGTTCCCAAGTTTTGTTCGTGATCCTTTTTATGTGTTACCTATGTGTTACCCAATAAAAAATAAAGACTTACAATTTCTTGTAAGTCTTTGATTATCAATGTGAGCGCGATAGGATTCGAACCTATGACCGTCTGCTTAGAAGGCAGATGCTCTATCCAGCTGAGCTACGCACCCGGAATTTTTTAACTGAATTTTATGACCGTTCCGAGAAAATCAGAATGCCTTATCCCGTTACCTTAAAATAAAAAATTCCCGAAGGAATTTTGAAAAGTCGGGGCGGCAGGATTCGAACCTGCGACCTCCTGGTCCCAAACCAGGCGCGATGACCGGACTACGCTACGCCCCGTATATTGTGCGGAGAGACAGGGACTCGAACCCTGGCGACGGTTTCCCGCCGACAGATTAGCAATCTGCTCCGTTACCACTCCGGCACCTCTCCAAAAAAATCTAATGAACGCTTTCGCAATTGCGAGTGCAAATATAGAACAGTTTTTATTATTTAACAAAATTTTTTGCCTGGAATTTTTTGTATTTTTGAACTTTAACCAAGAAAAATATAACTATGGCACGCAAGTATCTGTATTTCATAGGTTTACCTGTATTGCTGCTCTCCTGCGCCTCTAATAAGAATGCTCAGAAATCCGCTCAGAAAGTTCAGCAGGTGGCTTCTGCGCAGGCAACCCATCAGGCAGCTACAGCTAATAAATCTGAAAACAGACCTTCGGTGGAGCGCCACTCCGGGGTAGAATTTTACACCGTGAATATCGCGGATATATCAAAAAATGATAATACTATAAGCCACTCCTCCATTGCCACGGCAAGGCCCGCAGGGTATAAAGTTACCAAAGATTTCTTCCCCGCCGTGGCACAGAATTTCCGGCAAAAGTTCATCATCCTGCATTATACCGCGATAGATAATGAAAAATCAATCCGTGTACTTACGCAAAAATCAGTAAGCGCGCATTACCTCGTAAATGATTTGCCGGATAATGAAATATACCAGCTCGTAGATGAGAATAAACGCGCCTACCACGCGGGCATCAGCTCCTGGCGTGGGAGCAGTAACCTTAACGATACCAGCATCGGCATTGAGATCGTAAATGAATCTACAGATCTGCCGGGCGGGGACTATCGGTTTGTGCCGTTCCCGGAGCACCAGTACCGCAAGGTAGCTGCATTGGTAAAAGACCTCGCCACGAGGTACAATATACCCCCTACGAACATCATTGGCCACTCCGATGTGGCGCCTACGAGGAAGCAGGACCCGGGGCCTACTTTCCCGTGGAAGCGCCTCTACACCGAATATAATCTGGGTATGTGGTATGACGATGCTACAAGAAATATGTACCTGATGCAGATGGACGCAGAGGATTTCGCAGTGCAGGTGGCCTCGCCGCAGATGGTGTTTAAGTACCAAACGATGCTGCGTGATTTCGGTTACGATATCCAGCCGAGCGGCCAGCTGGATTCCGCCACGCAGAAGACCATAGCAGCCTTCCAGTACCACTTTCGTCCAGAAAAATACAGCGGGGTAATGGATCTGGAGACCTATGCCATCCTACAGGCACTGCTGCAGAAATATCCGAAATAGAAGTCGTAAATTCCCCCGAAGTACCTTTGAATTTTCTTATTATAATTCCTGCGCACAACGAGGAAGCATTTATTGCCTATTGCCTGAAGTCCCTGCAAAGGCAACGATACCGAGATTTTAGGGCTGTCATTGTAAATGACGGTTCCACTGACGCTACTCGGGAAGTATGTGATGATTTTTTAAATAATCATAATGATACGAGGTTTACGATATTAAATCTGCAAACATCTCAGCACCAGCCCGGCGCGAAGGTTGTGAGAAGTTTCAATGCGGGGTTAGAAACTCAAAATCTTCAGCATTTTGATATAATATGCAAATTTGATGCGGATATTATTTTCCCCGAAAACTACCTCGAAGAATTAGCTAAAGTGTATGTTGAAAATCCCCGTGCGGGTATGGTCTCCGGTCTGGTGAAAATTTCTTCGAAAAAGCCCATTGCCGAGGATGCTTTCGACTTTTCTGATAGTGATGAGGTTTGGAAGTTTGAAAATATTTCATCAAAAAATCATGTGCGCGGCCCAGTAAAATCTTATCGGAGAGTCTGTTTCGAGAAAATCGGCGGGCTGCGGCCGGTGCTGGGATGGGATAATATTGATGTGATGCTCTCGGAAATTTCTGGTTATGAGGTTGTTACAATTAAAAATCTTTGGGTAAAACACCTTCGGCCTACCGCTTTCAAATACCAAGGGCAGCGCGCAGAAAAGCTTGGTGAGTATTTTTATAACATCGGACTGGACTTGCCGCTGACGATTCTTTCTGCAGCGAAGGAAGCAAGGAAGGGCGGTGGCGTACAGAATTTTTTCATTATCTTAAAATCCTATCTTCGCCAGCGTGGCAGGAGGGTTTTGACTAAATATGAAATAAGGGAGGTGAGGAAATTGCGATGGAAAAAAATTCTCGTGCGATGAGCAGGCGCATAGCCTACATTGAGCTGGATACGCACGCGGAAATCCTGGCGAACCTTATGAAGCTTTCGGAGGGTAGCGAAGATTTTTCATTCACTTTTTTTATTTCCGAAAAAATTGCCGAAAGGCTCAGCCTGCACCACTGCCCCGAAAATGTAAACATCGTAAAACCCAGAGAACTTTTAAAAAAAATAAACAGCCAGAGTTTTGATCTTGTGATTATCGGCACGGCGCATCGGAATTTTAATATTTATCAAAAAATAAGCAAAAAAAATAAGATTGCCATAATTGTTCACAATTTAAATTTTTCACAATCATCTGGGTTCCGCTTGTTCAGCTCAGTTTTTAAAAAAGAGCAGCTTTTCAGGTTGAAGCTGCTTTTTCTCGAAGGACTTCTGAGGGCCCCCCGGCTTTACCAAAATGCCGATTTTCAGCTGGTTTTAGACAAGGAAATAAGCGGAGAAAGGCAGATGTTTTTTCCAATTTTTTATAGAAAAAATCAAGGTAAAACTTCGCAAAAGCCTTTGCGGATCGTGGTTCCCGGGCAGGTATCTCAGCAGCGGAGGGATTATCGGCGAATTTTAAAAAAAATGGAAGATTTTCGCCTGTCGTGGGAATTTATTTTTTTGGGAAAGGCAGAGGGCGAGGAGCTGGGGTGGATTAGGAAGGCAGAAAAATTAATGTCGCCGCGTCTCAAACTCCGTTTTTTTACCCAAAAAGTATCACAGGAAAATTTTGACCGATTGCTAAATTCTGCCTCCGTGCTGTGGTGCCCGCTGCAATCGGAAACGGAATTTTTTTCCATCAGAGAAATTTACGGTAGGACTAAAATGTCGGGCAACCTCGGTGATGCCATCTCTGCGGGCCGGCCGGCGATTTTCCCCGAAAATTATCCTGAAAACGATTATCCGTTTATCCTGCGGGAGTCGGCGGAAGTTGAAAATCAGCTGGTGAATGCTTCGGCAGAGGACTTTTCAGGATTTGAATTTTCGGAGGTTCGCAAAGAGTTTATAGCTGTTTTATCTCGACTTTTAGCTGAGTGATTGTCATTCGTTATGGTAAAAATTTGCCAAGAAAAGTCTGCTTAAGATATTGTTTTAAAGGGAAAATCTGCAAAAAATAATTTCCTGTAAGAATGAAAGCGAGGGAGACGGCGGGTTTGTAAAAAAGATTGATCAGGGGGTTTTGAAAATTCGGAAGGAGAATCACGAGAGTAATCGCCAGTCCGGAAACGATCAGCAGGAAGCCCATCTCCATCGTAAAAGGTAATACCCTGAATTTCACATAGTTAAAACAAACTTTTACGATGTTAAAAACCGTCAGCGAAATGGCCGTAGCAAGCGCCACCCCTATGATGCCCAGCTTGGTGTGGCGTATGAAAAGGTAATTTAAGAGGATGGTAGTGGCGGCAAGCAGGAGCATCACCACTATGTTCAGCCGGTAGTATCTTGACAATGAGATAATATGCCCGTTGAAACCCGTAGCGAGGTCGAAAAGCATTGCGCTTCCCAGCAGCCAGATCACTGGCTCCGCCTCCCTCAGCTGGTCGCCATTTTTAATGAAATGCGTAAGGTAGGGGAAGCCGGAAAGTATGCAGGAAAAAAGCACCACGCCGAGGAAAAATAATGAGAGGGAGGTGCCCTTGTAAAACCTATCCAGTTCCTCCATATCCCTGTTTTCCAGAGATTTATTAATGATGGGTGCGGAGATGTTATGGATGCCCATCTGCGGAATCATAATGAGCGACATTATGTTCAGCAAGGTGCTGTAGACGCCGTTCTGCGCCATAGAAATGTGCTCGCCGATCATATAATTATCAATCCTGAACGCGATATAATTCCCGATATTTCCCAAAAATCCGAACAGGCTGTAGCTGAACATCGCGCGGTAAAGCCGGTTTTTGCGAAAAACCTCCAGGCTGAAATCCGGGCGGATGCCGTGTATGCGCCGCGTGTAAAGTCCGTAGCCCATCAGTGCCGAAAAAAATACCGTGACGAAGAAACTCAGGGCAAATTGCTCACTCAGCCCTGCGAAGAAAAATAGGCAGAACGCGCCAATATTTGCAAGTTTGGGGAATATGGAATCGAAGATATTCGAGACTGCGATTCTCTTGAAATTCGTCAGGAATTTGTTGAAAATCTGTGAGAGCGCAATTAATAATATCAGGGGGATAATGGTGTATCTGTAGCGCCAGATCTCCAGAGATTTTTTTTCAGGAAAAATTTTAAAAAAAACAGAAAAAAAACCCAGAAATAGTAGAAAATTCACAAGCACCAGCAGGAGGGAAACCGTCAGCAAACTGTTCGTTTTTCCTGCGGACTCAAAATTTGAAAAAAACTTTACGCCAGTGAATGAAATTCCGAAAACCACGAAGGGCGCCATCATCTCCGCAGTGGGGAGGATGAAGCGCAGCTTGCCGTAAAATTCCATATCCCGGGGGAAGAGGAACAGCGCGGCGAGGGTGCCTATCAGGAAACCCAGGTATCCTATAAGTGTGTAGGTAAGGCTTTGCTTGGCTATACTCATAAATGTCGAGAGAGGGGCAAATTTAATGAATTGTGTTAAAATAATGTTAAAACGAATTTGTCGTTTATTTTTGTTTGGGTAGTTGTTTCAGCCAGGATTAATATCATTGATTGAATTTCCATCCTAAATGTTTGATATTCAAAAAGAAAATTTATAACTTTGTCGGCTTGCAAGAAAAAAAACGGTATCTTTGCAAAAATTTTCTCTTTTTAATGACTTTATTTTCTGAAACTGAACTGCGCCCGGAAATCCTCCAGGCGGTCAGCGATTTGGGCTTTGAGCGACCAACCGAAATTCAGCAGCAGACAATCCCCTTTATTTCTTCAGACTCGCGCGACCTTATCGCGCTGGCTCAGACCGGGACGGGGAAAACTGCGGCCTTCTCCCTCCCGATCCTTGATATGATAGATGAATCCAGCAGGAAAATCCAGCTCCTCGTACTTTGCCCTACCCGGGAGCTCTGCCTGCAGATCGCCAAGGATATAAAAAATTTCACAAAATACCTCCCGAATGTAAAATCCGTCGCGGTATATGGCGGCAGCAGCATAATGGAGCAGATCCGCGCACTGAAAGAAAAGCCGCAGATCATAGTGGGTACGCCAGGGCGCGTTATTGACCTCATTAACCGCAGAGCCCTCGATTTTTCTGAGATCCAGTGGCTGGTGCTGGACGAGGCCGATGAGATGCTCTCCATGGGGTTCAAGGACGATCTGGAAACCATCCTCAGCGAGACTCCTGAAACTAAGCAGACGCTGCTCTTTTCCGCTACGATGAACCGCGAGGTGGAGCGCATTTCTAGAAATTACCTTACAGAGCCGCACAGAATTTCAGTAGGGAAAATTAATGAGGTTAAGAAAAATATCCGCCACGAATATTATGTTGTGGGCGGCCGCCAGAAGCGCGAGGCGCTGAAGAGGCTCATAGACGCAAATCCTAACCAGTATTCTATCATTTTCTGCCGCACCAGGATGGAGACGCAGGATGTGGCAGATTTCCTTATGCAGAACGGCTACGCTGCAGATGCGCTCCACGGGGACCTGTCCCAAGCGCAGCGCGATACCGTGATGAAGAAATTCCGCCTGAAAAACATTGACATACTTGTGGCTACCGATGTGGCTGCCCGCGGGCTGGATGTAAATTCCCTCACCCATGTGATCCACTATTCGCTGCCGGATGACCCAGAAGTCTTCGTGCACCGCAGCGGGCGTACCGGGAGAGCAGGGAAGGACGGCATCTCCATGGCGATCATAAAACCGGAAGAAAGCCGCAAACTGCGGCAGATAAAAGCTTCGACCAAAATAGAAATAGAAGAAGCGCAGATCCCGACCGGGGAAGAAATCATAAAGGCGCAGGTGGGCGGCGTTTTTGAGAAACTATTTACTGAGCACGAGGATTATTTTGAATTTGACGACAGCCTAATTCCAGATGTTTCCGAGTTCAGCAAGGAGGAGCTGGTGCACAAGCTGCTGCAGTTTCAGCTGCGCGATCTTGCTATGTATTATAAGGATAAGAAAGATTTGAGCTCTCAGGACCTTGTAGAAGAAGCCGAGGGGCGCAGAGATCGCCGTGGCAGGGAACGCGACCGCGGCAGAGGAAAGGAGCGTGGCGAAAGACGCCGCAATACCCGCGGAGGCGAGAATATGACGCGCTTTTTCTTCAACCTGGGAAAAAAAGACAACCTCCGCAAAACCGATGTACTGGATATCATCAACAAAGCATCCGGGAAATCCAGGCGCAGGCCAGACATCGGAGATATAGAGATTATGGAAAAATTCAGTTTCTTCGAGGTGGAGAAATCTTTTGAGAATGAAATTCTTAGCAATATTTCGGCAATGAAGTTCAAAGGCAGGGATATGCGTGCCGAGGTTGCGAACTGATTTAATAATTTATTAACATTCAGGCGGCAGTTCTGTTAGGCTGTCGTTTTTTTTTGCCGTATTTTTGCATTTTCCTGCAAGAAATTCAGTGAGATTTTGGAATAATATATTTGGTAAATTAAACACCATAGGCTACGATGTATATTTTGATTTGTTTAAAGAATCAGCAGCTAACCTCGTGGCTATGAGCGATATATTGTATAACGGAATCTCGGAATATGATACTTACGACGAGAATGTCCTCCAGACACTCAGCGATCTTGAGCATAAAAATGATGAGCTTACGCATACGCTGTTCCTGGAGCTGGGGAAAAAATTTGTGAAGACTTCCGTGCGAGAAGATTTATCCTCCCTCGCCTCAGCGTTGGACGACATTGCTGATTATATGTACTCTGCGGCCAAATATATCTATCTCTACAAATCTCCGGAGATTAAGATTTATTCAGAATTTGCGCATCTTATCCGCCACTGCTGCGTGGAGATACAGAATGCGCTGAGGGCTCTGAGAGAATTTAAGGACATAAATGCCGCGCGGGAAAGTATCATAAAAATCAATTCTATGGAGAACATCGGTGACGAGCTTCTCACCCAGGCAATGCTGCAGCTGTTCGAAAGCGGCGATGCCGTGCGGATTATCAAGGTAAAAACAGTTTTGGATTTTCTTGAAGAGGTAACGGACCGCGCTGAGGATGTCGCCAATATCCTTGAGAACATTATCCTTAAATACACCTGAAAGCTGCCATTGCGCCATTGCTCCACTTTTTTTTAATTTTGTGAACGATTAGTTATGGAGTTTTTAGCAAAATATCAGCAGATAATTTCTCAGGAAATTGAAAGTAATTCCTTTAAACAAAAACCCTCAGAGCTTTATGAGCCGCTGAACTACATCCTGAGCCACGGGGGGAAGCGGATCCGCCCGGTACTGCTGTTGCTTGCCGCAGACATTTTTGGCGAAAACCTTGCAAAGGCAGTGCGTCCGGCTCTTGCGATAGAGTTTTTCCATAATTTTACCCTGATCCACGATGATATTATGGATGAAGCTCCGCTCAGGAGGGGCATAGCTACCATCCATTCCATCCACGGCATCAGTACGGGGATCCTTTCCGGCGATGCCCTGCTGATAAAATCTTACCGGTATTTTGAAGAGCTGGAACCTGAGCTTTTCAAAAAATGTATTTCCCTTTTTTCGGAAACTGGGGAAATGCTGTGCGAAGGACAGCAATTGGACATCAACTTTGAAAGCACAGACAGCGTGTCCTTTGAGGAATATGAGGAAATGGTGACCAAGAAGACTGGGGTGCTGCTGGCTGCTGCCCTGAAGATGGGTGCCCTGATTGGGGGTGCCGCTGCGCAAGATGCGGATAGCCTTTACAACTTTGGCATAAATGCCGGAATCGCATTTCAGATGATGGACGACTACCTTGATGTATTCGGCAGCCAGGAGCAGGTAGGGAAGAGGCGCGCGGGGGACATTTACGAAAATAAAAAGACGATTCTTTACATCCTTGCCCTCCAGAATGCGGATGCCCAGCAGCAGGACGAGCTGAAGTACTGGTACTCGAAAAAAACGGAAAATACCGACAAAATCTACGGTGTGGAAAAAATTTTCAGAAGCACGAGCGCGGATACGAAAACCCTGGAATTAATACGCGAATACCATCAGCGCGCTTTGGAATCTCTCAATGAAAGCACATTGACAGAGGAAAAGAAAAAACCTTTCAGAGATTTCGCTCACTCGCTGCTCCAAAGAGAATTCTGATGAATTTCCGAACAGAAGTCTGCATTCCGGATTCTGAAAATAAAATCCAGCCGGATGACCGGATTTTTTCCATAGGTTCCTGTTTTGCTTCAGAAATTTCCTCTCTGCTGGGTAAGGGGCAGCTGCAGGTTTACAATAATCCCTTTGGAACTTTGTTCAGCCCATACTCTGTCAATCAGGCGGTAAAGCGCCTTCATCAGGCAAAATCATATTCTGATGAAGATTTAATCACTTTCGGAGGAAAATTTATCTCTCTCGACCACCACAGCAGTTTCGACACGCCCTATGCCCACCGGACGCTGGAACGGATTAATGCTGAAATAGATGCAGGAAATGCCTTTCTGCAGGAGGCTCGGTGGGTGCTGATCACTTACGGCACCTCCTTTATTTATGAGTTTTTGCCGAAAAAAAACCTGGTGGCCAATTGCCGAAAAATTCCGTCTAAATTTTTCAGGAAAAGATTGCTGAGTGCCGAAGAATTGAATTCGTCCATCGGAGAAAGCGTTTCGCTGCTTCGCGACATCTGCCCGCGGGAGGCTCAGATTCTGCTGACCGTTTCCCCGGTACGGCACACGAAGGACGGTTTTGCAGAAAACACTCTCAGCAAAAGCAAACTCATTACAGCTATTCACGAGGTGGCCCATAGTTTGGAGTTTTGCACTTATCTTCCTGTTTATGAGATAGTTATGGATGATCTCAGGGATTACAGATTTTATGCAGAGGATATGATTCACCCAAATAACCAGGCAATAAATTATATTTTTGAAAAGTTCGGAAATGCTTATTTTTCTGACGAGACTATGGATTTTCTGGATGAAAATTTCCGGATACAGCGAGCGCTCCGGCACCGCCCTACCGACCCCAGCAGCGAAGATCACCAAAATCTTCAGCAGAAAATCCGTGAGCAGATAGCCCGCCAGCAAGCATTGGTGAAGCACAAAATTTTCCAAGATTTTATAAATGATTGATACCCACACACATCTTTATTCGGATGAGTTTGAGGAAGACAGAGATGAGGTGATCCTCAGGGCGCTCTCGGCAGGAGTGGAAGCCTTCTGTCTGCCGGCGATAGACTCCGGAACTCACGATAAAATGCTACAGCTGGAAGCGAGGTACCCGGACACTATGCATGCAATGATGGGGCTACACCCGGTATCCGTACAGCAGGAGAGCTGGGAGCAGGAAGTGGGGATAGTAGAGAATTACCTGAAACAACGGAGATTTTGCGCCGTTGGCGAAATTGGTATTGATCTCTATTGGGATGCTTCCACGCTTGATATTCAAAGGCTTGCGTTTGCAAGGCAGATTGAACTTGCGCTGCAGTACGATTTGCCTATTGTGATACACAGCCGCAACAGTTTTGATGAAACTTTTGAGGTTTTAGAAGAAAAAAAATCTTCAAAACTCCGCGGAGTTTTTCACTGTTTTTCCGGAGATTTACTGCAGGCGCAGAGAGCCGTTGATTTGAATTTTAAACTCGGAATTGGCGGTGTAGTAACCTTCAAAAATGGGAAAATCGACCAGTTTCTGAATCAGATCGCCATTGAAAATATAGTATTGGAGACGGATTCGCCGTATCTTGCGCCAGCTCCCTACCGCGGGAAACGCAATGAAACCGCATATATTGAACTCATTGCCTCGAAGCTGGTGGATATTTATGGTATTGGTTTCAGCGAGATAGATCGAATAACCACAGAAAATGCCCGCAAAATCTTTGGGATTTAATGTTTTACGGGCATTAATTTACAATGAATCAAAAGCACTGGTAAGATCATTAAGTAAATCGTCTGAATCTTCTATTCCCACGCTAAGCCGTACCAAGTCATCAGTGATGCCGAGCTCTTTCCGCTTTTCTTCAGGGATGGAAGCGTGCGTCATCATAGCAGGATGGTTTGCCAGGGATTCCACTCCGCCCAGGGATTCCGCGAGAGTGAACACTTTGAGGTTTTCCAGGAATTTTACCGAATCTTCTTTTCTTCCTGATTTAAAAGTAAATGACAGCATCCCGCCGAATTTTTCCCCCATCTGTTTCCTGGCTAATTCATATTGCGGATGGCTGCTTAGCCCGGGATAATATACTTTATCAACTAAATGATGATTTCTTAAAAATTCTGCGATTTTTTTACCATTTTCTGAATGCCTTTCCATTCGCAAGGCTAAGGTTTTTATACCCCGGAGTACAAGGTAAGAATCCATAGGGCCTAGGATGCCGCCGGAGGCAAACTGGAGAAAATGCAGCTTTTCTCCAAGAGTCTCATTCTTGGTAATCAGCGCTCCCGCCACCAAATCTGAATGCCCGCCGAGGTATTTTGTAGCCGAGTGCATCACGATATCCGCTCCCATATCCAGCGGCATTTGAGCGTACGGCGTTGCAAAGGTATTATCCACAGCCACCAAGATTCCGCGTCCTGAAACGAGTTTTACCACCGCCTCAATATCCACCAGTTTCATCAGCGGATTTGTTGGAGTCTCAAGCCAAATCAGCTTTGTTTTTTCTGTAATTAATTCAGAAATTTTTGTGATATCCTCAAAATTCACAAAATTGAAAGTGAGACTGTACTTTTCATAAATTTTGGTAAACATTCTGTAAGTTCCACCATAAAGATCGTCCACAGCAATCACCTCGTCTCCAGGGGTGAGGAGTTTTAGAACGCAGTCAATTGCAGCCAGGCCGGAAGCAAAAGCGAGCCCTCGCGTGCCATTCTCAATGCTTGCAAGGCTGTCTTCCAGCGCCTGCCTCGTGGGATTCGCTCCTCTGGAATACTCGTATCCGGCTCGCAGCTCGCCCGGAGTTCTTTGTTTGAAAGTGGATGTGAAAAATACTGGCGGATTTACTGCACCTGTGTGGGGCTCTGCCTTTTGCCCGCCGTGGATTACTTTTGTATTAAATTTCATTTTTTTTAAAATCAATAGTATTATTATTTTATAGCCGCCCGAACAGCAAATTCATCTGCCAATCTCTCCATCCAGTCAGCAACATCTTCTTCTCCTGTGGCGCGCTCATAAGTACTCGCCAGAGACAGATAAATCTGGTGTATGAATATTTTCATATGATCCAAAGGCATGTCTTTTGCCCAGAGATCAATGCGAAGGGCTTCTCTCGTTTTATCGTCCCATACAGAAAGCATCACGGCTTTAGTTTCTTGGTTTTCAACCCCACCGTCGGGCGCATTCCAGGTCAATTTCTCTGGGATATGGTTTTCATCAAGCTCTATATCTATGGAAATCTGGCTTTTTTTCATTATGAATTTAATAATTATTTCGGGTTATATTGAGATTTGTTAAAAATTTCTGTGGCATCCATTTTCAGGAATTCTTTCAAAGTTGTATCTGGATTTTTGTCAAGATAGCTGCGACAAATCATCCAGCCGATGAAGATGCCAATTTGTGGCGAGCTGCTATTGTCTACCTCAGTATAAAACTTGGAGAATGGGCCTTCTTCTATGAACCTGCCATTCAGCCTTACATCATCGCTGAAAACGATGTCATTTTCCACAAAAAAATTCCAGACATTCCCTTCGTTGGCCTGCGCCCACTTCAGCTGCTCCTCTGTGTAGCCCATTTTCACTGCATCTGAAGTTTTGGGTAAAAGAGCATCTGTAAGAATCATTCGCTTCCCGGCATAGATTATCCTGTCTATGAACTTTTGATTGTCAGACGAAAAAGGTACAAATTGCGCCGTTACCGTCTGAGAAACTTTTGGCAGAATATTCTGCGGATTCATAGATTTCTGCAGGTATTTTTCTACTCCTGCATAATACCTGTTTCCCTCGCCCATAAATTGGGACAGATCGATGAAGAGCATCTTATCCATGGGAGAGTATAAGATCGCATCCGCTTCAGACTGCATTGACGAAGAATAAACAAAAGTCTGAGGAGCCTGAAAATCAGGGAAATAGGCTGTTGTCTGTGCGAAAAAATTACCAAGGTCAGTGGAAAGCTTTCCTAAATTATTCTTACTGATTGCCTCTTTATAGATGGCTATTTCTGCGGAATCTCGCCGCCGTTTTTCAAAATCTTCATTCGATACGCTGCCCTGAAACCAGGGATATTTTTGTACAAATTGTTCTGTGCCCAAATCTTTGCTATAAAAATCTGCAGATATATCTGTAATTTTTAGCGGCGCCGCTTGCGGAATCTTTACTGTTTCCCATCGTTCTTTTTCATTTGGTTTTTTGCAGGAAATTGCAGAAATAAAAAGTATCAGAAGGTATAGGCAGGTTCTGTGGAACTTCATTATTTTTACAGATGTATTGCAAAATTAATGATTTTGACTTTAGAATTTAATCCGTAACATATGAACACTGAAAAAGTAGCGGCGCATATTACTGAATGGCTCCGAGATTATGCAAAATCTGCTGGAATGAAAGGCTATGTAGTCGGCGTTTCCGGAGGAGTAGATTCCGGCGTGGTTTCCACGCTTTGCGCGATGACAGGCCTGAATGTCTTGGCTATGGAATTGCCAATCCGGCAGAAGGGCGACCAATCTTCACGGGCAAAAGAGCATCTGGATTTCCTCACTGGGAAATTTTTAAATGTGAAGGCGATAAGTGTGGATTTAACGCCGCCGTTTGAAGAAATTTTCCAAATTTTCAATACAGGGAATGAAGACAATGCCTACGCTGATCTTGCTTTTGCAAATACCCGGTCCCGCCTTCGTATGCTCACGCTGTATCATTTTGCCCAGCTCAATCAGCTTTTGGTGTGCGGCACTGGGAATAAAGTGGAAGATTTCGGCATAGGGTTTTTTACAAAATATGGCGATGGTGGTGTGGATGTATCTCCGATAGGTGATCTTTATAAAACCGAAGTTTATGAATTAGCACGCTTTCTCGATTTACCGAAATCCATTAAAAACGCGATTCCTACGGATGGTTTGTGGGATGCGGAGCGCACGGATGAACAGCAGATTGGTGCCACATATCCTGAGCTTGAAAAAATCCAGGAGGAATTTGGAACGAAAACGGAAGCAGATTACTCCGGAAGGGATTTGGAAGTTTACCAGATTTTTTCACGGATGAACCGAGCCGCCCAGCATAAACTTAAGCCTATCCCTGTTTGTGAAATTCCGGAAGATTTACGATAAAATTTTAAAAATTGATAGATATGAGGATTGACTTTAGTAATATTGGTGATTACGAAGATTTCTATTCAGAGATAGCAGGAAAGCAGGAGTGGGCAGGCGGCTTTATTAATGATTTGAAAACATTTATGGAGGAGATAAAGAAAAATGAGCACCTTCAGCTGGAATTCATTAATATGAGTGTCAGCCAGCTGGAAGATTTTGAAGAATTGCTGGAGATGCTCGATGATTTAAGCAGCGAGCTTAGCAATTTTGCTTTTACCTACCGCCTGGAGCAGTTTGATAGTGAATAAAATTGGTATAAAAAAGGCTGCTCTTTTGAGCAGCCTTAATACATAAGAGTGAAATCACTTATTTTTTGATGATCTTAGCTGTTGCTGTCTCACCTTCTGCTGTCTGCACTTTTACCACATAAGTTCCTTTAGCAAGGCCGTTCGCATTTACAGTTTTGCCAGAAGCTTTTAGTACAGATCTACCAGCCATATCAACTACTTCTACGCTGTTTACTTTCTTGTCAGTAACCACTGTGAATTCAGAAGATACTACGGATGGAACAACTTTTACAGAAGTGCTGAATTTAGCAACATCGGATGCACCAAGAAGCGCCCAGCTTGCTGCCCAAGCTGGTACATCAAGACCGTTTCCAGCACCAGTAGCAGCTTCGTTAATTGTGTAATAGCCAGTATTAGGCTCAATTACGATAGTTCCACCTGCCTCAGGTTTAATAACGAAATTTCTATTGTTATCTACAAACTTAATGTTAGTAAACTTGTTTAGACCGGTAAAGTTAACAATTGTTTCGTCGTGCTGAAGCGTAACGCCATCCGCCCAACCTGCAAAGATTGCATTATCAACAGTACCTCCCGAACCTACACGGAATAGGTTAGTTCCGGCACCCTCATTATCGGTTGTTTTTTGACCAATAAATGTAATATTCTTGAGAGTTGGATTTGACATTGGGGTAGCAGTCCTTTTCTTTGAATTGTTATCCGCCTCTATACCTCTGTTTCCTACATTTGGCAGATTTCTTACGCTGTAAACATTGGTAGCAGTTCCAGTCCAACCCTCAGTCCAGTCAAACGCATCATCTTCGTTATCCTGAAGATAGATGTTGCTCATATTCACTGTCCCACCGAACATTTCGATACCGTCGTCAGCACCGTTGATAATAGAAACATTATTGATAACAGTTCCGTTACCTACGCCGAAAAGAGAAAGACCATTGTACTCTTTTAGCTCGTTGAAACGCGCACCGGAATAAAGAATTTTTGTGTAAGTAATGGAACCGCTGTTATCAGCTACATCAGAACCACCGTAAGGTACATTGGCCACCTCAGTAGTACCGGAAGCGCCCGGAGCACCGATGTTGATAGGCGCACGACCTGCGATCACGATACCGCCCCAATCAGCATTCTTTGGCTGCGCATTAGCTGAAGTAAAGATTACAGGTTGTTGCTCAGTACCGTTCGAGAAGATTTTACCACCTTGCTTTACAACGACATAAGCCTCAGTTGTACCATTAGATTTTACGATAGTTCCTGGCTCAAGTACTAGGGTACCTCCCTCTTCTACTGTAAGAGAGCCAGTAAGTCTGTAATCTACTCCCGCTTTAAGGGTTTTTGTTTGTCCGGCAGCGACTACGCCGTTCACATTTTCCTGTGCTGAAAATGTTGCTACTGCAGCAATTGCAAGCACACTTGTCAAGATTTTTTTCATGATAAAAAATTTAAGTAAAAATTGATGTTAAAAATTATACCCCAAAGATAGTCCAAAATCTCTGCCGTTTCGGAATTCATATGTTACATTATTGTTATCATTTGCCTGCTCTCTCTTTATTTTTGGATTAATGAGGTTCTTTGCTTTGGCACTTATTGAGATTCTGTCCAGAGAAAATTTAAGAGTCGCATCCAGCAGGCTTATCGGTTTCTGATAAATATTACCCGTATGGTCAGAAGACAGAGAGTAAAGATACTCACCCACATAGGAGTAGGACACTACGAAATCCATTTCTTTTTTATCCTTGAATTTCTGGTTCCAGCCTAAGTTGGCGTTTGCTACAAAATCCGCAGCTCCCTGCAGCTTGTCTTTGGTCTTATCAAAAGAAACAGACAGGTTGGATGTTTCTCTTATTACTTTTTCAATGTCCAGATCACTCTCGGAATCCATATAGGTTGCATTTGCGAATCCGTAGATTCTGGATCTGTCAAATTTAGCAATATCCTTACGGATCTCGGCTTCTACCCCAAGCACTCTAGCTTTATCACCAACATTTAGGTAAGAATAGTAGAATGCTGATGAGTTAATAAGTGAGCGGGCAATAGGATTTTCTATGAATTTTCCAAAGGCGGTAATCGAAATCACCTCCCCGCTCTTAGGGAACATTTCCCACTTGATGTCTATATTGTTATTATCGGACGGGTAGAGAAGCGGGTTACCCACTGTTTCGTCAGAAACATCATTGTAGATAAATGGCGCCATCTCCTTCAGCTGAGGAAGCGTATAGGTTCTGGAAGCAGCAAACCTCAGATTATTCTTGTCGTTAAGAGCATACTTGAGATTTAGCGCAGGCAACCATTTATCGTAAGTGAATTTTACGGCACTACCAGGGATTCCCGTTTCGAAGTTCGTATCCCAGTCAATATCCTGCTTAATGTTTTCATATCTCACACCCAGCTGCCCGGTAAAGTTTTCACCAAGTCTGTATTCTGCATTGGCAAACCCGGAGTGAACATCCTGTGTGCCGTCGAACCTGATTGGTTTAAGATTGTCTACTCCGTAGTTACTGCTGATACCAAAAAATCCTTTCGTATAATTTTGTTGGTTGTAGATGAAATCGATATCGTTTACATCATCCACCAATGCTCTTGTGCCAGATTTTCTGGTATCCCATTTGAAGTCCACCTGCCGGGATTCAAAGTCTCTGTTCTTGCCTCTGCCCTGGTATCCGAGGGTAAACTTACCGTTGTCGTTGAACTGATAAGTGAACGCGATATTCCCAGCCCATTCCTTATCGTTCAGCTCATCCCAGTATCTGTTGGTGGCGCCGCCATCTCTTCTCAGTTCATATTTACCTTCGTATTCGTTGAAAAACAAGAAATTGGAGATCCTGTCCGGGCGCTCGCTATTTAGGTAATTGTATCCTGCGATCCAGTTGATAGTGAACTTGTCATTTAGTCTATGATCACCGCCCAACTGGTTTACAAAGAGGTGAGTATGTTTGAAATCAGACCTTCTGAGCAAGCCATTGTAATCTTCCGCCACATCCCTTACATAACCTTTGTGAATTCTCGTTTCCTGCTCGGATCCGTGGATGTAGTTGGAGAATAATTTCAGGGTATGCTCTGCGTTTAGGCGGTAGATAAAGTTGAGGAGCGCCGTGGTATTCGTTCCGTAGGAGTATTTTTTTGAATCATTGTAATCGTTGAAAATCGTCTCCTTTCCAAAGAAACCTTCGCGTCCTTCCTTGTATTTATAGCTATTGTCAAATCCGGCAAAGATGAAAGTATTGAGCCTGCCCGTTTCCCCAATTTTAAAGGTCCTGCCGCCAGAAAGGTTGAATTCCGTATTGAGTGGGGTAAAATTCCTCGGTCCGAAACCGTCTTTAAAGTTCCAGCTGGCATAATTATAGGATTTCAGCGGGTTGTCTGGCAGTTTGTTGGATTTGAAACCAGTCCAGGTTGGGCCCTGGGCCATATAAAACGGCTTATTGCCCAGGTCGATAATTTGGGAATTAATTCCGCTGCCAAGCTCTACACTGAAGAAAGGCTTGCCTGCGTGTTCGCGGGAAGCAATATTAATATTGGCACCGCCGAAATCTCCAAGAAGCCTCGGCTGATAAACTTTTTCAAGGTCGATGAACTCAATCATATCCGTCTTGAAAAGACCCAGATCTATATTCTTGTTTTCAGGGTCATCCGCCGGGATCGGCAGGCCGTTCATAGAAGTGGTATTATACCTGTCCAGCAAGCCGCGTACGGAGATGGTGCTGGAGCCCTCCTGCTTTACGGTACCGGTAGCCTTTGTCACTGCGGTAGCCACATCGCTCACGCCCTGCTTGGAGAGCTGTACGGCGCCCACGCGCTCTATCACTTCTACAGAGCGTTTCTGCACATTGATGATGCTGTTCTCCGTATTCTTTTTTGCAGCGGCGCGGATCTGTACGCCCTCTATTCTTTTTTCATTCTTAGCAGCTGTGCTGTCCTGCTGCCCATACACTACTGCGGCTGTTCCAAAGAGGAAAGCAACAGCGATACCTGTAGATTTTATATTCATATTTCCTTACTAAATATATTTCGGTGCAAAGAAAATATTTCTAAACGATATATGCAGCATTTTTATATTAAGTATTTGTTAACAAAGTATCTGAGTTTAAATTGTAAAAAAATGCTGTTTAATATTTTCATTTTTATAATTTTGGGATAAGTTTTATCAACATGGAAGAATCGGTTTTTTCAAAGAAAATCCTGCTGATAGATGATGAGCAGGACATTCTGGAAATTATGTCCTATAATCTCGAAAAAGAGGGCTACGAAGTCTATATGGCAGATAACGGGGAAGACGGGATTTCGCTTGCCAAAGAAGTGATCCCGGATCTGATACTTCTCGATGTGATGATGCCCGGCAAAGACGGTATAGAAACCTGCAAGGAACTGCGCCAGCAAACGGAGCTGAGGAACACCCTCATCGTTTTCCTATCCGCCCGCGCGGAAGAATTCTCTCAGCTTGCAGGCTACCAGGCGGGGGCAAATGATTATGTGATCAAAGTCATCAAACCAAAAGTTCTCATTTCCAAAATAAACGCACTGCTGAAGCTGCAGACCACCAGCTTGCCGGAAGATAAGATACTCTCGGTAGGGGAGCTGCAGATAGACAGGGAAAACTTCCGCGTATCCAGGGGCAGCGAGGCGATCCTTCTACCGAAAAAGGAATTCGACCTGCTCTATCTGCTGGCCACCAACACCCAAAAAGTTTTCAAAAGGGAAGAAATCCTGGAAAAAGTTTGGGGGAATGAAGTAGTGGTAGGAGAGCGCACCATAGATGTCCATGTGCGCAGGCTGCGAGAAAAACTTGGCGACTCCTCCATACAGACGCTGAAAGGCATAGGCTACAAACTTATGGTGTAATGGGCAAAGGCAAGCTCGTTTTATTCACCTCGCTGACAGTTACGCTGCTCATCATGCTTATCGTCTTCCTTTGGAACTACCTCCAGAGCAATTTAATCAAAAAAGATGTAAACCAGCTTCTGATCATCATCATCTGCGGGCTAATGATATTCACGGTAAACTATTTCGGGGCAGATATGCTCTTCCAGTACTATGGCAGAAAGCAGGTAAAAAGCATAGCCGATAAGCTCCCGGTGAAGATTTTCGACGAAAAAAGACGCATAGGCTTCGAGGAACTTTCCGAGAAAATCACCGGCCTGAACGAGACCAACGACACCATGAAGCAGATGGAAAACTACCGCAAGGAATATATAGGCAATGTGTCACACGAGCTGAAGACGCCCTTGTTCTCTATTCAGGGCTATGTGGAAACCCTGCGGGACGGCGGGGTGGAAAACCTCGCCATACGGGACAAGTATCTCGAGAGGATAGCCAACTCGCTCGAGAGGCTTATAAATATTGTAAACGATCTGGATATGATTAACCGTTTCGAAGCGGGGGAAATCATACTGAACATTACCTCTTTTGACATCAACCAGCTCGTGAGGGAAATTTTCGAAATGCTGGAGTATGACGCCCAGAGCAAAGGGGCAGCGCTGAGCCTAAAGTCAACAGATAGCCGGCTTGCAGTAAGCGCGGATAAGCAGAAAATTTCCCAGGTACTTATTAACCTGATCTCCAATGCAATACACTACTCCAACCGTTCCGAGGCGCAGATAATTGTAAAAACCACTGCGCTGCTGAACAAAGTTTACATAGAAGTGGAAGACAATGGGATGGGGATAAAACCGGAAGCCCTGCCGCGCATCTTCGAGCGGTTCTACCGAGTAGAATCCAGCAGGTCCCGCAGGGCGGGCGGCTCCGGCCTGGGCCTTGCCATTGTAAAGCACATTTTGGAAGCCCACAGCGAAAATATAACGGTGGAAAGCGAGTATCTTTCGGGAACAAAATTTGCCTTTACGCTGGATAGGGCCTCCGACCCAGGCGAAATTGCATCCCTCAGTTAAACTAAAATTTTAGTTTTGAAGCTTGGAAATTTCAGCCTATTTTTTTGCATTATCTTTGTGTTTGGTAAAATAAAAAAGCAATGATCTATAAAGTAAGGGTAATTCTGGATACAAAGGAAGATGTATTCCGCGATATAGAAATAAAGGGCAAGCAAACTTTGTGGAACCTGCACGAGGCTATCAGGAGCGCATTTAGCCTGCAGGGCGATGAGCTTAGCGTCTTCAATCTCTTTGATGAGGACGGTGCGGTTCTGAAAAGCGTGCCGCTGGAAGATATGAGCGACGAAGGGGATGGGGAAATAATGTCCGATGTCTATATAGATGAGGTTTTTCAGCAGGAGGGTGATAAACTTCAGTTCCAATACGGTCTGCTGGATTTATGGGAGTTTTTCTGCGAGCTTATAGGCACCGCTGAAGGAAAATCCGCTGTAAATTATCCCGTCACCGTTTTCCGCTTTGGCTCCGTTCCTTTGAAGGCACCCGCAAAGTCTACGGATTCTACACTTCTTAACAAAACAAAGTCTGAAGATTTTGATTTGGATGAAGAATTTTACGGCGAAGATTTCGATGACGATGATGATTTTGATGATGCAGATTTTTCCGACGACTTCTACGATGATGATGAAATTTAAACAAAAACTTAAAGATTTGAAAACCAATAGCTTAGCATTTTACCGAAAGAATTTAATCCTGAAACTTTCCGGCGCTGCGCTGCTTGGCGCCACGCTTTTAGCCTGCACTTCGCAAAAGAAAATTATGAAACAAGAAACGCCAAAGGACTGGATGCACAGCGGAAATATCTACGAAGTAAATGTGCGCCAATACACTAAGGAAGGCACTTTCCGCGCCTTTGAAGAGCACCTGCCAAGGCTGCGGAAAATGGGCGTGCAAACGCTGTGGTTTATGCCAATCACACCCATCGCTCAGCAAAATAAAAAGGGTACGATGGGAAGCCCTTATGCAGCGCAGGATTACACCGCGATAAATCCGGAATTCGGTACGCTGGAAGACTTCAAGCATCTCGTGAAAGAAGCTCATAACCAAGGCTTTAAGGTGATTATCGATTGGGTGGCCAATCATACGGGCTGGGATCATATCTGGACGAAAACGCACCCGGAATATTACCTGAAGGAAAACGGCACCTTCAAAATTGCTTCCGGAATGGATGACATCATTGAGCTGGATTACGGCAACCCTGAACTGCGGAAAGCGATGATAGATGCGATGAAGTTTTGGGTGCGGGAAACGGATATCGACGGTTTCCGATGCGATTTGGCAAGCTGGGTGGAAGTGGATTTCTGGGAGGAAGCACGGCCGGAAGTTGAGAAGCTGAAGCCGCTGTTTTTCCTGGGCGAATTTGATGAGCTGGAAAATCCAGAGTACGGGAAGGTTTTCGATGCCAGCTATTCGTGGACCTGGATGCATAAAACGCGGGATTATTACCACAATAATCTGCCGCTGAAGGAGCTTCGCGAAATGCTGATGCGGTACGGAGCAATCGGCGATAGTTCGATGAGAGCGTGGTTCACCACCAATCATGATGAAAATACCTGGAATGGTACGGAGTACGAAAAATACGGCGATATTGCCCTGCCATTAGCAGTTTTTTCCGCCACCTGGAATGGCATTCCGCTGATGTATTCCGGGCAGGAATTGCCAAGCCATAAGCGTTTGGAGTTTTTCGAGAAAGACCCAATCAACTGGACCGGCGATTTTCAGCTGGCGAAATTTTACAAAAAATTGTTTGAGCTGAGGGAGAAAAATCCTGCGCTTCGTGGCGGTGATTCTTCGGTGCAAACTTCTTTCGTTAAGACTTCTGCCGATGATAAAATTCTCGCCTACCTTCGGAAAAAGGGGGGGGATGAAGTTTTGGTGGTTTTAAATATGTCGAAAGATTTCGTCCCGTTTGAAATTTTGGATGATCATATTAATGGTGAATTCAAAAACCATTTCACCGGCTTCCGCAGGAATTTCTCCGACAACAAATCTTTCACAATGCAGAAGGGCGATTTCTCAGTTTTCGTGAAGAAGTAAATTGTTCTCAATCTCAACCTCAACCTTCTTCAATGCAAAACTATCTCAACCTTCTTCAGCATATCCTGGACAACGGCACCGATAAAGCGGACAGAACAGGCACCGGAACAAGGAGTGTGTTCGGCTACCAGATGCGGTTCGATTTGGAGGAAGGCTTCCCGCTGGTTACCACGAAAAAAGTCCACCTGAAATCCATAATCCACGAGCTGCTTTGGTTCCTGAAGGGCGATACGAACATCGGCTACCTCACGGAAAACGGCGTTTCCATCTGGGATGAATGGGCTGATGAAAATGGGAATTTAGGCCCTGTTTACGGCGCACAATGGAGAAGCTGGAGCGGTGCTGATGGAAAAACCATCGACCAGATTTCGGAAGTTGTAGAGCAAATCAAAACCAATCCGGATTCCCGCAGGCTCATCGTTTCCGCGTGGAATGTGGCGGAAATTCCCCATATGGCTTTGGCGCCCTGCCACGCACTTTTCCAGTTTTATGTGGCTGATGGAAAGCTTTCCTTGCAGCTATATCAGCGCAGCGCCGATGTTTTTCTGGGCGTGCCGTTCAACATTGCGAGCTACGCGCTTTTGCAGATGATGGTGGCGCAGGTTTGCGGTTTGGGCTTGGGCGAATTCATCCACACTTTTGGCGATGTGCACATCTACAGCAACCATTTCGAGCAGGTAAAAAAGCAGCTTTCGCGCGAGCCAAGGCCTTTGCCAAAAATGATTCTGAACCCGGAAATCAAAAATATTTTCGATTTCAAATATGAAGATTTCACACTGGAAGATTACAACCCACATCCCGGCATAAAAGCACCCGTAGCGGTGTAATTTTACATTTAAAATATTATGAAAAAAATATTCTTCTCAGCGCTGCTTTTGGGCTCAGTTTTCAATGCTGATTTTACCTTTGCGCAAACGGAAACTTCCGGCAGGGAAAGCATTTACCATGCATCTCACACGAAAACTACCGAGCTGAAGCATACGAAGCTGAAGGTAAAATTCGATTTCGAGAAAGAGCAGATGAGCGGCGAAGAATGGCTCACGGCAAAGCCTTATTTCTACCCAACCGATTCACTGGTGCTGAACGCAAAAGCGATGCTCATCCACGAAGTGGCAATGGAAAACGGGGGTAGGAAACAGCCTCTGAATTACGATTATCGCGATGATTTGCTGAAAATTAACCTCGGCAAAACTTTCAGCCGGAACGAAGATTACACGGTTTACATAAGATATACAGCGCGGCCAAACGAAACCACGCAGAAAGGCAGCGCAGCGATTTCCGATGCAAAGGGCCTGTACTTCATTAACGCTCAGGGTAAAGATCCGGATAAGATGACGCAGATTTGGACGCAGGGTGAAACCGAATCTTCATCCGTCTGGTTCCCGACGATTGATAAGCCGAACCAGAAAACCACGCAGGAAATAATAATGACGGTGCCTGATAAATTCGTCACGCTTTCCAACGGCGTTCTGAAGGAATCAAAAAAGGAGGCCGGCAGCCTTCGCACAGATCATTGGGTGATGGATAAGCCGCACGCACCGTACCTGTTCTTTATGGGTGTGGGCGATTATGCAGTGGTTCGCGATAAATGGCGCAACATCCCGGTGGATTATTATGTGGAGAAGGAGTACGAATCCTATGCCAAGCAGATTTTCGGGATGACGCCTGAAATGATGGAGTATTTTTCCAAGCTGCTGAACTACGATTATCCATGGCAAAAGTATGCACAAATGACGGCTCAGGATTATGTATCAGGAGCGATGGAAAACACTACGGCCACGCTGCACAGCGCAATGTCTCAGCAGAAGCCAGGAGATTTGATCGATGAAAACAGATGGGAAGATGTGATAGCGCACGAGCTTTTCCACCATTGGTTTGGCGATCTGGTGACGGCGGAAAGCTGGAGCAACCTCACCGTGAATGAATCTTTTGCAAATTATTCAGAATATCTGTGGAATGAGTATAAATATGGTAAAGATTTGGCAGATTATACGATGATGTCAGCGCTTCGTGGCTATAAAATGAGCCCTGGCAATTACCATAAGCATCTCGTGCGCTTCGATTACAAGAGCAGGGAAGATATGTTCGATGCTGTGAGCTACAATAAAGGTGGCGGCATCCTTCATATGCTGCGAAATTATTTGGGCGAAGAAGCGTTTTTCGCCGGAATTTCGGAATACCTGAAGGCGAACGCCTTTGGAACCGGTGAAGCTCATCAGGTCCGTTTGGCGCTGGAGAAAGTTTCCGGCAAGGATCTGAACTGGTTCTTCAATCAGTGGTTTTTCGGCAGCGGTAATCCGAAAATCAGCTACACCTACAGCTATGAACCTGTGAAAAAACAGCTGCAGCTGAACATTTCGCAAACGCAGACACCGCACTTCCAGTTTCCTTTGGCCATCGATGTTTTTGAAGGCGGCAAGGTTTCCCGGCAGAATGTTTGGGTGGATGCAAAATCCAGCAACAGCTTCACGATTCCGGCAGCAAGCAATCCAACCTTAGTCAATCTGAATGCCGACGGAATTTTGATTGCCGATATTGAAGAAAAGAAAACTTCGGCGCAGTATCTCGCTCAATATCAGGGTTCTAAGGAATTTTTGAGCCGATGGAAAGCCGTGGAATTTGCAGCAGAAAATAACAGCGATGCGATCGCCCAACAGATTCTTGCGGCAGCATTGAAGGATTCCAACTTCAGAATTCGCATCAAAGCTTTGCAAGGATTGGATTTAACGAAAAATTCCGTCCAAAAGTCTGTATTTTCCGAAGTGGAAAAATTAGCGCAGAATGACCCGAAAACTTTAGTTCAGGCGGCGGCAATTTCTGCTTTGGCAAAAACCAAGGACAGAAAATACCTGCCGATTTTTGAAAAGGGCAGTCAGTCGGTTTCCAATTCGGTCAAAGGAAATTC
Source organism: Cruoricaptor ignavus (assembly GCF_014961145.1). NCBI lineage: Bacteria > Pseudomonadati > Bacteroidota > Flavobacteriia > Flavobacteriales > Weeksellaceae > Cruoricaptor > Cruoricaptor ignavus. Next base: position 2,058,485 of record NZ_CP063145.1, read on the forward strand.
GCTTGCCGCGCTTTTCAAAATTGAACCAGAGAAAGTTGCAGCGCTGGCGGACAAGCTGGATTTGGATGGTGCCAATGAAGAACTGATAATGGCGATGCTCCCGGTGATTGTTGAGAATAAAATCGAAAATCAGCTGCCTGCTGTAGCGCAAGTTGCGGCGTTCTATCCTTTCGTGAAATTTCAGGATGCGAAGCTCGGTGCTTCCGCTGAAGCGGCGTTCAATATGATTATGACGACGGATAACCTGAAGGCTACGCAAAATTTAACGAAGGTTTTAAAAATGACGAGTAGACAGCTTTCCGATAATCCTCAGGCTAAGATGATGATTAGCCAAATGCTGAAAGACGGGCTGGCAAAGAAGATGGAAACGCTGCGCAAAAACCCGAAAAGCGAGAGCCTGCAAAAACAGGTAGAGCTGATGAATGCAGCAGTGGAAGCGTATAAGTAAGGAGCCAGGGAAAAAGTAAAAGCAAAAGTAAAAAGTTTAAAAGCCAAGTAAAAAATAAAAGGTTTCTGAAAACTTTGTGCCTCGGTGTTTTAGGTTAAATAAAACAAAAAATCACTGTGCCGCTGTGTTTCGTTGAATGAGAAGTTTATTAGTTAAATTTAAAACGAGAATGCAAAACTTTGTGCCTCAGTGTTTTAGAAGATGTATTGAAAAAAACGCTGTGCCACAGTGGTTTAAACCTAAACTTTTAACATAAAAAATCTAAAATATAAAGTGTTCATCGATTATTATAAAACGCTGGGCGTTTCGAAAACCGCCACACCGGATGAAATCAAGAAGGCGTACCGCAAACTTGCGAGGAAGTTTCATCCAGATGTAAATCCTGGTGACAAAGAAGCCGAGCGGAAATTTAAGGAATTGAACGAAGCCAACGAAGTGCTGAGCAACCCGGAAAACCGTGCGAAGTACGATAAATACGGCGAAAACTGGCGGCACGGCGAAGAGTACGAGAAAGCGCAGCAGCAGTACCGCTCTTCACAGGGTGGCGGTTTTGAAGGCTTTAGCGGGAATTTTGAAGAAGGCGATTTCTCCGAGTTTTTCCAAAACATGTTTGGCGGCGGTTTCTCTGGCAGAAGCAGCCGTGGAAGTGCTTCCGGAAAATTCAAAGGGCAGGATGCCTATGCTGAGCTCAATCTGAATATGCGGGATGCTACCGCTACGCACCAGCAAACTTTCGACATCAACGGAAAAAAGGTGCGCATCACCATTCCTGCCGGCGTTTATGACGGACAGCAAATCAGGCTGAAAGGCTACGGGCAGCCAGGAATAAATGGCGGACCAAGCGGCGATTTGTACATTACCTTCAACATTACCAGCGATCCGAATTTTGACAGGGTAGGTGATGATGTGCGGATGAAAGTGCCGATAGACCTTTATACCGCTGTGCTTGGTGGCGATGTGAAGGTGGAAACGCTGAACGGAACCGTGAACCTGAAAGTGAAGCCCGGTACGCAAAATGGTGCTACGGTGAGGCTTCGCGGAAAAGGTTTCCCGGTGTACAAGGAAGATGGGAATTTTGGCGATTTATTCGTATCGTACGATGTGAAGCTGCCAACAAACCTTACGGATAAACAGCGCGAACTTTTTGAACAACTGAAAAATTCTTAACGAAAATGAGCGACAGAATTTCAAGGGAAGAGCTTGTGAAAATCTATAATGTGGAGCTGAAATTCATAGATGATCTCGTGGATTTTGGCCTGCTGAAGAGCTTTACCGAAAACGAAATTTCATACATCCTGTACGAAGAACTACCTGCGTTCGAGCGCTTTGCCAATTGGCATTATGATTTGGAAATCAACTTGCCAGGAATTGATATGGTAAATAATCTTCTGCACAAGGTGCGTGAACTTCAGGCGGAAAACCGCAGGCTGGCGAACAGGCAGTTTGCGCTGGAAAGTTTGGCGGAAGATTACGAAGATTAATTGCTGAAGGAAATCAGCTCTTCTTTTTTCGAGTTTAAAAGCCTGTATTCCAGATACTTAAAGGAATCCCTAGGCACTATGGTTACCCATTTTCTGTATTTCAGGAACCATTTCATTTGGATGCTGTTGATGCCCTTCGTCAAATAGGCTTCCACGAAAGGATGGGTGTGCAGGTAGAGCTTGCCTTTTTCCGTCTGCATTATATTCCGGATGGCTTCTTCCATTCTTTCCACTACCACTATCGGTGCCAGAATTTCGCCCGAAGCGTTCGGGTTTTCTTCCGTGGTCACGATTTGCTTTTCCGGGCGGTTTCGCTGCCGCGTGATTTGTATCAGCCCAAATTTACTTGGCGGCAAAATTTTGTGGCGCGCCTTATCGCGCTTCATTTCGAGTTTCAGGTGCTCGTAGAGTTCGCGGCGGTGTTCAGGGTTCGTCATATCAATAAAATCCACCACGATGATTCCGCCCATATCCCGAAGCCTCAGCTGCCGCGCAACTTCCGTAGCCGCAAGTTTGTTCACGGTCAGTCCGTGCGTCTTGTTCGTTCCGGCAGCAGAAATATTCGAGCCGGAATTTACATCTATCACATGCAGTGCCTCGGTGTGTTCCACCACAAGGTATGCGCCCTTTGAGCTTGGGATGTTCACATGCTTGCCGAAGCTGTTCTTCAGCTGCTTTTCCACATTGTAATATTCCAGCAAGGGTATGTGCGAATCGTAAAACTTCACAATGTCCTTCCTTTCCGGCGCTATGATTTCCAGGTAGCTTCTCATCTCTTCCACCATCTGTTCATCATCGCAGATTACCGAAACGAATTCTTGATTGAAATTATCCCGTAAGATTGCGGAAGCTTTTTCATCTTCGCTCAAAACCTTGGATGGAACCTTCTGATTTTCAATGTTTTTAAAAATCAAATCCCACTTTTGGATCAGGTGGTTCATATCGCTGTGAAGTTCCGCCACCTTTTTTCCTTCCGCCACGGTGCGTATTATCACGCCGAAGCCTTCCGGCCTTATCGATTCTATCAGCGTTTTCAGGCGCTCTCTGTCCTCCGGATTCCGGATTTTTTTCGAGATGGAAACTTTGTCGTCAAACGGGATTAAAATCAGGTAGCGGCCTGTAAGTGAAAGCTGCGTGGAAATTCTCGGGCCTTTCGTGGAAATGGCTTCCTTCGTAATTTGCAGCAGAATTACATCGTCCTTCGCCAGCACTTTGTCCACCGTTCCGCGCTTGTCAATTTCCGGCTGGATTTCGAAATTCTTCAGGCTTGCGCTCTGCTGCCTCTTGCCGAAGGTATCTTTTATGAACTTCTTGTAGCTCAGGAAATCTGGGCCAAGGTCTTGATAATGCAGGAAGGCATCCTTATCGTGGCCTATGCTCACGAAGGCAGCGTTCAGGTTGGGCGCCAGCTTCTTCACCTTTCCCAAATAAATATCGCCTACGGAAAACTCGTTCTTTTCCACCTCTTCGTGAAACTCGAAAAGCCTTCCGTCCTCCAGCAGCGCTATGGCTGTGCGCTGCGCTTCCTGAGAGATTATCAGTTCTTTCTTCATTCGCCCGGCAAATTTTTGCTAAAATAAAATATAGTCGGCGGAAAACACCAACTATATTTTCTATTTCGCGGAAGCGCTACTTCTTCTTCTTGTGTCTGTTCGCTCTTCTTCTCTTCTTCCGTTTGTGCGTTGCCACCTTGTGTCTTTTTCTCTTCTTTCCGCTTGGCATAATTATATTTTATTTTTAAGATTTAAAAAATTGAGTTATTTCTTCACGGGAACTTTGGCTTTCACCTTATCCGAGAATGATTTCGCAGGCTTAAAAGCCGGGATATTGTGTGCAGGGATATCGATTGCCGTATTTTTAGAAATGTTTCTCCCGGTTTTAGCTGCCCTTGTTTTTATAATAAATGAGCCAAAACCGCGCAGGTAAACATTATCGCCTTCTAGCATTGCACCACGGATCTCCTGCATGAATGCCTCAATGATTTTCTGAGTTTCATTCTTTTCCGTACCGAGCTTCCCAGAAATTATTGTTACCAGTTCCGCCTTAGTCATGTCCTTTTAGCTTATTTTAGAATTCGGACTGCAAATATAGACAAATTTACCTTTCTGAAAAACAAAATATTGATTTTCTTTGTGTTGGGAGGTCTTCCCGGAAAATTTTTTTCTAAAATAGCCGCATTCATCTCTTTTGCGTCCCCAATTTTAGCGAAAGCCTTTGTAACGCTTGAAGAAATGCTGGATTTTAATCATTTAATCATTTAATTTCTCTAACTTACTTTCCGATGCAAAACTTGGAGAAGATGTTCCCTAAGACTTCATCATTGGTGAACTCGCCGGATATTTCGCCGAGGGCTTCCAAGGCGTTGCGAAGCTCGTAGGCAAGAAGTTCAGTGGTGATGCTGCTCTGCACGGCAGCCTCCACATTTTCAATGGATTGCAGGGATTTCTGCAGGGCTTCGTAGTGCCGCTGATTAGTAATCACCGTGCTGCTTTCCGTTTTCAGATTATCCACAAATGTGGAAAGTTCGCTTTTAAGCTCGTCAATATTCGTCTGATTTTTTGCGGAAATTTTAATGAGCGTCTTGGCAAAATCCGGGACTAAAGCTTTGGTAATTTCGGCTGAAAATGAAGAATTATCCGCCAGATCTGTTTTGTTCTGCAGCAGGATAATCTGTAAATCCTTCCGTTGAATTCCCCGTATGAAATCCACGACTTCTACCGCAGTGTAATCGCTCTCGTCAAAAAGGTAGAGCAGGATGTCCGCCGTTTCAATTTTCTCACGGGCCTTCTTCACGCCAATTTCCTCGATGGTATCGGTAGTTTCGCGGATTCCTGCAGTGTCTATGAAGCGGAACGCCGTGCCGTTCAGGTGCAGGATTTCCTCAATGGTGTCACGCGTTGTCCCTGCAATATCGGAAACTATGGCGCGCTCTTCTTTTAGCAGGGCGTTCAGCAGTGTGGATTTCCCGGCATTCGGCTTCCCGATGATTGCCACGCTTATGCCGTTCTTCACCGCATTACCGTAGCGGAAGCTTTCCAGCAGCTCGTGCAGCCTGGCTTTTATTTGGCGTAGCAGCGATAGCAGCGCAGTTCTGTCGGCAAATTCCACATCTTCTTCCGCGAAATCCAGTTCCAGTTCGATGAGTGAAGTGAAGTTCAGCAGGTCGTTCCGTAGGTCTGAAATCTCTTGGGAAATTCCGCCTTTTAGCTGGTTCAGCGCCATTTTTCGGGACGCCTCGTTTTCGGACGCAATCAGGTCTGCCACGGATTCTGCCTGTGCCAAATCGATTCTGCCGTTCAGGAAGGCACGCATTGTAAACTCGCCCGGTTTGGCGAGCCTTGCGCCGTTTTCCACGAAAACTTCCAGAATTCTTTTTGCGATGAACGGAGAGCCGTGGAACGAGATTTCCACCACATCTTCCGCAGTGAAAGTCTTCGGCGCACGGAAAATCGAGATAAGGACTTCGTCAATTGCCTGCAGGCCTTTGTCCGTTGGCTTTTGGCCTTCATCGAAATGCTTTTGCCCTTCCAGCAAAAACCCGTAATGCACGGTGTGGCTTGCCGCTTCTTCAAGATTTTTACCGGAGAAAACTTTATTGGCGATGGCAATGGCATCCCTGCCGGAAATGCGGATAATGCCAAGCGCCGCCACGGCATTTCCCGTAGCCAGCGCACAAATTGTGTCCTGATTCATCGGGTAAATTTACTATTATTAATGATTAGGCTGAGGCTGGGATTAAAAAGTTCATAAACACTTGCTGGAAAAATAGATCGTTAAAAAAATATTATCGTAATATTGCAATATAAAAATAAGCATTATTCCGATGGGTGCATCTAAAACGGAACATTACACCGAGAGGCAAAACAGAATTTCCACAATCTTTAAAGCGCTGGGGCACCCTGCAAGGCTGGCGATTATGGAAGTGTTGATGGAAGTGGAAAGCTGCATTTGCGGCGATATTGTCAGCAGTCTGCCGCTCGCTCAGCCCACGGTTTCCCAACATTTGAAGGAACTTAAAAACGCAGGATTAATCAAGGGTAGCATTGAGGGAAATGCCGTATGCTATTGCATCAATGAGAAATTGCTTGAAGAGATACAGGGATACTTTGCAGAAGTCTCTGTAAAATTATCGAAAATGGAAAATAACTGTTGCTAATAAAATTTTTATAATAATGAAACTATACCAATTAAAACAAATCCTGAAAACAGTACCACAACTCAATTTCGTGCTGGAAGATGGACGCCCCGTGCCGCAGCACTTTCACATTACAGAAGCTGGCCTGGTGACGAAGCATTTCGTGGACTGCGGCGGAACGATGCGGACTCATAAAAGCATCTGCTTTCAAATCTGGACGGCAGATGATTTTGAGCATAGGCTGGAGCCGCAAAAATTTCTGCAGATCATATCCGTTGCCCAGCCGCTTTTCAACGAAGGTGAAGATCTGGAGGTTCTTGTAGAGTATCAGCAAGAAACTATATGCTGCTACGGGCTGGATTTCGACGGAAGCAACTTTTTGCTAACTGCCCTGCAGACAGATTGTTTAGCCAAGGACAAGTGCGGAATACCACCGGCAAAGAAAAAAATCAATCTATCGGAATTGCAAGATTCAAAAACCAACAATTGTACGCCAGGAAGCGGCTGCTGCTAAAAATGAAATAGCAATATTATGGATATAGGTGTACCGGCGAAGAAGAAAATTTTAGTGCTATGCACTGGTAACAGCTGCAGAAGTCAGATGGCTGAAGGCTACCTGAGACATTTTGCAGGAAACAAGGCGGAAATCTACAGTGCAGGTGTGGAAACACACGGTGTAAACCCGCGGGCTATTTCAACGATGTTAGAAGACGGTGTAGATATTTCGGCGCATACCTCAAACAACATTGATGAATACGCTGATGTGGATTTTGATTTTGTGATCACCGTTTGTGATAATGCAAAGGAGCGATGCCCAATATTCCCTTCACAAGCGAAAAAATTTCACCAGAACTTTGCCGACCCTGCCAAAGCAAGTGGCAGCGAAGACGAGATAAAAGAGCAGTTCAGCACTGTGCGCCAGCAGATAAAAGTTTACTGCAGCCACTTCGTGGAAGAAAATCTTTAATGGGGGACCCTGCTTAGGAAAGGCAATTATTTCATAATATTGCCCTTAGTAGCCGGTCTTTGCTTTATTCTGCCAGCCGTATTTGTCACCGGAGTCTTTGCGTACCTCTACAAAAAATTCGGGCAGCTACCGGAAGTGCAGCCGTTCATCTATGGCATAAAACCGGCAATCATCGCCATTATTTTGGCAGCCGTATTTCCGCTTGCCAAAAAATCTCTGAAAACTTCCGAGTTAAAAATCATCGGGCTGCTGGTTTTCGTGGGAGCCCTCTTCAAAATCAGCGAGATATCCCTGATGTTCGGTGCAGGTATCGCAGCGCTTTGCCTGGCATTCATCAAAAATGGGAATAATGAAACTCTGAAGAATTTCCTGCCGGTTGCGTTGTTGCAAATTCCCAATGCTGCCAAGATTTCTGCAACTAATGCCCAGCTTTTCTGGATTTTCCTGAAAATCGGGTCGATACTTTACGGCAGTGGCTATGTACTGTTTGCCTTCCTGGATACCGAACTGGTTTCTGCCGGAATACTCACCAGGCAGCAATTAATAGATGCGATTGCTGTGGGGCAATTCACGCCAGGCCCCGTATTTTCGTCGGTCACATTCATTGGGTATCAGATAAACGGCTTCAGCGGAGCGGCGATTTCCACGCTTGCGATTTTTCTGCCGTCGTTTGTCTTTGTAGCGATGCTCAGTTTCATTGTAAAAAAGCTGCGGAATTCCAGGCAATTTTCCGCTTTTCGGGACGCGGTCAATGTAGCCTCTGTTGCTTTGATTGCCGCGGTTTGTATAGAAATGGGCACAGAAACCATCAATGATTGGCGCGCAATCCTCATTGCCGTACTAAGTATCGCCATTGCCTTCCGATACCGGAAACTAAACAGCGCCTTTGTAGTTCTCGGCGGTTCTTTAGCTGGTTATTTATTATCTTTGATTTGACACGGCTGCATTTACTACTATCAGAATATCCACAAAAATTTGAAGAGATGATACTGAAAGTGGAGAAAAGGCAAGAGATTTTCAGCAAATATTTCCGGCTTTAACAAAAATTCCGTAATTTCATCCTTTGAAATTGAGGTTTATGAGAATGGTATCGCAATTTTTCACAGTGGCTTCCGCCTTCGTTTTTACGATGGCTTCCGCTCAGGTTTCGCAGCAGCAAATGGTGCAGAACATTATGACGGAAACCTACAATAATTCTCAACTGGAAACCCTGGCGTACGAACTGCTGGACGGCATCGGGCCAAGACTCGTAGGCTCACCCAAGATGCAGCAGGCACACGATTGGGCGGTGCGGAAATTCAATTCCTGGGGCATCCCTGCAAGGAATGAAAAATGGGGGGAGTGGAAATCTTGGGAAAGGCTAACTTCTAATGCAGAGATGCTTTACCCCTACACCAAATCTCTGGAAGGCATGCAATTGGCGTGGAGCCCTGCCACAGGAAACAAAGGCGTAACGGCAGATTTGGTGGCAATGCCGGTCTTTAATTCCAAAGAAGAGTTTAACGCCTGGCTTCCTACGATTAAGGGGAAAATCGTGATGGCATCGCAATACCAGCCAACCGGAAGACCAGAGTACAACTGGAAGGAATGGGCTTCTGCAGAAACTTTTGCGAAGTATAAAAAAGAAGCCGACGAGCGAAACGCCGCCTGGAATAAATCCCTGGAGAACATCGGGCATTCCTGGAGAAACATAAACAAACCGCTGGAGCAAGCCGGTGCAGTGGGCATTATCTGGAGCAACTGGAGCCGTGGTTTTGGCGTGAATAAAATCTTTGGAGCAGGTACGAAGAAAATACCAGTGATGGATATTTCGCTAGAAGATTACGGCCAGCTCTACAGGATGATTCAGCACGGCACCACGCCGAAAGTAAGGCTGGTGACCAATAGTAAGGACCATGGCAAAGCGCCGACCTTTAATACCGTAGCCGAAATAAAGGGCAGCGAAAAGCCTGATGAGTATGTGATACTTTCCGCACACCTGGATTCCTGGGATGGTGGCACAGGTGCTACGGACAACGGCACGGGAACCATCACGATGATGGAGGTGGCACGCATTCTGAAAAAGTATTACCCAAACCCGAAACGCACCATTTTGATTGGTTTGTGGGGCAGCGAAGAGCAGGGGCTGAACGGAAGCCGCGGCTTCGTATGGCAGCATAGAGAGAAAATGCCGAAGGTTCAGGCTGTCTTCAATCAGGATAACGGTACGGGAAGAATCCAAAGCATCAATGGCAATGGCTTCCTAAATTCTTACGACTACCTGCAAAGATGGGTAAATGCTGCACCAGAAAGTATTACCAAGGAAATTAAGTACACCTTCCCAGGCTCTCCGTTTGGCGGCGGCAGCGATCATTATTCATTTGCAGCGGCTGGCGTTCCGGCGTTTTTCCTGCTTTCCAGCAGCTGGTCTTACGGCAACTACACCTGGCACACACAGCGCGATACCTATGATAAAATCGTGTTCGAGGATGTGAAGAACAATGTGGCACTCATCGCAATTATGACCTATATGGCAAGCGAAGACCCTGAGAAAGCATCGGCGGAAAAAATTAAACTGCCTATAAATTCAAAAACCGGTAAGCCCGTAGAATGGCCTTCAGTAAAGGAACCCATAAGGCTTGGTGGTTTTGATTAAACTTAAACAGATCATATTTTTTTAAACTTTTTATACAATGAGCATTAAAAGCATTTTAGAGAAAATTGCGACAGAACAGAACAACCCGTGCGTTACCATTTCGCTGAACACGCACCGCACACACCCTGATAATCAGCAGGATGGCATCGTTCTAAAAAACCTTATCAGCGAGGCAAAAGAAAGAATCCACGAGGAATTTAGCGACAGGGAAGTGAGCGGCGTTCTTGAAAAACTGGATGCACTGCACGATAAAATCGACATCAATTATCTGCTGGACAGCCTGCACATCTACATTTCCAACGATACGGAGGAAATCGTAAAATCTACCTGGCCAGTTGCAGAAAATTCCGTTTACATCGATGACCATTTTGCGCTGAGACCTCTGGTAATAGAGTACAACAGGGCGAGAAGGTATATGGTGCTGCAGCTTGCTGTGGATGGTGCGAAACTCTACCTTTGCGAAAACGGAAATGTGGTGGAAGAAGTGGATTCCGAAGCATTCCCATACCACGAAAACCCGCACTATGTGCCGAAGCAGCGCGAAAGCGACGCGGAGTATGGCGATAATGTGATGAAGGAATTCTACCGCGATGTGGATAAAGCGCTGGTTCATTACATCAATGAACTGGACAAAAATCTGAAGGTGGTGGTGATAACAACCGAAGGCAACTACAGCGGCCTGCAGGATGTGGCTACAAGACCGCAGATCTACATTGGCTATGGGCACATTGACCACGGTGAGCAGAAACCGCATCAGCTTGCAGAGCAGGCCTGGGAAATCGTGAAGGAGAACATGCAGCACGAAAGAACGGAAGCGATAGAAGAGCTGCAGGCAGCGGTTTCCGAAGGAAAAGTGATTACCGATTTGCTGGATATTTATCTGGCGGCAAAGGATGGCAACGGCGAACTGCTGATGGTACACAGCGATTTCACGCAGCCTGTGAAAATGACCGGTGAGAGGGAATTTGAAATCAAGGAGGATTCTAAAGAGCCCGGCGTAATAGACGATATTACGAGCCTGATTGCGTGGGAAGTAATTTCCAAAGGCGGCAGGGTAGTATCCACAAGTCAGGATCAGCTGAAATCTCTCGGTGAGATTGTACTGAAAACAAGATGGTAGAATTTTTTAAATTTCAAAATGAATCCCGGCGGAAAGTCGGGATTTTTATTTGTTGCGAATGGAACGGATTCTTACCAATTAAGCAAAAAATTCTAAAATATCTCAAAGCCGTATCTTTACACAAAATTAAATTATGACTGCAGATTGGAAAACCGCGAGGGAATTTGATGATATTACCTATAAAAAATGTGGCGGCGTGGCACGCATCGCTTTCAATAGGCCTGAAGTGCGCAATGCCTTCCGCCCGAAAACCACTTCGGAACTTTACGAGGCGTTTTACGATGCTTACGAAGATTCGTCAATCGGCGTGGTTTTGCTCACTGGTGAAGGTCCGAGCCCGAAGGACGGCGTTCACGCATTTTGCAGCGGCGGCGATCAGAAAGCAAGGGGGCATCAGGGCTATGTGGGTGATGATGGCAGGCATCGGCTGAACATCCTGGAAGTGCAGCGCCTCATCCGCTTTATGCCAAAGGTTGTAATTGCCGTGGTAAACGGCTGGGCAGTAGGGGGCGGACATTCGCTGCATGTGGTGTGCGATTTGACGCTGGCTTCCGAAGAGCACGCAATTTTCAAGCAGACCGATGCCGATGTTACGAGTTTTGACGGTGGCTACGGATCAGCCTATCTAGCTAAAATGGTGGGGCAGAAAAAGGCGCGGGAAATCTTCTTCCTGGGTAGAAATTATTCTGCCAAAGATGCCGAAGCAATGGGGATGGTAAATGCGGTAATCCCACACGCTAAGCTGGAGGACACGGCTTTTGAATGGGCGCAGGAAATTCTGGCAAAATCGCCGACTTCCATACGAATGCTGAAATTTGCGATGAACCTGACGGACGATGGAATGGTGGGCCAGCAGGTATTTGCGGGCGAGGCCACGAGGCTCGCCTATATGACGGACGAAGCGAAGGAAGGCCGCAATGCTTTCTTGGAAAAGCGCAAACCGGATTTCGGCGAGAATCAGTGGATTTCTTAGTGATATTTGATAAGAGATAAGCGATAATTGATGGAAGGCGATGTACGGTGGAAGCAAAGGCTGGAGCACTATGAAAGTGCGGTAGCGCAGCTCACAAGATTTCTCGAAAAAGATGAGCTGAACGAATTCGAAGAACTGGGGCTTATTCAGTGCTTTGAATTCACATATGAATTGGCCTGGAAGCTTATGAAAGATTATCTTACTTATCAGGGTATCGCTGGAATTACAGGAAGCCGTGATGCTGTGAGGCAGGCTTTCAGTTTTGGATTAATTTCTGAGGGAGAAATTTGGATGAAAATGATTGACGACAGAATTCGCACGGTGCATACTTACAATGAAAGTCTGGTGGAGGAAATCGAGCAGAAAATTAAGAACCGTTACTACGAACTGTTTGTAGATTTTATCGAAAAAATGCAATCCTTGAAATGAAATTCGGGCTGAAGGATACCACGCTGGAAGTGCTTTATTCCGAGTTTGAAAAAATTCCGGAAATAGAGAAAGTCGTAATCTACGGTTCCCGTGCGATGGGAAATTACAGGGAGGGTAGCGATATTGACATCACGCTTTTTGGCGAAAATGTGACGAATAATACCGCCAGCGCACTTTGGGGCAGGTTTGATGATTCCTCACTCCCTTATCTATTTGATATTTCGGTTTTTCATCTCTTGCAGAGCGACAGCCTGAAAGACCATATCGAAAGACGCGGGCAGGTTTTGTATGAAAGAAACGGCAAAACATTTTAAAAGTAAAAATTTTTGGCAAAAAATAATACGAAAAAAAATCCCTGGCTGCAAGCCGCAAGGCTGAGAACGCTGCCGCTTTCTGTAAGCGGTGTGATTGCCGGCAGCTTCATCGCACGCTGGAAACTTCGCCAAAACGGCGAGCATTGGGACTGGCTGATTTTCGCGCTGGCAATGCTCGTCACGCTGCTTTACCAAATCCTTTCCAACTATGCGAACGATTATGGCGACGGCATAAAGGGCACCGATAAACTGCGCGTCAACGAGGCGGAACAGCGGGTGGTTTCTTCCGGCAGAGTAACGGAAAAACAGATGCGAACCGCCGTCATCCTGATGTCGGCAGTTTCTTTCATCGCTACTGTTGCCTTGCTTTGGCGCGCTTTCGCGCCGGATTTTGGGCGGGATTTCTGGATTTTCATCGGCTTGGGAATTGCCTGCATTCTGGCGGCACTTGGCTACACCATCGGCAAAAAACCCTATGGTTACTTAGGCTTGGGCGATTTGATGGTGTTCCTGTTTTTCGGCCTGGTATCAGTTTGCGGCAGCTATTTTCTTTTCACCAAATCGTTCGACTGGCAGATTTTGCTACCTGCATCAGCCATCGGGATGATGAGCGCCGCAGTGCTGAACCTGAACAATATGCGTGACATAGAAAGCGACCGGGTTTCCGGGAAAAAATCGCTGGCGCTGAGAATTGGCTACAGAAATGCGATGCTTTACCAAATGCTATTGCTGCAATTGCCGCTGCTTCTGATCCTTGTTTGGCTTGGGCTTCAGGGCTTTTTCCAAAGTGGAAAATATTACCCATTCATCGTGATGATTTTAATTTTCCCGATGATGAGTTTGCGTCGGAAAATCCTCTCAATCAAAGAGCCAGGCCTTCTGGATCCGTACTTGAAGCAGGTAGGTATATTGACTTTGATGATGGCGGTTTTGCTTTCTGCAGGATTAAATCTTGGGTAAGTTTGAAGTTTTAAATTTGGCATTCGGAAATGATATTGATAATAAAAAAGTAAAAACGACGGCTTGAGATTCGGCTCTGCAGCCTTGTTTCCTGGCTCTAAAATCTTAAATCTATAAATATGAAATTCACATTCCTTGGGCAGAATTGCTTCCTGATTGAGCACGATGGCATTACGATTATTACGGATCCATTTTATAATTTTCAGAAGGAAAAATCCGGCTTCGATATTTCAGCGCAAAAGATTGATTATGTGCTGATTACGCACGCTCATCAGGATCACATCGCTGATGTGGAAGAAGTGCTGAAGCATCATCCGGAAGCCACGGTTATCGGTCAGCCGGAAATTTGCGGGCATTTCAATCATCCGAAAAGCATCGACATTAATCTTGGTGGCACTGCGAAACTTTCCGGCCTGGAAATCTCTATGGTTCCGGCGCAGCATACCAGCAGTTTTCCCGATGGAAGCTACGGTGGTAAACCTTGCGGCTACATTTTCAGTTTGGAAGAGAAGAATATTTATTTTGCCGGAGATACAGGTGTAATGGCTGATATGGCATACTTCCCGAAGCTTTTCGGAGAAATTTCGGCGGCAATATTACCGGTGGGCTCGCACTACACAATGTGCGCGAAGAAGGCGAGTTTTGCGGCGGCTGAACTGCTGAAAACGCAGAAGGTTGTGGGTTGCCATTTCGATACATTTCCGCCGATTACCATCAATCACGATGAGGCGAAAAAACATTTTGCGGAAAGAAATATCGAATTTACTTTGCCGGAACTTGGCGAGCATTTCGAACTTTAGAAATAAAAAATGGCAAGCGACCTACATCACACCGCTACAACCGATTACCTTTGCTGCGTTCCCACCCTGGAGGATTTTCAGGAGCTGGTTGTGTAGGACTTGCCGCTGCAAAGATACGCATTTCAGGAAATTTAACAAAATTTAAAAAACAAAAGAGAGGGTATAGAAAGATGATGAAGTTTGCAAGAAATCCGTATGTTGTTGGTTTTCTGATATTTATAATTACTGCGGGCATTTTTTTCGTGCTGAATATTTTCTTTCGGGATGTCAATTATTACCGGAATACGATGATTGTGGCAGCATTTGTGGCACCGCTTCTTTCAGGTGTGGGTGCCTTTCTTTCGGTGTATTATCAGGGCAGAACGAAGCGCAAGGTGAGTTTTCGCGATGCCTACGGAAGGGCATTTGTGCCGATGTTTGTAGGCGGTATTTTGACGACAGCCACGATGTTCGCTTACATCAATTATATCGACAAGGATACGAAGCAACTCCTTAATTATCAATTTATTGAGAGTTTCAAGCAGTCTTTGGAAGATGAATATCAGAAGGCGAAAAAAATCGTGATTCCGAATTCTGACGAGGATAAGGAGTTGGAGCAGAAATATGCAGACGCCAAAGTGCGGATTGCAGCAAAGGAAGCGAAAAACGAGGATGTTTTCACGGCGAAAAATTTCGGATATGTATTTGCTGGGTATTGTGCGTTTTACCTTTTGCTGTCGCTGTTTTTCGGAAGTTTTTTCCGCACGAGAAATCCATCCTAAAAAAGAATGCCGTATATTTGTAAAAATCATACGGAAATGACAACCAAACTGACTTTGACGATAGAACAGAGTGTGGCGGAAAAAGCCAAGATTTTTGCGAAAGGCCATCAAAAAAGTTTATCCAAAATCGTCAACAATTTTTTAAAGGAAATGGTCGATTCCGAAACAGATAGCGTAGGAAAATCCAAGGTTGAAACTTTGGGCGGAAGCCTTCCCTTGCCGAAGGATTTTGATGAAAAGAAAGCTTTGGACGAATATTATCGGGAAAAATACGGCCTATGAATTTTTACCTTGATACCAACATCATCGTAGATTTTCTGAGTGGCAGAGTTCCGTTCTACAAGGCTTCCCGAGAGATTTTTGCTTACGCTGAAAGCAGGGAAATCGCGCTTTTTTGCAGCAGCCATTCTTTCGTGACCGTACATTATTTAATGCGGAAAATTCATCCGGATAAAGCCGTGCGGAAAAATTTGCTTGAGCTTTCAGAATTAATCAAAGTTTTAGATGTGAAAAACGGGATGGTTATTCAGGCGCTGAAATCGGATTATCCGGACTTTGAAGATGCCGTTCAGATTTTTTGTTCTTTGCAAATTGAAAATCTTAGCGGCTTCGTCACAAGAAATTTAAGAGATTTTTCGGGCGCGGAAGTTGAAATTTTTTCACCAACCGAAGCATTAGATTTTATCCATAAAAATTTGAGACATTGAAAAACCCAACACTTTCCGTAATCGTTCCGCTCCTGAATGAGCAGGATTCGCTGGAGGAGCTTTTCACAAGGGTGGATAAGGTGTGCCGTGCCAACCAAATTCCGTACGATATTTGGTTTGTGGATGATGGCAGCACGGATTTGTCGTGGGCAATTATCGAAAATCTCAAGGTGCAGAATCCGCAGGTTAGGGGCATTAAATTTTCCAGGAATTACGGAAAATCTCAGGCGCTTCACGCTGCATTTGAAAAGGTTCAGGGTGATGTGGTAATCACGATGGATGCTGATTTGCAGGACTTTCCCGAAGAAATTCCGGAGCTCTACCGGATGATTGCCGTGGAAGATTTCGACTTGGTTTCCGGCTGGAAAAAGAAACGCTATGATAACGCCTTGACGAAAAATCTGCCGTCCAAACTTTTCAATGCTTCGGCGCGCCGGCTTTCTGGCGTGAAGCTGCACGATTTCAACTGCGGACTGAAGGCCTACAAAAATCAGGTGGTGAAATCGGTGGATGTTTACGGCGATCTTCACCGCTGGATTCCCGTTTTGGCATCGAATGCCGGCTACAAAAAAATCACGGAGAAACCGGTGCAGCACCAGGCAAGGCCCTACGGCGTTTCGAAATTCGGTGCCGATAGGTTTGTGCGCGGCTATCTGGATTTGATTACGCTTTGGTTCGTGAGCAAATTTGGCGGCAGGCCGATGCATTTCTTCGGTGCGGTGGGTACCCTGATGTTTATCATAGGTTTTCTGGCGGCCTTTTGGCTGGGCATTTCAAAGCTGTACGAAGTGTATGCCAAGAACATTTACGGCAACCTGATTGCAGAAAATCCGTGGTTTTACATCTCGCTTACTATGATGATTTTGGGCACGCTGCTTTTCATCGCCGGTTTTTTGGGCGAGCTGATTATCAGAACTTCGCGTGGCCAAAAACATTATCAGGTAGAGGAAATTCTGTAAATTTGTAAAAAAGGAAAAATGGAAACGAACGATATAACCCCCAAAAAATTAAAGAAAAAACCGGCACCAAAAAAGCAGGTAACTAAGGCTGAAGAGCCGAAGAAAATCTCGAAAACCTGGGAAGCTGTTTTGAGGCATAAGGGAACGGGCGAAATACTGGATATGAGGGCGGTTTTGAAATAGATGCGCTATCTTCTCGATACAAATATTGCCATTTTTATGATTTTAGGTGAAGAAGATGAATTCTCGCCTGAAGTCAGGAATATTTTGTCTGATTTTTCTAATACGCTATACATCAGTGCTTTAAGTGTTGTGGAAATCGGTTTTTTATTTAAAAGAAAGAAAATCATGACGCAGTATAAATCTTTGGATGCACTGGTGAAATCTTTGAAGGAGCAGTTTTACCTGAATATTTTACATTCTTCGGAATCGCATCTTCAGCAATACCTCAGGTTAGAAATCGCACCAAATCATTCCGATCAGATTGACCAGTTCATCGTACCTCAGGCAATTGCCGATCAAGTGCCGCACTTCAATTCAAACCCGCAGTTTCAGGCTTATATTCCGCAAAAGTTGAATTTCGTTTTTAACAGAAGATGAAGACCTGGCATTTCCTTTTTTTACTGATTATTTTTTCCTGCGGAAAAATTTCGCCGAAAGGTGAAATCGTGGCGAAACATATTAGCGTGGAAGATTTTAATTCGCTAAATTTGAATGGAAAGTTTCGGGTGTTTTTGGCAGGCAGCGATTCAAGTTTTGTGAATGTGGAAACCTACCCGAATTTTGCGGATAACCTGAAGATAAATGTTGAAGCTAATGTGCTGAATATCAGTGAGAAAAGGGAAGTTTCCGGTGTGGATTTTTATACTGTGACGGTTTATGCCAAAAATCCACTGAGAAGAATTTCGGTGGCAGATTCGGTGGAAGTGAATGTTTCCGGTGCATTGAATAATCCGCAGATTGAGATTGAACTGAAAGACCAGGCGAAGTTTATCGGTGCGCTGAACACGGATTTTGCCGAGATAAAAATGAAGAATTTGAGCAAGGCGAATTTCACGGGTTTCAGTAAAAAATCGGCGATGCAGATTGCTGATACTGCAAGTGTTATTGCACCGTATTTCCAAATCGGAACTTTGGATTTAGACTTTAAAAACGGTGGATATGCAGAAGTGAATGTGAAGGATTCCATCAAGGGAAATGTGCGGAACACCGCGCAACTTCTGTATTATAATGAGCCGGTTCGCGCTTTTAATAGTGATAAATCGGCAACTGTGAACAACAAGAAATTAGACTAAAATCACAAAAATATGGTTAATGAATTGACATCACTGGAAAGGGCGCAGCTTTGGCTCGGCGAAAGTTTCGACGAAGAAACGCGTGCTGCCGTGGAAATGCTCATCAACTCAAAATCGCCGGATTTGGACGATTCCTTCTACCGTGCGCTGGAATTTGGAACCGGCGGAATGCGCGGAATTATGGGCGTGGGCACGAACCGGCTGAACAAATATACGCTGGGGCAGGCTACGCAAGGCCTTGCCAATTATCTTCACGAGCAGTTCCCGAACGAAGAAATCAAGGTGGCCATTGCATACGATGTCCGCAATAATTCCAAGGAATTTGCGAAAATTGTGACGGATGTTCTCACTGCGAACGGCATCAAAGTTTTGCTGTTTAAAAATCACAGGCCTACGCCAGAACTTTCATTTACCGTTAGAAATAAGAAGTGTAATGCAGGAATCGTGCTTACGGCATCCCACAATCCACCGGAATACAACGGCTACAAAGTGTACTGGAACGATGGCGCTCAGGTGGTTCCCCCGCACGATGAAAACATCATCAAGGCGGTGTATGATACTCAGTATGAGATGATTAACTTCAACGGAAATGATGAGCTGATTGAGTGGATTGGCGAAGAACAGGATGAAGTTTACATCGATGCCTGCATTGAAAATTCCCTTTACCAAAAGGAAAAAACTGGCTACGAAAATCTGAACATCGTCTTCACTTCAATTCACGGGACCACCTATGCCACCGTTCCAAGAGCGTTGGAGAAGGCAGGTTTCAAAAAAGTGGATATGGTGGAAGAGCAGATGGTGCCTTCTGGAAATTTCCCGACCGTTGAAAGCCCGAATCCTGAAGAGCCTGCAGCGCTGGGAATGGCGATGGATTTGGCGAGAATTACGAATGCCGATATTGTGATAGGTACCGATCCTGATGGAGACAGGCTGGGAATTGCCGTGCGCAATCTGAACGGCGAAATGCAGCTTTTGAACGGCAACCAGACCAACACAATTTTAACCTATTACATCCTTGACCAATGGAAGAAGGCAGGCAAGATAACAGGCCGGGAATTCATTGGCTCTACGATTGTAACCTCGGATATTTTCTTCGACATTGCGGAAAAATTCGGTGTAACTTGCAAGGCTGGTTTGACGGGCTTTAAATGGATTGGAAAAATGATTCGCGATGCTGAAGGCACGGAAAAATTTGTGTGTGGCGGCGAAGAAAGTTTCGGTTTTATGACCGGCGATTTCGTTCGGGATAAAGATTCCTGCGGCTCAATTCTTTTAGCCTGTGAAATCGCGGCGCTCTACAAAGCGCAGGGTTCATCGATGTTTGAATACCTGATTGACATTTATAAACAAGTTGGAATTTACAGCGAAGGCCTGATAAATGTGGTGAAGAAGGGCAGGGAAGGTGCGGAAGAAATACAGCTGATGATGAAGAATTTCCGTGAAAATCCGCCGAAAGAATTGGCTGGTTCTCCTGTGGAAATCGTGGAAGATTATAAGGAACAAACTACCACAGACCTCAGAACTAACGCAACTTCTGTGATGGATGAAATTCCAAAATCCAATGTATTAATCTGGTACACAGAAGACGGCACGAAGGTTTGCGTAAGGCCTTCCGGAACGGAACCGAAAATAAAATTCTATGTTTCAGTGAAGGACAGCCTGGAGAATATTGCTGATTTTGAAACTAAATTGGAGCAGCTGAAAAATAAAATTCAGCAGGTAAGGGCCAGCCTAAATCTTTGATCTTGAAAATCATTGCCGTAATTCCCGCAAGGTACGATGCATCGCGGTTTCCCGGGAAACTGATGCAGAAGCTCGGCGAGAAAACCGTAATCGGCACGACCTATCAAAATGTGCGGGAAACCGGGCTTTTCTCGGAAGTTTTTGTGGCTACGGATTCGGAAATTATTTTTGACGAAATTATTTCAATCGGTGGAAAAGCGGTGATGACCGGAACTCACGAAACAGGAAGTGACAGAATTGCGGAAGCTGTGCAAACCATTGATTGTGAGATAGTTGTAAATGTTCAGGGTGATGAGCCTTTCCTGAAAAAAGAACCATTGCAGCAGCTGATTGATGTTTTTAAAAAGGATGAAAAAAACGAGATTTCGCTGGCTTCGTTAAAAATAAAAATTAACGAGAAAGAAGAAATCGAAAATCCAAATGCGGTGAAAGTCATCACGGATTTAAATGGATTTGCGATGTATTTTAGCAGGGCAGCAATACCTTTCCACCGAGAGCAAAGCCTTGAGCCTGAATACTTTAGGCATATCGGCGTTTATGCGTTCCGGAAAGATGCGCTGCTGAAATTCGCCACATTGCCACAATCACCATTGGAAAAAACCGAAAAAATAGAGGCGCTGCGCTACCTGGAAAACGGGATGAAGATAAAGATGGTGGAAACGGATTTTGTGGGCGTGGGCATAGATGTGCCTGCCGATTTGGAACGCGCCAGGGCTATTTTGCAGAGTTTTCATTTAAAAAAGTAATTTTGCCGAAAACCACCTTTAATGAAACATTTTTTCACGCTAATTCTATTTTTCCTGTCTGCACTCGGCACTGCGCAGACTGCGCAGGAAATCCTCAATAAAAATATTGAGCTTACCGGAGGTCGACAAAACTGGAAATCGCTAAATTCCATTCTCCTGCAGGGCAGGGCGATCCTGGGGCTTAAGGAGGAATACCCCGTGAAAATCTATCAGCAGAGGCCGAATTTAACCAAAACAATCATAACCTTGCAGGGAAAGGATGTGGCAATCGAGGGCTACGATGGGAAGAAAGGCTATGCTATGAATTATGCCGCGAATAAGATGCAGGAGTACCCGGGATACAAAGCGGAGTCTTTCGACAGCGATTTCCTGGATTGGAAACTCAAAGGTTACGAAATTAAATATTTGGGTAAAGAAAAGCTCGGAAATAAAATTTGCCACAAAATAGAACTAAGCAAAAACCGTGAGCGGGCAGTGTATTATTTTGACGCCGCCACACACTTGCTGGTGCAGGAGCAGAAGGGCGATGAAACCCTGCGGTACAGCGATTTCAGGAAGGTGAAAAGCTATACGATGCCGTTCAGAATAGAATCTGAATCTGAGAAGAACGAGAGTAATTATGTGTTGATTATCAACAAGATAGAAATAAATAAAGAATTTCCTGCTAATACTTTTAAGTTTTAGGCTATGAAAAAATTATTCATCATTCTGCTTACTGTGGGCGCTTTTTTATCGGGATGTACTAACAGCCAAAAATCAGCGGCGCAGGCTGCAGCCACTCCTACTTCAATTTATGATTACAAAGTGGAGTCATTGGATGGTGGCACGATAGATTTTGCAGATTTTAAGGGAAAGAAAATCTTGATTGTAAATACGGCCTCAAAATGTGGATTTACCCCGCAATACGCTGATTTACAAGATCTTTACGACGAGAATAAAGACAGACTGGTGGTGGTAGGCTTCCCTGCAAATAATTTTATGTCGCAGGAGCCGGGTACCAATGCAGAGATTGGTGAATTTTGCCAGAAAAACTATGGAGTCACATTTCCAATGGCTGCCAAGGTTTCCGTAAAAGGCAGTGATATTGCACCGATTTTTCAGTATTTGACTGATAAAAATCTCAATGGTGTAAAAGATTCCAAAATTCTTTGGAATTTTACAAAATTTCTGATTGATGAGAACGGACGGCTGATCGATTCCTTCAACAGTGCCACGAAGCCATCGAGCGATGCCATCGTGAAGCATCTACGCTAACGCTTTCAATGAATACCGAGGAAATCCGGGATTACGCGCTTTTGAAACCTGCGGCTGAAGAGAGCTTTCCCTTCGGGGGAAACCTCCTCGTATTTAAGGTTTCAGGTAAGATGTTCTTGCTTATCGATCTTGAGAGAAAGCCGGTCTTTATTAACCTCAAAAACACCCCTGAGAAAAATCTGCAGCTACGGGAAGATTATTCGTCGATTCAGCCTGGGTGGCATCAGAATAAAAAGCATTGGAATTCGGTTTTTGTTGATGATTTGCCGGCAGAGCTTCTCCGTGAACTGATAGACGATTCTTACAATCTCGTTGTAAAAAATCTAACAAAGAAACAGCTTACAGCACTTCAGAAGTGAAAATTTTCCGTCTTGATTTTATCCTCGTCAAGTTTTTCAATCAGTTTTTCAAGGCTTTCAAACTTTATCTCTTCGTGGAGGAAATCCCTGAATCTCACCGTTAAATCCTCGCCATAGATATCCCCGCTGAAATTCAGGATATAGACCTCCGCAGTAAGCTGCTGCCCGTTCACGGTAGGGTTCGTGCCGATGCTCATCATACCTGCGTGCTGCTCCACACCAAGGAAAACCTCTACGATGTAGGCGCCCTTTTTCGGTAAAAGTTTATCAGGATTTACTTCAAGATTGGCAGTAGGGTACCCAATGGTGCGCCCGATTTTCTTTCCGTGAATTACCCTCCCGGTCAGAGGATAGGCGTACCCCAGCATCCGGTTTGCAGAGAGAATATTGCCGGATTGCAGGCTTTCGCGGATTTTTGTAGAAGAGATAATGATTTCATTTTCAGAATTTTCTATTGCTTGAATCTGCTCTGTTGTAAATCCGCATTCCGGTGCCAGTCGCTTTAGGAGGTCGAAATTTCCGTTCTGGTTTTTCCCGAAAGTGTGGTCGTGCCCAATGATTAAGTGCTTGACATTTAGTTTGTCTGATAAAATTTTTCTCACAAAATCCTCCGCCTCAAGGTTTCGGAAATCATCATTAAATTCCTGGATAAAAAGATTTTCCACCCCGAATTTCTGCAGCAATGCACTCTTTTCCTCGGGTGTATTCAGCAGTCGGAAATTATCATCCGCACTGAAAAATTTTCGGGGATGCGGCCAGAAGGTAAGCACGGCGCTCCCCAGGCTGCTTCTTTTTGCTACATCGTTAAGCTGCCGCAGAATCTGCTGGTGCCCGAGATGCACCCCATCAAACATCCCTATGGTCAGCGCTAGGCCTTTGGTATTGGAGTAATTTCGGAGATCTCTGATAATTTCCAAACTGAAATATTTGACTGCAAAGATGACAAAAATCTTTTTTGGGACAATTGCAAAAAACTTAACAATTCTTATATTTGCAAAAAACAAAAAAGAGTAATGGCGGACCAAATTAAAGGTAAAATTTCGCAGATCATAGGACCGGTAATCGATGTTGTGTTTTCAGAAGTTGAACAGCTTCCGCAAATATATGATGCACTGCAGGTAACGAAGGATAACGGGGAGAAACTAATTCTGGAAGTGGAGCAGCACATCGGCGAAGATGTGGTAAGGTGTATCGCGATGGATGCGACGGACGGCCTCCAACGAGGGCACGAAGTTATCAGCCTTGGTACGCAGATTACGATGCCTACAGGAGATGGTGTGAACGGAAGGCTTTTCAATGTGGTGGGCGATGCCATCGATGGTTTGCCTGAGCTTTCAAAAGAGGGCGGAAGGGCGATCCATAGAGAGGCTCCGCACTTTGATCAGCTTTCTACTTCGGCGGAAGTTTTGTTTACAGGTATTAAAGTTATCGACCTGATTGAGCCTTATGCAAAGGGCGGGAAAATCGGGCTTTTCGGAGGTGCTGGTGTTGGCAAAACCGTATTGATTCAGGAGCTTATCAACAACATTGCTAAAGGACACGGCGGACTTTCCGTGTTTGCAGGTGTTGGCGAAAGAACGCGTGAAGGTAACGACCTTCTTCGTGAAATGCTGGAATCCGGCATCATTAAATATGGTGAAGAGTTTATGCACTCGATGGAAAACGGTGGCTGGGATTTGAGCAAGGCAGACCTTGAAGAAATGAAGGATTCCAAGGCGGCATTTGTTTTCGGGCAGATGAACGAGCCACCTGGTGCAAGGGCGCGCGTTGCCCTTTCCGGCCTTACTTTGGCGGAATATTACCGTGATGGCGGCGAATCTGGGCAAGGCCGTGATGTACTTTTCTTCGTGGATAACATCTTCCGCTTTACGCAGGCAGGTTCCGAAGTTTCCGCGCTTCTTGGGCGTATGCCTTCTGCGGTGGGCTACCAGCCTACGCTGGCTTCTGAAATGGGGGCGATGCAGGAAAGGATTACTTCCACGAAAAACGGTTCCATTACTTCCGTTCAGGCGGTGTATGTTCCTGCGGATGACTTGACGGACCCTGCACCTGCAACTACTTTTGCCCACCTGGATGCAACTACGGTACTTGATAGAAAGATTGCTTCCCTGGGAATTTATCCTGCGGTAGATCCGCTGGCTTCCACTTCAAGAATCCTTACGCCGGAAATTCTGGGTGAAGACCACTACAACTGCGCTCAGCGTGTGAAGGCGATTCTTCAGAGATACAAGGCATTGCAGGACATTATTGCAATTCTTGGTATGGAAGAGCTTTCCGAAGAAGATAAGCAGGTAGTTTACCGCGCGAGAAAAGTTCAGAGATTCCTTTCTCAGCCATTCCACGTTGCAGAACAGTTTACCGGAATTCCTGGTGCGCTGGTTGACATCAAGGATACAATCAAAGGCTTTAATATGATTATCGATGGTGAACTGGATCACCTTCCAGAAGCAGCTTTCAACCTGAAAGGCTCCATTCAGGAAGCCATCGATGCCGGTGAGAAAATGCTTGCTGAAAATGCCTAAAGTGAGCTTAAAGAATAAAAGATGAACATTAAAATACTTACACCGGAAGCTGTTATATTCGATGGCGAGGTAAAATCAGTGCAGGTACCTGGCTCCAATGGCGAGTTTCACATACTGAATAATCACGCCTCAATTGTTTCCGCTTTGACTGAAGGAGAAATTAAGCTTTATAATAGTTCAGTTGGTGATTACAGCAAAAATTTCGAGCAAAGAAATGGCTCTGCAGGACAATATTTCGGCTATGACATCAAAGGCGGTGTGGTGGAATTTAAAGACAATAAAGGTATTATTTTAGCAGACTGATCAAATTTTAAAATAAAAAATCCGGCAAACAAAATTGCCGGATTTTTTTTTATCATTTAATTTAGTACATTACTCAACCATTTTTATTGCTACTTTAATCATTTCGACACCAATAGAACGGCTTTCCCCAAGCAGATTGTAAATTGCATCCTCAGAAAGAATCCCACGGTTGATACCATTCGATATTTCTCCGCGTCTGTCGGCCTCCAGGTCCTCTGCCCAGCCATTATAATAATATTCTTCGAGCTTTTGCAAGTCGGCCTGCGCATTCTTCAGATCACTGAGGGCCTTCTCAAATTTCTTTAATGTATTATCAATATGGTTAAAGCTGGTTTCAAAAGCCGCCACACGCTTTTCAAGATTCGTCATTTCAAAAATTAAAAAAGCACCCACTAAGAGTGCTTATTATCGAATTATATAGGTTTAAAGCTAAGATTTTCTTCTTTGAGCAATTTCTCTGCGGCATCTTTGTAATATCCGCTTACAAGTTTATCGTGAAGTGCCTCAAATGCCGCAAGAGTTTCATTGATTTCTTCATCGGTATGCGCAGCAGTAGGGATCAGCCTCAGCAAAATCATCCCTTTCGGAATCACCGGGTAAACAACTACAGAAGTGAAAATTCCGAAATTTTCACGAAGGTCTTTGACGAGTAAGGTAGCCTCTACTGGCGTTCCTTCAATCATTACAGGTGTTACGCAGGTGTTGGTTAGCCCGATGTTAAATCCGCGGTCTTTCAGCCCATTTTGAAGTTTATGAACATTTTCCCACAGCTTAGCCTTGATTTCAGGCTGCGATTTTAGGATCTCAAGACGCTTTCTTGCCCCTATTACCATCGGCATCGTTAGAGATTTAGCAAAAATCTGCGACCTCAGATTAAACTTAAGGTAGCGGATAATTTCCGCATCCCCGGCGAGGAACGCTCCAAACCCTGCCATAGATTTTGCAAAAGTAGAAAAATAAACATCGATTTGCTCTTGGCAGTTCTGCTCTTCACCGACACCTGCGCCTGTTTTTCCCAAAGTACCGAAACCGTGGGCATCATCAACCAGGAGCCGGAAGTTAAATTTCTTTTTCAGCTCGCAAATTTCTTTAATTTTGCCCTGCATTCCGCGCATACCGAAAACACCTTCTGTGATTACGAGGATTCCGCCGCCGTTGGCCTCCGCTACCTTCGTTGCGCGCTCAAGATTTTTCTCAAGCGATTCCATATCATTGTGGCGGAAGGTGAAGCTTTTTCCCATGTGCAGCCTTACGCCATCAACGATGCAGGCGTGAGAATCCGCGTCGTACACAATTACATCGTGGCGAGAAACCAGAGCATCAATCGCGGAAACCATCCCCTGATAACCGAAATTCAGCACATAGGCAGATTCTTTGTTTACGAAATCTGCCAGCTCCTTTTCCAATGCCAAATGCTCATCCGTCTCGCCCGACATCGCGCGCGCGCCCATAGGGTAGAACATTCCGTATTCCGCTGCAGCCTTGGCATCGGCTTCCAGAACTTCTGAGTTGTTACACATACCGAGATAGTCATTAGCAGACCAGAATACGACTTCCTTGCCCTGAAATTTCATCCTTGGGCCGATAGGGCCTTCGAGTCTTGGAAATATAAAGTAGCCTTCGCCGTAGTCCGCAAACTGACCGAGCGGGCCGGGATTTTCTTTTATGCGTTCAAAAATGTCCATCAGATAAAACAGATATAATCTGCAAATTTAAAAAATCTAAAACAAAGGCTGGGTGAGAAAAATCAGAATGTGATATTTTGGGGAAAGGATGTGATGATCCACGCATAAGCGCTGAGTTATTATGAAAAAAATATGCAAAGAATCCTTATTTCGAATGGTTTTCGACTTAAAATTTGTGCGTTTGCGTAAAAAGCGGAGAAGAATTTACTTCACAAATTCCGTAGCGTGAAGCTCGTCATAGCTGTGGATGCAGTTGTTGGTAAAGCCCTGCTCCGCCATCCACTGGTCATTGTAAACTTTGGTAATGTACCGCGAGCCATGATCAGGGAAAATAACCACCACTACATCGGACTCCGTAAACGGGTGCGAGTTGGCATATTGCAGGAGCCCCTGAACAGCGGCACCTGTGGTGTAGCCGCCCATTATCGCTTCTTTCATTGCGATTTCGCGGGTGCGGTAGGCAGACATTTCGTCGTTAACTCTTACAAATTCATCCACTAAATCAAAAAGAAGAGCACTGGGAATGAGGTTTTTACCTAAGCCTTCGATTTGATATGGATGTATTACGCTTTTGTCGATTTTACCGGTTTCGTGATAGGTTTTTAGGATGGAGCCATCAGCATCCACACCGATGACTTTAATATCAGGATTTTTTTCTTTCAGATATTTTGCCGAGCCAGAAAGCGTGCCGCCAGTTCCTGTGCAGGCTATGATGTGCGTGATTTTTCCCTTAGTCTGCTCCCAGATTTCCGGGCCGGTAGTTCGGTAATGCGCATCGATATTCAGCTCGTTGAAATACTGATTAATGTAAATAGAGTTGGGCGTTTCCGCAGCGATGCGCTTCGCCACTTCGTAGTAAGAGCGGGGGTCATCCGCGGGAACGCTTGCCGGGCATACGAAAACCTTGGCGCCGAGTGCCTTCAGGTAGGCGATTTTCTCCGGCTTAGTTTTATCGGAGACCGCAAGTATGCATTTATAACCTTTAATAATGGAAACCATTGCCACGGAAAAGCCGGTATTCCCGGAAGTGGTTTCTACGATGGTGGCGCCAGGCTTCAGCAAGCCTTTTTCTTCCGCACTTTCGATGATGTGGAGGGCTATTCGGTCTTTTGTGGAGTGCCCCGGGTTGTAGGATTCCAGCTTGGCATATACCGTGGCAGGAATGGCTTCAGTAACGCGGTTGAGCTTAACCAGTGGGGTAGAACCGATCAGTTCCAGTATGTTGTTATAAACATTCGTCATTTCTAATACTATTTTCCTCTCAGAAACTGCGTGCAAAATTAAGAAAAATTAACAATTGCTGAATTAAAAATTATGCGCCGCATAATCTGCCGGGAGTTCGGGTAAAAACATTAATTTCGCAACATTCTTATTTTTTATGAAGAACTGGACTTATAAACGCTGGAATACGGCACTTGGCTGGGCAGTATTTGCCATTGCATTCGTAACTTATCTCTCAACAATTGAACCAAATTTCAGTTTCTGGGATTGCGGGGAGTACATTTCTTCTGCCGTGAAGCTGCAGGTAACGCACGCTCCCGGTGCTGCGCTGTTTCAGCTGGTGGGCGCTGTGGCGGGTATGTTTGCATTTGGGAACGGTGCTAATTACTCGGTGGTCATCAACGCGATGTCGGCACTTTTCAGCGCGTTTACCATTTTGTTTCTCTTTTGGACGGTTACTCACCTGGCGAGAGTTTTATTTAATAAAAACGCTGATGAAATCAGCACCAAAAATGATTTCTGGATACTGCTCGCCGGGGTAATAGGAGCGCTGTGCTTCACTTTTTCCGATACCTTCTGGTATTCTGCTGTGGAAGGCGAGGTGTATTCAATGGCGTCGCTTTTCATCGCCCTGATGATTTGGCTCATCACAAAATGGGAAAGCGAGAGCGACAGGCCTGGCAACGAGCGCTGGCTGATCCTGATATTCTTTGTCACAGGGCTTTCCGTGGGGGTGC
Organism: Cruoricaptor ignavus; assembly: GCF_014961145.1. Classification (NCBI taxonomy): domain Bacteria; kingdom Pseudomonadati; phylum Bacteroidota; class Flavobacteriia; order Flavobacteriales; family Weeksellaceae; genus Cruoricaptor; species Cruoricaptor ignavus. The sequence goes on from NZ_CP063145.1 coordinate 2,087,039, forward strand.
ATATGATGTGTATGCTTTCCATCCCCGCAATCTGCCTGCTGTATTATGCCAAAAGATACGAGTTCAGCTGGAGGAGTTTCCTTATTGCAAATCTCATCACACTTGCGATTCTCGCCATCGTTTTCAAGGGTATTTTCCCTGTGATAATGACGCTTTTCGGCAGGCTGGAAATCTTCGCGGTGAACGGCCTGGGGCTGCCGTTCCACTCCGGCACGGTGCTCGCATTCTTGCTTCTCGGGCTGCTTTGCTTTTTCCTGATAAAATGGACGCGGAAATCCGGCAGGGGCCTTTACCAGACCGTGGTTCTGTCGGTAGTTTTTATGCTCATCGGTTTTTCGTGCTGGCTGGTAATCCCGATTCGTGCGAATGCCAACCCACCGATGAACCTGAACAACCCTGATACCGCCATCGGGATGCTGGATTATTACAACCGTGAACAATACGGCGACTGGCCAACGATTTACGGGCAAAATTACACCGCTTACCTGGATGCTAAGGGCATCGAGCGCAACGAGGATGGAAGCTACAGGCAGACGAAAACCGGCGACATTTACGAAAAAGATGAAAAAACTGGCAGCTACAGAGTGGTGGGCGATCGATATAACTATGTTTACAATAAAAACCACACCAGCTTCCTGCCGAGGATGTACAACGAGGATAAATCCGTGATGGCGAACTACATTTCCATGTACGGAGCGCCGGATTTCGAGTTCAACTACAACGGGGAATATGCCGACAGCCCGGAGGCAAAACAGATGTACGATGAGCTGCGGGCGAAGTATGAAGACGGCACTATAAAGGTGGAAGATTATCTCAGTGTAAAACCCTACGACCTGATAAATGTACAGCGCCCCAGCTTAGCGCAAAACCTGGATTATTTCTTCTCCTTCCAGAATTCCTACTACTTCGTGCGCTACCTGATGTGGAATTTCGTAGGGCGGCAAAACGACCTGGAAGGCAATATGGAAAACACGAAGGGCAACTGGATTTCCGGCATCCCATTCATCGATAATGCATTGTACGGAAAGCAGGATAATATGCCGGCGAAATTCCGCAATGCATCCACCGTGAAATTCTTCTTCCTGCCTTTGCTGCTGGGCTTGATTGGCTTTTTCTTTCAGGCTAATAGAGATTTCCTAAGGTGGTATGCCATTTTGTCACTCTTCATTTTAACGAGTGTGGGCATCATCTTTTACACCAGCGTGAAACCCTTTGAGCCAAGGGAGAGAGATTATGCAATGGTGGGCTCTTTCTACGCCTTTGCCATCTGGATTGGGTTGGGGGCTGCTGCGATTCTTTGGTTTACCCAAAATAAAGTGAAGAAAAACGCTGCTACCGTCGCTGTTTCCGCGCTACTACTGGGTATTCCGTTAATGATGGGCTTCCAGAACTACAACCCGCACGACAGGAGCAAAAGATACGCAGCCTACGATTATGCTTACTCTGTTTTAAAATCATTGCCAAAAAATGACATCCTGTTTGTTTACGGGGATAATGATACTTATCCCGTTTGGGCAATTCAGGAAACGGAAAGATTTCGGGATGATGTGAAGGTCGTGAATTTCACGCTGCTTTCCACACCGTGGAACATCGACCAGGTGAGGAGGAAAACCTACAACGCCGATGCCGTGCCGAGCAGCCTAGTACACGAAGACTACCGAGACGGCAGCAATGACCAGATTTATGTGATGGACAAAGAATCCTGGCAGGGGCTCTTCGAAAATATGAATGCCCAGGGTATGCCGCAGACCGCATTTGCCAGCTTTCGGAAGTTTGCAACGCAGGATTCTATGACCGTGAAGGAGGCAGTACAGTTCCTTAAAACAAAATCAGAGGATAAAGACCAGCTCCTGAAAATGCTCTTCGGCGAAGAGAAATATGACAGGTTCAACATCCTCCCGGTTTCAAAATTTATTTTGCCGGTAAATAAGCAAAATGCAGTAAAGGCAGGCATCATCACCGCGGCAGATCTACCAGAAGCGCTCGACCAAATCGTGATTGACTATGGCAAGCAAACGATGTTTAAAAATGATTTGATGCTTTTGGATATCCTTGCCAATTTTGAATGGAGGCGCCCGATCAGTTTTTCCTCAGGCGGCATCTACAGCGAGGATAATACATTTTACCTTAATGATTATCTGCAGTTTGACGGCTTTAGCTACCGCCTAGTACCGATCAGAACAGCGGAAAATAAAAACGGCGATCTGGGCAGGGTAGATGCAGAGGATCTTTACCGTACGGTGAAGAATTTCCGATGGGGGAATTTTAAAGACAGGTCCGTGCATTTCGATGAAACCAGCACCTCTAACATCATCAGCTACCGCGCCTCCGCGGCACGCGCTGCAGAGGCTTTGGCGCTGAAAGGAGAAACACAGCGTGCGGCGCAGATCCTGGACCTTGCGGCAAAGGAAATCCCTTCGGATAAATTTAACGACCCGCGCTCCCTGAGTCAGATAGTTTACGGCTACATCATTTCCGGACAGGAAGCGAAAGGCCTGAAACTAGCCGAAGATTTGAAGAAGGGCATCTTCAAAGAATACGACTATTACGCATCTCTTGATCCTCAAAATCAAAGATTTGCAGCCAGGCAGATGCGGCTGAAACCTTTTGAATATTCGCTTGTAGTTTCCGCAGTTTCGGATGCTTATGAAAAACTCGGACAGCGAGACAAGGCTTACGCCTATCTGGTGAGCTCCATAGAGCCAGTTGACAAAAGGTTTAATGCATTTATAAAAGACCTGGAGATGATGGGCAGGGACAAAGCCTATCGGGAATCCGAAAAAGTACAGAAAATTACGCCGTTTTACCAATATATTTTCGAGGTGATGAACGACTACGATTCCACTTATACCAATGAAAAACTGGAGCAAATCACCAACCGCGTAATCCGTGCCACGCAATAATTTTCATTTATGATTCAGCATTTAGAAAAAATCCGCCATAAAAATTCCCGCAATTTTTTTCTGATTGCTGGGCCTTGTGCAATTGAGGATGAAGATTTATCGATGAAGATTGCGGAAGAAATCGTGCGGCTTTCCGAGAAATATGAAATTCCTTACATCTTCAAAGGCAGCTTCAAAAAAGCGAACAGATCCAGGGTGGATTCCTTCACCGGCATTGGCGATGAGAAGGCTTTGAAGATTTTGCAAAAAATAGGGCAGACTTTTCAGATTCCTGTAACTACGGATATTCACGAAAATCATCACGCAGAATTGGCGGCGCAGTTTGTAGATGTGCTGCAAATCCCCGCATTTTTAGCGCGCCAAACGGATCTGCTGGTTGCTGCTGCAAAAACGGGAAAGGCCGTCACCATAAAGAAAGGGCAGTTTCTCTCGCCGGAAAGTATGCAGTTTGCCGTGCAGAAAGTTCGGGATTCCGGCAATGAAAAAGTGGCGATAATTGAGCGCGGCAATTCCTTCGGCTACACCGATTTAATCGTGGATTTCCGCGGAATTCCCACGATGCAGAAATTTGCACCCGTAATTCTGGATGCCACGCATTCTCTGCAGCAGCCCAACCAAAATTCTGGCATTACGGGCGGAAAACCGGAGCTGATAGAGACCATCGCAAAGGCTGGCATTGCAGCAGGTGTGGACGGCATTTTCCTGGAAACGCACCCTGAGCCAAGCTGCGCAAAATCGGACGGTGCCAATATGCTGCCGCTGCATCAGCTGGAAAATCTGCTTGAAAAATTAATAAGAATCAGGCAGGCAATTCTGGAAAATTAGTAATTTGCAGAACTTAAATTTCAAGCATTGAAAAAGCTCATTTTATTCGTTTCAGCTTTGGCGCCGCTTTTCGCTTTGGCGCAGGAAGAGCAGAAGGAAAATCAGATAGAGGAAATTGTTTTCCAGAAAAAGGGCAGGCCGAAAGATACCGACCTTACCAACCAGAGTATTTCCGCAAAGGCCGCACAGCAAGTGGTTTCGGCAGCGGGCGGAATTGAGGGCGTGCTGAAAACGCTGCCTTCCGTAAATTCCAACACGGAACTTTCCTCGCAATATATGGTGCGTGGCGGAAACTACGATGAGAATTTGATTTACATAAATGACATTGAAATTTACCGGCCGTTTTTGATTCGAAATTCGATGCAGGAAGGGATGAGCATCATTAATCCTGATATGGTTTCGGTGGTGAATTTTTCGGCGGGAGGTTTTGAGGCGAGGTATGGTGACAAAATGTCATCCGCGCTGAACATCTATTATCGTCAGCCAGAGAAAATGGAACTTTCCGGCGAAGCAAGCTTGATTGGCGGAAGATTGACCGGCGGTTTTGCAACGAAGAATAAAAAGCTAACAGCCTTAGTTTCAGGTAGATACAGGAATACGAACCTTGTGCTGAACACGCTGAATGAGGATACGGATTTCAACCCGACCTACATCGATGTGCAGTCTTACCTGAATTATGCGGCGCATCCAAAGCTGGATATTTCTTTCCTCGGTTTTTACTCGAAGAATGATTATGAGATGGTGCCGAAGCAAAAGGACATCGATTTTGGAACGGCACTTCAGCCCATCCGTTTGACGGTTTTCTACAACGGTAGGGAAGACGACCGCTACAAAAATATGATGGGAACGCTGAGCTTAAATTTTAAACCGAATAGAAATTGGCGCGTAACGCTTGATAATTTTGCCTATCAAAATCGCGAGAGAGAGTATTACAGCCTAGCTTCCGGCTATATGCTGCAAACTTTCGACCCTATTTCCGGCGAACCCTTGCCTTCGTATGATGCCGGCGGACAAATCGACCACGCAAGAAACGACCTCTTCATCCGCACCTTCGGAAGCCAGCTGAGAACACGGTTTTCACCAAATGTAAACACGGATTTTGAAGTGGGCGTGAAATTTGAGAAGGAGAAAATCGAAGACCTTACAAATGAATGGCAACTGATTGATTATCTGGGATATACATCACCAAGAGATATGGATAATCCTTTCCCGGTAAATGATGGTGATCTGAAGCTGCGCTATTTAATCAGCGGGCAAAACGACATCTCGCCAAGCCGAATTTCCGGCTATGCGCAGTTTTCCAAGAAAATGATGTGGGACAGAAACCGCGTATTCATCAATGCTGGTGTGCGTGCGCAGCACTGGTCTTACAACGGCGAAACCCTGGTGAGCCCAAGGGTTCAGTTTGCAATTAAGCCGGACTGGAATGCAGATATGCTCTTCCGGATTGCCGGCGGTTTGTACTACCAGGCGCCGTTTTACAAGGAAATCAAGGCGCTGGATGGCAGCTTCAATCCGAACATCAAGGCGCAGCAATCTCTGCAGATTATCCTGGGTAATGACTATGAATTCTCAATGTTTCAGCGGCCTTTTAAGCTGACGACCGAGGCTTATTACAAAAATCTGAACAAGCTGATTCCGTATTATGTGGACAATGTTCGCACCAGATATTTCGGTGAAAATAATTCGAAAGGCTATGCCTACGGAATCGATGCACGGCTTTTCGGTGAATTTGTTCCAGGTGTAGATTCCTGGATTTCAGCAAGTTATGCCAGGGCTTACGAAAATATTGACGACAGGGGAAATATCCCAAGGCCTACTGACCAGCGTTTCCGCTTCTCGATGTTCTATCAGGATTATATGCCGGTTTTCCCAAGTATGCGTGTAAACCTTACACTGACCTACGGCAGCGGACTCCCGACCGGTGCGCCTATCAGCATTGATCCGGTAACGAATCAGCCGAATCCTTACGCGCCGTATGGTTACCAGAAAACCCTGCCGGCTTACAAAAGGGTGGATATCGGTTTGTCGAAAATTTTCATAGACCAGAAAGATTTCAAAGCTTCTGGGAATTTCTGGGGAAATTTTAAAGAGCTTTCGCTTGGCGTGCAGGTTTTCAACGCGTTCAACATCAACAATACCGTGGCTAATCAATGGGTGAGCGATGTGACGAGTAGCTCAATCTACGGCGTGCCAGTTCGGCTCACGGGGCGTTTCTTTAACGCTAAGCTTGAGTTTAAACTTTAATGAAAAAATCCGCCGGAAACTCAGCCGGCGGATTCGTTTTATTATTCTCTTAGCGAGATCTCGTAGAGATCCCGCCTTCGGTCAGTCATCGTCTGCACGGATCCGTAGTGGTGTAGCTCCTTCAGCAAGTTGAGGTCCACGTCCACAATCAGCGTCATTTCCGTATTCGGCGTGGCTTCCCCTTTGATGGCGTTGGATGGAAAAGCGAAATCCGAAGGTGTAAATACCGCTGCCTGGCCATACTGGATGTCCATATTCTTCACCCCCGGCAGGTTGCCCACGCAGCCGGAGATGGCTACATAGCACTCATTTTCTATCGCGCGTGCCGCGGCACAGTGGCGCACCCTGGTATAGGCGTTCTGCGTATCGGTGAGGTACGGCACGAAGAGTATCTTCATCCCCTGGTCTGCTAGCAGGCGGGAAAGCTCCGGGAATTCTACATCGTAGCAGATTACGAGACCGATTTTCCCACAGTCCGTATCGAAAACTTTAATCTCATTGCCGCCCCTCATTCCGTAGTAATTCCTTTCGTGCGGGGTGATGTGCACTTTGCGGTACTCATCTATTTTGCCGTCGCGGTGCAGGAGGTAGCTGATGTTGTAAAGCTCGCCGGCCTCCTCGTACGGCATGCTGCCGCAGATGATGTTCACATTGTAGCCAATAGCCATTTCGGAGATTCTCTGCTTAATCTGCTCCGTAAGTTTTGCCAGTTCCTGCATACTTTCCCTCTCGGAGAGGTGGTTGAAAAGCGCGAGCAGAGGCGTATTGAAAAATTCGGGGAAGAGCACGAAATCCGATTTGTAGCTGCCCAGCGCATCCACGAAAAACTCTACCTGTTCATAAAATTCCTCCACATTTTTAAACTGGCGCATCTGCCACTGCACCAGCCCGAGGCGGATTACGCTGTCCTGCATCGTATTGGGCTTGCGGCTGTAGTAGATGTTGCTCCACTCCAGCAGAACGGCATTTTCACCGGAAAACTTGTCTCCCGGCAAATAATTTTTCAGAATCCGCTTGGGCTGAAACCCATTGGAAAGCTGGAAAGTAAGCACAGGATCGTAAATTTCCTGCTTGCGAACATTGTGGATGTATTGCCTTGGCGACATTTCCGCGCTGTATTTGTGATAGTTTGGGATTCGCCCGCCCACGATTATCGACCGAAGGTTCAGTTTTTCACAAAGCTCCTTGCGGGCATCGTAGAGGCGCCTGCCCAGCCGCAGCGAGCGGTATTCCGGATCTACAAACATCTCGATGCCGTACAGCACATTGCCGGAGTTGTAATGGGTATTGAAGCTGGAGTTCCCGGTAATTTCAGCATAAGTATGATCGTCGCCGTATAGCTCGTACTGAACGATGATGGAGAGGCACGCCGCAGCCACCTTCCCGTCCACCGTCACACAGATCTGCCCATCCGGGAATATCGAGATCAGCTTCTGTATGCTTCGCTTTTCCCAGACATCGTCCATCATCTCCGGGTAGGATTTCTTCATTACCTCGATCAACTCATCAAAATCGCTGAGATTCAGCCTTCTGATATCTACCTGCATAATATTTTTAGTTTTAAATTAAAGTTTTAAAAACCGCCCGGTTTGTTTTAAAAATCTGTACACGAGCGTCACCGCTGAAAATGTAAGCCCCGCCACGAAGGCAATCCACATCCCCGTAGCGCCCATCCCTCGGGACACGCAAAGATAGTAGCCCAAGGGCAAAGTAATGACCCAATAGGCCACAAAGGTGATGAGGCTGGGCACCCGCACATCCTGAACGCCTCGCAGCGCCCCCAGAGCCGTAACCTGGATCCCGTCGGACAACTGGAAAAGGGCCGCAAAAATAAGCAGCTGGGAGGCTAAGGCAATGACCTCCACATCGTCGGGTTTGGTAAAAAATGTTGGCAGAGTGCCGCGTGCCAGTACGAAGAATGCCGCGCAGATCATCATAAAGATAAATGCCATTTTCAAATTATTGATGCCCACAGCTCTGAGTTCCTCGTACTTGCGCTCGCCCCACCGCCTGCCCACCATAATCGTGGAGGCTACGCTGAAGCCGACGCAGAGGTTAAAAGTAAAAGACGCCATACTGAGGGCAATTTGGTGCGCCGCAATATCTTTGGCAGAAACCAACCCGCAGATAAATGCCGCGGTGGAAAATGCTGTGATTTCGAAAAACATCTGAAGGGCGGTAGGCAAACCGAGTTTCCAGAGATTTAAAAACATACTTCTTCGGAAAGTTTCTGCTTTTAAGGTGAATGCGCGGAGATATTTTCTTGTTAAAGTATGATTCAGCATTACAATTAACAGGAAAACCAGCATAAAAATCCGTGCGAGGAGGGTGGCATATGCTGAGCCGCGCACGCCCATCGGCGGAAAGCCGAAGAGCCCTTTGATGAAAATATAATTCAGCGCGATATTCACCAAGTTGGCAGCAATGGTAGCCTTGGTAACGCCTACGGTGTAGCCCAGGCCTTCCGAAACTTCCCGCAAAGTCTGGAAAGCCATAAACGGCAAAACGCTAAATGCCATAATGCTCACAAAGTGTACCGTACCCGGCATGATTTCTTCCGGCTGATCTAGGTGGTAAAGCAGCGGTCTGGCAGCGAGCATCAGTATCATCAGCAGTACGCCTACGGACATATTTAGCACAAAACCGTGGCGGAACACGGCGCTGATCCTCTCATCATCATTCTGAGAATGCGCCTCTGAAACAAGGGGGGGGATAGCAAATGAAATGCCCAGGCCGAAGATGAACATCATCATAAAAATTGCGTTGCCCAGAGATACGGACGCCAGTGCCTGGGAGCCCAGCAAGTTTCCGACAATGATGTTGTCAAAAAGCTGTACGGAAACCTGCCCGAGTTGTGTTATCATCACGGGGAGGGCAAGTTTCAGAGTTTGGCGGGAAAGGTTTTTTTCCAAAAAGGGCATAAAAAAAGTTTGCAGCAAAAATACCGCAAACTTCCCGTTTCTTCCTTATCAAAACAGAACTATTTCCGTACAAAACTCGCCACATCCTCTGCTGTTACGGGAGTACCGCCGAGGATTATCAGGCGCTCCACCACATTCCGCAGCTCGCGGATATTTCCTGTCCAGCTGAACTCCTCCAGTGCCGATATTGCCGCATCATCAAATTTTTTCGGTGCCGTACCGTGTTCATCAGCAATAAGTTTTGCAAAATGCTCCACCAGTAATTTGATGTCCTCTTTCCGCTCATCTAGTGGGGGTACATAGATTTCAATCACGGAAAGGCGGTGGTAAAGGTCTTCCCGGAATCTTCCGGCGGCTATTTCCTCCTGCATATTCTTGTTGGTAGCAGCGAGCACCCGCACATCCACCTTTATTTCTTTATCGCTTCCGACAGGTGAAACTTTGTTTTCCTGAAGCGCCCGGAGCACCTTCGCCTGGGCAATGAGGCTCATATCACCAATTTCATCGAGGAAGATGGTACCGTTATTCGCCTGCTCAAATTTTCCCTGCTTATCTTTAATGGCTCCGGTAAACGATCCTTTTACATGTCCGAATAATTCAGATTCAATCAGTTCTGACGGAATCGCGGCACAGTTTACCTCCACCATCGGGCCTTTGCTGCGCTCGCTTTTTTCGTGAAGCGCATGCGCCACCAATTCTTTGCCGGCGCCGTTTGGCCCGGTAATGAGCACGCGCGCATCGGATTGCGCAACTTTGTCCACCATTTCGTGGATTTTTTTCAGTGCATCACTTTCGCCGATCATTTGGTATTTTTTGCTTACCTTTTTTTTCAGCGTGCTGTTTTCACTTTGCAATTTCTGGTTTTCCTTAGATAATTTTTCTTTGTCAATTGCATTTTTAACGCTGGTGATCAGTCGGTTAATATCTATCGGCTTCTGGATGAAATCATACGCGCCATCTCGTAGGCTGCCGACTGCGGTATCAATATCTGCGTGGCCGGAAATCATTATAAAAGTAGTTTCTGGCTTCATCTGCAGAGCCTGGCTGAGGAGTTCTGTGCCGGAGAGTTTCGGCATTTTGATGTCGGAAATTACTAAGGCATATTCATTTTTCTCAATGGCTTTCAAACCTTCCAGACCATCCTCTGCGGTATCAAATTCATATTCGGGGAGCTCATCCGAAAGGATGCTTTCGAGTACGCCGGAAATGGCTTTTTCATCTTCAACAATCAAAATCTTCTGCATAATTTTAGGATTTTGATTGTTTAAGCAAAAATCATTCCCCGGAATATCGGCGTTTAATTTTTATAAATTCGATCTCCAAAAATCGACGAACCGATGCGCACCGAGTTGGAACCGCAATCCACGGCAATCTTCCAATCGCCGCTCATTCCCATGGACAGGGTGCTTAGGTTCTCCTGCGCAGAAAATTCATTGTATAAATTTTTTAACGCGGAAAATTCCCTGCGTACCTTATTTTCGTCTTCCGTAAACGATGCCATCCCCATCAGGCCGATAATCTCCACATTAGGAAAATTTCCTGAGCTCCATTTGCGGAAAAGCTCCCTGGCTTCATCAGCCTGCAAGCCGAATTTTGTATCCTCTTCCGCGATTTTGACCTGTAGCAAAATTTTAATCTTCCGCTGGTGTTTTTCTGCCTGCCTATCAATTTCCAGAAGCAGCTTTTCCGAATCTACACTCTCGATTACATCAATAAAATCCGCGATGTACTTCACCTTGTTACTCTGCAGATGGCCGATAAGATGCCAGCGGATGTCTTTCGGCAGGATTTCGTATTTCTCCAGGAGCTCCTGTACCTTATTTTCACCGAAAACCCTCTGCCCTAAATCGTAAATCTCCCTCACAGCCTCCGCAGGGTGGGTTTTGGAGACTGCTACCAGCTGTACATTTGCAGGAATTTCAGAGGTGAGTTGTCTGTAGTTTTGCTGAGTCTGCATGAGGCTTTGAAAGGGGTTTGTAATCGGCGGTGTTGAAGGGGTATTCTGATAATTTTTTGAAACGGTACTTCCCGCTTTCCTTCAGCTTGGTAATGAATGCTGTAAGCTCCCTCACGGAATCCTCATCCGTAAGGTACTGGTCGTGGGAGAGAAGGATAAGGTGACCAGGGCGCTTGCCGCCGCCCGTTTCGAAATAATGCTCCACTTCTTCCAGTTTTTTTTCGTGGCTGCCCGCGAGGTGCATCTTCTTCGTGGCGCCCCATTCCATATCCCAGCCTACCACTCGGTAGCCAGCATCCTGCAGCAGGTCACCCGCAGCGGCAGAAGCCTTTAAATCTGTAAATTTTAGGTCGCCGCATCGCCAGATGTTTCTGCCCGGCATCCTTGCCAGGTCTATATTCGTGCGAATGCTGTCCCGCGTACGGTTGAAATCTGCGCGAACATTTTCGGGATTTTGGTAAAACCTTTTGTACCGGCCGTTGGCGTGCGTGTAGCTGTGGTTGGCCACCTCGATGTACGGGTTGTCTACCAACTGGCGGTACAGGCTGTTCAGATGCTCGTTAGCATAAATATTCTTACCGATTACGAAAGCTGTCATCGGGACATTAACTTCGTTGATAACGCGCAAAAGGTTTTTGGTGCCCTCGTTCGGCCCGTCATCAAAAGTGATGTAAATGGTTGGCTTCGGGATGGTGTCTTCTTCTATTATTATACTGTCAGCCGTTGCCTCAGTCTGCGCTACTGGAGCCTCATTTTTTTTAGAACAGGAAAGAAGCAACAAGGCAAACGCTGTAATTGCTACCACTATCTGCCTTGCCCAAATGCTTTTTACATTCATTTTTAAAGAAAAATTTTCTGCAAATATAAACTTTTAAACAAAGATTTAAGGTTGTAATTCAGATAAAAGACGCTCTTTTAGGCGGTGCATTCCCTGGCTGGCACCGCAGCGGAAGCAGTTTTCAAATCTTGTAAACTGGTGCTCAAGATTAGGGTCGATTACAAAGATCTCACAACCTGGCGGTACGCAGTGGATGAGGCCCGCCGCCGGATACACCTGCATAGAGGTACCGATGATTAGGAAAATATCAGCGCCGGAAGCCAAGCGTTCTGCCTCCTCCATCGCGGGTACCATCTCGCCGAACCAAACGATGTGCGGCCGCAGCTGATTCCCCTCCGCATCCGTATCCCCAGGAAGAATGTCCCCTTCCCACGGAATGATTGTATCTGAGTTTACAGGTCTGGCTTTTAGCAGTTCACCGTGGAGGTGCAGAACATTGGAGGAGCCGGCGCGCTCGTGCAGGTCGTCCACATTCTGGGTGATGATATTTACATCAAAAAATCTTTCAAGCTCTGCTAAAATATAATGCGCCTCGTTGGGCTTTACAGTATGCAGCTGCCTGCGCCGCATATTGTAAAAATTCAGCACAAGCCCAGGATCCCGGGCAAACCCTTCTGGGGAGGCTACATCCTCTATGCGGTGGTTTTCCCAGAGGCCATTTGCATCCCGGAATGTAGAGATCCCGCTTTCCGCCGATATTCCCGCTCCGGATAATACAACAAGTTTTTTCATCTATGTAAAATAAAAAAGCGCCGAGAGAGGCGCAATGTTATGATTTATAAATTATAGTTATTTTTCTACCAGGCCGGCGGTAAGGGATTTCCACTGGAATTTACTCCCGAAAAGCATTCCACCTATTGCCACAGCAGCGTTCCTGATATTTTCAATAATGCCGTATTCCGCGCTAATGTTCGGCTTTTCATTTCTGCCGTGCACCTCGGCAAATACCTCATCCGCTACACATTTTACGATAAATGTGGAGGTAGCCTCGTCCTGAAAAAAATGCGTTTCCTCAGTCTCGCTCCCCAATGGCGAGTGAACGGGGCGGACGCGCATTGCGGCGAAATTTTCTCCTTCTTGAATCTCCTCCACCTGAACCCAGTCACTTTCCTGTCCTGCAGGATTTTTAGGAAACGGCATCGTGATCCGGAAATAGTATCCTACCTGCGGTTTGCCTTCGGTTTCTGCGGCGGCAGCGTTATAAAGCTGGAATTCTGCCCCCGGTACCTTGGCATATTCGCTCCAGTTTTTTATATCAAAGAAGCGGTGCTTTACCAAGGAAAAATGATGTTGTGCCTGCAGAGGACTATCAAATTTTTCGCTGGAAACCGTATCGCTATATCCGCCAGTCCTTTGTTCTGGAATGAGGTTGTCCGGATTCATAAACGATTATTTGGCGAACTCTTCGATTATCCGCTCATTAAAAGCATCCAGATCATCAGGGGTTCTGCTGGTAGTGAGGTTCCCCTCGGTTACCACTTGCTCATCCACCCAGTTGGCGCCGGCATTTTTAAGATCCTTGGAAATAATGGATACGGAGGTGAGCGTTCTGCCGGAAACAACTTCTGCCTCTATTAGCAGCTGCGGTCCGTGGCAGATGGACGCTACCGGCTTGTTTTCCATAAAAAAATCTTTCACGAAGGCTACCGCATCCTCGTCTCCGCGGAGAGCATCCGGGTTGAGGACGCCGCCAGGCAGTACCAGGGCATCGTAATCCGCAGCATCCGCGTGGGCAACGGTATCATCTACCTTTACGGATCCCGACCATTCAGAATCGTTTTCCATACCCTTAATTTCCCCTTTCTTTAATGAGATGATTTCCACAGTGGCTCCTGCATTTTTCAGGGCTTCCATAGGTTTCTCCAGTTCGCTTCTCTCATAACCATCGGTAGCAAGGATGGCTATTTTCTTATTTTCTAGTTTCATTAGTGTGAGTATTTCAGGAATTTGACTATCAATTTTAAAGCCAAATAGTATTAAAAATTAAAAAAACCGGCGAAAAACCGGTAATTTAACATTGTTTGATTATCACACGCGGTCTGCGCCGCCCATTGCGTCCATTGTGCTGTCCATTTCTCCGCGGTTCCTCAAATTATAATTCCGCTCGGGATCAAGTAAATACACATCGTTTCTTGCTTTGCTGAGAATTCTTGCGCGCTTTTCTTCGGAAATTGGGTATTCGTCATTTCCAGTGACCGCCGGCTTTCTGTAGCCCTTGGAAAGCTCATCCATATCTGCCGCACCGGCATCATCCAAGATGTTCCGCGCTTCTTCTGCACGCGCCTGATTATCGGCATATACCGTTATCACATTGCTTCTGGATGCCGCATAGCTGTGCCTCATCCTGTCTTCATTTTCGCCGAAAAGATGGTTCCAGAAACCGGCAGTCCTTTCATCATCGTCAAAATCGTACTCCGAAGCCTGCACACCCGATACATTGTATTTTGACAGAAAAAAATCGTTTTGCGAAAAGCCGGCTGCAGCGAGATTTTGAATTGCTTTTTCGGCCTCTTCTGTGTTGGTAAAGTGCCCAATTACTGTAAATGCCATAATGATAGTTTTAAGTTAGGTTTAAATTTAACTATCAAAAAATATGACAAACTGACACGATTTGTGAGATTTATGATTTTTTTAACGAATGATTTTAAAAATCTGCCGGAGATAGTTGTTTTGTTTCATCTACAATCTCGTAGTTGAGGGCTCTAGCCAAAACAAAGATTTGCTCCAAATTCTGCTGAAGTTGCTTTCTGCCTTCTGCTCTCAGATTCTCCTGGTTTACCTGCTTTACGGCATTTTGTTTGGCATTTTCGGTAATTTTTTTCAAGTCCTTTTCGTTGATTCTGTAAAAAAAGGAATCATCCATGCTCTGGATTTCCACACTTGGTGTGATGCGGATATCAGGATGCGGTAGCTCTTTTATTATCAGTCTTTTATTTACGCTGTCCACCTCCATCCGCATCTTGTTCAGGTCATAGGAAACCTGGGCGTTGGTTCTGGTAAAGGTTACGATCTGCTTGTCCGCCCCCGGGAGCAGCCCGCCCAGCACCTCATTGGAGATTTTCGTTTTCTGGAGGCTGGTGAGGTTTTGCTCCATCACCACCATCTTATTCATCCGGCTTATCTGGTTGGTGAGGATGTAGGTGTCGTTGCGCTCTTCGCGCTTATCCGCCGAAGTTTTCTTCCACACATAGGCGAACAGCAATGCCGTAAGCGCCGCCCCGATTACAAAACCCCAGAATGTTTTGCCCATATGCTATTTTTTGAAAATATTTCCCACTGAATTTCCATCATCCGTTCTCAGAATTTCTGCCAGATCCCTTTCCAGATAGCCGGATTTTGGCGTTTCTGTAATTCTGCCCAATTCTCTACCGTATTTTTTAACAATAATCGTAGGTACTTTTTTAATGTTGTACAGGCCTTCCTCACCGCTGGGGGACTCCATCTTTCTATTCACTGCGATAATGTTCAGCTTTTCCTTGGGGTAGTTTGCCGCCCCGAGGATTTTCAGTAAACGGGGGAGCTCGCGGTGTGTATCCTCGCACCAGGTGCCCACGAAGGCAGTAATCTGGTAGCTGGAAATTTTCTGCTTTTTCAGTTCGGCAACAGCGGCGTCATCGATTTGATACTCATTAAATTCCTCACTGAACCACCCGCTGTAGGGCTCTTTCTGGAACTGATCTGCCGATTGTCTTCCGAGGAGCATCGGGCCGTCTTTTTTGGATTCCACTTCCCGGTTGATAACGACTTTCTTGCTTTCGCAGGAGTAGGCAATTTGCAAAAAAAATGCAAAAAGCAGCAATATGTAGTTTTTCATTTTAGTTCTCGATAATTTTTTTCAGGTTGGCGGGGGAGTAGTTGATGCTCTTCAAGACTTTATTGTCACCCGCGCGGTGCACATTGATTTTTCCGTTACATTCCTCGGCATAGGCCTCCTGTCCCTTTGTTTTGTAATGGGCTATTGTGTCCTTAGCCTCTTGCATTGTAGTGCAGGCTTTGCTCATATTCGACCGCTGAACTTCCTCAAAAAGCGCGGGAAATTTTTCGCCCAAGCCAAATTCCAGCACGGCACCGCTGAGGACATACTGCAAATCGCAAAGCGCATCGGCAACTTCTACGATGTCATTGTTATTAATGGCTTGCTGGAGCTCATCCAGCTCTTCCTGGAGGAGCCTTACTCGAAGCTCGCAGCGCTCCTTGGCAGGAATTTGCGGCGATGCTAAGATCGGCGCATTGAAGGTCCGGTGAAATTCCGCCACCTGATTTAAAGCGTCCAGCTTTTCCATAATTTAAAGTTTTCACAAAAATAGAAAAAGCACCGCAAAGGGTGCTGGAATTATTTGATAATCTCCCGCCCGATCACGAGCTTCTGAATTTCCGAAGTGCCTTCCCCAATAGTATTCAGCTTGGCATCTCTGTAGAATTTCTCCGCTGGGAAGTCCTTCGTGTAGCCATATCCGCCAAATATTTGTACGGCATTATTGGCAATGCGCACGCTCGCTTCGGAGGCGAAGAGTTTTGCCATCGCGCCTTCCACCGTCATTTTTTCTCCGCGGTTTTTCATATCTGCCGCGCGGCGGATCAGAAGCTCCGCGGCATCAATTTCCGTAGCCATATCTGCGAGCATAAAATTCACAGCCTGGAAATGGCCGATGGGCTGGCCAAATTGTACGCGTTCTTTGGAGTATTTCAACGCAGCCTTATATGCGCCGCGCGCCGTACCAAGGCTGAGCGCCGCGATGGATATTCTGCCGCCATCCAGGATCTTCAGTGCCTGCTTAAAGCCTTCGCCCACTTCCCCGAGCCTGCTGGAATCCGGCACCCGTACATTATCGAAAATCAGTTCCGCTGTCTCCGAGGCGCGCATCCCGAGCTTGTTTTCCTTCTTCCCGGAGGAAAAACCGGGCATACCTTTTTCCAAAATAAATGCTGTGGAATTATGCCTTTCGCCCTTCTCGCCGGTTCTCGTCATTACCACGGCCACCTCGCTGGAGATGGCGTGCGTGATGAAGTTTTTCGCACCATTTATCACCCAATCATCACCGTCGCGCACCGCCGTGGTGCTCATTCCGCCGGCGTCGGAGCCTGTGTTGTGCTCCGTAAGCCCCCATGCGCCGAGGATTTCGCCGGAGGCAAGCTTCGGCAGCCACCTACGCCGCTGTTCTTCATTTCCAAATTCGTATATATGATTGGTACATAGGGAGTTATGCGCTGCTAAGGATAGCCCGACGGATGGATCTACCTGGGAAATTTCGTCCAGAACGGATACATACTCCTGGTAGCCCAGCCCAGAGCCGCCGTACTCCTGAGGGATCACGATGCCCATAAAGCCCAGCTCGCCCATCTTGTGGAAAAGATCTTTGGGGAAAGTCTGGCTTTCATCCCATTCCATAATGTACGGGCGGATGTTTTTCTCAGCGAAATCCTTCGCTGTTTCGGCAATCAGTTTCAGGTTTTGCATTTCGGCGGACATATGTATTATTTGAATTTGCAAAAATAACATTTTCTGGCTCACCTGGTGCGTATTTTCGGTAAAACTATGAGAGAATTATTTATCAGTTTTGAAACAAGCTGATTTTTCTTAAATTTGAAATAAATTTAAAGAGAAAGCAATATTTTTGAATAATTAAAAATCTGATATTTTAATATATGGAATCATTACTCCCCATCTTCTATCTTCCGCCGGTTTCCTGGTGGAAGGTTTTTTTGGATAATGATAATAAAATAACTTTCGAGCGGTTCGAAAATTTCCCGAAACAAACCTACCGCAACCGAGCCAATATCTACGGCGCCAACGGAAAACTTTCGCTCATCATCCCAATAAAGCATACGGGAAAAAGGGCCTTGCACGAAATCGAAATTTCGCACGCCGAACGCTGGAAGGATTTACACTGGAAATCAATAAAGACTGCCTACCAAAGCTCGCCGTATTTTGAATTTTACGAAGACAGCCTGGCGGAAATTTTCGACTTTGAGACAGATTCACTGATGGATTTCAACCTGAACGGGATTGGCATCATCCAAAAAATCCTGAAAACGGAAAAGGCATACTCTTTGAATAGCGCATATTCCAAAGATTTTCCAGGGGAAGATTTCAGGCTGAGGTTTTCAGCAAAAAATCCAGAAAATCCGATAGCGCCGCATTATTACCAAGTATTTGGGGATCGGTTCGGATTCTTGCCGGATCTTTCGGTGGTGGATTTAATCTGTAACGAAGGCCCAGGCGCTTTGGCTTATATTGAAAATTTTAACATCCGATAAATGAAAAAAATATTAATTGCAGCAGCTGCTTTTTCCGGGCTGCTTTTCAGCGCTCAGGGAGTGGCGGATCCTATGCAGGACAAAGATTTGATGACTTGGTATCATAAAGACTTTGCCTCCACCAATGTCTATGGGGTCAATACCCAAAACGCTTATAAGTTCTTTGAATCCAAAGGCATTAAGCCAAAGACAGTCGTGGTAGCCGTGCTGGACAGCGGGGTAGAGGTAGACCACCCGGGGCTGGTAAAAAATATGTGGAAAAACCCGAACGAAATCCCGAACAACGGCATTGATGATGATGGCAACGGCTATGTGGATGACATCCACGGATGGAATTTCCTTGGTGGGAAAGGCGGCGATGTAAAGGTGGATAATATGGAAGTGACCCGCATCGTGAAAAAGTACAAGCCTGTTTTCGAGGGTGCTAATTCTGCACAGAATAAAGCCAACCAGGCGAATATGCCTGAGGAATTCCAAATGTACATGACTTCGAAAGAGATTTTCACAAAAAAAAGCATCGAGGCACAGCAGAACTACAACCAGTACAAAATGATCCAGGAACTGGTGCCCACTATGATTTCCCTGCTGAACGGCAGACCGCTGACACAGGAAACCATTAAAACCATAAGGCCTACGACACAGCAGCAGGCTATGGCGGCAAGCGTGCTCGCAGGAATTTCTTCTGATCCCAACTTCGCAGGAAAACCGGCGGCGGAAGTGGAGCGCCTGATGAACAAGGAAATGAAACAGGCGCTGGATTACTATGAACCTCAGGCAACGAAGCAGTACAACCTGGACTTCGATCCCCGTGCGGAGCTGGTAGGGGATGATCCTTATGATTATTCACATAAAAATTACGGAAACAACCACTACGAAGGGCCGGATGCGCAGCACGGCACGCATGTGGCGGGCATTATCGCCGGATATCCGCATGCTAAGGAAATTCAATACGGGGTAGCATACAAAGTAGCAAAAATAATGACGGTGCGCGCCGTGCCGGACGGGGATGAGCGCGATAAAGATGTGGCAAATGCCATACGCTATGCGGTGGATAACGGCGCTAAAATCCTGAATATGAGCTTTGGAAAACCAGTCTCCCCAGGGAAGAAGTATGTCTGGGATGCCTTTAAATACGCGGAAGACAAAGGCGTCTTACTCGTGAAGGCAGCCGGCAATGAAAACGAAGATCTTGCAGAAGCAGAGTACTTCCCTACCAATTACCGAAGCAGTACGGATGCTAAGCCATTCATTACCAATATGATAGTAGTAGGAGCCAGCACCAATAATAACGAAATGCTCCGCGCAGATTTTTCCAATTACAACAGAAAATTTGTCAATGTGTTTGCGCCGGGTTCGGAAATTTATTCTACCGTGCCGGATGCCAAGTACGAATACCTCCAGGGTACCTCGATGGCGTCCCCCGTGGTCGCCGGTGCGGCGGCAGTGCTGCTTGCCTATTTGCCCGGGCTCACGCCACAGCAGATCATCGAATCTTTCGTAATGACAGCCAATAAATCCGATGTGAATGCGATGATAAAAAGCAACACCAACAACCGCTTCAGCCTTATTTCCGAAGCGGGAGGCGTGATAGATTTGGGCAAGGCTGCGGAGTACGCCTACAACAAATACTATTCAGTCGGGAAGGTGGATGCCCCCAAGGCGGCTACTACCCGTGCAGTGCGTCAGCCGGCAAAGAAAAACGCTCCCGCGTCATCTGCCAAAAGAAAATAGCGCCATCCAAGCAGGTTTGGCATAATTTTGATATTTATTCAAAAAAAATAATTTTAAAATGAAAAAAATATTTTTTGGAGCTGTACTGGCCGGAGGGATCCTGGCTTCTTGTAATTCTGCTTCCAATGCAAAAGTAGCACAGCAAAACCGTGCGGATTATCTAAAAATGAAAGGGGACTGGCAGCTGACAAGCGTTAATTATCCTCAAAATTTCAGGATAAAACCTTTTGATGAAAATGCCGACGCGAAATGCTTTGAGGGAAGCGTGTGGCACCTTATCCCGAACAATTATACCGGTTCCTATACTCTCAACGGGGGCGCAGGCTGCCCTTCCGTGACGCAGGATTTCCGGTGGGAGGTGAAGAACGGCAGTCAGTTTCAGTTTAAAAAAGTCTATCCAGATATGAAGGATAAAAACCAGACTGCGGGCTATGCGCTTAATCTCGTGGGAAGGACTGAAAACACCTTCGCGCTGGAGCAAAATGTACCGTTTGAAGGTAAAATGATTAAAGTAACTTATAACTTTCAAAAAATTAACTAAAAATGAAGAAATTTAATAATAAAATAGCGGCTTTCTTTCTAGGTTCTGCATTGGTACTCACCAGTTGCGAATCCGTCCAAAATTCTAATCATCAGCAGCGCGGCACCGTGGTAGGGGCGACTTCCGGCGCTGTGATTGGCGGCATCCTGGGCAACAATGTTGGCAAAGGGCACAATGGTGCTGCCGGTGCCGTTCTTGGAGGTATCATCGGAGGTGCGGCAGGAAATGTGATCGGAGATAGGATGGATAAGCAGGCACGCGAGATAGAGCAGACGCTGCCGGGCGCAGAGGTGGAAAGAGTGGGAGAGGGAATCCGCGTGACGATGAAGGAGAATATGGTAAATTTCGGCTTTGATTCTGCGGAGCTAAGCACGGCTGCGAAGACGAACCTAGACCGCCTGGCGGAAGTGATGAAAAATAACCCTGATACCAACATCAGCATCTATGGCCATACTGATGGCAAGGGCAAGGCTGCGTACAACCAAGGACTTTCCGAGCGCAGGGCGAATTCAGTAAAAAATTATCTGGTTTCTCAGGGCGTTTCATCCAGCCGCCTTACTTCAAAAGGCCTCGGGATGTCTGAGCCTATCGCGAGCAACGATACCGAGGACGGCCGCGCGAAAAACCGCCGCGTAGAATTTGCTATTACCGCAAACGAGAAGATGATTCAAGACGCTCGGCAAGGGCAATAGTTTTTTTCAAGTATAGTCAGCCACCCGAAAGGGTGGTTTTTTTTGTTCAAAACCTTATTTTTGTTTAAAACTCAATTATGGAATTAAAAGGTGAAAAGTTTTTCTGGTTCCTCCTGCTGCTGGTTTTCGCGGCCTCGCTCTACCACCTTGGGGGGTGGGGCGTTACGGAAACGAGTGAGGCGCGATATGCGGAAATCCCCCGCGAGATGCTGGAAGCAGGCGACTGGATCTATCCGCGGTACCTAGGGATTCTTCATTTTGATAAGCCTCCGATGACTTACTGGATTACGATGCTGAGTTATAAAATATTCGGTATCTCTGAATTTTCGGCAAGATTTCCTTTACAACTGGCTTTCCTCCTCCAGATTTTCATCGTATATAAACTTTCGGAGCTCTTGTTTAAGGAGAAAGATACGGCGCTGCAATCGGCGATCTGCTATGCATCGCTGCCGCTGGTGCTGATGTCCGTCCGAAACCTCACCACGGATGCCTACCTGAACACCTTTACCCTGCTTACGGTTTATTTTTATGCGCTTTACAGAAAAAGCCACAGGATACCGTGGCTGCTGGCGGCTTCCGTTTCGCTAGGCTTGGGCGTGTTGACGAAAGGCCCGTTTGCGTTCATTGTGCCGGTCTGTGCGCTGTAC
Source organism: Cruoricaptor ignavus (assembly GCF_014961145.1). NCBI lineage: Bacteria > Pseudomonadati > Bacteroidota > Flavobacteriia > Flavobacteriales > Weeksellaceae > Cruoricaptor > Cruoricaptor ignavus. Next base: position 2,108,599 of record NZ_CP063145.1, read on the forward strand.
CCCGTGAACAAGGCTTTCCCGGCGCCCGATCTTTGGCGCAGGCATTGGCTGGCGGTTGTATTTTGCGGCATTCTCGCCGCGGCGGTCGGCGGGTCGTGGTTTCTGTATCTTATACGCCAGTCGCCGGAGTTTTATAATTTTTTCATCCGGGAGCAGTTTATAGACAGGGTTTCCAATGCGGACTCCCTGAAGCGCAGCGAGCCGTTTTGGTATTACTTTGCCTTCCTGCCGCTGCTAATTTTCCCCTGCCTGGGGCTTTTGCTGCACTGGATTTTTAATGTGAGAAAAAAACCTTCAGAAGCCAACCGCCTGGGTTTTTTCACCGTACTTTTGCCTTTGATAATCTTTTCACTGAGCAGTTCCAAGCTCGTGCTTTACATACTTTCCGTCTCCCCGTTTATCGCGGTTTGTCTTGGTAAAATTTTTTCGGGGATGGGTAGCAAAAGCCTCTCCCGTGTTTTCGTTTTCAATGCCGCTTTTGCAGTTTTGTTGTATTTAGTGCTTATCTTGCTTTCTTTTAATGCCATTCCAAATTTAAATTTTTCGGTAAATGTCCCGATGATTGCTTGGCTGGTTTTCGCAGGAATTTTTCTTGCGGTGGCGTTAAAATTATTTCTTCAAAAAAAACTCAGCATTACTATGCTGATGCTTTTTCTGCCACTCATCATTATTCCGCTGTCCACAAATTATCTTTCCCAGATAGAAACCGAAATCGGAAGCCCCAAACCGGTTAGCGAATTCATTAAAAAAGAGAAGCCTCATAGCAGCGTGCTCGCCTGGAACCGCGTGTACAACTCGGTTGCATTTGATTTGAAAAAACAGATCTACAGCATTAAATATGAAAATTACACACTAAATCGGGAGACGCGCTTCCAGCCGGATGATTCGTGGAAGGAGTCTCTGCTTGATATCAATACCCCGGAAGGGCAGCAGCAAGTGAGAAGCCTGCTGGGTGGCGATTGCGTATTCATCCATTTGAAAAGGGAAAAAATTCCCGAAGAGCACGGCTGGATTCTGGCGGAGCTTCCCCAGGAGAAGGAATTCGGCAAATATATTATCCGCTATCGGTAGCCATCTTTGTGATTTTAGAATAATCCGTAATTTTGAACCTTTGAATATTAAAATGAGCAAAGTATATCTCGATAATGCGGCTACCACGCCGCTGGACGAGAAAGTTATCGACACAATGGTAGAGGCTATGCGCCTCAGCTACGGCAACCCTTCTTCCACGCACAGCATAGGCCAGGAAGCAAAAGCCCTGATAGAAGGCGTGCGCAGGCAGGTGGCAGATTACCTCAAGGTGCAGCCGGGCGAAATAATCTTTACTTCCTGCGGCACGGAATCCAACAATATGATCATCCGCGGCTGCGTGGAGCACCTGGGAGTGGAAAGGATAATAACATCCCCGATGGAGCATAAATGCGTTGCGGAAACCATCCGGGATATGAAGGCGCGGCGCAATGTGGAAGTAGTATATCTGAAGCCTGACAGGATGGGCGACATCCCATTGGTACAACTGGAGGAAGCGCTGAAAAATTCCGAAAAGAAAACCCTGGTTTCTCTGATGCATGCCAACAACGAGATTGGCAACCTACTGGATATCAAAAAGGTAGGAGATATTTGCGCTGAGCATTCCGCGCTGTTCCACTCCGATACGGTGCAGACTATAGGGCATCTTGATTTGGATTTTTCAGAAATTAATATTGATTTCGCTTCCTGCTCTGCGCATAAATTCCACGGACCAAAAGGTGCAGGATTTGCCTTTATCCGAAAAAATTCCCGCCTGAAGCCGATGTTTTACGGTGGCTCGCAAGAGCGCGAGCTTCGTGCCGGTACGGAAAATGTCTGCGGCATCGTGGGTCTGGGCAAAGCGATGGAAATTTCTATGGAAAATTTACCCGAATACCAGAAGAAAATTTCGGAAATTAAAGAATACGCCATTTCCCGCCTTCGTGAAGCTATTCCCGGCATAAAATTCAACGGACATTCTGCTGAAAGCCACAGCCTTTATACCGTACTCAGCGTGCTGCTGCCTTTCAGCAATCCGTTAATTGGGCTTCAGCTGGATATGAAGGGTATCGCAGTATCGCAGGGAAGCGCGTGCTCCTCCGGCGCCGGCAAGCCATCTATGGTGATGCTTTCTATCCTGGACGCCTACGAAATGGAGCACTGCACGCCGCTGCGTGTGTCATTTAGTCACCAAACCACCACGGAAGATATTGACAGATTGGCATCTGCGTTGAAAGAACTCTATGATGAAAAGCCAGGGAACTCCTGATTTTTATTTGGTATGAATTTTTCTATAAACAGTTTAAAAATTAAAAAAAATGGCATTAGAAATTACAGACAATTCGTTTGATGAGGTATTAAACTCTGACAAGCCCGTACTGGTAGACTTTTGGGCGGCGTGGTGCGCACCCTGCAGAATGCTGGCGCCAATCATCGAGGAAGTAGCGGAAGATTTCGAAGGGAGGGCGCTCGTAGGCAAGGTAGATGTTGATAACAACCAGGAAGTCTCCTCTAGATACGGAATCCGCAGCATCCCTACCGTTCTGATTTTCAAAAACGGGGAAGTGGTGGATAAAATTGTAGGGGTGGTTCCTAAAGAACAGATCACCGAAAAGCTACAGGCTCAGCTATAAATTTTAAGATAGGATAGTAATGCAGGATTTTGTTCCTGCATTTTTTGCAAAAAAATCCCGGGGGCATCCTCGGGATTGTTTTTTCGCGATCCGGACGGGACTTCAATGACTTCAAATATTTCCTTTATTATTCAGCTTTTTGAAAGCTTTATTTTTATGGTATCCGAATCTGACCCCTCCGTAATTTGTTTACGATTTTCTAAATCTTATGGGTGCAAATTTAACCCTTTTTCTTTATTCTACAATAGTTTTTCTTATATGATTAGAAATTAAATTGTAACATACTAATGTTTAGGATCTTAATTTTCAAATATTATTCATAAATAAGATTCTTTGAGTGCCTTAAACTTAAGTTTTTACTAATACAACATTCCAAATTGCCAAAGAGGAATGTTGTTTCTATATCCAAATTCTATATCATCTTTTACCACAAATCCTTTTTCAGCGTTTAATACTTGTTTCTGAGTTTTATTTTTCCCACCGATTTCAAAATCGATATTATCTATTCTGAAATCTCCAAAATTAGACGAAGTCACTAAGTGGTTGATCCTCATTTGGTTTAAAAAGAAGGTTTCCCTAATATTCCCAATATTTGGAGTATCTTCTGCTAAATTATAGATGAGGTTGGTATTATCCAGATAAATCTTCTCTACTTTCCCCAATTCTTTTATACCTCCTGTATGGCTTCGCAGTTGGCTTATCATTCCTGCTTCCTCGATGTACAGGCAGTAATCGGCAATATTATTTCTGCTTGCTGAAAGTGCGGTAGCAATGCTGCTGAAATTTGGTTTAAAAGGAACACTCTTTGAGATAATGGCTAAAAGTTGCTTTAATTTCCTTCCCGTTGCCGTATTCATTTCTGCATAAATGGGAATATCGCTTTCCAATGTCTGGTTTATGATCTGCCGAAGGCGAATTTCAAAATCTCCATCCAGTGCAAATGGATAATAGCCTTTCTTCAAATAATCCTGAAATAGAGGCAATGGATGTTCTATATCAGGAATCTCAACTTTATGATCCAAAACTTCTGGTAAAGTATAAACATCTGCTGCTATGTTGTGAAATATCTGCAAATACTCTCTGAAAGATAATCCTTGCAGATGATACATCACAGCTCTCCTGCTAAGGTCTGCCGCTCCTTTTTTAATATCTAAAACAGAGGAGCCTGTAAACACTATTTTTAAATTTTTATGATAATCGTAAATGAGTTTAAGTTCTTTCGACCAGTCCTTGTATTTATGAATTTCATCAATGAAGAGGTATTTTCCTCCTTGTTTTACAAATTCAGCGGCAAGGTCTAAAAGTTTGTTGTCAGCAAAATAAAAATCTTCCGCAGTTACATACAGGGTTTCATTAAGGTTGAGGGTTTGCTTTATGTGTTGCAGAACCATAGTTGTTTTGCCAACTCCTCGCGGTCCTGTAATACCAACCATCCTGTTCTCCCAATTGATGTCTTTGTAAATATAACGAAATGCGGCAGAATCAGTTTCTTTCAATATTTTATGGAAATATTCCCAAAGTTTTTCCATTCTATTTTTTTTACAAAGATATAAATTCGCACTATAAAAGTGCAATATTTAAAATAAAATGCGTTTTCATGGTGCGTTTTTTACTTTTCAGATACACTCACATTAATCATCGTTCCCTTGGATGGATTATAAGAAGGGAAATACTCAATTAAGCCCGTTGCTTCTAAATCCTTGATGCATTTATGATAAGTGGTATACGAAGATATTTTGCTGAGTTTCATTAATTCATTTCTGGAAACATAAATCGGATTTTTGAACTGATTAACATTCCAAAACTGGAAAATAGCAAGATAGAGGCTGATATGAGTGGGATTCAGCAAATCATTATTCTGTATTCTGTCATAAAAGTTCGTGAGATGTCTAAGGTAGATTTCATTTTTGTTCATCGTTTGTGTGTTTGTTTTTTTCTATTGTTTGAAGAGTTTTTCAATATCTTGATAATCATAGAACAATGTCCCTCCTACTTTGGAATATTTTATTGTTCCGTTAATTCTTAAATTCTGGAGAGTACCGGAGGAAATATTCAAAAGCTTTTTGACTTCACTGGAGCGAAGCCATCGTTTTTCTTTCTTTTCTGAGGCAGAAAGCATCTCTCGAAGTTCTGCGAACAATTCTTCTTTGAATATTTCAAAATCTTCTTTTGTAAGTATGTTGACTGACATCTATGTTAAAATTTGTACTGCAAAATTGAAGTAGAAATCTAATAAAAACAATAGTGTTTTCCGGCGTTGGCTTAAAAAAGAATGTTCTGGATGAATTTGGAATATTAGTTGGCTTAAAAACTTTTAGTTTGGATGAGTTTGGCATCTTAAATCTAAATTTTCTGCAAAATAAAAACTGAGTTCCGAAGTTTTTCACCCTTTTCGCAGAAAAGGCAAGAGGGTCTTTGTCGCAAAACTTGAAAAAGTTCGTGGGCACAAAGACACATCTTGCCAAACTCATTTTCAGAGGTTTAAAAGGACATAAGGTTTACTTTTAGCATCTGTTTTATGTGGTTTTTGCTTATAAAGAGAAAAAATAACGATGAAATTTTATTGGGTAGGACTTTTTTACACAAGTCTGTGATGAAGCTGTATCTTTTTTATGCAGCTTTTAGAAGTGGTTGTATCTGAAATAAGCAGGTTTTGATTTTTCCCGTATCTTTTTTGCTCATCTTTGGAAAAAGTTGAATCTCATGTATGTAAGTTGAGAATCATGTTATTGCTGTTTTAATTAGGTCATTAATCTGTATCTTTTACACACCTTGTGGGAAACCTGCATCTAAATGACGCAACTTTTGATTTTACCAGTGTCTTTTTTACCCATCTTTAAACTGAAGCTGTATCTCAAATATCCAGCTTAAGCAATTGCATTTGTATTTATTTTATCCCTCTTTTTGGAAAACCGGTATCACAATTACCCACCTTGTGATTTTCTATTTAGAGGAGGTAAGTATCTTATTGAAATGTCCTAATTTACAAGTGTTATAGGTCGTAATTTATAAATTAGGACAGATTACTAAAACTATTTATTAGTGCAGGAGTTATCACTGCAATGAAGTGGGATTATCTTTCTTCTAACCGCTAATTGCAGGTAAATAAATTCTCCAAGATTTGAAAACTTTAAGAGCCAGAACAACGGTACGAAAAACCAAAGAATTGGAATTCGTAATACAATTCTATAAATAGTATTAAACCCATATTTCCATCTTCCATCATAAGACGCCATTTCCCTTTTTGCCAGTTCAATATCTATCCCTTCGGAAATTCCACCGTCATGAATACTTCTAAGTTCTTTGAAAGTTAAGCACTGTAGCCAATCAATTTTTTTGACCACTCTTACAAAATTAGTACATCTACTACACCAATTGTCAAAAACAACAACCATAATTTTTATTTACATGAAGGCTCTACCTCAATAGGATTCTCGAAATTTTTGAATGCCAGCCATTCCTTTTTATTATATTCGTCTTTTACGTCACGACTTGAAACATCTTTTCCGTTAATTACATAAGTGGTTTGGGTTGTATTAAGATTTTCTAAGATCATAGATGGTTGCTCTTTATATTTTTTTAAAAAAGTTTCCCATCTAACTGGGGAAAGTTCTACCGGCTTACCATTACCAAAATTCCTATATTTTAAGTCATTGACTTCTTTTGTTATACCTTTGATTTCAAAAATATAATCTTCTTTGCTGTCTAATATTTTCAATATTAATCCAGGTAATCCCGAAAATTTATATGGCCCGTCTTGTATTGGGATTTCGCTGGTATAAAATGCTATCCATTTTCTTCCTCCAAAATTACAAGTTGCCTTTTTCACATCATATCCCATTATTTTTTCAGTAGGTTTTTCATTTTTAAGATTCCAAACAATTTTACATGGAAATCGAATGGAAAAAGTCTTTGTGAAAAACGTTTCCTCTTGAATAACATCTTTCTCTGCATTCCTTTTAATGATTAATGATCTAAATTTTGCATCACGATCTGATGAAGGAATCCTTAAAGACCCTTTTACTTGGCTTTTTTCATAATCTATAATAATTTTAGTCTTAAGTGAATCTTTTCTAAAATTGTCATACGCTTGAAAATAAGAATTATTATTTTCATCAAATGTCAAAGAGGTCAACTCTTTATTATAAGCAATGGAAGTTTTAGAAGGCTTCCAACTCATTTCATATAAAAACTTATAAGACTGGGAAAAATAACTAGTTGTTAAAAACATTGACATTACCAACGTCAATACTTGTTTTATATTTTTGTTCATCATAATAATTAAAATAATAAGTTGTTAAATTCCATATAATCATCAAAGCAGAAAAGAAAAATAAATTAAAGGCTATAACTATCCCGATGTGCATAGAAAATTGTTAAGATTTTTCAGTGTTTTTTACAGTAACAACGTTACCGTCAACCTGATTAATGTCATTCTTGGTATTATTAGCAAAAGACATTAATGTTAATGCCAATACACTTGCTGTTGCTAAGAAAACTTTTTTCATAATTAATGAGATTTTAATATTCCTACTCTACAAGCTTTTCGGATACCGCTTTTTTAATATTATGACTGTTAATTATAAATTCATGACAAAAATCATATTTTTATATTAAAAGGATTGTGAACTATTTCACAAAATTTATAATCTGATGCAATTTGTTGCTATTTAGCACATATTTACAGAAGGTGTTTATTCTTTACATAATATTCTCGTGAAATACCAAGAAAGGAGGCTATGGCGGTATCACTAACATTATTGACTACATATGGAAACTCATTCTTTAAATATTGAATTTTGTGTGCTATATCCAGCGAATTAGTACTTTTAAGTCTTTTGAGCGATTGGATGTGACAGTCTTCCAGTATATCAGTATATATTTTTTTTAGATTATCAGAAAAAGAAAGAATTTTTTCAAAATCGGATCGCAAAACATATAGAAAATCCGAAGCTTGGACACACTCAAATAATTTCACTATTTTCCATTAGTTTACGGAAACTTAACAGACTAGTCATAAATTGATTCTTACCAGCAAAGACACTTGTTACTTCTTTTCCATTTTGGGCATAATAATAGGAGCGCAATATTCCCCTATTCACAAAAAATATTTTATCACAAAATGAATTTTCATCAATGAGAATTGTTCTTTTTGGGGCGTTACATTCATTAAAATTCCTAATTATAACTAGGCTTTCTTCTTCAGTCAATTGAACATAATTGCTTAGAACATTAATCAATTGAGAATGCCCTCCAGAAGTTTTAGAAAGTTCATGAATGTGGCTCATAGAAACAAAATTCTCGATTTCTTCTATCTGAAAAATTAAACTAATTGATCAAAAATATTCTTTGCCAGTTCATTATTTTTTTGCTCATAATCATTACCAAAATCTTGTTTCTTAATCCATTCAATTTTGTATTCTGATTCTAATTGCTTAACAAAATCAACAGTAGTTCCTCTCGTTCTAGTCGCGCAGACAATAATATCGCAGTTGACTTCAACAAAAATATCCAAACTCGCCTTTAACCTAGAATTGGGATCACCTTGGCTTTCTATTCCAATTAATTTCCCATTAACTCTAACTGTAACTCTGATGTCTCCTTGTTCGGAAAAAATATTCGTATCAGTTTCAACGACTATCTCTTTACCAAATTTTTCAACAAGCAGATTATAAACCTCCTTAATTGTTGATGTTTTTCCGATTTCTGCTCTTCCGTAAAGAGCGTAAATGTTTTTTATATGTCTAATTTTTAATTTCCTAATTCTAGCTGGTTTTTGACAAGATTAAAGTAATCCGCCCTTTTGCGGACTAACTGGGGATGGCTCCCTTGTTCCACAATTTCACCATTTTTCAGTACAATAATTTGGTCAGCATTTTTCACGGTAGAAAGTCTGTGCGCAACAATTATTACCGTTTTTCCTTTAAAGAAAGATTGCAGATTGTCGTGAATAATTTTCTCATTTTCTGCATCCAAAGCAGAAGTAGCCTCGTCAAAGAAAATAAAATGAGGGTTCTTATAGACCGCTCTGGCAATAAGGATTCTTTGTTTTTGCCCACCTGAAATACCGTTTCCGGAAGCTCCAATTTTAGTGTTTAAGCCCAAAGGCAATTCCTCTACAAAAGATTTGATGTTTGCAATTTCCAAAGCATGATCCAGCCTGTCGTAATCAATATGTTCATCGCTGGTTGCAATATTTCTTTCGATGGTGTCAGAAAAAATGAAACCGTCCTGCATGACCACGCCGCAGTTTTTCCGCAAATCTTCGGGTGAGATTTCTTTAATATCAAGATGGTTAAATTTTATTTTGCCATTTACCGGTTCATAAAATTTCAAGAGCATTTTCATCAGCGTCGTTTTGCCACTTCCACTTGCCCCAACAATTGCGGTTACTTTTCCTTCCGGAATAAACAAATTGATATCTCTTAGAACATATGGCGACCGTGGACCTTCATACTGAAATGATACATTTTTAAAATAAATACCTTTTTCAATTCCGTTTTGTTCTGTATATTTCTTGCTTAAAAGCGGAACCTGATTTTCCTGTTCTTCTTCCGGGTGGTTTTGCACTTCGTTTAATCTCGCCAAACTAAGTTTTGCATCCTGGAGTGACCGAAAAAACGAAATCAATTGGTTGACCGGTGAATTCATTTGCCCAATGATGTAGGACACACTTAATAACGCACCCAAAGTCATATTACCTTTAACCACGAAAGTTGCAGCAAGAAAAGTAACGATGATGTTTTTGAGCTGATTAATAAATTCAAAACCTGATAACTGGATTTGGTCTAGTTTGAGAATTCTGATATTGATTTTAAATAATTTCTGCTGAATTTGTTCCCATTCTTTTCGCTTAAAATCTTCAAACTGGTTGAGTTTCATTTCTGATACTCCGTTGATGATTTCATAAATAGATTCCTGGTTTTCGCTTCGTTGTTGGAAACGGAAATAGTCTAAAATTTTTCTTTTCCTCATCCAGAACAACGACCAAGCTACCGAAATAATGGTAAGAACAATATAGATTGCTAAAATCCTGAAATCATAATGCCAAAGGATGGCAAAAAATGCCGTAAAAGTTATGACAGAAAATAACGTAATAAGGCTTTGTGAGGTGAGGAAATTTTCGATTCGCTCGTGATCCTGTATTCTTTGGTTGAAATCTCCCATCAATTTCGTATCAAAAAACCGAATGGGCAATTTCAAAAGTTTTTTCAGAAAATCTGAAATAATCTGGATATTGATTTTGGTTCCGACTACCAGCATCATCCAGTTGCGGAAAATATTAATCACAATATTACCAAAGAAAAACGCCAATTGTGCCAATAAAATAATGGTAATGACGGATAGATTTTTTTTGTTTACGCCTTCATCTATCAACTTTTGGGTAAGGATGGGGAAAGCTAATGTGAGCAATGTGCCAATGCCGAGTAACAATAGCATCCAGCCTATTTTATTTCGGTGAGGCTTCAAATAGTTTAGCAAATATTTTATTGAAAGCTTTTTTTCCTGTGGAGGCGTTTGCCGGTAAAAATCTTCTGTGGGTTCTAAAAATAAGGCGACACCTTTTTCACCATCTGAGAGCCATGATTTTTTAAATTTTTCTTCGCTGAGGGAAACGAAACTATGTCCAGGATCTGCAATTTTGTAAACTAGTTTCCCGGTAAAAATATTTTTTGAGATTTTATAAAGAACAACAAAATGATTCTGATTCCAATGAAGAATACATGGCAATAAGTCGTTCCTTAATTCATGAGTATTTAATTTTGCTGATATGGTGTTTAACCCAATTTTTTTAGAAGCTTCACTAATACCTAATAATGATACTCCTTCCTTCGAAATAAAGCTCTGATCGCGAATGAAAGCCAAATCGAAAGTCTTGCCATAGTAAGTTGCTATCATGGCAAGACATGCGGGACCACAATCCATTTTGTCATGCTGTGGTATAAATATCATTCTATTTCTTTTAATATATCTTGATTTCTATCTTCGGTAGGTTCAACCTCATTTGATTTAATAATTACTTCAATTCCTCTTTTATCAAAAATCATAGATAGAAAATATAAGCCTGCTTCAATTGGCCACTCTTCTTCAAGTGGCTTAAGCAAATCCCTAACTTCAAATACTTCATGTGTATTCAGTTTATCTATAATTGATGGAAGTTCTTGATGATACTTCATTTCAATTTTAGACCCCCTAGTAAATAAGTGAAACATTTCTTTTCGAACATCTATTTTATAATACATTTTAAATGGACGCTGAGAATAAACTTTACAATCGATTAAATATTCATAATTATCAATGTCATAATTATTTTCAAGAGTTAATGATTGTGGTGGAGCTTGCCAACCTGCATTACTCAGCAAACTTGTTTTATATTCATCATAAATATATTTAAAAAATGATTTTGTTGAGCCCTCCAATATATCTTCATCTAATTTTAATAAAGATAAAAATTCATTAAAAGTATGATTATTATTAAAAAAATCATGCTGAGGATTGATAACGTCTTTGTTTATTTTGTACTGTCCCCCAAATTTCAACCACGGTTAAGCAGATTTAAGTTTGTTGGTTGGTTCAAAAATAAACAAATCTTTTGGTTTCTGAAGGTTGATACCCTGATGGCTTCTTCGATGGTATCCGCTAATAAAATCCCTAATTCCTTCGTACAGTTCCCAGCCCGATTCCACAGGGTTTAAGTAGATATAATCGTACTTTATCGTCCTGAAAAAGCGTTCAATATAAATATTGTCCGTAGCCCTGCCTTTGCCATCCATACTGATTTTTACGCCGTGAGTTTCCATGCAATCTAGCCAGTTTGATGAAGTATACTGGCTCCCTTGGTCGGAGTTAACGATTTCAGGCTTGCCATATTTCTTTATCGCCTCATTCATCGCCGAAGTCTGGGTTTCCATCTCCAAAGTGTTGGAAAGTTGCCAGCCCACAATATAGCGGCTATACACATCGATAATCGCCGTAAGGTACATAAAGCCCCTTTTCATCGGGATGTAGCTGATGTCTATCTGCCAAACCTGGTTGGGTCTTTCTATTTTTAAACCCCTCAAAAGATACGGGCGAATATAGCTTGTCTTGCCCAAT